>NZ_JYLF01000010.1 GCF_001043055.1 Pseudomonas weihenstephanensis
AGTGAAACGATGCATCGCCGATGGTAGTGTGGGGTTTCCCCATGTGAGAGTAGGTCATCGTCAAGATTAAATTCCAGAATCCCTGTCTGCTCACGCAGATGGGGATTTTGTTTGTGCGCTCGAAAAATATTCTTGATCCAAACAGCTGAATATTTGCGTTGTCTTTACCCCGCATGCGCTTAGTAATCAAATCCTCAGTCAATAAGCCCAAGCGTGACTAAGCTCACTTGCTTCTTAACGGATGTTATTACGCTCTGTGTCAGTATCTCGAAACGTGAGCAGGCCAGTGAATAACCGTTTTTGTCATTTGGTATGAGGTTTGATAGCACTTGGCGAGACAGAGGCTAGTATGACTCGCAACATCCTCATGACGGGTGCCGCAGGGATCGGCACAACTACCCTGGCCAGAGCCTTTGCGTACGAACTGTGTGCGACACATCTGGAGGCCGATGATTTTTTGTGGCTACCCAGTAACCCGCCTTATCAACATCAGGTCGAAAAAGCGCAGCGGTGTGAGCGTTTACTTCATGAGATGCGCCGCGCAAGCCGGGCAGTTGTCGCTGGCTCGATAAGGGGGTGGGGCTGCGCACTTGAGGACGCTTTTGATCTCATGGTGTTTCTATACCTCCCCGTTGACCTGCGCTTAGAACGACTAACGCTGCGGGAGGTAAAACGTTTCGGTCATGTAAAACCAGAAGGACTGGCTTTCTAAACGGACTTGCCCTGTTATCAGGCTGGTAGGCGATATGTCCATTACTGATCGGCTACATCTCATAAACGACGCTATTGATATCGCCAGCCGTAAGCCTCCCATTATTTGAAGGCATATTGAGCGCGTACGTACCTTGCGTTGCACTCAGATGACTGGGCGATGTTAAGGTTCGCCTCCGGGTTTTTAATCTTCTCCAAAGGATGCCGATATGTCGGTTGCTACGCCCCTCAATGCGGGTTTTATGGTGGTTCACGGTAACCGGCTTGATGAACTGCGCAGCCTGGTCGTGAGCTGGATGCGCATGTATCCCTTGGCACCCTTGGAGAATGAAATAGCGCTGGTGCAAAGCAACGGGATCGCGCAATGGCTCAAGTTGGCCCTGGCAGAAGATGCTCAGGATGATGACTTGGGTGGTTGTGGTATAGCGGCAGCGATTGATGTCCAGTTACCCGGTACATTTTTATGGCAACTCTATCGTCTGGTGCTGGGCAGCGAACAAATCCCTGCTAAGTCTTTGCTCGACAAGGCTCCGTTAACCTGGCGCCTGATGCGTTTGTTACCAGCACTGATTGATCTACCGCATTTTGAGCCGTTGCAGCGCTTTCTTACCCATGACACCGACCTGCGCAAACGCTATCAACTCTCAGAGCGGCTCGCGGATCTGTTCGACCAATATCAGGTTTACCGCGCTGACTGGCTGGAAGACTGGGCTGCTGGCCGCCATCAGTTACGCAATGCACGAGGCGAAACGCCTGCCTTGAGCCCGGCCAACTGCTGGCAAGCCGAGTTGTGGCGTGCCCTGTTGCTGGATGTAGGGCAAGAGGGCATGGCCCAAAGTCGGGCGGGTGTTCATCAGCGTTTTATAGAAAAAATCAACAGCCTCGAACAAGCCCCGTCCGGGTTACCCGCCAGGGTGATTGTGTTCGGCATCTCTTCTCTGCCCGCGCAAGCGCTCGAAGCATTGGCAGGTCTCGCACGTTTCAGTCAGGTATTGCTATGTGTACACAACCCTTGCCGCCACCATTGGTCTGACATCGTTGCAGACAAAGATCTGCTGCGTCATCAGTACAAGCGCCAAGCGCGCAAAGCGGGAATGCCTACAGTACTGGACGCGGATATCCTGCATCAGCACGCCCATCCGCTACTAGCTGCGTGGGGCAAGCAGGGGCGCGACTACATCAATCTGCTCGACAGTTTCGACGACCCCAACAGCTACCGTTCCGCGTTCCGTGATGGTCGGATTGACCTGTTCAGTGAAGTTGAACCGCGCAATCTACTTAACCAATTACAGGACGACATCCTGGAGCTTCGCCCGCTCAATGAAACACGCGAGTGCTGGCCTGCTATTGAGCTGGAGAAAGATCAGTCAATTCGTTTTCACGTTGCCCACAGCGCGCAACGTGAAGTCGAGATCCTTCACGATCAACTACTCGCACGATTCAGTGAGAATCCGGATTTACAGCCGCGAGATGTGATCGTGATGGTGCCGGATGTCGACAGCTATGCGCCGCACATTCGCGCGGTGTTCGGGCAGATCGAGCGTAATGACCGCCGCTTTATTCCTTTTACCTTGGCCGACCAGGGCCAGCGCGGGCGTGATCCTCTTTTGATCGCGATCGAGCACTTGCTCAAGTTGCCTGACAGTCGATTCCCGGTCAGCGAAATTCTAGACCTCTTGGACGTGCCGGCCTTACGTGCCCGATTCAACGTACAAGAACGCGACTTGCCTACGTTGCACCGTTGGATTGAAGGCGCGGGCATTCGCTGGGGGTTGAATGCCGAACAGCGTGAAGGGCTGGGCCTGCCTGCGCACCTGGAGCAGAACAGTTGGCGTTTTGGATTGCGCCGTATGTTGCTCGGCTATGCCGTTGGCAGTGGCGAAGCCTGCGATGGCATTGAGCCTTACGATGAAATAGGTGGCCTTGATGCCGTCCTGATTGGCCCGCTGGTCGCCTTGCTAGATGCCCTTGAAATCGCCCATCAAGAACTCTCGCAGCCTGCTTTGCCGCAGCAGTGGGGCGAGCGTCTGCAAGCCCTGATGCAGTTATTTTTTCAGGCCGAGACTGAGCACGACGATTACCTGCTGGCCCAGCTCGAAGAGCTGCGCGAGAACTGGCTGGAAACCTGCGAACTTGTGGGCCTGGACGATGAGTTGCCGCTGACGGTCGTGCGCGAAGCGTGGCTGACCGGTCTGGACCAAGGCAAACTTTCGCAGCGCTTTCTTGCGGGCGCGGTCAACTTCTGCACCTTGATGCCGATGCGAGCCATTCCATTCAAGCTCGTGTGCTTGCTGGGGATGAACGACGGTGACTACCCGCGTGCCCAACCGCCGCTGGACTTTGACTTGATGGGCAGCGATTACCGCCCCGGCGACCGTTCTCGCCGTGAAGACGACCGTTACCTGCTGCTTGAAGCGCTATTGTCCGCCCGCGATCAACTGTATATCAGCTGGGTAGGCCGCAGTATTCGCGACAACAGTGAGCGTCCGGCCTGCGTGCTCATCGGCCAGCTTCGTGACCACTTGGCCAGTGGCTGGACACTCTCTAACGGTGCGGACTTGCTTGAAGCCATGACCCAAGAGCATCCGCTTCAACCCTTCAGTGCCCGATATTTCCACGAAGGTAATCCCAAACTGTTCAGTTACGCCCGTGAATGGCAGCAACTCCATGAGGCACAACCCGAGCATGCTGCACCCGCGATGTTGTCGGCCCATCACCAGGAAGAACCGGTCAACCTGACTCAGCTTCAAGACTTTTTGCGTAATCCTGTGCGTCACTTCTTTAGTCAGCGCCTGAAGGTTTACTTTGAGGCGGCAGAAGTGCCTTTGGCTGATGAGGAACCCTTCGTGCTTGATGCACTGGAGCGTTACACCCTGAGCGACAGCTTGCTCGAAGCCGCGCTGGCACAACCCGATCAACTCGAACAAGCGTTGCATACCCGCGCCCTGCGGTTGCAGGGCAGCGGTTTGTTGCCGATGGCCGGTTTTGGCGAGGCATTGCAGCAGGAGTTGATCGAGCCACTGCCTGACGTGCTCCAGCGTTATCAGCAATTAGTGAGTCTTTGGCCGACGCCCTTGAACAGCGCCTTGCCGGTCAGTTTTGCAGAGCAAGGCCTGATCCTTGAGGGCTGGTTGAGTCATCTGCACCAACGTAGTGATAACGGCTTACTGTCCATCACGACGATTCCTAATAGCATCGGGGGCATTAAAACCCGTAAGTGGCATCGATTGACCCGACCGTGGGTCAACCACTTAGTGGCCTGTGCCAGCGGGTTAGACATGTCCACGGCGTTGGTGGCCAGCGATGACACCTTGCTCCTTGCGCCGCTTGCACCCAAACAGGCAGGCGACATTCTCGCCAACCTGCTTTTAACGTGGAGAATTGGCATGGGGCGCCCGCTGCCTGTCGCCGTGAAAACAGCCTTTGCCTGGTTAGCCCAACCCGACGCTGCCAAAGCCGCTGCGGCTGCGCAAAAAGCCTATGAAGGGGACGGCCAGACCAGTGAAGGTGAGCGCCGGGAAAGCGCGGCGCTGTCTCGTCAGTTCCCTGACTTCGCTGCACTCATGGCCGGTGGGGAGTTTGAAGAGTGGTGTGACGCACTTTATCGGCCACTGTTCGAAGCGTCGTGGCGGTCCTTGACGGCCGAGGAGGCTCGCTAATGAACGCGCACGCACTTCCTTTGGCATTGTCCTTTCCGTTACGCGGCAGCCAACTCATTGAAGCCAGTGCTGGCACTGGCAAAACCTTCACCATTTCGGCGCTTTACCTGCGTCTGATTCTAGGGCACGGCTCGCAAGCAACAGGCTTTGGACGCGAACTCTTACCGCCACAAATACTGGTCGTCACCTTCACCGATGCCGCGACCAAAGAACTGCGCGATCGCATTCGTACACGTCTTGCTGAAGCAGCGCGTTTTTTTCGGGACGAAATTGAAGCCCCGGACACCTTGGTCGCACAACTGCGCGAAGCGTTCGAGATCGAGCAGTGGGCAGGTTGTGCCGGGCGTCTGGATATCGCAGCGCAATGGATGGACGAAGCGGCGGTTTCCACCATTCACAGTTGGTGTCAGCGCATGTTGCGTGAGCATGCTTTCGATAGCGGCAGTCTGTTCACGCAAACCCTCGAAACCGATCACAGCGACCTGCTGGGCGAAGTGCTACGCGATTACTGGCGACTGTTCTGCTACCCGATGCAGGGCGATGCCTTGAATTGGGTGCGCTCAAACTGGAGCGGTCCCGCGGCTTTATTACCACGGGTCCGCGCCTTGTTTGGTAGCTCGCGAGCGGCCCAACACCCCGAGCAAACACCGGCCGAAATGATCGAGGTCTGTTTGCACGAACGCCGCCAAGCGCTGTTGCAGCTCAAAACCCCCTGGTTGCAATGGGCTCAAGAGTTACGTCAGATATGCCTGCAAGGCGTGGCCGATAAAGCTGTCGATGGCCGAAAAATGCAGGCGCGCTACTTTGAACCCTGGTTTGAAAAACTCAGCGCGTGGGCGGCGGATGAGTCACTGGAGCAGTTGGACCTGGGCACAGGTTTTACGCGCCTGACCCCGGACGGCATGGCCGAAGCCTGGAAAAAAGGCGCCCCCCCGCAGCACCCAGCCTTGGATGCCATGCGCGACCTGAAAGCAGCGCTCGATGCGTTGCCAAGCCCCGATGCGGCTGTGCTGGAGCACGCTGCACATTGGGTGAGTACACGTTTTGAGGAGGAAAAACGCCGTCGCGCCGAGATGGGCTTCGATGACATGCTCGTGAGGCTGGACACTGCCTTGCAAGCAGAGAGCGGTGAGCGTTTGGCGACCCTGATACGCGAACAATTTCCGGTAGCGCTGATTGATGAGTTTCAAGACACCGATCCTGTGCAGTACCGCATTTTTGAAACCATTTATCGCATCCAGGCCAATGACCCCGACACGGGTCTGTTCATGATCGGTGACCCCAAACAAGCCATCTACGCGTTTCGTGGCGCGGACATCTATACCTACTTGCGTGCTCGTCACGCCACCCGTGACCGGCTGCATACACTGGACACCAACTTCCGTTCCAGCCATGCGATGGTCAGCGCGGTCAATCATGTATTTGAACGTGCCGAACATCGAGACACCGGCCGTGGTGCGTTTCTATTTCGCGAAGGGTCTGAAAACCCTGTGCCCTTTGTTTCAGTTAAATCCCAAGGCCGCAAAGAAGTCCTACAGCTTGAGGGCCAGCCCGTCCCAGCCATGAACCTCTGGCAACTGCCCGCCGAGCAACCCCTCAGCGGAGCGGTTTACCGCCAGCAACTGGCGGCCGTGTGTGCCAGCCAAATTGTAGAGCTGCTCAACGGCGGTCAGCAGGGACGCTGCGGTTTTGCCAAAGACGGTGAAGCCTTGCGCGGCGTCTTGCCCGCCGACATCGCCATCTTGGTGCGCGATGGTAAAGAAGCTCAGGCGGTACGGCGTGAATTATCGACCCGTGGCGTGCGAAGCGTGTACCTGTCTGATAAGGATTCAGTCTACGCAGCTCAGGAAGCACATGATGTGCTGGCATGGCTCAAAGCCTGTGCCGAGCCTGACGTCGAACGGCCGCTGCGGGCCGCACTGGCTTGCATCACGCTGGACTTGCCATTGATCGAACTGGAGCGTCTGAATGAGGACGAACTGGCGTGGGAATCGCGGGTCATGCAGTTCCGCGGTTACCGGGACATCTGGCGCAAGCAAGGCGTACTGGCCATGCTGCGCCGCTTGCTGCACGACTTCCAATTGCCTCAAGCGTTGATGACCCGCACGGAGGGCGAGCGAATACTGACCAACGTCTTGCATCTGTCCGAGTTGCTGCAGCAAGCGGCCGGCGAACTGGACGGCGAACAGGCGCTGATTCGGCACTTGGCCGAGCATTTGGCGTTGTCGGGCCAGGCCGGTGAAGAACAAATTCTGCGACTTGAAAGCGACGAGCAACTGGTCAAGGTAGTGACCATTCACAAGTCCAAGGGGCTGGAATACCCGTTGGTGTTCCTGCCATTTATCTGCTCGACCAAGCCTGTGGATGGCAGCCGTCTACCCCTGCATTTTCACGATGCCGCAGGCCACGCACAGGTCAGTTTGAAACCAACACCTGAATTGATCACTCAAGCCGACGATGAACGCCTGGCTGAAGATTTGCGCTTGCTCTACGTGGCACTTACCCGCGCACAACATGCCTGCTGGCTGGGCGTGGCTGACCTGAAACGAGGCAACAACAACCGCTCGGTGTTACACGCCTCAGCCTTGGGCTATTTGCTCGGCGGGGGTGCGCTGTTGACCGAATCACCAGGGCTGGAGCGCTGGCTTGCGGACTTGCAAAACGATTGCCCGGCGATTCACTGCCAAGCCGCTCCGCCCGCCAGCGAAGCCCACTTTTACCCGCCACTCAATTCGGCCACGTTGCTCAAACCGCTGATTCCGACACGCCGTGCAGCGGAAAACTGGTGGATTGCTTCCTACAGTGCTTTACGCATTGGTGACAGCCTCAGCGCTGGCGAAGCGCCGGAAAGTGCTTTGGCACAAAAGCTGTCAGATGACGAGCGCTTGGACCCAGATGCACCGCGTGATGTGTTGCTCAGCGGCGGTGATATCCACCGTTTCCCCCGTGGGCCAAATCCTGGGACGTTCTTGCATGGCTTGCTTGAGTGGGCGGGCAGTGAGGGTTTCAAGGCGCAACCAGCGGCTATCGAAGATGCTGTCGCGCGGCGTTGTAATCGGCGTGGCTGGGAAGGCTGGATCGACACCCTGAGCGAGTGGTTGGTGCATCTGCAAGATGAACCCCTGCGTCTGAACAATGGCCAACCGGCTGTCGTCCTTAGCCAGCTGACGCAGTATCAGATTGAAATGGAGTTTTGGTTTGCCAGCCACAACGTCGACGTGCTGCAACTCGATCAACGGGTGCGTCAGCACACGCATGGCGGGGCGGCGCGCGCAGGGGCTGAGCCGAGCCTGCTTAATGGCATGTTCAAAGGTTTTATCGACCTGACTTTCGAACACGAAGGGCGGTATTACGTGGCTGATTACAAATCCAACTGGTTGGGCGCAGACGATACGGCTTACACCGAAGAGGCCATGACGGCCTCCATTCTGGACAACCGTTACGACCTGCAATACGTGCTGTACCTGTTGGCCTTGCACCGCCAGCTCAAGGCGCGGTTGGCAGATTACGACTACGACCAGCACATGGGCGGTGCGTTATATCTGTTTTTACGTGGTACGCGTTCCCAAGGTCAGGGCGTATTTTTTACGCGACCACCCAGAGTTCTGATTGAAAGCCTGGACCTGATGTTCCAGGGCAAGCCTCGGCCAATACCGGCGGCCCCCGCGTGGGAACAGGGAGTGTTGTTATGAGTCGCTCGTTTGCCGAACTGTTACCCACGCCGTTGACGGCCGAGAGGCTGGCGCAACTGCAACCTCTGGATCGCGCCGCAGACTTGCTGCTGTTGCTTGAACGTTGGGTGGAGCGCGGCTGGCTGCGCGCGCTGGATAAAGCGTTTGTCGCTTTTCTTCACGAGCGGGCGCCCCAGGGCGATCCGCTGGTACTGCTGGCAGCGGCGTTGACCAGCCATCAGTTGGGCCACGGCCACGTGTGTCTTGACCTGTTTGAAACCCTTAAAGCGCCTGACTTTGCACTGTCTTTGCCGCCTGAGGGGGACGTGCAAACCGGCGCCATGTTGTTGCCATCGCAACTGCTGGAAGCGTTGGAGGGCGACGCGTGGTGCACGGCATTGCAGGCCAGTCCACTGGTTGAGCACGCGGGCTTCTCGACGGCTGATGCCGCCAGTCGCCCCTTGGTGCTGAGCGAGCGGCGTTTGTATTTGCGTCGTTATTGGGCGTACGAGCGACGAATCGACAGTGCCTTGCGCCAACGTCTGACCACGGCGGAGGTGACCCCGGCTGATTTGCCTGCACGTCTGAACAACTTGTTCGGCAGCCCCAAAGCGAATGCGCCGATTGATTGGCAAAAGCTGGCATGTGCCTTGGCCACGCGTGGCGCATTCAGCATCGTAACGGGCGGGCCGGGTACCGGTAAAACCACCACCGTGGTGCGTTTGCTTGCGCTGTTACAAGCACCGGCTGTTGAAGCCGGGGCGCCGCTGCGTATTCGCCTTGCCGCACCCACGGGCAAAGCGGCCGCACGTTTGACCGAATCCATCAGCCTTCAGGTCAAGTCTCTGGAAGTGGACGACACGCTACGGCAAAAAATCCCCAGTGATGTGACCACCGTTCACCGCCTGCTCGGCAGCCGTCCGGGGACGCGGCATTTTCGTCATCACGCGGGCAATCGCTTACCGCTGGATGTTCTGGTCGTCGACGAAGCCTCGATGATCGACCTCGAAATGATGGCAAACCTGCTCGATGCGCTGCCTGATCATGCGCGCCTGGTGTTATTGGGCGACAAGGACCAGTTGGCCTCGGTTGAAGCCGGTGCGGTACTCGGTGATCTGTGTCGCGACGCAGAAGCAGGCTGGTACAGCCCCTCAACCCGAGCATGGCTGGAGCAGATTAGCGGCGAACACCTGGCGGGCAGTGGTTTGCAAACGGATACCGAGGGTTCGCATCCCTTGGCCCAACAAGTGGTGATGCTGCGTCACTCGCGGCGTTTTGGTGAAGGCAGCGGCATCGGGCAGCTCTCCCGTCTGGTCAACCAGCAGCAGGCCCAAGAGGCCCGCGCGTTACTGACCTCTGGCGCGTATGCGGACCTGTCTGCGTGGCCACTGAGTGGCGAGCAAGACAAACGCTTTGAACGTTTGGTGCTTGAGGGCTGCGGGGACGAAGCCAAAGGCTATCGGCATTACCTGAATGTATTGCGCGAGCAACGCCCTGTGGCGGGTGCGCCCCTCGAAGACCCTTGCTGGGCGGCATGGGCGGGCACCGTACTGAACGCATTCGAAGGGTTTCAAGTGCTCTGCGCCGTGCGAAAAGGCCCGTGGGGTGTGGAGGGTTTGAACGAGCGCATCACGCGCGCGCTGTTTGCCCGCCAACTGATAGACAGCGACCAGCAGTGGTACGAAGGGCGCCCGGTGCTGATGACCCGCAACGACTACGGGCTGGGCCTGATGAACGGCGACATAGGCATCGCCCTCAAACTCCCTGAGCGCGAGGGGCACGACGAGCGTCAGGTTTTGCGTGTGGCGTTCGCGCGCAATGATGGTCAGGGAGGCATCCGTTTTGTGCTACCAAGCCGTCTGAATGATGTTGAAACGGTGTACGCCATGACGGTGCATAAGTCTCAAGGCTCGGAGTTTTCTCATACCGCTTTGGTACTGCCCGAGGCGCTCAACCCGGTGTTGACCAAAGAGCTGATTTACACCGGCATCACGCGGGCCAAGCACTGGTTTAGTCTTGTAGAACCTCGTGCTGGCGTTTTTGAAGGGGCTGTACTGCGCAAGGTCAAACGCCTGAGTGGTTTGATGCTGGGTTTAGGTTAAATCGTGCACGCGACACGAAGGTAGGGCAGGTGCCGTAACGTGACGTGTATCACAGTCTATACAAGGGCTGTGCTATCGTTGCGGCATAATTCCTACATAGAAATCAGAGAATTCCTGCATGGATGTGGCTGCCTCGTCTTCAGAGCAGCGTGGTGGTGTGCGGCGATGGCTGCTTTCACTCTGCTTGTTTCTGTTGAGCACTCCCTGCTTTGCCCAACCTGAAGCGCCGATTAGTTTGGCTGATCAGCGTGCCAAAGCCGTGACGCAAGTGGTACTCGGCATTCTGAGCTACGCACGCTGGCCGATTGAACCCGCTCAACTGCAACTGTGTGTGGTCGGCCCCACCGAATACACCGATGACCTGCTCAAAGGCGCCACGCAATCCAGTGGCAGGCAGGTGTTCGTCCGCCGTTTGTTGGTGAACAATCCGACCATAGCCGACGACTGTAATGCGCTGTATTTGGGAAAGCTCTCAGACGAAGAGCGCAGCAGCCTGTTCAATGCACTTACGGGGCATGCGGTGCTGAGCATCAGTGAGGGCGGTGATCAATGCACGGTCGGCACGCTGTTCTGTTTGCGTGTGGCCGATGAGCAAGTGTCCTTTGAAGTGAACCTCGACTCCGTCGCCCGCAGCGGCGTGCGTATTCATCCCAGCGTGTTGCAGTTGTCGCGCCGCAGGGCGGCACAACCATGATCGCGCTCAATAACACCAAGCACCGACGTAGCTTGCGCTCTGTACTTAGCCGTGGGCATTTGGGGCTGGCGATGGTGGCGGTGACGATGGCCAGCGTGTCGCTGACCATCCTGGGCGTGATTGCACTGAAGGTGTACGCCGACCACAACTTGCACCTGATCGGGCGCTCGATCAACTACACCGTCGAAGCCGCAGTGGTGTTCGATGACAGTGCGGCAGCCACCGAAGCACTGGCCCTGATTGCGTCTACCGAGGCGGTGGCCGAGGCCAAAGTGTTTACCGCCGATGGTGAGCTGCTGGCGCAATGGAAGCGCCCGGAAACAGACCTGCTGTCTAAAGTCGAAATGCTGCTGGCCAACAGTTTGCTCGCGCAGCCCGTCACCCTGCCGATCCTGCATCAGGGGCGAGAAGTGGGCACCGTCACGCTCAGGGGCCACGGCGCCAACATGCTGCGGTTCTTGATCAGCGGCCTGCTCGGCATCCTGGTGTGCACGGTGTTGAGCGCCTGGAGTGCATTGTTTTTGTCTCGGCGCCTGCTCAATGGCATTACGGGGCCACTTCGTCAGTTGGCCGATGTTGCGCACGCGGCGCGCCGTGAACGGGCCTTCGACCGACGTGTACCTGCGGCCAACATCAAAGAGTTGAATAATCTGGGCAATGACTTCAATGCGCTGCTTGATGAGTTGGAGTCCTGGCAGAGTCACTTGAAGCATGAGAACGAAACCCTGGCGCATCAGGCCAGTCATGACTCCCTGACCGACCTGCCCAACCGCGCCTATTTTGAAGCACGGTTGGCGCGCACATTACGTGTTCTGAGCAAGGCCAACGAAAAAGCCGCCGTGCTGTTTCTCGACAGTGATCGTTTCAAAGGTATCAACGATACTTATGGTCATGCCGCAGGTGACGCCGTATTGGTGGCCGTGGCCACGCGTATCCGCGCCCAATTGCGTGAAGAAGACCTGGTGGCGCGTTTGGGCGGTGATGAGTTCGCAATCCTGCTGACGCCGCTGCACAAGACCGAAGACGCCGAGCGTATCGCTGACAAGATCATTGCCAGCATGCTGGCGCCGATTGTTTTGCCCGATCAGACGCAGGTGGTGACCTCGCTCAGTATCGGCGTTGCGGTTTACCCCGAACATGGTGCCACCCCGGACTCCCTGCTCAATGCCGCCGATACTGCGATGTACCAGGCCAAGCGGATGGACCGGGGCGGCCAACACCTTTCGCAAGTGCAGCAGCTTGCGTCCCCCGCAAATACAAGGAGCTAGACACCTATGCGTGCTTTTACCCAGCGTTACTTACAGTTTTTTGGCTTCACCCTGTTGCTGGCGACGCTGGCATTGAGCGGTTGCCAGACGGCCCCGCAAAAAGGCCTGAGCCCGGCGCAAATCGCTGTGCTCAAACAGCAGGGTTTTGAGTTGACTGACGAAGGCTGGGCGTTTGGTTTGTCAGGTAAAGTCCTGTTTGGCAGCGACCTTGAAGTGCTGAACGCGCAAAGCCAGGAAATCGTTGAGCGCATTGGCACTGCGCTGCTGGCGGTGGACATCCAGCGCGTGCGCGTGGATGGACACACCGATGCTTCGGGGCAGGAAGCCTACAACGAACAGCTGTCTGTGCGCCGTGCCAACAGTGTGGTCAAAGCGCTGACCAAGGTCGGCATGCGTCCTGAAAATATCCAGGTGCGTGGCCTGGGCAGCCGTGAACCTGTGGCCTCGAACAAAACCCGCGCCGGGCGCACCGAAAACCGCCGGGTCGCGATTGTCGTCATCGCCGACTAAATCCATGCCTGGCGCACGTAAATACGGCAGCCGCTGACGTATCATGCGCGGCTGCCTCGGGGCGCGTAGCGGCCGTAATGTCACTCAAAGCGCTGCGGCTGATACGCCGCAGTCACCCGATATACGACCGCTGCGCAACCGATTGAGCCGCGTGCCTCAGGTCCGTTTCAATCGGCAAACGTTAAGCTCCGTCACCTCGCGGATGTAATCCCACAGCAAGGTGATGCGTTTCAACGTCCTCAAGTCCTCGCGGCAGTGCATCCAGAACTGCCAGGGAGTAAGGGTTAACCCAATGATCACGGGGGCTACGCAGGGACAAGTAGGCGAACTCATGGCCTACGCTGCAAAGCTTTCTGAGGCTTCTTGGAAGCGCTGGTTGCTGAGCCTCGGGGTTGTCACTGGCGGGCGACTCAATGAAATTTCGCAGTTGACCACGAGTGATATTCAGACCCTTGAATCGGGTAACCTGCCGGATATCTTGCAGGGAACCATTTCGTAGCGTTGCCTGCTATCGCTTTGTTTCAGACGATTGAATCAATATCAAGCGTGTGTGGAGCGCCGATTGGGCGATCTAATATTGACGCGAATAACTCATGGTCGCTTTCGACAGCGGGCGGCGCCATGGCCAATTGTTCCGCTACCCTGTTTTCTGGGTGCGCCTCCCAGCGAAGCAAGTTGTCTGCCAGTACTTCAGGTTGCAGTGAAAACGAGCCGTAGACCTTCGCTCCGTCAACCTTATCCTTATGCACGGTCGCTAATCGGTCGCGGGTCTCTCGCACTTTATCGACCTCTCGGTTGAATGCATCAACTACTGGTTCGTGAGTTTCACGATACTTGTCACCACGACCCCGCAAGTCATTGCGTTTACTGCGCAACTGCTCGGTAATTCGTGTCAGAGCACCATCTATGAAGTCGAATTCACGGTCGGTAACCAGCGAGCTCTTGAGCTTCAGCGATTCCTGCGCACGTTTAAGAGCGGCCCAGCTACTGGGGATATAGCCCCCCACCATTGAATGATTGCCACCATGAAAAAACTGAGAAATCAAACCGGGGCGGTTGGGCAGGCCATTAATTTGCTGCACAGACAACGAGCAGGCGGCGTGCTGGGTAATGGTGTCGCAACCAGGCTCCCAGAGGATCGAAGATTTCTCTTTGCCTCCAAGCTCCACCGGAAAGAAGTGACGCAACTTGCCGTGGTGCTCATAGGGTTCACCGCTAAGGTTGGTAATGCCCGCAGAAAACACGGCGAGCCCCGCAGGGACGTTTAAGAAGGTTAAAGCTGCCCCTGTCGCATAGACCGAGGTCTTGGTGTTCATCCATGTTCCAGGCACGCTCGGCACTGGGTCGTTATGGTTGACCATGCGGTAATGCACTAAGTCAGCAGCCCCTTTTACAAAGGTAGCGTCAGCAGCTCTTGGGGCACCGTAGGTGTACAGCACGATGTTGTAATCGTAGTCAGCCCGACGACGCAGCATCTCCGAGAGCAGCAAGGTGATTGCCCCGCCTAAACTGTGGCCGCAAATAATCAACTTCTGTCCGGTGTAGAACTTCTCGAGATAATTGATCGTGAGTTCGTAGACTTTCAGTGCTGCCTCATAGAATCCTCGGTGAACCTTGCCCACACCCTGTGTAAATGGAACCTGAAGCGCATCGGCATCCCGAAGCCCATCCGCTAACTTTTCATTGGTGCCGCGTACCGAAATCAGGATCAGCTCATCGTTATGCGTGATAAACGCTTGGGTGTCGGTATTATCAATTTGGTCTCGATCATCAAGGAAATGAATACTGGCCGGATGCTCCTGCTTTTCTTCTAAATCAGGGCTGTTCACTGGGTATAGGTCAGGATCAAACGGCACGACTTCCAGACGCTTGGAGTACGGTACATCTTCGTAGAGCGGGTAGTACGCCTTGGATTGGGCTGGGTCGGCTTTCCAGATTTCATCGAACTTGGCCAATGCGTCACCAAACCAGTTACCCATGCTTGGTTTTTGCGGGAAACTTACTTTTTTGTCTTTGATGGGCGTCTTATCTGGTGCCTGACCAAATGGGTTGTAGCTCAGGGTGGCCATAATGGCGAGCTGATACAGATTCAGCGCACAGAACTGTGAGTCGGTGGAGAGCATCGGACGTAGAGCACGTAAAGGGCGAACCTCCAACACGTTGTGCTTGTTGGGAAGCAGGCAGACACCGTGCTTGCCATGCTCGCGCATCAGCGTGGCCCAACCATGATTGAGTGGAAAGTGACACTCGACTTCAGGCGGTAAATGCGCAACATGGTCAACCAAGTGGCGTACTTCGACTTGGCAGAAGAAGTCCGCACAGGCTTGCGCCGGATTGCTTTGGGTTCGTGAGCCGTCTTTATGAAAGTAACGAGTTTGCTCGGCGCGGACTTGAAGTTCGGTTATTGGGAGTGGGTAGTTAGGTCTTTGCATCCGGCGAACATAGGTCAGCTCTTGTCCTTGATATTGCTCTTCGAGCATTAAGACTATTGGACCCGCAAAGTGATTTTCTACCTTGCCTGTGCCCGTGGTGTCGAGCTTGCCGGTGTATGGGTGACCCTCCGTATCGATAACTTTATAAGACAGCCCAGCATAAAATCGCCCCTCGCCAAACTCATCCACTAACTGAAAGCTGGTCCATTTACCTTGAACAGGGCAGGTAAACATACGGCTGTTTAACGGGTGCTTTAGCTCTTCATCCAAAGTACTCATTGAGTGATTTCCTTATTCGGTACAGCCTGGGTAAATGGTACAGTTGCGGCCATCTGGCATTTTGAAACTGCTGAAGTCTTTATGGTTTCCGAAGCAATAAGCGTCTTGATCTTCAAAACTTTTCCCCATACAGCGCTTCCAGCCATTCGGAACCTTGACCCATGTGTCCCCCCAGCCGGGCCTTTCCTCATCAGCCAGCTTGATCTTTAACTTCACGGTTTTACCCGGCAGTTGATCCAAGGTGTAAGCCCCAACAGGGCGCCCTTTCGTCACCATGCCCTGATCATCAAGTTTTTTGCAGTCAATACCCTTCGATAGACGACGCTTTGGCCCTTGGGTACGAAACAGCCACTGGCACTGACCATTTATGGCGCTTTCTCCAGCAGCATCAAAAGCTCCTTTGTATTGTTCTTCAAGTTGCTCTCTAATAATAATCATTGCTGAATCTGCGCCGAAGTCTCCACGATCTTTTCCATAAGTTCCGTAGATATCCAGTTCGAAGCGATAAATAGCCAGTCGGCAACCTTCAACGGTTCGGTAGATGGGGATTTCAGAGTCGATCTTGTATCTTTCTTTGTGGTCTAAATGCCATCTTTGATTATAACCAGCGTCTGGTTTTTTAACTGTGCAGGTTTCTCCCTTGACAGGTGCATATTTGGCTACGGCCTGATAAGTGAAGTTCGGAGGGAAGTCAGCCGTAAAGGTGAAGCTTTCCGACTTCCCAGTAGCACATCCTGCTGTCAGGACTATGCAGCCTCCCGAGAGCAGGGCTTTAAGTACTTGCTTCATAGCGGGGCATCTCCTTGCCAAAATCGTGTTGCCTGATAAACCCGCTCGAAATGAGCTGCCGGAGTTTCATCAGGGCGGGCTTGCCAGCGCTTTGCGAGTGTATCGTCTGTTTCCTTTAAACTCTGGACCAACAAGAACTCCAGATTGTTTTGGATCCGCGAACCGTCTCTATGGAAGTAACGAGTTTGCTCGGCGCGGACTTTAAGTTCGGTTATTGGGAGTGGGTAATGTGGCCTTTCAAGTAGGTATTCATAAAAATCTTTACCACCTCGATACTGTTCTTTGATAATTAACGCTACTGGGCCTGCAAAGTGGTTTTCTACCTTGCCTGTCCCGGTACTGTCGAGTGCGCCTTTGTGGAAGTGACCCTCTGTATCGATAACCTCATAGGCCAGTCCCGCATAGGGTAGCCCCTCGCCCGACTCATCAACTAACTGAAAGCTGGTCCAGCGGCCTTGAACCGGACAGGTGAACATACGACTGTTTAACGGGTGCTTTAATTCCGCATCCAAATTGCTCATTGTTTGATTTCCTTATTCAGTGCAGCCGGGATAAATCGAACACTGTTTACCGTCAGGCATCATGAATGCGCTGAAGACTTTCTGATTTTCACGGCAGAATGCATATTGGTCTTCCATGCCTTTACCCATGCACCGTCTCCAACCATTAGGAAACTTCAGCCAAGTATTCCCAATAGCAGGTCTTTCCTCGTCAGCCAGTTTGATCTTCAGCTTTACGGTTTTACCCGGCAGTTGATCCAAGGTGTAAGCCCCTACTGGACGTCCTTTCGTCACCATGCCCTGATCATCAATTTTTTTGCAATCGAGAAGCTTAGTGATGTAGCGGTCAGGTCCGATAGTACGAAACAACCATTGGCACTGACCATTTATGGCGCTTTCTCCAGTAGCATCAAAAGCCCCTTTGTATTGCTCTTCCAGTTGCTCCCGAACAATCACGGCAGTTGTATCCCCGCTGAAGTCTCCTCGGGTTTTCCCATAAGTGGCATTAATTTCCAGATCGATTTTATAGATGGACAATCGACAACCTTTCACGGTTCGATAAATCGGGACTTCAGACTCTGGTTTGTACTCGGTACGCCATTCTCTGTTAAAAGCAAGATATGGGTTGTCATCGAGGGTGACTGTACAAGTTTCGCCCTTGGCGGGGGCATACTTTGCTATGGCGTAATAAGCGAAGTTGGGAGGTAGATCAGCCGTAAAGGTGAAGCTTTCCGACTTCCCAGTAGCACATCCTGCTGTCAGGACTATGCAGCCTCCCGAGAGCAGGGCTTTAAGTACTTGCTTCATAGCGGGGCATCTCCTTGCCAAAATCGTGTTGCCTGATAAACCCTCTCGAAATGAGCTGCCGGATTTTCATCAGGGCGGGCTTGCCAGCGCTCCGCAAGCGTACCGTCTGTTTCCTTTAAACTCTGGACCATCAAGAACTCCAGTTGCTCCGGTGCTTGCCAACCCCAAGTGTCAGCCAAGGCCAACTGAGTGCTGAGCCATAGATCGGGGTTTTGTTGTTCAGCAATCCGGGCGTAGGCATCCAGATGTTCGGCCAGCAAGTAGCGACGGGTATTGACCTCGCGTATGTGTGCGGACTGATCGCCCTCAACGGGAACGTCACACCATGCAGGGCTTTCAGGAGCGGGATGGTTACCGGGTGTGGGATTACTGAGCATTTCCCAGCGCTGACCTTGCCAGTAGCAGACGCTGATAATGGGCCCCAAGTACCCCGCAATAGCCCCAGTGGCTAAGTGCTTCAGTGCGCGGGTCAATACTCGGTTGTCATGGAACCGATAGAGCGCTTGATACGGTCTCGTCCCGACAATCAGACGTTCACGCCAATGTTTGACCAGCTCCTGTAGCCCTGCCTCAGGTGGAATACTGGCAAGCCATCCCCAGTTCCTTTCAGGGGCCTTGAGCAACTCATTCAAGCGCCCATCTTCCGCGTTGTCGATAAGGAACATGAAGGGCCCTGCATCCGCCAGATCTGCGACCGGTGTCTCGCTGTACACACTGCAATACTGGTCAGCGTCTTGAGAATCCAACAGAGCCTGACGTGTTTGGCGTTCGTCCTCGGAGTCCAGAATCAGGCATAAAAAATGCCCGAGTTGGCGTTGTTCGATCATCCATTGCTGAGGAGACCTGTTGGTCATGCTGTGGCTCCCTCAATCAGACAAACGCCATTTTTGCAGGCCTCGCAGATCGGGCAGAAATCAGGGCTTTTAACTTTTGAGATGGCCATCAGAGCGTACTGGGAAGGGGCAATCATAGGCGGGAGCGCGGTAGGAACCATTAGCGCAGTTAATGCACCCGGCAATATTGGATTGGCCGCAGTTCCTCCAACCGGGGCACCGCCGAGTTGAATATCGGAGCTGCTGAAGATCCCACCGGGACCAATCACGATGTGTTGACCACCGGCTTTTAAGGTAATACTGGCGCCCGCATCCAGAATCAGATTGGCTCCGGATTTGATGTGGACTTCCTGTCCTGCTTCGACGACCAATGTTTGCCCGACACGGGTATGACTGCTGCTAGCTACCAACAAGTAGTCGTTGGCTTTGAGTTGGACTTTTCGGTCTGCGGTGACAGTGCGTTGCTCTTCAGCTTCCAGCACCGCGATGCTGTTGCCCTTGATGATTTCCTTACGTTCGTTACCGACTTCTAAGCGACTATCGTGTTCAACCTTCTGTTCCATGTCCCGCTGAGCGCGCAGGTAGATCAACTCTTGGCCGCTACGGTCCTCCAGGTGCAATTCGTTGAAGCCCGTGCTGTTTGGTGAACTGCGGCTGCGAAAGACGCTGCGGGTCTTGTGGGCGGGCAGTTCGTAGGGGACGGGATTAGCACTGTTATTCAGGCAACCACTGATCAGGGGGGAATCGGGGTCACCCTCCAGGAATGACACCAGTACCTCCATGCCGACCCGAGGGATTGTTACCGCGCCATGGCTGTTGCCCGCCCAACTGGAAGCGACTCGCAGCCAACAACTGCTTTTGTCATTGGTCTGACCTTCGCGGTCCCAATGGAACTGCACCTTGACCCGCCCGTGTTGGTCACAATGTATCTCCTCACCTTTGGGACCGGTAACCAAAGCGGTTTGACTGCCAAGTATCCGAGGCTTCTCATAGGCCTGCTGTGGGCGATAGAACACATCCCACGGAGTTGCCGTGAAGGTGTTGCGGTAGCCCTGATGGAAATCGTCCTTACGGTCACTGGTGTCGCTGGGAAGGCTCTCCTCCAGAACCTGAGGTTGCTGGACTTCGTGGCGAATAGAGGTCAGTAGCCAGAGGTCATTCCACTCTTGGCGCGGGTGTTGCGACAGTTCAAGAAAGTGGCCGCTGACCAGTGTGGGTTGATCACTTTTACCTTCGGCCTGACGGTAATCTGCACGATGGCCTTCCAGAGCTCTCTGGCTCAACAATTTGCCTCGTTCGCGCTGAGTAAAACCACCGGGGTATTGGTAGTCTTCCAGGTCAGGCTGTCTGCCTCGGGCGGCAGGGCGATAGTCCGCCTCCAGCGTGATGCGGGCCTTTTCAAAGTCGTAATCACGTTGCGTTGTTCGACTGGTTCGGGTCGCAAGGCGCAGGTTAAAGCGTTTGACTACGGGCTCATCGGCGACCAAGCCGCTGTCCTGCACATAGGCCGTTGGCCTGCCCAGCTTGGGGAATATGGTTTGGTCGTCACCAAATACCAGTGCGTGACTTTGTTGCGAATGCTGAAAGTGGTAGTGGATACCTTCCTCCCAGCACAGACGCTGAATGTAGTACAGGTCGGATTCGTTGTACTGGACGCAGTAATCACGTGCTGGATAGATCGAGCCCAACTGAAATCGGTAGGTGTCACTTTGGATACCATGCTCTTCAAGAATCTGCGCGATGATCTGCGGGACGGTTTGTTGTTGGAAAATCCGTAGGTTGGCCCGATGCGCCAAATAGGTTAACTGCGGGACCAGCGTAAGGCTGTAACGGGTCAGGCGCTTACCGGAGTCACCCTGCGCAACACGGTAAATCTGCCCATGAATACCTGCGTCACTGTCGTTGAATGCCAGAAAGGCTTGCTTGTGCAATAGATTTTCGATGTCCAAATCAGGACGTTCGCTGACCAGTTCCAGATCAAAAGAAAAGGGAGCGCTAATAGATTCTTGGCCGGTGAATGAGAGGATCTGAAGGTCGTGCTTGAAGTCGCTGATGGTTAGGCTGAAATCCGTTTTAGGGCTTGCGTTGAACATCCACTGCTCCCTTCCAGGCATGCAGCGTAGTCCCACATACACGGGGCCAGCGAACTATATGCCTGTGAGTTTGTGAGAAAACCAAAGCGAGCCAAGCTAACAAGCTATGGAAGGAAAATATGTAGGAAGCGTCCTGAATGCGAGCTGAATTGTCCTTGGTTCAGGGTGTCGCTTGGGAAGGCGTTGGTTCGGGAGTTTTGTCACGTCTGCATGAGCTTGATCTTGGAGGTTTCAAGCCGCCGCAGTTTTAAAACTCCTCACTATAGGGAAGAAGGGCATTCCGTTCGACTGACTTATTGATGAGGAGCAACACGATGCTGACACTTGCCGAACTGGACCGACAGCGCATCACCACACGCCAAGTTGACAACGATTTTATCGCGGGAACCTTGGACCTTGCCTGACCCAACCGTCCGGCCAACACACCTTCTTGATATCAACACTTGGTCGAAGGCCTTCAGGGGGGATGTCGTCTGCGTTCTACTGGGTGGCTGTGACGGGTGCTCTCGTGGTGGTGCTTGCAAGCCTCTTCGAGAATCTGGCAGAAAAATCTCTCTGGTCACCTCATTACTATAAACACCGTCGATTCCCCCGTAGCCCGGCGCACCTGCATAGGTCCTCAACGCGCTTGTGGGCGCCTCTGTAGGCCAAAGCATTCAGTGTCTGCGGATACCGTCCGGCTGTCACAAGTTGCGTACCAAGGCCTGTCACAAACCGTTGCCAAGAACTATTGACCTCGCTACGAAGTTGCTCCCTTACTCCTTGCAGGCACTCAGTCTGCAAACCGAAGGATATGCGTTTCGCCCAGCAGCAACGGGCCGTTAAGCTCCGTCACCTCGCGGATGTAATCCCACAGCAAGGTGATGCGTTTCAACTTCCTCAAGTCCTCGCGGCAGTACATCCAGAACTGCCGCGTGAGGTTGATTTCGTTCGGCAATACCGGCAGTAAACGCGGATCTTGTGCCGCCAAAAAGCACGGCAGGATGGCCAATGAGCGGCCTTGCTGTGCGGCGACGTATTGCGCGATCACGCTGGTGCTGCGCAGGTTGGCGCTGGCGCCGGGCAGTACATTGGCCAGGTACAGCAACTCGGAGCTGAACGCCAGATCGTCGACGTAACTGATAAACGGATGCTCGGCCAAGTCTGAGGCCCGCACAATCGGTGGATGCGCGTCGAGGTATTCCTGCGTCGCGAACAGTTGCAATCGGTAGTCACACAATTTGCAGCACACGTACGGCCCATGTTCCGGGCGCTCCAGCGCAATCACGATATCGGCCTCGCGCTTGGACAGGCTGATGAAGTGCGGCAGCGGCAGGATATCCACCGAGATCGCCGGGTAGGTGTCCACAAAATGGCTGAGCTGCGGCGTGATAAAGAAACTGCCAAAACCCTCGGTGCACCCCATCCGCACATGCCCCGACAACGCCACGCCCGAGCCTGAAACCTGCTCGCACGCCATGTGCAGCGTGCTCTCGATGGACTCGGCATACCCCAGCAAACGCTGACCTTCGTTGGTTAACGTGAAGCCATTGGTGCGCGACTTCTCAAACAACAAAGTGCCGAGTGCGGCTTCCAGCGAACTGATGCGTCGAGACACGGTGGTGTAGTCCACCGCCAGTCGCTTGGCGGCGGTGCTGGCTTTGCGGGTACGGGCCACTTCGAGAAAAAACTTCAAGTCATCCCAGTTCAATGCGCTTAACGATGTGATGTTTTTTTGCATGTTAGACCGGCTTTTATGTGCGTTCTTATTAGAAGAACGCACACCTATACTCCAAAAACAGTCCCGCGACCAACCCGGCGCCCGCTCCCATAAGAATAATTTCGGAGACCTTCATGACGGCTTCTACCCCGTATCAAAACGCCCGCCTGCTGATTGATGGTGAGTGGATCGAGTCGCAGACCACCGAGTGGCACGACATCGTCAACCCGGCCACTCAGCAAGTATTGGCCAAAGTGCCGTTCGCCACCGCCAGTGAAGTGAACGCAGCGATTGAAGCGGCCCAACGCGCCTTCCAGACCTGGAAGCTGACGCCGATTGGCGCACGCATGCGCATCATGCTCAAGCTGCAAGCACTGATTCGTGAACACTCCAAGCGCATTGCCGCAGTCCTTAGCGCCGAGCAAGGCAAAACCATTGCCGACGCCGAGGGCGATATTTTCCGTGGGCTGGAGGTGGTTGAGCACGCGTGCTCCATCGGCACCCTGCAAATGGGCGAATTCGCTGAAAACGTTGCGGGCGGGGTGGACACCTACACACTGCGCCAGCCAATTGGTGTGTGCGCAGGCATCACCCCCTTCAACTTCCCGGCCATGATCCCGCTGTGGATGTTCCCGATGGCGATAGCCTGCGGTAACACCTTCGTGCTCAAACCTTCGGAGCAGGACCCACTGTCGACCTTGATGCTGGTAGAGCTGGCGCTCGAAGCCGGGGTGCCGCCGGGTGTGCTCAACGTGGTTCATGGCGGCAAGGACGTGGTCGATGCGCTGTGCACCCACGCCGATATCAAGGCCGTGTCGTTTGTCGGCTCAACCGCCGTCGGCACCCACGTGTATGACTTGGCCGGTCGTCATGGCAAACGCGTGCAATCAATGATGGGCGCCAAGAACCATGCCGTGGTGCTGCCCGACGCCAACCGCCAACAAACCCTCAATGCACTGGTGGGTGCCGGTTTTGGCGCAGCCGGTCAGCGCTGCATGGCCACCTCCGTGGTGGTGTTGGTGGGCGCGGCCAGGCAATGGCTGCCAGACCTCAAGGCGCTGGCGCAAAAACTCAAGGTCAACGCCGGCAGCGAGGCGGGCACCGACATTGGCCCGGTGATCTCCAAGCGTGCGAAAGAGCGCGTGCTGGGGCTGATTGAGAGCGGTATCAAAGAAGGCGCAACGCTGGAACTCGATGGTCGCAACGTCAGCGTGCCGGGTTTCGAGCAAGGCAACTTTGTTGGCCCGACCCTGTTTTCGGGCGTAACCACTGACATGCAGATCTATACCCAGGAAATCTTTGGCCCTGTGTTGGTGGTGCTAGAGGTCGATACGCTTGAGCAAGCCATCGCGCTGGTCAACGCCAACCCCTTCGGTAACGGCACCGGTTTGTTTACCCAAAGCGGTGCGGCGGCACGTAAGTTTCAGAGCGAAATCGACGTTGGGCAGGTCGGTATAAACATTCCGATCCCGGTGCCGGTGCCGTTCTTCAGCTTCACCGGTTCGCGGGGTTCCAAGCTGGGAGATCTGGGGCCGTACGGCAAACAAGTCGTGCAGTTCTACACCCAGACCAAGACCGTCACCAGTCGTTGGTTCGACGATGACAGCGTGAATGATGGCGTTAACACCACCATCAATCTTCGTTGAGGAGCGCGTCATGAAAATTGCATTTATAGGCTTGGGCAACATGGGCGCACCGATGGCGCGCAACCTGCTGAAAGCCGGGCATTCGTTGAATGTGTTTGATTTGAACCACGCTGTTCTGGCCGAGCTTGCTGACCAAGGCGGTCATATCAGCGCCTCACCGCGTGCAGCGGCGCAAGGTGCTGAACTGGTGATCACGATGCTGCCGGCAGCCGCGCATGTGCGCAGTGTATGGCTGGGCGACGAGGGCGTTTTGGCGGGGATAGGCGAGGGTGTTCCGGCAGTGGATTGCAGCACCATCGACCCGCAAACCGCGCGCGATGTGGCAGCCGCAGCGGCCAAACAAGGTGTGCACATGGCCGATGCGCCGGTGTCTGGCGGCACCGGCGGCGCTCAGGCGGGTACGTTGACCTTTATGGTCGGCGCGCAGCAGGCGCTGTTCGACACCTTGCACCCGGTACTCGCTCAGATGGGGCGCAACATCGTCCATTGCGGGGATGTGGGCACCGGCCAAGTGGCTAAAATCTGTAACAACCTGCTGCTGGGCATCTCAATGGTGGGTGTCAGTGAAGCCATGGCGTTGGGCGCGGCGCTGGGCATCGACATGCAGGTGTTGGCCGGGGTGATCAATAGCTCGACGGGCCGCTGCTGGAGCTCTGAAGTCTATAACCCGTGGCCGGGCATCGTGGAGACGGCCCCTGCATCGCGGGGTTACACCGGCGGTTTTGGTGCCGAATTGATGCTAAAGGATTTGGGGTTGGCCACCGAGGCGGCACGTCAGGCGCACCAGCCCGTGGTGCTGGGCGCCGTGGCTCAGCAGTTGTATCAGGCCATGAGTTTGCGCGGCGAAGGCGGCAAAGATTTCTCGGCCATCATCGACAGCTACCGCAAGCCTGAATAAAGACTTTCCGGGAACCCGCGTCGGGCGGGCTTCCCGGTTTTTTGCGTCGAATAAAAAACCCCGGAACTCAACGAGCGCCGGGGTTTTTGTGTGCCTGAGTCACGTTTAACGCAGAGTGGCCAATGGCTTACCGGTGCGCAGACGCAGCAGGTAGAAGACATAAATGATCAGCAGCCATACCGGGATCGCATACACCGAGGCGCGAACGTCGGGGATCATCCAGATTACGGCGACGATCACGGCCATGAAGATCAGGCATACGATGTTGCTCAATGGCGACCAAAAGGCTTTGAACGAAGGCACCACGCCTTGCGCGGCCATCGCTTTACGAAACTTGATATGGGTGAGGCTGATAAGTGCCCAGTTGATCATCAGTGACGCAACCGCCAGCGAAAACAGCAACTCCAGCGCCTTGTGCGGTGCCACATAGTTCACCACCACGCACAGCATCGTCACCAGCGCCGACACGCCCAGTGCCCGCAACGGTACACCGTTTTTGGTCAGCTTCATCAGCGCTTTGGGCGCATCGCCCTGTTTGGCCAGGCCGAAGAGCATGCGGCTGTTGCAGTACACGCCGCTGTTGTAGACCGACAGCGCTGCGGTCAGCACCACAAAGTTGAGGATTTGCGCTGCGGTGTTACTGCCGATCAACGCGAAAATCTGCACAAACGGGCTGCCGCTGTAAGCATCGCCGGATGCACCCAGGGTCACCAGCAGTTGATCCCACGGGTACAGCGCCAGCAGCACGGTCAGCGCGCCAACGTAGAAAATCAGCACCCGGTAAACCACCTGGTTGATGGCCTTGGGGATGACTTTCTTCGGTTCGCTGGCTTCGGCGGCGGTGATGCCCACCAGCTCCAGCCCGCCGAACGAAAACATGATGAACGCCATTGCCATCAACAGGCCGGTGCCACCGTTGGGAAAGAAGCCGCCGTGGCTCCACAGATTGCTGATGGACGCTTGCGGGCCGCCGGTGCCGCTGAACAATAGATAGCACCCGAGGATGATCATGCCGACAATCGCCACCACCTTGATGATGGCAAACCAGAATTCCATTTCGCCGAAGACTTTCACGTTCAAGGTATTGATCAGGTTGACCAACACAAAGAACACCACCGCGCTGACCCAGGTCGGCACTTCAGGCCACCAGAACTGGATGTATTTGCCCACAGCGGTCAGTTCGGCCATGCCCACCAGTACGTACAACGCCCAGTAGTTCCAGCCCGACAAAAAGCCTGCGTAACCGCCCCAATACTTGTGCGCAAAGTGACTGAACGAGCCTGCGACCGGTTCTTCGACGATCATTTCGCCCAGCTGGCGCATGATCAAAAACGCGATAAACCCGGCAATCGCATAGCCAAGGATCATCGACGGTCCGGCCGATTTGAGTACGCCCGCCGAGCCGAGGAACAGCCCTGTGCCAATGGCGCCGCCCAAAGCAATCAGCTGGATATGGCGATTTTTCAAGCCGCGCTTGAGTGTGATGGGGGGAGCGTTGTGGTCAGCCATCAGGTGCCCTGTTCGTTGTTGTTTTCGGCGCGCAAAGAAAATCAGGCCGGGTGTCAGCCAGCCATCTGCACAATGAAGTGCGCGATAGTACCCCCGGTAAAAATGCAGGCATACCGTTGTGCGGGTTTTCGGGCCAATTCTTACTGGATTACAGACCCGATAACGCCTTCAGGAGTGCCTGCGCATAGGCGGGTAAGTGCGCAAACGAGCGGGCACACAGCAGCAGCTTGCGATCGGCCCACGGCTCGTTCAGCTCAACCACTTTAAAGGTGCGCGGTGCTTGCCAGCGCTCGATAGTGGCGCGCGGCACAATCCCCAGTCCGGCACCGCGGGCGACCATGCGCAATACACCGTCAAAACCTTCGGCCCGAATACGCGTCTGCATGCGATAACCGCAGTGCAGTGCTTGTTCTTCCAGGTACACCGCCAGTGCGCTGTGGGCCGCCAAGCCGACATACGCGTGGCTCAGCGTGGCAGTGAAACTCAGCCCGTGTTGCTGCGCCAAGGGATGGTCGAGCGGGATCACCAGCATCAGTGGGTCATCGCGGAACGCCAGGGTTTGCAGGTCTTGGGTGTCGACGGCGTCAGAAATGATCCCGATGTCGCCAGCGTCCTGACGCAGCGCGTGGGTGATGCGCAAGCTGGTCAACTCGTGCTGATCGACACTGATGTGAGGGTGTTGGTGTACAAAGTCGGCCAGCAGTTCGGGCAAGTATTCAGTGAGTGCGGCGGTATTGCACAGCAAACGCACGCGGCCTTTGAAGCCTTGGGCGTACTCGCTCAAATCATGGTTCATGCGCTCGACCTGTTGCAGCAGCAACCGGGCATGTTGCGCCAGTGCCTGACCGGCGGGCGTGGGGCTGATTCCGCGTCGGCTGCGCTGCAATAATTCAACGCCTAGCGAGGCCTCGATTGCCCTGATTCGCGCGCTGGCGGCGGGCAGCGATAAATGACTGAGGCGGGCGCCCGCAGTGATGTTGCCTGCCTGCACGATGTTCACAAACAGGCGTAGATCAATCAGGTCGATGTGCATCACGGGTGTCCTGTTTCTTGTCGGCGCAGCCTTCGGTCAGTGTCTGCCTATCGCTGGACAATAGGCTGCCTCAAGCAATTGCGCATTTTCAGCGGGTATCGGGTGGCTCAGCATACGCCCATGAAAACATTAATCGAGTTTTACCAAACGCTGGGCTGGGCCTTGTCATTGCTGGTGATGGTCACCTTTTTACTGGCGGGCACGGTCAAAGGCATGATCGGTCTGGGCTTGCCTACGGTCGCGATGGGGATGCTGGGTTTGGCTATTGCACCGCCACAGGCTGCGGCGTTACTGATCATCCCGTCGCTTGTGACCAATACTTGGCAATTGGCCGCAGGCGGGGAGTTGCGGGGGCTGATCAAGCGCTTGTGGCCGATGCAGGTGGGCATTTTCGCGGGCACTGGCTTCGGCATGCTGTGGCTCGGCGTCGATGGCGGCAGCGGGGTGGTCCGGGCCTTGGGCGCAGCGTTACTGCTGTATGCGCTCAGCGGATTGCTGTTGCCTGCCCTGCGCGTGCCGCTCGCCCATGAAGCTTGGCTTGGGCCGCTCTGCGGGATCGTCACGGGCCTTATCACCTCGGCCACCGGCGTGTTTGTGATCCCGGCGGTGCCGTATTTACAAGCATTGGGGCTGAGTAAGAATCAGCTGGTGCAAGCCTTGGGGGTGTCCTTTAGCGTCTCCACGTTGGCTCTGGCTGCCGGGCTTTATGGGCGCGGCGGCCTGGGAGGCGGTGAGCTGACTGCGTCGTTGCTGGCGCTGTTGCCTGCCATGGCGGGCATGTGGCTGGGGCAATGCCTGCGTCAACGCGTGAGTGCCACGCTGTTCAAGCGGGTGTTCTTTATCGGCATGGCGCTGTTGGGCACCCACCTGTTGATCAGCGGTTAGCGCTAGACGGGCTGAGCATGTCGATCATGCGCACTTCAAAGTCGCGGGCGAGGTAGTCCATGCGGGTCTCGAAAAACTGCTTCATGTGGGGCAGGTTTTCGTGCGCGGCGAGGTGTTCGCGTGATTGCCAGATCTCGTAAAAGATGAACAGGCTCGGGTCTTGCTGATCGCGCAGCATGTGGTATTCGATGCAGCCCGGTTCAAGGCGACTTGGCGCAACATATGAGCGAAACAGCGCTTCAAAGTCGTCGGATTTCTCGGGTTTGGTGTAGGCGTGCAGAATAAATCCGTGCAATGAACTCATCAGGTTGGCTCCTCTCATCAGTGGTTTTAAAAGGCTACGGCAACAATCGAGCTTGTATTCGTGCTTTTAGAGAAAATGTCATTTGCTCGGGCACGGGTGTTTCCTAAAGGAGAGGCTCGATAGTGTGGCGGTCACTTTTAAACGTTTAACACCCAACGCCGCTCAACAGCGCAGAGGGTTAATTCCTGACGAGGCTGATGATGAAAAAAATACTCCTGCTTAACGGCGCTAAAAAATTTGCGCATTCGGACGGTCGTTACAACCTGACCCTGCATGACACGGCGCTGGCGTTTTTTGATCGCCACGGCTTTGAAGTCAAAGTGACCCATATCGACGAAGGCTACGACGTGGCCGAAGAAGTGCAGAAGTTTGTGTGGGCTGACGTGATCATTTATCAGATGCCGGGCTGGTGGATGGGCGCGCCCTGGATCGTTAAAAAATACATCGACGAAGTGTTCACCGAAGGCCACGGCAGCCTCTACGCCAGCGACGGCCGTACCCGTTCCGACGCCTCCCAGCGTTACGGCAGCGGCGGTTTGGTACACGGCAAAAAATACATGTTGTCCCTGACTTGGAACGCGCCACAGCAAGCATTTGACGATCCAGCTGATTTCTTTGAAGGCAAAGGTGTCGATGCGGTGTACTTCCCGTTTCACAAAGCCAACGAATTTTTGGGCATGAGCGCCTTGCCGACCTTCCTCTGTGTTGACGTGATGAAGCGCCCGCAGCCTGAGGTGGATGCCGCACGCTACGAGCAGCATTTGACTGAAGTGTTTGCTTCCTGATCGCTGCCCGGGCACGAGGCTGCGATCGGGTGTTGCCACGCGTAGGGGTGGCACCTGGAAATAAAGCCCGCAGCCTCGTGTGGCTCGCCAGCGACTACAATCATTGGCTATCCAATGAGGGGCCGATGTGAAAGCCAGATCTGATGAGCTGCAAACCTTTGTGTCGGTGATTGAGTGCGGCTCCATTTCGGCCGCTGCCGAGCAGGCCGGGCAAACGCCGTCAGCCGTCAGCCGTACGCTGTCGCGGCTCGAAGCCAAGCTTGAGACCACGCTGATCAACCGCACCACGCGGCGCATGGACCTGACCGAGGAGGGCAAGTTCTTCTTCGAACAGGCCAAGCTGATTCTTGAGCAGATGGATGAACTGGAAGAGCGGCTGATTTCGCACCAGCGCACGCCTTCGGGGCGTTTGCGCATCAATGCGGCTTCGCCCTTCATGCTGCACGCCATCGTGCCGTACATCCGCGAATTCCGGGCGCTGTACCCGGACATTCAGTTGGAGCTAAACAGCAACGATCTGATCATTGATCTGCTGGAACAAAGCACCGACATCGCCATTCGCATCGGCACGCTGGCCGACTCCACCCTACATGCCCGTTCCTTGGGTTGCAGCCCGCTGAACATCCTCGCAAGCCCTGAGTACATCGCAGCTCATGGTGCACCCCGCAGCGTTGCAGACCTGGCGCATCACACCTTGATCGGCTTCACCCAGAACGAGGGCCTGAACCAATGGCCACTGCGTTATGCCCAGGGCGACCGCTGGCCGATCCAGCCACACATCAGCGCTTCCAGTGGCGAAACAGTGCGCCATCTGGCGCTGCAAGGGCAGGGCATTGCGTGCCTGTCGCATTTCATGACGCATGAAGACATCAACGCCGGACGCTTAGAGGTGGTGTTGAGTGAATTCAACAGTGGCTACCGTCAGCCGATTCACGCTGTGTACTACCGCAACTCGCAATTGGCGCTACGCATTCAATGCTTTCTGGACTTTATCCAGACCAAACTCGCGAGCTATGCAGCCCCTTACTTCAAAAGCTAAAGCCAGCACCTGATTCGTGACCTGTGCGCAAGATTGAATTGGCCTGCGGCGCCTTTTTCGCCCGTCCTGGCTCTTTGATACTGGCGCCATCACTTATTCAATCGGGAGTTTCTCCATGAAGGTTTTTGTCACAGGCGCAGCGGGTTTCATTGGTGGCTCTATTGCCACTGCGTTGGTTAAAGCAGGGCATCAAGTCACGGGGCTGGTACGCAGCACCGATCAAGAACAAGCCATGCTGGCGCTGGGTATCACCCCGGTGCTGGGCGCGCTTGATGACAGCGCGTTGCTCGCCCGGCAGGCCCAGCAGGCCGATGCGGTGATCAACGCCGCCAGCAGTGACCATCGGGGCGCGGTTCAAGCCTTGCTCGATGCGTTACGCGGCAGTGGCAAAGTGTTTTTGCACACCAGCGGCTCCAGCATCGTGGGCGATGCGTCGGGCGGCAAAGCCAGCGACGTGATTTATTACGAAGGTCAGTTGCCTGAACCCACCGTGGACAAGGCTGCACGGGTCGCGATCGACAACCTGGTGCTGGCGGCGGCCCACGACAACGTGCGCTCGGCGGTGATCTGCAACACCTTGATTTACGGCCACAGCCTGGGCGTGAAGCGCGACAGCGTGCAATTGCCGCGCTTGCTTAAACAGGCGCGTAAAAGCGGGATCGTGCGCCACGTCGGCACCGGGCAAAATATTTGGTCCAACGTGCACATCGAAGACGTGGTGGCCTTGTACTTGTTGGCGCTTACGAAAAATCCGGCCGGTACGTTCTACTTTGTCGAGAGCGGCGAAGCGGCGTTTGCCGACATGAGCGACGCCATCGCCCAAACGTTGGGTCTGGGTCAGGCCCACGACTGGCCATTGGCCGACGCTGAAGCCGAATGGGGCTATGAAATGGCCAACTACGGGTTGGGTTCCAACAGCCGGGTGCGCGGTAAAAATGCCCGTGAGCTGCTGGGTTGGGTGCCTGAACGCACCAGCGTCGTGCAATGGATCAAACACGACATGCTTTGACACCTATTGCGTGTCACCGCTGGCGCAGGCCGCGCAGCCTGCGCCAGCATCAGTGGTTTTGTGGGCGCTCGCGCATTTTTTATTGTGTGGTTTGAAAACGGTTCTGAAATCAGACAATGTTCAGCATCGTCCTACAAAAATAAAAGGAAGTACCCATGCGTGTTGTTTGGTTCAAAACCCTGACTTTGACAGCGGCCATCGCTGCCAGCTCTTCGGCGTTTGCCGTCACTCTGGAAGGCGGTGCCGTTGCTGCGCCGGATCAATATGGCGCTGAAGTCGCCGCGCAAATTCTTAAAAAAGGCGGTAATGCCGTCGATGCCGCTGTCGCCACGGCGTTCACCCTGGCCGTGACGTATCCCGAAGCCGGCAACATCGGTGGCGGGGGGTTTATGACCTTGTTCATCGACGGCAAACCTTACTTTCTCGACTACCGCGAAACGGCTCCGCTAGCGGCTAGCCGCGACATGTACCTGAATGACAAAGGCGAAATCATTGAAAACCTGAGCCTGGTAGGTTCACGCGCCGCGGGAGTGCCGGGCACGGTGATGGGCCTGTGGGAAGCGCACCAGCGCTTCGGCAAACTGCCGTGGTCTGAGCTGCTGACCCCGGCCGTGGGTTACGCGAAAAACGGCTTCAAGGTCGCCGACAAGCAATACCAGTACCGCGAAGATGCCTTGAAACTGTTCAACGGCACGACCAACTTTGCTGACTATTTCGGCACCATGAAACCGGGCGAAACCTTCAAACAGCCAGAGCTGGCCCAAACCCTTGAGCGCATTGCCGACCAGGGTGCCAAAGAGTTTTATCACGGCAAAACCGCTGACCTGCTGATCGCGCAAATGCAGCAAGACAAAGGTCTGATCACTAAGCAGGACCTGAACGATTACAAGGTCAACTGGCGTGAGCCGATGCGTGTCGACTTCCGTGGCAACACGCTGTACACCGCGCCGCTGCCGAGTTCTGGCGGGATCGCGCTGGCGCAACTGATCGGCATCAAAGAAGACCGTGCCGCCGACTTCAAAGGCGTGGAGCTGAACTCCGCGCCTTATATTCACCTGCTGGCTGAAATTGAAAAACGCGTGTTTGCCGACCGCGCCGACTACTTGGGCGACCCGGCTTTCGGCAAGATGCCGGTAGCAGAGTTAACCGACCCGGCGTACATCGCCAAGCGTGCGAAAGAGGTCAATCCCACCGCCATTTCGGCGACAGAAAAGGTCAAGCCGGGCCTGGAGCCGCATCAGACCACGCACTTTTCCATCGTCGATAAAGACGGCAACGCCGTGAGCAACACCTACACCCTGAACTGGGATTACGGCAGTGGCGTAGTGGTAAAAGGCGCAGGCTTCTTGCTCAACGATGAAATGGACGACTTCAGCTCCAAACCGGGCGTGGCCAACTCGTTCGGCGTAGTGGGCGGCAATGCCAATGCCATCGAGCCGGGCAAGCGCATGCTGTCATCCATGAGTCCAAGCCTGGTCACACGTGACGGCGCAGTGACGCTGGTGCTCGGCACGCCGGGTGGTTCGCGCATCTTCACCTCGATCTTTCAGGTGTTGAACAACATTTATGACTACAACCTGCCGCTGGAAAAAGCCGTGGCTGCCCAGCGTGTGCATCACCAGTTGCTGCCTAAAGACACGATCTACTATGACGCTTACGCGCCGATCACCGGCAAAGTGGCCGACGAGCTCAAAGCCATGGGCTACACCCTGGAAGATCAGGGCTGGAACATGGGTGACATTCAAGCGATCCGCGTGAATGGCACTCAACTCGAAACCGCCTCTGACCCACGCGGGCGCGGCGTAGGTAAAGTGGTGAAATAAACCCCAAACCTGTAGGCGCTGCCGCAGCCTTCGGCAGCGCCTACTGTCCTTGCCAGTTTGTTACTATCTGTTTCTGCTGTTCCCTTCTGTTAGCCCCGATTTTAGGTACTCCATGAAACTCTCCCGTGTGCGCGCCGATGTTCTGGCCGGACTTACGACGTCCTTTGCCTTGTTGCCCGAGTGCATTGCTTTTGCGCTGGTGGCCCACCTCAACCCGTTGATGGGCCTGTATGGCGCTTTCATCATTTGTACCCTGACCGCGCTCTTTGGCGGGCGGCCGGGCATGGTCTCCGGTGCGGCCGGGTCGATGGCGGTGGTCATCGTCGCGCTGGTGGTGCAGCACGGCGTGCAGTATTTCCTGGCCACTGTGGTGCTGGGCGGTTTGATCATGATGGCGTTCGGCTTGCTCAAACTCGGCAAACTGGTGCGCATGGTGCCGCACCCGGTGATGCTGGGGTTTGTGAACGGTTTGGCGATCATCATTGCAATGGCGCAATTGGAGCATTTCAAAAATGGCGAGCAGTGGCTCACCGGTACGCCGTTGTATGTGATGGCGGGGCTGGTGGCGCTGACAATGGCGATTGTGTATTTGCTGCCGCGCCTGACCAAAATGGCGCCCGCCGCCCTGGTGGCGATTTTGAGCGTGGGCCTTGCGGTGCATTTTCTGGGATTGCCGACACGTACGCTGGGTGACATGGCGCACATCGCTGGCGGCCTGCCGACCTTCAGCCTGCCGGACATTCCATGGACACTTGAAACCTTGGGCATCATCGCGCCTTACGCGTTCTTGATGGCGATGGTCGGTCTGCTGGAAACCTTGCTCACTCTCAACCTGACGGATGAAATCACCGAAAGCCGTGGCTACCCGGACCGCGAATGCGTGGCGTTGGGTGCCGCCAACATGGTCTCGGGTGCGTTCGGTGGCATGGGCGGCTGCGCGATGATCGGACAGACCGTGGTCAACCTCAGCTCCGGTGGGCGTGGTCGACTGTCTGGCGTGGTCGCAGGGGTCATGATCGTGTTGTTCGTGTTGTTTCTGTCGCCGTATATCGAGCGTATCCCGCTGGCCGCGCTGGTGGGCGTGATGTTTGTGGTGGCTCAACAAACCTTCGCCTGGGCCTCGTTGCGGGTACTGAACAAAGTGCCGCTCAACGACGTGCTGGTGATCGTCGCCGTGACGGTGATTACGGTATTTACCGACCTGGCCTTTGCGGTGATGTGCGGCATCATCATTGCCGCCCTGAACTTTGCCTGGCAACAAGCGCGACAGCTTTACGCCGACACGTCACTTCAAAGCGATGGCAGCAAGCTGTACCGCGTGCATGGCACGCTGTTTTTTGCCTCCACCACCCCTTTTTTGAATCAGTTCGACCCGGCTAACGACCCGGCCCAGGTGACGCTCGATTGCCAGCACCTGAGCTTTGTCGACTACTCGGCGATTGCCGCGCTGGTCACCCTGCGCGAGCGCTACGCCAAGGCGGGCAAGCACTTGCGCGTGCTGCATTTGTCCGAGCGCTGCAAAAAACTGCTCAAGCGCGCCCGCGTGCAAGCGGTCTGATCAATTCTCGTGAACCACGCGGCGAATGGTGCCACCACAGTTCTGGTAGCAGGTTTGATAGTCTTCGCCGCAGGTGTCACCAAAGCCGCCGTAGTGGTAGCTGGGTGATGGGTAGCTACACAGTTTGCGCTGTTTTTTATCGCCATTCTGGCGACAGTAGTTATAGGCCGTCATCTGCGCATCGTAGACGGCACGCTGGCTCTGTGACTGCATTTGCGCCAGCGTCTTGCACTGGCTTTTTTGGCTGGAGCAGGCGTTGATACAGTATTTGCCCGCCACATCCGGTGGCGGCGAGTACACGTAAGAGACGCTAGGGCCACAGCCCTGCAAGGTAAGCAACACACACAACGCACTGATCCAGCCAACCACTTTCAAACGCATTCTCAACCTACTCAAGCCTGAGCATGCGCTGTGACAGCGACCTGTCTGGATCAACTATTTCAGCGCATTTTCAGGAAAATAAACGGGTCAGGACTGTAGCGGTTCGGCCACCGTGAGTGCCTTCACTCACGGCCGCCATTTTTTAGATTCCACTCAAACCTTTCAGTACGTAGCCGTTGGCGCAGGTCAGATCTTGAAGTGGCTCACCATCATTTGCAGCTGGTTGCCCAAGCGTGCCAATTCAACACTGGACTTGGCCGTCTCATCGCTTGCAGCCGCTGTTTGCTCGGACACGTCGCGCACGTTGATGATGCTGCGGCTGATCTCTTCGGCCACGGCGCTTTGCTGTTCGGCAGCGGCGGCAATTTGCTGGTTCATCGACTGAATATTCGACACGGTGCGGGTGATGCCTTGCAGCGAGGTGCCCGCCTGACGGGTCAAGGTCACGCTGCTGTCGGTCAGGCCACGGCTGGTGTTCATCACGCTGGCCACCTGTTGCGTGCCACTTTGCAGGGCTGCGACCAGGGTTTGAATCTCTTCGGTGGATTTTTGCGTGCGTTGGGCCAGGCCGCGTACTTCGTCGGCCACCACCGCAAACCCGCGTCCGGCTTCACCGGCACGGGCTGCCTCGATGGCCGCATTGAGCGCCAGCAAGTTGGTTTGTTCGGCCACGGCTTTGATCACGTCCATGACGCTGCCGATCTTGTCGCTTTCTTGTTGCAGCACTGCCATCGCTTCGGTTGAGCGACCGACTTCAACCGCCAGGCGCTCGATTTGATCAATGGCCTGATTCACCACCCGATCACCCTCACGGGCTTCGCCATCGGCCGCCGCTGCGGCTTGCGAGGCGTCTTCAGCGTTGCGCGCCACTTCCTGCACGGTAGCGGTCATTTCGTGCATCGCGGTGGCCACTTGATCGGTCTCGATCTTTTGGCTGTTGACCCCGGCGCTGGTCTGTTCGGTGACCGCCGACAGTTCTTCGGCGGCGCTGGCAATTTGCGTCACGCCATCGCGGATACCGCCAATCAACTCGCGCAGGGTGGTGCCCATGCGTGCGATGCCTTGTTGCAACACACCCAAATCATCGCGGCGGGTAATGCGCAGGTTCTGGCTCAGGTCACCGGCGGCAATGCGCTCGACCACGTCCAGGGTTTCACGCAGCGGGCGGGTGATCTGGCGGGTAATGACCACCGCTGCACAGATACCAAATAGCAACACAAGCAGGGTGCTGATCAATTGAAGGGTGTTGGCACTGGCGCTTTCGTTGTCGCGACGTTCGAGCTGGATTTTGTACAGCTCATCACTGCGGCTGAGGATGCCCGAGCCGTAGTCGGTCATTTCCTTACGCATGTCGGTGATGGTTTTGTCTGTGTCGGCGTAGACCTGCAACGCCTGTTTGTATTGCGCCAGGGCGCCATCCAGCGTGCGCAAGGTGTCAGGTGCGCTGGCGCTGAAGTGGGTATTGAGTGCGCTCAGGCTGGCGATGGCCTCGCTCAGTTGTTGGCGAGCGGCTTGTTCATTGGCAACCGTTTGGGCGGCCATGTAGGCACGCACCTGGTAGCGCGCCAGCAAGAACTGCTCACGGACGGCGGTCAACGTACTCAGTTGTTCAAAGCGCCCTTCATCGCCGGGCGCGCTTTGCATCACGCGGGTTTTGAGCACGTCCATCGCATCGCGGGCGACTTTAGAGCTGTGGTCCATGTTGTCGCGTGAGACAGCGGACTCGACATACGCCTTGCGCATGGTCACCAGCGCGGATTGGTATTTGTTGATGATGTCGTGCTGTTCGTTGAGCAGCTTGAGGTTTTCCGGGCTTTTGAACGAGGCGATCAGCAGCTTTTGCTGCGCCACAAACGCGTCCAGTGTGTTCTGTACGTTTTGCGCGGCGGTCTCGTCGCCATCGGTCAGCATGTATTGCAAACGTGCAACGCGCAGGTTGGTCAGCGAGCCGTTGAGGCGCGTGATGTCACTCATCCAGTTACTGCGGTCGATCAGTTTGTCCAAGCTGAGCCAGTCGCTGATTGCCATTAATAAAGTCAGGGCCAGCACCAGGCCAAAGCCCAGTGCCAGTTTCATGTTCACGCTGATGTTGCTCAGCCAGCTATTCATCTGTTCCTCCAGGAACCGTTCGCTACTTGATCGAGATTTCGCTGGAGAGTCTTTTTATTCTGGCCCAGCAGAAGGTGTATTGGGCTGTATCGGCGGGCAGTTACAGAGCTGAAACGGTTTTTTAAACGGCTCGATAAACGGTAAACAACCTTATAAACGTTGTGCTTTTTTGGGTCGGCGCGAATGGCCGATCACGTTTTTTTTCACATTCGTTTCACCGATCACTTACGTCGCAGTTTTTAGACTTCTGTTCAGTCGGGTGATGGCTGCCGCGTGCAAGGATCTGCCTCGCACACACGGCTTTTCGACCTCATTCGTTCACCGACTCGTACAGGGGCATGTGTATCGTGACGTTAAGTTTCGGCCTTACCGGCGTTAAAGGCTCAGCGCTGCGCAGCGTGCTGGCGCGTTACAGGAGTGCTCTGGTGGTGTTGGCCGCCAGCGTGTTGGCAATTGCGCTGACCGTGCAGCTGCTGGCACCCGCCTCGGCGCCGAACCTGGCGCAGCCGCGTCATCTCGACCGTTTGCAGACACTGACTGAAAGTTGGGCGCGGGGCGATGTGATTGCTTTGGTGCGCCATGTTGAGCGTTGCGACCGCTCACGCGCGGCGTGCCTGGGACCGGTGGATGGCGTGACTCTGCGCGCAACCAGCACCGCCCGCCGGCTCGGTGCCGACTTTCAGCACCTGGGGCTACAGAGTGTCGACGTTTACAGCAGCCTGCTGACCCGCGCCCGGCAAACAGCCGACTTTATGTTTGAGCGGCCCGTGCAGCCGCAGGACTGGCTGTTCAATTGTCGTGGCTCCATGCTGCGCGATGCGCTCAAGCACAAGGTGGCGGGGCGCAATCTGATACTGGTGACCCACAGCGAGTGCATGGATCAGTTGGAAAAGTCGATGCACGTGGCCACCGACACGACTTTCAGTTACGGCGCCTCGTTATTTATCAATGCGCCGGGGACAAACACGCCACCGCAGATGTTGGGTTTTATCGAAACCCAGGACTGGAAAAAGATCTTGCCGACGCAAGTGGCGAGCGTTCACGAAGAGGCAGACATGCCCCACCTCTGATGCCCTCACGGTTCACTCAAAACGCACAGGGTTTGGGGGGTGGCGGGTGTTTTCAGGCGTGAGTCATCATTGCGCACCGGACTGATCAGTTGGGTGTATTCCTCGATCATGCGGTGAATCGCCTCTGGCGGCTCGCACGCGCGAAACTCCATGCTGATTTGCATCTCATCGGTTTTACGCGTGTGCACGTCGCTCTTCTCACTGCCGAATGTCACAAAGAACTGCGCGCAATCGAGTTCGCCGTTCTCCAGCGCATGGCTGGCCTTCTGTTGTTCGGTGGCGTGCATGCGCACCGACAGGTCGACTTTCATGACCTCCAGTGCCAACCCGCGTGGTGCCACCAGCGTGACCAGCGGCACGCGCATGGTGTGCTGCTCATCGAGTGCGACGGCCACCATTTTGGCTTTCATGGGGGTTTGCAAATCATCAATGTCGTAGTCGAAAAACTGGTCGAACAGTTTTATGTATTGCTGCGCCACCAGGTTTTGCGTGGCGGCCGCGGCTTGCTGCAAGCCGCGGGTGATGCTGCTCAGGTCGCAGGCCGTCATTGGCGTCTTACGCCGGTCGGGCAACGCCAGCGGGTCTTTTTGGCGATTGAAAAGCGCCATGTTTCACACTCCTTGGTGTGGGGTGAGTAACCCCGTCGTCACGGACGGGGTCAGGTCGAGGAGGCTCAGGCCGGATCGTGGGTGGCGCTGCCTGGCGCTGGCAATACGCCTGCGGTGGGCAGCGCATCAAGGTGTTGCGCGGTCGCGTTCGGCATCACGATGGGCTTGGTGGCGGCATCGGTGAGGAAGTCGATCACACGCATCAGGGCTTCAGGCGGGTCTTGGCGTACCACTTTGGTGCTGATGGCATAGCGTGCGCGGGTATCGGTTTTGCGGGTTTGCGACGATTTATGGCTGGCCGAGCCTTTGATCGACACATTGAACGGGCCCCAGCCCATCGACGCGGCAAAACTGCCTTCGCCACTGGTTTCACGGGTGCTTTCGGCTTGCTGACTGATGGTCAGCTCGAAGTCGATGTTGCCCTCTTCAATGGTGATGTTCGGGTGGCTGATGGCCGCGAGCAGCGGAATGCGCATCTGCTTGGTGACGGTCCCCTTGTAGACGCCTTGGTCGTCTACCAGCGTTTCGTCGTAGTCAAACTGCACCGAAACCGCTTTGCCATCCTGAATGCACACACCCATGAGGAAGTCGGCATAGGATTTACTGGCCTGCACTTGTGCCTGAATCATGGCCTGCAAAGGTCCGGCGATCATGCGGTCCAGCGGCAGGGCGTTGATCACTGAGCCGATGAGGCCCGAATCGATTTGTGACATGGTCAATCTCCGTATTGAGCTGCGCGAGGGTGCGCAATGTCACTCTAGGGGGCCGGCCGAGGGCCGTTCAGCGGGAACCGATTACCTCGCAATCGAGGTTTCGAGGCGGCGAATATTGCCGATCTGGCGCAGGCTCAAACCGTACTTGTCCGCCAGTACGCTGCGTGACAAGCCCTCACAGGTTTCCTGCTGAATGTGTTGATTGCGGATCTGGCGGCAGAAGTGATCGGCCTTGGGGATTTCCAGCGCCAGCCCGGCGAAACGCTTGATCAGCGCGCCCAGCGCATCGGGGGGCAAAATTTGCGACAGCGAGGTGCGCTCCGGGTGTTTGGGGATGTACTTGGGCCTGCCACCAAACGCGCAGGTCAGGGTGTACGCATGCTCAAGGCCCACGCAGTCGATCAGCGCTTGCAGCGAATGAGGCAGTTGGCGAATGTTGACCAGGTTGAGGTCGTTGACGTCCATTGTTCGGTCCTTGGAATCTTAAGTGTCCATTTGGATACTAAGGACGCGTGCCACCTCGGTATAAGTAGGAAATGCACCCCTTACAGATAGGAATTATTACCAAGTGATCTAGGGCGAAGCCTGAGCGCTGCACTGCGTTTTCCCCTAGCGATCAAGGCAAACGTCATCTCTGGCGAGGGTGTGAACGTCAGCGTTAACGCCCGGCCATTGCGGTCGGGCGGTGACAGGACGGTTTAATTGCGTGTCAGCAAGCGATCCCAGTTTTGCTCATCGGGAAAGGCTTTATCGCTCAGCTCGCGGGCCACAACATTGTCGATGTCAGTGGCGCTCAACGTCTTTTCGTCCAGCCACGGCCACGTCGCATCGGCATCACGAAAGTTGAGTTGATCATTGAGTTGTTGGCAGGCGAGGGCGAGCAGGTGCAGCAGGTTCAGGTGGCTGGCGATGTACGGTTTTTGCGTTTGAGGGGTGCGGCTGAGCAGCGTCGATACATCACTCGCTTCAGCGCTGATCAAGCTATCGCTCAGCAGGCTCCACACCAAGGTGCCGTTACTGGACATATCTTTATTGGCGTAGGCCGGGTCAGAGCTGACTTCAAGGGTGATTTTGAGTTTTTGTTTTTCGAGCTGGTCAATCAAATAGTAGGCCAGGTCCGATTGACGCAAATAGGCAGTGGCCGTGTTCACAGCCAAATGGGCGTCATAGTCGTTCAGGGTTTTACTGGTCACGGTAATGGTCATGGCAGGTTCCTTGACGTGTTGAAAACATTGTCAGAGGAGCGTAGCCAAAACCCTGTGATCGGCCATCCCAAGTCGGGTTCTATTGCCGTGGATCAGGGTTGTGGCAGATGCCGTAGCCGCTGGTGCAGGCGGCGTCCGGCAACAACGTCGTCATAAAGTCCAATCAGGCGATGTTTGAGATCAAACGCCTGCTCAGAGTTCACGCCCGTTTTGCGTCCGGCCACAGCCTGACGGCGGTTATGCGCAGCGGTTGCTTAGAACCAAGGCTTGCGGCCAACCACGTAAGTCTGTTCGAAGTCTTCGTCGGTCTTGGTCAGGTAGATGATGAATTCGATGAAGGCGATCAGGCCGATGATCATCGATGGCACGCCCAGCAGAATGAAGCCGAACAGGAACACCAGCAGCATGATGATGCCTTGAGCGTTGTAGCCCAGGTAGAACTTGTGCGCGCCAAAGGCACCCAGGAAAAACGCCAGCAACGCCGCCGGAATTTTTTTCGAGTTGCCGGAGGTGGCCGGGCCGTCCTGGAAGATCGCTTCAGCGTTGCTGCCATTGGTGGAGAAATCTACCCGGCTGCCAGCCTTTGGCAGTACTGCGCTTTTCCAATGATCAACGCTGAACGAATAACGATTGCCGTCATCCGCCGAGATGGTGCCGGTACGACTCGTAGAGTTGAACTCAAGAACCTTGCCTTTCATGTACTGCTCCTTGTTTTCCCCTCGCTGAGTGAGGGGTAGATAGATGAGTTGCTGCGAAGTCTTTGGGGTGTAACCGGCGGACTTAAACGTGAAGCACGTTCAATCGAATCGGCGACCGCAAACGAGCCGGTCAAAGCCAATTAATGCCGAATATTTCAAAATGGGCGGCAATTGGAGCACGCGCGATAGTGGCATTTCAATAGTACTGTTTAGATGCGTTTAAATTGACAGGGCCTGGCGTAGAATCGCGCGCTTAGCGTGTCTCTCCTCTACCTGTACCAAGGGATGTCCATGATCTGGTTTCTTGAAGGGCAATCCAGCCAACGTGATGTGATTGCCGGCGCCCGAGCGGCGTTGCCTGACGGCGTTCAAATTTTTGCCTCGCACCGCCAACGTCGTCCTGAAATCACCGGGTTGGCGGACGTGGCCTGGCGCGAGCCGCAGGACAACGAAGAGCGGATTGCCTGGGTCATCCAGCAGGCCTGCGCCAACGGCATCAAGGTGGTTTTGGCGGGCCGTGTGGGGCATGTCTACGAAGCGCATCGTGCAGACTTCGAAGCCGCAGGGTTGGTGCTGGTCACCGGCGCGTTGAGCCTCGACACCTTTGAACGGGTGGACGACAAGTCGATATTTACCCGTGAAGCGCTGGCCGCAGGCATGGCCTGTATTCCTGCGATCACGGTGCAGACTCAAGCCGAGCTGGAAAGTGCCTACGCGCAGTTATCGCGTGATGGCCGCGTCTGCGTGAAACCTACGCACGGCATTTATGGACAGGGTTTTTGGCGTTTGGCCGAGGATGTAGACCCGTTTCGCTGCTTCGCTAACGCCGATTCCCACGAAGTGGACCTGAGTGTTTTCGCCCAGGCCTATGGCCGTTCACAACAGCCCAAGCCTTTGCTGGTGATGCCTTACATGCCGGGCAGTGAGTGCTCGGTGGACATGGTGTGCGAAGCAGGTAAAGCGGTGGCGTTCGTCGGTCGGCGCAAGCAGGGGTTGATGCAGTCGTTCGAGCGCGACGGCGCTGCCGTCGAGTTGGCGATCAAGGCCGCAGAGCATTTCAGATGCGACGGTATTGTTAACGTACAAACCCGCGATGATGCCCATGGCGCGCCACATTTGCTGGAGATCAATTTGCGTTATTCAGGCGGTGTGGGTTACACCCGTGAAACCGGTGTGAACTTGCCCGGTATCTTCGCCACCCGTCGCCTGAAACTGCCAGAGCCGGTGAGTGTTTGGCACCCGGATATTCAGGTTAAAGCCATCACGGTCGCCGTTTCGGTTCGTGAAGAAGAGCTGTTAAGGTGAGCGCCATTCATTAAGCGTACTGGCCAGAGGAATCAAGGAAGATGAAATTGATGCCGGGAGGCAATGGGCCTCTGAAGTCGGTGCGCTGTGAACTGAACCTGACCTGCGCGCGCGCGGGGGCTTTGGGAGAGTACGCCGGGCTGGCGTTGCTGGCGCTGGATGATAAGCGTCAGCCGGTCGCCGAGCCTGCGCTGCTCCATCAGCCGCAACCTTGGATGCAATGGCACGACACCTGCGGTGTGGCGCGTTTGAGCCTGGCACTGGATCAATTACCGGCGAGCTGTGAGCGCGTGTTAGTGGTGCTGTATGTGTATGGCGCGCTGGGCCCGCTGCGTGAGTTGGGTTCATTTCAACTCCAGGCCGACGAAACCATCGAGCATGACCTGACCCTGGCGGACTATGGCGACAGCGCGATGGTCATTGCCGAGGTGTACCGGCGTGGCGATCAATGGAAAATCCGCGCCTTGGCGGAGGCTTCGGCTTACGGTCTGAGCGCCTTTGCCCGGCGCATGGGCATCAGCCTGGATGACCGGCATCCGCAACGGCTCAGCACCGAATCTGACGACAGTGCCTCGCGGCAGAGCGCGACCGGTACAGGCTTTGCTGTCAGCGCGCAGCATATTTTGACGTGCGCCCATGTGATTGAAGGGCTGAACCATCTGTTTATTGACTCGTTCGACGGTCGCTTTAAGGCCGAAGCCGTGGTGGTGGACCGCAAGAATGATCTGGCGTTGTTGCGGGTCAGTGGCGCGCCAGCGTTCACGGCTGTCACGTTTCGTGAAGGCATCGGCAGCGAGTTGGGCGAAAGCGTGGTCACCCTTGGTTTTCCACTGGCCGGGTTGGCGGGTGGAGGCGTGCAAGTCTCCCAAGGGGTGGTATCGGGGCTGTTTGGTGTGCGCGATGATGCCAGCCTCATGCAGTTCACGGCGCCGATTCAACCGGGCTCCAGCGGTAGCCCGGTGTTTGATCAGTACGGCATGGTGGCAGGCTTGGTCACCTCAAGCATGGCCGATGCACAGAACATGAACTTTGCCGTGAAGACGGCGCTGTTGCTGGCTTTTCTTGAAGCTGCCCGCGTTCCCGCTCAGAGGGGACGCAGCGAACACGCATTGAGTACGCCCGAATTGGTGCGGTCTTCGCAATCGGGTTTGTGGCGAATAGACGCCAGCCATCTCCAGTAACGATTTCGCGCTTGTTTTAAACGGTTGAGTCGCGAATCGTCTCTCACTTTTATGTATTCTCAGGTATGAAACTTCAATGAATAGCGGTAACCCCCCGACCGACTCCAAGGCTTTGCACGCAAACCTTAAGCGCGGTCGCCTGGTGGTTGAGGTCAATGCATCGACCTTTGATCCTCAGGCACTTTTCAGCTTTGCCGAACGTCGTAATCCCAAGCGCGCCTTTTTGTTTGTGTCACGCGTGCTCGGTCGTCACATCCCGGCCCGTCCTTCGTTGATGGCTGACAGTTTCAACGCCCTTGCGGCACAAATTCCTGCGGACTTGCCTGGCCCCGTGCTGGTGATCGGCATGGCAGAAACGGCCGTCGGCCTGGGTGGCGGTGTACACCGCGCGCTGAGCCAGACCCGTGATGACAGTGTTTATCTGGTCAGCACCCGTCACCCCACTGGCAGCGAACTGTTTGCCCGCTTTGAAGAAGAACACAGCCACGCCAGTTCTCACTTGCTGCACCTGCCGCAAGACCCGAAAACCCGCGAGCTGATGCTGACTGCTCGCTCGCTGGTGCTGGTGGATGACGAAGCCTCGACCGGCAACACGTTTATCAATCTCTCCAAAGCCTTGGCCGAGGCCGGGCTGAGTAACATTGAGCGCCTCGTCACTGCCACCCTTACAGACTGGTCGCAAGATGCAGTGCGTACAGCGCTGGGTCAACACGTCACCAGCGTGTCGTTGCTCGATGGTCGCTACACGTTCGACGAAGATCCAGCCGCTGAGCTACCTGAAATGCCTGAAGTGGGCAGCGTTGCCCAAGGCGACTGGCCTCTGGATGCGAATCGCGACTGGGGGCGCATGGGCGTGCGCGAACACCTCGATACACTGGCGCCAGACCTTGAGGTCACACCCGGTGAACGCATCTTGGTGGTGGGTACCAGCGAGTTTGTATGGCGCCCCTTTTTGTTGGCCGAACGCCTGGAAAAAGCCGGTGCCGATGTGCATTTCAGCTCCACCAGTCGCTCGCCGATTGCCTTGGGCCATGCCATCGACCACGCGCTGTCGTTCTCTGACAACTACGGGCTGGGCATTCCCAACTTCCTTTATAACGTCGCCCCCGGCCAGTTCGACCGGGTGCTGATTTGCAGTGAAACCCCGGCCGCTGCTGTCGACCCGGCGCTGATCAGCGCATTGAATGCGCAGGTGATCGTTGATGACAAGTAATCGTCCGCTGGTGTTTGTTGACCTCGACGACACCCTGTTCCAGACCGCCCGCAAAATGGGCGACGAGCCGCGCTTCACTGCGACCCTCGACGTTGACGGTCAGCCCAATGGGTTTATGAGCGCGACGCAAAAGAGTTTCGTTGAGTGGCTGTTGGCGACCTCCGACGTAGTACCGGTCACCGCGCGCAGTATTGAAGCCTACCAGCGGGTGAAAGTGCCGTTTACCCACGGCGCGGTGTGTGCCCACGGTGGCGTGATTCTCGCGGCGGATGGTTCGCTGGATGCCGCCTGGCACGCACGCATGTGCGAGCAGTTGGCGCTTGAGCAAACGCGCCTGCGTCAACTGAGTGAGCAAACGTTGGCGATTGGCACTGAGTTGGGCTTCTCGTTGCGCGGTTGGGTGGTTGAAGAGCAAGGGTTGGCCAATTACGTGGTCACCAAACACAACAACGAAACCGATGAAGCGCTGCTCACCGTATTGGCCGAGGTCAAGGCGCGGGGGCTGCTGGAGGGCTTGTACGTCCACGGCAACGGTAACAATTTGGCGTTCCTGCCGCTGGCGCTGCAAAAGCGTGAAGCGGTGCGCGAGTGGATCCGCCGCGACCAAGCGATCAACGGCAAGCGCCCGATGCTTGGCTTTGGCGACAGCGTGTCAGACCTGGGCTTTATGGCTGAGTGCGATTGGTGGGGCACGCCCCGGCGCGGGCAACTGGCCAGCCATGTAATGGCGAGCGTTGACCATGAGTGACGCGTTTGAAGGGTTGCTGACAGTGGGCAGCGGCAGTTATGCCGCTGATGACGTGCACTTCCTGCTGCAAGCGATGCAAATTGAAGTCACCGATGTGCAGGAAAAAGAGCGGCTGATCCAGACTCAACAGCGTCATTACTCCGAGATGATCAGTCAGGAGCATCCACCGTCTGACACGCATAAAAGCCTTTACCTGCTGGCGCTGGCGCAAAATGGCGCCCGCATGGCTGCCGATGTGCAAGCACTGGCTCAGGCGTTGAATGAGCGCTACACCGGGCCTTCCATCGCGCTGGTGTCGTTTGTGCGCGCGGGCCTGCCGCTCGGTGTGCTGTTACGCCGGGCGCTGGTAGAGCAGGGGCGCGACGCACGGCATTACGGAATCAGCATCATCCGTGACCGTGGCATCGACAGCGTGGCACTAGAGGCTATTATCAAAGCCCACGGCGCCGAGAACATCGTGTTTGTAGACGGTTGGACCGGCAAAGGGGCGATCAGCGGTCAAATCCGTGCCAGCCTGGCGGGCGATTCGCGTTTCCCGGCTGACCCGCGGCTGGTGGTGCTGGCCGATCCATGTGGCCGTGCGTGGTTGTCGGCGTCGGCAGAAGACTGGTTAATACCGTCGGGTATTTTGGGGGCTACCGTGTCCGGTTTGGTGTCGCGCTCCATTTGGCCGCAAGAGCCTGGGCTGCATGGCTGTGTGGTATATGGGCATTTGGCCGGGCATGACGTGACGCAAGCGTTTATCCACAGCATCGAAACCGAGCGCGCCAAGCTGGCGCCCCAAGTCTCGGCGCAACCGTGGACGCCAGCGCAAGCACAGGCGTTGCAACACTCGGCGGTGGCTGCGGTCGAACGTATCTCGGCGCGCTTTGGGGTGAGCAATCCCAACCGCGTTAAACCGGGTATTGCCGAGGCGACGCGCGCGGTAATGCGCCGCGTTCCTGACCATGTGCTGGTACGCAGCCGTGACGATCAGGATGTGCAATTGCTGATGCACCTCACCCGTCAGGCGAATATTGACGTCGAAGAAGTAGGTGACGAACTGGGGCCTTACCGTGCCGTGACTGTAATCAGGAGTGTTCGCTGATGATCAAACATTCCGCTTATGCCTTGGGCGCCACCCTTTATATGCCGGCCACGCGCCCCGATATTCTGGACGTCGTGTTTGGCGAAAAAATTCAAGGGTTGCGCTCGTTGGTGGTGTGCCTTGAAGACGCAGTTGCCGACACCGACGTGCAGCAGGCGCTGGCCAACCTGAAGAACCTGTTGCTGGGGATTGAAGCGCGCGGCGGGCGACCGTCCAGCGGGCCGATCCTGTTTGTGCGCCCGCGCGATGCCGAAATGGCGGCGGTGCTGAACGACTGGTCATTGATGCGCCATGTCGATGGCTTTGTGGTGCCCAAACTGCGCTTGAGCAATATCGGCCAATGGCAACAGGCGGTCACGCGCAGCGAGTTGATGCTGATGCCGACCCTTGAAACCCCGGAGGTGTTTGATCCGGGGGCGATGGTAGAACTGCGCAGTGCCATGCTGGAACAATTGCCGGGGCGTATTATCGCGCTGCGCATCGGTGGTAACGACCTGATGGGCTGCCTGGGCTTGCGCCGTAACCCGGCGATGACCCTTTACAGCACGCCTATGAGTTATGTGATCCCGATGCTGTGCGGGGTGATGGGCTCTGCGGGGTTTGCGTTGACTGCGCCGGTTTTTGAACAGCTCAATACGCCTTACTTGCTGGAGCAGGAACTGGCGTTGGACATGGCGCACGGGCTTGTGGGTAAAACGGCCATCCACCCGTCGCAAATTGCAGTTATCCACAGGGCGCTGCAAGTCACCCTTGAAGATTTGAACAGCGCACGCCAAATACTCAGTGAGTCGGCGCCTGCGGTGTTCAAGTTCAATGACGCCATGTGCGAGCCGGCGACGCATTATAAATGGGCGCAAACGGTGATTGAACGCGCGCATTGGCAAGGGGTTCGTACCGAGTGTGGTAACCCGTCCGACACTTTTGGAGGCAGCCTGAGATTGGCTGAATTGGTAGGTTGAACGAAGTTTTAAAGAAACCGGCTACAAATAAACAGGTGCTGTCGGCGTTCGATTTCGATGGCACGCTGACATATCACGACAGTTTTGTGCCGTTCTTGCGCTTTGCGTTCGGCAACCGGCTGTTCGCCATGCGCCTGTTGCGCATGATTCCAGCCACTCTTGGCTACCTGTTGGGTCAGATATCTCGCAACGATTTGAAAGAGAAGCTCATCACGGTTTATCTGACCGGCGCCAAAGTCACCTGGGTAGAGGAACGCGCCGAAGCATTTTGTGACGTTTCGTGGCAGCGGTTAATGCGGCCTTTGGGCTTAACATCTGTCGCCCGCGAGCGAGAGGCGCAAGCGTTGGTGACCATTTGCTCGGCCTCGCCTGAGTTAGTGCTCAAGCCTTTCGCCAAAAAACTGGGCATCGGCTTGATCGGCACTCAGCTGGAATCGGTTGATGGCGTGTTGACGGGTGAGATCAGCGGCACCAATTGCCGTTGCGAACAAAAAGTAATCCGGCTAGAGGCGCAATACGGGCCTTTGGACCAATACACATTGCGCGCCTGGGGTGACACCCGGGGCGATGAACAGATGCTCGGAGCCGCTCAAGAGCCACACTGGCGTGAATTTCACGCGCTGTGGCGCCGTAAGCGGCCACTTGACGTGTGCTTGCGTGAAGAACTGTAAGCACGACTCGTCATATACAGGCAATAAACTAGGTTAAACAGCACGTTGTGCACCGTAGCAGACAAGGAGACGCTTCATGGCCATTTCGCTGTCCAAGAACCAAACCATTTCCCTCGAAAAAGAAGCAGGAACCGGTCTCAAGAAAATCCGCATGGGCCTGGGCTGGGACCCGGTCAAGCCGAGCGGTTTTTTTGCCAAGTTGCTCAACAGTGACACGGCCATCGACCTCGATGCCTCCTGCATTGTGCTCGACAGCAGCAAACAGCTGTTGGATCTGGTGTGGTTTCGCGAGCTCAAATCCAAAGATGGCTCTATCGTTCACTCCGGCGACAACCGCACCGGCGAAGGTGATGGGGATGACGAGTCGATTCAGGTCAATCTTGAGCAATTGCCGTCGGGTGTTAAGCACCTGGTCTTTACGGTCAACTCGTTCACCGGGCAAAACTTTGAGTCGGTAGAAAACGCCTACTGCCGTATCGTCGATGAAGTGACAGGCAAAGAGCTGGCGCGTTTCAACCTGTCGGATAAAGGCCGGCATACGGGTGTGGTTATGGCCTACCTGAGCCGCACAGCGGCGGGCTGGGATTTGACCGCAATCGGGACTGTGGCCAATGGCCGTACTGCTCAGGACCTGGCTAACGAGGCTGCTCAGGCGGTGCGCGCATGACCACATTGACTCCGGGCGCCAATACGTCCGTTTCATCGGGTAGCCAAACCGTCACCATCAGCTATGCCCCGGTTGCAGGCGCTGACCTTGACGTGTCGGCATTCCTGCTCGCGGAGTCGGGCAAGGTGCGTGGCGACAACCACATGTGCTTCTTCGGTCAGCAAAGCGTGAACAATGGCGCGGTCAAACTCGTGGAATCCGCCGCAGGGCGTACGGTGTTCAGCCTCAACCTTGAGGCCATTGATCCGGCCATTGAAAAAGTCGCGTTGACTGCCACGATCTACGAGAACAAAGCCAAATTTGCAGCGTTCCCGCAGTTGAATGTATCCGTGAGCGGCGGCATCGAAGCGCCGATTCCGACACAGGGCATGCAAGAAACGGCATTGATTCTCGGCGAATTCTACCGTCGCCAGGGCGCCTGGAAATTCCGTTGTGTAGCCCAGGGCTTTGCCGGTGGCCTGGCGCCTTTGGCTGAGCACTTTGGGGTTGATATCGCCGCGCCTGCGCCCGTTTCTGCGCCAACGCCAACGCCAACGCCAACGCCAACGCCTGCTCCAGCAGCACCTGCGCCGGCGCCGGCGTCCAAAATCAACTTGTCGAAGATCACCCTCGACAAACAGCGTCCCTCCATCAGTCTGGAGAAGAAGGACGGCGATTTTGGCGAGATCAAAATCAACCTTAACTGGAACCGTACCTCGCAAAGCAGTGGCGCAGGTGGTTTCTTTGCTTCGCTGCGCGGCAAGTCGGGCGGCATCGATCTGGATGTGGGTTGCCTTTACGAAATGGCCAATGGCCAAAAAGGTGCAGTACAGGCCCTGGGCAATGCGTTCGGTGACTTCCGTGACGAGCCATTTATCCAACTGATGGGCGACGACCGTACAGGCTCGGTGAGTGATGGCGAGTGGTTGCGCATCAACGGCAAGGAATGGCGTCAGATCCGTCGCGTGCTGGTGTATGCCTTCATTTACGAAGGCGCCCCGAACTGGCAAGCGACTGACGGCGTGATCACGTTGTACATACCGGGCGAAGCGCCGATTGAAGTGCGCTTGAGCGAGGAGGGCGGCAGCAAAGGCATGTGCGCCATCGCCCTGCTCGAAAACGTCGGTGGCAGTGTGCGGGTTAACCGCAAGGTCGAGTTCTTCAAAGGGCATTCGGACATGGACAAAGCCTTTGGCTGGGGCATGCGCTGGTCTGCCGGGTCCAAATGAGCGCTCTGTGAATGGCCGCCTGCTGATGCAGGCGGTGCTCCCTCAATCTCTGACAAGGTGACTCCAATGCTCGAATGGCTGAAAACCAACGCAACTGCCGCCCGTGACAAGCTCTCGGCGGAAGTCAGCAAGTTCAAGAACCGCGAATTCATGGAAGCGGTCGTTTCCGGGTGCGCTCTGGTGGCCGCCGCTGATGGCACCATCAGCAGCGATGAAAAGCAAAAGATGGTCGGTTTTATCCAGAACTCCAATGAACTGAAAGCGTTCGATGTTAAAGACGTGATCAAGTCATTCAACGCCGTGTGCGAAAAGTTTGAGTTTGACCAACAGATCGGACGTGCCGAGGCGCTGAAGTCGATTGGTCAATTGCGTAAAAAAGAAGATGCCGCCCGTCTGCTGGTGCGCGTGTGCTGCGCCATCGGCAGTGCAGACGGCAACTTCGATGAAAGTGAGCGGGCTGCTTGCCGCACCATCTGCAATGAGCTGGGGCTGAACCCTGGCGATTTTGATCTCTGAGGACATCATGGAAAACACGGCAATTGGCTTTCCGCCAACTACCATCGCTGTATTTGTGGCACTGGCGGTCATTGCTCTGGCAATCGATCTGTTCACCCACAAAAGCGATAAACCGGTCTCGCTGACCAACGCTGCCGTTTGGTCAGTGTTTTGGGTACTGATCTCCCTCGCCTTTGCGGGCTACTTGTATTACGCCCACGGCCCAAGCGTGGCCAGCCTGTTTGTGACCGGTTACGCGCTGGAAAAAGTCCTCAGCGTCGACAACCTGTTCGTGTTCATGGCGATCTTTGCCTGGTTCAAAATCCCTGACGCCTTGCGTCACCGTGTTTTGTACTGGGGCATCATCGGCGCCATCGTGTTCCGTCTGATCTTTGTAGCGATCGGTACGGGTCTGCTGGCGTTTGGCCCATGGGTCGAAGTGCTGTTCGCGGTCGTGGTTGCCTGGACGGCGATCATGATGCTGCGCAGCAAGGAAGAGGACGAAGAAGAGGACTACTCTCAGCACATTGCCTACCGTTTTGCGAAAAAGCTGTTCCCGGTATGGCCGAAGCTGCACGGGCATAATTTCTTTGTTTCGCGCACAGAGCTTGAAAAAGAGATCACGAAGCCGCAGAACAAGGGAATGACCCTGGTCGGTAAAGGCGCTTTGTTCGCGACACCGCTGTTTTTGTGTGTGGTGGTGGTTGAGGTGTCGGACATTCTGTTCGCATTCGACTCCGTCCCGGCAGTGATTGCCGTGAGCCGTGAGCCATTGATCGTGTACTCGGCGATGATGTTCGCGATTCTGGGCCTGCGTACCATGTACTTCGTGCTTGAGGCCCTGAAACGCTACCTGGTTCACTTGGAAAAATCGGTTATTGCACTGTTGTTCTTTATCGCCGGCAAGCTGGCCCTGAACGCAACCGATCACCTGTTTGGCCACGGCATCAGCATTGATCCGAACACCAGCTTGATCGTTGTGTTGGTGGTATTGGCCATAGGTATCGTGGCCAGCATCATCTTTCCCGGTAAAGATGAAGAGCAATCTGACGTCAAAAACGACACGAACGCTTGATCGCATATTTATTAAGGAGAATTACTCATGGCACTTTCCCTCTCCAAAGGCGGCAACCTGTCTTTGTCCAAAGAAGCCCCCGGGATGACCAAAGTCCTCGTGGGTCTGGGCTGGGATGCTCGCTCCACCGATGGTCAGGATTTCGACCTGGATGCGAGTGCTTTCCTGCTCAAGGCTGACGGTAAAGTTCGCGCTGACTCCGATTTCATTTTTTACAACCAGCTCAAAAGCGTTGATGGCTCGGTAGAGCACACCGGCGACAACCGTACCGGTGAAGGTGACGGCGACGACGAGGCAATCAAGGTCGACCTGTCCAAGGTCCCTGCTGATATTGATCGCATCGCGTTCACGGTCACCATTCACGAAGCTGACGCGCGTAAGCAAAACTTCGGTCAGGTGCGCAATGCGTTTATCCGCATTGTGAATCAGGACAACAACAGTGAAGTCGCCCGTTATGACTTGGCTGAAGACGCCAGCACCGAAACGGCCATGATCTTTGCCGAACTGTACCGCAACGGCGCCGAGTGGAAGTTCCGCGCGGTCGGCCAGGGCTTTGCAGGCGGTCTCAAGCCGCTGGCTGAAAGCTACGGCCTGAAATTTTAATCGTCACCCCATCAACTTTTTATATAAGGGTTCACGAACATGGCAGTAAGTCTGAGTAAAGGCGGCAACGTTTCCCTGACCAAAGAAGCGCCGGGCCTGACCGACGTAGTTGTAGGTCTGGGTTGGGATCCACGCGTGACCGATGGCCAGGAATTCGACCTGGACGCCTCGGTGTTCATCGTGGGCGAGAACGGCAAAGTGCTGAACGACGGCAGCTTTGTGTTCTACAACAACAAAACTTCGCCAGACGGCAACGTGGTGCACCAGGGCGACAACCGCTCCGGCGCAGGCGAAGGCGATGATGAGCAGGTCAACGTCAACCTGGCGGGCTTTGCTCCAGAAACCAAGAAACTGGTTTTTGCAGTGACCATTCACGACGCTGATGCACGCAAGCAGAGCTTTGGCCAGGTTTCCAATGCCTTCATTCGTGTTCTGAACAAAGCGGATGGCAAGGAAATCGCGCGCTACGACCTGAGCGAAGACGCCTCGACTGAAACCGCGATGATTTTTGGTGAGCTGTACAACCACAATGGCGAGTGGAAGTTCAAGGCAATCGGTTCGGGTTTTGCGGGTGGCCTGGCGCCATTGGCTGCGAGCTACGGCGTTAATCTGGGCTAATCCCCAGCGTTAATCAAAAGGCCCGCTGCGTAACCGCAGCGGGCCTTTTTTTGAGCTACAGGCCAACACGCATTGCTGGCGTATCCCGTCTAGAACGCTTTAAAAATACTCATGTCCGCAGCGGACATGTTGATGTGAGCGATTGCGCAACTTTTACACAGTGAAAAATGTAATGTGCTCGGTTTTAAACTCGCCATTCCTTTAAAACAAAGGCCTGTGGTTCATTGCGCAATTATTGGCAGCGCGTTGCGCAACAAGTTGCTCACTCTCAGCTGGAGATCAGGATTTTTAGTGTTTGTTTATATTGTCGCTTTCGCCAAGGCCTCGGTTTAAACGCGTCGGCTCATTGTTGGCACAACGCTTGGTTATATAACGGGGGATGCAAGTACATTTGTCTTGCGGGTTAGTCATAGAGTTTCAAGGAAAGTGTTATGGCTACGCCAGCGTATATGTCCGTCACCGGCGAGAAACAAGGATTGATCACAGCGGGTGCATTTACAGCAGACTCAGTGGGAAATACGTATCAGGAAGGGCATGAAGATCAAATTATGGTTCAGGGGTTCAGTCATCAAGTGATCATTGCGCGTGATCCGCAGTCCGGCCAGCCAACCGGGCAGCGCATCCCGTGGCTTTAACCGTGAACTCGACATCATCCGCTACGCCAATATCCACGGCTATTTGGGCGAAGAGGCCCTTCAGATCCACCTCGACCTTGAACGGATCTTAAGCACTGCCTCCCCCCAAACGCCTTCGCAGAGGGTGGAAAAAGCCGCCCATATCGCCCGATGCCGCGCCTTGAGTCTGCGGGAGCCTGAGTAATGCCAAACGCTTTCTTTCCAGAAACCCCGAACCACGTCAACAACAGCCGGGGTGACGCCCGAAGCAGCTTGGGCGCCTGCCCACGTCTGTCTATTACCGATGTATTTGCACAGGTTTATGCCCGTGAAAAGACTGAAGCGGGCAAGCGTAAAACCTTTAAAAAATAGGCGCTATTATCAGAGCTGCCAACGGGTTCCTGGCAATGCCCAAGCTAATGCTGGCTGCTCACGCAGTAAGGTCCATTGACCGTTGTGCAATTGATGCATCGACATCTGGTGAAAGGTTCTTTTTGTAATGCCGGTGTATTCAATCAGCGACACCAACAAAGGTACTTGTGCATTCCAGTTTTTGGCAATGAACTCATGTGCGCATTCAATACTGCCTTGCAGTACATAGCTAAACAGAAAGCAGAACTGCGGGTTGTGCAACAACGCGGCATCCGACAATTTTTCAGGTTCGCCGATCTCCTGCCGTGACGGATCAATCCATTCCCACTCGGCAAACAAAATAGGCGACCGCTGTGCGTCGCGTACCACAGCGTCAGTGCGATTGGACGATTCGAAGTGAGTGAAAAATCCGAGCAGATCCCCAACACGACGCACCGTGATGCCGGTATGGATATTCCAGTCCGACAACGAGCCCATGTCCCGGTTGTAGCCATCCATGGGGAAATCTCGATACCAGTTGTAGGCGAAGAGCGTGGCAAAGTCGTTTAGCAAATCAGTGCGTAGCATGTCTGTTGTACTCAGGGATTATGTGGCCGAGTGTACGCGTTAAGGTCGTGCGCCTTGGCAGTTTGAAAAACGGTTGTATTCAGATGCTAGCATTAAGCCACTTTTCTGGGTGGGCGGTGCACTGCGCCTCTCATCGCGCATGAGCTCATGGGCATGCGTGACGACACTGAAACAGCGCTGGCCAGGGTGATCGCGGTGTTTGGTGCGGGTCATTTCTCCCACTGTTCCAGCAGTATTGAGACGAATTTTTCCGCTGCCGGAGACAGCGAGGCACCTCTTCGGTAAACCAGTCCCAACGATCGGTTCACAATAGGCTCTATCAAAGGGACGCTTACCAATGTTGGATGATCCACAGCAGGCATTGCGAGGCTCGGCATTGCCGAGACACCTAATCCCGCTTCTACCAGACCCAGCGATGTAGACAGGTGTTGAACCTCATAGAACCACTGTGGACGCCAGCTCAAACTTGACAAAGCGTGGTCAAGCAGCATGCGGTTGCCGCTTAGGCGACCGACCCCGATAAGGCGGTAATTGCTGAGTTCAGACCAGGTTACCGAGCTACGCTCGGCCAGCTCATGATCGCGTCGACAAGCTAAAACAAAAGGCTCGTTGACCAACGGCACGAACTCTATGTCTGGGTGCTGTCCGCTCATCATGTTGATGCCAAAGTCGGCTTCGCCACGCAGAACAGCCTCCAATCCTTCGTTCGCACTAAGATCAAGCAAGCGAATGCGGATTTGTGGATAGCGCTCGTTGTAGAGGCGGATTACCGAAGGGAGAAAGTAGAAGGCTGCGGTGGGAATACAGGCGAGGGTTACACGGCCGCTCTGTCGCTCCGCCAACTCTCGGATGTTAAGTATCGAGTCGTCGAAGTCATCCAATAAGCGTCGCGCCTTGGGCAGGAAGTCTCGCCCAACGCTGGTGAGGCTTACCCTTCTTGTCGTGCGATCCAGAAGCGCTGTTCCCAATCCCTCCTCAAGCTTTTTCATTCTGCGACTCAACGCGGGTTGAGAGAGATGCAATGCATCGGCAGCTTCGTGGAAGCTTCCAAGTTCTGCGATCTTCACGAAAGATCGGATGTCATTGAGCTCATAATTCACTTATTTGTCTCACTAGCCAAGAGTTGTTAAGCCCAGTATGCCTAGAGCTATCATTCGCAAAACGCAATAATCAGGCTGATATTTGCATTGGAAACAACTTCACCAGCCTGCGACTCTTGCTCACAAGACATCAATTACCCCGATTGATCAACAAGAGTCAGTATTCATGCAACGAATTCCCTGTGTGCTAATGCGCGGTGGTACTTCCAAGGGCCCAGTGTTCCTCGCCCGGGATCTACCTGTTGCGATCGAAGACCGTGATGAACTTCTGCTCAACGTGATGGGCTCTGGTCATGAGCTGGAAATTGATGGCATCGGTGGCGGTAGCCCACAAACCAGCAAGGTGGCGATCGTTAGCCCGTCGCTGCATCCGGAGGCGGATGTCGACTATCTGTTCGTCCAAGTAATGGTTTCCCAGCGTCGAGTCGACACCGCGCCTAATTGCGGCAACATGCTTTGCGCCGTTGGCCCGTTCGCCATCGAGCAGGGGCTGGTAAAAGCCTCTAAAGACTTGACCCGTGTGCGTATTCGCAACCTCAACACGGGGACTTTTGTGAACTGCGAGGTACAGACGCCCGCAGGGAAGGTCAGCTATGAAGGTGACACCGCCATCGATGGTGTGCCGGGTACCGCCGCTCCTGTGCAACTGACCTTCCTGGATGCTGCGGGCAGCAAGACCGGCAAACTTTTCCCTACTGGGCAACCGCAAGATTTGATCGACGGTATTCCAGTCACCTGCATCGACATGGCGATGCCGATGTTGATTGTCGAAGCCGGCCAACTGGGTAAGCGCGGCGATGAAAGTCCTGCTGAACTGGATGCCGATAAAGAGTTCATGCGCCGCCTGGAGTCCTTGCGACTCCAAGTCGGCCTGGCAATGGGCCTGGGTGACGTCAGCAACAAAGTGATTCCCAAGCCAGTACTGGTGTCACCGGCCAAGACTGGCGGCACAATCCAGGTGCGCTACTTCATGCCACACAACTGCCATCGAGCCTTGGCGATCACCGGCTCCATCGGCCTTGCCACCGCTTGTGTCACTGAGGGCAGTGTGGTCGCGCAATTGCTCGGCGAGGTTAGCGAGCCGCGCTTGAAGCAAGTACGCATTGAACATCCTAGTGGCGGGATAGATGTCGCATTGTCCTACACCGGAGATCAGGGGGCGACAATTCGTGCCTCTGTGGTGCGTACATCGCGCAGGCTGTTCTCCGGTTTTGTCTACGCCACGGTTTCCCAACGACTTGCCGGATAATTTTTCTTGGTCCTGGCGGTTCTTGCATCAGCACAATTCTAAAAATGGGTGATGCCATGAAACTTGTAAAATCGCTCTACTTCCAGATTCTCCTCGCCGTGCTGTTGGGTGCGCTGGTCGGGCATTTTGGGTCGCAACAGGCCATTGCCTTGAAACCGCTTGGCGACGCGTTCATCAAGATGATGATCGCTCCGGTGGTGTTCTGCACCATCGTCACCGGTATCGCCGGCATGAGCGATAAACGCTCCCTCGGGCGCGGCACACGTCTGACCGGACACGGCTGACCCCCCCCCAACAAACATTTCATTCAACTCCCCGCCAGGCACCGTTGGTCGTGCGGGTTCGAGGTCGTGCGCCTGCGCATCGCCCACGCTAATGATAAGAACAAGAGAATTGACCTATGCTCGCATTTCTTGGTTTGACCATGGTGGTGGTTTTCACCTACCTGATAATGTCGAAACGCTTATAGCCGATTGTCGCCCTGACGGTGGTGCCGATTGTGTTTGCGGTGATTGGCGGTTTTGCTGACAGTACGGGCAAGATGATGCTAGACGGCCTGAAGATGGTTGCGCCTTCGGCTGCGCTTCTGCTGTTTGCCATCCTGTTCTTCGGCCTGATGATTGATGCCGGGTTGTTCGACCCGTTGATTCGCAAAATCCTCAAGCGTGTAAACGGCGATCCGATGAAAATCGCTATCGGCACTGCGCTGCTGTCACTGGTGGTCGCCCTCGACGGCGACGGCACAACCACCTACATGATCACCTGCGCGGCAATGCTGCCGTTGTACAGGCGTATCGGCATGAACCCGATGATTCTGGCGACCATTGCCATGTTGTCCTTGAGCATCATGAGCGGCATGACCCCATGGGGTGGGCCCGCTACAAGGGCGATCGCGGCACTAGGCCTGGATGCCGGCGAGTACTTCGTGCCCTTGCTGCCGACCATGATCGGCGGCGCGATGTGGGTAGTGTTCACCGCTTTCCTCCTGGGCCGGGCCGAGCGTAGGCGCATCGGTAATGTGCAGCTACAGAGCGGTGGCGGTAATTGCTACATCGACGCGATCTTGGGCGATACCCCGCACAAGCGGCCTAAACTTGCATACGTGAACCTGTTGCTGGTGACCGCGGTCATGGTCGCGCTGGTAATGGGGATCATGCACTCTGCGATCCTGTTCCTGATCGGCTTTGTCCTGGCACTGATGATCAACTACCCGCAACTGGATATTCAGAAAGAGCGCATTCTCGCCCATTCCGGCAATGCGATGACGGTGGTGCTGCTGGTGTTTGCCGCCGGTATCTTTGCCGGGATCTTCTCGGGCACCAAGATGGTCGACTCTCTGGCGCAAACGCTAGTGGACTGGATTCCGCCATCGTGGGGTCATCTGTTCCCACTGGTAGTGGCGATCACCAGCATGCCGCTGACCTTTGTTCTGTCCAACGATGCTTACTACTTTGGTGTGGTCCCCATCCTGGCGAATGCCGCTGCTGCCTATGGCATTGACCCCGTGGAAATCGCCCGCGCGTCGATTCTTGGTCAGCCAGTACACCTGATGAGTCCGTTGGTAGCCTCAACTCTGTTGCTGGTGGGTATGGTCGATCGTGATATCGGCGATTTCCAGAAAGCCACTGTCAAATGGGCGGTACTCACTTCATTAGTCGTCACCGCGCTAGCCCTGCTGACCGGGGCGATCAGTATCTTCTCCTGATTTATCCCAAGCATCTGTTTCTCCTGACGCGCTTCGCTTGCGAGGCGTGCGCTGTTCTGTACTCCAAATAACAACAATGAGTAGTTTGCCAATGACCAGTTTGCATATCCAACGGGCGCTGTTTTCACTTCTTGGTTTGTTGCCGCTGGCCCATGCCAGTGCAGAAGGATTTATCGACGACAGCAAGCTCAAGCTGCAATTGCGCAACGTCTATTTCAATGAGAATTTCCGCGACGAGCATGGCATGAGTGCCAAATCCGCAAGGACGGCGAAAAGCGAACGAACCGAGTGGGCCCAGGGGGTTATGTTGGATTACCAGTCGGGATTTACGCCTGGCACTATCGGGTTTGGTGTTGATGCTCTCGGCCTGTTCGGGGTCAAGCTCGACTCCGGCCGGGGCCGCAGCGGCACTGGCTTGTTGCCCGTGCATAATGACGGTCGTGCGGCTGACGAATTCGCAAGTCTGGGTATGACTGCCAAAGCCCAAATGGCCAAGACTACGGTCAAATACGGCACCTTGTTACCCAAGACACCGGTGCTGATCTACAACGATGCGCGTCTGTTGCCGCAAACGTACCAAGGCACTCAGATCAGTAGCGTCGACATCGAGAACCTCACCCTCACTGGGGGCTACCTGGATCGATTCAAACTTCGTGATTCTACCGGCAGCATGCCTATTGTGCCCGACGGTTATGGCGGAGATAAATCAGGGGGCTTCGGCTATGCAGGGGCCGAATACAAACTGGGGAAAAACATCCGTTTGAGTTATTTCTACGGTGAACTGGAAAACTTTTACCGTCAGAATTTTGCAGGTATCCAGCACGACCTACCCATGGGCGGCGGCGTGCTCACCAGTGACTTGCGCTACTTCAACAGTGTCGATACCGGTACTGCCTCCGGCGGCAAGATCGACAACAACATGTTGAGCGGGCAACTGTCCTACGCAATCTCGGGCCATACCTTTGGTGGTGGATACCAGACTCTGAGTGGTGATGCCGGGTTGCCCTATATCAGTGGTGCAACGGTCTACTCGTTCAGTAACGCCGGCATAGGCAAGTTCATCGAGGAGGATGAAAAAACGTGGATGCTTAATTACGGCTATAACTTTGCTGCTGTCGGCGTGCCAGGCCTGACGTTCTCCACCCGTTATCTAAGCGGCAACGACGGTAAGTCCAGTACCACGGTAAAAGAGTGGGAGCGTGACGCTGAACTCGCTTACGTAGTGCAACAAGGCATCTTCAAAGGTCTGGGTATGCGGTTGCGTAACTATGTTTATCGCTCTGATTATTCCCGTGGCCGAGATAGCAACCGGATTTACTTTACCTACGACATCGCTCTATGGTGACCCCTTGCCGTCGACAACCTGTTGTTTGCCGCTTCGTGCGCAACGATCAAATGGTGCTGGGTATCGACCGCAGTCTGCCGTTGTAACCAACAATTCCCGTGCCGCGCGTCATCATGGATCGGCTGTCTGGATCGGTCAGTGAGACCTGTTTATCCGGTGATCCATTGAGCTGAATTTCGATCGCCTGAAGCTCTTTCATTTGAGTTTTAAGCTTGGCGATTTTCTCTTCCAGCCGCACGGCGCTGGGCTCGGAAGTTGTTGGCTCTTGCCGATCAGCAGCATCGAGTGCAGTCAGGTAACGGTTGATACTCGATTCAATTTCTTCCATTCGCCGCTTCAAATTGGCGCTGGTGAAATTGCGGTCGCGGTGTTGACTGATTTGAATGTGCTGCCATCGATGGCGACCAGATGTTCTCCGAACAGTCCCAACTGCTGACGCAGCACAACGAACTGGCGGCAGACACTTCTGTTGTCTTTTCGGAAGTTGGCGATGGTCTTGAAATCGGGCATTAAACGCCCTGTCAACCACATCAGTTCGACGTTGCGTTGTCCAAACGTCGGCTTTACCGCTTTGAGCTGGCGATCAGAGAGGCAAGTGGCTTGGGCGCACATTAGGTGTTCCAACAATTACTACTGAAGGGCTTGGAATACCCGATGTCGTAGATCGTGCGGGACGTCTATGGATGCCAGTAGACCCTAAAGCCTTGATTTTGCTCGATTTCAGGCACAAAAAAAGACGTCCGTGGACGTCTTTAGATGTTGAAGTGGTGGGCCGGGGTAATTTGAATACGTTCAGTAATGTATTGATTTATAAGATTAATATCGGGTTTTATTTTTTGTTGGAATACCCATTGGAATACTGCACTCCACTTGACCTCCCGTTTGCATTCGATCTGACCAGCACGCTTCGTGACCATGAGCCAGCACATCCTCTTGCCGGCTGATGTGATTAGCGATGTCGGTAAAGAACCGCTCACCCTCAGCAACGAAGCTGTCGCTCAGCGCCTTGATGATCTCCGACACCCGCGTCTTCTCCGAATCATGGGCCATGCCTCTGCCTACCGCGTTGGCTGGGTCGAGCTTAACCGTACCTGATGTTCTCCGCGCTTGCGCAGCCGGTAGACTGCCCAGTTCTTTCGCTTTATGCGCTTGCCTGATTGTCCAAGTTCTTTTTGAGCACCTGTTCGATGTTCTGGCTCCATGCCGCTTTGAACGCTGGATCAGAAGCAAACAGCTTATAGAGCTCCAGCTCGTCCTTCCGCCTTTTCAGCATTACGTCCTGGAGCATCTTTTCCAATGCGAGGCCACGATTGTATGGGTCAGCATTGTCCTCGTATTTGGCCGAGTAGTCGGGGTGTGCGCGGATGCTGTTGACGATGTTGACGAACTTGACGCGTTGCTCCTCCGGAGTCGCGCTCCAGCCCTGAAACCAACGCTCGTTGAAGCTGCGAATGATTTCATCCAACGGATCAGTTTCTGGATCGCCGTCGCGGTTGCCGCGCGGGTTCGGGTTTTGCGGCGTCAGTTCTGTGTCGGAATCGTCGAGGCCGATTTCGTGGTTCAACTTGGTGCGCTCCAAGCCGTACGATGACAGGTCAACTGCCTCAAGCAGTTCATCCAGCATATCCTGATTGGGATCTTTGATCTTGAGCTTGGGGATCAGAAACTTCAGCATCCAGAACAGCTTTTCCCACGCCAGCACTTCAAACGGGATGATCGATGCCATCTGACCATAGATCTTCACGAACTGCTTGGCCTTGATCTTGAAATCGATTTTCTCGGGGTCGAGCAACTCCAACTCAGCGTTGAAGCGATTGGCTGCGAGATCGATGATCGGGCTGAGAGCCTGGGCATCTTCACCGGCAAAATAACGTGTGACGAAGTCTTCGACCTCCTGCCACTCGTATACTCCAGCTTGGTCCAATGCGTCCTTCAGCTCGTGCAACACGTTGACGTCGGTCACCTCGGATAGCGTTGTCACGGTGTAGAAGGGATCGAAGGCCGTCTTGATGTCATCGACGCTATTGAAGAAGTCGAGGATAAACAGATCTTCCGTACGCTTGCCAAGTTTAGGGGCCGAACGGTTCAGTCGGGACAGCGCCTGAACGGCCAAGACAAACTGCAGCTTCTTGTCCACATACATGGCGGTCAGTTTGGGTTGGTCGAATCCGGTCAGGTACTTGTTGGCGACGATCAGCAGGCGATAGTCGTCAGTGTCGAACTTTTCCCGCGTCTCGCTTTCGGGAAAGCCGTTCATCTCGGCTTCGGTGTACTTAAGCCCATCGACGATTTTCTCTCCCGAAAAAGCGATCAGCGCCTTGAATGGGGTTCCTTGGGCATCGAGCAGTTTGGTTACCGCCTTGTAATAGCGGACCGCGGCTTCGATGTTTTGGGTAATGATCATCCCCTTCGCCTTGCCGCGAAGCTTCTTGGCATTCACGACCTGAGCAATGAAATGGTCCAGCATGATCTCGGCCTTGGTGTTGATCGTTTGCTGGCTGCGCTCGACATAGGCGCGCAGTTTCTTTTGGGCCTTCGCGGTGTCGAAAAGCGGGTTTTCCTCAACCGACTTCTGGATTTCGTAATAGCTTTTATAAGTTGTGTAGTTGGCCAGTACGTTGAGGATGAACCCTTCTTCGATCGCCTGCTTCATGCTGTAAAGATGGAACGGCTTGAAACTGCCGTCGGACTGTTGTTCACCAAATTTCTCGAGCGTGGTGGCCTTGGGTGTCGCGGTAAAGGCCAGATAGGAGGCATTACCGCGCATCTTGCGCGACTGCATCGCCGCCAAGATGCGGTCCTGCGAGTCATCCTCGTCCGAGTCCACATCGCCCGCGCCCATCGCGCGGTTCATGTTGTCATGTGCTTGGCCGCTTTGTCCGCTATGCGCTTCGTCGATGATCACGGCGAAACGTTTGTCGCTTAGGTCCGATATACCGTCGATGATGAAGGGGAACTTCTGGATAGTTGTGATGATGATTTTCTTGCCGTTCTCCAACGCTGATTTCAAGTCGGCCGACCTCAGTGCTGGGGCGACGATGTTCTTGACCTCGGAGAAATCCTTGATGTTGTCGCGCAGTTGCTTGTCGAGCAAGCGCCGGTCCGTCACCACAATGACCGAGTCAAACAAGGGCTGGTCCAGACCCTTGGCGCCAGGCAGATCTGCGCTTTTGGGGTACGCTTCGATCAACTGATAGGCGGCCCAGGTGATCGAATTCGATTTGCCTGACCCCGCCGAGTGTTGGATCAGATAGCTGTGGCCGATACCATTGGTGGACGCATGGTCCAGCAGGCGCCGCACTACGTCCAACTGCTGATAGCGTGGAAATATCAGCGATTTCTTCGCCAGCGGCTCAGTCACTTTGCCCTCCAGCAGAACGAAATGCTGGATGATGCCTGCAAGGCTGGTCGGCGCAAACACTTCTTCCCACAGATAGGCGGTCTTGTGGCCGTTGGGGTTTGGCGGGTTTCCCTCGCCGTTGTTGTGGCCCTTGTTGAAGGGCAAGAAGAATGTAGAGGGTCCGGCCAGTTTGGTCGCCATGAACACCTCGTCGGTGTCCACCGCCATATGCACCAGCGCGCGGCCAAATTGCAGCAGAGACTGGGTGGCGTCACGCTTTTCGCGGTACTGCTTCTGGCCGTGAAAGCGGGCGGTTTGACCGGTCCAAGCGTTCTTTAACTCGACCGTGATAAGGGGCATGCCGTTCAGGAACAGCACCATGTCGATCTCTTCCAGCAGGTTGCTCTGCGAATAGCGAACCTGGCGAGTGATGCTCCAAATATTGGCGGCGAAGTTTTCGTGGACGCGGGCGGCAGAGCTGGCCAGCGGGGAGGGATACATCAGCGAGAAGAATGCATCATCGATCGGCAGACCCTTTTTCAGCATATGCAGCAGGCCGTGCTTTTTGATCATCCGATCAAAGCGCTCAAGGATCTTGGCCTGCCAATCGGTGGGGTTGCGGTCACGCAGCTTGGTCAGCTCCTTTCCTTGGGTGGTTTCAAGGAACTGCCAGAAAATCGCGGTATCCAGCGCGAACTGGGCGTTGAAATCGGCGGGATGGCCGATGCGGTAAGGGCCGCTGCCGACTGGCGCGGGGCTGCCGCCGAGTTCTTCGCTGGTGTGACCGGTCAGATGTGTCTGAATGGCCTGCTCCAGTGCTACTTCCTTAGTATTGCTAACCATGCTGATTCCCTAAATGACCTTGATTTTGCCTGTGATCGCGGCATTGATCAGGCTGGTTTTGTATTCCTTAAGTGCGGAGATCTGGTCTTGCTTGATTGAAATGGCAGCTTCGAATCTGGATGCAAGCTGGTCTAGGTGCGCAACAATTTCGTCCTGTTCTACTCTGGGAGGAATGAGCAACGGAATATCCATGAAGCTGTCAGTGTAAAGCCGGTAAAAGCCTTCCACGATACCGCGAACGCGCAACCTGAGCTCACCGAGGTATTTCGATGTCTTAAACAGCGCTTCATAGTATTGACTCGATGCACCATCTACAAAGGGTCGAAACACTGAGTAATCTGGGCTAACTAAGCCCTCCATAGGCGCAATGGAAAAAACAGCGAGGTGAGCTTTCAGACGATTCAGTACGAGGTCGCCTACCCGAACAAGTTTTGCGCCCTCGTAGCTTTCAGAAACCAACGACTTTTCAACGAGATTGGCAGGAACGAGACCGAGTTTCTGACTCATCGAAAGGTGCTGTTCTGTACCCTTTGCCGATCTTTCATTGATTTCGACAAACATGTGTTTGTTGCGCTGCACCGCCCAATGCGCGGGGATTTTGCCGATCCAGTCAATGCCGCTGTCTTTCATCGGGACATCGGGCTCCAGGCCGCGGGTGACGGCGTGTTGGATCAGGATCTGCCGCCGCTCGCGCAACAGAGCGATCTGCTGTTCCTTTATCCGCACCGCCTCATCTACCCGCGCGCATTTTTCATCCAAAAACGCCGCGATGGCGCGTTGTTCGAGTACGGGAATTACGAAAAGATCAACTGCAGAGAAATTTTCAAAATTTAAATCTTGCCCGTCTCGGATGAAATGACCTGTAATCTGTAGCGCCTGAATGTATCTAGGGGCCTTCAATACATAGGCATAGAATGCAGGGTGAATTTTTGGGCCAGGCTTCAGTATGATATAGGAGGAGCGAATACACCCAGCCGCCTTGGCGCGTTCTATCCCCCCCTGAAAACTCCGCATACTGATTACGAAGTCGTCTATTTCAACGTGCTTACGCTTTTCTAGGTTGGTCTGTATTTGTGTGACCCTGCGGCCAACCATGTCTTGATAATCGGCTTGTGGAATAACTCCATGCGATTGTGTCGCTGATAGTTGAATGTCATTGCTTCGAGCAAGCTCCTTGCTTTGTGAGAAGAGGAACTTGCTTCTGCGCACCTCCCAGTGATCGGGAATAACGCCGATCCACTCAACACAGCTGTCCTTGTAGTTGTCATAAGCCGGATAGGCTGCCATCCCCATCACACCGCTCCCGCCAAATCCGCCGTCTTCAACCCAAGGATATCGGCGATCAGGCCATCGGCCATTTGCTCCAGCGCCAGAATATCCTGTGTCACTTCCGCAAGGCTGCGTAGGGGTTTGTGTCGATAGAAGTATTTGTTGAAGCTGATCTCATACCCGATCTTGAAGCCATCCCGGTTGATCCATGCTTCGTCTATATGCGGCTTCACTTCGGCGAGGAAATAGCGGTGGATGCTGTCTTTCAGCGGCACAGACTCGTTATCGCGCAAATCGCTGCTGCTGGCGTAGCTCAGATAGCTGCCGTCGGGCTGCTTATACAAGCCGAAATCGCCCAGATCAGCCACGTCGCAGCCCAGACGCGTAGCCACCGATGCAAGCTCGGCCGCCGTAAAACGCAGGGATTTGTCGATGACCTTGGCTGCGTCTTCGGCATACCAGCTGACCGCGTTCAGGATGGCGTTTTTTTGGGTCGCCGATAGCTTGATTTTGCGGGTCTTCAACACCTTGACGACCTGCTCGCTGAAGGCGTTGAAATCGGCGGACTCCTCGGTGCCCATCGCCTGCATCAGTTGCAACCCCACGTCGATCAGATCGCGCTGGGCCCCCCATGACGCGGTATCGACCAACTTAGCGCGCTGTTTGGTGTTCAGAATAATCTCACGCTCCTCGCACCAGGCCTGGATCGCCTTAGCCTGGCCTTTGAGGAAGCCAGGCTCGTATACCTTGACGCCATGTTCTGCCCAAAGCTGTTCCATCGGTTCGCGCAAGGATTTGTCAAAGCGCAGAACCTCCAGCCGTTCGACACTGAACTGGGCGCGGCGGCGATCGGGACGTTCGATGGTGACCTTGTGATAGCCGAAATCGATATTGTCAAAGATCTGCACCGCGATGCCGAAGGGGTCGTTATTGGCGTCGACCTGCCGTTCTATGGGTTGGAAATTGAGGTAGGCGGTGATGATCTCGTCGATATGTTCGGGGGCGAACTCACAGTTCTTGTCGCCAAGGTTCTTACGCAGTTTGCGGAACATCAGATTGGCGTCGATCAGCTGCACGCGGCCCCGACGGTCGGCGGGCTTGGCATTGGTCAGCAGCCAGATATAGGTGGTGATGCCGGTATTGTAGAACAGGTTGTTCGGCAGTTGGATGATGGTGTCGAGCAGGTCGTTTTCGATGATATAGCGGCGGATGTTTGATTCGCCGCTGCCTGCGTCGCCGGTGAACAGGCTGGAGCCGTTGTGGACCGATGCGATGCGCGAGCCGATGGCGCTGTCCTTGGTGGATTTCATCTTGCCCACCATTTCCATCAGGAACAGCAACTGGCCGTCGCTGGAGCGGGGGGTGGCATCTTGGACCTCGACGTTGCCCCAGTAATCGGCCAGCGGCACCTTGAAACGGGGGTCGATGATGTCCTTTCCGTCCTTAATGTATTTCAGCTCGCTGTTCCAACTTTTGCCGTAGGGCGGGTTGGACAGCATGAAATCAAAGCGATGGGCGGCGAATTCGTCGGTAGACAAGGTGGAACCGACCTTGATGTTCTCGGGGTTGTTGCCCTTTATCATCATGTCGGATTTGCAGATGGCATAGGTCTCGTCGTTGATTTCCTTGCCGTATAGGTAGACGTCGCCGATGGCCTTGATCTGACCTTCGGGATCGATGACGTAGTTCTGAGATTCCGTCAGCATGCCGCCGCTGCCGCATGCGGGGTCATAGATGGTCATGACGGGGGGCAAGCGGTCCTTGATCGGGTCGAAGATGAGGTGCGTCATGAGGTGGATCACCTCGCGCGGGGTAAAATGCTCGCCAGCCTCTTCGTTGTTTTCTTCGTTGAACTTGCGAATCAGTTCTTCAAAGACATAGCCCATGCCGAGGTTGCTGAGGGCTGGGAGAGTGTTGCCGTCCGGGTCTTCGACCTGGTGCGGCGTGAGGTTGATGTAAGGCGAGATGAACTTTTCCAGCACATCCAGCAGGACCTGCTTGTTAGCCATGTGCCGCATCTGTTCCAGCAGCTTGAAGCGCGAGATGATCTCTTTGACGTTGTCGCTGAACCCGTTCAAATAGTCTTCCACGTTGGCCAGCAGTATCTGTTGGTTGTTAGTGGCGGTTGCATGCAGCAGCTTCAGTGTCCATTTGCTTGTGTTGAAGAATACGTAGCCAGAGGCCGCCTTTAGCGGTGCATCGTCCAGCTCAGTCGCCTTCATTTCGCCTTTCTGAAAGCGGACCTCCTCCAGGACTTCGGCCTTGGTGGGCTCGAGGAGAGTATCGAGGCGACGCAGAACAACCATCGGCAGGATGACGTCACGGTATTTGCCCCGGACGTAAACGTCGCGAAGGCAGTCATCCGCGATAGACCAAATGAATGAGACAAGTTTGGTATGTGCGTAATGGTTCATGGGGAAGGGGCTATTGTCCTGGTGTCAAAGGGGCGCTACGTGTAGCTGAACGGCCTGAAACCCGCCATTATCCATGAGCGTTACAGACTCGGCCACCGTGGTGTTTTTACCTGTCAAATCCATTGAAGGAGACTTATGAATACGAACATCCGGTGAGGTTTGGACTCTGTACGAAACCAGCTGTCGTAAACACCGCAGCGAACAGTCCAGCGAGACCATCGCAGAAAAGCTGTCCGCGAGGTTGTCGTATCGGTCACCAATCAGGTGGTTGTCTTTCAGCCAGCCGAACATCCGCTCAATGATGTCTCGTCTCGTGTATTGGGGCTTGTTGAGCCGGCGGGGTGCAGCGGGCTTTGGCTTACGTATCAGCTTGCGCAGCGGGTTGACTGGCCGCATTCGATAACGGTCAGAGTGCTGACGAAATGCCTCTGTGTTATAGCCCTTGTCGGCAACCAGCCTTTACTGGGTCAGTTTTCGGTCAGCGGCAACAGTCACACCGTCATTCCTGACATATCACGCAGCCGAAAGCTCCAACCTCCGTACAGGCAGCAAAGAAAGACGACAATAACCAATAGAGCTGGACGAAGTAGGGGCTTGCAGTGTGGCCCGCTGCGATGTCCTGAAACGCTTTCTCAACCGCGCCCTTGCTCAGGGATGAGGTAACGATGGCCACCCGTTTGAAGGTGTGAGGGGCATTCCTGCAAAACTCCACTGCAGTTCGAGAATCTGCGGTTGTGCCTCGGCATGTGCGATGAATGCCTGTTTTTACCCTGTTGTTGGTATAAAGCCGATTCCATCGAGCGAATTTCTTGGTCATGGCCGGGACGGGCAAATTGAGATTGCCCAGGTTTTTGATAGCTTGGCTGACAGAAACGTGGAACGCGCTCGCGCCGAGAGTCAACTCCCCGTGCTTGGCATGGTAGAAGGTGATTCTTGGAGAGGCTGGATCCGTTCGGAAGCCAATGAAATCAGCCCATTCGTCACCAAGATCATCGCAGACGATAACATCGTCTTCGGGCGCGACCGTCGATAGAACTGCGCCGAACGTGGAGTCAAGATCGAACGTATGATGGACAGCGGTAAAGGCACCTTTCTCGTCCGTGACAGTAGCCAGCTCTGCATTGCCGAAGAGGTAGCCCAGGAACTGATTGCCACCGTTCACCAAGGAGTCGTCCTGGTAAAGGTTGCCGTCCAGATAGGCAAAGCGAGGCTGGTCGAACAGGACAATGTACGTGTCTTCTTTGTCGATGAACTGCTTAAGCAGAACGCGACCTTCGTCTGCTCCTAGAGCGAACTGTGTGTCCTCGACATAGACATCGGCGAGCAGAGGTAGCGTGAAGCGTTTCAAGGCGATTCGCGTTTTGTTGATCGCGAGTTCGCCCACTTCGACGCCTATTGCAAGCTGGGACAAGAGCAGTTTGCCGGCGGCGTTTTTGGCAACTACCAAGACGTCTGTCAGCTCTGCGAGTATCGGATCGACTTCTACCTTTGGCAGCTCTCGATAGCCACCTCCGTCCCGCTTGACCAAACGAACAACTTTGTCGTCAAAGATGGCCTGTCCGAGGATGGCGGTATCAACCGCAAATTGGGTAGGGCTAGCCGTCAGATCAGATAGCTCCAGCGGTCGCGCAAAAGCTGCCAGAAAAGGGGAGGACGATGGCCTTCCAGGTCGAGGGTGCAGGCGGTCAATGATACTACAGGCATAGTCCACCAGTTCCAGGTAGCCAGCACGATCCGCTCGAAGTGAAATCCGGCCGGTTCGCGGTGTTGTTGAGAAGTGCTCGTCCGCCTCTGTGAAGCTGTAACCTAGCGGTGCAAATCGAGCCGAGGAGGCCATGCCCACGTTGTTCTGGAGGTTCTCACCCTCAAGTGTCTTGCTGCGCAATGCAAAGCGGGACAACGTCATATGGCGCAGCCGAACCCGGGCAAATACTGAATCCTTGCTAGTGAGTCCACGGTCAACATCTTGGGAGCTGATGCGCTGCAGGTGCCGCTTGGTGAAATCTGCGGGGACGTCAATCTGGGATTTGAAAATGGCGACGTAATCACGGTGCTCGACGATCAGCAAATATCCGGTTACTCGGTCGATCACGTCGTCAGCGTCAGGTAGGAAAGCTGGTGTCTTGTCGAATTGAAAGCATAGAGCAGACCAGATTGATGCCCCGTGGGCCTGCCGTATGAAAGAGAATAGGTTGTTCGAGGGAGATGTGTGAGCACATCTGATCGCCCGGAACAACGCCGTGATTGCGCCCATTGTGATCGGAGCTTTTCGGCGATAGAAGTAGCAGGATTTGCTGGCTTGAAGCTCATCGATCATGTCCGTTTCCCTACGGCAAGGGGTAAAACGTGGAGTCCATCAACTCGATGAGGGTAGCCCAATGCCACTAAGGCTGTATAGATGGATACGCTTTAATAGAGCATGGCTGCTTGCGAGCAATCATAGTCTGACATGAAGGACTGCGAATGGCGGATTACTTCCTGTAATGACTGACCGGTTTAGATTGTCTGCAGTCGGTCGTGACTATCAAAATCAGATCCTCTCTCTGGGGGGCAAAGTCCATGATTTTTCTAAACGATGAACGATCAGCCGCACGGTCAGCAAATAGTAATACCGCGTCGCGTCGCTGCGTCGATCTAGGCGATGTTCAAGGAACCAAGCCACATGCTTTCTCTGCCAAGCCCAAGGCGTTTTTCGCTGCCAGCGCTCTGCAATTTCAGTCTGGATGATTTTCGCCTGTCGCACATGGCGTTGCCGGGTTGCGTGCGAGCCGGTCAGCACGCCAGCCAAAAACAGCTCCATATCGAATGGCTTACTCATGACCGACCTCCAATGTACGCGGCAACTACGTCAATGCGACCGTGTCCCAGCTCATAGCTGATTTGCCTCCGGGCCTCGCGAGCAAGGTGCCTATCTACCTGGCAACATTGGCCGCCATTGATAGGCGCGCGATGTTGGGTAATTTGCTCATAACGCTCACATGCGTAGGCCGCGCGTAGCTCATGGAAGCCTTTGAGGTTGTGCGCATGCAGGATGGCCCGCGCAGGGCGGATGATTTTTTGTACAAGGTTCAGGTAGCTTTCGTGTGGCGCAATCAGGTTGCTGCTACCCACAGGCGACACCTGCCGTGCAAACCTAAGCGCACCAAGAATATGGTCATTCACCGTAATCCAACGGGGTGCCGAGGCGCCGGCGCGGCCGCCTTTGGTGCCATCCTGAATGTTAATCCTGCCTTGGCCGTTAGCCTCACGGCTCAGCCGTGGCAGGTCAGCCAAGATAGCCTCACGCAAACGCATGCCAGTGGCTCGTGCCAACAGAACGATCGCGGCGGCCCGTAACTGATGATGGCTGCAAAGCGCATCGACGATCCGCTTAACCTGTTCGTGGTCCTGGCCCTGCGGCACCGAGTGTCGAACCCCGGTGCGCTGCATACCCAACGCAATTTCACGCACTGATCACCGCGAAGCGCCGCCATGGTCCTGTTAACGCTGGATAGCCGATTTTGCGCAGTGCTGGTGGCGAGGCCACCGCGCCCAACCAGGTCATGGAGATACGCCGCATAGTTGGCCAATACCTTCCGATCAACCTGCCGCGCATCATTGATACCGGGCCCCTGTTCGGATCGGCACCACTTCACAAATGCCTGCCACCGATCAGAATGCGCCTTGACCGTGCCGTAGTGGCCACCGCCGAACATGTCTTTCAATGCCTGCGGCCCTGCGTAGCTCAATTGCCTGCCGTAGCCGAAATTGCGGCCATCGCGTCTACCCACCAATGCCATGTCAGTCACCTCATCTTCCGTTCTCCAATCCTCGCCCCACGTCATCCCGCCAAGAATGTTGAGTGTTATCAGGGATCAAGGCCCCTGCGACCTGTGAGGGTGTCCACTGACGCAGGACTGGCGGCTCCTTACGGCCGGGAGCGAGGGCATCTCATGATCTGGCCTCCTGAGCACCGATACCGGTGGGCGGGTGGAGGCTGCACTGGCTGACGACACCAGCGCCGCGAGATCCTGAGCCGGGTAAAAGCAGCACTGCGATGACCGGGGCATGCCTGACTGTCAGTCAGATGCAGTCCATTCCGTGGGCTGCGGCACCATCATCTGCATCGCTGTTGCTGGTGACTTCGGTGTTTGTCACGCCGATTGTCACGAGGGGAAATGCCGCAAAGCCTTGTACGAGGTGGGCTGCAGCAGCAGTAGGAGCGCCCGTCTCTTTCCGGAAGAAAGAGACGGGCGCAGGTTGGCGCAATGAAATGGCCAAGCGGATAGGTTGCTGCAGGGCAGCGAATTAGGAAGTGTCGTCTGGCGCACGAGGGCAATGATCTGAAGTAGGCATCCATCACCGGGGAGGTGACCGGGCGAGCTGCCGGACGCGAATCGCCTTTTGGGCTGAACCACCGCGAAAGCGGCGTGACCTTCAAGGTTCGGGCCACCGGGGTTGCTGTCATCGACAGCGCTTGCACGGCCAGTTCTACGCCTGTGGATAAACCCGGTCAAGGTTCGAAATTCAGCGTCACTTTGGACTTGAAGAACGGTTATCCACCGGTGGAATTCCGTGGTAAATCCTGGACAACGTGGTCGATTTTAGCTCTTCAAAGTAAGGTCCATCCAAACAGGGCGGCTTTGCAGCCCTGTTTGGATGGACCCGCGCTTAGAAGCGGATAAGCGAGGCTGCTTGCCCCGAATGTTGAGTGCACAGTTGTTGTCGCTGGCATAGGTGCAACTGTATAGCGCTAGCGGATCGGCACCACGTTCTTGTCTCTGACTTGGCCGTATGCTGAGGCGAGCAGGCTACCGGTGGCAGCTTTCTGGATGTACTCACTCCACCAAGCCATCATCGGACGCCGACGCTCGATGTAGTCGGCTCGATTGTAAGCGCTACGCACCTCATCCTTGTCGACATGCGCCAGTGCGACCTCAATGAGTTCCGGGTCCCAACCATGCTCATTCAAGACGGTGCTGGCCATCGAGCGCATGCCGTGACTGACCAAGCGATCCTGGAACCCCATGCGTTTCAACGCCATGTTGGCGGTCTGGCTATTGGCGTGGGTGCGCGGATTTCTGTCTGCCGGGAATACGTATTCGCGATGGCCGCTGTGAGTCTTCAGTGACTCCAGCAGTGCGACAGCGTGATCACTCAATGGGATGCTGTGTGGGCGACGCTTCTTCATCCGTTCCGGTGGGATAGTCCAGACACGCCTTTCAAAGTCGATGTCTGCCCAGCGAGTAGTCGCCGCCTCGGCGGGCCGAGTCATCGTGTGCAACTGCCATTCGATGAGGCAACGGGTCGTGCGCTTGATGCTGGCATTTGCGATTTCCAGCATGAGCTCGGGGAGCTCTTCGGGCGGAAGCGCAGCCATGTTCTCTTTCTTGGGCTTCTTGAATACTGCCCTGATGCCGCTGAGCGGGTTGGCGAAGATCAGGCCGGAGTTTACGCCGTAGGTCATGATCTCGTTTAGCCGCTGGCTAAGACGTTTGACCGTCTCCAGGCTGCCTTTCGCTTCGATTGGGCGAAGCAATCCGATCACCATCGGCGCAGTGATTTTCGCGAGTGGAGTCGTCTTCAAATCTGGGAACACGTGCAGCGTGAGCGACCGCCAGATGTCCTCGGCGTAGGCCGGGGTGACAGAGTCTTTCTTGAGCTCGAACCAGGCGGTGGCCACGTTCTCGAAGGTGTGTTCCGTTTCCGCGCGCTTGGCTTCATTCAACGTATCGCGTTGCACCTTCGGATCGATGCCCTGGGCCAGCAGTTCGCGGGCCTCGACTGCCTTCTTTCGTGCATTCGCCAGTGACAGTTCGGGGTAGGTCCCGAAGCCGATGTTTATGCGCTTTTTGGTCACCGGTTCGCGGTAGTTGAAATTCCACAGTAACGAGCCGTTGCTGCGTACGCGGAGCTGCAAACCGTCACCGTCCGTGAGGACGTAATCCTTAGACGCGGGTTTGACTCCCTTGAGCTGTCGATCGGAAAGACGGAGGTTTTGAGCAGGCATGAGATTCTCCTCAGGCACTGATTCGGTATTCCAAAGATTAGCACCGGATGAGGTGGAATACCGTCTGGAATACCCGAATGGCTGGAACTCAAAAACTTTCAAAAGACCGCAAAAGCGCTGGAGGCCGCGTATTTACTGGATCGCAGGCACAAAAAAAGACGTCCGTGGACGTCTTTTTTTGATCATTTGGTGGAGCCGGGGGGATTTGAACCCCCGTCCGCCAGTACTCCGCTGTCGGTACTACATGCTTAGCCGTTTCTATTAAGTTAACCCTCAGCGACCCGAAGGGCAGGGTGCTTTGGGCGAGTTGTGTAAGTTTTAGCCGCTTCGTCCACAACGTACTGCACGGCGATCCTGTTCTATATGACAATCACTTCAGGTTTACAGGCATCCCCTAGTGATTGCTGGACCCGAAGGTACCAGGAGGATGGCTAAGGCAGCTTACGCTGCGAGAGCTTGACCCTCGTAGGTTTCGTCATTGGCAACTATAGAAAGTTGCAACAGTGGATTTACGAGTTCTGTTACCAACTCGGCATGCACCTAGAGTTTCGCAACCGGCGTCGAATCCTAAACGGCCCCGATGCCTGCTGTGTGTAACCAGCAAGCCAGCGCAGTCTACGCCAATCCTGCGCAGAAGGCCAACCTCAAGGCTTATTTGCCTTCACCACCCTTGTTGATGTTTTGAATGCGCTGCAACTCTTGGGTGGTGATAGAAATGCATTCTTTGTCGTTGCCGCTCTCTTTTGCAGCCACGGCTTTGTCATGAGCGGCTTTGAGGTTGTCATTGGTGTTTTCGCTGGTTTGGCCAGACGTTGCCATCGCATCGTTGATCTTTTGCAGGTTGATGGAGCACAGATCATCTTTAGCCGGTTCGGCCGCAAATACGGGAGAAGCCAACATTGCAGCAGTGATAAACAGGCCAGCAAGAGCGGTACGCTTCATGGGTAAACTCCTTGTGCACAGATGAGGCCCGGTGTGTGCGGGCTCGGTTTTATACCCCAAGCAGTGGGGCCTTAAGCCAATTGACTATAGCTGCGCTCAAGGGTTCTGCTTTTATTTGGCCATCATTGGATTAGTTTTTTTATGCTCAAAAAAGGTGCGCAGAACCTGCATTGTCTGGCGTAGTCGTTGCCGCAGGCTGTGGGCTTTTCATTTGAGAAGCGCGCAGCCTTTGGCAGCGACATACCGACTACGTAGCGTTACAGCGATTTGGCCGCCGTCACGCGGTCGACCAAATACACCAAGCCGTGGTAGTCAATGCCGCCATGTTGCGTCAGGCCAATCTCGCACGTGCGACTGGTGGAAATCCCTTCGCTGCAATGCTGCACGGCGTCTTTTAAGCTGCGCAGCGAATGGCCGTTCAGCTCTGGCGTGGTGAACCCTTTGTCGCCCGCGAAACCGCAACATTGAATGCCTTCCGGGATCACGACTTCGGTGCTGCACAATCGTGCGATGTCGATCAGTGCCTGACTCTCGCCCAAGTGTTGCGTGCTGCACGTAACGTGGACGGCGATCGGAGCTTGTTGCGGGGTGAAGCGCAACTTATCCACAAGGTGGGTGCGAATGAAACGTACCGGGTCGTACAGGTCGAGACGCGTTTCACCCAGGTCTTGAACCAGGCGTAACGTGCACGGGCTAGTGTCGCAATAGATCGGGTCAAGCCCGCCACGGCTGGCGTGCAGTAGGGCGCCAATCAGTTCCTGGCGTTTGTGTTCGGCTTGTTCGGCGTAGCCCTTGGAGGCGAATGGCTGACCGCAACATAGGCTGTCCAGGTTGTCCGGGAAGACCACTTGGTAACCGGCTTTTTCCAGCAAGCCACGGGTTTTATCCAGCAGTGACATTTGCTCGCTGTCGCCTGCCGCGGGCCCCATCACGCGGGATACACAAGCCGCGAGGTACACCACTCGTGGTCGTGCATCTTTCACGGGCGGGCTAAAGCGAATGGCCCGCTCGGGTTGCGGCATGGCGTTCGTCCACAGCGGGACTCGTCCTTTGCTGGCCTTGGTGAGCGTCGCCGACAGTTTGGTTAGGCGCGGCGCGCCCAGTAACATGCGCGCACCGTTTGCCACGTGCAGGGTAAAGCGGGCGCCTTGTAGCGTGGTCGGAAAATGGGTGCCCAGCCAGTCGGCCGTTTTGAGGTGAGTTGCCTTGCTAGCGCGCAGTTTTTTGACCAGTTCACCCGTGTTAATCCCTACCGGGCAACGTTGCGCGCATAAACCGGTCGCGGCGCAGGTATCGATGCCTTGGTATTCGTAGGCTTTTTCCAGTTCGCGGGTATCCACGCCTGCGCGTTTTTTCGCCTGTATGTCGCGCCAGATCACTATTCGCTGTCGGGGGCTGAGCGTCAGTCCTTTGGACGGACACACCGGCTCACAAAATCCGCACTCGATGCACTTATCCACAATCTCGTCGGCGGCAGGCAGGGGCTTCAAGTGTTTGAGGTGGATTTGCGGGTCTTCGCTGAGTATCACGTCCGGGTTGAGAATGCCTTGCGGGTCGAGCAGGCGTTTAAGTGCCCACATGAGTTGATACGCGTCGCTGCCCCACTCCAGTTCTACAAAGGGCGCCATGTTGCGACCGGTGCCGTGTTCCGCTTTGAGGGAGCCACCAAATTCCACGGCCACCAACTGCGCCACGTCATCCATGAACGCCTGATACCGTGCGACTTCTTGCGGGCTATTGAAGCCCTGGGTGAAAACAAAGTGCAGGTTGCCTTCAAGCGCGTGGCCGAACAGGATCGCTTCGTCATAGTGATGTTTGTCGAACAGCTCAATCAGGCGATTGACGCCGATGGCCAGTTGTTCGACAGGGAAGGTCACGTCTTCGATGATCACTGTTGTGCCGGTTTTACGCACCGCGCCGACTGCCGGGAAGGTGTCTTTGCGAATGGCCCACAGCTTGGCGTTTTCGGCTGGATCTTCGGTGAAGTCGACTTGTTTCTCGACAGTGAATGCCGACAGCGAACCCATGATGTGCGCCAATTGTTCGTGCAACAACGTCTGCGTAGCGGCGCGGGACTCAATCAGCAGGGCGCAGGCATTGGCCGACAGTTGTTGTACGAAAGCAGGCATGCCGGGCTTGTCTTGTACTGAGCGTAGGCTGCGGCGATCGAGAAGTTCAACGGCAGACACGGGTTGGCTTTTCAGTACGGTCACGGCGTTACAGCAAGTTTCGACGTCCGGGAACACGATTAACGCCGAGGCTTTGTTCGGGTGATCAATGACGGTGTCGTAAGTCACCGAGCTGATAAAACCCAGCGTCCCTTCGCTGCCCACCAGTAGGTGGCTCAGGATATCCAGCGGGTCGTCAAAATCCACCAGGGCGTTGAGTGACAACCCGGTGGTGTTTTTCAGACGGTATTTGTGGCGGATTTTCGCAGCCAAATCAGTGTTGGCGCGGGTCTCGCGGGCCAGGGTAGCAAGTTGTTCCAGTAACGGGCCGTGGCTTTGGCGAAAGTCGGCGACATTACCGGCGTCTTCGGTATCGATACGTGTACCGTCGGCCAGCACTACGCGCATGCCCGCCAGGGTGTGATAAGTGTTTTGCGCGGTGCCGCAACACATGCCACTGGCGTTATTGGCGACGATGCCGCCAATTTTGCAGGCGTTGATTGAGGCCGGGTCGGGACCGATCTTACGCCCGTATGGTGCGAGCCAGGCATTGGCTTGTGCACCAATCACACCGGGTTGCAGGCGGATTTGAGTGCCTTGGCCGCGAATTTCTTTAGCGTTCCAGTTATCGCCGAGCACGATCAGTACGGAGTCGCTGATGGCTTGGCCGGACAAACTGGTGCCGGCAGCACGGAAGGTGACTGAAACCTGGTCGCGGCGCGCCAAGTGCAGCAGTTCAACCACTTCGTCTTCGGACTCGACGCGGATGATCAGCTTTGGGATCAAGCGATAAAAGCTCGCATCGGTGCCAAAGGCCAGCGTCGACAGCGCGTCAGTGAAGCGACGATCGGGTGGGATCAGTCGCTCAGCATCACGCACAAAGGCTACGGGCAGGCTCATGCATCCTCCAGAATTAACACCACCAGGTCTTTCGGACCGTGGGCACCGTAAGCCAGGACTTGTTCAATGTCAGCGGTTTTAGAAGGACCGGACACCAGCAAGGCATTGGTCGGCATGCCATCGGACCAGTTCATTTCACGTTGCACCTGATAGAAGTTGTCGCGAATTTCGCTGGCTTTCAGCAGGGCGAAATGCACCGGTGGCACAAGGCTCATCAGGCGCGGCTCTTCGGTTGTCGGCCACATGATCAGGCTGCCTGTGGCCGCGATCGCGCCCAACGTAGTGGTCAAGCTGGCGGGCGTGTCATTGAACAACTCGTCTTTCCACTCCTCCACCGGCCGATCGTAGGCTTTGAGTGTCGCGAGCGTCGGGTTCTGCGCCCAGTGCGCGGTAACTTTCTGCCCGTGGGGCGTCGACGGAGCAATCAGCAAACTCGGTAGCTGGCGATCTGTAATCAGCTGGGCCAGAAGCGCAGGCCAGTCGTGTTCAGTGCTGAGGTGGATTTCCGTGTGCACGGCTTCCATCAACTTACGCAGTTGGGGGATGCGCTGTTCAAGCGGGTACGTCCAGGGCTGGGTCACCAATTGTTCGTCGAAGTTGTCAGCCACGGGTGTAGTGCCCGTCAGGCTGTTGCGCAGTTTGTTGAGGATATTTTGCTTAGCGCTCATGACTGATCTCCCGACTGTTTCGCCAAGTGCTCGCGGGCCATGTCGTGCAACGAACGGGCGGCGGGTTTAGGGGCGCTGTGGTTTTGGGTCCAAGGTCCTACCTTGCTCGGCGTCAATGCGCGCAAGCGAGTGGCGGCCTTGAGGAACAAGCGGTACAGGTTGGGTGAGCTGTTGAGCTTGGCCCAGGCGTTCCAGATGAAGCGTTCTTTGCGTGAATACTTGCTGCCCTGACCGCGCATGATGCGGGGTTGGGTGGTGGGCGCTTTGACGTTTTCTTCACGCAGGCGGCGTAACAGAGCAGGAATCGGGATCTTGACCGGACAGACTTCCCCGCACGCTCCGCACAGCGACGAAGCGCTCGGGTGATCCGGCACCTTGGCCAGCCCCACCATGTGCGGCGTGATAATTGCGCCGATAGGGCCGGGGTACACCTCGCCGTAGGCATGACCGCCAATGCGTGTGTAAACCGGGCAGTGGTTCATGCAAGCGCCACAACGAATGCAATTGAGGGTTTGACGAAGTTCACTGTCGGCAAATGCCTGGCTGCGGCCGTTGTCCAGCAGCACTAAATGTACTTCTTCTGGGCCGTCTAACTCGCCGGGCTTACGTGGGCCAGAGATCATGTTGACGTAAGTCGTGATTGGCTGGCCGAGGGCAGAGCGGGTCAATAGCGAGAGCAGTGGGACAACATCACGCAGGTTCTCGACTACCTTCTCGATCCCGGTGACGGCAATGTGCACCGGTGGGACGGTGGTCGACATGCGCCCGTTGCCTTCGTTTTCCACCAGTAGCAGGGTGCCGGTTTCGGCCACCGCGAAGTTGACGCCTGAGACGCCGATGTCTGCTTCAAAGAATTTTTGTCGCAGTACACGCCGACCAATCTGGATCAGTTGGTCGACGTCTTTGGTGTAGTCCACACCGAGTTTTTCGTGAAACAAGTCGGCCACTTGCCCGGCGTTTTTATGGATCGCGGGCATGATGATGTGGGACGGTTTTTCGTTATCCAATTGAACAATGTACTCACCCATGTCGGATTCAAGGCATTCAATGCCTTGAGCACCCAGGACATGGTTCATCTCCATTTCTTCGCTGACCATCGACTTGCCTTTGATCACCTGTTTGGCGGCGCGGCGGCGCGCAATCGAGAGCACGATGTCGTTGGCTTGCTCGACAGTTTCAGCCCAGTGAACGTGCACGCCGTTACGGGTCAGGTTGGCTTCGAGCTGTTCAAGCAGGTCTGGCAGTTTAGATAAGGCGCGGGCACGGATTGCATTGCCCAGTGCCCGTAGGTGCTCGCGCTCGTGGGCGTCGCTGAAGGCCACGGCGCGTTTGGTCATCAGAGAATCCATGGCGCTGCGAAAGTTATTGCGCAGTTGTTTGTCAGCCAAGGCTTCATGGGCGCGCTCGCGGAAGTCTTCTTCCACTGCAACGGTCGGAATCAGTGTGCCGGTGCTCATTGTTCACCTCCGGTGCGCTGCCACAGGAAACTGGCCAGATGTTGACCGCGCAGGGATTGTTTCTGTTTTTCCAGTGAGCCGTTGATGTTCATCAAGCAGCCGCAGTCAGCTGTCAGTACTTGATGCGCACCGGTTTCAATCAGGGAGCGGGTTTTATCAGCCACCATTGCACCGGAAATATCCGGCATGCGCACGCTGAATGTTCCACCAAAGCCGCAGCATTCACTTTCGTGGCTGTGGTCGATGCGTTCCACATTCGCTAATTGCGCCAGCATTTCGCGGCCGTGCAGGTGGGTGTTCATTTCACGGCGGGCCGAGCAAGACGTGTGCAGCGCCACCTTGACCGGGGCGCCGTGGTCCTTGAATTGAACCTTGCACACGTACAGCAGGAATTCGGTGAGTTCGAAAGTACGCTCAGCCAAGGCATGAACGTGTTTCAACGTCTCAGGTTCGTCTTTGAACAGGTCTTCATAGTGTTCGCGCAGCATGCCCGCGCATGAGCCGGACGGCACGACAACGGGGTAGCTCTCGGTAAACAAGGCGAGCTGTGCGCGTGCGACTTCGCGCGCCTGATCGGTGTAACCCGAGGTATAGGCGGGTTGTCCGCAGCAGCTTTGACCTTGCGGGTACTCGACAGCAATGCCTTCGCGCTCTAACAGGTGGATCGCGTCCATGCCGGCTTCAGGGAAGAACAGGTCGACCACGCAGGTGCCGAACAGGTACACCTTATGTGGTTTTTGCGTGGGGTAAATACGAGGTGTAGGGAGGGGCGGGGCGACACGGGTCGCGTTGGGCACGGCGTTGTAGAAAAGCTCGCTCATCAGGCGTCTCCGGGTGGTCCCGGTTATGTGTCCACGGGTGTGGACCGGGTAGTGAATTACTGACGCCGGGGCAGCCCCGGCGCCATTAACGTGCTGTAACCATAGCGCGTATCAGTGCACCAGCATGCCGGTGAACCAGTAGGCTTGCGCCAGCGTGATCAACCCCACGATGGTGGCGAAGAACAGGCTGTGTTTCAGGGTGAAACGGAACAGGTCGGATTCTTTACCCACCAGGCCGGTGGCCGCACACGCCACGGCAATCGATTGGGGTGAAATCATTTTGCCGGTCACGCCGCCGCTGGTATTGGCGGCCACCATCAGGGTATCGCTGACGCCAATCTGGTGCGCGGTGGTGGCTTGCAACGAGCTGAACAGGGCGTTGGACGAGGTGTCCGAGCCTGTCAGGAATACGCCCAGCCAGCCCAAGAAAGGCGAGAAGAACGGAAACGCAGCGCCCGTGCCAGCCAGGACCAAAGCCATGGTCGAAGACATGCCGGAGTAGTTAGTCACAAATGCGAACGCCAGCACCATACCGATGGACAGGATGGGCCAGCGCAGTTCGAAGAATGTTTCTTTTAAAGTGGTCAGACCCGTTTTGATGTCGATTTTCAGGATCAGCATCGAGATTAAGGCCGAGAAGAAAATAGCGGTGCCGGTGGCTGAGATCGGATCAAGTTTGAAAACAGCTGCAATCGCAGTCGGTGCATTGACGATCGGTGCGGTTTTGATCACCAGTTGATCGAGGTGCGGGATCGCGAAGTTGAACACCCAGCCGTACATCGAACCGCCTGCCGAGAACAGGGCTTTGAACGGTTTAAGCGTCCAGATGGTGACCAGAACCGTCAGGATCAGGAACGGGGACCACGCTTTCAGGATCTGCAACAGGCTGTAAGGCGATGCCAGCAGATTGGCTGGTTTGCCGAAACCGCCCGGGTTGGCCGTCACGACAACATCAGAGGCCACGCCTGCAATCTGCGCACCTGCGGTGCGTTTTGGTTGCCAGATTTTCAGAAACAGCGTCAGGCTGACCAGGCTGGCGAGGGCAGAAGTAATGTCCGGCAGCTCAGGGCCAATGTAGTTCGAGGTGAAGTATTGGGTCACAGCGAAGCTTAGGCCCGCCACCAGCGCGGCTGGCCACGTTTCACGCACGCCGCGCAGGCCGTCCATCATGAACACCAACCAGAACGGCACGAACAGCGACAGCAGTGGCAGTTGACGGCCTGCCATGGCGCCGATCTTGAACGCGTCAATGCCTGTCACTTGGCCAGCCACAATGATCGGGATGCCCAGTGCGCCGAACGCGACGGGGGCGGTGTTGGCGATCAGGCACAGGCCAGCGGCATACAGTGGGTTGAACCCCAAGCCTACGAGCAGGGCGGCAGTAATCGCTACTGGTGCGCCGAATCCGGCTGCACCTTCCAGGAAGGCGCCGAAGCAAAAACCGATCAGCAGTACCTGTAGGCGTTGGTCGTCAGTGATTGACAAGACCGAACTGCGGATAATTTCGAACTGGCCGCTTTTCACCGTCAGCTTGTAGAGGAACACCGCGGCCACGATGATCCAGGCGATTGGCCAGAGGCCGTAGGCAAATCCATAGCCCGCTGCTGCAAAAGCCATGTCGACAGGCATCTGGAAGGCAAAAATAGCCACCAGAATCGACAGGGCGAGGGTGATGCTGCCGGCGACATGTCCTTTGAGACGGAACACGGCCAAGGCCAGAAAGAAGAACACGATCGGGATGACGGCGGCGAGTGCGGACAAGCCGAGGCTGCCGAGCGGACTATAGAGCTGTTGCCAGGTTTGCATATGGGGTGGCCCCTAATTGTTATTGGTCGTTGCGGCTGGTCGCGTCTGGATAATTGGTATTACCAATTTACAGCCGCTGTCGGGTAGGTTAAAAGCCTTATGTAGGGTGTGTCAATTTGCCGCCCTAAATCTTTTGTCTGACAAAACGTTACTGGCGAATCTGATGGGGTGTTTGTTAATGCTTCTGGCAGGTGTCTGAAGCGCGCTAATCAGCGAGAATGGCGGCCCCGGCACGTGGCCGGGAGGATGGAGAGCGTTATGGGGTTTGATCAAATTCGTCAGCGCCGTTTGTCTGACGATATTGTCGAGCAGCTTGAGGGCATGATCCTTGAGGGCACATTGAAGTCGGGCGAGCGCTTGCCAGCTGAGCGTGCCTTGGCCGAACGATTCGGTGTATCGCGCCCGTCGTTGCGCGAAGCGATTCAAAAACTATCAGCCAAGGGGTTGCTGGTCAGTCGTCAGGGTGGCGGCAATTATGTGGCGACTTCACTTGGATCGACGTTCAGCGATCCGTTGCTGCAATTGCTTGAGAGTAACCCTGAAGCGCAACGCGACTTGCTTGAATTTCGTCATACGCTGGAGGCGTCATGTGCGTTTTATGCGGCCTTGCGCGCAACAGAGGTGGATCGTGATCGGCTGCGCCTTGCATTTGAGCGCTTGCAGGATTGTTATGCGCGGGTTGACGAGGTCAGTCGTGCCGAGGAGGGCGAGGCGGATGCAAGCTTCCATTTGGCCATTGCCGAGGCCAGTCATAACGCGGTGTTGCTGCACACCATTCGCGGGTTGTTTGACCTGCTAAAGCGCAACGTGGTGACCAACATTGGCGGGATGTACAAGCAGCGCAGCGAAACGCGCGACATGTTGATCAGTCAGCATCGCGAGTTGTACCTGGCGATTATTGAGGGGCGGGCAGAGGATGCGCGGGAAGTGGCCAGCCGCCATCTGATGTATGTGCAGGAAGTGTTGGAGGAGGTGCGTCAGGAGGTTCAGCGCACAGCGCGGGCCGAGCGGCGTAATGGGTTGTAATAGCTGCCGAAGGCTGCGTCCGGCGACGGAGTCGTCGTAAAGCCGGTGAACACGAACTTTCTCTAAGGTCGTGTCTTCAGCCTTTACGATCGCTTCGCGACCGAACGCAGCCTCGCAGAGCTCGGCAGCTGCTGCGGGGGGCTTGGAGCTAGTCTTCCTTGCCCTTGTTGCGCACCGCACGCTGTAGCTCACGATCAGAATCGCGCTCGCGTTCGGTATGGCGCTTGTCGTATTCCTTCTTGCCTTTACCTAGGGCAATTTCGCACTTGATCAAGTGCTTGCTCCAGTAAATCGAAAGGCAGACGCAGGCGTAACCCTTCTGCTGTACCGCGGCAAACAGCTTTTCAAGCTCGCGCTTGTTGAGCAACAGTTTGCGGCTGCGCGTGGGGTCGGCAATAACGTGCGTGCTGGCGGTCGTCAAAGGGGCGATGTGGCTGCCGAGCAACCAGGCTTCACCGTCCTTGAGAAGCACATAGCTGTCGACCAGCTGTGCTTTGCCTGCACGCAGACTTTTTACTTCCCAGCCGGCCAGGACCAGACCAGCCTCGAACCGATGTTCGATGAAGTAATCGTGTCGCGCCTTTTTATTCTGCGCGATGGTCCCTGTGGGGTGTTTCTTTTGTTTAGCCATAGGGGCGGCATTATAGGCAGTTGCGAGCAAGTCGGCTACGGGCACCTGCGTGCTTGAGCACGTAGGTTGAATCCCGGACAATGCGCGCTCTTTTTTATCGGTTGGGCGTAGTAACGATGTCGACAGACAAGGTTTCTGTCCACGGCAGTTGGGCAAGCCGTTGGGTCTTTATTCTCGCTGCGACCGGTTCTGCCGTTGGTTTGGGCAGTATTTGGAAATTCCCTTACATGGTTGGCGTCTACGGTGGTGGCGCATTTGTGTTGGTGTTTTTGGCGTGTATCGCGCTGATCGGTGTGCCGGTCATGCTGGCCGAGACGTTGATCGGGCGTCGCGCGCGGCTAAGTCCGGCTAACGCCTTGAAGGTGCTGGCACTCCAGGCGGGGCATTCGGGGCGTTGGTCCTGGTGGGCCTTTGCCGGGATGATCACGGCGTTGCTGATCCTTTCTTTTTACAGTGTGGTCGGTGGCTGGTCGCTGGATTACATCATCAATATGGGCAAAGGCGACTTCCAAGGCACGACGGCCGATCAGGTGGGTGCTTATTTTGGCAAGGTTATTTCTGATCCCTGGCGTCTGACGTTCTGGCACACCGCGTTCATGCTGCTTTCAGCCTTTGTCATTGCTAAAGGTGTGGTGGCGGGGCTTGAGCGCAGTTTACGGATCATGATGCCCATCCTGTTTGTGCTGCTATTGGTATTGCTGGGTTACAGCATGACCACGGGGCATTTTATGGAGGGCGTGCATTTTATGTTCGACTTCAACCCGGACCGCGTTATGGATGGATTGCTGGCTGCGATGGGCCATGCGTTCTTTTCACTGAGCGTGGGCGTGGGGTCGATCATGATCTATGGCGCCTATATGCCGAAGAATGCATCGATATCCAGCACGGTCGTGGGCGTAGCGTTGATCGATACGTTTGTCTCATTGCTGGCTGGCCTGGCATTGTTTCCAATTGTATTTGCATCAGGACTTAACCCGAGTGAAGGCCCGGGGCTGATGTTTGTGACGTTGCCATTCGCCTTCGGTAACGTGGCGTTCGGTCAATTGATGGGCGTGGTGTTTTTCGTTTTGGTCGCTGTTGCGGCCTGGAGCTCTGCGATTTCCTTGCTGGAACCGATGGTGGCTTATTTGGTTGAGCGCACTAAGGTGCGGCGGCTTTGGGTCACGTTTTGGCTGGCGTTCAGCTGCTGGTTTGTTGGTTTGGGCACAGTTTTCTCGTTCAATATCTGGAAGCAGGCCAAGTTTTTTGTGAACGAAGAATCAGGTTTTCGCCTCTACCAATGGGGAGCGGAGCAGGGTTTGGACTTCTTTGGTGTCGTCGATTTCCTTACCTCGCGTATCATGCTCCCCTTGGGCGGGCTGTGTTTTGTAGTCTTTGCGGGCTGGATCATGGGCCGTGGCGCCGTGCACGACGAGTTGTCGATGCGCAGCCCGGTACTGTTCGCCCTGACTCTTTTTTTGATGCGCTATGTGGCGCCACTCGGCATTCTGATTGTGTTTGCCGCCCAGCTGTGGAAGTAACGCTGACATGACTACCCATATTCAACGCTCCGCCTTGCTGCCTTACCCTGCGCAGGCCCTGTATGACTTGGTCAACGATGTGGCCAAGTACCCGGAGTTTCTGCCGTGGTGCTCTTCTGCCGAAATTATTGAAAGCACTGAAGTGCTGATGCGCGCCAGTTTGGGGGTGGCAAAGGGGGGCTTGAGCCAGCACTTTGTGACGCGCAATACCCTGGTGCCGGGCCAGTCGATTGAGATGAATCTTGAAGAAGGCCCGTTCAAGCAGTTGCACGGTGTTTGGGTGTTCAAACCCTTGGGCGAAAAGGCCTGCAAGATCAGTCTGGACATGTCGTTTGACTACGCCGGATCAATCATAAGAACAACGCTGGGTCCGCTGTTCAATCAGGCGGCAAATACGTTGGTGGACGCCTTTTGCCAGCGTGCCAAGCAGTTGTATGGCTAAGCCGGTGATTACCATTGAAGTGGTGTATGCGGCCGTCGAGCGTCAGCGTCTGTTGGTGATGACTGTTGCCGAAAGCACCACCGTACGTGCAGCGGTGTTGGCGTCGGGGTTGAATGCTGATTTCCCCGAGTTGGATCTGGCGAGTTGCCCTGTCGGAATTTTCGGTAAGCAGGTTAGCGATCCCGAAGAACGGTTGTTGCAGGCAGGGGATCGAATCGAAATTTATCGACCGTTGCTGGCTGACCCCAAAGAAATTCGTCGCCAGCGTGCAGCCAGGGCGGCTGAGGTTAAGCGGTTGAATCAGTCGTCGTAGTTTTGCAGGCAACAAAAAGCCCGGCATGCCGGGCTTTTTTGTACCGAACGATTATTGTTCGGTGGTATCCAGTGGTTCTGGCGTCGGCACGGGCACTGTTTCGACCCCGTCGACATCCTTCTGGATTTGATCAAGCAGCGAACCAGGCTTGGCTGGAACTTCGCTCTTCTCGGTCGGAGCAGCCGGTGTGGTCACGTTGGAGCCACCGTCTTTACCGAGAATCGCTTCGTCTCGGCTTACACCAGGCATGAAATCACCTGACAAGCTGACGAGCTGGTCATTTTGGTTGAAGAACACGCTGACGCGTTCCTGTTGGCGTTCACCGCCGCCTGGTTGCAGGCTATACAAATAATCCCAACGATCCGGATGGAATGTATCGGTCAGCAGGGCGTTCCCCATGATAAACCGCACTTGCCGACGGGTCATTCCCGGGCGTAACTGGTTTATCATGTCCTGCGTGACGACATTGCCCTGCTGGATGTCGATTTTGTAAACCCCGGGGAATGAACAACCGGCGAGTGCGAGCAGTCCCACAAAGGTGAAACTGGTTAGCAAGAGCTTGGTGTTTTGCATCGGTGGGCGACTTCCACTATCTTGGCTGGGACAACGTAAACGCCGATCATACCCGTATTAAGAGAAGCTGCGAAGCGGCTTCCGCGAGAAAGCTAACCATGGTTGAAAATAGCGAACTACGTAAGGCCGGACTTAAGGTGACTCTGCCGCGAGTCAAAATTCTGCAAATGCTTGATTCTGCTGAGCAGCGTCACATGAGCGCCGAGGATGTTTACAAGGCTCTCATGCAAGCTGGCGAGGACGTCGGTCTGGCCACGGTTTACCGTGTACTGACTCAGTTCGAGTCTGCTGGGCTGGTGATTCGCCACAATTTTGATGGCGGTCATGCTGTGTTTGAGTTGGCGGATGCCGACGGTGGCCACCACGACCATATGGTCAACGTGGACAGCGGCGAAGTGATTGAGTTTTTCGACGAAGACATTGAAAAGCTCCAGCATGCGATCGCTGCCAAGCACGGTGTTGAGTTGGTAGACCACAACTTGGTGCTCTACGTACGTAAGAAAACCAAGTAAGCAAGTCACACGAATTGCGGTTCGTGAAACGATCGAAGGCGACCTTAGGGTCGCCTTCGTGCTTTCTCTCGGTCTAGTGTGTTAACCGTTCGTCGCTAAGCTGCCTGGTTTTTTGCACTGAAGACCATTTTCTTGGCGTGCGCCAAGGACTCTTTGGTCAGGTCGATGCCACCCAGCATGCGAGCGACTTCTTCTACGCGTTCTTTTTGGCTGAGTTTTGACACCGCCGTGCGCGTGGCTTCGCTGTCGCGGACCTTGTGCACAAATAGATGCTGATGGCATTGCGCGGCGACTTGCGGCAAGTGCGTCACGGTTAATACTTGGCCCCGTTCGCCCAAGCGGCGTAGCAACTGGCCGACAATTTCTGCCGTTGGGCCACCAATCCCGACATCCACTTCGTCGAAAACAAGGGTCGGGACGCGAGAGGTTTGTGCGGTGATGACCTGAATGGCCAGGCTGATGCGTGACAGTTCGCCGCCAGATGCCACTTTTGCCAAGGCTTTGAGTGGCTGACCCGGGTTTGCACTCACCAGCAGTTCGACGTGTTCAAGGCCGTAGGGCATCGGGTCGCTGCTGCTTTGCGGTTTGAGTTCGATCACGAAACGGCCACCGGGCATGCCCAGGCGCTGAATCTCTTCTTCAACAGCGCTGCCTAAGCGTGTGGCTGCTTGAGTGCGCAGGTTGCTGAGTTCGCGCGCACATTCTTGATAGTGACGAGCGTAAGCCGTCAGTTCATTCGCCAGTCGTTCGATGGACTCATCATTGGCATTGAGCGTTTCGAGTTCATCCATCAGTTTTTGCTGCAAAGCGCATACATCAGCGGGCTGGACGCGGTGTTTGCGCGCCATTGTATAAATGGAGTCCAGTCGTTCTTCTAAATACTGCAAGCGCCGCGGGTCTGCATCGAAATGATCAAGGAAGCGATTAAGCTCGCCGACGGCCTCTTCGACTTGAATCTGTGCACTCGCCAGTAAATCAGAGGCTTCATTCAAGGCGCTGGCATTTTTGTTAACGCTGGACAGCCGATTCAGGCTGACAGTCAGGGCGTTGAGCACATTGCCAGAATCACTTTCGCTGCACTGCTCGACAACCTGGCGGCAGATGGTAAGCAGGGTCTCGGAATTGGTCAGGTTTTTGTGTTCCTGCTCCAGTTCTTCCAGCTCGTTTTCGGCAAGTGCCAGATTTTCGAGCTCTTCAAGCTGGTAGCTGAGCAGTTGGTGGCGCGCTTGTTGTTGCTCGCCTGAGTTGGAGAGGTGTTCGAACTCTTGCTTGGTCTGGCGCCAGCGTTGTGCGGCGAGCTGAACCTGGCGAGCGAGATCGGTAGCGCCCGCATATTCGTCGAGTAGTCGGCGATGAGTGTCGGGTTTTAGCAGTGACTGGTGCTCATGCTGGCTGTGGATATCGATCAGCAACTCGCCCAAGGCTTTTAAGTCGCCTTGAGGGCATGGTGTGCCGTTGATGTACCCGCGCGAACGACCTTCACTGGTAATCACGCGGCGCAGGATGCATAGGCCATCGTTGTCGAGGTCGCGCTCGGCCAGCCAGGCCCGTGCCTCGGGGATTTCCTGCAAGTCGAAGCTGGCCAGAATGTCCGCTTTTTCGGCTCCGGGGCGGACTACGCCACTGTCTGCGCGGTCGCCCAGGGTTAGCCCCAGCGCGTCGAGCATGATCGATTTACCGGCGCCGGTTTCGCCAGTGATTACACTCATTCCGCGATCGAGTTCAAGATCGAGGTGTTCAACGATGGCGTAATTGTGTACGGACAGGTGCACCAGCATAGGAGCCGCTCCAAAACGTAATGTCTGGTTATTTATACAGTGTTTTGATTCGTGCTGACAATGGGCGGACTTAGTTCGATTTGCTCGTATTCTCAGAATTCTTAGGCCGTTTAGTATTTTTACGTGGCCAGGAGTGACGCAAACCCATGACTTCCTGTTTCTGGCTCTTGAACCTGAAAATTGCGACCCCATATAACTTGGCACAAGCGCGAGTCGAGCTCGCGGACAAAGTTTGAAAGGAGAAATCTATGGCAGACGAACAGACTATGGATACGCAGAACCAAGACGCTAATCAGGCCGCCGATGCAGCAGGCGAAGATCTGGTGGCCCGTGTGCAGTCACTTGAAGAGCAGCTGGCAGCCGCCAATGATCAGGCTCTGCGCGTAGCTGCCGATCTGCAAAACGTCCGCCGCCGTGCCGAGCAGGACGTTGAGAAAGCACACAAGTTTGCTTTGGAAAAATTTGCGGGCGACCTGTTACCGGTTATTGATAGCCTGGAGCGTGGTCTTGAGCTGTCCAGCCCGGACGACGAGAGCATTCGTCCGATGCGTGAAGGGATTGAGCTGACCCTGAAAATGTTTCAGGACACCCTGAAGCGTTATCAGCTGGAAGCGATCGACCCGCACGGCGAGCCCTTTAATGCTGAGCATCATCAGGCAATGGCCATGCAAGAAAGTGCTGACCTTGAGCCTAACAGCGTGATCAAGGTGTTTCAAAAGGGCTATCAGCTCAATGGTCGCTTGCTGCGCCCGGCTATGGTCGTAGTCAGCAAGGCTCCTGCGCCGGTTTCGCCTTCGATTGACGAGCAGGCTTGAAATCGGTCGTAAGGCCCCCATTTAGAAGTCAAGCGATTAAGTAATGCCGCAGTTGGTCATTACTGCTGCGGCAAAAAAATTCAAATTTAGGGAGAGTTAACATGGGCAGAATTATCGGTATTGACCTCGGGACCACTAACTCGTGTGTTTCGGTTCTGGAAAACGGCAAGGCTAAAGTCATTGAAAACGCTGAAGGCGCGCGTACTACGCCGTCGATCATTGCGTACGCCAACGATGGCGAAATTCTGGTTGGCCAGTCGGCCAAGCGTCAGGCAGTGACCAATCCGCATAACACCCTGTACGCGGTGAAGCGTCTGATCGGTCGTCGTTTTGAAGAAGAAGTAGTACAAAAAGATATTCAGATGGTGCCTTACAAGATCGTCAAGGCAGACAACGGCGATGCTTGGGTTGAAGTGAACGGCCAGAAAATGGCGCCGCCACAAATCTCGGCTGAAATTCTGAAGAAAATGAAGAAGACCGCCGAAGACTACCTCGGCGAGCCAGTGACTGAAGCGGTTATCACCGTTCCGGCCTACTTCAACGACAGCCAGCGTCAGGCAACCAAAGATGCCGGCCGTATTGCAGGTCTGGACGTTAAGCGCATCATCAACGAACCAACCGCAGCAGCTCTGGCCTACGGTATGGACAAAGCGCGCGGCGACCACACTGTCATCGTTTATGACTTGGGTGGCGGTACGTTCGACGTGTCGGTCATTGAAATTGCCGAAGTGGATGGCGAGCACCAGTTTGAAGTGCTGGCGACCAACGGTGACACGTTCCTGGGTGGTGAAGACTTTGACATCCGTCTGATTGACTACCTGGTTGACGAGTTCAAGAAAGAAAGCGGCATGAACCTTAAGGGTGACCCGCTGGCGATGCAGCGTCTGAAAGAAGCGGCTGAAAAAGCCAAGATCGAACTGTCTTCCAGCCAGTCGACTGATGTGAATCTGCCGTACATCACTGCCGATGCCACGGGTCCTAAACACTTGAACGTGAAGATTTCTCGCGCCAAGTTGGAATCGCTGGTTGAAGACCTGGTTCAGCGCACTATCGAACCTTGCCGTATCGCGTTGAAAGATGCGGGTATCGATGTGTCGAAAATCAACGACGTGATTTTGGTCGGTGGTCAGACACGTATGCCGCTGGTTCAGAAGCTGGTAACTGAGTTCTTCGGTAAAGAAGCACGTAAAGACGTGAACCCGGACGAAGCAGTTGCCATGGGTGCTGCTATCCAGGGCGCAGTATTGGCGGGTGATGTTAAAGACGTTCTGTTGTTGGACGTTAGCCCGCTGACTCTGGGTATTGAAACCATGGGCGGTGTAATGACTGCTCTGATCGAGAAAAACACCACGATTCCTACCAAGAAATCGCAAGTGTTCTCGACTGCTGACGACAACCAGGGCGCTGTGACTATTCACGTTCTGCAAGGTGAGCGTAAGCAAGCTGCTCAGAACAAATCGTTGGGCAAGTTCGACCTGGCTGACATTCCACCTGCTCCACGTGGTGTGCCACAGATCGAAGTGACCTTCGATATTGATGCCAACGGCATCTTGAATGTAAGTGCAAAAGACAAGGCGACTGGCAAGTCCCAGTCCATCGTGATCAAGGCTAACTCGGGTCTGTCCGAGGAAGAAATTGCTCAGATGGTACGTGACGCTGAAGTCAACGCCGAGGAAGACCGTAAGTTCGAAGAGCTGGCGGCTGCACGTAACCAGGGCGACGCACTGGTTCACTCGACCCGCAAAATGGTTGCTGATGCAGGCGACAAAGTAACCGAGGAAGAGAAGGTCGCAATCGAAGCTGCAGTAGTTGCTCTTGAAGCTGCTGTTAAAGGCGACGATAAAGCGGCTATCGAAGCCAAGGTTGAAGAGCTGTCCAAAGTGTCTGCTCCGGTTGCTCAGAAGATGTACGCCGAGCAAGCGAACCCGGCAGATGCGCAAGCTCAGTCAGCTGATTCGGCTGAAAAAGCAGACGACGTTGTTGATGCTGAGTTCGAAGAAGTAAAAGACAACAAGTAATCAGCTTGTTTGTCGCCCGGTTGACCGTGTTTAAGCGGTGACTGGTAGGATGTCGCCGCGCGGGAGCTAGCTCCCGCGTTGGCGTGTCTGGAGTAGAGGAATTTTTACAGCATGCGACAAGGTCGGGTGCTGGCGGTCCGGGTCGAAAATTTCTAACTTTTTGGCTTTGAGTTACCGCTCCTGTCGGCCAAAGCATTGGCTGTTAAACAGAAACCAAAATCGTTGAAAAGACGTGAGTCGAGACTGATCTCCATCGGGCTTGGCGGGTTTGGTGAGGCTCGGGAGGGTTTTGCCGAACGTCCTTGAGAGTGCACAGAATTATGGCAAAGCGCGACTATTACGAAATTTTGGGTGTTGAACGCACCACAACTGAAGTTGAACTCAAGAAAGCGTATCGCCGCCTGGCGATGAAGCATCACCCGGATCGCAATCCGGATGACAAAGCATCTGAAGAGCTCTTCAAAGAAGCCAATGAAGCGTATGAAGTCCTGTCGGACTCCAGTAAGCGTGCGGCCTACGATCAATACGGTCATGCCGGTGTTGATCCACAAATGGGCGGCGGCGGTGCTGGTTTTGGCGGTCAGAACTTCTCCGATATTTTCGGTGATGTGTTCAGTGATTTCTTTGGCGGTGGTCGTGGCGGCTCCCGGGGCGGTGCGCAGCGTGGTAGCGATTTGCGCTATACGCTGGAGCTTGACCTGGAAGAAGCTGTGCGCGGTACCACGGTCAATATCCGCGTTCCGACACAGGTCAATTGCAAGCCCTGCGATGGCTCGGGTGCGAAAAAAGGCTCTTCGCCTGTGACCTGTCCTACGTGCGGTGGTATCGGCCAGGTACGCATGCAGCAAGGTTTCTTTGCTGTGCAGCAGACCTGCCCGCGCTGTCATGGTCAGGGCAAAATAATTTCCGACCCGTGTGACAGCTGTCAGGGCGCAGGTCGGGTCGAAGAATACAAAACCCTGTCCGTGAAAGTGCCCGCTGGTGTGGATACGGGCGATCGTATTCGTCTTTCCGGAGAAGGTGAGGCAGGCATTCAGGGTGGGCCGACTGGCGACCTGTATGTCGTGATTGATGTTCGTGAGCACGCGATTTTCCAGCGCGACGGTAAGCACCTGTTCTGCGAAGTGCCTATCAATTTTGCAGAGGCAGCCTTGGGTGCTGAGCTTGAAGTGCCGACGCTTGATGGTCGCGTGAAGTTGAAAATCCCGGAAGGCACGCAAACCGGCAAGCAGTTCCGCCTGCGAGGCAAGGGTGTGGCTCCAGTGCGGGGTGGCGGTGCGGGCGACTTGATGTGCCGTGTTGTCATTGAAACGCCGGTCAAGCTGAGCCGTCGTCAGCGTGAGCTGATGGAGGAGTTTCGTTCGACACTGGAAGGCGATAGCAGTCATTCGCCGAATGCCACGGGCTGGTTTGAAGGCGTGAAGCGCTTCTTCGGCGATTTGTAAGGAGCAGGGCATGCGACGTATAGCTGTGATGGGCGCTGCCGGGCGCATGGGCAAGACGCTGGTCGATGCGGTGCAGCAGCGCTCGCCGCTGGGAGGTCTCACGGCGGCGATTGTCCGTCCAGGTAGCACGTTGGTGGGGGCTGATGCTGGTGAGTTGGCGTCTCTGGGGCGCATCGGTGTGCCGTTGTCCTCTAATCTGGAGGCAGTGATTGATGAGTTCGATGTGTTGATCGATTTCACGCTTCCAGAAGTGATGTTGAAAAATCTGGAGATCTGCCGCAAGTCGGGTAAGGCCATGGTTATTGGTACTACCGGATTGTCTCAGCCTCAAAAGCATCTGTTGTTTGAGGCGGGCAATGAGATCCCGATTGTGTTTGCCGCCAATTTCAGTGTTGGCGTCAATCTATCGCTCAAGCTGCTGGATATGGCAGCTCGTGTGATGGGAGATGATGCGGACATTGAAATCATCGAGGCGCATCACCGCCATAAAATCGACGCGCCCTCGGGCACTGCGCTGCGCATGGGAGAGGTCATCGCCGATGCGTTGGGGCGCGACCTGGATAAGGTCGCAGTCTATGGTCGTGAAGGTCACACGGGCGCTCGTGAGCGTGAAACCATTGGCTTCGCCACTGTTCGCGGCGGTGATGTGGTCGGAGATCACACCGTGCTGTTCGCTACTGAGGGGGAGCGGTTGGAAATTACCCACAAGGCTTCCAGTCGAATGACCTTCGCCAAAGGCGCTGTTCGCGCAGCGTTGTGGTTGGAGGGGCGTGAGCCTGGCCTCTACGACATGCAGGATGTGCTCGACCTGCGTTGAGTTGACTCTGTAAAATCCGGCTGTTGGTACGCCACGAGCCGGATTTTTAACCGCTACGCGATGTTCTGTCGCATTCCTCTGCCTTTTAGGCTCTTTTAGCGGTAGACCAAAAAAGCCTTTTTCTGTAAGCTACAGCTTTAGTGTGTCCACTAAAAGCGCGCAGATAATTCGATGAAGAAGCGGGGTGACGTGTCCATACGTCACTCCGCTTTTTTACAACCTGCGATCGCCCTTTCAGGCTTTATTTACGGGAGGTCTTCTTGACTAAGCAAGCCATACTCGCCCTCGCTGATGGCAGCATTTTTCGCGGCGAAGCCATTGGAGCCGACGGTCAAACCGTTGGTGAGGTGGTGTTTAACACCGCAATGACTGGCTACCAGGAGATCCTGACGGATCCTTCCTATGCTCAGCAAATCGTGACCCTGACTTACCCGCATGTTGGCAATACCGGTACTACGCCGGAAGACGCCGAGTCTGATCGTGTTTGGTCCGCAGGTCTGGTAATTCGTGATCTGCCGCTGGTTGCCAGTAACTGGCGCAACACGATGTCGCTGGCCGACTATCTGAAAGCCAACAATGTAGTGGCGATCGCCGGTATCGACACGCGCCGCCTGACGCGCATCCTGCGTGAAAAAGGCGCGCAGAACGGTTGCATCATGGCCGGCGATAACATCTCTGACGAAGCTGCAATTGCCGCCGCACGCGGCTTCCCTGGCCTGAAAGGCATGGATCTGGCGAAAGTCGTCAGCACTGAAAAAGCCTACGAGTGGCGCTCCAGCGTCTGGAACCTCGCTACTGACAGTCACCCGACTATCGAGGCCAGCGAACTCCCTTACCACGTTGTTGCCTACGACTACGGCGTAAAGTGGAACATTCTGCGCATGCTGGTTGAGCGCGGTTGCCGCGTGACCGTAGTGCCAGCACAGACCCCAGCCAGCGATGTGCTGGCACTCAATCCGGATGGCGTGTTCCTGTCCAATGGCCCAGGTGATCCTGAGCCTTGCGACTACGCAATCACTGCCATCAAGGAAGTGCTCAACACCGAGATCCCTGTGTTCGGTATCTGCTTGGGTCACCAGTTGCTGGCTCTGGCCTCTGGTGCCAAGACGGTGAAAATGGGTCATGGTCACCACGGTGCCAATCACCCGGTTCAGGACCTGGACACTGGCGTGGTAATGATTACCAGCCAGAACCACGGTTTTGCGGTAGACGAAGCGAGCTTGCCGGCCAACGTGCGCGCCATTCACAAGTCGCTGTTTGACGGTACGTTGCAAGGCATCGAACTGACCGACAAGAGCGCTTTTAGCTTCCAGGGTCACCCTGAAGCAAGCCCTGGCCCGAACGACGTAGCGCCGCTGTTCGATCGCTTCATCAATGAGATGGCCAAGCGCCGCTGATCGGTTTCCTGCCGTAACGCCTTGTGGCGGTCCCGATTCCGGTGACCCCCGGGCGCTTCAGGAACCTGATTGACAGCTTGCCGACTGACCTGCGGATTTGAGTGACAAACCCATGCCAAAACGTACAGACATAAAAAGCATCCTGATTCTCGGCGCTGGCCCGATTGTGATCGGCCAGGCGTGCGAATTCGACTACTCCGGCGCCCAGGCCTGTAAAGCCCTGCGTGAAGAGGGTTACCGCGTCATTCTGGTGAACTCCAACCCGGCCACCATCATGACCGACCCGGACATGGCCGACGCGACGTATATCGAGCCGATCAAGTGGCAGACTGTTGCCAAGATCATCGAAAAAGAGCGCCCGGACGCCCTGTTGCCAACCATGGGTGGCCAGACTGCACTGAACTGCGCGCTGGACCTCGAGCGCGAAGGCGTTCTGGAGAAGTTCGGCGTAGAGATGATCGGCGCCAATGCCGACACCATCGACAAAGCCGAAGACCGTTCGCGCTTCGACAAGGCCATGAAGTCCATCGGCCTGGACTGCCCGCGTTCCGGTATTGCCCACACAATGGAAGAGGCCAATGCGGTCCTCGAGCGTCTGGGGTTCCCGTGCATCATCCGTCCGTCCTTCACGATGGGCGGTACGGGTGGTGGTATCGCTTACAACCGTGAAGAGTTCGAAGAAATCTGTACGCGTGGTCTGGATCTGTCGCCTACCAAAGAGCTGCTGATCGACGAGTCCCTGATCGGCTGGAAAGAGTACGAGATGGAGGTGGTCCGCGATAAGAAGGACAACTGCATCATCGTGTGCTCAATCGAAAACTTCGACCCGATGGGTGTGCACACCGGTGACTCGATCACCGTTGCTCCGGCACAAACCCTGACGGACAAGGAATACCAGATCATGCGTAACGCCTCCTTGGCGGTACTGCGTGAGATTGGCGTTGAAACCGGCGGCTCCAACGTTCAGTTCGGCATCTGCCCGGACACCGGTCGCATGGTCGTGATCGAGATGAACCCGCGCGTTTCTCGCTCTTCGGCGCTGGCATCGAAAGCGACCGGCTTCCCGATTGCCCGCATCGCTGCCAAATTGGCCATCGGCTACACCCTGGATGAACTGCAAAACGAAATCACGGGCGGCGCAACGCCTGCGTCCTTCGAGCCGTCCATCGATTATGTTGTAACCAAGTTGCCGCGCTTTGCGTTTGAAAAATTCGCCAAGGCTGACGCGCGTTTGACCACGCAGATGAAATCTGTGGGTGAAGTCATGGCTATTGGCCGGACTTTCCAGGAATCCCTGCAAAAAGCCCTTCGTGGTCTGGAAGTGGGTGTCAGCGGTCTTGATCCCAAGCTGGACCTGAGCAACCCGGAAAGCATGGCCGTGCTCAAGCGCGAGCTGACAGTGCCGGGCGCAGAGCGTATCTGGTACGTAGCTGACGCGTTCCGCGCCGGCATGACCGTTGAAGATATCTTCGGCATGAATATGATTGACCCTTGGTTCCTGGTACAGATCGAAGATCTGATCAAGGACGAAGAAAAAATCAAAACCATGGCCCTGTCCTCGATCAATCGCGACGCCATGTACCGCTTTAAGCGCAAAGGCTTCTCCGATGCACGCCTGGCCGTATTGCTGGGCGTGACCGAGAAGAACTTGCGCCGCCACCGTCACAAGCTCGAAGTGTTCCCGGTCTACAAGCGCGTTGACACCTGCGCGGCCGAGTTCGCGACAGACACGGCCTACATGTACTCCACCTACGAGGAAGAGTGCGAAGCCAACCCTTCGGATCGTGACAAGATCATGATTCTGGGTGGTGGCCCGAACCGTATCGGCCAGGGTATCGAGTTCGACTATTGCTGCGTTCACGCGGCTCTGGCGCTGCGTGCCGACGGTTACGAGACCATCATGGTCAACTGCAACCCGGAAACCGTTTCCACCGACTACGACACTTCGGATCGCTTGTACTTCGAATCCGTGACCCTGGAAGACGTGTTGGAAATCGTGCGTGTCGAGAAGCCAAAAGGCGTCATCGTTCAGTACGGCGGCCAGACCCCGCTGAAACTGGCGCGCGCTCTGGAAGAAGCGGGTGTGCCGATTATCGGTACCAGCCCTGACGCTATTGACCGTGCAGAAGACCGTGAGCGCTTCCAGCAGATGGTTGAGCGCCTGAACCTGCGTCAGCCGCCTAACGCCACGGTGCGCAGCGAAGACGAAGCTATTCGTGCTGCTGGCAAGATCGGTTACCCGCTGGTTGTTCGACCTTCCTACGTGTTGGGCGGTCGTGCGATGGAAATCGTCTACGAAGAAGAAGAGCTCAAGCGCTATCTGCGTGACGCGGTGAAAGTGTCCAACGATAGCCCTGTGTTGCTCGATCACTTCCTTAACTGCGCCATCGAAATGGACGTGGATGCTGTCTGCGACGGCACTGATGTGGTGATCGGCGCGATCATGCAGCACATTGAGCAGGCAGGTGTTCACTCGGGTGACTCCGCGTGCTCGCTGCCGCCGTACTCGCTGCCGCTGCACATCCAGGACGAGATGCGCGAGCAGGTCAAGAAGATGGCGCTGGAATTGGGTGTTGTTGGCCTCATGAACGTGCAGTTGGCCTTGCAGGGCGAAGACATCTACGTCATCGAGGTGAACCCTCGTGCTTCGCGTACTGTTCCTTTCGTGTCCAAATGCATCGGCGTTTCCCTGGCAATGATCGCTGCACGCGTCATGGCCGGTAAAACCCTGAAGGAAATTGGTTTCACTAAAGAGATCATTCCTAACTTCTACAGCGTGAAAGAGGCGGTGTTCCCGTTCGCCAAATTCCCGGGTGTCGATCCGATCCTTGGCCCTGAGATGAAGTCCACTGGTGAAGTGATGGGTGTGGGCGATACCTTCGGCGAAGCGTTTGCCAAGGCCCAGATGGGTGCAAGCGAAGTATTGCCAACGGGCGGTACGGCATTCATCAGCGTGCGTGACGATGACAAGCCTCTCGTGGCTGGCGTTGCGCGCGATCTGATTGACCTGGGCTTTGAGATCGTTTCTACGGTTGGCACTGCCAAGTTCATCGAGGCAGCGGGTTTGAAAGTGCGCCGCGTGAACAAAGTGACCGAAGGTCGTCCTCACGTTGTCGATATGATCAAGAATGACGAGGTCACTCTGATCATCAACACGACTGAAGGTCGCCAGTCGATTGCTGACTCTTACTCCATTCGTCGTAACGCTTTGCAGCATAAGATTTACTGCACCACGACCATTGCTGCTGGCGAAGCAATCTGCGAAGCGCTTAAATTCGGTCCTGAAAAAACCGTACGTCGTTTGCAGGATCTACACGCAGGATTGAAGGCATGACCAAGTACCCAATGACAGTCCAGGGTGCAAAAGCCCTGGAAGAAGAGCACGCACACCTGACCAAGGTTGTCCGACCAAAGTTGAGCCAGGATATCGGCACAGCGCGTGAGCTGGGCGACCTTAAGGAAAACGCTGAATACCATGCAGCCCGTGAGCAGCAAGGTATGGTTGAAGCGCGTATCCGTGACATCGAAGGTCGCATGCAGAATGCCGTGATCATCGATGTAACAACGATTCCTCATACCGGAAAAGTTATTTTCGGTACGACGGTCGAGATCGCCAACGTTGAAACTGACGAAAGCGTTACCTATCAGATCGTTGGCGAAGATGAAGCGGACTTCAAACTCGGAAAAATCTCAGTGGGTTCGCCCCTGGCTCGTGCCTTGATTGCCAAGGAAGAGGGTGATGTCGTGGCGGTGAAAACGCCGGGCGGCGTCATTGAGTACGAAATTGTTAAAGTCAGTCACATCTGAGTGAACGCGCCCGCTTCGTGCGGGCGCGCTGCTTTTTGCCGCTGACCCGGCTAGATCGAGTTGGCAGCTTGCAAGTGCTATATACAGATTTTTACCGGCGCTGGCGGCAAAAGGGTTGGCGCTGTTTTTGATCGATGAAGTGCGCGGTACGGATTTGTACGCGGCGGGTAGCCTGAGCGGCTTGCGGGTAGGTTGCGCTGGGTGTTTCTGGTTGTCCGTACGTTTGCAGGCACTGTTAGCTATTGATCAGCAAGAGTATCAGGGCGCGCCAGGCGCACCCTTGACCCTTGTCGGCATCACTTGAAACGGTGGATGTTCGACAGTTGCTTGTTTGCATTGACGTTTCTGCGGTACAGAAGCGCCATTTTGCCGATAACCTGTACCAATTCCGCTTTGCCGCTTTTGCATAGTTCTGCAACGGCTGCCAGGCGAGATTCGCGATCCAGGATGTTGACTTTGATTTTAATCAGCTCGTGATCGCCCAATGCGCGTTCGAGTTCGGCTAAAACACCTTCAGTCAAACCATTGTCAGCCACAGTCAATACTGGTTTCAGATGGTGGCCAATGGATTTGTACTGTTTCTTCTGCTCTTGAGTGAGCGGCATAATCTGACCCCTGTGTCTGATCTTGTAAAAAGCGGCGGCCAGTTTACCCGAGCGAGTCCCAGACCGCCCAGTTAATCACGACCCGTTTAAATTTTTTGAGGTGGCCCGTGGCCCGTTCCAAAACTAGCCTGAATTGGCTGAAAGAACATTTCAACGATCCATACGTCAAGATGGCGCAGAAAGATGGGTATCGCTCGCGTGCCAGTTACAAGTTGCTGGAGATTCAGGAGCGTGATCGTCTGATCCGCCCGGGCATGACTGTAATTGACTTGGGCGCTGCTCCCGGTGGTTGGTCGCAGGTGACCAGTCGTCTGATTGGTGGGCAGGGTCGTTTGATCGCATCTGACATCCTGGAAATGGACAGCATTCCTGATGTGACCTTCATTCAGGGGGATTTTACTCAGGATGACGTTTTGGCTCAGATCCTTGAGGCGGTCGGAAATACACAGGTAGACCTTGTGATTTCCGATATGGCCCCCAATATGAGTGGGTTAGCAGCTGTCGATATGCCGCGTGCAATGTTCTTGTGCGAATTAGCGCTGGATCTTGCCGGTCGCGTCCTGCGTCCGGGTGGTGATTTCCTGATCAAGGTTTTCCAGGGCGAAGGCTTCGATCAGTACCACAAAGACATTCGTAAGCTGTTTGACAAGGTGCAGATGCGCAAGCCTTCTTCGTCTCGCGACAGGTCCCGTGAACAGTATTTGCTGGGCCGGGGCTTCCGCGGTATTGATGGTTCTGCCAGTGATGAGCGTCTCTGACCAGGGCGATAGTTTTTTTTGTATCGCTTTACAGATCTGGCATAACGAATATTGTGTAGTCAAAGTTTCACAAAGGGTTACAGACGGAGCCTGCAAGGGTTGTAGGCAATGTAGTAAGTTATGCCGGTGAATATCATGCGAAGCACGCTTTCAGTAGCGGAGCTTGCTTCAGAGGGTAGCTAATTGAACGATATGGCAAAGAATCTGATCCTGTGGTTGATCATCGCGGCGGTCCTTGTGACCGTGATGAACAACTTCTCGAGTCCCAACGAGCCGCAAACCCTCAACTATTCCGACTTCATCCAGCAAGTTAAGGATGGCAAAGTCGAGCGCGTAGCGGTTGATGGCTACGTGATCACCGGCAAGCGCAGTGATGGCGATACGTTCAAAACCATTCGTCCGGCGATTCAGGACAACGGTTTGATCGGCGATCTGGTGGATAACCACGTCACCGTTGAAGGCAAGCTGCCTGAGCAACAAAGCATCTGGACCCAGTTGCTAGTTGCAAGCTTCCCGATTCTGGTGATTATTGCTGTCTTCATGTTCTTCATGCGCCAAATGCAGGGCGGTGCCGGTGGTAAAGGCGGCCCGATGAGCTTTGGCAAGAGCAAGGCGCGTCTGCTGTCAGAAGATCAGGTCAAGACGACCCTGGCTGACGTAGCGGGCTGTGACGAAGCCAAGGAAGAAGTGGGCGAGCTGGTTGAGTTCTTGCGTGATCCGGGCAAGTTCCAGCGCCTGGGTGGTCGCATTCCACGCGGCGTGCTGATGGTTGGCCCGCCAGGTACCGGTAAAACCCTGATCGCCAAGGCGATTGCGGGTGAAGCCAAGGTGCCGTTCTTCACGATTTCCGGTTCCGACTTTGTGGAAATGTTCGTGGGCGTCGGTGCAAGCCGTGTTCGTGACATGTTTGAACAAGCCAAGAAGCACGCCCCTTGCATCATCTTTATCGATGAAATCGATGCTGTCGGCCGTCACCGAGGTAACGGTATGGGCGGCGGTCATGATGAGCGCGAGCAGACGCTTAACCAGTTGTTGGTTGAGATGGATGGTTTTGAGATGAACGACGGCATCATTGTGATTGCCGCCACCAACCGTCCTGACGTGCTTGACCCTGCGCTGCTGCGTCCGGGTCGTTTTGACCGTCAGGTCGTGGTTGGCTTGCCGGACATTCGTGGTCGCGAGCAAATCCTCAAGGTACACATGCGTAAAGTGCCAATGGGTGATGACGTCCAGCCGGGCGTTATTGCACGCGGTACTCCGGGCTTCTCCGGTGCCGACCTGGCTAACCTGGTGAATGAAGCCTCCCTGTTCGCAGCGCGTACCGGTAAGCGTGTTGTTGAAATGAAAGAGTTCGAGCTGGCCAAGGACAAGATCATGATGGGCGCCGAGCGCAAATCCATGGTTATGTCGGATAAAGAAAAACGCAACACGGCTTATCACGAAGCGGGTCACGCAATTGTTGGTCGTGTAGTGCCTGAGCACGATCCGGTCTACAAGGTGTCGATCATTCCTCGCGGTCGAGCCTTGGGCGTGACTATGTTCTTGCCTGAAGAGGATCGTTACAGCCTGTCCAAGCGTGCGTTGATCAGTCAGATCTGCTCGCTGTATGGCGGTCGTATTGCTGAAGAAATGACCTTGGGCTTTGACGGTGTTACCACGGGTGCGTCCAACGACATCATGCGAGCGAGCCAGATTGCACGCAACATGGTGACCAAGTGGGGCTTGTCCGAGAAGCTCGGCCCGCTGATGTATGCCGAAGATGAAGAGTCTTATCTTGGGCGTGGCGGTGGTGGTCAGGGGGCAAATGTTTCAGGTGAGACGGCCAAACTGATCGACTCTGAGGTGCGCAGCATCATTGACCAGTGCTATGGCACGGCTAAGCAGATACTGACCGACAACCGTGACAAGCTTGAAGCTATGGCGGATGCCCTGATGAAGTATGAAACGATCGATGCTGATCAGATCGACGACATCATGGCGGGTCGCCCTCCGCGCGAACCGCGTGATTGGGGCGATGGTTCGGGAACGCCGACAGCGCCGAGTCTGGATAAGACCGATCGCCCGGAAACACCTATCGGCGGCCCGGCAGCTGATCACTAAGGCTTGAAATGACTTCTGTTCAGTCCTCAACCCGGTTGCCTTGCGGCAACCGGGTTCTTGATTTTTCCCGCACGCATGTGATGGGTATTCTCAATGTAACCCCTGACTCGTTCTCTGATGGCGGTCGCTTTGCGCGCCTCGATGAAGCGTTGCGCCATGCGCAGGCGATGGTCGAGGCGGGAGCTACGTTGATTGATGTCGGTGGTGAGTCAACCCGGCCCGGCGCGCGCCACGTGAGTGCGCAAGAAGAGTTGGAGCGGGTTGCGCCGATAGTCGAGCGTATCAATCGTGAGCTTGATGTCATCATTTCGGTCGATACCTCAACCCCTATTGTTATGACGGAGTCGGCCCGTTTAGGCGCTGGCCTGATCAACGATGTGCGTTCACTTCGGCGTGAGGGTGCCTTGCAGGCTGCTGCTGCGACGGGTTTGCCCGTTTGTCTGATGCATATGTCGGGCGAGCCTGGCGATATGCAGGATGACCCGCAGTATCAGGATGTGTTGGCTGAGGTACGTACGTTTCTCGTGGATCGAATGCGGATGTGTGCAGCGCAAGGCATACCGCCTGAGCGCATGATTCTCGACCCCGGTTTTGGCTTTGCTAAAACCTTGCAGCATAATTTGAGTTTGTTTAAGCATATGGACGCCTTGCATCTGTTAGGGCGGCCATTGCTCGTGGGTGTTTCGCGAAAAAGCATGATCGGGCAGGCTTTGAACCGGCCTGTGACTGAGCGATTGCCTGGCAGTCTGGCTCTGGCGGCACTGGCTGTGACCAAGGGTGCGCATATCTTGCGTGTTCACGATGTTGCCGAGACAGTTGATGTAGTACGGATGATTGCCGCGGTAGAGTCCGCCGACTAAGCATGATGGAGCACTTATGACGAAGAAGTATTTTGGCACCGACGGTATTCGCGGTCGGGTCGGCGTTTACCCAATCACCCCTGACTTTATGCTCAAGTTGGGCTGGGCTGCGGGAATGGCGTTTCGCAGCATGGGTGCTTGCCGGATATTGGTGGGTAAGGACACGCGCATCTCTGGCTACATGTTTGAGTCTGCGCTGGAGGCCGGGTTATCTGCGGCGGGCGCAGATGTGATGTTGCTGGGGCCTATGCCGACGCCTGCGATTGCGTATCTCACGCGTACGTTCCACGCCGAGGCTGGCATTGTGATCAGTGCTTCGCACAATCCTCATGACGATAATGGGATCAAGTTTTTTTCGGGTGAGGGCACCAAACTCCCTGATGAAGTTGAACTGATGATTGAGGAGTTGCTGGAGGCGCCGATGACGGTGGTCGACTCCGGCAAGTTGGGTAAGGTGTCGCGCATCAACGATGCTTCCGGCCGCTATATCGAATTTTGCAAAAGCAGCGTTCCTACGAGCACCAACTTCAATGGTCTCAAGATCGTTATCGACTGCGCACACGGCGCCACTTACAAGGTTGCGCCGAGTGTGTTCAAGGAGCTGGGCGCCGAAGTTACAGTGCTTTCAGCTCAGCCTAATGGGTTGAACATCAACGAGAACTGCGGCTCGACCCATATGGGGCAGTTGCAGGCTGCGGTATTGGCGGAGCATGCGGACCTGGGTATTGCCTTTGATGGCGATGGTGATCGGGTGCTGATGGTCGATCACACTGGCGCGATTGTTGATGGTGATGAGTTGCTGTTCATCATCGCGCGCGACCTGCACGAGCGCGGCAAATTGCAAGGCGGTGTGGTCGGTACACTAATGAGCAATCTCGGGCTTGAGTTGGCGTTGGCCGACTTGGGTATTGCGTTCGTGCGCGCCAATGTAGGCGACCGTTACGTCATCGCAGCCTTGCAAGAGCGTGATTGGCAAGTTGGCGGCGAAAACTCCGGTCATATTGTGTGTTTCCAGCACACCACCACAGGCGATGCCATCATTGCGGCACTTCAAGTGCTGCTTTCGTTGCGTCGACGTGAAGAGAGCCTGGCTCAGTCGCGTCAGGCGCTGCGCAAGTGTCCTCAAGTCCTGCTCAATGTGCGTTTTTCAGGGGGGGTTAACCCTGTTGAACATCCGGCCATTAAAGAGGCTTGTGCGCGTGTGACCGAAGCTATGCAGGGCCGTGGTCGGGTGCTTTTGCGCAAGTCAGGGACTGAGCCGCTGGTGCGTGTCATGGTCGAAGGTGATGACGAAGTCATGGTTCGTGGCTATGCACAAGAACTGGCAAAACTGGTAAGTGAAGTTTGTGCCTGAATTCGGCTTGCCAGCGCGGATGTGGTTGGGTAACATCTGCGCCCACTTTGACCGACGAGGTAAAGCATGCGTCGCATGATGGTAGCTGGTAACTGGAAGATGCACGGTACCCGCGCCAGCGTCGCTAAGCTGATCGACGGTCTGCGTGGTCTGGCCTTGCCAAACGATGTTGATGTTGCAGTATTTCCGCCGGATTTGTTCATTGATCGCGTGATCAATGGTCTTGAAGGTGTGGCGATTTCGGTCGGTGCTCAGGATGCTGCGGTGGAGTCGGTGCAGGGTGCTCTGACAGGTGAGGTTTCGCCTTATCAGTTGGTAGATGCAGGCTGCAAGTTGGTGTTGGTTGGGCATTCCGAGCGTCGCCTGATTTTGGGTGAGCAGGACGAAACGCTTAATCGCAAGTTTGCGGCGGCTCAGGCTGCGGGCCTGATGCCAGTGTTGTGTATAGGGGAGACCCTGGAGCAGCGCGAGGCGGGGCAAACGCTAGAAGTTGTAAAGGCTCAGCTGGATGCGGTCATTAATGCATTTGGTATTGATGCTTTTGCAAAGGCGGTGATTGCATATGAGCCAGTCTGGGCAATCGGAACTGGGCTTACAGCTTCTCCGCAGCAAGCGCAAGATGTGCATGCGGCCATTCGCGCACAGCTGGCGCAGAAGAATTCTGAAGTGGCACAAGGTGTGCGGCTTCTATACGGCGGCAGCGTGAAGGCGGCCAATGCGGTCGAACTGTTCAGCATGCCGGATATCGATGGGGGGCTCATTGGTGGGGCTTCCCTGAATGCAGATGAGTTCGGTGCGATCTGTCGCGCCGCGGGAAACTGAGAAAATGCTGGAAACAGTCGTAGTCGTTTTTCATCTGTTGGGTGCATTGGGCGTAATTGCTCTGGTATTGCTGCAACAGGGTAAAGGTGCGGATGCTGGAGCATCTTTCGGAGCAGGTGCTTCAAATACTGTGTTCGGAAGCCAAGGTTCCTCTACCTTTCTTAGTAAGTTTACTGCTATACTTGCCGCAGGTTTTTTCATAACCAGCTTGGGGTTAGGTTACTTTGCTAAAGAGAAAGCTCAAGAGCTGACTCAAGTAGGTTTGCCAGATCCAGCAGTATTGGAAGTTCCAGTGCAAAAACCGGCTTCAGATGATGTGCCGGTGCTTCAAGAGCAAAAGTCGGCTATTCCAGCGACTGACGTACCTCCAGCTCAAGAGCAAAAGTAAAACGGGTTTCATGATGTAACGTAGTATTGCCGAGGTGGTGGAATTGGTAGACACGCAACCTTGAGGTGGTTGTGCCCATAGGGTGTAGGGGTTCGAGTCCCCTTCTCGGTACCAATTATCAGGAATGCCCGCAATAGCGGGCTTTCTTGTATGTGGAAGGTTGGATTGACCCTGAAAAGGATCGACCGTATACTTCCGCTCCAGCTTTGTCGCGGGATGGAGCAGTCTGGTAGCTCGTCGGGCTCATAACCCGAAGGTCGTCGGTTCAAATCCGGCTCCCGCAACCAGTTTTAGCGGAGCCCCTAATTCAGGGGCTTTTTGTTAACTGGACACTTTATAGCGTCGGTATTCAACGACGTTTCAGAGATGGGCGCTTCGCCCATTTTTTCATTTTGCACAGCATGCACAAACATGCACTAGGGGGTTCAGGTGTCGAGCAAGCTAGAACAGTTGCAGGACTTGTTGGCCCCGGTGGTCGTGGCCCTTGGCTATGAATGCTGGGGTATTGAATTTTCGGCTCAAGGCCGCCATTCAATGTTGCGTGTGTATATCGACAAGGAAGGCGGCGTATTGGTGGACGATTGTGCCATCGTGAGTCGCCAGGTAAGTGGCGTGCTGGATGTTGAAGATCCTATCGCTGCTGAATATACCCTTGAGGTTTCCTCTCCTGGCATGGAGCGCCCGCTGTTCACTCTTGAACAGTTTGCCCAGTATGTCGGTGAGCAAGTGAAGATCAAGCTGCGCTCCCCATTTGAAGGGCGACGCAACTTTCAGGGCCTTCTGCGCGGCGTAGAGGAGCAGGACATCGTGGTGCAAGTGGACGACCATGAGTTCTTGTTGCCGATCGATATGATCGACAAGGCCAACATTATTCCCAGTTTTGACTGAGACGCGGATCCCGCGGATCCAATGGCTTGCGAAAGGCGAGGCGTACGATGAGCAAAGAAGTACTGCTGGTTGTTGAGTCGGTGTCCAATGAAAAGGGCGTACCGGCAAACGTTATTTTTGAAGCGCTGGAGCTGGCACTGGCCACTGCTACCAAAAAGCGTTTTGAAGACGAAGTCGAACTGCGTGTGGAGATCAATCGTCACACCGGTAACTATGAGACGTTCCGTCGCTGGACCGTGGTCGAAGACGAAGATCTGGATGATCCAGCAATCGAGTTGGCGGTAGACCAGGCCCAAGCGAAACAGCCAGGCGCTGTAGCTGGCGATATTATCGAGGAAAAAATCGATTCTATCGAATTCGGTCGGATCGCTGCACAAACTGCCAAGCAGGTCATTGTGCAGAAGGTCCGCGAAGCTGAGCGTGCTCAAGTCGTTGATGCCTATCGCGAGCGTCTGGGCGAGATTATTTCAGGTACCGTCAAGAAAGTTACACGTGACAACGTGATTGTTGATCTGGGTAATAACGCAGAAGCGTTGTTGGCTCGTGAAGACATCATTGCGCGTGAGACTTTCCGCGTGGGTGTACGTCTTCGTGCACTGCTGAAAGAAATTCGCACTGAGAACCGCGGTCCACAGCTGATTCTGTCGCGTACTGCGCCTGAGATGCTGATCGAATTGTTCCGTATTGAAGTGCCTGAAATTTCTGAGGGCCTGATCGAAGTGATGGCGGCCTCCCGCGATCCAGGATCACGCGCTAAAATAGCCGTTCGCTCTAAAGACAAACGCATCGATCCGCAAGGTGCTTGCATTGGTATGCGCGGTTCGCGCGTCCAGGCAGTATCGGGCGAGTTGGGCGGAGAGCGAGTGGATATCGTTCTTTGGGATGACAACCCGGCGCAGTTCGTGATCAACGCAATGTCGCCTGCAGAAGTGGCGGCAATTATCGTCGACGAAGATGCCCATGCAATGGACATCGCCGTTGGCGCAGACAATCTGGCCCAGGCGATTGGTCGCGGCGGTCAGAACGTACGTTTGGCTAGCCAGTTGACTGGCTGGACCCTGAACGTGATGACCGAATCGGACATCCAGGCTAAACAGCAAGCAGAAACCGGTGACATCCTGCGCAACTTCATCGAAGAACTCGAAGTTGATGAAGAGTTGGCGCAGGTACTGGTTGATGAAGGCTTCACCAGCCTGGAAGAGATTGCCTACGTACCGGTGGAGGAGATGCTCAACATCGACGGCTTTGACGAGGATATCGTCAACGAGCTTCGCGCTCGGGCCAAGGATCGTTTGTTGACCAAAGCCATCGCTACTGAGGAAAAGCTGGCAGACGCCCATCCGGCCGAAGACCTGCTCTCGCTTGAGGGTATGGACAAGGATTTGGCGATGGAACTGGCGGTGCGCGGCGTAATTACCCGCGAAGACCTGGCCGAGCAGTCTATTGACGACCTGCTCGACATCGACGGCATTGACTCTGATCGTGCCGGCAAGTTGATCATGGCCGCCCGAGCCCATTGGTTCGAGTAATTAGGCGCGGCCTGAGGAGAGAAATGCATGACGCAAGTCACGGTGAAACAACTGGCCGATGAGGTCAAAACACCGGTTGAGCGCCTGTTGCAGCAGATGCGTGAGGCAGGTCTGCCGCACACCGCCGCCGAGCAGAATGTAACCGACAGTGAGAAGCAAGCTCTGCTGACTCACTTGAAAAGCAGCCACAAGGCTAAAGTGGAAGAACCGCGCAAGATCACTTTGCAGCGTAAAACCACCAGCACCCTGCGTGTTGCTGGCAGCAAAAGCATTAGCGTTGAAGTACGCAAGAAGAAAGTCTTCGTACAGCGCAGCCCGGAAGAAATCGAAGCTGAGCGCAAGCGTGAGATGGATGAACGCCGTGCAGTAGAAAATGCTGCGCGTCAAAAGACTGAAGAAGAATCCAAGCGTCGCGCCGAAGAAGAAGCGCGCCGTCAGCCTTCAACGACTCCAGCGTCTACGCCTGCTGTAGCTGCGCCTGCGCCTGTGCAAACTGCACCGGCTGCTGCGCCAGCCGCGGCACCTGCAGCTGATGCACGCAAGCGTGACGAACAGCGACGTCCAGACAAGCCACGCGCTGACGATAACAATCGTCGCGGCAGTGGTGACGGCGATCGCAAAAACGCTCCGCATCGTGCCTCGGTTAAAGAAAAAGCACCGACTCCACGTGTTGCTCCGCGTACTTCCGACGAAGAAAGCGATAGCTTCCGTCGCGGTGGTCGAGGCAAGGGCAAGCTGAAGAAGCGCAACGCTCACGGTTTCCAGAGCCCAACCGGCCCTGTAGTTCGTGATGTACAGATTGGCGAGACCATCACTGTTGGCGATTTGGCTGCACAGATGTCCGTCAAGGCTGCCGAAGTTATCAAGTTCATGTTCAAGCTGGGTACTCCAGCGACTATCAATCAGGTACTTGATCAGGAAACTGCTCAACTGGTTGCTGAAGAACTGGGCCACAAAGTAACTCTGGTCAGCGACAACGCTCTGGAAGATTCCCTGGCCGAGTCCCTGAAGTTTGAAGGCGAGTCGTTCTCCCGTGCACCGGTTGTGACCGTAATGGGCCACGTTGACCACGGTAAAACGTCCCTGCTCGACTACATTCGTCGTGCCAAGGTAGCGGCGGGTGAAGCGGGTGGTATCACTCAGCACATCGGTGCGTACCACGTCGAAACCGAGCGCGGTATGGTCACTTTCCTCGATACCCCGGGCCACGCTGCGTTTACCGCAATGCGTGCACGTGGTGCCAAGGCAACTGACATCGTGATTCTGGTTGTGGCTGCAGACGACGGCGTAATGCCGCAAACCATCGAAGCTGTTCAGCATGCGAAAGCAGCTGGCGTGCCGCTGGTTGTTGCAGTGAACAAAATCGACAAGCCAGGTGCTGATCTCGATCGCATCCGTAGTGAACTGTCCGTTCACGGCGTGACCTCGGAAGAGTGGGGTGGTGACACTCCGTTTGTTTCGGTCTCGGCGAAAATGGGTACCGGCGTTGACGATTTGCTCGAAGCCGTATTGCTACAAGCTGAAGTTCTGGAACTCAAGGCAACTCCATCGGCTCCTGGCCGTGGTGTAGTGGTTGAGTCCCGTCTGGACAAAGGCCGTGGTCCGGTTGCAACTGTTCTGGTTCAGGACGGTACTCTGCGCCAGGGCGACATGGTTCTGGTCGGTTCCAACTACGGCCGTATCCGCGCCATGCTCGATGAGAACGGCAAGCCTATCAAGGAAGCCGGTCCATCTATCCCTGTCGAGATTCTCGGCCTGGACGGTACGCCAGACGCTGGCGACGAGATGAGCGTGATGACTGACGAGAAGAAGGCGCGTGAAGTTGCCCTGTTCCGTCAAGGCAAGTTCCGCGAAGTGAAACTGGCGCGTGCTCACGCAGGCAAGCTGGAAAACATCTTCGAGAACATGGGCCAGGAAGAGAAGAAGACGCTTAATATCGTCCTCAAGTCTGACGTTCGTGGTTCGTTGGAAGCTTTGCAGGGCGCTCTGAGCGGCCTGGGTAACGATGAAGTGCAAGTGCGCGTAGTAGGCGGCGGCGTCGGTGGTATCACCGAAAGCGACGCTAACCTGGCACTGGCCTCCAACGCTGTATTGTTCGGCTTTAACGTGCGTGCTGATGCTGGTGCTCGCAAAATTGTCGAGCAAGAAGGTCTGGACATGCGTTATTACAACGTCATCTACGACATCATCGAAGACGTCAAGAAGGCCCTCACCGGCATGCTTGGCAGCGACGTCCGGGAAAATATCCTGGGTATCGCCGAAGTTCGCGACGTATTCCGTTCGCCGAAGTTTGGTGCGATCGCAGGTTGCATGGTGCTCGAAGGTGTTGTTCACCGTAACCGTCCAATCCGCGTACTGCGTGAAGACATCGTTATCTTCGAAGGCGAGCTGGAATCCTTGCGCCGCTTCAAAGATGACGCTGCCGAAGTACGTGCCGGCATGGAGTGCGGTATCGGCGTCAAGAGCTACAACGACGTTAAAGTCGGTGACAAGATCGAAGTGTTCGAGAAGGTCCAGGTTGCTCGCAGCCTCTAAATCGCGAGCTTCAAGAGCCAGGACGAAAAGCGGCATGCCAATGCCAGCGGTTCGTCCCGGACTCTAAACGCAACGCCCGGTCCGGCTCCTGTCTGGCCGGGCGTTTGCCGCTTTCAGAACACATGGGTTTCCCATGGGTGAGTAACAGGTAACAAGACATGGCAAAAGAATACAGCCGTACCCAACGTATTGGCGATCAGATGCAGCGTGAGCTGGCACAACTGATCCGTCGTGAAGTCAAAGACCCGCGCGTAGGCCTGGTCACTATTACTGCGGTTGAAGTCAGCCGTGACGTTGGTCACGCCAAAATTTTCATCACTGTGATGGGCCAGGACAACGCTGAAGATATCGCTCAAACCATCAAGGTTCTGAACTCGGCCGCCGGTTTCTTGCGCATGCAACTTGCACGCGAAATGAAGCTGCGTAGCGTTCCGCAGCTGCACTTCCACTACGACGAAAGCGTTGTACGTGGCGCGCACCTGTCTGCTTTGATCGAGCGTGCGGTGGCTGAAGACAATCAGCACCCTGATGCGACGGCTCCTGAAGACACCAAGGAGTAACCGGTGGCTCAGGTCAAGCGTATCCGTCGTAACGTCAGCGGTATCATCCTGCTCGACAAACCGCTTGGGTTCACCTCCAACGCGGCCTTGCAGAAAGTCCGCTGGCTGCTCAATGCCGAAAAGGCCGGGCACACAGGTAGCCTCGATCCTTTGGCCAGCGGCGTATTGCCGTTGTGCTTTGGCGAAGCCACCAAGTTTTCGCAATACCTGCTCGATTCCGACAAGGGTTATGAAACCTTGATGCAATTGGGTAAGACCACCACCACTGCGGATGCGGAAGGCGATGTTTTGCTGACCCGCCCCGTGACCGTTGGTCGCTCCGATATCGAAGCTGTTTTACCCAAGTTTCGTGGGCAAATCAGTCAGATACCGCCGATGTACTCTGCGCTCAAGCGCGATGGTCAGCCGCTTTACAAGCTGGCCCGTGCAGGCGAAGTGGTGGAGCGTGAACCGCGTTCTGTTACTATTACCCGCCTCGAATTACTGGCCAGCGAAGGCGACACCGCGCGTCTGGCTGTCGACTGCACCAAAGGCACCTATATCCGCACCCTCGTGGAAGATATCGGTGAGCAATTGGGATGTGGGGCTTATGTTGCAGAGTTGCGCCGCACGCATGCCGGACCTTTCAGTCTGGCCCAGACGGTGACGCTTGAAGAGTTGGAAGCTGTGCATGCAGAAGGCGGAAATGAAGCTGTTGACCGCTTCCTGATGCCCTCCGACAGCGGCTTGCTGGATTGGCCATTGCTGCACTTTTCGGAAGCCAGCGCGTTCTACTGGCTCAACGGCCAACCGGTACGTGCTCCCGATGCACCCAAGTTCGGTATGGTGCGAGTACAAGATCACAACGGTCGCTTTATCGGTATCGGTGAAGTGAGCGAAGACGGGCGCATAGCGCCGCGTCGACTGATTCGGTCAGAATGACCGGAGCAGGACGGACCGGGATTTCATTGTTCCGGGCCGTACTGAAACGAGGGTGGCTGTTATTAGGCACGGTCACATCTCATTTTTAAATACGAGGATTTGTCCTCGGCCTATTGGATCTGTCTTGTTCGCAAGCAGAGCCCCTTTATGAAAGGAAATGCCTCATGGCACTGACAATCGAACACAAAGCAGAAATCGTAAAAGACTACCAGCAAGCGCCAGGTGATACAGGTTCTCCAGAAGTGCAAGTTGCACTGCTGACCTTCAACATCAACACCTTGCAGGGTCACTTCAAAGAAAACAAAAAGGACCACCACTCCCGTCGTGGTCTGATCCGTATGGTAAACCAGCGTCGTAAGCTGCTGGACTACCTCAAAGGCAAGAACGTTGAGCGTTACAAAGCGCTGATCGCTCGCCTGGGTCTGCGTCGCTAATAGCGATGTTGCTAGAGGCTGGTTGTCTGTTGTGTGTCTGTGGGGTTCCTACAGGCTTGCGGCAGGCTTCCAGCCTCAAGTTTTATCTGGACTAGCCGGATCTTTACGAAAGCTGCCCTGCTGGCCGTTTTCGTAAGCATCTTGAGTCGGGCCAATGCCCGACATTGCCCAAGCATTTCGCAAGAAACCCGTTCCCCAAGAGCCACAAAGAGAAGGTAGGACACCGTGAACCCGGTTATCAAAAAATTCCAGTTCGGTCAGTCGACCGTAACCCTCGAGACAGGCCGTATCGCCCGTCAAGCTTCCGGCGCTGTATTGGTCACTGTTGACGATGACGTCAGCGTATTGGTGACTGTCGTCGGCTCCAAGCAAGCTGATCCAGGCAAGGGCTTTTTCCCTCTGTCGGTTCACTACCAGGAAAAAACCTACGCCGCGGGTAAAATCCCGGGCGGTTTCTTCAAGCGTGAAGGCCGTCCTTCCGAGAAAGAAACCCTGACTTCGCGACTGATCGACCGTCCGATCCGTCCGCTGTTCCCTGAAGGCTTCATGAACGAAGTGCAGGTTGTCTGCACCGTTCTGTCCACCAGCAAGAAAACCGATCCGGACGTCGCTGCGATGATCGGTACTTCGGCTGCGCTGGCTATCTCCGGTATCCCTTTCGATGGTCCGATCGGCGCAGCTCGCGTTGCTTATCACGAAAGCACTGGCTACTTGCTGAACCCGACTTACGAGCAACTGGCTGCTTCTAGCCTGGACATGGTTGTTGCCGGTACGTCCGAAGCCGTATTGATGGTTGAATCGGAAGCTAAAGAGCTGACCGAAGACCAAATGTTGGGCGCCGTACTGTTCGCCCACGACGAATTCCAGGTTGTTATCCAGGCTGTTAAAGAGCTGGCTGCCGAAGCTGCAAAACCAACGTGGGACTGGGCTGCTGCCCCAGAAGCTACCGCACTGTTGGGCGCTATCCGTGCCGAATTCGGCGAAGCGATCTCCCAGGCTTACACCATCACCGTCAAGGCTGATCGTTACGCGCGTCTGGGCGAGCTGAAAGAGCAGGTGGTTGCCAAGTTGTCCGGTGAAGAAGGCCAGCCTTCTGCCAGCGAAGTGAAAGCAGCGTTCGGCGAAATCGAATACCGCACCGTTCGCGAAAACATCGTTAACGGCAAGCCGCGTATCGATGGTCGTGACACCAAAACTGTTCGCCCTTTGAACATCGAAGTAGGCGTTCTGCCTAAAACCCACGGTTCGGCTCTGTTCACCCGTGGCGAAACTCAGGCTCTGGTTGTTGCAACTCTGGGTACTGCCCGTGATGCACAGCTGCTGGACACCCTGGAAGGCGAGAAAAAAGACCCGTTCATGCTGCACTACAACTTCCCTCCGTTCTCGGTAGGTGAGTGTGGTCGTATGGGTGGCGCAGGTCGTCGCGAAATCGGTCACGGCCGTCTGGCGCGTCGTTCGGTTCAGGCCATGCTGCCTGCTGCCGACGTGTTCCCGTACACCATCCGTGTTGTATCGGAAATCACTGAGTCCAACGGTTCCAGCTCGATGGCATCGGTGTGCGGTGCTTCCCTGGCATTGATGGACGCTGGCGTGCCGATGAAGGCTCCGGTTGCCGGTATCGCGATGGGTCTGGTTAAAGAGGGCGAGAAGTTCGCCGTTCTGACCGATATCCTGGGTGACGAAGACCACCTGGGCGACATGGACTTCAAAGTAGCGGGTACCGCGAAAGGTGTTACTGCGCTGCAGATGGACATCAAGATCAAAGGCATCACCGAAGAAATCATGGAGATCGCACTGGGCCAGGCCCTGGACGCTCGCCTGAATATCTTGGGTCAAATGAACCAGATCATTGCTGTTTCGCGTAACGAGTTGTCGGCTAATGCACCGACTATGATCGCGATGAAAATCGACACCGACAAAATCCGTGATGTTATCGGTAAAGGTGGCGCGACTATCCGTGCAATCTGTGAAGAAACCAAAGCTTCGATCGACATCGAAGACGACGGTTCGATCAAGATCTTCGGCGAAACCAAAGAAGCAGCAGAAGCGGCGCGTCAGCGCGTTCTGGGTATCACCGCTGAAGCTGAAATCGGCAAAATCTACATCGGTAAGGTTGAGCGTATCGTCGACTTCGGCGCATTCGTTAACATCCTGCCAGGTAAAGACGGCCTGGTTCACATCTCCATGCTGAGCGATGCTCGCGTTGAGAAAGTGACTGACATTCTGAAAGAAGGTCAGGAAGTGGAAGTGTTGGTGCTGGACGTGGACAACCGCGGCCGCATCAAACTGTCCATCAAGGACGTCGCAGCAGCAAAGGCTTCGGAAGCTTAATCGCCTCTAAAACCTGTGTTTAAAAAAGGATCCTTCGGGATCCTTTTTTTATGTGTGAAAAAAAGATCCGCCACATGACGGGCCAAAGGCCATGACGAAAATACCGCAACTTGCATGCAGCTAGCAGGGCAAGTCATGCAATCTGCACGAGGAAGAAAAAACTGAGTGACTCTAAGTATCTGTTTTATAAGGGTTTATTTTTTTAATGAAGTTGGCACAAGCCCTGCAATATTACAGATAACCCTGCTGCCAGATGACGGCGCAGATTCTAAAGAAGACAGGAGTTACTCGTATGAAGAAGTTCGCTATCGCTGCTGCAACTGCCACCGCGCTGACCCTGACCATGGCCAATGCTGCATTTGCTGCTCAGTCGACTACCCAAGCCCCAATGGTCGTCGCTGCTGGCGAAATGACTAAAGCTAAAGAAGCTACTTCTGATACTTGGATCACGACCAAAGTCAAATCTGACCTGCTGACCGAAAAAGGCATTCCAGGTACTGATATCAAAGTAGAAACCAACAAAGGTGTTGTTTCTCTGTCCTCCACTGTTGCAGTGACTGATGCACAGAAAACCACCGCAGTGAACATTGCCAAGAAAGTTAAAGGCGTGAAAGCCGTTGCTGCTGATGGCCTGAAAGCTGAGTAATAACCCTTTCTCGTAGAACCGGGGGGAAAGCCGGATCAGGTGCTTGAAGCGCCGCACCTGAAGCTTTCGAAATAGGTTCATGCGACGGCCACACGGATGTGGCCATTACAGCCCTCGGCGCTTGCGTCGGGGGCTGTTCTATTTGGGCGAAGGATATGTCCTCACCCGCCGCTTAATTACTCGCTGTCCAGGTGCAACGGTGAAATCACCCGACCATCACTTTCAGCTTCGCCCAAAGTTGCGTCCACAAAGTACACGCGCTCATCTGCCAATTGGCCTTTGTCCACCAAGAAGTCCTTGATGCTACTGGCGCGGTCTTGACCTAGTTGGCGCAACAGCACTTCGCTTTTGCTCCAGAATTCGATCAGTGCGTCACTCATCTTTTTCGCACGTTCGTCACGGCTCAATTTAGCCCACTCAGCTGGCGGCTGCTGTTTCAGGCGTGTGCGGTAGATACCTTCAAGCAATGGGCCTTTTTCATCATCCGGCACTTTCAGCAATGAAGCCTGTGCTGGCACTTTGTCGCCTCGGCGTTGCAGGATTTTGTAGTAGTTGTATTGGTATTCGCGTTCCAGGCGTTCTTGCGCAATGAGCGGGCCGTCGCTGCTTTGTGCGGCCGTGCCTTCGATCTCAAGGCGCAGCGCCGGGCGTTCTTTGAGCGCAGCGGCCAGTGTGGTCAGCGCTTTTTGCGCATCTGGGCTCAGCTCGCTCGAACCTGGTGCGAAGGAAACGGTACCCAGGTCTTCAGCGCCACCGCCGCTGATCAGTCCGCCAATGAACTTGAAGGGGGCCTGAGCGGCACGCAGCACAAGGTTGCGCAAGGTTTGCCAAACAATTGGCATCACGCTGAATTGCGGGTTGTTCAAATCGCCCGTGACGGGCAGTTCGATGGAGATTTTGCCGTCGGTGTCCTTGAGCAAAGCAATCGCGAGTTTGATCGGCAGATCCACGGCATCCGGGCTGTCGACTTTTTCGCCCAGTTGCAATTGCTCGACCACCAATTTGTTCTCGGCCTTGAGCTGCCCCTTGGTGATCAAGTAGTGCAGGTCCAGATTCAGGCGGCCCTTGCGGATGCGGTAGCCCGCAAATTTACCCGAGTAAGGCGTCAGGGTCGTCAGCTCGACGCGCTTGAAACTGGTGGCAATATCCAGACTGGCCATCGGGTCGAAAGGGTTGACGCTGCCTTTGATCGTCACGGGTGCATACCGGTCGACTTTACCTGCGATGTTGACGCTCGCCGGTTTGGCTTGTCGGCTGTCGATGGTACCGATCTGCCCGTTGAGTTGTTGAATGGCAGTGGCGAAGTTGGGCGTCAGGCTGAAGTCTGCGAAGTTGGCCGAACCGTCATTGATCGCGATGCCTCCCACATGAATGCCCAATGGTTTTTCTTTGCTGGCGGCGGGTTTTGTCGCGTTTTTGGCGCCCGTGTTGGCGGGTTGTGGGATCAGCAGGTCATCAATGTTGGTGGTGCGATCATCGTTGATCATGAAGCGCACGTACGGTTGCGCCAGGTTGACCTTGGCAATCGACAGGCTGTCACCGTGCTGGTAATTCAAGTTCTCCAGTACCAGACGTTGCCACTTGAGAAAATCGCGGTTTTTGAGGGTGTCGAGTGTGTGCAGTTGGTCGACCCGTGCCTTGCCCTCCACGCTGAAAGCGAGTGGCTCGACGCTTTTCAGATTGACTGCCAGATCGCTGCCCAACATGCCGCTGCGCAGTTCCAGGCGAATAAAGGGGTCGATGTAAGCCTGCGCGACGCGCAGGTCGATGTCTTGGGTGGTGACGTTGAGCTTGGCACTGATCGGGCTTAGATTGACCTCGCCGCTGGCAGTGAGCTTGCCTTGCTTGCCAATCCCGGTGTCGAGTTTCAGGTTGAAAGGTGACTGATTGAGGCTGTCGAAGTTTTTCAGGTCCAGGTTCAACGGGCCAACGTCCAGCGCGACCGGAGTTTTTGGTTCTTTATCTGCCAGATGCACGCGGTAATCGCGTAGCTGCACATCCTTGAGCAACACTTGCCACGGTTTGCTGGGGGCGACAGGTGCCGGTTTTGGGGCTTCAACGGTGACTGGCCCATCGGCTTTGGATGAGGTTTTGGTCGGTTGGCTGGCAAACAATTTTTGCCAGTCAAGTTGGCCGTCAGCTTCACGCGTGGCCCAAGTCTCAAGATTTTTGCTGTTGATTTTACCGACCACCACTTGCTGCTTGGCCAGGTCTACGCGGGTATCACTGACGTCCAGGCGCTCAAGCCGTGCCAGCGGCCGACCGTCCGGTGCATTGATTTTGAACGGGGCGATACTGGCCGAGGCGTTGCTCAGCACCATTTCAGTTTCTTTGGACAGATTCAGCGTGTAGTCGGTCCTGAAGTTCAGCACCCCGTCTTCCAGTACCAGCGGTAGGGCGTCTCGCACATAGGGCCACCAGACTTTCATCTTGCCGTCAGTCACTTTGAGCGTGCCTTCGGATGCAATGGGCACCAGGCTCAAGGTGCCGGTCCAGTCAATGCGGCCGCCTTCTGGCCCGGCCGCCACTAAGGTCATGTCAGCGTTGTCATCGGGCAGCGTGCTGAGGTTTTTCAGTTCCAGATCCATTGAGTCATACAAAAACTCGATCGGCTCGCTTGGGCGCAAGTCAGCAAAATGCAGGTAGCCGCCCGCCAGACCGATGCGGTCGATACGCAAGGGGAAGGGGTTGCTGTCAGGTGTCTGGGGCGCAGGTTCGCTGGCAGGTAACGTGAACAATTGGGTCAGGTTCAGTGTGCCGTCCTTGCTGAACAACAGCTGCGTCTTGGGTTTGTCCAGTTGCACGTCTGCCAGGTGCAAGGCTTTTGTCCACAGGCTGTCGGCTTGCACGTTGGTGTACAGTCGCTCGAAGCCTACTTGCTCCTTGCCCGGCTCACCGACCTTGAACCCCCACAGTGTCAGCTCCAGACTGAACGGGTTGAACTCCAATCGGTCGAGCCTGGCGGGCACGGTGGCGTAGTTGGCCAACTGCTGGTTGATGATGCGTAAGCCTATGCCGGGCAGGATCAAAAAACCCAGCAAGCTATAAAGTGCGAGGGCAGTCAGCACGGCGCCAATGGCGCGAATCAATCCTTTGGGCATGTGAGGCGTCGTCTATAACAGTCGGGAGTGCCTTGGAGTATGGCACGCGATTCTGGTTCCGAGACGATCGCCTTATTTTTAGTAGGACTTTTTGCGTGTGAGATTAGGCGCTTAGAACTGTAGGATCAGCGTCTTTAGTGGCGGCTGCTGGTCCATTGACGGAAAGTCGCTGGCCGGATTCAGCACTTGCCAGTCCCGAACAGGGCGGCCGGCTTTTTCAGCACAGCGCAGGACTTGCTCGCGCCAGTCGTCCATGCTGACTTTCGCCAGATTATTGCAACAGATCAGCACGCCATCCGGCGCGGTGGCCAATACCGCGGGTTTGAGCAGGCTTTGATAGTCGCGCAACAGGTCTACCGTGCCGAAAGCACTCTTGGCCCACGCGGGAGGGTCCAGCAGCACCAGGTCGTATTCACGCTGATCCATGCGCGGGTAAGCGGGCAGCTTGTGGCGACGCTGGATAATCGGCAACCCCGCCAGTTGGCGAATGGCAGCGAAATAGTCGGATTGCACAAACTTCATCGGGGGCAATTCGGGATTTAGCAGCCCGTTTTCGCGTCCGACCGCCAAGTTGCCTTCAGCAAAGTCCAGATTGCAGACCTCGCTTGCGCCGCCTGCCGCAGCGCTTAAGCCAACGCCACAGGTGTAGGCGAACAAGTTAAGCACGCGCTTGCCGGCGCTGTGCTGCTTGACCCAGCCGCGCGCGTTGCGCAGGTCGAGAAACAGCAGTGGGTCTTGCCCCGCGTGACGGCCGCGCACACGGTACTTCAGGCCCCACTCGTGGCCGATCATGTCCGCCAATGCGGCGTCTTCGGCGCGGTAGACGGTGTCTTCGCGATCAATACGTGAATTGCCCTGTGAGCGGTCGTTGTAGACCAGCAGCAGTTCCAGGCCCAAGTGCCGATTGATTGCTTCATGCAATTGCAGCAAATCACCGCGCTCAAGGCGCTGGTGAAAGCTTTGCACCAGCAGTTGCGGGCCGTAGCGGTCGATAGTCAGACCGCCAGCGCCTTCCTGGCTGCCGTGGAACAGGCGATAACAGTCAGTGCCTTGAGCGTGCAGCTCGGCCAGCAAGTCGTGACGGTTATCGAGGGCGGCGCGCAGCGCCTGATTCAAGGAAGACATGCGTTGCGCCTTGGGGGACAGATAGGGCGCGCGAGTTTAACAGAACCGCGTGAAGGTTTATGGTTGCGCACAGCCTCATCGGGCTGGCTACGCTGTTCGAATAGACGCTATCGAGGCGTAAAAGGACGTGCTGTTGGTGTGTGTAGCAGTTGCCGAGGGCAAAGCCGTCGCCCTGCCTTAGAAAACGGTATTGCGGGTACATCGCGCACATGGAATTTACGACGGTTTTGCCGCCGGACGCAGCCTCGCATCACCCGTCAGCGCTATGGCTATAGGTATGCGAGGCTTTACACCCTTAGGTGGCCATTATTCGCGTTCGAGCGCCAGAGCTACACCCTGGCCACCGCCAATGCACAAAGTGGCGAGGCCTTTTTTAGCGTCACGCTTGAGCATTTCGTGGAGCAGGGTGACCAGAATCCTACAACCCGACGCGCCAATCGGATGACCAATGGCAATTGCCCCTCCGTTGACGTTGACCTTGTTCGCGTCCCAATCCAGCGCTTTGCCGACCGACAAGGCTTGCGCCGCGAAGGCTTCGTTGGCTTCGATCAGGTCCAGTTGAGCCAGCGTCCAGCCTGCTTTAGTCAGGCAGCGTTGAGTCGCGCTCACGGGACCAATGCCCATGATGGCCGGGTCTACACCGGCGTTGGCGTAGGCCGCGATTTTAGCCAGTACCGGTAAACCCAGCTCACGGGCTTTGGTCGCACTCATCAGCATGACGGCGGCTGCACCATCATTGAGTGAGGAGGCATTACCTGCTGTGACAGATCCGTCTTTTTTGAACGCAGGTCTAAGCTTGGCCAGCGATTCGGCCGTCGTGCCCGCGCGCGGTTGTTCGTCTGTGGCAAACTCGATCGGATCACCTTTGCGTTGCGGGATCAAAATCGGCGTGATTTCGTCCACAAAGCGCCCGGTTTCAATGGCTTCGATGGCTTTGCGCTGCGAGGCGGCGGCAAAGGCATCCTGGTCTTCGCGACTGATGCCGTACTTATCCACAAGGTTCTCTGCGGTGATGCCCATGTGGTAATCATTGAATGCATCCCACAGGCCATCGCTGATCATGGTGTCGACGATTTGGCTATGGCCCATGCGCAGGCCGGTTCGGGCGCCGGGCACGATGTAGTTGGACAGGCTCATGTTTTCCTGGCCGCCGGCGATGATCACGTCAGCGTCGCCACAACGGATGGCCTGGGCAGCCAAATGCAGCGCTTTGAGCCCGGAGCCGCAGACTTTGTTGAGCGTCATTGCTGGCACGGCAAATGGCAGTCCGGCCTTGATTGCTGCCTGGCGTGCCGGGTTTTGACCTGCACCCGCGGTGAGGACTTGCCCCATGATGACTTCATCGACCTGTGCACCCTCCAGACCGGTTTTTTCGAGCAGTTGGCGAATGACCGCGGCGCCCAAGTCGACAGCAGGTACATGGGCCAGTGAGCCTTGAAAGCTGCCGACGGCAGTGCGGGTAGCGGCAACGATGACAACGTCTTGCATAGCGGGAGTCCTGATTATTATTGGAGAGGCCGCGTCAGACGCAGCGGTAGGAATCAAGCGGCATGGTGGCATACAAATAGCGGCATCGTCTCGTCACGGCTGGCGCACAGAGATGAGCGTCCTTGTGTGATGGCACGGCGGTTACCCACCGTACCGGCTCATGCGTCGCTGCGCCCTTTGCACTGAGCCATTGCGCACTGCCCAGCGCAGAACCGGCGCGGTGCTGTTGACTGTGGCGCGGATCAGCGTGCGTGTCGGCGGACGTTGATGAAGCCCCAGCTGATCGCTGGCCCAGTCGGGTAGCAAGTCGATGCCGGCTTGCATCATCAGCGCGGCAAATGGTTTGGCCAGCAAACTGGGCGCCGGGGCGTTGAGCAACAGGCGAATCACTTCATGGCTGCGCTCATCACACAGCAACTGCGGGCGTATGGCTTGCAGGTAGTCGGCGATGTGCTGGCGTGAGCGGGGCACGTCTGTGGCCCCCAGGCGTTCGGCGACCACGGCAATTTCGTCGTAGTAACGGTCTTGATCGGCTGGGGACAAATCCGGATTGCGATAGCGCAAATGAGCGGCAAGGAAGTTACTGACTTCCGCCACATGCACCCACGTCAGTAATTGCGGGTCACTGGCAGCATAGGGACGGCCGTCAAGTCCGGTGCCGGTCACTTGCAGGTGAATGCTGCGTACTTTGTCGATCAGCCAGTCGGCATCGCCTGAGGAGCCAAAGGTGGTGCCAGAGATGAACTGGCCAGTGCGACGCAATCGCCCCAGCATGTCGAGTCTGAAATTGGAGTGATCCCACACCCCGGCCAGTGCCAGAGGATGCAAGGCTTGCAGCATTAGGGCGCTGATGCCACCGATCAGCATGCTGGTGAAATCACCGTGTACTTGCCAACTGATGGAGTCGGGGCCGAACAGACCGGGGTCGCCCTTGGGGTTTTCGAGGTCGAGCTGGCCGAGCGAAAGGCCGGTCAGACTCATGATTTGGCGTTCGATGGGGCGGCGGATAAATTCCATGGCGTCTCGGTGCCGCCAGCCAGTCGTGAAGACTGGCTGGCGTTCAATCAACCGCGATGGCGACCGCGGAAGTAGTTGATCAGGCCTTGCGTTGACGCATCATCGGCAGGCTCTTCGAGGCTGCCGGTGAGGCGATAGTAAACGCCTTTGCCCAGTTCTTTGCCCAACTCTACGCCCCACTGGTCGAAGGCGTTGATGCCCCAGATCACGCTTTGCACGAACACTTTGTGCTCATACAGCGCCACCAGCGCGCCAAGGCGACGCGGGCTGATGCGTTCAACCACCAAGGTGTTGCTCGGGCGGTTGCCCGGAATCACTTTATGCGGCGCGAGCTTTTGCACGGCGTCTTCGGGCATGCCCTGTTCGCGCAATTCGGCTTCGGCTTCGGCGCGGGTTTTGCCCAGCATCAGGGCCTGGCTTTGCGACAGGCAGTTGGCATAAAGCCACTGATGGTGGTCGGCGACCGGGTTGAAGCTGACAATCGGCACGATAAAATCGGCCGGAATCAATTGGGTGCCTTGGTGCAGCAGCTGGTGATACGCATGCTGACCATTGCAGCCCACGCCACCCCAAATCACCGGGCCGGTGTCGGTGGACACGGGGGTGCCGTCCTGACGCACGCTTTTGCCGTTGGATTCCATGTCCAACTGCTGCAAGTGTTTAGTGATGTTGCGCAGGTAATGGTCGTACGGCAGGATCGCGTGGCTTTGCGCACCCCAGAAGTTGCCGTACCAAACGCCAAGCGCTGCCATCAACACGGGCATGTTCTGTTCGAACGGGGCGTTCTGGAAGTGTTGGTCCATGCTGTAGGCGCCGGACAACAGTTCTTTGAAGTTGGACATGCCGATCGCCAGGGCAATTGGCAAGCCGATGGCCGACCACAGCGAATAACGCCCACCCACCCAGTCCCACATCGGGAAAATGTTTTCTTCGCGAATACCAAACGCGACCGCGGCCTCGTTGTTGCTCGACACGGCGATGAAGTGGCGATGCAGTTCAGCTTCCGAACCGCCTTGCGCCAAGTACCACGCGCGGGACGCTTGGGCATTTTTGAGGGTTTCGAGGGTGTTGAACGATTTCGACGACACGATGAACAGCGTGGTTTCGGCGCGCAGCTTGTGCGACAGCTCGTGGAATTCACTGCCGTCGATGTTCGCCAGGTAATGACAGCGAACGCCTTTTTGCGCGTAGGACAACAGCGCTTCGGACACCAGCTCAGGGCCAAGGAACGAGCCGCCGATGCCAATGTTCACGATGTCGGTAATCGGTTTGTCGGTGTAACCGCGCCACAGGCCTTCGTGGATGCGTCCGACCAGCTCGGTCATCTTGTTCAGGACTTTGTGCACCTCGGGCATGATGTCCGCACCGTTGACCGACAGCTTGTCGGCAACTGGGCGGCGCAGCGCGGTGTGCAAGGCCGGACGACCTTCGGAGGCATTGACGATCTCCCCCGAGAACAACGATTTGATCGCGCCCTGAAGATCGACTTCGTTGGCCAGATCGACGAGCAACGAACGGGTTTGGTCAGTGATCAGGTTTTTTGAATAGTCCAAAAACAGCCCGCAGCTGCTCAGGGTGAAATCTTCAAAACGTTTTGGGTTGCTGTTAAACGCATCGCGCATGCTGAAGTTTTGCATGCTGGCGCGGTGTTGCTTCAACGCTTGCCAAGCGGGCAGAGCGGTAACGTCGTGAGGAGTGCGGTAGTACGCCATCGCTGCGGATATCCTTTTTTGCTTGAACTGCCTGTTGGACACTGAAAACCCCGAAACCTCCTGATTAACCTCGGGAGGCATCGGTTGACCTGCAAATGCACATCGGACACAAGCAGGGCGATCACATTAACCCTAGTGCCTGCATCTGTCTTGGCTTTGTCTGACGCCGAGCTGTAACTTTTGTCACGACCGTGTGACGCCAGGTGAATCGTTTCAGTGTTTCTTTATCGGGTGCGGGTGACGCGCAATCTATCAATTAAAGCGTGTTGTCCAGGTTCAGGTGGATGTTGTCGATCAGGCGCGTAGTGCCCAAGTAGGCCGCGACCAGAATGACCAGATCCCGGTCACTGGTTTGCGCGGGCAGTAACGTCGTTGCGTGGCGAACTTCCAGATAATCCACTCGCAACCCGATGGCTTCAAGGTGGGCCACCTGTTGGGTCACCAGCGTGGCGTAGTTGCGTTCACCGGCTTTGATGGCGTCTGCCATTTCGCGCAGGTGGCGATACAGGGCGGGCGCCAAGGCACGCTGCTCTTCATTCAGGTAGCCATTGCGCGAGGACAAGGCCAAACCGTCTTCGGCGCGTACAGTCGGTTCGCCGATGATTTGGACGGGCATGTTCAGGTCGAGCACCATGGCGCGAATAACGGCCAATTGCTGGTAGTCCTTCTGACCAAAGATCGCCAGGTCGGGCTGAACCATGTTGAACAGTTTGTTGACGACCGTGGTGACGCCATCGAAATGCCCAGGGCGGCGGCTGCCGCAGAGCTCATTGCTCAATTGAGCCGCAGTGACGCGGGTTAGCCCCGTCATCCCGTGGGGGTACATTTCATCCACCGTTGGAGCAAACAGCAGGTTACAGCCTGCTTGCAGGAGTGTTTCCTGATCGGCGGCGAGGGTGCGGGGGTAGGTGTCGAGGTCTTCGTTGGCCCCAAACTGCAGGGGGTTGACGAAAATGCTCGCGACCACGAAATCGACCTGCTGCGCCGCCTTGCTGACTAGCGCGGCATGGCCGCTGTGCAAGTTGCCCATAGTCGGTACCAGGCCGATTTGTTTGCCTTCGCTACGTGCACGAGCGATGGCTGCGCGCAACTCGCGAACGGTTTTTACTGTGTTCATGCAGAGAATCCGTGTTCGGTGCCAGGAAAGCTGACGGCTTTGACTTCAGCGACGTAGGCGCTGAGGGCCGATTGAATGTCAGGTTGGCCGGCCATGAAATTTTTCACGAATTTAGGCACGCGGCCAGTCAAGGACAAGCCAAGCATGTCATGCAGCACCAACACTTGACCGTCGGTATCACTGCCGGCGCCGATGCCGATCACCGGGATTTTCACCGCGTGGGTGATTTCTTTCGCCAGTTCGCTTGGCACGCATTCGAGCAGCAACATGGCGGCACCGGCTTGTTCCAGTGCAATCGCATCTGCACGCATCTGGCGTGCCTGGTTTTCGTTACGGCCTTGTACCTTGTAACCGCCCAATACGTTTACCGTCTGTGGCGTCAGGCCCATGTGTGCGCACACAGGAATGCCGCGCTCAGTCAGCAGGCGGATGGATTCGGCCAACCAGACGGCACCTTCGACCTTGACCATGTGCGCGCCCGCCCTCATGAGTTGCGCGCTGTTGTTCAGCGTTTGCTCAAGGGTGGCGTTCGCCATAAAAGGCAGATCGGCGAGTATCAGGGCGTCCTGATTGCCGCGTTTAACGCACGCCACGTGATACGCCATGTCATCGTTGGAAACAGGCAGGGTGCTGTCATGCCCTTGCAAGACCATGCCCAGGGAGTCGCCCACCAGTAACACTTCTACACCGACCTGGTTGCAGGCATGTGCGAAGGTGGCGTCATAGCACGTCAGCATGGTGATTTTTTCACCTTTTTGCTTAAGGCTTTGCAGGGTGGTCAGGGTAATAGCTGGCATGAAAAGGATCCTCGTCAGGCAGTGCGATAACCACTGCGAGCAACGCGCGTGATTCATCGTTATAAGCAGGCGCACCTTTATAGAGGTGCTAAACGGCCTGCTTTTCACATTGCGCCACCGGGTAGGTGGCAGCGGGATGCCTATAGTCGTGACGAGGACACGGGAAGTCAATTAGAGGTGTTACCGCCGATGTGTTACCGCGCTAATTGATTCGATTCAGCTAACCCGGGCAGGCGCTCAAGACCGACAAAGGGGCAGTCTTTGAGGAGTTGTTCAAGGCTGCGGCCATCGGCCAGTTTGAGCGAAGCGGGCGCCAGCTCGGCCAAGGGGTACAGCACGAAAGGACGGGCGTGCATGTGGTAATGCGGGACCTTGAGGCGAGGCTCGTCGATCAGTTGATTGCCGAACAGCAGGATGTCGAGGTCCAGCGTGCGCGGCCCCCAACGCTCAAGTCGCTCACGGCCTTGGTCGTTTTCGATGGCTTGCAAAGCATCGAGCAGCTCAAGGGGGGCCATGTGAGTCTCGATGGTTGCCACTGCGTTGGTGTAACGCGGTTGGCCTGGCAGCAGGGAGTCGCTTTGATAGAACGCTGAGACCCCGACAAACACCGAGTTGGGCAGTTGCGCAATCGCTTCTACCGCGTTGCGCAATTGCTCGGCCGGGTCAGCCAGATTGCTGCCCATTCCAATGTAGATGCGTTCCATCACTTATTCGTCGGCGCCAGCGCTGCGTTTGCGCTTGTTAGCGCCTGTGCGGCGGCGTTTACGCGGTGCAGGGCCAGTGCCATCGTCCTTGGCGTTGCTCAGGTCGCGAATCATGTCGCGACGGCCACTGTCGTTGGCATCCTGATAGTCGGTCCACCATTCGCCCAGGCCGTTGGTCTGCTCGCCAGCGCTTTCACGCAACAGCAAAAAGTCGTAACCGGCACGGAAGCGCGGATTGTCGAGCAGCATGTCGGCACGTTTGCCGCTGCGACGCGGCAGACGCTCTTGCATGTCCCAAATTTCGCGAATCGGCATTGTGAAGCGCTTGGGAATTGCAATGCGCTGGCACTGTTCGGCGATCAGTTCGTGCGCGGCTTCTTGCATGGCAGGAATAGGCGGCATGCCTTGGTCTTGCAGGCGCAAAATACGGGCGGGCAGAGCAGGCCACAACAGGGCTGCAAACAGGAACGCGGGGGTCACCGGTTTACCCTGCTTGATTCGCAGATCTGTGTTGCGCAACGCTTCGCTGATCAAGGTGTGGGTGTAGGTCGGGTTGTGCTCCAGAGCTTCGGCACTGGCCGGGAACAAGGGGTCGAACAATTCAAGGTCGACCAGCATCTCGAAGGTGTCGCAGGCGTTACCGGAGAGGAAGAGCTTGAGCACTTCTTCGAACAGGCGAGCCGACGGGATTTCGCGCAGCATGGGGGCCAGCTCGCGGATCGGCGCGGCGGTGTGTTTTTCAATCCCGAAGTTCAGCTTGGCGGCAAAACGTACCGCCCGCAGCATGCGCACCGGGTCTTCCTGGTAACGCTGTTGCGGATCGCCAATCAGGCGCAGCAGGCGATTGCGGATGTCGTGTACACCATTGGCGTAATCGAGAATGCGCTCGCTGACCGGGTCGTAATACAGGGCATTGATCGTGAAGTCGCGACGTTGGGCGTCTTCTTCGAGGGTGCCGTAGACGTTGTCGCGCAAAATACGCCCGCTTTCGTTACGCGAGGACTGGTTGCTGTCTTCCTCTTCGTCGTTTTGCGGGTGATTGGCACGGAAGGTCGCTACCTCGATGATTTCGCGCCCAAAGTGGATGTGCACCAACTTGAAGCGACGACCGATGATTCGCGCATTGCGAAATTCGGCACGCACTTGTTCTGGCGTAGCGCTGGTGGCCACGTCAAAGTCTTTGGGCGTGATGTTGAGCAGCATGTCGCGTACGCAGCCGCCGACCAGATAAGCCTGGTAACCGGCGTTTTGCAGGCGTTCGACAATGTTGACCGCGTAGCGGCTGAACTGGGCACGTTGCAGCGAATGTTGGCTGCTGTTGAGCACTTCAGGGGTGCTGCGCAGTTGTTGCGTACGACGCTTGGGAGAACGGAATGACTGGAACAGCTTCTTCAGCATGGGATGCACTGTTTGAAGGAATGTTCGGCCAAAACGAAGAATGACCGCATGATGGGCGGGGATTCTAGCATTTAGTCAGGGGATGGTGTAGGACGCGTAGCCTGTCGATTGCCTCTAGTGGCCCTGGTCGTTGCGAGAGTACCGGGCCAGACGGGCTGTAAAATTTTCTGAATGTCAGGAACCACAAGGGGAGCCGAAGCTCCCCCAGAATTAGTTGCGTGCTCTATTTTTATTATTGGTTGCGGGCTTTTTGTTTTTGTTAATTGCCCTGGTTACCCAAGTTTTACCTGTGTAACCCTCCCAATCGGGAGATAAGAGCAAACGGATTGCTTTGGTCGCTGTGTTGATGTGATCAGTGATCCAACTAGTTCAGGCTCTGCTTTAAGTGCAGTTTTTGTTGTTCTCTGCCTAGTCGTGGGGCAAGCCCCAATGACAACACCTCTCCAAAAGAATCAGTTAGCTGCGCCTCCGCCGTGTTGTTCTTGTTATGCGTGAGCCGATACGTCTTATTTTTATTGTGTGTTGCTGTGATTCTTATTGTTCTTGTACGAATACATATAGCAGGGGTCGTGCCAACTTTTGTCCGGCCTAGCAAAATAAGGGGCTTTCTGGGTTTTCATGTTTTTTAGCGCAAAAAAAAGCCGGGCCTTCGTTACCGTAAGACCCGGCTTTTGTTACGTGATTAGCGTGCGGTAACAGTTTTTTCACCGTCGGCCGTGTTGTCTGTCACGTTACCCTTCGCTGGTGACACCGGTTTTTCTGCGTGGAATACCCAGGCGCTGGCGCCGTTCCCACAAGCATTTACGACTCACGCCCAGTTTTCGCGCCAGTTCGGTCTCCGTCATATGGTCCTGATGCTCAAGCACAAAGTGCTGGAAGTAGTCTTCCAGTGACAGGTCTTCAGTCGGGTCATGGCTGGTGTTACCGCTACTGATGCCCTGTTGTGGGCCCAGGCCGATAAAGTCGTCGTCTTGCAGATCGCTCAACTCGATGTCGATGCCCAGCAGTTCGGCTGAAATTTCCGGGCTTTCGCACAGAATCACAGCACGCTCTACGGCGTTTTCCAGTTCTCGTACGTTGCCTGGCCACGTGTAATGTCGAATGGCTTGTTCGGCATCGGGAGCAAACTTCAAGTCGGTGCGACCCACTCGGGCACTTTGACGGGCGAGGAAGGCATGGGCGATTTCGTTTACGTCCGGGCCACGTTCACGCAATGCCGGTAACTTGAGGGCAATGACGTGCAGGCGGTAGTACAAGTCTTCACGGAACTGGCCGATTTTGGCCAGGCTCTTGAGGTCACGGTGGGTGGCCGCGATCAGGCGCACATCGACCTTTTGCGATTGCACCGAACCCACACGGCGAATTTCGCCCTCTTGTAACACCCGCAGCAGACGGGCTTGTGCTTCCAGTGGCAGCTCACCAATTTCATCAAGGAACAAAGTGCCGCCATCGGCCGCTTCAACCAAGCCCGCACGGCCGGCGCTGGCGCCGGTGAAGGCCCCTTTTTCGTGGCCGAACAACTCAGATTCAATCAACGACTCAGGAATCGCCGCGCAGTTAACCGAGATCATCGGCGCTTTGGCGCGCTTGGACAGGTTATGCAGCGCGCGGGCCACCAGTTCTTTGCCGGTACCGGACTCACCCTGGATCAGGACATTGGAGTCGGTGGGCGCCACTTTGCGGATCTTGCTGTACAGATCCTGCATAGGCGGGCATGAACCGATGATGCCGATTTCGCCATTACAGTTATCGATCACGCTTTTATCGGCGCCCGACGCTTTGGCTGGGCGCTCGGCAGGCTGGCTTTGAGCGTTTTGGCGATCACGCAAAATACGTGCGACGGCTTGCAGCATCTCATCGTGATCAAACGGTTTGGCGATGTAGTCGACGGCGCCCATTTTCATCGAGTCAACCGCTGAGCGCAGGCTGGCATAGCTGGTCATGATCAGCACCGGTTTGCCTTCGCCCAGCTTGATCAGCTCGGTGCCAGGCGCCCCTGGCAAGCGCAGATCGCTGACAATCAGGTCGAACGAGGGAATGCTGAAACGCTCTTGAGCTTCCTGCACCGAGCCTGCTTCGCTGACCTGGTACTGATTACGCTCCAACAAACGGCGCAACGCGGAGCGGATGATTGTTTCGTCTTCGACGATCAAAATATGCGGCATTGATTCAGTTCTCTCGACGGTCTCAGTTCACAGCGGACGTCGCTTCGACATGGCGCGGTAGTGTCACCCGGATACGGGTTCCGCGCTGGCTTTGAATGTCAGCCGGGCTGTCGATGGTGATTTGTCCATAATGCTCTTCAACGATGGAATAGACCAGTGCAAGGCCCAGACCGGTGCCTTCCCCAGGGTCTTTGGTGGTGAAGAACGGTTCGAACAGGCGGTCCATGATGTTCTTCGGAATACCCGTGCCCTCGTCCTCTACGATCAGGTCGACGGTGTGTTCGCTGGCTTCGCTTTTGACCCGTACGGCGCTGCCGGCAGGGCAGGCGTCGCGGGCGTTGGACAGCAAATTGATCAGCACTTGCGCCAGACGCTGTGGATCACCTTCGACCCAGTGGTCGGGATCGCACAAGTTATAAAACTGCACTTCAAAATTGCGCCGGTTCAAGGCCAGTAGACCGATGGCATCCTGAGCCACCTCTGCCAGACAAACGGGCTCGTCCGTGTGCTGATGGCTGCCCGCGTGAGCGAAACTCATCAAGGACTGCACAATGCGTGAGATACGTTTGGTTTGCTCAAGGATCTGGCCGCTGATTTCTGTCAGCTCGCTGTCATCTTCGCGTTCTTCACGCAGATTCTGCGCCAGGCAGGCGATCCCGGTGACAGGGTTGCCGATTTCATGGGCAACCCCTGCCGCCAGACGGCCGATGCTTGCCAGTCGCTCCGAATGCACGAGTTTGTCTTCGAGCATTTGGGTTTCAGTGAGGTCTTCGACTAGCAGTACCAAGCCACTGTTGCCGGGCGCCAACGGTTCGTCGATGGCGGCCTTGTGCAGGTTTAGCCAACGGGTTTGACCGTCCAGGGCCAGGTGTTGTTTGTGCAAGTGCTCATCGGGCAGCTCAATAAAACCCTGCAACAGCTGGCGCCAGGGATCACCCAGCGTATTAAGGCGCGAACCCACCACGCGCTGAGCCGGGATGCCGGTCAGCTCTTCCATGGCTTTGTTCCACATCAGGATCTCTTGGTCCTTGGCCAGTGAGCACACGCCCATCGGCAACTCTTGCAGTGTTTGGCGATGGTAACGACGTAAGGCGTCGAGTTCGGCCGCCAGACCGGTGAGGCGTGAGTGGTAGTCCTCTAGCCGACTTTCAATGAAGTGAATGTCTTCGGTGACGTAGTTTTCGCCGCCTGACTTGTAGGGCAAGAAGGTTTCGACCATATCCTGAGCGACGCTGGGGCCCATCAACCCGGAGAGGTTGGCTTCGATACGGTCGCGCAAGCGGCGCAAGGCATACGGGCGGCGTTCGTCGAAGGGTAGATAAAGGTCGCGCAAGGCTTGCTCGACTTCTTTTTGCGCGGCCTTGGCTCCCAATGGCTTGGCCAGTTGGGTGGCGAACTCTTGTGGCGAGGCAGCATGCAGTTCACGTCGCTGCGGGCGGCGCACGTTATCTACCGCACAGGCTTCAGCAGCGCTGGCTTCTTCTGTGCTGGCGTTGGTGAACAACGAAATCAAGGTGAACATCAGTACGTTGGCGGCCAGTGACGCAATGGCAGCCATGTGCCAACTGGTGTCGTCCAGCACGTAGATCATGTCCAGCCACGGAATGTAGAAGCCCTGAAAGTTGCCAATCAGCGGAAGCAGCATGCTGATCATCCAGACCGCGATGCCCGCGAGCAGTCCGGCGATAAAGCCGCGACGGTTGGCGGTTGGCCAGTACAAGACAGAGAGTACGCCCGGCAGAAATTGCAGGGTGGCGACAAACGCGACGATGCCAAGGTTGGCCAGGTCTTGTTCGGCGCCCAGCAACAAGTAAAAGCCATAACCGGCCATGATGATGGCGACGATCAGGGCGCGGCGCGTCCATTTCAGCCAGCGGTAGATGTTGCCTTCCGCCGGTGGCTGATAAAGCGGCAGCACCAAGTGATTCAAGGCCATGCCCGAGAGCGCCAGCGTGGTCACAATAATCAGCCCGCTGGAAGCGGATAAGCCGCCGATATAAGCCAGCAAGGCCAGCGATTTACTGTTGGCTGCAATGCCAATGCCCAGGGTGAAATATTCGGGGTTGGTGGTCGCGCCCAGCTTTAGTCCGGCCCACAAAATGAGCGGCACCGCGAGGCTCATCAGCAGCAGGAACAACGGCAGGCCCCAGCTGGCGCTGACCAGCGCCCTGGGGTTGAGGTTTTCGGTGAAGGTCATGTGATACATGTGCGGCATCACAATGGCCGAGGCAAAAAACACCAGCAGCAGAGTACGCCACGGGCCTTCTTGCAGGGGGGTATGCAAAGAGGCCAGTGCGGTCTGATTTTGTTGCAGCCACACCTCAAGTTGTTGCGGGCCATCGAATACGCCGTATAGCGCATAGAGGCCCACCCCGCCGATGGCGAGCAGCTTGATGACGGACTCAAACGCGATGGCGAAGACTAGCCCTTCGTGTTTCTCGCGCGTCGCGATGTGCCGGGAGCCGAAGAAGATAGTGAACAGCGTGATCATGGCGCAAAAGCTGAGTGCGACACGGTGTTGCACGGGTTCGCGGGTGAGGATGCTGATCGAGTCTGCCACGGCCTGGATTTGCAGGGCTAACAGCGGTAGCACGCCAATCAGCATAAAGATGGTGGTGAGCGCGCCGGCCCATGTGCTGCGAAATCGGAAAGCAAATAAGTCGGCGAGCGAGGACAGTTGGTACGTGCGAGTGATTTTCAGAATGGGGTAAAGCAGTACAGGCGCTAGAAGAAAAGCCCCTGAAACGCCGAGGTAACTGGAGAGGAATCCGTAACCGTATTCGTAAGCCAGCCCCACCGTGCCATAAAACGCCCAGGCACTGGCATAGACACCCAGTGACAGGGTGTAGGTCAGCGGGTGACGAATAATGGCGCGCGGGATCATCCCGCGTTCACTGATCCAGGCCACACCGAACAGCACCAGCAGGTACGCGGCGCTGACGAGCACCATCTGGGTCAGGCTAAAGCTCATCGGCATCTTTTTGGCTCTGAAGAATAAAGGTCACCACGATCAGAATCAGCCAGAGCAGGTAGGGCCGATACCAGGCACCTGTCGCATTGATCCACCAATCCATGATGGCTGGGGAAAACAGATAGATCCCGACCACCAGCAACAGGACCAATCGATAGATATACATCCTGGCCTCACTTTTACGGGCCGCATGCCCAAAAACGTGCGGCGATGGTAACGGATGGCTGGCAACCTGCAAGAGGTGTCAGCGTAATTGCGCTTCTTGCAAGATGAGCGCGCGCGGGATCAGCCCGGCGTCCCAGTGCGCTATGCCCCAGTCTAGAACCTCACGCGGGCTTGCGTGCGCAAGGCTATCGTCAGTGGTCTGGCCCAACGCGCGCAGGGCACGTAACAGCAACGGCGTGGCTTGCTCGGGCGTCAGGGGGGGCGAGCGGTAGGACTTGCCCAGTTTGTGGCCGTCGGGTTGCACGATCAGCGGCACATGCAGGTAGCGCGGTTGTGACAATCCCAGCAGCTCTTGCAGGTAAAGCTGGCGCGGTGTTGAGTCCAGCAAGTCGGCGCCGCGCACGATATCGGTAACACCTTGGGCGCCATCATCGAGTACCACCGCTAACTGGTAGGCATACAGCCCGTCGCGGCGGCGAATGATGAAGTCGCCGACCTCGCGTCCTACATGTTGGCCATACATGCCTTGTACGCGATCGGTGAAGGCGTAGTGCAGTTCAGGCACCCGCAAGCGGATGGCGGCGTTTTCCATCGGGTGGCCGGCGTTCCGGCAAAAGCCGGGATAGATACCGTTGTAGCCTTCGAGCTGTTTACGCGAGCAGGTGCAGGCATAGGCCAGGCCTTGGCTGAATAATTTATCCACAACCTGGGCGTAAGCCTCGTGACGTTCGCTTTGGCGTATCAACGTCCCATCCCATTCAAAGCCATAGCGCTCAAGGGCCTGCAGAATGGCCGTTTGGGCGCCGGGCATTTCACGCGGGGGATCGAGGTCTTCCATGCGCAGCAACCAGCGGCCACCCATTGAGCGGGCGTCAAGATAAGAGGCGAGGGCAGCGACCAGTGAGCCAAAGTGCAAATGGCCACTGGGGGTTGGGGCGAAGCGCCCGATGTAAGAGGGGTTTGAGCAAGGAGCGGTCATTGCATAATTCCGTAGCAACTGCCGAAGGCTGCGTCAGAGTGCGAAGCGATGGTGGACCCAGCGTGCAAGAGTCGCCCGACACCGCGCAGAGCCTGACGTTACGACGACAGCGTCATCGTACCCAACCTTTGGTTGTTGCCACGGTACGCGGTCATATCGCAAAAACAAAAATGGGGCGTTCGCACGCCCCATTTGGTCAAGCCAGCGGTTATTTGCCGACTTGTTTTTCCTTGATTTCAGCCAAGGTTTTGCAGTCTACGCACATGTCAGCAGTCGGGCGTGCTTCGAGTCGGCGAATACCGATCTCAACGCCACAAGACTCGCACCAGCCGTATTCTTCGTCTTCGATCAATTGCAGCGTCTTGTCGATTTTCTTGATCAGCTTGCGCTCGCGATCGCGTGCACGCAGTTCCAGGCTGAATTCTTCTTCCTGGCTAGCACGGTCGGCCGGGTCAGGAAAGTTTGCCGCTTCGTCTTTCATATGATCAACGGTGCGGTCGACTTCCTGCATCAAGTCCTGTTTCCACTTTTGCAGAATCTTGGTGAAGTGCTTGCGCATGGGCTCGCCCATGTACTCTTCACCCTTCTTTTCAACGTAGGGTTCGAAGCCGCTAAGTTGACTATTCTGTTGCTTTGCTTGTGTGGGCATGAAATGGACCGCCTCTCATTCTTCTAATCCATTGCGCAGGATTGCAACATCACCGACACCTGCCGGCCCTGCGGCTGCAAGCGGGCGAACTTACCAGATCAAATCGGGCCGCGCTACTCCCTGTTGTCTGGCCTGTGGCCGATGATTGTGTACAACGCCTGTGGTGCTTGAGATTAATGGCTGAATATTAATTTTAGTCGAGCTGTGACCGGGGCTTGCGCCGTTTGGTTCTACTCACGCTGGCGTTAAGACTGTATTTAGCTCTCCCTTGAGCACGGGCTTGGGTAGAATCGGGCTTTTGCTTACCCAGGAAGGCAGGCTCATGGCTCAGTCTTACAGTGCGCGAAGCCGCGCAATCGAACCGTTCCACGTGATGGCATTATTGGCCCGAGCCAATGAGTTGCAAACGGCGGGGCACGATGTAATTCACCTGGAGATCGGTGAGCCTGACTTCACCACCGCCGAGCCAATCATTGCGGCAGGGCAAGCGGCGTTGGCGGCGGGTAAAACCCGCTACACCGCGGCCCGCGGCCTGCCCGAGCTGCGCCAAGCTATCTCGGGGTTTTATCAGCAACGCTACGGGCTGGATATTGACCCTGAGCGAATTCTGATTACTCCAGGTGGGTCAGGCGCACTGCTTTTAGCCAGCAGCCTACTGGTAGATCCGGGAAAGCATTGGCTACTTGCTGATCCTGGCTACCCCTGTAACAGACATTTCCTGCGTCTGGTTGAAGGCGCTGCGCAATTGGTGCCCGTCGGTCCGGAGGTGCGCTACCAACTGACCGCCGACCACGTTGAGCGTTATTGGGATCAAGACAGCGTGGGTGCCTTGGTCGCGTCGCCTGCCAACCCCACTGGCACCCTGTTGAGTCGTGAAGAGTTGACGTCGTTGTCAGCGGCGGTAAAGGCGCGTAACGGGCATTTGGTGGTCGATGAGATCTATCACGGCCTGACCTACGGGTGTGACGCACCGAGTGTGCTGGAGGTTGATGACAGCGCTTTTGTACTTAACAGTTTTTCCAAGTATTTCGGTATGACCGGCTGGCGCCTGGGATGGTTGGTGGCGCCACCGCAAGCCGTCGCAGATCTCGAAAAACTGGCACAAAACCTCTACATCAGTGCGCCAAGCATGGCGCAATACGCCGCGTTGGCCTGCTTTGAGCCACAGACGCTGGCCATTTTGGAGGAGCGTCGCGCCGAGTTCGGCCGTCGTCGTGATTTCTTGCTGCCCGCATTGCGTGAGCTAGGGTTCGGGATCGCAGTAGAGCCCGAAGGCGCGTTTTACCTGTATGCCGACATCAGCGCATTTGGGGGCGATGCCTTCGCGTTTTGCCGACATTTCCTGGAAACGGAGCACGTAGCCTTCACGCCGGGCCTTGATTTTGGCCGTTTCCAGGCGGGGCACCATGTGCGCTTTGCCTACACCCAAAGCCTGCCACGCCTACAGCAAGCGGTTGAGCGCATTGCGCGTGGCTTACAGAGCTGGAAAGCCTGATGCTTTTTTCTCCAGCGTTGGAAGAAGGGCGCTTGATCAAGCGCTACAAGCGTTTCTTGGCCGACATCGAAACTGCCGACGGTGAGTTGATGACCATCCACTGCCCGAACACCGGATCCATGCTTAATTGCATGGTCGAGGGTGGGCAGGTCTGGTTCAGTCGCTCCAATGACCCAAAGCGCAAGCTGCCGGGCACGTGGGAAATCAGCGAGACGCCACAAGGGCGGTTGGCGTGTGTGAACACCGGGCGCGCCAATCGCTTGATTGAAGAGGCGTTACTGGCCGGTCAGATCAGCGAACTCAAGGGTTTCACCGCGCTCAAGCGTGAAGTGGCATACGGGCAGGAAAACAGCCGGATTGATTTTCGCCTGGAGTACTCCGACGGTTTTGCGTTTGTTGAAGTCAAGAGTGTGACCTTGGGGTTTGAGGGCTCGCGTATCGCTGCCTTTCCGGATGCGGTCACACAACGGGGTGCCAAACACTTACGTGAACTTGCGAGTTTGGCGCGTGAAGGCGTGCGAGCCGTGCAACTGTATTGCGTCAATCTTACGGGGGTCGATGCGGTGCGACCGGCGCAAGAAATTGATCCCGGTTACGCGGCCGCATTACGCGAAGCAGTCGCAGCTGGCGTGCAAGTGCTGGCTTACGGCGTAAGCCTTACACCTGAAACGGTTGTGGTAGACCGCCGCTTAGCAGTCATCCTCTGACGCGTCATCGCTAATCCATATGCCTTGACTGTCTTCACGGCAGTCAATGGCTGTCAGAAATTGCCCGGCGCAAGGCCCGGCAACGCATTCGCCAGACTCAATCAAAAATAAGGCCGCGTGTGTCGCGCATTTAATCAGGCTGGCACTTTCATCAAGGAACTGATCGGGCTGCCATTCCAACCTGACGTGGCGGTGTGGGCAGCGATTTTTATAGGCGTAGACCTGCCCTTCGCGACGGACGATAAACAAGTCCAACTCAGGCGTGTCGACGCTGCGGCTGCAACCTTCGCTCAATTCGTGTGAGTGACATAACAACTTCATTGCAATCCTTAATAGCACCTGATGCGAGCGTTGAGGGCGCTGGTGAGAGCGAGTTAAATGGTTGACGTGCAAATGCAAACAATTATCAAATGGCCCGCTGTACTTCGATGTGTTGTTTCAACGGTGCGGGATTTTCACGTATCCCGCTGAGTTCTCTTTTCAAGGAACGCCTCTGTATGCGCTTGAGTATCCGCCTGATTACGCTCTGTGCAGGCCTTTTGATCAGTCACCTCGGCTCAGCTGCCGAACTGCCACAACGCTGGGTCAGTGCCGGTGGCGCACTCTCGGAGTGGGTGAGCACATTGGGTGCGGAGTCTAAATTGGTGGGGGTCGATACCACTAGCCAACATCCTGAATCACTTAAATCGCTACCTAGCATCGGTTATCAACGTCAGCTCTCGGCGGAGGGTATTTTGAGCCTGAGGCCGGATGTATTGATTGGCACCGAAGAGATGGGGCCAGCTGAAGTGTTGAAGCAAATTCGCAGTGCTGGCGTGCCCGTTGAGATGTTCTCGGCACAGCCTGAGCTGAGTGCTTTGCAGTCTAACCTTGCGCATTTAGGGCTTTTGTTGGGTGACGAGGCTCATGCGGCGCAGGTGTTTGCGGGCTATCAAAACCAGTTGGAGCAGCAACAAGCTCAGGTCAAGCACGTACAGGCCAAGCACAAGGCACCGGGTGTTTTGCTGTTGCTGGGGCATGCAGGCGGAAAACCCATGATTGCAGGGAAGGACACCGCAGCCGACTGGCTGTTGACGCAAGCCGGAGGTCATAACCTTGCGACACACACCGGTTACAAACCTTTTTCAGTTGAGGCTTTAGCGGGGCTCAATCCCGAGGTGCTGGTGTTTGCTGACCGCAGTTTGAGTGGGGATGCCGCCCGCGCAGCGCTCTTGAAAGAAAACCCGGTTTTGGCGTCGATTCGCGCGGCTAAAACCGGGCGCATTTATGAAGTTGATCCGACGCTGCTGGTGGGGGGGCTGGGGCCACGTTTGCCGGACCGTCTCAAACAGCTTACGGCTGAGTTTTACCCTGCGACCTCGGTTGCTCCATGAGGACGTTGGTAAAGCCCCGTCCTTTGTTTATAGGGTTGGGCATGTTGTGCCTACTGGCGACCTGGCTGTCGTTGGCACTGGGGCCAGTGAGCCTGCCGCTCTTTGACACCTTGCGCGCAGCATTGCGCTTGCTCGGTATGCCCATCCAGGGCGAAGGCTTGGAGCAGGCTGAGTTGATCCTAGGCCAGATCCGTGTGCCGCGTACCTTATTGGGTTTGGCGGTGGGCGGTGTGCTGGCGCTCTCGGGCGTTGCCATGCAGGGCTTGTTTCGAAACCCTTTGGCCGATCCAGGTTTGGTGGGCGTGTCCAGTGGCGCCGCGCTGGGTGCGGCTATCGCCATTGTTGGCGGCTCAGCCTTTGGCGGTTTGCCAGACGTCCTCGGGCCTTATGTGTTGTCGTTAAGCGCGTTTCTCGGCGGGTTGGGCGTCACGGCGCTGGTTTACCGTTTGGGGCGGCGTAATGGCCAGACGAATGTCGCCGTTATGTTGCTTGCCGGTATCGCTTTGACTGCCTTGGCCGGTTCCGCGGTGGGGCTTTTTACCTATCTGGCGGATGACGCGACCCTTCGCACGCTGACCTTCTGGAATTTAGGCAGTTTGAATGGCGCCAGTTACGCGCGACTGTGGCCGTTACTACTGGTCACTGCGGGCGTTGCGCTTTGGTTGCCTCGCCGGGCAAACGCATTGAATGCGCTGCTGTTGGGTGAGTCGGAGGCCAACCATTTGGGCATTGATGTGGAAGGGCTCAAGCGTGAACTGGTGTTTTGTACGGCTTTGGGTGTGGGGGCTGCTGTGGCAGCGGCCGGTATGATCGGTTTTATTGGTTTGGTGGTGCCGCACCTGGTGCGGCTGCTGGCGGGTCCCGATCACCGTGTGCTATTGCCTGCGTCTGTAATGGCGGGCGCCAGCTTATTGTTGTTCGCGGACCTGATTGCACGTTTGGCGCTGGCGCCCGCCGAATTGCCGATAGGCATTGTGACGGCTTTTCTGGGTGCACCGTTCTTCCTCTATTTATTACTGCGAGGCCGTCACTGATGTTGCGAACGGAGAACTTGCACATTTGTCGCAACCATAAAATGGTGCTGTCGGATGTCACGCTTGAGGTTCGTCCGGGGGAAGTGCTCGGCGTGCTGGGGCCTAATGGCGCAGGTAAGAGCACACTGTTGGCTGCTCTGTGCGGGGAGCTGGCGCCAACGCAGGGGCAGGTATGGCTTGATCATCAGGCCTTGAATCAGTGGAAAGGCCCCCAGCGCGCTCAGCGACTGGCCGTCTTGCCGCAAACGTCGACGCTGGACTTCGCGTTTCGAGTTGAAGAGGTGGTGGGCATGGGCCGTTTGCCCCACCAGACGGGTCATGTTCGCGATGCCGAAATCGTGCATGAGGCCCTGAAAGCCGCTGACGTAGAACATTTGGCCGGGCGCAGTTACCTGGCGTTATCGGGTGGGGAGCGTCAGCGGGTGCATCTGGCGCGTGTGTTAGCGCAGTTGTGGCCGGGGCAGGGCGGGCAAACCTTGTTGCTGGATGAACCCACGTCAATGCTGGACCCTTTGCACCAGCACACCACACTCAAAGCTATCCGTGCCTTTGCCGACCGCGGCGCGGCGGTGTTGATCATCTTGCATGACTTGAACCTGGCCGCGCGGTATTGCGATCGATTACTGCTGTTGGAGGACGGCCAACCGCGTGCTTTAGGCTGTCCGCAAGGCGTGTTGCAGCCAGAGTTACTCAAAGCTGTGTTTGGCTTGGATGTGTTGGTTCAGCCTCACCCTGAGCTAGGGCACCCGTTGATTATTGCGCGCTGAAATAAGGCATCGGCGTTAAGGCTTTTACTGTTCGACAGGCAAAAAAAGACCCGGCAAGAGCCGGGTCAAATAACCGTGATTAGCCTGATGAGGAGATTTTCTGAGAGTCCGAACCAAGGGCCTTCCAGAAGATCGGCTGGTCTCGCGACCAGATGGCGTAATAATAACAATTCTCATTACGCTGTCAACACCTGTTTATCGACTTTCTTTGCGCGCCCTAAAAACTGTCAGGCTTTGCGCGTGGGCGATAAAACGTCCACCTGTTTATTCAAGGCTTCTTTGCGATCCACAGGAATGTCATTCCAGTGCACATCCAGCAAAGCGCCCTCAATCGCATAAAGCAGCACTTTAGATGCTCTAAACCCGCGCGCTTTGACGGCGCGATAGGCATCGACTGCGCCCAAGCGTTTCAAATCTGAAGCGCTATGAATACCTACAGCGTGTAGCCATTGCGCCGACGTCTTTCCAAGATTTCTCAAGTTCTGGAGTTCATCATTCATCAAGCCTCCTTGCGACGGCACGCGCAGTGTTTACGGGACTAAGCCAGTCTTACAGGAGTGTAGCGCTCGGTAGGAAAACCGCAGTTCTTTAGTCGGTTTTGGAACAAGTAGGCATTTTGAAATGTGTTTTTTGGTTGTTGGATACAACCAAAGAAGGGCTGAAAGTATTTAGGTAGAGCGGCTGAATGTCAGCGACAGGCAAGTCCACGCCGACGCAAAAAGCGTAGGACTCGATGTCGTATTTTCCTACTTTGTGCGGTAGCGCAACCGCGTGCCGAAGTTGACAGACATGAGAATTTCATCGGCGGTCAATTCAACCGGGAAGTAAGCGCCGGAAATCTGCGCGTGGGCCAGGCTGGCGCCTTCAATGCAGGTTGTGCGCAGATCGAGTCCGCGCAAATCAGCAGAGCGGAAATAACCGTCTGTGAAATCGACATCCTGAGCATTCAGTTCGCGCAGGTCGAGCCCTCGAAAGTCTCCACCGGACATGTCGATAGGGCCTTGTGGGCGCTCTTGGTTAAATGCGCGGATATCGTCCTTGTGCAACAAGGCGTAAAGCGCAGAATCAAGCAGTCGTGGGCGGCTCATGGTTGCGTCTCCTGTTGGATTTATGACGCCATTATAGTGCCACTATTGCGAGGCCGTGAAACCCTTGCGGTTTCGCGGCCTAATTTAGCGATTAAAGGCCGGGTAAGCGTTGACGAATATCTGCGATCAATGTGTCCAGGCTTTTACTGTTGTGGGTTTCAACGTGCTTGCTGCGTAGCGCTTCGTCTGCGCCGAGTGGCTCGCGGCTTGTCTGTTGCGCGCGTACCACCTCAAGGGTGGCGTCTGAGGGGTCCTTTCCTTCGGACTGGCGATGAGCTAGCCATCCTTCGATCACTGCATCGGGTGCCGTGCAGTCGAGGATCAAGCAAGGCACACCCGTGGACTCGGCCACGCTGGCAGCAGCGTCACGCTGATCACGCTTGAGGTAGGTGGCATCAATGACCACCGGGAAACCTGCACGCAGCACGGTTTCTGCCAATTCGTGCAGTTTTTTGTAAGTGCTGACGCTTGCGTCGGCATTGTAGATCCCTTGGCCTACAGCATTTTCAGCCTTTTGCTCACCAAACAACTGCTTGCGGATGACATCAGAGCGCAATCGAATCGCACCCAAAGACTCAACCAGACGCATGGCAACCGAGCTTTTACCCACTGCCGAAACGCCGTGCGTGATGGCGAGGAAGCGTGAAGGAATAGTGCTGTAGCTTTCTGCCAGGTTGGCGTAGTTGCGGTACTGGCGCAGCGTGGCGGCGCGTTGCACCGGGCTGGCTTCGGCCGGCATGCTGAACAGACTGACTTTGGCGCGCACCAGGGCGCGATAGGCTTTATAGAAGTTGAGCAGTTCAAGGCCCTGATAGTCGCCTGTCAGCTCCAGGTATTGGCTGACAAAACGACGCGCCAGACATTTCAGACCACGGTCTTCGAGGTCCATTGCCAGGAAGCCGACATCGCCGTAAACATCGGTGAAACGGAAGGGTTCGTTGAACTCAATACAGTCGAAGATCACCACGTTGCCATCAATCATGGTGGCGTTACCCAGGTGAATATCACCGTGACATTCGCGGATGAAGCCTTGGACTTTGCGCTGCTCCAGCAAAGGCTTGAGGCGGATAAAGCTGGCTTCAGCCCACGCTTGAAGCGCGTCCAGTTGCTGTAGGTCTGCTTTATCTGTCAGGAAAGGTCGAATTTGATCGAAGTTTTGGCGCACTGGCTCCATCACCGCTTCAGGCGTGCCTTGATAGTGCTCAAGTGGCACGTGAGGCGCATGCGCATGGAAGTGAGCAATTTGTTGCGCCATTTCGTCGATGTGAGCGGCAGTCAGCTCGCCATTGGCCTGCAATGTGCTGAGCAGTTGGCTCTGTGGGAATTGGCGCATTTTCAGCGCATATTCGATGACAGGACCATCGCCAGCCAATACGGGGGCTTCAGCTGTGCCCGTAATCGGCACAACGTCCAGGTACAAACCTTTAGTCAGACGCTGGTTCAAGCGCAGCTCTTCGTTGCAAAAGAACTGACGTTTGGCTAGGTCGGTGAAATCGAGAAAGCCAAAATTAACCGGTTTTTTCAGCTTGTAGGCGTAAGGGCCGGTGAGGATCACCCAGGAAATGTGCGTTTCGATGACCTGAAACCCATCAACTTCATGTGGGTATAGGTTCGGGTTCTGTAGCGCGGCGATCAGGTTCTGGCTCACGATTGATCCTTCAAGGCTGGGAAAATTCAATGGGCCATTATGGCTGTTGACAGCGGTACTGCAAACCGCCGGGCTGCGCATGATGAACATGAATAAAGTGCGTATAATCCGCCGCCATGACTCGTACCCGATCCCCTCGTTCCCGTTCCAAACGTCCTGCTCGCGGCGGCCTTCGCCCATGGCTGGGCTGGGCGCTTAAGCTCAGTCTGGTCGGCCTGGTTGTGCTGGCAGGTTTTGCCGTTTACCTCGACGCTATCGTTCAGGAGAAATTCTCCGGTAAGCGCTGGACTATCCCGGCCAAGGTTTACGCCCGGCCTCTGGAGCTGTTCGTCGGCCAAAAGCTGAGCAAGAACGACTTCCTGACGGAACTCGATGCTTTGGGTTACCGGCGTGAAAACGCGATCAGTGGCCCTGGCGCGGCGTCCGTGAATGGCAATACGGTTGACCTCAACACCCGCGGTTTTCAGTTTTATGAAGGCGCTGAGAAAGCGCAGCCGGTGCGTGTGCGTTTTTCTGGCGATTATGTGGCTGAGCTATCGGCGTCCAACGGCTCCAAACTGCCAGTGGTGCGTCTTGAGCCGCTATTGATTGGCGGGCTTTACCCCAAGAACCTTGAAGACCGCATTCTGATCAATATCGATCAAGTGCCGCCGTTTCTGCTGGAAACGCTGGTGACGGTTGAAGATCGTGATTTTTACCATCACTTGGGCGTTTCGCCGAAGTCGATTGCCCGTGCTATTTGGGTCAACTCATCCTCCGGGCAAATGCGTCAGGGCGGCAGTACGCTCACGCAGCAGTTGGTCAAAAACTTCTACCTGACTAATGAGCGCAGCCTGAGCCGCAAGCTGACCGAAGCGATGATGGCGTTACTGCTGGAGTTGCATTACGACAAGCGGGAGATCCTTGAGGCTTACCTCAACGAGGTTTTTGTCGGCCAGGACGGTCAGCGTGCGGTGCATGGTTTTGGTCTGGCCAGTCAGTTCTTCTTCAGTCAGCCATTGGCGGAACTCAAGCTGCACCAAGTGGCGCTATTGGTGGGAATGGTCAAAGGGCCCTCGGCTTATAACCCGCGTCGTTATCCGGAACGTGCGCTTGAGCGACGTAATTTGGTACTCGACTTGCTGGAGCAGCAGGGCGTGGCAACCGCGGAGCAAGTGGCAGCGGCCAAGAAAATGCCTCTGGGTGTGACCAAGCGCGGCAGTTTGGCCGACAGTTCTTTCCCAGGCTTTCTTGATTTGGTGAAGCGTCAGTTGCGTGAAGATTATCGCGACGAAGATTTGACCGAAGAGGGGCTGCGAATTTTCACTAGCTTTGACCCGATTTTGCAAATGAAGTCCGAAGCTGCCGTGGGCGAAACCTTCAAGCGTCTGGCTGGGCGCAAAGGTGCTGATGAAGTTGAAGCAGCCATGGTGGTGACCAACCCGGAGACCGGTGAAGTCCAGGCTTTGATTGGCAGTCGTGTGCCAGGTTACGCGGGCTTCAATCGTGCGCTGGATGCGGTACGTCCGATTGGCTCATTGATTAAGCCCGCCGTGTATTTGACGGCTCTTGAGCGCCCGAGTCAGTACACACTGACCAGTTGGTTGTCAGACGAACCGTTGTCGATTAAAGGTGCGGACGGGCAAGTCTGGAAACCTCAGAACTATGACCGCCGCTCTCATGGCACGGTTTTCCTTTATCAGTCGATGATGAACTCCTACAACTTGGGCACTGTGCGTCTGGGTCAGGAAGTGGGGGTGCCGAATGTACTCAAGACCCTGGCGCGGCTGGGTGTGGAGCGCGAGTTTCCGGCGTTCCCTTCCATGTTGTTAGGGGCTGGCGCACTCAGCCCGATGGAAGTGGCGACGATGTATCAGACCTTGGCCAACGGTGGCTTTAATACGCCGATGCGCGGGATTCGCAGTGTGTTGACGGCCGAAGGCGAACCGCTCAAGCGCTACCCGTTCCAGATCCAGCAGCGCTTTGATCCGGGCTCGATCTACCTGATTCAAAACGCTATGCAGCACGTGATGCGTGAAGGCACCGGGCGCTCGGTTTACAACGTATTGCCCAAAAGCCTCGCGTTGGCGGGTAAAACGGGCACCAGTAACGATTCGCGTGACAGCTGGTTTGCAGGGTTCAGTCAGGATGTGTTGGCCGTCGTTTGGCTGGGGCGTGATGACAACGGCAAAACACCGTTCACGGGTGCAACGGGTGCTTTGCAGGTATGGACCAGCTTTATGAACAAGGCCGATCCATTGCCGCTGGACATGCCGCAGCCGGATAACATCGTGCAAGCCTGGATTGACCCGCATACCGGGCAAGGGTCTGATGCCAACTGCCCTGGAGCGGTGCAGATGCCGTATATTCGCGGCAGTGAACCGCCAGCGGGTGCCAGTTGCGCAGCGCAAACGCCTGCAACCGGTGACGCTGTGATGGATTGGGTCAAGGGCTGGTTGAATTAAGCAAAGAGGGTTTGACGTGAATAAGTGGTGGTTTCCGGCTGTAACAGCCCTGGCTTTGCTCAATGGTTGCGCCAGCGTGCCGCAGGGTTCAATCCCTGTGGTCGACTCAGGTGTACCGGTGTCGAATAACGAACGTATTTCGGCCCAGCGCACGGCCGGGAATTACCCGCAAGCAGCTGCGCCACGTGCTGCGCAGTCTCAGGCAATTGCTCAGGACTCGGGTGTGGTCGTGATGATTCCGGGTGGTGGTGCGGCAGTGTCGACCCCGATCAGCACCGAACCGTTTACGCCGGGGCCGATTACTCCCGGCCCTGCAGCGGCGCCAATCAGTACCGGCAGTTACACGCCGGGGGCTGCCTACAGCGCACCGACACCGATTACGCCAAGTGGAATCCCGTCTAACAGTGGCGGGCTGGCGGCCGATGAACAACTGGATGGTCCGGTGCTGGCGCTGCTTACAACGGCTCAACAGCAACAAGCCACGGGCGACTTGAATGGTGCCTCATCCAGTCTTGAGCGAGCGCAACGTGTCGCGCCCCGTGAACCGCAGGTGCTCTATCGACTGGCGCAAGTTCGTATGGCGCAAGGGGACGCGGCTCAGGCCGAGCAGTTTGCGCGTCGCGGTTTGACATTCGCCAATGGACGACCCGATTTGCAAGCCAGCCTGTGGGGGTTGATTGCACAAGCGCGTGATAAACAAGGTGATGCCGCTGGCGCTGCATTGGCTCGTCAAAAAGCCAAGGTAAGTCTGTGATGGATGCCCGCTTTCCCCTAATCGCTGAACAGTTGTTGTTGATTGAGCGTGAGTTGCGCTTACAGGGCTGGTGGGACGCGGAGTCCCCCGGCGCCAACGCGCTGTGCAGTGTCGAGCCTTTTTCGGTGGATAAGCTGGACTTCCATCAGTGGTTGCAATGGATTTTTCTGGTAAGGATGAAGCAGATTCTTGAGCAGAATCTACCACTGCCCAACGCGTCGGGAATTCTTGAAATGGCCGAAATGGTGTATGCCGATCGGCCGCAAGAGAGCCTTGGTCTGCGTGACGCGCTGAAAAAAATCGACCAATTGATCGTCGACGCTCGTTAATTGCCTGACGGCCCGCTTTTTCGGCAGTCGTGCGCATATTTCTACCGCTTTGCGCCATTCACGCGAGTTTTATCCCTCACCAAACCCATTTATTTCATGTTCAGATGCGCGTAGTTGGAAAAAAGCGCAATTTTTACTTGACTTGGATGGGGTGAATGAGAAGAATCGAAAGTCCGCTGTAGAGGGACTGCCAGAAGCAGGCCCTCTCAGCAGATCATGAGGCGCACACCCGCGCCGACCTGTTACACCCGCAACGCGTTACCTCGCGCTGGGTGGGAAAACTCCGCAATATTTGGAGGGCTCCCAATACTTGCTCAGTCAGTGCTGACGTAGTCGGCGACCACCGTCGCTCATGCTCTGCTGAAAAGTAAACCTATTAAGACCCGTTCGTTTTTTGCGATCGGTATTCTGGCGTTTTAGAGGTGAACAACGTGGAGCTTTTATCTGGCGGTGAGATGCTGGTCCGCTTTTTGCGCGACGAAGGTGTCAAACATATCTACGGGTACCCTGGTGGTGCTCTCCTGCACGTCTACGACGCACTGTTCAAAGAACCGGAAGTGACTCACATCCTGGTTCGTCACGAGCAAGCGGCGACCCATATGGCTGACGGTTATGCCCGTGCCACCGGTAAAGCCGGTGTGGTACTGGTGACTTCCGGGCCGGGTGCTACCAATGCCATTACCGGTATTGCTACCGCCTATATGGACTCCATTCCGATGGTGATCATTTCCGGCCAGGTGCCTAGCACCATGGTCGGCACCGATGCGTTCCAGGAAACCGACATGATCGGTATTTCCCGGCCGATCGTGAAGCACAGCTTTATGATCAAGCATGCTTCGGAGATCCCGGAGGTCATGAAAAAGGCGTTCTATCTCGCGCAGTCCGGTCGCCCTGGTCCAGTGGTTGTCGATATCCCTAAAGATATGACAAACCCGGCTGAGAAGTTCGAATACGTTTTTCCGAAAAAAGCCAAGTTGCGCTCTTATAGTCCAGCGGTTCGTGGACACTCCGGGCAAATCCGTAAAGCAGCAGAAATGTTGCTTGCGGCCAAGCGCCCGGTTCTTTACGCAGGCGGCGGCGTTATCTTGGGCGGCGGTTCTGCACCGTTGACTGAGCTGGCGAAAATGCTCAACGTGCCCGTGACCAATACGTTGATGGGATTGGGCGCTTACCCTGGCACTGATCGTCAGTTCATTGGCATGTTGGGAATGCACGGCAGCTTTACGGCCAACATGACCATGCATAACGCAGATGTCATTTTGGCGGTGGGTGCGCGCTTTGATGATCGTGTCATCAACGGCCCATCCAAGTTTTGCCCGAATGCCAAGATCATCCATGTCGATATCGACCCGGCATCCATCTCCAAAACCATCAAGGCGGACGTGCCGATCGTTGGCCCGGTTGAGAGTGTAATGACCGAAATGGTCGCGATTCTCAAGGAAATTGGCGAAAAGCCTAATGCCGAAGCGGTTGCCGCCTGGTGGAAGCAGATTGACGAGTGGCGTGGTGATCGCGGTCTGTTCCCATATGAAAAGGGCGACGGCAGCAAGATCAAGCCACAAGCCGTTATCGAAATGCTTTGCGAAGTGACCAAGGGCGATGCATATGTCACCTCTGATGTCGGGCAGCACCAGATGTTTGCCGCCCAATACTATCGCTTCAACAAGCCGAATCGCTGGATCAATTCCGGTGGTCTGGGAACGATGGGTTTTGGTTTCCCGGCAGCGATGGGTGTGAAGCTGAATTTTCCTGATGCCGATGTCGCTTGTGTGACAGGCGAAGGGAGTATTCAGATGAATATTCAGGAGTTGTCTACTTGTTTGCAGTACGACTTGCCCGTAAAGATCATCAGCCTGAATAACGGCGTGTTGGGGATGGTTCGCCAGTGGCAGGATATGAACTACGGCAGTCGTCATTCGCATTCCTACATGGAGTCGTTGCCTGACTTCGTCAAGCTGGCCGAAGCGTATGGTCATGTGGGAATTCGCATCACCGACCTGAAAGACCTGAAGCCGAAGATGGAAGAAGCTTTCGCCATGAAAGATCGCTTGGTGTTCCTGGATATTCAGGTGGATACCAGTGAGCACGTGTACCCGATGCAGATCAAAGATGGGTCCATGCGAGACATGTGGCTGAGCAAGACGGAGCGTACTTAATCATGCGGCACATTATTTCTTTGCTTCTTGAGAACGAACCGGGTGCTTTGTCTCGTGTTGTCGGGCTTTTTTCGCAACGTAACTACAACATTGAAAGCCTGACCGTGGCGCCGACTGAAGACCCGACCTTGTCGCGTCTGACGCTGACCACGGTGGGGCACGATGAAGTCATCGAGCAGATCACTAAAAACCTGAACAAGCTGATTGAAGTGGTCAAGTTGGTCGACCTGTCCGAGAGCGCTCACATTGAGCGTGAGTTGATGTTGGTCAAGATCAAGGCCACGGGTGCTCAGCGTGCGGAGATCAAGCGGACGACGGACATATTTCGTGGCCAGATAGTTGATGTCAGCGCCAGTGTTTATACCGTTCAATTGACCGGTACAAGTGACAAGCTCGATAGTTTCATTCAATCGATTGGAACCGCTTCGATCCTGGAAACAGTGCGCAGTGGCGTCACCGGGATAGCCCGTGGCGATAAAGTACTCAGCCTCTAAAACAAATAAGTGCTAATGGCCTGAATGGCCTGGATATAAGGGAAAATCATGAAAGTTTATTACGACAAAGACTGCGACCTTTCGATCATCCAGGGCAAAAAAGTAGCCATCATTGGTTACGGCTCCCAGGGTCACGCTCAAGCCTGCAACTTGAAAGACTCCGGCGTTGACGTGACTGTAGGTCTGCGCAAAGGTTCGGCTACTGTCGCTAAAGCTGAGGCTCACGGCCTGAAAGTGACTGACGTTGCAAGCGCTGTTGCTGCTGCTGACGTGGTCATGATTCTTACCCCGGACGAGTTCCAGTCGTCGCTGTACAAGAACGAAATCGAACCTAACATCAAGAAAGGCGCCACGTTGGCCTTCTCTCACGGTTTTGCGATCCATTACAACCAGGTTGTACCGCGTGCTGACCTCGACGTAATCATGATTGCACCGAAAGCTCCTGGCCACACCGTGCGTTCCGAGTTCGTGAAAGGCGGTGGTATTCCTGACCTGATCGCGATCTACCAGGATGCTTCGGGCAATGCCAAAAACGTTGCTCTGTCTTACGCGTCGGGCGTGGGCGGCGGCCGTACCGGTATCATCGAAACCACCTTCAAGGACGAAACTGAAACTGACTTGTTCGGTGAGCAGGCCGTTCTCTGCGGCGGTACCGTTGAGCTGGTCAAAGCAGGCTTTGAAACACTGGTTGAAGCCGGTTACGCGCCAGAAATGGCTTACTTCGAGTGCTTGCACGAATTGAAGTTGATCGTTGACCTCATGTACGAAGGCGGTATCGCCAACATGAACTACTCGATCTCCAACAACGCAGAGTACGGCGAGTACGTGACGGGGCCGGAAGTGATCAACGCTGAATCCCGCCAGGCAATGCGTAATGCGCTCAAGCGCATTCAGGATGGCGAGTACGCGAAGATGTTCATCAGTGAGGGGGCTACAGGCTACCCATCGATGACTGCCAAGCGTCGTAACAACGCAGCTCACGGCATCGAAATCATCGGCGAGCAATTGCGCTCGATGATGCCTTGGATCGGTGCGAACAAAATCGTCGACAAAGCTAAAAACTAAGTTTTTGACGTAAAGAAAGACGCGGCCTCGGCCGCGTTTTTTCGTTTAAGGGGTGGCTTCTGGTATAAAGCATGATTGTTTGCGAACCCGCGATGGTCGCAAGCCTCTATCGAAACTTTCCATATCGTTGCAAGGTAATGTCCATGAGCGAACGTCCCGAAGAGCCAAAACAGGCCTCTGACGCCGATAGCCTGCTGCCTATCGATGAGCATGTCGAAGAAGGACATGACGCCGAAGGCCGTAAAGTCCGGCATCGTGGTATCTATCTGCTACCAAATCTTTTCACGACGGCAAACCTGTTCGCAGGTTTCTATTCCATCATCAACTCGATGAGTGCTCAAAGCGCCATGAGTGCAGGTGATGCGGCGAGTGCCAGCAAATACTTTGCCTTTGCCGCTATTGCGATCTTTGTCGCCATGGTGCTGGACGGGCTTGATGGCCGTGTAGCGCGCATGACCAATACCGAAAGTGCTTTCGGCGCTGAATACGACTCGCTGTCTGACATGGTTGCGTTTGGCGTGGCCCCTGCATTGCTTGCCTTTGGCTGGGCCTTGGGTGATATGGGTAAAGTCGGCTGGATGGTCGCCTTCATCTATGTAGCAGGTGCAGCACTGCGTTTGGCGCGTTTCAACACTCAGGTCGGAACCGCCGACAAGCGTTACTTTATTGGCCTGGCAAGCCCGGCTGCCGCAGGTGTGGTGGCGGGGATCGTATGGGCCTTCAGTGATTACGGCATTCAGGGCTCGAAAATGTCGTTCCTGGTTGCTTTGCTTGTCGCCGCTGCGGGCATGCTGATGGTCAGCAATATCAAGTACAACAGCTTTAAAGAGCTGGACCTAAAAGGTCGTGTGCCGTTTGTAGCCATTCTGGCTGTAGTCCTTGTGTTCGCTGTGGTGTTCAGTGATCCGCCGCGTATTTTGCTGTTGGTATTCCTCGCTTATGCAGCGTCGGGCCCCGTGCAATATTTATTGCGTCTGCGCCGTAACAAAAACGCCGAGTGATGTAATTTCTCCCATACTCCGTAGTCTATTGGTGCATCAGTCCTCCAATGCTACGGAGTTGTCATGCTAATCAAGCTCCCAAAAGCGTCCGACAGTAAAGAGTCGGATATCACGCCTGAATCCTTCTATTTATCCCGTCGTTCATTGCTTGGCAGCTCGCTTGCCGGTTTGGCTGTGTCTGCGCTTCCACGCTGGGCAAGTGCTGAAGAGGCTGCTCGTTATGCTGATGTAGAGTTGGGTAAACCGCCCGCCTGGTTCACCGAAAAATTGCCTCAGACCCAATGGCAGGCCGTTAGCGTAAAGGGTGAAGCCATCACGCCTTTTAAAGATGCCACTCACTACAACAACTTTTACGAGTTTGGCACTGACAAAAGCGACCCGGCGCAAAACGCAGGCGCTCTGAAGACTCAGCCGTGGACTGTGGTTATAGACGGCGAGGTGGGTAAGCCGGGGCGCTATGCGCTGGAAGACTTTATGAAGCCTTACCAGTTGGAGGAGCGGATATATCGCCTGCGTTGCGTTGAGGCATGGTCGATGGTGATTCCTTGGATGGGCTTCCCCTTATCGGCGTTGCTCAAGCAGGTGGAGCTTACGTCAAAAGCCAAATACATCCGTTTTGAAACGTTGCAGGACCCTAAGGTCATGCCGGGGCAGCGTTCAGGTTTCGCATTGATTGACTGGCCCTATGTCGAGGGCTTGCGGCTTGATGAGGCAATGAACCCATTGGCTATATTGGCAGTGGGGATGTACGGAAGGGAGTTGCCTAATCAGAACGGCGCGCCGTTACGGCTGGTGGTGCCTTGGAAGTATGGCTTTAAGAGCGTGAAGTCTATTGTGCGAATCAGCCTGGTGGAGGATCAGCCCAAGACGACCTGGCAAAGCATTGCGGCAGATGAATACGGGTTCTATGCAAATGTGAACCCGCAAGTCGACCACCCGCGCTGGACTCAGGCGCGTGAGCGGCGTCTACCTAGCAGCCTGTTTAGCCCGAATGTGCGTGAGACGCAGATGTTCAACGGGTATGGCGATGAGGTTGCCTCTTTATACAGTGGCCTTGATTTACGGAAGAACTATTAATGCGATTCGCGTATTGGCGTTCTGCTGTGTTCATAGCAGCAGCTATTTGGCCACTGTTATGGCTGTATGAGGCTTGGGCTCTGGCCTTGGGGCCTGATCCCGGAAAAGTATTAGTTGATCGACAGGGGTTGGGGACGCTGATTTTATTGTTGATCACGCTGTGCATGACGCCTCTGCATAAAATTACTGGGTGGGCGGGGTGGATTGCCGTACGGCGTCAGATCGGTTTGTGGTGCTTTGCTTACGTTGTTCTGCATCTGCTAGCGTATCTGGCGTTTGTGCTGGGGTTCGATTGGTCGCAGTTGGGTGTTGAGTTACGCAAGCGCCCTTACATCATTGTGGGCAGTCTTGGTTTCTTGGGGTTGTTGGTGCTGGCTGTGACATCGAACCGATACAGTCAGCGACGCTTGGGCGCCCGGTGGAAAAAGCTGCATCGCCTTGTCTACGGCGTTTTGGGGCTTGGATTACTGCATATGCTGTGGATAGTGAGGGCGGATCTCAAGGAGTGGTCTATCTATGCGGCCATTGGCGTTGCGTTGATTGTGCTGCGCGTGCCTGTTGTGGTGCGGCGTCTTGCGCGTCTATATAAGAAGAAGTCGATGCCCGTTAATTAAGTCAAAATTAACCCTTGACTCAGATTTAAAACGCCCTATAATTCGCCCCACTTCCGGCGTAGTCGAAACGGAAAACTCCTTGAGTATCAATGAGTTGGACAGTTTTTGGCGATGCTAGCTTCAAATCATCGAAGCAGGAAATGAGGTGTTGACAGCAGCGTATAACGCTGTAGAATTCGCCTCCCGCTAACGAGAGATCGAAAGCGCAAGTGGTTGAAGTTACAAGGGAAACTTTGAAAGCTTCTGAAATAACCGCTTGACAGCAACAGAGGCTGCTGTAGAATGCGCGCCTCGGTTGAGCGAAAGCTTAACCAACCGCTCTTTAACAACTGAATCAAGCAATTCGTGTGGGTGCTTGTGGAGTCAGACTGATAGTCAAAAAGATTATCAGCATCACAAGTTACTCCGCGAGAAATCAAAGATGTAACCAACGATTGCTGAGCCAAGTTTAGGGTTTTCTCAAAACCCAAAGATGTTTGAACTGAACGG
>NZ_JYLF01000011.1 GCF_001043055.1 Pseudomonas weihenstephanensis
CGGTTTTGATCGCGCCTCCCAGTTTCCAGCCTTGTGAAATGCCGATGACCTTCTCTTCAGGGACACCGGCCTCGACCAGGGCATCGAGAATCGCGCCGATACCTGCCGGATCGAGACCGACCTTGTCCAGCAAGCCGGACTGTTCTACGCGGGCGACCAGACTGGCCACCTGCTCCACGTCTTGGCCGATTTGCTCGACCAGCGTGAGGTTGTTGTCTTTGGCAAAGTCATGGAAGTTGGCCGCCACGGTTTGCCGTCGGGTCAGCACCGAGGGGTGCGCCCATGCGTGGGTCCAGAGCAGCCATTCGCGCGTTTTCCGGTGCCTGCCAATGGCCGCAAAGCCCAACAGGTCGTCCAGTCCCCCGCCGTCGATGCCGATGTCGATCACTTCGCACATTCGCAACAGGTCGTCGAAGCTGAGTCCAGGACGTTTGCCTTGCACCTCCCAGAAGTCAGCACCGGCCCAGCGTTCAGAGAGCAGCGCTAAACCGACTTCGATGTTGGCATGCTTGGCCAGAAAGCCGCGCAGTTCTTCTTCGCCCGCCTCTTCGGCCATTTTGAAGCTGCGCCGCAGGAAGACTTCGTCCACCGAGAACCCCATGTTGGGGTTTACCAGGTGGAAGTTCTCGACCAGACGGGCCTCGCCACTTTTGATCATGTCCTGCGGAAATTCGTAGATCACCGGCAGGAACTGGTTGTCGTCGATGCGGCCGTCACGCACGGCGCGGGAGTACTTGAGCTTTTCGCGGAACACACCGGCAGGCGGTTCGTTGGACTGCGTGGTCAGCCAGATAACAAAGCCTTCGGGCCGAGATGCAAGTCCGCCTGTGGCTTCGCGGATGATGTCCGGCGCTTTGACGTTCTTGCCGAACAGCCACGCTTCGTCGATCAGTACCCCTACAGCTTTCTTACCGCCTACCGTGTCGCCATCGGCTGCCACCACTTTGAGCGTGGCGCCGGTTTCGCGGTGGGTGATGGTGCGAAGGTGCGGCTGGACGTGCATCAGGTCGCGCAGCTCTTCGTCGTGCTTGACCATGTCGGCCGCAGGCTTGAACGAGTTGTCAGCGATCTCTTTGGTCGGGGCCAGGATGATGAACTCGGCCGACATGCGCCAGTTGCGGATCAGCGCTGTGAGCATGATCCCGGCTGCAATGGTCGATTTGGAGTTCTTCTTCGGAATACACAACATGTACTCCGAAATCATCCGGCGCCCGGTGGTGTAGTCGTAAGCGCCGAAGATCGCCCCGGCGAAGTCGAAAACCCACTCGGCGCAAGACTCGCCAATGCTCGGGCTGCCGGGTGCGTCGACGATCTTGAGTTCGCGCAATACGGCCAGACCGGCCTCGGCTTCGTTTGGAAACAAGGGTGCCGGAATGATCGATTGCCTCAGGCGCAGCTTTTGCTCCCAATCTGGGCAGGCGGTTGTCCATTGCATTTACTTGACTGCCTTCAATGGGGGGGGCGGACTGGAGCCAAAGCGCCCTGCCCCGGCTACCTTGGCGGCGTTTTCGCGCTCGGTCTTTTTCCCGGTCTCGCCTTTACGTTGGTGCATGAAAGGCATCAGGGCTTTTGCAGCGTCGACCCGCAGCTTTGCCTCGGCTCCATGATCATTCATGGCCGCCAACAGGAAGGCTTTGGGGTCGGAGTAGGACAAGGCTTTGCTCAAATCGAAGCTTAGCGTGTCATCCGGTTCGCTCGTTTGTGAGACCTCATCAGCTGGTTTTTGCGCTGTTGAGGCTTTAACAATTTTCTTGGTTTTTTTGTTAAAGGTCGTTCCGGCCATTGCGGCCATCACGTAAGGGTCTTTTGCAAGCCGTGATCCGGCTGCCGATGCGCTGGACGCTGCGTAACCTGCGGCTATGGCCGCGTCCTTATTTGAGGCACCGCCCCGCAAAGCGTCAACGAATGCCCGCTTCTTGGGTGTTAAAGCCATTAACAAAAATTCCTGAAAAGGGGAAAAAATGTGCGCGTGCGGGAGGGGGTGGTGTCCGAGACAAAAGGTCTGGAGGTTTTGACCCGCCCCTCCCCTTGCTCAAGATGTGAATCTCAACAGCCGAGATGAGCCATGGATTCGCGGGCCGTCTTGGCCTTGTGGCAAGGGATGCAGAGCGCCTGAAGGTTGCTGTCGTCTTCGGTACCGCCTTGGGCCAGGTTAACGATGTGGTCAACCTCAAGGCTGTGAGTGACCAGACCGCAGTTACGACAGGTGTAGTGGTCCCGCAACAAAATGGTCTCTCGCTTGCGACGCCAAGGACGCCCGCCGCGACCAGAACCCCAGCCTTCGCTGCCCGCAGCCTCAGCGAGTGAGGTCATCTTGCGGCCTTCATGCGGCTTAATGCGGGACTTGAGGCTAGGTAACTTGGCCATCAGATACGCTTCCCGCTCATATAGGTTTGCGGCAGTGCATCCGGGTCAGGTTCGTCATCACCCTCGTCCGCCAACACTGTGATCAGTTGAGTTTGTTGAGTCGCTATCCGTTCGAGGATCGCGGTCTGCTTGATCTGCTCGGCCAGTACCTGGCTTAACAGGCCAACCAAGGAGTTCTGCGGCTCGTTCATGACTCAGCATTTGCGTAAGTTCTTGAGTCCGCTTTCATGTCGGAGAGTTCCACCACCACGATCTCAGCCTCAGCACTCACTGGCTGGATGATCTCGGGATACACGGTGATGACCGCCGTCCATGCACCACCGGCCTCAGCCTTCAGTTCAACCGATTGCACCCTGGCCAGCTCACTACCATCACTCAGTATCACCTTCGTGCCCTGAGCTAACTGGATGCTGCCGGGGCTTTTGCTCGGCGGGGGAAGGATCGTCAGCACGCTTAAAGAGTTCTTTTGCTCGTTCATATGCAATTGCCTTCCACTTGTTGAGTCGTGCGCGCCGAGTGGCGCATCCGTTACAGGCCATCAGTCTGATCGCCGTGGCAGCTTGAAGTCAGCGAAGCGATCTGCCAGGTCGGCCAGCTTCTTTACGCCCAGAAAGCCGATGAATACACCGGCTGCTGTAGCAAAGTTCTGCGGCAACCCGAAGTACTCAAGCACCGGTATCAATCCGATTGTGATCAACGTGCAGATCGCCGCTTCCAACACCGCTTGGCGCCGTGTGCCGCCGCCATAGATGATCCTGACCCCAGCCATCAGGGCTGAAAGCCCTGCGGCGTAGAGTGTCGGTGCATGTTGGCTCAGCCAGGCGAGCGCAAGCACCCAAAACTCAGGGGTCTTCTCAGGCATGGTCATCTCGATGTCCTCCCAGCTTGGGAGTGAGGGAATGTGGTTAGTCGCGCGTGAGTGGATTCAGCGCCGCGACCAGCAGCGCTTTGCCTTTCAACAGCTCGACATGAGCGAGGCTGGTCAGCTTGGTATCTACGAAGGAGTGGCCGGCGAGCATCTTGTCCAGCAACTCCATCGTGCTCCCAAGACTATGCACCACATTCAACACAGACTGTTCGTACTCGGCGCGGGCCTTCTCGACGGCCTGGCGCACCTCTTCAATGGGTAGCCCGACACCGGCAGGATGGGCTCGCTTTAAAAAGGTAGAGCCATCGGTGTACATGGCGCCATACACCACCCCATCAGCGTGGTAGGCGTCAGGCATGCGACCAAAGCCAATAATCGAGAACTGTTCGCGCTGCTTGGTGTTGAGCAGGTCGCCGGTGATGTCGAGGAATGCCGAGGGATCGCTGTTCGACAGACGCTTCAAGGCCGTGGCAAGCATGGCGACATCACTACCCACCACTGCATCGATAACAGCCTGCTTGTCACGTTTTGCTTGATCGGTCATTACCGGGCTCCAGAAACAGAAAAGGCCCGCCGATATGGCGAGCCTCGTAATAGATCAGCTCCAACAGCACTCCCGGCTTGGAGCTACGGGTGTGGCGGAGCCGAAAACGAAAAAGCCCCGGCAAATGCCGAGGCTTGGTATAGGTGCAGAGGACCGGTGTTGATCTCCGGCTAGTTGGCTTCGATAAAATCGTGGCCAGCCCAAGTCATCTCAAAATTGTCTTCATCATGATCGGTGCGGGTGACCTTCACGAAACCTGCCGTTTCAAGAAGGTGCAGGTGGTAACTCACTGCGGGCTCAAGGCCAGCGCCCTGATGCGCGTATCTCTCAGTGAAAATGCCGAAAATCTCGCTGCGATAAAGCCCTCCACCACTGTTGTCTTCAGTGGAAACCATTTCGAGTATTTCTTTCGCTAGCAGGTTGTTTCTTTTCATGAGCGAATCCTTGCAGTTGATGCCGAGTGGCCATAACAAGATTACAGCACCATCCTGAAACGAAGAAGCCCGACTCAATGGCCGGGCTTTCTTTGTGGTGTCCCGCTGTAACAGCTAAACACGGTGCCATGAAAACAAACCTATTCCATATGGACAACCTTTTTTACGCAGCTTCGCGCAGCGTCTCCAGAACGCAGTCAACCCATGCCACACCAGCCTTAATAAGCTCTCGCGCTTTCATCTCACTCACCTTGTAATGGCGACCTACCCGCACTGCCGGCCACTTAGCCCCATAGTAAAGCCACACCATATCGCCCATCTGTTGGTCACGCTTACACAGCCTGGCCAAAGCCCCATCAACGGCGCAAGCCAGCTCATCAGTGATCGTGTACGACTTCGTGCTGGAAGGCAGCGCGTCACGCATCAAGGCCAACATTGGCGAGGCATAACTGGGAATCCCCATCCCGTCCATCCGCCACCAGCCCCATTGCTCAAGCATGTGTTCGGTATCGCCCAAAGGCCGGTGCAGCGTCTTACGAATCATCATTTTTAATCCTCGCCTATGGTTGATTTCTGAATGGTGCTGCATGCCACGCCGTTAGCGGCCTCCAGCGTATTACCGGATTCTTTGAATCTAACGCCTGTCTGCCCGTGGATCAGGTTCAAACCTTTCTCGTCTAGATGCGCATGCCACTTCTCCAGCGCATCACGCTTGCGGTTCATCACGTCCGACTGGATGTACACCTGCACGTTGTGGCCCATCGCATGGTTGATCAGCAGTTCACCAATCAAGTGATCAACACCGAGAACAGCCCAACCCGTGCGCGCAAGCTTGCGCAGGTCGTGACTGGTCCACTCGCCCTTCCCCAAGCGGGTAAACACTGCGAAAGACTGCCCTTCACTCAACGCCTTACCATTGCGCGTCGGGAACAGGTACTGGCCGTCATAGCCGCGGGCGATTTGATTTTCTCGGTACTGGACCAATAGGCTACGAACTTGCTCAGTAAGCGGCAGGTGATGCTCAACACCGGTCTTGGTGTGCTCGGCCGGAATGAACCACTCGCCCTCGGCCAAACTGATATGCGACCAGCGCGCTTGCCGGGTCTCACCAATGCGCGTGCCGTGGCACAGCATCATCAGGGCCAGCATGGCGTCAGCCGGTTCGCTACCCATCACCTGCCCCAGCTCCCCGAGCAAGTCCTGCAACTGCACCCCGCGCAAACGAGACGGCTTGATGCTCACCTTGGCCTTGGAGAAGTCCTTGAACTTGATGCCCGCCATCGGATTGGACGTGATCAGGCCCAACGCCAACGCCTGCCGAAACGCCAAAGCCAGCAACTGGAACGCCAGGCGCACGTAATCGATTGAAAGGGTTTCTTGCAGCGGCCACATCAGCAACTTGTCGAGCGCCGCCTTGTTGACCTCAACCAACGGCAAGTCACCGAGGCGCGGCAACAGATGGCACTTCATGGCCGAGGCGCCGGTGTTCTTGCGCTTGGCCGAAAGATTGCGGTCACGGGCCATGCGATCGGCATACCAGGTGAGCAGTTCACCCGTGGTCGCCCACTGCGAAATAGCCGAGCCAGCATCTGCCGAAACCCGCAGGCGCACAGAGGGCAACGCAGCCAGTACCTGCTTGGCGCTCAAGTCCGGGAACGCGCCGATACGGTGCCAACGACGCTTATTGACCAAGTACCAGGAGCCTCGGGTGCGGTTCTTGCCAAACCGAAAATGCAGCGCAGGATGGCCGGCATCACGCAAATCCCGAACATGCTCAAGCTTGGCATTGCGCCCAATCTCCGCGTCGGACAGCTTGACGGTCAGGGTTTTGATGAGGGCGCCAGGCGCCAGTTTTACAGAGGCACCCTGACTCATATGGCAGCCCTCGGCCAGACATTCAGCCCCTCACCTTCTCCAGCGTCATAGCAATTGCGTGCCTTGGAATCTCGACCATTCCAATGCTCTACTGCGATGCGCATCACGTCGGCGACCCTCAGGTCATGAATATGCTCAAAGGTACCGAGCGAGCAGGTATCGATGAGCGGCCCTTGGGCGCCGCAGCTGTGGCACCAGACGTGCGCCGAATAAGCCTCATCAAAGTGCTTCGTCTGAGGTCGATCCATTGCCATGATCTCGCCTGTCATGAAGTCGTGAGCTATTACGCACGGCGGCCCCTCGCAGAATGGACACGGAGCCATCTTGATAGCCTCAATCATTCGATAACCACCTTGCGTTCAAGCTCGATCAAGATTTCAAGAAAGTGCTTGGCCTTCTCCAAATCGGCTAAACCACCCTTGTCACGCCACCGCGTCACGTACTTGATAACGCTGCCCTCGGCGAACGGAATGCCATTGGCGTGAATGAACTCAATAGGCTGGATTTTCAGCGACTTGTAGTGGTCGCCAGAAACCTGTTTTTCGAGTGCGCTCATCATGATTTATCCTTGCAGCAGTATGCGCTCGGCTCCACCTGGGCCAGATTGGGGTTAGGCATGTGCAGCACCTCTCGAACGCATGGCGCGCAATGCCGCCAACGCATTGTTTCCAACATCAGGGGCGCTGCGCTCGATACTGCGCGGCGGCAAGGCAAGCGGCATTTTCTGCAACGGCAGTCCTGCCAGAACACGGCGAACCGTGATCGTGTAATTGCGCTCGAACAGCTTGATGCTCAGGTCATGGGCAAGACGGTTAAGGTTTTCAAACCCGCACTCCTTGGCCGTATGCCAAACCGCGTCATGGGACCACTGCGCCTGCCCCGCCATTGACGGGTGCGCATTGCGGCACGCTTCGCGATGAGCTGCGGCAAGTTTCGGCAGCCCCAGCATTTCCGCCGTAGGCGTGCACCAACCGATAAACACACCCACGTTGGGCACAAAATCCTTGGCAGCCTGACGCGCTCGCATCAGTCCAAATCTCAGTTGCTCAGTGCTGCAAATACCCGCTTCGAGAAAGCCCTGCATCCACTGCTGCTTGGCAGCTTTGTACGTCGCCATGTCCGGCCATGCTTGCTTCCAGGCAGGAAAGATCGAGCGCAGTTCGCGAAAGAGACCGTTGATCACCTTGGCTGTCGCCTCAGACAGTCCCGCAGCGGGCCGAGCGTTTTCGCTTTCACCGGCAGCGATGAACTGACCGGTTTGTACTTTGGCCCACAGGCCAGTGGCGATAACTGAAACTTTATTCATGCTTCAACTCCATTGATCCAGGTGGTGTCGTCATCGTCGAACCCGGTCGCTCCAGCCTGGGAACTGGCCCCTGCAGTTTTCACATGCTCACGTTTGATCCAGGTAACTAGCCGGAAACACCAACCGGCGGCGCTATCGATAGTCGATGGTCTTGCAACGTGAAAGCCCTTGAACCCTGCGAGCACCTCGTCGGTCAACAAGTCACCAGGAATGCCTGCAATGGCCATCTGGTCGGCTAAGGGTTTTACCGGGGGTAGCCACTGAGCAAACATGGCGAAGCGCTGGCGGTCATCGACGGCGGCAAATACTTGCCGATCTTGCTCAGCAATCACCACGGACAGCTCGCGCTGCTGCTCTTCGGTTAAGTGATGGTTAAGTGATGGATTGGGTGCAGCTGCTGCACCCCGTTCTGCTTTTTCCTGCACCCCGTTCTGCTGTGAGCTGCACCCCGCTCTGCTTTCCCCTGCACCCCGTTCTTTACGGGGTGCAGGGTTTGCACCCCGCTTGATCTGTAGGTCGTATACAACGGGGCGCCGATCACAACGATCGATATAGGCTGCTGCGATCGCCTGATTCCCGCGGACGATGAAGTCAGACTTTTCAAGCTCATCAAGCTTCAAACGAACCGTCCGCTCTCCAAGACCGGTGTCTTCGGCCAAGGTCTTGGCAGACGGAAATGCGCCACGACCATCACTACCGGCATAGTTGGCCAAACAGAGAAGAACGTGACGAGCAGAAGGATTTCCTAAGGTTTGTTTTGGTAGGGCGAGAGCCCAGGACATAGCTTGAACGCTCACAGCTGCGCTCCGTTGATATTCATTGAAGGGCAAGAAGCCGCTGCATGAAGTACTGCGAATGCTGCCCAGTTGCCTACAAGTCGGTTGGCGCTCATAATGGATCCCGAAATATGTTGTGAAGCTGTAAAAAGCCGGTCTAGCCACCGGCTTTTTTTTGCCTGCGATTTGGTCGCTGTATGGATTAACAGCTAATCCAACTGGCTACCTACCAGAGCCTGTAGGTCTGATACTTGCTAAAAGGTCAGGCGGGGTTGATTGAAAGACTTGGCCGAAGCTCGTATGCCTTTACCTCACCACATGTAATAGCCTCAGCCCGAAGCGCAACCTCTGCCGAGCAGCCATGAACACCTCGAACCCAGCCACTGACAGAACCTTGCTTTACGTTCAGGGCGGAAGCTGTCGCTGCCTGAGACCCGAAGTGAGCCACAAGTTTTTCAAAATGGTTTTTCATTAGTTCTCCACCCAAATAAAGGGATTCCTTTATGCTAATTCAAAGGAATACCTTTTTGCAACTTTAAAGGTTGGCCTATAAATTGTCTGGCATGGAACTCAAAGACAGATTGAAATTAGCGCGCAAAAACGCCTCCCTCACACAGGCTGAATTAGCTCAGCGTGTTGGGATAAAACAGGCCTCGATCTCTGAAATTGAGCGTGGCCTGACGCGTTCAAGTGGGTACCTAATCAAAATCGCCCAAGTTTGCGGTGTCGACCCGATTTGGTTATCAGAAGGCGCAGGAAGTATCGACAGCTCCACTACTTCGCTCAAAACCATGCCTAGCGATATCGAGTCAAACGCCGAGCTTCTTGGAGACTTGGTGACATGGGAGACCGAAGACCCTCTTGATGACGATGATTGCGAGGTGCCTTATTACGCAGAGGTAGAATTTGCAGGCGGCAACGGAATGACCGAGGTGATTGAGGTGGCGTCGCGCAAGCTGCGCTTCAGTAACTCCACCCTTAAAGCGGCAGGCGTTGAGTGTCAAAATGCTGCATGTGCCCGAATCAAAGGCAAGAGCATGGAGAGACTGATCCTTGATGGAGCAGCCATTGGATTTGACCGAGCATGCACATCGATAATTGACGGCGAAATTTACGCCTTTAACCAAGATGGCATGCTGCGCGTTAAGTATCTATATCGACTTCCGGGCGGATTAATTCGGATCCGAAGTGAAAACTTTGAAGAATATCCTGACGAGATGATTTCTCTCGACCAGTATCACCAGGACGTACGAATGCTCGGGCGCGTCTTCTGGTGGTCAACAGTCAGGCGAGCGCCAAGACGCTGACATAATGCAGCTACACAGAACCCGGCCTTCACCGGGTTTTTTTTCGGCCATAACTTATCTGCTTCCCTGCGATTTCAAGCAATCGGCTTGTAAATTCATATCCCCCTAAAAAAAATAAAGGCATACCTGTTGACTTCAAATAAAGGCAAACCTATATTTACCCCATCGCCGCATAACAACGGCAACAAGCCGGAGACTCACCGGCTACCACGGTCAGGGGGAATCCTGATCCCAGCCCCCTCACGGGGACCGACTGGCTCAGCAATGAGAGTTCTTTAAAAACGGACACTTTCACCGCTGCACCTGGGCAACCGGGTGCATTGGGAAAACAACCGGCCACCAACATTGGGAGCAACCCATGAATAAAGAACAGGTTTACGACAACCAAATCAGCCCGCTCATGCAGCAAATCATCACCGTCTGCAAGGAGCAGGGCATCGCAATGATGGCGAGCTTTGATATCGCCCATGAAGAGGAAGGCCCAAACGGTGAAGACTGCACCAGCCTTGTGTGCAGCACCCTGCTACCTGATGGCAACGGTGAGCCAAACCCAGTGTTCACCCAAGCGAACACGCTTATTCGCCGCAATGGACGACCAGCTCCAATGATGTTCACCACCAGTCATGGAGACGGCTCCAAAACGATGACGGCAATCATCTGATTTCGCTGGCTGACCTTGGCAACAGGGCCAGATGGGAAAACAACCGAGAAAACATCATGGAATCGACAATCGTTGACGGCGCATGGAAAGGCCACCTCGGCCGTGGCCTTGCGCCGCGAGAGCTGCAATTCGTCTTATCGGTCGCTCAAGGCCTGACCGCCAAGGAGATCGCCAGAGTGTTCGGCATTGCACCGGGCACCGTGGTCAAGCGTCTGGCCAACGCCATGTTCAAACTCGGCGTTCACCGTCAAGGCGCACTGATCGCTGAAGCGATGCGCCGCCAGATCATCACCCCGCTCTGTCTGCTACTCGCTGGCCTGATCGCCATGCACACCGCCACTGACGACCAAATGGCCCGCCGCGACCGCCGCCCCACAGAGCGCCGCTTTGCAGAACTGCGCTTGATACGTCGCGCAGAGCCAGTCGACCTGATCGGCTAATCAATACGAACAGCATCACTTCTGCCCATTTGTTGAGTGGGCAGCGGGATGACAACCCCGACAAGCACGGAGCACCAAATGAGCGAGCAAACACTTCAATCCATGTTGTTGGATGGCGTAACCCGCTTCACAGACAGCGTCAAGCCAGCAGAAATCATCGACAAGCATGTGGAAAGCATGTTCACCGACATCATCAAAGACAGCTTCCGCAGCTACAGCGACATGGGCAAGCTGGTCAGTCAGGCGATTAAAGACGCGCTGCCATCCAACGTCAGCGACTTGTTTGAGTTGACCCGCTACAACGACCTGATCGCCACCGCATTGAAAACACAGTGGGAGTCTTCTGGCGTCACTGGCGAAATGCTTCGTCGTTCGCAAGCAGCAATCGACGATGCGCTGAAAGACGACATCGTGCCGGAATTCGTAAACCTGAGCGATTTGCTGAATGCCTTCATCGAAGAAAACAAAGAGCGCGCAACCGATGAGCAGTGGGAAAGCCCGCACATCACCATTCGCGAAGCTGAAAACAACTACAGCAGCAGCATCAAACACATGCACATCTGCTTTGACCCGCAGCCGGAAGAACGCAGTTCATCATCTAGATACTCCTCTGGTACCAAGCGCACCGAATGGGAGCTGGCTAATCGGATCAGCATCACCGTCAAGAGCCAGAACGAGCAGGGCTACGACTTCGGTGAGGTCTACAGCGCGAAGCTGGATGGCGCACCCATTGGCCGCAACTTCATGATTTACAAGAAGTGGGAAAAGCTCACTGCCGCAATCTACTTCGGTGGTGCCAAGCTGGTTATCGATTGCGACGAGCACGATTTCAGTTATGGCCTTTACGACTGAACAACCAGCGTCACGACAGCTTGTCGTTAACTGCCCGATCCTCTCGCCGAGAGCGCATCGGAAATCCCCAACGCAGCAGCGGCAGCCATTACGAAGAAGGCCGGGGCGCGTAAGTCGAATGGGGATTTCCGATGCGGACGCCAACCCAGCAGACGCTGGACACCTGCATCACACCCACTGCCGAGCATCTACCCGCAGTGCACACCTGAACGGAGGATTTGCAGTCATTCACATTTAAATCACTAGGGCCCGCCCACTCCGCGCGCCCCGGCCTTGCTCTCACATACGGAGGCGTTGTTGAGAGCGCTACACAGCCCGGTTTCGACCGGGCTTTTCAATTCTGCGGTTATTCGTCAGTACTCCGCCCGATGCTTGAGCGCTGACGAATACCCGCAACCCTGTCGAGGATCGACCATGCACCCAACCTTCACCCAGCGCCGCGCCATTCTCGATGGGTTGCGCGAACGCACACGCCAAGCCACTGCTGATTTCTACCAGAAGCCAAACGTCATTGCCCCGCCGCTGGCTCCTCGCTTCATCGTCAAGCCAACTGGCAGCAACACTTTCGAAGTGATCGAACGCGCCACGGGCAGGATCATCACCGAACGCTTCGGTCACAACAATGCGACCGCCCATGCTCGCGAGCTGGAAGCCATGAAAGATCAGTTCGATGTGAAACAGTTCGGCCGCTTCCTGCGCGATTGGGCACTACGCATCAGCGTGATGCTGACCATTTTCGCCTTCTTCGGCAGCCACGTTTGAAACGCACCACCACCTCAGCGCACCGCCGCCTTCGCCAAATTCAATACCACCTGCCGCCCAGCGGACTCCAAGCCACCCCGGAGAAAAAACCATGTCAGTTGCAACAGATACCGCAGCGTTCCTTGAAGAACTGAACGGCGGCGCATTCGCCAGTCAGATTGGTCACGCCCTCTCCGAAGTCGCTGCCGGTGTGGTCGATTACGGCAAAGCCGGAAAGGTTGTCATCACCTTGGACTTCAGCCAAATCGGCGAATCCAGCCAGGTAAAGATCAAGCACAAGCTGGACTACAAAGTGCCGACCAAGCGCGGCACCCGCAGCGAAAACACCAGCCTGGACACGCCGATGCACGTTGGCACAGGCGGCAACATCACCCTCTTCGCCGAAAAGCACGACCAGTTGTTCACTCGCGATCAGGCCCCAGTCACACCGCGCACTTAATCCCATCCTACAGAGATCTGAACTATGTCCCTTAGCAAAGAAGCCATCCAACTGGTCACCGACACCGCCCTCATGGCGGCCGGAAAGTCGCTGAACACCTACTCACCAACGGCGATCCTGCCCGAAGGCGCAAAAGTCGTTGATCTGGAAAATTACCAGATTGGGCGCAGCCGCTTCCGTGGCACCCTCAGCACCAACTCGCTGGTTGATTTCAGCGCCTACGTGACTGAACGAGCTATAGAAGGCGCTCGCGGCTTCATTGATCAGGAAGAAATGGTCTGCGGGCTGATCTTCAATCTGGGCAGTGACGCTGCACCTGGTCACGCAGATGATCGCGCAGTGCTTCGCCTGAAAGCCTCAGCAGGCTACAAAGCAGTTCAAGCAGTACCAGGGCGACCTATGTCGCAGAAAGAGCTTAGCGACTGGATCGAAGACTGGAACGCCTCGCTCAATGCTGCCGATGATGCCGGCCAGCAGATGAGCATCGTCAAAGCCATCGCCGCAGTGCGCACCATCACTATCAAAGCATCATCGGAAAGCGACCACGCCATCAGCGAAACCCGCACCAGCCGCAGCGCGATGGACCAGATCGAAGCCACCAGCAAAGAGACCTTGCCGTCTACATTGATCTTCTCAGTGGTGCCCTACGAAGGGCTGAGCCAGCGGCATATCGTCTTGCGCCTGTCGGTCATCACCAGCGGCGCCCAACCCATGCTGAAACTGCGCTGGGTAGGTGAAGAAGTACAGCGGGAGGAGATCGCACAGGAATTCAAATCGGTGCTTGATACGCAGATTGGCGAAGCAGCCAAGTTGACGCTCGGCGTCTTCGATCCGAAATAACTTCACGCCTTAAATCCCCTGCTTTTTTGCGAAAGCCAACAGCGCGGCGAAAGCTCGCTGCGTCTGGAGAAAGTAAATGACTCCTAAACCACTCGCGCCGTTCCGGCTTTTCAAGGTGCTTATTCTGCTCCTGGCCTACCTCAGCGTATCCGTCGCGTGGCTCTTCTTCGGTGCTCGCCACCTGATAAGCAGCGCGTCAGATATCGAAGTCATTACAGGTTTCCTTGGAACCGCTATCTGGCTGATATCCAGCGCCTGCCTCCTTCTTGCCATAACCCGCAAACCCGGCCACCCAGCCAATACATCGGAGAAACACCAGTGAAGAAAATTGTCGCTATTGCAGCGCTGTGCATGCTCGCTTTGACAGCGGGCTGCTCAAAAGTCCCCAACGGTTTTGTCGGCGTGAAAGTCAACATGCTGGGCAGTGACAAGGGTGTGCAAGCCGATGCCGTAGGCCCTGGCCGCTACTGGCTGACGCCAAACGAGGAAATATTCCAGTTCCCAACGTTCACGCAAAACTTCAACCTCGGCGTGGTGACGTTCCAGACGCAAGACGGGCTCAAGGTATCGGCACCGGTCGGCGTCAGCCTGTACGCCAAGCCGGACAGCGCGCCAATTCTGTTCAAGACCTTTCGCAAAGGCATGAATGAAATTGTCGAGATCAATGCCGCCCAGGTGATCCGCAACCAGTTCAACACCCAAGCAAGTCTGGTGAAGGTCGATGCGGTGTATGGCAAAGGCAAAGCGGATTTCCTCAAAGGCGTTGAGACCTCAGTCCGCGAACATTTCGAGCGATACGGCATCGTCGTCGACAGCCTCTACCTCACCGGCGACATCGTTTTACCGCCCACGGTCACCGCGGCACTCAACGCCAAGGTTGAATCAACCCAGAAAGCTGAGCAACGCGCCAACGAGGTCGCACAGACCATTGCCGAAGCGGATAAAGCCCGCGAGCAAGCCAAGGGCGAAGCTGACGCTATCACCACCCGCGCTATTGCCGAGGCTGAGTCGCTGAACATTCGTGGGGAGGCCATGCGCAAGAACCCAGGCGTGGTTGAGCTGAACGCCATCGAGAAATGGAACGGCGTATTGCCGGTGTACATGACGAGTGGCACTTCGACGCCATTCATCAGCGTCGGCAAGTAAGTTGTAGCGCGGAGTAGCAGAACTTGTCGCCCCGCGCATGCCCTGCTCAATGGCTATACCCATCGAAGAGGCTGCCATGGACTTCGACCCAAAAGAATTAGAACGCATCATCCGCAAAATCAAACACTGCCTCGCACTGTCAGCAAGCGCCAATGAGCATGAAGCCGCAGCCGCGATGCGCCAAGCCCAGAAGCTGATGCAGAAATACCGGATCACCGAAATAGATGTTCAGCTCAGCGACGTAAACAGGACGGAGGGCGCCCATGCAAAAGCAAAACGCCCTGCATGGGACAAGAACCTTGGAGCAGTCGTCGCAAAAACATTTAACTGCAAGTCATTCAACTGCACGAGCTGGCATCCCATTATCGGCCGTAGAAGCCAGGCTGTTTTCATCGGCGTTACGCCTGCACCAGAAATTGCCAAATACGCTTACGACACCCTGCATTTCAAGGTGAGTAGCGCGCGCCGCGAGTACGTCGCAAAAGCCCGCAGAGGCGAACTATCACGAGGTCGATACACACCTGAAACGCGCGGCAACCACTTCGCCGAGGCTTGGGTCTACCAGGTGCACGAAAAATTGCTGGCTTTAGTACCTGAACAGGACGAACCCCCTGCACAGACTCAAAGCCAGGCACAAGCACTGTCACTGGCCGAAAACCATGACAATGCTCTAATTGAAGCCTTCATACACCAAATCACAAAGGGTGAAGGCGTCGGTAAAGCACGGGCACGCAAAGCCGCGAATGCCAACTTGGATGACCTCATCGCAGGCTTCTTATCAGGCAGCCAAGCCGAAATCAGCCACGGCTTAACGACTGGCGCCCAAACAGTTCCTGCAATCGAAGCTCAGTAACGCCAACCACCTACTTTTTCTGCTGGGCATGACCCGGCACAGGACGCCTCATGCCTACAGAAAACAAATCGACCGCGCCGCTGCAGGTAGAGCGCTCGACAGTCACGAAGCTGGTCATCACCGGTGCGGCGAATCTCGACCCGATCACCGTCTTCCTCGAGGACCTGGCCCCATGCAAGGGCAAGATCACCGTCAGTTGCTGGAGCAAGAGCTGGACGGCCTACTGGGGCGGCATGTGGGACGGCCTGAACATCGGGCAGTTCTTCTGCAAGCTGAACACCGCCTACATCATCGGCTACTTCGACCAGGCGATAAGCCCACGGCAGTTCAGTGGTGAAGCGCTTGCAAACAAAGCACAAATCACCGTGCTGAAAGAACGTCGGGGCGGTGAACTCGGACAGGACGAAGCGCGTGAGCTGTTCACCGAAGCCGAAGACTTTCGCGATTCGCCATCGATTGACCACCTGCACTCCGCGCACAGCGAACTGATGAGCAAGCTGTTCGGTGATGAGTGGTGGCACCTGACCAACGACGCCACCGAGCCAAACCCCGACTACGCCTACCTCGAGCGGATTATTCACGCGGTCCAGCAGGCGCTGAGCCAGGAACATCAGCAGGTGGCAGCATGATCAATATCTTTATTATTTTACCAAGCGATCGTAAAGATTTGATTGATTGAAGCAGTCGGTAAGACCATATTTCTCAGAAACATCAATCAAAGCGGTAACCAACCAAGAGGGCATTGTTGGAGAAAAGTAAATCTCCTCCATCAGATTGGTTAAATCCACCTTGCACGACATCGCCTGCACTTCTGTATCAGGACTGTTACCTTCTGCATCTACTGTGGGAAAACCGAAACTTAACAATCTCACTTCTTGCTCATGCAAAAAGCTCAGTCGTTTGATAAACGCAGGTACCGCAATATTTAACATAGATCGCTCAGTGTAACGTTCATAATCCACGTACTGTACAGCGCCAATGAAAAAATCTTCTTCATCAATGATTGATCGCTTCAAGCTACCAATAGTCGTTTTAATGGCCACCCCGGAATGTCTGGACCCATATAGGTCCCACATTGCTGCCGACTCATAATCATTGGCATGCCAACAGTTGACGAATAAATACTTTTTGGATTTTACATCCATATCATCGCTGATAAATTCACGATATCCAACAGGCCAGTAACCTTCCCAAGGGTCATCAAACCTGTCTAACCTACACATATGCAGCGCCCGGGTTTGTAAAAGAGAAATATACTTGTCAACTGACATATATCGCCAAACAATCAAATCATCAGCCGGCGTTTTAAAGTCGCTATGCAAATAGTACACATTAACTCCTTAATAATTGTTCATTTAGAGCTTTCAGCCGAACTGCAACCCTGCATATAGAACATAGCCGCCAGACAGTATATAGCTACGCCTTGAATAAACAAATTTTTAATAGTTCAACTCCCTCTAACGCAAGCCGCTATAGCGGCAAGGACGAAGTCATGCCTGAAGAAACTGTTGTGCCCGTCGCTCCAGCGGTTATCGAATACGCCTACTCCACCAATGGCGAAGACTGGACAGCCGACTGGTGTTCGTTCCTCGACCAAAACGAAGAGTTGTCCCCTGGCGACGAGTGCCAGCGCGGCGTGATGCGCTACGCAGATCCCGCCGAGTTTGTAGATTCAGACTCAGTGATCAACTCCATGGCTGACAACGCGAGCTCAAGCGAACTTGGTGAGTGGGCCGATGACTTTCCCAGCGTCAGCGCCGAAGCCAAGCAGGAACTAGAGGATCTTCTCGATGCCTGGGCCCGGAAGAACTGCGATTGCTCGTTCTATCGAGTCAAGAACATCGAAACATTCAAGATTACACATGAGGACTTGGAGCATCTAGGCGAGGTGGCACCGTGACTGCCGCCTTAAAAATCCTCGACCCCTGCTGCGGCAGCCGCATGTTTTGGTTCGACAAGGGCGACCAGCGCGCACTGTTCGGGGATATTCGTGACGAGCAACATGTGCTCTGTGATGGCCGTGCGTTGAACGTTGAACCCAACGTCATCATGGACTTCCGCACCCTGCCCTTCGCTGACGGTGCATTTAAGCTGGTGGTGTTCGACCCACCTCACCTGACCCGCGCAGGCCGTGATAGTTGGCTGCGAGCAAAGTACGGGCTGCTAACAGATGACTGGCGCGACGACTTGGCCAAGGGCTTTGCGGAGTGTTTTCGCGTGTTGGCCACCGACGGAGTATTGATCTTCAAGTGGAACGAAACCCAAGTCAAAGTCAGCGAAATATTGGCACTCACTGATCAGCAACCACTCTTCGGCCATAAGTCCGGCAAGCGTGTGAACACGCACTGGATAACGTTTATGAAGCGCTAAACCTTCTGCTTCAAACCCAACCCCCTGCTCCCAAAACTATCCAGCCGTCACCGGCATGGCGAGGTATATCTATGTCCGCAATTCTTCAGCGCTTCCACCAAGTCGCCAATGACGCGCTCGTTAAGGTCAGCGAGCACTGTCTGCCCGGAGCCAAGATCACACTTGTGATCTATACCCCAGGCAAACCCGAGGAAGACATCGTTCTTAAGGATCAAGGCCTTGATGACAATGAAGTAGTCAGCTCATTGCGCCGACGCGGCCTGAGCATCGATGGTGATAACGCCTACAAGCGCGACCTGTGCGACTCAATCATCGGCGCCCTCGCCTTTGGCGCCCAAAACACCAATCCGCCGCCCACGGATCACTGGGGTCAGCGGTTCTGGGATATCGGCCGGGAGGAGCGCGCAGTGTGCGAAGAGTTGATCGCAGCGCTGAAAGTAACCCGCGAAAACCTGCGCGCATGCCAAGCCACTATCCATCTGTGCGGCGGTTTCGATCCGGCCTATGTGAACGACGCTCAGGCCGCGATGAAGGTTGCAGATGCTGCACTCGCCAAAGCCCTCAGCTAACCCACCCACTGCCGTCAAGCGAGGCAATACCAACCTTCAAGTCTCAATCAGCCCGCCCCGCTTTGGCAGGCAAGGATTTTTCTATGCCCTCAAAGAACATCGGTGAGCGCATCGACGCCCGCTGCACCCGTTGTGGTGCCCGCAATATGCAAATCACCGAAGAATTTATCGGCTCTGGCCACTACGAAGTGCAGGCCGGCAAGGTCAGTGCCGTAGCCTCTGCCGACTCATTTATAGCAACAGGTCGCCTCTTCGGGCGCTGCCGCCAGTGCAGTCACGACTGGGTATTCCGCAAAAACCCGCTCGCCTCTTAACCCTTTCAGCACCCCGCACGGGGAAAGGAATCGACATGGCAAAAGTCATTGCCCAGATCACGGCCCGTCTCCCTCGCTTGATGGAAGCAGGCGAATACAGAAAGCTGCGCTACGCAGGCGGTAAACCAAGCTTGCAACAACTAAAGAAATGGATAGAGGAGGGTGAAGTGTTGGGGGAGGTAAAAGGCGGGATGTATTTCGTAGACCTGCAGGCCGCGATCATGGGGTCGAGTGATCCGCTGCTCGCTCAAATGCTGGAGCTTGGGTAATGGCTTCTCGGCCTCGCACAATCAAAAACCGCAAGCTCCCCCCCAACCTCTACCCCAACGGCAAATACTGGCGGTACCGCAACCCCATCACCGGCTTGATGACCAGCATCAACCGCCCTCTGGAGGAGGCCATCAAGCTGGCCAGGGCTGCCAACGCGAAGCTGGCTCCTGTAATGGCCGGTGACGGTGAACTGCTCATGATCCTGACAGGCGATCGCCTGCCCACAATACGCAACCTGGTGGAGCGCTTTGAAGCTGAATGGCTGAAAGATCGCGGCTATGCCGCTCGCACTTTGGCAGAGATCCAATTCAAGCTGGAGCGTTACCGGCAGGACTTGGGGGATCAACTGATAGGTCAGCTCGATGTGCTTGCCGTCGCTGAATACCTGGACGGGTTCAGCAACAACGCCTACACCAAGCACCGCGGCTTACTGGTGCAGATCTTTGCCTTTGCGGTAGCCAAAGGATTAGCAGAGCGGAATGTCGCTGAGCTGACTCTGATCAAAAAGGAAGCCGAAAAGAAGCGACAACGCCACACGCTGGCTGGCCTGATGACGATTGTGGACGCCGACACCACGCCAATCTGGCTGAAACGCGCCATCCGCCTGGCGCTGGCCAGCCTGCAGCGGCGTGACGATATCGTTTCCTGGCTCAAGTCTTCGGTGGACCTTGAGAACAACACGATCAAGGTTTCGCCCGGCAAGACCCAGGGCTATGACAACCCCATACACCTGCAGATCAAAATGGGCAAAGCCCTGCGAGAGGTAGTGAGCGAATGCTTACGCTCTCCTGTGGCTTCGCCCTATCTGATCCATTACCGGCCCAAGGCGCGAAAGCGCGAGCAGATAGCCGCAAAAGATCACTGGACCTCAGTCACCCCGAATTATCTGAGCAACGAGTTCAGCAAGGCCCGGGACGCGGCGCATGCGTATGACCATATTCCGGCCACCGAACGACCCACCTTTCACGAGATCCGCGCTTTGGGTGCCTGGCTATATGAGCAGCAGAATTTCCCGCAGGAATACATCCAGGCGCTGATGGGTCACGCAGACGCGAAGATGACCAAACACTATCAGGATGGGCACACAGCGAAAGGTATCGAGTACCTGGAGGTGGGCGCTGATTTGGCGTTCTGAGGTGGGGGTTTTGCAAAAGTTTTGCAAAAGTTTTGCAAATCGCAGACAACAAAAAAGGGCCCACCTTTCGGTGAGCCCTTCTAGACCGCCCAGCAGAGCGGATTTTGTTTGGTAGGCGCGATTGGACTCGAACCAACGACCCCCACCATGTCAAGGTGGTGCTCTAACCAACTGAGCTACGTGCCTGCTGTGGGGTCGCATTCTATAGATTTGCAGAGGTGTGTCAACACCTTTTTTGCAGGTAACCCTATGAATTGTCGAATTATTTATTTGAAGCGCAAAAATAGCCGGCTGTGAGCCGCTGGCGGGCAGATTTCAACTCAGGTAGCATCGGCCGCACTCGTAAAAAATATAAAACAGAGGTTGCAGAATGGCGAACACTCCTTACCCCCAGTCTTACTATGCGGCTTCAGCAAATCCGACGCCTGATCGCCCTGCCCTGCAAGGTGAGGTTGAGACGGATGTGTGTGTGATTGGCGCCGGGTACACGGGGCTATCGAGTGCGCTATTCCTGCTTGAGCACGGTTTCAAGGTCACGGTGCTTGAGGCGGCCAAGGTGGGATTTGGCGCTTCGGGCCGTAACGGTGGCCAGATCGTTAACAGTTACAGTCGCGATATTGATGTGATTGAACGCACGGTCGGTGCAAAGCAAGCACAACTGTTAGGGCAAATGGCATTCGAAGGCGGCCAGATCATCCGTGACCGCGTCGCTAAATACCAAATCCAGTGCGACTTGAAAGACGGCGGCGTCTTCGCAGCAATCACCAGCAAACAAATGGGTCACCTTGAGGCGCAGAAAAGACTCTGGGAGCGCTATGGCAACTCGAAACTGGAGTTGCTGGACCAGCGCCGAATCCGTGAAGTGGTGGCCTGCGATCAATACCAGGGAGGATTGCTGGACATGAGCGGCGGCCATATTCACCCGCTCAATTTAGCGCTGGGTGAAGCGGCTGCGGTTGAGTCATTGGGCGGCACTGTTTATGAACAGTCGCCCGCCGTGCGCATCGAGCGCGGTGCCAGCCCGGTAGTGCACACGCCACAGGGCAAGGTCAGGGCCAAGTTCATCATCGTGGCGGGCAATGCGTATCTGGGCAACCTTGTCCCTGAGCTGGCGTCCAAATCAATGCCATGCGGCACCCAAGTCATCACCACCGAACCGTTGAGTGATGAGCTGGCGAAGACGCTGTTGCCGCAGGATTACTGTGTTGAGGATTGTAACTACCTGCTTGACTACTATCGTTTGTCCGGCGATAAGCGCCTGATCTTCGGCGGTGGCGTGGTGTATGGCGCACGCGATCCGGCCAATATTGAAGCGATTATTCGGCCAAAAATGCTCAAGGCTTTTCCGCAACTCAAGGACGTGAAGATTGACTACGCGTGGACCGGTAATTTTCTGCTGACGCTGTCACGCCTGCCGCAGGTGGGACGTATCGGTGACAACATCTATTACTCCCAAGGGTGCAGCGGCCACGGCGTGACGTACACCCACCTGGCGGGCAAGGTTCTGGCCGAAGCGCTACGAGGCCAGGCTGAACGTTTTGACGCCTTTGCCGATCTGCCACACTACCCGTTTCCCGGTGGCCAACTGCTGCGCACACCGCTGACAGCGTTAGGTGCCTGGTACTACAGCCTGCGAGACAAATACGGATTCTGACAAACTGCACCTTCAAACGGCGCCAAGGGCGCTGTTTTGGAGGCGTTTGCCTACTTGTGCAACTCTAGCGCTTGAATCGCCTTGGCACTTGCCTGCTCCTGCCCGGCGCGAGAAAGGTCATTAGCGGCTTTTAGCCAGCGTGCCCGATCAACATGGGCCGGTAATTGCCCCGGCGACACCACCAGCACAGCCCAGCCTCCGGCATCCTTCCAGGCCGACTCAAACTTATCAAAGTCCATTAACCTGCGCCGCTCCATACCTGCGCGCAATAACACGGTCTGCTTGGTGCGGTTGAAGCCCACCAACATCGCGTAACGCGGCGTAGACCAAACAGTGCCGTCAGTGAACCGCAGCATCACCGGATAACCTGCGGCCACTTGTGTCAGCAGCGCCGAGAGCGATTTATCCAGGGGATAAACCAACAATCCATATTCGGATACCAGTTTTTCCATATTGCTTTGCAACGCGTCTTCAGCACCCGGCAACTTTAATGGCTTGGTCAACAGTCCGGGTGTAGTACGAATCCGTTGTTCGCTGAACATACTCGCCAGCACTTGTGGGCCACTCTGGTTGGCATTGCCACGAAAGAACGGCACCCCATTGAGTTCAACCCGCTCAGGCAACTGACGCAGGTCGGGCCGCTCAACACTGGCACAACCCGTCATAAGCAACACTAAAACACCGGCCCACCACACTCGCGTCAATTTCAAGCCCATCACTGCACGCATGCTCCCTCGCCTTGAATAGAGGCTGGATGTTCAATACCCAGCATGGTCGCCGATCATAGGGCGCACGCCTGTCGAGGTATAGCCTTAACCCGCAGTTTGCCCCGCCATATAGAGCGAATCAGTCGATGACTCTCGACCTTTGGTCAATAGCTTGAAACACACCAGCGGCTAGACTGTCACTTGTTATGTGTGCATGCCCATTTAGGGCAAGGAGGCACTGATGAGCCCGGCCTTAACCATTTTCCTACTATTCAGCGGCTGGCTGGCCGTTGCGGCTGCCATGCTCTGGGGCGTGATGCGTATCAGTCGACGCCATCATCCGCAAACGGTGCCCGCTCAAAAAAAACCCGCTGACACACCCAAGATCAACACCGCTAATGCTCATTAAATAAAAAAGCCGCCCCACCCCTTAAGGGAGGAACGGCCTGCTGCATCACTGCGACGTTACTTCACCAAAGCAGCCTGGCGTTTTTCACGAACCCGTCGCGCCAAAATGTTAAGTGTTTCGACCGTCGCCGAGAACGCCATCGCGGCATACACGTAGCCTTTAGGCACGTGAGCACCAAAACCTTCGGCAATCAAGGTCATGCCAATCATGATCAGGAAGGCCAGCGCCAACATCACCACGGTCGGGTTTTCATTGATGAACTTGGCCAATGGCTCCGATGCCAGCAGCATTACCAACACCGCCACCACTACTGCAATCACCATAATCGGCAAGTGCTCAGTCATACCGACTGCAGTAATGATGCTGTCGATCGAAAACACCAGGTCCAGCATCAGAATCTGACCAATCGCGGCCGCAAAGCCTAAAGAAATTGCAGACGACTGACCTTCACTCTCACCTTCTGCCTGCGGACTCATGCTGTGGTGAATTTCACTGGTAGCCTTCCATACCAGGAACAAACCACCGGCAATCAGGATCATGTCCTTCCATGAGAAAGCTTGCCCCAGCACTTCAAACACCGGCGCGGTCAACTGCACGATATAAGCGATGGTGCTGAGCAAACCCAGGCGCAAAATCAGCGCCATGCCGATACCAATGCGGCGCGCCTGGGTACGAAATTTCTCCGGCAACTTGTTAGTCAGGATCGAGATGAAGATCAGGTTATCGATCCCCAGCACGATCTCCATCACGATCAATGTGGCCAACGCCACCCAGGCTGTAGGGCTGGCGGCCAGTTGTAAAAGGTATTCCATAGGTGCGATCTGACTCAGTAGTAAGACGTGTTAAATAGTGTGCGACGACTCTTTACGCGCTTGCTCGGGCGCTTCTTTGTCCTCGGGTTTAGCCCCGGTGACATCATTGAGCGCCTGTTCGGCAGCTTTATGCGTGTCATCAATTGCCTGTTTGGCGCTTTCTGCGGTTTTACTGAGCATCTGCTGCGCGGCTTTTTCCGCTTGATCACATCCGCCCATCATCAATAGCGCTGCCGCCAACAAGGTCGCCACGCCCACATTCTTGATTGTCATCGTGTTTTTCCTCTGTCATCGGGGTCGCGGCCTGCACACGCGAATAACGCGGGATTCTAAAGAGACAAACAGTTCAGGAAAATTCGTATTTTTAAGCGCTATACTTCGCTTTTTACGAAGTGTTACGCATCAAATGCTCAACTACCGTCAGCTCCACTATTTTTGGGTTGTTGCCAAGACCGGCAGCATCGTCCGCGCCTGTGAACAATTGAACCTCACGCCACAGACCATCAGTGGGCAAATCAGCCTGTTTGAGCAGACCTACGGCCTGCCACTGTTTCAACGCGTGGGCCGGCAACTGGAACTCACCGAGACCGGACGCCAGGTGCTGCCCTACGCTGAACACATTTTTCAAGTGGGCAGCGAACTCCAGAGCATGTTGCGCATGTCGCCCAAGGAGCAGCAGATTTTATTCCGGGTCGGGGTGGCCGATGTGGTCCCAAAATCGATCGTGTATCGCTTGATTGCGCCGACGATGGAGCTGGATGAGCCGATTCGCATCACCTGCCGCGAGGACAAGCTCGATCGCCTGCTCGCGGACCTGGCCATTCAACGCCTGGATTTGGTGATTTCCGACAGCCCAATGCCCTCTCACCTGGACATAAAAGGCCTGAGCCAAAAACTGGGGGAATGCGGGATCAGTTTTTTTGCCACTCATGCGTTGGCGAAACACTACTCAGAAAACTTTCCGCAGTGCTTGCAAGGCGCTCCGTTGCTCATACCCGGCCCGGAAACAGTGTTGCGCAGCCGCTTGTTGCGCTGGCTGGCCGAACTGCAAATTCAGCCACGCATCGTCGGTGAGTTCGATGACAGCGCCCTCATGCAGGCTTTCGGGCAGTCGGGCATTGGCGTTTTTATTGCACCCAGCGTGATCGCCAAAGAAGTCATGCGCCAGTTTGACGTTGAGCTGATAGGCCACACCGAGGCGGTCACCGAATCGTTTTACGCCATCACCGTGGAGCGCAAGATCAAGCACCCCGGCATCGTTGCGATTACCGAAGGTGCGCGGCGCGAACTGTTTACTGACCTGGAAACTTAAGCACAGACCGCGCGGGTTTTAGATGTCATCAGCAACAAAGCCAGCAAGATCGACAGCACAATGAACCCGGCAGCCGCAAAACCCAGGCTGCCCAAGCCGTAATGATCAATCACCCGACCACCCACCATTGCCCCTAAACCGATACCCAAATTAGCCCCGGCAATGTTGAGCGATGCTGCAAATGCGGGCGCGTGAGGCGCCACTTTCATCAAGCGCACATGGCTCACCAGGAACAGCGCCGCCTGCGTCACCCCCCATACACCCATCGCCGCCGCCAGCCCGAGCGTTGAGTGAATGCTGGGCACCAAGGCGACCATCCCGCCGATCATAAAGGCGCAAAACACCATCGAGGCAATCAGCGGATGACGATCCACCATCCGCCCGCCCAACGAGTTACCGATCAGACCAACAGCACCGAACCCCATCAGGCACCAACCGACCAATGTGCCGTTAAAGCCTGCCAACCGCTCCAAAATGTCTGCCAGATAGGTGTATGCCGTAAACATGCCGCTGAATACCAGCACGGACAGCACAATATGGCCGATCAACAGCGGATTGCGCAGCATGCCCAATTGCGAGCGTAGCGTGACGGTCTCTTTGGCCACGCGAGTGGCCGGCAGGTAGATCCACAGCAGTAAGGCCTTGGCCAAAGCCACTACCGCCAAAATGGCGAACGCACTGCGCCAGCCCCACGCATCCGATATCAGTGTGCCCACTGGAATACCGAATACCGTAGCGCAAACAATCCCGAAGCCGATCTTGGCAATGGCTCGCCCAGCAAAATCAGGACCCACGATATCCACTGCGGTTTCACTGGCCAATGCCCAGAACACCGGCAATCCAAGGGCCGGTAATAACCGGGCAAATGCCATCACCCAAATGTTGGGCGCCAGCGCTGCCACCGTGTTGGCAAAAGCAAACATCAGCAAGATGTTTATGAACAGACGCTTGCGCTCAAAGCGGGCGAAATAAGCAGTCAAAAATGGCCCCAACGCTGCAACGGTGAAGGCAAACAAGGTCACCAATAAGCCGGCCTGAGGCACGCTTACCTCTAGGTCGCGCGCGATTGATGGCAACAGGCCAACAATGATGAATTCAGTCGTAAGCACGGTAAAACCGGCCGCAGACAGCAGCAAGATAGGCAACAGCATGAAAAACTCCAGAGACAGCAACGCCAGCGAAGCAACGAGTCCGCTGATTTGAAGAAGTGTGGGGAGGGCAATATTAACAGAATGTTTCGAGCGTAGCGTGCGTTGAATCCATGCAGGCCAAGCCCTGGGCGTGTGACAGATTGCCCTTGTACGGGAAAGTTCCTACACCGCTATGATAAAGTCCGCCCCTGCGCCATGGTTTTAGTCACACAGACGTGTTTAACACGCCCGGCTATCATCAGCCGCGCAGGTCCCGTCCTGCGATTTTTGCTGAGCAGCCTGCCCGTTTGCTGTTCGGCGCAAGATCACTGAATGCAATGCCCACAACAACTAGAGAGTCCCCTATGACTGACGCTTCACCTTCCCTGTTGCACCGGCTCAAACGCACCAGCCTGGTGACCCAGATTGTGATCGGGTTGATTGCCGGGATTCTGCTGGCCTGGCTCGCGCCATCAGCTGCACTGTCCGTGGCTTTTATTGGCAAGCTGTTTGTCAGTGCATTGAAAGCCGTCGCACCGATTTTGGTGTTCGTACTGGTCATGGCCTCGATTGCCAACCATAAGCACGGGCAGGAAACCCACATCCGGCCCATCCTGGTCCTCTACCTGTTCGGCACCTTTGCCGCCGCCGTTGTGGCTGTTGTTGCAAGCATGCTCTTTCCTTCCAACCTGGTGCTTTCCACGCAAGACATTGCCGTGTCGGCCCCCGGTGGTATCGGTGAAGTGTTGCAAAGCCTGCTGCTGAGCGTGGTCGACAACCCGGTGAACGCTCTGATGAACGCCAACTTCATTGGCATTCTGGCGTGGGCTATTGGTATGGGCATTGCGATTCGCCATGCCGGAGAGACCACGCGCACCGTGCTCAATGACTTGTCGAACGGCGTGACCTTGATCGTGCGCGTCGTAATCCGCTTTGCACCCCTGGGTATTTTCGGGCTGGTGGCTTCGACCCTCGCCTCTTCGGGTTTCAACGCACTGCTGGGCTACTTGCACCTGCTCGCCGTACTGATCGGCTGCATGCTGTTTGTGGCGTTAGTGGTCAACCCGCTGATCGTATTCTGGAAGCTGCGTCGCAACCCGTTCCCGCTGGTCTTTATGTGCTTGCGTGAAAGTGGCATCACCGCGTTTTTCACCCGCAGCTCGGCCGCCAACATCCCGGTGAACATGGCACTGAGTGAACGTTTAGGGCTGCATGAAGACACCTACTCTGTGTCGATCCCGCTGGGCGCCACCATCAACATGGCAGGTGCGGCGATTACCATTACCGTGCTGAGCCTGGCAGCGGTGCACACGCTAGGTATTGAAGTCGATGTGCCGACAGCCATCTTGCTCAGTGTCGTGGCGGCTGTTTGCGCCTGTGGCGCATCGGGCGTGGCGGGTGGCTCGTTACTGCTGATCCCGCTGGCGTGCAGCCTGTTTGGCATCCCGAGCGAGATTGCGATGCAAGTCGTGGCGGTGGGTTTCATCATCGGCATTCTGCAGGATTCGGCAGAAACCGCGCTCAACTCCTCCACCGACGTGTTATTTACAGCGGCAGCCTGCATGGCTGAAGACAAAGCCGTACAACGCTAAACCTCCCGATATTCAAGCGCAGCCCAGGGCTGCGCTTGAATGCTGACCGTGCGCTACTCAGCGCAACGCCATCTCACACTCAGAACGCACCCATGTAATCGCGCTTGCCGACTTCAACGCCATTGTGGCGAAGGATCGCGTAGGTGGTGGTCACGTGGAAGAAAAACTGGGGCAGACCATAGGTCAACAAGTAAGCCTGACCCGTGAAGCGCTTTTCTTTGGGCGTGCCCTGACGGGTGATGATTTCAATCCCTTCCTTGCCATCAACCTGCTCGGGCTTGATGGTGTCTACAAAGGCCAGCACTTTGCTGATCAATGCTTGCAGCTCTGCAAAGGTTGTTTCGGTGTCGTCGTATTTTGGCAGTTCGATTTGCGCCAGACGTGCCGAAACACCCTTGGCGAAATCGACCGCAATTTGCACCTGACGCACCAGCGCGAACATGTCCGGGGCCAGACGTGCTTGCAGCAACACACTCGGGTCGATGTTCTTGGCCGTCGCGTGCGCCTCAGCTTTGCTCAGCACACCGCTCATGGCGTTAAGCATTTGTTTGAACACGGGAATGGATGCGTCATACAGAGAGATAGTCATGTAAGTCTCGACAGTCTGTGGGCGGGAATTAATGTGCGGCGAATTATAGCCCTGTAGCAGCGCGCAAGCGGCTTGTCTTTTAGCCAGCATTGGTTCTAGGCTAGCCGCCTTCCAACACACAAGGAAAGCGTGATGAGCACAGAACACGATACCGACGTCGAACCCCGGCTCAATAGCACGGAAATTCGCATCCTCGGCTCCTTGATCGAGAAACAGGCCACCCACCCCGAGACCTACCCGCTGACCCTCAACGCACTGGTGCTGGCTTGCAATCAAAAAACCAGCCGCGAACCGGTGATGAATCTAAGTCAGGGCCAGGTCGGACAAAGCTTGCGCGCGCTTGAAGGACGAGGCTTCACTCGTTTGGTGATGGGCAGCCGTGCAGACCGCTGGGAGCACCGGATCGATAAGGTACTGGAGCTTGTGCCCGCCCAGATGGTGTTGATCGGGCTGCTCTTTCTGCGCGGTCCGCAAACCCTGAATGAGCTGCTGACCCGCAGCGCACGCTTGCACGACTTTGAAGACACCGAGCAAGTACAGCACCCGTTGGAACGATTGATTGCGCGCGACCTGGCCCTGCTGCTGCCTCGCCAGAATGGTCAGCGTGAAGACCGCTACATGCACGCCCTAGGCGATCCGGCTGACATCGAAACGATCATGGCCGCTCGCCAGCAACCTGCCGAGCGCGGGGCCAGCGCTGGCATCTCGCTGGAGCGTTTCGAAGCACTGGAGGCTCGGATCACCGCGCTCGAAGCTCGCCTGGCCGAACTTGAGTAAACAGTTGGCCGGATGCGCTGGTTCACCCGGCCACCACCTCAACGGCGTGCGAACTCGACAGCCGCCTGAAATTGCTCAGGGGTCGGGCGCACGCCGGTGTACAGCACAAATTGCTCTACGGCCTGAATCGCAATGACCTCAAGCCCGGTAATTACCTGCTTGCCTTGCGCGCGCCCACGAACGATCAAAGGGGTTTCAGAGGGAATCGCCACCACATCGAAGATGATTGACGCCTGATCAATCGCCCCGGCCTCGAACGCCAATTGATCGGCCTCTGCCCCGCCACTCATACCCACTGGCGTGACATTGATCAGCATTTGCGGGCGCTGTGCACCCAGCTCAGGTTGCCATTGATAACCACAGTTGGCGGCCAATGCCCTGCCACTCGCTTCATTTCGCGCCACGATCAAACCATTGCGATAGCCCCCGTCCCGCAGCGCCGAGGCAACCGCCTTGGCCATGCCGCCACTGCCACGCAAGGCAAACGTGGTGTCTTTATCCACTTGATGGGTTTCAAGCAACTGCGCAATGGCGATGTAGTCGGTGTTGTACGCTTTGAGGTGACCGTCGGTATTGACGATGGTGTTGATCGAATCAATGGCCTTGGCCGACGCATCCAGCTCGTCGACCAAAGCAATGCACGCTTCCTTGAAGGGCATGGACACACCGCAACCGCGAATACCTAGCGCCCGAATACCGGTGATTGCGCCTGCCAGATCCTGGCTGCTGAACGCCTTGTAGTAGTAGTTCAGGTCCAGTTGGCCATACAGATGATTATGAAAACGCAACCCGAAATTCCCCGGCCGGCCCGACAGCGATATGCACAGCCGGGTGTCTTTGTTCGGATTCATTTGCATGCTCATCTCCAGGCAGAACGCTTTCAGATAAACGGCCAGAGCCGTTTCGAGTGTTTTGGTTAATCATGGACGGGCAGATCACGCTGAAACGTGTCAGCTGGCGCAGACCTTACACAACATTTACCGACATGCGCCGCATGTTTTTCAAGAAATGCGGTCTGAGTATTATCCCCGCACTCATTTTGTGGCCTGGTACAGGCCACATTGCCGGGGCTGGAATTCGAGGATTCGTCATGTTGCGCAGTATCCCAAAAGTCGCTTTGCTGATCGGCGCATTGGCTGTCGCCGGCCAAGCCTCTGCCCACGGTCGCTGGGGCCCTGGCCCGGCCCTGTTTGGTGCAGTGGTGGGCGGTGCGATCATCGGCTCGGTCATTTCGAGCCACGATCAACGCCCGGTCTACGTGCAACAACCGGTCTATGCTCAGCCCCCGCCGGTGTATGTACAGGCGCCACCGGTGTATTACCAGCCACAACCGGTGTATGTGCCGCCCCCCCAACCCGTTTATTACCAGGGTTACTATGGCCGGCCACAACCGGTGTATTACGGCCCACCACGCGGTTACTACGGCCCGCCGCGCTGGTAACGGCAGATGGTCTGGATAGATGATGTGAATGTCGCAGGTGAGACACAAAATGTAACTTACCTGCGGCATGATTAATGCCGTGCGTACCCGCTGGCTTGCCACTCATGGCTGACACCACCTGCTTACACATCTCAATACCTATAAAAACAAGGAAGGCTCCATGCCAACACAGAACCCTCACCACACCGCTGGCTTGTGCACCTCCAGCAAGGTTTACAACGCACTCACCGAACTCAAACAACTCGAAGGGCATCGCTCTGCCAAGCTGGTCTCACTGCTGGCGCAGCATTTGGTCAACAAAGGGTTGATCAGCGATCACGAAGTCATGCACATGCTGGACCTGGTGGTGGATTAACCTGCCACACGCACTACCCTCATCACTGTCGATGGCGACTATCAAGCGCAATGATTTTTTGTGCCGCGGCGCACGCCGTAAGGTGCTCTCATTGATAGATGGAGGTGTGTATGTCCAAGATTCATGTCATGTCCGTGGTGGGCAGTGCAGTACCCGCCCCGCTTCGCGCCGATGGGCTGTTAGCGTGCTGGTACGTGGTGATCGACGGCGTGCCTGTCAGCGGCCCGTTTACTTCTCGCGCCGCCGCCCAGGTCAAAGCCACCTGCGAAACAGATAAAACAGCGCCACACTGCACACGACACTGAGCAACACGTTGCGGCGCCAGAGCATCAGGCCAATGGCACACAACCCGGCCAGCAGGTATGGGTTGCCGGGGCTTAGATCCAGCGTCTGTTCCTTGACGAAAATAATCGGCCCGCAAATTGCGGTCAGCATGCCCGGTACCGCAAAGCCCAAAAACTCCTTGACCCCGCGATTCAAACGGATCGGCAAGCGCGGCTCAAGAAACAGATAACGGTTGAAAAAAAGAATCAACGCCATCCCGACAATAATCACCCACATCATTCGAAAAACACCCCCGCCCGCTTGCTCAAATACCCTGCGGCCATCCCGGCCAGCCCCGCCAGCACAATGGCCGACTCCCACTGCCAGTAACTGAACAGCACCACACTGAGCAGTGAAACCGCCACACAAATGACAGTCGGCACATTGCGCACCACGGGCGTGATCAACGCGATAAAAGTCGCGGCAATCGAAAATTCCAGCCCAAGCTGATCCAGCCCCGGAATACTCTTGCCCAGCACCACGCCGAGCAGCGTGAACAGGTTCCAGCCGATGTACATGCACAAGCCCACGCCCAGTGCGTACCAGCGGTTAAACGTCTGGCGGTCATGGCTGCTCACCAACGCAAAAAACTCATCCGTCAGTAAAAAACCCAGACCAAACCGCCACTTGGCAGGCAAAGGCGAAACCACAGGGCGCAGGTGCATGGCATACAGCAGATGCTGTGAAGTCAGGAGCAAGGTCGTCAACAGGATAGACAGCGCACTGGCGCCACCTTTGATCATGCCAATTGCCACCAACTGAGCCGCACCGGCAAACACCAGTACCGACAAACCCTGGCTTTGAGCGGGGGTCAATTGCGCATCAATGGCCGTCGACCCGGCCAGAAGCCCCCAGGGCGCACACGCCAGCGTCAAGGGAAGACAAGCAATCACGCCACGCATGAACGCGACGCGGGGGATCGAATCAGGCATTTAAAACTTCCGGGCAGTGGGCAGCGTCAAAGCGTCGCAACAAACGCGGGCAAAGTCTTGAACAATCTTGCTCAGCGGGCCTTCAAACCCTTGAAATACCGTACTGGCGCGGCTTGGCTCGTTTGACGAAAGACCAATCCTGGTCTTAAGTCAGCCCGAATCAATAGCTGTTAACTCCCATCCACAGCTTCCACGAGGAACCATCATGAAAGACCTGAAATCCGCCAAGGAAAACAGAAAGGCCGATCTGCGGACACCTTCGGCGCTGAGCGATGAAGCCTGCATCAACATTGCAGCCGAAGTGAATGCGCTGCTGGCTGATACGTTCGCCATTTACATGAAGACCAAAAACTTTCACTGGCACATGTCCGGCCCGCACTTTCGCGACTTCCATCTGCTGCTGGATGAGCAATCCGATCAAATTTTCGCCACCACAGACGCCATCGCCGAACGCGTGCGCAAGCTGGGGCGCACCACCATTCGCTCTATAGGTCACATCAAAAAGCTGCAACGCCTGCTGGATAATGATGCCGATTTCGTGACCCCGGAAGACATGCTGGCCGAACTGCGCGAAGACAACATTCAACTGGCGGCCTACATGCGCGAAACCCACGACATGTGTTCCGAGCTGGGCGACGTGGCCACCACCAGCCTGCTGGAAAACTGGATTGATGAAGCTGAGCGCCGCGTCTGGTTCCTGTTTGAATCGTCGCGTACCAAATAAACTAAAACGGCGGATTGATCGTGATCAATCCGCCGTTTTAGATGAATTTTGTTTCACCCAGCCAGTGAATGTCAGGCGGTATATTGCCCCTGCTCATTCAATGAACCCTTCGCCCGCACCCTCCCCCGCGGGCTTTTTTTTGCCCCTCAAATACCTTGTTTGAACACCAGCGCTTTCAAACCGCATTCGGCGTCTGCGTCCGGGAACTCCGGGGGATTGTCAAGGCGCTGCTCAAAACGCAAACCCGGCGCATGCTCGGTCACGCCATCGATCAAAAAGTCTGATCCCAGCGAAGGATCATTCATGCACGCCAGAACCAGACCGTTTTCACTCAACAGTTCCGGCAGGCGTCGCACTACCCGCTGGTAATCCTTGGTCAACAGAAAGCTGCCTTTCTGAAAGGACGGCGGGTCGATGATGACAAGATCATAGGGACCGGTACTTTTTACCTTGCCCCATGACTTGAACAGCTCGTGCCCCAGAAACGTCACCTTGCTCATGTCATGGCCATTGAGACGATGATTGTCGCGGCCACGGCTCAAGGCCGCGCGGGACATGTCGAGGTTAACCACATGCTGTGCCCCACCGGCAATCGCAGCCACCGAGAACCCGCAGGTGTAGGCAAACAGATTCAACACCCGCTTGCCTTCGGCCTGCGCTTTGACCCAATCACGGCCATACCGCATGTCGAGAAACAGCCCATTGTTCTGTTTGCGCCCCAGGTCCACCCGATAGCGCAACCCGCCTTCGGTCAGCGTGCATTCATCAATGGGCTCACCCACCAGCCATTCACTGTCGCTTTGCAACGTGTAGCGATGCTGCACGACCAATGTGTGCGCACCACACGCTTGCCACACCGGGGTATGCGCAAGGTCCAGCAGCAGCGCTTTCAGCGCAACCAGTGATGGCGCTTCAGGCTCTTTGAACAGCGAAACCAGCACCACGCCTTGCAGCCAGTCCACCGTGAGCTGCTCCAATCCCGGCCAGCAACGACCGCGCCCGTGAAACAGACGTCGGGTTTCGTCGGGCACGTTTTCAAGCGCAGACAGAAGATGCAGATGGAGGGTGGACAGCGCTTGAGGGGTCATCGTGTGAGCCGGTCATTTCAAAGGGCGAGCATTTTACACAATTGCCACGCGATACGATGGCTTGGCGCAGACCGATGAAGCGCCTGTTCAGCGTGCGCTCAGCTTTGTACTGCTACCCTTCCAGCAGGCAGGCGATATGGCCGACTGTCAGTGCACATCTGGCAAACACGAAACGTATGATTTACGCGAAAAAGGTGCTCTAAACGCCCGTTTACTCACGCATTTACGCGATTATTGATACATACTCTCTAAGTGTAACGTGATGTGTATAACAGCACTGACAGCCAGGCACTTCCTAACCTTTATTGAGTCAATCTGCGTGAAAATTCATCTTTCGATTCTTGGCCTATTTTTAGTTCTTACAGGCACCGCTGCTTGCTCAGTCGCCGCAGCGAATGAGAGCACCTCAGCACCGCGCGACACATCACAACTGCACATCGCTTCAGGCAGCGCGATGTTGGTTGATCTGCAAACCAACAAGATCATCTACGCCAGCAACCCCGACGTGGTGGTGCCGATTGCTTCGGTCTCCAAGCTGATGACCGCTATGGTGGTGCTCGATGCCAAACTGCCAATGAATGAGTACATCGCGGTCAACATCAACGACACGCCAGAAATGAAAGGCGTGTTTTCACGGGTCAAGCTTGGCAGTGAGCTGACCCGCCACGACATGATGCTGATTACATTGATGTCCTCTGAAAACCGTGCCGCTGCCACCCTCGCCCACCATTACCCTGGCGGTTACGTGGCGTTTATTGCCGCCATGAACGCCAAGGCCAAAAGCCTGGGCATGATGCACACCCATTACGTTGAGCCGACCGGCCTGTCGATTCACAACGTGTCCACCGCCCGCGACCTGAGCAAACTACTGGCCGCCGCGCGTAAATACCCGATGCTGAGCCAGTTGAGCACCACCAAAGAAAAAACCGTGGCGTTCAGAAAACCGAATTACACCCTGGGTTTTCACAACACCGATCACCTGGTGAACAAGGACAAGTGGAACATCAAAATCACCAAGACCGGGTTCACCAATCAGGCCGGGCACTGCCTGGTGCTGGTGACTGAAATGGGCAACCGGCCGGTATCGCTGGTGATTCTGGATGCGTTCGGCAAATACACGCATTTTGCCGACGCCAGCCGTATCCGCAACTGGATAGAAACCGGCAGAAGCGGCAGCGTGCCGGATGTAGCCCTGCGCTACAAAGCGGACAAAAACCTTAAAGCACGTCCAGCCGCCCAGCCTCACACCCCAAAGTAAAACCCGTTACCCAGGCCCGCAGCAATGCCGGGTCTGGATCAACGTCGCTTAATTGCTTGCTGACGGGGATGCAGGGCGCATTCGTTGTCGAGCAACAGGCTTGCGAGCGCGCCGAACTGTTCAGGGCCATATTCAACCTGCCCGGTGCTGAGACGCTTCTCACAGCCCCATAGAGGGTGCGCATTTGACGCTTGTGCGCTCTCGTGCAAGCGCGCCAGGTAAAAGTGCAGGCACTTGCCTCGGGGAGAGGTCGAAGACAAATGCCTGCGTGCTGCTCATCAGCTTTTTGCGTCCGGCTTTTTGGGTTTTTTGATGGTTTCGAGGGTGCTCTCCCGCGGTCGACGCTTGGCTTCTTCCAAAGGAATGAATAGCCCGGTGACTGCATCTCGCGCGCGTTTGTTCTTCATCTACTTCACCTGCGGGTGGTGCCAAACACCGTATGTGTTCGGCCAGTGCTCTACAGGCTAGTTGAAGAAAAAACGCTTTATCGCCCACAGAAACAAACGCTTGCAGATCTGTGCGCGCGGCTCACACCCCCCTGAAACAAAGAACCCCGCCTGATGAGACGGGGTTCATGGCTAGCACCTGCTGTGGATCAGTGTTGCAGCGCTGGCTGCTCCCCATTGATAGGGATGCGTTTGGCTTTCGCCTCTTCAGGCACGACCCGTTGCAGATCAATACTTAGCAGGCCATTGCTCAAGTTGGCGCCTTTGATCTCGATATGGTCGTCGAGACGGAAGGACAATTTGAATGCCCGTTGCGCAATACCCTGATGCAAATAGGTCAAGCCTTCATCATTGCTGGCTTCACGTTTGCTACCACTGACGCTCAGCACACCTTTTTCAACTTGCAGGTCCAGGTCATCTTGCTGGAAGCCTGCCGCCGCGACGACGATGCGATAGCTGTCTTCGCCACGTTTTTCTACGTTGTAAGGTGGGTAGCCCCCACTGGTGTCATTACGCAGCGCTGTTTCGAACAAATCACTAAAACGGTCAAAGCCGACAGAATTACGGAACAGTGGCGCCAGAGAAAATGCAGTGCTCATAATTTATGCCTCCTGATTTCAGCGAGTTTTTTATTCGCGACCCGGTTTCGGCATCGCGTACCCACTAAATAAGGACCGGCAAAATCATTTCAAGGGGCTTTTTCAAATTTTTTTTGGGCCGATCAAATCGCGCCCTCAGGCGGGTTATTCACCAGATACCGCACCTTTTCACAATCGGTTTCGCGGCGCATGGCGTTGAACAGCACCGTCGCCTCAGGGTAATTACGCGTCAACATGGCCAGCCATTGCTTGAGCCGGCCCGGCGCTGAACGCGGGGTCAACTGGGCCTGCGCCTGCGCCCAGAAATCGCGAATCATGGGCTGCAAATCGGCCCAGGTCATTTCAACGATCTCCTCGCCCGCACGGGCGGCGGCGATCTGGCGTGCCAGGTCGGGGCGCGAGACCAGGCCGCGCCCCAGCATGATGTCTTCAGCACCGCTGATTTCCCGGCAACGCCGCCAGTCATCGACCGACCAAATATCGCCATTGGCAAAGACCGGCACGTTGACGGCCTCTTGCACTTGCGCGATGTACTCCCAATGCGCAGGTGGTTTATAGCCGTCCATCTTGGTTCGGGCATGCACCACGATCTGACTCGCACCGCCCTCAGCCAGCGCAATGGCACATTCATTGGCGCTGTCGGGAGTATCGAAACCCAGACGCATTTTGGCCGTGACCGGGATATGCGCGGGCACGGTGCGCCGCACCTGCAACAAGATCGCGTGCAGCAACTCAGGCTCTTTGAGCAGTACGGCGCCGCCGCGCGACTTGTTCACCGTTTTGGCCGGGCAACCGAAATTCAGGTCGATGACCTCAGAACCCAGCTGGCAAGCCAGTGCCGCGTTATCCGCCAGGCACGCCGGGTCCGAACCCAGCAACTGCACACGCAGCGGCACCCCGGCACGGGTTTTGGCGCCGTGCTGGAGTTCAGGGGCAAACTTGTGGAAGTAGGCTTCTGGTAGCAGGCGCTCAGTAACCCGAATAAATTCGGTCACGCACCAATCAATACCGCCGGTGCGGGTCAGGACATCACGCAGGATGTTGTCGACCAACCCCTCCATCGGCGCCAAAGCAATTTGCATGGGTGACTCTCATAAAAAACGTGCCGCAGTTTACGGTGTTCCGTGGGGAATCGGTATCAAGCCGTGAGCCTTTGTCATCCGGTAACGACCGCCGGGCCATAGCCTTCCAGGAACTCAGGCGGCAAGCGCTTGGCTTTGCCACTGGACAGCTCGATACACACAAAGGTGGTGTGCGCGCGCAGCAAGGTCTTGCCATCGCAGGGCCTTACCAGTTGGAAGCGGCGAGTCATGCGCAGGCGCTGGTCACAGTCAACAATCCAGGTGGCCAGCTGTAATTCGTCGCCTTCATAGGCGCTGGCCAGATAGTCGATTTCATGCCGGGCCACCGCCATGGCACGGTCCAGACGCCGGTATTCGGTCAGGTCCAGACCCAGGCGCTGTGAGTGCCGCCAAGCGCACCGCTCAAGCCACACGACATAGGCTGCGTTGTTGGCATGCCCAAACCCGTCAATGTCTTCAGCCTGCACCTGTAGGTCAATGATGAATGGCGTTGCCAAATCCCACGTCATGCCCAGCTCCACGCTCCAATAAAGGGCGCAGTGTAACGCAGGGTTAGAAGGAGGTGCAGCGACAGGCTTAAAACGCAGACAAACAAAAGGGCCATTCAATAATTGAATGACCCTTAAAAATCCCGCAGAGCGGGTAATCGTGGCGTCCCCTAGGGGACTCGAACCCCTGTTACCGCCGTGAAAGGGCGGTGTCCTAGGCCACTAGACGAAGGGGACACAAACCCTTCTAACAGTGATCAAGCTTAAGCTTGATCGATTCAACGCCAGTGTGGCCCGACGTTGAACTGTAAATTGGTGGAGCTAAACGGGATCGAACCGTTGACCTCCTGCATGCCATGCAGGCGCTCTCCCAGCTGAGCTATAGCCCCGATTTATCGCCTGGCGGCGGAGCAACACCGAAGTGCTGCTTCTGTAAAACTGGCGTCCCCTAGGGGACTCGAACCCCTGTTACCGCCGTGAAAGGGCGGTGTCCTAGGCCACTAGACGAAGGGGACACAAACCTTCTAACTGATCAGCGCTGAGTGCTGATCGATTCAATGCCGGTGTGGCCAGGCAGTGAACTGTAAATTTGGTGGAGCTAAACGGGATCGAACCGTTGACCTCCTGCATGCCATGCAGGCGCTCTCCCAGCTGAGCTATAGCCCCAAACAGTCAGTGTTGCTTGTTGCTGTGTGGACGGGGCGCATATTAAGACTGGATCGGGAGGCTGTCAAACTTATTTTCAAAGTTTTTTAAAAAAAATGGTCGAGAGAACAACCACTTACCCTTCCCGGCCCGTAAATACAGGCCAAACCTTCAGTACAAGCGCGTAGCAACTACCGCCAGACGCCGCCTTCGGCAGCGGCTACACGCCTTACATTCTGATCAACCGATTGCGTTGAACAGTTTTTCCCACTCTTTGTTTTCTTTCTTCGACACGCCGCCCAGCAAGTCCAGCGCCTGACGCAGACGGAAACGGGTCAGGTCCGGCCCCAGAATTTCCATTGCATCGAGCACCGACACCGAGCTGGCTTGGCCGGTGATCGAGGCAAACATCAGCGGCATCGCATCGCGCAGCTTCAACTCAAGGGACTCGACCACTGTTTGAATGCAGCCGGTGATCGCCTCTTTTTCCCACTGACGCAGGCTTTCAAGCTTCCATAGAATCAGTTGCATCAGCTGACGCACTTGATCGCCGGACAACTTCTTGTGCTCAAACAGCTTGGCATCCAGCTGCACGCCGCCCGAGAAGAAGAACTCGGCCAACGGTGCGATCTGGCTGAAAGTTTCAACCCGGCCCTGAACCAGCGGCGCGATTTTCATCATGTACTCAGGGTTCAACGCCCATTGCTGCACACGGCTAGCGAATTCTTCGAGTGGCAGGTCGCGCAGCCACTGGCCATTGAGCCAGGACAGTTTCTCAACGTCAAAGATCGGCCCGCCCAGCGATACACGGGACAGATCAAAGTTGTCGACCATTTCTTGCAGCGAGAACTTCTCGCGCTCATCCGGCATCGACCAACCCATGCGCCCCAAGTAGTTGAGCATCGCTTCAGGCATGAAGCCCATGCGCTCGTAGAACGTCACCGATGTCGGGTTTTTACGCTTGGACAGCTTGCTCTTGTCCGGGTTACGCAGCAGCGGCATGTAGCACAGCTGCGGCTGCTCCCAACCAAAGTATTCGTAAAGCAGAATCAGTTTCGGCGCTGACGGCAGCCATTCTTCGCCACGCAGTACGTGGGTGATGCCCATCAAGTGGTCATCGACCACGTTGGCCAGGAAGTACGTCGGCAAGCCGTCGGTCTTCATCAGCACTTGCATGTCCATACGATCCCACGGGATCTCGACGTCGCCACGCAGCAGGTCCGGCACCACGCACACACCTTCGCTCGGTACTTTCATGCGGATCACGTGCGGTTCGCCAGCGGCCAGGCGCTGCGCCACTTCTTCTTTGGACAGCAACAGCGCGCGGCCGTCGTAGCGCGGGGTTTCACCCTTGGCCATTTGCTCGGCGCGCATCTGGTCGAGTTCTTCGCCAGTACAGAAGCACGGGAACGCATACCCCATGTCGACCAGTTGCTGGGTGTACTGCTTGTAAATGTCGCTGCGTTCGCTTTGACGATACGGACCGTGCGGGCCACCGACATCCGGGCCTTCGCTCCAGGTGATGCCCAACCAGCGCAAGGCATCGTAGATCTGCTGCTCAGACTCACGGGTCGAACGCAGTTGGTCAGTGTCTTCGATCCGCAGGATGAACTCGCCGCCATGCTGCTTGGCGAAGCAGTAGTTGAACAAAGCGATGTAAGCGGTGCCTACGTGAGGGTCGCCGGTAGGCGATGGCGCGATGCGCGTGCGAACGGTGGTCATGGGCGGTCTCGAAGTGGAGATGAAACAAAGGGGCGAATGGTAACAGGCCGACCCCGCTTGGCTCCAGCACAGGACTGACCGGTGGGCCAGAACCCGTGCAAAAGCCGGAAATAGAGCCGGTGTATCAACCTGATCAGCGGCAAAAAGCCCGACACAGGTGTAACCTCGCTCCATTCTCATGCCGGTGCGCCTGGCCAAACCCTCCCCCCTGGATACCCGGAGCCAGCGTTTGAAATTCAGTCTGCCGAAAATCGCCACAGCGCCGTTCTGCCCGCCTGAAGTCAGTGGCAGCGTGCCGGTGGACGCCCGCGCCCCCTTCTGGAAACGCGCCCTGCGTTTTGCTGGCCCCGGCTTGCTGATCAGCATCGGTTACATGGACCCCGGCAACTGGGCCACCGCCATCGAAGCCGGTTCGCGTTATGGCTATAACCTGTTGTTCGTGGTGTTGCTGGCCAGCCTCGCGGGCATGGCCGTGCAATGCCTGTGTTCGCGCCTGGGCATCGCCACCGGGCGTGATCTGGCGCAACTGTGCCGGGCGCGCTACAGCAAGCGCTCGGCCCGCGTGCAGTGGCTGTTGGCTGAAGTCTCGATTATTGCCACCGATCTTGCCGAGGTACTGGGCTGCGCGCTGGCCTTCCACTTGCTGCTGGGTTGTTCGCTGACTTTCGGCATCGCCCTGACCGCCTTCGACACCGTGTTGATCCTCGCCTTGCAGGGCAAAGGCTTCCGCCGCCTCGAAGCCATCATGCTGGTGCTGGTGTTGACCATTGGCGCGTGTTTCTTCGTCGAACTGGTGCTGATCAAACCGTACTGGCCTGACGTGTTTGAAGGGTTCAAACCGTCCTTGTCCGCCATCAGCGAAGCGGCGCCGCTGTACCTGGCCATCGGCATCCTCGGCGCGACAGTGATGCCCCACAACCTGTACCTGCACAGCTCAGTGGTGCAAACCCGGCGAATGGGCAACGACTACGCCAGCAAACTCGACGCCGTGCGCCTGGCGCGCATTGATACCATCGGCTCCCTGGCCTTGGCGTTGATGGTGAACGCCGCGATTCTGATCCTCGCCGCAGCGGCCTTTCACACCACGGGCCACACCGAGGTGGTAGAGATCCAGGACGCCTACCGCCTGCTCGACCCCTTGGTGGGCGGCGCGATGGCCAGCGTATTGTTTGGCGTGGCACTGCTGGCCTCCGGGCAAAGCTCGACATTCACCGGCACCATCGCGGGCCAGGTGATCATGGAAGGCTACCTGAAGCTGCGCATCCCGTGCTGGCAACGGCGCTTGATTACCCGTGGCCTGGCCTTGATTCCGGCGTTTGTCGGGGTGTGGTTGATGGGCGACAACGCCGTCGGCAAATTACTGATCCTCAGCCAGGTGGTGCTGAGTTTGCAGTTGCCATTTGCGCTGTACCCGCTAATCCGCATGACCAGCGACGAGACGTTGATGGGGCCTTTTGCCAACCGCTTGCCGACCCGGTTGCTGGCCTGGTTTCTGTTTGCCGTTATCAGCGCGGCCAACATTTGGCTGATTGCACAGATCACTTTTGGCGACTGATCCCTCGCCTTGCCGCAGGCTGCGCGCTTTTGATCTTGAGCGCGCGCAGCCTGCGGCAGCTGTTACGAATCAATTCAAGTTTGTGTCCAGCCACTGCGCCACGCGCTGATGAATCCCTGCCACCTCCTCCAGCAAGCCGCTCATGCGCATGAAATCGTGGGTCATGCCCGGCTCTTGCCACAGCGCCACCTCATTGCCCGCCCGCTGGAGTTTTTGGGCATAAGCCAGTCCTTCGTCATACAGCGGGTCGTAACCGGCCAGATAGACCAGTGTCGGCGCCAGGCCACTAAGATCTTGCGCCAGCAGCGGCGAAATCCGCCAATCCTGCACGTCATCTGCCGTGCGCGTGTAGTGCTGGTAAAACCAGTCCATCGTGGCGGCCTCAAGCAGATAACCTTGCGCGTAGCGCGTATGCGAATCACGCTTGCAACTGCCATCGGTGACGGGGTACAGCAGCACCTGCGCACGCGGCACAATGGCCACTTCTTGTGGGTCGCGAACCGCCAGAATCGACAACACAGTGCTCAAAGTGCCACCCGCGCTGTCACCGGTAAACGCCACACGCGTGGCGTCCAACCCGTACCGCGCGCCCTCGCGCAGCAACCAGTTAACGGCGTCGCACGCGTCATGCACCGCCGTGGGGAATTTCCACTCGGGCGCCAACCGATAATCCACAGCCAGCACGGCGAAATGCCCGGCATCCGCCAAACGGCGGCACAAAGCATCATGGCTATCCAGGCTGCCGATCACATAACCCCCACCATGAAAATACACCACCACCGGCAGCGGTCCCTCTGGCAACTGCGGGCAGCGATACAGCCGTGCGGGCAGGCTGAAACCATCTCGGGCGCTGATGCGCACGTCATAGCAGTCGATGTCCTCTAGCGGCTCATCAAACACCCCCGAACTCATTTCGAACTCCACCCGCGCATCGGCCGGTGTCATGTCATGCATCGCCTTGCTTTTGCCGGTCATGCGGCTGTATTCGGCCAATTCCAAAAACGCTTCCAGCTCAGGTACTACCGACATGCGTGTTTCCTTATCCATAAACAGGCTTCTTGAGGTGCGCAGGCGGCGCGCTTTTAAGATTTAAAGATCGCCGCCTGCGACAGCTTCTACGCAATAAAAGTGCTCACGCCCGCTCAGGCTGCCCCGCCAGCAAGTGCTCCAGCCGGGTCAGTAACGCGGCCTGGCGCAGCAGTTCGTAGTGTCCACCCGCCAAAACCGCATGACTGGCCCCGGCACCGATTTGTGTCGCATGCTCGCGGCGCTCCTCGTCACGTCCCGTCACCCACCAGTGGTGCGCCTGAACCCGGGTTGCAGGCAACGCAGCCTGCGCCAGCGCCAATTGCTTGAGGCGCGCACCCACTGCAAAGATGTGGCTCAGCTCCGCCGCCCCGAGCAGCCCATGCTCACCCAGCCCGCTGCGTGGTTCGGCCATCGCGGCACCAATCACCTGCTCGGCACTTGGCCCTTGCTCATCCAGCAACACGTTCGCCTCGGCCTCGGACACACCCAGCACAAAGCGCAAAAAGTCCTGCAAGTCTTCGCGCCCGTCACTGGCCTCAGCCGTTCCCGCCACGTAGGTATCGACCAAACCGGCAAATGCCACCTGCTGACCTTGCGCCTCAAGCGCTTGCGCCACCAGCAAGGCCAATGCCCCGCCCAACGACCAGCCAAGCAGGTGATACGGACCATTGGCCTGCTGCTGCCGAATACGTTCGGCATAAGCGAGTGCCATGCTGTGTAACGACGCGTCCTGCCACTGGGGGTCGAGCAACATGCGGCACTGCACTCCATAGACGCTGCGGCGCCCGTCCAATTTACGGGCCAATGGCTCGTAGTCGAACACGGTGCCGAAACCTGCGTGCAAGCAGAACAGCGGCGGTACGTCCTTGACCCGGCTGTTGAGCGCCAGCAACGGGTCCGGCGCCTGATCCGCAACCACGGGTTCAAACCCGCTGAGTTCGGCAATACACGGTTTTTGCATCAAGTCGCGCAGTTTCAAACTCAAACCCAGCTCAGGCTGATTGCGCACCCGCGAAATCACTTTGAGCACTTGCAGCGAATCGCCACCCAGCTCGAAGAAGTTGTCGTCGATGCCTACTGACGCCAGCCCCAGGACCTCTTGCCAGATCAACGCCAGCGCCTGTTCCAGCGCATTACGCGGCGCGCGGTACGTGCCCTGGGTCAGTTGCGGTTCGGGTAATGCGCGCCGGTCCAGTTTGCCGTTGGCCGACAGCGGGAAGCACGCCAACGGCACAATATGCGTCGGCACCATGTAATCCGGCAGTTGCGCTTGCAGTTGCTCCTTGATTTCACGCTCCAGTGTGGCGCGGGCGGCAGCCACCACGTAGCCCACCAATTGTTTGCCACTCGTGCCTTCGATCACCTTGACGGCCGCGTCTTGCACGCCGTCGCACTGACGCAGGCGCGCTTCGATTTCACCCAGTTCAATACGGAATCCGCGAATTTTTACCTGCTGGTCCAGTCGCCCCAGATAGTCGACCAAGCCGCACTCGCGCTGGCGTACCAAGTCGCCAGTGCGGTACATGCGCCCGCCCTTGGCCTCGAACGGGTCCGGCACAAAGCGTTCGGCGCTCAACCCCGGCTGACGGTGATAACCCCGCGCCAGACATTCGCCACCCAAGTACAGTTCACCGCTGACACCCACCGGCAACGGGTTCATGTCTGCGTCCAGCACATACACCCCGCGGCCGGCCACGCTGCGGCCAATCGGCGCGTACGCCGCCTCACAGCGCTCGCTCACCTCGGCCCGCCACAGCAGCGGCGTGACCACGGTTTCGGTCGGGCCATAGCCGTTGACCAGTCGTTGCGGGCGCAGCGCCTGTTTGACCCGTTCAAAACTGGCGTGCGGCACCGCATCACCGCCAAAGCAGTAGGTGTGAACGGGCGGTGGATTGCCCTGCGTCAACGCCACATCGGCCAGTTGTTGCAGGTACGCAGGCGGGAAGCACGCCACGCTCACGTTGTAGGCATGCAGCACCGCTAAGGTCTGCTCCGCAGTCCACAGCTGATCGTCGCGAATCACCAGGCTGCCACCGGCCAGCAACACACTGAGCCAACGCTCTTGCGCGCCGTCAAAGGAGAAGGACATAAAGTGCAATTCGCGGCTGCGGGGGGTCAGTTCATACCGCTCGATGATGCCCTGACAGTGCCGCGCGATCGGTTGCCGCGCCACGGCCACGCCCTTGGGCTGGCCAGTGGAGCCGGAGGTGTAAATCAGGTACGCCAGGTGCCCGCCCAACGATTCAACCGCGCGCGGCAACAGCGGCTGATCACTCAGTTGATCAAGCAGCAACCGCGGGGTGGCAGCCGTGAAGGCCACGCGTTCGTCCACATCGCTGTGGCACAGCAACAGGCTGGCCGCAGAGTCGGCCAGCATGAACGCCAGCCGCTCGGCCGGGTAGTCGAGGTCCAGCGGCAAATACGCAGCACCGGCCTTGAGCACCGCCACAAACGCCACAATCGTCTGTTCTGAACGCGGCAACGCCACGGCCACCAACGATTCCGGGCCAATGCCCCGCGCTTGCAGCTGCGCGGCCAAGGCGTCGGCCTGACGATCCAGTGCGGCATAGGTCAACTCACGACCGTCGCAGATCAAGGCCACCGCCTGAGGCTGACGCAGCACCTGAGCCATAAAGCCCTGCACCACGTCTTGCGTCAGCACAGGCGGCTGTGGCGTTTCAATCTGCGCCTGTGGCAGCCCAATGTTGCCGATCAGGCACTGCGCATCCAGCGGCAATTGCGCCAGCAAACCTTCGAACTGCGCGCGAATGTGTTCCACCTCAGGCGCGCTGAAGCGTTCGCGCAAGTACAGGTATTCCACCTCCAGGCCCTGATCGGTGGCGCTGACCATCAAGTCCATCGGGAAGTTGGTCACCCCGCCGCTGCCGACTTCGGCAAATTTCAGCTCGCCGTCTTGCTCACCGCGCAGGGCACGGTCCACCGGGTGGTTTTCAAACACGATAATGCTGTCGAACAGCCCTTGCCCGCCCTGTCCGGCCCAACGCTGAATATCCGCCAGAGGGGTGTGCTCAAAGTCACGGATCGACAGGTTGTAAGCCTGTAATTGACGCAACCAGTCACCCAGCGCTTGCTGCGGGTCAAGGGTCTGGATCACCGGCAAAGTGTTGATGAACAGGCCCAGCATGTCTTGCGCACCCGCCAACCCGGTCGGGCGCCCCGCCACCGTGGCACCAAACGCCACGCTGCGTTGCCCGGTATGGCGTTGCAACAACAGTAACCAGGCGGCTTGCACCACGGTGTTGAGCGTCACCCGCTGACGATTGGCAAAGGCATGCAAGCGGCGTGTCGCGTCGCTGTCCAGATAGGTGTAGAGCACGCCATGCCCGCGGCCGTCGGTGTTGGCCGCATTCGCCAGAATGGTCGGCGCTTGCACTGCAGCAAGCTGCTCGCGCCAGAAGCCTTCGGCCACACTGACGTCCTGCTGCGCCAGCCACTGGATGTAATCGGCATAACGCCCGCTCAGTTGCGGCAGGCTCTGATGAGCGTACAAACGCAGCATTTCGCCGAGCAAACGTGACGCGCTCCAGCCATCGAGCAGCAAGTGATGGTAAGTCCAGATCATCTGGTACCGGTGCTCCTCCAGGCGCACCAGCGTAAAGCGCATCAACGGTGGGCAGCTCAGATCAAACCCGCGCGCCTGGTCCTGCGCCGCCAAGGCCTGCAAAGCCGCGTCTGGCTCGGCATGTTCACGCCAGTCCAGTTCGACAATGGGCACGCGCACCTGCTGATACACCGCTTGCAGCGGGTCAGCCAGACCGTCGCGCCAAAGGAAAGCGGCGCGCAGCACCTCGTGACGCTCAAGCAGGGCCTCCCACGCCGCGCAAAAGCGTTCGACCTGCAACCCTTCGACCGCCACGCTGAGCTGGTTGACGTACAGGTTCAGCTCCGGCGATTCGATGCAGTGGAACAACATGCCCTGCTGCATCGGCGACAGCGGGTAAAGATCGTCCAGTGAGCTGCGATCAACCTGCACGGCTGCGCTCACTTGAGCAAAGGGCACGCTGTCGAGTACCTGCGCGACCTGTGGTGCGGCATCCACCGCCAGCCGCGCCAACGCACGAATGGTTTGGGCCTCGAACAGTTGTTTGGGAGTGAACGCCAGACCTTGCGCGCCCGCCCGGCTCACGGCCTGCAAAGAGATGATCGAATCGCCGCCCAACTCGAAGAAGTTTTCGGTGACGCCAATCGCCTCCAGCCCCAGCAATTCTTGCCAGATGTCCGCCAGCAGTGACTCTGCCGGTGTGCCCGGCAGCACCCGGTCCAGCACCTCACGGCTGGCGTGGGGCGCAGGCAGTGCCTGACGGTCAAGTTTGCCGTTGGGGGTCAATGGCAGCGCCGCCAGGCACATCATGTGCGCGGGCATCATGTGCGCCGGCAAACGGCTGCGCAGGTGTGCATTCAGCGCTTCGCGCAACGCGCCCTCATCGGCCAGCGGGTCACGCGCTACCACATAACCGACCAATTGACGGCTGACCGGCCCTTCACGGTCCACCACAAAGGCTTCGCGTACGCCCTCGTGTTCCAGCAGGCAGGCTTCGATTTCCCCCAGTTCAATGCGGAAACCGCGAATCTTCACTTGCTGGTCAATACGCCCCAGGTACTCGACCACGCCATCTTCGCGCAGCCGCGCCAGGTCGCCGCTGCGATACAGGCGTGCACCGGCCACGAACGGGTCCGGTACAAAGCGCTCAGCAGTCAGGTCAGGACGCTGATGATAACCGCGAGCAATGCCCTCGCCGCCCAAGTACAGCTCACCCGCCACGCCCACCGGCAGCGGTTGCAGATGACTGTCGAGCACATACGCACTGCGTTGCCCCACCGGGCGGCCGATCGGCAGGAACGCCGAATCAAATTGCGTGCCCGGATACGCGCACCAGATCAGCGGCGTGATGACGGTTTCGGTCGGGCCATAACCGTTGATGATGCGTGGCGGCTGCAACACCCGCTGCACTTCATCGAACGCGTGCTTGGGCATGCCCTCACCGCCCACGGTGTAGGAACGAATCGGCAACCGGCGCCCTGCTTCGCCGATGTAATCGGCCATTTGCAGCAGGTAGCTGGGGGTGAAACAGGCGATGGTTATGCCGTGGCGCTCGATCTCTTCGCAGGTGCGTTGAGCGCTCCAGACTTCATCGTCACGCGGCATCAGCGCCGAGCCGAACACCAGCGGCGTCAGCCAGCGCTCATGGGCACCGTCAAAACTGATAGAGGCAAATTGCAACTCGCGGTCCTGCGGGGTCATGCCGTACAGCTCGCCAATCGATTGGCAGTGCATGGCCAGCGGGCCGTGGGCCACACTGACGCCTTTGGGGCGACCGGTCGAACCCGAGGTGTAAATCAAGTAAGCGAGGTTGTGCGCGCAGGTCAGGTTAGGCAGGTTGGTGCCCGGCAAATGCGCGACGGTTTCGCGGTCCAGTTCCAGAACCGGCAGGCCGTCGATCCGGGGCAACTGATTGCCCAGCCATGACTGGCTCAACAACAGGGCAATGCCGCTGTCCTGCATCAAATAACTCAAGCGCTCAGCAGGGTACGCCGGGTCGAGCGGCACATAGGCCCCGCCCGCCTTGAGGATCGCCAGCAAGCCAATGATCATCTGTGGCGAACGCTCCACTGCCAGCCCCACCCGCACTTCAGGGCCAACCCCCAACTCGCGCAAGCGATGGGCCAAGCGATTGGCGCGCTGATTGAGGTCGGCATAGCTGAAGGTGGTGTCGGCAAAGATCAGTGCGGGCGCCTCGGGACGCATCGCCGCCTGCGTTTCAATCAACTGATGCACGCAATGCTCGGTCAGCGGCTGCGGCGCCGGGTTCCAGTCATGCAGCAGCTGTTGGCGCTCGGCGGCACTCAGTAAAGGCAAGTCACCGAGACGGGCTTGCGGCGCCGCGACCATAGCCTCCAGCAGACACGCCAGATGCTGGCTCATGCGCGCCACGGCTGTGGGGCTGAAGTGGCTGAGCAAATAGCTCCAGGTCAGGCTCAATTGCCCTTCGCTGACCGCCGCCAGTGTCAGCGGGTAGTTGGTGCGTTCATGGTTGTCGGGCAACGAGAAGCTCAGGCCATCCGGCGCGCCTTGTTGCAGGGCCTGGGCAATGGGGAAGTTTTCGAACACCAGCAGGCTGTCAAACAAGGGTTCGCCTGCGCGACCGGCCCAGCGCTGCACGTCGCTCAATGCGGTGAATTCATGCTCGCGCAGCTCAAGGTTGTGCGCCTGCAAACGCCCTAACCACTGCGCCACGCTTTCAGCGGCTTGTGGCTGGCTGATCACCGCCAAGGTATTGATAAACAGACCCAACTGCTGCTCGGCACCCGGCAAGTCCACCGGTCGCCCCGCCACCGTGGCGCCAAACGCCACCGTCTGTTGACCGCTGTAGCGCTGCAACAATACCGCCCACGCGCCTTGCACCAAGGTGTTGAGGGTGATGCTGTGCTGACGGGCAAACGCGGCAAAGGCCGCACTGCTCGGCGCGTCGAACACCTGCCGATGGTCGGCGTAGGCATCGGCGGGAGCCGTGGTGGCGTGCGCCACGCTCTGGGCGAGCAAGGTCGGGTGTTGCAAAACGAGCAGTTGCTCGCGCCAAAAGGCTTCGTCCGCCACCGCGTCCTGCCCCTGCAACCAGCCAATGTAATCGGCAAAACGGCCTTGATGGTTCGCCACCTCGACCCCGGCATAACGCTGCAACACCTCGCCCAGCAGCAGGGCATTGCTCCAGCCATCGAGCAACACGTGGTGATGGGTGTAAATCAGTTGCTGACGCTGCTCGTCGAGGCGCACCAACGCCAGACGCAACAACGGCGGTTGGGCCGGATCGAACGCCAAGCGTTCGCTGCGGGCCAGCAATTGCAGCTCCGCGTCCTGATCGTCACGGCCGCGCCAGTCGAGCACGGTGAGCGGCAGCTCCAGTGTGCGTTGCACCACTTGCACCGGTTCTGTGGCGCCCTGCGGCCAGTGGAACCCGCTGCGCAAAATCGGGTGCGCATCCAGTGTCGCTTGCCACGCCTGGCCCAATCGCGCCGCGTCCAGCCCTTTGGCTTCGACGCTGAGCTGGTTGACGTAAGCCCCGGCCTGCGGTTCGTAGAGGCTGTGAAACAACAACCCGCTCTGCATTGGCGACAACGGGTACAGGTCTTCGATCTGCCGCGCAGCCACCGGCAGTGCATCCAGTTGGCTTTGGCTCAGTGGCGCCAGCGGGAAGTCTGCCGGGGTCACACCGCCGTGTTGCGGGTTGACGCAGTGCGCCACCAGCGCCCGCAGGTTGGTTTCGATGGCCGCCGCCAATGCTTGAATATCAGCCTTGTCGAAGCACTCCTGACTGAAGCTCAGGTCCAGTTTCAGTTCACCGCCAAACACCTGACCGTCCACTGACAACCAGTTGGCCAGCGGCGAGTCCAGGCTCTGCGCCGCACCGCTGCTGTGGCGGGAGGGCACAAATAACGCATCGTCACTGAAGCTCTGGTCGAACTGGCCCAGATAGTTGAACGTGACCCTGGCGGTCGGCAACGCCGCAAGGCGGGCTTGCACCTCGGTCGGGCCATGGTAGCGCAACACACCAAAGCCCAGCCCTTTGCCGGGGATGTCACGCAGTTGCTGCTTGATGGCCTTGATCGAGGTCGCCAGATCGGCGGCCGGGGTCAATTTGACCGGGAACAGGCTGGTGAACCAGCCCACCGTGCGGGTCAGGTCAAGCGTGTCGAACAGGTCTTCGCGGCCGTGGCCTTCGAGTTGAATCAACGCTGTCGAATCACCGGTCCAGTCGCACAACGCGCGGGCCAATGCAGTCAGCAACACGTCATTGACCTGAGTCCGATACGCCGCGGGCGCCTGTTGCAACAGTTGACGGGTGTGTTCGCGGCTCAACCCCAGGCTGACCACCTGACGATGAAGCAGGGCCTGGCTGCCGCCGGGGCGGGCCTTGGGCAACTGCGCGCTGACACCCTGCAACTGGGCCTGCCACCACGCCGATTCAGCCAGCAGAGCGTCGCTGTTGGCGTAGGCGCTGAGTCGGGTGGCCCAGTCTTGCAGGGCACTGGTTTTTTCCGGCAGCGCCTGCCCGGCGTACGCCGCTTGCAGGTCTTCAAGCAGGACACGCCACGACACGCCATCGACCACCAAGTGATGAATCACCAACAGCAAGCGTTGGCCTGCGTCCTCGTGGTCGATCAACACCGCGCGCAACAGCGGGCCGTCATGCAGCGACAAGCTGCGCTGGGCTTCGTCACACAAGGCTTGCAATGCCTCATCGCTTTGCACCTGTGCGGTCCACAGCAAATCAGTGGCGGCCGCGCTGTCGAGCGGCACATAACGCGCCGTCCACTGCCCCTCGATTTCACGGAACTGCAAGCGCAGCGCATCGTGCTGGGCCAGCACCTGTTGCACAGCGGTTTGCAGGCGTAACAAGTCCAGCGGTTCGCGCACATCAAGCAACACCGACTGGTTCCAGTGCTGCGGCTGCACCCGCTGGTGTTCAAAGAACCCGTGCTGCACCGGGGTCAGGGGTTGCACGCCGAGCACCGGGCCTTGGGCAATGTGCGGCGCGGCCTGCTGGCTCACCACAGCAGCCAGCGCGTGCAAGGTCGGCTGTTGAAACAGATCCCGTGGTTTCAACCCCAAACCTGCACGGCGGGCGCGGCTGACCACTTGAATCGAGATGATCGAGTCACCGCCCAGCTCAAAGAAATTATCGTGACGCCCGACCTGCTCGACCCCCAGCACTTCTTGCCAGATGGCCGCCAATTGGCGTTCGTGCTCGCTGCGGGGTGCTTCAAACACGCGCTGGCTGACACTGACGTGCGGCGCTGGCAGCAACTTGCGTTCCAGCTTGCCGTTAGGGCTGAGCGGCATGCGCTCGATCAGCATCAGGTGCGTGGGCACCATGTAGTCCGGCAGGCTCTGCAACAGGTGCGCCTTGAGCGCTTCGCGCCACGGCGCTTGCGCCTCTGGGCGACTGAGCACCGCGGCATCGGCGGGCACCAGATACGCCACCAACTGGTTATCAAGCGCCAGTACCACGGCGTCCTGCACCTGCGGGTGTTCTTGCAGGCGCGCTTCGATTTCGCCCAGCTCGATGCGCAACCCGCGAATTTTCACCTGATGGTCGATGCGCCCGCAGTATTCAATGGCGCCATCGGCGCGGTAGCGGGCCAGATCACCGGTGCGATAGAGACGCTCGCCGGTGCCAAACGGGTCGACCACAAAGCGTTCAGCGGTCAACCCCGGACGTGCGTGATACCCCCGCGCCAGCCCGGCGCCAGCCAGGTACAACTCGCCAATCGCGCCGTTCGGCAACGCCAACAGTTCAGGGCTGAGGATGTAAGTGCGCAGGTTGGCAATCGGGCGCCCGATAGGCACGCTGTCGCGGCCCTCTTCGACGCACGTCCAGTGAGTGACGTCGATGGCCGCCTCGGTCGGGCCGTACAGGTTGTATAACGACGCTTGCGGCAGGCTGCGCAACGTCTGGCGCTGCAACTCGACCGCCAGCGCCTCGCCACTGCACACGATGCGTTGTAACGAGGTGCACTGCGCGGCTTCCTCGGCGCCGATAAAGGCCTGAAGCATCGAGGGCACGAAGTGCAGCGTGGTGATCGCCTGCTCGACGATCAACGCCGCCAGCTGTTGCGGGTCGCGGTGCGCGCCCGGTGCCGCCACCACCAGGGTGGCGCCGTGCATCAGCGGCCAGAAAAACTCCCACACCGACACGTCAAAACTGAAAGGGGTTTTTTGCAGCACCCGATCGGTCGCGCTCAGTGCATAGGCCTGTTGCATCCACGCCAGACGGTTGTACAACGCGCCATGACTGTTGCCCGCACCTTTAGGGCGGCCCGTGGAACCCGAGGTGTAAATCACGTATGCCAGGTTCTGCGCGCTGGCCAGGTTAGGCACATCCTCGTTGGCGTACTCGGCCAGCCAGTCGGCGCTGGCTTGCAGGCAGAGCACGGGCAAGCCTTCAGGCAACGGCAAGTCAGCCTGCACATGGGCCTGGGTCAGCAACAGGCTGATACCGCTGTCTTCAAACAGGTAGGCCAGACGCTCGGCCGGGTATTCGGGGTCTAACGGCACATAAGCGCCACCGGCCTTGAGAATCGCCAGCAGCCCGATGACCAATTCCAGCGAGCGTTCGCACGCCACGCCCACGCGAACTTCCGGGCCAACACCCTGCTCACGCAAGCAGCGGGCCAGACGGTTGGCCCGCTGGTTCAACTCGGCATAACTCAGGCGTTGCCCGGCAAACACCAGCGCGCAGGCCTGGGGCGTTGCCGCCGCTTGCGCCTCGATGTGCAGGTGCACGCATTCCGGGCCCGGATAGGGATGTGCGGTGGCATTGAGCTGGTAAAGCGTGGCTTGAACCTCGGAGGCCGACAGCATCGGCAATGCGCCAATTGCGCAGTTCGGGTCGGCCACAATGGCCGCCAGCAGGTTGCGCCAATGCGCCGCCATCTGCTCGATACGCGCGGCGTCAAACAGGTCGGTGGCGTAGGTCAGGCTGGCCATCAGGCGCTCGCCTTCCTCATGGGTGTCCAGTTGCAGGTCAAACTGGGTGGTGCGGCTCTGCCACTCCACACTGTCGATCTGCAAACCGGCCAACATTGCACTCAGCGCGCCGGGACGGCTTTGCTGGTGATTGAACATGACCTGGAACAACGGGCTGTGACTCAGGCTGCGCTCGCCTTGCAGCGCCTGCACCAGCCGCTCGAAGGGCAGGTCCTGATAGCCTTGCGCGTCCAGCGAACGGTCGCGGGTTTGCTCCAGCAGGCGGGTAAACGGCAGGTGCCCGTCAAGCTCGGCACGCAGCACTTGCGTGTTCACGAAAAAGCCGATCAGGCCACGGCTCTCAGCCCGATTGCGGTTGGCCACAGGGACGCCGATACGCAGATCGTTCTGACCGCTGTAGCGGTGCAACAAGGTCTGAAAACTGGCCAGCAACAGCATGAACGGGGTCACGCCGCGCTGTCGGGCCAGCACCATCAGGTTTTTGGCCAATACCGGCTCAAGGGTGAAGTCCAGGCGCGCACCCTGCTGCGTGGGTTGCGCAGGGCGCGGGCGATCACCCGGCAGTTCCAGCACCGGCTGCTCGTCACCCAGTTGCCCGCGCCACCAGTCCAGTTGGCGCTCCAGCTCACCGGCCTCCATCCAGCGCCGCTGCCACAGTGCGTAGTCGGCGTATTGAATGGGCAGCTCGGGCAGCGTCAGGGTTTTGCCTTGCACATGGGCCGCATACAGCTGCGAGAATTCGTCAACCAACACCCCCATCGACCAACCATCGGCCACGATGTGGTGCAGGGTCAGCACCAGCACGTAGTCGTCGGTGTCCAGTTGCAGCAGGCTGACCCGCAGCAGCGGGCCGTTTTGCAGGTCGAACGGCTGGGCGATGTCGTGTTCAAGCAAAGCCAATGCACGTGGCATGCGTTCGGCCGTGGCCAGATCGCGCAGGTCATGGCGCGTCAACTGCATACCTGTAGGCGCGAGCGGGCTACTGCATTGAACCTGGCCGTCGTGCTCGACAAAAACGCTGCGCAAGCTGTGATGGCGCCTGAGCAACGCGTCGAAGCTGTGTTGCAAGGCGTCGATATTCAACCCGCCCCGCAGGCGCAGGGCCGCCGGGATGTGGTACGCGGCGCCCTCAGGGTCTAACTGCCAAAGGAACCATTGGCGTTGCTGTGCATACGACAGTTCGCACAGACCATCGGCAGGGGCCGTGGCCGGGATCGGCAACTGGCCGAAGCTGACGCCCTGCGCCTGCATTTTTTGCAGGAACTCACGGCGCTGTTCAGGCGCCAGGCTGGCAAAACGGTTGGCAATGCGCCACGCGGTCGAGTGTTCCATCAGTTGATCTCCATCTCGTCGAGCAGCGATTCGAGCGCGCTCAGACGACCATCGTTATCCGCAGGCGTTTGTGCCTGTGCCACCGCGGCATAGGCTTGCAGGTCGGCGGCCTCGAACAGCGCGCGCAGCGCCAGCTCGATGCCCAATTCAAGTTCAACCCGGGCGCTGGCCTGGGCCGCGAGCAACGAGTGCCCGCCCAATTCAAAGAAGTTGTCGTGGCGCCCGACGCGCTCCACGTTCAGCACGCTGGCCCAGATTGCCGCGAGCTGTTGCTCCAGCTCGCCGACCGGTGCGCTGTAGGGACGCTGCCAGTCTTCGACGTCGGGCGGTGGCAAGGCCTTGCGATCGAGCTTGCCGTTGCCGGTCAATGGCAGGGCGTCAAGCAGCCGCCAATGGGTCGGCACCATGTAGTCCGGCAAGTCGACCTTAAGCGCCTCACGCAAATGTTCACGCCACGCCAGTGGGTCGGCGGGCGCTTGATCGGCCACCACATAGGCACACAACTGCGGCCCGTGAGTGCCTGGATGCACGCTCAGTACCGCTTGCGCCACGCCAACCTGCTGTTTGAGGCAGGCTTCGATCTCACCCAGCTCGATACGGAAACCACGGATTTTCACCTGCTGGTCGATACGGCCCAGATAGTCGATATTGCCGTCCGCCCGCTGGCGTGCCAGGTCGCCGCTGCGATACAGGCGTTCGCCCGGCGCAAACGGGCTGGGTACAAAACGCTCCGCTGTCAGCCCCGTGCGGCCGTGATACCCCCGTGCCAACCCCGCCCCGGCGATATACAGCTCGCCCGCGCAGCCCGCTGCAACCGGCTGCAACTGGCTGTCGAGCAAATACCAGCTCAGGTCGCTGAGCGGGCGGCCAATCGGGCTTTGCACCTTGGCGTCCAGGTCCGCCGGGCTCAGCGCACGGAACGTCACGTGAACCGTGGTTTCGGTGATGCCGTACATGTTCACCAGCGTGGTGCTTTGATCACCGAAGCGCTCGTACCACGGGCGCAGGCTCGACACGTCCAGCGCCTCACCCCCGAAGATCACCCACCGCAGTGCCAGTGGTAGTGTGCTCTGGCAGGCAATGGGCAGTAATTGACGGAACGCCGTCGGCGTCTGGTTGAGCACCGTGACGCCTTCGTCACACAACAATTGATGGAACGCCTGCGGCTCGCGGCTGATGAAATACGGCACGATCACCAGGCGACCGCCGGTGCACAGGGCACCAAACAGTTCCCAGACCGAGAAGTCGAACGCGTAGGAATGGAACAGCGTCCACACGTCCTGCGCGCCGAAGCCAAACGGCTGCTGCGTGGCACTCAGCAAGCGGGTGACGTTGGCATGGCTGAGCAGCGCGCCCTTGGGTCGCCCGGTGGAGCCGGAGGTGTAGATCACGTACGCCAGAGTGTCCGGCAGGGTCTGGTTGGCCAGGTTGTCAGCACTGAACGCGTCCAGCGCCAGATGCTCCAGGCACAGCGTCTGCACCCCAACGCGGGGCGGCAAATGCTCCAGCAGGTGCTCCTGGGTCAGCAGCAAGGCAATGCCGCTGTCTTCGATCATGAAGCTCAAGCGTTCGGCCGGGTATTGCGGGTCCAGCGGCACATAGGCACCCCCGGCCTTGAGAATCGCCAACACGCCGACCACCAGCGGTATCGCCCGCTCGGTGGCAATGCCCACGCGCACTTCCGGGCCAACGCCCAGCTCGCGCAGTTTGCGCGCCAGCCGATTGGACCGGGCGTTAAGGTCGGCATAGCTGAGCCCCTCGTCACCCCACCGCAGCGCCACGGCGTGCGGCTGCGCGGCGGCTTGCGCTTCGAACAGCTGGTGCAAGGCCGCAGCCACCGGCTGGCGCTGAACGTTCGGGTTCCATTGCTCAATCAGCGCTTGCTGCTCGCACGGCTCCAGCAGCTCAAGTGCGGCAATCCGTTGTTGCGGCTCACGCACCACGGCGCGCAGCAGGTTGAGCCAGTGCCCGCCCAGCTGCGTCATGGTGGCGGCGTCATACACGTCGCTGGCGTAGGTCAGGCTGGCGTGTAACTGCTCGCCCTGCTCTTCGGTGTCCAGCGCCAGATCAAACTGGGCCGTGTGTTGCTGCCAGTCCATGCGCTCGACACTCAGCCCCGGCAGGCTGCGCTCGACACTTTCGCCGAGCTGGCGCTGATGGTTGAACAGCACCTGAAACAGCGGGCTGTGGCTCAGGCTGCGTTCCGGTTGCAGCGCTTCGACCAGCTGCTCGAACGGCAGCTCCTGATGCGCTTGTGCCCACAGGGCGGCTTTTTTGACCTGTTGCAGCAGGCTGGCGAAAGTCTGCTGGCCGTCGATCTCGGCGCGCAGCACCTGAGTGTTGATAAAGAAGCCGATCAAGCCTTCGGTTTCGAGACGGCTACGCCCCGCGTTTGGCACCCCGACGTTGATTGTCGATTGGCCGCTGTAGCGATGCAGCACGGTCTGGTAACTGGCCAGCAGCAGCATGAACAGGGTCACGCTCTGTTGCTGGGCCAACTGGCGCAGACCGGCGGCCAATTCGGGTTCAATCAACAGTTCAAGGCGCGCGCCGCGTTCGCTACGAATCGCCGGACGGGTCAATTCGCTAGGCAGCTCAAGCGGCGCAGGGTGCGTGCCCAGGTGGGCTTTCCAGGCGCTCAGTTGGCGCTCGCCCTCACCCGCCTGCAACCAGTCGCGTTGCCAGGCGGCGTAATCGCCATAGTGAATGTTCAACGTTGGCAGCTGCGGGGCTTGCCCCTGAACATGGGCCAGGTACAAGGCGCAGAACTCATCCACCATGACCTGCATCGACCAGCCATCGGCAGCAATGTGGTGCACGGTCAGCACCAGCACATGCTCCTCGGCTGCGACGTTGAGCAATAGCACCCGCAACAACGGACCATTGCGCAGGTCGAACGGTTGACGCATTTCCTGGGCCACCAGCGTTTCAATTTCAGCGGCGCCAGGCGCTGACACTGCCAGTTCGCGCACTGCCAGTGGCAGGCTGGCGTGCAGCACGCCGCGCGCCTGTTCACCGTCCTGGGTGAACGTGGTGCGCAAGGTGGCATGACGCGTTTGCAGGTCGCTGAAGCTGCGCAGCAGGGCTTCGCGGTTCAACACACCCTTGAGGCGCAAGGCTGCCGGGAGGTTGTAGGCGGCGCTGTCAGGGTCCAGTTGCCAGAGAATCCACTGCCGTTGCTGGGCAAACGACAGCACGCCCGCTTGCCCTGCTGGCAGTGCACGCAGCAGCGGTTGGCTGACGCTTTGTGGTTGCGCCGCGCAGCGGGCAGCGAAGTCACTGAGCACGCTGTATTCAAACAGGCTGCTGAGGGGCAGTTCGATGCTCAATTGCTGACGCACGCGCGACACCACCTGCGCCACCAGCAGCGAATGCCCGCCCAGTTCAAAGAAGTTATCGTCCCGGCCCACGGCGTCCAGTTTGAGCACGTCTTGCCAGATCGAGGCCATGAGCGTCTCAATCCCGGCCCGGGGTTGCACCACTTCACGCTGCCAGTCGGCGGCTTGCGCCTGCGGCAGCGCCTTGCGGTCGACCTTGCCATTGGCATTGAGCGGCAACTGATCGAGGTGCAGCCACTGCAACGGCACCATGTAGTCCGGCAGTTGCGCCTTGAGTCCGGCTTTGAGGTGTTCACGCAGGGTGTTCCAGTGCGGCGCGTCATCGTCGGCCACGACAAAGGCCACCAATGCCTTGCCGATCGGGCCTTCCTGCACCACCACGGCGGCTTCGCGCACGCCCTCGAGGTCACGCAGGCGCGATTCGATTTCACCCAGTTCAATGCGAAAACCGCGCACTTTGACTTGCTGGTCGATGCGGCCCACGTACTCTAACTGGCCATCCGCACGGCGCCGCGCCAAGTCACCGGTGCGGTACAGACGCTCACCCGGCTGCTGCGCGTAAGGGTTGGGCAAAAACACACTGGCGCTGCGCAACGGGTCGCCAAAATAGCCGCGCCCCACGCCCGTGCCCGCGACGTACAACTCACCCACCACCCCGGTCGGCACCGGTTGCAAACCGCCGTCGAGCACGTACAAACGGTTGTTGTCAGTGGCCAGGCCAATCGGCAGGTAGGCCCCCTCGGCTGACGCTGCGTCCACCCGGAACAGCGCCACGTCATCGGAGCATTCAGCCGGGCCGTAGGCGTTGACCAGCCCGATGCGCGGGTAACGCTGCAACCAGCGGCGTGCCAGTTCAGGCGGCATGGCTTCGCCGGTCGGCAGCATCCAGCGCAACGGCGCCAGGCTGCCTTGTGGTTCGTCGAGCAGGCTGTGGATCAGCGACGGTACGCTTTCCAGCACGCTGATACCTCGCGCCGCCACGTGCGCCAGCAGCGCGGCCGGGTCGTGGGCGATGGCGTTGGGCACGATGTCGACCTGCGCGCCAAACAACGGCGCGGCGAGAAATTGCCAAACTGAAATATCGAAACTCTGGGACGCGGTCTGTGCAATCACGTCGGCACTGCCCAGATCCAGATACGGTTTTTTGCTCAGCTGGTTATTCAGCATGCCCGCCTGCTCCACCATCACCCCTTTGGGCGTGCCGGTGGAACCCGAGGTGAAGATCACGTAAGCAAGGTTGTTGGGCGCGGTGTAGATGCCCGGCTGTGCGCTGGAGAAACGCGCGCCTTGCACCTCCTCCCAGACCCGTAATTGCGGGCGTTGCGCCGGGGCTAACTGCGCCAGTATCTGATGCGCCTGTTCGCGGCAGGCGGCACTGGCCACCAGCAGCGGTACTTGCCCCAAGTGCAGCAAGTCGAGCAAGCGCCGCGCGGGCAGTTGCGGGTCGAGCGGCAAGTAAGCCGCGCCTGCCTTGAAGCTGCCGAGCATCATGCCCAGCAGCTCAAGGCTGCGCTCTGCCAGCAGCGCCACCGGCTGATCAACACGCACACCGGCCTCAATCAGGGCATGGCCGAGGCGGTTGGCGCGGGTGTCCAGATCGCGATAGGTCCAGCGCTGATCCAGGCAGGTCGCAACCACCTGTTGCGGGTGCGCCGCACATTGCGCTTCAAACAGGCGCACATAGCCGTGCGCCAACGGGTAATCGCGCGCGGTTTGATTGCCGGCCTGTAACACGTGCTCGCGTTCACCGGCGTCCACCACCGGCAAGTCGGCAAACAACCCATCGGCATGTTCGCCAATGGCCAGCAGCAACCGCTTGAAGTCAGCCAGCAAGCGCTCGGCGGTGGCGTCGTCGAAGAAGCGCTTGTCGTATGACAGGTGCAGGCCCAGCGCATCGCCGGGGTACACCACCACGGTCATCGGGTAGTTGGTGTGGGTACGGGCGCTGTCGGACTTGGCGCTGATTTGCTCCGCGCCGCTGACCACGGCACTCTCGACCGGTGCATTTTCATAGACAAACAGGCTGTCGAAAATCGACTGACCTTTGTCCAGCGCGCTGCACGCCTGAATCTGCAACAACGGCAAATGTTCATGCTCACGCAACGCCAGGTTGTGCTCGAACAAGCCTTGCAGCCACTCACGCACGCTGACCTGCTGGCCCGCACGCGGCAGACGCATGCGCAGCGGGATGCTGTTGATGAACAGGCCCACGGTGTCCTGCATTTCGGGGCGGTTGATCGGTCGCCCCGCCACGGTCACGCCGAACAGCACTTCATCCAGCCCGCTGTAGCGCTGCAACACCAGTGCCCAGGCAGCTTGGGTCAAGGTGTTGACGGTCAATTGATAACGTTGCGCCAGCTCACGCAAGGCACGCCCTTGACAGACCTCGAGGTCGGCATACACGTCGCCGATCTGCGAGAAACCACCCTGACGGCGCAAAGCCCGATCGAACGGCAGCGGTGTGGGTTGCTCGAACCCCGCCAATTCCTGCGTCCATGCTTGAAGGGCTTCGCGCTCGCCCTGCTCTTGCAGCCATTGAATAAAATCGCGGTATCGCGCCGCAGGCGGCAGGCTGCGCTGGCCGCTGTAGAGCGCGAAGAAATCTTGCAGCAGCAGCGAACGGCACCAGGCGTCAATCAGGATGTGGTGGTTGCTGAGGATGAACCAGTAATGACCGGCGCGGCGGCGAATCAGACGCAGGTTGAAGGGCGGCGTGTTGAGCAGGTCGAATCCTTCGGCGCGGTCCTGGGCCAACAGCGCTTGCAGCGCGGTTTCGTGCTCGGCTTCGGGGCGCCCGGTCCAGTCGTGGACTTGAACCTTGGGCGCGGCATCGCGGTGAATGATTTGCAGCATCTGCCCGTCATCGTCCAGGCTGAAGGACGCGCGCAAGGCATCGTGACGCTGGGCCACGGCGTGCCAGGCCGCCGTGAAGCGCGGCAGGTCGATGTCACTGTCAATGATGTAGCGGTCTTGCATGAAGTAGATGCCCGAACCCGGCTCAAGCAAGGTGTGCACCAGCAAACCCTGTTGCATCGGCGACAACGGGTAGATGTCTTCAATGGCGCTGGCAGGCACTTTGAGGCTGTCCAGCTGCTGCTGGGTGAGACGCGCCAGCGGGAAGTCGGAGGGGGTCATGCCGCCCGTTTCATGGGTCACGCAATGCTCGATCAGCGCACACAGCTCCTGCTGGTAGTCCTCAACCAGCGCTTCAAGGGTGTGCGCGTCGAACATCTCGCGGCTGTAGGTCCATTGCAGGTTCAACTCGCCGCCGTACACCTGGCCCTCGATGCTCAGCCAGTTGGCCAACGGTGCGTCTTGGTCTTGAGCCTGGCCCGCGCTTTCGGCAGCCGGGACAAACAGGGCCTGTTCATCAAACTGGCGGTCGAACTGCCCCAAGTAGTTGAACGTGATGCGCGGGGTAGGCAGCGCCGCCAGTTGCGCCCCCGCCGCCTCGCCTGCCAGATAACGCAACAGGCCGTAACCGACGCCTTTGTCCGGCACGCTGCGCAGTTGCTCCTTGATGGCTTTGATCGACTCGCCCAGCCCGGCCGCGGGGGTGAGTTGCACCGGGAACAGGCTGGTGAACCAGCCCACCGTGCGCGACAGGTCCACGTCAGCAAACAGCTCTTCGCGGCCATGACCTTCGAGCTGAATCAGGCTGCTGGCGTGACCGCTCCAGCGGCAGATCACCCGTGCCAATGCCGTCAGTAACAGGTCGTTGACCTGAGTGCGGTACGTGGCCGGGGCCACTTGCAGCAACTGACGGGTGCGTTCAGCGTCCAGGGTCAGCTCGACCTTTTGTGCGTGTCGCGTGCGCAGCCCCGCCTCGAGGTGATCGCGGGGCAGTTCGTGGGGCGCAGCCGCCAACTGGGCTTGCCACAGCGCCAGCTCCGGTAGTCGTGCATGCGCCTCCTCGGCAAGCCGCGCGGTCCAGGCCTGATAGGCGCTGGTCTTGGGCTGAGGCGCGTGGGACGGCTGGGCATAAAACTGCTGCAAGTCTTCAAGCAATACCCGCCATGAAACACCGTCTACCGCCAAGTGGTGGATCACCAGCAGCAGGCGTTGCGTGTGGTCGGGCATGTCAACCAGCAGCGCACGCAACAATGGCCCCTGTTGCAGATCGAGGCTGCGCTGGGCGTGCTCGCACAAGGCGTTGAGTTCATCGGTGCCAGCCGCCGCTTTGTGCCACAGCAGGCTGTCGGCTGACAGGTCGGCATAGGCTTGCTGCCAACGGCCATCGTGCTGCTCGAAACGCAGGCGCAGAGCATCGTGATGGCGCAACAGTTGGCGCAACGCCTGTTCCAGCGGCGCCGCCTCTAGCGGTTGGCGCGGCTGCAACAGCAACGCCTGGTTCCAGTGATGAGGGGCGGGCATCGCCTGCTCGAAAAACCATTGCTGCACCGGGGCCAACGCCACGGCACCGTGGGCGATGCCTTGGTCAATGGCGGTGTGCGTGCTCAGTTCGGCGACCCGCGCCAGGCTGCGAATGGTCTGGTGCTGGAACAGGTCACGCGGGCTGAAGGCGATACCGGCCTGACGCGCGCGGCTGACCACTTGAATCGAGATGATCGAATCGCCGCCAAGCGCGAAAAAGTTGTCGTCAACGCCAAGGGGCGAGACACCCAGCACCGTCTGCCAAATGTCGGCCAGTCGTTGCTCCAGTTCAGTGGCGGGCGCGGTGTAATCCTGCTGCGCAGACGACAGGTCGGGGCGCGGCAGAGCGCGGCGCTCCAGTTTGCCATTGGGCGAGAGTGGCAGTTGCTCCAGGCTGATCCAGTGGCCGGGCACCATGTATTCGGGCAATCCGCGCAGCAGATGCGCCGCCAGCGCGGCCTGCCAGTCCCCTGCCGTGGCCGGGTCTTGGAGCACCACGTAAGCCACCAGCTGCTTGCCATCGAGCACCAGCGCCACGGCTTCGCGCACCGCCGCGTGCTCAGCCAGACGCGCTTCGATTTCGCCCATTTCGATCCGCAGGCCGCGCAGCTTGACCTGATGGTCGAGGCGGCCCAGGTACTCAATCACCCCGTCCACCCGCTGGCGCACAAGGTCGCCGGTGCGGTACAGGCGTTCGCCCTGATTGAACGGGCATGGCACAAAACGCTCGGCGGTCAGACCCGGGCGGCGATGATAATTGCGTGCCAGACCGGCACCGCCCAGGTACAGCTCGCCCGCCACCCCCAGTGCCACGGGGGACAGGTCAGCATCCAGCACCAGCGTGCGCAGGTTGGCGATGGGCAGGCCAATCGGCACACTGGCGGCGCCTTCATCGACACAGGTCCAGTGGGTCACGTCGATGGCGGCTTCGGTCGGGCCGTACAGGTTGTACAGCTCGGTGCCCGGCAGTTTGGCGAACACCTGTTGTTGCGCGTCGACCGCCAGCGCCTCACCGCTGCACACGATGCGGCGCAGGCTGGTGCAGTGCTCAACCCCGGTCTCGTGGATAAAGGCTTGCAGCATCGACGGCACGAAATGCACGGTGCTGACCTGATGCTGGCGCAGGGTCTCAATCAGGCGCAGCGGCTCGCGATGCTCGCCCGGTTGCGCCACTACCAGCCGCGCGCCGGTGAGCAACGGCCAAAAGAATTCCCACACCGACACGTCAAAACTGAACGGGGTTTTTTGCAGCACCGTGTCGTGCTCGTTCAAACCGTAGGCTTGCTGCATCCAGCATAGGCGGTTAACCAGTGCGGCATGGGTGTTGCCCGCGCCCTTGGGGCGACCGGTAGAACCTGAGGTGTAAATCACGTAGGCCAGGTGCCGGGCATCCTGCGCCAGGTTCAGGTTGCTGTCGTCATCGTCTTGCAGCGTCTCGACAGCCTGATCGAGAGCGATGACCTGAATACCCGCCACCGGCAAGTGGGTCAGCAGCGCTTGCTGCGTCAGCAACAACCCGATGCCGCTGTCCTCAATCATGTAACTCAGGCGTTCCTGCGGGTACTCCGGGTCCAACGGCACATACGCACCGCCGGCCTTGAGGATGGCCAGCAGGCCGACCACCATCTCGACCGAACGCTCAAGTGCAATGCCGACCAGCACATCCGGCCCCACCCCCTGTTCGCGCAAGCGGCGCGCCAACTGGTTGGCCCGCGCATTGAGTTGCGCATAGGTGAGGGACTGATTGCCAAACACCAGGGCGGTGGCCTGCGGTGTGCGCAGCACTTGCGCTTCAATCAACGGGTGCAGGCACACATGGACGGGGTACACGGCGCCCGTGTTGTTCCAGTCGCGTACCTGGGTGTGCAGCTCGCTGGCATCCAGCATCGCCAGCTCGCCAATCCGGCAGTCGGCGTTGTCGACCAGGGCCCGCAGCAGATTGCCCCAGTGCCGCGCCATACGGCTGACGGTCGAGGCGTCGAACAGATCGTTGGCATAGGTCAGCGCAGCATTGAGGCGCCCGCCTTTTTCCCAGGTATCGAGGCTCAGGTCGAACTGCGTGGTGCGCCCTTCCCACTCGATCACGCCCAGCGCCAACCCCGAGGCGGTGCTGACTGTTTCTATGTCGGCCACCTGCGGCTGGTGGTTGTACATCACTTGAAACAGCGGGTTATGGCTCAGGTTGCGTTCCAGCTTGAAGGCTTCAACCAACTGCTCGAACGGCAACTCCTGGTGCGCCTGTGCGCCGAGCGCGGTTTCCTTCACGGCGGCCAGCAAATCCGTCACGCGGGTTTGCGCATTCAGCTCGCTGCGCAGCACCTGCGTGTTCACAAAAAAGCCGATCAGCCCTTCGACTTCGCGGCGGTTGCGGTTGGCAATGGGCACGCCAACCCGCACGTCGGTCTGGCCGCTGTAGCGATGCAGCAAGATGTTGAACGCCGCCAGCAGCAACATGAACAACGTGACATTGTGCCGTTGTGCCAGCGCGCGCAGTTGCTCGACCAGCGCCGGATCGACCGCAAACTCATGGCGCGTGCCGCGGTAGCTGGGCATGGCCGGGCGCGGGTAATCGGTGGGCAATGCAATGACCGGGTGCTCGTCCCCGAGCTTGGCCTGCCAGTATTCGAGCTGGCGCGCCTGCTCCCCGGCTTCCAGCCAGCGGCGCTGCCACAATGCATAGTCACTGTATTGAATGGGCAGGTCGGGGAGCTGAGGCTGCTGGCCGCGCTCAAAGGCGTCGTAGCCCTGAATGAACTCGTCAATCAGCACGTTCATGGACCAGCCATCAGACACGATGTGATGCAGGGTCAGCAGCAGGACGTGCTCGTCATCGCCCAGCTTGATCAGCTTGATGCGCAACAGCGGGCCACTGGCCAGATCGAAGGGCAATAGTGATTGGCGCTGTGCCTCGCGAGCGATCGCCTGCTCACGCTCAAGGGCGGGCAATAGGGTGAAATCCATGTGTTCAACCACCAGCGGCTGACTCAGGGCCGCCTGCTCAAGGCTGTCATCTGCCTGTTGGTGAAACACCGTGCGCAGGGTCTCGTGACGCTGCACCACATGGGCGAAGGCCTGCTCCAGGGCCGCGATATTCAGGGCTCCGGTGAGGCGCACAGCACCTGGCAGGTTATAGGCACCGCTGTGCGGATCAAGCTGCCACAAAAACCACATGCGCCGCTGCGCATAAGACAGTGCATGGCGGTCGTCCTGCGCCACGTCTGCCGGAATCGGGAACTGCGAAAAGTCGATCCCTTCTGCGCGCAAGCCGTCGAGAAATAACCGGCGCTTTTCCAGCGGTAACTCGATGAACCGGCGGGCAAGTTTGAGGGACTTCTCAGCATTCATCTGGCTTCTTCCGTACGTATTGGCTATCGAGCGTTGGCTCGGCTATCACTACGGAACGGATGAACAGCGCGAAAAATTAACGCGCTGAGCCCGTGCACCAGCGGTCTTAAATTGAAGCGCCCCGGCAACGTTATAGAGAACGACTCCTGTTTAACATGGTGCTGTTTATGTCTGTCGCCGCCACGCTGGTGCAAACCCTGCGCAAACGCCTGAGCAAACCCAGCGGTTATGAACTGTTCGATATCCAGCTCAAGCAACGCGTTGCCTTGAGCCCCTCACTGCTGCGCTGTGTGTTCAGCGGCAAAGACGTGGCCCTGATGCGCACGCTCGCGCCAGACCAGCGGGTCAAACTGTTCTTTCCGGCTGCCGATGGCAGCGCCCCCGATCTGCCCAAAACCGGCGACTGGCAGGCTGCGCGCCGCGCCATGAGCGCCAACCAAACACCGCCCATGCGCACTTACACCCTGCGCAACCTGCGCCCCGAAGCAAACGAGCTGGACATCGACTTTGTGCTGCACGGCGAAACAGGGCCTGCCTCGCGTTGGGCCGCACGCAGTGTGCCGGGCGACGGGCTACAAATCGTCGCGCCCAATGCCACGTACCGCAGCGACCCCGGCGGCTACGAATGGCAACCGCCTGAAGGCGTGCGTCAGGTGCTGCTGATTGGCGACGAAACCGCCTTGCCTGCCATCGCCGGTATTCTCGAACAACTCACCGAGCACCCGGATGCACCGCACGTACAGGCCTTTATTGAAGTGCCTGAAGAGTCAGATTGCCTGGCGCTGCTGTGCGGCTTGAACGCCAAGGTGCACTGGTTGCCCCGTGCCAGCCTGGGCAAGCAACATGGCGAAGGCATGACCCTGGCCGCCCGCGAACTGGCGCGTTTGCCGCCGGTGCGCGGCAATTTGGACAGCACATCGCCCATTGAAGAACTGGACCTGAACACACAGCGCCCATGGGAACGGGCCAGTGCCAAACGGGGCGATTTTTATGCGTGGGTCGCGGGGGAATCGGCTGCGGTCATGGCCATTCGCAGGTTCTTGATCAACGAACAAGGCCTGGAGCGCCAGCAACTGACGCTCATGGGTTATTGGAAATTGGGGCGGTCGCTGGAGTAAGGCACACCCGTGCGTGCATGCGATTGTTCAAACCACTTTGCGAGGGTTCAAAACAGCCTTGTTATGCGGCGCAGGCAAAGGGCACTTACCCTGCGCGGCCTGCTGTTTCAACGATTTAAAGACAGCCTGCACCTCAGGTTGATTCAACGCGCCCGGGTCATACACCGCCGTATTTGATCGAACAAAGACCAGTTCATTGCACGGCATGAAGTAAATGATGATCGACTTGTCTGCCACGTTCTCAGCACTGGCCAGAAGGGTTTCTTTTATTTTTATTGTATTTCTATAGTTGACCCCATTACGCGCTTGATACACCGGCCCTACTTTGTGAAAGCTCATGGCTTTGCCCGAACTGCGCGGATCAGCCGCAAACAATTGCGCCGGATTAATCGTCCCCGCGACGGGTTCAACACCGCTCTTGGGGTCGGGTGCTGCTACAGCTTTTGCAATAAGGGCTCTCTCTAATCTGAAGGGCGCGTTTTCAATAAAATCCGTATTGCCGGTCGGCGCCGAATAAGGAGGCCAAGCCATGTAATCGAAGTCGCTGGCACCGGTTAAATTTATGCTGTAAAGCGGTGCCGAATAGCCCACCGGAGGGGGCATGTACACCACCGCCGGCTTACTTTTTTGATAGGCATCGTAAGGGTATAAAACAATATCCACTCCCAGATCCACTGGCATGGAGACTATTGCCATCAGTGGCACTAAACCTAAGCTAACTACCCAAAATAAAGGCTCACTAACTATTTTTATATCTTCGTTAACACCATCAAACGTGCCTGTTCGTTGACTTAATATCGTCCCACACCCTGACAGCAGCGTAAGACACACACCCAAGACAACTGCCGGTAATATTTTTGTGCGTGCGGCGTCCATTGCGACCTCTTAGTCCATTTTTTCAGGGACGCTTTTAACCGATCACGCGGCATAAAGCTATCAACGTGCCTCGCGGGATGATTCATCTTAGGTCTTGGAATATGCCCCTGAATGCCTGCCCATTTAACGCCACCTTGCGAGGTAAAACAGCCCTGTTTGAACCTGAACTAAAACCCGTTCATATAAGCGCGATAGATCAGCATCGCACCGCTGGCCAATAGGATCACATTCACTACCCGTATGAAGGTTTCACGCGACACTCTGAGCGTAATGTGGTTGCCCGCCCAAAGCCCCACGATCAAGGCCGGTAATAAATAGAGCGCCATCACCCACAATGAAAGATCGGTGTAGGTGCCCGCCAGGGTTAACATCGTCAGCCGTACCAAGGTACTGATACCGATCAAGGTACTTTGTGTGGCACCGGCTTTTTCTTTGGTCTGTAGACGACCATTTAAATAAATGGCGTACAAAAATCCGCCACTGCCAAACAACGCGCCCGCTAATCCGCCACTGACCCCCAAGGGCATTGCCCATGCAGTCGGTAATCCCGTCTTTGGTCGCGGCGTGAATAACGCATAGACGGCATACAACGTGACAAAACAGCCCATCATCAACAGCAGTGCATCCGCCTGAGTGCTCAGCAGTATTACGATGCCCGCCACACTGCCGAGCGCCATAAAGGGCACTAACCTGAACAACTCTGCATGCACCACATTTTTATATGAGCGCGCCAATCGGCCAAAAGCCGCCACACAGTCCAATAACACCAACAAGGGAATGACTTGCGACAGCGGCATGTAATGAAGCAGCACAGGTCCGGCCACCAGCGCCGTTCCAAACCCCGCAATACCAAAAATGACATACGCCACACTGACTGTCGCAAAGATGATTAAAAACTGTGCCTGCGCATACGGGGTATGAAGAATAAAATCGAGCATTGCCAGAACTTCCCAGGTATTTGAGATAGCCTACCCAACCCTGAAAAGCTCGACTAATATCAAAAAAACAAGCCACCTATCTCATTTCGGCATAGCTCTTATGATTTCGATGAAACAGTTACGCTATTTTGTAGCCATCGCAGAAAACGGCAGTTTCATGGCAGCGGCACAAACGCTGTTTATTGCTCAATCGGCACTCAGCCGGCAAATCCAGGCATTAGAAAAACACTTGGGCATTCTGTTATTTGAGCGCACCGCGCGCCAACCGGAGCTGACCCACGCCGGTTTAGCCTTCTTACCCAGAGCCAAAGCTATTTTGATTGACGTTGAAAGTGCCAGCCGCCTGGCCACCTCAATAGGTCTGGGGCAAAGCGGCACACTCCGCTTGGGCCACGCCAGCACCGTGCCACTGATCGGCAGGTTAAAAGAGGTCATGGGGCTGTACCTGGAAACATCCCCTGATGTCTGCATTGAAGTGTCAGAAGAATCCTCAGAAACACAACTATTGAACCTGGTGGAGGGCCGTACCGATGTGGGCTTGCTCCGACTCCCGGTGCTGCATCAATTGAATGACATCACGCTTGTCCCGCTCTTTACCGAGAACGTGGTGGTGGCCGTGAGCCCCAGTCACCCGCTGGCCTCCCGGCAGCGCATGACACTGGTCGAGTTGCAGGACGAACACTTTGTAACGATCACCCACGCCAAACGTGGCGGCCTGAGTTCCCTTTCTTACGATCTGTGCGCGCGCGCCGGGTTTTCGCCAAAATCAGCGCAGGTTTATTCACTCAAAAGTACGCAGTCGATGCTGATTCAGGCCGGATTCGGGATCGCATTGCTGCCTGCCTCCACAGTGCGGGCGTGGTCTTTGCACGGCATTGAGTTGGCTGATGACGGCTGTGAGAGCACTGTCGCGCTGGCGTATCGCGAACGCGGCCCATCTTTGGTGACGGCCTTCGTCAAACACTTCCAGCATGTCTGTGCTGAACATCAAGTGCCCGTCCACGGCTAATTTTCCATTCCCTCATTCGTTACCAGTGATAGCCCTTCATTTTCCGGCCAGCAAAGGCCGCCGGGCGCTGATGTTTCTGCGCCCCAGACGCCCGTAGAAACAATTCTTTACATCTCAAGGTTAGGGTTTTGCCTTTCTCATCCGTCCTACATGGATAAGCAATCGCTTCTCAATGGCGATTAACACCCGCTCAACCGCGAGTTTGCCGTTTCCCATGTCCAAAAAGTCCCGCTCCAAGCTCTGGTTTCTGGTTCACAGTTGGCTCACCCTGCCGATCTGGTTCTTTGTGCTGATTGTGTGCGTCACCGGCACCCTGGCAGTGGTCAGCCAGGAGATTGTGTGGCTCGCCACCCCTGAAGCCCGCGCCAGCCAACCCTCGGACGACGCACCGTTGCTCACCTATGAGCAAGTGCTCAACGCCATTCATCAGGCAGAACCCAAGCTTGCCGTGCAGTCGATCAGCCGACCGGACGAATCGCATTTCGCGCTGGTGGCCGATGTGGTGTACCCGGACGGGCGTTCACCGTCGCTCTATATCAACCCGTACACCGGGGCGATTCAGGGCGAGAGCCCCACTTTCGACTTCAAGGCCTTTACCCGCGCCCTGCACGGTTGGTGGCTGGTGCCGTTCACCAACGGCTACAGCTGGGGCTGGTATTTGGTGTCCTTCCTCGGCTTGCCGCTGCTGGCCTCGTTGGTCACGGGGCTGGTGGTGTACAAAAAATTCTGGAAAGGCTTCTTCAAGCCCAACCTGCGCTTCAAGCACGGCGCACGGATTTTCTGGGGCGACTTTCATCGCCTGTGCGGCATCTGGTCCATCTGGTTTATCGCGGTGATCTCCATCAGCGGCCTGTGGTTTCTGATCCAGGCGTTCATGTTCGATAACCAGATTTCCATTTCCACGGAAGGCAACCCGCCGGTGGTGGCGCGTCAGGATGTCCCGATCATGCCAGACGGCAAACCGGCCCCGCAGATCAGCCTGGACAAGGCCGTGGCCATTGCTGCAGAGAAAATCCCAGGGCTTGAAGCCAGCTTCATCAGTTTGCCCAGCAATGCCTTCGGCCACATCGAAGTCGGTGGGCCGGGCTGGTATCCCCTGCTGTTCCAGACCGCCGACATCAACCCGTATAACGGCCTGATCGAAGGCTCACGGATGATCGCCGACCGCTCCGGCCTGGAGCTGGTCACAGAGTCCATGCGCCCTTTGCACACCGGTGACTTCGGCGGCCTGTGGGTCAAGCTGATCTGGTTCTTCTTCGGCCTGATCCTGAGCATGATGGTGTTGAGCGGGCTATTGATCTGGACCAAACGCACCGCGCTGGCCACCGCCAATGCGCTCAAGCGCAGCCATAAGCCCGCACGCTCAGTACCCGCCCAAGCGGCCACCGCCCGCACTGACGCCACCTCGGAGGCCAACGCATGAGCAAGGCAGCGGCTGCACAGCCGACTTCCAGCAGCCTGAGCCGGTTTTGGCATAAATGGCGCTTTCACATCAACCTCCTGCTGTTGCTGGTGCCGTTGGGCTTCATGCCCAAATACTTTGCCGATGCGTCGCTGTTTCGCGGCGACAGCGGCTTGGGCGAGCGCGAAATCGGCACCGTAGAGGTCGGCCCCTGGAGTCTGCAACTGGCCGAACTGCGCGATGAAGCCCCGCGCCCCGATGGCCCCGCAGGCTACATGAAAAGCTTTAACGCGGCCTTGTGCGACGCCTGCATCGAACCGGTCAAGGCCGTTTACCTGCGTGTTGGCAAGCCGCGCAGCTTGCGCACCGCCGGGGTGATTTTCTTCGGCACGCCTTATCGCCTGGGAGCCACCGTGCCGATCCCCCTGCGCACCCAAGAGGAGGCCGACCTGTGGATCACCCTGGAAGGCTGGGACGGTTCAGTGCATCAGGCATCCATTCCCCTGAAGCAAGCCTCACCGGCCACGGTGGCCTGGCTCAAACAACGAGGAGGCAAATCATGAGCACACGTTTGTCCAACCGCCAAAAACGACGGCTAATGACCGCAGGTTTGGTGGTATTGCTGGGGGTCAGCCATCAGGCGTTGGCCCACAACCCCATGTGCGAATGCAAAGAAATCGAAGGGGCGCAAATACGCTGCACGGGTGGGTTCTCGGATGGCAGCGGTGCGCCGGGCGTCACCCTGGACGTCATCGGCTACGACGAGACCATTCTGGTACCCGGCAAGCTGGGGACCGATTCGACCCTCACCTTCAAAAAGCCCGATGCTGAGTTTTATGTGCTGTTCGACGCAGGTCCCGGCCACATCGTCGAAATTGACCAAGCCGACATCGAGGCCCCATGAACACTTACGTCGTGCGCCCGGCCGGAGCCGGGCATGAAACCCTTTATGTGCTGCTGTTATGCCTGTTGATCCTGACGGTCGCAGGTTCGGTGGTGGCCTGGCGTCACGAAACGCAAGCCGTCACCTCGGTGGCGTCCCATCAACTGGATGCACGACGCGATCTGAACGCCGCCGAACAAGGGATCTATGCCGACCTGCGCGTCACCCTCGACGAAATCCAGCTGTTAGGCGAAGACTCAAACGCCCTTCCCGAACCCGCCGAACTGGCCGCTGAAGGTTTTGCACCGTTTGCCACCGATGCCAGCTCAGTGAGTCGCGGCGGCCATCAATGGCAGTTGCTCGGCGAGCAGGCGTATCTGGGCATCAGCCCGAACCCAAGCGTTGCCGGCTCGTTTTTACTGCGCATTGGCGCGCAGCCTGACGTGTGGCTTAACCGCAACAGCGCTGTCAGCGCTCCGACCGATTTTAGCGATGCAGCCCTGAACCAGAATGGCTGGCAGCAAGTGATCGCGCAATTCGATGCCGGGGTGACTCGCCAGCATCGGCACTGAACCCACCGCTTGACCTGAGAGAAGACTGCTCGCCATGTCCATTTCATCTGTTCTGCGTCGCCGCACCTTGTTGCTGGCCGGCCTGTTTGCCTTTTGCCTTGCGCCGCAAGCCTTTGCCGACACCCCTGCACCGCTGGCCAAACCGTTGCGCATTGGCATCACCCTGCACCCGTATTACAGCTACGTGAGCAATATCGTTGGCGACAAGGCCGAGGTCGTGCCGTTGATTCCGGCAGGCTTTAACCCCCATGCCTACGAACCGCGTGCCGAGGACATCAAACGCATCGGCACGCTGGACGTGATCGTGCTCAACGGCGTTGGCCATGACGACTTCGCCGACCGCATGATCGAAGCCAGTGAACGCCCCGACATCCCGGTGATCGAGGCCAACCAAAACGTCCCGTTGCTGGCAGCCACCGGCAATGCGGCTCGCGGTGCTGGCAAGGTGGTCAACCCGCACACCTTTCTGTCGATCAGCGCCTCGATTGCTCAGGTCAACAACATTGCCCGCGAGCTGGGCAAGCTTGACCCGGCCAACGCCAAAACCTACACCGCCAATGCGCGCGCCTATGGCAAACGCCTGCGCCAGATGCGCGCCGCAGCGCTGGCGAAACTGACCGAAGCACCCAATGCCGACCTGCGCGTGGCCACCGTACACGCGGCTTACGACTATCTGCTGCGCGAATTCGGCCTGGAGGTCACCGCCGTGGTCGAGCCTGCACACGGCATCGAACCAAGCCCCAGCCAACTGAAAAAAACCATCGACCAATTGCGCGCGCTGGATGTGAAAGTGATTTTCTCGGAGATGGACTTCCCGTCCACCTATGTCGAGACCATTCAGCGTGAGTCCGGGGTCAAGCTGTACCCGCTGTCGCACATTTCGTATGGCGATTACAGCGCCGATAAATACGAAAAAGAAATGACCGGCAACCTCAATACCGTGGTCAAGGCGATACAGGAGGCAGGCGCATGAGCGCAGCTGAGCCTTTGGGCACCGTCACTGTAGGCCCGGGCGTGGCGTTTGATCAGGTCTCGCTGACTCTGGGGCGCACCCTGATTCTGGACCATGTCAGCTTCAACATTCGCCCCGGCAGTGTGCACGCACTGGTCGGACCCAACGGCGGCGGCAAAAGCTCACTGATCAAGACCCTGCTGGGGCAAATGCCCCATCAAGGCCGTCTGTGCCTGAGCTGGCCTGCCGAACCTGGCCTGATCGGCTACGTGCCACAAGCACTGGAATTCGACCGCGGCTTGCCCATGACCGTCGACGATTTCATGGCCGCCATGTGTCAGCGCCTGCCTGCATTCATGGGGCTGTCACGCAAGGTGGCGCCAGCGATTGGTGACGCGCTGGAGCGGGTGGGCATGCAAGACAAACGCAAACGGCGCATGGGCGCTCTGTCCGGTGGCGAGCGCCAGCGCGTATTGCTCGCGCAAGGGCTGATTCCCTCCCCGCAGTTGCTGGTACTGGATGAACCGATGTCTGCGCTGGACGAAGCCGGTGCTCAAGTCTTTGAGCGCCTGCTCGCCGACTGGCGGCAGAGCGGTGTCACCGTGGTGTGGATCGAGCATGACTTGGCAGCGGTCAAACGCTTGGCAGAGCGCGTAACCGGCCTCAATCGCCGCGTGCTGTTTGACGGGCCTCCCGAGCACACCCTCAGCCCCGATCGCTTGCTGAGCCTGTTCTCAACCCACCCCACCGTTCAGGGGAGTGCTCACTCATGAGTTACGAAGCATTTCGCCTGATGGTGCAGGGCTGGGCCACAGCGGGTTACCTGCCCGAAGTTCTGGCCTATGGTTTTGTCGTCAACGCCCTGCTCGCCGGGCTGCTGATCGGCCCCGTGCTCGGCGGCCTGGGCACGCTGGTGGTCGTAAAACGCTTCGCGTTCTTTTCCGAAGCGGTCGGGCACGCGGCGCTGACCGGCGTGGCCATTGGTATCTTGCTCGGCGAACCCTACACCGGCCCGTATGGCAGCCTGTTCGGCTATTGCTTGCTGTTCGGCATTTCCCTGAATTACTTGCGTAATCGCACCGGGTTAGCCCCGGACACCTTGATCGGGGTATTCCTGTCCGTCTCGTTGGCACTGGGCGCCAGCCTGCTGCTTATTCTGGCGGGCAAGATCAACGTGCACATTCTCGAAAACGTACTATTTGGCTCCGTTCTGACCGTCAACGGCAACGATCTGCTGGTATTGGCCATTGTCGGCGCGTTGGTGCTGGGGCTGAGCCTGCCGCTGTACAACCGCATCATGCTCGCCAGCTTCAACCCGCAACTGGCCGCCGTGCGCGGGGTCGCCGTGAAGTCGCTGGACTACTTGTTCGTGATTCTGGTGACGCTCATCACCGTGGCCGCCGTGAAAGTCATCGGTGCGATTCTGGTCGGCGCTTTGCTGGTCATACCCGCAGCGGCTGCGCGCTTGCTCAGCCAGTCGCTCAGAGGCTTCTTCTGGATCTCGGTCCTGATTGCCACTGTCAGCACGCTCTGCGGGATCCTGCTACCGATTGTGTTCGACCTGCCCATCCCCTCCGGCGCTGCGATCATTCTGGTGGCCGGTATCGCCTTCGCCCTCGCTGCCATTGCGCGCGGGGTGGTCCCCAGCCTGAAAGGGAATATTGGATAAATGCACACTTTGCGCACCCTCACCCTCGCGCTGGCCCTCACCGGCCTGTTCAGTTCACCGCTTCAGGCCGCCGATGCGCCCTCACCACCGGTGCGCATTCTGGCCAGCCTGCCCATCACCTATGGCTTGGGCCAATGGTTGCTCAACGACAGCGGCGTGAGCCTGGAACGCGCCGCTGCCGCCAACTTGCCCGGCAGTCGACAGAGCGCCTACTTCAGCGGTCGCGGCGCCCCTGCCCTGCACAAACTGGCTGAACACGCCGACGCGGTGATCGGGCTGCGCTCCGTGTGGAGCGATGATCCGCTCTACCCAATGGCACGGCGCAGCAACATCCGCATCGTCGAAGTCGATGCGGCACGCCCGGTCGACGGCAGCTTGCCGGGCATCGCCTTGCAACCGGGCACCCCGCACGACGGTCTCAACAGTCAACCGTGGCTGGCGAGCAACAACATGGGGCGTATGGCCGACGTTATCGCAGCCGACTTGGTGCGCCTGGCGCCCGCCGCCAAACCGCAGATCGAAGCCAACCTGGCCGCCCTCAAGCAACGCCTGCTCAAACTCAACGCAGACAGCGAAGCGCAACTGGCCAAGGCCGATAACCTGAGCGTGGTGAGCTTGTCCGATCGACTGGACTACCTGCTGGGCGGCTTGAATCTGGAGCGCGTGGACTTCGAGCACACTCGCGACCAGACGTGGACACCCGACACCCTCAAGGCCCTGACCCAAACCCTGAAAGACAATGACGTTGCATTGGTGCTGGACCATCGCGCACCGTCCGACGCATTAAAAACAGCGGTGACGCAAGGTGGCAGTGAACTGCTGGTGATCATCACGGACGGGGCTGACCCGGTCGCCGAATTGCAACGCAATATCGAGGCGATTGTTAAGGGGTTAACCAAGAGCTAAGGCATTTTCACATCGCTGCAAACTCGTTTGCGGCCCTGTATACAGGGCCGCAAACGGAGCCGCTCATGTCAGCAATGGATAACCGGACACCGCGTAAAAACATCGCCGATGCACAAACGGTTGCGAAATGACGCGCAGTTAAATACTGTATGCGCATACAGCTAACCAAGGATCGCATCATGGCTAAAAAAGCAGCGAAAGCGCCAACCCCTCCGACCCCCTACGAACTTTTCGGACTTCGCATTCAAAAAGAAATCAGCTCTCCCAAGGCACAAAAAGCCAAAATGGCTGTCCTTTTGCGTCAGGAAGGTGACAACCCGGAGTGGTGGGAACGCCTGATAGAAGAAATCTCCGAAAACGATAACGTCACCATTGCCCACCGGGATTGTGGTGGGGTCAACGTTTTCTGGACCGTGCTCGAGGAAGACTGAGTTAATGAGGGTTCGTTTACTGGCACTCGCCAGCCTCTTCACTGCTTTAAGCGTACAGGCGGCTGCGCCGCAAACCTTTAGCGAAGCAAAAAAGGTTGCCTGGAAGCTCTACGCGCCACAGTCCACCGAGTTTTACTGTGGCTGTAAATACACTGGCAACCGCGTCAACTTGCAAGCCTGTGGTTACGTGCCGCGAAAAAATGCCAATCGCGCGGCACGCATTGAATGGGAACATATTGTTCCGGCGTGGCAAATTGGTCATCAACGTCAATGCTGGCAAAAAGGTGGACGCAAAAACTGCACCCGCAACGACCCGGTGTACAAGGTGGCTGAGGCCGACTTGCACAACCTGGTGCCAAGCATTGGCGAGGTCAATGGCGACCGTAACAATTTCAGCTTTGGCTGGCTCCCGGCACAACCCGCCCAGTACGGTTCGTGTTTGACCCAGGTCGACTTCAAAGCCAAAAAGGTCATGCCACGCCCCTCCATTCGCGGGATGATTGCACGCACCTACTTTTATATGAGCAAGCGCTACAATTTACGCCTGTCCAAACAAGACCTTCAGCTGTACCAGGCTTGGGATAAAACCTACCCGGTGCAGGCGTGGGAACGTCAACGTAACCAGGCGGTTGCCTGTGTCATGGGCCGCGGAAATGAATTTGTCGGCCCCGTTAATCTCAAGGCCTGCGGCTGAATTAAAAGTCGGCTTTACTTAGCCTTGGGTCCTGCACCCAATGCAGGATTCAAGGTGTCCACACATGAGTAGACCGGTTGGGGTGCCTTGGCGTTTTACCCTCATCAAAGAGGTCCATTTATTGCCCAAGTGCCATTACTGAGCTATTACTCTGCACATGATTAGACAAGCTCGTTCCAACAAGAAACAACGCGTGGTTGATGAACTCGTTCACCGGATAGAAAGCGGGCTGTTAGCCGATGGTTTACCCCTCCCTGAAGAAGACCAGCTCGCTCAAGAGTTGGGCGTCAGTCGTAGCACGTTGCGTCAGGCCTTGACTGAACTGGAGCACCGGCGTTACATCGCGATGCAAACCGGCGGCGGCTCTGTTGTCACCTATGACGGCATGACGCTGGACCAAAACAACGGCTGGACTCAGGCACTGGCCGACACCGGCGCGCGCATCCACACTGAGTTGCTGCGATTTGAAACCATCGAACGGCCTGAGTTGCTCCATCAATTTGGCGTGAGCCATTTCATTGCGCTCGACCGTCGGCGACGACGGGCTGATGGCACCGCCGTTTCGCTGGAGCGCTCACTGATGCCTGCCACCCACGGTCTTGAAAGTTTGCCGCGTGTGGGACTGATCGATGATTCGCTGACCATTACCCTCGCCGCCTATGGCTTCGTGGGCGAGCGGGGTGATCAATGGATCGGGGCCGAACCTTTGAGCGAGGAAGAAGCGCTGCTGTTGGGTCGTGCGCCCGGCACGGTTTTCCTCAAAGCCTTGCGCACCACCTACGACCGGCAGGGGCGTTTTATGGAACAGGTCGAAAGCTGGCTTGATCCCCTGCACTTTCGGATGCACCAATCGTTTGGAGCGCCAACATGAGTCAACTGGATCGCGCCCTGGGGGCCTTTTACGGGCTGGCATTGGGCGACGCCTTGGGTATGCCCACCCAATCGTTTAGCCGAGCCCAGATCCTCGAGCGTTTCGGCGCCATCACCGATCTGCAAGACGCCCCCGCCGATCAACCCATTGCGCCCAACATGCCCAAGGGATCCATCACCGACGACACCGAGCAAGCCATTCTGGTCGCACAGTTGCTGGTCGAAGGGGATACCCGCATAGATCCCGCACAACTGGCGCGTCGGTTGATCGACTGGGAAGCCCGCATGCAAGCCAAAGGCTCACAAGACTTGCTGGGCCCTTCAACCAAGCACGCACTCAGCCTGATCCTGGCCGGCCACAGTGTGGCAGAGGCGGGACGCTTCGGCACCACCAACGGCGCGGCCATGCGCATCACCCCGGTGGGGATCGCCTGCGATATCGCCCGCCCCGACCACTTCATCAACACAGTCGTTCAAGCCTGCCAAGTGACCCATAACACCAGCCTGGGCATCGCCAGCGCAGCCGCCGTGGCAGCCGTGGTATCAAGCGGCATCAATGGCAAAACACTGGAACACGCGCTCAATGCTGGCACTGAAATGGCCTTTAGAGCCGAGCATCATGGGCATTGGGTGGCAGGTGCTCGCATCGGGCCGCGTATACGTTGGGCGCGCGAAGCCAGCACACGGTGCAATAACGATAACCTGGGCGACTTGCTGTATGACGTGATTGGCACCTCTGTCGCCTCGCAAGAGTCAGTAGTCGCCGCTTTTGCGCTGGCGCAACGTGTGGCCAGTGGCGCCATGAACAGTTTCGACGCGCTGTGCATGGCCGCCAGCATTGGTGGTGATACCGATACCATTGGCGCCGTACTCGGGGCCATGCTCGGCGCGTGCGAAGGGCTGGATCGCTGGCCTGTACCGCTGATAGCCCACGTAAAAGAGGTCAATCAGTTGCAACTTGAACCTTTGGTCAAGGCGCTACTGAACCTGCGCAACGCTTAATCTCCCGCGCAATGGAATGCACACAGGCTTGAACACTGAAGCCTGCGCGACACGCTGCTTACAACCATAAAAACAGCCTCAGGAGCTGCATCCCATGAGTCACCTTCGCGTCGGGCACAGTGCCGGACAACTGGAAACCCGCGGCATCGAGCCAGTCCCCGAAAACGAATGCAATGGCAACCCGCTGCAACTGTTCTGGGTGTGGTTTGCCGCCAACATCAGCATCCTCGGCCTGCCACTGGGCGCCACACTGGTCGCCTTTCACCAACTGGCTATCTGGCAAGTCATCATCGTTGCCTTGATTGGCGCTGCCGGTTCGTTCGCCGTGGTCGGGGTGATCTCTATTGCTGGCCGCCGTGGGCGTGCGCCCAGCCTGACTCTGTCGAGGGCTATTTTCGGGGTGCGGGGCAACATCGGTCCCACGCTGGTCTCGCTGATTTCACGGGTCGGCTGGGAAACCGTCAACACCACGACGGCAGCCTTTGTATTACTGGCACTGAGCAGCATCGTGTTTGGCACCCCGACCGAAGCTAAAAGCGCCCCCCTGCTGACGCTGACCTTCATCGGTATTTTTGCCCTGCTCACGCTGGCAGTGTCGGGCTTGGGCCATGCCACCTTGCTGCTAATCCAGAAGTGGGCCACTTATGTGTTCGGCGCGCTCAACCTGCTGGTGGGTGGATTCCTGTGCGCCACCATCGATTGGCAGGCCGTGTTTAGCGCCAGCCCTGCCCCCATGAGCGCAGTGGTTATCGGAATTGGCATCATGGCGGCAGGGACCGGGATCGGCTGGGCCAACGCGGGCGCAGACATGTCGCGCTACCAAAAGCACACCGTCAGCGCAACGCAACTGGTGGCGTCCGCTGCGTGGGGCGCGGGTATACCGCTGGTGCTGTTGATCACGCTCGGCGGCTTACTGTCAGTGGGCAATCAGACGTTAGCCTCCGCCACAGACCCCGTTGCCGCGATCCGCAACATGCTCCCGGCATGGATGGCCGTGCCTTATCTGCTCAGCGCGTTTGGCGGCTTGTTGCTGTCCAATCACCTGTCGGTCTATTCCGCTGGCCTGACCACGTTGACCCTCGGGGTAAAGATCAAACGGGTGCAGGCAGTCGTGGTTGATATCGTCGCTATTTTTTGTGGCTCGATTTACTTCATGCTCTACGCCGACAGCTTTTACGGGCCGTTCATTACCTTTATTTCCCTGACGGCAATTCCAATTACTGCGTGGGTAGCCATCTTTGTCGTGGACTTGATCCATCGTCATTACTACAGCGCCAACGACTTACTGGACGTCAGTGCGAGCAGCGCCTACTGGTACAGCGGCGGTATCGAATGGCGCGCCCTGAGTGCCTGGGCCGTTGCGCTGGTGCTGGGGTTCTGTTTTAGCCGCGTGGGCAGCAACGACACGGACTGGTTCGTCGGCCCATTGGCGAACTCCTGGCTGGGCCATCACGGATTGGGCTGGGTCGTCACCTTGGTGGTGGCGGGCGGCTTGTATGCCGTGATGGGTGGCGCCAAAGACCGGCGACGGGCTGTAGAGCGATTTGCCAATGTCTAGATTGCTGCACACCGGCCAAATCATCATCGACCTGATAATGGCACTCGACACCCTGCCGGTCAGCGGGGGCGATGCCTTGGCAAAAAGTGCCCGTTTTGAGGCAGGCGGCGGCTTTAATGTGATGGCGGCGGCGCAACGCAACGGCCTGTCCACTTGGTATCTGGGTCGATATGGCCAAGGCCCGTTCGGCGACCTGGCGCGTCAGGCGATGCTCGCAGAAGGCATTACCCCCACCCTGGCGCCAGATCCGGACCAAGACACCGGGCTGTGCGTGGCACTGACTGAGGCCAGCGCGGAGCGCACGTTCATTTCCTATATTGGCGCGGAAGGTGTGTTGACGTCCGATGATCTGGCGCGGGTTCGGGTTGAGCCACACGACGCGGTGTATGTCAGCGGTTACAGCCTGCTGCACAGCGCCAAGGCCAAGCCGTTACTGCACTGGTTACTGGGATTGGCGCACAGCGTGCACGTCAGCTTTGACCCTGGACCTTTGCTTGGGGACATCCCCGCCGAGCTGATGCACGCGTTGCTACCGCGCCTCAACCTGTGGACCAGCAACCGCCTTGAGGCGCAGATCCTGACGGGCACTCAAACCCTTGCCCAGGCGTTACTCGCGCTGCAAGAGCGCTTGGCGCGCGACTGCTTGAAGGTGATCCGCGATGGTGCGCAGGGCTGCTGGATCAGCGACCCGCACGGCCAACACGCCCTTGCCGGGTTCAGCGTGCAGGCCGTCGACAGCAATGGTGCTGGCGACGCTCACACCGGGGTATTGATCGCCGCATTGATGGCCGGTCAATCACCGGTTGTTGCTGCACGTCGAGCCAACGCTGGCGCCGCCATTGCGGTCACACGCAGAGGCCCGGCGACTGCGCCACACGACCATGAAATCGACGCTTTCATGGCCCGATATGCGGATTTCAATCTTTAAAAATAGATTTAGCACAAGAGCACTCAGTAAAAATCCTACAAGCAACCCGACCAAAGACTGTAAGCAAAAATGTATAAAAATCTTCATAAAAGCTGGAAAATGCCCAAAGGGCTGTTTTAACCTTACCCATTGGCTTACCTCCTGCGACACCTGTGCCCGGTAAATCTTCAAGATTTCGGGCCAATTGCGTGCACGCGGGACGGCGTTTTCTCTCGACTTGTGACGATACTTTTGAAACTCATCATTATTGCTGTTTACGTTTTGTCCATCGCGTATGTCCACCTGCGGGGCAAGGTTCGGCATAAGCTGGGCCGTCAATTAAGCGACCACTCCACCTTTCTGGCGCCCATCAACTGCTTCCTGTACCTGTTCTCCAAAGTGCCCAGCCAGCCGTACTTCAAACCGGCGGACTTTCCCGAACTGAACGTGTTGCAAGCACATTGGCAAGAGATTCGCGAGGAAGCGCGCCAACTGATGCACGCGGGCGAGATAAAGCGCTCCGAAACCCCCAACGACGTCGGCTTCAACTCGTTCTTCAAAACTGGCTGGAAGCGTTTCTACCTCAAATGGTATGGCGACAATCACCCCTCTGCCGTCGAGTTATGCCCCCGCACCATCGAACTGCTCAACGGCATCGGCACCATCAAGGCTGCGATGTTTGCCGAGCTGCCTCCGGGTTCAAAGCTGGTGCGCCACCGCGACCCGTATGCAGGTTCCTTGCGCTACCACTTGGGTCTGGATACGCCCAACGATCCTGGCTGCTACATCAATGTGGACGGCCAGAACTATTACTGGCGTGATGGCGAAGGGGTGATGTTCGACGAAACGTTCATCCATTACGCCGAGAACAAAACCGACAAAAACCGCATCATTTTGTTCTGCGACATTGAACGCCCGATGCAGTACCGCTGGGCGGCAGCATTTAACCAGTGGTTCAGCCGCACGGTGATGGCATCCGCCAGCTCACCGAATGACGCGAACGACAAAGTCGGCGGGCTTAATCGCGCCTTTACCAAGCTGTACAAAATTCGTTTACGCGGCAAAGAACTGAAAAAACGCAATCGCACGCGTTACTACCTGGAAAAATGGGCCATTTTCGCCGGTTTGCTGGCGTTGTTCCTGTTGATCTGATGCAGGCGCAGCAGTTGAGTCACCGTGCAGGAGCTGCCGCAGGCTGCGATCTAATGCTTCAGATCACCAGCGGCGGCAACGTCCCCAGCAACGACACGGCAGCCACACCCGCCAGCCCAAGCAACCCTTCCACCAGCACGCTGCGGCGCAAGACCCTGGTATGACCCGCACGGCTCATCAACAGGTTGAACAGCGCCAGCCCCAGCATCGCCACCACCACCAGCACCTTGATCAACAAGATCAAGGCGAAACCGTTAAACAACGGCGTCGGCCAAAACTGCCCCGTGAGCACACGGGTATTGACCAGGCCTGTGAACACGATCGCAGCCACCAGCACACCACCCATTTGGCTAAAGCGCCACAGCAGCCGCTGCACATTCACCTCGCCGGGGTGTTTGAGGACCAGCCATAACACCAGCAAACCGCCCAACCAAGCGCCCACGCCCGTCAGGTGTATCGCTTGATTGAGCATGAGCAATTGCCCCTGCCAACCGTCGAGCATGGCGCCATGCCCAACCGGTGCCAGGGTGATGAGCAACAAAAAACTGAGCAGGGAACGAATCCGCAGCTGAACGCGAGCGTACATAGCCGTGACTAACAGGCCACTGAACAGTAAATGCGCGGCCCACACCTGACCGAAAAAGGTGCTACCCAGTACCAACCACAAGGTCGAAGGTTGCAAGGTGTCTGACCAACTGCCTGCCATTGCTTGCGTGGTCAGCAATAACCAACAGACTGCGCTGGCCAGCGCCGCACAGGCCAGTACGCGGCAGACCGTGAGTAACGCCTGATCAACCGCCCTGCTCACCTCACGGCCTGGCAGCAGACACCGAAAGGCACTGGCGCCAAACATCAGCAGTACCGCGGCAAAATGCACAAAACGGCACACCACCATCGGGTCAGGCATCAACTCACTGACTCACGGTGAAACGGTACTGCCCCTCGCTTTTGTGGGTATCAACCGACACGGCATGCCACTTCACTTGATAGTCACCGGGGGCTAACGGCGCGGCAGGCGTGACGATCAATACTTTTTTGTCCGTGGGTTCGGTCTTTACGCTGCTCACGGGAACGGGTGCTGCATCGCGACTGATCACAACCTTGGTAAACGCCTGCTCGACCCCTTCGGTGAATTGCAGGAGCAGCTGCGCAGGGCTGGCAACGGTGCTGTCCGCGGCGGGCGTCGACTGTTCGAGATGAGCATGGGCAAACGCAGTCCCCGCACTGGCCATCAGCGCCAGCAGGGCCGTGGCATTGAAAAGGTTTTTCAGCAGAGTGACCGGCATGACAATGTCCTTTGATTGGAAATACGCGGTCATAATACGCGCCTAAGCTCGATGGAGGCGCTGCGCTGCCCACACTGATCGCCTGATCATGATCCGGAGGTTTTTACCCATGCCCATTCGTCTCAGCTTTGTATGCCACGCCCGCACCCAGGCCCAGCGCCTGGGACGCTTTGCGCTGGATGAACCGGCAGAAGCCAAAAGCCTGGAAAAAGCCACGCAAATGGCCGCTGTTTTGAAGAAGCCCGTGCGTATCCTGTGCGCGCCTGAAACCCGTGCGTTGCAAACAGCACACGCGTTGGGCGGCGAGATTGAAATCGTGCCCGCGCTGGAGGAGTACGATTTCGGCGATTGGAAAGGCCAGAGCCTTGCAGACCTGCAAGAGAGCATCCCGCACGTGCTGGCTGACTGGCTCAGCAACCCCAATGCTGCGCCGCACAATGGCGAATCGGTACAGGATTTGTGCCTGCGCGTGGGCAACTGGCTCGACACGTTTGGCGAAGACGGCCATTTTGCCGTGGTCACTCACCCGTTCGTGATACGCGCCGCCCTCCTGCATGCCTTGGCCGCCAGCACCGCGTCCTTCAACCTGATCGACATTGAGCCGCTGGCCATCGTCGACCTGCGTTTTAACGGGCGCTGGCGACTGCGATTCTGAGCCGCCCTACTCCTCCAGCACCAACCCGCCCGCCGGTAAGGGCAATGCCGTTTTATAGCGCACTTGCTTAAGGGCGAAGCTGGAGCGGATGTTGGCCACGCCCGGCACTTTAGTCAGAAAGTCCATCATGAAGCGCTCAAGCGCCTGAATGCTCGGCACCAATACCCGGATCAGATAGTCGGGGTCGCCCGCCATCAAATAGCACTCCATCACTTCGGGACGGTCCGAGATCGCCGCTTCGAAATGCTGGAGCGCTTCCTCGACCTGTTTTTCCAGGCTCACATGGATAAACACATTGACGTGCAAGCCCAGCATGTCGGCGTCAAGCAAGGTGACTTGTTCGCGAATCAAGCCACGTTCTTCCATCGCCTTGACCCGGTTAAAGCACGGGGTGGGCGACAAGTTGACCGAGCGCGCAAGGTCCGCATTGGTGATGCGCGCGTTCTCCTGAAGGCGATTGAGAATCCCGATATCCGTTCGATCTAGCTTACGCATGAGACAAAACCACCTGTTTTTTATGTTTATGCAGAATTCTTATCCTTAATCGCTGCAAAGCACAACGAACTACAGATAAATAATCTTCACTGTCCGGAATATGATTGTTGTAGGACAAGATCTGCGGGTTTCCCGCAAAGTTCTTGCATGCATTACCTAGCTCCCGCGCCCTAATAATCACGACAAGATCGAGCGTAGAGAAAGCCATGAATCAAGACTATGCACCACTGCGCCTGCACGTTCCCGAACCCTCTGGCCGTCCAGGCTGCAAAACCGACTTCAGCTACCTTCGCCTGACCGACGCCGGTCTGGTGCGCAAGCCCCCTATCGACGTAGAACCGGCTGACACCGCTGACCTGGCCAAAGGCTTGATCCGTGTGCTTGACGATCAGGGCCAAGCCCTTGGGCCGTGGGCCGAAGGCGTGAGCAGCGAGGTGCTGCGGGCCGGGATGCGCGCCATGCTCAAAACGCGAATTTTCGACACGCGCATGGTGGTCGCCCAGCGGCAGAAAAAAATGTCGTTTTATATGCAAAGCCTTGGCGAAGAAGCCATCGGTAGCGCGCAGGCCCTGGCCTTGAACATCGACGACATGTGCTTCCCCACCTACCGCCAGCAAAGCATCTTGATGGCCCGCGACGTGCCGCTGGTGGACCTGATCTGCCAACTGCTGTCCAACGAACGCGACCCGCTCAAGGGCCGCCAGTTGCCCATCATGTATTCGGTCCGCGATTACGGGTTTTTCAGTATTTCCGGCAACCTGGCCACCCAATTCATGCAGGCCGTGGGCTGGGGCATGGCGTCGGCCATCAAGGGCGATACCAAAATTGCTTCGGCCTGGATCGGTGACGGCGCCACCGCCGAGTCCGACTTTCACACCGCCCTCACGTTCGCCCACGTTTACCGTGCCCCGGTCATCCTCAACGTGGTGAACAACCAGTGGGCGATCTCGACCTTTCAGGCCATTGCCGGTGGCGAGTCCACGACCTTTGCCGGGCGTGGCGTGGGCTGTGGCATTGCGTCATTGCGCGTGGACGGCAACGACTTCATCGCCGTCTATGCGGCATCGGTGTGGGCCGCAGAGCGCGCACGCCGCAATCTGGGCCCGACGCTGATCGAATGGGTCACCTATCGCGCTGGCCCGCACTCCACCTCTGACGATCCTTCCAAATACCGGCCCGCTGATGACTGGAGCCACTTCCCGCTGGGTGATCCGATAGTTCGCCTCAAACAGCACCTGATTGCCACAGGCAACTGGTCTGAGGAGGAGCACCTGGCCGTCAGCGCAGAACTGGAAGCCGAAATCATCGGTGCACAAAAAGAAGCCGAGCGTTTCGGCACGTTGGCGGGCGGGCAAATGCCCAGCGCGGCGACCATCTTTGAGGACGTGTACAAAGACATGCCCGAGCACCTGCGCCGCCAACGTCAGCAATTGGGGTTATAACCAGATGAACGACAACAATAAAATTCAGATGGAGAACGCCGTGAGCACCAGCACCATGACGATGATCCAGGCCCTGCGCTCGGCGATGGATGTGATGCTTGAGCGCGACGACAACGTGGTGGTGTTTGGCCAGGACGTGGGCTACTTCGGCGGCGTATTTCGTTGCACCGAAGGCCTGCAAGCCAAATACGGCAGCTCACGGGTGTTCGATGCGCCGATCTCCGAAAGCGGCATTGTCGGCGCAGCGGTCGGCATGGGGGCCTATGGTTTGCGCCCGGTGGCCGAGATCCAGTTTGCCGACTACTTCTACCCCGCCTCTGACCAGATCGTGTCTGAAGCCGCCCGCCTGCGTTACCGCTCGGCCGGTGAGTTCATTGCCCCGATGACCCTGCGCATGCCCTGCGGCGGCGGCATCTACGGCGGTCAGACCCACAGCCAAAGCCCGGAAGCGATGTTCACCCAGGTGTGCGGCCTGCGCACCGTAATGCCGTCCAACCCTTATGACGCCAAGGGCCTGTTGATCGCCTCTATCGAAAACGATGACCCGGTGATCTTTCTCGAACCCAAACGCCTCTACAACGGCCCGTTCGATGGCCACCACGAACGCCCGGTCACGCCGTGGTCCAAACACGCCGCCAGCCTGGTGCCCGACGGCTACTACACGGTGCCACTGGACTGCGCCGCGATTGTGCGCCCCGGCACTGAAGTCACCATCCTGACCTACGGCACCACGGTGTATGTGGCGCAAGTGGCCGCCGAAGAAACCGGCATTGACGCTGAAGTCATCGACCTGCGCAGCCTGTGGCCGCTGGACCTGGACGCCATCGTCAGCTCCGTGAAAAAGACCCGCCGTTGCGTCGTCGTGCACGAGGCCACCCGCACCTGCGGCTTTGGCGCCGAGCTGATCGCACTGGTTCAAGAGCACTGCTTCCACTACCTAGAAGCGCCAATCGAACGTGTGACGGGTTGGGACACACCCTACCCGCACGCACAAGAGTGGGCCTATTTCCCTGGCCCGGCGCGAGTGGGTGCGGCTTTGCAACGGGTTATGGAGGTCTGAATGGGTACGCACGTTATCAAGATGCCGGACATTGGCGAAGGCATTGCGCAAGTTGAATTGGTGGAATGGTTTGTCAAAGTCGGGGACATGGTCAGCGAAGACCAAGTGGTTGCCGATGTCATGACCGACAAGGCCACGGTAGACATCCCCTCCCCTGTGGCAGGCAAGGTACTGGCACTGGGCGGTCAGCCCGGCGAAGTGATGGCCGTGGGCAGCGAGTTGATCCGCATCGAGGTCGAAGGCGCGGGCAACCTGCGTGAACCCGCGCACCCGGCGGCTGAACCGGCCCCGGCTGGCGCACCAAAAGCGGCGCCACAAGCCCGCGTGGAAGTGGCCAGTGTGGCCGCTGCGGCCGCCAAAGCCGCGCCAGCCTGCGCCCCGGCTGCTCGCCCGGCGCCGGTGGCACGCGAAGCCAACGAACGCCCGCTCGCCTCGCCTGCGGTGCGTAAACGCGCATGGGATGCAGGCATTGAGCTGCGTTTTGTGATCGGCAGCGGCCCCGCAGGTCGGGTCTTGCACGATGACCTTGAGGCGTATTTGGCGCAGGACGCCAGCCCCGGCCAGACACCGGCCAGCGGTTACGCCAAGCGCAATGATGAACAGCAGATCCCGGTTATCGGCCTGCGGCGTAAAATTGCCCAGCGCATGCAAGACGCCAAGCGCCGCGCCGCGCATTTCAGTTACGTCGAGGAAGTCGACGTCACGGCCCTTGAAGAACTGCGCGCCCAGCTCAATCAGAAATGGGGTGACACGCGCGGCAAACTGACCCTGCTGCCGTTTCTGGCCCGCGCCATTGTCGTGGCGCTGCGCGATTTCCCGCAGATCAACGTGCGCTACGACGACGAAGCGCAGGTCATCACCCGCTTTGGCGCGGTGCACCTGGGCGTCGCGGCGCAGAGCGACAACGGTTTGATGGTGCCCGTGGTGCGCCACGCCGAAAGCCTGACGCTGTGGGGCGCCGCGGATGAAATCACGCGTCTGGCCAGCGCCGTGCGCACCGGCAAAGCGAGCCGCGAAGAGCTGTCGGGTTCGACCATCACCCTGACCAGCCTCGGTGCATTGGGCGGTATTGTCAGCACCCCGGTAGTCAACTTGCCTGAAGTCGCAATCATTGGCGTTAACCGTATCGTCGAGCGCCCGGTGGTGGTTAAAGGCCAGATCGTGATACGCAAAATGATGAACCTCTCCAGCTCCTTCGACCATCGCGTAGTCGACGGCATGGACGCGGCGCAATTTATTCAGGCCATGCGTGGCTTGCTCGAACAACCTGCCACCTTGTTTGTGGAGTGACCATGCTGCCAACTCAACACACCACGCTGCTGATTATCGGCGGCGGCCCCGGCGGCTATGTAGCGGCGATTCGCGCTGGCCAGTTGGGCATCCCGACGGTGCTGATCGAAGGCCAGTCGCTGGGCGGCACCTGCCTGAACGTCGGGTGCATTCCGTCCAAGGCGCTGATTCACGTCGCCGAACAGTTCCACACCACTCAGCGCTACAGCGGCAACAGTTCGCCACTGGGCATTAAAACCGCTGCGCCAAGCCTGGACATCGCGCAGAGCGTGCAGTGGAAAAACGGCATCGTTGACCGCCTGACCACGGGAGTCGGCGCCTTGCTGAAAAAGCATGGGGTCAAGGTCATTCATGGCTGGGCCAATATTCTGGATGGCAAAGCAGTCGAGGTGGACGGCCAGCGCATTGAGTGCGAGCACTTGTTGCTGGCCACCGGCTCAACCTCTGTCGAGCTGGCGATGCTGCCCATTGGCGGCGCGATCATTTCGTCCACCGAGGCCCTGAACCCTGACGCGATCCCCAAACGCCTGACCGTGGTGGGGGCGGGCTACATCGGCCTGGAACTGGGCATTGCATATCGTAAGTTGGGCGCCGACGTCACTGTGGTGGAAGCGCGCGAGCGCATCCTGCCGACTTATGACATGGAGCTGACACAGCCTGTCGCTGAGTCCCTCAAGGCGCTGGGCATCACCGTGTACCTGGAACACAGCGTCGAAGGCTTCCAGGCCAGCACGCGTACCTTGTCGATGCGCAATCGCCAGGGCGTAAGCCAGACACTGGAAACCGATCAAGTGCTGGTGGCCGTCGGGCGCCGTCCGCGTACCCGGGGTTTTAACCTTGAAACGTTGGCGTTGACCATGAACGGTGCGGCCATTGGCGTCGACAATCGCTGCCAGACCAGCATGCGCAACGTATGGGCGATTGGTGATGTGACCGGGGAGCCGATGCTGGCTCACCGTGCGATGGCGCAAGGCGAAATGGTCGCTGAAATCATCGCAGGCAAACACCGCGAATTCAGCCCTGTGGCGATTGCAGCGGTGTGCTTTACCGACCCTGAAATCGTGGTGGTGGGCAAAACTCCGACCGAGGCCCAAGCAGCCGGGCTGGATTGTTTGAGCGCCAGCTTTCCGTTTGCCGCCAATGGCCGGGCCATGTCGCTGGAATCCAAAACCGGCTTCGTGCGGGTTGTCGCGCGGCGTGACAATCACCTGATTGTGGGCTGGCAAGCCGTGGGGGTTGGGGTCTCGGAATTGTCGACGGCGTTTGGCCAGTCGCTGGAAATGGGGGCCTGCCTGGAAGACATCGCGGGCACCATTCACGCGCACCCCACCTTGGGCGAGGCGGTGCAAGAAGCAGCCTTGCGTGCGCTGGGGCATGCGTTGCACGTGTAAACGCCACACACTCGCAGACTGCGCGCTTTTAAAGGTTGAAAAACGCGCAGCCTGCCGAGCTTGTCAGCCTTTGAAGAGGCTCCACAAAAACGCCAGCAGGCCGCCCAGCGTGGCAAGCCCGGCCAACCAGCCAATGGCCGACAAGCCATGCCACACTGGCCCTGCCGCCGCGATTTGCGGGCCAAAGGCGATTAATAGCGCGCTGATCAGCAGCGCCAGCGAGAGCCGCGTAGAAGCCAGACGTAACGAGCGCTCCAGCTTTTCAATGCCTGGCATGTCGACTTTCAGATCCAGCACGCCGTGCTTAAGGCGATGCACCAGCAACCGGGTCAGTTTAGGCAAGTCGCCCAACACCCCGCGCCCAAGCTCCAACCCTTCAATGCCAATGCGTTTGGCGACCTTCCAGCTCACTTGCTCACGGAGCATTTTCTCGACCGCAGGCTTGGCCGCCGCTACCAGGTCCAGTTCAGGGTCGAGCCGGGTCAATACGCCGTCAGCGGTGATCAAGGCTTTGAACAACACCAAAAGATCGGGGGGGCAACATGAGGCGATGTTCACGCATCAAGTCGAGAAAGTCCGTGATCAGCGCGCTCATTTTCAACGCCCGCCCGCAGTGGCGCGCCATGTAGTGACGCGCAGCGCGTTCAATGTGAGTCAGGTCCTGCACCCGCTCACCGCTCCAGTCGATCAAGACCCCGATCAGCGCCTCGGTGCTGCCCTCGGTCAGGGCGCGCATAAAGGTCATGACCTCAAAACGTCGACGCTCATCGAGGCGCCCAACCATGCCCAAATCGATGAAACCCACACGGTTATCGCTCATCGCCCGTAAATTGCCGGGGTGCGGGTCGCCATGAAACAAGCCATCTTCGAGCACCATTTTGATAAACGCGCGCGCGCCGCGTTGCGCCAGCAGCGCTGGATCAAGCCCTTGGGCTATCAACGCTTCGCGCTCCAGCGGCGTGAAGCTGGGCAAGAACTGCTGCACCAACAATCGCTGGCTGCTGTAGGCCCAGTAGATGCGCGGGATGACGATATTCGGGTCACCCGCAAAGTTATGCGCCACGCTGTCGCCATGCTGGCCTTCCTGAGTGAAGTCCAGCTCCTCCAGCATCGCCCGCGCCAATTGGCGCACCAGCTGTCGAGGCTGGTAGACGGCCAGCGCTTCATTTTGCTCAAGCAACTGTGCGACGCTTTCCAGCAATTGCAGATCGGCCGTCATCGTGGCGCGCAGCCCCGGCCGCTGCACTTTGACCACCACCTGATCGCCGTTCAACAAACGTGCGCGGTACACCTGCGCCATCGAAGCGGCCGCCAGCGGCTGGGTCTCAAATTCGGCAAATACGCGGTCAAGGTCGCAACCCAAATCGTCCAGCACCTGGGCCTCCAATTCGGCCCAGGGCAAGGTCGCAGCGTTGCTGTGCAACGCTTGCAGCTCTGATACCCACTCGGGCGGCAAGATGTCGCTGCGAGTGGCCAAAATCTGCCCGCACTTGATAAACGTTGGTCCCAACGCCTCGAGCGCCATGCGCAGCCGTTGCGCCGTGCTGGCGGGCAGCCCGTCACCCGGCTCGGCCGCGACGACGTCATTGAGCAAGCGCCCCAGCCCCAAACGCAGCAGCACGTCCTGCGCGCCAAAGCGCACCAGCGTGGCCACGATCTGATGAATACGGCGGTGATGCTTCAAGGCGGTCCAGGTGGGTTCAAGCATGGGCACACGTCCTTGGGTCAGGGATTGAAAGAGCCGGGGCGGCGCTTTCTCCGACCGCGCAGGGCGCAAAACATTCGCATGATTAAAGTCCGCACTTGGCTCAATGCCAAGCCCGCGCAAGCAAACGCTGTGCGTGATGGCCCAAGACCAGTAGAATCGCGCTCTTTTTTCCAGGGCGCTCGCCATGACCTCTCCCAAAACGCCGCTTGAAGCCGAGTCCCAGAACAGCGATCTGGTCTTTGGTCTTGAAGACCGCCCCAAGCCGTGGATCGGCTTTCTGGCGGCCCTGCAACACCTGCTCGCTATCATCGTGCCCATCGTCACCCCCGGCCTGCTGATCTGTCAGGCGCTGGGCGTGTCGAGCCGTGACACCAACCTGATTGTGTCGATGTCGCTGGTGATTTCCGGCATCGCGACGTTTGTACAGTGCAAGCGTTTCGGCCCGTTTGGCGCCGGGTTGCTGATCGTGCAAGGCACCAGTTTCAACTTTGTCGGCCCGCTAATTGCGGGTGGTGCGCTGATGGTTCAGCAAGGCACGCCGGTTGAAAGCGTGATGGCGGCGATCTTTGGTGTGGTGATTGCCGGCTCGTTCGTCGAGATGGGGATCTCGCGCGTGCTGCCTTTTGTGAAACGCATGATCACCCCGCTGGTTACCGGCATCGTGGTGCTGATGATTGGCCTGACCCTGATTAAAGTCGGCCTGATCAGCATGGGCGGCGGCTTTACGGCGATGGGCAACGGCACTTTCGCCAATGGCGAAAACTTGATGCTGTCGGGCGTGGTGCTGGCGATTATCGTCATCCTCAACCGCATCCCGCTGGTGTGGATGCGCAGTTGCGCCATTGTCATTGCGCTGGCGGTCGGCTACGCACTGGCAGGCTATCTGGGGCGACTGGACTTCACCGGCATGCACCAGGCCGAACTGTTTCAGGTCCCGGTGCCGCTGCATTTTGGTTTGGGCTTCTCGTGGGCCTTGTTCATTCCGATGCTGGTGATTTACCTCGTCACCTCGCTTGAAGCGATTGGCGATGTGACGGCGACCAGTAAAGTGTCGCGCCAGCCCGTAGAAGGTCCGGTGTGGATGCAGCGGATCAAGGGCGGCGTGTTGGTCAACGGTGCCAACTCGCTACTGGCCGGTATTTTCAATACCTTCCCCAGCTCGATCTTTGCGCAAAACAACGGGGTGATTCAGCTGACCGGTATTGCCAGTCGCCACATTGGCGTGTGGATTGCCGCCATGTTGATTTTGCTGGGACTGTTCCCCTGCGTGGCCGGGGCCATTCAGGCGGTGCCTGAACCCGTGCTTGGCGGTGCGGCAATGGTGATGTTTGGCGCGGTGGCCGCCTCAGGCATCAACATTCTGGCCAGCACCACGCTGGACCGACGCGCGTTGCTGATTATTGCGGTCTCGCTGGCCCTGGGCCTTGGCGTGTCGCAAGTGCCCGAGTTCCTGGCACACATGCCGGCGGCATTGCGCAACGTGCTTGAATCGGGCGTGGCCACAGGCGGTATCTGCGCGTTGTTGCTGAACTGGTTTTTGCCTGAAGCCGAGAAAAAAACCGGCGCGTGAGCCAAGACCCGCGGCAGGATCTGTCAGCCAGAGCCTGCCGCGGCCTGTCACCGTTGATACTGAGCTGCGCGCCCATCGTCACATCAGCCTTTTCCCTGGTTGCGACTTGGATTACTCTTTCAGCATCGCTGAATGCCTCGCACAGGCTACGACATGAGTACCTACGGTAAACGCCTGCAAGAAGAACGCTTACGACTGGGCCTGACACAAAAGCAGCTGGCGCTGGCCGGTGGGGTGGGTCGCCACGCTCAAAGTTTTTATGAACGCGACCAGCGCCTGCCCAGGGCACATTATCTGGCGGCGATCACCCTGGTGGGGATTGACGTGCTGTACATCCTGACCAAGCGCCACACCGAGCACTTGGCTCCAGCGCCCACCTTAGCCTGCGGGAACGGACAGCTCAGCGAAAAGTGACCATCACCCCGCATGCGCCCAACGCCGATGCAGCCCTCGGGCAAATGCATCCAGCGCAAACCCCAATACCCCGATCAACACCACCATGGCCATCAGTTCCGAATAGGCGAGGCGGTCGCGCGTGTCGAGGATGAAATAGCCCAATCCGGCACTGACACCGAGCATTTCGCACGGCACCAGCACGATCCACAAAATGCCGATTGAAAGCCGCACGCCGGTCAACACGTGGCCCACCACACCGGGCAGGATGACCCGACGTAAGGTTTCCCAGCGCGTGGCGCTCAAGCTGCGGCTCAGTTGCAGCCAGCGCGGATCAAGCGCACGCACACCGGCAACGGTGTTGAGCACAATCGGCCACACGGCCGCAAAGGTCAGCAAGAAGTAGATCGGCTGATCGCCCACGCCCATCAACATCACCACCACCGGCATCCATGACAACGGCGAAATCATGCGCAAAAACTGAAAAGCAGGTGTGGTGGCGGCTTCCAGGTTGCGTGAGCCACCGATCAACAGCCCCAATGGCACACCCATCAGCAATGCCATCAGCAGACTGATGACAATCCGTTTCAGACTCACCCATACGTTTTCGTACAACTGCGCGCTGCCCAGCAGCTCAAACAGACTGGCAAAGGTGGCTTGCGGTGAGAAACGCGCGGCCAAGGCTTGCCCACTGCCCAGCACCTCGACGCCCAGCCACCAAGCCAATAACAGGCTCAGCAGCCCAGCACTGCCGAGCCACCACTGACGTTTACGTGAGGGAATCAACGCCTTCAAAAGCCAAACTCCTCGGTGCGCTCAAAGCTGTCTGGCAAACCAAACGCCTTCAGGCCGCCCACTGCGCCAATACTGTTTTTGACGAAGCGATCGTCCACCAGATCAGCGGCCACGTGCTTGGGATCGAGCGCTGCCAAAAATTGATTGTCGCCCTGGATCAAGGTGCTCTTGAGCCGCGTGACCAGTTCTTCGGTGTAGCTGGGGAACGGATAAGGCTGGAAATCAATGCGCTGCTCATCCCAGCTCACCTGCTGGATGGCGCCATCGGCCTCATAGCCTGCGCGCTCGCTGATCGCAGGTGCCAGCACGCGCTGCAACACACTGCTGCTGTGCGGGGTGTAGCGGTTATGGCCGTCCTTAGCCAGCAACTGGGCGGCCTCAGCGCGGTGATCACGCGTCCACAGCTGCGCCTTGACGATCGCGTTGACCACTTTTTGCGACCACTCGGGGCGATTATTCAAATCGTGCTCGTGCATGAACACCACGCAGCATGCGTGGTTGCGCCACAGGTCGCCGGTAAAACGCTGCACACGGCCCACCTTCAAGTCCTCGGCCAAGGCATTGAACGGCTCGGCCACGATATAACCGGCTATTCGTTGGGTCGCCAGTGCGGGCGGCATGTCGGAGGGCGGCATCACCACCAGGTTCACTTCATTGGCCGCTAAGGGGCTGCCCACCGCACGCGTGACCGGCTGCAAACCGTTGTCACGAAACAGCTGCTGCACCACAACGTTGTGAATCGAATACCAAAACGGGATAGCGATGGACTGCCCGCCCAGTTGCTTGACGTCGCTAATGTGCGGCGCCACGGTCAGACCCGAGCCACCGACGTGGTTCCAGGCCACCACTTTGGCTGGCACTTTGCTGCCATAGCGTGCCCATACCGTCATCGGCGACAGCAAATGGATCACGTTGACTTGCCCTGAGATGAACGCTTCGATTACCTGCGCCCAGCTGCGCAGCAGCACCGGGCGCTCGGCCTTGATCCCTTGCTCCTCGAACAGCCCGTTGTTGTGGGCCACCAGCAATGGCGTGGCGTCGGTAATCGGCAGATAGCCAATGCGCACCGGGGCATCGGGCTCTGCCGCGGCACGGGCTTGCAAGCTGGCGAGCAGCGGCAATGCACCGGCAGCCGTCAGCATGGCGCTGAGTTTTAAAATGTCACGCCGTGTGTGAGTGAAATCGTCCAGGCACATGTGCAAGCTCCAGCGAATCGGGCAAAGGTTCAGTAACAGGGTCAGGGGTGCGGCTCGCCCGCCGAAGGGTTTTAAGGATCTCAATGCGCAACGCGCCCAGCTCATCAATCCGGTCTGTGCGCGGCTGCGCCAAATCGATGCGCCACTCACCCACCGTGTGCGCCGGGCTGTGGCCCAGTAGCAGTATCCGGTCGCTGAGCAACAAGGCTTCATCAATATCGTGAGTGATCAACAAGGCCGCGGTGTTGTGCCGCGCAATCACGCTCAACAACAATTGCTGCATGTCGGCACGGGTGATCTCGTCTAGCGCGCCAAACGGCTCGTCGAGTAACAGTACTTGCGGTTGACGCGCCAGACAGCGCGCCAATGCAACACGCTGCGCCATGCCGCCCGACAATTGCGCCGGGTAGTGGCCCGTCGCGTGTTGCAGCCCCACTTCAGCAATCGCCTGTTCGACCCGCGCCTTACGTTCAGCCGCCGCCACTTTTGGCTGGCGCGCGAAATCCAGACCGAACGCGACATTGCTTTCGAGGTTCAACCACGGCAATAAACTGGGATCCTGGAAGGCCACGGCTACGCGCGGGTGCGGCGAAGTGACAGCCTCTCCCAGCAGGCTGACACTGCCCGAGTACGGGGTTTGCAAACCCGCCAATACCCGCAACAGACTGGACTTGCCCACCCCGCTCGGCCCCAGTACCGACACCACTTCACCCGGCACCAGTTGCACGTCAAACCCTTCGAGCACCGATTGCCAGCCGTGCTCGCCGGCATAGCCCACGGTGATGTTGCGCGCCTCAAGCAGCAGCGTACTCATTGCGCACTGACCTGAGCCTGGCGTAACAGCTCGGCGCGTAACTGCACCAGGCTTGGGGTCACAATCGGGACGAAGGCCGACTCGCGCCAGCGCCGCGCAAACGCGCTGCCGTGGGCACACAAATAGGCTTTGCCACCGCTGGCTTGCAGCTCGAATTGCACCGCGCTGGCCGTGGCTTCAGCCAAGGCAATGCGGATGTTGAACAGGGCGGCAGGGTCGGCCAGAAAACGCCCGTCCAGCAGCCCTGCTTTCAGCGCCTGCACCTGCGCCTCTAATTGTGCTTGCTGCTCGTGCAGCAACCCGAGCAACGCAGAACGCGGGCCTTGCAGGTGAGACTCGGCTTCTTGCAACGAACGCCTGGCCAAACCAATCGACAAGCCGCACTGCAACCCTAAAAACGCCGGGCGTACAGCCGGTAAAAACTGCTTGGCGTTGTCGTGCAACAACCACTGCTCATTGACCTGCACATCCTTGAAATCGAGCGCCGCAGTGTTGCTCGACTGCAACCCCATCAGTTCCAGATCATCCGAACGCTGCAAACCGGGCAATGCATCAGCAATCGCCAGCACAAACGGCGCACCGCCCTCTTCACGCTCAATGGCGGCGGCGACCACGAACCCGCTTTTGCGTAAATTGGTGACCCAGTGCAAACGACCATTAAGCGCCCAGCCATTAGCCTCGGCACGCGACCGCACTTGCAAAGACTCGATCCCCGAAAGGAATTTCATCGCATTGGACAGCCCGGTGGCCCCAGCCAATTGGCCACTCAGCAATGGGGGCAACAAGCGCTCACGCAAGCCGCTGTTCGGGCTGTGCAGCAAGTACTCGATAAAGGCACGCTGGCCCCAAAACACGAACGCCGAGGCCAGCGAATGGCTGGCCACATTGGCCATGACCTCCAGCGCGTCAGCCAGGTTGCCACCCGTACCGCCCAGTTGCGTATTGATCCCGACCCGTAACACATTGGCCGATGCCAACTGCGACAGAACGTGTTGCGGATCACTGTGCCCGAGGTCTAGCGCCTCAGCTTCGGCATCCAGCCAATGACTCAATACAGGGTCAAGCATGTCGATTTCTCCTTTAAATCGGGACCGCCAGATTACGCCGGTCGGGTCCAGCTATAGCGCGCCAATTCAGGGTTCAACGGGGTGCGGGCAAACACGTTGGCAAAGTTGCACAAGGTCGCCAGGCTAACGCCCAGAATCACCTCCAGCGCCTGCCCCTCGGTGAACCCGGCAGCTTTGAAGGCGGTGTAGGTGTCGTCGCTGACATCGCCGCGCTTGGCAATCACTTCGCGGGTGAACGCGGCCAGCGCTTCCAGGCGCTCAATCGGCAGCTCAGTTTGCCCACGCAGCGCCGTCACCACGTCGTCGGGCAGTTTGGCCTTGTTCTGCGCCACAGCGGTATGACCTGCGACACAAAAATCGCAACCATGGCGGGTCGCCGCAATCAACTGCACCACTTCCCTTTCTTGCAGGGTTAGCTCAGCCTTGCCATTGATTCCCGAAACCGTGACATAAGTCTCCAGTGCCGCTGGCGCATTGGCTAGAATGCCCAGCAGGTTGGGGATGAACCCGGAGTTCTTCTGAGCGGTTTGCAAAAATGGCTTGGCGGCTTCAGGGGCAGTTTCAAGGGTATGAAGCGTTACACGGGACATGAAGTGACTCCTGCAAAGGGTGTCTGATCAGTCTGTTGGTTATAAAAATTTGATTCCATATTCTAAAGTAGCGATTACTTGCTTCTGAGTGTTTCCATTAGATGAATTCGTCCAGTCCACTGATCGATTGGTTATTAGAGAGCCTTGAGCTGGATGCCAGCCTGTTCCATGTTGGCCGCTACTGCGGCGGTTGGCACAGCAGCACACAGGGCTTGGCCCGTGCCAGTTTTCATGTGGTGGTGCAAGGGCATTGCTGGCTGCACATTGAGGGTCATGAGCAAGGCATCAGGCTCGATACCGGCGATGCGTTATTTTTGCTGCAAGACTTGAATTACCGGCTGTCCAGTGCGCCCGAAAGCGCGCTTGCGGGCCAGTTGCCCCGTCAAACAATGCAGGCCCTCGACCCCCTGGCCGAAGATGGCACAGGACTGGTGTGCGGCTTTTTTCATTTTCAGCCGGGCCTGTCCGCCCTGATCATCGAGGCCATGCCCGGTTGGCTGATCCTGCGAGCATGTGATGCGGGCGCCAGCGCAGCGCGCAGCGTCTTTGAGTTGATCCTGCAAGAATGCCAACGCACTCCGGCGCCTTCCGATGCCCTGCTGGAGCGTTTAAGCCATTTGCTGTTTCTGTATGTGCTGCGTCAGCAAGTGAGCAATAACCCGAACCTCGGCGGCCTTGTGGCATTGGCGCGGCAACCGGCGCTTTCGGGCTTGCTGCAACAATTGATTGAGCACCCCGAGCAGCCGTGGACACTGGAGAGCATGGCGGCCTGTACCGGATTATCACGCTCGGCGTTTTTCAAGCGGTTTAGCGAACATGCCGGGCAATCCCCCGGCCATGTCTTGCTGGCGCTGCGCATGCGTCATGCCTGCCAGTTATTGCAAACCGGGCACACCGTTGAACACGTGTGTGCCGCCGTGGGGTATCAATCGATCGCCGCCTTCACCCGGGCGTTCAACAAAGCCATTGGCGTGCAACCGGGCGCCTACCGCAAGCAGCATGAACACCGCTGAACACAGGAGAATCACGTGACAGAACCCTGCCCCCAACATCAAAAAGCCCTTGATCGGTTCCTTGCTGAACACCCGGATCTTAAACAACAACTTGACACGCTTAACCCGCTAGAAGCCCGCGCTGTGGGTCAAACGATGCAGGAGTACCGCCAGGAACGGCTGAATGAGGCCTTTGAAGCCGAGGCCGAGCGTTTAGACTTTTTTGCCTGGGAGCTGACATTGAAACTCACCAGCGAAAGCGATGACGCCTTTCAAGCCCAGCGTCTGGAGGTGCATCGCGAAGTCGCACAAATGGCAGGCATGCCATGGGCTGAATATTGTAAATTTCATGGGTTGGTCACACCGTAACGGTAGCCTTTGACGCGTCACACGAGGCTGCGCACCCAAAAGTGGCCTGGGGTGCTCACGTGTCGAGCAATGGCGTCCAGATACTTGAACACACCTTCGCAAGCAACACCTTGTTGTGACTGAACACAATCAGCCCCAGTTCACGGCGCTTGACCTCTTCGAGCAGGACCTGCCACACCTGCGCCTGAATATGCGCATCCAACTGCGCCGTCACCTCATCGGCAATCAAGTAACGGGTGCGCGGGTCCAGTGCCCTGAGCAGCGCGATACGGGCCAACTCGCCACCCGACAGCTCATCCGGGCGGCGAGTCAGCCAGACTGGACTGATCGCCATACGATCAAGCCACGCCGCATTGGGAGACCAAGCATCGCGCAGGCTATCACCCGTGGTGCGGTAAGGATTAAAGGTCAGCTCCGGGTGCTGAGGCACTAGTTGAATCGGGCAATAGCCCTTTTTCAACAGCGGTTTGGCGCCCACGGTCACCCGGCCAGAGGTTGCGTTTTGCCATTGCGCCAGAACACGGCCCAAGGTGGTTTTGCCATAGCCACTGGGGGCAGAAATACCTTTACGTTCGCCTGCACTGACCTGAAACGACACCGAGTCCCACAATCGTTGGCCGTTTTGCACAATCGTTAATTGCTCCACCTCAAGCATAAGGCTGGCGCTCAAGCGCCGGTACGCGGCCAGCAATGAACTGTTGCTCGGGCAAAGCTGCCCACAGTGACTGTAACCACGGGCTACCGCCATGCTCGCGCAAGTCTTGTGCGCTTAAGGTTTCATGCAGTTCGCCTTGATGCAGCACCGCTATTTTGTCGGCAAAACGGGCCGCCAGCGCCAGATCGTGAGTCACCCATAAAATCCCGCGGCCCTGCTGGCAATAGCTTTTGAGATGGGCCAACAATTGACAGGCGTGTTCGTCATCCAGCCAAGCCGTGATTTCATCTGCCAAGAGATAGCGTGCGTGGGTAAGCGCAGCGCAGCTGGCCAAGACCCGCTGGGCCATTCCGCCTGAGAGCCTGCGCGGGTACTCGTTAACCAGTTCGGGTTGCAAGTTGTAATGCTGAAGTTGTTGCGAAACCTCCTCCAGGCTTAGCGTGGTGCCACTCAACAACGCTGCACGTTGCAACTGCGGGCCCACTTTTATAAGCGGGTTCAAGGCACTAACGCCCTGCGGCACATAGCACAGCACTTTACCGCGCTGATGAACTTTATCGGCCTCACCCAGCACATCCCCATCCAGCCATGTGTTACCACGACAACGCATGTTTTCAGGCAACAAGCCCAGCGCACTTTGCAGTAGCAAACTTTTGCCTTCGCCGCTGGAACCCACCAGCGCTACCAGTTCACCGGGGTGAATCTCAAGCGAGATATTGCTTAACAACGGGTGCCAGGTTTTGTGGCCTAGCCAGTGGTACTGCGCAATATCGATTGCAAATTGGTCGAATCTGAGCATCAGGAGATCCTTATCCATAATTGCTGCAACGCCCGGGCGAACTGATCGAATACCAACACCAATCCCACCAGAATCAAACCCGGAAATAATGCCAACCACCAGGCTCCACTGCTCAGGTAACGCAACGCATCCGCCAGTAATAGCCCCAACGACGGATCATGGGGTGCCAGACCGAACCCTAAAAAGCTCAGCGCAGCCGAGTGCAAAACGGCGTGAGGGAACATCAACAAGGTGCCGATGATCCATTGCGGCAGCAGTAACGGTAGCAAATGATGGCGCCAGCAATAAAAACGGCTGTTGCCCAAGCGGTAGGACAGCATCACAAAGTCAGTCTCACGGATACGCAAAATTTCGCCCCGCAGGATCAACGCCAGCCGTGGCCAATGCGTCAATGCAACCGCCAGAATCACCCCCTGCTTACCGCCACCCAGTGTGAAACAGATCAGCACCAGCAAGAGCAGGTGCGGCAATGCCAGCAGGCTGTCAATGACACCCCGAACGATGAAATCCAGGGTTTTATTAACGGCGCACAGGCTGGACGCCAGCATCGCCAGCGCACCACTGCTAAAGGCGGCGATCAGACCGATTTGCAAACTGGTGGTCATGCCCTGAAAGCACCGCAACCAAAGGTCGCGCCCCAAGCTGTCAGTGCCAAACCAGAACGCGCTTGAGGGCGCCTGGCGCCGTGCGAGCAAGTCGACGCTCACATCCACGCCCGACACTGAAACGCCGTAGGCAATCAGAGATAACAACAGCAGCAAAGACGCGCTCAGGCGTAATAAAGCGCGATTAGGATTGTAGGTCATGAGGGGCGCACCACCCCGCGGTTGAGGCGCAGTAACAGTGAATTCGCAATGCTGTTGCCGATAAATACCAGCACCGTGCACAGCATGACGATACCCATTAACAATGGGATGTCCCCACGCAAACCAGCATCCACTGTGGCCTGCCCCAGGCCTGGATAAGCAAAGATTTTTTCAGCCAGCAACGAGCCGCCAATCAACTCCCCCACCGACGCAAACTGCAAGCACACCGCTGGCGTGAGGGCATGGCGTAACACATGAAAGTTGATCAACGGCCATCCTTTATCGCCTTGAGCATGCGCAAAACGAATGAATTCGCTGTTCATCACCTCGGCAACCCGTGAGCGGGTATGCAGCGCGATATTGCCTACACCCAACAACCCCAGCGCCAGCATCGGTAACACCAAGTGTCGGAGCTTGTCGCCCCACGTCGCTGTTTGTGCATCGCTGCCTGGGGTCCACGCACAACAGATGGGGGCCCAATTAAGCGTCACCGCAAACAACGACAGCAACAACAGGCCAATCCAGAACGTCGGTAAGGACACCAATACGTAAGACACCGTAGAAAGCAACCGATCCGGCCAACGATTCAAATAGCGCCCGGCTGTCATTCCCATCGCAAGACCCACACACCCGGAGAACATCCATGCCGAAAACAGCAACATGAACGATGTAGCAAAACGCTCGCCGATGACATGAGAGACCGGGGCGTTGTACAACATCGAGTAGCCAAAATCCCCCTGCAAAATCTGCACAAACCAGTGCACAAAACGCTCCCATAACGGCAAATCCAGACCCCAGCGTGCAGCGATCAGCGGGTATTGATCAGGCGGGACATGCAACAAGTCGCTGCCAATATAAGCTCGAATCGGATCAACCGGCGAAAAGCTGAGCAGGGTAAACGTACCCGCAGCCGTCACCAGCAGCAGACCTGCCAAACGCATAATTGCGCCAAGCAAAGCTACAGCCACAGAGATCGCTGACGTGCTGGCTGAAGAGCCTGGCTGTTGAGGCCGTCCGGTTCTGGCTCGCAGAGTACTCAAGAACATGATGCTGTCTCGCAATTCAATGGACCATTTTCCCCTGAGCACAGAGTGCGCTTCGGTAACCATAGAGCTTATTTACTTACAGTCCTTTCAGGCTAAACCTGCCAATGGAACTGATTGGAATGTTTTCCCCACAAAAACTTGTAATGGAACACTAAATTAGTCAGGACGGCATTAATCAGTAATCGGACAATGTCACCCCCTATGAAAATTCATGAAACCCTTGTGCCTATCACTACCCCGCTCACTTCGCCTGCGCCCGAAAAAGCGAAGTCCACCCTATCGGAAAAACTCACGTCAGCCATCAAGACAGAAGTGCAGTCTTATTTCCCCGCCGCCCTTCATCCTCAAGAGCGCGCGTCGCTGGCAGACACACTCAAGCAAGCATTTAACGAGCAAATACACGCGTTACTCCCACAAGCACTGCACATTGAGAGTGACACTAAAGAAAAAGCCCAAGGGGCTGGCTGGATGCTGGGCGGAGCGATGATGCAAGGGGCTGGCAAAAGAATCGGCGCTGCGGGTGGCTTAGGAGCCAAAGTGTTTGGCGCAGGTATTGGCATGGCAGGCAAAGTCTCGGAAGAATATGGCAAAGATAAGCTCGAACGTGCTGGCAACAACGACAACAGCACTAAAGGACACAATGCCTATGCAGGCTTCTACAGAGGCTTTGGTGATCCAGACAGTAAAAAGTGAAACGGTGAATTCTTGGCGCTGTAAATTTTGCGCTGCAGGCTCGCGCTCATTCGATTGACTTCGCATGAGCGCGTTTTGTGTAGATCCTGCCACCAGGATCGTTTTAAACCTGGCAAAGCAGCACATCACTTACAGGTCCACCGCCAACTATCAAGACTGTTGAGCAGTGACCAGGAACCGTGAATTTCTGGGGCACCTTTGCCCAAATCAATGCACTGATCGGCCAAATAAGTGTGTTGCACATTAAGCAACCACGCCCAGGCTGCATCGCCTTTAATCCCTACGCCCGTTTTACCGTCCCATTCAACTTGTTGCCAAAACGGTACGGCTTGCTGCCAAGTTGGCGCATTCAGTGCCTGCTGCAAATGTTGATCAACAACAGGATTTTTGTAGTAACCAGGATTGTAGAACTCAACACCCGCTGCTTCGCTGCTGTAGTGATGGTAAAGCTCCATAGGGTCGAGGCTGCCCCAGCCAAAAAGCGTTGGATTCGCGTGCATATTTCGTTCGACGGTTTCCCAACTGCCTGACTTCAACTCCATGTCTATGCCGATGGGCTTGAGCATTGAGCGCACCGCTTGAGCCAGATCACGCCGTGTCGCATCACCACTGGCGTACCACAGCGTAATTTTTGCTGGAAGGCCGTTTTTTTCGCGAGTCCCGCTGGCCGTTTCGACCCAGCCTGCATCGTTCAGAATCTGTTTGGCCTTGGCACTGTCACCATCTTTGAAGGCCGCCTCAGGGTTGTTCCACGGCAGCCCTTGCACACCTGTGTAAGCGGCAATCGCGTGACCTTCAAGAATTTGATCGGCTAATAATTGACGATTGATTGCATAGTTGATGGCTTTACGTATCGCAACATCAGCGGTCACATCATTACCGACGGGATCGCCGTGCGCATCCTTTTCGCCAGATGCCATAGTCGGCAGCACAATGCCCCGGTTTTCAACACTGGGCCGCACCCAGAGCTTCATGCCCTGCGCAGGCGTGACCGCCAACGAGGGGGCAATTCGTACAATGCCCAATTGCTGGCTTTGCGCTGCTGCGAATGCACTGTCTTCGTCAAGAAAGACAAATACCAGCGTGTCAAAGTCGTTTTTCTGCCCGGCGTAATACGGATTGGTTTCCACAACAAGCTGTTGCCCCGGCTGGTAATTGGTCAACCGGTACGGTCCTGCGCCTATTGGCTTTTGCGCATAGGTTTTAGCGTCGTACTTGTCGGCAGACACAATACCCAGTGAACCAAGCACATTGACGAACGTGCTTTGCGGGGCCTTGAGATGAATACGCACAGTGAGAGGGTCAAGGACGTGTGCATCAAGGAAATTGCCCATGTCTACCTTGCCCCCGCTCGCGGCGGCATTGTTGTAGGTATACGCAACGTCCTTGGCTGTCAGGGCTGAGCCGTCGGAAAACTTCAAGTCAGGTTTGAGCGTAAGGGTCCATGTTTTGCCATCCGCACTGGTTTGATAATCGCTAAGCAGAAAGCGGCTCCAGGACAGGTCTTCGTTCTGCTTGAGCAAGGGACTGTGCAACAGCAAATAGCTGCCGTGGCTCCAACCGAGCATGGGATCGAACCCCTCAGTGGGTTCATCACCAATAGCCAGCTTCAGGGTCCGACCTTGCGATGAATACACCGGCGTCGCCAACACACTCAGCAAGGTCGCAGCCACCAGGGTTTGGCATAGCCAGGCGATCTTGGGCATTCGCCCTCCAAAAAGAAGTAGCATCGGCGCAATAATTAAGTAACGACCATACACATTTGCGGATGCCCAACAGTAATAGCAGCGCAGGTTCAAAATTCCAGTTATGCATCTGATTTTTTTAGTATTTATTACCTCTAACGACTGACTTAACGTCAAGGAAACCACCTGATTATGCTCATCGCTCAAGGCCAGCGGCTCGCGCTGACAACCCTTACTCACGAGATGCAGATAAAGCTGACCATCAATATTAAAAGCCCGTTAACACTCGATTGCGTGTGTTTTGGCCTCGATGCACAAGGCAAGCTGTCTGACGACCGCTATATGGTTTTTTTCAATCAACCCGTATCCCCCTGCCACAGCTTGTCGCTCTCTGACGGAAACGCATTCAGCATCGACCTCGCTCGCGTGCCTGCGACGATTGAACGACTGGTGTTCAGCGCCTCAGTTGATGGAAACGGCAGCTTGCGTGATATCCAGTCAAGCAACTTCACCGTGATGCATGCGGATCAGGAGCTTGCCACTTGCCCTTTCAACGGCGCAACTTTCGCCGAAGAGAAAGCCATCATGGTGGTAGATATTTATCGCAAAAATGGTGAATGGCGCTTGGCAGCAAACCTGCAAGGTTTCAACGCTGGCCTGGCAGCATTAGTGAACCACTTTGGGGCAACGGTCATCGATACGCCTGCTTCAGCGCCTGCAAAAATCTCCCTGGAGAAAAAAGTCGCGACCGCTGCACCGCAATTGATCAGCTTGGCCAAAAAAGCCCAAATCAGTCTTGCAAAAGCCAATCTCGACAACGTAAAAGCTCGCGTAGGGCTGGTGCTCGATGCATCAGGCTCAATGCACGGCCAATATGCCAAGGGCCGTGTACAAGAAGTGATTAATCGCCTGCTGCCACTGGCCGTGCATTTCGACGACGACGGGGCCTTGGATTGCTGGGCATTCGGTGCCAAAACCTGCCAGTTGTCACCCGTCACACTGAGCAACTATCAACACTTTGTTGAACAGGATAACGAGGGCTGGCGCGACTGGAATGTGGGACGTCGCATCAATGACGAACCCAAAGCCATGCGCCAGGTGATCGACTATTACCAGCAAAGCGCAGACCGTACACCGGTCTACGTTCTGTTCATTAGCGATGGCGGCGTCAGTGAAAACCGCGCCATTACCCAACTGATGATCGAAGCCGCCAAACTGCCGATTTTCTGGCAGTTCGTGGGCTTGGGCGGTCGTGGATACGGTGTGCTGGAAAAACTCGATGATATGCCGGGGCGGGTAGTCGACAACTGTAGTTTTTTTGCGCTGGACGACCTCAATGACATCAGCGAAGAACAACTGTACGACCAGTTGATGGAAGAGTTCCCGGACTGGCTGAAGGCTGCAACATCAGCAGGCATCTTGGGCTGACCTTACACGCTCAGAGGCTTGTCAGAGCCGCTGAGCGACCTTGTGCTATACCCATATGGAAGATTTCCTGGCGCCAAACAGACTTCACTGACAGAGGTTCGCATGTTCAAAGCACTAGCTGGTCACTTGAAAGACAGAAACGTCCACACGATCAACGCCTTGCCATCGAACAACATCGAACTGTTCGACTGCTATACCGGCTTGGTGATGGGACTCCTTTACCGAAACTTTCCCCTGCCCGTCAACATTGATTCTTCCGACTTCATCGACTACAAATCCCCCCATGACATTAATCGGGAGGCTTGCGAAAAAGAGGAACGTCTTTTCCTTGCCACGATTAAATGGCTGGCTGACGTGGGGTACATCCATTTTGACGGCATGTCAGGCATTTCGTTTTTCGAGGTCATCCTGACCAACAATGGATTACACATTTTGCGTGCAAAACCTGAAGGCGCGGAAACGTCAACCACCATTGGCGAAAACCTAGCGCTATGCCTGAAAAATGACGACAGCGCGGACCTCCGCCGAATGGTAGGAGAGGCGCTAAGCCTAGGGAGCCGCCTACTCAACCCGATGATCCGCTCGGGGATTTGAGCCAAGTTCAATGATCAGCATGCCATTCCAAAACTTCTGTACCGGCCCTTTCTGAAAGCTTTGTCGGTTGACGCAGTGGCATACCCTCGTAGTGTGTGTATGCCGAATCACACCGCTTGGGTGACGTTACCTCCCCCTACAAATTCAAGTAATGCCAGCAAAGTAGGGAAAGCTGCATTAATAGCTTGGACTGATCTATTTACCGCTGCATTGAAGGAATTCTTACCCCCAGATTCATCTCGCGTGCCAATAGAGCCTTGCCCCCCTCCGAGTCATCCTTACCGGTTACGCCAGTCACCCCGGCTATGGAGGTCATTCACAGGGGCATTTGTACGGATTGTAGGCCCGTGCAGAAAAACACACGACACCAGTCAGTTGTTCGCAACGCGTTGTACCGGGAATCACACAGGCAGATTTACATGTCATGGCCATGGGAACACAGGGGGATCGAAAAAGTGAATAGCTCAGTAACTGACCGTTATCGGTATCCACCCACGCCCGTTATATTCCAAATTGATGATTACCTATAACCCACCCCCCATCACGACCCACAAACAAGTTAATTGTCAGACAAAATAACGGTTTATATATCCGCTCGTCAGGCCAAGCGTTCAAAAAATTCAAAAAACTTGCCCTAAAATTTAAATGTGCTTTTCTAGTGAAGCGGAACCGACCCATCGTCTTCAAAGGATGAAGTGATGAACACTACACATAAAGTTTCAACCCCTACTTTGTCAAAAAAAGAACAAACACAAATAAACGACATTACTCAAAAAATCACACAGCACAGTAATGATCTGCGCGCACGATATAAGCTATTGGGCTATCAGAACGTGATAGGTGCCAGTGTCATGGCCTTTTCTGTGGCGGGCATGGTAACCACGGGTACGCTGTATGTGAAAGGCCTGATACCTGGAGGGCTGTGCATTTTAATAAATGCTTTATTGACGTCACTCATACATGAATTGGAGCATGATTTAATCCATCGCTTATATTTCAGAAAACAACCCTTTGCACATAACCTGATGATGCTGCTTTGCTGGATCACCCGGCCAGGGATGCCAAGCCCTTGGCTAAGACGAGAACTGCACTTTCACCATCATAAAGAGTCGGGCACCGATACTGATGTTGAAGCATGGATTACCACCAGCGGTAGCCCGTGGGGCGCCAAGCGCTTATTAAAACTTGTCGATGGATTCATTTTTGGCATTGTGAATGCTTTGTGTGCGCCTACCTGGCGAGAAAAAATCAGATTAACGATCAAAGTGCTTCGCTTAAATGCACCCATGGGCCTTTTATACTGGGGCTGCTGGTATGTGTTCCTGGGGTATCACTTCTACACATGGGCGTGCTCTATGATGGGCCTTGCGTATCAGCCTTCCTCAACCACCTCCCTGCTGATGAGCGTGATTAATAGCGCAGTGGTTATCATCATCGCGCCCAATATAATACGCCAGTTTTGCCTGTTCTTTATTAGCTCCAACATACATTATTATGGCGATGTGATGCCCCGTAATGCTTTACAGCAAACTCAGGTCATGAATCATTGGTGGCTGTGGCCATTCCAGTTGTTTTGCTTTAACTTCGGAAGCACGCACTGCATTCATCATTTCGTGGTTAAAGACCCCTTCTACCTTCGCCAAATGACAGCAGCGTTTGCTCACAAGTTATTAGCCGAAGCGGGTGTTCGCTTTAATGACTTTGGCACCTATAAACGCGCCAACCGTTACACGCAAACTCAGACAGACACGTAACCCACATTACTACTCTGCATCCGCTGCACTTGCACAATCCAGCGACAGTGCTCTGGCGTTAATACGCCTTCACCATAACCTTTGGCACAATCGCAATCACGACATCGTACACTCACGTTCGATAACAGCCACTTTAACCGCAGGGGGCCTTAAGCATGGAAGCAAAAGGGATATGGGCGAAAGAATTCGAAAGCGTCAAGTGTGCTTTTGAGTCTATCTTTAATGATCCACAGGAGCGAGGGGGAGGACTCTGCGTTAAGATCGGCGATGAAACTGTCATTGATATATGGGCAGGCTCATCGGATCTTGAGGGCAATAAACCTTGGCTGGAAGATACATTGGTCAACACCTTTTGCGTTGTCAAACCGTTCGCAGCAGTTGCTGCATTAATGCTGGTTGAGCAAGGGAAATTAGAACTAGACATCCCAGTGGCTCATTACTGGCCGGAGTTCGCACAGGGCGGCAAAGGGCAGATTACCTTGCGCCATGTAATGAGCCATACCTCCGGGATTCCGACGTTGAGACTGCCGGACCACAATCCTGCGATGTATGACTGGGAGCATATGGTTAATGTCTTGGCTGCTGAACCCTTGTGGTGGAGACCTGGCTCAGAGCTAGGGTATGGCACCACAACCTATGGCTGGATCATTGGAGAACTGATACGCCGAACTGACGGTCGCAACCCTTGCACTTTTATCCGTGAGGAAATAACCCATCCCCATGGGTTAGAAGTTCACCTGGGCGTTGAAGAACACCATTATTGTCGCATCGCCCATTTTGACGCGGCTAAAGGACGAATCGGCGATCCTTACTCCAAGCAATTACGAGATCTGGTTGTGACCCACTCAGAAGATATTTCAACCCTGGCATTTACCAACCCAGGCATGACGCCCAAGCGCTCATCTGACCCCAGGTGGTGGGCCTTCCAACAGCCCGGTGCATGTTCACACAGCACGGCAGGTGGTTTAGCCGGCTTTTACAGCACATTACTGGCTGGGCGTTTGATCAGTAGAGAGATGCTCAATGAGTTCACCAAAGAGCACAGCAACGGCATGGATCGCATTTGGAAGCGACCAATGCGTTATGGCCTAGGTTGCATGATGGAGCAAAAAGCCGATCCGGATGCCTCGCACTGCATGGGGCCTAACACCTTTGGACATATAGGCCTGGGCGGTCCAATTGCCTTCGCCGACGCTGAACGTGAGATCAGCTTCAGCTTTGTGACAACCACCTCAGGCGCTCACACAATGATTGATCCACGCGCTCAGCAACTTGCAGCGCTTGCCTACGCGGTAATCTGAAAAACGCAGATCAACTTGCCAGACAAAAGTGGCAAGTTGATCTATGTATTATCCCGATCGCCACACCGACCCTTTTCAATTTCAACGTGGTCTGCAACTGCACGAAAATTTGCCGGTGATTAGCGGCTGTTCTAAAAGTCAGACTGCTAGTTGCAGCTACTTCTGCGTGTGTCTGCTGTGCGATGGCTGTGCCTCTGATTCAGGTGCTGGGATGTGATATTTGGGGCAGACACGTTATCTACGAGTTTTTTTGTAACGCACTTACTTGATTTTTAGGGTGACTTTACCTTTTGATCTGCCCTGCTCGACGTACCGCAACGCCTCTGCAGTTGATTCAAAAGGGAAGACACGATACTGCGGCTGCCAGCAGCGCTTCGGCTTTGCGTAAATAGTTCGTTGACCCGACTGCGTAGTGGCGACCGCAACCCCTACTTGGTTGTCACAGAGGACGGTCGGAAGGTGACTGCGCCCATGCTGCGCCTGCGCTTTGATGATGCTCGTAACGAGGCAATCAAACAGGAAGGAGAATGGCGATATCAAGCTGGCCGAGAGCATTCGGTGGTTTCAATTCCGCGATATCCGCCCCAAAGCAGCGAGTGAAACCCTAGATTTGGGTGACGCAAGCCGTCTTCTGGGGGCATACCGACAAGCGAATAACTGAGACGGTTTACCGTCGGGCTGGAGAGATAGTGAAGCCCACCCGCTGAGTTAAATTCAGCCCGACTTGCGGAAACGGCCGGAACAAATGCGCAAACGGCACAGCTCGCAGAGAAAGCTTCCTCAAACCACAGAAACGACAGAGCCCGCCAAAAGGCGGGCTCTGCGGTGTAGCAATATGGCGGAGGCGATGGGATTCGAACTCATGGACCTGTTACAGTCGACGGTTTTCAAGACCGTTGCCTTAAACCACTCGGCCACACCTCCTAACGTTGTTGCGGGCGCCATAATACCTGAATGAAACACGTTGTCAAACTCTCTTGAGCGCTTGTTACAGAGCCTCTGCTATGATCTTTGCTACTTAACATTTCCAAACACAGGAGTATCGCCATGCGCGAACAGGATTACGCTGTTAATAACAGCGTGCAGGCCGAGCAGCTAGAGGTTAGCCGTGTCCTGCGCAACACTTATGGCTTACTCGCTTTGACACTGGCTTTCAGCGGTGTGATGGCGTTTGTCGCACAACAGATGCGGGTCGGGTACCCAAATATTTTCGTGGTGCTGATCGGCTTTTACGGGCTGTTCTTCCTGACTAACAAGCTGCGTGACTCGGTTTGGGGTTTGGTATCGACGTTCGCACTGACCGGTTTCATGGGTTTCCTGTTGGGCCCAATCCTCAACCGCTATCTGGGCATGCAAGGTGGCGCCGAGGTTGTGGGGTCGGCGTTTGCGATGACAGCGCTGGTTTTCGGCGGCTTGTCTGCTTATGTACTGATCACCCGTAAGGACATGAGCTTTTTGGGTGGCTTCATTACCGCAGGCTTCTTTGTGCTGCTGGGGGCGACGCTGGCGAGCTTCTTCTTCCAGATCAGCGGCCTGCAATTGGCTATCAGCGCAGGCTTTGTGCTCTTCTCGTCGGTCTGCATCTTGTTCCAGACCAGCGCCATCATTAATGGCGGTGAGCGCAACTACATCATGGCGACCATCAGCCTGTATGTTTCGATCTACAACCTGTTCATCAGCTTGCTGCAAATCTTCGGCATCATGAGCCGCGACGACTAATCATCACCCGCAAGGTAAAAGCCCGCTTCGGCGGGCTTTTTATTGCCTGTTGCAAGCATCTTTGAGCGTCTGGCTTTATGATTACCGCAGTTTTGCCGAGAGCCTTCCATGAAATTTGCCATCGCCCTTTATTCAGCGGCCCATTCGCCCTCCTCACGTCGAGCACTTCGGTTTGCCGAAGCCGCATTGGCCGGAGGCCATGAAATCGTGCGCCTGTTTTTCTACCAGGACGGTGTGCACAGCGCATCAAGCACCATCGTCACACCTCAGGACGACCAAGATATCGCGCAACAATGGGCAACCTTTGTCACTCAAAACCAGCTTGATGGTGTGGTGTGCATTGCTGCTGCCTTACGACGCGGAGTATTAAATGAGGATGAGGCCACGCGCTATCAGCGGTCTGCGGTCAATCTAAAAGCACCCTGGGAGCTGTCTGGACTCGGCCAGTTACATGATGCCATTCAGTCTGCGGATCGACTGATCTGTTTCGGTGGGGCGTGATATGTCTACATCACTTTTGATCATCAGCCGGCAGGCGCCATGGTCCGGTCTCACCGCTCGCGAAGCACTGGATATTGTTTTAGCCGGTGGGGCTTTTGACTTGCCAATGGGACTTCTGTTTCTGGACGATGGCGTGTTTCAGCTTGTGCCTGATCAACAATCGGGCACCATCGAGCAAAAAAATCTGACGGCCAATTTGCAAGCTTTGTCATTGTTTGGCGTCGAAGACGTGTTCGCCTGTAGTTTCAGCTTGGAAGAACGCGGTCTCGCGCGCACTGCGCTGACAGTGGCTGATGTGCAATCACTGGAACTGGAAAAAGTCCGCGAACTTATCGCCCGTTATGACCAGGTAATCACCCTCTGATGTCGACCTTACATGTCCTGAATCACTCGCCCTTTTCAGACAGCCGATTTGGCAGTTGCTTGCGAGTCATGTCCACTCATGACGCGCTCTTGCTCTGTGGCGATGCCGCTTACGCCTTACAACCGCATAGCCGTGCGCGTGAGACGCTCGACAACATGAAAGCCGAACTGAAGCTCTTTGTGCTGGATGAAGACTTGGTGGCCCGCAATCTTCAATGCCCGAACTGGGCTACCCGCGTCGATTACCCAGCTTTTGTAGCGCTGACAATTCGTTATGACAAGGTCAATACCTGGCTATGACTGCACTCACCCTCAAGAGCAAAACCATAGAACTGGATAAGGAGGGCTACCTCGTTGACCTCGACGACTGGTCCGAGGACGTTGCCCAGGCACTGGCGGCGCAAGCAGGCATTGAGCTAAGCCCTGAACACTGGGAGATCCTCACGTTACTGCGCAGTTTCTATCAGGAGTTCGAACTCTCACCTGCGACCCGCCCGCTGATCAAATACACCGCGCTCAAACTGGGAGCGGACAAGGGTAACAGCCTGCACCTCAACCGCCTGTTTAATGGCACACCTGCCAAACTCGCTGCCAAATTAGCGGGCCTGCCTAAACCGACTAATTGCCTATGAACACGCCTGCTGAACTGATCCTTGAAACCCCGGCCGAACACCCCTTTGCACAATTTGTACGCATTCTGGGTAAAGGCAAACGCGGCGCGCGCAACCTCACGCGCGAAGAAGCACGCGAAGCCATGGGTATGCTGCTTGACGAAAAAACCGAAGCCACGCAGTTAGGCGCCTTCCTGATGCTGCTGCGGCATAAAGAAGAAAGCCCCGAAGAGCTGGCCGGTTTTGTTGAAGCGGTACGTGAACGTCTGGCAGCGCCCGCAATCAAGGTCGATATCGACTGGCCCACGTACGCTGGCAAAAAACGCCATCTGCCCTGGTATTTGCTGGCGGCCAAATGCCTGGCGCAAAACGGCGTACGCATCCTGATGCATGGCGGTGGAGCCCATACCGCCGGGCGTCTTTACAGCGAGCAACTGCTTAACGAATTGGCCATCCCGTTGTGCCGCGATTGGCCCAGCGTCGAAGTCGCGCTGGATAACGGCAACCTTGCCTTTATCCCTCTGCAAGACTGGGCCCCGCAATTGCAGCGCATGATCGATTTACGTAATACCTTGGGTCTGCGCTCCCCTGTCCACTCCCTGGCGCGCCTTCTCAATCCACTGGGCGCACGCTGCGCACTGCAAAGCATCTTCCACCCGGGCTACCAAGGCGTGCACCGAGAAGCCAGCAGCCTACTGGGCGATACGTGCATCGTGATCAAGGGTGACGGCGGTGAAATTGAAATCAACCCCGACACACTTAGCCACCTTTATGGCACAACCGCAGGGGTCAACTGGGACGAAGAATGGCCCGCACTGTCCACTCAACGTCATGTAAAACCAGCAACGCTGGACACTGAACACCTTAAAGCGTTGTGGCGTGGCGACGTGGAAGACAGCTATCCACATTTGGCCTTGCTTTCCACCATGGCCCTGGCTTTACGCGGACTGGGCACGCCACGCGAGCACGCTTTTGAACGCGCCCGCCTTTATTGGGAAAACCGTGACAAATCGATTTAACCGATGCTTAACGCCCAGCTTTTGCGCTATTTGTTCGAACTCCAGCCTCTAGACTGACCTCCAAAGCAAAACTGCCAGGAGCAACTCATGGGCTTATTGATTGATGGACAGTGGCACGACCAGTGGTACAAGAGCAGCAAAGACGGCGCCTTCCAGCGTGAGCAGGCGCAACGTCGAAACTGGATCACCCCTGACGGCTCGCCTGGCCCAACGGGGGTGGGTGGCTTTAACGCCGAGGCCGGGCGCTATCACTTATACGTGTCACTGGCCTGCCCATGGGCGCATCGCACCCTGATCACCCGCCAGCTCAAGGGCCTGGAATCACTCATTGGCATATCGGTGGTCAGTTGGTTGATGCTGGAAAATGGCTGGACCTTTGACACATCTTTTGGCGCCAGCGGCGATCACTTGAACGCCCTTAGTGACTTGCATCAGCTGTATACACTCGACACCTCTGATTACAGCGGACGCGTGACAGTCCCCGTGCTGTGGGACACCCAGCAGCAATGCATCGTCAGCAACGAGTCTGCTGACATCATTCGAATGTTTAATAGCGCCTTTGATCCCCTCACCGCCAACACACTGGATTTGTATCCCCAGTCCTTGGCCTTACAGGTGGACCACTGGAATCAAAGGATCTACCCGGCGCTTAACAACGGCGTTTATCGAGCAGGATTTGCGACCTCACAATCAGCCTATGAGCAGGCCTTCGACGACGTGTTTGCTGAACTTGAACACCTCGAAGCCCATCTTTCGAAACATCGCTACCTGGCGGGCGAATACCTGACCGAAGCAGACATTCGGCTGTTCACAACCCTGATCCGCTTTGACGCGGTGTACCACGGCCACTTCAAGTGCAATGAGCAAAGGATTACGGACTACTCAAACCTGTCCAATTGGCTACGCGAGCTGTATCAATGGCCCGGCGTTGCAAGCACCGTGGACTTCACCCATATCAAAAGCCATTACTACGCAAGTCATCGCACCCTGAACCCCACAGGTATCATTCCCAAAGGCCCCGCCCTGCACCTGGCCGTCGAACACGATCGTAATCGCTTAAAAGGTCAGGGGATATTTACCAAGTGACTCTTTACAGACACGTCAGCACTGGCGCTGCAAGTCGGGTGCCAGTAGCATCGCCAGCATTGATCAAGAGAACCCTCCATGCTTATCCCTTACGAACAGCTTGAACCCGATACCCTGACCCGCCTTATCGAAGATTTTGTCAGTCGCGATGGCACCGATAATGGAGATGACACCCCCCAAGAGACACGCATTCTGCGAGTGCGCCAAGCACTGGGCAAAGGCCAGGCGGTGATTTTTTTTGATCTTGAAAGTCAGCAATGTCAATTGCTGCCCAAACATGCAGTGCCCAAAGATTACTTTGATTAACACTTGCCCAAAGGGCTGATCGGTAACCGCCCGCCTTGTTCTTTTCGGATGCGCTCATAAATTTCCGAACGATGAACACTGACTTCCTTGGGGGCCTCGATGCCTAGGCGTACATGGTTACCGTTAATCGCGATAATCCGCACAGTAATGTCTTGATTGATAGAAATGTATTCGCCGACGGCACGACTCAGAATCAGCATGGCTCTAATCCTGCAAGATAGGTGGCCACAAAGACTGCAACGCGCAATAACCTCCTTCAATCCCTACAATAAAAATCAGTAGCGACCTACTAATAAAGCGCCTAATTCCTACAGCAAAAAACATCCTTGCCTACACATCGCAGCGATAAGTCACGTAACCCGACGAATTTAGCTCAAGAACTCGACACTCGCGGCCCCAACAAAATGATGGTCGCCCCTATCACGCACAATCCAACACCCACCCAATCCGAGGCCAAAGGCCTGACTCTTTCCACGGCCGCCAGCCAGGCAATGGATGTGACGATATAGATTCCGCCGTACGCGGCATACGCCCGTCCTGCATAAACAGCTTCCACTTTGGTCAAGAGCAGCGCGAACAGGGTGAGACTCAATACAGCCGGCACAATCCACCACGCACTCTTACCCTGCCTTAACCACATCCAAAACCCGTAACACCCGGCAATCTCAAACAGGGCAGCCAAAAAAAACCAGACGTAATTGAGCATGATTAATCTCTGAGCATGAGCAAACGCGCACCCTACCTGCGGCTCTACCGACGGGCAATACCTGAGCGCGGCAATCAACTTAAATAAGTTTGAATTAATCCCCAGTCGCAGCAGTCGGACTTTATAAGCACTGCCTGGCCTTGTTTCTCAAGCAGCGCCCTGCACCCCTTGCTTGTTGCTTGATCTCATTAATAAGGAATTCACCATGACCACCATCCTTCTCATCGTCCTGATTCTGCTGCTGGTCGGCGGGCTGCCTGTGTTTCCTCACTCTAAAAGCTGGGGTTACGGCCCCTCAGGGATTATTGGTGCCGTGCTGGTCGTACTCTTGATTCTCTTACTGCTTGGCAAGATCTAGCCCTGTTGAAAGCCGGCTCGACGCGCAATAAAAAAGAGGCCCTAGGGCCTCTTTTTTATTGCTTCATGACTTACTTCGGATCTGCAACACCCGCCGTGTTATCGAGCAAACTTTTGGTCGCGGTCTGCAAGAATGACTCAAGTTTTTGTTTGAGCTCGGCTTCATCTGGCGAACCGGTCACGACCTTGGCTTCAGGCGTGGCGCCCAATGTGTACTGCCACACTTTGGCCGGCATCTCCTTGGGTTGAACCAGCAAGTGATCGCCGCTAATGATGGCCACCGTCTGATCGCTACCCGACGGTTTGATCACACCACTGCCTTTATCGCCTTCAGGCAAGGTCAACAAGTCACGGCCCCAGCACTGTTGGCGGAACTCGCCACCCAGACGGCCCATGATGGTCGGCACGATGTCGACTTGAGTGCCCACGATGTCGCTGCGCGGACCAAATTTCTCCTGGATACCCGGGCCAATCAACAGCAACGGCACGTTGAAGCGGCCCAGGTCCATCTCTGAAATCTGCTGTTCGTTACCGAAACCGTGGTCACCCACAACGACAAACAGGGTTTCCTTGAAATACGGCTCCTTGCGGGCCTTCTCAAAGAACTGACCTAATGCCCAGTCCGAGTAACGCATGGCGGTCAAATGTTCATTCAGCGAACCACGGTCCGTCACCGGCTCAACCGGCAACGGTGTCGGCAACGCGTACGGCGTGTGGTTGGACAGCGTTTGCAGCAAGGCATAGAAAGGCTCTTTGCCTTCACGCTTTTTCAGCTCCTCAAGCCCGCGGTTAAACATGTCCTGATCGGACACGCCCCACGTAGGATCGGAGAACACCGGATCAACGAAATCGTTACGACCTACGAAGGTCGTCATGCCCTGATTACTGAAGAAACCGGATTGGTTGTCCCACGCGAAATCACCGTTGTACACATACACGTCATCAAATTTGCGTGCGCTGAGCAACTCAGGCAAACCCGACAACTTGTGGCTGCCTTCCGGGGTCTGCATCAGGTATTCAAAGCCTGGCAAGTTCGGGAAGCACGCCATCGTGGCAAACATACCCTGATGGGTGTGGGTGCCATTGGAGAAGAAGCGATCGAACAACAGACCTTCTTTCGACAGTTGGTCGAAGTACGGGGTGATGTTGCCTGGACGGCCCAGCGCGCCAACCGAATGGCCAGCAAAACTTTCCATCAAGATGACCACAACGTTCTTGATCGGCAGCGTTTTTTCGGCCGGTGGCGTGGTGTCACGGCGTACAGGGGCGGTGTCCGGGTCGACCAGCTTGTCGTTATCGGTCAGCAACATTTTACGCACGGTGCTCACGGCAACCGGGTCTTCCAGGGTTGCTTTCCAGATATTGGTGCGCTCGTCAGAAAAGCGGCTTTTCGCAGCAGCGATCAACGAGAGCGAGCCATTGAGGCCCAACTGGTTAGCGAAGTTGGAATCAGTTGTGTAGGCATCGCCCCAACGCAGCGGAGGACCTTGGCGCAGAGTGCCGCGAGCCGCCACCACACACACCAGCAGCACCACGACGAAGACAGCAATGCGCGCATACCAGGGGGCCGCAGCGCGAATAGCGCCCGTACCCGCGGCCGGCAGTTGCGGACGTGTGACACGATCCGCAGCACGAAAGGCCAAATACAACACCACGGTGCCCACCGCCCACGCCAACAAGTAGCGCACCACAGGGAAGCCATACCAGAGCATGCTCATGACCGTTTTAGGGTCTTCTTTCACATACTGGAACACCAGACCGTTCAACCGTTGATGAAACTCACGGTAGAAGTCCATCTCCATCAGGCCCAAAAACAGTGCCAGGCTAGAGGCCGCGATCAACCAGAAGCGCATCACACCACGCTGGACCATCGCCTTGACGCTGAGCAAGGCCAGCAGCAGTGGAATGCTGAGATACACCACGATGCGCAGGTCAAAGCGCAGGCCGTTCGCGAACGCTTCCAAAAAAGTCGACGCCGGGGTGTCGAGGATCATTTCCCGGTTGTAAACCAGCAATGCAACCCGAAGCAGGGTAAACATCACCATCATGACCAACGCGCACAACAGCGTAAAAGCCAGATGCGATTTAACGGTTGGTTGCAACACACGCGTTCCAGCGTGCTGTTGTCTTAGGGCGTCCGGGTTTGCCATGTCGTTTTAGGACCCATTGGTTCAGTTGGTATGACGTGGATTGCGCATCGCCCCGCCTGGGCAACAACACCCTGAAGTACTGGCGTGGCGGGTCATGCACGGTGGGCAAATGTTGCACGATCATCGGTGGTTTTCCACTGATGGCGTGCTTTTATAACGTAGAACGCGACAGCCTCTGACTTGAAAGCCTCAACCCAGAGCCTTGTAGCCGTTATTGGTGCATAAAATGCGAGCGCGAATTCTCTTAAATGGAGCGTGAAAATTTCGTTCAAAGCATAACTTGAAACAAAACAAAGGGCCTTTCGGCCCTTTCCTATATCAGACGGTTTTAATCGTTGCTGGGCTTGTTCACGGCCTGCAACACGTATTGTGGCAACGCGAAAGCACCGAGATGGATTTCAGGGTTGTAGTAGCGCGTCACAATACCGCTACCTGCAAACCGCTGACGCAGGGTATCCAGTGACACCTTACGGTAATCGTTGTTGGTCGAGCCCCAAGCAAACGTCATCGCTCCGCCAATGTAAGTCGGCACGGCCGCCTGATAGAAATGCCAGTCTGCAAACAGGCTGCGCAGACGACCCGCCGTGGTTTTGACTTCACCCAACTGCATGAACGGCGTGCCATTTTGCGTGACCAGAACCCCGCCTTCATTCAGGCACCGATGGCAGGCCTCATAGAAGTTTTCCGAGAACAACACTTCACCCGGACCAATCGGGTCGGTGGAGTCGGAAATAATCACATCAAACTTTTCGTCGGTGGTGGCTACAAAACGCATGCCATCGTCAATTACCAGGTTCAGGCGTGGATCGTCATAGGCGCCTTTGGAATGGTTGGGCAAAAACTGCTTGCACATGTCCACCACGGTTCCATCGATCTCGACCATGGTGATGTGCTCAATACCCCGGTGCTTGGTCACTTCGCGCAACATGCCGCCATCGCCGCCGCCAATGATCAGCACACGTTTGACCGTGCCGTGGGCCAGGATCGGCACATGGGTGAGCATTTCGTGGTAGATGAATTCATCGGCTTCGGTGGTCTGAATAACGCCATCGAGCGCCATGACGCGGCCCATCACCGGATTTTCGAAAATCACCAGGTGCTGGTGATCGGTGCGCACTTCGTGCAGCAGCTTGTCCATGCGAAAGCGCTGGCCATAGCCTTCATACAACGTTTCTAGATAGTCGGTTTTAAGCGCTTCGGTCATGGGAAGTCCCCTTGAATGCTGGTGGCAACGGACGGTCACCCGCCCATGATCGACAGTTGAACGGTGTGCCGCGACGGCACACACGTTCAATTGCCCAAGAAAGGCGCGCATTCTACGTCGAGGAACATGACAGGTCGAACCTTGACGCTGACAAACTCAATGAGCTGCCACGCTAGCAGGTGGCAGCCCACAGGCAAACGGGTCAGATTCTGACATTGCCCCTTGGCCCCGCGATGGCCCAGATCACCAGGCCCAACACCGGCAGGAAGATGATGAGCAGTACCCAAAGGATTTTCATCCCGGTTTCGGCACCGCTTTTCAGCACGTTGATGATGGCCCAGATATCCAGAGCCAGAATGATCAGGCCAATCAGGCCGTTAAACGTGGAACCCATGATGACACTCCTGAGTGAAGGGCTTGTTCACTTAGGATAGTCAGCCGTGGCCAGGGTTCCGTTATTTATTACAGGCCATACTTCAAACGTGGACAGCCACTTTCAAGGCTTCCAGTGATGGCTCGGCGTGAATACCGACTTCACCACACAGTTCAAGCACGCGGGGTACGTCATTGCCATACACCAGCACCACCTGAATCTCGTCGTCCAGCGGCTGGCTGAGGTTCATCAGCACATAACCGCCATTGTCCTTGTTCATGCTGCCCATCTGGATTTGAATCCGGTTCAGGGCTGTCAGGGCTTCAGTTTTGGCCAATTGCTTGGGTTTGATGTTGAAAGCAACACCCGGACCAAACGAGGCGACAATCTGCTCAAACAGATCCATGTACGTGTCGGCCTGAAACAAAACCGTTTCAGGCAGGCTGCCGATCACGACCCATTCACCCAACGAAATCGGGAACGTGTCGTCGTAGTTAATATCTGGATTGGCCGCAAGAAAAGCGTCTGGATCAGCGTAAGCCTGGGCTGCCTCGTCCGCGATTTTAGTGATGTCGTTTTCGTCCATGCACCCAGAGCTGATTTTGCTGATGAGTTCTACGAGAGCGGTTTTCATGGGCGAGGCCTGTCACAGGTAAATTTGAGGGCGCGCAGGATATATCAAATGCGCCCCTCAAGGCAGGCTATCAGCCCAACAGCTTCTCAAGTTGGGCTACTGTGTCGGTTGCGCCCATCGTTTTGGCGGCGTCCAGCGCAGTGATGCCATTGGCATCTTTGGCTTTGGGGTCTGCGCCTTTGCTGACCAGGTAATCAATGATCTCGGTGCGGTTAAACATGGCGGCCATCATCAACGCGGTGCGGCCATCGAACGATGCGCCTTCCACTTGCGCGCCGCCTTCAATGAGTGCTTTGACCACCGCCAGGTCACCTTTGAACGCAGCGCCAGCAATCGGACTTTGGCCGTTGTCGTTGCGCACCTCGGGATCAGCTTTGTGTTCAAACAAGACTTTCACCGCATCCACATGCCCGTGGTAGCTGGCCAGCATCAACAGCGTGTCGCCCTTGTGATTGCGCAAGTTCGCCGGCAGACCTTTGCTCAGCAAGGCGGCGAGCATCGCCGCATCGCCTTCGCGAGCCTTATTGAAAACCTGCTCGGCAAATTCAGCCGCTTCTTCCGGGGTCATCTGCCGGGGTGAGTCTGCGGGCTTGGTGTCGGACATTTGAGGCTCCAGGTGCGCTACAAAAAGAACGTAGTTTCCTGAGACCGGCAGGGCGTGTCATCCCTTTTTTATTGAAGATGGCCATAGCCGTCATTTATCAAGCCACTGGCGCGGCTTAGCGCAGCCTTAGCCCGCAAACCAGGCCCCGACGAATGGGCAAAATGCAGGATGCACGATGGCCCTTCATGCAGAATGCACGATGACTAACATTTTAAAAAATAATAACTTATTGTTTTATAAGGGTTTTTTAAAAAAACAATAGTGGCACAATCACTGCAATACCTACTCCATGCAAGCCCTTCATGAGCTAATGGAGCTGAAAGACATGAGCCTGATTCAAGAAAAATTCGCATCCCTGTTCTCAAACCACACCGTCACCACCCAAGCCCGCCCGGACGGCGGTGTGTTGCTGACGTTGTGCGACAGTGATGGCAAACAGACCCAGCGCTCTATTTCTTATGCGCAACTGCACACCGCGGAACAACTGACTTGGGTTATCAGTGCGATTCGCCGTGACCTGGCAGGCCAAGCCAGCGAACTGCCTACCATTTCGTTGCTGCAAAGCCAGAACCGCTTTGCCCTGCCGACCTATCACAACGCCTGATCGCGCCAGATACGACAGACAGCAAAAAGCCAGCAACCGCGATAGCGCGTTTGCTGGCTTTTTAACGCCTGGCTTACCGATGCTCAGGGATGCATCAAATCAATCTCGGCAAAACTTCTGACCGTGGTGTGGCCTTCGAGCTTTCCGCCTTCGCGAGCCAGCCCGCAGGTCAGCATGCCCGCTTCCTGCGCAGCATCCAGCTCTTGGACAATGTCGGAGAGAAACAGAATTTTGCCCGCCGGACAGCCAATCGCTTCCGTGATATGCCGATACGATTGCGCGTCACGCTTGGGGCCTGACGTGGTGTCGAAATACCCGCTGAACAAAGGCGTCAAATCACCCGCCTCGGAATAACCGAAAATCAACTGCTGCGCCTGAATCGAACCTGACGAATACACATACAACTCATACCCCTGCTGGTGCCAGGCTTTAAGTGCTTGCACCGCATCAGGGTACACATGGCCTTTAAGTTCGCCCGTTTCATAACCTTGCTGCCAAATCATGCCTTGCAGCGCCTTGAGTGGCGTGGCTTTGCGATCCTCGGCAATCCACTGCTGCAAAATCTCGATCACCCGCTCTACATCGGCTTCTGGCTCCCCGCTGTCCAGGCGTATCGCACCCAATTGCATGGCCACGTCCGGGTCTTCGGCATGCGCACGCACGAATTCGGGAAGGTGTTTGCCCGCATAAGGGAACAACACATCGAATACGAAGCTGACCGCGCTGGTCGTGCCTTCGATATCGGTCAGGATGGCTTTGATCGGCATGTGAAATCCTTAGTCTTCGAGGCGCGGGAAGCGGTTGGCGATGTCCTCACCAGTAAAGTTTGCCACCCAGCCGTCAGGGTTATTGAACAGGCGAATCGCGATGAAATGCGGGTGCTCGCCCATGTCAAACCAATGCGGTGTGCCTGCGGGCACTGAGATCAAGTCGTTCTTTTCACACAACACCGCATACACATAGTCATCAATGTGCAACGTAAACAGACCACGTCCTGCAACAAAAAATCGTACCTCGTCTTCAGCATGGCGGTGTTCGTCAAGAAACTTGGCACGCAACTCGGCTTTTTGCGGATGATCACTGTTAAGGCTGATGACATCGACGGTGACGTAGCCACGCTCCGTCATCAATTGATCAATCTGCTGACGATACGCACTGATCACTTCGTCCTGAGCGGCGCCAGGCTGAATCGGTGTGGCCGCTTGCCAGCGATCAAAGCGCACGCCCTGCTCGCCCAGCGTCGCAGCGATGTCATCAAAATGGGTCAGCACTTTATTGGGTAATTCGGGGCTTGAAACGTGATAAACGGACAGGCTGCTCATGGGGCGTAATTCCTCGGCTTGGGCACGCTTGCGGCTTTTACAGGCCGTTGCGGCATACCCCTCAATCAGGTGGGTGTGTGCTCGTCGACGTCAACGGTTAAGCACGGCGCGGGTCTTTAGCTCACATTCAAACAAGAACTCGAACGCTTCGATCTGGCGCAAGGCATCGCTCATGCGCGCGCCCCAGGTGTACAGGCCATGCCCGCGAATCAGATAACCGACACAGTCTGGATGCGCTTCCAGCCACGGCTGCACCTTGGCGGCCAGGCGCGCAATGTCTTGATCGTTATCGAAAATGGGCACCAGCACCTTCGACTCGTGGGTCGACACGCCGCTGAACGCCTTCTGCAATTCGTAGTCCTCAAACTCGATACGGTCACCCGCCGTAATACGCGACAGTACCGTCGCGTTCACTGAATGGGTGTGTAACACCGCACCGATCTGCGGGTTCCAACTGTAAAGCTGGGTGTGCAGCAGGGTTTCAGCGGAGGGTTTTTTGCCCGGCTCAAGACTGTTACCGGCCAAATCTGTGGCCAATACATCATCCAGGCCCAACTGGCCTTTGTGTTTACCCGACACGGTCAGCAGCGCTTCGCTGGCCGAGAGCCGGGTTGAGTAATTGCTGCTGGTGGCCGGCGACCAGCCGCGGCCATACAAAAAGCGCCCGGCGTTTATGATTTCCTGGCTCAGGTGTTCACGGGTAAGGCTCATGGCCTGTCCTCTTGCAGTCGAGTGGCAATGATAACGGCTGCGGCCAGCGCTGCGACGCTCGCCATACTAAAGGTGATAGTGGGGCCCAACGTGTTCCAGCTGTAACCGGCATACAGCGCGCCCATTGCGCCACCGATACCGGCCAGGGTGGCATACAAGGCTTGTCCCTGACCTTGCTGGCCCGGCCCGAAACTGCGCTGCACAAAAGTCATGGCTGCGGCATGAAAACTGCCGAAGGTCGCGGCATGCATCAGCTGCGCCAACAACAATGCCCCGACGTTATCAGCAAACGAGCCGAGCAACAGCCAACGAGCGCTGGCCAACAAAAAGCTGACCATCAGAACGCGGCGCAGTGAAAAACGCAGCAAAATGCGGCGCATGGCCATGAACATCAGCACTTCAGCCAACACCCCCAGCGCCCACAGCAAACCGATGACACCGCGGCTGTAACCCAGCGATTCAAGGTGCAACGTCAAGAACGTGTAATACGGCCCGTGACTCATCTGCATCAGCGCGACACAGGCGTAAAACGCCAGCACCCCGGGGCTGCGTAATTGCGCCAGAAAGCCGCCCGCCAGGGGTTGGCGGCCCTCGGTTGAAGGTTGAGCATTGGGCACCCACAGGCTGCACAGCACAATCCCGGCCATCACCACGATCAGCGCGACCGGGTAGACATCAAGGCTCAACCACTCAAATACCCGACCTAAAATCACCACGGTCAGAATGAAACCCACAGACCCCCATAAGCGGATCTGACTGTAACGCTCAGGCTGCTGACGCAAATGAGCGAATGTGATGACTTCAAATTGCGGTAACACGGCATGCCAGAAAAACGCATGCAACGCCATGACCAGCGCCAGCCACGCGTAGCTCTTGCTGACAAAGATCAGCGCAAAACTGAACAACGTACAGAGCGCGCCCAGCCGCACGATCAGCAAGCGTTTACCGGTGTAATCGCCGAGCCAGCCCCACAGGTTGGGGGCCACGCAGCGCATCAACATGGGGATGGCCACCAGCTCGCCGATTCGCGCACTGGAGAAACCAAGATGGTGGAAGTACAGCGCCAGAAAAGGCGCTGTAGCACCCAGCAAGGCGAAGTAAAAAAGATAGAAGCCTGACAGTCGCCAGTAAGGCAGAGGCGCCACCGTCGTCAGACCGTGGCGCTCAACAGGCTTTGCATTACAGCTGACCCAGCACAGGCGTACTGACACGCACCTCGGCATTCTGACCGCGATGACGCAGCAAGTGATCCATCAGCACGATGGCCATCATCGCTTCGGCAATCGGCGTGGCACGAATGCCAACACAAGGGTCGTGACGACCTTTGGTGATGACATCAACCGGGTTGCCGTGCACATCAATCGAACGCCCCGGTGTGGTAATGCTCGACGTTGGCTTGAGGGCCAGGTGCGCAACGATGGGCTGACCCGAGGAAATACCGCCCAAAATGCCACCCGCGTTATTGCTCAGGAAACCTTCTGGCGTCATCTCGTCGCGATGTTCGGTGCCGCGCTGGGCGACGCTGGCAAAACCGGCGCCGATCTCAATGCCTTTCACCGCGTTGATGCTCATCAGTGCGTGCGCCAGCTCGGCATCCAGACGGTCGAAAATCGGCTCGCCCAGGCCCGGAATCACGCCTTCTGCCACCACGGTGATTTTGGCCCCGACCGAGTCCTGATCACGGCGCAATTGGTCCATGTAGGCTTCGAGTTCCGGCACTTTGTCAGGGTCAGGGCTGAAAAACGCATTGTGCTCAACCGAGTCCCAGGTTTTGAAAGGGATTTCAATCGGGCCCAACTGGCTCATGTAGCCACGAATCACAATGCCCTGCGTCGCTAGGTACTTTTTGGCGATAGCGCCGGCCGCCACGCGCATGGCGGTTTCGCGTGCCGAACTGCGACCGCCGCCACGGTAGTCGCGTTCGCCATATTTGTGGTGGTAGGTGTAGTCGGCATGCGCCGGACGAAACACGTCTTTGATGGCGGAGTAGTCCTTGGACTTCTGATCGGTGTTACGAATCAGCAGGCCAATGGCGCAACCGGTGGTTCGCCCCTCGAATACGCCAGAGAGGATTTCGACTTCGTCGGCTTCCTGGCGCTGCGTGGTGTGGCGGCTGGTGCCCGGTTTGCGGCGGTCCAGATCGAACTGCAAATCGTCAACAGACAGCTCAAGCCCGGGCGGGCAGCCATCAACAATGGCGACCAACGCCGGGCCATGGCTTTCGCCAGCGGTGGTGACAGTGAACAGCTTGCCGTAGGTATTGCCGGACATGCAGGGCGCTCCATGAAAAACAGCCGATAGAACTCAGCCTGGATAACTAAGCGCGCCAGTATACGCAGGCTGTCCAAGTAGTTCATCCTCGAACCTTATTCATCCGGGTTTGTCCAACCGGCACTCAGTCAAAGATGGCGAAATGATGCTCAGGATTCTGCTCGTGGCAATAACCTTTTTCAGTGCCGTGGCCCACGCCGCGGCACCCAATGTGCTGCTGCGCCCTATCGAACTGAACACCGCGAGTGGCACGCTGTATGGCTCACTGGTGTTACCCAAAAGCGACAAGCCCGTGCCGGTGGTGCTGATCATTGCAGGCTCCGGGCCTACGGATCGCGACGGCAATAACACGCAAGCCGGGCGCAACGACGGCTTGAAGAAACTGGCCTGGCGGCTCGCGCAAAGCAACATTGCCAGCGTGCGCTTCGACAAACGCGGCATCGCCCAAAGCCTGCCAGCGGCGCCGGACGAACGCACGCTTACACTCGACCAATACGTGACCGATGCCGTGGCCTGGGGCCAAAAGCTCAAGGCTGACCCACGTTTTGGCGATGTGTATGTGCTGGGGCACAGCGAAGGCGCGCTCATTGCCAGCCTGGCCGCACCGCGCATGGACGCAACCGGGGTTATTTCCATTGCCGGTACAGCGCGGCCCGTCGGCCAAGTACTGCGCGAACAATTGCAGCGTAACCATCTGCCCCCTTCCCTGCTGCAACGCAGTTTTGAACTGATTCACACATTGGAAGCCGCACGCACGGACGACAACGTGCCGCAAGCCCTGCAAGTGATCTTCAGGCCCAGCGTGCAGCCCTACCTGATCAGTCTGTTGCGCTACGACCCGGCCAAGGCCTTCGCTGCACTGACAATGCCCGCACTGATCATTCAGGGCACCCACGACATTCAGGTGGACGTCAACGATGCCCGCTCACTCAAAGCCGCCAAGCCGAATGCCGATTTGACCTTGATCGATGGCATGAACCATGTGATGCGCATCGTACCGATGGACATGAAGCGCCAAATCCAGTCTTACAACGACCCGAACCAGCGCTTATCCAGCGAACTGGGTGACGCCATTGTGCGTTTCATCACTAAAGTGAGCACACGCTGAGCCGTTAGCCCTCCAGTCCTGCGCATAACGGCCGATAAGGCTATGTCGGCAGCCTTTGTTTTGCCGACATACCGGGCTTGCACAGGATTCCGCCGTTATGAGCGACACCCCATCACATTCCGCCGAAGCTCAAGAGCCGGCGACCCCCGAAGCGCCGCCGCTGCCTTGGGCTGACGTGCAACCCGAGCATTTCAAAATGCTGCGGCTCGCGCCTTTGCAAACCGACCGCAACACCGGCGGTCGGCCGCTGCGTTTTGTGCAGTTCGGTTATGCCGAGCGCAACAACAAAGACCTCAGCCTGTTGCGCATGAACATCTTGTTGCCCGGTCAGCGGGTGCGCAAAGAGCAAAACCAGCTCGACATTTGGGTCGACCACGAAACCCGGCGCGTGAGTATCAGCCCTGAAAGCGGCTTGCAGGTGGAACCGTGGAATCGCGGCATCGGTCGCTTCCTGATGGCCCAGGCCATTTTATGGGCGCAGAAAAAATGGTCGACATACCGTGTCGACGGCATGGCACTGGCCAGCAAAGATGCCTTGAACGAAGACACCCGCCTGCGTCGCGACCATTTCTTGCGTATGCATGGCTTTGATGTGGTGTACGCCGACGCTCAGCATCTCAAAGCCAGCCTCGAAGACGTGCAAGTGGGTGAGCTGCTGAACAACTGGAACACCGAAAAAGTCCAGTTTGTGGAGATTCTTGAGGCCGCGCAAATGCTGCAACAGGCTGAACAGACCTTGCAGGAGCAGGAAGTCAAACTGCGCGAGAAAGAAGAAAAGGTCACTAAATACAAGCGCGAAGACACGGGGCTGCGTTTCACCATCACCTGCCTGGTGGCCTTTGCGGTGTTTCAGGCGGGGCTGCTGATCTGGATCGCCACACACCGGTAATGCCCACTGAAATCGGGCAGTCACGCGTAGTCGCTACTGGGTAGCACGAAGCTGCGAGCGGGCGTAAAGCCGTTCACGGCAGTGTGAAGACACACTGGGTGATTGCCTTTACGACCGCTTTGCCGTCGATCGCAGCCTCGTGCCACTCGTCAACGGCTACATCGCCTTGCCCTTACACCCGTGACGCAAACAACGCTTGATGATTGCGGCACTGCTCAGCGGTGAGCATGAACACTCCATGACCGCCGCGCTCAAAATCTAGCCACGCAAAATCGACTTCCGGGTACAGCGCTTCCACATGCACCTGGCTGTTGCCCACTTCGACAATCAACAAGCCCTTCTCGGTCAAATGCTCACCCGCCTCGGCCAGCATGCGACGCACCAGATTCAGCCCATCATCGCCACAGGCCAGGCCCAGCTCTGGCTCGTGCTGATACTCAGCCGGCATGTCAGCAAAATCTTCGGCATCCACATACGGCGGATTGGACACGATCAAATCAAAACGCTGGCCCGGCAACCCGTCGAAACCGTCGCCCTGCACCGTGTACACACGCTCATCCACGCCATGACGCTCAATGTTTTGATTGGCCACCTCAAGCGCTTCGTACGACAGATCCGCCAGCACCACCTCAGCGTTCTGAAACTCATAGGCGCAGGCAATACCGATGCAACCCGAGCCGGTGCACAAGTCAAGAATGCGTGCAGGCTCAGCCGCCAACCAAGGTTCAAAGCGTTTCTCGATGAGTTCGCCAATGGGCGAGCGCGGGATCAGCACGCGCTCGTCAACGATGAACGACATGCCGCAGAACCACGCCTCACCCAGCAAATAGGCGGTTGGCACACGCTCTTCAATACGACGCTTGAGCAAATACTGAAGGTTTACCAGCTCATCATCTTCAAGACGGCAATCCAGATAGCTGTCAGCAATTTCCCACGGCAGGTTCAACGCGCCCAGCACCAATTGGCGGGCCTCGTCCCACGCATTGTCGGTGCCATGACCGAAGAACAGCTCTTCCCCATGAAAGTGGCTGACGGCCCAACGAATATGGTCGCGCAGAGTGCGCAGACGGGAAGTGATCAACGGTCTTACTCCTCAAAATCGACCGACGATTCTAACAGCCAAAACCCGACCCGGCCAAAGTTGTGCCCGGCGGTCACGCCAAACGCCTCCCTTCACACGCCAAACGGAGCAAAATCGTTCTGTTTTATACATTTTTGAACCGCCAATTCAATGCTTGACTTGGCTACAGCCCAACAACCACGGCGTTTACAAGAATGGGCATTCACATAAACGCCCGGCCAGTGGAGAATGTCGCAAAAGCCCCACTCAAAGGAGCCCCGAATGTCAGCTTTAAAAACGATGTTTCAACTGACTGGACGCGGTTATGCCGCAGCCACTCTGAGCAACGCCAGCCTGTTGATCATCGATGCGCAAAACGAGTACCTGAGCGGCCCTCTGGCCCTGTCGGGCATGGACGCCGCCACCGCCAACATCGCCCTTCTGCTTGAGGCCGCCCGCAAGGCCAACCGCCCGGTGGTGCACATCCGTCATCTGGGCACGGTGGGCGGCATGTTCGACCCCCAAGGCGAACGCGGCGAATTCATCAAGGGCCTCGAACCCCAAGGTGATGAGGTGATCATCGAAAAACGTATGCCTAACGCGTTTAACGATACAGGCCTGCAAAAAACTCTTGAGCGACTGGGCTCGCTCGACGTCATTGTGTGCGGTTTCATGAGCCACTCCAGCGTCAGCACCACAGTGCGTGCCGCCAAGGATTACGGGCTTCGCTGCACCCTGGTCGAGGACGCCTGCGCCACCCGCGACCTGCCTACCCGAGATGGCATCATCCCGGCTGCCGAGGTGCAACGCACCGAGATGGCCATCATGAATGACAACTTCGCAACCCTCGCGCTCACTCAAAACCTGATTTGATCTGACGCCCTGCTGATAGGCGGCGCCTGCTAACCGCCTATCTGTAATACCCATTTCCTACATATCAAACACCTATTTGCGACTCCACTCCGGAACAAGATGCGAGTCTTCCTGTCGAAGGCCCGATACTCTTTAAGGAAAGATCGGAATGAAGATCTCCGATGGTTTTGATGCGCGTCGGTTACGTCCCAAAGGCCCCAGCCATTGGCGCTCACGCTTTGTCTTGACGTTAGCGGCGCTGATCACGCTCTGTGGCTTGCTGATGGCACTGGCCGGTGTGGCGAGTGTGCTGGGCGGCCCTGCGGCCTTGAGTGAACTCAACACCAACCCGGCAGGGGCTTCAGTGGTGCTGGGTATTGGCCTGCTAATCACTTGGCTGGGGATCTGGATGTGGCGCCGCCGTCGCCGTTACATGCGCCAGCCGCTGGGGCTGAACATGTCTGCACATTTAATGAAAAAGCACGATTAAGGCACATCCGCCGCACGCGGGTCGCCGACTTGGGTAAACTGGCGCCCCTTCGCGGAGGCTGACATGCAAGACGACGATTTTTCCCTGTTCAAAAACGAAATCCGCGGCGTGAAGCCGATCAAACATGATCGGGCTGATACCGGCAAACCCAAAGCTGACCGTGCACAACTGGCCAAACTGCGGCAAAACGCGATTGTGCGTAGCAATGAGACGATCATTGACGGCTTGTCAGACCAGTTTGTGATTGATGTGGGACCCGAAGATCAACTGAGCTGGTCGCTCGATGGCGTGCAAGAAAGCCAGATGCGCAAGCTCAAACTGGGGCAGATCAGCTTTGAAGGCAGCCTTGACCTGCACGGCATGACCGTCGAAAAGGCTCGCGAAACCTTGTGGGAGTTTTTGAGCGAAGCCACCCGGCTCGAAGTACGCTGCGTACGCGTGACCCACGGCAAGGCGGTGCGCCTGGATGGCAAACGGCCGATGATCAAAAGCCACGTCAACACCTGGCTGCGTCAGCACTCACAAGTACTGGGGTTCTGCTCGTGCCAAGCCAAACACGGCGGTGCAGGCGCGGTGTACGTGATGCTCAAACGCACCATGATGGAGGGTCGCGACGAGTAAACGTCGCGACAAGGGCGCAGACTCAGGCGCCCAACTCTTCTTTTCTCTTTTCAGACCAGGCGTGATCACACTCCGCACATTCATAGTCATAGCGATTGATCACAAAGGTTGTGCTTATAAAGCGCGTATTGGTGCCGCGTGAATTTTTTTCGTGCACTTTGATACGTCCCTTGAAGCGATCCATCTCCTTGTGCCCCGTGCAGTCAAAATTCAGCGATTTGCACGATGGGCAACGATGACGGATGAAACGGTGCCATATAAAACCGCCCAAAATGGCCGCCAATAACAGCCCTATCCAAAGCAACCACTGCCCGCGGGCCTGACTTTCTTGACGAAGTTGCGTTTGCTGGCGCTGCTCTTGTAAAGCGACGGCCTGCGCCTGCTCGCGCGCAAGCGTGGCTTGCTGCTCGGCCTGGGCTTGCAGTTGCTGAGCCTGGCGCCTGGCGCGTTGCTCGCCATTGGCCTGTGCAATCCAGTATTTGAAGCGCGGGATGCCGTCAATGACCTTTTGCATGGCCTCAGTGCGCAAACGGTAGGTCGAGTCCTGAGTGGGATCATTTTGCAAATTACGCTGCACGTACCAGTTACGCGCTTCTTGCAGTTCGGCGATTTTTTGCTGCTCAAGCCGATACTTCAAATACTCAAAGTCGGCGTCATCCCACTGCAACACCGGCTTGCCAAACAGCTTGGCCTGAGGATCACTCCAGGCTGACTCGCTCAATAGCCCCTGCACGTTATAAAAATACTTGGGATCAAACAGAATCGGGATCGGGTTATCGGCCGCCATCGCTGGAGCTGTCGGCGCAATGACCGGGGCCGCGACGGGAGCGGCAACTGGAGCGGCCGCAGGCACGCTTGAACTCACCCCGTTCAAAGCATCCAGTTGTTGCTGATAGGCTGCGGTCAAACACACCACATTCGCCGAACACTGTTCACGCGGGCCTCTGAGCCACGCCAGTTGCCGACTCCTGACCTGAGGGTTCTGCGCAAGCGCCTGGCGATAAGTGCGCGACAACTGCTCATCCAGTGCCGACAACGTCGGATTGCCACAAATGGCATATTCGACCTGGGTGCTGGCCTTGGTGCAATCAAAACTGGCGGCGTTGCTGTGCGCCATGCCCACGCTGAAAATCAGCCCCGTCAACATCAGTGACGACCTGTGCAGTAATGCGTCCATGTCAGCAGTGCATCCTTAATCAAAAATTGGACTTGCCCGATTTGGCATCATTTAGCCATTAGGCGGGCATGCTATCGATTTTGCAGTGGGCAAACCAGATGCTCCGTTGCGAATACGCACTGCGCGTACACCCATCGCTCGACCTACGCGACTATGTGCGCCAAATGAAGTGCACCCCAAGTACCTGATCACCCTTCGCGGCACACACTTGCCGATGGGCGCCACCCAGGTACAGTCCACTCGATAACGGGATTGACCTTAGTGAGCATGGCTGCGCACGGTATAGGTGATTACGCCCATATCGACAGATCATCCCCTTCCATTACATGAAGATCCGGGTAACGGGGGTTCTCAGACGGGAGAATGACGCTCTTTCCCCGGACGCACAGACGCTTGCAGATGGGATCATTATTGAGCAAGGCCACCACGACTTGACCGTTGAGAGGTTCAACACCGCGGTCAACCACTGCCAAATCGCCGGGATAGATGCCTGCACCTTGCATGCTGTCGCCATCGATCGTGACCCGGTATACCTGCGGCGCGCGAATATTCAGCAACTGATCCATGGAGATCTCCTTCTCAATATGGTCCGCTGCCGGAGAGGGAAAACCAGCCGGAACCTTAAACGTGCAAAGCGGCAGGCGAATGCCACCTTCAGAGATTGGACCCAGGGATGTAAAGCTCATGACGCGCGCCTTTAGCTAGCTGTATGTATATACAGATGACGGTGTAGGACGATGCCGGTCAATTTGTACGTAGGATATTTCGACAGATGGATCGCGCCCGCTATAGCTTAGGCACGCGGTTGACCGCTTCAGCTAAAGCCAGCAACACGTCTGAAACGTGGTTTACAGCCTGGTCCAATTCGTCGAAGGCTTGGTGAATGGTTTGATGCTCATCCACAGTCTGCCCTCCCCTCAAAGAATGACGCCCCAGACTTTCGTCCTGCTCCAGCACCTGAATGCTCTCGCGCAGTTGTTCGACCTGTCGGGCAATGACTGCAAAGTGATCCTGCTTGGAACTTCCCATGACGTGGCCACCTCACAATAAACAGTACTGTTTAGAGACTACGCTCTGGCCAGGCGTTCCATTGGCTGAGGGTCAACACCATGTGCGGACGATTCGTTCAATATCAGGGCATTGCCGGTTATCTGGAAGTACTGGGTTCAGACAGTCCAATCCTGAACGGTTACGATAACCAGCCTATTGCACGCCACAACGTTGCCCCCGGGACCCGGGTAAATATCCTCCATGGGGATAACCAAGGTTTGCGGATAGACGCCGTCCACTGGGGCTGGGATTCCACATCACTCGCGGCAATCCTAATCCAATCAGACTCATCTCGTTCCACGCTAACCAAACCTGAACGTTTCAAAGAGGCCACTGTTATTTTCACTTTCCATCCTGGGTTATCAATATTTACAACTTCAATACCAAATGAATGCTCCCAAATGCCATTGCATTGAACCTCATACCAGCCTTGTAAAAGCTCAACAAAATTTATATATCCCTGTATTGACTGAATTGACTGAATTGACTGAATTGACTGAATTGAAAATATTATAGATTTTTATTTATTTGATTAGAAAGCTCGCGTGCCATTTCAGTTTCATTTTTTGGCCCTTGCAATTTATTATCAGTGCAGCGTGGTAAACACTTAGCAAGCCCCAGCGGATCAACCCACCCCGTGGGACTAGGCCATACGCATACAGATTCAACCCACCCGCATAACTGATCGGGTTAGTCAGCCCCTCACGATGTGCCCATTCCGAACGCTGTTCTTTTATTTCACCCCACGCTTTGTACTGCGCGCTCCAGGCGAGTTGGCCGTTGGGGTCGGTCAGTTCTTGTGGCGTGCCCAAGTGGTCGCACTGGTACCAGGCCAACACGTCAATCGGCAGCGCTTGGGGCGTGTGCGTCCACAGCGGATCTTGGTCTATATCGTAGGCGCCTTCGTAGTTCGGCTGCGCCAACAGGCGGATCGGTTGATGACGCATGGCCTGCGCCACGGGCACGAAGGTGCCGGGTTCGTAGAGGTAGTGGACTGTTTTACCCGCCGTGCCATCGGCCTGGGCCGGGCTGCTTTCCCAGGCCAGGGTGTCGCCGTCCCAACCGAACAGGGTGAAGCCGCAACCCAGTTCGCGCTGTTTACGCGCCTGTTCGTTTTGGTTCCAGTGCGAGCCGGCTTCCGGGCGATGCTTGTGGTGGGCGTTGGAGTATTTATGGATGCGCCGCCCCAGCGGGTCGTAGGTGTAGTCGACGCTGAGTGTGTTGTCTTCAAAGCGCACCAGTCGGTCGAACAAGTCCCAGCGCATTTGGCTTTGTTGGCCGTTGTGCTAACAGTAAATATCAATCCATACCGGCTCAGTTTTTAAAGATCGGTGTTGCGGTTCAACGGTTGACTGCGCCTTTTGGGCCACTGGCAATCAGTGCGGTACCACACGCTGTTTTCATACCATCGAGTGCAACAGCAATGCCGTCAACGGAGTAAGTCGCGCTGCACTCGGCAATGGGGAAAACCCCTTTGCACAACGGGCAACTGACGTTGTGACCAACACCGGAAATCGGTTTAACGTTGAGGTCAATCCGGGAAAAAGCTTCAAGCACGACACTCCCGTGGATGGTGGGATGATGTCTTTCATAAAATATTGTTCTAGTGACCTAAAAGCTCAGTTCTAGCTTGGGTTACCGCGGCTTTTAAAGTTTGTCGGTCATTTTCAGGTATTTTAAATTTTTCCATCAGGCCGATGGATCGTTCAATAGCATCCAGAATCATGGATATTTGTACCTTAGGGTTCGCACCTATGAATTTCTCAAAAGGGATCTGTAAGCGAAACTCGAGGACTTTGGTTTTTTTATGAAATTTTGCAACTTCTGGGTAGTCTGAGATGAATAGATCAGAGAGGATTATTGAAATAAAGCTCCATCTGTTTATGTCGAAATTTAATTTTGCATTTTCTACAAGACCAGATAAGACAGAGTTTATTTTATTTCTAGCGATATGCTCTGCATCACCGACTTTCGCATCAATCTCTCCTGACATGAAGAATTCCATAAATCTACCTCAATAGTCATTTTTGTTTAAAGGTGGGCCAGTACCGCCATTAGTAGCTTTGTGCTCTACAATTTTGTTGTGCTGCCAAGAATGCATTTCGCGTTTCGTTCCGGCCACCTCAGGTCTAAAAGTCAGCTTGTTTTTTTGAGGTAGGATTCCGGATAGCGTTTCTTTCCTTGTGTGGTTTCCCCATATTTCATAACTTCTTCAGTATTTATATCCCTCAGCGTGTACCCAATAGCTGGCGCATCACTGTCCAAACTATTGCCATGCACCTTTTTGGTCGGGTCAGCGACAGGAGGGCACGGCTTTTCAGGATTTGCACCTTTACCGAAGGTTCCGTTGGTATTTCTTGGCTGCCCTTTCCATAGGCCTAACGGATCAACCCATCCCGTAGGATTCGGCACATACGCATACAGGTTCAACCCACCCGCATAGCTGATCGGGTCTTTACTGATAAACCGCCCAACCCGTGGATCATAGTACCGATAGCGGTTGTAGTGCAGCCCCGTTTCATGATCGTGGTACTGGCCCTGGAAGCGGATCGAGTTTTTCAGACCTTCGCGTTGTGCCCTTACCTAGCGTTGTTCCCGCAATTCACCCCAGGTTTTTACTCGGCAGTCCATACGATGGAGCCGATGAATCGAACACTTACTTAATTATTTATGGCTTCGGAATAAAGCCTGGCATGCTGTTGCATTTTTCACGAACTCCACGGCCTAAAAATAGTCGCCAATTTTTCCCACTACTAAGTGCCTTTTCGGTCCAGTAGTAGTTATCTGTGATTTTGTTAGCGGTACCATTGCTTTCCAATACACCTTTCCGGGCGTACTTTTTGAATAAATTATTTAGCTCTCGATTTACTATTTTTTCAACATTGGAATTGTCGGCACTATAACGTGTTGCGCCAATAGCATATTGATGCTCCCCCCCATAAGTCAGAGTGATCAATCCCTTTCTCTCTTCGCGCCTGAGTGTCTCTTTTGTGTGCGAAATAACTCTTTTTTCATCTTTTTTCTCACCAACAAACCAATCGTATGAAAACGGCTCATTTTCATCCAGGATTGTAAAGTCTAGGTCATCTAATCGCACGAATCTCTTATCAGTATCACGCCAAAAATATAAGCAGAATCCAGTGCTTTTTAAAAGCTCGCTATTGATTTTAATAAAATCTTCAGAGGTCAAGAAAATAACCTTATCCATTTATATCTTCCTTCCACAGGGGCAATTATAGGGTCTAAATTGCACGTCATCAGGTGCGTGTGCCTCATTGACTTTTGTTCTTAGATCGTCCAATGCCTTCTTCTCGCGAGTAATCGGGTTCGTTTGGTCCGCACGATTTTTACCAACGTTGCCGTAGATAATTCTCCCTTCTGTATCTTCGAAAATTATATCCGGACGACGACCTTCTTTATTCCCCCCTGGCGTGGGAATTAACTGCTCTCTCTTGACGCCACCACCGGCAATAACTCGCCCTCCGGAGGCTTCAACTTCTTGCCCCCAAGCTTGAATAATTTGATTATGTGGCCCCTCGCCGTTGGTTTTCGGTCCTCGTTTAGCAAGCCCTAACGCATCAACCCACCCCGTAGGATTCGGCGCATACGCATACAGATTCAACCCACCCGCATAACTGATCGGGTCCTTGCTGATAAACCGCCCAACCCGGGGATCATAGTACCGATAACGGTTGTAATGCAGCCCTGTTTCATGATCGTGGTACTGGCCCTGAAATCTGATCAGGTTGGTCAGCCCCTCACGCTGTGCCCATTCCGAACGCTGTTCCCGCACTTCACCCCCCGCTTTGTACTGCGCGCTGCAGGCGAGTTGGCCGTTGGGGTCGGTCAGTTCTTGCGGCGTGCCCAAGTGGTCGCACTGGTACCAGGCCAACACGTCTATCGGCAGCGCTTGCGGGGTGTGCGTCCACAGCGGATCTTGGTCTATATCGTAGGCGCCTTCGTAACTCGGCTGCGCCAACAGGCGGATCGGTTGATGCCGCATGGCCTGCGCCACGGGGACGAAGGTGCCGGGTTCGTAGAGGTAGTGGACGGTTTTACCCGCCGTGCCATCGGCCTGGGCCGGGCTGCTTTCCCAGGCCAAGGTGTCGCCATCCCAACCGAACAGGGTGAAGCCGCAGCCCAGTTCCCGTTGTTTGCGCGCCTGTTCGTTTTGGTTCCAGTGCGAGCCGGCTTCCGGGCGATGCTTGTGGTGGGCGTTGGAGTATTTGTGGATGCGCCGCCCCAGCGGGTCGTAGGTGTAGTCGACGCTGAGTGTGTTGTCTTCAAAGCGCACCAGTCGGTCGAACAGGTCCCAGCGCATTTGGCTTTGTTGGCCGTTGTGCCAGCGGCGGATCTGGTTGCCGCGTTCGTCGTATTCGTAGTGGGTGCCGGCGTATTCGCGCAGCAGGTTGTCCATCAGTGTGTTGCGTTTCGGGTCTTGATCCAACGGGCGGCGGATTTCGGCCACGCTGTTGTCCAGCAGGTTGCTGGCCGGGTCGAAGGCGAAGGTTTCGACGCCCAGGCGGCTGGTGGCGCTGAGCAGGCAGCCCACCGGGTCGTAGCGGTAGGACAGCGGCCCGCGGCATCGTATTGATAGTCGCGCCTAGTAGCGCGGACTGGTCATATGCAAGCTGGTTTTTTAAAGAACGCTGCCGCCATTCAACGGCTTACGGTCCCTTTAGGGCCACTGGCAATCAGACTGGCCCCGCAGGCGGTTTTCATCCCGTCGAGGGCAACGGCAATTCCGTCAACGGAAGAAGTGGCGCTGCCCTCGGCAATCGGGAAAATCCCCTTGCACAACGGGCAACTGACCTTGTGACCGCCCCCGGCAATGGGCTTGCCGTTGAGGTCGGTATTGGGAAAAGCTTCGAGTACGACACCACCGTGGGTGGTGGTGTCGCCTAGGCGGATGATGTCTTTCACTGTTGAGCCTCTCTGGTTATCTTGAATTTCGACCGCGCCAACTGCTGCTTTTTGGCATCATGTCTGAAATATCTTTCAGCTTTATCTGACCGAATTAGCTGGCTGATTCTATAGTGAGATTAGAATTAAACTGTTGCTCAACGAGCAGCGTCAATTTTAGACAAATACCTCAATAGTCGACAAAAAGCTACCGAGTCACCCTTGAAGTTTGGTTTGGATAAAGAACTATGAAACTCATAAAGTTGCATTGTTTTTTACGGAGTTAGTTGCAAGCTTGTTAAATATATTGATTTCACTAAAGTCGCTTTCAATGGTTGCTACAGAATACCCACCCCGTCTATCCCATTGATTGGTCAGCCAGTTGACTCTGTGGCCATCGGGGCGAGTCTTGGCGATACGCTGGTTGTGTACGTCGTATTCGTGCTGCTGCTCTATGCACTCCTTGTGCCCAGCATCAAGGGTGAAAAGGGAGCCAAACTTGGCGCGCGTCTACATACGACGTGCACGCATTGGCGACGCGGGGCAAATGCTGGTGATGTTTGTTTGTTAAAGAGCGCTGGTGCGGCTGCTGAACCGTGAGCAAGTCGTATATGGATGCGAACCTGTGGCGACCTAGCACCACAAGCGCGTTTCATGTTGTCCAGCCCCACCGTAATGCTGTTGTCAGAGTAGATGCTGCTAACTTAGACCAACGAATATGGCTCATTAAAAAGGGGCGCATCAATAAGTACCTTCGCCCGCTATCGGCTGCCGTCGGGGTCAGTGTGGAGGTATGATTGCCTGCGATAACGCCGTCGTGCTCGGCAGCGGTATCAAAGCAAACTATCGTTGTGCTCCACTCAAATTCTTAGGAGGCGGTATATAGATATTTCAGCTTGAATTGTTCTTTGTCATAAAAAAGATCAAAGTTTGCTGAAATCTCTTCTTCGCCCTGCTCACTAAATAGCCTGCAGTTTATTCTCCAACAATCAGTTTCTTCATCGGTACCGTAGATATCCAATAGGTTGTCTTCTAGAAGATGTGGGGATGCCCCTTTTTTTGGGGGCGGCTTAAGGAGGTATTGGTCAGTGTTGAAATAGTCATCTAGGTATTCGCGCGCCTCATTATATATTGCCGGTGTCATGCCGAACTCAGTCTTGAGTTTGGCCGTGCTTTTTTCATTAAATGCATCCATGAAGTCTTCAATCAGACTGTAAGCGGCTTCATATACTTTTTCTTTTTTAATAAACATTGTCATCGACCTCTTCTATTTTTTGGGAGGTTTTTTGATGTTCCGGAAGTTGCTCCAAGACCACTTAAGTAGCCTCGCGCTTTCAGAACTGCACATTTTGATTCTGGACTGCCAATGCCTGCTGATCGTAAGGCCTTAAAAGCTATAACAGTTTCGGAGCCCAATAGGCCGCCATTAGCACTATTGTTTTGGACCTGGGAGGCATTGTAATGCTGCGTACCTCTCGTTGTACCGTCAACATTTCTGCCTTGTAATGTTATGGCTATCGCTTCGCGGTGTTTATAACCGGGTACGGAGGTCACTGTATTGTCTTGATAGATATGGTGAGAGTCATATTGAGTGCCTTTGTTTCGTTTAGTGAGATTGCCATGGGTGTCGACGTCTAGCCCTGCATCGGCAAGAATTTTCTCGCAGTCACTTTTACAAGGGCAGGAATTAAGCCCCAGCGGGTCAACCCACCCAACCGGATTAGGCGCATACGCATACAGATTCAACCCACCCGCATAGCTGATCGGGTCTTTGCTGATAAACCGCCCAACCCGGGGATCATAGTACCGATAGCGATTGTAGTGCAGCCCTGTTTCGTGATCGTGGTACTGGCCCTGAAATCTGATCGGGTTGGTCAGGCCCTCACGCTGAGCCCATTCCGAGCGTTGTTCTTTGACTTCTCCCCACGCTTTGTACTGCGCGCTCCAGGCGATTTGGCCGTTGGGGTCGGTCAGTTCTTGCGGCGTGCCCAAGTGGTCGCACTGGTACCAGGCCAACACGTCAATCGGTAGCGCTTGGGCCGTGTGCGTCCACAGCGGATCTTGGTCTATATCGTAGGCGCCTTCGTAGTTCGGCTGCGCCAACAAACGAATCGGTTGATGCCGCATGGCCTGAGCCACGGGCACGAAGGTGCCGGGTTCGTAGAGGTAATGAACCGTGCGTCCCACCGCGCCATCGGCTTGGGCCGGGCTGCTTTCCCAGGCCAAGGTGTCGCCGTCCCAACCGAACAGGGTGAAGCCGCAGCCCAGTTCCCGTTGTTTGCGCGCCTGTTCGTTTTGGTTCCAGTGCGAGCCGGCTTCCGGGCGATGCTTGTGGTGGGCGTTGGAGTATTTGTGGATGCGCCGCCCCAGCGGGTCGTAGGCGTAGTCGACGCTGAGTGTGTTGTCTTCAAAGCGCACCAGACGGTCGAACAAGTCCCAGCGCATTTGGCTCTGTTGGCCGTTGTGCTAACAGTAAATATCAATCCATACCGGCTCAGTTTTTAAAGTACGGTGTTGCGGCTCAACTCTTGACTGCGCCTTTCGGGCCATTGGCAATCAGTGCGGCACCACACGCTGCTTTCATACCATCGAGTGCAACGGCAATGCCGTCAACGGAGTAAGTCGCACTGCCATCGGCAATGGGAAAAAAACCTTTGCACAACGGACAACTGACGTTATGACCAACACCGGCAATCGGTTTACCGTTGAGGTCAGTCCGGTAAAAAGCTTCAAGCACGACACCCCCGTGGGTGGTTGAGTCGCCTAGGCGGATGATCTCTTTCATTGAATAAATGAGCCTTTCAACACGACTGTATTGTGAGCGATTTGGCATACTGAATACTCCCGCTCCACGCTCTAGTAGGTTCACTAAAAAAGAGAAAGTAATTTGGAAGCACTACTCTGTTGTATTTATTAGTTTTTTACGTACCTCAGTCAAAACGCCGTGCAATATATCTTGATCGCCCTGAATGATTTTATACTTGCTCATCATTTTGATTGAGCGTTCTATTGCATCAAGCATCATCTCGATTTTTTCACGCTCTCCTACCTCTTTAAATCTGTCGTGATCAATGTGTATTCTGCAATCAAGGTCCATATTTTTTTTGTTGAGTTTAATTACCTCAGGCATTCCGGGCAGAAATGTATCGGACAAAATAATAGAGATAAAACTCCATCTTTTTAAGTCGGAATCTAGCACGATAGGATTCAATAGTTCCGTCAGTATTGGCGAGATTTTTTTCCTCGCGTAGCTTTCGCCGTCTCTGACATCTGCCTCTCTTTCTGCTGACATAAAGAAATCCATTGTTAAGTCCCCAGTAGTCACTTTTATTTAAACGAGGCCGTCGTCCATCATGACGGACCTTGTGGCCCAGAATTTTTTCATGTTGCCAGCGATGCATTTCACGCTTAGTTCCAGTTGCTTCAAAGTCCATTGTCACCGCTTCAGATTTCAAGTATACAGTGCTGTAACGTTTTTTTCCCTGCGTAGTTTCCCCATATTTCATAACTTCTTCAGTATTTATATCTCTCAAAGTGTACCCAATAGCAGGCGCATCACTGTCCAAACTATTGCCATGCACCTTTTTGGTCGGGTCAGCGACAGGAGGGCACGGTTTTTCAGGATTTGCACCTTTACTGAAGGTTCCGTTGGTATTTCTTGGCTGCCCTTTCCATAGGCCTAACGGATTACCCACCCCGTAGGATTAGACGCATACGCATAAAGATTCAACCCACCCGCATAGCTGATCGGGTCTTCACTGATAAACCGCCCAACCCGGGGATCATAGTACCGATAACGGTTGTAATGCAGCCCTGTTTCATGATCGTGGTACTGGCCCTGAAATCTGATCGGGTTGGTCAGCCCCTCACGCTGCGCCCATTCCGAACGCTGTTCCCGCACTTCACCCCACGCTTTGTACTGCGCGCTCCAGACGATTTGGCCGTTGTGGTCGGTCAGTTCTTGCGGTGTGCCCAAGTGGTCGCATTGGTACCACGCCAACACGTCAATCGGTAGCGCTTGGGGCGTGTGCGTCCACAGCGGATCTTGGTCTATATCGTAGGCGCCTTCGTAGTTCGGCTGCGCCAACAGGCGGATCGGTTGATGACGCATGGCCTGCGCCACGGGCACGAAGGTGCCGGGTTCGTAGAGGTAATGAACCGTGCGTCCCGCCGTGCCATCGGCCTGGGCCGGGCTGCTTTCCCAGGCCAAGGTGTCGCCATCCCAACCAAACAGGGTGAAGCCGCAACCCAGTTCGCGTTGTTTACGCGCCTGTTCGTTTTGGTTCCAGTGCGAGCCGGCTTCCGGTCGATGCTTGTGGTGGGCGTTGGAGTATTTATGGATGCGCCGCCCCAGCGGGTCGTAGGCGTAGTCGACGCTGAGTGTACTGTCTTCAAAGCGCGCCAGTCGGTCGAACAAGTCCCAGCGCATTTGGCTTTGTTGGCCGTTGTGCCAGCGGCGGATCTGGTTGCCGCGTTCGTCGTATTCGTAGTGGGTGCCGGCGTATTCGTGCAGCAGGTTGTCCATCAGTTTGTTGCGTTTCGGGTCTTGATCCAGCGGGCGGCGGATTTCAGCCACGCTGTTGTCCAGCAGGTTGCTGGCCGGGTCGAAGGCGAAGGTTTCAACGCCCAGGCGGCTGGTGGCGCTGAGCAGGCGGCCCACCGGGTCGTAGCGGTAGGACAGCGGCCCGCGGCGGCTGTCGTTGAGGTCGGTCAGTTGGCCCGCGGCGTCGTATTTGTACTCACGCTTGAGCAATGTGGATGGGTCGTCGCTACGGCTCAGCAGTTGGGCTTGCAGACGGCCGACCGGGTCCCATTGTTGAGTTTGCAGCAGGCGGTTGCCTTGGTGGCGGGCGACTTCGCGGTGCAGGTCGTCGCGCTCGTAGCCGATCAGTTCGTGTTCGTCGAGGCGCATGCCCAGCAGGTGGCCGCTGCCGTAGGTCAGCCAGCTGACTTTGTGGCCGTCCGGGCGGGTGGTGGCGATGCGTTGGTTGAGCACGTCGTACTCGTGTTGCCACACGGCGACTACCGGTTTTTGCAGGCTCAGGTAGTGCTGGTGTTCGCGCAGCAGGTTACCCGCGGGGTCGTGGAACCATTGCAGGCGGCTGCCGTCATAGGCGAAGGTTTCGGTTTGCGCGGTGTCGACTGACTTGCCGGAGCTTACCGGCAAGTCAGTCGGGTGTGCTTGGAAGAGGCGGGGCTAGCTGACTCTAAATATTCCTGTACTATCCCTAAGTGGCAATTTAAATTATTGCGTCTCTAATAGTCTAAAAGCTAATGTTGGAGTTCCTTGCTCTTCAGTGTAATCAGCAATTAGTGTTAGGTCAGTTTTTATCCCTCCAGCCCATAGCTGACAAGCAATTCTGTATGTGTGTGTATCGGCTTCCGTTTCATAACAGGCAAACGGGATTCTGCCAGTCACATCTGGTTTAAAAGCAACGCTATACGGGGGAGGCGTCAAGTTCGCAACAATCTCTCCTGATCTTTCGAGCTCCTCAAAAATCTCGTCATAAATCGCAGGTGTTATTTCAAATGCCTCCAATGTGCCCTGCCCTCTATTTTTAATCGCGCTCAAAAGATCATCTGTAAGTTTGCATGCTTCATCTCTATTAAATAACTTCATTATCATTTCCTTCGTTTTGGGACAGTAGTATTTGATGTTGCAGAAGCCCCAATGCCAGAAAAACATGAATCTGCTTTCATAAGGGAGCACCTAGACTCCACCGGACTTAGGCCCGCTCTCCTGACTGCTTTATAAGCGATACGACGCTCAGCAGCCAAGCTCCCTCCCCCCCTCTGATCTTGGACGCGATTTGCCTTATAGTGAGGTGTGCCACGTGTTGTACCATCTGCATTTCTTCCTTGAAGTACTACTGCAGGCGCATCGTAATAGTTATAGTTATAGTTATAGTTATAGTTATAGTTATAGTTATAGTTTGGCAGAGCGCTCACAGCTGCATCTTGGTATATGTGGTGTGAGTCATTGAGTCCACCTCCAGCCTTTTGCATATCTCTATGGCTTCCTACCTGTACGCCAGCGGCATCTAGAATTTTGTCGCATTCGGCCATACTCGGACTGCAACATTTAGAAAGCCCGACTGGGTCGATCCATGCCACCGGATTCGGCGCATATTGGTAAAGATTCAACCCACCCGCATAGCTGATCGGGTCTTTGCTGATAAACCGCCCAACCCGGGGATCATAGTACCGATAGCGGTTGTAGTGCAGCCCTGTTTCGTGATCGTGGTACTGGCCCTGAAATCTGATCGGGTTGGTCAGGCCTTCACGCTGCGCCCATTCTGAGCACTGTTCTTTTATTTCACCCCAGGCTTTATAAGTTTCAACTTGCCATCCTGCTTTCTAGATAATGGCATAGTCCGTGCGAGTCTGTATCTCACCGGCCCTGATGGCTGTCACTCTCTTGCAGCCTCCCCCCCCCCTTTATTTGCAGTTATGCGCTCTCTTAGATAAGATATGTTGTTATTTATTGTGTCTCGATACTGCAAAGGATCTAGCTTCTCAATAAATAGACTGCTCCCCCATGGTCTTATTGCAATGTGGTGCTCGCCTAACAGTTTGAAAAAGGCGGCTTTATCGCCATCGAAAGATTCAATGCCAAGAGGAAGGCAGCAGTTGCGAATGTCATGTTTTATTACGAGGTCCAATCTATCGTCAATTTCTTCAGCAAAGCACTCTTCGGCACAGACATTATCAAGGCGCGCTTCTAAGTCCTCAAGTGAGAGCAGAAGGTTTTTTGCAAGAACTATTTGCTCATAATCGCCAACATTCACAGACTGAAAAACAAATCTGCACTGTGAGAACAAGTAGTCGCCGACAGTTGAGAGATTAAGCCCAATTTCAATGATGGGATATTTCATTTCTTATACCTCCCACACAAGCAATCCTTTTTCATTGATACGAACCTTTTATCGACTTCAGGAGGTACTGGGATACCACGGTTCTGCGATGTGTCGCCATTCCAATGAACGTTTCCGTCATTACTGTTCCCAAAACGGTGAGTAACTCCACTTTCATCCATCGCATACCAGTGCTTACCTTCAGCGTCCGGGATTGCTTTTTTGTACAGCGACTCTGCATCTTTAGGAAGAACTGATGTTTTTGACCCTCCACCTCTAAAGTTACCCGAAGACGGATCATGATGCCCTGGGTTTTCATATTTAGGTTTAGGACCGTGATATCTTCCCTTTTTAGGAATGGTTGATAGCCCCAGCGGATCAACCCACCCCGTAGGATTCGGCGCATATGCATACAGATTCAACCCACCCGCATAGCTGATCGGGTCTTTGCTGATAAACCGCCCAACCCGGGGATCATAATACCGATAGCGGTTGTAGTGCAGCCCTGTTTCGTGATCGTGGTACTGGCCCTGAAATCTGATCGGGTTGGTCAGCCCTTCACGCTGCGCCCATTCCGAACACTGTTCTTTTATTTCACCCCAGGCTTTGTACTGCGCACTCCAGGCGATTTGGCCGTTGGGGTCGGTCAGTTCTTGCGGCGTGCCCAAGTGGTCGCACTGGTACCAGGTCAACACGTCAATCGGCAGCGCTTGGGCCGTGTGCGTCCACAGCGGGTCCTGGTCGATGTCGTAGGCGGCTTCGTAGTTCGGCTGCGCCAACAGGCGGATCGGTTGATGACGCATGGCCTGCGCCACGGGCACGAAGGTGCCGGGTTCGTAGAGGTAGTGGACTGTTTTACCCGCCGTGCCATCGGCCTGGGCCGGGCTGCTTTCCCAGGCCAGGGTGTCGCCGTCCCAACCGAACAGGGTGAAGCCGCAACCCAGTTCACGTTGTTTACGCGCCTGTTCGTTTTGGTTCCAGTGCGAGCCGGCTTCCGGGCGATGCTTGTGGTGGGCGTTGGAGTATTTGTGGATACGCCGCCCCAGCGGGTCGTAGGCGTAGTCGACGCTGAGTGTATTGTTTTCAAAGCGCACCAGTCGGTCGAACAAGTCCCAGCGCATTTGGCTTTGTTGGCCGTTGTGCCAGCGGCGGATCTGGTTGCCGCGCTCGTCGTATTCGTAGTGGGTGCCGGTGTATTCGCGCAGCAGGTTGTCCATCAGTTTGTTGCGCTTGGCG
>NZ_JYLF01000012.1 GCF_001043055.1 Pseudomonas weihenstephanensis
CGCCAAAAACCACACCGGGTGCCGATAACGGCGCCAATGTGATTGATGGCCAAGAAAGTTTCACCTACCAAGCCACCGACGCACTGGGCAACACCACCACCGGCACGATCAAAATCAGCATCGTCGACGATGTGCCGCAGGCCACCAACGACACTGGCACCCTGATCGAAGGCGGCACCTCGACCCTCAACGTACTGGCCAACGACATCCTCGGCGCAGACGGCGGGGCGGCAGGCGGCGCAGTAGTGGCCATCAAAGCAGGCAGCAACGCAGCAGTCACCGTCACCAGCGGCGGTAGCACGGTGATCAACGGCACCTACGGCACCCTGACCATCTCGGCGGATGGCACGGCGGTGTACAAAGGCACACCGAATCTGGTGACGACGCCGACCGCCACCGACACCTTTACCTACACCATTCGCGATGGCGACGGTGACCAAAGCACCGCCACGGTGACCTTCACCCTGACCGACAGCGGCCTGAAAGTGGTCAGCGATGCGCAGGCTACCGTGTTCGAAAACGCGCTGGATTTGGTCAAAGATGGCGCCGATCTGGCGCAGGGCACCGTCATTGGCAGCACCCCGGCATCAACCGCTGAAACCGTGACCGGCAACCTGACGGCCAACACTTCGGGCGGTTCGGGTGCTGTGACGTTTGCCTTGCTCGGCAGCACCACGGGTGCCTATGGCCAAATCCAACTGAATGCCAACGGCCAATACACCTACACCCTGACCTCGGCGCCAAAAACCACGCCGGGTGCCGATAACGGCGCCAACACCGTGGCCGGTCTGGAGAACTTCACCTACCAGGCCACCGATGCACTGGGCAACACCACCACCGGCACGATCAAAATCAGCATCGTCGATGATGTACCGCAGGCCACCAACGACACTGGCACCCTGATCGAAGGCGGCACCTCGACCCTTAACGTACTGGCCAACGACATCCTCGGCGCAGACGGCGGGGCGGCAGGCGGCGCAGTAGTGGCGATTAAAGCCGGTAGCAACGCGGCGGTGACCGTGACCAGTGGTGGCAGCACGGTGATCAACGGCACCTACGGCACCCTGACCATCTCGGCAGATGGCACGGCGGTGTACAAAGGCACACCAAACCTGGTGACCACACCGACCGCCACTGACACCTTTACCTACACCATCCGCGACGGCGACGGCGATCAAAGCACCGCCACGGTGACGTTCAATTTGACGGACAGTGGACTAAAAGTAACCAGTGCGTCACAGACGACCGTCTTTGAAAATGCGCTGGATTTGGTCAAAGATGGCGCCGACCTGGCGCAAGGCACGGTGACGGGCAGCACGCCTGCGTCAACGGCAGAAACGGCTACCGGTGATTTGACGACCACCACCACCGGTGGCGTAGGGCCATTGACCTTCACCTTGCAGGGCAGTACCACGGGCACTTATGGCGTATTGCAACTCGGCAGCGATGGTAAATACACCTACACCCTGACCTCGGCCCCGAAAACCACGCCCAATGCCAATGACGGTCCCAACACGGTTGTGGGCGAAACGTTTAACTATCAGGCCAAAGACTCACTGGGCAACACCACCACCGGTACGATCCAGATCAACATCGTTGATGACGTGCCCAAAGCCGTCGCCGCCGAACGTTCGGTGACCACGGTCAAGGTGGATTCAAACCTGTTGCTGACCATTGACGTGTCCGGGAGCATGGGCGATCCGTCCGGTGTGCCGGGCTTGAACCGTTTGCAACTGGCCAAGCAAGCCATTAACGCGCTATTGGATAAATACGCAGGCATGGGCGATGTGATGGTGCAAGTCGTAGCCTTCAGCAGCTCGGCGACGGATGTCAGCGGTGGCTGGGTAACCGTGGCGCAGGCCAAGGCATTTGTGGCCTCGCTAAGCGCTGGCGGGGGCACTAACTATGATGCCGCCGTGGCAACCTCGCAGACGGCCTTCAATATGGGCGGCAAGCTGACAGGTGCGCAAAACGTCGGGTATTTCTTCTCTGATGGTGCGCCGACGGCAGGGCAGAACATCAGTGCCAGCGATGAAGTGGCCTTGAAAGCTTTCCTGGATGCCAACAGCATCAAAAACTACGCCATCGGCCTGGGCACCGGGGTCAGCAACGCCAACCTCAACCCGCTGGCGTATGACGGCAGCACCCACACCGACACCAACGCGGTGGTGGTAACGGATCTGTCGCAACTCAACTCGGTGTTGGCAGGCACCGTGATTGCACCGACGGTGACCGGCACGTTGCTGGAAGGCGGCTCATTTGGCGCCGACGGTGGTTTTATCAAGTCGATCACGGTGGACGGCGCCACCTACACCTATGATCCCAAAGCCAGCAATGGTGCGGGCGGGCTGACGTTTACGGGTACGGTGAACCACGGGACGTTCAATACGGTCGACAACACCCTGACCATCGCCACCAACAGTGGCGCCAATCTGGTGATTAACCTGGACACTGGCGCGTACTCTTACACGCCGCAAACTGTCGCGGCGACGCCGTTCAACGAAACCATCGGTTTTGTGGTCAGCGACAATGATGGCGATCTGGCAGGTTCCAGCGTGGTCATTCATGTCAATCCAAACGTCGCCCCCGTGGCGGGCAATGACAACATCATCACCAACATTCTGGCGCCGACGATTGCGGTGCCCGGTGATGTGTTGCTGGCCAATGACACAGACGCTAATGGTGATCCTTTGTCGGCAACACCTACCACGTTCACCACGCTGTGGGGCGCGAAGGGGGCAGGATTCACCAGCACCACGGGCACATTGCCTACAGGCACGTTCAACGCAACGGCGAATGCGCTGGCCAACCAGCAACTGACCGTTGATCGTTCGTCCTTCAAGATCAACACCAGCACCATGACCGCCGCGTTGTTGGTGAGCGGTTATTTGGGGGCCGTCACCAATGCGGCCGCTAACCCCAATGCCGAGGACGTGATCAGCGTCAGCCTCAAACAGGGCGAGACGCTCAATCTGGACCACAACCTGTTGGCTGGCAGGATTGGCATGGAGTACTCGTTCAACGGCGGTGCCTACACGGCCATCGCAGACGGCGGGACGTTTACCGCAGGGCAAACTGGCACTTATCAAATCCACATCACGAACATAACCAACCCTGATAACAGTAATGCGGCTGAAACCTACAACCTGAACATGACCATTGGTTACGGCAACACCACCGTGTCGCCGAACTTTTCGGGCAGTTACATCGCCAGCGATTCCCACGGTGGCAGTGACAGCGGGGGTGTAACGCTCACGTATCAAGCCGGGACATCATTGACCGGCACGGCGGGGGATGACGTGATGCTGGTGGCTGCCGGCAATAACACGGTGCATGGCGGCGACGGCAATGACGTGCTGTCAGGGACCACCGGCAACAACAACTTCTATGGCGATGCGGGCAATGACCTGTTGTTCAGCGGCTCGGGCAACGACCTGCTCGATGGCGGAACGGGCAATGACACTGCCAGTTATGCCCATTCGGCGGCCGGGGTCACGGTCACGCTGGCAAGCACGGCGCAGCAAAACACCGTCGGCGCGGGACTGGATACGCTGGTGTCGATCGAAAACCTGACCGGCTCCAACTTCAATGACGTACTGACGGGCGATGGCAATGCCAACGTGATCAATGGTGGCCTGGGTAACGACACCCTCAACGGCGGCGGCGGTGACGACATTCTGATTGGCGGGATGGGCAACAACACCCTGACCGGCGGCGCGGGTAATGACACCTTCCTTTACCAGCAAGGCAACACGGGGCGTGACACCGTGACCGACTTCACGTTTGGCTCGGACAAACTCGACCTGTCGCAATTGTTGCAAGGCGAGAATGCTACGGCCGCCTCGCTGGATGATTACCTGCACTTCAAAGTGACGGGGTCTGGAGCCACGTTGGTGAGCAGCATCGACATCAGCGCGGTCGCCGGAGCCACGCCGACCCAGACCATTGATCTGGCCGGGGTCAATCTGGCGACTCAGTACGGGGTCACACCGGGTGCGGGCGGGCTTATAGCGGGTGGGGCCGATACGGCCACCATCATCAACGGCATGCTCAATGATCATTCGTTGAAGGTGGACACGGTGTAATCGGCTACGCAGCTGCTAGGAGGTGGCGAGCCTGCGCTGCCGTTGGCGCAGGCGACGTGCGATTGCGCGGCGATCGTAAAAGCGGGTAATTGCGTGTTGCCAGAATGTCGCGAACCCAGGCGCTACGACGCCGTTGTCGCCTGCGGCAGTGGTTACGGGGTTTACAGCTCAGGGCTTTTCGAGGGTCTTTTGCCGAAGGATGTAAAGGCTCACCAGCACGGCACTGATCAGCATAAACCCGCGTGCCCACGGTAATGGCACCAGGTAACACGACACGCCAATGCTCAACCACATCAAGCCGATGGCGTAGACCTTGCCCTTGAGGGGGATGCCGTTGCCGTCCAGATAGTCGCGAATCCACGGCCCCAGGCGCGGGTGTTCAACCAGCCACTGATAAAAACGCGGCGAGCTGCGGGCAAAACAGGCGGCGGCCAATAGCAGAAAGGGTGTGGTGGGTAAAACGGGAAGGAAGATACCGATAACCCCCAGCGCTACACTCAGCCAGCCGATGGCGAACAGTGTGTAGCGCAGCAACCGGGGCCGGTTGCCGGGTAAGGGGTTAGTCACTGAACACTCAGTGATGGCGAGGCTTGAGAATCGCCGGTTTTTCGTCAGGTGCCTGGCACAGCAGATACAGAGCGGTCAGGGCTTCGGGGATTTGTACGATCATGTCGTCCATCAGGTTGGCATCTTTGGCGATGTCTTCGAATTCGGGCTGGTCATCGAACAGACCCGAACCGACCATGACGGGCAGCAGCATTTCGCTGACTTCGTCTTCGGCGGTTTCGAACCAGGCGGCTTCGCGCATAAACACGCCTTCCATGAACCCGATGCACCAGCCGCGCAAATCGGAGTCATCCGGTTCGTCGCCCAGGTCCAGATCACACGGCAGCTCGAACTCTTCGTCGGACGCCAGTTGGCGTGCGATGTGAGCTTTAAGTTGAATCAGTGTTTCTTCGATCTCTTTGCGTTGAGCGTCGTCAGCGTAGTGCGGCGGCTCGGAGAAGATCGCATCGATCCATTCACGCTCAGGCACTTGTTCGGAACAGATGGACAGGGCGGTCAGAAAACCGTGGGTGGCCACGTAGTCCAGCGCCTCGTCATGCAGTTCGTCAGCGTCGAGGAAGACTTGCAGGCGGGTTAGTTGCTCAGCGAAGGACATTAAGGACTACCTAGAAAATATACGATGCCGAATTCTAGGCTTTCTTGAGGCTACAGGCCAGCCGCAGGGTGCATTTGCCATCACTTCCCGGTGATCGGTCATGCAATCACAAGGCCCTGCGCAACAGAACGCTCGGGTATACTGCCGCGTTTTGTGATGCCCTGCGCTTAATGCAGCGGGTCCTGCGCCCTGCGCCCGAGCCTTTAACCAGGCTTGAGGCCGCGCCGGATACCGCCTGCGCAGGGGTGTTTCGGCGATTTCTGGAGTTTCTATGCTCGAACAGGCTCAACGCGTACTCAAAGACATCTTCGGCTACGACAGTTTCCGTGGCCGCCAGGGTGACATTATTGAGCGCGTGGCCAAGGGTGGCGACGCTTTGGTGCTGATGCCCACGGGCGGTGGCAAGTCCTTGTGCTTCCAGGTGCCTGCGCTGCTGCGTGACGGCCTGACGGTGGTGGTGTCGCCCTTGATCGCCTTGATGGATGATCAGGTGGCAACGCTTGAGGAGCTGGGGGTGGCCGCCGCCGCGCTGAACTCCACGCTCAGTGCCGACCAGCAACGCGAGCTGGCTAACCGGATCAAGCGCGGCGAAGTGAAAATGCTCTACCTGGCGCCCGAGCGTCTGGTACAGCCGCGCATGATGGCGTTTTTGCAGAGCCTGGACATCGCCCTGTTTGCCATTGACGAGGCGCATTGTGTGTCGCAGTGGGGCCATGATTTCCGCCCCGAATACCTGCAACTGGGGCAGTTGGCCGAGATGTTCCCCCATGTGCCGCGCATTGCCCTGACCGCCACTGCCGACAAGCGTACCCGCGAAGAAATCGTCACCCGCTTGCACCTGCAAAACGCCGAACGTTTTTTGTCGAGCTTTGACCGGCCCAATATTTTTTACCGCATCGTGCCTAAAGAGCAGCCGCGCAAGCAATTGCTGGCGTTTCTTTCGGAGCGGCGCAGCGATGCGGGCATCGTCTATTGCCTGTCGCGCAAAAAAGTCGACGAAGTGGCCAAGTTCCTCTGCGATCAGGGCTTCCCGGCCTTGCCGTATCACGCAGGCTTGCCGAGCGAAACCCGGGCCGCCAACCAGAAGCGCTTCCTCAACGAGGAAGGGCTGATTATGGTTGCCACCATCGCCTTCGGCATGGGCATCGACAAATCCAACGTGCGTTTCGTGGCACACCTGGACCTGCCTAAATCCCTTGAGGCCTATTACCAGGAAACCGGCCGCGCAGGGCGTGATGGCTTACCGGCGGACGCGTGGATGGCCTACGGCCTGCAAGACGTGGTGATGCTCAAGCAAATGCTGCAAAACTCCGAAGGTGACGAGCGCCACAAGCGTCTTGAGCATCACAAGCTCGACGCCATGTTGTCCTTGTGCGAAGAAACCCGCTGCCGCCGTCAGACCCTGCTGGCCTACTTTGATGAAGAGATGCCGCAACCGTGTGGCCATTGCGATAACTGTGTCGATGGTGTGCAAACCTGGGACGCCACCGAGCCTGCGCGTCAGGCGTTGTCGGCTATCTATCGCACCGGCCAGCGCTATGGCACGGGGCATTTGATCGATGTGTTGTTAGGGCGCGACAACGAAAAGGTGCGCAGTTTTGGGCATCAGCATTTATCTGTGTTTGGTGTGGGTAAAGACCGCGCAGAAGGTGAGTGGCGCACATTGTTCCGGCAATTGGTGGCGCGCGGTCTGGCGGATATTGATATCGAGGGCTACGGCGGTTTGCGCCTGAGCGACAGCTGCCGCCCCCTGCTGCGCGGTGAAGTGACCCTTGAACTGCGCCGTGAGCTCAAGCCACAAACCACGGTCAAAAGCAGTTCTGCCAGCCCGGCCAGCCAATTGGTGCGCGGCGAAGAGCGCGAGCAGTGGGAGGCGCTGCGTGCGCTGCGGCGCAAACTGGCCGAAGAGCATGGGGTGCCGCCTTACGTCATCTTCCCCGATTCAACGTTGCTTGAAATGCTGCGCAGCCAGCCGACATCGTTGTCGGACATGGCCAAGGTCAGCGGCATTGGCGCACGCAAACTGGAACGTTATGGCGAGGCGTTCCTTGAAGTGCTGGGCGGTCAGGCTGAGACCCCCAAAGTGGTGGCCGACATTCGTCACGAGTTGATCAGCCTGGCCCGTGCAGGTATGACGCCCATGCAAATTGCCGGTCAATTGCAATGCTCGGAAAAAAATGTGTACACGATGCTGGCCGAAGCCATTGGTCGTCAGGAACTGTCGCTGGAACAAGCGCTGGACTTGCCCGAAGAGCTGATGGAAGAAGTGCAGGATGCCTTCCTTGATGGCGAAGGCGAGCTGCCGAGCGTGGCCAGCATCGCCGAGCAATTCAAGGGGCGTGTACCAGAAGGTGTGCTGTATTGCGTGCGCGCTGCACTGCAATCGGAGTTCGAAATTTAAACGAAATGGCGATATGTAACGTTTCAGTGACTTTAGGGTCTTGCCTATTGACAAACTCCATGCTTAGCTGGCTAACAATTCCTATCACTCTATTTCAGTCTAATCATTGAGTTTTTTATGCCTTTAACCGATCAACACCGTTTCGGTATGCAATTGGCCCAAATGTCGCGGGGTTGGCGGGCTGAGCTGGATCGGCGCCTTGCTGGTTTGGGTCTGTCGCAGGCGCGGTGGCTGGTGCTGCTGCACCTGGCCCGTTTTGACGAGGCGCCCACTCAGCGCGAACTGGCACAAAGCGTCGGGGTAGAAGGGCCAACGCTTGCGCGCTTACTCGACAGCCTTGAGGCGCAGGGGCTGGTTCAGCGTCATGCAGTGGTTGAAGACCGCCGTGCGAAAAAAATCATCCTGAGTGAAACCGCGCGTCCATTGATCGCACAAATTGAAGCGATTGCCACGTCCCTGCGCCAGGAATTGTTTGTGGGCATTACCGAAGAAGAACAGCGCATCTGCATGCGCGTTCACAAGCGGATTCTGGACAACCTCGAAAAAAACTGAGGCTCCCTGTTTCGTAGGCGCTCGCGCAGGCTGCGCCTACTGTGGGAGGTCAGAATGTCTGGCCCAAATTCAGATACAGCGCCTTTTGATCATCATCGTTAAAGCCATAGCTGAAGTTGAGCGGGCCCAGGGGTGTGTCGAATCCAATGAAAATACTGGCCGCATTGATGTAGCCGCTGTCGAACTCGTTGTTGTTGTTCCAGGCGCGCCCGCGCTCAAGGGAGGCACCGGCATACAGCGGGAAGTCGAACGGCAAGTACGAGCGGGGGGTCAGGCGACGGTAATACACCGCGCGCATCAAACTGATGTTTTGCCCGGAGATGGCGTCTTGGCGGAACCCTGACAGTTGGCGCGCACCCCCCAGCAAGAAACTTGACGTCACGACCTCGGCCTTGTCCAGCGTACGGCCGTATCGCCCGCCTAAAATCCAGGTGTTTGGCCCGGCACTCAGCGCCTTGTCCAAGTGGAATTCCCATTGGCGGTAGCGATCATCAGAACCCAGCCCCGGCTCGAATTGCCGCACGCTGAGGCTGATGTCTTCACCTTCGTGGGGGAAATACACGTTATCCAGTGAGTCAAACGAGTACTTAATGTCATAAAAAGCCTCGTTGAAACTGGTGCTGGGCAAGTCGCGTTCGCCAATTCTGACGTCTGCCTTGCCCCATGCCTCGCCCACACCAAGACGAATCTCGCCGCTATTGCCGATCTGTCGGCCCAGGTTCAAGCCAAAGCCGTAGCGTTCCAGTCGATATTCGGCAATCGGGTCATTGTCGAGAATGGCTTCGACGTTCTGCGACTGAGCATGCAGGTAAGGCGCGATAAAGTAGCGCGAACCCGCGTCCAGCGGCTGATAGAACTCACTGTACAACTCTTGTTGATCGCCGATTTGCACCCGCGTCAGCCATTCTGCGCCCAGTGTATTAATGCCGTTGACCCGGTAACTGGCGCCGATGTTGAAAGCGCTGTCGCCGCGCATGTCGTCAGACAAGTTCAACCCAAGCCGCAGGTAATCGGTACCGCTGCGCTTGCCACGGGCACTGATCACCAGGGTTCGATCATTGCCTTTATGCACCACGCGGTATTGCACCTGCTCGAAGTAGTCCAGGCCGTACAGCGTGCCCATGTCGCGCTGCAAGCGTCCCAGGTCCAGCGGTTCACCCACCGGTTGGCGAATGTAATAGCGAATGACCGAGTCACCGATTTTTGAGTCGTTTTCAATTCTAATCGCCGTGATCACAGGGGTGCGCTCCTCGGGTGAGCGTGCTGCATTGAGCTGTGCATCTGACGGCTGGCGCAGGCTGCTCAAGCGATTGGCGAGGATCTGCGTGGCGCGGTAGCCTGCGTCGATGATTTCTTGCGAGCGGCCAAAGTCTGTGACGCCATAGCTGGCCAGCGCGGGCTGGATCAGCACGTCATCGGGCTTCAAGGAGGCCAGTTGCACTTCGGAGTTGCTGCGCGTCATGAGGGTGATGGACTGGTTGAGGATGTCGAACACGGTATTGAGCTGCTTGCGGCCGCGCAGCGGGGTGCCGATGTCGACCACAATGACCATGTCGACGCCCATTTCGCGGGCAACATCCACCGGAATGTTGTCGACCATGCCGCCGTCGACCAGCAACTGGCCGTTGATTTCCACGGGGGCAAATACGGCGGGGATCGACATGCTGGCGCGGATCACTTGCGGCAGATGCCCTTTGCGAAACACGACTTTTTCGCCGCTGACAATGTCGGTGGCTACTGCACGAAACGGGACCGGTAGCTTGTCGAAATCACGTACATCGCTGCTGTGCGCCAGCAGGCTTTCGAGCAACAACGACAGGTTTTGCCCCTGAATCACCCCCAATGGCAGGCCGAGGCTGCCGTCGTCGCGAAAGCTCAACTTTTGTTTGACCAGAAAATCACGGTCGTCCTGTTTACGCCTGAAGGGCACGTCTTCACGAGCAGGCGCATCGGACAACGCCTCTTGCCAATCGATGCCGAGGGCGAGTTTTTCCAGTTCGTCGATTTTGTAGCCCGAGGCATACAGCCCGCCAATCACCGCGCCCATGCTGGTGCCCGCGATGGCATCAATGTGAACGCCTTGCTCCTCCAATGCTTTGAGCACGCCGACGTGGGCCAGGCCGCGGGCAGCGCCACCCGACAGCACAAGGCCGATTTTTGGCTGCGGTGTTTGGGCTGCAAACAGCATCAGCGGGCACAGGCAAAGCAGTAGACAACAAAGCAGGCGGCGCATCTTGAATCTCTGGGCAAGCGACAAAGGCGGCTATTATAGCGGCGCCTTTCTCTTCAAGAGCTTTTGAAATCATGTCAGTCAGTAAGCCACACATTGTCATCACCTATTGCACCCAATGCCAGTGGCTGTTGCGCGCCGCTTGGCTGGCTCAGGAACTGCTCAGTACCTTCGCCGATGACCTGGGGCGCGTGGCGCTGGAGCCAGGAACAGGCGGGGTGTTTCGCATTACCTGTGACGAGGTGCAGATCTGGGAGCGTAAGGCCGATGGCGGCTTCCCGGAGGCCAAAGTGCTCAAGCAGCGCGTGCGTGACCAGATTGACCCCCAGCGCGACCTTGGGCATAACGACCGGGTTCAGTGAGCGGCGTCCAGCGCCGGTTTAACCGGTGAAGCGCCGCGGGCCATACGGCTTGACGCCACAATCGCGACGATGATCAGCGCGCCGCCCAGCAGCATGCGCAGCGTCGGGGTTTCGTGAAACAACAGCCACGCCAGGGTGATGCCATACACCGGCTCCAGGGCGAAGACGACCGCCGCCGTGCGGGCTTTGATCACCGCGAGGCTGGCGACGAACAGGCTGTGCGCGACGCCGGTGCACAGCACGCCAAGCAGGCCGATCCAGACCCAATCGAGCGGGCGCACGCTGCTGATCTGCGGCGCAGCGAAGGGCAACAGGCACAGCGCAACCACAGCGTTTTGCCACATGGCAGCCTGCACGGCGGGGACTCGTCCTGCGTTGGCGCGGTTATTGAGAGACAACAGGGAAAAGGTCAGGCCACTGGCAATCGCCCACAGCAGCCCTTCGGTGGCCTGGCTCGCCAGATCAAAGGTCGGGGTAACCAGAATCAGGCCGACGCTGACGAGCACCACCAGCATGATTTCGTTGAGGCGGATGCGTTCGCGAAAGATCAGCCCTTCAAGCAGCACGGTAAACGCCGGAAAACTGGCAAAGCCCAACGTTGCGATCGCCACGCCGGCGACTTTAACTGCGATGAAAAAGCTCACCCAATGCCCGGCCAGCAGCAAGCCGCTGACCAGCAGGCTGCGCACATCGCGCCGGTTCAACGCATGCCAGGGCGAACGGCGGGACACGGCGGCAAAGCAGGCGAGCGCAATGACCGCAAAACCTGCGCGGCCAAACACAATCACACTGGCTGAAGCTGCCGCGAGCTTGCCGAACACGCCGGTCAGGCCAAACAGTAAGGCGCCGATATGCAGGGCGCCCAAGGCGTTACGCGCAGTCATTGCAGTCCTTGGGGTGAGTCAGTCTGGCGTGCAGTCTAAGGCGTTCGGCGAGGCGCTGTCTGTCGCCAAACGGGCCTCAGTTGTCGCCAGACTCGCGGCGCAACACGCTGGGTGATGCACCGAACTCGCGCAACATGGCCGCCGAAAACGCGCTTTGCGAGGCGTAGCCAACGCGGCTGGCGATTTCGCCTACCGCGAGCGTGGTGTGACGCAACAGGTTCAAGGCGCTACGCAAACGGCGTTGGCGGATGTAGTCCATCGGCGTTTGGCCGCACTCGCTGAGAAAGCGACTGTGCAAGCGAGCGCAGGACAGGTCGGCAACGCGCGCCAGGTCGGCGACTTGCACAGGGTAGGCGGCGTGCTGGTCGATGTAGGTATCGAACTGAGGGAAGGGCAGGCGTTTACGCGGTACGGCTTGAGGGGTATTCAAGCTGGCCAGCAGCAGGATTGCCCCTTGCTGATCGATCAGCGGATCGGTCGCCGGGCTGGCCGCGAGCCAATCGACCAACTGGTGCTGGCGCGGGTCGAGCCGATGCTGCCCGACGGTATTGAGCCATCGGCGGCTGTGCTCGGCGTGGGCGCCCAACGTTTGCCCCAACCAGTGTTCGCTCGGCACATCCAGCACCAGGCACTGGCTGCCCTGTGCGCTGGCGCAGGTATGGTGTGCGCCAGCGGGGATGACCATCAGTTGCTGTTGGCGCAACAGACTGGCGCGGCCTTCAACCTCGACGTCGAGCGAGCCGGATAAGTTGATCACCACCTGCGCGTGCTCATGGCTGTGAGCAATCACCTCATCACGGTAGTGGCGCAGCGAAAGGAGGTGGCTCATGGTGATGCCCTCACGTAGGCGCTGGCGAAAGCTGAGGCCTTTCGATTTGTACGTAAAATCAAAAGCGCCCAGCCTTCGGCGGCGGCTACAGGTTTAGCCCGTGTGTATCTCAGTGCCGCCAGAATGCCGGGATGCACAACACGAACACGGTAATAATTTCCAGCCGCCCCAGCAACATGCCCAGCGACAGGATCCACTTGGCAGCATCCGGCAGCGTCGAGAAGTTGCCGGAGGGGCCAATGGTTTCGCCCAATCCAGGCCCCACGCCCGACACGGTACTCGCCGCGCCGGTGAGGGCGGTCATCCAGTCCAGTCCCAGCAGCGACAACGCCAGCGCAATCACGCAAATGGTGATGGCGAAGAAGAACGAGAACGTCAGAATCGAGCGAACGATTTCTTCGTCAAGGCGATGGCCGTTGTACTTCTGCTTGATCACTGCCCGGGGGTGAATCAACTGGTTAAGGTTGGCCTTGAGCAGGATATAGGCGACCTGGAAGCGGAAGATTTTGATCCCGCCCGCCGTCGAGCCGGAGCAACCGCCAATAAAGCCCAGATAGAAAAACAGCATCAGTGAGAAGTTGCCCCAAAGGCTGTAATCCCCAAGGGCAAAACCGGTGGTAGTGACCACCGAGGTCACGTTCAGTGCGACATGGCGGAACGCATCCCACCACGCCATGTTGGTGGTCCACCACAGCCAGGCGCTGAGCACCAGCCAGGTCACCAGCAGCAGGCCGAGCAATCCTTGCACCTGCTGGTCTTTGATCAGCGCCTTGCGATGGCCGCGCAGGGTGGCCACGTACAGCGTAAAGGGCAGGCTGCCCATGATCATCACCGCGATGGCGACCCAGTGCACCGCCGGTTGTGACCACTTGGCCAGTGACTGGTCGGAGGTCGAGAACCCGCCCGTGGAGATGGCCGACATGGCGTGGTTGATGGCATCGAACACGCTCATGCCCGCCCACCAGAACGCCAGGCTGCCGAGGATGGTGATGCCGACATACGTCGCCACGATCAGGCGCGCCACCATGTGCGAGCGTGGCATGACTTTTTCGGAGCGGTCTGACGATTCGGTCTGGAACAGGCGCATGCCACCGATACGCAGCAAAGGCAAAATCGCCACCGCCATACCGATAAAGCCGATACCGCCGAGCCAGTGCAGCATGGAGCGCCACATCAAAATGCCGGGCGACATGGTGTCCAGCCCGCTCAAAACGGTGGAGCCGGTGGCGGTGATACCCGACATGCTTTCAAAAAAGGAGTCGGTGTAACTGATGTGTTGGGTGAGCAAAAACGGCAACGCGGCGAAAATACACACGATCACCCAGCTCGACACGGTCAGCAGGTACATGTCGCGTGGTCGCAGGTGCACTTGTTCCGGGCGACCGGGGAGCACCAGCGCAAGGCCCGCGACAAACGTGATCAGGCTGGCCCACAAAAAGGACGGCAGATCGCCCAGATGGTCGTAAATCACCAGCGTGAGCATGGGCACGGCCATGCTGATCGCCAACGTAATCAGGAAGATGCCGATTACAAAACCGATGATGCGTAGGGTCGGCAACGCCATGAAGTCAGCTCGGGCATGAAAGAGGGGCGCCATTCTACCTGTGGGCCGGGGTATGTAAACCGCCAAGCCTTCGGCAGATACCGTTAGAATAGCCGCACATTTTCTTCAGGAGGTGGCCAATGGAGGCTCTCGACGCTTTGCTCAACCGTGTTTCTGCCCCGCGTCTGGTTGAACCGGCCCCCACGAGGGAGCAACGTGAAGTACTTTTTGCAGCCGCCCTGCGCGCACCAGACCACGGGCAACTGCGGCCTTATCGTTTTTTGAGCATTGAAGGGCAGGCCCGCAACCAGTTGGGTGAAGTGCTCGCGCAGGCCGTGCAGGCCCAAGGCGGTGATGTCACCGAGGCCGCGCTGGACAAAGCCCGCGCCATGCCGTTGCGGGCGCCGTTGGTCGTGGTGGTGATTGCGCGTTTGCAGGAGCACTTCAAAGTGCCGAAATCCGAACAGCTCATTACGGCGGGTTGCGCAGCCCATGCCATTGAGCTGGCCGCGTATGCCCAAGGGATTGGCGCGGTGTGGCGCACCGGGGAGCTGTCCCATGCGCCACGGGTGACGGCCGCTCTGGGACTGCAAGCGGGTGAAGAGATTATTGCGTTCCTGTACTTGGGCACACCGCTCAAAGAAATGCGGGATGCGCCCAAAGTCGACAGCGCAGAGTTTGTACAGGTGTGGTCCGCCTGAGCCACGGCAGTCGGTCTCTGTGGGCGGTCAGGCATCGTGCAGGTAAATCCTCTTACACAGTGCACGGTGCTTTGCCCGCGTTAAAGATTGCCATCCGGGGTGAGAGGGAGTTCAAGCGCGGCAATAAAGCCACCGTCGGGATGATTGGCCAGTGTCAATCGTCCGCCATGACGCTCTGCCGCGCGCCGCGCAATGGCCAGCCCCAGGCCGTGGCCCGCAGCCGTCTGGCCGGGCGCCCGGAAAAACGGTTCGCCTAACTGCGCCAAATGCTCCTCGGCCGCACCCGGCCCGTGATCGCGCACGCTGAGGGTGATGTGCTCGCCTTCACGCTGTGCTGTGAGTTCAATCGGTTGACCCGGCGGGTTGAACCGTTGCGCGTTACGCAGCAGGTTGTCGACGGCGCGCTCAATCATGGTGGGCCAGCCACTGAGGGCCAGGCCCGGTTCTGCATTCAGCTGTACCGGCTGCTCGGGCGCGCTGAGTGAGGCGTCTTTTTGCAGGTTATTGAGCAGTGCATTGAGTTCAACGTGCTCGGCGCTCGCCTGGTCGGCATCGACCCGCGCCAGTGTCAGGATTTCACTGATCAAAGACTCCAATCGGTCACATTCACGGGTCAGGCGCGGCCAGAGCTTTTCACGCGCCTCGGGGCTGGCGCGTTCGGCCAGTGCCAGAGCGATGCGCAGACGGGCCAGGGGAGAACGCAGTTCGTGGGAGACATCGCGCAGCAACTGGCGTTGGCTGCTGATCAAGCTTTGCAAACGCGCGCCCATGCGGTTGAAGTCAGTGGCCAGCACGCCAAATTCATCCCGTCGGGAGGCCAGTCGCGCCAAGCTGTTTTGTTGATAGGTGGTTTGCCCCAGATCATGCACGGCCACGCGCAAGCGGCTTAGCGGGCGGGTAATCGACAGCGTCACCAGCAAACTGAACAGCGTCAACACCACCAGCGCAATGCCCAGCGCACTCAGTGGCCAGATCAGGCTTTGTCGGTGCCAGGCATCCAGCTCGGGGTGCGGGATGCGGTAAATCAGCAGGTAGGTGTCGGCCGTCTTGGGGCTGGTGTACTCCACGGTCAGGCGTCGCCACGGCAGCGTGTCTTGTCCTGGATGCTGGCGCGCCTCCCAGGCGGCAGCCCGGCGCGGAAAGGTGCCGCGCACCAGCGGGTCGCCACTTTCGTTAAGCACTTGCACGTCAATGTGGTAACGGCGTTTGCGCCGCTCCAGAAAATCTTGGGCAGCGTCCGCGCCCTGGGTTTCATAGCGTTCGGTCCATTGCTGGGCCAGGTTTGAAATACCCGGATGACGGCTCAGGATCCAGGCGTCCTGATTAAGCATGTGTCCGAGCAGTATCGACAGCCCTGCGACCAAGGCTATCGCCAGCCAAAAGCTGGCCAGAATGCGCCAAAACAGTGATCGCACGGCAAATCCTCACGCTAAATGGGTTCAAACGAGCAAAGCCCAACGGCTGGGGGGCCGTTGGGCTGGGTGAATGTGCAGATTATTGCGCTTTTGGCGCCTGCTGTGCTTTCCAGTCTTTGAACTCTTGCCATTCAGCTTTACGTTCGGCGCGTTGTTTTTGCATCTCGTCGAAGCGCTTTTGCTGTTCTGGCTTGAGCAGCGCACGAATGTCTTTCTGGGTTTTTTCGTGCTTGGCGGCGATTTCGTCTTTCAACGCTTTTTGATCAGCCGCGGGCAGTTTTTGCAGGTACTTGTCGACCAGCTGCTTGCGCTCGTGCATTTGTTCGCCCATCAGCTTGCCGATTTGTTGGCGCTGCTCGCGGGTCAAGTCCAGTTGGCTGTAAGGCGCGTCGCCGCGACCATGGTGCTCACCGCCGTGACGTGGACCCATTGGGCCATCGCCACCGGGCATGGCCATTGCGACGGTTGGCAGAGCAGCAGCAAACATCAAAGCAATAAGAGTCTTACGCATGGTGTGTCTCCTTGTAGTACGTTCCGGTGAATCCGGATGCGCCCAGTTTAGGGAGATCAAGGTCAAGCGCTGTCAATCAAGCGTAAAGCTTAGGTAAAGAGGGGCGTGGCGCGGCTTTACACAGGCTGCGTCCCTTCAGGCGCTGTAGAAGTAGCCACGGCTGCGCAGTGCAACGATGCGCGGACGGCCATCGGGGTGCGGGCCGATCTTTTTGCGCAGGTTGCTGACGTGCATGTCCAGGCTGCGGTCGTACAACGTCAACTTGCGGCCCAGCGCCAGTTGCGCCAGCGCCTGTTTGTCCAGTGGCTCGCCGGGTTGACGCAGCAAGGCGTCGAGGATGCGGCTTTCGGAGACGGTCAGGGTGATGTCGTGCTCATTGATGGTGGCCACACCGCGCATCGGGCTGAAACACAGGTCGCCCAATTCGATCTGGCTGGAGGTGGCGGGCGGATGGCTGCGGCGCAGCACAGCGCGCAGGCGGGCGGTCAGCTCGCGGGGGTCGCAGGGCTTGGCCAGGTAATCGTCGGCGCCCAGTTCCAGCCCCAGAATGCGGTCCAGCGGCTCACCCCTGGCCGAGAGCATCAGCACCGGCAAGTCGGGGTGATCGCTGCGCAACTGCTTGAGCAGTTCCAGGCCGCTGCCATCGGGCAGCATCACGTCCAGCACTACAGCGTCAGGGCTGGACTCGGCCAGCGCGTTGCGGGCGCTCACGCCGTCGTAACACGCACGCACCTGGAAACCTTCCTGGCTCAGCCAACTGCTCAGGAGTTCACACAACTCCTGGTCATCATCTATCAGTAACAGGTCGCTCATGACTCACTCTATTTATAGCCATTGCCGACGCTGTTTACGTCCGCCGCTGGCGAAGATACCGCAGAGTAGGGCCAATAGGGCAACTGCGCCACCAATCACAAACCACTGTTGTGAGTCGGTCAGCAGGTGAAAGCCGGGGTTGGACTGCGCTTTGTCGAGCTGTTGCTTGAGGCGCAGGTTCTCTTGACGCAGTTGGCTCAACTGGCTGCTTTCGCGGGTGGCGTCGGCGTCTTTCAGGGCTTGGCTCAGTTCGCCGCGCAGGCGTTCACTCTCGCCAAGGCGTTGTTGCAAGTCCGTAATGCGCGCACCGGCGCTCAGTGACAATGGCACTGAGTTATCAGAGGAAGGAGCGTCTTCAGCGTGGGCGAGAGAGCCCAGCGATAACATGATTAACAGCAGACACAACAAACCTTGACGCATCGCAACTCCTCATTCCTGATGGGATTCGCAGAGGTTGTCGGCCGCTAAACCAGAATAATGAGCCATGCAGCGACGCGACGAACCCGATGAGCGGTTCCGTCGCGCAGCGAGGCTTTAAGGCAGGACTTGCTTGAACGGTTTGACCATGACATTTGCGTACACGCCAGCAGCGACGTACGGGTCCTCATCGGCCCAGCGTTGAGCATCGGCCAGCGAGTCAAACTCGGCGACGATCAGGCTGCCGGTGAAACCGGCTGCGCCCGGATCATTGCTGTCGATGGCCGGGTGCGGGCCGGCCAGCACCACGCGGCCTTCCTGTTTGAGTTGCTGCAAACGCTCAAGGTGTGCCGGGCGAGCAGCCAGGCGGGCTTCAAGCGAGTGGGCGACGTCAGTGGCAATGATTGCGTAGAGCATGTCAGTCCTCGGTTTTGGAGGTTGGAGTGTCGGAATCATGCAAGTGGCGCGACAGGTAAATGCCTTGGCCTACCAGAAACAGAACAGTCAGGCCCAGGCTGCCGAATACCTTGAAGTCGACCCAGATGCTTTGAAAGGTGAACGCAACAAACAGGTTGGCCGCCCCGCAGAACAAAAAGAAGGCGATCCAGGCCAGGTTCAGGCGCGTCCAGACCGCGTCAGGCAGGGTCAGTGCGTGGCCCATGACACGTTTGATCAGCAGCTTGTCACCGATAAAGTGGCTACCGGCAAACACCAGCGCAAACAGCCAGTTCACCACCGGCGCTTTCCACTTGAGGAAGGTTTCGCTGTGGAACGCCAGGGTCAGGCTGCCGAACACAATGCAGGCAATCAGGGTCAGCCATTGGCTCTTTTCAAGTTTGCGTTGCTTGAAAAACAGAATGCCGTAGACCACCACAGAACTGAGGATCAGCATCGCCGTAGCGCTGAAAATCCCGCCGAAGGTCAAGCTATGGCCTGCGATTTCGACGATACGGGGTTCGATTTTGTAGACGATGAAAAACAGTAACAGCGGGATGAAGTCGATGAATTGTTTCACAGTGGCAGCCAGAAGCAGGATGTGGCGGCATAATAACAAACATCAATGACAGCGAAAGCGTCAGCTAGAGGTTATTAAATCCCCGTGGAAATTGACTTGCATTGCCATAGCACCGCTTCCGATGGCGCTTTGGCGCCAGCGGTACTGGTAGCGCGTGCGTTCGAGAAAGGTGTGCGAGTCCTGGCCCTGACCGATCACGACACACTTGAAGGCCTGGAAGAAGCCCGCTCGGCGGCGCAGTCGCTGAACATGCAACTGGTCAACGGCATCGAACTCTCCTGCACTTGGGGGGGCGCGACCATTCATGTGCTCGGTTACGGTTTCGATACTCAGGCCCCTGCACTGGTTGGTGCCATCGCCGCACTGCACGATGGCCGCTGGCTGCGTGCCGAAGAAATCAGCCGCAAGCTGGCGCTCAAGGGCATGCCGGGCGCGCTTGAAGGTGCGCGGGCAATTCAGCAAGCGCTGGGTGACAGTGGCAATGCGCCAGCGCGCCCGCACTTTGCGGATTTTTTGGTCGGTGCCGGTTACGTCAAGGATCGCGCCGAAGCGTTCCGCAAGTGGCTGGGCGCGGGCAAGTTGGGCGACGTCAAACAGCATTGGCCCACCCTGGAAGACACCGTCGCCACGTTGCGTGCAGCAGGTGCCTGGGTCAGCCTGGCGCATCCATCGCATTACGATTTCACCCGCAGCAAGCGCCGACGCCTGATTGGCGACTATATTCAAGCGGGGGGGCACGCGATTGAGGTAGTCAATGGTTATCAGCCTGCAGAACAAGTAGGCGGCTTGGCGATTCTGGCGCGTGAGTTTGGTTTGCTGGTGACTGCCGGCAGTGACTTTCATGGCCCTGGCGGCTGGTCCGAGATTGGCGAGTACCGCGCGATCCCGGACGATCTGCCGCCATTGTGGCGTCGGTTCAAATTAGATCCGCCCATCGCCAACGTCTGAACAGGTAAATAACGTGAGTCAATTTTTCCAGATTCATCCGCAAAACCCGCAACCGCGTCTGATCAAGCAGGCGGTTGAGATCATCAAAAAAGGCGGGGTGGTGATCTACCCCACCGACTCGTCTTACGCCGTCGGTTGCCAGATGGGCGATAAGAGCGCGATCGACAAGATCAAGCGCTTGCGCAATCTGGACGACAAACACAACTTCACCCTGATGTGCAGCGACCTGTCGCAGTTAGGGCTGTTCGCCAAGGTCGACACCGGCACCTTTCGCTTGCTCAAAGCGCATACGCCGGGGCCGTACACCTTCATTCTCAATGCCACCCGCGAAGTGCCGCGCCTGCTGCTGCACCCCAAGCGCCGCACCATCGGCATGCGTGTGCCCCAGCACCCTCTGGCGCTCGCACTGTTGGCTGAACTCGGTGAGCCGCTGATGAGCGTGACCCTGATCCTGCCGGGCGAAAGCGAACCGCTTGAAGACCCGTACGCGATTCGCGATGCGCTGGAAAAACAGGTCGACCTGATCATTGATGGCGGTGATGGTGGGCGCAAGGCCAGCACTGTGATCAACCTGACGGGTGATGAGCCTGAAGTCGTACGTGTGGGCTGTGGTGATCCGACGCCCTTTATGGTCGAGGCCTGATGTCTGACGTAGAAGTGATTGACGCTGTAGACCCGCAGGCCGGTGCCCAGCAAGAACTGCCGTTTGCGATGGTGTATGGCCAGGCCGTCATCGAAATGCCGCAAGACCTGTACATCCCGCCGGATGCGCTGGAGGTGTTTCTCGATGCGTTCGAAGGCCCGCTCGACTTGCTGCTGTACCTGATTCGCAAACAAAATATCGACATTCTTGACATCCCGGTGGCTGAAATTACCCGCCAATACATGGGTTATGTCGAATTGATGAAGACGGTGCGCCTTGAATTGGCGGCCGAGTATCTGGTGATGGCGGCCATGCTGGCCGAGATCAAGTCGCGCATGCTGCTGCCGCGCTCGGTCGAGATCGAAGAAGACGAAGGCGATCCGCGTGCTGAACTGATTCGCCGCTTGCAGCAGTACGAGCGTTTCAAGGCTGCGGCTGAAGGCATCGACGGCCTCGAACGGGTCGGACGTGACGTGTTCGTGCCCAAGCTGGACGCTCCCCAGGCCCGTGCGCGCAAATTGGTGCCGGATGTGGCGCTGGAAGAGTTGCTGATGTCGATGGCTGAAGTGCTGCGTCGCTCTGACATGTTCGAAAGTCACCAGGTCAGCCGCGAAGCGCTGTCCACCCGTGAGCGCATGAGTGATGTGCTGGAACGCCTCAAAGGCGGCGGTTTTGTACCCTTTAGTGAGCTGTTTACCGCAGAAGAGGGGCGTTTGGGGGTGGTGGTAACCTTTATGGCCATCCTTGAGCTGGTCAAGGAGTCCTTGATCGAGTTGGTACAGAACGAGCCCTACGCGGCGATCCATGTGCGGGCGCGAGCCGAATAAAGAGCTGAAACCATGAATTTGACTGATCCCCGTGAGCTGGCCACGTTGCTTGAGGCCTTTCTGTTGGCCTCGGGAAAGCCTCAAAGCCTTGAACGGTTGTTTGAACTGTTTGAAGAGGGTGAACGCCCGCAGCCTCCGGTGTTCAAGAAGGCCCTGGAGTTGCTGCGCAAATCCTGCGAGGGCCGTTCGTTTGAACTTAAAGAAGTCGCCTCTGGCTATCGCCTGCAAATTCGCGACGCGTTTTCGCCGTGGGTGGGGCGTTTGTGGGAAGAGCGCCCGCAGCGTTACTCGCGGGCAATGCTCGAAACCATGGCGCTGATTGCTTATCGTCAGCCCATTACCCGGGGCGAAATTGAAGATGTGCGCGGTGTGGCGGTCAACAGCCATATTGTTAAAACCCTGCTGGAGCGCGAGTGGATTCGCATCGTCGGCTATCGCGAAGTGCCAGGGCGACCCGCAATGTTTGCCACCACCAAAGGTTTTCTCGATCACTTCAACCTCAAAAACCTCGACGACCTGCCGCCGCTTGCTGAACTGCGCGAGCTTGAGCCCGATCCGATTCTCGACTTCGACGATGCCCCGGTGCCTGATCACATTCAGGCGCTGGCGGATGAAAGCGCCGAGCCTGAGGAGCCGAAAGACGAAACCAGCTTCCGTAGCTTGCTCACGGAACTGGACTCGATGGAAGAAGGTCTTAAAACCGACTTCGATGATTTGCTGCGTGAAGACTTGGTTAAAGAGGCGCCCGCGCCTGAGGTGCCGGCGACCGATGCCGAACAGGCACGTAGCCAACTGCTGGCAGCCGTGGCGGCGCTTGAGCTGGCGCCTGGCATGAGCGATGAAGAGTTGGAAGCGCAAGCCCTGGCTGACGCCATCGAGCAAGAGCGACTTGAGCGCGAAGACTGACGTTGCCCACAGGCGCTGGCGCAGCCTGCGCCAGCGCCTACGGTATTTGCGTATTTTTCTGGAGGTCTCAAAGCATGAGTGCCCTCAAAGATCCCTGTATTGGCGTGTGTAAATTTGCCGATGACGTTTGCCTCGGCTGCGGACGTTCTAAGCGCGAAATCAAGGCCTGGAAGACACTCGACAAAGATGAAAAGCGTGCGGTACTGGCGCAAGCCGACTTGCGTTTGCTGACACTTGGCGCCACCGGTCGGCGGAAAAACAAGTAAGCCTGGCAGAACACGACTCGCCTTTGATGCGAAATGCGCAACATCAGCGTATGATTCGCGACCCTTTGCGGCGCAACTGCGTCACAAGGCCCATTTTTTACAGCTCAGGCGCTCGCCTGAATTGACACACCGGGAGGTGCCCAGATGAAAGATCTAGACCCTAAAGACAGCCAGGAAATTGGCCCAGCAGGCGAGAAACTGCAAAAAGTACTCGCCCGCATCGGCGTTGGCTCGCGTCGCGACGTAGAAAGTTGGATCAGCCAGGGCCGCATCAAGGTCAATGGCAAGGATGCAACCCTGGGTCTGCGCGTTGACCTGCACGACGCCATCTCCATTGATGGCAAGGTGATCAAGCGCGAAGAGGCCGCCGAATCGGTGCGCCGCGTGATCATGTACAACAAGCCTGACGGCGAAATCTGCACCCGTGACGACCCTGAAGGCCGTCCAACCGTATTCGACAAGTTGCCGCGCCCTAAAGAAGGTCGCTGGATCAACATCGGTCGTCTCGATATCAACACCACCGGCTTGCTGATGTTCACCACTGACGGTGAGCTGGCGAACCGTCTGATGCACCCCTCCTACGAAATGGACCGTGAATACGCGGTACGTGTACGTGGCGAAGTGGATGACGAGATGATCGAGCGCCTCAAGGCGGGCGTGGTGCTGGAAGACGGCCCAGCGCGTTTCACCGACATCAAACAGGCGCCGGGCGGCGAAGGCTTTAACCATTGGTACCACTGTGTGGTGATGGAAGGCCGTAACCGTGAAGTACGTCGTTTGTGGGAATCTCAGGGTCTGGTGGTCAGCCGTCTGAAGCGCGTGCGTTTCGGCCCGGTGTTCCTCAACTCTGACCTGCCGATGGGTCGCTGGCGTGAAATGGGTCAGTACGAGGTGGACATTCTCAGCGCTGAAGTCGGCCTCACGCCGGTTGCCATGCCAGAGATGAATGCCAAGAACAAAGACAAGCTTGAGCGTTTGCAGCGTAAGTCCTCGCGCCCTGTGGCCCGTGCCGACCGTGTTGCACGCACTGTGCGTCCGGCCGAGGGTGCGCCATTGGCACCGCGTCCAGCGCGCCAGCCGCACATCGAAGGTGAGCGTCCAGCACGTCCGGCGCGTGATGAAGCCGCGCGCCCGGCACGCAAGCCAGCGGGCCGTACTGACCGTGTGCCAGCAGGTCGTGGTGCACCGGTTGCCGAGCGTCCAAGCGAAATGAACAAGCGCCCGGGCAAGCCGACGCGTCAAGGCCCCAAGCTGGTTGACGATGCACCGTCCGGCAAGCGCCGCGGCGCACCGGCCGGTTCCGGTCAGCGTCCAGGCTTCGGTCGTCGCAAGCCGCAGTAAGCGTGTAGCGCGGTAAACAAAACGCCAACCCTCGGGTTGGCGTTTTTTTATGCGTGTAAAACCTGATGGCGTCGTCAGCGCAGCCTGCGCATCTTGTCAGGGGCTACAGATACTCATTCAAAATCAAAGGATTAGGGCTGCGACAATCAGTCGCCCGCGTGCATGTAGTGTTTATGGTGGAAATAATTCTTTACGCTTAGTCAATAAATCGTGACGAATACTGCCTCTTTTACCCCTTGGAGCGAGGAAAGCACGGTTGTGTATAGAAAGTTTTCCGCGTTTTACAGATTTGTGACGTTTACGGGCCGAACTGCGGCTTGTTTCGTCTTGCTATCGGCTGTGTGATGGGATCTTGCCTACGAGCGGGTGTACAATGCGCGGCGTTTTAACTGTGACTCAATGGCGTAACCGCGCTTTTTGCGCCGCTCGGCGATGTGCTGATTGGCCAAAACCTCAAGGCTAACCCGCCTTGTTAACTCCGCAATGCCATAAGCCTTGCGGGTTCGATTCCGTCACAGATAAAAACAAACAGGTGACGCATGACTCGTGAAACAACCATGGATTCCTGGCGTCTGCGCTGGGGTTTGATTTGTGTTGTAGACCCTTCGATCACTGCCGGTGCTCAAGCGAAAACGCACTGAATGCCATCAAACCTTGTGTGGAACCCTTTTTAATGAGTGGACAAACCTCGCATTCGGGCGAGCTTAAACGCGGCCTGAAAAATCGCCATATCCAGCTGATTGCCCTGGGTGGCGCGATCGGTACTGGCTTGTTCCTCGGCTCGGCCGGGGTACTGAAATCTGCCGGCCCGTCGATGATTCTGGGCTATGCAATCTGCGGCTTCATTGCCTTTATGATCATGCGCCAGCTCGGCGAAATGATCGTTGAAGAGCCGGTAGCCGGCTCCTTCAGCCACTTCGCGCACAAATACTGGGGCGGCTTTGCCGGCTTCATGTCGGGCTGGAACTGTTGGGTGCTGTACATCCTGGTCGGCATGTCGGAACTGACGGCCGTGGGTAAATACGTGCACTACTGGTGGCCCGAGATCCCGACCTGGGCGTCGGCGGCGGCGTTCTTCGTGCTGATCAACGTAATCAACCTGACCAACGTCAAAGTGTTTGGCGAGGCCGAGTTCTGGTTCGCGATCATTAAAGTGGTGGCCATCGTGGGCATGATCGCCCTGGGCAGCTACTTGCTGGTCAGCGGCAGTGGCGGCCCGCAAGCATCGGTCAGTAACCTGTGGGAGCACGGGGGCTTCTTCCCGCATGGCATTACCGGCCTGGTGATGGCAATGGCCTTCATCATGTTCTCGTTTGGCGGTCTGGAGATGCTCGGTTTCACCGCAGCAGAAGCCGACAAGCCGCGCACGGTGATCCCTAAAGCGATCAATCAGGTGATCTACCGCATCCTGATTTTCTACATCGGCGCTCTGGTGGTGCTGTTGTCCCTGACGCCGTGGGATGCGTTGCTCGAAACGCTCAACGCCGGTGGCGACAGCTACAGCAGCAGCCCGTTTGTGCAGGTGTTCTCCATGCTGGGCAGCAACACTGCTGCGCACATCCTCAACTTTGTGGTCTTGACCGCGGCATTGTCGGTGTACAACAGCGGCACCTACTGCAACAGCCGCATGTTGCTGGGCATGGCGCAGCAGGGCGATGCTCCCAAAGTGCTGGCCAAAATCGACACGCGCGGCGTGCCGGTAAACTCGATCCTGGCCTCGGCCGCGGTGACGGTGATTGCTGTGCTGCTCAACTATTTGATGCCGCACGACGCGCTGGAACTGTTGATGTCGCTGGTGGTGGCCACCTTGGTGATCAACTGGGCGATGATCAGCTTCTCGCACTTCAAGTTCCGTCAGCACATGGACAAAACCGCACAAACCCCGCTGTTCAAAGCGTTGTGGTACCCGTACGGCAACTACATCTGTCTGGCGTTTGTGGCGTTCATTCTGGTCATCATGCTGATGATCCCGGGCATTCGCGTGTCGGTGTACGCGATTCCGGTGTGGGTGGCCTTCATGTGGGTGTGCTTCTTGATCAAGGGCAGGCGCGAAGCGCACGCTTCGACCGCAGCTTACGGCTCGGCCGGCAAGTAAGCGTTACCCTGACTAACAACCAACCCGGCCATGGCGCCGGGTTTGTTGTTTGTGGGGTATCCTGCACGCCCTGAAAACGGACCCTTTTGTAATGCTGGTGATTTCCAACAACGTGCACATCCCCGACGCCGAGATCGAACTCACGGCGATTCGCGCCCAAGGCGCGGGCGGTCAGAACGTCAACAAAGTCTCAAGCGCCATGCACTTGCGCTTTGACATCCCCAACTCGTCGTTGCCGCCGTTTTACAAAGAGCGGCTGCTGGCGCTGCGTGACAGTCGCATTACCAGTGATGGCGTATTGATCATCAAGGCGCAGCAATACCGCACCCAGGAGCAGAACCGCGCCGATGCGCTGGAGCGTTTGCTGGCGTTGATTGTGAGCGCGACCAAGGTCGAGAAAAAGCGCCGTCCCACCAAGCCGACGCTGGGGTCAAAAAAACGTCGGCTCGAATCCAAAACCAAGCGCGGCAACATCAAGGCGGGGCGCGGCAAAGTGGATTTTTGATCCCGTTGCCGGGGTCGACGTAGAGACCCTAGGTTGCGCGGGCCTGGCGGTAGAGGTACACGCTCAGCATCAGCCCGCTAAACGCGGCCAGTGCGGCGAACAAGAAGATCGAGGCAAAACCAAAGCCTGCCGCCACGGCGCCCACCAGTGGCCCGGTGATACCCAGCGATAAATCGATAAACAACGAATACGCCCCCACGGCGGCCCCGCGGCTTGAGGCAGGCACCAGATTCACCGCTTCAACCCCCAGCGCCGGGAAGACCAGCGAGAAGCCAAATCCGCTCAGCGCCGCACCGGCCAGCGCCAGTTGCGGGTTGGGTGCCAGCCATAACCCCAGCAGACCCACGGTTTCGACGCTCAAGCAGGCAATTGCAACACGGAAGCCGCCGATGCGATTTATCAGGTTGCCGAACAGCAGTCGCGCACCGATAAAACTGGCGCCGAACAGGCTGAGGCACAGCACGGCGTTTTCCCAATGCTGGGTTGCGTAGTACAGGGTGATGAACGTGGCGATGGTGCCAAACCCGATAGAACCCAGCGCCAGCCCGGTGCCGTGGGGCAGGACGCGGCCCAGAACATGCAAAAACGGCAGGCGCACGCCACTGACGATCGGCGCCGCCAGCTTGGGCCACGCCAACAATAAGCCCAGCACCGCCAGCGCAATGATGCTGGCACCCATGCTCCACATGCCCCAGTGGTTGACCATCAGCACGCCCAGCGGAGCGCCGATGGCGATTGCCCCGTAACTGGCGATGCCGTTCCACGAGATCACTTTGGCGGTGTTGTGCGCGCCTACGCGGCCGATGCCCCAGCCAATCGAGCCTGAGCCGACCAGGCTTTCGGCGCTGCCCAGCACCAGTCGCCCGAGCAGCAGGCTGGCAAGGCTCAGGGCGGGCATCGCCGACAGCCAACTGGAGAGCAGCATAAATACGCCGCTCAGACCGCACCCGGCCAGGCCGTACATGACCGCGCGCTTGCTGCCCAGGTTGTCGATGATGCGGCTGGCGTACGGGCGACTCAGCAGCGTGGCCAGGTATTGCACGCTGATCACCAGCCCGGCGATGACGGTGCCGTAACCCAGGTGGTTGTGAACGTAGCCGGGTAATACCGCCAGCGCAATGCCGATGTTCAGATAGCCAATGAAGGTAAACAGCACGATGGACATCACTTGCAGCGTGATTGCCAGGGGGCGTTGTGTTTCAGGCATGGGCGCAGGTCCTGCGGATTAAAGCGGTGCAACCAGGCGGGTTGCAATCAGGGCGGCCAGGGCGTTTTCCTGGGTGCCGAAACGCTGGAGCAGGGTGGCTTGTTTTTCGGGGGTCAGGCGCTCCCACAGCTCGATCATTTTTTCGGCTGTGCCGATCAGTACGCTGGCTTGGGTGTCGCTGAAAGAATCAGTCACGCGGGAATCCGGGGTTGAGAACGGTGCGGCGATTGTGTCAGGCGGTATGAAAAGCTGAAAGCTTTTCGCACCGCCTGAGTGCGAACCGTCAGTCTTCGCTGTCGGCCTTGAGGCTTTCAGGGGCCTCGTCCAGTGCGGGGTTTTCGCCACTGGTGTGTTGCGGGGTCGGCTGCTGAGTTTCATGCAGGCTTGGGAAGGGGAGGTTTGGGATTTCGTGCATCGTCGCGCTCCTCGCAAGGTGTGTTTTTAAATCGCTGGGTACATCGGCGCTTTTAAAAAGCTTGGGCAGGATACATGACCGGGTGTGACAATTTGTCTTTTTTTACGTCTGGCGGGGCTTTGTGGCGAACTTTTCATGTTGCTGTTGTCGTGCAAGCAGGCGCGAGCAAGCCCGCGCCTGGCGTTGCCACCGTTAGTGCGTACACACCTGCGCAATCGCCTTGGCCAGCAGGCTCAGGCGGGTGCCGTCGACGCCTGCCATGTTGGCGCGGCCTGAACCGACCATGTACACGCTATGTTTCTCGCGCAGCAATTGCACTTGTTCGGCGTTGAGGCCGGTGTAGGAGAACATCCCGCGCTGTTGGTTGATGTGGGCAAAGTGTTCGGCCAGACCAAACGGCGTCAGCGCTTCGACCAAACCGCTGCGCAGTTGCGCGATACGACTGCGCATGGCTTCCACTTCGCCGGCCCACAACGTCTTGAGTTGCTCATCACCCAGGATGGTCGCCACCACAGCCGCGCCGTGGTCCGGCGGATTGGACCACAGGTTACGGGCCAGATAGGCCAGTTGGCTGCGGATGTCCGTCAGTTTTTCGGCGTCGCTCGCGCACACGATCAACGCCCCGACACGTTCGCGGTACAGGCCGAAGTTCTTTGAGCAGGAGCTGGTGATCAGCAGTTCGGGCAGTTCGCTGGCAAACAGGCGCGTAGACCACGCATCCTGCTCCAGGTCGTCACCAAATCCCTGGTAGGCAAAGTCGATCAGCGGCAACAGCTCGCGGCGCTTGACCACATCCAGCACCTGGTGCCAGTCCTCCTGTGACAAGTCAAACCCGGTCGGGTTATGACAGCAGGCATGCAGCAGCACCACATCGCCTTTAGGGGCTTGTTCCAGGGCAGCCAGCATCGCGGCGACGTTGAGCGTGTTGTCGCTGCCCACGTACGGGTAGTGGCTGATCTTCAAACCGGCTGCCGCGAAAATGGTTTCGTGGATCGGCCAGGTAGGATCGCTCAGCCAAATGCCGCGCCCCGGCAGGCACTGTGCAATAAAGTCGGCACTTAAGCGCAAGGCGCCTGTGCCGCCGGGCGTCTGTGTAGCGCCCGCACGTTTGTCGGCCAGCAAGGGCGACGCCTCACCCAGCACCAGTTCGCTGATCAGTTGCCCAAAACGGCTGTCGCCATGACCGCCGATGTAGGTTTTGGTCTGCTGCTGCTCAACCAAGCGCTGTTCGGCCTGTTTGACCGATTGCAGGATCGGCGTCAGGCCCTTGGCGTCCTTATAGACGCCCACGCCCAGGTCGAATTTGTTCGGGTTGGTGTCCTGATTGTAGGCGTCCATCAGGCCCAGAATCGGGTCGCCCGGCACCCGGCCAATGGCCGCGAAGTGCTTCACTTGCGACCTTCGGCGGTTTTGGCTACGTCGTCAGTGCGCGCGGCCATGATGAAGTCATTGCGATGCAGGCCCTTGATGGAGTGGCTCCACCAGGTAACGGTCACTTTGCCCCACTCGGTGAGCAAACCCGGGTGATGGCCTTCGGCTTCAGCGATCTCGCCAACGGCGTTGGTGAACGCCAGTGCAAATTTGAAGTTTTTGAACAAAAAGACCTTTTCCAGCTGCATCACGCCGTCGCGCACTTCGATGTTCCAGTCCGGGATCTGTTTGATCAGCACCGGCAGTTCTTCGTCGCTGACCTGGGGGGCATCGGCGCGGCAGGCTTCGCAGTGGGCTTGGTTCAGTGCGTTCATGGTGTGTTCCTGAAGTCAGTTTTTCTTATGGGTACAAAAGAAAGAAGGTTTCAAAAAAGACGTGTTACGCCGCTTTGGGTTTAGGCGGGAACTTGGGCGCATGCAGGCCCATCTTCATGCCTGTTTCGACCATGCCCATGATGTCTTCGTGGGCCAAATCGAACAGTCGCTTCAAGTCCGGCAGGACAAAATACAGCGGCTGCAAAATATCGATGCGGTACGGGGTGCGCATGGCTTCTAGTGGATCGAAGGCGTGATGTTCCGGTTCTGAAGACAGGCTGTAAACCGTTTCTTTGGGCGATGAAAGAATACCGCCGCCGTAGATGCGCTGGCCTTCTGGGGTGTCGACCAGCCCAAACTCGATTGTCATCCAGTACAGGCGGGCCAGATACACGCGCTGTTCCTTGGTGGCTTGCAGGCCGAGCTTGCCGTAGGTGTGGGTAAATTCAGCGAACCACGGGTTGGTCAGCAGTGGGCAGTGGCCGAAAATCTCATGGAAAATATCCGGCTCTTGCAGGTAATCGAGTTCTTCGGGCGTGCGAATAAAGGTCGCTACCGGGAACTGCTTATTGGCCAGCAATTCGAAGAAGGTTTGAAACGGGATCAGTGCCGGTACGCGGGCCACTTGCCAGCCGGTGGTTTCAGCCAGCACTTTGTTGATCTCGCCCAGCTGCGGAATGCGGTCATGGGGCAGGCCCAGCTTGTCGATACCTTCCATGTATTCAGGGCAGGCACGCCCTTGCAGCAGCTTGAGTTGGCGGGTAATCAGCGTGTTCCACACCGCGTGCTCGGCCGGTGTGTAGTCGATAAAGCCATCAGCATCAGGCTCGCGGGCGACGTATTTCGTTTGCTTCATGGGACTCTCCGCAAGGAAATCGTTTTTATTATTCGGTGTGTGGCGATGACTAAGTGATACCTCAAGCGATTGCGTCGTGCAGCTAGCCTAAAGCCACTAATGCTGGGATGATGCGTCATATTCGTAAACTATTCGTTACGACTTGCGGGCCATGCTGAGAGTATTGCTGTCGACGAAGGTCAAACTGTCACAAAAACGTGACATTGAAATGCGCGGCCCGCTAAATATCCGCTCTTTGCAAGCGCTGGCACGGGTTGCGAGCGTTTAGCGGTCAGCGGTCAGCGGATCGCAGCCTGTGGCAGCTCCTGCGGGAGGTGTGTGGTGTTTAATTCTTTTTTGAGCCTTTCCCCATGCGTATCAAGGTCCATTGTCAAAACCGGATTGGCATTCTGCGCGACATTCTCAATCTGCTGGTCGCCTATGGCATCAACGTCAAGCGTGGTGAGGTGGGCGGCGATCAGGGCAACGCGATCTATCTGTATTGCCCCAACCTGATCAATTTGCAGTTCCAGGCCCTGCGCCCCAAGTTTGAAACCATCGCCGGGGTGTTCGGTGTCAAGCGTGTAGGTTTAATGCCTAGCGAACGTCGGCATATGGAACTCAACGCCTTGCTGGGTGCGCTGGAATTTCCGGTTCTGTCCATCGACATGGGTGGCTCCATCGTGGCGGCCAATCGCGCTGCGGCGCAATTGCTCGGTGTGCGTGTGGATGAAGTGCCGGGCATCGCGCTCGCGCGTTACGCCGAAGACTTTGACTTGCCGGAGTTGGTGCGGGCCAACAAATCGCGCATCAACGGCATGCGGGTCAAAATCAAAGGGCACGTGTTTCTGGCCGACATCGCGCCGCTGCAACTGGACAGCGATGACAGTGAGGCCATGGCGGGGGCGGTACTGACATTGCACCGTGCCGACCGTGTAGGCGAGCAAATCTACAACGTGCGCAAGCAAGAGCTGCGCGGTTTTGACAGCATCTTCCAAAGCTCCAAAGTGATGGCTGCCGTGGTGCGCGAAGCGCGGCGTATGGCGCCGCTGGACGCCCCTCTATTAATAGAGGGCGAAACCGGCACCGGCAAAGAATTGCTGGCGCGCGCTTGCCACCTCGCCAGCCCGCGCGGGCAGTCTCCTTTAATGGCGCTCAATTGCGCAGGCTTGCCGGAGTCGATGGCCGAAACCGAACTCTTTGGTTACGGGCCGGGGGCTTTCGAAGGGGCGCGGGCCGAGGGCAAGCTCGGGTTGTTGGAGCTGACGGCTGGCGGCACGTTGTTTCTCGACGGCGTGGGAGAGATGAGTCCGCGTTTGCAGGTCAAACTGCTGCGCTTTTTGCAGGACGGCTGCTTTCGTCGCGTGGGCAGCGATGAAGAGGTGTACCTCGATGTGCGTGTGATGTGTGCCACGCAGGTGGATTTGTCCGAGCTGTGTGCCAAGGGTGAGTTCCGTCAGGATCTTTACCATCGCTTGAACGTGTTGTCGCTGCACATTCCGCCGCTGCGTGAATGCCTGGACGGATTGGCGCCGTTGGTCGAGCACTTTCTGGATCAGGCCAGCCGCCAGATCGGTTGCCCGCTGCCGCGTCTGGCGCCTGCGGCGATGGACCGTTTGAGTCACTACCATTGGCCGGGCAACGTGCGCCAGTTAGAAAACGTGCTGTTTCAGGCGGTGTCGCTGTGCGAGGGCGGGGTGGTCAAGGCTGAGCATATTCGCTTGCCCGATTATGGTGTGCGCCAGCCCTTGGGCGAGTTTTCAATGGACGGCGGACTGGACCAAATTGTCGGCCGCTTCGAGAAAACCGTGCTTGAACAGCTGTATGCCGAGTACCCGAGCAGCCGATTGCTGGGCAAGCGGCTCGGTGTGTCTCACACCACCATCGCCAACAAGCTGCGCGAGTACGACATTCTCAAGCCCACACATTAATCCGTAACAGCCTGCCAGCCTGGCGGGCCCGTCGCCTGACAGGCCACGCCTTGCCGCCTTCGGCCTGTTCGCGCCGTTTTTACGTCTTTTACGCCGTCCGACGTTTCCTCTGATGGGCCTCAAAACCCCGCAAAGCCGGGGTTTTTCGCCGTCAAAAAAAAGTTGGTGCGCAAATTGCTTAGAGGACTTCAGTACAGCGGTGGGCGGCAAACGTCCGTCAGGCAGAGGAAAGACTGTGGACAAGTACCTTTATGTGGCAATGACCGGCGCCAGCCAGAACGCACTGGCGCAGAAGGCGCATGCCAACAATCTGGCGAACATCTCAACCAATGGTTTTCAGCGTGACCTGGAGCAGGCGCGTTCGATGCCGGTGTTCGGTGACAGCTTTCCGGCGCGTGCCTTTGCACTGTCGGAACGCCCGGCCACGGATTTCACCGCTGGCGCGTTGGTCGAAACCGGTCGTGACCTGGACGTAGCCGTGCAGGGCGATGGTTGGTTGGCGGTGCAGGCGCCTGACGGCAGCGAAGCTTACGTGCGCACCGCGAGCATGAATGTGGATGCCTTGGGCATTCTGCGGGCCGGTAACGGCATGCCGATCATGGGCAATGGCGGGCCGATTGCCGTGCCGCCGCAGCAGCAGATCGAAGTCGGTGAAGACGGCACCATCAGTATCCGCGCCATGGGCGAAGGCCCGCGGGTGATGGCCGAAGTTGACCGGATCAAGATGGTGCAGCCAGACCTCAAGAACATGACCAAGGGCCTCGACGGTCTGATTCACACCAAAGACGGCCAACCGGCTGTGGCCGACGCCAACGTGCGTGTGGTCTCGGGCTTTCTGGAAGCCAGCAACGTGAACGCGGTGGACGAGATGACCTCGGTGTTGGCCCTGGCCAAGCAGTTCGAGTTGCACATCAAGATGATGAACACCGCCAAAGAAGACGATCAGGCCATGACGCGCGTCCTGTCCATCAGCTAATTATTTAACGCGGCGCCGAAAAACCGGCGCGCGAGGAGAACTGCATGCTTCCGGCACTCTGGGTTGCAAAAACAGGTTTGGCTGCACAAGACACCAACCTGACCACCATTTCCAACAACTTGGCCAACGTGTCGACCACCGGTTTCAAACGTGATCGTGCCGAGTTCCAGGACTTGCTCTACCAGATCAAACGCCAGCCAGGCGCCCAGTCGACTCAGGACAGCGAGCTGCCATCGGGCCTGCAAGTGGGTACGGGTGTGCGCATCGTCGGCACGCAAAAGAACTTCGCGGCCGGTAGCCTGCAAACCACCGAGCAGCCGCTGGACCTGGCCATCAATGGCCGTGGGTTCTTCCAGATCATGCAGCCGGACGGCACCACGTCCTATACCCGTGACGGTACTTTCCACCTGGACTCCAACGGCCAGATCGTGACCGCCAATGGCTTTGCCCTGGAACCTGCCATTGTGGTGCCTGCGGATGCGCAGACCTTCACCGTGGGGCAGGACGGCACTGTGTCGGTGACCATCGCCGGCAACCCGGCGGCCCAGGTCATCGGCAACTTGCAGACGGCGGACTTCATCAACCCGGCGGGTTTGCAGGCGCAGGGCGGTAACCTGTTCCTTGAAACCGCGTCCAGCGGTGCGCCACAAATCGGCACGCCGGGCCTCAATGGCTTTGGTCTGACCATGCAAAGCATGCTCGAAAACTCGAACGTCAGCACCGTGGAAGAAATGGTCAACATGATCACCACGCAGCGTGCCTACGAGATGAACTCCAAAGTCATCTCCACCGCTGACCAAATGCTGTCCTTCGTCACGCAAAATCTGTAATCACGTCGACAAGGCGGCCCCAAGGTCGCCTGCAACTGCGGGAGAGGTCATGAAACGCTTGTTTTCTGTTCTGGTACTGGGCGGTATCACCGTATTGGCGGGCTGTGTCAGCCCGCCACCACGGGCCAACGATCCGTACTACGCGCCGGTGTTGCCGCGCACGCCGTTGCCGGCGGCGGCCAATAACGGTTCGATCTATCAGGCAGGCTTTGAGCAGAACCTGTACAGCGACCGCAAGGCGTTCCGGGTGGGTGACATCATCACCATCACCCTGAATGAGAGGACGCAGGCGAGCAAAAACGCCAACTCGCAGATCGGCAAGAACAGCAACACCAGCATCGGCCTCACGTCGTTGTTCGGCAGCGGCCTGACCACCAACAACCCGCTGGGCAGTGGTGATTTGAGCTTGAATGCCGGTTACAGCGGCAGCCGCGCCAGCAAAGGCGACAGTAAAGCCGGGCAGGGCAACAGTTTGACCGGCTCGGTGACCGTGACGGTGGCCGATGTCTTGCCCAACGGCATCATCGCAGTGCGCGGCGAGAAGTGGATGACCTTGAACACCGGTGATGAGCTGGTGCGTATTGCCGGTTTGGTGCGCTCGGACGATATTTCGACCGACAACACCGTGTCTTCGACCCGTGTGGCAGATGCGCGCATCACCTACTCGGGCACCGGTTCGTTTGCCGATGCGAGCCAACCGGGCTGGTTTGACCGTTTCTTCCTGAGTCCGCTGTTCCCGTTCTAAGCGAACCCTTTTTAAGTGCTCCTCTTTAAGTGATGGCCCCACCATGTTCAACCTCAAGCATCTGCTGGCAGCCGTACTGCTACTGTCCACAACCCTTGGCGCCCACGCCGAGCGGTTGAAAGACATTGCCAGCATTTCGGGCGTACGGACCAACCAATTGATTGGTTATGGCTTGGTGGTCGGGCTTAACGGCACGGGCGACCAAACCACGCAAACCCCGTTCACCCTGCAAACGTTCAACAACATGCTCTCGCAGTTCGGCATCAAAGTGCCGCCAGGCTCGGGCAACGTGCAGTTGAAAAACGTGGCAGCGGTGTCGATCAGCGCCGATTTACCAGCGTTTGCCAAGCCGGGTCAGGTGGTGGACATCACCGTGTCCTCCATTGGTAACTCCAAAAGCCTGCGCGGCGGCACGCTGTTACTGACCCCGTTAAAAGGCATTGATGGCAACGTCTACGCCATTGCGCAGGGCAACCTGGTGGTCGGTGGTTTTGATGCCGAAGGCCGCGACGGTTCCAAAATCACCGTTAACGTGCCCTCGGCCGGTCGCATCCCCGGTGGTGCCTCGGTTGAACGTGCGGTACCGAGTGGCTTCAATCAGGGCAACAGCCTCACGCTGAACCTCAACCGTTCGGACTTCACCACTGCCAAGCGTGTGGTCGACAAAATCAACGACCTGCTCGGCCCTGGCGTGGCGCAAGCCATTGACGGCGGTTCGGTGCGTGTCACCGCGCCACTGGACCCAAGCCAGCGGGTCGATTACCTGTCGATTCTGGAAAACCTCGAAGTCGATCCGGGGCAGGCGGTGGCCAAGGTCATCATCAATTCGCGCACCGGCACCATCGTGATTGGGCAAAACGTCAAGGTGTCGCCTGCTGCCGTGACCCACGGCAGCCTGACCGTGACCATTACCGAAGACCCGATCGTCAGCCAGCCGGGGCCTTTGTCCAATGGCCAGACGGCAGTGGTGCCGCGTTCGCGGGTTAACGCTCAGCAAGAAGCCAAGCCGATGTTCAAGTTTGGTCCGGGCACCACGCTGGACGAAATTGTGCGTGCAGTGAATCAGGTAGGCGCAGCGCCAGGTGACTTGATGGCGATTCTTGAAGCACTCAAACAGGCCGGCGCCTTGCAAGCCGACCTGATCGTGATCTGAGGCCTGCGTCATGGATATACGTAAGAGTGGTGTGGTCAGTGGCAGCGATTCGGGCGCGTATACCGACCTCAATCGTCTGAATAACTTGAAGGTGGGCGACCGCGAAAGCGAAGGCAATATGCGCAAGGTTGCGCAGGAATTTGAGTCGTTGTTCCTCAACGAAATGCTCAAGTCCATGCGTTCCGCCAACGAAGTGCTGGGTAAGGACAATCCACTCAACACCCCGGCCGCCAAGCAGTATCAGGAAATGTACGACCAGCAACTGTCGGTGACGTTGTCCCGTCAGGGCGGAGGCATTGGTCTGGCTGACGTATTGATGCGGCAAATGTCGAAAAACAAGTCAGCCGTGCCGGGCGATACGCCGCCTGCCACGGCGCTCACGGCCGAGGCCAAAGCGGCCACGCCGACCGCCGCTGTGACTCCGGCAGACAGCCCGTTCGTGCGCTCCAACGGTCAGCGACCGCTGTGGGCCTCGCGTGTGGCGCTGGCACCGAGCGCCGCGCAGGGCGGGCATCAGAATGACATGGCGCTGCTCAATCAGCGGCGTCTGGCGTTGCCGACCAAGCTCACGGACCGCTTGCTGGCTGGCATCGTGCCATCGGCTGACCCGGCGCGCTCCACGCTCAATACCGATGCGGTGCCGGGGCGCACCAGTGCCTCGATGGACGCGGTGCTTAAAGGCAGTCGCCAGCCGATGCTCAGTGCAGCGGGTGCTCAAGGGCGGATGCAGGTCTACGGCCGTGCCGTGGCCCAGCCGCCGTTGGCACCGGCGAAAAAAGCCTTCGAGTCGCCAGACGCCTTCGTGGCCACCATGTTGCCGATGGCGCAGCAAGCGGCCGCCCGCATTGGTGTCGATCCGCTGTACCTGGTGGCACAAGCTGCACTGGAAACCGGTTGGGGCAAGTCGGTCATGCGTCAACAAGATGGCACCAGCAGTCATAACCTGTTCGGCATCAAGGCCACGGGCAGTTGGCAGGGCGCTCAGGCGCGCGCCATCACCAGTGAGTTCAAAGGCGGGCAGATGGTCAAGGAGACGGCGGACTTCCGTTCCTACGATTCGTATCAAGACAGCTTCCACGATTTGGTGACGCTGTTGCAGAGCAACAATCGTTATAAAGAAGTGCTGAACGCGGCCGATAAACCAGAACAATTTGTACGCGAGCTGCAAAAGGCCGGTTACGCAACCGATCCGGCGTACGCCAGCAAGATTTCGCAAATAGCCAAACAGATGAAGACCTACCAGAGCTATGCCTCGACAGGTTCTCTCACGCATTTATAAGGTTTGAACCATGGCGAGTTTGATCAACATCGGGATGTCGGGGCTGAACGCCAGCCAAGGGGCATTGGCCACGGTCGGCAACAACATTGCCAACGCTAACGCGGCGGGTTACTCGCGCCAGCAAATCGTGCAGGGCACGGCGGGTTCGCAGCAATCGGGCGGTGTGTTTATTGGCACCGGCACCACGCTGGCGGACGTGCGCCGTGTTTACAACGCCTACCTCGACGCCCAGTTGCAAACCACCACCTCGCTCAATGGCGACGCGCAAGCCTATCTCGATCAGATCGGCCCTATCGACAAATTGCTGTCGGATAAAAGCACGGGTGTGTCCGCGGCCCTGAGCAGCTTTTTCGCCTCGCTGCAAGCCTCGGCGGGTGCGCCGGGTGATGCGTCCGCGCGTGATTTGCTGCTGGGCAACGCCAAAACCTTGAGCAACCGTTTCAATTCGATTGCCAGCCAGCTCAATCAGCAAAACGAAGGCGTCAATAGCCAGCTTGAAACCTTGACCTCGATGGTCAACCAGCACTCGGCCACCATTGCCTCGCTGAACAAGCAAATTGCCCAGGCGACCACGTCGGGTAACACCCCCAATGACCTGCTGGATGCGCGCAACGAGGCGGTTCGCTCGCTTAATGAGCTGGTCGGCGTGACGGTTCAAGAACACGACAACGTGTACGACATTACCCTGGGCACCGGTCAGGCACTGGTGCTGGGCAATACCAGCAACACCTTGTCGGCGGTGCCGGGTAAAACCGATAAAAGCCAATTTACGATCCAGATCAACACCCCGTCTTCGAACTCGGACGTCACCTCTGCGTTGTCCGGTGGCAAGATCGGCGGCCTGATTCGCTACCGTGACGAGGTGCTCGCACCGGCGATCAATGAGCTGGGGCGCACCGCTCTGGTGGTGGCAGACGCCATCAACAAGCAGTTGGGACAGGGCCTGGATGCCAACGGCGAGTTCGGCGCCTCGCTGTTCAACAACATCAACAGTGCCAAAGCCATCAGCGAGCGCAGCCTGGCTGCCACCGGCAACAGTGCTGGCTCGGGCAATCTGGATGTCACGATCACCGACAGTGGCGCGTTGACCACCTACGACTATCAGGTGACGTTCAGCAGTAACAATGACTACAGCGTACGGCGCTCCGATGGCACCGACATGGGGTCGTTCAAGCTGGATCAGAAGCCTGCGCCCCAGATTGACGGCTTCACCATGAGCCTCAACGGCGGTGCGCTGGACAAGGGCGACAGCTTCAAAGTCAGCCCCACCCGCAGCGGCGCGACCAACATCGGCGCGCAGATGAGCGACTCCAGCAAATTGGCGTTTGCCGGGCCGTTGGTGGCGAGCAAGGGCGGCTCAAACAGCGGCACGGGCGTGGTCAATGGCCTGGACCTGACGCAAGCACTCAACATCTATGGCGGCGCGGGCCTGGGCCTGGCGCAAAGTGAAATCGAGGGTGCCATGCCCGTGCGCATTGCCTTCGACGAAGCGGTCAACGGTGTGCAGGGTTATCGCGTGCTGAACGAGCAGGGCGACGAAATCGGCAAGGGCACCGTGGTGCCGGGGCAGGACAACAAGGTCACGATCAACGTGCCCGTGCTGGACGCTGCCGGTCAGCCGGTGTTGAACCCGGACGGCTCGAAGAAAACCGTCGATTTCAATACCACCATCAGCGGTTCGCCGGGCAAGGGCGACACGTTCGACATCAAGTTCAACAAAGACGGCAAGTCGGACAACACCAACGCCAACAAGATGCTGGATTTGCAGACCAAACCGACCGTGGGCGTAAACAGCGGCGGCGGTGGCGTGAGCATGGCCACCTCGTACAGCCAGTTGGTGTCCAAGGTCGGCGGCAAGGCCAGTCAAGCGGCGGTTGATGGCACGGCCACCAATGCGGCGCTGTCTTATGCGGCTGCCAGCCGCAGCTCGGTGTCTCAGGTCAACCTGGATGAAGAAGCGTCCAACCTGGTCAAGTTTCAGCAGTACTACACGGCTTCGTCGCAAATTATCAAAGCGGCGCAAGAAACTTTCAGCGTGCTGATCAACAGCCTTTAAGGGAGTCGCCGACGATGCGTATTTCTACTGCCCAGTTCTTTGAGACCAGTGCGTCCAAATACCAGAACAACTTCGCTTCGGTGATCAAGACCCAAACCCAGATCGACTCCGGCGTGCGCATTCAATCGGCCGCGGATGACCCGGTGGGTGCCGCGCGTTTGCTGCAATTGCAGCAGCAAAAAGACATGTTGGCGCAGTACACCACCAACATGAACGGCATTAAATCGTCACTGGCCAACCAGGAGTCAGTGTTGACCAGCATCGACAACGCCATGCAGAAAGCCTACGAGCTGGCATTGCAGGCAGGCGGTGGCGTGGTCAGTGATGCGGATCGCACCTCGATTGCCAATGAGCTGGGCAACATTGAAGAGCAGGTGTTCAGCCTGCTCAACAGCAAAGACGCCAACGGCGACTACATGTTCTCCGGTTCCAAGACCGACACCCCGCCGTATGCGCGTAACAATGACGGCACTTACACTTATCAGGGCGATGACACGCAACTGAACCTCAAAGTGTCTGACACGCTGACCATTGCGGGCAGTGACACCGCAAAAAGTATCTTCGAAGGCGCGACCAACACCGGTCGCACCCAGGCCGAACTCACCACCAAGCCGCCCTTGGCCGCTGATGGCACGGTTTCGGTGTCGGCAGGTTTGATCACCTCAAGCCCAGTGTTTAACAAGAGCTTTGCTGACGGTCAGCCGTACGAGCTTGAGTTCACCAGCAGCACGCAGTACATCCTGCGCGACCGGACCGGCAAAGACGTGACCTCTGAAGTGCCCGGCACCGGCACTTTCGATGCTACCAAGGAGGGGGCGCACAGCATCAGCCTGCGCGGTGTGCAGTTTGACATCAACCTGAACCTCAAGGATATCGCGCCAGCGGATCAGGACGATGCGGTCAAGGGTCACATCTTTACCCTGCAAGCCAAGCCGGACTCGTTCAGCGCAGCGCGCAGCCCTGGCAATAACTCCACGTCGCAAATCACCAGCAGTACCGTGGATGACGCCAAGGCTTATGGCGACAGCTTCCCGGCCAGTGGCGCAGTGATCAAGTTCACCAGCGACACCGAGTACGAGATTTATGCCCAGCCAGTGACGGCCAACAGCAAATCGATTGCCAAGGGCACCATGACCGGCGATTCGATCACCGCGATGGGGGTCAAGTTTGACTTCACCGGCGCGCGCGAGGCGGGCGACCAGTTTGTGGTCAAGGGCAATAACCACCAGAGCCAGAGTGCGCTGGACACCATCAGTCAACTGCGCCAGGCATTGGCTACACCGACGGATGAAAACCCGGCCGCCAAGCAAAAGCAGACGGACATTATCAATGCGTCGGTGGGCAACCTTAAAAACGCCATGGCCGGTGTGGATAACGCACGCGGTTCAATCGGTGCGCGATTGAAAGCGGTGGATGTACAGACCAACGAAAACGAAAGCATGCGCCTGGCCAACGACTCCACCACGGCCGCCATCGGCAACACGGACATGGCGGGTGCATCTATTGACCTGGCCTTCCAAAAGGCCATGCTCGAAGCCTCGCAGCTGGCGTTCGTGAAAATCTCCCAGTTGAGCCTGTTCAACAAAATCTGATCCCGCTCTGAACCCTGCGCCAGACACCTTCGGGTGCGCTGGTGCAGGGCTTCGCTCGCAACGACCACCTCTGTTTTCAGCGCCTGCACAAGCCCGCTACGCAGCTTTGTGTTCGCTTATCTGAAAGTCGGCTTGAAACGTTTTGTATAAACCACACAAAATAGAGTGACCTATGGGTCATAATGCGCATCTTCACTGTATCGTGTGCAACGTTCGGGCGGATGCCGGGCCTTTTAAGGCTGTTTTGGGTATTTTCAGGCATCCACTTTCGCCGCTTTTATGCGCGACGAAGCCCTTTTATTGTCAGCGCCCCTCGTTCGTGAGCGGGTGATCTCCAGCTATTGAGTATTGGGAAGCCACAATGATTGGCATTAAAAGCATCGCCAGTTACGTGCCGGCAAACGGCGTAGACAACTACGCCCAAGGCGCGAAGTTCTCCAAGGACGAAGAATTTATTCTGGGCAAGATTGGTTCGGCATTCCTGCCGCGCAAAGATGCTGACCAGGAAACCTCGGATCTGTGTGTCGAAGCCGTCAACGCGCTGTTCGCCAACAACCCGCAGCTCAAGCGCGAATCCATCGACGCGCTGATCGTCATCACCCAAAACGGTGATGAAGAAGGCTTGCCTCATACCTCGGCCATCGTGCAGGACAAACTCGGCCTGCCGACCCACGTGGCTGCGTTCGATATTTCGCTGGGGTGCTCGGGCTACGTTTACGGCCTCTACGCGATGAAAGGCTTCATGGAGGCCACGGGCCTGAAAAACGGCCTGCTGATCACGGCTGATCCGTACTCCAAAATCGTCGACCCTGAAGACCGTAACACCACCATGTTGTTTGGTGACGCCGCCACGGCCACCTGGATGGGTGAAGACGCGCTGTGGCAGTTGGGCAAAGCCAAGTTCGGCACCGACGGTTCGGGTGCGCCGCACCTGAAAGTCAGCGACGGGGTGTTCTTCATGAACGGCCGTCAAGTGTTCAACTTCGCGCTGCTCAAAGTCCCTGCGCACCTGCACGAGTTGATTGACGAATCTGACCTTAAAGCCGAAGACATCGACGCGTTCTGCATTCACCAGGGCAGTGCGGCAATTGTTGACGCGGTGGCGCGCCGTTTTGAAGGCGAGCCTGAGAAGTTCATCAAGGACATGGTCGAGACCGGCAATACCGTGTCGTCGAGCATTCCATTGTTGCTCGAAAAACACGCGCTGGACACCACCTGGAAGCGCGTGGCACTCAGCGGCTTCGGTGTGGGCCTGTCGTGGGGTTCGGCGATCATCCATCGCCCGTAAGCTTTTTCACGCAATCCTCAAGCGCCCGTGGCCTAAAGCCATGGGCGTTTTGCATTCTACGGGGTGTGTAAACCCCTGAAATGCAAGGGATGGCACCCGGCCAGTAAAAAATTTCAAAAAAGCCCTCAAGCAACTTGCTTTCACGACGATAACTATTACGAAGGTTCTCTAGGCCACACCCGGCGGTTGCCAGGGCCGGAAGCCGCAGTACTCAATCCACGAGGAATTCGTCATGTCCATGTCAGTAAACACCAACATCACTTCGTTGAGCGTTCAGAAGAACCTGAACAAAGCCGGCGATGCCTTGAGCACCTCGATGAACCGTCTGTCCTCCGGCCTGAAAATCAACAGCGCCAAAGACGACGCTGCCGGCATGCAGATCGCCAACCGTCTGACCTCCCAGGTTAAAGGCATGACTGTTGCTATCGCGAACGCCAACAACGGCACCTCGATTGCTCAGACTGCTGAAGGCGCAATGCAAGAGTCGACCAACATTCTGCAACGTCTGCGTGAACTGGCTCTGCAGTCCGCTAACGGTGACAAAAGCGACGCTGACCGTGCATCCCTGCAACAAGAATTCACAGCCAAAACCGGTGAGCTGACCCGTATCGCTCAAACCACTACTTTCGGTGGTCGTAACCTGCTGGACGGTTCGTTCCAGAACGTTGGCTTCCAGATCGGTTCTGACGCCAACCAGACTATCTCGTTCGGTATGACCGACATCAGCGCCACGGGCCTGAAAGGTACTTACAGCGAAGCCAGCGTCAAGGGTGACACCACTCAGCTGTCGGCCTCTGTGACGGCTAAAGCGATCGAACTGCCAGGCGCCAAGCCAGCAGTTATGACCACCAGCAACTTTGTTCAGACCGGTGCTAATTACACGGCTCCAACGGGTACTGACCAGACCTTCCAGATCAATGGTAAAGATGTAACCGTTAAAGTCGGTGACGACATCGACGCCGCACTGCTGGCCATTCAAGGTGCAGGCATCACCGGCGTAACTGCTGCTAAAGCAGGTACCACGCTGACGCTGACTTCTGCTTCCGCTATTGATATCACCGGTACTAACACTGTATTTGGTGCTGCAACGGCTTCGGGCGGCGTAACGACGATTGCTACTCCTGCCGTGACTGGCAAGCTGGACGCTGCTGCATCGATCAACATCAATGGCACCAACGTCAAATTCGCAGCGGGCGAAGACCTGGCCGCTATCGCGGGCAAAATCAACACGGCAAACACGGCTAGCAAGTTCGGCGTGACCGCCGCTGTATCGTCCGAAGGCCGTCTGGAACTGACGTCGACTGACGGTAAAGCTGTCAAGTTGGGTAACGGTACAGGTCCGGTTGCTGAAGGCGGCGCTGGCGCACTGGCTAAGTTGGGTCTGTCGGCGGGTACCACTGAAGCCAAGCTGGCTTCGGACACCTCTATCAACCTGAACGGTACTGAAGTCAAGTTCACCGCTGGCTCGACCATGGCTGACATCGTGTCGTCCATCAACAGCGCAAGCACCGGTGTGACTGCCAGCGTTGATAAGTCGGACAACAGCCTGAAGCTGTTCTCCACCAAAGACATCACCATTGCTGATGGTAGCTCGGGCAAAGGCTTGGCCACTCTGGGCCTGACCGCTGCTGCTGCTGCACCGACTACCGCTGTGAAAATGGACACCTCGGTTGCTGATCTGAGCATCCTGAAGTCCGAATCGGCTCAACAAACCATCCAGGCTCTGGACGGCGCGATTCAGCAGATCGACACTCAGCGTTCGCAGCTGGGTGCTGTACAAAACCGTTTCACCAGCACTGTGTCTAACCTGCAAAGCATCACCGAGAACTCGACGGCTGCCCGTAGCCGTGTTCAAGATGCTGACTTCGCTTCCGAAGCCGCTGAACTGACCAAGCAACAAACCCTGCAACAGGCTTCGACTGCAATCCTGTCCCAGGCTAACCAACTGCCATCCGCTGTACTGAAGCTGCTTCAGTAATCTAGCGCTTGGTTGATAACGGAAGGGCGCGTTTACGTGCCCTTTCGTTTTTTCAGTGTTGAGGTGATGACATGGACATGAGCATCAAGCTGAATGCGGCCTATCCGGCCACAGCAGGGCAATCCAACCCGACGCCTGCGCACGTTGCACCCCCCAAGGCTGACGTTGACGCCGAGCCAGGTAAACAACCTGAGCGCGCAGAGCTTGAAAAGGCCGTCAACGATATACGCGAATTCGTACAGTCTACTCAGCGCAAGCTGGATTTTTCGATTGATGACACCACGGGCGTGGTTGTGGTCAAGGTGATCGCCACCGATAGTGGTGAGGTGATTCGCCAGCTCCCTTCTGAAACGGCATTGAAACTGGCGCAGAGCCTGACAGACGCTAACAGTCTGTTGTTTCGTACCAATGCCTGAAGGTGGCATGAATTGTGAAGCTGTCTGCGGACTCGGCGTTGTGCGCCAATAAAGCGGCAGCCAGCGGAAAAGGAGAAAACAGATGGCTAGTTCAACGATTACCGGCATTGGGTCGGGCTTTGACACTCAAGGTATTGTGAAAGCGCTGGTGGCGGCGGAACGCGCACCCAAAGACTCGCAAATCCTCAAGCAGCAAACCACGGCCACCACGCAGCTGTCGGCTGTGGGGACGGTAAAAGTCGCGCTGGAAACCTACCGTGCTGCGCTGACCAAGCTCAACACCGCGACCAGTTTCAGTGGTTTGACCGGTACCTCGTCTGAAGAAAAAACTGCCAAGGTCACCATTGATGACGCGGCGTCGACCGGTAAATACCAGCTGGAAGTCACGCAGCTGGCCACGGCAGCCAAAGTCAGCTCTGCGGTGTTTGCAGGCGGCAGTTCGGCCAAGGTCAACCCGAGCGATTCGGCGACCACGTTGACCATTTCCCAGTCGGGCAAGGATTACAACGTGTCGATCCCGGCCGGGGCGACCATGCAGGAAGCGCGTGAGGCCATTAACACGCAGCTGGAATCCAAAGGCATCAGCGCCAACGTGTTGAGTGATGCCAAAGGTGCGCGCCTGGTCATTACCTCGACCGACACTGGCGAAGGTTCGGACATCACCCTGAGCGGTGAGTCAGAGTTGGCCAAAGGCTTTACCACCGGTGATCCGCCGCAGAATGCCAAGTTCAAGATTGATGGCTTCGAAATGGAGTCCAAGAGCAACAAGGTCACCGCAGCGATCAGTGGTGTGACGCTTGAGCTTAATCGCGTCGACAAAGACCCGATCACCATTAACGTGGGCGTGAACAACGACACCTTGAAAACCTCGGTGCAGTCGTTTGTCTCGGCCTACAACGCGTTGATGACCACAATTAACGCGCAGACCAAAGTCACGGCCACAGGCGATGCGTCGACCACCACCGCAGGTGCCTTGACCGGGGATGCCTCCATGCGTCAATTGGTCAACAGCATGCGCGGTGAGTTGGTGCAGGGCAGCGGCTCGTTCAATGTCATGGCTTTGTCGCAAATGGGCATTACCACAGACCAGAAAACAGGTTTGCTGAGCCTGGAGGACAAAGCCTGGAACAAGGCAATGGAGAAGAACTCGGGTGATGTGTCCAAGGTGTTTTTGGGCAAAGACGGCCTGATTTCGCGGATGAACAAGAGTACAGAGTCCTACGTTGGCTCGACGGGCCTGCTGGCCACGCGCAGCAACGACATCAACACCAAGTTGACCGATTTGACCAAGCAAAAATTGGATCTGGATCGACGCATGGACAGCATGCAAACAGCCTTGAGCGCCAAGTACACGGCGATGGACACCATGATCGCCAAGATCAACGCCGGCAGCTCCAGCATCATGACCACCTTGAATGCGCTCAATAACCCCAAATCCAGCTGATCACGGGTAAGCCTTCACGGTCAGGCTGACCCTTATCGGGTCAGCCAGGCGTGTTGTTCTTAAAGTTTTTGCTGATGCAGTCGACATACCTATCAAGACTCACCTATTTTCGGCTGCCCCCTGTTACGAGGTTAAAACATGAACCCGATGAGAGCCCTTCGTCAGTATCAGAAGGTTAATTCCCACGCCCAGATCTCCGAAGCCAGCCCGCATCGTCTGATTCAGATGCTGATGGAGGGGGCGCTTGATCGCATGGCACAAGCCAAAGGCGCGATGAGTCGCAACGACCTGCCGCAAAAAGCACTGCTGATCACCAAGGCCATCGAAATCATTACGGGTCTGCGTCAGGGCCTGGATGAAGAGAAAGCCGAGGACAAGGACGCGATGCAGCAACTGGACAGCTTGTACGAGTACATGACCGTACGCTTGACCCAGGCCAATGCGGCAAACGACCCTGAACTGATCGACGAAGTCGCCCGCCTGCTGATCACCGTAAAAAGTGGTTGGGATGCGATCGCGCCGCAATAAGCTGCCCGCCGCCCTGAGGATTGCGCCATGAGCCAATTGCAACGAATTCAAGAAACCCGTGAGGCGCTGATCGATGCGCTGGCTGAGCGCAACTGGGACGCTATCGGCGAACTGGATACCGCCTGTCGGGTTTGCGTTGAGAATGTGCTAGCCGAAAAGCCGGTCGACGAAGCCACGCTGCGCGAAAATCTTGAGGGCTTGTTGGTGGTTTATCGCATGTTGCTGGAGGCTGCCACCGGGGAACGCCAGCTCGTGGTGGACCAGATGGCACAGATCAACCAAGCAAAAAATGCTTCAAAGGTTTACCATCTGTTTGGTTAAGACCTAAAAATTTTGTGGTTAAGTGCGTTTTGCCGCGCCATAAAATTGACTGTGTACAGTTTTTTGACTTAACTAGTGCTGTTTTCTGATTTCAGTCGTCTTAGATATCCAAACGGGTCAAGGCGTCTAGCTTGCCCCACCATCAGGGCATTGAGTTGACTAGGGAAGTTGCTATTGCATGTGGCGTGAAACCAAAATTCTGCTGATCGATGACGATAGCGTTCGCCGCCGCGATTTGGCGGTGATTTTAAATTTTCTGGGCGAAGAAAATTTAGCCAGCGCGAGCAACGACTGGCAGCAGGTGGTCGGTTCCCTGGCCTCCAGCCGCGAAGTCCTCTGCGTGCTCGTCGGTGACGTGAGCAGCGCAGGCGGTACCTCGAGCTTGCTTAAGACCCTGGCCACATGGGATGAGTTCCTTCCCGTTCTACTTTTGGGCGATATTTCTTCGGCAGACCTGCCGGAAGACCAGCGCCGTCGTGTGTTGTCCAGCCTCGAAATGCCCCCCAGCTACAGCAAATTGCTTGATTCGCTGCACCGTGCCCAGGTCTATCGCGAGATGTATGACCAGGCCCGCGAGCGCGGTCGTCATCGTGAACCCAATCTGTTCCGCAGCCTGGTCGGCACCAGCCGCGCGATTCAGCATGTGCGCCAAATGATGCAGCAAGTGGCTGACACTGACGCCAGTGTGTTGATCCTGGGCGAGTCCGGTACCGGCAAAGAAGTGGTCGCGCGCAACCTGCATTACCATTCCAAGCGCCGCGACGCGCCCTTTGTGCCCGTTAACTGTGGGGCGATTCCGGCAGAACTGCTCGAAAGCGAGCTGTTCGGTCACGAAAAGGGCGCCTTCACCGGTGCTATCACCAGCCGTGCCGGGCGTTTTGAACTGGCCAATGGCGGTACGCTGTTCCTCGACGAAATCGGCGACATGCCGCTACCGATGCAGGTCAAACTGCTGCGGGTATTGCAGGAACGCACCTTTGAGCGTGTGGGCAGCAACAAAACCCAATGCGCTGACGTGCGCATCATTGCCGCCACCCACAAAAACCTCGAAAGCATGATTGAAGTCGGCGCCTTCCGCGAAGACTTGTACTACCGCCTCAATGTGTTCCCGATTGAAATGGCCCCGTTGCGCGAGCGTGTCGAAGACATTCCGCTGCTGATGAACGAGCTGATTTCGCGCATGGAGCACGAAAAGCGCGGCTCTATCCGTTTCAACTCTGCTGCCATCATGTCGTTGTGCCGCCACGGCTGGCCGGGCAACGTACGTGAGCTGGCCAACCTGGTGGAGCGCATGGCCATCATGCACCCGTACGGGGTGATCGGCGTGGCCGAGCTGCCGAAGAAGTTTCGTTACGTCGATGACGAAGACGAGCAGTTGGTCGACAGCTTGCGCAGTGACATGGAAGAGCGCGTGGCCATTAATAACGCCACGCCGGATTTCACCGCCACCGCCATGCTGCCGCCCGAAGGTCTGGACCTCAAAGACTACCTCGGTGGTCTGGAGCAGGGCCTGATTCAGCAGGCGCTGGACGACGCCAATGGCATTGTGGCGCGCGCCGCAGAGCGGCTGCGTATCCGCCGCACCACGCTGGTCGAAAAGATGCGCAAGTACGGCATGAGCCGTCGCGAAGGGGAAGAACAGGCGGAGGATTGACGCCTGTTTTTTAACCTACTGATTTTAAAGTGATTTTTTTTCGGCACGGGTATTGCTAAGTCTCTGCTAACGAACCGTTTAATGACGGTCAGCCACGCGAGAACGTACCATGCCCCAGTCCGCCCAGCAGTCCTCCCTCCCTGATCTCGCAGGGCAGGCCATGTCCCTTGTTGCTGCGCCGGTCAATTCGGTGGAGCAAGCCAGTCGGGAAGGGCTTGAGCAAGCGTTCTCGCTGTTCAACCAGATGTCGACTCAGTTGACCGATTCCTACAGCCTGCTTGAAGCACGGGTTACCGAGCTTAAAGGCGAGTTGGCGGTGGTCAGCGCGCAGCGGATGGCCGAGCTGGCGGAAAAAGAGCGCCTGGCCAACCGGCTGCAAAACCTCCTTGATCTGTTACCGGGCGGGGTCATCGTGATTGATGATCGCGGCCGTGTGCGCGAGGCCAACCCGGCGGCCAGTGAATTGCTCGGCCTGCCGCTGGTGGGCGAGCTGTGGCGTCACGTCATCTCCCGCTGCTTTGCTCCGCGTGAAGACGATGGGCACGAGATTTCGTTGATTGATGGTCGGCGCTTGTCGATTTCCACCCGCTCGCTGGATGCTGAACCTGGGCAGTTGGTGTTGCTTAACGACCTGACAGAAACCCGGCGCCTGCAAGATCAGTTGGCACGGCACGAGCGTTTGTCGTCGCTGGGGCGCATGGTGGCCTCGTTGGCGCACCAGATCCGCACGCCATTGTCGGCCGCGTTGATTTACGCCAGTCATTTGACTGAACAGGTGCTGCCGGTCGAAACACAGCAGCGTTTTGCCGGTCGCCTTAAAGAACGCCTGCACGAGCTGGAGCACCAGGTGCGCGACATGCTGGTGTTTGCACGCGGCGAGTTGCCGTTGACCGATCGGGTCACGCCCAAGGCGCTGATGCAATCGCTGCAAGCTGCTGCGCAGACCCATGTCGAAGGTATTGCGATGCGCTGGCAGTGCGATATCCACGCCGGTGAAGTGCTGTGCAATCGTGACACGCTGGTGGGCGCGCTGCTGAATCTGATTGAAAACGCGTTACAGGCCGGTACGCCTCAGGTGCGCCTCAAGGTGCATGTGTACGCGCGCGATAACACCTTGCGCCTGTGCGTAAGTGACAGCGCCAGTGGCATCGAGCCTCGGGTGCTGGAACGTTTGGGTGAGCCGTTTTTCACCACTAAAGCTACAGGCACCGGGTTGGGGCTGGCCGTGGTCAAGGCGGTGGTGCGGGCGCATCAGGGCGAGCTGCAATTCCATTCACGGCTGGGTCGCGGCACCTGCGCGTTGCTCAGCCTGCCGCTGATTCCTGGCGCGGCGGAGGCGAACTGATGGTAATGCGAATCAAAGTGCTGCTGGTTGAAGATGACCGCTCCCTGCGCGAAGCCCTGGCCGACACCTTGTTATTGGCGGGGCATGGTTTTCATGCAGTTGGCTCGGCTGAAGAAGCGCTGGAGGCGGTGGCGGCCGAACCCTTTAGCCTGGTGGTCAGCGACGTGAACATGCCGGGCATGGACGGGCACCAGTTGCTGGGTCTGCTGCGGGCGCGGCAACCGCAACTGCCGGTGCTGCTCATGACCGCGCACGGGGCGGTGGAGCGGGCGGTGGATGCCATGCGCCAAGGCGCAGCGGATTATCTGGTCAAGCCGTTTGAACCCAAGGCTTTGCTTGATCTGGTGGCGCGCCATGCGCTGGGTTGTCTTGGTGTAGCAGAAGCCGAAGGCCCGGTGGCCATCGAGCCTGCCAGCGCGCAGTTGCTGGAACTGGCGGCGCGGGTAGCGCGCAGTGATTCCACGGTGTTGATCTCGGGCGAGTCCGGCACGGGTAAAGAAGTGCTGGCGCGCTATATCCATCAACATTCGCATCGGACCCGTCAGCCCTTTGTCGCCATCAACTGCGCGGCGATCCCGGACAACATGCTCGAAGCCACGTTGTTCGGTCATGAAAAAGGCTCATTCACCGGTGCGATTGCGGCGCAAGCGGGCAAGTTTGAGCAGGCCGATGGTGGCACGTTGCTGCTCGACGAGATTTCCGAAATGCCGTTGGGCTTGCAGGCCAAGTTGTTGCGGGTGCTGCAAGAGCGTGAAGTGGAGCGCGTGGGTGGCCGTAAGCCGATTGCCCTGGATATCCGCGTGGTGGCCACCACTAACCGCGATTTGGCGGGCGAAGTGGCGGCGGGGCGCTTTCGCGAAGACTTGTACTATCGCCTTTCGGTGTTTCCGTTGGCTTGGCGCCCGTTGCGCGAGCGCACCGCCGACATTCTGCCGCTGGCCGAGCGCTTGCTGGCCAAGCACATCAGCAAGATGAAACACACGGCCGTGCGTTTTTCGCCCGCCGCACAAGCGTGCCTGACCGCTTATGCCTGGCCTGGGAATGTGCGAGAGCTGGACAACGCGATTCAGCGCGCCCTGATCTTGCAGCACGGGGGCTTGATCGAGGCGGCGGATTTTTGTCTGGCGGGCCCGGTGGCGTGCGCGCCGTTGCCGGCTATCAGCAGCGCCAGTTTGTCGGCGCCCGTCGAGAGCGTGGCGGGGCCCGCAGGGGAGTCCGCAGGCGCGCTGGGCGATGACCTGCGTCGCCGTGAGTTTCAGATGATCATTGACACCTTGCGCACTGAGCGCGGACGGCGCAAAGAAGCGGCCGAGCGCCTGGGCATCAGCCCGCGCACGTTGCGCTACAAACTGGCACAAATGCGCGATGCGGGCATGGACGTTGAAGCGTACCTGTTCGCCTCAAGCTGACCCCATGCCTGCAGGCACTGAAGCAGGTTGCGGCAGCGCCTACAGGAAGGGTGTTTTTATAAACATCCCGTTTGTCTGGCTGGGACCTTTTGTTACGCAATTTGTTCCAGATCAACAAACAACTGGCACCCTTGTTGCTAACACCTGAGTAGATGCTGTGTGAGTGTCAAAAAATTGCGGGCCGTCGGAGAGAGTAGTCCATGAGCCAAGGTATTGAATTTAATCGAATGATGTTGGACATGCGGGCCATGCAAATGGACGCTATGGCCCAGAAATCAGCGGTGCAAGCGCCCGCTGAAGTGGGCGCCAGCAGCTTCTCCGACATGCTGGGCAACGCGATCAATAAGGTCAGCGATACCCAACAGGCGTCGAGCCAGTTGTCGAACGCCTTTGAAATCGGCAAAAGCGGTGTTGACCTGACTGACGTGATGATCGCATCGCAGAAAGCCAGTGTTTCTTTTCAGGCATTGACCCAAGTACGCAACAAGCTGGTTCAGGCGTACCAAGACATCATGCAGATGCCGGTTTAAGGACGATATTAGGTCATGGCAGAAGCAGTTGCTGATAACGTCCCGGCCAAGGCAGGCTCAACAGATGGCAAGCCGCCACTGTTCGGGCTGTCCTTTCTGGAAAACCTTTCCGAGATGACCATGTTGCGTCAGGTTGGCCTTATGGTCGGTCTGGCGGCGAGCGTGGCGATTGGTTTTGCCGTCGTGTTGTGGTCGCAACAGCCCGATTACCGGCCGCTGTATGGCAGCCTGGCCGGTATGGATGCCAAGCAGGTCATGGAAACCCTGGCCGGCGCCGACATTCCTTACACCGTTGAGCCCAACTCCGGCGCATTGCTGGTCAAGGCTGATGACGTGGCCCGTGCGCGCCTCAAACTGGCCGCCGCCGGTGTGTCGCCGACCGACAGCAACATCGGTTTCGAGATTCTGGACAAAGACCAAGGGCTTGGGACCAGCCAGTTCATGGAGGCCACGCGCTATCGTCGTGGCTTGGAAGGCGAATTGGCCCGCACCATTTCCAGCCTCAATAACGTCAAGGGCGCACGCGTTCACCTGGCCATTCCTAAAAGCTCGGTGTTTGTGCGCGATGAGCGCAAACCCAGCGCCTCGGTGTTGGTGGAGTTGTATTCGGGCCGCTCACTGGAGCCGGGTCAAGTACTGGCCATTATCAATCTGGTGGCCACCAGCGTTCCCGAACTGACCAAGTCGCAAATCACCGTGGTCGACCAAAAAGGTAACTTGCTGTCGGATCAGGCGCAGGACTCTGAACTGACGATGGCCGGTAAACAGTTTGATTACAGCCGCCGCATGGAAAGCATGCTCACACAGCGCGTGCACAACATTCTGCAACCGGTGTTGGGCAACGACCGCTATAAAGCCGAAGTGTCGGCCGATGTGGATTTCAGCGCGGTAGAGTCCACCTCCGAACAGTTCAACCCCGACCAGCCGGCCTTGCGCAGCGAGCAATCCACCAGCGAGCAGCGCACCGCCAGCAACGGTCCGCAAGGTGTGCCGGGTGCGCTGAGCAATCAGCCGCCTGCGCCTGCGTCGGCCCCGCAGCAAACCGGGCAGGCGACAGCCGCCGCCGGTATGGTGCAGCCGGGTCAGCCGCTGCTCGATGCCAACGGTCAGCAAATCATGGACCCGGCCACGGGCCAGCCGATGCTTGCGCCGTACCCGGCTGACAAACGTTCGCAATCGACCAAAAACTTCGAGCTTGACCGCTCCATCAGCCACACCAAGCAGCAGCAAGGTAAAGTCAATCGCCTGTCGGTTGCCGTGGTGGTCGATGATCAGGTCAAGGTCAACCCGGCCAACGGGGACATCACCCGTGAGCCGTGGAGCACCGATCAACTGGCGCGCTTTACCCGTCTGGTGCAAGACGCCGTAGGCTTTGATGCCAGCCGTGGCGACAGCGTGAGCGTGATCAACGTGCCGTTCTCGGCCGAGCGTGGCGAAGTCATCGCCGAGATCCCGTTCTACTCGCAGCCGTGGTTCTGGGACATCGTCAAGCAAGTGCTCGGTGTGTTGTTCATCCTGGTGCTGGTGTTTGGCGTGTTGCGTCCGGTGTTGAACAACATCACCGGTCACGGGCGCAGTAAAGAATTGGCCTTGGGCAGTGATTCCGAGCTGGGTGGCATTGGCGGGCTGGACGGCGAGCTGTCCAACGACCGTGTCAGCCTGGGCGGGCCGCAAAGCATTCTGTTGCCGAGCCCAAGCGAAGGCTATGACGCTCAGTTGAACGCAATCAAGAGTCTGGTAGCAGAAGACCCGGGCCGCGTGGCTCAGGTCGTGAAAGAGTGGATCAACGCTGATGAGTGACAACCGAGCCGCCACCAATCCCAAGCTGACACGGGTCGACAAAGCCGCGATCCTGCTGCTGTCGCTTGGCGAAACTGACGCGGCCCAAGTGCTGCGGCACATGGGGCCCAAAGAAGTGCAGCGCGTGGGTGTGGCGATGGCGCAAATGCGCAACGTGCACCGCGAGCAGGTTGAACAGGTGATGAGCGAGTTCGTCGAAATTGTTGGCGACCAGACCAGCCTGGGCGTCGGTTCAGACGGCTACATTCGTAAAATGCTCACCCAGGCACTGGGTGAAGACAAGGCCAACGGCCTGATCGACCGCATCCTGTTGGGTGGCAACACCAGCGGGCTGGACAGCCTGAAATGGATGGAGCCGCGTGCGGTGGCGGATGTCATCCGCTTCGAACACCCGCAAATCCAGGCCATCGTGGTGGCATACCTCGACCCTGATCAGGCGGGCGAAGTGCTCGGGCACTTTGACCACAAGGCGCGGCTGGACATCATCCTGCGCGTCTCGTCGCTGAACACCGTGCAGCCGGCAGCGCTCAAAGAGCTGAACCAGATCCTTGAGAAACAGTTCTCCGGCAACTCCAACGCGGCCCGTACCACCTTGGGCGGCATCAAGCGTGCTGCCGATATCATGAACTTCCTCGACAGCTCGACCGAAGGGCAGTTGATGGACTCGATCCGCGAAATCGACGAAGACCTGTCCGGTCAGATCGAAGACCTCATGTTCGTGTTCAACAACCTGGCCGACGTCGACGACCGTGGCATTCAGGCACTGTTGCGCGAAGTGTCTTCGGACGTGCTGGTGTTGGCGCTCAAAGGCTCGGACGACAACGTTCAAGACAAGATTTTCAAAAACATGTCCAAGCGTGCCTCCGAACTGCTGCGCGACGACCTGGAGGCCAAGGGCCCGGTACGTGTCAGCGACGTCGAAACGGCGCAGAAAGAAATCCTCACCATCGCTCGCCGTATGGCCGAAGCCGGAGAAATTGTTCTCGGCGGGAAGGGCGGCGAAGAGATGATCTAAGTGAGCAATGCCAAGGGCGAGTCGCCCAGTGATGTGATCCGCGCCCGTGATGTCGGCGGTTTTGACGTGTGGTCCTTGCCCAGCTTTGACCCGTTTCGTGAAGAACCGGAGCCTGAGCCTGAGCCGGTCGAAGAGCTGCCGCCCGAAAGCGAAGAAGTCCCGCTGGAAGAAGTCCAGCCGCTGACCCTTGAAGAACTCGAAAGCATCCGTCAGGAGGCTTATAACGAAGGCTTCGCCACGGGTGAGAAAGAAGGTTTCCACAGTACCCAGCTCAAGGTGCGCCAAGAAGCCGACGCGGCCTTGAATGCCAAACTCGGCAGCCTTGAACGCTTGATGGGCAGCTTGTTTGCGCCGTTGGACGGGCAGGATGTGCAGCTTGAAAAGGCGATGGTGGGGTTGGTTGAGCACATGACGCGGCTGGTGATCCAGCGTGAGCTGAAAACCGATTCCAGCCAGATCGAGCAGGTGCTGCGCGAGAGCTTGAAGCTGTTGCCGATGGGCGCCGAAAACATTCGGTTGTTCATCAATCCGCAAGACTTCGAACAGATAAAGGCGCTGCGCGAACGCCACGATGCCAGTTGGCGGATTCTCGAAGACGACACGTTGCAAGCCGGTGGCTGCCGCGTCGAAACCGAACACAGCCGGATTGATGCGAGCATCGAGACCCGTATCAAACAGGCCATGAGCCAGTTGTTCGACCAACTTCACGAACAGGCGCTGCACCCGTCTGCGCCGGACATCGACGTCGACCTGGACCAGCCGGATGCACCTTAAACGCACCAGTTTCGCCAAGCGCCTGAGCGGCTACGCGCCTGCCATCACTTTGCCCGGTCAGCCGATTGTGGAAGGCCGCTTGCTGCGCATGGTCGGCCTCACACTGGAGGCCGAAGGTTTGCGTGCAGCGATGGGCAGCCGCTGCCTGGTGATCAACGACGACAGCTTTCACCCCGTCGAAGTTGAAGCGGAGGTGATGGGCTTTTCGGGCAGCAAAATCTTCCTCATGCCGGTGGGCAGCGTTGCAGGCATTGCGCCGGGTGCCCGCGTGGTACCGCTGGCCGATACCGGGCGTTTGCCGATGGGCATGAGCATGCTCGGTCGCGTACTCGACGGCGCGGGCCGTGCGCTGGACGGCAAAGGCGGGATGAAAGCCGAAGACTGGGTGCCGATGGACGGCCCCACCATCAACCCGCTCAAGCGTAACCCCATCAGCGTGCCGCTCGACGTAGGCATCCGCAGCATCAACGGTTTATTGACGGTCGGGCGCGGTCAGCGTTTGGGCCTGTTTGCCGGTACGGGCGTGGGTAAGAGTGTGTTGCTGGGCATGATGACCCGCTTCACCGAAGCCGACATCGTGGTGGTTGGGCTGATTGGTGAGCGGGGCCGTGAGGTCAAGGAATTCATCGAGCACATCCTCGGCGAAGAAGGCCTCAAGCGCTCGGTGGTGGTGGCGTCTCCGGCCGATGATGCGCCGCTGATGCGCATGCGTGCCGCCATGTACTGCACACGCATTGCCGAATACTTTCGCGACAAGGGCAAGAACGTCCTGTTGCTGATGGACTCCCTGACCCGCTTTGCCCAGGCGCAGCGGGAAATTGCCTTGGCCATTGGTGAGCCGCCCGCGACCAAGGGCTATCCGCCCTCCGTGTTCGCCAAACTGCCAAAACTGGTGGAGCGTGCCGGTAACGCAGAGGCGGGCGGTGGTTCGATCACGGCGTTCTATACCGTGCTGAGTGAAGGTGACGACCAGCAAGATCCGATTGCCGACTCGGCACGGGGCGTGCTCGACGGCCACATTGTGCTGTCGCGGCGTTTGGCCGAAGAAGGCCATTACCCGGCCATCGACATCGAAGCCTCCATCAGCCGGGTCATGCCCTCGGTGGTCACTGAAGAACACATGCGCCGTGCGCAGCAATTCAAACAGTTGTGGTCACGCTTCCAGCAAGCGCGGGACTTGATCAGCGTGGGCGCCTACGTACCGGGCGGGGATCGCGAAACCGACACGGCGATTGCCCTGCAACCGGCGATGGTGGCGTACTTGCGCCAAGGCTTGAACGACAACATCAGCCTGGCTGAAAGTGGCGGTCATCTGGGTTCCATCTTTGCCCCCGCGCCGGGCGGTTAATCCTTTATGGCCAGTGGCAGAGCGGCGCGTCTGGCGCCCGTGGTCGAGATGGCCGAGAGTGCCGAAAAAGCGGCGGCGCAACGGTTAGGCCACTTTCAAGGGCAAGTCAACCTGGCCAACAGCAAGCTGGGTGACCTGGAAAACTTCCGCGCCGAATACCAGTCGCAATGGATTGGTCGCGGCAGTCAGGGCGTGTCTGGCCAATGGTTGCGCAGCTACCAGTACTTCCTCAACCAGCTTGAAACAGCCGTCTCCCAACAGCGGCAAAGCCTGGTGTGGCATGAAAACAACCTCAACAAGGCCCGCGAAACCTGGCAGCAGACCTATGCCCGGGTCGAAGGGTTGCGCAAATTGGTGCAGCGCTACGCCGACGAAGCCCGGCAACTGGAAGACAAACGCGAACAAAAGCTGATGGACGAACTGTCCCAGCGATTACCGCGCAGGGACAGTTACTGACAGGGCAGGGTTCGCTGTTTGCGTGACAGCGGTATGACGTGATTGGAAAAGAGCAGCCCCAACACGATTAAAACCCCGCCATACACGGTAGAGATTCCGGGCACTTCACCCATAACGATGAAGGCAAACACTCCGGCAAATAGAGGTTCACTCAGTTCAATGGTTTGCACTTGACTGGGTTTGAGTAACTCAATGGCTTTGGTGGTGCAGAAAAAGCCGAGCAGTGTGGGAAAGATCGCCAAGAGTAATAGAATAATCGCGCTGTCCACCGATAACGTGATCGACAGTGCCTGCTCATTGATTGCGGGTACCGCTAAATACAGTGCGCCAAACACTAAAAGTTGTCGGGTAAACAAGAGTCCGCCTTTAGCCTTCATTTTCTTCATACACACTGAAAAAGCGCCATACCCCAGTCCTGCTAATCCGGCGTACAACACCCCGAGACTATTCAACTCTGTTGTCAGGTTCTTTTGGAAAATAACAGCCATTCCAATGATCGCCAGAACAGCGCCCAGCAGCATGTTCCGATCAATGCAATCGCCCAAGAAAAACCTGCCAAGCACAATGGCTGACAGTGCCGCAGACGCCATCAATACCACCACCGCGGTCGCCGCATCCGTGTGCTGATAGGCGCGGGTTTCAAAGAAGAACAACATGAAAATGCCCAGCATTGAACACACGGCTGCTTGCCACCACTGTGCGCGACAGCCCGTCCAGCGCGGCGCGTGTTTAAGTAACAGTAAAACGAACGACACCACGATGACCGCGACGGCTGTTTTATAAAAGGCAATTGCGCTGGTGGTTAAGCCGGCGCTTATTAATAACTTGCTCAATGCGCCGATTGTGGCATTGAGTGCCGCTGCGCAGACAGCAAAACAAATGCCTGAAAGATGACGTGGCATGGTGAGGTCTCATCGTGGTTGGGGGTGTAACCCTGAAGAGGAGTTGGTGGCGCCCTTTATTAATGGGGTCGGTTGAATAAATAATTGTCAGGGTTTCCTGAGAAATGTTTTTTATCATTGGTGTTGTTGGTTTGCAAACAACCAGTCAGTCTTGTTTAAGAAAAGGATGACAGAGTGCATGTAAGAGCAGCGGCTAATGGTTTGAATAATCAAACATATTTTTAGACAAGTGGGTGTTGGCGCAGCCGAAGGCTGCGATTTTTTTGATCCGCTCAGGGTGAGCGCGCAGCGTTGGCAGGTGCGAAATCAAAATCCGGGTCTATAGTCTGAGCACCCGAACTCAGAGAAGGATGCGTACTTATGGCTGTGACATCTGAACTGTCGCCGGAAGGCACTGCGCTGACCCTTAGTATTAAAGGCCGCTTTGATTTCGCCAAACATCAGGACTTCAGGGGGGCGTACGAAAAGCCTATGACCAAGCCCGAGCTGTTCGTGGTTGATCTAAAAGAGACGACCTACGTAGACAGCTCCGCCCTGGGCATGCTGCTGCTGTTACGAGAATATGCCGGTGGCGATGAGTCCGATGTGAGGGTCGTTAATTGCAATAGTGATGTGCGAAAAATTCTCGCCATCTCCAATTTCGATAAGTTGTTCGACATCAGTTGAACACGCCATTGCCGCACGCTCAGACGCTGACGGTGTTGATCGCCGAAGACAGTGCGGTCGACCGTTTGCTGCTGTCGCGTATCGTGAGCAAACAAGGCCATCAGGTGCTGTTGGCCGGTAATGGCGCCGAAGCGGTGGCGCTGTTTATTGAGCTGCGTCCGCAATTGGTGTTGATGGACGCCTTGATGCCGGTGATGGATGGTTTTGAAGCGACGCGCCAGATCAAAGCCCTGGCCGGTGAGGTGCTGGTACCGATTATTTTTCTGACCTCGCTTGAACACGCCGACGCCTTGAAACGGGCGCTGGAGGCAGGGGGCGATGATGTGTTGATCAAACCCTATAACCCCTTGGTGTTGGCGGCCAAAATCACCGTTATGGACCGCTTGCGGCGTTTGCAAGACACGGTACTGCAACAGCGCAACCTGATTGCTCAACACAACAGTTATTTGCTTAACGAACAGCGGGTGGCCAAGGCGGTGTTTGATCGGGTGGCGCACTCGGGCTGTTTGAGTGCGGCCAATATCCAGTATTTGCAATCGCCGTATGCGTTGTTCAATGGCGACTTGTTACTCGCCGCGTATACGCCGACTGGCGACACCCATGTATTGCTCGGCGACTTTACCGGCCACGGGTTGCCCGCCGCGATTGGCGCCATGCCTTTGGCAGAAGTGTTTTACAGCATGACGGCCAAAGGCTATGGCCTGCCCGAAATGCTGCGTGAGATGAATGCCAAGCTCAAGCGCATCCTGCCGGTGGACATGTTTTGCTGCGCAGCCCTGGTGTGCGTCAGTGCTCAGCGGCGCATCGTCGAAGTGTGGAATGGCGGCATGCCCGATGGTTATCTTCATGTTCGCAAGGGCGGGGTGCGTACGCCCCTACCGTCGCGGCACTTGCCGTTGGGTGTGTTAAAGGCCGAGGCTTTTGACGACACCACCGAGGTGTTGCCGATGGTGTCGGGCGATCACCTGTTTTTGCTGTCTGACGGGGTGATAGATACCAGCGATCAGCAGGAGCGGTTGTTCGGGGTTGAGGGGTTGCAGCGGGTGTTTGACCGCAACACTGAGCCTGCGCGGCTGATTGATGAGGTGGTGCAGGCGCTGCGAGATTTTCAAGGCCGCAAGCGCGATGACGTGAGCATGGTGCACATCACCTCGCAGCGGCCGCAAGCGTTGGGAATGCCTGCCACCCAGTACTCCGACAGCGGGCGTTGCAGTCCGCTGGACTGGTCGGCGAGCTTTGAATTTCGTGCCCCCTCGTTACAGCAGTTCAACCCGCTGCCTTACCTGCTGCAACTGCTCATGGAGGTGCATGGTCTGCGTGCGCAGGGCGCGGTAATCCACGCGGTATTGGCCGAGCTGTATGCCAATGCGCTGGAGCACGGCGTATTGGGGCTGGACTCACGGCTCAAGCGCGATGCGCAAGGGTTTTCCCGCTACTACCAGTGCCGTGACCAGCGGTTGGCGGCGCTTACCGAGGGTTTTGTCCGGGTGCATGTGCGGGTTGAACCTATGCTCAACGGGGGGCGCTTACAGCTACAGGTTGAAGACAGCGGTGAGGGGTTTGACGTAAGCCGGGTACTGGAGCGGCCATTGGATCGAGGCCGCCTGTCAGGGCGCGGCGTGAGTCTTGTGCGCCAACTGTGCCCCTCTGCGCGCTGGGCTGACGATGGTCGGACTGCGTACGTAGAGTTTTCATGGGAGGCTCTGGCATAATCCGGCCCATTCTTGATCAAGGAGTGAACAAGTGTCCTACATTCATATGGACCAGGCGGTAGTGAATGCGCTGCGTGACGTAATGGAAGGTGGGTTTGCGGACCTGTTGGATACCTTTATTTCAGATTCGGACAAGTGCGTTGTGGTACTCAACAGTGCGCAACAGGCGACTGCCCTGGGGGCGGTTGCGCACAGCTTCAAAGGCAGTAGCAGCAACATGGGTGCCATTCGTTTGGCGCATTTGTGCGGCATTCTTGAAGATCGTGCAAAAAAAAGTCCGTTGGTGGGGATAGACGAACTGGTCTCGAAAGTCACCTCTGAGTACAAAATGGTAAGGCGGCTGTATGTGCAAGAACGCGAGCGCTGCCCCCGCCCTCTTGTGGTTTCTCATTGATTTTGCCAAAGCTGGCCCGAACCTTGCTCTAGTTCTCTGACCTGTACCTACGCCAGCCGTACAGTGGAGACCTTTACATGCCTCTTGCCGCCAACTCGCTTCTTCAGACTCCTGCCGCTGCTGCATCCAAAGCGGCGGCCGCCAATGCTTCGCAGCCTGCTGCCGAGCCCGCTAAAGCCGGGGCTCAGAACTTCTCGAAGGTGTACGCCAAAGCGTCGCAAGACCCGGCGAGTGCGGCTGACAAAGTGGCCAAGCCTGCGCGGGACAAGGCGGCGGATGCCGCGCCAAAGCCCGATGTGCGCAACGACAAGGTGGGCGACCAGGCGCCAGCTGTTGCCGATAGCGGCAAACCCTTGCCCGGCGGCAAGAACAAAGACGCTGCGGGTGACGATCAGGACGACACGGCGGCCAAGCCGACTGACGATACGGCGTCTGGCGATCCGCTGGCGGTAGCGCCGCCCGTGGTGCCGACGGTGCCGGTGGTTGAGCCGCAACCCGAAGCCGTACCGGTTCAGCCCGAGGTACAAACCCCACCGCTGGCCGCGGCGGCTGCGAATGCGGCCCAAGCCGTTCAGCCGCAGCCGGTGGCTGACGAACATTTCGATCCGCAGGCGGACCCGCTTGACGACCTGCCAGCGGTGCGCCTGGCGATGGAGCAGGGTGGGCATGTGTCCGCCAGCAGTCAGACCCCCGTCAAAAACACCCCCACTGAAACCACTGGCCCTGTGGCTCAAACCCAGGCCCAGGCCAGCGGCATTGCCATGCTGATTGAGCCCAAGACTGATGGGGACGCCAGCGGTGAGGGAGGCGAAAAAGCCTTCAAGGGGCTGGTGGATGATGGCCTCAAAGACCTCAAAAGTGCGTCGAGCGACACCCGGGTCGATGACTTCGCCAATCGTCTGGCGGCGCTCACCCAGGCGGCCGTGCCCAAAACGGCGAATGCACTGCCGGTCAACCAGCCTTTGGCCATGCACCAGAGCGGCTGGTCTGAAGAAGTGGTCAATCGGGTGATGTACCTCTCCAGCGCCAACCTCAAGTCGGCAGACATCCAGTTGGAGCCGGCCGAGTTAGGGCGTTTGGATATCCGGGTCAACCTGACGGCTGACCAGCCTGCGCAGGTCAACTTCATGAGTGGGCATGCGGGCGTACGTGAAGCCCTGGAAGGCCAAATGTTCCGTTTGCGTGAGATGTTTGCGCAGCAGGGGATGGGGCAGGTCGACGTCAACGTGTCAGATCAGTCGCGCAACTGGCAAGGTCAAGGTCAAGAACAGCAGAACCAAAGCCGCGCTAACAGCACGGGCAATGGCGGGCGACTTGACGGCGGGGCGGATGACGAGGGGGCGGTGGCAGGCGTTGAAGCGGCTGCGCCCAGCGTGATTTTGGGCTCCAGCGCCGTCGACTATTACGCCTGACTCTTGTCAGGTCGTCGCTGACGCGTCGTGCGAGGCTGCGAGCGGGTGCGTTGCGCCCGCACTCTCATTCCCCCACAGACCTGAAGCACCTTACTCACCGGGTTTGCGCCGGCTGCGCGCCCGATCGCCGCCTCGTCCCGCAGCAGCACCTGCAAGGTCGATTTCAACGATGCCCTCACTTCTGGCATAACACTTGCTCTTGCCTTGCCGTGCACCTGTGAAAATCGAATAGTGACGGATTATTGGCATGGCGAAGAGCGACGCAGTGAAAGACCCCGCCCAGAAAGGCAAATTCAAGCTGATCATCCTGATCGTGGTAGCGCTGCTGCTGGCGATTGGCGTGTCGGTGGGTGCTACCTGGTATTTCATGCACAGCGCGCAGAGCAAGCCTGAAGCCGTGATCGACCCTAATGTGAAAGTCGCGGCCATTTATGAGCCGATGGCACCCGCGTTTGTGGTCAATTACAACGCCAATGGCCGCCAGCGCTACATGCAGCTCAGCATGACCATGCAGGCCCGTAACCAGGCCGATCTTGATGCACTCAAAGTGCACATGCCGGTGATCCGTAACAACCTGGTGATGCTGTTTTCCGGTGAGACCTTCGACAGCATCGCCACACCGGTCGGCCAGGAAATGCTGCGTCAAAAAGCGACTGCCAGCGTGCAGGCCGTGGCGCAAAAAGAGCTCGGCAAAGTGGTCGTCGATCAGGTGCTCTTTACTAACTTCGTATTGCAGTAGGATCACGACATGGCCGTGCAAGACCTGCTGTCCCAGGATGAGATCGACGCGCTGTTGCATGGCGTTGATGACGGTCTGGTACAGACCGAAATGGCTGCCGAACCCGGCAGTGTCAAAAGTTACGACCTGACCAGTCAGGACCGTATTGTTCGTGGGCGCATGCCGACCCTCGAAATGATCAACGAGCGTTTCGCCCGTTACACCCGCATCAGCATGTTCAATATGCTGCGCCGCTCCGCTGACGTGGCGGTGGGCGGGGTACAGGTGATGAAGTTCGGTGAATACGTGCATTCGCTGTACGTGCCCACCAGCCTCAACCTGGTCAAGATCAAGCCGTTGCGCGGCACCGCGCTGTTTATCCTGGACGCCAAACTGGTGTTCAAGCTGGTCGACAACTTCTTCGGTGGCGACGGCCGCCACGCCAAGATCGAAGGCCGTGAGTTCACCCCGACCGAGTTGCGGGTGGTGCGCATGGTGCTGGAGCAAGCGTTCATTGATTTGAAAGAGGCTTGGCAGGCGATCATGGAAGTCAATTTCGAGTACATCAACTCGGAAGTGAACCCGGCCATGGCCAATATCGTCGGTCCGAGCGAGGCGATTGTGGTCTCCACGTTCCATATCGAACTCGACGGCGGTGGCGGCGATCTGCACGTGACCATGCCGTACTCAATGATCGAGCCGGTGCGTGAAATGCTCGACGCCGGTTTCCAGTCCGACCTCGACGATCAGGACGAGCGCTGGAGCAAGGCGCTGCGCGAAGACGTGCTGGATGTCAGCGTGCCGCTCAGTGCCACGGTGGCGCGCCGTCAATTGCGCCTGCGTGACATCTTGCACATGCAGCCCGGTGACGTGATCCCGATTGAATTACAGGACGAGCTGGTGATGCGTGCCAATGGCGTGCCATCGTTCAAGGTCAAACTGGGCTCGCACAAGGGCAATCTCGCCCTGCAAGTGGTTGAGCCTATCGAGCGGCGTTAAGCGCCGTCTTCAAGAATTCGCTATGTAACTGATTGACTGCCCGCCGAGGACAAATGATGGCTGACGAACACGATATAACTTCTGCCGAAGACCAGGCGCTCGCCGATGAATGGGCGGCTGCGCTGGAAGAAACTGGCGAAGTGGGCCAGCACGACATCGACGCCTTGCTGGCGGCAGATGCGGCCAAGGCCCCGGCTTCCAATCGCTTGCCGATGGAAGAATTTGGCAGCGTGCCGCGCAATAACGACCCGGTGACGCTGGACGGCCCCAACCTGGACGTGATTCTGGATATTCCGGTCTCGATCTCCATGGAAGTGGGCAGCACCGACATCAACATTCGTAACCTGCTGCAACTCAACCAGGGATCGGTAATCGAGCTGGACCGCCTGGCCGGCGAGCCGCTGGATGTGCTGGTCAACGGCACCCTGATTGCGCACGGTGAAGTGGTTGTGGTCAACGAAAAGTTCGGCATTCGCCTGACTGACGTGATCAGCCCAAGCGAACGCATCAAGAAGCTGCGCTAAGTGAAGCGGTTACTCGGCGGTTTACTGGCGTTCCCTTTAAGCGTGCTGGCGGCCGAGCCGGCTGCAACGGCCACCGCTGCTGTCGCGCCCGTGGTGGGCAGTGGCATCGGCGGGCAGCTCACGCAACTGGTGTTGGGCTTGCTGCTGGTGCTGGGCCTGATCTTTGGTCTGGCCTGGCTGCTGCGCAGGGTTCAGCACGCCGGGCCGCGTCAGGGGCAGGTGATCGAACTCATCAGCTCGCGTGCGCTGGGCGCGCGTGACCGGTTGGTGCTGGTGCAGGTGGGCAATGAGCAAATTTTGTTGGGCTTGACGCCGGGGCGTATCACGCCGCTGCATGTGCTCAAGGAGCCGGTGCAATTGCCGGAGTCTTCGCAGCCTGCAACGCCGGAGTTTGCCAAGCGCCTGATGGAACTGATGGGTAATCAAAAGGACAAGCCGTAATGCGTTTAGTCATTGCGCTGTTGTTAGCGCTGGCCGCGCCGTTGGCGTTCGGCGCCGACCCGTTGTCGATCCCGGCCATTACCTTGGGTACCGGTGCCAACGGGCAGCAGGAATATTCGGTCAGCTTGCAAATTCTGCTGATCATGACAGCGCTGAGCTTTATCCCGGCGTTCGTCATGCTGATGACCAGCTTTACGCGCATCATCATTGTGTTTTCCATCCTGCGTCAGGCGCTGGGCTTGCAGCAAACGCCGTCAAACCAGATTTTGACGGGCATGGCGCTGTTTTTGACTATGTTCATCATGGCCCCGGTGTTCGACAAAATTAACGAAAACGCCTTGCAGCCTTACCTGGCGGAAAAGCTCTCGGCGCAGGATGCGATCCTTAAGGCAGAAGGCCCGATCAAGGACTTCATGCTGGCTCAAACCCGCACCAGTGACCTTGAGCTGTTCATGCGTTTGTCCAAGCGCACGGACATCGCCACCCCGGATGCGGCGCCTTTGACCATTCTGGTGCCGGCGTTTGTGACCTCCGAGCTTAAAACGGCGTTTCAGATCGGTTTTATGATCTTCATTCCGTTCCTGATCATCGATCTGGTGGTGGCCAGTGTGCTGATGGCCATGGGGATGATGATGCTGTCGCCGCTGATTATTTCGCTGCCGTTCAAGATCATGCTGTTTGTTCTGGTGGATGGCTGGGCGTTGATTATCGGTACGCTGGCCAGCAGTTTTGGCGGAGTGTGAGTCATGCCCGGGAGTAATGCGCAATGACCCCAGAAGTCGCGGTTGACCTGTTTCGCAGTGCTTTGTGGCTGACCACCATGATGGTGGCTGTGTTGGTGGTGCCCAGCTTGTTGGTGGGTTTGATGGTGGCCATGTTTCAGGCCGCCACCCAAATCAACGAACAAACCTTGAGCTTTTTGCCACGCTTGCTGGTGATGCTGGTCACCTTGATCGTGGCGGGGCCGTGGTTGGTGCAGACCTTTATGGAATACATCCTGTCGTTGTACGGCAGCATTCCGCAGTTGATCGGCTAAATGTCGCTGCTTGCCCTGACGGACGCGCAGATCAGTACCTGGGTCGCCAGCTTTATGCTGCCGCTGTTTCGGGTAGGCGCAGTGTTGACCACCATGCCGATCATCGGCACCACCCTGGTGCCCAAGCGCATCAAGCTGTTTTTGTCGATAGCCATCACTTTGGCCATCATGCCGAGCTTGCCGCCGCTGCCGACGGTAAACCCGCTGGACCTCAGTGGGTTGATGTTGATTGCCGAGCAAATCATCATCGGCGCCTTGCTCGGGTTTTCGCTGCAATTGTTTTTTCAGGCGTTTGTGGTGGCCGGGCAAATTGTGGCGATCCAGATGGGCATGGGCTTCGCCTCCATGGTCGACCCGGCCAACGGGGTCAACGTAGCGGTCATCGGGCAGTTCTTCACCATGCTGGTGACGTTGTTGTTTCTGTCCATGAACGGGCACCTGGTGGTGTTTGAGGTGCTCACCGAAAGCTTCACCACCTTACCAGTGGGAGGCGGGTTGCTGACGCATCACTTCTGGGAAGTGGTTGGCAAGCTCGGTTGGGTGCTGGGTGCCGCCTTGCTGCTGGTGCTGCCAGCGATCACCGCGCTGTTGGTGGTCAACATCGCATTCGGCGTGATGACCCGTGCGGCCCCGCAATTGAACATTTTCGCCATCGGCTTTCCGCTGACCCTGGTGCTGGGCATGGTGATCCTGTGGATCAGCCTGGCGGACATTCTCAATCAGTATCAACCGCTGGCCACCGAGGCCTTGCAGTTTTTACGTGACTTGGCACAGGCGCGCTAGCGATGGCCGAAAGCGAGAGTGGCGCCGATAAAACAGAAGACCCCACGGAGAAACGAAAAAAAGACTCCAGGGAAAAGGGCGAGATCGCGCGCTCGAAAGAACTCAATACGCTGGCAATCATGCTCGCAGGCTCCATCGGCTTGATCATCTTCGGCGGTGCGCTGGCGCAGGACATGATGGAAATCATGCGCTACAACTTCAGCATCAGCCGTGAAGTGCTGCTCAACACTGACTCGATGGGCGCCTTCCTCCTGCATTCAGGCAAGATCGCCCTGGTGGCGTTGCAGCCGGTACTTATTACCTTGTTGATTGCAGCGTTGATCGGGCCTATTGCACTGGGCGGCTGGTTGTTCGCGGCGGGCAGCCTGGCCCCCAAATTCAGCCGCATGAATCCTGCGGCGGGCATCAAGCGCATGTTCTCGGCCAAGGCGCTGGTCGAGCTGCTCAAGGCGTTGGCCAAGTTTTTTATCATCTTGATTGTGGCGTTGTTGGTGCTCAAGTCCGACATCGACGACTTGCAGCGCATCTCCCGTGAACCCCTTGAATCGGCCGTCATCCACAGCTTGCAAGTGGTGGCGTGGAGTGCCTTGTGGATGGCTTGCGGGTTGATCCTGATTGCGGCCGTGGACGTGCCGGTGCAGTTGTGGGAAAGCCACAAGAAACTGCTGATGACCAAGCAGGAGGTGCGCGATGAGCACAAGGATCAGGAAGGTCGCCCGGAAGTTAAGCAACGAATCCGCCAGACCCAGCGTGAGATGAGTCAGCGCCGGATGATGAGCGCCATCCCGGATGCCGACGTCATCATCACCAACCCGACCCACTTTGCTGTCGCTCTGAAATACGACCCGGAGAAGGGCGCTGCGCCCATGCTGCTGGCCAAGGGCAGCGACTTTCTGGCGCTCAAGATCCGTGAAATTGGCGCCAAGCACGACATCCTGCTGCTGGAGTCGCCCGCGTTGGCGCGCTCCATCTACTACTCCACCGAGCTGGATCAGGAAATCCCCGCAGGCCTGTACTTGGCCGTGGCGCAGGTCTTGGCCTACGTCTACCAGATCCGCCAGCACCAGGCGGGCAAAGGCAAGCGGCCTGATCCTCTGAGCGATCTGCCGATCCCGCCGGATTTACGTCGCGACGAGTAACGTGGCGCAGGCTGTCAGCTTTGGCAGTATCGGGTTGGCGCAAACCTGCTTAACTGAACCTTGAGCGCACCCTGGCGTTTCGTCGTTTGCAATGGAGATGCACGATGCCTATCGAGTTGACCCTCATCCCTGACGGTTCAGTCAAAACCTATGCGTTAAGCGGGTCTCACGGGTTGGCTATGGCTGAGCTGGAGGGCTTGTTTCCGTCATTTCCTGTGCTGGATGCCACCTTTGCGATTTTCTGGCTGGATCAAGCGCCCGATCAGCATGTGGTGGGTTTTAGTACCGAAGGTGAAGATTTGCTGGCGGTTATTTCATTGCCCACGGTACCGCAGGGGTACGGGCGCGAAGACTACTACGCCGCTGTGCTGGAGCGCTGTGAAAAAGAGCGCGAGACCCTGTTGAGCTTTCTGCGTAAGTCGTTGAGTTTCGAAGGCATTAACGGGATGTGCGCGCGCAGCTTCATTCTGTGCAATCTGGTGCGTCAATTGAAGCTTGAGAGTGTGCCGGTGTGGAAAGATCGACCGCATACCCGAGACGGGCGTTGCGGCGATATTTTGATTGGGGGTCGAGGTTCGAAGGGTTATGAGCCTAATCGCAAGATCGATGTGGTGTTTGGCGTTAGCAGTAGCGCCTGCCTGGTGATTGATTTGGGTGAGTGGCGCTGGAACTGAGCGGTTTAGGCCTGCGTAACGCCCCGGCCCTCACCCAGAGGGCTGGGGAGTGGGTTTTCGAATCTGATGTGGCCATTTGCCAAAGTTGGAAGGGTTCTTGCAAAGGCAGGCTTCACGGCGCATATGGCGTCAAAAGTTTGCTAAAGGTTTCTTGCAATGTCATTGGATCGTTCTCAGTTAATCAACACCGCACGCAACGGTCTGGCCGGTCTGGGTCAGGGGCAGTTGGGTGTGCCGCTGTTGTTGCTGGTAATGCTGGCAATGATGATGTTGCCGATCCCCGCGTTCCTGCTGGACGTGTTCTTTACCTTCAATATTGCGCTGTCGATTGTGGTGTTGCTGGTCTGTGTGTACGCCTTGCGCCCACTGGATTTCGCGGTGTTCCCGACCATTTTGCTGGTCGCCACGCTAATGCGTCTGGCGCTCAACGTGGCTTCGACGCGGGTGGTGATGCTTCACGGTCAAGAAGGTCACGGCGCCGCCGGTAAGGTGATTCAGGCGTTCGGTGAGGTGGTGATCGGCGGCAACTACGTGGTCGGTATCGTGGTGTTCGCGATTTTGATGATCATCAACTTCGTGGTGGTGACCAAGGGGGCCGGGCGTATCTCCGAGGTGAGCGCACGTTTCACCCTCGATGCCATGCCCGGCAAGCAGATGGCGATCGACGCCGACCTTAACGCCGGTTTGATCGACCAGAACCAGGCCAAGTCGCGCCGTCAGGAAGTCGCCCAAGAGGCTGAGTTCTACGGTTCGATGGACGGTGCCAGCAAATTTGTACGCGGTGATGCCATCGCCGGTCTGTTGATTCTGTTTATCAACCTGATCGGTGGCATGGCCGTGGGCATGTTCCAGCACGGCATGACGTTCGGCGAAGCGGGCAAGGTGTATGCCTTGCTGACGATCGGTGACGGTTTGGTGGCGCAATTGCCTTCCCTGCTGCTGTCCACCGCGGCCGCGATCATGGTGACCCGTGCCTCTGGCTCCGAAGAGATGGGCAAGCAAATCAGCCGCCAGATGTTTGCATCGCCCAAGGCGCTGGCAGTCTCGGCCGGTTTGATGGGGGTGATGGGCGCCGTGCCGGGCATGCCGCACTTCGCCTTCCTGAGTTTGGCCGCCGTCGCGGGCGGCGCTGCCTACTTGATGTGGAAGAAGCAAAACGTGGTCAAGACTCAGGCCCTGCAAGAAGTGCAGCGCCAACAGGAGCTGCTGCCTTCACCGGCCCGCGCACAAGACACCAAAGAGCTGGGTTGGGATGACGTGACCCCCATCGACATGATCGGCCTGGAAGTGGGCTATCGCTTGATCCCGCTGGTGGACCGCAATCAAGGCGGGCAATTGCTGGCGCGGATCAAGGGCGTGCGTAAAAAGCTGTCTCAGGACTTGGGCTTTTTGATGCCCACCGTGCACATTCGCGACAACCTCGATCTGGCGCCCAGCGCCTATCGCCTGACCCTGATGGGAGTGATTCTGGCCGAGGCCGAGATTTACCCGGACCGCGAGCTGGCGATCAACCCGGGGCAGGTGTTCGGCACCCTCAACGGGATTACCGCCAAAGATCCGGCCTTTGGCCTGGAAGCGGTGTGGATCGAGGTCAGCCAGCGCAGTCAGGCGCAATCATTGGGCTACACCGTGGTGGACGCCAGCACCGTGGTCGCCACGCACCTGAACCAAATTTTGTACAAGCACTCCCATGAGCTGATCGGGCATGAAGAAGTGCAGCAGTTGATGCAGTTGCTGGCCAAGGCCTCGCCAAAACTGGCTGAAGAGTTGGTGCCGGGTGTGTTGACCCTGTCGCAACTGCTCAAGGTCTTGCAGGCCCTGCTGGCTGAACAGGTGCCCGTACGCGACATTCGTAGTATTGCCGAAGCCGTCGCGAACAATGCGCACAAGAGTCAAGATACCGCCGCTTTGGTGGCCGCCGTGCGGGTTGGTTTGTCCCGCGCCATCGTCCAAAGCATTGTAGGCGTTGAGTCTGAGCTGCCAGTTATCACGCTGGAGCCAAGGTTGGAACAGATATTGCTCAATAGTCTGCAAAAGGCAGGACAAGGTCAGGAAGAGGGCGTTCTGCTGGAGCCAAGCATGGCTGAAAAGTTGCAGCGTTCCTTGATCGATGCCGCCCAACGCCAAGAGATGCAAGGCAACCCGGTGATCCTGTTGGTCGCCGGTCCGATACGCGCGATGCTTTCGCGGTTCGGCCGCCTGGCCGTGCCCAACCTGCATGTGCTGGCGTACCAGGAAATCCCTGACAACAAGCAAGTCACCATCGTTGCGACAGTAGGCCCGAACGGCTGAGGTTTGGTTTATGCAAGTGAAGCGTTTTTTCGCCGCCGATATGCGTCAGGCCATGAAACTGGTTCGTGATGAGCTGGGGGCTGATGCCGCCATTATTGGTAACCGCCGCATTGCCGGTGGTGTTGAGTTGACCGCCGCGCTGGACTACAAGTTGTCCGCGCTGGCACCGCGTGTGCCTAACGTTGAGCTTGAAGAAGAGCTGCGCAAGACCCAGTCGCGGATCGTTTCGGCCCAGGCTGAACTGAGCCTGCGCGGTGAAGGCGAGGCTGACGTGAGCCGGCAGTTGTTTGCCGGGTTGCCGCTGACCGCCGCCGAGCCGTTGATCGAGCCAACCTTTGATGAACCGCCACGTCCGGCTGCGCCCGCCGCGCCGAGCATGGACCAGCGTGCCTTCGACACCATGCGCTTTGAGCTCAATGGTTTGCGCGAACTGCTGGAAGTGCAGTTAGGCTCGTTGGCATGGAACCAGCTGCAAGGCAGCAAACCGGCGCAAGCCAACCTGTGGCGTCGTTTGCAGCGCATTGGCTTGTCGGGTCCGCTGTCGCGCGATTTGCTGGAGCAAGTCGCCGAGATCGAAGAGCCGCGCCAGGCGTGGCGCATGTTGTTGGCGTACCTGGCCCGCATGATCGCAACCCCGGAAATCGAGCCGCTCGAAGAGGGCGGCGTGATTGCGATGGTCGGCCCGGCGGGCATGGGTAAAACCACCACGCTGGCCAAGTTGGCCGCGCGTTACGTGCTCAAGTACGGCGCGCAGAACATTGCGCTGGTGAGCATGGACAGCTTTCGCATTGGTGCTCAGGAGCAACTCAAAACCCTGGGCCGCATCCTCAATGTGCCGGTCACGCATGTAGCGCCGGGTCAGTCATTGGGCCAAACCCTTGAGCCACTGTTGCGCAAACGCGTAGTACTGGTTGACACGGCGGGCCTGCAAGCCAGCGATCCGGCCCTGCGCCTGCAACTTGAAAGCCTGGCTGGGCGCGGCATCAAAGCCAAAAATTACCTGGTCTTGGCCACCACCAGTCAGAAACAAGTGCTGACGGCGGCTTACCACAGCTATAAACGTTGCGGGCTTGCCGGTTGCATCCTGACCAAACTGGATGAAACCGCAAGCCTTGGCGAAGTATTGAGTCTGGCCATCAGTCACGAGCTGCCAGTGGCCTATCTCACGGACGGTCCGCGTATTCCCGATGACCTCCATCTGCCGCGTCGCCACCAATTGGTGAGCCGTGCGGTCAGTGTACAAATGCAGGAAGAACCCAGCGAAGAGGCCATGGCCGATATGTTCGCTGATATCTACCACAGCCCCTCCAAACGGGTTGGCTGAGGTAGTGACGATTACGTTGCAATGTACCTACATTGATGGTCTGCACAGTCCTGTTCCCGTTGAGGAACCCGCAGCCAGCGTATGTAGCCGCGTCTAAGTAAGACAAGGTAAAGAAAGATCATGGGCAGCATGCATCCCGTACAGGTGATCGCAGTGACCGGCGGCAAGGGTGGCGTCGGTAAAACTAACGTTTCAGTCAACTTGTCGCTGGCGCTTGCCGAGTTGGGCAGGCGCGTGATGTTGCTGGACGCTGACCTGGGGTTGGCGAACGTCGACGTTCTGTTGGGCCTGACGCCCAAATACACCCTGGCCGATGTGGTCGAGGGGCGGTGTGAGCTGCGCGAAGTATTGCTGCAAGGCCCTGGCGGGATTCGAATCGTGCCAGCGGCCTCGGGCACTCAAAGCATGGTTCACCTGAGCGCGGCGCAACACGCGGGCCTGATTCAGGCGTTCAGCGAAATTGGCGACAACCTTGATGTGCTGGTGATCGACACGGCCGCGGGTATCGGCGAATCGGTGGTGAGTTTTGTGCGCGCCGCCCAGGAAGTGCTGCTGGTGGTGTGCGACGAACCCACCTCGATCACCGACGCCTACGCGCTGATCAAACTGCTGAACCGCGATTACGGCATGAACCGTTTCCGGGTGCTGGCCAACATGGCCCAAAGCCCGCAAGAGGGGCGCAACCTGTTCGCCAAATTGACCAAAGTCACGGACCGCTTTTTGGACGTCGCCCTGCAATACGTAGGCGCTGTGCCGTACGACGAATGCGTGCGCAAAGCGGTGCAAAAACAGCGTGCCGTTTACGAAGCCTTCCCGCGTTCAAAATGCGCACTGGCGTTCAAGGCCATTGCACAAAAAGTTGACACCTGGCCTTTGCCAGCTAATCCACGTGGGCACCTGGAGTTCTTTGTTGAGCGCCTGGTGCAGCAAACCAGTGCGGGAACGGCCCAATGACAGCCAGCGGCTATCGCATGTACAGCAAGTCGTCGCGTGACAGCCAATATGAGCTGATCGAACGTTACGCGCCTTTGGTTAAACGCATCGCGTATCACCTGCTGGCGCGATTGCCCGCCAGCGTGCAGGTAGAAGACTTGATCCAGGCCGGGATGATCGGCCTGCTTGAAGTCTCGACCAAATACGATGCGAGCAAAGGGGCGAGTTTCGAAACCTACGCGGGTATTCGTATCCGTGGCGCGATGCTGGATGAAGTGCGAAAAGGCGACTGGGCTCCCCGCTCGGTGCACCGCAACACACGTATGGTCAGCGACGCCATTCGGGCAATTGAAGCAAAAACCGGTTGTGACGCTAAAGATCACGAAGTTGCGGCCGAACTCAATTTAAGCCTGGATGATTATTACGCCATTTTGAATGACACCTTGGGCAGCCGGCTCTTCAGCTTTGACGACCTGTTACAGGATGGCGAGCATGAAGGGCTGCACGAGGACGGCGCCAGTGCGCACCTTGAGCCATCGCGAGACCTGGAAGACGAGCGCTTTCAGGCCGCGTTGGCCGAGGCGATTGCGAACTTGCCCGAACGTGAGCGATTGGTGTTGGCGCTGTACTACGACGAAGAGCTCAACCTCAAGGAAATCGGTGAGGTGCTGGGCGTCAGTGAGTCGCGCGTCAGTCAGTTGCACAGCCAGTGCGCCGCGCGGTTACGCGGGCGACTGGCCGAGTGGCGAGCGCGCTGATTTCTGTAGCAGCTTAATTACTGTAGGAGCGAGCGTGCGCGTGATGCGGGCGATGGGTGTTGAGGGATACACCGCATCGTTTTTATCGCGCGCACGCTCGCTCCTACAGGTTCATGGCGTGTAACACAAACCGAATTGATTGAATGGCGCGTTCAGGTGCTGAGCGCGTTTTAAGACTGCTTGGAGGTCGAATTGGACAAGAATATGAAAATCCTCATCGTTGATGATTTTTCAACGATGCGGCGGATCATTAAAAACCTGCTGCGTGACTTAGGGTTCACTAACACCGTGGAAGCCGATGACGGCATCACGGCGATTCCGATCCTGAACACCGGCAGCATCGACTTTCTGGTCACTGACTGGAACATGCCGGGCATGACGGGCATCGACCTGTTGCGCCACGTGCGCGCGGACGAAAAGCTTAGAAGCCTGCCTGTGTTGATGGTGACCGCAGAAGCCAAGCGCGAGCAAATCATCGAAGCCGCCCAGGCGGGGGTTAACGGCTACGTCGTTAAGCCGTTCACGGCGTTGGCTCTCAAAGAGAAGATCGAAAAGATCTTTGAGCGTATCGGCCACTAATGGGGTCGTCACGGGGGCGCTATGGAGCATAAAGAATCTACACAGGGCGATTTTGAATTGACCCTGAAAAAACATGCCCGCGAGTTGGTCGACAGCCTTGAAAAAGGTCAGTTTGGCGATGCGGTGCAACTGATTCACGAATTGAACCAGACCCGCGATCGTGGCTTGTATCGAGAAGTCGGTAAGCTGACGCGTGAGTTGCACAGTGCGATTGTCAATTTCCATATCGACCCGCACATGCCACAAGCCGAAGAAGTGTCGCAGATCACGGATGCGACCGAACGTTTGTCGTATGTTGTGCGCTTAACGGAAGCTGCGGCCAACCGCACCATGGACCTGGTGGAAAACAGTACGCCACTGGTCAATGGCCTGGGGGCAGAAGCCAAAGCCCTGAGCGCAGATTGGGGGCGCTTTATGCGTCGCGAAATCGGTGCTGAGGAGTTTCGTGAGCTGGCCCGTCGGGTTGACGGTTTTCTGACGCGCAGCGAAGAAGAAAGCCATAGGGTCGCCGCCAACCTCAATGACATTTTGCTGGCCCAGGATTACCAGGACCTCACCGGCCAGGTGATCAAGCGGGTCACGCAGCTGGTGACAGAAGTTGAAAGCAATCTGCTCAAACTGGTGCTGATGGCCAGTCAGGTTGACCGTTTTGCGGGGATCGAACATGACCGCGAAGCACTGCGGGCAGAAAATAATCCGCAAAAAAACCTGGCGCAGGGTGAAGGTCCGCAGATTCATGCCGATAAGCGTGATGACGTCGTGTCCGGTCAGGACGATGTAGACGATTTGCTTTCAAGTCTTGGATTTTAAGGAGCACGTACATGAGCTTCGGCGCCGATGAAGAAATCCTTCAGGATTTCCTGGTTGAAGCCGGCGAAATTCTAGAGCAGTTATCCGAACAATTGGTTGAGCTGGAAAGCCGACCGGATGATGCGGACCTGCTCAATGCAATTTTTCGCGGTTTTCACACTGTAAAAGGGGGCGCCGGCTTCCTCCAGCTCAACGAGCTGGTGGAGTGCTGTCACATCGCCGAGAACGTGTTCGACATCCTGCGTAAGGGTGAACGTCACGTCGACTCGGAGCTGATGGACGTGATCCTGGAAGCGCTCGACGCGGTCAACGGCATGTTCAGCGAAGTGCGTGAACGTGCACCGGTCACCGCCGCCACGCCTGAGTTGCTGGCGGCATTGGCCCGTCTGGCTGAACCTGCCGCTGCCGTGGTCGCCGCGCCTGAACCTGAGCCGGTGGTGCAAGCCGCTGTGACCGCCGACGGCGGTGATATCACGGATAACGAATTCGAGCTGTTGCTGGACTCGCTCAATGCGGGCAAGGCCGCGGCCGATGCACCCGCCGCCAGCGAAGACATCAGCGATGCCGAGTTCGAATCGTTGCTCGATCAGTTGCATGGCAAAGGCAGCTTTGCGCCCGACGCCGTTGCGTCTGCGCCCGCCGCAGAGCCTGCTGCTGCGGCGCCGGCCAGCAATGAAATCACTGATGACGAATTTGAAGCGTTGCTCGATCAGTTGCACGGCAAGGGATCGTTCAGTGCCCAAGCACTAGAGGCGCCTGCCGCCGAGCCTGACGCTGCGGCCAAACCCGCCAGCCCGGATCACATCACCGATCACGAGTTTGAATCACTGCTCGACGAGTTGCACGGCAAGGGCCAGTTCTCTGAAGTGGCGACGCCAGCCGTTGCGGCTAAACCGGCCCCGGCCCCGGCAGCTGCGGTAGCCAAAAAGCCTGAACCCGCACGCCCTGTGGCACCTGTGCGTGCCCAGGCTGCGCACCCGGACAAACCGGCGGCCTCTGAAGCTGAAACCACGGTGCGGGTCGATACCGCGCGCCTGGACGACATCATGAACATGGTCGGCGAGTTGGTGCTGGTGCGTAACCGTTTGGTGCGCCTGGGCCTCAACAGCAATGACGAAGCCATGTCCAAGGCTGTGTCCAACCTTGATGTGGTGACCGCTGACCTGCAAACCGCGGTGATGAAGACCCGGATGCAGCCGATCAAAAAAGTCTTCGGTCGCTTCCCGCGACTGGTACGTGACTTGGCGCGTCAGCTGAAAAAAGAAATCAACCTGGAGCTGGTGGGCGAAGAAACCGACCTGGACAAAAACCTGGTCGAGGCCCTGGCCGATCCGCTGGTCCACTTGGTGCGTAACGCGGTCGATCATGGCTGCGAAACCCCGGAAGAACGCGAAGCGGCTGGCAAGGCCCGTTGCGGCAAGGTGATCCTGTCTGCCGAGCAGGAAGGCGACCACATTTTGCTGTCCATCTCCGATGACGGCAAAGGCATGGACGCGAACGTGTTGCGCGCCATCGCCGTGAAAAAAGGCTTGATGGACAAGGACGCCGCTGACCGTTTGAGCGAGTCCGACTGCTACAACCTGATTTTCGCGCCGGGGTTCTCGACCAAAACCGAGATTTCCGATGTGTCGGGCCGAGGCGTGGGCATGGACGTGGTGAAAACCAAAATCGCCCAGCTCAATGGCTCGCTGAACATTTACTCGACCTTGGGCCAAGGCTCGAAGATCGTGATCAAAGTACCGCTGACGCTGGCAATCATGCCGACCCTGATGGTGATGCTGGGCAATCAAGCCTTCGCGTTCCCGTTGGTCAACGTCAACGAGATTTTCCACCTCGACCTGTCACGCACCAATGTGGTTGACGGCCAGGAAGTGGTGATCGTGCGCGATAAAGCGCTGCCGTTGTTCTACCTCAAGCGCTGGTTGGTGGCCTCGGCCGCCCATGAAGAGCAGCGCGAAGGGCATGTGGTGATTCTTTCGGTGGGCACCCAGCGCATCGGCTTTGTGGTCGATCAGTTGGTCGGTCAGGAAGAAGTGGTCATCAAACCGTTGGGCAAAATGCTCCAGGGCACGCCTGGCATGTCGGGTGCCACCATTACCGGTGATGGCCGTATTGCCTTGATTCTGGATGTGCCGAGCATGCTCAAACGCTACGCCGCACGGCGTATTTGAATCTGGTGGAGCGGGGCGCTAGCGTCTCGCGCCGCCTAACGGAGTGTTTATGGTAGTCAAGGTCCTGGTGGTGGATGATTCGGGTTTTTTCCGCCGCCGCGTCTCGGAAATTCTGTCGGCTGATCCGACGATCCAGGTGATCGGCACTGCCACCAATGGCAAAGAGGCGATTGATCAGGCGCTGGCGCTCAAGCCCGATGTGATCACCATGGACTACGAAATGCCGATGATGGACGGCATCACTGCCGTGCGTCACATCATGCAGAAGTGTCCGACCCCGGTGTTGATGTTTTCTTCACTGACCCACGAAGGTGCCCGCGTCACGCTGGATGCACTGGACGCAGGGGCCGTGGACTTCTTGCCGAAAAACTTCGAAGACATTTCGCGCAACCCCGATAAGGTCAAACAGTTGCTGTGCGAGAAGGTGCACACCATTTCGCGCAGCAACCGCCGTTTTTCCAGCGCACCGCAGCCCTCGGCGCAACCTTCAGTGGCGCCCTCGCGGCCCGCGGTCAGCGGTTTTGCACCTGTCGCCACGGCGCCTGCGCCAACCCCGGCACGCACCACGCCGATTGCCAGTCGCAGTGCGCCTGCGGCCGCGCCGTCTTCACCGGCGCCAAAACGTAAGGCCTACAAGCTGGTGGCGATTGGGACATCAACCGGTGGCCCGGTAGCCTTGCAGCGCGTGTTGACGCAACTGCCGGGCAACTTCCCGGCGCCTATCGTGCTGGTTCAGCACATGCCAGCGGCCTTTACCAAGGCGTTTGCCGAGCGGTTGGACAAGCTGTGCCGCATCAGCGTCAAAGAAGCTGAAGACGGCGACATTCTGCGTCCGGGCCTGGCCCTGCTGGCGCCGGGTGGCAAGCAAATGATGATCGACGGCCGTGGCACGGTGAGAATTCTGCCGGGCGACGAGCGTTTGAACTACAAGCCGTGTGTGGATATCACCTTCGGTTCTGCGGCCAAGTCTTACGGCGACAAAGTGTTGGCAGTGGTGTTGACCGGCATGGGCGCAGACGGCCGCGAAGGCGCGCGTCTGCTCAAGCAGGGTGGCAGCAGTGTCTGGGCGCAAGACGAAGCCAGTTGTGTGATTTACGGCATGCCAATGGCCATCGTCAAAGCCAACCTGGCGGACGCGGTGTACAGCCTGGATGACATCGGCAAGCACTTGGTCGAGGCGTGTCACTGATGGATGTACTGAGCCTGATCGGCATCATCATGGCCTTTGTGGCCATCATCGGCGGTAACTACCTCGAAGGTGGCCACCTGGGCGCGTTGGCCAATGGTCCGGCCGCGTTGATCGTGATCGGCGGCACCGTGGGTGCCGCGTTGTTGCAGTCGCCCATGAGCGCCTTCAAACGCGCCATGCAAACCGTGATCTGGATTTTCTTTCCGCCCCATATCGACCTGGCTGGCGGCGTTGACCGCGTAGTCAACTGGAGTCTGACGGCGCGCAAGGAAGGCTTGCTCGGCCTGGAAGGCGTCGCCGACGCCGAACCTGACGACTACTCGCGCAAAGGCTTGCAATTGCTGGTCGACGGCGCGGAACCGGAGGCGATCCGCAGCATTCTTGAAGTCGATTTCATGACTCAGGAAAGCCGCGACATCGAAGCCGCCAAGGTGTTTGAAAGCATGGGTGGCTACGCGCCGACCATTGGCATCATCGGCGCGGTGATGGGCTTGATCCACGTGATGGGTAACCTGGCCGACCCCAGCCAGTTGGGCAGCGGCATTGCCGTGGCGTTCGTCGCCACCATTTATGGCGTGGCCAGTGCCAACCTGATTCTGTTGCCGATCGCCAGCAAGCTGAAGTCGATTGCCATGCGCCAGTCGCGTTACCGCGAAATGTTGCTCGAAGGCATATTGTCGATTGCCGAGGGCGAGAACCCGCGCTCCATTGAGTTGAAGCTTCAGGGCTTCATGGATTAATGGAGAGTTTGCGCTATGTCCCGTCGCCGTCGGCAGCCTGAAGAACACGTCAATCACGAACGCTGGCTGGTGTCCTACGCGGACTTCATCACCTTGCTGTTTGCGTTTTTCGTGGTCATGTACTCGATCTCTTCGATCAACGAAGGCAAATACAAGGTCATCTCCCAGGCGCTGGTGGGGGTGTTCAACGACGCTGAACGCACCATGAAGCCGATTCCGGTCGGTGATGAGCGGCCGTTGACCACCAAGCCTGCCGAGCCGCTGGTCAAAGACAGCGACCAGACCGACGCAGGCATTGGTCAAATCACCCGCGACCCGCTGAAAACCATCGCCGATGACATCACCCACGCGTTTGGCGATTTGATTGCGTCCAATCAGTTGACGGTGCGTGGCAACGAGTTGTGGGTTGAGATCGAACTCAATTCCAGCTTGTTGTTTGGCAGTGGTGACGCGATGCCCAGTGACGTGGCCTTCAACATCATCGACAAAGTGGCGACGATCCTTAAGCCGTTCGACAACCCGATTCACGTTGAAGGTTTCACCGATGATTTGCCGATTCGCACGGCGCAGTACCCCACTAACTGGGAGCTGTCCTCGGCGCGCTCGTCGAGCATCGTGCGCATGCTGGCCATGCAAGGGGTCAACCCGGCGCGCATGGCGTCGGTCGGTTACGGCGAGTTTCAGCCGGTGGCCAATAACACCACGCCAGAAGGCCGGGCGCTGAACCGGCGTGTGGTGTTGGTGGTGTCGCGCAACCTCGATGTGCGCCGCAGTCTGACCGGCACCGGCTCTGCGCATGCCACCCCGGATGCGGCGTTGAAGCGAGCTGGCACACAAACTGCACCGCCGGTGACAAAGCCGCCGGTTCGGGCGAATGCCGTCAATTCTCCGTCGCCGGCCCTATAACTGAATGTCAATTCTCGGCCAAGCGGTCATGCCGCCGGGAGGAACACGCTAATGAGAGTCTGGGCAGTAGCCAATCAAAAAGGTGGTGTCGGTAAGACCACCACCTCCATCGCTCTGGCCGGTTTGCTGGCCGAGGCGGGCAAGCGCGTGGTTGTGGTCGATCTGGACCCCCACGGCTCCATGACCAGTTACTTTGGTTACGACCCCGATACGCTTGAGCACAGCAACTACGACTTGTTCTTGCACAAGGGCCAGGTGCCAGAAGGCATGCCCGCCCAATTGTTGCTGGCCACCAGTAACGAGCGCATCTCGTTGCTGCCTTCGAGCACGGCGTTGGCCACCCTTGAGCGCCAGTCGCCGGGGCAGAGTGGCCTGGGGCTGGTGATTGCCCGTGCGCTGGCGCAACTGTGGCAAGACTACGATTACGCGATCATCGACAGCCCGCCGTTGCTGGGCGTGTTGATGGTCAATGCCTTGGCGGCGAGCCAGCAGTTGGTGATCCCGGTGCAAACCGAGCACTTGGCGGTCAAGGGGCTGGAGCGCATGGTCAACACCCTGGCGATGATCAACCGCTCGCGCAAACAAGAGTTGCCGTACAGCATCGTGCCGACCTTGTTTGACCGGCGTACCCAAGCGTCCATGAGCACCTTGCGGGTGTTGCGTGACCTGTATCCCGAAACGATTTGGCAGGGTTATATTCCGGTCGATACACGTTTGCGTGACGCCAGCCGCGCCGGTCTTGCGCCGTCGCAGTTCGACCCTAAAAGCCGTGGTGTGGTGGCGTATCGCGCCTTGCTCAAGCATTTGCTGAGCCGCCAACTTGCACCGCAGGTGGCGTGAAGTGGGTGTGCATTCAAGTATCAAAGTTGTGCGGCCGATAACCTCTACAGGTCTCGGGTGTGAAGGCTGGGCGTGGGCCACTCTATGAAGCAACCTGTATTGATACCGACGCGCCCGCAATTGGCGTTGCAGTCCTACCTCGACGGCCTGTTGCAAGAGGCCACTGAGGAGCTATTGGCGGCTGAGCCTGAACCGGTCATGCCGTTGGTCATGCCAGAGGTTGAAACCGTCGGGCTGGACGATTTTGCGGCGGCGGTGCTGGAAGAGCAGGTGCGTGACGCGGTGGTGCCTGCACCTGCACCTGCACCCGCAGTGGTGGTGCCCATCCGTGCCCCGGCAGCGCTGGCGGTTGAGTGGCCTGAGGGGGGGCAGGTGGAGCAAGCATTGGCTCGGCCACTGGTCGATGTGCATTTGCCGACGGCGCCCGGTGGGCGTTTGCCTGCCCTCAGTGATGGTCGCCCGGCGTGGGCAGCCGAACCGTTCGAATGCTTGTTGTTCGACGTGGCGGGCCTGACGCTGGCCGTGCCGCTGGTGTGTTTGGGGTCGATTTATTCGCTGGCCGGGCGTGAGCTGACGCCGCTGTTCGGTCAACCGGAATGGTTCCTGGGGATCTTGCCGAGCCAGAGTGGCAACCTCAAGGTGCTCGACACCGCACGCTGGGTCATGCCCGACCGTTACCGCGATGACTTTCGCGAAGGGCTGCAATACGTTATTTCGGTTCAGGGCTATGAATGGGGCCTGGCAGTGCATCAAGTCAGCCGTTCGCTGCGCCTGGACCCCAACGAAATCAAATGGCGCACCCAGCGTGGGCAGCGTCCCTGGTTGGCGGGCACGGTGATTGAACACATGTGCGCGCTGCTGGACGTGGCGGAGCTGGCCGAATTGATCGCCAGCGGCGCGGTCAAGCATATGGCCAAAGCCGTACCCGCGCCGCAGGCGTAAACAGACAAAACAAACGGCCGGGCCAATGGCGCGGTCAGACAGCACACACACCGTTTTAGCGGTATTTAGCCAGGGGTTTGGGGTATGAATCAGTCAAGTGCAAAGGGTTCCGAAGATCCGATCCTGCAATGGGTCACCTTCAAGCTGGACAACGAGTCTTACGGCATCAACGTGATGCAGGTACAGGAAGTGCTGCGCTACACCGAAATCGCCCCGGTTCCGGGTGCGCCTTCCTACGTGCTGGGCATCATCAACCTGCGTGGCAACGTGGTAACGGTGATCGATACCCGTCAGCGCTTTGGCTTGATGAACGCTGAAATCACAGACAACAGTCGCATCGTGATTATCGAAGCCGACAAACAGGTGGTTGGCATTTTGGTCGACAGCGTGGCGGAAGTGGTTTATCTGCGTCAGTCCGAGATCGAAACCGCGCCGAATGTGGGCAACGAAGAATCCGCCAAGTTTATCCAGGGCGTGTGCAACAAGAACGGCGAGCTGCTGATTCTGGTTGAGCTGGACAAAATGATGAGCGAAGAAGAATGGTCGGATCTGGAGAACATCTGATTGATGCTTGAGGTGGCGGTAATAGTCCTGGGCCTGCTCTGGGTGCTGACGGTGTGGATGTTCGTGTCCTACGTACGCAGCCAGCGCTTGATTGCGGCGCAGCAAGCAGCGGGCGATGCCCTGCGCGATCAGCGCATCAAAGAGCTGGGTCGACGGTTGGACACCTACCAGAACGGCAGCGTGCAAATGGGTGAAGACCTGCACGAGTTGCGCGCGGTGGTGGCGCCGCTGCCTGAAAAACTCACGCAATTGGAACAGCGCGACCCGACCAGCCTGTCATTCTCCCAGGCTGCGCGCCTGGTTGGCATGGGGGCCAGCATCGACGAATTGACCGAGTCCTGTGGCCTGACCCAGGCTGAGGCCGAGTTGATGAGCAAGATGCACAAAGGCTGAGTTTTTAGTCGGTAATTGCGTAAACGGATCACGTGAAAAGGGCCACTGCAACCTGTGTTGCAGCGGCCCTTTTTGTTGGGTGCGGTTTTAGCCGGCAGCGGTTGGTGCGCTGGCTGCACGCTCTTTCAAGGCGTGCAGTTGCGCGCCCGGTTGTTGAATGATCTGTTTAAACCAGGCCGTAAATAGCTCGGGTTGATTGGCCAGTTGAGCGTTCAGGGTTTCTAGGTCTATCCATTTCCAGGCGCACGCCTCGTTGGGGTCAGGTCGCGGCTCACCCTCATATCGCCCCACATAGACGTAATCGAACTCATGCTCGATCAACTCGTTGGACACGCGTGCGTGATAGGTCAATAGGGGGGAGTGTCATGGGAGGACGCCCTTCGCACGGATGATTTGGCCCGCCAGGCAGACGAGCAGGCCATGCCCGCTATGCGCATGACTATAGACGGGTGAAAGAGTGCATAGGGCGATGCGACTTGATGCATGACCTTGAGCTGAAGTTCCCTGGCGAACGTGTTGTGGTTAGAGAGTGTGTAGAACATGCCGACATAGGCCATCATGAATCGCTTGAAAAGAGTGCGCTTGCCTTCGACGCGTGAGTGACGAAGGTCTTCAATTTCAGCCATGTCCCAAGGCATGCGCGAGACACGCGCCAGTTTTTTTTGCAGCGTCCGTGCGGGCAGCCCTTGAGTGAGGTGTTCACGTAAAACCTTGACGTGGCTGGCGCACATCGTCAGGCCTTGGGCGAAGAATGGATTGAGGTTGCAAAAGGCGGCCCCCACCACCAACAACCCGTCCGGGAAGTGGCTCATTTTTTCATAGTGGCGCCAGGTGCTGCCCCCAAATTTAAAACTTGAGAGTTCAGACACCGGAACGGCTTGCGCGATGAAGTCACTGATATCGGGCTGCGTGAGTGCGCTGATAAAGGCCTTGTAGGCGGTCACATCATGTGTGGGATTGGACTCAAAGCAGCCAGCGGCTGAAATGAGCCATGTGTTCTTTTCAATCGGAAACATCAGCCCCACATCATATTTGTTACTGCCCTGGTCCCAGATCATGACCGCTTTTCTGTCCACGGCGCCTGTGCTGCGGTACAGCTGCGATGAATAGTGGGTGTGTTTTTTAAGGGTGCTGATTTGCACGTCACCCAAGCCATTGGCCTTTAGCCACTGCGGTGTTTTAGTGCCAAAGCCGCTGCAATCCACCACTAATTCGCAGCGCAGTGTTCCATCAACCCCGTCTCGACTGAGCGTGACCCCTTCAACCCGGGTGCCATTGCAGATCAAGCCGCTAACCCTGGTATGGCGGCTGACGGTGACGCGCGGGTTACTGAGGATGCGTTGGCGCAAGGTTTTGTCCAGCAGTGAGCGACTGAACACCATCGATGAAAGCCCGCTGAGGTAAGGGACTTTCCATTCGCCGCCCTGAAACCAGCGTAGATCGCGGCCCAGATTGAGCGGCACGCCGCCCTCAGCATTCAGCGCATGTGTAATGCCGGGGAAGATGCTTTCAATGATGTCCATGCCCTGTTTAAGCACCAGATGCAGATGGTGCTCTTGAGGGACGCCTTTTCGGGGCGCCGTCGTGGCGTCAAATTGATCCTTTTCCAGGATCACCACCTCGCTGAAGTGTGCTGACAGCACTTGTGCCACGAGGCAGCCTGACAGGCTGCCGCCAATCACCACGGCTTTTTTCACTGGGTTTTTTCCCTTAATAGGGGCAAGGTGAGCCCCATGTTCAAGCCTGCCTGTGCAAATAATGGCCCGACTGTAACGGGCGCCACCCAGGCACGCCACTGTCAGAAGTGACAGTAGTGCAAAGTGTGGGGCGGGATAATAATCAGCGCGAGGCGGCTTTTAACAGGGTCGTTCAGGGGCCAGTGAATGATTGATAGTCAGAGTTCGGCATGACGCGTCATTTGAGTCGATGCTCTGAAAAGAGGGCGCTTTATAGCGTGTTCTTTTGAATGTTGAATGCGCCGGTTTATTAGAACCGCGCGCATCACTCATGACGGGAGTTCAATGATGGTTGGGCCAACGGCGGTTCCCCTTGCACCGATAGTTCCCGATGCCGATGCTCAAGGTGTCATACCTATGCGCCCGGTGACGCAAGCCATTGACGTTGAGATTGTGCTCGGGGTGGATGTAAGCCCCGGCTACAGCTACCGGTTGTGTTGGGACCGTAGACTGATGGTGGGCGAGCCAGGCTTGGCAATAACGATTACAGATGAGGCGCCAGGCAGTGTGATCCATTTGTCATTCTTGCCCCGCTGGTTTCAATACACGCCCACCTTCGAACTCAGTTATCTACTGACGCTGGAGGCTGAACAGTCTCTATGGTCTGAAGGCATTAACCTGACGCACACGATTGATCCGAATGCCGAAGGCTCGTTCTGACCCTGTGACGTTAATTATCGCGGCGTTACATCCCGCTCTACCGGCTGCGCATCCGGATCAAATCCCGCCGGGAACTTGCCCTTCAACTGCCAGGCAAAAGCAATGATCTCGGCCAGCGTTCGGTAAAGCTCCTGGGGGATGCTGTCACCCAGTTCCATGCGCGCTAACAGTTTCACCAACTCGGCGTTTTCATAGATCGGCACGTCGTACTCGCGGGCGAGTTTGAGAATGGCTTCGGCCAATTCATCGTCGCCTTTGGCCGTGAGGGTGGGAGCCTGTTGGCCGTCATATTTGAGGGCAATCGCCTGGCGCGGCGGGGGAGTGGGCGTTTTCATGCGGTTTCGTCGACCCAGCGTTGTTCCAGTGGGCTATGGCCACCCTGCGGCGGTGTGCCCTGGTGGCAGTCGAGATCGGTCACACTCAGCCCGGCGTCTTTCAGACGCTGGCGCAGGTGAACCAGTTGGCTTGCGATCAGTTCGGCGGTGAAGGCGTGTCGGGCCCAGAGCTGGCCCGACAGGTTGCCGCGCAGCAATTGCGCCTGCACGTGCAGCGGCCCCAGAGGCGAGAGGTCGAAGGCCAGTTCCACACGCCAGAGTGGGTCTTTGACTTCGCGGGTTTCGCGCTTGTCTTCAGGGTCTTTTTCGGGCGGGTCTTCGCGTTGGAACTTCACTTGCAGCGGGACGATGTCGTGGGCGTTACGCATCGGGATTTCCAGCTGCCAGGTGGTCAACAGCCCGCCGTCGGGGGTGCGCCCGCTTTGCTCAAGGCTGGACAATTGATGGCTCTGTAAGCGCGAGATAGCGGCGGCGGCGAGCTTGAGCAGGCTTTGCAGGCTGTCTTCACCTTCGTCGTTGTGCGGGGTCCGCGTGGGCAACGGGAAGCCCGTCGGCTGCGGTTTGGCGCTGACTTGCCCCAGCATGCCCAGCGCGTTGCGCACGAACGTGGGCATGGCTTGCGCCTGAGCACTGGCGGCAGCGCCAGGGTTGAGGCTGGTATTGGCGGGTACGCCGGGCAAAATGTGCGCAATCAATCGCAATAAAGTGGCCTTCATGTCTGGCGCCAACGCTTGCGGTTGACCGCCCAGCAGTTTGGCCTCCAGAAACGCGCCGCTATTGAGCAGGGCGTCGCTCAACCCTTTTGGGGTGCCCAGTTGGGCGGGGGTAGGCAAACCTGCCAATAGCGAATCGATTGATGCGCGCAACTCGGCAGGCATGCGGGTGCTAGACGGCAGGTTTTGCAGGGCGTTTAACAGCCCTTCCAGCGAGCCTTGGCGGCTTTGTTGTGTGACCAATTGTTGCGCGATAGCCAGTTGATCCTGCCGCCCGCTCAGGGGCACGAAGTTGAGGCTTTGCGCACCTTGCACTTGTGCCGTCAGCAGGCTGCCCAGACGCAAGGGTTGTGGGCTGTCGAGCGCCAGGGTGCTGCCACTCAGAGCGGTATTGAGCAGGGTGACCAGCGAGCGATACACCGCCGGTTGCCCCGCAGGTTGTGGCAATACCTGGGTCGTTAGCACCTTGCCTTGCAACAGGGTGCCCAAGGGCAACTGCTGGGTGTCGAGGCGGGTGAGCGTGGCGACACTGCTGCTCAACGCCTGCTGCACGCTGATGGCCAGGTTGCCGGCGCTGGGCTGGGTCACGGCCAGTTGCGTACCCAGCGGCAGCGGGAAATTGCTGTTGGCTTGCACGTTGGTTTGGCGCCCGCCCGCCAGGGTCAGCTTGAGCAGCAATTGAAACGCCTGGTCGTCTTGCTTGAGCGACAGCACTTCAGCCTTGGCACTTTGGCCGGGGCTGATCAAGCCGTCGAGGGGTTGTAATAACTTGAGCAGCTCACCCCCGACCACGCCGGAGCGTGCACCGTTTGGTGCCGTTGGCAGGAGCGGGGGAATATTCATGTCGCCTTTCATCGTTACAACCTGTCGAAATTGCCCTCTTTAGAGTAGGACATGGCATGTATAATGCCGCCCCGTCGTTCAGAGGGCAGCAAAACATTACGAATGTTTGATCCAGCTCGCTGAATCAGGCCGCAAATGCATTTATCCTGCATCACTTTAACGGCCACGCCCGCGCCGACTTGAACCGTGAAGGCCTCAATTACGTGACCAGCCCTCTTCTAGAAGCCGTAGCGCTCGCCTGTGAGCGTGACTGGCGGATGTTGTTCGAAAACCTCGAATTGCGCCTGACCAGCGGTGACATGCTGCAAATCAGCGGCCCCAACGGCAGCGGCAAAACCAGCCTGCTGCGTTTGTTGGCGGGCCTGATGCAGCCGACGGCGGGTGAAATACGCCTAAATGGCGAGCCTTTAAGCCAACAGCGCACTGAGCTGGCCAACACGCTGTTGTGGATCGGGCATGCGGCGGGCATCAAAGACCTGCTCAGCGCCGAAGAAAACCTCAGTTGGCTGTGTGCGCTGCATCGTGCGGCGTCGCGCGAGGCCATTTGGGCCGCGCTGGCAGCCGTGGGTCTCAAAGGTTTTGAAGACGTGCCGTGTCACACCTTGTCGGCGGGGCAGCAGCGACGTGTGGCCCTGGCTCGCCTGTATCTGGACAGCCCGGCGCTGTGGATTCTTGACGAGCCCTTTACCGCGCTCGATAAACAAGGGGTTGCGCAACTGGAAGAGCACCTGGCCCGTCATTGCGAACAGGGCGGCATGGTGGTGCTCACCACGCATCACACCTTGACCCGCTTGCCTGGCGGTTATCGCGATATTGATTTGGGGCGTTGGGCTGTATGAGTGTGTTTGCCGTGTTGCTGGCGCGTGAGGCGCGTTTATTGTTTCGTCGTCCGGCCGAGTTGGCCAACCCGCTGGTGTTCTTCGCGATCGTGATTGCAATGTTCCCGCTGGCGGTCGGTCCTGAAACTCAATTGTTGCAAACCTTGTCTCCGGGGCTGCTGTGGGTGGCCGCCCTTTTATCGGTTTTGCTCTCGCTGGACGGGCTTTTCCGCAGTGATTTCGAGGACGGATCGCTGGAGCAGTGGGTCCTTTCGTCGCACCCCCTTGCTCTACTGGTGTTGGCCAAAGTGCTGGCACACTGGGCGTTTTCCGGGCTGGCGCTGGTGATTCTGTCACCGTTGCTGGCATTAATGCTGGGGCTACCGGTGGCGTGTCTGCCAGTGTTGCTGATGTCGTTGCTGCTTGGCACGCCGGTACTGAGCTTGCTCGGTGCCGTGGGGGCTGCCTTGACGGTGGGTCTCAAGCGCGGCGGCCTGTTGCTCGCCTTGTTGATTCTGCCCCTCTACATCCCGGTGCTGATCCTGGGCAGTGGTGCCTTGCAGGCGGCGCTTATGGGGATGCCCGCGACGGGTTATTTGCTGTGGCTGGGTAGCCTGACCGCCCTTGCAGTAACCCTTACACCGTTTGCTATAGCCGCCGGCCTGAAAATCAGCGTCGGCGAATAATGAGGTCTGGCCATTTATTGGCCAGTAAAGACCCTGGCTGGCATGACACTCACCCTGTCGTGACCGGCACCGTGATGGAAACAGCGTGATGAACTGGACTTGGTTTCACAAACTCGGCTCGCCCAAATGGTTCTATGCCATCAGTGGCCGCCTGCTGCCGTGGTTGAGCATTGCCGCCGTCTTGCTGATTGTCAGCGGGGTGGTCTGGGGCCTGGCGTTTGCGCCACCGGACTACCAGCAGGGCAACAGTTTTCGGATCATTTATATCCATGTGCCTGCCGCGATGCTGGCGCAGTCCTGCTACGTGATGCTGGCGGTCTGCGGCGTCGTAGGGCTGGTGTGGAAGATGAAAATCGCCGACGTGGCACTGCAAGCCGCCGCACCGATTGGCGCGTGGATGACCGCCGTGGCGCTGGTCACTGGCGCCGTCTGGGGCAAACCGACCTGGGGGTCGTGGTGGGTGTGGGATGCGCGCCTGACCTCGATGCTGATTCTGCTGTTTCTGTATTTCGGCCTGATCGCGTTGGGCAATGCCATTACCAACCGTGACAGCGCGGCCAAGGCTTGCGCCGTGCTGGCGATTGTCGGTGTGATCAATATCCCGATCATCAAATACTCGGTGCAGTGGTGGAACACCCTGCACCAAGGGGCAACGTTCACCCTGACTGAAAAACCGGCCATGCCAATGGAAATGTGGCTGCCGCTGCTGCTCACGGTGGCGGGGTTTTATTGCTTTTTTGGCGCCGTGCTGCTGCTGCGCATGCGGCTTGAGGTGCTAAAACGCGAGGCCCGCAGCAGTTGGGTCAAAGCTGAAGTGCTCAAAGCACTGGAGGGTGCGCGATGAGTTTTGCTTCTTTTGGCGACTTTATCGCCATGGGCCATCACGCGGTGTATGTCTGGACCTCTTATGGCATTTGCCTGGCGGTCCTGGCGTTGAACGTGGCGCTGCCGGTCCTGGCGCGTCGGCGTTATCTGCAACAAGAGGCGCGTCGTTTGCGCCGGGAGAACACGAAGTGAATCCGCTGCGTAAAAAACGTTTGATCATCATCCTGGCGATTCTGGTCGGTGCCGGGGCTGCCGTGGCATTGGCCTTGAGCGCCTTGCAGCAGAACATCAACCTGTTTTACACCCCGACCCAGATCGCCAACGGCGAAGCGCCGGTCGACACGCGCATTCGTGCCGGTGGCATGGTGCAAGACGGCTCGCTCAAGCGCAGCGGCGACTCGCTGGACGTTGAGTTTGTGGTCACCGATTTCAATAAAGCCGTCACCATTCAATACCGCGGCATTCTGCCGGACCTGTTCCGCGAAGGGCAGGGGATCGTTGCGCTGGGCAAGCTCAACGCCCAGGGCGTGGTAGTGGCGGACGAAGTGCTGGCCAAGCACGACGAAAAATACATGCCGCCTGAAGTCACCAAGGCGTTGAAAGAGAGCGGCCAATCCGCGCCTGCACCGGGTAATCCTGCACCGGCCAAAGAGGTTAAGTGATGACGTTTGGATTGTTTATCCCGGAGTTGGGCCAATTGGCCATGATTCTGGCGCTGTGCATTGCCATTGTGCAGGCCATCGTGCCGTTGCTCGGGGCCTGGCGTGGGGACAAATTATGGATGAGCCTGGCGCAACCGGCCGCCTGGGGCCAGTTCGCCTTTCTGCTGTTTGCGTTCGGTTGCCTGACCTGGTCGTTCATGGCCGATGACTTCTCGGTGGCCTATGTGGCCAGTAACTCCAACAGTGCGCTGCCGTGGTACTACAAATTCAGCGCGGTGTGGGGTGCCCACGAAGGCTCGCTGCTGTTGTGGGCCATGATTCTGGGCGGTTGGACCTTCGCCGTGTCGATCTTCTCGCGCCAATTACCGCAGGTGATGCTGGCGCGGGTGCTGTCGATCATGGGCATGATCAGCGTCGGCTTCCTGCTGTTCCTGATTTTGACGTCCAACCCCTTTGCGCGGCTATTGCCGCAGATTCCGGCCAATGGCAACGACCTTAATCCGCTGTTGCAAGACATCGGCCTGATCGTTCACCCGCCGATGCTGTACATGGGTTATGTGGGTTTCTCGGTGGCGTTTGCGTTTGCCATTGCCGCCTTGCTCGGCGGGCGTCTTGATGCCGCGTGGGCGCGCTGGTCGCGTCCGTGGACCATCGTGGCCTGGGCCTTCCTCGGTATCGGCATCACGCTGGGCTCGTGGTGGGCCTATTACGAGCTTGGCTGGGGCGGCTGGTGGTTCTGGGACCCGGTTGAAAACGCGTCCTTCATGCCTTGGCTGGTGGGCACGGCGCTGATTCACTCATTGGCGGTGACAGAAAAGCGCGGTGTATTCAAAAGCTGGACCGTATTGCTGGCCATTGCTGCGTTTTCGTTGAGCCTGCTGGGCACCTTCCTGGTGCGTTCGGGCGTATTGACCTCAGTGCACGCGTTTGCCTCTGACCCTGAGCGCGGCGTGTTCATCCTGATTTTCCTGCTGTTTGTGGTGGGCGGTTCGCTGACGCTGTTTGCACTGCGCGCCCCGGTGGTGAAAAGCCACGTCGGATTCAACCTGTGGTCGCGTGAAACCTTGCTGCTGGGCAACAACCTGATTCTGGTGGTCGCCGCTTCGATGATTCTGCTGGGCACGTTGTACCCGCTGATTCTGGACGCCATCAGTGGCGCCAAAATGTCGGTGGGCCCGCCGTACTTCAACGCGCTGTTTATCCCGCTGATGGCGTTGCTGATGGTGGTGATGGCGGTGGGTGTGCTGGTGCGCTGGAAAGACACCCCGGTTAAATGGCTGTTGGGCATGCTGACCCCGGTGCTGCTGGGCAGTGCCGCATTGTCGGCGATTGCTGGCGTGGCTTACGGCGACTTTAACTGGGCGGTCTTGACCACCTTTATGCTGGCCGCCTGGGTGCTGCTGGCCGGGGTGCGCGATATCGGCGACAAAACCCGTCACAAAGGTCTGGTCAAAGGCCTGCGCAGCCTGACCCGCAGCTACTGGGGCATGCAAATTGCCCACCTGGGCATAGCGGTGTGCGCGGTAGGGGTGGTGTTGTCGAGTCAGAACAGTGCCGAGCGCGACCTGCGCCTGGCACCGGGCGAGTCGATGGAGCTGGGCGGTTATCACTTCATCTTTGAGGGGGCCAAGCACTACCAGGGCCCGAACTTTACGTCAGACAAAGGCACCGTGCGCGTGGTGCGCAATGGCAAGGAAGTCAGCGTGCTGCACCCTGAAAAACGCCTGTACACGGTGCAGAGTTCGATGATGACGGAAGCGGGCATCGATGCCGGTTTCACCCGCGACCTGTATGTGGCGCTCGGCGAACCGTTGGGCGAGGGTGCCTGGGCGGTTCGTGTGCACGTTAAGCCGTTTGTGCGCTGGATCTGGTTTGGTGGGTTGCTGACGGGCTTTGGCGGGTTAATGGCCGCGATGGACCGTCGTTACCGGGTCAAAGTAAAAACCCGTGTGCGTGACGCGCTGGGCATGACAGGAGCTGCGGCATGAGACGTTGGTTGATGCTGATTCCACTTGCGGTGTTCTTGGGCATGGCGTGGTTTCTTTACAAGGGCTTGTACCTGGACCCGACCGAATTGCCGTCGGCCATGATCGACAAACCATTCCCGGCCTTTAGCCTGCCGTCGGTGGAGGGTGACAAGACCCTGACCGAGGCCGACCTCAAGGGCAAGCCAGCTTTGGTCAACGTGTGGGCGACCTGGTGCATTTCGTGCCGGGTCGAGCACCCGGTGCTGACCAAACTGGCCGAGCAGGGCGTGGTGATCTACGGCGTCAATTACAAAGACGACAACGGCGACGCGAAAAAATGGCTCAAGGATTTTCACAACCCGTATCAGTTGGACATCGACGATGCGGACGGCTCGCTGGGCTTGAACCTGGGCGTATACGGTGCCCCTGAAACGTTCATCATCGACAGCCAGGGCGTGATTCGTCACAAGTTCGTGGGCGTGATCGATGAAACCGTGTGGCGTGAGCAACTGGCGGGCAAGTATCAGGCGCTGGTTGACGAGGCCAAACCATGAGGCGCTGGTTAACCGCGATCGCCTTTGGCCTGACCCTCACGGGCGTGGCCCATGCTGCCATCGACACGTACGAGTTTAAAAATGACGCCGAGCGTGACCGTTTTCGTGATCTGACCAAAGAGCTGCGGTGTCCAAAATGTCAGAACCAGGACATTGCCGACTCCAACGCGCCGATTGCCACTGACCTGCGCCGCGAGATCTTTCGCATGCTGGGTGAGGGCAAGGACAACCAGCAGATCATCGACTTTATGGTCGACCGTTACGGTGACTTCGTGCGTTACAAACCGGCGCTGACCGGCAAAACCGCGATTTTGTGGTTCGGCCCGCTGGGCTTGCTCGTTGGTGGTCTGGTAGTGATTGGCGTGATCGTGGGCCGTCGTCGCAGCCAACGCGCCACACAGGTAGACACCCTTTCTGCCGAGGAGCGTCAGCGCCTCGACACTTTGCTGGATAAAACCAAAGATGATTGATTTCTGGCTTGCAGCCGGTTTGCTGCTACTGATCGCCCTCAGCTTTATCTTGATCCCGGTGTTGCGCGCCCGTCGCGCCCAGCGTGAGGAAGACCGCACCGCACTGAACGTGGCCCTGTATCAGGAGCGCGTGGCTGAGCTGTTGGCTCAGCGTGAAGACGGGGTATTGACCGACGCCCAACTTGAAACCGGGCGTGCGGAAGCCGCGCGCGAACTGTTGGCCGACACCGAAGGCGCCGCCCCGGCGCGGGTGTCCAGCCTGGGTAAAGCCGTGCCGTTGCTGGCTGCCGTCATGGTGCCGGTGTTGGGCCTGGGGCTTTACTTGCACTACGGTGCGAGCGACAAGGTTGAGCTGACCCGCGAATTCTCTCAGCCGCCGCAATCGCTTGAAGAAATGGTCGCGCGGCTGGAGCGTGCGGCCGCCGCACAGCCTGACTCGGCTGAAGGTTTGTACTTCCTGGGTCGCGCTTACATGGCGCAAAACCGTCCGGCAGACGCGGCCAAGGTGTTCGAAAAAACCGTTGCGCTGGCCGGTCGTCAACCCGAGTTGCTGGGCCAATGGGCGCAGGCGCAGTATTTTGCGGACAACAAACAGTGGAGCGCCACCACGCAAGCGCTGACCGATGAGGCCCTCAAGGCCGACCCTAAAGAAGTCACCAGCCTGGGGTTGCTGGGCATCGCAGCGTTCGAGGCCAAGCGTTATCAGCAAGCTATCGGCTACTGGCAGCGGCTGATGAACGAACTGCCTGAAGGCGACGCGTCCCGCGCAGCGCTCGAAGGCGGTATCGAAAAAGCCCGTGAGCAATTGCAGGCCAATGGGGTCCAGGTTGAGGCTGCGCCTGTGGCCAAGGCTCAGGCATCGATCAAGGTCAGTGTCGATCTGGCGGACGCGGTGAAAGCCAGTGTATTGCCGACCGACAGCGTGTTCATTTTCGCCCGTGCCGTGACCGGGCCACCGGCGCCGTTGGCGGTTAAGCGCGTAACCGTGGCCGACTTGCCCATTACGGTTGAACTGGCGGACAGCGATGCGATGATGCCGCAATTGAAACTGTCGAACTTTCCTGAAGTCCAACTGGTTGCACGCATCTCCCGTGCTGGCCAGCCGACTGCTGGCGAATGGGCAGGGCGCAGCAAACCGCTGTCCAGCAGCACCACAGCGCTGCAACAGCTGACCATCGACAGCCCGGATAAATAACCGGTCAATACTGTCGCGTACAGGCGCGAGCAAACGTGCGCCTGTACGCGATTAACGACAAGAGAACCCTCATGCATCCGCTTGCTCGCATCACCCTGCTCAGTTTCGCGTTAGGCCTGAGCGCCTGTGCGGTTCATCAGCCTTCGGATCAAACCGCCCCGACCACGCCAGCCCCGGTGCCGCAACCGTCGTCGCAGCCGGCTGGCAAGCCGTTGCCGGACATGCCGATTCCCAAGCCGCCAAAGCCATTGCCACGCACCTCGGCGACCTTTGCACCGCCACCCGGCGGGCCGAGTCATTGGGATGCGCGCTTGGGCGTTTATGTGCTTGAAGAGCAACCCGACACGTTCTACCGCCAGCGCACCTATTACCGCTGGAGCAACGGCTGGAGCCGCTCCGTCAGCCCGAACGGGCCGTGGGAAGAGACTGATATCAGTGGTGTACCGCCGGGCTTGAGCCGGCAGTTCAAGTAAAAACCGGTCACTGGCACTGAAGGTAAATACCTTCAGTGCCAGCGCTTGGCGCTGTTTGTCCATCCACCCTGTTGCCCGCTATCAAATATGGCCCTTAGATGGGTGGTTGGGGCGTACTTAAATTGATCATTGAATACCGTCATCTGAAGGGGCTGGAGGGACGGTTGTAGTTTGGATTAACCGCGAGTGTTATTAGATTAAAAACGTATTAAAAGCTGTCAGCTCTAACAGTGTACGCCCCTCTCATTGCCCTCTAGATTTAAATGACTTTCCCCTCAAAGAGGCAATCAATATGAATCGTTTAATGTGCGTAATGGTATTCCCGATCTTGATGCTGGGCGTACAGCAGATGGCGGTTGCTGATGAGTGCATGGATGCTTGGTATATAAGCAGCGCTGAGGAAAGTTGTAGGATCGTGAATGCGGAGATTACGAAAAACGAAAAAACAGGAAAAGAACAGTGCTATGTCAACGCTAGATGTACGCTTCATGTCGGCAAATACTCTAACCCCACTTCTGGCTACTATGAACCTTCCGATGTGCCAAAACTTGAAAATATCAAGGGTGAACTTAGCGTCGGGAAATAAGTGCCTTGTGGGGTTGGATGTTAGAGGTGGGGTGAACCACGCCATGAGCGCGTGATTGATACACGTTGACGCGGTGCGCCCGCACTGTGCTTTAGGCAATCACGCCTCTTTACTCGAACTTCGCACTGCGCGTTTAGGCTTGGTTTTGGCCGTGGAGCTTTTGCGTTTTTTCTTCCAGGCCGGTGCGCCGCCTGCCGGGCTGGCAGGCCCGCTGATGGTCATTTGCAGGCCGCTGCACCGCTCGATGTGCTTGCTCATCCACGCCGCCTGCTTGGAGACAAAGGTCTCAAGGCTCATTTCACCGCTTTGCACCATGTCCAGTGCTTGCTCCCAGATGGCGGTGGTGCCCGGATCGGCGATGGCGCGCGGCACCGCGTCGATCAGGCTGAAGGCGGGCGCAGTGGCGGCCAGCGCTTTGCCGTTTTTGCTCAGGTAGCCGCGGTCCAGCAAGCCTTGAATGATGCCGGCGCGGGTGGCTTCGGTGCCGATCCCGGTGGTGTCCTTGAGTTTTTGCTTGAGCAGCGGGTCTTGCACCAGCTTGGCGACGTTTTTCATGGCCTTGATCAAATCGCCCTCGGTGAAGGGTTTGGGCGGTTGGGTCCACAGGTCTTTGAGCAGCACGTCGGTAATCGCACAATCCAGACCTTCGCGCAGCAGGGGCAGCGGCTGCGGCGCCGGGGCTTGGCCTTTGGCGGGGGCCAGGGCGTGGGGCAGTGCGCGTTTCCAGCCGGGTTCAACGATTTGTTTGCCCACTGCGCGCAAGGCCTGGCCCGCGCAATCGAAATCGGCCTGGGTGCGGTCGTACTCATGATTGGGCAAGAATTGCGCCAGATAACGTGCGCGTATCAACGTATAGACAGCCCTCGGTTTGCCCGTCAGACGTTCAAGGTTTTTGGCTGCCGCCGTGGGGATGATGCCGTGGTGAGCGCTGACTTTGGCGTCGTTCCAGGCCCGTGAGCGGCGTTGAGGGTCCAGATGAGTGGCTAATGCGCCAAGGCTGGGGTCGGCCTGCTGCAACGCGTGGAGGATGGACGCGGCCTCAGCGTGCTGGCTTTGTGGCAAGTAGCCACAATCGCTGCGCGGGTAGGTGATGACTTTGTAGGTTTCGTACAGCGACTGGGCGATGTCGAGGGTTTCTTGGGCGCCCAGCCCCAGCTTTTTTGAACACACTTCTTGCAACGTCCCGAGGTCGAAGGGCAGCGGCGCGACTTCGCGCATGCGCTCTGTGCGCAGGTTGACCACGCGTGCCTGGCTGGCGTTTTGCATCGCCGTGGCGGCCTGCCGGGCGTGAGCCTGATTCAGGCAGCGGTCCTGTTCGTCACAGGTGTGCGGGTCGGCGCGCCATTGCGCGGTGAACACTTGGCTGTCGTGCTTGAGGTGTACCTCAATGGCCCAGTACGCCACGGGCACGAAGTCGCTGATGCTGCGGTCGCGGTCGACCACCAGGCGCAAGGTCGGGGTTTGTACGCGACCCACCGGCAGCACGCCCTGATAACCGGATTGACGCCCCAGCAGGGTAAACAGACGGCTCATGTTCATGCCGATCAGCCAGTCGGCGCGCGAGCGTCCCAGTGCGCTGTGGTACAGGTTGAAGGTCTCTGCACCGGGTTTGAGTGCGGCCAGCGCTTTACGAATGGAAGCGTCGTCCAGCGCAGACAGCCACAAGCGTTGAATCGGGCCGCGATACCGGCAGTGATCGACCAGTTCGCGGGCGATCATTTCGCCTTCGCGGTCGGCGTCGGTCGCGATCACCAGTTCGCTGGCTTCACCCAGCAGACGCTTGACGGCTTTGAACTGGCTGGCGGTTTTGGGTTTGACCCGCATCTTCCATTTATCCGGAATGATCGGCAGGTCGGCCAGCACCCAGCGCTTGTAGCGCTCGTCGTAGGCGTCTGGCGGGGCGGTTTCGAGCAAGTGGCCAATGCACCAGGTAACGGTGGCGTTAGGCCCCGTCCAGCAGCCATCGCCGCGTCGGCTGGCGCCGAGCACGGCCGCAATATCCTTGGCCTGGGAAGGTTTTTCACACAAAAACAGCCGCATCGCTTCACTCGTTCATGCTGCGCAGAAGGTGCACAGCATGGCAGAGATTAAAACGAGAGCAACTGTTTTTACTGTGTTTATGTACAGCTTGTTGCGGTGTGCGTTAAGTCACGTCGCCGCTGTCGAGGGACTTTACGACGGCTTCGCCGCCGCACGCAGCTTTCGGCAGCGGCGACGCGGGTGCGGATTTGCGACCCAGGCTGGGTCGGGTTACTTGGCCGGGTAGATCTGATCAAAGACCCCGCCGTCGTTGAAGTAGGTTTTTTGCACGTCACGCCAGTTGCCGAAGGTTTTTTCCACCGACAGGAAGTCAACTTTCGGGAAGCGGTCCTGGTATTTAGCCAGCACGGCCGGGTCACGTGGGCGCAAGTAGTTGTTGGCGGCGATTTGCTGACCTTCAGGCGACCACAGGTATTTGAGATAAGCCTCGGCCACCGCACGCGTGCCTTTTTTGTCGACCACTTTATCGACCACGGCCACCGGCGGCTCAGCTTCGGCCGACACGCTTGGGTAGATCACTTCGAACTGGTCACGACCAAATTCGCGGGCAATCATTTCGGCTTCGTTTTCGAAGGTCACCAATACGTCGCCGATCTGGTTGGTCATGAACGTGGTGGTGGCCGCACGGCCGCCGGTGTCCAGAACCGGTACGTGGGCGAACAGCTTGCCAACGAAGTCCCGGGCCTTGGTTTCGTCCCCGCCGTTTTTCAGCACGTAGCCCCATGCCGAGAGGAAGGTGTAACGACCATTACCGGACGTTTTGGGGTTGGGCACGATGACTTCAACGCCATCTTTGACCAGGTCTGACCAGTCTTTCAGCGCTTTTGGATTGCCTTTGCGCACGATGAAAACCGTGGCGGAGGTGAACGGCGCGCTGTTGTCGGGCAGCAGCGTGACCCAGTTTTCAGGCACCAGCTTGCCGTTGTCTGCCAGGGCGTTGATGTCGGTGGCCATGTTCATGGTGATGACGTCAGCGGGCAGACCGTCGATGACCGAGCGCGCTTGCTTGCTGGAGCCGCCAAACGACATTTGAATGTTCTGTTTTTCTGTGTGCTCGGCTTCCCAGTGTTTCTGGAAAGCCGGGTTGTATTCCTTGTAGAAGTCGCGCATGACGTCGTACGAAACGTTCAGCAGCGGCTTGGGCGCGGCGTGGGCAACACCGATAAAGGTCAGGCTTGCGGCCAGGACAGAAGCGCTAAAAAGTTTTTTCACGGCTCATTCCTTGTTATAGGGGGCAAATGGGGCAATTTGCCAGCAACTATAGCTGCTGGCGCTTAGTGCTTAAAAGATTAAAAAAAGCTTTGCTTATGCATTTTTGGTGAATAACGCGTTACCGCATCGCGAGCAAAACGAGGCCGTGGGTTCGTGGCGTTCTTTCTTGCAGGTGGGGCAGCTGTGCTTGAGTTGCTCACCGCGCATGGCATTGGCCAGTTCGGCGGTGAAAATACCGGTGGGCACGGCAATGATCGAGTAACCGGTGATCATCACCAGCGCCGAGATGATTTGCCCGACCGGGGTTTTGGGCACGATGTCACCGAAGCCCACAGTGGTGAGGGTGACGATAGCCCAATAGATACTGATTGGAATGCTGGTGAAGCCGTTTTCGGGCCCTTCGACCACGTACATCAGGGTGCCAAACACGGTGACGAGCGTGGAAACACTGACCAGAAAGACGATGATTTTTTGCTTGCTGCCTCGTAACGCCGAGAGCAGGTAATTGGCCTGACTCAAGTAAGGGGCAAGCTTGAGCACGCGAAAGATTCGTAGCATGCGGATGATACGAATAATCAGCAGGTACTGTGCGTCGCTGTAATAGATCGCCAGGATGCCGGGCACAATGGCCAGCAAATCCACCAGCCCGTAAAAGCTGAAGGCGTAGCGCAGGGGTTTGGGCGAGCAATACAGGCGCAAGCCGTATTCAACCGCAAATACGAAGGTGAAGCCCCATTCGATATAGGCCAGCACGCTGGCGTAGTCGCGATGAATGCTGTCGATGCTGTCGAGTATCACCACCACCAGACTGCACAGAATGATCAGCAGCAGCGTGGTATCGAAACGGCGTCCGGCGGGTGTGTCGGCCTGAAAGACCATGACGTACAAACGCTGACGCCAATCGTTGTTATCCATGTGGGTAGCTCGAATCTCAAAGGTAAGAAGATTCGTGGATTAGCGTTCAATGCGCAACCCGGATCGCGCCCCCGCAGGCCTAATGATGCGAATGCTGGCGTGCACCAGCCAACAACTGAGAATAAAGGGCGCCGTCAGCGCAGGCAGGCCGAGGGCGGCGAAGCCGGGTGTCAGCAGCAGGGCCAGTGCAATGCCCGCCAGTGGCCGCCAGGGTTGGCGTGTGCCCTGGCTCAGGGCCAGTGCGGCGAGTGCGGCGTTGTAACCGCCCAACCCACTCAGCGCGGCCATCGGTTCGTGCTCAAGCAGACTAAAACCCAGGCCGGCCAGTGAACCTGCCAGCGCCCACAGCGCGGCACGCCAATGGCTGAGCCACAGCCCCATCACGATCAGCAGCCCGGCGATCGGTGACGGCAACAACATGACTTGGCCCAGGCCGCTGAACAGCCCTTGCAGCAGCGTGTGTGCAGTGACCGGCGGCGTGGCGCTCAGGCTGGCAGCGGGTGCGGCATTGAGACTGAGCAAGAGCCAGCCGAGCGCGACAAAGGGCGCGGTGTAGGCCATCAGGCTTTGATCGCGGTGGGCACGTTTGAGCCACTGATGAATCAGCATGGTACTCAGGCCAGCACTGGCGATGATCAGCAGCGGCAGCATGGGCGACCACGGCAGTTGATGGCTCAGCAACAAGCCCAGTAATACGCCGTTGTAGCTGTAAAGCCCGGCCTGACGCTGGGCTTTCGGGTAGCCGCGCCGCTGGGCGGTTAACAGACCGCTCAGACCGCCGAGCAGGGCGCCGCCGACCAGGGCGGGTGCGCTGACCACAATCGCGAGTAAGCAAAACACGCCACACAAGGGGTGACGTTGCAAAAAAATCTGGCTGAAACCGTTGCACAGAGCAGTCGCCCAATCCGGGCAATGCTGGCTGAGGGGGGAGGCGTGCATGGTGGCGACACACTTCAGAGGCGGGTGAGAGGTGTAGCCGTTGCCCGAGGCGGGGCAGCGGCTATAAGCACAGCGATTATTTGTCGCGGATCGAGAAGTTGGCCATGTGCTCCAGGCCCTTGATCAGCGCCGAGTGATCCCAGTTGCTGCCACCGATGGCGGCGCAGGTGCTGAACACTTGCTGGGCGTTGGCGGTGTTGGGCAGATTGATGCCCAGCTCGCGCGCACCGGCCAGTGCCAGGTTGAGGTCCTTCTGATGCAGGCTGATGCGAAAGCCCGGATCGAAAGTGCCTTTGATCATGCGCTCGCCGTGCACTTCAAGGATCTTGGATGACGCAAAGCCGCCCATTAATGCCTCGCGCACTTTGGCGGGATCGGCGCCGTTCTTGGCAGCAAATACCAAGGCTTCAGCCACCGCCTGAATGTTCAGGGCGACGATGATCTGGTTCGCGACTTTGGCGGTTTGACCGTCGCCATTACCGCCGACCAGCGTGATGTTCTTGCCCATGCTTTGCAGCAGAGGCAGGGCACGCTGGAAGGTTTTTTCGTCACCGCCGACCATGATGCTCAGGGTGCCGGCCTTGGCACCGACTTCGCCGCCAGAGACAGGTGCGTCGAGGTACTGCGCGCCTTTTGCGTTGATTTTTTCGGCGAAGGCTTTGGTGGCGGTTGGCGAGATCGAGCTCATGTCGATCACCACTTTGTTGGGGCTAAGGCCCGCAGCAATCCCGTCTTCACGGAACAGCACGTCATCGACCTGCGGGGTGTCGGGCACCATCACGATGATGAATTCGGCTTCCTGGGCGACTTCTTTCGGGTTGGCCAGTGCGACGGCGCCCGCGGCAACCAGTTCGGCAGGGGCGGCACCGTGGTGAGTGGATAGGAACAGGCTGTGCCCGGCCTTTTGCAGGTTGCTGGCCATGGGTGAGCCCATGATCCCGGTGCCGATAAATCCGATTTTAGCCATGACAAATCCTCTTGTTTTTATTGGATGAACAGCCGTAGTCGCTGCCCAAGGTTGAGAAGGGCGGCGCAGCAACCTTTTAAAGGCTGCCCGCTTTGGCAGCGACGAAGAGTCGCGCTATCGCTTAAACCGCGTTATGCGTCTTGAGCCAATCCAGCCCGGCTTCCGTGCTGGTCAACGGTTTGTACTCGCAGCCGACCCAGCCCTGATAGCCAATGCGGTCCAGGTGTTCGAACAAGAAGCGGTAGTTGATCTCGCCGGTGCCCGGTTCGTGGCGCCCTGGGTTGTCGGCCAACTGGATATGGTTGATGTGTGGCAGGTGCGTTTGCATCGTGCGCGCCAGATCACCTTCCATGACTTGCATGTGGTAGATGTCGTATTGCAGGAACAGGTTGGCGCTGCCCACTTTGTCCTGAATCGCCAGCGCCTGAGACGTGTTGTTCAGGTAGAAGCCCGGAATGTCGCGGGTGTTGATCGCTTCCATCACCAGCTTGATGCCCACCGCTTGCAGTTTGTCAGCGGCGTATTTGAGGTTGGTGACGAAAGTTTTTTCGATCACGGCCTCGTCAACGCCTTGTGGGCGAATACCCGCCAGGCAGTTGATCTGGTCGTTGCCCAACACTTGCGCGTAAGCGATGGCCAGGTCGACACCGGCACGGAACTCTTCAACACGGTCCGGCAGGCAGGCGATCCCGCGCTCCCCTTTGGCCCAATCACCGGCTGGCAAATTGAACAGCACTTGGGTCAGTTTGTTGGCATCGAGCTGCGCCTTGATATCGGCAGAGCTGTAGTCGTACGGAAACAGGTATTCAACGCCGTGGAAACCAGCGTTGGCAGCCGCTTGAAAACGGACAAGAAAATCCTGTTCGGTGAACAGCATGGACAGGTTGGCGGCAAAACGCGGCATGGCGAACTCCAGCTTTTGAGCCCTCTCCCTGTGGGAGAGGGGCAGGACGATTAGTTAGTCGAGCATCGAAATGGCAGTCGGTGCATCGTTGCCCACCAGCGCCAGGTCTTCAAACTCATTCACGGCGTTGATTTCGGTGCCCATCGAGATATTGGTCACGCGTTCGAGAATAATCTCCACCACCACCGGGACGCGGAACTCTTTGATCAGCGCTTGCGCCTGGCGCAGTGCGGGCTGGATCTGGCTCGGCTCGAAGACGCGCAGCGCTTTACAGCCCAAACCTTGTGCCACGGCGACGTGGTCAACGCCATAACCATTGAGTTCCGGTGCGTTGAGGTTGTCGAAAGACAGTTGCACGCAGTAGTCCATTTCAAAACCGCGCTGCGCCTGACGGATCAGACCCAGGTAGGAGTTGTTCACCACCACATGGATGTAGGGCAGGTTGAACTGTGCGCCGACGGCCAGTTCTTCGATCATGAACTGGAAGTCATAGTCGCCGGACAAGGCAACCACGTTGCGATTTGGGTCAGCTTTGACCACGCCCAGCGCAGCAGGAATGGTCCAGCCCAACGGGCCTGCCTGACCGCAGTTGATCCAGTGGCGTGGTTTATAGACGTGCAGGAATTGCGCGCCGGCAATTTGCGACAAACCAATGGTGCTGACGTAGCAGGTGTCTTTGCCGAATACCTGGTTCATCTCTTCGTACACGCGTTGCGGCTTGACCGGCACGTTATCGAAGTGGGTTTTGCGATGCAGGGTGGCTTTGCGCTGCTGGCAGTCTTGCAGCCAGGCGCTGCGGTTTTTCAGTTTGCCCGCGGCTTTCCATTCGCGCGCCACTTCAAGGAAGACCTTGAGCGCTGAACCTGCATCCGAAACGATGCCCAGATCAGGGGTGAACACACGGCCGATTTGGGTCGGCTCAATGTCGACGTGAATGAATTGACGACCTTCGGTGTACACCTCGACCGAGCCGGTGTGACGGTTGGCCCAGCGGTTGCCGATGCCCAGCACCACGTCCGATTTGAGCAGGGTGGCGTTGCCGTAGCGGTGCGAGGTTTGCAGGCCGACCATGCCCACCATCAGAGGGTGGTCGTCGGCAATCGTGCCCCAGCCCATCAGGGTCGGGATGACCGGGATGCCGGTCAGTTCGGCAAATTCCACCAACAGTTCGCTGGCGTCGGCATTGATCACGCCACCGCCGCTGACCAGCAACGGGCGCTCGGCCTTGTCGAGCATGGCCAGGGCTTTTTCGACTTGCACGCGGGTGGCTGACGGCTTAGCCAATGGCAGCGGCTCGTAAGCGTCGATGTCAAATTCGATTTCAGCCATTTGCACATCAAACGGCAGGTCGATCAGTACCGGGCCAGGGCGCCCGGAGCGCATTTCGTAAAAGGCTTTCTGGAAGGCATAAGGCACTTGGCCCGGCTCCAACACGGTGGTCGCCCATTTGGTCACGGGTTTGACGATGCTGGTGATGTCGACGGCCTGGAAGTCTTCCTTGTGCATGCGCGCTCGTGGCGCCTGGCCGGTGATGCACAAAATCGGGATGGAGTCGGCGGACGCGCTATAGAGACCGGTCACCATGTCGGTGCCTGCGGGGCCGGAGGTGCCGATGCACACGCCAATATTGCCGGCCTTGGTACGGGTGTAGCCCTCGGCCATGTGCGAGGCGCCTTCCACGTGGCGAGCAAGTACATGATCGATGCCGCCGACCTTTTGCAAGGCCGAGTACAGCGGGTTGATGGCGGCGCCCGGGATACCGAATGCGGTATCGACACCTTCGCGACGCATCACCAGAACGGCAGCTTCGATTGCTCTCATTTTGCTCATTGCTTTGTGCCTCTTACGTTTTGTAATTGTATACAAGTGGCTGTGTGGCGAGTGTATTCATCCTCCGTGGTTCAGGTCAATGGGTTTTGGTTAATCTGTGGAGCTTGGCCTTGAAGGCGTGAAATAGAGGGATTGCAACTTTATCAGGCGATTCGCATGCGTAAAATTGTATACAAAGTTAATATTTATTGTGTTCTATTGGTTGTATCAGGTCGTCTATCAAGACGACCCAAAGGGTTTCCAATAACAAGATAAGGACGGCAACCATGAGTGCTTTAACCTTGAAACTCGCGTTAAACCTGGCCACTCACGCGCTGGCAGCCGGGCGCCAGATCTCAGCCGCACCGTTGGCGGTGGCGGTGCTGGATGGCGGAGGGCATCTGGTGGCGTTACAGCGTGAAGATGGCGCCAGTCTGTTGCGGCCCCACATAGCAATTGGCAAGGCATGGGGCGCGATTGCGCTGGGCAAGGGTTCGCGCTTGCTGGCGCTGGATGCGCAGCAGCGCCCCGCGTTTTTTGCAGCGCTCAATGGCATGGGCAAAAGTGAGGTGGTGCCGGCGCCGGGTGGGGTGTTGATACGCGATGAGCATGGGCAGGTGATTGGCGCGATGGGGATCAGCGGCGATACCTCTGACATCGATGAACAGTGCGCGATCAGCGCCATAGAAGCGCAAGGTTTGCGGGCGGATGCAGGCGTGGTGGTCTGAGTCTTGTGCTGTCGTCGCTGCCGCAGGCGGCGAGCCTTTGATGTTTTAAAGACTCGCCGCCTGCGCCAGCGACTACAAGCAGTGTTCAGCTTCAGTCCGGTGTGCAGCCTTTGAGTACCAGCCGGATGATCGTCTGGGTCGCCGCTTCGTAGTCGTGGTCGTCGAGTTTGGCTTTGCCGGTGATGGCCGAGATTTGCCAGTCGAAGTCTGCGTAGGTCTGGGTCGCGGCCCAAATGCTGAACATCAGGTGGTGCGGGTCGATGGGGGCAATTTGCCCGCGGTCGATCCAGATTTGAATGCACTCAATGTTGTGCTTGGCCTGAGCGTTGAGCAACTCGACCTGTTTTTCACTCAAGTGCGGCGCGCCGTGCATGATTTCGCTGGCAAAGACCTTGGACGCAAACGGCAGGTCGCGGGAAATCAGGATTTTTGAGCGGATGTAGTTGCTCAGTACTTCGTTCGGTTCGCCGTCGGCATTGAATGGGGTCGAGGCCCGTAGAATCGGGTCGATGATGCTTTCGAGCACCTCGCGGTAGAGGTTCTCCTTGGACTTGAAGTAGTAATACACATTGGGCTTGGGCACGCCTGCCTTGGCCGCGATGTCGCTGGTTTTGCTGGCGGCGAAACCCTTGTCAGCGAATTCTTCGCTGGCGGCGCGCAAAATCAGCTCTTTATTACGTTCGCGGATGCTGCTCATAAACCCGTATTTCCTTGCCTGCTTGGGCGGTCGGGCATGGTAGCACCGGGCTTGCGGGCGGCTCAAGATTGCCGCTTGAGGGCTGGCACACGCTATGCTTAGCGTCTTTCAATCTGGAAGGGACAACCCCCATGGCAGGCAGCAGTTTGCTGATGTTGCTCGACGACATCGCCGCGGTACTTGATGACGTCGCGCTGATGACAAAAATGGCCGCCAAAAAGACTGCCGGGGTGCTGGGTGATGACCTGGCGCTGAATGCGCAACAGGTCAGCGGGGTGCGCGCCGAGCGCGAACTGCCGGTGGTGTGGGCGGTGGCCAAGGGCTCGTTTCGCAACAAGCTGATCCTGGTACCCGCGGCGTTGGCCATCAGCGCGTTTGTACCTTGGGCGGTGACGCCGCTGTTGATGGTGGGTGGCGCGTATCTGTGTTTTGAAGGCTTTGAAAAGCTGGCGCACAAGTTTTTGCACAGCAAGCACGCCGATCAACACGATCGGGCCGCGCTGTCGGCGGCCGCAGCGGATGCTGAAGTCGACCTGGTGGCTTTTGAGAAAGACAAAATCAAGGGCGCCGTGCGCACAGACTTTATTCTGTCGGCCGAGATCATTGCGATCACCCTGGGCACTGTGGCGGATGCGCCGCTGATGCAACAAGTGGTGGTGCTGTCCGGCATCGCCATCGTCATGACCGTCGGGGTTTATGGCGTGGTGGCGGGCATCGTGAAGATGGATGACGGCGGTTTGTACCTGACCCAAAAGACCGGCGATGGCACCTGGCCGCGGGTTCAGCGCAGTTTCGGCCAAGGCGTGTTGAATGCTGCGCCGTACATGATGAAGGCGCTGACGGTCATTGGTACGGCGGCGATGTTTATGGTCGGTGGCGGGATTCTGGTCCACGGCGTGCCGGTGCTGCATCACTGGGTTGAGGCGTTGGCTCAGAGCAGCGCGCCTTTTGTGGGGCCGCTGTCGGTGATTGTGCCGACGTTGCTCAACGCCGTGGCCGGCATCATTGCCGGCGCTGTGGTGTTGGCGGGGGTGATGGCGGTCAGCAAAGTGTGGCGCGCCATCAAGGGTTGAGCGGTCAGTGACTCAGGTTGTCGAGCATGGCGCTGACCGTGAGGCTGGCGCTTTCCATGTCGTTGATTTGCAGTAGCACCTGGCTCCAGTTTTTCTCCTGGGCTGCCTGCAGGGCGTTGTGCGCGGTTTGGTGCACAACCCGGTGCGGCTCGTTGAGTTGCTGGAAGTCGCGGTTGTCGGCATAACGCGCCTGGGTTTCTGGCGCCAAATACCATTTGCCGAGGCGGCAGGTGGTGTGGGTCGACAGTTGCAGGTTCTCGTCCTGTTTAAACAAGCGTTGATAGACCATCAACTTGAACAGCAAGTGATCGAGCTTCACTGACTCGCAGAATGAGCGCAGGGCAATGCCTTCGATCAACTGACTCATGTGCTCGCCCAGGGTCATCATCTCGTCGAGGGTTTCAGCCGAGCGCGAGACATCGCCAGACAGCCGTGAGGCTTCATCCGACAACACACCAATGGCGGTGCTGGCGGCTTCGGTTTCCTGGTTGATACTCGACACCAGTTGGCTGATTTCCTGGGTTGCGCCATTGGTACGTTGTGCCAGCGCGCGCACTTCATCGGCCACCACGGCAAAGCCGCGGCCCTGTTCACCCGCGCGGGCCGCTTCAATGGCGGCGTTGAGGGCCAGCAGGTTGGTTTGGTCGGACACGGCTTTGATCAGCTCGACGATGCGACTGATCTCGCCCACGCGCTGGCGCAGCACGCCGACGCTTTCGACACTGCTGACGCCTTGACCGGCCATATGCCCCAGCGAACTGGAGAAGCCGGCCAGCAGGGCTGACGTTTGCGCAAATACATTGCTGTTGTCGCGCAAGTGAACCACTTCACCTTGCAGGCTTTCGGCCTGTGCGACCACGCCATCGCGGGTTTTTTGCAACGATTCGTCAAAACGCTCCAGCTTGCTGTGCAAGTCTTGTTGGTAGCGTTCGTAGTGTTCCAGCACTTGCTGCTGGTCGCGGTCTTGAATGACCTGTGCACGCAGGGCTTGAACCTCCTGTTCAAGGGCCTGTTTGTCCTGCTCTAACGCATTTAATTGCGTTTCAAGGTTGGCGCAGCGTTGGCGCCATCGGCGGTTGAACATCCGTTTGTACTCCCGAGGCTTGAGACAGAGCGTCTTCTGAAAAAATATTGCACTGTCTGTATCGGCCGCCGGGCGCGAAACATAATAGCCATAGAAAGCGCATTGCCATTATATGGCCACTACCCGCGCGGGCGCGGGCAGGCAGGCTCTGTCAGGCGAAGCTGGCGGTGCGGGGCAGGGTGCTGTTGTGCAGCAGGCGATAGCCGAGCACGGCGAATAACAGCACGCCTGTGCCTGCGCCCAACGACACGGCAAAACCTGCCTGCGCGCCGTAAGCGTCAATCACCCAGCCACCGAGCACAGCACCCAGTGCTACGCCCATGCCCAGGCCAGTAATCATCCACGTCAGCCCTTCGGTCAGCTTGGCCGCCGGGACGATGTTTTCTACCAGGCCCATCGCCGTGATCAACGTCGGCGCGAAAAACAGCCCGGCGACAAACATGGCGCCCGCCAGGGTTGCGATGCTGTTGACCCACATCAGCGGCACCACGGTGATGGCGGTGGCCAGTGCGCCGATCAAAAACTGCTTGGGCAAGGGCATGTTCAGTTTTAGCGTGCCGAAAATCAGCCCCACCACGCAGGAACCCAAGGCGTACACCGACAGCACAATGCTGGCGGCCGCGGGTTGACCCTGTTGTTGGGCGAAGGCGACGCTGACCACGTCCACGGTGCCGACGATGGTGCCCATACCCAGCAATACCAGCAGCAAAATAACCACTGCACCTTGGCGTAGCACGGTCCCGCCGTGTTCGGTGCTGCGCGGGTGAATCGGTGGCTCGGTCTGGCGTTGCAGCACAAACGCGGTCACGCCAATGGCCAGCAGCCCGGCGGCAACCAGTGGGCCAGCCTGTGGGAACACGGCCACGCTCAGGCCCACGGAAATGGGCGGGCCGATAATGAAGCTCACTTCATCGAGCACCGATTCGAGCGAAAACGCGGTGTGCAACTTGGGCGAGCCGCGGTACAGCTCGCTCCAGCGTGCGCGCACCATGGCGGGCATGCTGGGTATGAACCCGGCCAATGCGGCAAATACGAAGAGTGTCCAGTCGGGTGTGCCCAGATAACTGCACAGCAACAAGGCCAGCAGTGCGCTGACCCCGATGGCGGTGACGCCAGGCAATACGCGGCCTTGCCCGTAGCGGTCCACCCAGCGTGAAATTTGGGGTGCGATGAGCGCCATCGCCAGCGCGAAGGTCGCGGCGACGGCGCCCGCCAGCCAATACGACCCGCGTAACTGTGCCAGCAGGGTGATGATGCCGATCCCGGTCATGGAAATCGGCATGCGTGCGATCAGGCCCGCGGCGCAAAAAGCCATGCTGCCGGGGGCGCTGAAAATCTCGCGATAAGGGTTTGCCATACAAGCTCCGCAACGATAAGTGGGCCGCGATGGGGCCTTTTTGAAACCTGACATACGCGGCGTATGCAGAAATATACGCATACGCGCCGTATGTCAATTAACATACGCCGCGTATCCAAAAATAAAGGAGGCGGACATGGCGCCCAAAGCGCGTTCACAAATGATAGAAGAAACCCGTGCCAAGCTGCTCGACGCGGCGCGTCAGGCGTTTGGATCGGTGGGCTATGCGCAGACCTCGATGGATGAGCTGACCGCCTCGGTGGGTTTGACCCGTGGCGCGCTGTATCACCACTTTGGCGACAAGAAGGGCTTATTGCAGGCCGTGGTGCAACAGATTGACGCTGAACTGGACGCCCAGCTGGCGCAGGAATTCGAGCAGGCGAGCAGCCCGTGGGAAGGGTTCAGGGGACGTTGCCGGGTATTTTTGCAGATGGCCCTGGAGGTTGAAGTGCAGCGCATTATGTTGCGCGATGCTCCCTCTGTCTTGGGTTCGGAGTACCTGCAAAGCAGCCAGTCTGATTGCAGTGCGTCGCTGGCGGCGATGTTGCGCGACTTGATTGAGGCCCAGGTGATTCAGCGCACCAATCCCGAGGCGTTGGCGCGTTTGATTCAAGGCGGCTTGATGGATGCCTCGTTCTGGATCGCGGCCGATCAACAACCGCCACAGCGCCTGACGGCGGCGCTGGACAGTCTGGACTTGATGCTGCGCGGGGTGCTGCGAGTGCCTCAGCCGGGGCAAACAGGCTGAGGCCGGTGCATCAGAAGTGGTATTTGACCAGCAGGCTCGCGGTGTCCTGATTGGTTTTGAAGGAACCGCTGTCTTCGATGCCGTATTTGTTTTTCCAGTAGTCGTATTCGAGACCGACGTACAGCTGTTTGGCGCCCCAGTTCAACGCTTTGCCCAAGTCATATTTGACCTGCGGGTTGAAGTGCAGGTTGGCGTGGTAGGTGCCACGGGCGTTCTGGTCGTTGTCGACCACCCAGTCCATGTAGCCGTCGATCAGCACGTCAGAGTTGCCCACGGGCAGGGTGTAAGACCATACCGGTGTGATCTGCCACACGCCTTTGCCGGCGCGGTTGCCTTCCGGGAAGCGCTGGTAGAAGTTCAGTTGCACGAAGTCGAAGCCCGGCACATCAAGGTCAAAACCTGGGCCAATCAGGTAAGCCTCGGTATCGCCTTCACCAAACTCGTAGGTCATGGCCAACAGCACGTCTTTAATCGGGCCAAATTCAAACTTCTGGCCGAAGATTTTGCCCAGTGACAAGCGCGGTGTGAACTCGCCGTAATAGGTGTTCGGGCCGACGTTACCGTCTTCTTTACCGTTGTAAAAAATACGGTCGAGGAAGAAGAAGTTATCGCCGTACTTCCAGCTGTCTGCGTGTTCGAAGGTCAGGGTTTGTTGAATCGATGGATTCACCTGGAAGTTCTTGCCCCACAAGTAAGTCAGGCTGTTGGTTTGCCATTGCATCAGGTCGCCGGCGACGGCCGGTGCCCCGCCCAGCACGCTCCCCGCGAGCATCAGGCTGGTCAGTGTGCGCTTCATTCGGTTGCTCCAAAAAGTAAAGTGTGACGCGGTGAATGGAACGTAGCGCTCTGTGTTGGCACTTTGGTTCCGTGTTTAAAAGTTGGCTCTTCGGTCAACTTTAATACCCTGAGCACGTGTTGGGCCACACTTGGCAATTGGCCAAGGGGATGCGCTCAGCTGTATCGGACAGTTGAGTCATTTGGCGTGTAACTACTTGATCTGAATGTATTAAGTTGGCTTGTAAGTCAGCTTTGAAACACCGCTCAAGTGTGAGCGGCCGCGCAGAATACTGTCTCTGACTGTTCGGCTCAAGTGCTCCGTCATCGCCACCGGGCAGGCCATGACGGAGCGTGCACGCAAAGGGTGCTAGAAGTGGAATTTAACCAAGGCGCTGGCCGTGTTCTGGTGGGTGTCCAGGCGGCTGCTGTTTTCGATGCCGTATTTGTTTTTCCAATAGCTGTATTCGAAGCCGACATACAGTTGTTTTTCACCCACATTCAACGCTTTGCCCAAGTCATATTTAACCTGGGGGTTGAAGTGCAGGTTGGCGTGATAGGTGCCGCGTGAGTTTTGATCGTTGTCGACCACCCAGTCCATGTAGCCGTCGATCAGCACATTGGAGCGCCCCATGGGGAGAGTGTAGGAAAACGACGGTGTGATCTGCCAGACACCTGTGCCGGGGCGTGGGCCTTCGGTGTGACGGCGGTAGAAGTTGAGGGTGAAGTAATTGAACCCGGGCACGGCCAGATCAAAACCGGGGCCGATCAGATACGCCTCACTGTCACCTTCGCCGTACTCATAGGTCATGGCCAGCAACACGTCTTTGATCGGGCCGAACTCCAGTTTGCGGTCCAGGATTTTACCGAACGACAAGCGCGGGCTGAACTCGCCGTAATAGGTGTGAGGGCCTTTGTTGCGATCGGGTTTGCCGTTGTAGAAGATCCGGTCCACGAACAGGAAGTTATCGCCGTACTTCCATTTGTCGGCGTGCTCAAAGGTCACGGTTTGCTGGATCGAGGGGTTGATCGCAAAGTTCTTGCCGTAGAGGTAGGTCAGGCTGTTGGTTTGCCATAAAAACAGATCCCCGGCCATGACCTGACCGGCAGCCAAAAACCCACCCGCGAGCGTAGCGCCCCAGTGTGTGCACTTCATGGGTAACTCCTTTTTTATTATTGTTTTAAAGCAAAAGCCCTCACCCCAACCCCAACCCTTTGCACAGGGAGAGGGTTGGGGTGAGGTGACAGCTTTAATCAGCCCCCAGTGGGTGAAGGCGTGTGATCAGTGCTGATGCACATGGCCACTCAAGGCTGCACGCTCGGCGCCGCCCAATACGTTGAACAGCAGGTTGAGGCACACCGCACTGACGGCAGCCATCGCGATACCGCTGTGGGTGATGGGGCCCATCCACATCGGCAAGTGGGCGAAGAACTCGGGGCGCACCACAGGAATCAGGCCCATGCCGATACTGACCGCGACCAGTAACTGATTGCGGCGGTCGGCGATATCGGCTTCTTGCAGGATTTTGATGCCGGTCGCCGCCACCATGCCGAACATGGCAATGGCTGCGCCGCCCAGTACCGCTGGCGGAATCGAAGCCACCAAAAAGGCGGCTTTGGGCAGCAAGCTCAGGGTGATCAAAAACACCCCCGCCATGATCGTCACCGAACGGCAGCGCACGCCGGTCATCTGCACCAGGCCGATGTTTTGGGCGAAGGAGGAATGGGTGAAGGTGTTGAAGAACCCGGCCAGAAAGGAGGCACCTGCGTCACACAGCAAGCCGCGACGCAGCATGCGCGGGGTGACTTCCTGACCGGTGATTTTGCCCAGCGCCAGAAACATCCCGGTGGACTCGACAAAAATGATCACCACCACCAGGCACATCGACAAGATCGGCGCCAGATGGAACTCAGGCATGCCGAAATGCAAGGGTGTGACCACCTGGAACCACGGCGCGTTACCCATGCCGTTGAGGTCAACCATGCCCATCGCACCCGACAGCACATAGCCCAGCGCCATACCGATCAACACTGAAATATTGACCCAGAAGCCGCGCATGAAGCGGTTGATCAGCAAGATGGTGCCCAGCACCAATGCCGCAATGCACAGAAACACCGGCGAGCCGAATTGTGCAGCGCTGCTGCCACCGCCCGCCCAGTTCACGGCGACCGGAAACAGCGACAAACCAATTGAGGTGATGACCGTGCCGGTCACCAGCGGCGGGAAGAAGCGCACCACTTTGGACATGAAGGGCGCAATGATCATCCCGAAGAAGCCGGCTGCAATGGTGGCACCGAAAATGCCGGTCATGCCGATACCCGGCATACCGGCCATCGCTACCATGCTGCCCACCGCAGCAAAACTGGCGCCCATCATCACCGGCATACGGATGCCCATAGGGCCAATGCCCAGCGACTGCACGATGGTTGCGATCCCCGCCACCAACAAGTCGGCGTTGATCAGAAAAGCAATTTCCTCACGACTCAGGCCAGCGGCTTGTCCGATGATCAGCGGCACGGCCACGGCGCCCCCGTACATGAGCAACACGTGCTGCAAACCCACCAGAATCAATTGCAACATCGGCAACCGCTGAATAGGCGGTGGGGCGGTCACGGCGGGTATGCGCGCTTCAGTTAAATCGGACATGCAACACCTCGGTCATTTTTATTGTTGTGAGCTAGTGGTGTGGTTTTGTAGCCGCTACCGAAGACTGCGACAGGTTCGACAGACTGCAAGACGTATCGAACCGGGCACCCCGGCGAGGGGTGATCGCAGCCTTCGGTAGCGGCCACAAACAGTGTGTATCAGTTAGTTTGAGCTCCTGTGTTGATCCAGGAACCGATGAGTTCACGCTCTTGTTGGGTCATTTGCGTAATGTTGCCCAACGGCATGATTTGACTGGCGACGGCCTGCGCCTGAATGCGTGGCGCCATCAGCTGGATTTGTTGTGCCGTGTCAAACATCACGCCAGCCGGTGCTGCGCTGAACAGCGGGCTGGTGGGTTTTGAGGAGTGACACACGGTGCAGCGTTCCTGGATCACGGCATGCACTTGTTCGAAATCAACTGTGGCCACCGGTTTTTCAGCGGCGGCGGGCGCCGTGACCGGAGCGGGATGGGCATCTGGCTTGACGCCGCTGACGGCGGTTTCCGGGATTGGCTGATACTTGATCACCTTGGCCGCTTGCGGGGCTGCTGGTGTCGGGGTCGGGCCGGTGACGTACGCCAGGCAAATCATGCCCAAGGCTGCGACCGGTAAGGTCCAGGCATATTTATGGCTGTTGTGGCGGGTGTTGAAGTAGTGACGCACCAACACGGCCAACACGGCGATCCCGGCCAGGATCAACCAGTTGTACTGGCTGCCATAGGTACTCGGGAAGTGGTTGCTGATCATGATGAACAGCACCGGCAGGGTGAAATAGTTGTTGTGACGCGAACGCAGCAAGCCTTTGGCCGGCAGTGCCGGATCGGGCGTGCGGCCCTCCTTGATGGCCGCCACCAGCGCGCGCTGCGCCGGCATGATGGTGCGGAACACGTTACCCACCATGATGGTGCCGATGATGGCGCCGACGTGCAGGTAGGCGCCGCGCCCGCTGAACACTTTGCTCAGGCCAAACGCTGCCGCAACCAGCAGTACAAACAGGACCAAGCCGAGCAACGCCGGGCGTTTGCCCAGGGCGGAGTCGCACAGAAAGTCATAGACAAACCAGCCGGCAATCAACGACCCGATACCGATGGCGACCGCTTCAGGGCCACTGAGGGTACTGCCGGGTGCAATCAGGTACAGCGCCGGATTGAAATAGAACACCAGGCACAGCAGGGCAATGCCGGACATCCAGGTGAAATAGGCTTCCCATTTAAACCAGTGCAGGTTTTCCGGCATGGTCGGTGGGGCCAGTTTGTATTTTTCGAGGTGGTAGATGCCGCCGCCGTGAATGGCCCACAAGTCGCCGGCCAGACCGTCTTTGGGGTTGGCACGGTTGAGGTTGTTTTCCAGCCAGACGAAATAAAACGACGCGCCGATCCAGGCCACACCGGTGATCATATGAATCCAGCGCACGCTCAGATTCAGCCATTCCATTAAATGTGCTTCCACAGTCTTTACCTCTGCCCGTCGCTCTTTTTTGAGCGTTTGGGCCTTCTCTTATTGGTGGGGGGCGAGGATCAACAGCTCATCCTCTTTAAAGAAATGCTCATCGCAGTTATTGCCTGTGCCACTGCGATCAACCACCAGGAAGTCATCCCGCTTTTCGATCGTCAGCACCGGGTGGTGCCAAACGCCGCGATGGTAATTAATGCCCTGCCTGCCATTGCTGACAAAAGCGCGGACCAAACCTGATACAGGTGCATCGCCAACGGGCGCGACCACGATCAGAAAGGGATTGCCGAGCAGCGGGATAAAGGCTTGGCTGCCCAGCGGATGGCGCTCCAGCATGCGTACGGTAAACGGCATGTCCTGCGCATCGGCGCGGAAAATGCTGATGATCGCTTTGTCGTCCGGGGCAGCTGTTTCAACTTCGGCCAGACGATGAAAGCGCATGGTCGAACCGTTGTTGATCATGAAGTGGTCGCTGCCATCGGTTTCAATCACGTCACCGAAAGCGGCGAAAGCTTCTTTGCTCAAGGGTTCAATCGTTAATGTGCGCATGGTGGGTCTTCTTATTCGGATTGCTGTGGTGTTTTGTGGGTGCAGTCGCCGCCTGCGGCAGCGACTGCTGGCTCTACCTTATTTAGCGACTTTGCCCAGTACACGGATGCGGCTGACACCACCGTCCGGGAACAGGTTGAGGCGGATGTGAGTGATCGGGCCGAGGTTTTTCAGTTGCTCGCTGTACGTGTGTTCAGCGTGCATTTCCATCTTCTGGCTCGGCAACAGTTCACGCCAGAACAGCGATTGGGTTTCGATCTGGCTGTCGGTGCCGCCCTTGACGTAAGCGCCCTGAATCGAGCAGCTGTCCGGGTAGTTACCTTTGAAGTGCAGGGTGTCGACGATGATTTTTTCGATCTCGCCCGGATGCCCCAGCGCGACGATGACCCAGTCATTGCCCGGTGTACGACGACGGGCGGTTTCCCAGCCATCGCCCATGTTGATACCGCGGCCGGGGTTGAGGATGTTGCTCATGCGTCCGAAGTGCTCATCGGAGCAGGCCAGCGCGCGGCCGCCGTTGAGGGCCGCAGCCAGATCAACCTGCTCGTTGTCGCCCACCGCCGACCAGTCGCGGAACGGCACGCCGTAGACGCGCAGGCGGGCAACGCCGCCGTCCGGGTAGATGTTGAAACGCAGGTGGCTGAACGCCTGATCGTTGTTGATCTCGTGGTAGTGGTGGCTGTTGCCTTGCAACTCGACAGCCGACAGCACTTCAACCCACTGGGTGTTTTCGTTCGGTTCGCCCGAGGCCAGGAAGCAGGCTTCAAGCGAGGCAGACGGCGGGAAGTTGCCGGTGAAGAATGAAGTGTCGATGTCCACGCCTTTGATCGAGCCGGGTACGCCCAGGCGGATCACCGCGCTGTCATAGCCTTCGAAGCGCTTGCGGCGGGACTCCCAGCCGTCCATCCACTTGCCGTTGTCATCGAAAACGCCCTCCTTCCATACGGCCGGGGTCGGCTGGAACAGACGGTTGGCGTCGGCGAACCAATCATCGGTGACGCTGATGATTTTGGTGCCCAAACGGGCGTCGGCCAAGTTGACGAACTTCTCGAACGGTACGGCGTAAGCTTTCATTCTTCTGGTCTGCCTTTGAATAAGTGGCTGGAGATGCCTGACCGGCACATGCCGGGTCGGCTTAGAGCTGGAGTAATCGGAACAGGGCTATTTTGTTGATTTCTGCCAACGCGCACTTGAACTCGGTGTCTGCCGGGTTATGGATGCGGGTTTCGAACGCGGCGAGGATCTGGTGCCGGTCGCTGCCTTTTACCGCCATGATGAAGGGAAACTTGAACTTGGCTTTGTAGGCGTCGTTCAGCTCGGTGAAGCGCTGAAACTCTTCGGCCGTGCATTGGTGAATACCGGCGCCAGCCTGTTCATGGGTGCTGGCTTCGGTCAGTTGGCCCTGAACGGCAGCTTTGCCGGCCAGGTCCGGGTGAGCGTTGATCAGTGCCAGTTGGCTGGCGTGATCGGCGCTCAACAAAATGTCACTCATGCGCTGGTGCAGGCTTTCGATCTGATCGACGCTGGCATCCAGGCCCAGGTCGTAGGCCTTTTCGGCAACCCAGGGTGAGTGTTCATAGATATCGGCAAAGGCTTGCACGAACGCTTCGCGGCTCAGGGTTGAAGGCGTGAGGGTCTTGAATGCGCTCATTTCGAGTTCTCTGCGGCGAAAGGGTGTGTGGCGTGCCAGTGGCGGGCGATGTCAACGCGGCGGGCGAACCAGACGTGATCGTGACCTTTGGCGTATTCAATGAAACGCTTGAGGGCGGCCAGGCGGGCAGGGCGGCCAATCAGGCGGCAGTGCAGGCCAATGGAAAGCATTTTTGGCGCCTGCGCACCTTCGGCGTAGAGCACGTCGAAGGCATCCTTGAGGTACTGGAAAAACTGCTCGCCGGTGTTGAAACCCTGCACCTGAGTGAAGCGCATGTCGTTGGTGTCCAGCGTGTACGGGATCACCAGATGCGGCTTGCCAGTCGGGTTATTGGGTTCCCAGTACGGCAGGTCGTCGTCATAGGTGTCGCAGTCGTACAGGAAACCGCCTTCTTCCATCACCAGGCGGCGGGTGTTGGGGCCGGTGCGGCCGGTGTACCAGCCCAAGGGGCGCTCGCCGCTGATTTCGGTGAGGATGCGGATCGCTTCGAGCATGTGTTCGCGCTCTTGCGCCTCATCCATGTACTGGTAGTCGATCCAGCGATAGCCGTGGCTGCAAATCTCATGGCCAGCTGCGACCATGGCGCGGATGGCGTCGGGGTGGCGCTGGGCAGCCATAGCCACGGCGAAAATGGTCAGGGGAATATCAAATTCTTTGAACAGCTTGAGAATCCGCCACACGCCAGCGCGGCTGCCGTATTCGTAGAGGGATTCCATGCTCATGTTGCGCTCGCCTTGCAGTGGCTGCGCTGAAACCATTTCCGAGAGGAAGGCTTCGGACTCTTTGTCACCGTGCAGGATGTTGCGCTCGCCGCCTTCTTCGTAATTGAGTACAAACGACAGGGCAATGCGCGCGTTATCCGGCCAGTGCGGGTGGGGAGGGTTAGGACCGTAACCAATCAGGTCGCGTGGATAATCAGCGCTCACTACAGTCTTCCTTATTATTCGTGTTGACAGTCGTTAGGCCAGACCTGGCTTCACTGCGATGGCCTGATTGTATACAACTTTGCAAACACTTTGTAAGCCTGATTTTTGGCATTTTTACCATGATTTGTGCTGCATGTGTACAAGCAAGAAACCTGCCTGATCGGTCAGGTCGTGAATATGAAGTCGTCGAGAGCTGCGTCGTTGACAGGGATTAGCTGTGAAGCCGCGTGATTCGGGGTCTGCATTAAGTTGTGATTTTAATTGTGTACAATTTTTTTGATAAATGTCTTAATCGTGGCTTCGCCGCTGCTCAATCGTGCATCGATAGAGTGCGCTGGCTCCTTTTTATTCACTGACTCCGGGAGGCGCGAGGCCTGAGTGAACGCTCATTCGCCAGGCACGCAAAATCAATGGGACGTTTAACCACGCACGTTTTGGATGCCGCACACGGTTGCCCAGGCAGCTCGATCAAAGTCGAGTTGTATCGGGTTGAGGGTTCACAGCTGGAACTGGTCGCCACCGCGCTGACCAACAGCGACGGCCGTTGCGACGCGCCATTGCTGGAAGGTGACGACTACCGCTCCGGGGTGTATCAAGTGCAGTTCAGCGCTGGCGATTACTACCGCGCCCGCGGTGTACAGCTGCCAGAGCCGGCCTTTTTGGATGTCGTGGTGCTGCGGTTCGGTATCAATGCCGAACAAGCGCATTACCACGTCCCCCTGTTGATTTCGCCGTACAGCTACTCCACGTATCGCGGCAGCTAGTTTTCACCCTGCGCATGTGGTTTTTGCCCGCTCACACTGCGGGCTTTTTTTCGCCTGTTGAAAAGCAACCCGGTCATCGCAGCGTCGATGCGCTCCTGCGCGACTAGCTTTACAGGCTGGAGTCGCGCAGGAGCGGGGCTTTGATCCGGCGGCGTGGCCGTCGTCAAACATTCAACAGTGCGCGACACACAAACGCGCTGATCGGGCCTAACGGCTCAACAACGACGCTGTACCCGCCGCGCCGAACAAGCCGGCACTGACCCGGTTAAACCAGCTTTGGCCCTTGCCGCTGCGCAAGTAACCCGCAGCGCCGTGGGCACCCAGCCCGTAAGCCAACTTGCAGCACAAGTCGAGTACCGTCCAGGTGGCGATCATCACCAGTAACTGGCTGAGGAAGGGTTGGTCGGGGTTGAGGAACTGGGGCAAGAATGCCGCAAAAAACAGAATGTCTTTCGGGTTGCTGGCGCCCAAAACAAAGGCGCGCCCAAACAGGGCGCTGAAGCGCGGTTTTGGGGCAGCTTCAGGCACCTGGGCAGCTTGGGCCGGCAGCCGCGATTGCTTCCAGCTCTGCCAGGCGAGGTAAAACAGGTACAGCGCGCCGACAATTTTGAGGACGCTGAACAATTGCTCCGAGGCCAGCAGCAAGGCGCCCAGCCCCAGCGCCGAGGCACTGAGTAAACAGATCGAGGCAATCACACCGCCCAGAAAGGCCGGGTACGAACGGCGCAGGCCGTAGTTCAAACTGTTGCTGATCATCAATAACGACAGCGGCCCTGGAATCAGGATTACCACCAATGCCGCGCTGCTGAACAGCAGCCAGGTTTCCAGACTCATCACTTCCTCCATTGCAACAAATGCCCCGCGCAATGGCGGGGCCGGTTGGTATTGCCGCGTTTACAGGTAAATAAACTTGGCAATGAAAATCGCGCAGAGCACCCACACGCTGACGGAGATTTCCCGGTATTTACCCGTGCCCGCCTTTAGCGCCACAAAGCTGATAAAACCCAGGGCGATGCCGTCTGCCACTGAAAAGGTCAACGGCATCATGATCATGGTCACAATCGCCGGGATGCAATCGGTGGGTTCTTCCCAGTTGATGTGCTGCATGCCGCCCATCATCAGCATGGCCACGTAAATCAACGCACCGGCCGTTGCATACGCCGGAATCATGCCGGCCAGCGGTGCGAAAAACATGGCCGCGACGAACAGCACGCCGACCGTCACAGCCGTCAGCCCGGTGCGCCCGCCTGCGGCAACCCCGGCGGCACTTTCGACGTAGCTGGTGACCGGTGGCACGCCGACCACGGCGCCAAAAACGCTGGAGGCGCTGTCGGCTTTAAGTGCGCGTGACAGGTTTTCGATTTTGCCGTCGGCCTTGATCAGCCCTGCACGTTGCGCCACGCCCATCAAGGTGCCCGCGGTATCAAACATGTGCACAAACAGGAAGGCCAGGACCACGCTGATCATGCTGATGTTGAATACGCCTTTGAGGTCCATCGCCATCCACGTCGGCGCCAGGCTGGGCGGGGCGGAGAGGATGCCGTTGTAGTGCACCAGGTCCAGGCTCCAGCCCGCCAACGTAACGGCAATGATGCTGATCAAAATGGCGCCGAACACCCGGTGGTAACTGAGGATCGCAATCATCAAAAAACACACGGCGGCCAGCAAGGGGGCCGGATCGCGCAACGACCCGAGTTTGATCAGGGTGGCGGAGCTGTCGACGATGATGCCCGAGGTTTTCAGGCCGATGATGCCCAGGAACAGCCCGACCCCTGCGCCCATCGCATAGCGCAGGCTCACGGGGATGCTGTTGAGCAGCCATTCGCGTATGCGCGACAGGGTCAGGATCAAAAACAACACGCCCGAGACAAACACCGCACCCAGCGCGGTCTCCCAGCTGTAGCCCATGGTGCCGACTACGGTGTAGGTGAAAAACGCATTCAAGCCCATACCGGGTGCGAGGCCCACAGGCCAGTTTGCATACAAACCCATCAGCAAGCTGCCGAGGGCGGCAGCAATGCAGGTGGCAACAAAGGCCGCGCCGTGATTGATGCCCGCGTCGGCCATGATGTTGGGGTTGACGAAGATGATGTACGCCATGGTGATGAACGTGGTCAGCCCGGCGATCAACTCAGTTTTGACGGTGGTGCCATGCAGCGACAGTTTGAACAGACGTTCCAGCCAGCCGCGTTGAACGGGCGGTGAAAGGTCCAGGGCAGGGGCTTGCGGTTTAGAGCTGTCCACAGTGATTTCCTCAGGCTTTTATTGTTTTTGAGCGCGCTGGTTGAGGCAAATAAGGCAAGAAACGGCTTTTTCTGACTGCAAGGTCAAGAAATAGCGTGAGCTGAATTATGCTTTTGTATACAAATAAAGCAAATAATGTTTTCAGAAATGTACGAAGGGTGTTGTCAGGGGGAGGGTGATGACCGCGTCAGGTACGGTTTTGCCCCAAGGCATGATTGATTGCCAACCAGCCGTTCACCGCGTCTTCGCCTTCTTGGGCGAATACCCGTTGCAAGAGCTTGACCTGTTCGCGACGCAAATTGCGCTCAAAACGCACGCCCTGCGGGGTCAACGCCAGCAGGCGCTTGCGCTTGTCGGTCTCTGGCGCGACGCTGCGCACCAGGTTCATCTCGATCAACTGGCGCAATGGCGTATTGAGTGCCTGCTTGCTGACCCCCAACAATGTCAGCAGTTCTTTGACGCTGACACCGGGGTAATGCGCGATAAAAAACACGATGCGCTGATGCACCCGGCTCAGCCCACGACGCGCCAGCATTTCATCCGCTTTGGCGGTAAATGCTTGATAGCCAAAGAAGAAGGCTTGCATGGCGGCACGCTGAGTGGTCGGATTTTTAAGGTCAAGCATATTGACGTATCTAGGCTGCGCGGCGTAATTTCGGTCAATCAGTTTGACTTATTTCCAATTACTTCCGCTACCGGTGATCTATATGGCCTTCTCCGAACGTGTTTCCCGCCTGAAAAGCTCTTTGATTCGTGAAATTCTGGCTGCGGCTCAACGTCCGGAAGTCATGTCCTTTGCAGGCGGTCTACCGGCCGAAGCGATGCTGCCCAAAGTCGACTGGACCGACATGCCCGCCTCGATGGGCCAATACGGCATGAGCGAAGGCGAACCGGCGCTGCGTGAAGTGCTGGCCCAAGAGGCCCGCGCCCTGGGCGTTGACTGCGACGCGAGCCAAGTGATGGTACTCAGCGGTTCGCAGCAAGCCCTCGACCTGGCCGCCAAGCTGTACATCGACAAGGGCACCGAGATCATGCTCGAAGCCCCGACTTACCTGGCGGCGCTGCAAATTTTCCAATTGTTCGGCGCGCAGTGCCTGAGCTTCCCGTTGCAAGCCGATGGCCCGGACCTGGCCGCACTGCGCAGCGAGCTGGAACAACATTCGCCCGCCTTCATCTACCTGATCCCGACGTTCCAGAACCCGTCGGCCGTGCGTTACAGCGAAGCCAAGCGCGATGCCGTTGCAGCCTTGCTGGACGAGTTCGGCGTGACGCTGATCGAAGACGAGCCGTACCGCGAGCTGAACTTCGACGGTGGCAGCGCCACGCCGATTGTCAGCCGTTTGAAAAAGGCCAGCTGGATCTACACCGGCACTGTTTCCAAAACCTTGCTGCCAGGTCTGCGCGTCGGTTTCTTGATTGCCAGCCCCGATCTGTACCCGCATTTGCTGCGCCTCAAGCAATCCGCCGACCTGCACACCAACCGTGTGGGCCAATGGCAAGCCTTGCAGTGGATCGGCACGCAAAAAATGAGCAATCACCTGGCCGAGTTGCGTGACTTCTACCGCATTCGCCGTGATGGTTTTCAAGCCGCGCTGCAAGAGCACTTCGCGGATCTGGCCGATTGGCAGGTGCCACAGGGCGGGTTGTTTTTCTGGCTGACTCTCAAACAACCATTTGACACCCGTACTTTGCTCAAGCCGGCGCTGGAGCAGAATGTGGCATTCATGCCGGGCGAACCGTTCTTTGCCGAGCCGGACCAGAACGTTGGCAGCCTGCGCCTGAACTTCAGCCACATCGACCCTGCGCGTTTGCACGAGGGCCTTAAGCGCCTGGCTAATGTTATTCGTCAGGCACAAGCCGCCCAGGCGGCGTAAAAGGAGTCGCGATGCTCAAGGTTTATGGCGATTACAACTCGGGCAATTGCTACAAAATCAAGCTGATGCTGCATTTGTTGGGGCTTGAATACCAATGGCATCCGGTGGACATTCTCAAGGGCGAAACCGAAACCTCGGAATTTCTGGCGAAAAACCCCAACGGCAAAGTGCCGGTGCTGGAGCTTGAAGACGGCACGTGCTTGTGGGAGTCAAACGCGATTCTCAACTACCTGGCGGACGGCAGCGAGTTTCTGCCGACCGAACCGCGCTTGCGCACCCAGGTGTTGCAATGGCAGTTTTTCGAGCAATACAGCCATGAGCCTTACATCGCGGTGGCGCGGTTTATCCAGTTTTATCTGGGTTTGCCGCAAGCGCGACTTGAGGAGTATCGCGCACTGCAAAAGCGCGGCTACAAGGCGCTGGATGTCATGGAGCAACAGTTGGCCCGCACACCCTATTTGGTGGGCGAGCACTACTCGATTGCCGATGTGACGCTGTACGCCTACACCCATGTCGCCCATCAGGGCGGCTTTGAGCTTGGGTCTTACCCGAGTATTCAGGCCTGGTTACAGCGGGTGGCCAGTCACCCACGCCACGTGACGATGCTGGGATAAACCCGCGCCATAAAAAAACCGGCCATGTGCCGGTTTTTTTACATCCGCCCACCCTGGAGTGGCGGGCGAGGCCTGAGTTTTGCGGGTTACACGTTGGCGAAACGGTTGTTCAGGTACTCAATGATTACCTTGGACTCGTACATCCAGGTCGTCTTGCCATCTTCTTCAATGCGCAAGCACGGCACTTTGATTTTGCCGCCTTGCTCCAACAGGGTCTGGCGATCCTGCTCATTGTTTTTCGCATCCCGCAGCGCCACCGGCACGTTCAAGCGGCGCAGGGTGCGGCGGGTTTTGACGCAGAACGGGCAGGCATGGAACTGATACAGGGTCAGGTTTTTGGCCGCTTGGTCCACCTGCGCCTGAGCAGCGTCAGGGCGTTGTTTTTTACTGGGGCGGGTCATGAAGTCGCCAGCGATGATCAACTGACCCAGGCCTACGCGAAGCGCTTTGATAAACACAGTAAAAGCCTCATGGGGCAAGAAATAAGGCCCGCAGCTTACCTGAATTCGGCGGACGAAAAAAAACCGGCGATGAACGCCGGTTTTTTTATACGCGTATTACTTGATCAAACTCAGGAACTCGCTGCGTGTGGCCGCGTTGTCGCGGAACTCGCCGAGCATCACCGAGGTGATCATCGACGAATTTTGCTTCTCGACACCGCGCATCATCATGCACATGTGCTTGGCTTCGATCACCACCGCAACGCCCAGGGCGCCCGTGACTTGCATCACGGCATCGGCAATTTGGCGGCTGAGGTTTTCCTGGATTTGCAGGCGACGGGCATACATATCGACGATACGTGCCACCTTCGACAGGCCCAGTACTTTGCCGCTCGGAATGTAGGCCACATGCGCCTTGCCGATAAACGGCAGCAGGTGGTGCTCGCACAGCGAATACAACTCGATGTCCTTGACCAGCACCATTTCGCTGTTGTCCGAGCTGAACAAGGCACCGTTGGTGACTTCTTCCAGGGTTTGCTCATAGCCACGGCACAGGTACTGCATGGCTTTGGCTGCGCGCTTTGGTGTGTCGAGCAGGCCTTCACGGGAGACGTCTTCGCCCAGTTGACCGAGGATGGCGGTGTAGTTTTGTTCCAATGTCACAGGGCTATATTCCGTGCGGGTTTCATAGTGGCACCTCGTCGGGTCGTACCAAATTTGTACCAATCATGCTGTTTTCGAGTTTCCCGAGCTCGCTCCAGTCTGTGCTGGAATTTAGCCATTTAGCGTAAGTTGAAAGCAACATCTGCACGCTGTGGCCTAGCTGATTGGCGATAAACGCAGGGTTCATGCCTGCAATGAGGCACATGGTAGCGTACGTGTGCCTACAGTTGTATTGGCGACGCACCCTGATTTTCAGTTTTGCTAATGCTTCCTGGAAATGTTTGTCGCTTACGCTTGCCTGCTGTATGAACTCAACGTTCCGGCTGGGTGGGAAAACGTAAGGATGGTGGCGAGCGCGGGCATCCAGTAGAGGTTGAGCGAGACTCGGTAGTTTTTACGGGTACCACTCACAATCTCTCGACCCTTCAACCAGATCTGCGCGTGCTCGCCGAACACAATTGAAAATGAGTCAGTGGCATAACTCGACTGAGGGAAAAGCTCTGCATACCGGCGCTCATCGAGCACCTTATGTTTCGCGAGACTGACTGCGTGAGCGCGTCAATCAGCGGCTGCTTTGATCCCCTTCGGCGTTTGGGGATAGGCAAGTGTTTCGCATCGCCGCTCACCCTGCCACGTGAACCTGATGCGAATTGACTGACCTGCACATTCAACTCCTGCGGACAAGCCCATTGGCTTTCTAGCCATGCGTCATATCTCCCTAAACTATACAAAATTCGCCCATCAAAATTGTTCCAAACCCTATAGGGATTACCCCGCGTGCTCTTTTGCCTTCGAGCGCTCGTTTTGTAGTGCCGAGCATCTCTGCCATTTTTCCTTCTGGCACTTTGTCCGGTTCGTAATCAGACATAGGGGCTGATTCAACTTTCCTGGAGTTACCTCTATAAATTCCCTGCGGTTAGTTTCTGCGAACCACAAAAATGACAATCGAATACCCGGCCACACTCCAAAGCGCGGTACCGGCGAATGCGCCAACCAGGTGTGCGTCTGAGCCGTTCTCGGTGAGCGGGGGAAGGTGATCAACGGTCTCTTTCGCGAACTGCGCTCGATCTTTCTTGCCTGGAAGCAAGCATGGCCGGACATGGCGACGTACAAAGCTGCCAAGCAGCAGTGGATGCAGGGTTTTTTCGAAGCGGGTATTTGCAGCACTGAGCAACTGAGATTTGGACTGATGCGAGCGCGTCAGGCTGCCAAGGACTTTGTGCCCAGTGTGGGTGTGTTCATCGGTTGGTGCACGCCAACGGCGGAAATGCTGGGACTGCCGAAGCTGGTCACTGCTCACCGCTAGGCTTCCCCAACCTGACCCCGGTGGAGCCGAGTGCTTACCGCTGGGCCGTTCACTGCTGCGCTCACAAGTTGGATTTGAGTGATGCCCCTGACCGCGCCGTAAATTAACCCCATCATGTCGATCTTGCGCGTTATGAGAGATGACAAGTCAAAGCCCTGCCACTGAGCGGGGCTTTTTCGTTACGGAAGAAGGGCTAAAGGTGTGAGGTCTTGGTAGCTTGCATCTCCAGTCGCAGCGCTCGGCGTTCTTTTTTTGAGGGTTATGGCTTTGGGCCAGATGGGCGAACACTTAGCAGAACGCGAAATCATAGGTGGAAATCGCCCGCAGCCTCCGGCTGGTAAAGCACTTTCCTGATCTCAATCCGACGGGTTCGATCAGATATCCTCCAGTCGATGGCGTCACCCTCCTGATAGCCCAAGATGGCGGCGCCGATGTCGGAATGTACGGAGTGCTTACCTGCGTTGGTGTCCGCGTCTTCAGGATAGACCAAGGCCACTTCGATCTCTTCGTCATCCAGCTGCAGCAAGGCCCTGGAGTTCATCGTAACTACATTGCTGGCCACCTGCTGCGGCTTGACGACAATGGCTCGCTCGAGCTCATGTTCGAGTTCAACAACGGCCGGGCCTTCCTCGAGCGCGATTAGACTCTCGAGCCTGGCCTTGTCGATTTCAGTGATGTAGATCCTAGTAGAATCGCCAACGGTGCCTTCTCGCAATAGCTGGAGATAGCGCCCTACCGTCATTGAGAATGACTTTAATGTCGGAGTTTCGCTCTCAAGTACAAAGGCGCTGCGCAGAAAGGCTTTCAGCGAGCGCGCGTTGTCCGGGTGGATCTTGGCGATGAGCTTCTTTGCCCGCATGTCGAGAAAGGCCAGTTTCATACCTTCGCGGATCGTGCGGGCGCCAAGGTTTCGGCCCCATTTATCGCTGTCTCCGATGACCAGGACTATCTCGCAATTTGAGTCGGTCTTGATTAGACGGACAAAGCCTACCGGCGCGTCATGCCGGTCGTAGGCCATGAAGAACCGACCGCCCCTGTTGAATAGATGGGTAAGGATCGGCGATTGAGTCCGATCGATGGCTTGCTCGATGGAGCGGGAGACATGACGCGAATCGCTCAGATAGCAGGTGACGCGTTCATCCTCCAACCAATCCATCAGCTTCAGCGCGTGCGCACGAGTAATTTCAGGGCACAGAGAAATGAAAGGCTTGTTCATCTTAATCACTCTTATTTGTTTAAGGATGGAAGCCCTTCATGGTCATGACGGTTCTTCGGCAACCGGCTATTTTAAGACATATCGCGAGTAGTTCCTATCAGCGACCGGGCTTTTACCGGTCTAGCCGTAGACCCAGTGGATAGCCGTGAACGGCTCCTCTAAATGTACGTGGATGCTGGACTGTTACTGGGTGCAACATCTGTACATTTCTAAAATCAAGCCTCGGCATTTGCCGGGGCTTTTTCGTTTTCGGACCCGCCACACCCGTCGCTCCAAGCCGGGAGTGTTGTTGGGGTCAATCTATTCCAAGGCTCGCCAAGTCGCGGGCTTTCTCGTTCGCAGGCGCAGAAAATGTCTGAACAAGTAGCTCGTGATACGAAGGCCGTAGTTGACGCTGTAAGTGTCGGCAACATTGATCGTCTATCTCTTACATTGAGAAGGTTGGCAGACAGCGCTCCCGCTGAGTTCCTGCGATTGACCGCCAATCTTATCAACACTACTCAGCACACCCATATGCCAAATCTCGGCTTTGTCGTGTTCGCCAAAAGTGAGTTTTATCACGCTGACGGTAGTGTCATGGCTGGCTTACTTGCTGGTCGTTGGTACAGGGTGCGAGTCACTGTTTATTACTCTGTCCGTGATGTTTTCCAAGCCCGTTTCAACAGTGTCGCCGTTCTTGTTGATGGTGCTGATTGTTCTATCGGTACTGGTATACCGTGCCCGAGGCAATGTCGTTCGCATCCTTCGAATGGACTGAGCCGAGCCACGCTTTATAGGACGTTACCGATGGCAACCACAAACAGCTTTCATCACCTGAATGATGGCCGTGGCCAGCGCGCCGTGTACGTTAATGGCAACCCGATCAGTCGCGTTGTTTGGTGCGATACAGCCAGAGGTCTTGCTGTGTTCTGTCCGTTCCCTGTTCGCATCAATCGCAGGACGGGCAGGGTCTATAACCGGTTGTTGCTCTATTGCTTCGATCTGATGAGAAATGACATTCCAGGAGGGCTATACCTCAAAACCTTTAACGAGGCAGGAGAGATCACTTTCAACTCGTTGCAGGCTCCCTTGAACGTCATCGCATCCATGGGTGCACCTGAACCGACAGGGACGGATCGATACGGCAGGCGATACGGTTACGCGGGAGGACGATGGGAATTGGTTCGGCGCTAAACCGCCAATGTTGACAGCCAGGCACACCACTTAATTGATATTCCGTTGAGCGCGGGGGGTCGAATATGCGGCGTGTTTACCGTGGTCGAGAGCCGCCAATGCCTTTTTAGGTAATGCTCTTACGGGGGTTGATGGCATTGTGTATGGGATGTCAGAGGGCGCCGTTTACGAAATTGTCAACATCCCGAGCGCCACTGTTTTATCTATTCGTTCCGCCTATAACGGTGCCTCAGCAAACGGCGCGCCGTATGCCATCACCCCCGCACAAACCCACGTCAAAGACTTGGCCGATCAAATACGTCTGATGCTCACTCAGTGGGGAACAGCCGTGGCCAACTTGGGCGCCGTCTCAACCGAGAACGTCGTGCCGGTGACCAAGGGCGGCACGGGCGGCCACATAGGGCTTCCTGAATGAACATCGACTTCAGCCAACTCAAAACCGCCGAACAGCTTCAGGCTGACAAAGAACGCGCCCAACTCGACGGCATATTGGCCACACGCCGCGCGGCTTACCTGAGCGAGTCAGACCCGCTACGGTCTGGAGGCTGACTATGACGGCCTGAGCCAGGGCAACGCGCCGGACTACACCGCGTGGCTGGGCTCCGTCGTCGACATCAAGAAACGCTCCCCGCTGCCCAAAATAGTCATCCTGACCAAAGACTGAAGCCGCACGTATCACCCAGCCCCGGTGTTTGCTGGATTTCTAACTAAATAACTTTAATATTCACGGCTGACGCAACACCTTTAATGTTTTTTGATGGTTCATAAGAAACTTTAACGTCCTCTTTCAATGCATTAGGTGATGTAGAACTTCCTAAGTCAGTTACGTGAAAGAAAATATCAGCGTCGCTGTCATCAGATTTAATGAAGCCGAACCCTTTGGATACGTTGAAAAACTTAACTGTTCCGGTAGCCATGGTTGTTTACCTTGTTATTGAAATGGTAAGTGGTATTTGATCTTGGGGTTACCGGATGAGGAACGATACTGTCAGAAGTTACAGTTTTGCCTACCGGTCATCCGAAATCATCTGTTGAGCTTTGTTGCTCGCTCAATTCAAGAGTCATTCACAATTAAGAAAGAGACAGTCAGATCAGCTCAAATGCATGCGAGAAATCTGGGGCCCAACCGCCGTGCAAGCTCGATATGAGGGCAGGGTCGACCTCGGCAACACTCAGTCGGGGGACGGCCCCAAATATCGCGGCCGTGGCCTGATTCAGATCACCGGCCGCAGCAACTACAAAACCTGCGGCGAAGCGCTGGGCCTTGATCTGATCAACCAAGCCGAATTGCTGGAAAAGCCACAACACGCGTGCATGTCGGCGGCGTGGTTTTGGGCCACCCGAGGCCACAACACCCTGGCTGATGAAGGCAAGTTTGAAACCATCACCCGGCGCATCAATGGCGGGCTGAATGGGCTGGCTGATCGTCAGATGCTCTATGCGCGAGCACTGAAGGTGTTGTCTTGAAGCTTGATGCGGTGAAGTGGGGCGGGTCATTACTGCTGACGCTTGGACTTATGGCTGGCAGCGCGTGGGCCACATGGGAGTGGCAGGCCAACGCCCATGGTCGGCGGTTGGCCATCAAGGAAACGGCCCACCTAACCGAGCGCACCAATCTGGGCAATGCCAACTCAGAGCAAATTATGGCAGAGCAGGGCAAGCGCCTCGCCCTGGAGCAATGGCTGGCAGCCAGCGACCAATCCCATTACCGAGCCCTCACCGATGAGAAAACGAAACAGGCACGTCTGCGTGATCGCCTTGCTACTGCTGACCTGCGGCTGTCAGTCCTACTCGACGCAACCGGCGCAATCAGAAAAAGCTCGCGACAGGTCAGCTTACGTTTATCAGCGGATTCGGCATCAGCGAAAGACATCTGTTTCATCATGGCCCAAGCGTTCAGTTCGTGGAGCAGGCGTATTGCACCAGTCTTTTCAGAGTTTATTTAGGTATCCGCAATAAATATGTTCGCGTGTTTCTAGGCTTGCTTTACCTTTCGGATCGTTGACGAAAATATCCATGCAGCACGAACAAGCCTGGGAGAAACGAGGTCGTATTCACAGCCTTTTAAGTTAGAAAATTAAACGTCGCCGTCAAAGAAATTGATACTAATGCTGCATTCAGCATCCTTTACTGGAGGGTTAGTAATGATAATAGATACGTTGTTGTTTCCTGGCGAAGCTAAGTCGTAAATCGGATAGTCAAGATTACCTTTTGTGGAACTGCAATCTGAATCATTATAAACAATATCTCTATCAACGTTGAATGTGATAGAGCGGATGCGCATTTGCTCTTTGCTTAGCGTCCATCCCAATTTGGCTATGCATAAAGCACTGGCTTTGCCATCATCAATCATGATGTGTAGCTCTGGCCCATTATTGACTTCAAACTTACAGTTATTGAGTATCAGCGTGCCTTTCTGATCCCTTGGTATTATAATGTCATTGATTTCCGTTTCGAAAACGTCCGCTAGCTTATAAATAACCAATGAATATTTGGAGAAGTTATTAATAGAAACATTTATCGATCTCGCGGCGTTGTTGGAATTCTTCATGCCCATAACACCGTTTATTAACGACGTTGTCCCTGAAATCATTCCTGCAACCAAGCCAATATATGGAAGTATTCTCGCTGACTGGTCTTCCCCCGAAGTTCTGTGAATATGTTTCCAGTACGCTTTAGATAATTTTAGGCATGAGCTGGAGTTTCTGGAGGTACTTGCGGAAAAATCTTTAGAGGTCATTATTTATCGCCTGTCAATATTGGTTCAAATACATTTACAACACATCATCCGCTGCCTTTCGCCATGCGGTAAGCGTAAGGTTTAGATATGATTCCCCTTTGCTATCCAGGCTGTTAAATGTAGCTAACCCGAAAGAAAAGCTTTCATTGCTTTTATGATTGAATCGAATATAGCTTAAGCTGTAACGACTGGTTTTGAATAGGTGTCTCTTTATTGCTTTATCTGTTTCGGGGTCGATAATTTCGACCATCCTTGGGTGCCATTCATCATAATTCGTTTGAAAGTCAATGACGCACTTTAAAGAATCAAATTTTGAATTGGTAAGCATGAATCCTATTTCAATATGTCCACCAGCATTAATGCCACCATTGTGACTGTATGAAAATTTAATCTGCGTGCCAATTCCCGGAGCACAAACATTCATGTTTTCTTTAACCGACTTAACGTCTTTAATTGTGGTGTATTGTGGGATCAACACCATTTCGCTGTCGTTTTTAATTTTAAAGGCAACGCTCCTGCTGGCTTTTTCTTGTTGAGAAATCATACCCAACACATCACCCGAGGCACTTAAAATTGAGGAGAAAGCATCTGCTGAATCCAACATATTCCTTCGATATTCTTTTTCATTATCAATAATGGACTGTAATCTTGCTAATACCTTTTTAGCTTCGGCTTCTGAATATGAACGAGATTCAAAATTATCAGATGTGTATGGCACTTAACGGCTCCTTGTGATTGTTGCATATAGCTGAATTTCAAAAAACACAAATCATTTAGCCCGTTTTTTGGAGGGCTTGTTGTACCGGGCAGGACTTTGAGGTTCTCTTCAGTTTTCGCCAGGGTTATCCATCGTTAAAATTATGGGGCCGGCTTCAGTTCTAGTTATGCATTAGGTGTTGGCTGAGGCCTCGCTGGTCTTACTGGCTTCTCATAAATACAATAGTCGGTATTTAGTCTTTTTCAAATTGCGAATTACACGCGCCTTCGTTGCATTATCCCAGCCATTTCCTCAGAGGCTCATGCTCTGGCGCATGGGGTAGCGTCATAATCGTTGGCAAAAATTGGCGGCTCCAGTGCTGGGCGGACTCAACCGGCTGTCGCAACACAGTATTTTTGTACAGACTTTAGATACTTATTCAGTGCTTCGGTAGGTGAGGACGACCATGTTTAGGGGACGGAAAAGGGATTTAGGTGGACAGCCTGCGGTTTGCTAGAAGCCGATATTTTCAAAAAGCTTATCTGAAAATATTCAAAAAAAGCCTGAAAAACTATTGCTGATTTCACCTCTCGATAACCCTGTTGTTCACATGTTCTGCATCCCCGTAAAAATGATAAGTGCAATTATTGACTTAGAAGGCAACTGCGCAAGAAGTTGCGCACTCAAATGTGGATAACCGTGTGGATACATGGCTACAGCGCATATAAGACGCGAGCTGTAGACGAGTGCGCAAGAAGTTGCGCAGCACTGCGCAACTTCTTGCGCACTTTGTCGATGTTTCTTACGTGAAAATCATCGTTCCGATGGACTTAATTTTGTTATCTCATTGTTTTATATAGATTTAATGAGCTTTGGCATGAACCTTGACTGTCTCTATCAGCACTTGAACGGCATTTGGGCCTTTCAAGTCCTTTTTTTCAGCAAGGAGAGCCTCCATGGCGACGCCAGCGTATATGTCCATCACGGGCACCAAACAGGGTCTGATCACTGCCGGTGCGTTTACCGCGGACTCAGTGGGCAATACCTATCAGGAAGGTCATGAAGACCAGGTCATGGTTCAGGGCTTCAGCCACGAAGTGATCATTCCTCGCGACCCGCAGTCCGGCCAACCGACCGGTCAGCGTGTGCACAAACCGGTAAAAATCACCAAGGTGTTCGACAAGTCCTCGCCGCTGCTGCTGGCTGCGCTGACCTCCGGCGAGCGCCTGACCGAGATCGAAATCCAGTGGTTCCGCACCTCGGCTGCCGGTACTCAAGAGCATTACTACACCACCAAACTTGAAGACGCGATCATCGTTGACATCAAGGACTACATGCACAACTGCCAGGACCCGTCGAACGCGCACTTCACGCACCTAGAAGACGTGGAATTCACCTACCGCAAAATCACCTGGACCCACGAAGTGTGCGGCACGTCCGGTTCGGATGACTGGCGTTCGCCTGTCGCTGGCTAAGACTGGCTTATCGTTTGAGCGCACCGGCCTGGTTCGGGGTGGTGCGTGCATGACCCCAGAATTTTTCTGTTTTCGGCGCCTGTTTCCACACGACGAAAATCGCAACACTGCATGAGGAACAAGGGATGTTCGCACCGGCCCATCAGCCCCATTTCACGCTGGCCCTCGACGGGGCGGTTTTTCAGGTGCTGGTCTTCAAAACCCCCGGCCTGCTGGCGGGTGAGATGCTGTCATGACGACTGAAAATGCTGTTGCAGAAAAACGTGGCCCACAAGTGGCCATCGTGCCGATCAGTGCTATCGACATTAAAGACGTGGCCAGCGGCGCGGCGGTGTTCGATGCCTGGTTGCAGGAAGTCAGCGGCGG
>NZ_JYLF01000013.1 GCF_001043055.1 Pseudomonas weihenstephanensis
TCAGTACGTTGAGGGTCGAGGTGCCGCCTTCGATCAGGGTGCCGGTGTCGTTGGTGGCCTGCGGCACATCATCGACGATGCTGATTTTGATCGTGCCGGTGGTGGTGTTGCCCAGTGCGTCGGTGGCCTGGTAGGTGAAGTTCTCCAGACCGGCCACGGTGTTGGCGCCGTTATCGGCACCCGGTGTGGTTTTTGGCGCCGAGGTCAGGGTGTAGGTGTATTGGCCGTTGGCATTCAGTTGGATTTGGCCATAGGCACCCGTGGTGCTGCCGAGCAAGGCAAACGTCACAGCACCCGAACCGCCCGAAGTGTTGGCGGTCAGGTTACCGGTCACGGTTTCGGCGGTTGACGCTGGCGTACTGCCCGTCACCGTGCCTTGCGCCAGGTCGGCGCCATCTTTGACCAAATCCAGCGCGTTTTCGAACACCGTCGCCTGCGTATCGCTGACCACTTTCAGGCCGCTGTCGGTCAGGGTAAAGGTCACCGTGGCGGTGCTTTGATCGCCGTCGCCGTCGCGGATGGTGTAGGTAAAGGTGTCAGTGGCGGTCGGTGTGGTCACCAGGTTTGGTGTGCCTTTGTACACCGCCGTGCCATCCGCCGAGATGGTCAGCGTGCCGTAGGTGCCGTTGATCACGGTGCTGCCACCACTGGTCACGGTCACCGCCGCGTTGCTACCGGCTTTAATCGCCACTACTGCACCGCCTGCCGCCCCGCCGTCTGCGCCGAGGATGTCGTTGGCCAGTACGTTGAGGGTCGAGGTGCCGCCTTCGATCAGGGTGCCGGTGTCGTTGGTGGCCTGCGGCACATCATCGACGATGCTGATTTTGATCGTGCCGGTGGTGGTGTTGCCCAGTGCGTCGGTGGCCTGGTAGGTGAAGTTCTCCAGACCGGCCACGGTGTTGGCGCCGTTGTCCGCGCCGGGTGTGGTTTTTGGCGCCGAGGTCAGGGTGTAGGTGTATTGGCCATTGGCATTCAGTTGGATTTGGCCATAGGCGCCCGCTGTATTACTCAAAAGTACGAAGGTCAGTGCGCCCGAACCGCCCGAAGTGTTGGCGGTCAGGTTGCCAGTGACAGTCTCAGCGGTTGAATCCGGCGCGCTGCCGGTCACGCTGCCCGGAGCCAGATCGAGACCGTTCTGAGTTTGGTCGAGGGCGTTTTCGAACACCGTCGCCTGCGCATCGCTGACCACTTTCAGACCGCTGTCGGTCAGGGTGAAGGTCACCGTGGCGGTGCTTTGATCGCCGTCGCCGTCGCGGATGGTGTAGGTAAAGGTGTCAGTGGCGGTCGGCGTCGTCACCAGATTCGGTGTGCCTTTGTACACCGCCGTGCCATCTGCCGAGATGGTCAGGGTGCCGTAAGTACCGTTGATGACGGTGCTGCCGCCACTGGTGACGGTGACTGCCGCGTTGCTGCCTGCTTTGATGGCGACCACTGCGCCGCCAACTGCTCCGCCGTCTGCACCAAGAATGTCGTTGGTCAGTACGTTGAGGGTCGAGGTGCCGCCTTCGATCAGGGTGCCAGTGTCGTTGGTGGCCTGCGGCACATCGTCGACGATGCTGATTTTGATGGTGCCGGTGGTGGTGTTGCCAAGCGCGTCGGTGGCTTGGTAGGTGAAACTTTCTTGGCCATCAATCACATTGGCGCCGTTATCGGCACCCGGTGTGGTTTTTGGCGCCGAGGTCAGGGTGTAGGTGTATTGGCCGTTGGCATTCAGTTGGATTTGGCCATAGGCACCCGCTGTATTGCTCAAAAGTACGAAGGTCAGCGCGCCCGAACCGCCCGAGGTGTTGGCGCTCAGGTTGCCAGTGACAGTCTCAGCGGTTGAATCCGGCGCGCTGCCGGTCACGCTGCCCGGAGCAAGATCGAGACCGTCCTGAGTTTGGTCGAGGGCGTTTTCGAACACCGTCGCCTGCGCATCGCTGACCACTTTCAGGCCGCTGTCGGTCAGGGTGAAGGTTACGGTGGCGGTGCTTTGATCGCCGTCGCCGTCGCGAATGGTGTAGGTAAAGGTGTCAGTGGCGGTCGGCGTCGTCACCAGGTTTGGTGTGCCTTTGTACACCGCCGTGCCATCTGCCGAGATGGTCAGCGTGCCGTAGGTGCCGTTGATCACCGTGCTGCCGCCACTGGTGACGGTGACTGCCGCGTTGCTGCCTGCTTTGATGGCGACCACTGTCGCGCCGTCTGCACCCAACACATCGTTGGTCAGTACGTTGAGGGTCGAAGTGCCGCCTTCGATCAGGCCGCCGGTGTCATTTGCCGCGCTCGGCACGTCATCGACGATATTGACGTCTACCGTTCCCGTGGCAGTGCTGCCATCGACATCGGTGGCAACGACAGCAAACTGTTCACTCACGCTGTTGGTGCCGTCGCCTGCCGGATGCTGATCCGCGCCAGTGAGTGTGTAGCTGTAGGAAACAACGCCCGTCACCGGGTTGTACCCGTTGACGGTAAAGGTGTTGTTCAGCCCGGTGTTGAGGGTTTGCACACCCGTATTGATGACGCCGTCCTTGATGATGTCGATACCGCCGACGCTCAAGTTTTGCAGGCCATCGAGCGAGGTGACGGTGAACGTGCCCGACTGGGTCAATGGCCCTTTGGCATCCACGGGTGTACTGCCCGCAGGCAGATTGCTTTCATACAGGGTCAGCTCGCCACCTCCCACGTCCAGCCCGGTCAAGACCACCGGATCATTGTTGTTGTGAACGTTCAGCACCAGTTGCGCGGTGCTGGCGTCACCGTCCGAGTCGGTCAGGGTGTAGGTGAAGGTGTCGGTACCATTACCGCCGCCCTTCAAGGCCAAAAAGGCAGGGTCGGTCGAATGCACGGTGTAGGTATAAGTACCGTCGGTAGCCAGCACCAAGGTGCCATAGGTCCCGGTAAACGTACCGGCCGTGATCGGCCCAGCGCCAACACGGTCGGCGCCCTGAACATCGTTGCTCAGTACGTTGCCTGTGAGTTGCAGATTGCTTTCCGAGGCAATGCCGTCGTTGTTGTCATTGACCGCCGTGGGCACATCGTCGATCACGTTAGCGATCAGCGTGCTGGTGCCGGTGGTGCCATTGGTATCGGTGGCTATGACGCTGAATTGTTCACCCAACACGTTTGCGCCATTGCCCGCTGCGTGCGAGTCATTGCCGTTAAGTGTGTAGGTGTAAGTGACGATACCCGTGGTGGCATCGTAACCGGTGACTGTCAGCGTGTTGTTCAGGCCAGTGGTGATGGACTGGCCGACACCGCTGACCACCCCGCCGCTGATCACGTTAATGCCGCCCACAGACAAGCTCTGTAAACCGTCGGGCGCGTTGATTGTGAAAGAGCCTTGCTGAGTCAGCGCGGCGGCATCGGGGGCGGAGCCCGTGGGCAAGTGAGCCTCATTGAGCGGTGTCAGGTTGCCATTGATGCCGGGGACGATACTCACCGTATCGTCGTTGTTGTGGATGTTGAGCACCAGGTTGGCCGTGCTGCTGTCACCGTCTGAGTCAGTCAGGGTGTAGCTGAAGGTTTCGGTGCCATTACCCCCGCCTTTGAGGGCCAGAAAATCAGCATCCTGAGGGTTCAGCGTGTAGGTATAAGTACCGTCTGCGGCCAGGGTCAAGGTGCCGTATGTGCCCGTAAAAGTACCCGCCGTCACAGGCCCCGTCGCTACACGGTCAGCGCCCTGACTATCGTTGGTCAGTACGCTGCCACTGAGCGTCAGTTGGGTTTCGGACGCCACCCCCGCGTGGCTGTCGTTAACCGCCGTGGGCACGTCATCGACCACGTTGATGTCCAGACTGTTGGTGGCGGTGCTGCCATTACTGTCGGTGGCGATGACTGAGAAATGTTCGCTCAGGCTGTTGGCGCCCTGACCCGCAGGATGTGCGTCATTGCCGTTGAGGGTGTAGCTGTAACTGACCACGCCAGTCGTCGGGTTGTAGCCCGTAATGGTCAATGTATTGCCCAAGCCCGTGGTGATGGATTGACCTACACCGCTCGCAACTGAGCCATTGACCACCGTTATGCCGCCGACATTCAACGTCAAAAGCCCATCAGGCGCAGACACGCTGAAGGTGCCGCTTTGCGTCAGGGCCGCCGGGTTACTGGCCGAACCCAGCGCCAGACTGGCTTCACTCAGCGTCAACTCGCCGCCTTCTACCGACAGGCCGGTCAGGGTGACAGGGTTATCGGGAGGCACGACGACCGGTGGCGGCACAAGCGCGCCCTCGTCGTCATCGCGCAGGCCAATCACCCGCTCCTCAACGAATTCGGGAATACCATTAAACCCGGCGGTCGGAAAACCAATGATCGGGTCAACGCGACCTGCCACCTCTTCAAGCAGCACAAAGGTGTGCCCGCCCCCCAATTGACCACCTGGCGCACCAGTGGCCGCCGGACCGGCGGCAGTTGCTTCAGCCACCTGGGTCGGGTCTTCGCCTGCCGCGATGGCCGCCTGGAGTTTTTCAACGTCTGTCAGTTGGGCTTCGCTGGGGGTCAACGTTTCAGGGGAATCAACGTGGGATGTCGGGTTTTGGCTCAGCAATGCAGAGGACAGGTTCATGGTGCTTTCGCGGCCCATGGTCAGCTCACCACCACCTTGCAAATGGATCGCCACCGCACCCGCAGTGCCCGTCTCCAACTGCTCACCGGCAAACACACGATCACCTTCAATCAGCACTCGGCGGGAACCATCACTGGCAATCGCAACTACCTGGCCAACCACGTTGCTAACGACACCGATCAAACTAGCCATGTCCATTCCCTCTGCTGCCGAGCGCATTCGGCCTGTGTGATCACGAGGACATGCAAAAGCTCAGGCAGGGAGGCTGGATCAATAGCGCGCGATGGCAAAAACGTGGCCAGAATAAATCATTTGGCCTGCACAACCCGCTTAAAAACCCAACAAAAACAGCGGTCAAATTGCCATCAGTCAATAAGTTGACATTTTTTACCGCTGACCCAGCCACTCTCCCAAGCCCATTTGCTGCACATCCGAAAAATAGTTTTGAACTTTTAAGCCCCTAAAAAGCGCCCTGAAAAAAGCGAAAAACGGGCTTTTCAGTGAGAACTGTGTCTCGAATCCTGAAGAAGTCATAAGTTTTTTTCGGACTAAGCCTTATGAGAAATACTTCTTAGCTCGCGCCAAAGATGTTCTTAGCTTGGTTGTTACAAGCCTGAAACGGTTTGACCTAAAAATTACGTCATTTTTTTGGCGACAGCTAAGCATCATTGATTCAGGGAGAAGTACCTCATGCGCGTTTTGAACCCTCTTTGCAGCGCTATTTTACTGGCCATGGCGTGCAGCCAGGCGCAGGCCATGTCCATTACCGAGGCGATCCAGAGCACCATCAATACGCACCCGGAGCTGCAAGCCAGCGAGAACAATCGCCTGTCTGCCAACGAGGATGTCAACGTCGCCAAAGGAGGGTTTTATCCATCTGTTGATTTGACCGCCAGCTACGGTCGAGGCTACAGCGATAACCCCAACACCCGGGGTTTGAATAGCCACAACACGGAAACGCTGAACTACACGACCTCTGAACTGCGCCTGAGGCAAATGCTGTTTGACGGGTTCAACACCTCCAACGAAGTGGGTCGCACTCAAGCGGTGGTCAATTCGCGCGCCTACTACGTGCAGGGCACCGCCGAGAGCCTGGCACTGCGCACCATCGAGGTGTACCTCGAAGTGCTCAAGCGTCGCGAAATGCTGACCCTGGCCAAAAATAACTTGCAGGCCCACTTACGGGTAAACGATCAAATCGGCATGCGCAGCGAGCGCGGCATCGGCAGCATCGCTGACCAAGACCAATCCATCGCCCGTCGCGCACTCGCCGAAAACAACTTTCAGACAGCCGAAGTGGACTTGGCCGACGCCGAATCCAATTTCTACAGTGTGGTCGGGCGCCTGCCTGATCAACTGGAAACGCCGCCCTCGATCAAGGGTGAACTGCCGGGCAATTTCACCGCAGCCCAACAAAGCATGCTGATCAATAACCCGTACCTGAAGTCGGCACAGGCCGACGTGCAGGCCGCCGAGAAACAGTACGAAGTGGCCAAGTCACCGTTTTACCCGCGTTTTGACGGCGAACTGGCCGTGGGCGCCAACGATAACGTGCAAGGTCAGGTAGGCCATGACAACGAATGGCGTGCCGGGGTGGTGATGAACTACAACCTGTTCAAGGGCGGCAGTGACAAGGCGCGCTTGAAATCGGACTCGCACAAAATCAATCAGGCGATGGACATCCGCAATAACGCGCTGCGCATGCTCAACGAAAACCTCAACCTGGCGTGGCACGCCATGAACAATGCGCGCCTGCAAACTCCGACCGCACGTCAATACGCTGAAACATCGGCCAAGGTGCGCGTGGCGTACCAAGATCAGTTCGGCCTGGGCCAGCGCACCCTGCTTGACCTGCTCGACAGTGAAAACGAGGTATACAACGCCAACCGCCGCTACACCGAAGTGCGCTACACCGAAGAGTTTTCGATGTACCGCGTACTGGCGAACATGGGGGAATTACTGCGTAAGGAAAACGTTGTCATGCCCGCAGAATCTATCGCTCAGACCGAAGTAAAAAGCGATGCCCGTTTGCCGGAAATGAAGTAAGCGCCTGGAGTAAACCCTTTGACCACCTTGCAAGAAATAGGGCAAGGCGTAGATCCACGCCTGAGCTTTGATGACCCGTTGTTGGATGGTCTGTTGATACTGTGTCAGGTGCACGGGGCCACTGTCAGCCGTGCCAGCCTGACCGCTGGCCTGCCGCTGCCCGAGCAGCGCCTGAGCCTGGACTTGCTGACCCGCGCCGCCGCACGCGCAGGTTTACAGGCGCGGGTATTGCGCCGCGAGTTGAGTGCCATTTCGGCGCTTAACTTGCCCGTATTACTGATTCTCAAAGACAGCCGTTGCGCCGTATTGCGGCGCTGGGGCGAAGACGGCAAGGCACTGATCCTGCCCAGCGAAGCCGAAGGTGGCGAGCAATGGGTCAGCCGTGAAGAGTTGGAGCAGGACTACAGCGGACAGGCTTTATTCGCACGGCCGCGGCACGAACTTGAGGACCTGCGTGCGCCGCTGGTGCCGCGGGTCAGTGCGTGGTTTCGCGACACCCTCAAATTGTCCCGCTGGCTCTACAGTGACGCCATTCTTGCCAGCTTGCTGATCAACGTCCTCGGCTTGATGGTGCCGCTGTTCGTGATGCAAACCTACGACCGCGTGGTGCCCAACCAGGCCACCTCCACCTTGTGGGTATTGGCCATTGGCCTGCTGATCGGCACCGGGTTTGAAATGGTGCTGCGACTGGTGCGTGCGCACCTGCTGGACCAAGCAGGCAAGCGCACCGACCTGATCCTGTCGGCGACGTTGTTTGAACGCATCACCGGCATGTCGATGAAAGCCAGGCCCGCGACCATTGGCGGTTTCGCGCAAAGCATTCACGACTTTCAGGGGTTACGCGAATTTCTCACGGCAGTGACCCTCACCAGCCTGATCGACCTGCCATTTGCCGTGCTGATGCTGGTGGTGATCGGTTTGCTGGGCGGGTGGCTGGTGCTGATCCCATTGATCGCCTTCCCCATCACCATAGGCTTTGCCTGGTTGATTCAGGTGCGCTTGCGCGACACCGTGCAAAAAAGCCTGGCATTGGGCGCTGAGCGCCAGGCATTGCTGATCGAAACCCTCAGCGGCCTGGAAACCCTCAAAGCCTGTAGTGCAGAAAGCGAGCGCCAGCACCACTGGGAAAGCACCCACGCCGCCCTCACCCGGCTTGATGCCCATGCCCGCAACCTCTCGGCGCTGGCCACCAATGGCACGCTGTTCATTCAGCAACTGTGCGGCATGGCGACTATCGTCGCCGGGGTGTACAGCATCATTGCCGGCAACCTGAGTGTCGGCGCGCTGGTAGCAACCTACATGCTGGGCAGTCGGGTCCTCGCTCCACTGGGCCAAATCGCCGGGCTGATTACCCGTTATCAACAAGCCCAGTTGACCATGCGCAGTACCGATGCACTGATGTCACTGCCCCAAGAACGCGATCCGAAACAGCGCCCTCTGGAGCGCACCCAACTCACAGGTGCAATCGAAGCCAGCCGCGTGACCTTTCGCTACGCCGGGCAAAGCAGCCCGGCACTTGCCGAGATCAGTTTCAGTATCAAGGCCGGAGAAAGGGTCGGCATCATCGGGCGCAGCGGCTCGGGCAAAAGTACGCTGGGGCGTTTGGTGATGGGCTTCTTTGCCCCCGATGAAGGGCAAATCCTGCTCGATGGCCTCGACCTGCGACAGCTGGACGTGGCCGACCTGCGCCAACAAATCGGCTATGTGGCCCACGACCTGCCGTTGTTGGCGGGCAGCCTGCGCGACAACCTGACCCTGGGCGCGCGCTACATCAGTGACGCGCGCATGCTCGAAGTGGCCGAACTGACGGGCGTCAGCGAACTGGCCCGCCAGCACCCGCAAGGCTTCGACCGCCCGGTGGGTGAGCGCGGGCAACTGCTCTCGGGGGGTCAACGCCAAGCCGTATTACTGGCGCGGGCGTTGTTGTTAAGCCCACCGATCATGCTGCTCGACGAACCCACCAGCGCGATGGACAACGCCAGCGAAGACGCCCTGCGCCAGCGCTTGCACACCTGGATGCAAGGCAAAACCCTGCTGCTGGTCACCCACCGCACCGCCATGCTCAGTTTGGTCGACCGCTTGATCGTGCTGGATAACGGCCGGATCGTTGCAGATGGCCCCAAAGAAGCGGTTATTGACGCGTTGCGCAAGGGCCGTGTCGGCTCTGCCGCCGTTTAGGAGAGATGTATGTCTGCACGCTCCGGCTTGCGCAGTTATCTGGACAGTTTCAAGAAAAGTGGCGAAAGCGACTACATGCCCGAGGCCACCGGGGCTTCACTGCAAGACTCACCGCGCCTGTCGCGCATCACCGTGTGGATCGCGGCGGCGTTGATTATTGTGGCGCTGCTGTGGGCCAAGTTCGCGGTACTGGACGAAGTGACCGTGGGCGATGGCAAGGCCATTCCTTCGAGCAAGGTACAAGTCATCCAGAACCTTGAAGGCGGGATCGTCACTGAGCTGTTGGTGCGCGAAGGGCAAATGGTCAATAAGGGCGATACGCTGCTGCGCCTGGATGACACGCGTTTTTTGTCCAACCGTGGCGAAAGTGAAGCCGACCGTTACGCCCTCACCGCCCAGGTTGAACGCCTGTCAGCCGAAGCCGAGGGACGGCCGTTTGAGCTGTCACCCGAAGTGATCGCCAAAGCGCCGCAAGTGGCTGAAGACGAAAAATCGCTGTTCCTGCAACGTCAGCGGCGGCTCAACAGCGAGCAGCGCACGCTGACCGAGCAATTGCGCCAAAAAACCCAGGAGTTGGCCGAGTTTCGTTCCAAACAAGAGCAGTTTCGTAACAGCCTGGCGTTGTTGAATCAGGAGATGAACATGTCGGCGCCACTGGTGGGTACGGGGGCGGTATCGCCGGTCGAAATCTTGCGTCTCAAACGTAGCGCGGTCGAAATTCGCGGTTCGCTGGACTCCACGACCCTGGCCATACCACGGGCAGAAGCGGCGATGAATGAAATCCGCAGCAAAATCGACGAATCGGTACAAACCTTTCGCTCGGACGCGGCCAAGGAACTGAATCAAAAACGCACCGACCTGTCGAAAATCACCGCCACCAGCATCGCCATTGACGACCGGGTAAGCCGCACCACGGTGGTATCGCCGGTCCACGGCATCGTCAAACAGCTGAAGGTCAACACCATTGGCGGCGTAGTCCAGCCGGGCAGTGACATGGTGGAAATCGTACCGCTGGAAGACAACCTGTTGATTGAGGCCAAAGTACGACCTCAGGATGTCGCGTTTCTGCATCCTGGACAGAAAGCCATGGTCAAGTTCAGCGCTTATGACTACACGATTTACGGAGGCATGAGCGCCAAACTGGAATTGATTGGTGCCGACACCATCACCGACGACAAGGGCAACAGCTTTTACCTGATCCAGGTGCGCACCGACAAAAATCACTTGGGCGGTGATCAAAAACCCCTGCTGATCATTCCCGGCATGACCGCGGCAGTGGACATCGTAACCGGGCAAAAAAGCGTGCTGGATTACTTGCTCAAACCGGTGTTGAAAGCCCGAACAGAGTCATTGCGCGAACGGTAGGACACCTGGGAACTGACGAGTCAGGCGAGGCTGTGACCGACCGCACAGCCGTCGTATAACCCTTCAACCCGGGTGTCTCAGACGCGCGCCTTTGCTCAGGCTTTATCGAGGTGATTGCGCTGGTAGGTTTGGGCGCCCATCGCTTCAATCTGCCCTTCAATCAAGGCTTCAAACGGGCGCAACAAAGGCTCGAACACACTCGGCGCTTCAAGTATTTCCAGGGTCTGCACGATCGCTTCCAGCGTGGATAACGCGCCGGGCCCCGGCGCCTTGCGTAATCGATAGCGCGACTGCGCGCCCTCGGGCAGGGTCACCCGCGGCACATTCGCCAACAGGGGGTTGAGGTGCAATAACTTGCGCGCCTTACGCCATGTACCATCCGGCACCACCAGCAACCACGGCAGGCTGTCTTCAGCCTTATGCGCCGCAATCAGTTGCGCCCCTTGCCCCGGAAACAACAGCCGCGCCTGATAACCCGGCGGGTTGAGCAATGTCTCCAGATCGTCAAACACTTCACCCACCCGTAACTCTGCATTGCTCAGGCCCAGCGCGGCCAGGCGTGCGGTATTGAGCGCATGGCCGACCTCGCTCGGATGCTGTAGGAGTAACACGCGGGTGCGGCTGTGCAGGTGAGGGATCAGTTCGCACAAGCAGTGCGACTGAGGGCGCAGGCAGCGAGGGCATTGGGCTCGGGACATGGAGGAACGCTCGTCGTCAGGATTGGTTGAGCTGCGCTTTGAGCAGATCACGGAAAGTTTGAATCAACGGTTCGCGGCTGCGGCCACGGCGCACAATCATCGAAAACGGCGCCTGATAACCGAACGTCGCAGGCAGCAATACGCGCAAGTCGCCTTTATCCACCCACGGCTCGGCATAGTGCTGGGGCAAGTAGCCAATGTAGGCCCCTGAAAGCACCAAAATCAGTTGCGCCTCCATGCTGTCGACCGTGGCCGCGCTGTGTTTGAAACCGTGGCGCGCCAACTCGGCCTGGCTCCAGTAACCCCGCCCGACCATGCGTTGTTGTGTAATCACCGGCTCGGGAATGCGTCGTTCGCTGAACAACGGATGCCGCGCGCTGCAATACAGCCAATGCTGCTCGCGGTACAGCGGCTGATAAACCAGGCCGCTCATGCGCGACGAAAACGCGCCAATCGCCAAGTCCAGCCGGTTGTCTTGCACACCGAGCTGGAGTTCATACGGGCTCATCACGGATAAATGCAAGTGCACGGCCGGGTGTTCCTGGCTGTAGGCACCAACCGCCTCGGCAAACGGCAGCGCCTTGTCACTGACCGTGGAGTCGATCACGCCCAGGTTCAACGTGCCGCGTAACTCGCCTTTGAGCGCGGCGGCGTACTGCTCGAACCCTTCGAGTTCGCCCAGCAGGCGCAAGGTTTCCTGATGGAACAACTCGCCCTTGCTGGTCAGGCTGAAACCACCGCGCCCACGGTGGCACAGCACCAGGCCCAGGCTTGCTTCAAGCTGGCTCATGTAGGTGCTGATCGCCGAGGTCGAGAGGTTCAATGCCTGCTGTGCATTGGCAAAGCCCTGGTGGCGGACCACGCTGGCAAAAATACGTAATAGTTTCAGATCGGGTAAAGCGTTGGCCATCAGAGACTCACTTATACCGAGTGGCATGAACCTCACAACGCACGGGCGCAGGAAAATGGCGATGCCAAAATCGAGAGCTGCACGTTATGCAGATGATATTGAGCGTTAGCCTAACCGCTTGGTCGACATTAGTTTAGAAAAATCTGAACTAAGTATTTGCCTGTAGGGATTCTTCCAGTCGCCGGCCTTTCGCAGAATCAGTCGCCATAACCACAACAAACGACGAGGTCTACCCGTGGACAAAATTCTGCACCAACCACTGGGCGGTAACGAAATGCCGCGCTTCGCCGGCATCGCCACCATGATGCGCTTGCCTCACCTGCAATCAGCCGCCGGGCTGGACGCGGCTTTTATCGGTGTACCGCTGGACATCGGCACCTCACTGCGTGCCGGCACCCGCTTCGGGCCCCGGGAGATCCGCGCGGAATCCGTGATGATTCGCCCCTACAACATGGCCACCGGCGCAGCCCCATTCGACTCGCTGTCGGTGGCTGACATCGGCGACGTAGCAATCAACACCTTCAACCTGCTGGATGCGGTGCGAATTATCGAACAAGCCTACGACGAAATCCTCGAACACGCTGTCATCCCGCTGACTCTGGGGGGCGATCACACCATCACCCTGCCGATCCTGCGCGCGATCCATAAAAAGCATGGCAAGGTCGGGCTGGTGCACATCGATGCCCACGCCGACGTCAACGATCATATGTTTGGCGAGAAGATCGCCCACGGCACGACCTTCCGCCGGGCCGTCGAAGAAGGCTTACTGGACTGTGATCGCGTGGTGCAAATCGGCCTGCGCGCACAAGGCTATACCGCTGAAGATTTCAACTGGAGCCGCAAACAGGGGTTTCGCGTGGTGCAGGCCGAAGAGTGCTGGCACAAATCCCTCGCGCCGCTGATGGCCGAAGTCCGTGAGAAAGTCGGCGGCGGCCCGGTTTACCTGAGCTTTGACATTGATGGCATCGACCCGGCCTGGGCGCCTGGCACCGGCACCCCTGAAATCGGCGGGCTGACCACAATCCAGGCGATTGAGGTGATTCGCGGCTGTCAGGGCCTCGACCTGGTGGGTTGCGATCTGGTAGAAGTCTCGCCGCCTTACGACACCACCGGTAACACCTCGTTGCTAGGCGCTAATTTGCTCTACGAAATGCTTTGCGTGCTACCCGGCGTAGCGCACCGATAAGGACATCGTCAACCCGTGCCAACGGCGCTTTGCAGTCTTGAACTGACGGCACCGTTGCACACTGCTGTGCGTTTGCATCCATAAAAAAAATAATTGGAGATTCGCCATCATGGCTATAGATCTACTGGTCGTCCTTATCTACGCAGCGGCAATGCTGGTGCTCGGCTACTACGGCATGCGCAAGGCCAAAACCCACGAAGACTATTTGGTGGCCGGGCGCAACCTGGGCCCCACGTTGTACATGGGCACCATGGCCGCCACCGTGTTGGGCGGCGCGTCGACGGTGGGCACGGTACGCCTGGGGTATGTACACGGCATTTCGGGTTTTTGGCTGTGCGCGGCGCTGGGCTGCGGGATCATCGCACTGAACCTGTTTTTGGCGAAACCGCTGCTCAAACTGAAAGTTTTTACCGTCACCCAAGTGCTGGAAAAACGCTACAACCCGATGGCGCGTCAAGCCAGTGCGGTGATCATGCTGGCCTATGCGCTGATGATTGGCGTGACCTCGATTCTGGCCATTGGTACGGTGCTGGAAGTGCTGTTCGGCCTGCCATTTTGGGTCTCGATCTTGATCGGCGGTGGCGTGGTGGTGGTGTATTCGACCATCGGCGGCATGTGGTCGCTGACCCTGACCGACATCGTGCAGTTCGTGATCAAGACCGTGGGCCTGATGTTTGTCCTGCTGCCGATCTGCCTGTATCGCGTGGGCGGCTGGGATGAACTGGTGAGCAAGTTGCCCGCGTCCAACTTCAATTTCACCAGCATTGGCTGGGATACGATCGTCACCTACTTCATGATTTATTTCTTCGGCATTCTGATCGGCCAAGACATATGGCAACGGGTATTTACCGCCAAAACGCCCAAAGTTGCCAAGTACGCCGGCACCTTTGCAGGCTTCTACTGCATCCTTTACGGGCTGACCTGCGCCTTGATCGGCATGGCCGCGCACGTCTTGATCCCGGATCTGGACAACGTCAACAACGCCTTTGCGGCCATCGTTAAAGTCTCGCTGCCGGACGGTATTCGCGGGTTGGTGATTGCAGCCGCCCTGGCCGCCATGATGTCCACCGCCAGTGCGGGTTTGCTCGCAGCGTCCACGGTGCTCACCGAAGACCTGTTGCCCAAACTGCGCGGCGGCAAGCAATCGAGCCTGTCGATCAATCGCCTGTTCACACTGCTCACCGGGATGGCGGTATTGGCCATCGCGCTGGTGGTCAACGACGTGATCAGTGCGCTCACACTGGCGTATAACCTGTTGGTCGGCGGGATGCTGGTGCCCTTGATCGGCGCCATTTACTGGAAACGTGCGACCACCGCCGGCGCGATTTGCAGCATGAGCCTGGGCTTTATTACCGCGCTGGTGTTTATGTTCAAGGACGGCTTGGACGCCAATACACCGATTTATTACAGCCTCGGCGTCGCACTGATCAGCTTTATTGTGGTCAGCCTGATGGCACGTCGCCCAGCCACGGTGGTGAGCGCCGTCTAAATACGTTTTCTGTGGGGCAATGCTGACTTCAGCGGGTGCGACGTCGACGGTCGTACCCGTTTTTTCTGGACAGCAAACACCCTGCGTTCACTGCACTCGCCAGCTTTTAACGGCGACGTTGCGGGCGACGACGCGGATCTTCGACAGGAATCGGTACAGGTTGCAGCGGCGGCTCAATCAGGCCAAGCGCCACACCCACGTCATGCAGCCAGGTTTGCAGTTTGTCTTTCATAAATCCCCCTTGGGGTTACACCGGCGACCCCTAATCTTTGGGCGCTTCGTACAGATAATAGTCCTAAGTCCTACGCAATGCTTGCCGGAAGTCAATGAACTTTTGGCTAATTTCGCACAAATGCGACTGATGCCGATACCTGAAGTTACATTGCAGGCATTACGCCATGTTGCAGGGCTGTGTGTGTTGCAATTCAATCCAGGCATTGAGGTTGGCGCCCATCATGCCTTTGCGCCACATCAACCAGGTGGTTGCGCTGTCAAACGGCGGTTGCAAAGGGTGCGCACGTACGCTTTCACGCCCCGGCAAACTGGCCAGCATCGATTCTGGCATCAGCGCCACGCCCGACCCTGCCACCACACATGCCAGCATGCCTTGGTAAGACTCGATCTCCATGACCCGTCCCATGGCGGCACGGTCGCTGGCGTACCACGCTTCAAGCCGTGAGCGATAGGAACACCCCTGGCGGAAGGTGAAGACTTCACGACCTTGCACGTCTTGCGCGCGGGTGATTGGCACGTGGTCCAGATCACTGATCAGCACCAGGCGTTCTTGGCAAAACGCCACGCCATCCAGCCCGGCCAACTCCAGCGGACCGTCCACCAGCGCGGCGTCCAGCCGACCGGTCAGCAAACCTTCAAGCAGCTCGCCACTGGGCGCGGATTGAACGTGCAAATTCACCGCCGGGTAGCTGCGGTGATAACGCGCCAACAAGGCGGGCAAGTGTATGGCCGCCGTGCTGTACATCGTGCCCAAGGTGAATTTGCCCGCTGGCACCCCACCCTGCACTGCGCCCAATGCTTCTTCACGCAGGGCAAACAGTCTCGCGGTGTAATCGAGCAGCACCTTGCCCGCCGCTGACAGCTGCAAACGCTGACGTTCGCGCACAAACAACTCGACGCCCATCTGCTCCTCAAGCTGCTTGAGCCTTGTCGACAGGTTCGACGGTACGCGGTGCAGGCGTTCAGCCGCGCGGGTGATGGAGCCTTCCTCGGCCACGGCCTGAAAAATGCGTAATTGGCTGAACTCCACGCCGTTCTCCAAAACAGAATAAGTCACTCACTATTATTCAATTTTAATGAAAGTCAATCCTCTCTAGCCTGACGGTCATTGTCTTCTTGCAGGAATTGCTGCCATGTCTGCTCTGTTGCGCCTGTTCGCCAGCTTTATCGCCCTTGTCATGGCGATGGGGATTGGCCGGTTTTCGCTTACGCCACAACTGCCGCATTTAATCAGCGAAGGTCAGATCGACCTGACCGGCGCCGGGCTGATCGCAGCCGCCAATTACCTGGGCTATTTGATCGGTGCGCTGGACGCCATCCGTGCCCGACGTCCTGCCCAAGTGCATAACCGCCTGCTAAGCGGTTTATGGCTATGCGTGGGCCTGACCTTCGTTTCGTTCTGGGCACAAGGCTTTTGGCCACATCTGGTGCTGCGATTTGGCGCCGGTGTCGCCAGCGCCTGGGTGATGGTGATGATCACCTCCCTCAGCCAACACTTGGCCGCGTCGAACCATCGCCCACGCCTCGGGGCACTGGTCTTTGCCGGGCCGGGGGTCGGTGTACTGCTCACCGGGTTGCTGGCGCTGGGCGCCAATGTCACAGGCCAAAACTCCGCGACGTTATGGCTGATCTATGCGGTCGCTGCACTGATCATGCTGTTGGCTATTTTGCCGATGCTGCCCACGCCCGCTGCGCAGCCGTCACCCTCTGTCACCGTAGCGCCCAGTGCCCGTACGCCCGGCATCTCACGTTTGGGCGCCATTTATGGGCTGTATGGTTTGGGCTACATCATCCCGGCAACGTTTTTGTCGCAGATGGCCAATGCTCGCTTTCATGGCCAATGGCAGGCTGATCTGTTCTGGCCGGCCTTCGGCCTGTGCGCCGCACTGGGTGTGCTGTTGATCAGCTTTAGACGCATCAACCCAAACACCACGCGCTATGGGTTGATGGGGGGGTTATGGATTCAAGCACTGGGCGTGCTGGCCTGCTTGTTACCCAGCAGTGCGGGCCTGGCACTGGGTGTGATCCTGTGCGGGACACCCTTTTTGGCCTGCATGCCTTTGGTAATGCAACGCTCGCGGGACCTTGCGCCCCACGCCACGCAACGTAACGCCGCGTTATTGACGGCCTGCTTCGCGGTGGGACAGTTGAGCGGCCCTTTACTGGCGGCACTCAGCAGCCATTTCAGTGGCGGCTTGCAACCTGCGTTAGCGGTGGCTGCCTGTGGCTTGCTGGTCGCAGGCGTACTGGCTTTGCACTCGGTCAATGCCCCAGCAGCGTGCGCACCCTGCGACGCATCCACTGCTCTGCGCTGACAAACGTGATGCCAAACAGCACGAAAATCGCGCCCACCACGAAGTTGACACTCAGCGGCTCATCAAGCACCAGCACGCCGAACGTCACGCCAAACAGCGGGGTCATAAAAGAAAACACCGCCAGGTTGGATGCCAGATAGCGCTGGAGCATCCAGAACCACACCAGATAGCTAAAGAATGAAACCACCAACCCCTGAAACAGCACACTGGCCACCGCAACGGTGGTCAGGCTGACATGGCTGATTTGACCACTGAGGGCGGCAATCAACAGCAAACCGACAAAGCCGATGATCAGCTGGTAAAACAGCGTCAGCGTGACCGGCGCCTCAGATAAACGCGAACCCCGGACCACCACCGTGGTGGCGCCCCACGCCATGCCCGCCAAAATCCCATAGGCGTCACCCAGCAGCATGCGGCGGTCCATGTCAGCCAGCGATACGCCACCGGCAAAGGCGAACACGATGCCGACGAATGCGAGAAAAATCCCCAGCCACTGCAACGGCCGCAAACGCTCGCCGGGCAACAGCCAGTTGACGCCCAAGGCGGTGAAGATAGGCGCGGTGTAGAGAAATACCGACATGTGCGCAGCGCTGGTCAGTTGCAATCCTTCAGAAATAAAGAAGAACTCAAGAGCAAACAGGCTACCCGCCAACAGGCCGCCACGCCAAGTGACCGGCACCTGGTTCCAGCCGCCTTTGCAGCAAATCAACACGCCCACCAGCAACGCGGAAATGCCCGACCGGGCAGCCGCTTGCATCACCGGAGCAATGTCCAGGGCAGCGGTTTTGATCACCACTTGTTGTACGCCCCAAATCAGGCACAGGCCCAACATGACTTGCAGTGCGAAGGCATCCGTTGCTCGCCGCGAAACACTCATATCAACACCTTGAAAACATCAAGCCGCCAGTTTGCGGGCGGTCCAATAACCTGAAAGCGACGCCAGGCAGGTCAACAGCGTGCCCCACGCCATGTCCATCAGCGCCAGCTGTGCAGACCAGCCATTGAGCGTCGCCCAGTTGGTCATGTCGTAAGTGCCATAGGCGATCAGGCCGAAGAATGCACCGCTCAGCGCTGCCCTGCGGGCACTGCCACGGGTCAGCGCGGGGCGCACCACAAAAAACACCACACCGAGGACGTACATCAAATAGAAGACGATGGCCGGGCCCCACTTGGGAGGCTCCAGCATCAAGGGGCCGAACAGCTCTTTATAGGTAGAGCTCATGAGCAGGCCCAACCAAAGGCCGTCGAGTATCAGAAAAGCCAGTAACGCACCGATATACGCCCAAACACTTTTCCGCATGTCGACAGCCCTCTTGGCAGTTGGATCAGATCAATTGAATGCGGTCCGGGTGGATCGCAATCTTGCCTTCCTTGTACAACGAGCCGATGGCTTTTTTGAAGTTGCCTTTACTGACACCAAACAGGCTGCTGATCAGCTCGGGATCACTTTTGTCGCTCACCGCCAACACGCCATCGTTATCGCGCAGTTTGCTCAGGATCTTGGCGTTCAGGCTGCTGGCCGCTTCCTGACCGACTGGCTGCAAGCTCAAACTGATTTTGCCGTCAGCGCGGATTTCTTTGACAAAGCCTTTTTCTTGCTTGCCCGCCCGCATGAACTTGAAGATTTCGTTCTTGTGGATCAGGCCCCAATGCTTGTTATTGATCACCGCCTTGAAGCCCATGTCGGTGGCTTCGGCCACCAGCAGGTCAACTTCCTGGCCGACTTGATACGTGGCCGGGGTTTTATCCAGGTAGCGATCCAGGCGTGCAGTGGCCGTGATACGACGGGTGTGCTTGTCGAGATAGACGTGCACCACCACGTATTCGCCCGCCGTCATCTGGCGTTTTTCTTCGGAATACGGCAACAGCAAATCTTTGGGCAAACCCCAATCGAGGAATACACCGATGCTATTAACTTCAACCACTTTCAGACTGGCGAACTCACCCACCTGCACTTTTGGTTTTTCAGTAGTGGCAATTAACTTGTCATCACTGTCCAAATAAACAAAAACGTTTAGCCAGTCTTCATCTTCACTGGGAATGTCTTTGGGAATATAACGGTTGGGCAATAGAATTTCGCCGTCTGCCCCGCCGTCCAGATACAAACCAAAGTGGGTGTGTTTCACCACTTGCAAACTGTTGTAGCGACCGATTAAAGCCATGTCCAATACCCTCATTACGTGGGCGGCATTCTACCCGAGTTTAGGGGGGTACATCGAAGCTGTAGGACGTCGCCCCGAAAAAATCTGCCAAGCGCCCGGTTTACAGGCATCGGCCAAAGCTGTTACGCGCCGCTCGTCAGCCCGACCGGCGAAAACCAGCGCCCGGGCACAGTCTTTAGCCTGCAATAAACCGGTGAATGTTTTTAATTAAAACAGCCAGTTAGCCGGTGATTACGAGAGTGAATATATTCAAGGCCCGGCGCCTTATATTATTTTACGGAGATATTTAACAAGCCATTGTCAAGCATTTCAGGTACTATCGCTGGCCAAGTTATTTTCTACAGGTCAATAGCCGTCATGCGCGTAAAAGCATCCGCCAGCAAAGCAAAGCCAGCTCCCGCAGTTGAAACCAGTGATTCGATCAATGCGCAAATCGCCGCATTCTTGAAATCCGGTGGCGAGATCCAGCAAATTGACAAAGGCGTCAGCGGCCAGACTTTCGGCCCGTCCAAGCAAATCACGCTGGGCAAAAAGTAACACCCTCGCGTCACTAGGTCCTCATGCGCTTTGCCTGCACAAAGCGCTAGGACTATCGGCTACCTCCCATCTAAATGTTCGTCTGGCTCGATAAATCGACGAACGGCACACTGTGGCCGGCATTCACCCGTATCCTCTAAGCCCTCTAGATCAAGCCTCTGCGCGCACAACAGGAGGAATGCATGCTCACACGGGCGTTAATGCTGACCGGCACTCTGCTGGCCAGCACGTTAGTTGATGCACAGGTCTTCTCCCGCGAACTGGGGGATTTCGACCTCAAACTCGCCACTCAGCCCAGCCGCAGCATGGCCCAAGGCCTGGTCAAACCCACCAGCCCCGGCTCGACCTTTCATGGCGGCCTGGACTTGACCCACGACAGTGGCTGGTACGTCGGCCAGTGGGCGCCGACGATGGGTATCAAGCCCGGCACTAACCTCGAAGTCGACTCCTACCTGGGTTACAAACACCCTTTCGACCAAACCCTGAGTTACGAGCTGGGGATGATCCATTACAGCTACCCCAAACTCAGCCCGCTCGACAGCCAGCAGTTCTACGCAGGATTAACGGTACTCGGAACCCGCTTCGGCGCGGCGTTCAGTAACGACCCGGATCGCCATGACAGCACCGTGTTTGCCGACCTTGGGGTCAACCAGCCGTTTGGCATTGGGGTGAGCATGAAATACACCACCCACCAGCTGGGCACCCCGGTGTCGATTGCCGAGGGCGGCAGTGTGCGCGCCTTCAATGACTGGTCAATCAAGTTCTCCCGCCCCTTCATGGGCATCGACCTCAACCTGATCTACAGCGACTCTAGCCTGGAGGGCGCGGAGTGCTCAGCCTATTCAGGGCAGAACAGCCAATGTGATGGTTTGGTCACGCTCAAGGCTGAGCGCGCGTTTTACTGACTCAAAGACCTTGAACCGCCGCCCTGGCTTGCTCGATCCACAGCCGCTTTTCTGTTCCAGCTCGCCAGCTTGCTGCGCCTCCCACATCTTTCGTGCTCAGACGGACTACGATTCACGCCGCCATATGGCCTGACATGGCGCCCGCCGCCTCGTTTGACGCTCAAATGATTAACGCTATCTCGGTGTGATTCACCCCACAGGTAAAGGCCTCGACGGCGCAGTCGTTGACGCACAAAACCCTGGCCGTTCTGCGACAAAACGGCCAGAGAGTGCACTCAAGCGAGTTGCGCCTTGGCCGCCAGCGCATCAAACGTCGCAGGATCAAGCGGGTCCGCCTGTTCATCCAGCACCTGCAACGGGTGATCATTGCCTGGAATAGCGCTGTCGATCAGGCTCAGCAACTGCGACCCGCGCTCAGTCAGGACAAAATTCTCACCTGTACCCCCCTCGTCTTCAGGACGCGGCGCGATAAAACCTTGTTTGAGCAACAGCGCTTCGTAATTGCAGGCCAGTACTTTCAGCTCATCAACATCGCCCACCGGCTGATCCTGATTCTGGAGGTCTACAGCGTACTGTTCGGCATACACCCGTGGTGCAAACGGCTTACCTGCGCCATTTTGCACCTCGTGCAGAAGACGCTCGATCAGCGCCCAATTATAAGTGGTCATCAGCTTCACTCCCCTACGGTTAGATGAAATGTCCTTCTTGAGTAGTGACTGATAATCCCGGCAGACGTTCAGGCGCTTTTGCCCAGACAATAAAAAACCCGGCCGAGGCCGGGTTTTTGCACCTTTATACCTGCGCTTTATTCAGCGGCGGGTGCTTCTGGCTTACGGCGCTTGAGCGGCGCCATGCCGTCTTTGCTGACCAATGACAGAGCATCGGTCTTAGGACGGTTAGCGATTTTGCGCTTGGTCGGTGCCTTGGCGCCTGACTTCTTCTTCACGCCTTTGGCGTCAGTCTTTTTCTTCTTCACGCCAACCGCTTTGCCCGAAGCCTTGACGTTTTTCGGTCCGCCGTAGGTGCCTTTGACTTCCTTGATGGTGCGACGCTCGAAGCTTTGCTTCAAGTAACGCTCAACGCTGGACATCAGGTTCCAGTCGCCGTGGCAGATCAACGAGATCGCCAAACCTTCGTTGCCGGCACGGCCGGTACGGCCGATACGGTGTACGTATTCGTCGCCGCTGCGTGGCATGTCGAAGTTGATCACCAAGTCCAGGCCTTCAACGTCCAGGCCACGGGCTGCCACGTCAGTGGCCACCAGAATCTTGACCCCGCCTTGCTTGAGGCGGTCGATGGCCAGTTTGCGGTCCTTCTGGTCTTTCTCACCGTGCAAGACAAACGCTTTGTAGTCCTGAGCCACCAGACGGCCGTAGATACGGTCAGCCATGGCGCGGGTGTTGGTGAAAACAATGGCTTTTTGATACGTCTCGTTGGCCAGCAACCAGTTAACAATCTGCTCTTTGTGCTGATTATGGTCGGCGGTGATGATTTGCTGACGCGTGGTGGCGTTCAGCTGGCTGACCTGATTGAGCTGCAAGTGTTCGGCGTTGTCCAGCACTTTGCCGACCATTTCACGCAGCCCCGAACCACCGGTGGTGGCCGAAAACAGCATGGTCTGCTGACGGTTCTGGCACTCGTCGACCAGACGCTGCACGTCCTCGGCGAAGCCCATGTCGAGCATCCGGTCAGCTTCGTCGAGTACCAGCACTTCAACTTCTTTCAAGTCCAGGTTGCCGGCGTTCAGTTGCTCCAGCAGACGGCCCGGCGTACCGATCAGGATATCCGGCACCTTGCGCAGCATGGCAGCCTGGACCTTGAAGTCTTCACCGCCGGTGATCAAACCGGACTTGATGAACGTAAACTGCGAAAAACGCTCCACTTCCTTGAGCGTTTGCTGTGCCAGCTCGCGGGTAGGCAGCAGGATCAGCGCTTTGATGCTGACGCGGATTTTGGCCGGGCCAATCAGGCGGTTCAGAATGGGCAAGACGAAAGCAGCGGTTTTGCCACTCCCGGTCTGAGCTGTCACCCGCAGGTCACGCCCTTGGAGCGCGAGCGGAATGGCCGCTGCTTGCACAGGCGTAGGCTCGACAAATTTAAGCTCGGCCACAGCTTTAAGCAGGCGTTCGTGCAGGGCGAAATCGGAAAACACGGGTGCTACCTCGAAGAAATGCAAAAAATCAGCGGCATAGAGTAAACGTTTCGAGCGCTCAGGCCGAGTGACTTTGCATGAACGGCGTGAAAGAAATGAATTTTTACGCTCTTTAGTCCCGCATCAGCCCATTGAACACCTGTAAATGCTCTAATCCCCGAGCCATTTACTTCTGGGGTAACGTTTTCGCTTATGGATATTCAACAACTCTGGGTTCAATTCCAGACGCTTTGGGCCCACCTCGACGAGCACCCTTGGCTATCTGCGCTACTGGGCCTGATCGTATTGGTGGGCATCGCGCTGATCGCGGGCCACGTTGCACGCATCATCGTTTTGCGCGTGACCAAGATGTTGGGCCGCCAACCGGCGCTGCACTGGATCAACGATTTACGCGAACACAAGGTGTTCCATCGTCTGGCGCAATTGACGCCTTCGTTGATGGTGCAATTTGGGCGCAACCTGGTGCCGGACATGAGCGACAACGGTCGCCACTTCCTCGGCAACCTGGCGCTGGCGATTACGATTTTCGTCCTGACGCGGGTGATCAGCGCGTTGCTGGACGCCATGCTCGACATCTACTCGCGCACCAATTACGCCAAAACCCGGCCGATCAAAGGCTACGTACAGCTAACCAAAATGCTGCTGTATGTGTTTTCGGCCATCATCATCGTCGCCACCTTGATCGACCGCTCACCCATGCTGCTGCTCTCGGGTCTGGGCGCGATGTCGGCGGTTATTTTGTTGGTCTACAAAGACACCTTGCTGTCGTTCGTGGCCAGCGTGCAATTGACCAGTAACGACCTGCTGCGTGTAGGGGACTGGATCGAAATGCCGCAGGTGGGCGCCGATGGCGATGTCATCGACATCACCCTGCACACGGTCAAGGTACAGAACTTCGACAAGACCATCGTCTCGATTCCGACCTGGCGCCTGATGTCCGAGTCGTTCAAAAACTGGCGCGGCATGCAGCAGTCCGGTGGACGCCGAATCAAGCGCAGCCTGTTTATCGATGCCGCTGAAATCGGCTTTTTAACGGATGAGCAAGAACAGCGCCTGGAGCAAGTGCGCTTGCTCAGGGATTATCTGACGCGCAAAAAGGCCGAGCTGAAAAGCTGGAACGAGGCCCAGGGCAACGTCGCCGCCATGTCCGCCAACCGTCGACGCATGACCAACATCGGTACTTTCCGCGCCTATGCGCTGGCCTACCTGAAAAGCCATGCTGAGATTCAGCCGAACATGACCTGCATGGTGCGTCAGATGCAAACCACCGCCCAAGGCGTGCCGCTGGAAGTGTACTGCTTCACCCGCACCACGGTGTGGGATGAGTACGAGCAGATCCAGGGCGATATTTTTGACTATTTGCTGTCAGTGATGCCTGAGTTCGGCCTGAGCGTGTATCAACAGCCAAGCGGCAATGATTTGCGCAACGGCTTGTTGAATAAGCTTCAAACTCCGCTAGTGATTGCGCCAGCGGCAAACGCTGACGATTGAGAAGCTGAATGCCAGGGTCTTGGAGCGCATGCGTGCAAGACCCTGACATCCACCGGCATTACGCCTGTTTGAACTGCTGATCGCCCGTCAATTTAAATAACAGGTCAATGCCCTGCGGCCACTTGCCATAGCCACGCTCACCATTGATATGCCCTGCATTGGGTAGATGCACCAAGGTGCTGCCCCAGGCATCACTGAACATTTTGGCGCGCTCGACGCTGACATAAGGGTCGTCAGTGCTTGCCACGGTGATCGATTCAAACGGCAGTAAATTCAGTGGCATCGGTGTAAAACCGTGAGTGCCGCCGGGATAACTGTCGGCTTCGGTATCACTGGGCGCGACCAACAAAGCCCCTCGCACCATCTTTTGTGCAATGTCTGGATACTCATGCGCCCAGCGGGCGATCAAGGTACACGCCAGGCTGTGGGCCACCAACGCGACAGGTCGCTCGCTGGCAGTGACCTTTTCATGCAAGCGTTGCACCCAGTCTGCACAGGTCGGCGTCTGCCAATCGGTCTGTTTAACGCGTTTGAACCCGCTAAAACGCTGCTCCCACTGCGATTGCCAATGATCGGGATCTGAATCAAAAAGCCCCGGCAATATCAACACTCTGACGGTCATCCCTGCTCTCCTGTGGATGCTGGATAGGTCCCAAGACCTTAGCTCGTCACGGGCTTGCGGTCGAGGCGACTGATCCAAACAGCGAGCAGAATCACCAGCCCGCCCAAAAACAAACGGCCCAACGGTTCATGCTGGTTCCAGATCAGCAGGTTCAGCAGCAAGCCGACCGGCACGTGCAGGTTGTTCATCACCGCCAGCGTGCCGCCACTGACCAGGCACGCGCCTTTGTTCCACCAGTACATGCCGAGTGCCGTTGAGACCAGCCCCAAAAATACCAGCACCCCCCACTGCAACGGTGCGTCCGGTAAAAAGTGCGCTTTGCCAAACAGCAAAAATGCAGGCAACACCACGGCCAGCGCGCCCAGATAGAAATAACCAAAACGCCGGTAATGCGGCAGATCGCTGGGGTAACGCGCCACCAGATGCTTGTACATCACCTGGCCGGCAGCGTAGGTAAAGTTGGCCAATTGCAGCAACAGGAAGCCTTTAAAGAAGTCCGGGCTGATGCTGTCAAAACGAATCACCGCTGCCCCGCTGACAGCCACCAGTGCCGCCACCAACGCCCACGGATTGAAGCGCCGATTGAGCGCATCCTCAATCAACGTCACGTGCAGCGGCGTCAAAATGGTGAACAGCAATACTTCTGGCACCGTGAGCACGCGAAAGCTCAGATAAAGGCACACGTAAGTGATGCCGAACTGCAAAGCACCGATCAGCAACATGCCGCGCATAAAACCGGGTTCGACCTTGCGCCAGCGCGTCAACGGGATAAACACCAGACCCGCCAGCACCACCCGTACCAGCACCGCAAAGTAACTGTCGACGTGGCCTGCCAGATACTCGCCAATCAGGCTGAAGGAAAACGCCTGTATCAGCGTGACAATCAACAAATAACCCATAAATGTTTCGCCTGCTGCCCAACGGAATGTGCGCGACCTTAGCGGTTTTCGTTGTGCAACGAAATGCCGGGCAAAAAAAACCCGATCTGGCACAGAGGCTGATCGGGTTGGAGCACTCAGGAGCAAAGTGCAAAGGGAGGTTCGATGCGCGAACCGCATGCTTGAAGGAGCAATGAAACGATTAAGCCTGTCGCCGATTATCTGTCGATTAACAACTCATGCCACTTGTGAAAGCCGGGACTTGGCTTGGTTCAATCCTTTTTCCTGAAAGTCACCGCCCAGGTTCATACCCTCGGCGTGGATAAACGTCACATCGTGAATACCGATAAACGCCATCACCTGACGCAAATACGGTTCTTGATGGTCCGCGGTGCTACCCGCATAGATACCGCCACGGGCGGTCAGCACGTAAGCTTTCTTGCCGATGAGCAAACCTTGCGGCCCGGTTTCGGTGTATTTGAAGGTCACCCCGGCGCGCAGCACGTGGTCCAGCCAGGCTTTGAGCGTGCTGGGAATGGCGAAGTTGTACATCGGCGCGGCCATCACCAGCACATCCGCCGCCAGCAATTCATCGGTCAATTCGTTTGAACGCTGCAAGGACGTTTGCTCTGCCTCGCTGCGTTGATCTTCAGGTTTCATCCAGCCGCCCAGCAAATGAGCATCCAGATGCGGCACCGGATTGAGCGCCACATCGCGCACCGTCATCTGGTCCTCAGGATGAGCGGCTTGCCATTGGCTGATGAACTGGCGGGTCAATTGACGGGAAAACGAATCGTGTTGGCGGGCGCTGCTTTCAATGATCAGGACACGGGACATGAGAGGTAGGCTCCATCTTTAAATGCTGTAAGGCGATGGAGTGAAGACTAAACAGCATTGGTTCGATGAAAAAGCGCAAATACCTGCTACAACCTATCTATTAAGTTGTTTATTAAAACACCTGCTGATGCGACTATTTGGCCCGTTTCTCGTCGCCGCGCCTAACACCTGACGCAGCCTTCGGTAGCGACTGCGCATTAACCCAATCATCTTTGAGGCATTCATCGTGAAAGCGCCCCGCGTGACCCTTGATCAATGGCGCACCCTGCAAGCGGTGGTCGACCACGGCGGCTTTGCCCAGGCCGCCGAGGTGCTGCACCGCTCGCAATCGTCCGTCAGTTATACCGTGGCCCGCATGCAGGATCAGCTCGGGGTGCCACTGCTGCGCATCGACGGCCGCAAAGCGGTGCTCACCGAAGCGGGCGGCGTATTGCTGCGCCGCTCGCGGCAGCTGGTCAAACAAGCCAGCCAGCTCGAAGACCTGGCCCACCACATGGAGCAAGGCTGGGAAGCGGAAGTTCGCCTGGTAGTGGACGCTGCCTACCCCAACGCACGGCTGGTACGCGCGCTGACCGCATTTATGCCGCAAAGCCGTGGCTGTCGGGTGCGCCTGCGTGAAGAAGTGCTGTCCGGCGTCGAGGAGGTCCTGCTCGAAGGGGTCGCTGACCTGGCCATCAGCAGCTTCAATATTCCAGGCTATCTGGGCACTGAGTTGAGTGCGGTAGAGTTTGTCGCCGTGGCTCACCCGGACCATCCGCTGCACCGTCTGCAACGTGAACTGCAATTTCAGGACCTTGAAAGCCAGCTGCAAGTGGTGATCCGCGATTCGGGGCGCCAGCAACCACGGGACATGGGCTGGCTGGGCGCCGAACAACGCTGGACCGTTGGCAGCTTGGCCACCGCTGCCGCCTTTGTCGGTAGCGGCCTGGGTTTTGCCTGGCTGCCCCGACACATGATTGAACGCGAAATACACGAAGGCGTGCTCAAGCCTTTGCCGCTCCATCAGGGCGGTAACCGCCACCCGGTGTTTTTCCTGTACAGCAACAAGGACAAACCGCTGGGGCCTGCCACCCAAATACTTGTCGAGTTGTTACGCACCTTTGATACAGCGCCGCTGGACGCAGCGTTTGCTGCGCCACTGCAAGCGTGAACAGCGGTGGGCAGGAACCGGATTCGCGCATATCCTGTCCAACGATCGCTACACCTCGCCCCATTGCCTGCGTGACATAGACCCGTCACCCCACTTTTCAGGATTACTGAACCATGCTTAAAAAGATTGCCCTCGCCGCTGGTGCCCTGCTGTTTGCTGCCAACCTGATGGCTGCCACGCCTGCACCGACCAAGGCGCCGCATGTACTGCTGAACACCAGCTTCGGGGAAATTGAAATCGAACTGGACCCGGTAAAAGCACCGATCAGCAGCAAGAACTTTCTGGAATACGTCGACAGCGGTTTCTACACCAACACCATTTTCCACCGGGTAATCCCGGGCTTCATGGTGCAAGGTGGCGGTTTCACGGCTCAAATGACACAAAAAGACACCAAAGACCCGATCAAAAACGAAGCCAGCAACGGCCTGCATAACGTGCGTGGCTCCTTGTCGATGGCCCGTACCAGCAACCCGAACTCTGCCACTAGCCAATTTTTCATCAACGTGGCTGACAACGCCTTCCTTGATCCGGGCCGTGATGCCGGTTACGCCGTGTTCGCCAAAGTGGTGAAAGGCATGGACGTTGTCGATCAAATCGTTAACTCGCAGACCACCACCAAGCAAGGCATGCAAAATGTGCCGATTGACCCGGTTCTGATCAAGTCCGCCAAACGCGTGGACTGATGGATTGAGTCTTGCAGGGAGCGCTGACCGGTAAAAACTACGCCATCGGGTGCTACCGGCCACACCACTAAAGGAGAGCCCGCACAGCGGGCGTCAGTGACCATGCTCTACCGTCGTTTCGAACAACTGATCGATATTTTCCGCAAGCCTCCCACCGATGCACCGCCCTCCACCGTGTGGGCGTTTTACCTCTATTACCTGCGTCAGGTATGGCCGATTTTTGCCGCGCTGCTCGTGGTGGGGCTGGTCGCAGCCCTGGTCGAAGTCGCGCTGTTCAGCTACCTGAGCACCTTGATCGACCTGGCCCAGGGCACGCCCAGCACTGACTTTTTCAGCCTCCACAAGGGTGAACTGATCTGGATGGCCGTCGTGGCCTTGATCATTCGCCCGGTGTTCTTTGGCCTGCATGATTTATTGGTGCATCAGACCCTCAGCCCGAGCATGACCAGCCTGATCCGCTGGCAGAATCACAACTATGTGCTCAAGCAAAGCCTGAACTTCTTCCAGAACGATTTTGCCGGGCGCATTGCGCAACGCATCATGCAAACCGGCAACTCGTTACGCGACTCAGCGGTGCAAGCGGTGGACGCGCTATGGCACGTGTTGATCTATGCCATCAGCTCGCTGGTGCTGTTCGCCGAAGCCGACTGGCGCCTCATGCTCCCGCTGCTGACCTGGATCGTGCTTTATATCGGTGCACTGTATTACTTCGTCCCCAAGGTCAAGGAACGCTCGGTGGTGTCCTCCGAAGCGCGCTCTAAACTGATGGGCCGCATCGTCGACGGCTACACCAACATCACCACCCTCAAGTTGTTTGCCCACACTCACTTTGAGCAACAGTACGCCCGCGAAGCCATCATCGAACAAACCGAAAAAACCCGACTGGCCAGCCGTGTCGTCACCAGCATGGACGTCACCATCACCAGCATGAACGGCCTGTTGATTGTCAGCACCAGCGGCCTGGCCCTGTGGCTGTGGAGCCAATCGTTGATCAGCGTGGGAGCCATTGCGCTGGCCACGGGCCTGGTGATCCGCATCGTCAACATGTCCGGCTGGATCATGTGGGTGGTCAACGGCATCTTCGAAAACATCGGCATGGTCCAAGACGGGCTGCAAACCATTGCCCAGCCTGTGGCGGTGACTGACCGCGAAAATGCCCCGCGCCTGAACGTGACCCGGGGCCAGGTGCGCTTCGAACACGTGGACTTCCACTACGGCAAGCGCAGCGGCATCATCAGCGACCTGAACCTGGTGATCAAACCGGGCGAAAAAATCGGTTTGATCGGCCCCTCAGGCGCCGGCAAATCGACACTGGTCAACCTGCTGCTACGCCTGTACGACCTCCAAGGCGGGCGCATCCTGATTGACGGTCAGAATATTGCCGAAGTGACGCAAGAAAGCCTGCGCGAGCAAATCGGCATGATTACCCAGGACACCTCGCTGCTGCACCGTTCGATTCGCGACAACTTGCTGTACGGCAAACCGGATGCCACCGACGAACAATTATGGGCTGCCGTGCATAAAGCCCGCGCCGACGAATTCATCCCGCTGCTGTCCGACGCTCAAGGCCGAACCGGCTTTGATGCCCATGTGGGTGAGCGCGGGGTCAAATTGTCGGGTGGCCAGCGCCAGCGCATTGCCATCGCCCGCGTGCTGCTCAAGAACGCGCCGATTCTGATCATGGACGAAGCCACTTCGGCATTGGACTCTGAAGTGGAAGCAGCGATTCAAGAGAGCCTTGAAACCCTGATGCAGGGCAAAACCGTGATCGCCATCGCTCACCGCCTGTCGACCATCGCGCGCATGGACCGCTTGGTGGTGCTGGAAAAAGGTCAGATCGCCGAAAGCGGCACGCATGCCGAACTGCTCGCCCAGGGCGGTTTGTATGCACGCCTCTGGCAACACCAAACGGGTGGATTTGTCGGGATCGATTAAGCCAGAACAATAGCCTGCCGAACTGGCAGGCTATTCCTACAACGTGAGTCGGCCGATTATCAGCCCCCCCTCCCCGCGTTGAGTCGAGCGAACACTACAGTGAAGTACAGACGCGAACTGCTCGCGTCTTCACTGACGTATCCAATGGACTGAACTCATGAACCGACTCTGCATTTTTTTAATCACGCTCACGCTTGGTTTGCCATTCGCTACATTTGCCCACGCGGCAGAGGCTCACCAAGGCGATGCAACGCAGCTGCAACCCACCAAAGTCAAAAAAAACCGGCTGCCGGGCAATGGCCCTTACGTGTACATAAATTGCGTAGCCATGACCCCGGACGGGCCCCTCCCCGCGCTGCCTTTTCGCTCGACCTACTCAACGGCTGCCGAATTAATGGCCAACCGAAGGGATCTGTCGCAATGTGAAAAACGAAATGACGCACCTGCCTGATTTGAGGGTGTGCACGGCTCAGCCTTGCCGATAGGGCAAGGCTGAGCGGGCTTCCTGGGCATATGCCAACACACCTTCCCGCTCACGCCGTAAAAAATCACTGACTGCCGCTTTCAATCCCGCGTGGCGCAGGTAATGCCATGAATGGGTAATCACCGGTTCAAAGCCGCGAATCAACTTGTGCTCGCCCTGTGCTCCCGCATCAAAGCGCTGAATACCCTGTGCGATGGCGTAATCCATGCCCTGGTAGAAACACGTTTCAAAGTGCAACCGGTCGAACTCAGCCAGGCAGCCCCAGTAACGCCCGTACAAACTGTCGCCCCCCACCAGGCTGAAGGCCATCGCCACCGGCTGGTTGGCTTGCTTGGCCATCACCACACGAATGGCCGCTGGCATGCGCTCGGCCAGCAGACTGAAAAACGCGCGGGTCAAATACGGGGTGCGTCGGCGTATGGCGTAGGTATTGGCATAGCAGGCGTAGACGAAGCCCCACTGTGCTTCGCTGACCTGATGGCCTTCGAGCCATTCAAACTCAAACCCCTGCCCCGCCACTTGCTCACGCTCTTTGCGCATCTGCTTGCGTTTACGCGAGCTGAGCGTATCGAGAAAGTCCTGAAAGTCGCGGTACTCACGATTTTGCCAATGAAACTGGCAGCCCAGCCGCTGTAACCAGCCCGGTTGCTGTGCCAACGCGTTATCGGCCAACGGGTCGGTGAAGTTGATGTGCGCACTGGACAACCCCTCGACCTCCAGATAACCGGGCAATGCCGCCAGCAGCGCGAACCCGTCTTCGGCGCGAGCCGCCAGCAAGCGCGGGCCACTGACCGGGCTAAACGGTACGGCCGTCAAAAGCTTGGGGTAGTAGTCAATGCCCGCACGCTCGCAAGCATCCGCCCACTCGTGATCAAACACGTATTCGCCATAAGAGTGCCATTTGCGATAACTGGGCAACGCCGCTTGCAGCTGCCCATTTTCGTAATGCAGCAAATGCTCGGGCTGCCAACCTGAATGCGGCCCAAGGCTGGCGCTGTCTTCCAGGGCACTGAGAAAGGCATGACGCAGAAACGGTTGCGAGGCAGGCACCAGCGCATCCCATTCCTGAGCGCTAATAGCCGACAGGCTGTCCAGACGATGTAACGGCATTGAAAAACCTCAGCACGCGGCGTAAGGCCGCGATGGTACCACCCCGCCAGCGACGATGACGCTGTCACAGACTTGCTATCACTTTGCCACTTTTCTGTCATATCCAGCCGCGATACTGACGCCGCTTCTTAGATCGCGGGGTTATGAGTGGTCATCGGCCCACACGCCGAAAGTCCACCCGCACCGCTTCAATTCAGAGCCCATAAAGGGCCGTTTTTCCTGGGGTGGCTAGGGCCATCTCACCACTGGGAGATTCATATGCGTCTTGTATCTACACGGGTTGCGGCGGGACTGTGTGGCGGCTTGGCTATAGCCATGAGCATTCCGGCCAGCGCCGGGGTCGATGCCAAACTGCTGGAAATGCTCAAGGCCAACGGCTCCATTTCGCCAGCTCAATACGCTGAATTGCAAACCGAACTCACCAGTGAAAAACAGGCCCAGCAAGAAGCTGCCGCCAATCAGGTGAAGAAGTCTGATCTGAGCGCCTTCGAACAAAAAGTGGCCTGGGCGGCCAAAACTGAATTCAAGGGCGACGTACGCGTGCGTCAGGAAACAGTCAAAATCGATGGCGAATCTGACGGCAAAAACAAGGACCGTCAGCGCATTCGTGCTCGTTTGGGTGCCTACACCGAGATCAACCCGCAAGTGAACACCGGTATTCGTATTGCCACGGGCGGCGGCGACGATGCGCGCTCCACCAACCAGGACCTGGACAACTACTTCGACAAGAAGCAGCTGTGGCTGGATCAGGCCTACATCGACTACCACCCCACGGCGATTAATAACCTGCACCTGATTGGCGGCAAGATGCCACAACCGTGGGTCAGCACCGGCGATGTGATCTGGGACAGCGACATCAACCCCGAAGGTCTGGCCGCCACCTACAAACACAACCTGGGCAACAGCGGCGTCGAGATGTTCGGTAGCGCGGGTTATTACACCCTCAAGGACAACGTCGACGGCGAAGGCGTGCAATTTCGCAATGACCTGAGCATGTACGCCGGCCAGTTGGGTGCACGTTTCGCGCCGACCGACAGCTTGAAAGTGACGCTGGGCGGCAGTGTTTACGGCTACAAAAACGACGAAGACAGCAAGTGCCCCACCACCGGCACCAAAACCACCCCGTGTGCACTGGCGGTCAACGGCAACAGCACCGACGAGTTCCGTCTGTACGAAGGCTTTGGCCAGGTCGATATTGCCAACCTGCCGTTGCCACTGTCGCTGTATGGCCAATACGTGCATAACGCCGAGACCGACAGCGATCAGGACGATGCGTGGCTGGTGGGCTTCAAAAGCAAGTACAACGCCTTCAGCCTGGACTACAACTACCGCGATATTCAGCGTAACGCCGTGGTCGGTGCCTTCACTGACTCTGACTTCGCGAACGGCACTACCGGTTCTCGCGGCCACAAGGTCAAACTGGGCTACGAGATCGACAAGAACTTCGGGGTTGGCGTGACGTACTTCCTGACCAAAGCCGACTACGCCACCACCACCCAGAAAGATGCCAACACCAATACCTTGCAACTGGACGTTGAAGCCAAGTTCTAACGGCACCTGGGCTTAAGAGAATGCGTCGTCGATCCCCACATCCGTCGACGACGTTTTTTCTTTTAGCTTTCACTCGAGCGCGAGCGCTCACGCATCATGCGCTCAACCGTACTGTCCAGGTCGGCCGGTGGCGTCTCGGGCAGCTTTTTCAACGTCGCCCCCAGCAAGCGCATGTGTTTGATGAACCGACGGCAGTTGGGACAAAACAACAAGTGATGACGCACCAACAACCGTTCACGAAACGTCAACTGACCATCCAGATAATCGCTTGAGCGGGCTACTTGCTGTTTGCAGGTCAACATTCACCGGTTTCCTCGAAATGCTCCACGGTCGCGAAGACTTTAAGTCGGGCTCTGTGCACGAGCACCCGAACATTAGAGAGCGATATCTCCAGAAGATTACAAATCTGCTCCAGCTCCAGCCCTTGACGCTCACGCAACACCAGCACGCTGCTTTGCAGCTGCGGCAAGCTCAACAATGTGTGCTCCAGGCAGTCACGCAATTCGTCTTCGGTGAGCAGGGCTTCAGGTGTGTCCTGATGCCAGGCGAAAGGCGCCAGCAACCAATGGCCATCACTGGAGAAGCGCTCATCATCGATCGTGCCGTGGGGCGATGGCAGGTCGTCGAGCAGCACTTCGCGGCGATTTTGTTTATAGCGGTTTTTCGCACAGTTGGCCGTGATGGTCAGCAGCCAGGTTTTCAGGCTTGAGCGGCCCTCAAACCCGGCCAGGTTGCGCACCACCGACAACCACGCATCTTGCACGGCTTCATCGGCGTGCCGATTGCCGACAATCGCGTACGCCACGGCACGCATCGGGCTTTGATAGGTACTGACCAGCTCGCGAAAGGCCCGCTCATCACCGGCCAGCAAGCGGGTTAATAATTGAGTGTCTGCCATTGGGTCTCACAGCGGTTGAAGTGGCGGGCGCAGGCGACGAACCTGAAGCTCGCAGCCTGCGCCCGTGACGACACCATCAAGGGATCAACGCTTGCGCAAAATCACGCTACCAATGGAGTAGCCTGCGCCGAATGAACTGAGGATCGCCAGTGCACCGCTTGGCAAGTCGTCCTGATAAGTGTGGAACGCGATGACTGAACCCGCCGAGCTGGTGTTGGCGTAGGTGTCGAGAATCACCGGGGCTTCTTCAACCGACGCTTCGCGACCCAACAGGCGCTTGACGATCAGGTGGTTCATGCTCAGGTTGGCCTGGTGCAGCCAGAAGCGCTTCACATCCGCTACGTTCAGTTGGTTTTCTTCAAGGTGCTGACCGATCAACTCGGCCACCATCGGGCACACCTCACGGAATACTTTGCGCCCCTCCTGTACGAACAGTCGGTCCGGGCTGTCCGCCGGCTCGTCTGAGGCACGGTTAAGAAAGCCAAAGTTGTTACGGATGCTGTTGGAGAACGTGGTCAGCAGCTTGGTGCTGACAATATCGAACTGATGCGCGGAGGTCGCCAGGTCGGCACGCTCGACGATCACGGCGGTCGCCGCATCACCAAAGATAAAGTGGCTGTCACGGTCACGGAAATTCAAGTGGCCGGTGCACACTTCCGGGCTTACCAGCAGCACGGCCCGGGCCTGACCCAGTTGCACGCTGTTGCTGGCGGTCTGAAGGCCAAAAGTGGCCGATGAACAGGCCACGTTCATGTCAAAGCCGAAACCCTGGATGCCCAGCGCCTGTTGCACTTCAATAGCAATGGCCGGGTATGGGCGCTGCAAGTTGGAGCAGGCGACGATGACGCCGTCGATATCGGCAGCGGTTTTACCCGCACGTTCCAGCGCCTGTCGGGCGGCGCCGACAGCCATTTCGCACAACACAGACATCTCGTCATTGGAGCGCTCTGGCAAATGCGGGCGCATGCGTTGCGGATCAAGAATGCCGTCCTTGTTCATCACAAAGCGGCTTTTGATACCGGAAGCTTTTTCGATAAAAGCGGCGCTGGACTCGGCCAGAGGCTCGATCTCGCCGGCCTCGATGGCGCCAGCGTTCTCGGCATTGAACTGTTGCACATAGGTATTGAAAGACTGCACCAGCTCTTCGTTGGAGATGCTGTTGGCCGGGGTGTACAGGCCGGTGCCGCTGATGACGACGTTATGCACGGTCGTTCCTCTGTTCTGATCAAGCAGAAAATACTGGCACCTTAGTGCCAAGTCATAAAAAGACTTACCCCAGCACATGAGGGGTAAATGCCTTGGATCAAATTTGTGTCTGGACTTTATAGCCGCGAAGTTTGCCATAAAAGGCAACATTTGGCGTTATGCGAGCAACAAAGCCCCTCACCCTGGCCCTCTCCCGAAGGGAGAGGGGACTGATTGCGCGCGCTTTCAATAACACTGCCAATCAGCCCCTCTTCTACAAAAGCGGACCGTTTGCACAAACCTTAACCCCCCACAATTTAGTCCCCATCTACAAAAGTGGGGCGTTTGCACAAACCTTCAAAACACCGCAATTTAGCCCCCTCTCCCTCCGGGAGAGGGTTGGGGTGAGGGTCAGGCCTCCACTCCACTCCATTGCTTGCTCAAGCGCTTGTCAGAAATCGGCACTTTGGTGCCCAACTGCTGACCGAACAACGACACGCGGTACTCCTCCAGCCACCAGCGATACAGCTCCAGTTGCGGGTCGCGCTTGCCTTCCTGGGCATGCTTGGAGGCGCGCGCCTGGTACTGCGCCCATAACCCACTCAATTCAACGCTCCACACCCGGTCTTTCTGCACCTGACCCGGCAGTTTTTCCAGTCGTAACTCAATCGCCTTCAAATACCGCGGCAACTCCTTGAGCCACACCGCCGGCGTCTCGCGCACAAAGCCTGGGTACACCAAGTGGCTCAGTTGCTGCTTGATGTCATTCAAGGCCACTGCTTGCGCCAGATCAATCTTGCCCTTGAAGCGCTTTTGCAGGCCGTGCCACAGCTTGAGAATGTCCAGCGTCAGTTTGGCCAGTTTCTCGGCGTGCTCAGTCCAGCCTGCGCGTTTGCGCTCGGCCAACGAAGCCAGCCCGGCGCCATCGCGCGGCAACACCGCCTCGCCTTCAAGGATGCAGCTGTCGAGACTGGCCAGCAGAATGTCTTCTACCAGGCTTTCGACCCGGCCCAGCTCGCGGTACAGCAACCCCAACTCGGTCAGCCCCGGCAACTTGCCGCGCAGGAACTTGGCCGGCTCGGCCAGTTGCTGCATCAGCAAACGTTGTAAAGCGCGGCGGTGCTGATATTCGGCCTCAGCCGGCGTCGAAAAGCGCCCTTCCTTGACCGTGTTGCCCTCTTCCACCAACGCCGGGTACACCGTCATCGACAGCCCGGCGATCTTTTGTTGGGTTTTCTCGGCCACCGGGGCAAATACTTTGGCTTCAACCGGCTGCTGGTTTTTGGCCGTTTGCGGCACTGCCAGCGCCGCCTGACTGGCCTGCGCAAAGCGTGCCGTCAGTTCAGCCAGATCACGGCCTTCTCCGAGGAATTTGCCATCAGCGTCCACCACTTCGATGTTCATCTTCAGGTGGTTTTCGACTTGCTGCGCGGCCTCTGTCCACGCCTCGTCACTGACCCGCGCACCGGTCATGCGCAACAATTCGCGGCCCAAGGTTTGCGGCAACGAACCCTGCGCAAACGCCATCCGCTCCAGAGCGGCTTTGACGAAGTCCGGCACCGGGACAAAGTTTTTGCGCAACGCTTTGGGCAAACTGCGCACCAAGGCGATGCACTTGGCCTCGATCATGCCGGGCACCAGCCATTCCAGACGCTCCGGCGGTAACACCGGAAGCAACGGCGCGGGCACTTTGACGGTCACGCCATCGCGCGGGTGATTGGGTTCAAAGTGATAGCTCAACGCCAGGGTCAAATCCCCCAGATGCAAGGTGTCAGGGTAATGCCGGGCAGTGATTTCGGTGGCTTCGCGGGCCAGCACGTCTTCTTCGCGCATGATCAGCAGTTGCGGGTCTTTCTGGCTGTTGACCCGGTACCAGCTGTCAAACGTTGCGGTCTGATGAATCTCGGCCGGTAAGCGCGCATCGTAAAACGCATACAGGGTTTCTTCGTCTGCCAGGATGTCCCGACGACGGGCCTTGGCCTCCAGTTCGTCGAGTTGCTCCAGCAGTTGAGCGTTGGCGGTCAGGCACTTGGCTCGCGACAGAATCTCGCCGCGCACCAACCCTTCGCGGATGAACAACTCGCGTGACATCACCGGGTCGATCGGCCCGTAATGCACGGCACGGCGCCCGACCACAATCAGCCCGAACAAGGTGATTTGCTCGTAAGCCACCACTTGCCCGCGCTTTTTCTCCCAATGCGGCTCGAAGAAGTTCTTTTTCACCAGATGCCCCGCCAGCGGCTCGATCCAGTCCGGCTCGATCTTGGCCACCATGCGCGCATAGAGTTTGGTGGTTTCTACCAGCTCGGCGGTCATCAGCCATTGCGGGCGCTTTTTGCCCAGCCCGGATGAGGGGTGAATCCAGAACCTGCGCTGGCGCGCGCCCAGATAATCACCGTCTTCGGTCTTTTGTCCGATCTGACTGAGCAAGCCGGACAACACCGCTTTGTGCAGCTTCGGATAATCTGCCGGCTCTTTATTGACCGTCAGTTGCAGGTCGCGGCAGATCAGGCTCAGCTGACGATGGGAATCACGCCATTCGCGCAGGCGCAGGTAGTTCAAGAAGTTCTTGCGGCACCAGTTGCGCAGCGGGCTGGCGGTCAGTGCCTGACGCTGCTCTTCAAAGCCGCGCCATACGTTGATCAGCGCAGCGAAGTCCGAGTCCACGTCTTTCCATTGCGCATGGGCCTGATCGGCCGCTTGCTGGCGCTCGGGTGGACGTTCACGCGGGTCTTGCACCGACATCGCACTGGCCACGATCAACACTTCCTGCAAGCTGCCCAGTTTGGCCGCTTCGAGCAACATGCGGCCCATGCGCGGGTCAACCGGCAAGCGCGCCAGTTGTCGGCCCAACGGGGTCAGCTGGTTCTCGCGGTTAACCGCCGACAGCTCTTGCAACAGATTGAAACCATCGGTGATGGCCTTGCCGTCCGGTGGCTCGATGAACGGGAACGCGGTGATCTCGCCCAGCCGCAAATGCAGCATTTGCAGGATCACGGCCGCCAGGTTGGTGCGCAGAATCTCGGGGTCGGTAAATTCGGGCCGTGCGTTGAAGTCTTCTTCGGCGTACAAGCGCACGCAAATACCCGGCTCAACCCGGCCGCAACGACCTTTACGCTGATTGGCGCTGGCCTGTGAAATGGCTTCGATCGGCAGGCGCTGCACTTTGGCGCGATAGCTGTAACGACTGATACGCGCCGTGCCGCTGTCGATCACATAGCGGATACCCGGCACCGTGAGCGAGGTTTCCGCAACGTTGGTTGCCAGCACCACGCGCCGCCCAGGGTGCGACTGAAAAATTCGCTGCTGCTCGGCCGGGGACAGTCGCGCATATAAAGGCAGGATTTCGGTGTGCTTGAGTTGTGCCTTGCGCAGCATGTCGGCGGCATCGCGGATCTCACGCTCACCGGGCAAAAACACCAGTACATCGCCAGGGCTTTTGCGCTCATGGTGTTCGTGCGCGGCAATCTCATCCAGCGTGGCAATGATCGCCTGATCGACGCTCAAGTCTTCTTCGACACTGTTACCCTCCTCGTCCTGCTCGCTGGTCAGCGGGCGGTACCAGGTGTCTACCGGGTACGTACGGCCCGAGACCTCGACAATCGGCGCATCGTTGAAATGCTTGGAGAAGCGCTCAAGGTCGATGGTGGCCGAGGTGATGATGACTTTCAGGTCGGGGCGACGCGGCAGCAGGATTTTCAGATAACCCAGCAAAAAGTCGATGTTCAGACTGCGTTCGTGTGCTTCGTCGACGATGATCGTGTCGTAGCGTTCCAGGTAACGGTCGTGCTGGGTTTCGGCCAGCAAAATACCGTCGGTCATCAGCTTGACCAAGGTATTGGAATCGCTTTGATCCTCGAACCGCACTTGATAGCCGACCAGTGCGCCCAGCGGTGTACCCAACTCTTCTGCTACGCGGCTGGCCACGCTGCGCGCTGCAATGCGCCGCGGCTGTGTGTGACCAATCAGGCCATGCTGACCACGACCGATTTCGAGGCAGATTTTCGGCAACTGAGTGGTTTTACCCGAACCGGTCTCACCCGCCAGAATCAGCACCTGATGCTTGAGCAGCGCGGCCTTGATCTCATCGCGCTTGGCGGCAATGGGCAAGTTTTCGTCATAGCGAATCAGCGGCACACTGGCGGCCCGCGCCGTCACCTGCGCGCACGACGCCTCAACCCGCGCCACCCAGGCCGCCAGCTTGGCGTCGTCCGGTTTTTTGCGCAGCTCATGCAACTGCCGACGCAGCTTATGGCGGTCGGCAATCATGGCGTGATCGAGGTGTTTCAGCAGCGTGTCGATAGCAGGCGATTCGTCAGTCATCAGGTGCGCAAAAGTCTTGGTAAAGGCAGGGGGCGGATTGTCGCAGATTTGGGGGCTGTTGCACGAATCTGTGGCCACTCGGCCGTTGATGAGGCGCAATCGATAGATGACCGGGTGCAAGATCACGATCACTCATCGGCTCTAATACGGCATTTGAGCGGCAGACGGGGTTTCATTTTTAATCGACATTCACTCACACCTCACTCATTGAGAGCACAACGATATAACAGGTGTGAAGCTCGAAAAGCTCAAGACCTAAATATTCAACACTGACTAACCTCGGCGCCGATAAGGAAACACATCAATCACCTTGCCCTCGGCAATAGCCGCTTGCAGGCTTTTCCAGTAATCGGCGTCGTAGATTTCACCGTGCAGCTCGTCGAACAGGCGGCGCTGGCTGGCGTCGGCAAACAGGAAGGGCGGGAATTCTTCCGGGAACACGTCCAGCGGGCCAATCGAGTACCACGGTTCGCTGGCCATCTCGTCTTCCGGGGTGCGCGGCTGCGGGATGTGGCGAAAGTTGGCTTCGGTCAAAAAGCAGATTTCGTCGTAGTCGTAGAACACCACGCGGCCGTGGCGGGTGACGCCGAAGTTTTTCAACAGCATGTCACCGGGAAAAATATTGGCCGCGGCCAGTTGCTTGATCGCCAGCCCATAGTCATCAAGGGCTTCACGCGTTTGCGCCGCACTGGCGTTTTCCAGGTAGAGGTTGAGCGGGGTCATGCGCCGCTCGGTCCAGCAGTGACGAATCAGTACGCTGTCGCCGTCGAGCACCACGGTTGAAGGCGCAACCGCCAGCAGTTCGGCTAGGCACTCAGGTTCGAACTTGCTCAGCGGAAAGCGAAAATCGGCGAACTCCTGGGTATCGGCCATACGCCCGACCCGGTCGACACTTTTCACCAGCCGGTATTTCTCAATCACCGTGGCCCGGCTGACATTTTTCGACGGCGAAAAGCGGTCTTTGATCAGTTTGAATACCGTATTGAAGCCCGGCAGGGTGAATACGGTCATGACCATGCCGCGCACACCGGGGGCCATGACAAAGCGGTCATCGGTGGTGGCCAGGTGATTGATCAGGGCACGGTAGAACTCGGATTTACCGTGTTTGTAAAAACCGATCGAGGTGTAAAGTTCGGCAATGTGCTTACCGGGCAGGATGCGTTTGAGAAAGCCGATAAACTCCGCAGGCACCGGCACATCGACCATGAAGTAGGAGCGGGTAAACGAGAAAATGATCGACACCTGTGCCTCGTCGGTGATCAAGGCATCAATCTGAATGCCCTGGCCTTCGCGGTGCAAAAACGGGATCACCAGCGGCCACTGCTCATCGTGGGTGTACAGCCGCCCCACCAGGTACGCGCCCTTGTTGCGATACAACACCGAACCAAACAACTCGATGGCCAGTTCCGGGTCTTTGCACACCCAGTCGGGCAGGCTGTCGCGCAGTTCGGCTTCCAGTCGTCGCAGGTCACCCGGCAAGTCGGCGTAGGCCTCCCTGAAGGCGTAGTCGGTAAAGATCTGCGCGAGGGTGTCGCTTAATTGCCCGGCCGGGCGATAGATACGGGTTTGCGCGGCCCGCGCCTGGCGCAAGGCCGGGCGCGTGGTGTGAATGAACATGCAGTCATCGCTGATCAGGTCATGACTGAACAGGCTGCAAAAGGTCGAGTTGTACCAGGTCTCGGCCAACTCATCGTCAAAACGCAGGTCAATCAGGCGGATGTAAGCGCCTTTAACGAGCGGCCAATGGCGGGCCTCAAACAGGCCTTGCCCGGCATACGTCGACTGCAACCGCTGGCTGACTTCACTGACCTTTTGTTCGTAGAGGTTGATGCGCGCCGCTGAGGCCGCCTGCGCGTCTTGCCACAACGCGCCTTCAAAACGGGTGCGCGCACCGTCGGTGATCCGAAGGAAGTGTTCCCGATAGTCGTCAAAACCTTCCAGAATCATCTTTGCAATGGCAGCAGCAGGCCAGGACTGGGGCATGGGTGAACCTCGGTACGCACAGCGTTGATTATGTTGTTATGCGCCTGAGCTTAGTGGCCAATTGTAACCAGACGCAACCATTGCCTTGCGCGCTGCATCCCCTACACTGCCCCGCTCAAACCTTGTAAGGAAACAACCGTGAGACTTGTCGATATCGCGCGCATGCTGTCGCTGGCAGGCATTTGGGGCGCCAGCTTTTTGTTTATGCGGATCATCGCGCCGGTCCTCGGCTCCATCCCTACGGCGTTCTTTCGTGTCTCCATCGCAGCGACGGGGCTGCTGGTGATACTGGCGTTGATGCGGGTCCGCTGGAACTTCGGCGGCAAGTTCAAGGTGGTATTGATCCTGGGGGTGATTAACTCCGGGATACCGGCCACGCTCTACTCGGTGGCCGCTCAAGTATTGCCGGCGGGTTATTCGGCCATTTTCAATGCCACCACACCGCTGATGGGTGTGTTGATTGGCGGGCTGTTTTTTAGCGAAAAACTCACCCTGACCAAAATGGCCGGGGTGTTTCTGGGCTTGCTCGGGGTCGGGGTGCTGACCCGTGCGGGGCCGGTGGCGTTTGATATGGATTTGCTGATGGGTGCCCTCGCCTGCTTGCTGGCCACCACGTGCTACGGCTTCGCAGGCTTTTTGGCGCGTCGCTGGCTGGATCAGCAAGGCGGGCTTGATCCGCGTCTTTCTGCGCTGGGCAGCATGCTCGGCGCTACGCTGTTCCTGCTACCGCTGTTTGGCATCAGCCTGATCAACCAACCACCCGCCAGTTGGGGCGGTATCAGTGTGTGGCTCTCGCTGCTGGGGCTTGGCCTGTTGTGCACAGCTTTTGCCTACATTCTGTACTTCCGTTTACTGACCAGCATTGGCCCGGTCAAATCCATGACCGTGACCTTTATGATCCCGCCGTTTGGCGTGTTATGGGGCGCATTGTTTCTGGATGAGCCGTTGTCGATGGCGCACATTTATGGCGGCGTACTGATTGCCCTGGCGTTATGGCTGGTGCTCAAGCCAGGGGCCATCGCCAAAGCCTGATGCAAGGCGCGAGCACGCTCGCGCCTTGTCACTTATGGGCGGGATTTACGGAACACGAACATCAAACCGATGATGATCATGGCCATGCCCAGCAGGCTCAACGCTGCCAGCTTATTGCCGAAAATCATGTAATCCATGACTGCTGTCACCGCAGGCACCAGGTAAAACAGGCTGGTGACATTGACCAGATTGCCCCGGGCAATCATCCGGTACAGCAGCAAGGTCGCCAGCACGGAGACCACCAACCCCATCCATAACACCGGTACGACAAAGCCTGCGCTGTGTTCAAAATGAAACGGTTGAAACGGCACAAACACGGCGCACACCAGCAACCCGGCGGCATATTGCAAGGGCAAAGTGCCCAGCGGGTTGTCAGTGATGCGTTTTTGCATCAGCGTGCCCACGGTCATGCTCAGCAATGCCAGCACGGCAAAGAGCATGCCTTGCCACGACATACCCGCCAGCCCCAGCCCCTGATACACCACCAGCACCAACCCCGCCAAGCCCATAAACAGCCCCAGCAGACGGCTCCAGGAGTGACGCCGCTCCATGATCACGGCAGTCAGTATCGGTTGCACGCCCATCACCGTGGCCATCACCCCCGGGGTGACATTAAGGTCCAGCGCCAACAGGTAAAAAATCTGATAGGCGCCGAGCAGCACCGCGCCTGTGGCCAAGGCATACCGCACGGCCTGCGCACTACGAGGCTGTTTGATTTTCAGTAAGGGGATCAGCAGCCCCAATGCCAGCAGCGCGATGGCAAAACGAATCAGCAGAAAGGCAAACGGCGACGCGTGGGCCAAGCCCCATTTAGAGAAGATCGCGCCGCTGCTCCACAGCAACACAAACAGGCTCGTGGAGGCCGCTGCAAAGGCAGATTCTTTAGAGATCGAAAACATGAGTCACACCTGTCATCAGGCAAAAAAAGCCAACTCAGCCAAAGCTGAAGTTCATGGGTTTTTCAGACGGGTACGGCCAGCTGAACGCTCGGTTCAGCCCGCCACCACACCCGGTGGCGATACGACGACGTACACCACAGTGCGGCTGACAGGAGGAGGGTAGTGACTGATCTGCTCAGGCTGTTTGCTCGCGCACGGCACTGCCCCAGCAGACACTGCTGAGTCGACAACGCGGTGGGAAAGGAAAACCGGCATGGGCTGATCTTTTTCAAGAAGGATATCGAGCGCCGACTATAACCAGCGCCCGATACAAATTGCAACGACTTAGCCGAACAACCAACGCCACAACAACACCAGCACAATCACCGCCAGTACCGGGCGCATGATGCGGTACAGCTTGGGATTGCGGCGCTTCCACTGCTTGACCACGCCACTGAAGCGGTCGCTGAAGGTTTTGCTCCACGCATAGGCTTTGTTGATACCGCCCACGCGTTCGTCGTCCAGGTTTTGCGGCGCAGTGGCTTTACCCAATTGCGCGCTGACCCAGCGGTTGATCGAGGTCATGAGGCGGCTGGTCAGCGGGCGCTCAACGTCACAGAACAGGATCACGCGGGTGACGTCGGTTTCGTTCTTCACCCAATGCACATAGGTTTCGTCAAACATCACGTCTTCACCATCGCGCCAGGCGTACTCTTCACCGTCGACAAAAATGCGGCAGGCATCGGAGTTCGGTGTCGACAGGCCCAAGTGGTAACGCAAGGAACCGGCAAACGGGTCACGGTGCGGGTTGAGGTGGCTGCCACCCGGCAACAGGGCGAACATCGCGCCTTTGACGTTGGGGATGCTGTTGACCAGTTCTACCGTTTTAGGGCAAAGCAATTCGGCCGATGGCAGCGGTTTGTCGTACCACTTGAGGTAAAAACGCTTCCAGCCTTTTTTGAAGAAGGAACCGAAACCGGCATCGTTGTTCTTCTCGGCGGCGCGAATATAACCCTCGTCGAACAAGTGCATGGCTTCTTCACGGATGGCTTGCCAGTTGTCTTTGAGCACATCCAGCTCAGGGAACTTGCTGCGGTCCAGGTAAGGCTTGGACGGCACGCCCGAAAACAGGTACATCAGCGCGTTGTACGGCGCAAAGAATGCGGAGTGGTTGACGAACTGACGCAGCACCGGCAAGCGCGCTTTGCCGCGCAAATGCACGTAAAGGATGCTGGCGACAAACAGCAGTATCAGCCCTGCCTTGATGGCGAAGGATAAGGTCATGCAACAACTCCTCGAAAAAACCGTGCGGCACCGATGGCCCGATGTGGCAGCCGCGCATGATAAACACTACCGGCGCCGGACAAAACCCGCGTGATCCAACATTCAGCATTAAGGATTACGTAACAACGTATTAATTAGCATAAGCCGGGGTGTAAACGCTTGATATGGGTCAGGCAACCTCCCTGGTCGCTGCGAAGGGCTGCCAAGCAAGCCGTGCATGGGATGGCTTCACAGGTCCCTTCGCAGCCTTCGACAGCGATGACGAGATAACGCCAGGTTTACTGCTCCAGTTCCTGCTCGCTGAACACGTCGCTGAACAGAAAGCTCGACAGGTAGCGCTCGCCCGAGTCCGGCAATATCACGACGATGGTTTTGCCTTGCATCTCCGGAGTTTCGGCCAGACGCACCGCCGCCGCCATCGCTGCGCCGCACGAGATCCCACACAGAATGCCTTCTTCGTGCATCAAGCGCAGGGCCATTGCTTTGGATTCGTCATCGCTGACCAGCTCGACTTTATCGACGATAGACAAGTCGAGGTTTTTGGGCACAAAACCGGCGCCAATGCCCTGGATTTTGTGCGGTGCGGGCTTGATCTCTTCACCCGCCAAGGCTTGCGTGATCACCGGCGAGGTCATGGGTTCGACCGCCACCGACAGCAGTGGCTGGCCCAAGGTGTGCTTGATATAGCGCGAAATGCCAGTAATGGTGCCGCCCGTGCCCACACCTGAGACCAGCACATCGACGCGGCCATCGGTGTCATTCCAGATTTCCGGACCGGTGGTTTTCTCGTGGATGGCGGGGTTGGCCGGATTTTCAAACTGTTGCGGCATAAAGTAGCGCTCAGGATCGCTGGCCTGAATGTCGGCCGCTTTGTCGATGGCGCCTTTCATGCCCTTGGCAGGTTCGGTGAGCACCAGCTCCGCGCCGAGTGCCTTGAGCACTTTGCGCCGTTCCAGGCTCATGGACGAGGGCATGGTCAGCGTCAGCTTATAGCCGCGTGCAGCCGCGACAAAGGCCAGGCCAATGCCGGTATTGCCCGACGTTGGCTCGATGATGGTCATGCCCGGCTTGAGCACACCACGGCTTTCGGCGTCCCAGATCATGTTGGCGCCGATCCGGCATTTGACCGAATACCCTGGGTTACGCCCCTCGATCTTGGCCAGAATGGTCACGCCGCGCGGTGCAATGCTGTTGATCTGCACCAGAGGCGTGTTACCGATGGACTGCGCGTTATCTGCAAAAATGCGGCTCATGACGGGTCCTTTATGCACGTTTTGGGAAAGGCTCCAAGGGTAGGCTCCGTGTTCGTATGCGTCCAGTCATGGCGTGACGCCCCATTCAGAGACTGAATGGGGCGTCTGCGTTCACGCAGCGCGGGTGTCGCGCTATAGTCGGCCCTACTTTTTTAGTCGCCCGCCCTGCCCTGCTCAGGTCGGGGTTCTGGTTTGAGGAATGACACATGAAGTTTGAAGGTACCCGCGCCTACGTGGCCACTGACGACCTGAAACTGGCGGTCAACGCGGCAATCACCCTGGAGCGCCCGCTGCTGGTCAAGGGCGAACCCGGCACTGGCAAAACCATGTTGGCCGAGCAACTGGCCGAATCTTTTGGCTGCAAGCTGATCACCTGGCACATCAAGTCCACCACCAAGGCCCATCAGGGTTTGTACGAGTACGACGCGGTCAGCCGCCTGCGCGACTCGCAGCTGGGTGTCGACAAGGTGCACGATGTGCGCAATTACCTGAAGAAAGGCAAGTTGTGGGAGGCTTTCGAAGCCGAAGAACGGGTCATTTTGCTGATCGACGAAATCGACAAAGCCGACATCGAGTTCCCCAACGACTTGCTGCAAGAACTCGACAAGATGGAGTTCTACGTTTACGAGACGGACGAAACGATCAAGGCAAAAGTGCGCCCGATCATCATCATTACGTCAAACAACGAAAAGGAGCTGCCGGACGCCTTCCTGCGTCGTTGCTTCTTCCATTACATCAGCTTCCCGGACCGTAACACCTTGCAAAAAATTGTCGACGTGCACTTTCCTGAAATCAAGAAAGAGTTGGTCAGCGAAGCGCTGGACGTGTTCTTCGATGTGCGCAAGGTGCCGGGACTGAAGAAGAAGCCGTCGACCTCCGAGCTGGTTGACTGGCTCAAACTGCTGATGGCCGACAACATTGGCGAAGCCGTGCTGCGCGAGCGCGACCCCACCAAGGCCATCCCGCCATTGGCCGGTGCGCTGGTTAAAAATGAGCAAGACGTGCAATTGCTTGAGCGCCTGGCGTTCATGAGCCGTCGTGGCAATCGCTGATTTTTGCAGAAGGCGCCAAGCATGTTGCTGAATCTGTTCAATGAAATGCGCGCGGCCAAAGTGCCGGTGTCGGTGCGCGAGCTGCTGGACTTGATCAACGCGCTCAAACACCGTGTGACCTTCGCCGACATGGACGAGTTTTACTTTTTGGCGCGCACGATCCTGGTCAAGGACGAGCGTCATTACGACAAGTTCGACCGTGCGTTCGGGGCTTATTTCAACGGGCTGCAAAACCTCAACGAACACCTTGAGGCACTGATCCCGGACGAGTGGCTGCGCAAAGAGTTCGAACGCTCGCTCAGTGACGAAGAGCGCGCGCAGATCCAGTCACTGGGTGGCCTGGACAAACTGATCGAGGCGTTCAAACAGCGTCTGGAAGAGCAAAAGGAACGCCATGCCGGTGGCAATAAATGGATCGGCACCGGCGGCACCAGCCCGTTTGGTTCGGGCGGCTACCACCCCGAAGGCATCCGTGTGGGCGATGCCGGAGCGCGTCAGGGCAAAGCGGCCAAGGTCTGGGAGCAGCGCGAGTACAAAAACCTCGACGACCAGGTCGAATTGGGTACACGCAATATCAAGGTTGCGCTGCGGCGCTTGCGTAAGTTCGCACGTCAGGGCGCGGCCGAAGAGCTGGACATCGACGGCACCATCGACCACACCGCACGTGATGCTGGCCTGCTCAATATCCAGATGCGCCCTGAGCGGCGTAACACCATCAAGTTGCTGCTGTTGTTCGACATTGGCGGCTCGATGGATTCACACGTCAAGATTTGCGAGGAGTTGTTCTCGGCCTGCAAGACCGAGTTCAAACACCTGGAGTATTACTACTTCCATAACTTCATTTATGAATCGGTGTGGAAAAACAACCAGCGCCGTCAGGTTGAGCGTGTTGCCACACAGGATGTACTGCACAAATACGGTGCCGATTACAAAGTGATTTTTATCGGCGACGCGGCCATGGGTCCGTACGAAATCACCCACGCAGGTGGCAGTGTCGAGCACTGGAACGAAGAACCGGGCTACCTGTGGATGCAGCGTTTTATGGAGAAATACAAAAAACTCATCTGGATCAATCCGTATCCCAAAGATACGTGGAACTACACCGCGTCAACCCGCATCGTGCGCGACTTGATTGAAGACCGCATGTATCCGTTGACCCTGGACGGGCTGGAACAAGGCATGCGGTTTTTGGCCAAGTAATCGCGTTGATTCGCAGGCCCTCACCCCAACCCTCTCCCTGCGGGAGGGTGCAGTGCTCTTGAGACCGCATGCAGTCAGTCCCCTCTACCTTTGGGAGAGGGTTAGGGTGAGGGGCTTTTAAGGCGCTGCATAAATTCCACCTGCTGACGCTGCGCGGCCTGCTGTGTGGTGGGCCGAAATTGCACTGCCTCCCCCGGCAAACACTGCGCCAGCCGCGCCAGCGCCAAGGGTGTCAACGCCCCCAACCGCGGATACCCGCCAATGGTCTGCCGGTCATTGAGCAGCACTATCGGCTGACCATCGGGCGGCACTTGAACCGCCCCCAACGGGATGCCTTCCGAAATCATCGGCGCCCCCTGATACTCCAACGTCGGGCCTAACAGGCGAATGCCCATGCGATCAGCACGGCTGTCTACCGTCCACGGACGGTTGAACGCATCGAAGGTGCTTTGCCCGCTGAACGCACCGATTTGTGCGCCCAGGACCACATCCAGTACTGGCCGGGCGGCGAATTCGGGGATCAGCGCGCGGCTCAGCTCGCGCAACGCAGGCCCGGCGCCGCTGTAACTCAACTCGCCTCCTTTGACCAAGGCATGGCCAAAACCGTCAGGCCCGCCCAGCGCTTCACGCACCACGGTGGCGCAACTGCCCAGCACCTGCGGCGCAGTGAAGCCCCCTGGTGCAGCCAGATACGCCCGTGCGCCCTTGAGGGGCTGAGCAAATTTCAACGTCTGCCCCTGATGCAGAGTGAAACTGCGCCAGGGTTGAAGTGCCTGACCCTCCACGGTCGCGCCAAGGTCAGCGCCCGCCAGTGCCAAGGTGCAATCAGCCTGCGCAATCAGGGTGAGCCCGCCCAGGGTGATCTCAATCACCGGGGCATCGAGGTCATTGCCCAGCAACCCGTTGGCCACTGCCATCGACCGCCAATCAGCCGCACCGCCCTGGGTCACACCCAAATGCCTGACACCAAAACGTCCTGCGTCCTGCAACTGGCACAACGCAGTGCTGGCTTGTATCAATAAACGGCTCATGCCAGTGCCTCCTGCGGGGTGTCATCGCCACCCAAGTTGATGAACTCGGCATGGCTGATGGGCGCAAACTGCACGCGATCACCGGGTTGCATCAGGCTGTAGCCTTCGCGCTCGCGGTCAAACAAGGCGCTGGGAGTACGCCCGATAAGGTTCCAGCCACCGGGAGATTGCGCCGGATAGGCGGCTGTCTGGCGCTCGGCAATGCCCACGCTGCCCGCCGCCACCCGTTTGCGCGGGGTCGACAGACGCGGTGCGGCTAACGCCTCGTCCACCAACCCCATAAACGCAAAGCCCGGCGCGAACCCCAGGGCGAATACCTGGTACTCGTGCTCGCTGTGGCAACGGATGACTTGGTTGTGCGACCAGCCGGTACGTTGGGCAAGCAATGCCAGCTCAGGCCCGACACTCAGGTCGTACCACACCGGCACCACATGGCACTGGCCTTGACGCCGGGTGTCCGGTTGCAGGTCGCTCAGTGCGTGGGCAATCAGCTCCCGCGCCTGAACCGGGCTGAGCGCCAGCCCATCGTAGTGCACCATCAAGGTGGTGTAGGACGGCACCACATCAATCAACTGCCCGGCAAACACGCTGCGTACGCGCTCAGTGGCGGCCAGCATCCACGGCATGTTGGCTTCGGCAATGTCATCGAACAGGCGCAGCATCAGGCAGTCGATGGCCACCACTTCGATACGCAGCTTCATGCCTGTAACTCGTTGAGGGCATTGCGTATGCGCTGCACGGCGGCCACCGAGCTGGCGTTGTCGCCATGCACACACAGGGTGTTGGCGTGCAGATACAGCGCGCTGCCATCACTGGCAATCAGCGACTGGCCTGCCGCAAGGGTCAGGGCCTGGCGCACGATGGTGTCTGCATCGTGGTGCACGGCCCCCGGCAATTGCCGTGAGACCAAACGCCCTGCGTTGTCGTACGCCCGATCAGCAAAGGCTTCAAACCATAACGTCACGCCATACTCATCGCCGATGGCTTGGGCCTCGCGGTTGTCGCGGGTGGCCATCAGCATCAACGGCAAGCGGGCATCGTAGGTCGCCACAGCGTGCACCACGGCGCGCAATTGCTCGGGGCTGGCCATCATGTCGTTGTACATCGCTCCGTGCGGTTTGACGTAACGGATACGCGTACCTTGGGCACGGCAAATGCCGTCGAGCGCGCCCAACTGGTAGTGCAACAGGTCTTGCAGCTCTGCCGCGGTATAGGCCATAGAACGCCGACCAAATCCTGCCAGGTCCTGGTACGCCGGGTGGGCACCGATTTGCACGTCATGCTTGAGCGCCAGCGCCACGGTTTTGCGCATGATGCCCGGATCGCCCGCATGAAAACCGCAGGCAATGTTGGCGCAATCAATGAAGGGCATCACTTCGGCGTCCAGGCCCATGGTCCAGCTGCCAAAGCTTTCACCCATATCGCAGTTCAATAACAGGCGGCTCATGCGGATGCTCCTGTGGTTTTTTTATAGTTCAGAGGTAGGACATTTTTCGGCAGGCGTACGCGTTCGTCCAACTAATAAAAGCCGGGCGCGGGGATAAGAAAAGTTGATCGCTGGCGGCGATGAGCATCATGGGCCCCTTTAGAAGGGGCCGCCGGGCAGGCCATCGCAGCCTAGAGGTTCAGTAGCTGCGCTCGCGACGGGCGATGCGTTCGCGCTGGCGTTTACCGCCCAGCACGACCCAATCGATCAGGCGCAAGAAGCCTTCGATGATGAAGGAAAACAACAACGCGCCCGCCATAGCCCAGCCAATGGCCGTCGGCGAGAGCAAGACTTGGTAGGTGTAGGCGTCGAAGGTTTCCTGGCGGATGGCCGGGTCTGCGGCATACGCCACTTGCAGGGCGCGCATGTACCACGGGCCTTGCATGGCCTGAAACTGGTTATCCAGCAGGCGCTGACGGGTCAGCAGCGTGTTCAGGCTGGTGGCGTCGCTGCGAAATACCGGGTCATCACTGGCCTGGTAATGAGCCACCAGTGCTTGCAGGTCACCCTTGAAAAACTGATTGGCCGTGTTTTGAAAGCCTGCCAACCCGGTTTGGGCTTCGATCAGGTGAGCCTCTACACGATTGGCGTAATCATTGATAAACCCCGGCACTTGCACGCCGAGCAACAGGCCCAACGTAAATAGCACCAACCGCAGGTAGCTCAGGAACATACACGCCCTTCCTTATTCGGTTGTGCCGCGGCTGACGCATTCGCCGCCTCGCCACAAGCTCCATTGCCCCGGTTCGTAGCGGGTCCAGGTTTCGTTTTCAGTCAACGGTTCGGTGGCAATCACGGTCACCACGTCAGCAGGCGTGGTTTCGGCCTGAAAGTCCACGATCACGTCGACATCTTTCAAGCGCGCCGGACCAAACGGCGCCCGCCGGGTGATGTGGGCCAGTTTGGTCGAGCAGTAGCAAAACAGCCAGTCGCCATTGCTCAGCAAGCCATTGAACACGCCTTTAGTGCGGTATTGGGCGCAGGCCGCCACCAGCACGGGAAGCAATGTTTCGACGTCCACGGGTTCTGGAAACGCCTCGCGCACCCGATTGAGCAGATCACAAAAGGCCGCTTCGCTGTCGGTGTCGCCAATGGGCCGGTAAAAACTGACGCTCGGGCTGAAGTCCGCCAACTGCCCGTTGTGCGCAAAGCACCAGTTACGGCCCCACAACTCACGCACAAACGGATGGGTATTGGACAAGCACACCTGACCGACGTTGGCCTGGCGGATATGCCCAATCACCACTTCGCTTTTGATCGGATAACGCTGCACCAGCAAGGCGACTTCAGAATCGCAGCTGGCACCGGGGTCCTGGAACAGCCGCAGGCCACGCCCTTCATAGAAGGCGATGCCCCAGCCATCGCGGTGCGGGCCGGTACGCCCGCCGCGCTGCATCAGGCCGGTGAAACTGAACACAATGTCGGTCGGCACGTTGGCGCTCATGCCCAGTAATTCACACACGCTCGTACGCTCGCATTCAGGCTTGACGAAAAGGTTTACAGCCGTGGCTCAACCCGTGAGGAGCCAGCAGGCCGCGGTACAGCCGTATGGCCATAGCGATCATCGGCGGCGCCGAAAGGTTGATCGTCTTCGGGCTCGCTTTTGCGGGCCTCTTCATTTGCAGCCAGCCGAGCACGCCGCGCTTTGCTGGCGCGCTCGATCGGCCAGCGAATCAACACAAACACTGCGTACAGGCAAAACGCGATGATGGCGTACATCAACAAGTCGGACACCGCGCGCCAGGCGTTATTGCCCACCTTGAACGCGAGGTCGAGGGCTGTGATGGCGATCGCGGGGGCAAATTTTTCCTTGACCGGGTCAATGATGGTCGCGCTGAACAACAGCACGGCCATTAATATACGCAGGGGTTCACGCAGCCAGCGCCACATGAAGCGGGTCAGGCGGCACCACACGAGCAGGCAGCCCAAAGCGGCAAAGGCGTAAAGGCCCCAAGCGAGCAGATAGTCGTTCTCGGTCATGGTATCCATGGTCGGCAGGCAATGAGGCGCTATGATAACGGCTTTTGACAAGGGCGGCTGCACCGCCGTCAGCACGACTTCTTTTCATGCAGGTTTGTGAGAACACTTAATGACCGAATCAGCCCACGCAAACAGCGCTCCTATCGCACCTACCGTAGAGGGTCCTGACCCGTATGTATGGTTACAAAATCGCGACAACAAAGAGGTTTTGGACTATCTGAAAGCGGAAAACAGTTATCAGGAGGCGCAGTTGGCCGATCAGGCTGAACGGCGTGAAGCCCTGTTTCAAGAGATCAAAGGCCGTATTCGCGAAACTGATTTGTCGCTGCCCTCGCCTTGGGGACCTTTCCTGTATTACACCCGCACCGTCGCAGGTGATGAGTACCCGCGACACTTGCGCTGCCCGCGCCCGGCCGATGACAGCCAGCAGGTTGACGAGCGTGCCGAGCAATTGCTGCTCGACCCGAACGCCTTGGCCGACGGCGGTTTCATTTCACTGGGTGCGTTCAGCATCAGCCCGGACCATCAGCGCCTCGCGTATAGCCTGGACATCAACGGCGAAGAAGTTTTCCGATTATTCGTCAAAGAGCTGAGCACCGGTGTGGTCACCGAACTGCCGTTTGACGACTGTGATGGCAGCATGACGTGGGCCAATGACAGCCAGACGCTGTTTTTTGCCGAACTGGATGACACTCACCGCCCGCACAAACTGATGCGCCATACGCTGGGCGAGTCGGGGGTTCATGAAGTGTTTCATGAGCCGGACGGGCGATTCTTCCTGCATTGCTATCGCTCAAGTTCCGAACGCCAACTCATCCTGCTGCTCAGCAGCAAAACCACCAGTGAAAGCTGGGTGCTGGATGCGCATCAGCCAACAGGCCCGTTCACGTGCCTGGCACCCAGGGTTGAAGACCACGATTACAGCGTCGATCACGGGCTTTACCAAGGCACTTGGACCTGGTTCATTCGCACCAATCAGGACGGCATCAACTTTGCCCTGTACTGCGCCGCAGGTGATGTGCCGACCCGTAATGAGTGGACGCTGCTGATCGCCCATGACGACAAGGTGATGCTGGAGGGCCTGACCCTGAATGCAAACGCCTTGTGCTTGAGCCTGCGCGAAGGCGGACTGCCAATCATCGAGATTCGCCCTGCGGGTTTGGCGCCGTATCGCGTTCAACTGCCGGACGCCGCCTACAGCCTGTATGTACAAGACAGTCTTGAGTTCGACAGCCCTTGCATTCGTCTGCGCTACGAAGCGCTGAATCGCCCGGCGCAAGTGCGCCAGCTGACCTTGTCCAACGGCGAACAACGGGTGCTCAAAGAAACACCCGTACTCGGGCCGTTCAATGCCGATGATTATGTTAGCCAGCGTCTATGGGCCACGGCGCCCGATGGCACGCAGGTGCCAATCAGCCTGGTGGTCAAGCGCAGTGCTCTGGGCCAACCCACTCCCTTGTATTTGTATGGCTACGGGGCCTATGGCGAAAGTCTGGACCCGTGGTTTTCGCACTCGCGCCTCAGCTTGCTCGACCGCGGTGTGGCCTTCGCCATCGCCCATGTGCGCGGCGGCGGTGAGTTGGGTGAAGCCTGGTATCGCGCCGGTAAACAGGAACACAAGCACAACACGTTCAGCGACTTCATCGCCTGTGCCGAACATTTGATTGCCCACGGGCTGACCGACGCCGGGCAACTGGTGATCAGCGGCGCCAGCGCGGGGGGCCTGTTGATTGGCGCCGTGCTCAATCAACGCCCAGAACTGTTCAAGGCGGCGATTGCTGAAGTGCCGTTCGTCGATGTACTGAACACCATGCTCGACCCCGAGCTGCCGCTGACCGTCACCGAGTATGACGAATGGGGCAACCCGCAAGAGCCACAGGTGTATGCCCGGATCAAAGCCTATGCGCCGTATGAAAATGTACGCGCTCAGGCCTACCCGGCGATGCTGGTGATTGCGGGCTACAACGACAGCCGCGTGCAGTATTGGGAAGCGGCCAAATGGGTCGCCAAACTGCGCGTCACCAAGACTGACAACAACCTGTTACTGCTCAAGACCGAACTGGACGCCGGTCATGGCGGCATGAGCGGGCGCTATCAAGCCCTGCGCGATGTGGCGCTGGAGTATGCCTTTGTTTTCAAGGTGCTGGGCCTGTAGGCGCGCGCCTGTACCTGCAATCAAACCCTTTACTCTGCCGGGGGTTTGGCCTTGGGGTCTTTGACCTCAAGCCCCGGCAGTGGCTGGTCTTTGGGCGGCTGGGGCAAGTCGATGGGTGGCAGCGGGATCAAACTGCCACCTCCGGCAACCGGCTTGCGCACGGCCTTGGGGGTAATCTGCGGGTACGGGGTGGGCGTCGCCGTGCCGGGTGAACCCGGCGCCGCAGTCACAGGCACCACCGGCACAGGCGTCAGCTCTGCTGCTTGTGCCGCACTTATCGGGAGCGCAGCCCACACAATGGCCGTTAGAATAGTGCGTTTCATCAATCACTCCGTTGCCAGACCGGCTTGTCTGCCCTCAGGCTACTCGTAACCTGCGGTTTTTGTCCCCTTCTATGAGATATCCATGAAACGTTTTGTTTTGCTCGACACCACTCCGATCCCCGAAAACGGCGGCGCCTTGTGCCTGTTCGAGTATGGCGAGGACTTCGTGATCAAGATCCAGGGCGGCGACGGGGGTCAATTGATGAACACCCGCATGCACGGCTCTGAAGATGCGCTGGCAGAAATCCCGTGCCGCAAGGTCGCCGGTCGTCCGCAGTCACGGGTGCTGATTGGCGGACTGGGTATGGGCTTCACCTTGGCTTCGGCGCTCAAACACTTGGGCAAAACTGCCGAAGTGGTGGTGGCCGAACTGGTGCCGGGGGTTGTTGAATGGAACCGCGGGCCGCTGGGAGAAAAGTCCGGCAATCCTTTGCAAGACCCGCGCACCGTCATCCGCATGGAAGACGTGGCCAAGGTGTTGCAGGCCGAGCCCAATGGCTTCGACGCAATTATGCTGGATGTCGACAACGGCCCCGAAGGCTTGACCCAAAAAGCCAACAGCTGGTTGTATTCAGCCGGTGGCCTGAGCGCCTGCGCCAAAGCCTTGCGCCCTAAAGGCGTGCTGGCGGTGTGGTCGGCCAGTGCCGACAAACAATTTAGCGACAAGCTGCGCAAGGCCGGTTTCAAGGCTGAAGAAGTGCAGGTATTTGCCCACGGCAACAAGGGCACGCGGCACACAATCTGGATTGCTGAAAAAATCAAAGGCTGATCAGCAGCTAAACTTAACGACCTGACCGTCATTCGTCCTGAAAGGTAACCCCATGAGTTCGGCCAACCCTCCCTCCCATACCGCGAAGCTGGATCGCATCCTGGCCGATGCCCAGCGTGACCGTGAAATGGGCTACCGCGACAAAGCCCTGAAAATGTACCCGCACGTGTGCGGTCGTTGCGCCCGTGAGTTTGCGGGCAAGCGCCTGAGTGAACTGACTGTTCACCACCGCGACCACAACCATGACAACAACCCGCAAGACGGTTCCAACTGGGAGCTGTTGTGCCTGTACTGCCATGACAACGAACACTCGCGCTACACCGACCAGCAATACTTCTCGGACAGCTCCACCAGCAGCCCGAAAGTCGCCAAGGCCACTCATAACCCGTTCGCGGCACTCGCCGGCTTGATGAAAAAAGACGAGTAAGACGGCTTGCCCCGCAGCAACGGGTGCAGGCGACGTCCAAATCCGGGCCGCGGGGTGTGTGGGCGAACGCACCCTGCGCCAGCGGCTACGGCTATGCAGTAACAGGGGGTATACTCGCGTCTTTTTTCTGAAGGGCTCGGGCACGTGGCGAACAAACGGTACAGCTGCATTGGTTTGTATAACCCCAAATCACCGGAAAACGTCGGCTCGGTGATGCGTGCGGCTGGTTGCTACAACGTGGCCTCGGTGTTTTACACCGGCAAACGGTACGAACGTGCCCGCGACTTCATCACGGACACCAAAAAGGTGCATCAGGACATTCCGTTGATCGGCATTGATGACCTGAAAAAAATCCTGCCGCTGGGCTGCATTCCGGTCGCGGTTGAGCTGGTCGAGGGCGCACGCTCCCTGCCTGAGTACACGCATCCGGATCGTGCGCTGTACATTTTTGGCCCCGAAGACGGCTCACTGGACAAAGAGATTCTGGACTGGTGCGAGGATGTGATTTACATCCCGACCAACGGTTGCATGAACCTTGCGGCCACCGTCAACGTGGTGCTTTACGACCGTTTGGCCAAGGGCAACAACACCCGTTCCGGTCCCCAGTTCTAACCCTCGCCCGCCATTGAATGGAACAACCCGCCCTCCCCGGCAGTCAGCTCTGTATCCACCTATCCCTTGGAGACAGAGCATGAGCAACAGACAACCTGTAGAGCGCATTGAATCCACTTCGTACGAAGACGTGCCTTATCAAAACGTAGAGGGCTGGGAGCGCGTTGGCTCGCTGGCAGGCGGCGTGGTGATGCTGGGCAAAGGCATTCGCCGTGGCGGCTTTATCGGCTTGATCCAGGTGGGCATTGGTGCGATGGCGCTCAAGCGCGGCATTACGGGCCACAGCTCGACCAAACGCCTGCTGGAAAAGAGCCGCCAGCAATTGCACAGCGTGCGTTCGGACATCGCGCAGGCGGGTGACGAATTACTGCGAATGAAAGATGAAGTTGAAGCCAGGGTTGTGAAAAACACCTGATACGTACCTGGCTGCACCTGCGATTAGCGGCGCTATTTGCTGTCATTGAGCAGTGATGTGAGGCTGCGATCCGCGGTGAAGCCATCATAAACCCTTCAACCCGGTGCTTTCGTCACACCGCAATCACCGGGTTTACGGCCGCTTTGCAACCCATCACCGCCTCCTGCCTCAACAGCAACTACAGCGTTTGGCCTCAGACTTTGTCTTTGTTCTGCTGGCTCGCGCTCCAGTCCACCAGCAGGCTGTAAGCCAGCGCCAGCAACGTCGGACCGATGAAAAGACCGATAAAGCCAAAGGCAATCAAGCCACCAAACACGCCGAGCAACACAATCACCAAGGGCAAGTTGCCGCCCCGGCTGATCAAATAAGGTTTGAGTACGTTGTCCACGCCACTGATGATCAGCGTGCCCCAAATTCCGAGAAAAATCGCCAGCCCGTAATCACCCTTCCAGGCCAGCCATGCCGTGGCCGGAATCCAGATCAACGGCGGTCCCATCGGGATAAGACTTAGCAGAAAAGTCGCCACCCCCAGCACCAGTGCGCCCGGTACACCGGCAATCAAGAAGCCGATCAGCGCCAGCACCGCCTGCGCCGCTGCCGTGCCGATCACACCGTTGACCACTCGCTGAATGGTGCCGGCCACCAGATCCTGATAGTAGGAGGCGCGCTCGCCGATCAAGCGTTCAAGCAAGCGATGCACGAACATCGCCAAACGCGGGCCATCACGGTAGAAAAAGAACACAAACACGATACTCAGTGTCAGCTCCAGAATGCCGCCGCCGATCTGTGCACTGCGGGCCAATAGCCAGTTGCCGACCTGCCCCAAGTACGGCTTGACGGCCACGATCAGCGCCGCGCCCTGCTCATCGATGGTGTCCCAAATACCCACCAGGCGCTCACCGATGAACGGAATACCCGCCAGCCAACCAGGCGCCTGCGGCAAACCTTCAAGCTGAACATCCTTGACGAAGGTCGTGGCGTCGCGCACGTGATCCGCCAGGTTGAAGCCCAGCCACACCAGCGGGCCTGCCACCAGCAGCATCCAGCCCAAAGTCAGAATGCCCGCTGCCAGCGACTCACGGCCATTGAGCCATCGCGTCAGCAAGCGCATTAACGGCCAACTGGCAAACGCCAGCACCGCCCCCCAGAACAGCGCCGACCAAAAAGGCGCCATCACCCACAGACTGGCACCGAACAACACCAGCAGCAGGATCTGCACCAGCAGGCGATCGTTATTGAGCATGTGTGTTCCACAGAAAATTCATAGGCAAAAAAAGACGACGGCTACGCAGAGTGTAGCCGTCGCAGACAAGCGTTTAACGGAGCAGTTCGACCCGCAGCCCTTGGACCGGGTTCTCGCCCAGCTCAATGCGCGCAGCCCTTACACCGCTCTTGATCAGACCGTCGCGCCATGCGGCGGCGTGAACACCGCTCAGGCTGACCCTGGAGGTTGCATCCAGGTTCAATGCGCGACTGATCAAGCTGAGCCACTGTGCATCAGGTTCTGCCGTGAGCGCAGGGAAATCCAGCTCGCCCGTGCTTTTTAACTGGCGCTGCAAGGTGGCTGAGGTGGGCAGTAATTGGCCCAGATCGCCATTGGCCTGAAGCTGCTCGACATGCAGGTAGGCTTTGCGGTTGCCACGCGTGATGCCATACAACGCGACCAACTGATTTTGCTCGGGCGCCGCCAGGCGGATCAACAGGAAGGACTGCTCACCGTCGGCGCCCACCAGCTTGGAGTTACCAAAAATCTCATTTGCCCACAGGCTGCTTTCGCCACAATCACGGGCCTGGCACCAGAACAACAACTGCGCGTCTTGGGCTTGCAGGGCTTCACGCGCAGCCGTAAAGGCTTCGGTGGCCGAGTGCTCAGCGGGTAATTCGTAGGTGATCGCCGTGGTTTGGCCACGGGCATTGACCTGCCCTTCAAAACGCAGCCGACCGCTGATTTTTCGAATGGCGCCCATCGGGTAGATGCGCTCGACATCGGGCTTGACGGTGTAATCGACAATTTGCGCGTCCGCCAGCCGTGGCACGTCTCGCAAGTCATGACTGCCGGGCACGTCAGCCGCCCACAGCAGAGGGCTGAGGCAGCTCAGGCCCAGCGCACAGATAAAACGATTGGTCGGTTTCATCGGCACGCGTCACCCGCAGGTGAGGTGTGTTTGAGCCTGCTCACGATAGAGACCGGGTGGCCTTCCGAGGTCGCAGCGGTGTAGAGATCTATCATGGTTGTCTCCCATTTCAACCCGCCAAGCCTCGGCAGTTGGCCGCCGCAAGTCAAGGAGCGGCGAAGAACCGATTGAAACAGTCTGCAACAAGGATTGCCCCCGCGTCGTCATTGACGTGTAAATGATGGCCGCCGGGTAACCGTTCCAGCGTAAAGGGTAGCCTATCCAGCAACGTCGGATGGGCGGTCAACATCCCGTCCTCAGCGACCACTAACGTGGTGGGACAACTGACACGCTGTACGAATGACATGGCCTGTTCATCGGTAAGACGCAGCGGGGACGGCAACGTCAAGCGGCTGTCACTGCGCCAGCTGTAACCCCCCGGCACCGGCATCAAGCCGCGCTGGGCCAACAATTGCGCAGCCTCACGGCTGACCGCGACCATGCCTTTCATGCGGGCCTCGACGCCTCCCTCCAGGGTTTTGTGCACCGTTTTGCGTTTGTGCGTGAGTGCCAATTGGGCCTCAAGCGCCTGCCCCATGCGCTCGGCCGTGCCGTGTTCAGACCCCATGTGCGGCATGACGCCATCAATGAGCGCCATTCGGGTGATCCGCTGCGGGCATGACCCGGCCACGATCACTGAAACAATCGCCCCCAGCGAGTGCCCTAACAGCGCAAAACGCTCCCAGCCCAGTTGTTCAGCCACGCTGAGCACATCAAAAGCGTAGTCCCACAGCGAGTAACCCACGCCCTGCGGCCTGTGCGCAGAGTGACCATGTCCTGCCAGATCAAGTGCAACGATGCGCAGGCCCTTGAGCCTGGGTGCCAGCCGCGCAAAGCTGTTGGCGTTGTCCAGCCAGCCATGCAACGCGATCACGGGCAGGCCGTCTTCAGGGCCAAACACATGCGCGGCAAGCTCGATGTGGGGCAGGCTCAGACGAATTTCTTCAACCACTGGATTCATGCAGAGTGCTCTTCAGAGACCGGGATGACGAAGTTCCCAGCGGGTAAAAATGTCTTTCAGCAGGCTGGCGGTGTCTTGCGGCTGTTCCAGCGGGAACATGTGGCCACCCGGCACGCTTAACGCCTCCCCCAGGGGCAGGCGTGCGACGGCGTTGGCATGATGGCGCATCACCACCCGACTGTCGCGCCCACGCACTATGGTCAGCGGTACTTGCAACTGCTTGATCAACCCCGGACTGGTATGCGGCACGCCCCGGTAGATGTCAATTTCGGTGGCCGGGTCGAAGCTTAACCGCAGACGATCATCCATCGCGCACAACCCATGCTCCAGATACGCCTCAAAGCAGTCCGGGTCAAAGCTGCGAAACAACGACTTACCCGCAAAATAAGCCCGGGCGGCGTCACGGTCTGCAAACTCTTCGCGCCGTCCCAGTGTGCGCCCGGCCGGCGTCAGGCGATCAATCAGGCCAAAACGCTTGGCCGCGCGAATCACCCATTGATCGGTGCGCGTTAACACAGGTGAGTCGAGCATCACGACCCCACAGTAGAGGTGCGGGCAGCGTATGGCCGCATGCAAGTGCAACATTCCGCCCAACGAATGGCCGACGCCCAATACGGGTTCGTCTTGTTGTTGCAGGTGGTAAATCAGTTCGTCGACCAGGTTGCGCCAGTTGTTGTCCACCGGAAAGCGCGGGTCGTGCCCATGCTGCGACAAATGGGCGACGCGAAAGTCAGGCGACAGCGAGGCAAATAATTTGCCGTAGGTGGCCGAAGGGAAGCCGTTGGCATGGGCGAAAAAAATCTGCCGGGACATACAAGGCATCCAGTTGAAAAGGGTGGCCTTATTGTCAGTAGGATTTTTCCCAACATCAATGACCGTATACGCCATCCAGGACGCCAGTACGGCCATTGCTTGCCCCTTTGGTCAGCGCACAGGCGGGGTATCACCCAGCGCGACCACGGCAATGGTCAGTCGGGAAATGCAGTTGAGTTTGCCGTTTTCATCCGTCAGGCGGATGTCCCACACATGGGTTGTACGCCCGATATGCACCGCACGCGCAACAGCACTCACTCGCCCGCTGCGTACCCCACGCAAGTGATTGGCGTTGACCTCAAGGCCGACGCAGTAGAACTTTTGCTGATCAATGCACAGATAGCTGGCCATCGACCCCAAGGTCTCGGCCAACACGACAGAGGCGCCACCATGCAATAAGCCAAAGGGCTGATGCGTGCGGTGATCGACCACCATGCTTGCCGTGATGGAGGTGTCATCGAAGGCATCAAAGGTGATGTCCAGCACATCGCAAATGGTATTTTTGCGCTGTGAATTGAGGTACGCCAGGTCGGGCGTGGTGGTCCACAAGCTCATGGGTCAGTCCTTGGAGAGTGAATTAGTTACCGTCTTGCCACTGGACGGCTCGACTGTCTGCGCCCCACCGTTCAAACCATTCGCTGTAAGTGTCTTCAATCACTGTGCGTTTGATCTTCAAGGTGGGGGTTAAAAAACCGTTGTCCGTGCCCCAACTATCTTTCACTACCACCAGGCTGCGCAACTGTTCGTGTTTGTCCAGGCCCGCATTGACCGCATGCAACAACGTTTCCAGGCTGCCTTGCAGGCTGGCGCGCGCCACTGTTGCAGCCTCCTCCCGGCCCCGCTCGGACAACACGCAAAGCCCCAACGGCCCCGCCAGACCATCGCCTACCACGCACACCTGTTCAATTTTTGCGTGCGCGGCAAGCTTGCCTTCAATCGGCCCTGGCGCGACGTATTTGCCTTTACTGGTTTTGAAGATCTCTTTGATTCGCCCCCGCAGCCGCAAATGCCCCAAGGTGTCTTGCTCACCTTTGTCGCCGGTGCGCAAATAGCCATCACGGGTAAACGCTTCGCGGGTCAATTGCGGGTTTTTGAAGTAGCCCATCATGAGCGCCGGACTGCGCATTTGCACTTCACCTTCAGGATCGATCCGCACCTCCACGCCCTCGCAATGTCGGCCTATCCAGCCCGGCTTATGCTGGCCCACGCGGCACACATGGGAATAGCCGCAGTTTTCGGTCATGCCATAAATTTCGACCACTTCAAGGCCCAGGCGCCGATACCACAGCATCAACGCCTGGGGTACGGTCGACGCACCGATATAACCCATACGCACCGCGTCCAGCCCCAAAGCGTGCAGAATGTGGCGTGCCACCCGCTGACGCACCATTGGCACGCTCAACAACAGGCTCAGCCGACGCTCGCCCATGCGGCTGTAGACCGCCTGTTGAAATTTGCTCCAGATCCGCGGCACGCCTAAAAACACAGTCGGGCGGGCGCGCTGCATATCGAGGGCAAAAGTCTCCAACGATTGAGAGAAATAAATGCAGTGCCCTGCATAGAACGATGCAAGCTCAACGAACAGCCGCTCAGCCACATGGCACAAGGGCAAGTAAGAGATCACCCGGTCATGGTCATGCAGCCCCAACATGTGCGTGGCATGACTGGCGGCGTAACCCAGCGCGCCGAAGTTGTGCATGACACCTTTGGGCTCGCCAGTGGTCCCTGAGGTGTAAATCACAGTCGCCAGTTGCTCGGCCGCAGGCGTGGGCGAGTCGGTGATGGGGGGACAGGCCTGGAGGTCGTCCCAATTGAAGTCAAAACTGTCGAGTGGCGCCTGCGGCAAGCTGACCGTCACCCGCTCAGGCGTGATGCCCTCAACCATGTGCGACCAGTCATCCAGTTTGCCGACAAACACCAGCACGCTTTCAGAATGCTCCAGTACGTGGGCCACTGAGGCAGCTGTAAGGTTGGGATACAGCGGCACCGTCACATGCCCGGCCATCCAGATCGCCAAATCGGTGATCAGCCAATGGGCGTCATTTTTCGAAATCAGGGCGATATGACTGCCGGGGGCAAGGTTCTGATTGCGTAACCACTGTGCGACCCGCCGGGCTTGCTGCCCCACTTCATACCAGTTGAAGGCGTGCACGCGCCCATCGCTCAACGGTTGAATCATGTAGGTTTTTTGTGGATGACGCCTTTCACGTTCGTAAAAGGCTTGCAGGGGTAAGCATGTTGCGCTGGACATGGCGGCCTCCTTGGCTCATGGCGGATATCCGGACTCCTTGATGAGTCCTGACCGGGCCGACTCCTTCGGCCACACGCAATGAATGTAGAGCACGCGTTGAAACTTGCTGTTAAACCGTCACACCGCCCGGCAGGTTACGGATGCCGGACCGTGCGCAGGTGCATGCAGCCAGCCAGCGCCCCGTCGCCCTCAAGCTGCGCCAGACTGGCGGTCTGCATGGGCTGAGGACGGCGGTCATGGCCGTATTGCAGCAGGCTGATCAACTCGCCCACAAAAGGCTGATGGCTGACCAGTAGCACATTACCGTTGTCAGGGAGTTGATTGAGGGCGTGAGCAGGATCGCTCTCGGGCGTCAACCAGGCCATAGTCTTGAGTGCTGGAGTGAACCCCAAAACCTTGCGCACGATTTCGGCTGTTTGCTGCGCCCTGACGTAAGGACTGACCAATATCGTGTCGATGGACTGGCCGATCAAATGGGCCGCTGCCTGGCGCACTTGCTCACGGCCGTGCTCAGTTAAATTTCGCTGCGCATCAGAGCAGGCGTGGGGCTCGGCTTCGCCGTGGCGCAAAATCCACAGTTTCATGGCTGCTTGGTTTCGCGCACGGGTTCTGCATAAGGCGCTTCACCTTCCGGGGTGCGTGGCGCTGGCCAATCAGCAAATGGCCAGGGTTTTTGGTCCGTGTGAAAACTGCCAAAACGACCGATTTGCGCCAGATACACGCTCAAGCTGTCGCCAAAATTCATCAAGCCACCATTAGGGGCGCCATAGATCAGGCGGTAGATCAATTGCACCAGCACCAACCCGCCGAGCACGAGTTGCGCAACTTGCCAGATCATTAAAAAAATCAGCATCCACAGCACGCGCAAAATGATGGACTCGTACTGGGGTGCGTTTGAGGTGTCACGCATGGGGCGGCTCCTGTTGTGTTCAGTTAAAACCACTGGTGGAAATAAAGTCGACGTCGGTTTTGGGTTCGGCACGCATCAGCAATTCAATCACCTGGTTCAGGGTGCGGCCCTCAAAAAGGATAGCGTGCAGGCCCGCCACCAACGGCATGTAGACGTTGAGCTCCTGCGCTTTGACCTTGAGCACTTTGAGCGTGTTGACACCTTCTGCCACCTCGCCCAAACGTGAGACCGCCTCTTCCAGGCTAAGCCCTTCACCCAACGCAAAACCGACTTGATAGTTGCGGCTTTTAGGGGAGGAACAGGTGACGATCAGGTCGCCGACACCGGCCAGCCCCAGAAAAGTCATCGGGTTGGCGCCCTGACTGACAGCAAAACGAGTCATCTCTGCCAGTGCTCGGGTAATCAGCATGCTTTTGGTGTTTTCACCCATGCCCAGCGCCACGGCCATGCCGGCAATAATCGCATAGACGTTTTTAAGCGCCCCGCCCAGCTCTACGCCAAAACGGTCCGCGCTGGCGTACACGCGAAACGTACGACCGTGCAGCACCTCTTGAACCCGCAAGCAAAGTGCTTCGTCGGCACTGGCGATCACCGTGGCGGTCAGCGCGTGCTCAGCCACTTCACGCGCCAGGTTGGGACCGGACAAAACGCCAATCCGCGCCTGAGGGGCGATGTCTTCAAGGATTTCACTCATCAGCTTGAAGCTGTGGGCTTCGATGCCTTTGGTCAGGCTGACCAGCATTTTGCCGCTCAAGCGCTCGGCATGGACCGCCAACACCGCGCGCAAGGCACTGGACGGCAATGCGACGAAACACAAATCACAGTCATCAAGCGTGGCTTGCAGGTCGGTGACCGGCTCTACACCCGGATGAATTTTGATGCCTTTAAGGTAGCGAGGGTTTTCACGGTTAAGGCGAATGGCCTCTGCCTGCTGCGGATCGCGCATCCACTGACGTACGTGATGGCCATTTTCGGCCAACAGGTTGGCCACCGCAGTGCCAAAGCTCCCGCCTCCCAAGACCGCAATAGCGCGCTGTTCTGTCATATGCAATCCCGTCATCCATCTAGCAGTGGCAATGGCGGCATTATACGGAGCACACTCTTGGCGACCAGCCCCCCGTGCAGCGACCTGCGGCAACTGAGCCCGCGCAAAATGCATGGCTTTGGCTGGAAAACGGCTTCAGCTCAGTTAACATGCCGCCCATCCATTCACCCCTGACGAGGCAGCCTGGCTGCGCACCTGCATGACCCACCGTAGGTCACGGATGACTTCAGCAAGCCGGCACTGGCTCATGGAACACCTCACGCATGACTGACCGTGGTCGATGGGATATTCACGCCCGCACCCAAATGATGAGTTTGGGTCCTGCTTTGTTGCTGACCTTGCTGCTTATCAGCTTTTTTACCTTCGTACGCCTTCAGGATTTACGCCAGGAGCTGAACCACACCGGCCAATTGATTGCCAGCCAACTGGCCCCTGCGTCTGAGTACGGGGTTATTTCTGGCAACACCCAGGTGCTCGAAACCCTGATGGCGGCGTCGCTCAACACCCCCCATGTGCAATTTGTGCAAGTACAGGACAGCGCCAACAATGTGCTGGTCCATGCCGAGCAACCGCAGCTCGACCCCCACCATCGCGCTGAGATCGAGGTGTTTCAGGCCCCCGTCAGGGTCAGGCGCAGCTCGAGTCAATCCAATGCCCCTGCCGAGGACTATATGGGCCGGGTACTGGTGGGAATGTCCAGTGACGCCTTCAATCAGCGCCAGCAAGACATCTTGCTCAAGGCCGTGATTCTTGCGCTGTTTGCGCTGGGATTCACCTACTTGCTGGCCAGACGCCTGGCGTCCAATCTGTCCAAACCGATCAGTGACATGAGCGATGCGGTCAAGGCCATTCAACAAGGGCACTACAACACACCGCTACCGGTGGTGGACGAGGGTGAACTCGGCAGCCTGGCGCGCCATATCAACAACCTCGCCGAAGGTTTGGCGCAAGCGAGCCGTGAACAGCAAACAGCGATCGCCCAATTGATTGAGACACGCGAAGAGGCCGAGCGCGCCAACAGCGCCAAAACCGATTTTCTGGCGATGATGAGCCATGAGCTGCGTACCCCGATGAATGGCGTGCTGGGGATGCTGCAACTGATGGAAACCACGCAAATGACCGAAGAGCAGGCTGAATATGCCGCCCTTGCGTCGCAATCCACCGAGCATTTGCTCAAGGTCATCAATGACATTCTCGACTTTTCGAGGATCGAACGTTCAACTCTGGAACTGGAACATATTGCGTTCAACCTTGGCGAATTGGTGAACAACTGCGCGCAGGCCTTCCAGCACAATGCCGGGCAACGTGGCTTGCACTTGCGCATGGTGGAGCCAGACGGCCTGCACAATTTGCACGTACTGGGCGACCCCACCCGTATTCGGCAGATTCTGGTGAATCTGATCGGCAATGCATTGAAATTTACCGAACGCGGGCAAGTCAGCATCGAACCTGCATGGCAACCGCTGGACCACGAGCTGATCTGGTTTACCTGCACCGTTCGCGACAGTGGCATTGGCATCAGCACCGAGAAGCTGGACTCGATGTTCAATGCCTTTAAGCAAGCTGACAGCTCTATTTCACGACGTTACGGCGGCACCGGGCTGGGCCTGCCCATTGCTCGGTCATTGGCTGAACGCATGGGTGGGCGCTTATTGGCTCAGAGTGAAGAAGCGCAAGGTTCGGTGTTCACCCTAGAAATCCCGCTGGAACTGCACCAGCCCACAGTCAGCAACACACGCGCCGCACTTCAAGCGCCTCCCTTATGCATCAAAGGACGCAAAGTGCTGCTGGTGGAGGATAACCCGGTCAACCAAACGGTGATTGAGGCCATGCTCAGCAGCCTTGGGTATGAGGTAAGCGTGGTCAGTGACGGCGCCCAAGCCATTCACCGGGCCAATACCGAATGTTTCACAGCCATTTTGATGGATTGCCGGCTGCCGATCATCGACGGTTATGAAGCAACACGCCAGATTCGCCAGCTTTCAGGCTGTACTCAGGTGCCCATTATTGCGTTGACGGCCAACGCCTTGCAGGGTGACCGTGAAGCCTGCCTGCACGCGGGAATGAACGATTACCTGGCAAAGCCGTTCAAACGAAATGATCTGGAACAAATCATGTTGCGTTGGGTCCAGTAACTTATACCCATGACCTTCCTGCGACTGGCGTAAAACTTAAAAGTGCGGCAGTCTTAGCCACCCGATTGGGGGCCTGAACGGGCCTGTTTTTAAATTTCAGTGAACAAGTGTACATTTGTGCCCTTGGCGCTGTGACTTTCACTACTACGCAATAGTCTATGTGTAGGCTGGCGAACTGAAGCGCGACTGTTTCAGTTGGTCGGGAAGTTTTGCCCCACCTTGCCGCATGGGATTATTGAGGAGCTCGCATGACCAAACAAAACGCCTTTACTCGGGAAGAATTGCTGCGCTGTAGTCGCGGCGAACTGTTCGGCCCAGGTAACGCGCAACTGCCCGCCCCTAACATGCTGATGGTGGATCGCATTACCCATATCAGTGAAGAGGGTGGCAAGTACGGCAAAGGTGAATTGGTCGCCGAGCTGGATATCACCCCTGACCTGTGGTTTTTTGCCTGTCACTTCGAAGGCGACCCTGTGATGCCAGGCTGCCTGGGCCTTGATGCCATGTGGCAACTGGTGGGCTTCTACCTCGGCTGGCAAGGTCTGCCGGGCCGCGGCCGTGCCCTGGGTTCGGGCGAAGTGAAATTTTTTGGCCAGGTCTTGCCGACCGCCAAAAAAGTCACCTACAACATTCATATCAAGCGCGTCCTCAAGGGCAAGCTGAACTTGGCCATTGCCGATGGTTCGGTCACTGTCGACGGTCGCGAAATTTATACCGCCGAAGGCCTTCGGGTCGGCGTTTTCACCTCAACTGACAACTTCTAAGGGTTATCCGAATGCGCCGCGTCGTTATCACTGGTCTAGGCATCGTTTCGTGCCTGGGCAATGACAAAGAGACCGTCTCCGCTAACCTGCGTGCAAGTCGCCCTGGCATCCGATTCAACCCGGAATATGCCGAAATGGGTCTGCGTAGCCAGGTTTCCGGCTCCATTGACCTGAACCTCGAAGAGCTGATCGATCGCAAGATTTATCGTTTCGTTGGCCACGCCGCTGCTTACGCTTACCTGGCCATGAAAGACGCCATTACCGATTCGGGCCTGAGCGAGGAGCAAGTCTCCAATCCGCGTACCGGCCTGATCGCAGGTTCTGGCGGTGCGTCGACCTTGAACCAGATGGAAGCGCTGGACATCCTGCGCGAAAAAGGCGTGAAACGTGTTGGGCCATACCGTGTGACGCGGACCATGAGCAGCACCGTGTCGGCTTGCCTGGCAACGCCGTTCAAGATCAAGGGTCTGAACTACTCCATCGCTTCTGCCTGCGCAACCAGTGCTCACTGCATCGGTACGGCCATGGAACAGATCCAGATGGGCAAGCAGGACATCGTGTTTGCCGGCGGCGGTGAAGAAGAGCATTGGAGCCAATCGTTCCTGTTCGACGCTATGGGCGCTTTGTCCAGCCAGTACAACGACACGCCAGAAAAAGCCTCCCGTGCCTACGACGCCAAGCGTGACGGTTTCGTGATTGCCGGCGGTGGTGGCATGGTGGTGGTTGAAGAGCTGGAGCATGCCCTGGCCCGCGGCGCCAAAATCTACGCCGAAATCGTGGGTTACGGTGCAACTTCCGATGGCTACGACATGGTTGCTCCAAGCGGCGAAGGTGCTATTCGCTGCATGCAGATGGCGATGTCTACCGTTGATGCGCCTATCGACTACATCAATACTCACGGCACCTCGACCCCGGTCGGTGATGTGGCCGAAATGAAAGGCATCCGTGAAGTCTTCGCCGACAAAGCGCCGCCTATCAGCTCCACCAAGAGCCTGTCGGGCCACTCCTTGGGCGCCGCCGGTGTTCACGAAGCGATCTACTGCATGCTGATGATGGAAGGTAACTTCATTGCTGGCTCCGCCAACATTGATGAGCTGGACCCGGCCGTCGCTGACATGCCGATCCTGACCAAAACGCGTGAAGATGCCAAAATCGACACCGTGATGAGCAACAGCTTTGGCTTTGGTGGCACGAACGCCACCTTGGTGCTCAAGCGCTGGGAAGGCAAATAAGCCCTCTGCCCGCTCATAAAAAATGCCCTGACTGGTTCAGGGCATTTTTTTGTCCCGGATTTGGCCTATCGAGCCTTTTTCGGCAAAACCTGCAAAAAGTTATCCTTCGCCACTTTATGCGCAACCTCGACAGGCAGTGCATCCAAAAAGGGGTCAAAGCTGTGCAGCTCCTGGCCCAGCTTGTCAAAACGACCTACAACATCTGACCCCAGCATAAAGCGTTCAGGGAAGCGCTCAACCAGCGCCACCCACTCCGGCCTTGCCCTGCCCTGCTCATCCAGCAGATAAGGCGTGAGCATGCTCCAGGACAGGTCGACGTAAAGGTTAGGGTAAGTCGCCAGCAACCGGGTGAGCGTTGGCAGCAAAAAATCCATCTGTGTTTGGTGGCGGTGAATCTCTGCGCTTGTGCCCGCATGCGCCCAGATGAAGCGTGTGCGTGGATGCTGCCCCAACGGTTGTTCAATTTCGGCCAAGTACAGCGGGTTTTTCTCACGCTTGGAGGTGATATTGGAATGCACCAGAACGGGCAAGTCGTGTTGGGCCGCCAAGGTGTAAATGCGCATCAGGGCCTCGTTATTGGCACGCGGGGTATCACCTGAAATCAGGGCGGTCAGATCATCATGGCGGGTGAACACTTCGCCAATCCCCTGCCACAGCCCGGGGTTGAGGTCGAGCATGCGCTGGATGTGCGCCGCCGAATTTTTGTCATTGGGGTTAAAGCCCGATAAAAACGGATGAAAATGCTCGCGCTGCTTTGCACTCAGTTGCTTGACCGCATCTGCCACCCAGACATCGGTGGCGCTGTACCAATAAGCGTCAGCATCGTCACCCGCGTAATAGCGCGGGCGCTTGGGTTCGTCTTCGTGCCATTTTTTGGCCACCGGTATGCCGGAAATCATTACGTGTTCAATACGATTTTTTTCCATGGCCGCCAACAGCGCGGGCATACCCGCACTTTCCTGGAAGAAATCGACGTAATGCAGATGAGCATCGCTGTAAGCGTATTCGCGCGATTGGGCCAACGTGCTCACGGCCAGCACCCCAAAAGCCAAAAGTAATGATTTGATTCGCACCCGGTCATCCTCATCAGTAGAGAGTGATAGACCCGAACACAGGCTTAAGGGTTCAGGCCCGCACGTTAAATGGAACGCACGATCCGCCACATGCTCTATAAAGATCAGGACCTTTAATCACTGCCAAGCTGAGGTTTGCCATGACTGTTACCGTTAATACCGTGTCGCATGAGGGTTTTCGTCACAGCATCAAGATTGATGATTACGAAGTGTTCACCGATGTGCCCAAAGCGCTGGGAGGCGAAGGCTCAGCACCAGGGCCGCATGATTACTTCGATGCTGCACTGGCCGCTTGCAAAGCCCTGACCCTGAAAATGTACGCCAAAAAGAAAGACATTCCCCTCACGGGCGTCACCGTCGAGATAAAACACGATGCCGAGGAAGAGCAACAAGGCAAGTACAAGCTGTACGTCAAGCTCACACTCAAGGGCGTACTGACGGACGCCCAGCGAGAGGAACTGCATCGCGTTGCGGATAAATGCCCGATTCATAAACTGATGACCACCGCTGACATCAGCATCGAAACGCATCTGTCCGAAGGTGCGTTTAGCCAGTAACCGGCAACCGTGATCCTGAAGCGTTGGGTTATGCTCAACGCTTCTTGATGGGCGGGACTGATTCATGTCGGCACTTACTGTGATTCGGCCGCGTGCCGAAGAAGTTGAAGGGCAACCCATTCTGCGTCCGCTACCCTCGGCCAAATGCCGAAGTGTCGGACCTTTCGTTTTTTTCGATCACATCCTGCACACCCACTATCCTCCAGGTCACGGGATGGACATCAAACAGCATCCCCACATTGGTCTGTCGACCCTTACCTATTTGTTTGAGGGCCGTGTGCAGCATAAAGACAGCCTGGGTTCAGATCAGCACGTAGGCCCTGGGGACGTCAGTTGGATGACCGCCGGCCAAGCCATTGCCCACATTGAACGCACGCCGCAACCCTTGCGCGCTGAAGGCTCGACGATTCACGGGTTACAAGTGTGGCTGGCCTCGCCCAAAAGCCACGAGCAGGGCCCCGGTCATTACAGCCATCACCCGGCTGCCAGCCTGCCAGTCAGCGACAACCTGGGCGTTAAGATTTGCCTGATCGCGGGTACGGGGTTCTGCCTGACCTCGCCTGTGCCCGTGTTATCCCCCACGCTCTACGCCGACGTGCAGATGCAAGCCGCCACCACACTGCTGATTGCAGCCGAACATGCTGAACGCGCGGTGTATGTGCTTGAGGGGGAAGCTCAGATCGATGGCCAGCCACTTGAGCGCCATACGTTGGTGGTGTTGCCGGCGGGTGAAGCGGTCACGGTGTGCGCCGACAGTGATTGCCACGTCGTGATCATGGGCGGTGCCCCACTGGATGGGCCGCGCCGGATGAACTGGAACTTTGTCGCCAGCGATCCGGCCTTGATTGAACGCGCCAGGGCGCGGTGGGCGGCCGGTGATTGGCCGACCGTGCCGGGAGAAACAGGCCGTATCGAGTTGCCGAGCGTATAGAAGTAACCGATGGCGGCGAGCCGCACACAACCATCAGCCACCTCGCACTGTCAGATGCGGAACTGCCCGACCAGATCACCCAAGCGCTGGCCCAATTGCGCCAGGCTGCGGGTGGTTTGGGCGCCTTGCTGGGTTTCGTCCGCCACATTGTCGACCGCGACCGCGATCTGGTGAACGCTGCGGTTGATCTCTTCGGCAACGGCGGTTTGCTCTTCCGCTGCACTGGCAATTTGCGCATTCATTGAGTTAATGGTGCCAATCAGTTGCGCCATCGTGTCCAGGGAGGTCCCGGCCTGATTGGCTTGCGCCGAGGTGCCATCCCCCGCTTCACTGGATCGGCGCATCGCTTGCACGGCTTGATCGGTGCCCTGTTGCAGGCGATCGATCATGCTTTGAATCTCTTGCGTGCTTTGCTGTGTGCGGCTGGCCAGCGCTCGCACTTCATCCGCAACCACGGCAAAACCACGGCCCGCCTCACCTGCACGCGCAGCTTCGATGGCGGCGTTGAGGGCCAACAGGTTGGTTTGGTCTGCAATCGAGCGAATCACCCCCAAGACGCTGACAATCGAGGTGACATCTTGTTGCAAGCTGTCCAGCGATGTCCCGCTGTTACGGATATCGCTGACCAGCGCATGAATCTGTTGAATGCTGCCATCCACCACGCGTTTAGCGAGCTGACCCTCTTCATCGGTTTTTTGTGCCGCGACCGAAGCACCTTGCGCACTGCGGGCCACTTCCTGCGCCGCCGAGGACATTTCATTAATTGCCGTAGCCACTTGGTCGGTTTCGTGGCGCTGACGCTCCATCGCCTGCTCAGAACGGTGCGCCTGGTCTGAGACCTGCCCGACCAGCGTGGTCAGTTGGGAGGTCATGTCGGTGATTTGTCGCACCATGGCGTGGATTTTGTCGACGAACCGGTTGAATGAACCTGCCAGCTCACCCAGTTCATCCTGGCTAGTAATCGCCAGACGATGGGTCAAGTCACCTTCCCCGGCCGCAATATCGTCCAGATTGGCTTTCATCAAGTGCAATGGACGCAGAATGGTATTGGCCACCAGCATGCCAATGACGGCGATGACCAACAGCACCAGCACCGTAATGGCAGCAATGCTGAGGATCATGCCCTCCATACGCTCTTTAACGTCGGCCTGGACGTCGGCGACCTGCGCCTCGATACCGTCAAGATTGACCACCGTCCCCATCACCAGGTCCCACTTGGGCAGATATTCGGTGTAGCCCAACTTGGGGACTAGCAGCTTTTCATTGCCGGGCAGTGACGAACTGTACTGAGCGTAGTGCGTGCCGTCTTTAGCGGCGCGAACCAATTCGCGGTTGGTGTACACGCCATTTGGGTCGCGATTGTCCTGAAAGTTTTTGCCTACGCCTTCCGGGCTGTTGCCTTTAAACAAGCGTACGGTTTGCGAGTCATAACCAAAGAAGTAACCATCGGTGCCGTAGGTGATATTGGACAACAGCTTGATCGCCTGCGCCCGTGCGGCTTCATCACCCGGCTGCGCCGCGTCGTACAACGGCTTGATAGCCGTCATCGCCACCTCAACGTAGCTGCGCAACGTCGCCTTGGCGTCATTGAGCAAGCGTTGACGGGTTTCTTCGACCTCTTTAGTGGCCTGATCTTGCAGAATCCAGACCGTCGTTACGCTGATGACCAAGGCAAACAACAAGACCGGCAACACCGCGAGGGACAATACTTTTGCCTTCAGGCTCAGGCGCATGGCTTTTACTCTTTTTAAGGAACTACGTACTGCGTTAACGGCCTGAAACTTTCAAAGTTAAGACCCCACACACAACTTGTTTAACCGCTTAAGGTGCCAGGTTACCTACAACGTCATGGCCGCCACCCAGCCAAAGGCCAGCAGCGGCAGGTTGTAATGCAGGAACGTGGGTACCACCGTGTCCCAGATATGGTGATGCTGGCCATCAACGTTCAGACCAGAGGTCGGCCCCAGTGTTGAATCGGAGGCAGGCGAACCGGCATCACCCAGCGCGCCCGCGGTGCCCACAATGCACACAATCGCCATCGGGCTGAAGCCGAGTTGCACGCACAGCGGGACAAAAATGGCCGCCAGGATGGGCACCGTCGAAAAGGACGAGCCAATCCCCATCGTGACCAACAAACCGACCAACAACATCAGCAGCGCACCCACGCCCTTGCTATGGTTGATCCAGCCCGCAGAAGCCTCTACCAGCGATTTCACTTCACCGGTGGCTTTCATCACTTCGGCGAAGCCTGAAGCCGCAATCATGATGAAACCGATCATGGCCATCATTTTCATGCCTTCGGTAAACAGATCGTCCGTTTCACGCCAGCGCACGATGCCTGAGGCCGAGAAGAGCAAGAAACCCACCAGTGCGCCAATAATCATCGACCCCAGCCACAGCTGAACGATAAACGCAGCGGCAATCGCCCCGCCCGCGACCAGCAGGGTGCGAGGGTTGTAACTCACGGCCACTTGCTCAACCTGTTCAATTTTTGACAGGTCATATTCACGTTTTTTTCGGTAGCTGATGAACACCGCGACCAACAGACCAAACAACATGCCCAATGCCGGAATGGCCATGGCGTGTGTCACATTGACCTGGCTGATATCCACGCCACCCTTGCTGACGTTGGCCAGCAAAATTTGGTTGAGGAAGATATTACCAAAGCCTACAGGCAAGAAAATGTAGGGCGTGATCAAGCCAAAGGTCATGACACAGGCAATCAAACGCCGGTCAATCTTCAATTTGGTCAGCACATACAGCAGCGGCGGAACCAAAAGCGGAATAAACGCAATGTGGATGGGCAGGATGTTCTGTGAGCAGATCGCAACCCCTAACAGCAAGACAATGAGTAGCCATTTGACTCGATTGCCACCCGCGCTTTGCTGTTTGTTCACCAGCGTCAGGGCTTTATCGGCCAAGGCATGTGCCAAACCGGACTTGGCAATCGCAACGGCGAAAGCACCCAACATCGCGTAAGAAAGCGCAACTTGAGCACCACCACCCAACCCGCTGTTAAAGGCATTGAGGGTTTCTTCAATACCCAGCCCGCCCACCAGACCACCCACGACTGCACCGACAATCAGGGCGATGACCACATGCACACGGGACAGACTGAGCACCAACATGATGCCGACCGCGGCAACTACTGCATTTATCATTACAACCTCATGGCACGCACAACGTGAGCAACACCGTCATGCGGATGATTCCGGGCAAATGACTGCTGTGCCAGTCGCCGGATTTGGAAAGGAGGATTTATTTGAGGGCGCACACTTTGAAGCAGCATCGCCGCCTTGTCAAAGTGCGTTCAGGGGCCTGTCAATAAACATCGCAAAAACAGCTTTACCCCTAATAAATACAGGGCTAAATGGGCATTTAATAAACTGGGCTTTTACGTTTCAAGCATAAAGAAACGTGTCTGTCGGCCGCTAACAAACAAAGCCTCTTTTTAGGATGTCTCCATGTCGATTAGACAGCTTTCCATCCAATGGAAAATCACCCTGCTTTCCGGACTTTGTTTGTTAGCGATTGTGACATTGCTGGTGGGCCTTTCCCTGTATCGCATGGAGCACAACTCCGAACTGGTGAAAGCCTCCAGTGCCCAGATGCTCAACGAATCGGCGCAAGCGCGCATCGAAGCTCAGGGCGAGGCCCAGGCGTTGGCCATCAGCCGCCAGTTTATGGACGCCTACCAGTACGGCAATGGTTTCGCCCGTCAGGTCCTGTTTTTACGGGAGCAATCGCAGAAGCGGTTTCTGGATGCTTTCGATTTGCGTGAAGACCTGACGCGTCAGGTTAAAGCGGCCCTACAGGCAAACCCTGACTTGTTGGGGTTGTCGCTGGTGTTCGAAGCCAATGCGCTGGATGGCAAAGATCAGCTGTTTGATCATCAAAAAGAGTTGGGCAGCAACGATAAAGGCCGTTTTGCGCTCTATTGGTCGCAACCCACGCCAGGCCAGTTAACGTCGATGGCGTTGCCGGAAAGCGACATGGCCGATACGAGCATCGGTCCCAGCGGCCAGGCCAATAACACATGGTTCACATGCCCGCGCGCAACGCTGAAACCGTGCATCATCGAACCCTATTTTTATGAGATCGACGGGCAAAACGTATTGCTGACCAGCATTGTGTTTCCGTTGATGGTCAATGGCAAAGTGATTGCCTCCCTCTCGGTTGATATCAACCTCAATAGCCTGCAAGCCATCAGCCAACAGGCCAGCCAAAAGCTCTACGGCGGCCAAACCAATGTCGGCATTATCAGCTCCGTGGGCCTGTTGGCAGGCTACAGCCTGGATGCCAGCAAACTGAGCCAGCGTCTGGACACGGTCGACAGCAATGATGGTGCGCAACTGATTCGCATGATGGCCAGTGGCGGCGAGCCGCAAAGTATTCGCAGCCATGAGAGCCTGAAAGTCCTGACCCCTTTCCACCCGATCCCTGGCAGTCAGCCTTGGGGCGTACTGCTGGATGTGCCTGAAAAAGTACTGGTTGGACCGGCAGAAACGTTGAAGGCTGAGCTGGACGCTCGCAGCTATGCCGGGACGTTGATCGAACTGGCACTCGGGTTGCTCGCCGCGGTGGTGGGACTGGTGCTTGTGTGGCTGATGGCCCGCAGCGTGACCCGCCCCATCCTCAGCGTGGCAAATATGCTGGAAGACATTGCCAGTGGCGAAGGTGATCTGACACGACGCCTTGCCTACGACAAAAAAGATGAGCTAGGCCAATTGGCGGGCTGGTTCAATCGTTTTCTGGACAAGCTGCAACCGATCATCGCCGAGGTTAAGCGCTCGGTGCAGGATGCCCGTAGCACCGCAGACCAGTCGGCCGCCATCGCCGCCCAGACCAGCGCTGGCATGGAGCAGCAGTATCGCCAGGTTGACCAGGCTGCCACCGCATCTCACGAAATGAGTGCGACAGCGCAGGACGTCGCCCGCAGTGCGGCACAAGCGGCACAAGCCGCGCGTGATGCCGACCAGGCGACGCGTGACGGCTTGACCATTATTGATCGCACCACGCGCAGCATTGGCCACTTGGCCGCTGATATGAGTAATGCCATGACCCAGGTTGAAGGTCTTGCGGCTAACAGCGAAAAAATCGGGTCGGTACTGGAAGTGATTCGCGCGATCGCTGAACAGACTAATTTATTGGCACTCAATGCGGCGATTGAAGCGGCGCGCGCGGGTGAGGCAGGTCGGGGATTTGCCGTGGTTGCTGATGAAGTGCGCAATCTTGCTCGCCGTACACAAGAGTCCGTGGAAGAAACGCGTCAGGTTATCGAACAACTACAGGCAGGCACTCAAGTGGTGGTGAGTTCGATGAGCAATAGCCATCAACAGGCCCAGGGCAGTGTTGAACAAGTCGGGCAAGCCGTCACCGCGCTGCAACAAATCGGTAATGCGGTAACGGTTATTACTGACATGAACTTACAAATTGCCAGCGCAGCGGAGGAACAAAGCGCCGTGGCGGAAGAGATCAACAGTAACGTGTCGACTATTCGGGATGTAACGGAGTCATTGTCTGAACAAGCCAATGAGTCGGCGCGAGTGAGCCAGTCGCTGAATTCACTGGCCAATCAACAACAGCAACTGATGGATCAGTTCCGCGTCTGATCATGCAGCAAAGGCGGCGACATGCATCAGGCTGTCGTCGCCTTGTCAGCCTGGCCAGGCAAAGTGATTGTGACCAATAGACCGCCCCACTGCCCTGCCGCTAGCTGCATCTGCCCCCCCCATGCATCGACGATATCGCGAACGATACCCAACCCCAAACCATGACCGTTGGCTTGTTCGTCGAGGCGAGTACCACGACTCAATACTTGATCGCGCTCATTTGGCGCAATGCCGGGGCCATCGTCTTGCACCTCGATTTCATAACCGTTGGCTGTTTGACGCAGGCTCAGCTCGACCCGTGAATCAGCCCATTTACAGGCGTTGTCCAACAGATTGCCCAACAGTTCAAGCATGTCTTCACGGTCCCATGGCAGGTGCACATTGTCGGGAGCCTGGAACGTGAGGTTCACATGTTGCCCATGAATCATGGCCAAGGTGGCCAGCAGACCGGGAAGTTCTGCCTGCGGATCAAATTGAGCCCCCGGCAACGCGTCACCCGTAAGACGAGCACGATTTAACTCGCGGTTCATGCGCTGTTCAACTTGCTCCAGCTGGGCACGCAAGGTTGTTTGTATGTCGGGATACGTCACAAGCCGTGGGTCATTGGCAAGGCTGATCAGCACTGCCAGCGGTGTTTTCAACGCATGCCCCACATTGCCTAACGCATTGCGCGAGCGTTTGAGCGTGTCTTCGGTATGCGTCAGCAGGTGGTTGATCTGTTTGACCAGCGGTTCAAGCTCTATGGGCACCTGAGCGTCGAGCTGCGAACGCTGGCCTTTTTGCAATTGGGCAATTTGGATGCGTGCTGTTTCCAGCGGCCGCAGCGCTCTGCGAACCGTGATCCGCTGCAACAGTAAAATAACGACCAACGCTAACATCCCAAGGCCTAGCCCGATTCGCTGAACCTGTTGGAAACTGTTGCGTATGGGCGAGTAATCCTGTGCCACGGTGATGGAAACCGACTGACCGAAGCGTTTGTAGTCACTGCGCAAGACCAACAGCATTTGGCCTTCGGGGCCTGGTTGAAGCGTGTTATTGAGCCCGGACTGTTCTGTCTTGGGCAACTGCGCATCCCACAGTGAGCGCGATCGCCAATGAATGTCACCGAACTCAATACTGAAATAGTGCCCGGAAAATGGTCTCTGATAAGCCGGAGACAGACGCCGCTCATCAAGCTGTAACCCCTGAGGGCCGCGACTCAACGCAAACAGCAAATTCTCGCTGTCATCTTGAAGACCCGACTCAAGATAACGCTGCAAACCACTCTCAAAAAGCCACAGGCTGACTTGGCCGACCACAATACCGACCACCAGTAAGACACTGACAAGCCCAAGGCTAAGCCTGCGCTGAATAGACTTCACTGGGCTGCTGTTCCGAAGATATAGCCCTGACCACGTCGCGTTTCAACAACGTCACGGCCAAGTTTACGCCGCAGGTGGTTGACGTGAACTTCCAAAACATTGGAATCGCGCTCTGTTTCGCCATCATATAAATGCTCAGACAGATGGCTTTTAGAGAGGATTTGCTGCGGGTGCAACATGAAATAGCGCAGTAAGCGAAACTCGGCAGCGGTCAGCTGGATCTCAACACCGTCACGGGTAACACATTGGCGAGCCTCATCCAGTTGCAGACCCGCAGACTTCAAAAGTGGCTGATTGGCATGCCCATGCGTACGGCGCAACAGGGCCTGAACCCGTAACTGTAATTCTTCGGGATGAAAAGGCTTGGTCAAGTAATCATCCGCTCCAGCCTTGAGACCCTCTATGCGTTCGGCCCAAGAGCTGCGTGCGGTGAGGATTAAAACGGGAGTTGTCAGCCCTGCTGAGCGCCACTTTTCAAGCACCTCAATACCTGGCATTCCGGGTAAACCCAGATCGAGAACAATCAGGTCATAGGGTTCACTCTGGCCTTGATGAAGGGCATCGCGACCATCCGCCAACCAATCGACTGCATAGCCTTGGCGAGTAAGTCCGGCGATCAACTCATCAGCGAGTGGGACATGGTCTTCCACCAGTAACAAACGCATCAATCGTCTTCCTTATCTTTAGTCAGATTGCCTCTACTGGCATTGAATTTGAGTTCCCGGACAACACCCTGAGGGGTTAGCAATTCGACCTCATAGACATAGGTATCATGTTTCTCTTCCAGTTCAGCCTCTAATAATTTTGAGCCCGGATAGCGGTCAAACGCGGATTTAAGAATGTCCTCAAGGGGTAAAATTTCACCCCTCTCACGTAAGCGAAGCGCTTCGTCTTGACCCAAATCCCGCGCGGAAGCCAACGAGCAACATGCACAGAGCATCAGCGCTAACAGTCGGCTAAAGCGTACGTTGATGTTCATGGCTACTCCGGTGGAACATCGGGTGAAATGAAAGACACTATCGAAAGCGAAGACTGTAACGAAAGTCGCTTAATTGAAACTGAATTAACACGGCGTTTGGTCACCCAGCGCGCCTTCAAGGCGGGTGGCTACTCGCGTGTACAACGTTAACTGTTAAACTGCGCGCCTGCATTCGTCGCACCTGCGACAGCCATCTCTTCAAGAGCTATAAACACTGTGGAAATTTTTAAAGAGTTTACATTCGAATCTGCGCATCGGCTGCCATTTGTTCCTGAGGGGCACAAATGTGGTCGTTTACATGGCCATTCATTCAAAGTTGCCATTCATCTAAGCGGCGACATTGACCCCAATACCGGCTGGATCCGTGACTTTTCTGAAATCAAGGCGATTTTTAAGCCCCTGTACGAGCAGCTTGATCATAATTATTTGAATGATATTCCTGGCCTTGAAAACCCAACCAGTGAAGTCCTGGCCAAGTGGATCTGGCAGCAGTTGAAGCCTTTACTGCCTGAGCTGTCAGCGATTCGAATTCATGAAACATGTACCAGTGGTTGTATCTACTACGGGGACTAAGTTCGGTACGAAAAGTAATGTCGTAAACATCGCATGGCACAGGCCACAGAGGCCATCGCTGCATCACTTTTTGCGAGTTTGTCGAAGCGCGTAACGATGCGGCGGTTCTCCTTCAGCCAACCAAACTTGCGCTCGAGGCTATTGCGCGGTCGGTACTTGGGACGATCAAACAGTCTCGGTAACCCCGACTTGGGTTTGCACTTCATACTGCGCAGTGGAATCACCGGGTGCCTGCGATACCGGTCCAACGCTTCAGCGTCATAGCCTTTGGCAGCGTTTGCGGAGGCGAACGCGCAAGCTGGATAGGTATGCTTCATCGAGCAACGGCTGGGCGTAGGCAATGTCGCTGGCCTGTACGCCCGTGAGTAGAAACTTCAGAGCGACGCCATTGGCATCCGCAAAGCAGATGAATCTTGGTGGTCAGGCCGCCACGACTGCGCCCGAGCGCGTGATCTTGCGGTTTTTCAGCCCCCCTTTTTTCCCCAGCGCTAGAAGAGGCCAGGGTTGCTCGTACTGCGGTGGAGTCAATCAGCCAGGTTTACAGATCAGTTAACCGGTGCTCGTTGAGCTTGATGTGAAGCCGCTTGAGCATCTGGTCAAACGCTGCGCGATTGCGCCAGTCACGAAAGCGCTGATAAACCGTCGACCATGGGCCAAAGCGCTCATGCATATAGCGTCAGGTGGCGCCAGAACAGAGCACCCGTTGAACATCAAGCGATCATCTGTTCGTGGGCGCCTGCTAAGGCATGATTCATAGAAGATGCCTGCAACCAAATCCCAGGCTGCGTCGGGGATTTCCTACCGTTTGGCCATCGTGGGCTCCAGCCGTTGATGATCGCGGACTTTACTGAATCGTAACGCCCGTGGCATTCAAATGGGTTTCAGCTGATTTCGTACAGAGCCTAGATGAAGAACGTCGGAATTGTACTTGGGATGGCTGGTCAGTGACCTGAGATCACGTTGCAGGCTGAGCCGATAATCATTTTTTTTCGAGCGCACAAACAAAATCCCCATCTGCGTAAGCAGACAGGGATTCTGGAATTTAATCTTGACGATGACCTACTCTCACATGGGGAAACCCCACACTACCATCGGCGATGCATCGTTTCACTACTGAGTTCGGGATGGGATCAGGTGGTTCCAATGCT
>NZ_JYLF01000014.1 GCF_001043055.1 Pseudomonas weihenstephanensis
TCTTGAGGGCGTCGGCCAACTCGCCCTCGCCTGTGTCGGCGCGCGCGGCTGCCCGCAAGGCTTCCAGCGATGACGCTGACGCCGTGACCTTGCCGTCGAGATCATCGATGTGGGTGGTGTTCTGGTTAACCTGAAAGGCCAGGCCATTGGCGGTTTCGAGGATCTCGCCGATGTCCTTCCAATAGACCGGGTTGGGCGGCGGTGTATCGAGCGGCACGTCTTGAAGCGCTTGATAGATGTGCCGTCCTTCGCGAGCGTTTTCGCCGACCTTGTAGGTCTGCTTTGGATCGTAAATGAAGGTGTCGACCACGCCTTCGACCTTGTCACCCAATTCCTTGACCTGCCCTGCCAGCTCCTTGACCGAACCCGGGCCATCACCGGTGATGAGTTCAATGTCCTTCCTCAACTCGGGGTAAAGCGCGCCGGTGCCGATTTGCCCCGCAAAATACTTCTCGTATTCCGTTTGGTCCGAACTTGGCTGGCCATTAACCCCGAACTTTTCCGGGAACCACGGCCCGACATTGCCCGTGCGGTCCACCAGCCGCGCCCAGAAAAACACGCTGGTACCGGGCACAATGTTTTGCAGTTCATGCCGCGCTTGCGGGTAAGCGTAATCGCCAAGCTTGGTCGCAGACTCCCGATCATTGGCCGTGTTCTGCCAGATCTCGGTGCGCTGGGTGTCTTCTGCACCCGGTGGAAAGCCCCAGTTCAAGCGAATGCCGTAGACCAGGCTTTCAGTGGTCAGGTGCGTGATGGCCGGTGGTTTACCCGCCTTGCCTTCCAAGTCCGTCATCATCGAGCTGGTCGGTAATGAGGCCACCTGCATCGCGTTCACGGCCCTGACGCGGGCCATGTACTGACCGGCGTAGATTCCGCGCACGTCCACGGCCAGTTCGCCGGTACGCGGGATCTTGACCCATTCCCGTGCACCCCAGCGCCATTCGACGTCATAGGCCACGGCGCCCGGAGCAGAGTCCCAGGCGATGGTCATGATGGTAGTAGCCAAGCCTTGCTCGATCACCACATGCTGACTGAGCAGCACCCGCGCAGGCGCATCTTGGGTGCCGGCCGGCAGTCCGCTGATGGGGCGATCATCGAGCACGGTGCCGTAATCGATCGCGTCAAATTTGCTCGGTTCGTGCTGGATCACTTCCAGCTGGAACTGGTGCCATTCCGGGCGCGTGACGTTGCGCACGTAGAATTGCATCAGTTTGAGGTCATCGTAATCGAGCGCCCAGGCGAGTTCTGGCTCGGGCTGCTCGCTGTAATCGGCCATCACGGTGATCTGTCGTCCTTTAATTGACTTGATCACCCTGCCCTCCGCTTTGCCGCTGGGCAAGTTACAGTGCAGGCGCGCGCCTGGAGGGACCTCGATGTCGCGGTCCAGGGTGATGACCCGGCCCGCGACAGCACTGATACGTCCACCGTTGGCGCGACCGGCCAACATCGGGTCGGCCAGCGAGATGACTTGTCCCGGCTTGGGGATCTGACCATCAAGCCCGACGCTAAACGTGGCGCCGCGCATTTGTTGCTGCTCGGTGAGCAACGCCCAACTGCCCGCGCGCTGCGCCTGGCCCTGTGAGGTACAACCGAAGGCCTCCAGCGACATTTCTCGCACGGTGCCGGTCTCGGCCATGGCGTCTTCATCGAACACCGGTTCCTTCTCTGTCGCAAACCCTTGGTCCGGGTTGTCCCACGACACGATTGAAAGGTTGTGTCGGTCGCGCCAACGGGTGCCGCTGTAGTTGATGGCGCCGTCGTTGAGGATCATCGACGGGTTGTAGTTAAACACCGGGTCCATGGGCATATCGGCATTGACGGTGATCTGGTTGCCATCCCAAAAAGCCAACCCATGGAAGATCGATGCCAGGTCTTGAAGCACGGCGTAAGCCTCGGCCTGTTTTTGCAGGTACAGGTTGCAGGTAAAGCGCGGTTCGGTACCGCCGCGACCGTCCGGCACCATTTGGTCGCAATACTGGCTGATGCGGTACAGCGCCCAGCGATCAATCATGGTGGCATCGATGCGCTCGCCCAAGCCGTAATAAGGGTTGAGCACCAGGTCGTAAAACACCCACGCCGGGTTGTTGGTGTAGGCCTCTTTGAACGTGCCGTCCCACACCCCGTTGCTGGTTCCGGTACCGCCCGTGGCGTAGGTGCGGGTGTGCGGGTCGTAGTTCGCCGGTACCCGCACGATACGACCACGCATCAGCACGGCGATTTTCGCGATGCTGCCGCCGAACTGCTGCGCGTCGTACTCGATGCTGCTGACGGCGGTGAGCGGGTATTCCTGATCGCTGTCGACGATCTGGGTGATGGCTTCCAGCAGCATGCCGTCTTGCACCGTCGAGCTGCCAGCCTCGGGCGTCAGGCGGCGCACGCGCACGGTCCAGCGGTTACCAGCTGGCAGTTCGATGCGGTGCGAACGCTCGTATTTGGTGACGTTTTTGCGATCAACGAACGCGCTCAAGAGCGTGGCGTAAGGGCCGCCGTCGGTGGAGACCTCAACGCTGTAATCGATGCGCACCGTGTTGATGTTGCCGCTGGCATCCTGGCTTTGCAGTTGTGGCCATCCAAAACGCACGCGCACCGCGTCCACCACGGTGTTGCTGATGCTGTGCAGGTAAGGGGCGGTGCTCAGCAGTTCGCGGTTAACGCTGATTTCGTTGTTGGACTCGGTCAGTCCTTCAAGACGCTCCTGATTCAATTCGCCGTTGCGGAACTGCCATTTCACGCCGGGGAAGTTTTCAGTCCCGTCTTCGGACACTAAAGGCGTGCCGTCCAGCTTGATCGACTTCGGGCCATTCACCGGCCCGACGATGGGGCCCCAACTCCACAGGTAGACCATGCGCACCGTGGCCAGTGACGGCACGCCATTGGCGGCGATATTGGGTTTTTTGGCCTTGGCCTCGCCGCCCTTGCTGCCCATGACAGGCATGCGCTTGCGTGCAACTGCGGTCATTGAAGACTCCCTAAATGACAAAACCCGCCGAGGCGGGTTTGGGTGTACGTGGCGGCTTAAAGTTGGTCTTGGGTGCGGATGCCGCCCGATTCGACGGCGCCGCCGATTTCCCGCTCGCCATAAAGCAGCGGCCACGGGTTGCCCTGGGCAATGGTGGTGACCGCGCTGCCGAACCCGTAGCTCGGGTTGTTGCCGTCTTCGTTACCATTGTTCATGCCGGTTTTCGGCGTGGGCGAGAGCATTTGCACCACCCCGCCCAGCCCCACGGCGACCCCGCCTGCTATCAACGCCATGCCCATGGGCACGGTGGTGCCTCCCGAGACAAATCCGGCCACGATCAGTACCGCGCCGAGGATCACCTGAAAGATGCCTGACTGTTTGCTGCCCTGAATGATCGGCGCAATGCGAATGGTGCTGTCATCGACGCCACGCAGGTCCAGCTCGGCTTCGCCGATATTTTTGCGGCCGGTGAACACCGCAAACACCAGGCCGCGTTGCTCGGCGTTGCGCAGAAACTTTTCGAAGCCCGGCTTGAGGTTGCACAGGGCGCTGATGGCGTCGCGCACATGGTGCACATCCAGTCGGTATTCCTTGCCGAACTGGCGGCGCAATACGCCGTAGAGGCGGATGGTGCGCATAGTCATGGTCGGTAGTCCTTGTGTCGCAGAATCAGGCGCACGCGATTGGCTTGTGACCAGCCGAACACTTCACGGCTGGCCAGGCGACCGGGCATGTGGTGGTAAATGAATGGGCCAGCACCGCCGAGCGTGGGGGCGGGTTCGCTGGTGAAAGCCGGTTCATCCCCCAGGTAGATCGCCGCATGGTTGGGGTGAAAGCACGGACGGCCCAGCGTCGGCACTTGCAGCACCAAGAGATCACCGCGCTGTGGGCTGTCGACACGCTCAAAGCCCACGGCCATGAAGTTGTCTTCGTAGTGGCTTGGGCCGTGTTCGTCCTCCCACCACAGGTCGTGGCGTTCGAAGTTAGGCAGTTGCAACCCGGCTTCGCGGGCATACCAATCGCGGCATGCGCCCCAGCAGTCCAGCAGGCCGTGGGAGAAGTCGCGGCCCAGCAGGGGCGCCTCAAAGCCCGAGGGTTTAAACCATTCCATCTCACCGCCCGGCCAGCCCACGATGCCCCACGGCAAGGCGTGCAGCTCGCAACTGACCCGGTCGGCCATGCTCGGCGTGGGCGACTTGTCAGGGTGGCTGTGGATGATGGCCAGCAGCTCACCGCGATCTTCAGCGGCGACCAGGTCATGTGGGTCGATTTGAAAGTGCTCCCGTGGGGTGCGGGCCTGATTCGCGCAAGGCAGGTACTCACGCCCCGCAGCGGTTTTGATCAACAGCCCGCAGGCCTCGGCAGGATACTCACGCTCGGCGTGAGCGCAGATGTCGCCCTGCAAGTGTTTACTGATGCGCATGACTACCTCGAACTGGCGATCAGGCTGGCACCCATCGAGCCGCCGAAGCGCCGGGTGTTGCCACGAAGTTTGCAACTGCCCCACCGGCCGCTACAGCGATCAAGCGCAGGGTTGTCGGTGGGTTCGTCTTTTTTGCTGAACATGCCAGCGCCGGTGTAGCCGCACGCTTCACCGCGGTACTGCCCGCGACAGGCCCAGCGGCACAGTTTGGTGATCTGCTGTGAGGGCAGCATCTGCCCTTCCATGTCGATCGGACTCGACAGGCTGAAGGTCACCTGGTCACGGCTTTCATCGGTCTTTTGCTCGATGTGCCACAGGTTGATCTTGGCCTGGTCACTGGCGTGCGGGTTGCCGTCGGGAAAGTTGGCCGCGTCCAGAAAGTGGCGGAACGTTTCGATCACCCGCACTCGGGCACCGGCCAAGTCCTTGAGTTGCAGGCAGATGGCCGATATTGCGCCGCGCACACCATTCAGTTCGTTAGCCACCTGCAACGTGGGCGATGCCGGACGCCCATCGCCACGCAGATCAAAACCTTTGGCCGTGATCTGGATCGGCGAGTAAAGCTGGCCCTGCCAGATGATGTCGGCCTCCTGCGCATGCCCGTGAAAGCGCCACAGGTTGCCGCCCAAGCGTGTTGCGTCCAGCTCGAACAACCGGATCTGATTACCCGGTTCAAGCTTTTGAATGTCGGCGGTGTAATTCATGGAACCCCAGAAACGAAAAATCCCGCACAGGCCGGGATTGGGTAAAGGAAAGCATCAGGGTTTGTAGGTCTGCTTGAAGGTAGCGCTGAGGCTGAAAAGCCCGGCCCCCATGGCATTGAGCTTGTAGCCTTTGGCCCGGTATTGCCCCGGCACACCGCCGGGCGGCGTCCAGGTAAAGGACTTGTAACCCTCATGCCGGTCAAGAAAGTCTCTAACCGCGCGCAACTCAGAACCTTCCGTTAAGTAGCCGGTTTTGCTCACGTCCCAACTGTCGGATCGAGTGTTGATGCCCGTACCACCTGCTTGGGTATAGCCGTCGCCAAAATCGTTTTCCCAGGTGCGCTGGTCGATGTCGCCCGTGGCGCCGAGGCGTAGATCGAAGTTGAAAGTCTCCGTCATGGTCTTCTCCAAAACAGCCCGCCTTGCTGCATTTCATCCTGAAGCACACGGCGGATTTCACTGGTCAGTGCCTGACCCATCATTTCGCCCTGCCGCTGTGCATCCTGATCGCTGACACCTGCTTGGGCCTGAACCGAGACCGGGGCATTTATGACAATAGGGTTTGCGCCTGCCCCGCCATTACCGGCACGCTCGTTATTCAAGAATTCAGTAAAGTCGCGGTTCTGGTTGGGGTTGAGCACCCGCTCGCCTCCGTCCAGCAACCAGGTTCCTTCGCGGGGGATGTTGTCCATGCCGTTGTGGGCCATACCGGTCAGTGCAGCACTGGCGACACCAGCAACCATTGGCGCGGTGGCTGTGGCAGCGGCGAGTGCGGCAGCCGGTGCCATAGCAGGACCTACCACCGGAATAGCAGCCGTACTGGCAAATGCAGCCAGACTGGCCTGAAACGCCGTTGCCTGTGCGTTGGCCACCATTCCGAGCCCTGCGCTGGCCTGCGTGGTTTTGCCCACCACCAATTGAACCGCCTGATACACCAGCCATTGCGCGGCCATGTCCGTCAGGGCCTGCAAAGTGGATTTAGCGAAGTTGGCGACCATATCACCCAGGGCATCGTCAGCTGACTTAGCGCCGCTCATGACATCGGACAGAAAGTTACTCAAGCCGCCCTTTGCGTTGTCCAGAATGGATGAGGTAGCATCCGCCGCCATCGCCGAGTAGTTCTGCGCTGCATCGACGTAGTCTTCCCACGCCGAGGTTACGCCGTCCATCCAGTTGGACTGGGCGTCATCCACCTGGTTGTAATAGTCCTGCTGCATGACAAGGCGGGTGGCCAGGGCATCATCGAGGATTGCGGTCTCTTTCTTGTAGATATCCTCACTGATATCGTCGTTATTGCGTTGAAAGGTCAAATCGCGCTTTTGCTTATTAAAATCTTGCTCTAAAGCGAGCATTTCCTTAAGGCGAGCCTTGTACTTATCTCCTCGGCCTGATCCCTCAAGCTCTTGCTTAAAACCATCTTGTACCGTTTGGTTGCTTTCACGAACACTCGACTGAAACGCGGCGATTTTCTTAGCGTCCAAATTAGCTTTTTGCAGTTGTTTTAGTACATCAAGCTCAGCTGCCTTGCCTTCGAGTAGCTTCTTCTGCTTTTCACTCAGCGCCGCATACTTGCCATTGGACACCTCGAACGCTAGTTTTTCTACTTCCGTCGCATTTTTCTGTGCGTCAGTTGTTGTGTTAATTAACTCGATTTGCCGCCGATAATTTTCTTGCGCATCGTCAAATGTTTTTTGATTGCTTTTAACTTCGGATGCATAAGATTTCAAACTACTGGTGCCAGCTTTGTTGGCTTCAGTTTGGGCTTTTCGTGCATAAGCGTTAGAGAGAATAGCAACCCGATCCGCTTCTGAAAAATCTGTATGCTCTGCCAAGTATCGAATAGTTTCTTTTACGGCATCATTATTATCTTGGAGCTTTGCAAGTTGAGCCTGCATCGTAGCCAGATATTTTTGGCCCGCGGAGGTCATACCGTCTTTAGACTGGCTGTTAAGCTGCGTTTCGATTGTATTATTGGAAAGAGCACCGCTAAGCATGTTCAGGCGATCAGTGGTTTGATCAAGAACCTGCTGGGCATCACTCACTTTTCCTGCTAGCTCAACCCAATCCTTTGCTGCTCCTGGTTTCACCCCCGATCTGCTCGCGAGACCGTCCAAAATCGGTGTCAGAGACTCCCCACGAATGCGAGCATCCGTGAGCTGTGTTGACAACACTTCGAATTCTTTCAGTTGTGTTAAATGATCAGGCGATTTTACGTTGGACAGGCTGACCATTGACGACTTAATTGAGGTCTCAAGGTCATCATATGCCTCCTTAACTGCCATTGTTGCGCCGAGCTGCTTGTCTTGCCAGTCGCTTACCTTTGCGCGCCGCTGATCTTCGTTCAGCTTAATGAAACTCTGACGCAACTGGTCAACTGTGCCGTCTAAATCACTCAAGTCACCCATAAGCTTCTGGGATTTACTACCCCAGTCTACAAATGAAAGTGCAGCCGCCCCCGCAATAAACAGCAGGCCTGCCGGGCCACCGACAAGGGCAAGTAGACCAGACGCTGCCACTCTTAAGCTGGTAGCTGCTCGGGTAGCAAACCCCATAGCAACACCACTTGCTGTTGTTGAGGCGGTCACCGCAGTGTTCGCGGCAACTTCCAGACCCCTTGCTTGCGAAAGTTTGACGCTCATGGCCAGAGCTTTGGTTTTTGCTGCATCCAAAGCCTTTTCCGCAATCGCTACATCCTTCACAGACACCGCCAAAGAAACGTTCATCCGGGCAAGCTGAAGAGCATTTTTAGCGGAAACCTGATCCACCTCAGCTTTGCGCACTGCGGCGACGGCTGCCTCATGGTTGACGACCGTTAATCGCCCTACCGCTACCGAATTTGCAACTGCGGCGCTTGCGCTGGCAGCGTACCCCCCCGCGATACGCCCGAGTGCCACGTATAAAACAGTTGTCAGCGTTTGAGAGAGTGCTTCTGAGTTATTTTTAATTAGCGCCAAAGAGGCCGGCAGGCTGTCATCAATGATTTTTGAGACACCCACAAACTTATCAGCCAGCGCGTTACTTGCACCTGTGGCGTGGTCCAGCTCGCCAACAAAGTGGGTCAATGAGTTGCCGATTTTCGTAAAACTATTGCCAACCGTGGTTGCCGTCTTCGCAAAAAGCTCTTCCACGGCACCTGCCTGACTTTGCAGTGCCTTTACAACGGCATCAGCGGTCAATTTCCCAGCTTCCCCCAACCCCTTGAGGTCGCCAACCGTCTTGCCCATGCCCGCAGCGATAGCTTGAGCAAGTGCAGGTGCTTGTAGCAGCACAGAGTTTAGTTCTGCGCCCCGCAACGTACCCGCCGCAAACGCTTGACCTAACTGGACAAGCGCGGCATCCGCTGAAGCAGCTGATGAGCCCGAGATGGCCAGCGTCTTACTGATGGTGCCGACGATTCCGGCAACACCTTCTCCAGAGAGCTTGAGGACGTCCTGATTGGTAGCGATACGCTGGTAAAGCTCTGCTGTAGCAGCAAGTGGTTGGGCGGCGCTTTGAGCAACCTCAAAAACGGCCTTTTGTGCTGCGGCCAATTCAGCAGACCCGCTTGTCACCAACTTCAGACGGTTTGTAAGAGTCCCGTAGGACTCTGTCATGTCATAAACACCCTTAACACTAAACGCCGCAGCCAGTGGCCCTGCAATACTCGCGGCCACGCTTGCCAGGGATCTGAAGCTGTTTTGAAGGGTGATAATTTCTTTCGATGACGCACCGGCTATTGCGCTTGTTCGAGTGATCGAGCGAGCCGCGCGATCCATGCCTTGCTCAAAGCCGCCGATGCGCGCAATGAGATCGAGCGTCAGCGTGCCAAGTGAGCGCGAGGCCATTAACTTTTCTCCAGATAACAAAAAGCCCGCAGAAGCGGGCTTTAATTACAAACGATTTAATTGACAGACATTGTGGCTATGCGCTTATTTATTTCAACTTCTTTCTTACTAACGCACTGCTTATAAAATTGCTCCGCATTTTGCAAGCTTGCCAGCGGATAATCATATATTGCATCCACTAAAATTTTTATATTCGGAGCGCTTTCAACCTGAAGCTTCTCTTGAATTATATTTTTCTCTACACCATTAACCCTTTGCTCAAAAATCTTCCCATAGAGTACAGACTCAACATGGCACACACTAGCCTCAGCAAATGATGCGTAAGATATAAGCTTCATGGAAATATGTGCTGGGGTTATTTCCGCACAAGTAACTCCAGAAACCAGTACCGTCAGCCCCATGAACAAATTAGTCCTTATCCGCATGACCTGCCTCTCCTTATAAAATCAGGCAATTTAGCATCATCGCAAATCAGAGGCCAAAGCAGAGGCAAGTAGTACTCCAAACCGACAGACTCAAACCCAAGCCTCGACCGCCTGCTCCAGGCTAATCACAGCAACCGCCTGCTGGCTGTAAATCATATAATCCTTGAGTTCAGCCTTCCCACCCGCCACACGACTGGTGAGATGTGTGAGCATGGCGAAATGCCGCTCAAGCCGCCGGTTTCGGTCAAGCGTCCCGTATTTCTCGCGGTAGGCAATCCAGCCCAGCACTTCATGATGGGTCAGCCGTTCCTTGGCTTCAGCAACAGAGTTGCCTCCGATATTGTTCAGCACCAGTTCATGCCAGAACTCGTCGGAGGCGCTTAGTTTTTTGCCTGTTCCTTCCCGGTGCCGTTGGCTTCATTTACTGCGTTGAGAATGGCAAAGCCAAGCGAGGCTTCCAGGCTGAACGCATCTTCGTAGCTCATCGTTTCGTCGGCCTCTGCGCCAAGTAGCACACAGGCCGAAATGTATTTGGCGTTGCGGCTTTGCTCTGCTTCGCCTGGCGCAAACAAACGCTCAATCACACCAAACGATTGTCGGCGCACATGCACGGTAAATTTGTCAGTGACTTCTTTTTTTGTTTTCGAGTCCACATGCTTCCATGTGACCTCTTTCTTCACCAGGGTGGCATCTACCACCCCACCCTTGGCTTTCAGTTGCTTCAAATTCATGGGAATCCCTTACTTGGTTTTGCGAATCCAGGAGGACCCACCGGAGCGTTGAATGGAAACGGTCGAGGCCACCACGGCATTGGCCGCGAAGGAGAACGGGAAGTCCGCGACATAGCCTTCAAAGATGAACCAGGTACGCGTAGTCGGTAATTCGAAATCGTCGCCTTCAGTGTTCAAGGTCGGTTCATCGGTGCCGTCCGACCAGCCAATGGCCCATTTGATGGTGGTGTCACCGTCAGCCTCGGACAGTTGATGCAGGCGCACATGGCTTGCGTTATTGGGATCGGCGTTCAAACCGAGCGATGCCTGCCCCGGCGTTCGCAAGCCTTTTTTGTAGCTGCGCTCTTTGGCGCTGAGGCAGGTGTCTTCGATTTGTTCTGCCGGTGCGCCTGCCGGGTCGAAGGTGGTGATGCACTCCACCTCCATGACAGTCAGCGGGCCGGTACCGGCCACCGCCTGAACAAGGCCATACGCCTGCGTGCCCTGGGTGAGAATGGACATGGTGTCTCCTTTAAACGAAAAAGCCCGCTCAAGGCGGGCCGGGGGTCGGTGATGGTTTAGCGCGGTACCAGCCAGTCCACATCGAAGCTGTAGCGGTAGGTTTTGGTTTTCGGGTCGTGCGAGTCGCCGCCCCATCGCGTGATGGTGGCCTTCAGCTCAATGGCGTTTCTGATCACCTTGGCGACGTCACGGGTCTGTGTCACGCAAAGCCCGTAGACATCGATCTGCAAACCGAAGCCATCAATGTCTGCCCGGTGGGCCAAATAGTTTTCAGGGCTTCCGCCGATGGTTTGCCACACCATGTAGGGCTTGGGCACGCCTTCGGGGGCTTCCCCGAACGGGTAAATCCTGAGCGGCGAAGAACCTAGCAATGCTGTGACAGCCGGATCAGCCGCGCACACAGCGAAGATCGGCGCGTACATCAACCACCTCCGAGCAAAGCGTCTATTTCAGTGTTGAGGGTCGTCACGAAGCGTTCAGTCACCGCACTGACGTTATTGGAGAAGGCTGGGCGCATAAACGGCTGGCCACCTATGTGCTCGGTACCAAACTCGATGTACCGCCAGTGCCGGGTGTCGCCACCCGGGTTACCGGAGGCATCGGTGCTGTGCTGGTTTGACCCGGCACCGCCGCGCACGCCTACCCGCATCACTACCCCGCCTTCGCGGCGCGATTGTTTGGTCGCTTCCTGGGTGATGATGTTTCTGAATATCTTTTCCCGCGTTTGCGGGTCATCAATGGCTTTAGCGTTGGCCTTGGCCGCATCCCGCACGATGTTCATGGCGGCGCGCGCGGCTTTGCGCAGGCCTTTCTTGCGCAAGCGCGGCCCCAAGGTGCGCATTTTGCCAACTACACCATTCAATCCCTGAATATCGAAGTTCATGCCGTCAGCCATCATTCACTCCGGTGGTCACCTGAAGGGTTAAGTGCTCAAGGCCCGACTGCGCGTCCGCCAACGGCTGACCGACGATGCTGTACACCTTGTCACGGTGCAAAATGCGCATGGCCGGCAACACCCCTTTGCGATAGCGAATAGTGATGCGCGCAATGGCTTCGGACTGTGCCGCTTGAGCGGCGTACAGATCACGGGCACTGAGTGGCTCGACAGCAGCCGGACACCGGGCCCATACCGTGACCCATTGGCCCTCAATAACTTCCCCGGTTACCGGGTCTTGCCCGCTGACTTTGGACTGGATATCCACGCGGTGGCGCAATCGTCCGGCTTTCATTCAGATCCCCCAGCCCACACGGTCAGGTGTCAGCAAAGCGCGCGATGCCTTTGGGAGTGCCTCGCCGTCTTCGCGCTCTTCAAATAAGCGGCCCACGATCAGCAAGCATGCAGCCTGTACCGAAGGCGAAATCAGCATCGGTGCCGTGCCTGCCGCGCCCTCCAGGATCGCCGCCTCAAGGGCGTCGTTATCGCGGTAAAAACGCCGATTGAGGAACTTCATCGCGTCGTCTTCAGCAGCGGCCAGCAGGATTTCGACGTGGGCCTGATCTTCGGGTTCTGCACGCAGGTGCTGCATGGCCACGTCGATATCGATGACGGTCATGTCAGCCTCTTGGATCAGTCAGCGTGGCGAGGCCTTTGGCGATCAGTAGCGCAGCGTCGTGTTTGGGCGATTGGTAACCCTCGCCGCCTGCACGCTTGATGTCTTTGCCATCCAGGTAGCTGCGCAGTGGATAGAGGGTGAGCATGCCGCTTTGATCGAGCGGTTCCTGCTTGGCTTGCGGCGCCGAAGTTGGTTCAGGCTCAGCAGGTGAGTGGGGCAGCACAGGGGATTGCGATAATTCGTTCGCGGTTGAAGGATTAGGCTTGCCCAGATCTGGCGCCGTTGCCGACTCGGGAGCGACGGGTGATTCTTTTGCGGTATCAGGGGTTTCTGTGGCGGGTGCGGGGGATGTACGGGCCATGGTCATTGTTCCGTGAAAGGCAAGCGGCCGTTGAGCCGCTTGCTGAGGTCGGGTTAAGGGGCTTTGGTCAGCGGGCCGGTGACGAAGGCTTCAGGGCGATATACCGCGAAGGCCAGTCGCTCTTCAGCGCGAATGGTGACCATGTTGTTTTCGAAGTCCTTGTCGTTTTCGGTGGAGATCAGTACTTCGATGCCCATGCGGTCGAAGATTTGCGCCGCAAGATTGAAGGCACCGCACAGGAACTGGTCCTGCAGGATGGCCTGAGTCTCGACAACTGGCAGATTCCACAAGCGCGGCGAGGTGCCTTCTTGCGGTTTGCCAATGATGTAGCGGTTCTCGCTGTCCTTGAGCAGTTCGATGGCTGCCCAGTCGATCGGGTTAAGGACGATGCCGGTAGACGGAAACTCGG
>NZ_JYLF01000015.1 GCF_001043055.1 Pseudomonas weihenstephanensis
CCGAGTTTCCGTCTACCGGCATCGTCCTTAACCCGATCGACTGGGCAGCCATCGAACTGCTCAAGGACAGCGAGAACCGCTACATCATTGGCAAACCGCAAGAAGGCACCTCGCCGCGCTTGTGGAACCTGCCAGTTGTCGAGACTCAGGCCATCCTGCAGGACCAGTTCCTGTGCGGCGCCTTCAATCTTGCAGCGCAAATCTTCGACCGCATGGGCATCGAAGTACTGATCTCCACCGAAAACGACAAGGACTTCGAAAACAACATGGTCACCATCCGCGCTGAAGAGCGACTGGCCTTCGCGGTATATCGCCCTGAAGCCTTCGTCACCGGCCCACTGACCAAAGCGCCTTAACCCGACCTCAGCAAGCGGCTCGACGGCCGCTTGCCTTTCACGGAGCAATGATCATGGCCCGTACATCCCCCGCACCCGCCACAGAAACCCCTGATACCGCAAAAGAATCACCCGTCGCTCCCGAGTCGGCAACGGCGCCAGATCTGGGCAAGCCTAAACCCTCAACCGGGAACGAATTACCGCAATCCCCTGTGCTGCCCCACTCACCTGCTGAGCCTGAACCAACTTCGGCGCCGCAAGCCAAGCAGGAACCGCTCGATCAAAGCGGCATGCTCACCCTCTATCCACTGCGCAGCTACCTGGATGGCAAAGACATCAAGCGTGCAGGCGGCGAGGGTTACCAATCGTCCAAACACGACGCCGCGCTACTGATCGCCAAAGGCCTCGCCACGCTGACTGATCCAAGAGGCTGACATGACCGTCATCGATATCGACGTGGCCATGCAGCACCTGCGTGCTGAATGTGAGGATAAGAGCTATGTGACCCTTGTCCTTGAAGCCGCCGAGGACAACGCTATGCAATTTCTAAATCGATTCTTTTATGCCGACACTGATTCTATGGCAGCCGCTGTGTTAGACGGCTCAGCGGGGGGAGCCCCGATGTTGATCAATCCTTCTGTGCGGGCTGCATGTTTGCTGATTGCGGGCATGCTTTACAACTCACGTGAAGACGCGGTGACTGGTACGACGGTGAGCGAGTTACCTCAGGGGTCTCGTTCTTTATTGATGCCGTATCGCGTCGGGCTAGGTGTTTGATGAGAGCGGGAGACTTGCGACACCGTTGCACGCTTCTCAGCTATGCCGAAATAAAAGATGAGCTGGGTCAGCCTTCTAAAGAATGGATCGACCTCGGCAAGCTTTGGGCAGAAATCAATATTCCTTCGGGCCGGATGTACATGGCTGCTTCGCAAATGCAGGCTCAGGTCAGTGCTGAAATCAATATTCGGTACCGAAAAGATGTGAGGGCAGGGCAGCGCCTGAGACACCACGCAACGCTTTACGAAATCATCGCGCCGCTGCCGAGCAATCAGCGGGACATGCTCAAGCTTATGTGCAAAACGGTGACCCTCAATGAGTAATGGCTCAGTCAATATCCTCGGATTAGGCGAGTTGCAAGCCGACTTTGAGCGCTTAACCCGAGCTACGGGCAACAAAGTTGTGCGTGATGCAGTTATGGCCGGTGCGCGCATCGCTCGCGATAAGGCCAGAGCAGCGGCCCCGGTACGCACCGGTAAGCTTAAGAAAAACATCACTGTCACCCGATTAAAGCAAGCTGACACCCCTGGAGGCGCAACAGCTGGCTTGCGCGTGAAGCGCCCGGCGGGGAAAACAGTACGCGCCATAAAAGGTCGAGGGAAAAAGAAACGCACCCGTAAAACGGATTACCAATCCCCTTATTACTGGCGCTTCATTGAGTTTGGCACTTCAAAAATGCCAGCCGCTCCTTTCATGCGCCCTTCATGGGACAGCAGCCTGCCGCAAATCGAAAAAGCCGTCACCGACAAGCTGGCCGAAGGCATCGACAGCGCCATTACCGGGTAACCCATGATGGAGAAATCACTTATCGACAGGCTCTCGCCTCTGGTCGAGGGGCGCGTTTACTTCGGCGTTGCCCCCGAGGGGGCTGCGTTGCCGCGCTTGATCCTGCAAGTGGTCAGTGAAGGCGCCGGTTTTACCCTGAACGGATGGGACGGTTCCAGCGGCCTGAGCATTCAGGTGGACGCCTGGGGGGTCAGCTATCTCAAAGCCCTGACTCTGGCCCGGCAAGCCTTTACCGCCATGACCCATGACGGTGACGACTTCACCACAGGCAGCGCGGACCGGCTGCCGGACGCCTTTGAAAGCGACACCAAACTCTACAGCGTGAGCTGGGAATACACCCTGCAACCTTGATAGGAGGCCACATGGCCGCTCAAACCCCCACCAAAGCAAAGTTTGTTAAAACGCAGGGCACGAAGCTTAAAGTTTCGAAGCTCACCACCATCAATCCAAAAGACCCCGACCTGGAGTGGGCAGACCTTTCCGTCACCATCAAACAGCCGCAGTTCCAAGGCGGCCAGTCTGACGAGATTGAAACCACCACCTTGGCCAGCGAAGCCAAGGAATTCACCACCGGCCTGGCCGATAACGGCACATTCAGCATGGCCGGCAACTGGAAGGCCGACGACGAGGCGCAAACTGTGCTGCGTACCGCTCGTGACGATGGCGAGCCCCGAGCTTTTCAAACGGTGTTCAAAGATGGCACCGCCTCGGACTTCTTGGGTTTGGTCACCCAGTTCACGTGGGATGCTGCACCCAACGGCACCGTAAACGGCACGTTCAACGTGCGAATCACGGGCTCCGTATCTTTTGACATGCCGGTGACGCCGTAATGGCCCGCGTTAAAGCCGCAGCGGGCGGCATCCGTGCCTTTGCACTCGATCCGTTACGCAACTTCAAGCATCAGACCATCGCAGTTGAAGAGTGGGGTGGCGCAGAGGTAACAGTCCGCGCCCTCAGCGCGGGCGATTGGGTTGAATACCGGCGCCGAGCTGCTGAGCTGGTGTCTGCCGCCCGTGTCGATGCAGGATTGAGCGCTCGCGCCGCAGAAGTGGCCGAGGGCGAAGACGCCTCGCCAGAGCCACAGGTAGAGATCAACCCCAATGAGCTGTATGCCTTTGTGTTGGTCCGCACCTTGTTCGATGAAGCCCAGCAACGCGTGTTCACTGACAATGACATTGATGAGGTGGTCGAGGCGTTTAGCCCAGTGCATGACCGCCTTTCAGCCAAGGCTTTTGAGCTGAGTGGCGTTGGCGTAACGGCTGATGACCCCGACCCGGTGGACGCAGCGGGAAACGACTGACGGAGGAACCAGCGCTGGCTTTCATGCTTGCGCTGGCCCTCCGCCTGGGCATGACCTTGCACGACCTGCGTGAACGCATGAGTGCCGAAGAATTATTGCTGTGGATGGCTTATGACAGACAGTCGCCGATTGGAGATATTCGCGGGGATATTCAGGCATCTATCGTTGCCGCATCGACGCTCCAGGCGCAGGGCGCCAAAGTAACAACTTCGGACCTGATGCCGAAATGGGCGCCTGAAAAAGTGCAGCCGGTGGATGAAGAGCAGGAAGCGGCAGAAGGGGAGGCCTCATTTATCGCCTACCTGAAAGGTATGAGCGCTGGTTGAAAACCCTTAGGGTTCGAGGTTGTCCGCTCGCGGTGGTAAAGTTGGATTTTGCATCTGGACGAACGGACTCATGAGATTTATTAACACAACATTATTATGTGTAGTCTTGATTGGTTTTTTCCCCAAAGTGTTTGCCTCTACACCTGAGAAAATAGTCCAATGCGATGGTTATACAGTGGTTAAAAATGGAGATGTAGCTGGTGATCAGGTTAATTTTTCTGGTGTTTTTAATATTGGCCAAGAAGCTGTATTGATGGTGCAGGGAGATACGCTGAGGTTTGCGAAATCTTATAAGATTGATCCCGAGTTGACGCTACCAGAAAGAACTGGATATGGATCGAATAAGGGTAACTTGTTTCTGCATTTGAATACCGGAAAGCTTGAGATATTTAATAGCCGATTCGAAGAGTATCCAGTGGGTACTGTTATTGAACATACAATAGCCACATGCAAGCCCTATATTGTAAATAACGTATTCAAGTGATTGTATTACTGATTGATTTTAAACCCGCTACGGCGGGTTTTTTAATTCCCGGAGAAAAGCATGGCAGGCCAAACCCTTCGCAAGCTGATTGTCAGCGTCTCTGCGGAAACCGGCGCGTATCAGCGTGAAATGGCCCGTGCAGGGCGTATGGGCCAAAGCTATTTTCGGACAATCATCAGTGGAAACCGTCAAGCTGCTGATGGGTGGCGCTCACAACAGGCAGCGATTAACGCACAAAACTCTGCTGTTTCATCGCTAACTCAATCGGTAAGCGGATATGCAACTGTAATGGTGGGGGCGCTTGCAGTTGGCAACCTTATTCGTCAAGCAGATGCGTGGAACTCTATCAATGCACGCTTGAAGCTGGCAACGTCGAGCACAGCCGAGTTCAAAGAAACACAACAAGCCCTGTTTGATATTAGTCAGCGGACCACCACGTCTTTTGCGGATAACGCTAACCTTTACACTCGTTCTTCTCGCTCATTGAAGGAGTATGGGTTTTCCACGCAAGAATCCATAAAATTTACAGAAGCTTTGGCTACCAGCTTTCAGCTTTCTGGCTCAAGCGCTGAAGAAGTCACTTCTGTAACTACACAGCTCAGCCAGGCACTGGCTAAAGGCGTTTTGCGCGGACAAGACTTTAACAGTGTGAGTCAGAGTGGTGGTCGGGCGATGATGGCCCTTGCTGATGGTTTGGGTGTCACCACCGGCGCACTTAAAGATATGGCCGATAAAGGCCTTTTAACGACTGACAAGCTTGTTCCAGCTATCGTAGGGCAACTTGCTAAACTCCGCGAGGAGTACAGCAAAATGCCGCCTACTATAAGCGGTTCGATGCAAGTTATGGATAATGCTTTTCAGGCATGGGTGGGTGGTGCAGACGGTGCGACAGGGAGCACAGTGCTGTTTTCAAAAGCCATCGTGTTTATGGCTGACAATATTGGGTTGTTGGCTTTAACGGGGGCAGCCGCCGCAATTGGTGCACTTACAGGTAAATCGTTGTTAGCTGCGCGTGGTGCGCTGGCTCATGCTGCATCACTGATAAAAGTCAGATCTGAATCTATCGGTGTAGCTCGGGCAACCTATGTCGTTGCTGATTCGCAAGTCATCTATGCCAAGGCTCAACTGGCAGCAGCTCAAGCTACCGTGGCAGCAGCTACGGGGATGAAACGCTTGAGCCTTGTGCAGACCGAGTTAGTTCCCAAGCAAATAGCGGCGACCGCTGCAATTAATGCTCAAACAATTGCTCAGAGCAACCTCAATAAAGCGATGGCACTCACTTCTGGTGGTGCATTGCTGGGTGTATTGGGAGGTCCGGCAGGGCTGGCAATAACTGCGGCGACAATCGCGGCCAGTTTTTTGCTCTTTAGCGACAGTGCCGACAAAGCGGGCGATGCCGCTGTTGATCTGAAGCGTCCGATTGAAGAGCTGCGCAAGGAGTGGGAAGCCCTTGGCAACGCGCAGCGCCGTCCGATTCTAGACAAACTGATCCAGGAGCAGGCCGAAGCAAAGACGCGCGCTGCGGATATTCTCAGGGACATGCAGGCCATCGCCGAACAAAGAACAGGTCGCGGCCCGCAAAGATTTCAGGCCGGTCAGTTTCAGCGAACTGCCGCATCCGTGAATTTTCGGCGCGGGATACAGGGCGGGGTCGATATCGATTCGGCCACACAGAATCTCGTCCAGAACATTAAGCCTACCGCCGACCTGACCAGCCAGCTACAGGATCTGGCGAGTAAGTACCAAACTAACATCGACAAGGTTTACATCTTCGGCACACAGATTTCATCGATGACCTCGGTCATGAACAGCGCCCAAGGTGCTGCCGAAGCTCTTGGCTCTGGGTTGAATGCCATCAAGCCGCCTGATGCTTCAGTCATTGATGCGTGGACGAAGCGCATCGATGCGCTCAAGGAAAAAGCCGAAAAGCTCAAAGACCCCACCGAGCTGGGCGAAATCAACCGTTTGGGTACCAAGCAAGGGCTGGCACAAACCCCGGAAGGGTTGGCGTTACTGTCTCAGGCTCAAGCGGCAGCCAAAGCAGCAGATGCCAGCGAGCTGGCCAAAAAGTCCCAAGAGGACGCTGCTCGCAAGGCAAAACAAGCGGCAGATGACTCCGCCCGCCAAGCCAAGCAACTGGAAGACAACTACAGCCGAACCCTGCGCACGCTCAACGAACAGGCCGATGTTCATGCCACCAAAACCGAGCTTGCCAAGATCGAGTTTGAGACCACCAAAGGCACGCTGAGCAAGCTGGATGCAGCAAAAAAGGTTGATTTGCAGCGTGCTGCAATTGCTGTCGACAACCTCAACACTCAGAAGTCTTACAAAGACCTGATGAGTGATGTGCAGCGTCAGGAAGACAGCTTGCTCGCCACCACGCGCAAGCGTTTTGCTGAGTTGGCCAAGCTGAATGCGCAGGGTGGTTTGACCTCGGATCAGTACCGCGCTGGTGCCGATGCAATCTCCAAGGCCTCTGTGGGCAAGAACACTTCGCCTACTTTCACTGGCTTGGATTCGTCTATCGGCGGGCCGGGCGGCGAACTGATCAAGGTGGCTGAGGCTGACAAGGAGTTGGCCAAGTGGCACGAAAAGGAGTTGCAGCGGCAAAAAGACCTGCACGACCAGAAGTTGATCAGCGAACAGCAGTACCTGGATCGCAAGGTCGAGATTAACGCGGAAAACAACAAGAAGCTGGAGTCGATTCAGAACGCCTACAAACTTGGCTCCATTGCCGTTTTTGCCGATCTGACCAGCAACGCTGCGGACATGATGAAGCAGATGGCTGGTGAAGGTTCAACAGCCTACAAGGTGCTGTTTCTGGCCAGTAAGGCGGCGGCAATTGCTCAGGCGATGGTCAGTACCGAAGTGGCGGCGGCCAAAGCTTTGGAGCTTGGGCCAATTATGGGCATTCCAGCGGCCGGGCTGATTCGCGGCTTGGGTTACGCGTCGGTCGGCATGATTGCCGCCACGGCAATCACAGGTTTCTCAGAAGGTGGCTACACCGGCGCAGGTGGCAAGTACGAGCCTAAAGGCGTAGTTCACGGCGGCGAGGTAGTGATTCGCAAAGAGGTTGTCGACCAGCCCGGCATGAAGGATTACCTGATCGGGCTGAACAAAAGTGGCAAGCCTGGCTATTCCAGCGGCGGCTTTGTCGGAAACTCAAGCCTGTCCTCAAACCTCAGCTCAGCGCCTGCCGCAGCCAGCGATCTACAGATGCAGCCGAAGATCAGCATCACCATAAATGCCGATGGCACGGCGAGTACTGAGGCTTCGGCAGGCTATGAAGAACGCGCAATGATCATTGCAAGGGCAGTGCTTGCGGCAGATGGGCCGAACATGATCCGCAGCGGGATCATGCGTGAGAAAGGCCAAAACGGCCTGCTTGACCCCAACAACCGGAGAAATAGCTGATGGCAGAGGTATTCACCTGGTCGCCACGGGTCGGGTCGTCGGGTGATGACCAGACCGACACGCTGGAGTCGAAGTTTGGCAACGGCTACAGCCAGCGCCTATCGGTTGGCATCAATAACGTCGCCGGTTCATACCCGGTTTCGTTCACGGGAAACGCGACCTACATCAAACCCATCAGGGACTTTTTCAAGCGGCATAAGGGTGCCAACCACTTCCTGTGGACGCCGCCCCTCGAACAGCGGGGCGCGTTCATCACCGAGGGTGGCTGGCAGCTCCAGACCCTGGGGAACAACAAGTTCACCCTCAGCACGACTTTCAGGCAGGTATTCAACCCATGATCACCCTGGACAGCCAAAAGCTGGAACCGGGCGCACTGATCCAGCTAATCGAACTGGATGGCGAAGCGCGCGGCATGGGCATTCTGCGGTTTCACGCGCACCAGCAGTCGACGCCGATTATCTGGAAGGGTGAAGCCTACCTGCCCAGACCCTACGAAACGGGCGGCTTTGGGCGCAGCGTGGAAGGCAACTCGTCAACCCCGATGCTCAAGATCAGTAACATCGACGGCACGATCACCGCGCCGTGTCGCCAGTTTCAGGGCATGAGCGGGGTCAAGCTCACGGTGCGGCAGACCTACGCTAAGTACCTTGATGCGGCGAACTTTCCCGAGGGCAACCCGGGGGCCAGCAGCATGGAAAAGCTTGATATCTCCTACATCAATCAGGTGACCAGTTTGCTGCGCGAGGAGGTGGTGTTCTCGCTGGCACCGCCCACTGCCGTGAAAGGGCAGAAACTCCCCGGTGGCCTGATCATGAACCGCTGCGAGTGGTGCCTCTGGGGCGAGTATCGCGGGCCGGACTGCAATTACACCGGCATCAAGATGTTCGACCTCGACGGCAACCCGGTGGATGACCCTGCGCTTGATCGGTGCGGCGGTCGCCCGAGTGATTGCGAGATACGGCACGGGCGCGGCAATCCGCTGCCATTCGGCGGGGTGCCAGGCGCTTCGCTGATTGGATAGGTAACCCATGAACAAAACGATGCTCAAACAGATTCAAGACCACGCGGCCGCTGAGTTTCCCAAAGAAAGTTGCGGTGTGGTAATCCGTGAGGCGGGCCGTCTGAAGTACGTGCCGTGCCGTAACGACGCCAAAACCCCAAGCGAACACTTCATCATCAACCCGGCCGACAAATGCGATGCCGAAGATCGCGGTGAAGTGACGATGATCATTCACAGCCACCCGGACGTACCGCCGTTGCCGAGCATGACCGATCGGGTCAGTTGCGAGCTGCACGAAAAACCCTGGGGCATTATCAGTTGGCCGTCGGGCGAGTACTTCGAGTTCAAGCCCTGCGGCTATCAGGCACCGCTGATTGGGCGCGAATTTGGCCACGGCCTGCTCGACTGCTACGCCCTGTGCCGGGACTATTACGAGCGCGAGCACGGCATTGAACTGCCGAACTATCCGCGCCGGGACGGTTGGTGGAATGACGGCGAAAGCCTCTACGAAAAGTACTACGAAGACGCCGGGTTTTACCCTGTGTCCGTACCGCGCAAGGGCGATATGATCGTTATGCAGATCAACGCTGACGCCCCCAACCACGCAGGCATTTACCTCGATGACGGCCTGCTGACCAGCGAGCCGGATGTTCACCCGGCCCCCGGCACCTTCCTGCATCACCGCTACAACAAAAAATCCACCCGCGATGTATACGGCGGCATGTGGGCCGACTACACCGTGCTGATTCTTCGCCACCAACGCATGCCGGAGGTTGCCTGATGGCCATGAAAACCATGATCCGCCCGCAACCGCTGGTGGTGCTGGTGATGTTGTATGGCGTGCTGGGTGCCCGGTTCGGGCGCGTGCATCACCTGGCCGTTGCCTCTGGCGCCGAGGCGATCCACGCCCTGTGCGTGAAAATCCCGGGCTTTAAGCGGTTCTTGCGGTTTTCCGAAGAGCGCGGCTTGAATTACGCCATTTTTCGCGGCATGAAAAACCTCAGCGAAAGCGAAATTGGAATGCGTCAGGACACGGTCGAACCCATCCGCATTGCGCCCATAGTGATCGGCAGCAAGGGTGGCGGCCTGTTCGCCACGATTGCAGGCCTCGCGCTGGTGGTCATTGGCGCCGTCACCCAGCAGTACTACCTGGCCGCGGCCGGTGTGGGCCTGATGATCGGCGGTATCGCCATGAGTATGTCGCCATCCCCGGCGGGTATTTTGGACAAGGAGGGCGACGGCAACCGGCCTTCTTATGCGTTCGGCGGCGCTGTCACCACCATGGCTCAAGGCCGATGCAAACCACTGCTTTACGGCGAGCGCGACATTGGCGGCGCCCTCATCTCGGCTGGCGTCTTCTCGGAAGATCAGCAGTAAGGAAAAACTATGGCCAAGTCTGCAACAGCGCCCGCTGCAAAGCGTCGGCGCCGGATTCCTGCTGCCCACGTTACGGGCGCGAAGGGTGGAGAATCCAAGCCCTACACCCCGTACAAGGCGCCCGATAGTGCGCTCTCGGTCGCCACGGTAAAGATGTTGTACGCTCTGAGCGAAGGGCCAATTGTCGGGCCGGTGGATGGCAAAAGGTCAATCAAGCTCAACGGCACGCCTTTGGTTTCGCCGGATGGCAGTGAAAACTTCCCCGGCACCGTGTGGGACTTTCGCGCAGGCACCGTGGATCAGGAACACATTGCAGGCTTCCCGTCCATCGAGAACGAAGCCTCTCAAGGTCTCCCGGTCGAATTGAAGTCAGACAACGCCTGGACGCGCGCCATTACCGACCAGCAGCTGTCGGCCGTGCGTATTCGCCTCTCATGGCCGCAGATTTGGGAGGTAAAAACCAACGGCGATCAGGTCGGCTATCGCATTGATTACGCCATTGACCTCTCTGTCGACGGCGGCAGCTATCAGACCGTGCTCTCAGCCACGCTAAACGATAAAGGCACCACTGAATACGAGCGCACGCATCGCATCGACCTGCCGGAAGGGTTCAACAGCGCGCTGGTGCGCGTGCGCAGGCTTACCCCCAATCGTAATGATTCGAATTGGGCGGACCTGATGCGAATTAAAGGCTTCACCGAAGTCATCGACAAAAAGCTGCGCTACCCGAACTTGGCATTGGGCGGTTTGCAATTTGATGCCAAGCAGTTCCAGGACACGCCGAAGTTCAGCGCCCTGATGCGCGGCCGCATCGTACAGGTGCCCACCAACTATGACCCGACAACCCGCACCTACACCGGCGACTGGAACGGCACGTTCAAGCTGGCCTACACCAACAACCCGGTGTGGGTCTGGCGTGACCTGCTTTTGCATCGCCGCTACGGGCTGGGGCGGCGCATCACCGCCGACATGGTCGATCACTGGACGTTGTACGAAATTGGCCGTTACTGCGATGTGATGGTGCCCGATGGCAAAGGCGGCTTACAGCCGCGCATGACCACCAACGTCTACATTCAGGACTCCATCGAGGGCTACGCACTGCTGTCTGACCTGGCCAGTGTGTTCCGGGGCAGCAGTTGCTGGAATGGCTCGCAAGTCACGATGGTGGCGGACATACCGGGCAACGAAGACGGCTACGTGTTCACCCGCTCCAACATCATTGGTGAATTTGAATACGTTGCAGCTGCACTGCCGGACCGTCACACACGCGCCAAGGTGGCTTGGGACAACCCGGAAAACGAGTTCAAAACGCAACCTGCACCGGTGACCAACGACGACTTAATCGGTGCACTTGGCCACCGCATGCTCGACATCTCGCGCTTTGGCTGCACGGTCGAGGGCGAAGCCATTCGCCACGGCATTTGGGCACTGAAATCTGAACAGTACGAAGAGTGGTCTGTCACGTTCACCACCGGTATGGAAGGCCGCAACATCGAGCCTGGCCAGATCATTTGCGTGGCGGATGAGATGTTCTCCGGGCGCCCAAACGGTGGGCGCATCAGCGCCGCGACCAAGCGGGTTATCACCTTGGACATCGATGCCGAAGTGCACCAAGAGGATCGACTGATTATCAACTTGCCCAGCGGTAAATCCGAGGGGCGGATCGTTAAATCGGTTTCAGGTCGCTTGGTCACCGTCATGGCGGATTATTCCGAGCAGCCAGAACCTGAGTGCAGTTGGTCCGTGGAAAGCGCTGACCTGGCTGTGATGCGTTTTCGGGTGCAGACCATCGAGCCGCAAGGGTTGCACCAGTTCAAGATCGCCGCGACCCAGCATGAGCCGCTGAAATACCCGGCCATTGACACAGGCGCCCGGATTGATCCGCAGCCGACTAGCATCATTCCCCCCGGCGTGATGGCGCCACCCAAGGGCATTACGCTGGAGTCTCGCAGCGTGGTGTCGCAAGGGATCGCCGTCACCAGCATGCGCATCACCTGGGAGTCCGTGCCGGGTGCCATTGCTTACAACGTCGAATGGCGCAAAGACAGCGGCAACTGGGTACGTCTGCCGCGCACTGGCAGTCTGGGCGCTGAGGTCGAAGGCATCTACAGCGGGCGCTACCTTGCGCGCGTCAGCTCAGTAAACGCCATGGACGTGGCCTCGATTTGGGGGGTAAGCCCGGAGGTGGTGCTCAACGGTAAAGTTGGACTACCACCGGCCGTCACGCACCTGACCACTGAAAGCTTGGTCTACGGCATCCGCCTCAACTGGGGTTTTCCACCGGGTGCAGAAGACACCCAGCGCACCGAGATTTGGCAGAACACGGCCAATGATCGGGAGTCTGCGACCAAGCTCGGCGATTACGCTTACCCGCAAGCGCGGCATGAGCTGCAAAACATCGTGCCCGGTACCAGCGTGTTTTTCTGGGCGCGGCTGGTGGATCGCACGGGCAATGTCGGGCCGTGGTTCCCGGAGAAGTACGGGGTTAATGGCCAGCCAAGTTCGGACCAAACGGAATACGAGAAGTACTTCGCGGGGCAAATCGGCACGGGCGCGCTTTACCCCGAGTTGAGAAAGGACATTGAACTCATCACCGGTGATGGCCCGGGTTCGGTCAAGGAGCTGGCAGGGCAGGTCAAGGAATTGGGTGACAAGGTCGAAGGCCTGGTCGACACCTTCATTTACGATCCAAAGCAGACCTACAAGGTCGGCGAAAACACCCGCGAAGGACGGCACATCTATCAAGCGCTTCAAGACGTGCCGCTCGATACACCGCCGCCCAACCCGGTCTATTGGAGGGACATCGGCGAGATCCTCGAAACCGCCAATGGCCTGGCCTTTCAGGTCAACCAGAACACCACCCACATCGATGATCTCGACGGCAAGGTCACGGCGTCAGCGTCATCGCTGGAAGCCTTGCGGGCAGCCGCGCGCGCCGACACAGGCGAGGGCGAGTTGGCCGACGCCCTCAAGA
>NZ_JYLF01000017.1 GCF_001043055.1 Pseudomonas weihenstephanensis
GTCGCCTAGGCGGATGATGTCTTTCATAGGGTAAGTCTGTGTATTACGTAATTGTATAGCGTGAACAAAATTGAAAGTAATGAATTAAATATAATCTGCAATCACAAGAACATGATTAGTTTGTGATTAGTAGTTTTTTTCTAACCGTACTCAGTATATCTTTGAGTATTACTTGATCGTTTTCTGTTATTTTTTGTTTGCCCATCATTTTGATTGAGCGTTCCATGGCGTCGAGCGCCATCATAACTTGTTCTTGTTCGTGCGCGCTTTTAAATCTTTCGTATTCAATATGCACTCTGCAATCCAAGCTCTTATCTTTTCTTCTGAGCTTAACGAATTCAGGGAATCCAGCAATGAATTTATCAGACATGATTATAGGGATAAAGCTCCATTCTTTTAATCCTGATTCTAATTCTACTTCACTCAAGAGCTCTATCATTAGAGGCTCTATTTTTTTTCTTACGGTTCGCTCTCCTTCATCTGCACCCTCTTCGATTTCAGCTGACATAAAAAAATCATACACGACTCCTTAATAGTCGTTTTTATTAAGACGTGGGCGCTGGCCGTTATGTTTTGTTTTGTAATCCAAAATCCTTTCGTGCTGCCATTGGTACATCTCTCGTTTACTTCCTGATGCTTCAACTTTCATTATGACTCCTTCGTTCTTTAGGTAGTTGTCAGGATATCGCTTTTTACCATAGGTTGTTTCGCCATATTTTGCGACTTCATAAGTATCTCTATCGCTCAACGTGTACCCAATAGCAGGCGCATCACTGTCCAAACTATTGCCATGTACCTTCTTAGTCGTATCAGCCACGGGAGGTCATAGCTTTTCAGGATTTGCACCTTTACCGAAGGTCCCGTTTGTATTTCTTGGCTGCCCCTTCCACAAGCCGAGAGGATCGATCCATCCCGTTGGATTCGGCGCATATTGGTAAAGATTCAACCCACCCGCATAGCTGATCGGGTCTTTACTGATAAACCGCCCAACCCGGGGATCATAGTACCGATAGCGATTGTAGTGCAGCCCTGTTTCGTGATCGTGGTACTGGCCCTGAAATCTGATCGGGTTAGTCAGCCCCTCACGATGTGCCCATTCCGAACACTGTTCTTTTATTTCACCCCACGCTTTGTACTGCGCGCTCCAGGCGAGTTGGCCGTTGGGGTCGGTCAGTTCTTGCGGCGTGCCCAAGTGGTCGCATTGGTACCACGCCAACACGTCAATCGGCAGCGCTTGCGGGGTGTGCGTCCACAGCGGATCTTGGTCTATATCGTAGGCGCCTTCGTAACTCGGCTGCGCCAACAGGCGGATCGGTTGATGCCGCATGGCCTGCGCCACGGGCACGAAGGTGCCGGGTTCGTAGAGGTAGTGGACCGTGCGTCCCGCCGCGCCATCGGTCTGGGCCGGGCTGCTTTCCCAGGCCAGGGTGTCTCCGTCCCAACCGAACAGGGTGAAGCCGCAGCCCAGTTCCCGTTGTTTGCGCGCCTGTTCGTTTTGGTTCCAGTGTGAGCCAGCTTCCGGGCGATGCTTGTGGTGGGCGTTGGAGTATTTATGGATGCGCCGCCCCAGCGGGTCGTAGGCGTAGTCGACGCTGAGTGTGTTGTCTTCAAAGCGCACCAGTCGGTCGAACAAGTCCCAGCGCATTTGGTTTTGTTGGCCGTTTTGCCAACAGTAAATATCAATCCATACCGGCTCAGTTTTTAAAGAACGGTGTTGCGGTTCAACGGTTGACTGCGCCTTTCGGGCCACTGGCAATCAGTGCGGCACCACACGCTGTTTTCATTCCATCGAGTGCAACGGCAATGCCGTCAACGGAGTAAGTCGCGCTGCCCTCGGCAATGGGAAAAACCCCTTTGCACAACGGGCAACTGACGTTATGACCAACACCGGCAATCGGTTTACCGTTGAGGTCAGTCCTGTAAAAAGCTTCAAGCACGACACCCCCGTGGGTGGTGGAGTCGCCTAGGCGGATGATGTCTTTCATAGGGTAAGTCTGTGTATTACGTAATTGTATAGCGTGAACAAAATTGAAAGTAATGAATTAAATATAATCTGCAATCACAAGAACATGATTAGTTTGTGATTAGTAGTTTTTTTCTAACCGTACTCAGTATATCTTTGAGTATTACTTGATCGTTTTCTGTTATTTTTTGTTTGCCCATCATTTTGATTGAGCGTTCCATGGCGTCGAGCGCCATCATAACTTGTTCTTGTTCGTGCGCGCTTTTAAATCTTTCGTATTCAATATGCACTCTGCAATCCAAGCTCTTATCTTTTCTTCTGAGCTTAACGAATTCAGGGAATCCAGCAATGAATTTATCAGACATGATTATAGGGATAAAGCTCCATTCTTTTAATCCTGATTCTAATTCTACTTCACTCAAGAGCTCTATCATTAGAGGCTCTATTTTTTTTCTTACGGTTCGCTCTCCTTTATCTGCACCCTCTTCGATTTCAGCTGACATAAAAAAATCATACACGACTCCTTAATAGTCGTTTTTATTAAGACGTGGGCGCTGGCCGTTATGTTTTGTTTTGTAATCCAAAATCCTTTCGTGCTGCCATTGGTACATCTCTCGTTTACTTCCTGATGCTTCAACTTTCATTATGACTCCTTCGTTCTTTAGGTAGTTGTCAGGATGTCGCTTTTTACCATAGGTTGTTTCGCCATATTTTGCGACTTCATAAGTATCTCTATCCCTCAACGTGTACCCAATAGCAGGCGCATCACTGTCCAAACTATTGCCATGTACCTTCTTAGTCGTATCAGCCACGGGAGGTCATAGCTTTTCAGGATTTGCACCTTTACCGAAGGTCCCGTTTGTATTTCTTGGCTGCCCCTTCCACAAGCCGAGAGGATCGATCCATCCCGTTGGATTCGGCGCATATTGGTAAAGATTCAACCCACCCGCATAGCTGATCGGGTCTTT
>NZ_JYLF01000018.1 GCF_001043055.1 Pseudomonas weihenstephanensis
CTTTACCGAAGGTCCCGTTTGTATTTCTTGGCTGCCCCTTCCACAAGCCGAGAGGATCGATCCATCCCGTTGGATTCGGCGCATATTGGTAAAGATTCAACCCACCCGCATAGCTGATCGGGTCTTTGCTGATAAACCGCCCAACCCGGGGATCATAGTACCGATAGCGGTTGTAGTGCAGCCCCGTTTCGTGATCGTGGTACTGCCCCTGAAATCTGATCGGGTTGGTCAGCCCCTCACGCTGCGCCCATTCCAAACACTGTTCTTTTATTTCACCCCAGGCTTTGTACTGCGCACTCCAGGCGATTTGGCCGTTGGGGTCGGTCAGTTCTTGTGGCGTGCCCAAGTGGTCGCACTGGTACCAGGCCAACACGTCAATCGGTATCGCTTGGGGCATGTGCGTCCACAGCGGGTCCTGGTCGATGTCGTAGGCGCGTTCGTAACTCGGCTGCGCCAACAGGCGGATCGGTTGATGCCGCATGGCCTGCGCCACGGCAGCCCAGTTCACGTTGTTTGCGCGCCTGTTCGTTTTGGTTCCAGTGTGAGCCAGCTTCCGGGCGATGCTTGTGGCGGGCGTTGGAGTATTTATGGATGCGCCGCCCCAGCGGGTCGTAGGCGTAGTCGACGCGGAGTGTGTTGTCTTCAAAGCGCACCAGACGGTCGAAAAGGTCCCAGCACATTTGGTTTTGTTGGCCGTTGTGCTAGCAGTAAACATCAATCCATACCGGCTCAGTTTTTAAAGAACGGTGTTGCGGTTCAACGGTTGACTGCGCCTTTTGGGCCTCTGGCAATCAGTGCGGCACCACACGCTGTTTTCATACCATTGAGTGCAACGGCAATACCGTCAACGGAGTAAGTCGCGCTGCCCTCGGCAATGGGAAAAATCCCTTTACACAACGGGCAACTGACGTTATGACCAACACCGGCAATCGGTTTACCGTTGAGGTCAGTCCGGGAAAAAGCTTCAAGCACGACACCCCCATGGGTGGTGGAGTCGCCTAGGCGGATGATGTCTTTCATTGGCGAATCAGACCGTATTCACATTCCAAAAGGCCACTTTCAGATTCTGGTACTAAAAACTCAACCAAATCATCAAGAGACGTCTGTTCGGGGACATTGATCGAGTAAAAACTTTCACTACCACCCTCCCAACTGCAACCCATCGCAACGATAGTCTCCAATACCCGGTTAATCTCCGTGTGAACAGGTTCTAAAAAAACAATTCGAATAGTGCTATTGCCGCTTGGAGTTATTATTTGTTGGAAAATATTCTCTCCATCTTGACCGGGTACTACTTGAACCAAATCATCTAAATTCGCCTCATTCTCATAGAAAGGTATGTTTTTAGTACACATCTCAGTGGGTGAGAATTTTCTGCCCACACGCTTTCGCTTGAGACGGGTGGGTAATCATCAATGACAGATAATTTAAAAAATAGCTTTTCCATTTCCCCCTAAGGTACCCATGAGTCGCTCTTATTAAGGTTACACACGCTACAAAGTACCTGGCCATTTTCTGGTGTATCCGAGCCATTTTTTGCTTGCGGCTTAATATGATCAATATGAGCCTCATTATCCGGTGGTCGTCCAAGAGCAGCAAGACACCGTTCAACTTGTTCAGCAATCGCCAATACGACCAAAAGGCTTAAATTTCTTTTAACCAGTTAACAATTTCTTTTTTTATAAAACTCAACATCAGAATGCTGCCTACAATAACAAATTCACGCCCCTCATGATTATCATAAAAAGATGTAACTCTGTCGGACTGCTCATCAAGTACCACTCTCAAGGTTTTTCCACTCTGATTATCTTTTGCAGAAAAAATTGGATTCCCATCAAAAAAAGGCACTCCATTTGAGAAGCATGTCTTATAAAATGGAAAGTTAAAGCGTCCCTCATTAAGCCCCATCTGCTCAATCAAATCTTGGAAAAAACAAAAGAAATGAGACTCTAAACGTGCATAGCAGCCCGGATCGCCTAAATAATTTTCAAACAATTTACTCACTCCACAAATGCCTTACCTGAAATAACTTCAATATCAACACGTTCATGCCTTGTATCTTTAACCATAAAGGTTTTGCTTATTTGTGCATCAACCCCACCACAAGAGCATGAATCATCGATGAATTTTTCAGCTTTCTTGAATGCATCCGCCCTAGCCGCAAGATCTTTCTTACTCAATTTATCTTTAAGCTCATCTAGTTTTTTCTTAGCATCACCTGATGTTAATGGCACATCTTGGTTCCAAGCAATTGACTCTTCAAGTTTGGCTCCTTGCGCCTGAATTCTGCCTCTGTGAGCTGCCAACCCTAACGCATCAACCCACCCCGTAGGATTCGGCGCATACGCATACAGATTCAACCCACCCGCATAGCTGATCGGGTCTTTGCTGATAAACCGCCCAACCCGGGGATCATAATACCGATAGCGGTTGTAGTGCAGCCCTGTTTCGTGATCGTGGTACTGGCCCTGAA
>NZ_JYLF01000019.1 GCF_001043055.1 Pseudomonas weihenstephanensis
TTCCACAAGCGCGGCGAGGTGCCTTCTTGCGGTTTGCCAATGATGTAGCGGTTCTCGCTGTCCTTGAGCAGTTCGATGGCTGCCCAGTCGATCGGGTTAAGGACGATGCCGGTAGACGGAAACTCGGCCAGGGTGGCTTGTAGCAGCGCAAGGCGAATGCGGTCGATGCGTTGTTCAGCATCCACGGTGATCCCGGTGGGTGCCTTATAAACCTGAGCCTGAGGGATGATGCCGTTGAGGTTATTGCCGGTGCCGTTGCCGTAGAGCAGTTGCGCCTCTTCGGCCAGCAGCAGGCCGTAACGGGCGCGGGCATCGATGTAGCTTTGCAGCGCCGCCGCATCATCGAGGATTTGCCGGCTGCCTTTGAACAGGTGCGCAATGGTGCGCACGTTTGCGTTTTCAAGGCCGAAAGTGAGGTCGCTGTAAGGCTTGGCCAAGCCCTCGCCGACAATGGCGGCATTGTTGGTGAAGCCGGTTTCGCGCACGTATTCGACGGCGTTGGCACCGGTGGTGCCCGGTGCGACGAGGTCACGAATGGTCAGACGGCGCTGCGGGGCGAGGATCACACCAACTCGGTCCGGCGCAACCAGTGCGCCGCCCGATCCCGGCGCGGAGGTAATGGCCGCGCGCGGCACTTCAACACGGCGCGAGCCTCGGAAAGAACTGGTCACGCCTTCTTCGCTCATTTTGGCGGCGACCAGATGCCCGGCTGTTTGCTGGATTTCCGGTTCGTGACGCTTGCCCGCGTTGACCAACTTTTGCTCAGCGTCTTGCATGCGCGCTTGCAACTCGCCCTGCTTGCTGAGCAGCTCGTCGACCTTGGCCCGGGTTTCGGTCTGCATGTCGCCGGAGTGCTTGATTTCTTTTTCCGTGCGCTCGGCATAGGCCTTGATCTGGTCGCCCACGGCCTTGAGGTCTGCTTGGGTTTGTTTCTGTGACGCTTCGATTTTGGAGAGGTCTGGCATGGTGGGTACCTGCTGAAACGAAAAAACCGCCATCAGGCGGTTGGGGTTTAAGGAATGTGGATCAGCGCGTCGGAATCAGGCCGATCAAGGACGAGGCTTGATGGGCAGTCTCTTCGAACGCGCACATATCGAGGGCAGCGCTGAGCGAACCCAACGGGACAGCCCGGGGCGTGTCACTTGCAACAGCGTTTGGCGTGTTGCTTTTGATGCCTGCAATCAGCTTGCGCCGCTCGCTGCGGGGCATGCCGGACTTGGCCAGCGCCGCGTCCAGTTTTCGGGAGGCATGGGCTTGGGTCAGGGCGTCATCGGGGGCTTCTTTGACCTCATCAGCGGCGATCAACCCGGTGGCGAAACCCTTTTCAAGGGCGCTGCTGCCACTGAGGTAGGTTTCGGCGTCCAGCATGGCCTCGATGTCGTCTTCACTTTGCCCGCTAGTGTCGGCGTAAAGCCCGATCATCGCCTTGTCGAATTCTTCCATCTGGTCGGCAGCTTCGCGCAGGCCGTGGCGGTTGGCGGCCAGCCAGGTCCAGCAGTTGTGGATCATCAGAAACGCGCTTTTGGCGACCTCGCGGGTGCTGCCCGCCATTGCAATGACTGACGCGGCCGAGGCAGCCAGGCCCAGCACTTTGACGGCGACCGGTTGCGAGTGTTCGCGCAGGCGGTTGTAAATGGCGATGCCTTCAAACATGTCGCCGCCCGGTGAGTTGATGTACACCGTGACCGGTTTGTCGCCGATGGCGCGCAGGGCTGAATCAATGCGTTTGAGCGTGACGCCCTCACCCCACCAGTCTTCACCGATCACGCCGTACATGGTGATGGTGTCTGTAGCCGTTTCTACGGCGGCCCGCAGGTCGGGGTTCCACATATCGAGCGCGCGCGGGCTGATTTCGCAACGCAAGTCGCGATTGGCTTGGATCTGCATGATTCACTCCTGAGCGGTAGTTTCTGGCTGTTGTAACCAGTTCATCAGGGCCGCTCTTGCAGCTTGCCCGTCGTTGGATTGGCCAAGTTGGTCAATCGGGGAAAGGTTGGTTTGCACCGTGAGCACGTCAGCGTTGCCGCCACGGCGCGGCAGGTTCTCTTTGCCCCGGCATTCGTCACGGGTCATGATTCCGTTTTGTGTCATTTGGCTGTACCAGGCCGCCCGCCCTGCGGTGTCCGCCTTGAGGAAGGCTTCCAGCGAGAACTCGGCGTAATGGGTCACGCGCTCTACCGGGGTCAGCAGCCGTTTGTTGACGCACTGTTGGATTTGCGAGGTGAGTGAGCTGATGCAGAAGGTCAGGAACGCGATCATCTGCTGTTCAAGGCCAGTGCCCCAGTTGCTGCCGGAATCGGTTTTGCCCACCATCCACGGCGGCACGCCAAACCAGCGGCAAATCTCTTCGATGCTGAAGGTGCGTGATTCCAGCAGTTGCGCATCCACGGGGTCGATGCCGATGGACTCAGGGGTAATGCCCTG
>NZ_JYLF01000001.1 GCF_001043055.1 Pseudomonas weihenstephanensis
AGTGAAACGATGCATCGCCGATGGTAGTGTGGGGTTTCCCCATGTGAGAGTAGGTCATCGTCAAGATTAAATTCCAGAATCCCTGTCTGCTTACGCAGATGGGGATTTTGTTTGTGCGCTCGAAAAATATTCTTGCTCCAAACAGCTGAATATTTACGTTGTCATCGGCGTATATGGAGGCACCAGGGGCTCCCACTTTATGTAACTAATTCATAGGCACCGATGCCGCAACAGTCTCCTAATTTCAAGCGTTGGCTACGTCGATATCGGTCAAGCGCCACCTAATGTTGGAAAGTGTAATCCAGCGCTTTTCTATGCACTGACGCTGTCCGTCGTTATCATGCATACCTGATTGCGAGGCGATACGTGCATGCTGACGTTGTTGAAGCTCCTTAAAGATGGTCGTTTTCATTCTGGACAAGCTCTAGGTGCCGCGCTAGGTATTAGCCGCAGTGCCGTATGGAAGCAGCTCCAGAAGTTAGAGGTCGAATTGAACCTGCCTATTCATAAAGTTCGTGGTCGTGGCTATCAATTGGCTGCGCCGCTTGAGCTTATAGATCAAGGGACATTGGCGGATTCTCACTATCCTATATCGCTATATGAGTCACTGGACTCCACCAACGCAGAGGCATTGCGTGGGGTTTCTGCGGGGAGGGTGGCGCCCTTTGCTGTCGTGGCTGAGCAACAAAGTGCAGGTCGTGGGCGACGCGGTCGCAAGTGGGTTAGTCCTTTTGCCCAAAATATTTACTACAGCTTGGTGCTTAGGATGGACGGAGGCATGCATCAGCTGGAAGGGTTGAGTTTAGTTGTAGGCCTGGCTGTAATGAGTGTTTTGCGCAGCTATGACTGTTTAAGTGTGGGGCTTAAGTGGCCAAACGATTTGTTGGTTGGTAATAAAAAGATCGCGGGTATTCTGTTGGAGTTGGTGGGTGATCCAGCAGATGTCTGTCATGTGGTCATCGGTATTGGTATCAACGTTAATATGAAGGCGACAAACGACGTTGACCAAGCGTGGACATCAATGCGATTGGAGACGGGTAAGGAGGTGAATCGTAATCTTGTTATTTTGACGCTGAGTGAGACCTTGCAGATGTATCTTGAGCGTCACGCTGAGCTAGGTTTTTCTGCAGTTCAGGCTGAGTGGGAGTCAAATCATCTGTGGGCTGGCCGTGAGGTTTCACTAATTGCCGGTGTGAACCAGGTAAATGGAACTGTCATCGGTATAGATCCGCAGGGCGCATTGCGCTTGAGGGTGGAAGGTCAGGAGAAAGTGTTCAGTGGCGGTGAGCTGAGCTTGAGGCTGCGCAATGATTCTTGAAATGGATTGTGGCAATAGTTTTATCAAGTGGCGGGTCCTGGATCGCGAGGCAGTATTAGGTTCGGGTATAGCTGACTCAGCAACTGAATTGATAGCCGTCGTGTCAGATAACCATGATTTAAAGATTACTCATTGCCGTATGGTTAGCGTGCGCAGTGATGAGGAGACTGCGTGTTTGGTTGCTGTGCTGAGAGCTGAATTTTCTGTTGCTGTGATGTGTGCAAGCCCTGTCCGAGCCGTGGCAGGTGTCACGAATGGTTATGAGGACTTTGAGCGTCTAGGGCTAGATCGCTGGTTGGCAGTAGTGGGCGCGTTTGAGCTGTCCAAAGGTGCGTGTTTGATTTTGGACCTAGGTACGGCAGTGACCGCAGATTTTGTTGCGGCAAATGGGCAGCATCTGGGTGGGTTCATTTGCCCTGGTCTCCCGCTTATGCGAGATCAGCTGCGTACGCATACGCGACGGATAAAATATGACGATCATTCTGCTGAGCAGGCTTTGCTGAGCAGCACTCCAGGTCGTACCACTGTTGAGGCGGTTGAGAGGGGCTGCTTACTGATGCTTCGCGGATTTGTCCAGACTCAACTCCAACTGGCCCATGAGTATTGGGGGGAGGAATTCGAGGTATTCCTTACTGGTGGGGATGCGGATTTGGTGATGTCTGCACTACCCCAGGCGCGCCTGGTAAAAGATCTTGTTTTTGTCGGCTTGGCTACAGCTTGTCCCTTGTCTTGAGGTTTCTATGCGTTGGCTGTTCCTACTACTGGTGGTGCTCAATATTTTCTACTATGTGTGGCGTCAGCAAGAGGCGCCTCCTAGGGTTAAGGAGGTCGCCTCCCTGGCGTTGTACAAAGGCAGCAAACAAGATATTCAATTGCTTAAGGAGGTCCGACCGATAGCGCCAGGAGGGGAGGTCGTTGCGCCGCTAAGCACGTGCTTCCACCTGACTCTTCCAATCGATGGAGCTTCGCTGAGTGTCATACGCCAGAGGCTCGCAGATACAGATGTTGCAAGCGAATTAACCGTTGATGGAGATGCGGGCGCGCCAAACTATCTGTTCAAGATCGGTGAGCAGAACGATGAAAAAAAGCCTGAAGTTCTTTTGCAGAATCTTGCTAATGAATTCAATGACTTCAAATACGAAAAAAAGGACTGCGGGGGGTTGCAGCTGCCTGATAGTTTGCATAGAATGGCGCCCGCTCCACAGTGAACACCTAAAAGGGTATTTGATGTGAAGTATGTAAGTCGCCTAAGTTGATGATTTAGTTAATAAAGGCGGTTGACATAAGGTTGAAATGCTGTAGAATTTCGACCAGCTCAGGAGGGGTTCCCGAGCGGCCAAAGGGATCAGACTGTAAATCTGACGTCTACGACTTCGAAGGTTCGAATCCTTCCCCCTCCACCATATTTATATCGGTCAGCATGTTTTGCGGGTGTAGTTTAGTGGTAGAACCTCAGCCTTCCAAGCTGATGATGCGGGTTCGATTCCCGCCACCCGCTCCATAACGTGCTGGTTTAGAGAAGGTTTTGCTCTTGTAGCTCAGTTGGTAGAGCACACCCTTGGTAAGGGTGAGGTCAGCGGTTCAAATCCGCTCAAGAGCTCCATATAACAAGGCAGATATGAAAATATCTGCCTTTGTTTTAGCGGGCTGAATAGCTTGCCTGGAGTGTTTGCTGGTGGGCTGTTGGTTGGGTCTGCTGCTCTGGTTGGTGATTGCTTTTGTGGGTGGCACGCATTCTGCTGCTGGCAAGGTTTTCAGGTTGTCTTATGATCTGATTGCAAAAGTATTCGCATTGTTTGTTGAAAAGTCTCTCTCGGGTCGGCATAATCGGCGGCTCGATAATGTTTTAGGTCAGTAGCTCAATTGGCAGAGCGACGGTCTCCAAAACCGTAGGTTGGGGGTTCGATTCCCTCCTGACCTGCCAGATTCTTACAATGCATCTGGCTTTCTTTTCACAGGATCCTCTTTGATGACTCCCAAGGCTGAAGTTCAAGGCTCTCGCTTCGATCTCCTCAAGTGGCTAGTAGTGGTTGCGCTTGTGGTGGTTGGCGTTGTTGGGAATCAGTATTATTCTGGTTCGCCGATCCTGTATCGCGTCATCGCACTTCTTGTGATTGCTGCTGTTGCTGCCTATGTGGGTTTGCAGACTGCAAAAGGCAAGTCGTTTGCTGTCCTGGTAAAGGAAGCTCGTGCTGAAATTCGTAAAGTCGTATGGCCAACTCGCCAAGAAACTACGCAGACTACGTTGATCGTGGTGGCTGTTGTTCTTGTTATGGCGTTGCTGTTGTGGGGTTTGGATTCCCTGCTCGGCTGGCTCGTTTCCTTGATTGTTGGCTAAGGGTGTCCCGTGGCTAAGCGTTGGTACGTAGTGCATGCTTATTCGGGTTACGAAAAGCATGTTATGCGCTCTTTGATTGAGCGTATTAAGCTGGCAGGCATGGAAGAAGGCTTCGGCGAAATTCTGGTTCCCACTGAAGAAGTGGTTGAAATGCGTAATGGCCAGAAACGCAAAAGTGAGCGCAAGTTCTTCCCTGGTTATGTGTTGGTCCAAATGGACATGAACGAAGGTACTTGGCACTTGGTCAAGGATACACCTCGTGTCATGGGCTTTATTGGCGGCACCGCTGACAAGCCAGCACCGATCACAGACAAAGAAGCAGAAGCGATTCTGCGACGTGTTGCTGATGGCAGTGATAAGCCTAAGCCGAAAACACTGTTCGAGCCGGGTGAGGTTGTTCGTGTGACCGACGGCCCGTTTGCTGATTTCAATGGCACGGTAGAAGAAGTTAACTACGAAAAGAGTCGCATCCAAGTGGCTGTGCTCATTTTCGGTCGTTCCACTCCGGTGGAGCTAGAGTTTAGCCAGGTCGAAAAGGTCTAGCTGAATACGCATCCCAACCCCATGGCTTAGGCTGTGGGGTTTTGTCGTCACTGGGATAAACACGCAAGTAACCGGGGAGCCTTTTAATTTAGGCGTCTGAACCCGTAATTGGAGTGCCTCATGGCCAAGAAAATTACCGCTTACATCAAGCTGCAAGTGAAGGCCGCTCAGGCTAACCCAAGCCCACCTGTTGGTCCGGCTCTGGGTCAGCACGGTGTGAACATCATGGAATTCTGCAAGGCTTTCAACGCCCGTACTCAGGGTATTGAGCCAGGCCTGCCGACTCCAGTGATCATCACTGTATACAGCGACCGTAGCTTCACATTCGAAACTAAGTCGACTCCTGCTTCGGTTCTGCTGAAGAAAGCGGCTGGTTTGACTAGCGGTTCCGCTCGTCCAAACACCGTTAAGGTTGGCACTGTTACCCGTGCTCAGCTGGAAGAAATCGCGAAAACCAAAAACGCGGATCTGACTGCAGCTGATCTGGATGCAGCCGTGCGTACCATCGCCGGCTCTGCTCGTAGCATGGGCCTTAACGTGGAGGGTGTGTAATGGCTAAGCTGACTAAGCGTCAAAAGGCAATCGCCGGTAAAATCGAAGCTGGCAAGTCCTACAACTTTGTAGACGCTGCCGCTCTTCTGGCTGAGCTGTCGACTGTTAAGTTCAGCGAGTCTTTTGACATCGCTGTTAACTTGGGCGTAGACCCACGTAAATCTGACCAGGTTGTTCGTAGCGCAACTGTGCTGCCACACGGCACTGGCAAGACTGTACGTGTAGCTGTGTTCACACAGGGTCCAGCTGCTGAAGCTGCTCTGGCGGCCGGCGCTGATCGCGTTGGTATGGACGATCTGGCTGCTGAAATGAAAGGCGGCGACCTGAACTATGACGTAGTAATTGCATCCCCGGACGCAATGCGTGTTGTAGGTCAGTTGGGTCAAATCCTGGGCCCACGTGGTCTGATGCCTAACCCTAAGGTTGGTACTGTAACTCCAGACGTTGCTACCGCGGTTAAAAACGCGAAAGCTGGTCAGGTTCGTTATCGTACCGACAAAAACGGTATCATCCACACTTCCGTTGGCAAGGTCGGCTTTGATGCTGTCCAGCTGAAGGAAAACGTTGAAGCCCTGATCGCTGATTTGAAGCGTATCAAGCCTGCTTCCTCGAAAGGTATTTACGTTAAGCGCGTTACCCTGAGCACCACTATGGGCCCAGGCTTGGTCATCGACCAAGGTTCTCTGGACGCGTAAGACAACGTTGGCGCAGTTAAATGTGCCAATTGAAAGATTGGGGTCCCTGCCTGGCGGGGGCTATCCAAGACCGTAGGCGGTGAAAGCCTTAAACCTCAAGCCTACGCAGATGGTGCTCCCGGTTCCTTACCGAATCAGACACCAAAACGACATTCAGCCTCGGCTGAATGAAACGGTAACAAGCAGGAGTTAAACCCGTGGCAATTAAACTCGAAGACAAGAAGGCCATCGTCGCTGAAGTCAACGAGGCTGCCAAAGTTGCCCTGTCTGCTGTTGTGGCTGATGCCCGCGGTGTGACAGTAAGCGCTATGACCGGACTCCGTAAAGAGGCTCGTGAAGCAGGCGTTTACGTACGCGTTGTACGTAACACTCTGCTCAAGCGCGCAGTTGCTGACACTGACTACAGTGTTCTCAACGACGTGTTCACTGGCCCGACCTTGATTGCATTCTCCAACGAACATCCTGGCGCTGCTGCCCGTTTGTTCAAAGAGTTCGCTAAAGGTCAGGATAAGTTCGAGATTAAGGCAGCTGCGTTCGAGGGCAAGTTCCTCGCAGCTAACCAAATCGACGTACTGGCAACACTGCCGACCCGTAACGAAGCTATTTCGCAGCTGATGAGCGTGATTCAAGGCGCTACCAGCAAGCTGGCTCGTACTCTGGCTGCAGTTCGCGAGCAAAAAGAAGCTGCTGCAGCCTAAGGCTGAGCATTTTCTCTCGCGTATTTTTGTTTATTTCGATGGCCGCGTAGGCCGTCCCCCAATTCAGGAAATACAGCAATGTCTATCTCCCAAGACGATATCCTCAACGCCGTAGCTGAAATGTCGGTTCTGCAGGTTGTTGAGCTGATCAAAGCTTTCGAAGAAAAATTCGGCGTTTCGGCTGCCGCTGCTTCTGCTGGTCCAGCTGCTGCTGCCGCTGTTGTTGAAGAGCAAACTGAATTCAACGTCATGCTGCTGGAAGCTGGCGAGAAGAAAGTTAACGTGATCAAGGCTGTTCGTGAACTGACTGGTCTGGGCTTGAAAGAAGCCAAGGCAGTAGTTGACGGCGCTCCAGCTATGGTATTGGAAGCTGTTGCTAAAGACGCAGCTGACAAAGCCAAGGCTACCTTGGAAGAAGCAGGCGCTAAAGTCGAGCTGAAATAAGCATCGACCTTGCGTATCCAGCCCAGGCGTTAAGCTGAGGCTGATGGCTGGTGGCTCATGCCACCGGCCTTTTTCCGTTATTGGCTGCCGACTGGGTCGGCGTCTCTAACGTGCTGTAACCACCCTGTGCGGTGGAGCAAACCAAGGGGTTTGCACGATTTTCTGGCTGCTCCCGTCGGGAGAGGCCAAACAAGCAGGTGACCAAGCTGGGGAACGCTGATGGCTTACTCATATACTGAGAAAAAACGTATCCGCAAGGACTTTAGCAAGTTGCCGGACGTCATGGATGTGCCGTATCTCTTGGCAATCCAGCTGGATTCGTATCGTGAATTCTTGCAGGCGGGAGCGACTAAAGATCAGTTCCGCGACGTGGGCCTGCATGCGGCCTTCAAATCCGTTTTCCCGATCATCAGCTACTCCGGCAATGCTGCGCTGGAGTATGTCGGTTATCGCTTGGGCGAACCGGCGTTTGATGTCAAAGAATGCGTGTTGCGCGGTGTAACGTACGCCGTACCTTTGCGGGTAAAAGTTCGCTTGATTATTTTCGACAAAGAATCGTCGAATAAAGCAATCAAGGACATCAAAGAGCAAGAAGTCTACATGGGTGAAATCCCCCTGATGACTGAAAACGGTACCTTTGTAATCAACGGTACTGAGCGTGTAATTGTTTCCCAACTGCACCGTTCCCCGGGCGTGTTCTTTGACCACGACCGCGGCAAGACGCACAGCTCCGGTAAACTGCTTTATTCCGCTCGCATCATCCCGTACCGCGGTTCTTGGTTGGATTTCGAGTTCGACCCTAAAGACTGCGTGTTCGTGCGTATTGACCGTCGTCGCAAGCTGCCTGCATCGGTATTGCTGCGCGCGCTGGGCTACACCACTGAGCAAGTGCTGGACGCGTTTTACACCACCAACGTTTTCCACGTTCAAGGTGAAAGCATCAGCCTGGAGCTGGTTCCTCAGCGCCTGCGCGGTGAAATTGCGGCCATCGATATTACCGATGACAAAGGCAAGGTGATTGTTGAGCAGGGTCGTCGTATTACTGCTCGTCACATCAACCAGCTGGAAAAAGCCGGTATCAAAGAGCTCGTTATGCCTCTGGACTACGTCCTGGGTCGCACAACGGCCAAGGCTATCGTGCATCCGGCAACTGGCGAAATCATTGCTGAGTGCAACACCGAACTGACCACTGAGATTCTGGCTAAAATTGCCAAGAGCCAGGTTGTTCGTATTGAAACGTTGTACACCAACGATATCGACTGCGGTCCATTCGTCTCCGACACTCTGAAGATCGACTCCACCAGCAACCAATTGGAAGCCCTGGTCGAGATCTATCGCATGATGCGTCCCGGCGAGCCGCCAACCAAAGACGCTGCCGAAACCTTGTTCAACAACCTGTTCTTCAGCCCTGAGCGTTATGACCTGTCTGCGGTCGGCCGGATGAAGTTCAACCGTCGTATCGGTCGTACCGAAATCGAAGGTTCGGGCGTGTTGTGCAAAGAAGATATCGTCGCGGTACTGAAGACTTTGGTCGACATCCGTAACGGTAAAGGCATCGTCGATGACATCGACCACCTGGGTAACCGTCGTGTTCGCTGTGTAGGCGAAATGGCAGAAAACCAGTTCCGCGTTGGCTTGGTACGTGTTGAGCGTGCGGTCAAAGAGCGTCTGTCGATGGCTGAAAGCGAAGGCCTGATGCCGCAAGACCTGATCAACGCGAAGCCAGTCGCTGCCGCGGTGAAAGAGTTCTTCGGTTCCAGCCAGCTTTCCCAGTTCATGGACCAGAACAACCCGCTGTCCGAGATCACCCACAAGCGCCGTGTTTCTGCACTGGGCCCGGGCGGTTTGACGCGTGAGCGTGCCGGCTTTGAAGTTCGTGACGTACACCCGACTCACTACGGTCGTGTTTGCCCTATTGAGACTCCGGAAGGTCCGAACATTGGTCTGATCAACTCCTTGGCTGCCTATGCGCGCACCAACCAGTACGGCTTCCTTGAGAGCCCGTACCGCGTGGTGAAAGACGCTCTGGTGACCGACGAGATCGTTTTCCTGTCCGCCATCGAAGAAGCTGATCACGTGATCGCTCAGGCTTCGGCCACGATGAACGACAAGAAAGTGCTGGTCGACGAATTGGTAGCTGTCCGCCACTTGAACGAATTCACCGTTAAGGCGCCGGAAGACGTCACCTTGATGGACGTATCGCCCAAGCAGGTAGTGTCGGTTGCAGCGTCGCTGATCCCGTTCCTGGAGCACGATGACGCCAACCGTGCGTTGATGGGTTCCAACATGCAGCGTCAAGCTGTACCGACCCTGCGCGCTGACAAGCCGCTGGTAGGTACCGGCATGGAGCGTAACGTAGCTCGTGACTCCGGCGTTTGCGTCGTGGCTCGTCGTGGCGGCGTAATCGACTCTGTTGATGCAAGCCGTATCGTGGTTCGTGTTGCGGATGACGAAGTTGAGACTGGCGAAGCCGGTGTCGACATCTACAACCTGACCAAATACACCCGATCCAACCAGAACACGTGCATCAACCAGCGTCCGCTGGTTCGTAAGGGTGATCGTGTTCAGCGTAGCGACATTATGGCTGACGGCCCGTCCACCGATATGGGTGAACTGGCATTGGGTCAGAACATGCGCATCGCGTTCATGGCCTGGAACGGTTACAACTTCGAAGACTCCATCTGCTTGTCGGAACGAGTTGTTCAAGAAGATCGCTTTACCACGATCCACATCCAGGAACTGACCTGTGTGGCGCGTGATACCAAGCTTGGGCCTGAAGAGATCACTGCGGACATCCCTAACGTGGGTGAAGCTGCACTGAACAAACTGGACGAAGCCGGTATTGTTTACGTAGGTGCTGAAGTTGGCGCTGGCGACATTCTGGTGGGTAAGGTCACTCCGAAAGGCGAGACCCAGCTGACACCTGAAGAGAAGCTGTTGCGTGCCATCTTCGGTGAAAAAGCCAGCGACGTTAAAGACACTTCCCTGCGTGTACCTACCGGTACCAAAGGTACGGTAATTGACGTTCAGGTTTTCACTCGTGACGGCGTTGAGCGTGATGCTCGTGCCCTGTCGATCGAGAAAACCCAGCTGGACGAGATCCGCAAGGATTTGAACGAAGAGTTCCGTATCGTTGAAGGCGCCACTTTCGAACGTCTGCGCTCTGCACTGGTTGGCCGTATCGCCGAAGGTGGAGCTGGTCTGAAGAAAGGTCAGGAAATCACCCATGAAATCCTGGACGGTCTTGAGCATGGTCAGTGGTTCAAACTGCGCATGGCTGAAGATGCTCTGAACGAGCAGCTTGAAAAGGCTCAGGCTTACATCATCGATCGCCGTCGTCTGCTGGACGACAAGTTCGAAGACAAGAAGCGCAAACTGCAGCAAGGCGATGACCTGGCTCCAGGCGTGCTGAAAATCGTCAAGGTTTACCTGGCAATCCGTCGTCGCATCCAGCCGGGTGACAAGATGGCTGGTCGTCACGGTAACAAAGGTGTGGTCTCCGTGATCATGCCGGTTGAAGACATGCCGTACGATGCCAATGGCACCCCGGTCGATGTTGTTCTCAACCCGTTGGGCGTACCTTCGCGTATGAACGTTGGTCAGATTCTCGAAACTCACCTGGGCCTCGCTGCCAAAGGTTTGGGCGAGAAGATCAACCTCATGATTGAAGAGCAACGCAAGGTCGCTGACCTGCGTAAGTTCTTGCATGAGATCTACAACGAAATTGGCGGTCGTCAAGAAAGCCTGGATGACTTCTCCGATCAGGAAATCCTGGATCTGGCGAAGAACCTTCGTGGCGGTGTGCCGATGGCCACCCCGGTGTTTGACGGTGCAAAAGAAAGCGAAATCAAGGCAATGCTACGTCTGGCAGACTTGCCAGACAGCGGCCAGATGGTGCTGACAGATGGTCGTACCGGCAACAAGTTCGAGCGTCCGGTTACCGTTGGCTACATGTACATGCTGAAGCTGAACCACTTGGTGGACGACAAGATGCACGCTCGTTCTACCGGTTCTTACAGCCTGGTTACCCAGCAGCCGCTGGGTGGTAAGGCACAGTTCGGTGGTCAGCGTTTCGGGGAGATGGAGGTCTGGGCGCTGGAAGCCTACGGCGCGGCATACACTCTGCAAGAAATGCTCACAGTGAAGTCGGACGATGTGAACGGTCGTACCAAGATGTACAAAAACATCGTGGACGGCGATCACCGTATGGAGCCGGGCATGCCCGAGTCCTTCAACGTGTTGATCAAAGAAATTCGTTCCCTCGGCATCGATATCGATCTGGAAACCGAATAACACGTGACGCGAATCGAGAGCGGGGCTGTGATGCCCGCTCTCTGCTCCGCCAGGAGGAAAGGCCTTGAAAGACCTACTGAATTTGCTGAAAAACCAGGGTCAAGTCGAAGAGTTCGACGCCATCCGTATTGGATTGGCATCGCCTGAGATGATCCGTTCGTGGTCGTTCGGTGAAGTTAAAAAGCCGGAAACCATTAACTACCGTACGTTCAAACCTGAACGTGACGGCCTGTTCTGCGCCAAAATCTTTGGCCCGGTCAAGGATTACGAGTGCCTGTGCGGTAAGTACAAGCGCTTGAAGCACCGCGGTGTGATCTGTGAGAAGTGTGGCGTTGAAGTAGCACTGGCCAAGGTCCGTCGCGAGCGCATGGCTCACATCGAGCTGGCTTCGCCAGTGGCTCACATCTGGTTCCTGAAATCGCTGCCGTCCCGTATCGGCTTGCTGATGGACATGACCCTGCGTGATATCGAACGCGTTCTCTACTTCGAGAGCTATGTCGTTATCGATCCGGGCATGACCACTCTGGAAAAAGGTCAGCTGCTGAACGATGAGCAGTATTTTGAAGCGCTGGAAGAGTTCGGCGACGACTTCGATGCCCGCATGGGTGCTGAAGCTGTTCGTGAACTGCTGCACGCTATCGACCTAGAGCACGAGATTGGCCGTCTGCGCGAAGAAATTCCGCAAACCAACTCCGAAACCAAAATCAAGAAGCTGTCCAAGCGCCTGAAGTTGATGGAAGCCTTCCTGGGTTCCGGCAACCTTCCTGAGTGGATGGTGTTGACCGTTCTGCCGGTTCTGCCGCCAGATCTGCGTCCTTTGGTGCCGCTGGATGGTGGTCGTTTCGCGACTTCCGACCTCAACGATCTGTATCGTCGAGTGATCAACCGTAACAACCGCTTGAAGCGCCTGCTTGATCTGTCCGCTCCGGACATCATCGTGCGTAACGAAAAGCGTATGTTGCAAGAAGCGGTCGACGCCTTGCTCGACAACGGCCGTCGTGGTCGCGCTATTACTGGTTCGAACAAGCGTCCTCTGAAATCCTTGGCTGACATGATCAAGGGTAAGCAAGGTCGTTTCCGTCAGAACTTGCTCGGTAAGCGTGTTGACTACTCGGGTCGTTCGGTAATTACCGTAGGTCCGACCCTGCGTCTGCACCAGTGCGGTCTGCCTAAGAAGATGGCTCTGGAGCTGTTCAAGCCGTTCATCTTCGGCAAGCTGGAAATGCGTGGTCTGGCGACTACCATCAAAGCAGCCAAGAAGATGGTTGAGCGCGAGCTGCCAGAGGTTTGGGACGTTCTCGCTGAGGTTATTCGCGAACACCCGGTACTTCTCAACCGTGCACCGACCCTTCACCGTCTGGGTATCCAGGCGTTTGAACCGGTACTGATCGAAGGTAAGGCTATCCAGCTGCACCCGCTGGTCTGTGCTGCGTACAACGCCGACTTCGACGGCGACCAAATGGCCGTGCACGTACCGCTGACACTGGAAGCCCAGCTGGAAGCGCGTGCGTTGATGATGTCGACCAACAACATTCTGTCGCCAGCCAACGGTGAGCCAATCATCGTTCCGTCGCAGGACGTTGTATTGGGTCTGTACTACATGACGCGTGAAGCGATCAACGCTAAAGGCGAAGGTCGTGTGTTCGCTGACTTGCAAGAAGTTGACCGTGTATTCCGTGCTGGCGAAGCCGCATTGCATGCCAAGGTTAAAGTTCGCATCAGCGAAACCGTCAATGACCGCGATGGCGGCAGCGTGAGCAACACCCGTATCGTCGACACCACTGTCGGCCGTGCGCTGTTGTTCCAGGTTGTGCCAAAAGGTCTGTCGTACGACGTCGTCAACTTGCCGATGAAGAAAAAAGCGATCTCCAAACTGATCAACCAGTGCTACCGCGTGGTTGGTTTGAAAGAGACTGTGATCTTCGCCGACCAGTTGATGTACACAGGTTTTGCTTACTCGACCATTTCTGGCGTTTCCATCGGTGTTAACGACTTCGTTATCCCGGATGAAAAAGCGCGCATCATCGCGGCTGCAACCGATGAAGTGAAAGAAATCGAAAGTCAGTACGCCTCCGGCCTGGTAACCCAGGGCGAGAAGTACAACAAAGTAATCGACCTTTGGTCGAAAGCGAACGACGAAGTCTCCAAGGCAATGATGTCCAACCTCTCGAAAGAGAAGGTTATCGATCGTCACGGCGTTGAAGTTGAGCAAGAGTCGTTCAACTCGATGTACATGATGGCCGACTCCGGTGCTCGAGGTTCTGCTGCGCAGATCCGTCAGCTGGCCGGTATGCGTGGTCTGATGGCCAAGCCGGACGGCTCCATCATCGAAACGCCAATTACTGCGAACTTCCGTGAAGGTTTGAGCGTACTTCAGTACTTCATCTCCACTCACGGTGCTCGTAAGGGTCTTGCGGATACGGCCTTGAAAACGGCTAACTCCGGTTACCTGACGCGTCGTCTGGTAGACGTAGCTCAAGACTTGGTTGTGACTGAGGTTGACTGCGGTACCGAACACGGTCTGCTGATGACTCCGCACATCGAAGGCGGCGACGTTGTGGAGCCGTTGGGTGAGCGCGTTCTGGGTCGAGTTATCGCCCGTGACGTATTCAAGCCGGGCACCGAAGAAGTTATCGTTCCTGCGGGCACTCTGGTAGACGAGAAGTGGGTTGAGTTCATCGAGCTGAACAGCATCGATGAAGTGATCGTGCGCTCGCCAATCAGCTGTGAAACGCGCTTCGGTATCTGTGCCAAGTGCTACGGCCGTGACTTGGCTCGTGGTCACCAGGTGAACATCGGTGAAGCTGTCGGCGTAATCGCTGCTCAGTCGATCGGTGAGCCGGGTACACAGCTGACAATGCGTACGTTCCACATCGGTGGTGCGGCAAGCCGGACCTCTGCTGCTGACAGCGTCCAGGTCAAAAATGGCGGTACTGTCCGTCTGCATAACCTGAAGCATGTTGAGCGAGTAGACGGTTGCCTGGTTGCTGTGTCCCGTTCCGGTGAGCTGGCCATCGCTGATGACTTCGGTCGTGAGCGTGAGCGTTACAAGCTGCCGTACGGTGCCGTAATTTCGGTTAAAGAAGGTGACAAGGTTGACGCTGGCTCTATCGTAGCCAAGTGGGATCCGCACACTCACCCAATCGTTACCGAAATGAAAGGTACTGTGACCTACGTAGGCATGGAAGAAGGCATCACGATCAAGCGTCAGACTGACGAATTGACCGGTATGACCAACATCGAAGTGCTTGATGCCAAAGACCGTCCAGCTGCCGGCAAAGACATTCGTCCAGCCGTCAAGATGGTGGGTGTCGATGGTAAAGATCTGCTGTTGCCAGGTACTGACGTGCCGGCTCAGTACTTCTTGCCAGCCAACGCCTTGGTCGGTGTAGCGGATGGTGCGGAAATCGCGATCGGTGATGTTATCGCTCGTATTCCGCAAGAAACTTCGAAAACTCGAGACATCACCGGTGGTCTGCCACGCGTTGCTGACTTGTTCGAAGCGCGTCGTCCGAAAGAAGCCTCTATTTTGGCTGAAGTCAGCGGTACCATCGCGTTCGGTAAAGAAACCAAAGGCAAGCGCCGTCTGGTTATTACCCCGAACGACGGTACTGATCCGTACGAAGAGCTGATTCCGAAGTGGCGTCACCTGAACGTCTTCGAAGGCGAGCAAGTGAACCGCGGCGAAGTTATCTCCGACGGTCCTAGCGATCCACATGACATCCTGCGTCTGCTGGGTGTGAGTGCGTTGGCCAAGTACATCGTTAACGAGATCCAGGACGTTTACCGTCTGCAAGGCGTAAAAATCAACGATAAGCACATCGAGACCATTCTGCGTCAGATGCTGCGTAAAGTTGAGATTGCCGAGTCGGGTGATTCCACCTTCATCAAGGGCGACCAGATGGAGTTGACTCAGGTGTTGACCGAGAACGAGCGTTTGGGTGGCGAAGACAAATTCGTATCCAAGTTCACTCGCGTTCTGCTGGGTATCACCAAGGCATCGTTGTCGACTGAGTCGTTCATCTCTGCAGCCTCTTTCCAAGAGACCACACGAGTACTGACCGAAGCAGCGGTAACCGGCAAGCGCGATTATCTGCGTGGCCTGAAAGAAAACGTTGTCGTGGGTCGATTGATCCCGGCAGGTACCGGTTTGGCATACCACAGCGAGCGTAAGCGTCGTCGTGAAGCTGACAAACCGTTGCGCGTAAGCGCCAGTGAAGTGGAAGCTGCACTGACCGAAGCGCTGAACTCGAGCGGTAACTGAGTTCTGCGGTAAATGAAGGTAGGCCCCGGCTCTTCCGTTCATCGAATCGAGGTCATTAACCTCGGTTTGATGTGGCGTAAGGTCGGGGCCTTGCCTTGACTGGGGACAAGATCCTCTTTAGACTCTTGTACCCCTAAATTTGGCGGGAATTCGTTCCTGCCATTTTGCTTTTCTTGCAAGACAATAGCGTCGCAAGACAACAGTGGAGCTAGTAGATGGCAACTATCAACCAGCTGGTACGTCAGCCGCGTAAGCGTATCGTCGAGAAATCCGACGTGCCTGCGCTGCAAAACTGCCCGCAACGTCGTGGCGTATGCACCCGTGTGTATACAACTACGCCGAAAAAACCTAACTCGGCACTGCGTAAAGTATGCCGTGTGCGCCTGACCAACGGTTTCGAGGTTTCCTCGTACATCGGTGGTGAAGGTCACAACCTGCAAGAGCACAGCGTGGTACTGATTCGTGGCGGTCGTGTAAAAGACTTGCCAGGTGTTCGTTATCACACCGTTCGCGGCTCTTTGGATACTTCCGGCGTTAAAGGTCGTAACCAAGGTCGTTCGAAGTACGGTACCAAGAAGCCGAAGTAGTATTCGGTTGCTGGTAAATAATGCAGATTTCTTTTTTTCTGAGTCGATAAGAGTAAGGTCGGGCGTGCATCCACTGGGTGTAATGGTTCCGAGCTAACCTGAAGACCGTTTGAGGGCTTATCCATGCCAAGAAGACGCGTAGCAGCCAAGCGCGATGTGCTTGACGATCCAAAATACGGAAGCCAAATCCTGGCCAAGTTCATGAACCACGTGATGGAAAGCGGCAAAAAAGCCGTTGCCGAGCGTATCGTTTATGGCGCGCTGGAAAAGGTTAAAGAACGCAAGAACAGCGATCCCCTGGAAATCTTCGAGAAAGCTCTCGACGCCATCGCTCCGCTGGTCGAAGTGAAGTCGCGCCGTGTAGGCGGTGCTACTTACCAGGTTCCGGTCGAAGTTCGCCCGTCCCGTCGTAACGCCCTGGCAATGCGCTGGTTGGTAGACTTCGCCCGCAAGCGCGGCGAGAAGTCTATGGCTCTGCGCTTGGCTGGCGAACTGTTGGATGCTGCCGAAGGCAAGGGCGCAGCAGTTAAGAAGCGTGAAGACGTGCACCGTATGGCTGAAGCTAACAAGGCTTTCTCGCACTACCGCTTCTAATTTCAGCGCTACTCATTTTGCGAGGGCTTTATGGCTCGTACTACTCCGATTAATCGCTACCGTAACATCGGTATCGTTGCTCACGTGGATGCTGGTAAAACCACCACCACCGAGCGCGTCCTTTTTTACACTGGCAAAAGTCACAAAATGGGCGAGGTGCATGATGGCGCCGCGACCACAGACTGGATGGTTCAGGAGCAGGAGCGTGGTATTACCATTACTTCTGCTGCTATTACCGCCTTCTGGAAAGGTTCTGCCAAGCAGTACAAGGACGAGCACCGCTTCAACGTAATCGATACTCCGGGTCACGTAGACTTCACTATTGAAGTTGAGCGTTCCCTGCGTGTACTCGATGGTGCAGTTGTTGTTTTCTGCGGCACGTCGGGTGTTGAGCCTCAGTCGGAAACCGTATGGCGTCAAGCCAACAAATACGGTGTTCCACGTCTTGTTTACGTAAACAAGATGGACCGTGCAGGTGCAAACTTCCTGCGTGTGATCGAGCAGATCAAAAAGCGTCTGGGTCACACTCCGGTGCCTATCCAGCTCGCTATCGGTTCTGAAGACAACTTCCAGGGTCAGATTGATCTGATCAACATGGAAGCTGTGTACTGGAACGATGCTGACAAAGGTATGGTTCCTGTTCGTAAGCCTATCCCTGCTGAACTGCAGGAACTGGCTGACGAATGGCGCGACAACATGGTCCAGGCTGCTGCCGAAGCCAATGAAGAGCTGATGAACAAGTACCTCGAAGGTGAAGAATTCACCATCGAAGAAATCAAGGCGGCTCTGCGTCAGCGTACTATCGCTGGTGAGATCGTCTTGGCTGTTTGCGGTTCTTCCTTCAAGAACAAGGGTGTTCCCCTGGTTCTCGACGCCGTTATCGACTTCTTGCCTGCGCCAACCGATATTCCTGCCATCAAGGGTACTGACCCGGATGACGAGACTATCGAGCTGGAGCGTCATGCAGACGACAACGAGCCGTTCTCGGCATTGGCGTTCAAGATCGCGACTGACCCATTCGTGGGTACTTTGACCTTTGTTCGAGTTTACTCGGGCGTGTTGAACTCCGGTGACGGCGTAATCAACTCGGTTAAAGGCAAGAAAGAGCGTGTGGGTCGTATGGTGCAAATGCACGCAAACGCCCGTGAAGAAATCAAGGAAGTACGCGCTGGTGACATCGCGGCCTTGATCGGCATGAAGGACGTCACCACGGGTGAGACTTTGTGCAACGCTGACAAGCCAATCATTCTGGTTCGTATGGACTTCCCGGAGCCGGTTATTTCGGTTGCCGTTGAGCCGAAGACCAAGGATGACCAGGAAAAAATGGGTGTCGCTCTGGGCAAGCTTGCTCAGGAAGATCCATCTTTCCGCGTAAAAACTGATGAAGAAACTGGTCAAACGATCATTTCTGGCATGGGCGAGCTGCACTTGGACATCCTGGTTGACCGGATGCGCCGTGAGTTCAACGTCGAAGCTAACATCGGTAAGCCTCAGGTTTCGTATCGTGAGCGCATCACGAAGAGCTGTGAGATCGAAGGCAAGTTCGTTCGCCAGTCCGGCGGTCGTGGCCAGTTTGGTCACTGCTGGATCCGTTTTGCTCCTGCTGACGAAGGTCAGGAAGGTCTGCAATTCGTGAACGAAGTGGTAGGTGGTGTGGTTCCTAAGGAATACATCCCGGCTATCCAGAAGGGTATCGAAGAGCAGATGAAGAACGGTGTTGTTGCCGGTTATCCGCTGATCGGCCTGAAGGCTACCGTGTTTGATGGTTCTTACCACGACGTCGACTCCAACGAGATGGCGTTTAAGGTGGCTGCTTCCATGGCTACCAAGCAATTGGCCTCCAAAGGTGGCGGTGAGTTGCTTGAGCCGATCATGGCGGTAGAGGTTGTTACACCTGAAGACTATATGGGTGACGTGATGGGCGACTTGAATCGTCGTCGCGGCATGATCCAGGGTATGGAAGATACGGTCTCCGGCAAAGTAATTCGTGCTGAAGTGCCGTTGGGTGAAATGTTCGGTTATGCGACCGACGTTCGTTCCATGTCTCAGGGTCGCGCAAGCTACTCTATGGAATTCAAAAAATACGATACAGCGCCGTCGCACATCGTCGAAGCTGTTACTAAAAAACAAGGCTGATTTAGTTCAGTCCTTTAGGCAAGGAGTTAATTGTCGTGGCTAAAGAAAAATTTGATCGTTCCCTACCGCACGTCAACGTTGGCACTATTGGTCACGTTGACCATGGTAAAACCACGCTGACTGCAGCTCTGACTCGTGTTTGCTCCGAAGTTTTCGGTTCTGCAATCGTTGACTTCGATAAAATCGACAGCGCGCCAGAAGAAAAAGCTCGTGGTATCACCATCAACACTGCGCACGTTGAATACAACTCGCTGATCCGTCACTACGCTCACGTTGACTGCCCAGGTCACGCTGACTATGTGAAGAACATGATCACCGGTGCTGCACAGATGGACGGCGCTATCCTGGTTTGTTCGGCCGCTGATGGTCCGATGCCACAAACCCGTGAGCACATCCTGCTGTCCCGTCAGGTTGGCGTTCCGTACATCGTGGTTTTCCTGAACAAGGCTGACCTGGTAGACGACGCTGAGCTGCTGGAACTGGTTGAGATGGAAGTTCGTGACCTGCTGTCGACTTACGACTTCCCGGGCGACGATACTCCGATCATCATCGGTTCTGCTCGTATGGCGCTGGAAGGCAAAGACGACAACGAAATGGGCACCACTGCCGTTCGTAAACTGGTAGAGGTTCTGGATTCTTACATTCCAGATCCAGTTCGCGTTATCGACAAGCCGTTCCTGATGCCAATCGAGGACGTATTCTCGATCTCTGGTCGCGGTACTGTTGTGACTGGTCGTATCGAGCGCGGTATCGTTCGCGTTCAAGATCCGCTGGAAATCGTTGGTCTGCGTGACACGACTGTTACCACTTGCACCGGCGTTGAAATGTTCCGCAAGCTGCTTGACGAAGGTCGTGCAGGCGAGAACTGCGGCGTTCTGTTGCGTGGCACCAAGCGTGACGACGTTGAGCGTGGCCAGGTTCTGGTTAAGCCAGGTTCGGTTAAGCCGCACACCAAGTTCGAAGCAGAAGTTTATGTTTTGAGCAAGGAAGAAGGCGGTCGTCACACTCCGTTCTTCAAAGGCTACCGTCCTCAGTTCTACTTCCGTACAACTGACGTAACTGGTAACTGCGAACTGCCGGAAGGCGTTGAGATGGTAATGCCAGGCGACAACATCAAAATGGTTGTCACCCTGATCAAAACTATCGCAATGGAAGACGGTCTGCGTTTCGCAATCCGTGAAGGCGGTCGTACTGTAGGCGCTGGCGTTGTAGCCAAAATCATCGAGTAATCGATGATCGCTTAAAAAGGCCCCCGCTCAGCGGGGGCTTTTTTTATTGAGTTGACACCCTGTTGGGCCGTCTATAGAATTGCGCCTCCTTTTAACGGGCGTATTGCGCTCGGTGGGAATAGCAATCGGAGTCTGAAATCCAATGCAAAATCAGCAAATCCGTATCAGGTTGAAGGCTTTTGACCATCGCCTGATCGACCAATCAACCCAGGAAATCGTGGAAACCGCGAAACGTACTGGTGCTCAGGTTCGTGGTCCAATTCCACTGCCTACTCGTAAAGAGCGGTTCACCGTTCTGGTCTCTCCGCACGTTAACAAAGACGCGCGTGACCAGTACGAGATCCGTACTCATAAGCGCGTACTGGACATCGTCCAGCCAACGGATAAAACCGTTGACGCTCTTATGAAGCTAGATCTGGCGGCCGGTGTGGAAGTACAGATCAGCCTCGGCTAAGACTTGGGTCTTAGTCGTGTAACGCTCTGAAATGGGCGGCCATAGCGGGTGAAAGCCCCGTACACTCATGAGGTTTACAACATGACTATTGGTGTAGTCGGTCGTAAATGCGGTATGACCCGTATTTTCACCGAAGAAGGTGTCTCCATTCCGGTCACGGTCATTGAGATCGAGCCGAATCGCGTCACCCAGTTCAAAACTGAAGAAACCGATGGCTATCGTGCAGTGCAAGTCACTGTCGGCGAGCGTCGCGCTTCGCGTGTAACTGCTGCTCAGGCGGGTCACTTCGCTAAAGCAAACGTTGCAGCCGGTCGTACCGTAATGGAATTCCGTCTTGAAGAAGGCGAGTACCAGGCAGGCGATCTGATCAACGCTGAAATCTTCACCGCAGGTCAGATGGTCGATGTGACCGGTCAGTCCAAAGGTAAAGGCTTCCAGGGTACGATCAAGCGTTGGAATTTCCGTGGCCAAGATAACACTCACGGTAACTCCGTTTCCCACCGCGTCCCGGGCTCTATTGGCCAGTGCCAGACTCCTGGTCGTGTATTCAAGGGCAAAAAAATGTCCGGTCATATGGGCGCTGAGCGCGTGACCGTGCAGTCCCTCGAAGTAGTGCGCGTCGACGCTGAACGCAATCTGTTGTTGGTCAAGGGTGCTGTTCCTGGCGCTACTGGCGGCAACCTGGTTGTACGTCCAGCGGCCAAGGCTCGCGGTTAAGGGGAAGCTGACATGCAATTAAATGTAAATGACGCTCAGGCGATCGAAGTTTCCGAACTGACGTTCGGCGGCGAGTTCAATGAGACGCTGGTTCACCAAGCAGTCGTGGCCTACATGGCCGGCGGCCGTCAAGGTAGCAAACAGCAAAAGACCCGTTCCGACGTTCGTGGTGGCGGTAAGCGCCCTTGGCGTCAGAAAGGTACTGGCCGTGCTCGTGCCGGTACTATCCGTAGCCCTATCTGGCGTGGCGGTGGTACCACTTTCGCAGCTCGCCCACAGGATCACTCTCAGAAGCTGAACAAGAAGATGTACCGCGCAGCAATGCGCTCCATCCTTGCTGAGCTGGTGCGTACTGATCGTCTGGTCGTGGTTCAGGACTTCGCTGTTGAAGCGCCGAAAACCAAAGATCTGCTGAACAAACTGAATGGCATGGGTCTGACTGATGTCCTGATCGTGTCTGAAGTTGTTGATCAGAACCTGTACCTTGCTGCTCGTAACCTGCCACACGTTGATGTTCGTGACGTGCAAGGTTCCGATCCAGTTAGTCTGATCGCATACGACAAGGTGTTGATCACCGTGTCGGCCGTGAAGAAATTCGAGGAGCTGCTGGGATGAACCAGGAACGCGTATTTAAAGTTCTGCTTGGCCCGCACGTTTCCGAGAAGGCTACGGTTCTGGCAGACAAGAAAGGCCAGTTCGTTTTCAAGGTTGCTACTGATGCAACCAAGCTGGAAATCAAGAAGGCCGTCGAAAGCCTGTTCAGCGTGAAAGTTGAGCGTGTTACTACCCTGAATGTTCTGGGTAAGAGCAAGCGCACCGCTCGCGGCGTGGGCAAGCGTAATGACTGGAAGAAGGCAGTAATCTCCCTTCAGCCAGGCCAAGATCTCGATTTCAGCAGCAGTGCTGAGTAAGGAAGGGGTGCATCATGGCAATCGTTAAATGCAAACCGACTTCCCCTGGCCGCCGTCATGTGGTCAAGGTGGTCAACCAGGAGCTGCATAAAGGCGCTCCTCACGCACCGCTGCTCGAGAAAAAATCGAAGTCTGGTGGTCGTAACAATAATGGCCGTATTACCACGCGTCACATTGGTGGTGGTCATAAGCAGCATTACCGTATGGTCGACTTCCGTCGCAACGACAAAGATGGCATCCCAGCCACTGTTGAGCGTATCGAATACGATCCAAACCGTACTGCTCACATTGCTCTTATGTTGTACGCAGACGGCGAACGCCGTTACATCGTCGCCCCTAAAGGCGTGAGCGCTGGCGACCAGCTGATTTCGGGTGCTTTGGCTCCGATCAAGCCAGGTAACCAGCTGCAACTGCGCAGCATTCCAGTTGGTAGCACCGTACACGGCATCGAATTGAAGCCGGGCAAAGGCGCACAGATCGCACGTTCCGCTGGTGCTTCGGCTCAGCTGGTCGCTCGTGATGGTGTCTACGTGACCCTGCGTCTGCGTTCCGGTGAAATGCGTAAAGTATTGGCTGAATGCCGTGCAACGCTGGGCGAAGTCTCGAACTCCGAGCACAGCCTGCGTTCGCTGGGTAAAGCTGGTGCCAAACGCTGGCGTGGCGTTCGCCCAACCGTTCGTGGTGTTGCCATGAACCCGGTTGACCACCCACATGGTGGTGGTGAAGGTCGTACCTCTGGTGGTCGTCATCCGGTATCGCCATGGGGCTTCCCGACTAAGGGCGCGAAGACTCGTGGTAATAAGCGTACCGACAAAATGATCGTCCGTCGTCGCAAGTAAATAGAGGGATACGACAGTGCCACGTTCTCTGAAAAAAGGTCCTTTTATTGATCTTCACCTACTGAAGAAGATCGAAGTGGCGGCGGAAAAGAATGATCGCAAACCGGTGAAAACCTGGTCGCGTCGTTCGATGATCCTGCCGCAAATGGTCGGTCTGACCATCGCTGTGCATAACGGTCGTCTTCATGTCCCAGTTCTTGTGAACGAAGACATGGTTGGCCATAAACTAGGCGAGTTTGCCGGTACCCGCACTTATCGTGGGCACGTGGCAGACAAGAAAGCCAAGCGTTAAGGGGTAAGGAACGATGGAAGTAGCCGCTAAGTTGTCGGGCGCTCGAATCTCCGCCCAGAAAGCCCGCTTGGTCGCCGACCAGATCCGCGGGAAGAAGGTGGGCGAAGCGCTCAACCTGTTGGCTTTCAGCAACAAGAAAGCCGCCGAGATCATCAAGAAAGTGCTGGAGTCGGCCGTAGCCAACGCCGAGCATAACGAAGGCGCAGACGTTGACGACTTGAAAGTCGCCACCGTTTTCGTCAACGAAGGGCGTTCGCTGAAGCGCATCATGCCGCGTGCCAAAGGCCGCGCTGATCGCATCGTCAAGCGGTCTTGCCATATCACTGTCAAGGTTGCTGACAAGTAACGGAGTCGAAGAGATGGGTCAGAAAGTACATCCCATTGGCATTCGCCTGGGAATCGTCAAGGAGCACACCTCCGTCTGGTACGCAGACGGCCGGACTTATGCGGACTATTTGTTCGCTGATCTGAAGGTGCGTGAATACCTCCAAGACAAACTAAAAAGCGCGTCCGTAAGCCGTATCGATATCCATCGTCCGGCCCAAACTGCACGTATCACCATCCACACTGCTCGTCCAGGTATCGTTATCGGGAAGAAAGGTGAAGATGTTGAGAAACTGCGTCAGGACCTGACCAAGCAAATGGGTGTGCCTGTGCACATCAATATCGAAGAGATCCGCAAGCCGGAACTTGACGGTATGCTGGTTGCGCAGAGCGTAGCTCAGCAGCTGGAGCGTCGTGTAATGTTCCGTCGCGCGATGAAACGCGCTGTACAGAACGCTATGCGCATTGGTGCCAAAGGCATCAAAATCCAAGTGAGCGGTCGTCTCGGCGGTGCTGAAATCGCACGTACTGAATGGTATCGCGAAGGTCGTGTGCCATTGCACACCCTGCGTGCCGACATCGACTATGCCAACTACGAAGCTCACACCACTTATGGTGTGATCGGTGTAAAGGTTTGGATCTTCAAAGGCGAAGTAATTGGTGGTCGCCAAGAAGAGCTGAAGCCACAAGCACCAGCGCCTCGTAAAAAAGCTGCTAAGTAAGGGGTACGCCAAATGTTACAACCTAAGCGTACGAAGTTCCGCAAGCAGATGACAGGCCACAACCGTGGCTTGGCATTGCGCGGTAGCAAAGTCAGCTTCGGCGAGTTCGCGCTGAAGTCTGTTGCTCGTGGTCGTCTCACCGCTCGTCAGATCGAATCAGCGCGTCGTGCACTGACCCGTCACGTTAAGCGTGGCGGTAAGATCTGGATCCGTGTATTCCCGGACAAGCCAGTTACCAAAAAGCCACTCGAAGTTCGAATGGGTAAAGGTAAGGGTAACGTGGAATATTGGGTTGCCCAGATTCAGCCAGGCAAAGTCCTGTATGAAATCGAGGGTGTTACTGAAGAGCTGGCGCGTGAGGCTTTCGCCCTGGCTGCTGCAAAGCTGCCGCTCGCCACCTCCTTTGTTAAACGGACGGTGATGTGATGAAAGCGAATGAACTTCGTGAAAAATCCGCACAGCAGCTGAACGAGCAATTGCTCGGCTTGCTGCGCGACCAGTTCAATCTGCGCATGCAGAAAGCAACTGGCCAGTTGGGGCAGTCGCATCTGCTCTCGCAAGTTAAGCGTGACATCGCTCGCGTGAAGACTGTGCTCAACCAGCAGGCAGGTAAGTAATCATGGCTGAAGCCGAAAAAACTGTCCGTACGCTGACTGGCCGTGTTGTCAGCGACAAGATGGACAAGACCATCACCGTTCTGATCGAGCGTCGCGTTAAGCACCCGATCTACGGTAAATACGTTAAGCGTTCGACTAAGCTGCACGCGCACGACGAAACCAATCAGTGCCACATCGGCGACAAAGTCACTATTCGTGAAACTCGTCCGCTGGCCAAGACTAAGTCTTGGGCATTGGTTGATGTTCTCGAACGCGCTGTGGAAGTCTAAGGACTAGGGGTCGGAGAAATTATATGATTCAGACTCAATCCATGCTCGATGTGGCCGATAACAGCGGCGCACGCCGTGTTATGTGCATCAAGGTGCTGGGTGGCTCCCATCGTCGTTACGCTGGTATCGGTGACATCATCAAAGTTACCGTGAAGGAAGCAATTCCTCGCGGTAAAGTGAAAAAAGGCCAAGTGATGACTGCTGTTGTAGTCCGCACTCGTCACGGCGTACGTCGTGCAGATGGCTCCATTATCCGCTTTGATGGCAACGCTGCTGTTCTTCTGAACAACAAGCAAGAGCCGATCGGCACCCGTATCTTTGGGCCAGTGACCCGTGAGCTTCGTACTGAGAAGTTCATGAAGATCGTCTCGCTCGCCCCAGAAGTGCTGTAAGGAGATCCGACATGCAAAAGATTCGTCGTGACGACGAGATCATCGTGATCGCCGGCAAAGACAAAGGTAAGCGCGGTAAGGTGCTTAAGGTTCTCGCTAATAACCGTCTGGTTATTGGTGGTCTGAACCTGGTTAAGCGTCATACCAAGCCTAACCCGATGTCGGGCGTGCAGGGCGGTATCGTCGAGAAAGAAGCTCCACTGGACGCTTCTAACGTCGCCATCTTCAACGGCGAAACCAACAAGGCTGACCGCGTTGGTTTCAAAGTAGAAGAAGGCAAAAAAATTCGTGTCTTCAAGTCGACCCAAAAAGCGGTTGATGCTTGAACACTGCTAGGTAGATAAGACCATGGCACGACTAAAAGAGATTTACCGGAAGGAAATCGCTCCGAAACTTAAGGAAGAACTTAAGCTTTCGAACGTGATGGAAGTTCCGCGCGTTACCAAAATCACCCTGAACATGGGTTTGGGCGAAGCGATCGGTGATAAAAAAATCATCGAGCACGCTGTAGCTGATTTGGAAAAGATCACGGGTCAAAAAGTTGTTGTGACCTACGCTCGCAAGTCCATCGCAGGCTTTAAAGTTCGCGAAGGCTGGCCGATCGGCGTCAAAGTAACTCTGCGCCGTGAGCGTATGTACGAATTCCTGGATCGTCTGCTGTCGATCTCCCTGCCTCGGGTACGCGACTTCCGCGGCCTGAATGCCAAGTCCTTCGATGGTCGTGGTAACTACAGCATGGGCGTAAAAGAGCAGATCATTTTCCCGGAAATCGACTACGACAAAATCGATGCTCTCCGCGGTCTGGACATTACCCTGACCACCACTGCTCGAACGGATGATGAAGGTCGCGCCCTGTTGCGTGCTTTCAAATTCCCGTTCCGCAACTGATTGGAGTAGACCATGGCTAAGATGAGCATGAAAAACCGCGAGCTGAAGCGTCAGCTCACGGTTGCTAAGTTCGCCAAGAAGCGTGCTGAGCTGAAAGCTATCATCGTGGATCTGAACGCAAGTCCAGAAGCACGTTGGGAAGCTCAAGTTGCTCTGCAGAAGCAGCCACGTGATGCAAGCGCTGCGCGCATGCGTAACCGCTGCCGCTTGACTGGTCGTCCGCATGGTGTTTACCGCAAGTTCGGCCTGGGCCGTAACAAATTGCGTGAAGCAGCAATGCGTGGCGACGTACCAGGTCTGGTTAAAGCCAGCTGGTAAGGCGAAACGGCAAAGTCGTCATTGTCAGGGTCGCAAGATCCTGACAGTCGGTGACCTTGAACATGAATCAAGCCCCTATTGGGGCTTGATTCATTTCTGGTGTGTGTCTAGAATGACCGGCTCGCCTGAGCCCGTGCTTTTTAGTTGCGTGTCACTCGGCGATAGTTGTAGCCGCAAGGCTAATTATTTTTGTAACAGGAGCGTCTAGCCCATGAGTATGCAGGACCCGTTAGCGGACATGCTAACTCGAATCCGTAATGCCCAGATGGCTGAAAAGTCCGTCGTAAGCATGCCATCTTCTACGTTGAAGGTAGCTGTAGCTAAAGTCCTGAAGGACGAAGGTTACATCGCGGATTATCAGATCAGCAGCGAAATCAAACCACTGCTGTCTATCGAGCTGAAGTACTTCGAAGGCCGTCCAGTCATCGAAGAAGTTAAGCGCGTTAGCCGTCCAGGCCTGCGTCAGTACAAGTCCTCCGATGATCTGCCAAAAGTTCGTGGCGGTCTCGGTGTGTCTATCGTCTCCACCAACAAAGGTGTGATGACGGATCGTGCTGCGCGCGCTGCCGGTGTCGGCGGCGAAGTTCTTTGCACTGTGTTCTAAGGGGGGATAAGCATGTCACGCGTCGCTAAGAACCCCGTTAAGCTGCCAGCTGGTGTCGAAGTAAAATTCGCCGGCCAACAGCTTTCGGTGAAGGGTGCCAAGGGCACTCTAGAACTGAACATCCATTCGTCCGTTGAGATCGTTGAAGAAGCCGGTGAGTTGCGTTTCGCTGCTCGCAATGGCGATCAACAAACTCGCGCAATGGCTGGTACCACTCGTGCGTTGGTAAACAACATGGTCCAAGGCGTAAGCCAAGGCTTCGAGCGCAAGCTCCAGCTGGTCGGTGTTGGTTACAAAGCGCAAGCAAAAGGCACAGTGCTGAACCTGGCTCTTGGCTTCTCGCACCCAGTGGATTACGAATTGCCGGAAGGCATCACCGCTGAGACACCAAGCCAAACCGACATCCTGATCAAGGGTATCGATAAGCAACTGGTAGGTCAGGTCGCCGCTGAGATCCGCGGTTTCCGTCCACCAGAACCTTATAAAGGTAAGGGTGTACGTTACGCGGACGAAGTCGTCCGTCGTAAAGAAGCCAAGAAGAAGTAGGGCATAGCAAATGACCGACAAAAAAGTTACTCGACTGCGTCGCGCTCGCAAAGCACGTCTGAAAATGCACGAACTCGAAGTCGTGCGTCTCTGCGTGTTCCGCTCGTCTCAGCATATATACGCCCAGGTCATCTCGGCCGACGGCAGCAAAGTCCTGGCAAGCGCCTCGACTTTGGACAAAGAACTGCGTGATGCTGCTACTGGCAACATCGACGCGGCCACAAAGGTTGGCCAGCTGGTCGCTACGCGTGCAAAAGCCGCTGGCGTCTCGCAGGTGGCTTTCGACCGCTCTGGCTTCAAGTACCACGGCCGCGTGAAAGCGCTGGCTGAGGCTGCTCGTGAAGCTGGGCTGGAGTTCTAAGTTATGTCAAATAACGACCAAAAGCGCGACGAAGGCTACATTGAGAAGCTGGTTCAAGTTAACCGCGTAGCCAAAACCGTTAAAGGCGGCCGTATCTTCACTTTCACCGCGTTGACCGTGGTAGGTGATGGTAAAGGGCGTGTTGGCTTCGGCCGTGGCAAGTCACGTGAAGTGCCTGCTGCGATCCAGAAGGCAATGGAAGCTGCTCGCCGCAACATGATCCAAGTTGACCTGAACGGTACAACTCTGCAGTACGCAATGAAGTCAGCTCATGGCGCTTCGAAGGTGTACATGCAGCCTGCTTCTGAAGGTACCGGTATCATCGCTGGCGGCGCTATGCGTGCTGTCCTCGAAGTTGCTGGCGTTCAGAACGTACTGGCCAAGTGCTACGGCTCGACTAACCCGGTAAACGTGGTTCACGCCACTTTCAAAGGTTTGAAAGCTATGCAATCTCCTGAATCCATTGCTGCCAAGCGCGGCAAAAGTGTCAAGGAGATCTTCTGATCATGGCTACCGTAAAAGTAACGCTGATCAAAAGCATGACCGGCCGCATCCCTAATCACAAATTGTGCATTAAGGGTCTGGGTCTGCGTCGCATCGGTCACACTGTAGAAGTACTTGATACTCCCGAGAATCGCGGGATGATCAACAAGGCTTACTACATGCTGCGTGTAGAGGGTTAATCGATGAAACTCAATGATCTGAGTCCAGCGCCGGGTTCCCGTCGCGAAAAGCATCGTCCGGGCCGTGGTATCGGTAGTGGTTTGGGTAAGACTGGTGGCCGTGGTCACAAAGGTCAGTCCTCCCGCTCCGGTGGCACAATTGCTCCAGGCTTTGAAGGCGGTCAACAGCCGCTGCATCGCCGTCTGCCTAAGTTCGGTTTCGTTTCCCTGAAAGCTATGGATCGCGCAGAAGTGCGTTTGTCCGAGCTGGCTAAAGTGGACGGCGACATCGTTACTCTGCAGACCCTGAAAGATGCCAACGTGATCAACGTCAACGTACTGCGTGTGAAAATCATGCTGTCCGGTGAAGTGACTCGCGCTGTCACAATCGGCAAGGGAATCGGCGCCACCAAAGGTGCGCGTTCGGCTATCGAAGCAGCTGGCGGCAAGTTCGAGGAATAAATGGCTAAGCAAGGTGCTCTCTCAGCGCTCAGCAAAGGCGGGTTATCCGAGCTCTGGGCTCGTCTGCGTTTTCTATTCCTGGCGATTATCGTCTACCGAATAGGCGCACACATCCCAGTTCCAGGTATCAACCCGGACCGGCTAGCGGACCTGTTTCGACAGAATGAGGGGACCATTCTTAGCTTGTTCAACATGTTTTCCGGCGGTGCGCTGGAGCGGATGAGTATTTTTGCGCTGGGGATCATGCCGTATATTTCGGCATCGATCATCATGCAGCTTATGTCCGCTGTCAGCCCACAGTTGGAGCAGTTGAAGAAGGAAGGTGAAGCTGGTCGTCGCAAGATAAGCCAGTACACCCGCTACCTCACTGTCGCTCTTGCTCTCGTTCAGGCTATTGGCATGTCCATAGGTCTGGCGGGGCAAGGCGTAGCGTTCACTGGTGACCTAGGCTTCCATTTCGTTGCAGTAACCACGTTTGTGGCGGGTGCAATGTTCATGATGTGGCTGGGTGAGCAGATTACAGAGCGTGGTGTTGGCAACGGTATCTCGATGTTGATTTTTTCGGGTATCGTCGCCGGTCTTCCGAGAGCAATTGGGCAGTCTTTCGAGTCTGCGCGTCAGGGCGATATCAATATCTTCGCCCTGGTTGCTATCGGTTTGCTGGCAGTAGCGATTATCGGTTTTGTGGTGTTCATTGAGCGTGGTCAGCGTCGTATTGCTGTTCACTACGCCAAGCGTCAGCAGGGCCGCAAGGTTTTTGCTGCACAGACAAGCCACTTGCCGTTAAAAGTGAATATGGCCGGCGTTATCCCGGCTATTTTCGCGAGCAGCATTTTGCTGTTCCCGGCTTCGCTGGGTGCCTGGTTTGGTCAGTCTGAAGGTATGGGCTGGTTGCAGGACATCTCGCAGTCGATCGCTCCTGGTCAGCCGTTGAATATTCTGCTGTTTAGTGCAGGGATTATTTTCTTCTGCTTCTTCTATACGGCGTTGATGTTCAATCCGAAAGACGTAGCGGAAAACCTGAAGAAGTCCGGTGCCTTTATTCCGGGTATCCGTCCAGGTGAGCAGTCGGCACGCTATATTGATGGCGTTTTGACTCGTTTGACTCTGTTCGGTGCTCTTTATATGACGGCCGTGTGCCTGTTGCCCCAGTTCCTGGTGGTTGCGGCAAACGTTCCGTTCTACCTTGGCGGGACCTCGTTGCTGATCGTTGTTGTGGTTGTTATGGACTTCATGTCCCAAGTACAATCGCACCTCGTTTCGCACCAGTACGAATCCCTGATGAAGAAAGCCAACCTGAAGGGCTACGGCAGCGGCATGCTCCGCTGAAGTACTACCCCGTAAGGTGAGAGGAGTTGGTGATGAAAGTTCGTGCATCGGTGAAAAAGCTGTGCCGTAACTGCAAGATTATTCGCCGCGAAGGTGTTGTTCGGGTAATTTGCAGCGCGGAACCACGTCACAAACAGCGCCAAGGCTGAGTGTGATCTGTTTGAAGCCCAGCAGCTAGTGCGCTGCTGGGTTGATTATTTGTTATTACAGCGATATTATCTCGCGCCCTATTTCTTGGCTTCCGGGGCGTAGGTAGCTGTCAATTGGAGTCCCACTGAATGGCCCGTATTGCAGGCGTTAACATTCCAGATAACAAGCACACTGTTATCTCGCTGACCTACATCTATGGTGTTGGTCGCACTACCTCACAGAAAATCTGTGCGGATGCTGGTGTAAACCCAGCCGCTAAGATCAAGGATCTGAGCGACGAGCAGATTGAGTTGCTGCGTGGCGAAGTGGCAAAGTTCACCACTGAAGGTGATCTGCGTCGTGAAGTCAACATGAAAATCAAACGCTTGATGGACTTGGGCTGCTACCGCGGTCTGCGCCATCGTCGTGGTCTTCCAGTGCGCGGTCAGCGTACCAAGACCAACGCGCGTACTCGCAAAGGTCCGCGTAAGCCGATCCGCAAGTAATCGCACCAGCGAATCGACAGGAATTTAGTCATGGCAAAACCTGCTGCTCGTCCTCGTAAAAAGATTAAAAAGACAGTGGTTGATGGCATCGCCCACATCCACGCGTCTTTCAACAACACCATCGTGACCATCACCGACCGTCAGGGTAATGCGCTTTCTTGGGCTACCTCCGGTGGTTCGGGTTTCCGCGGTTCTCGCAAGTCCACGCCGTTTGCTGCTCAAGTAGCTGCTGAACGTGCTGGTCAAGCTGCGCTGGAATATGGCCTGAAAAACCTTGACGTTAACGTTAAGGGCCCAGGTCCAGGTCGTGAGTCCGCTGTCCGTGCTTTGAACGGCTGTGGCTATAAGATCGCCAGCATCACCGACGTGACGCCAATCCCGCACAACGGGTGCCGTCCGCCGAAGAAGCGCCGCGTGTAATCCAGGAGACTGTAAAGAATGGCTCGTTACATTGGTCCAAAATGCAAACTGGCACGTCGTGAAGGCACCGATCTCTTCCTGAAGAGTGGTGTGCGCGCTATCGAATCGAAGTGCAATATTGAAGCTGCTCCAGGCATCCACGGCCAACGCCGCGGTCGCCAATCCGACTACGGCACCCAACTGCGTGAAAAGCAGAAGGTCCGTCGTATCTACGGCGTTCTCGAGCGTCAGTTCAGCGGCTACTACAAACAAGCTGCTGGCAAAAAAGGTGCAACCGGTGAAAACCTGCTGCAACTGCTCGAATGCCGTCTGGATAACGTCGTATACCGTATGGGTTTCGGTTCTACTCGTGCCGAATCTCGTCAGTTGGTATCGCACAAGTCGATCAGCGTAAACGGTCAGACCGTTAACGTACCGTCGTTCCAGGTTCGTGCTGGTGACGTGGTCGCTATCCGCGAGAAAGCAAAGAACCAGCTTCGCATTGTCCAAGCTCTCGATCTGTGTGCCCAACGTGGCCGCGTAGAATGGGTAGAAGTAGACACTGAGAAGAAGTCGGGCGTTTTCAAGAACGTTCCTGCTCGCAGTGATCTGTCCGCCGACATCAACGAAAGCCTGATTGTCGAGCTCTACTCCAAGTAAGGGCTAGAAAATAGGTGCATCCATGCAGATTTCGGTAAATGAGTTCCTGACACCTCGCCATATTGATGTGCAAGTTGTCAGTCCAACCCGCGCTAAAATCACTCTCGAGCCTCTCGAGCGTGGTTTTGGCCACACCCTGGGCAACGCGCTGCGCCGCATCCTGTTGTCCTCAATGCCAGGCTGTGCAGTAGTCGAGGCCGAGATTGATGGTGTGCTCCACGAGTACAGCGCCATCGAAGGTGTACAGGAAGACGTAATTGAAATCCTGTTGAACCTTAAAGGTCTGGCTATCAAGCTGCACGGCCGTGACGAAGTTACGCTGACCTTGTCGAAGAAGGGTTCGGGGGTGGTTACCGCTGCCGATATTCAGCTGGATCATGATGTCGAGATCGTTAATCCCGATCACGTAATCGCCAACCTGGCGTCTAACGGCGCCTTGAACATGAAGCTCACTGTAGCTCGTGGTCGTGGTTATGAACCAGCCGACTCGCGTCAGAGCGATGAAGACGAAAGCCGCAGCATTGGTCGCTTGCAGCTTGATTCTTCGTTCAGCCCGGTTCGCCGTATCGCATACGTGGTGGAAAACGCCCGTGTCGAGCAGCGCACCAACCTGGACAAACTGGTTATTGATCTGGAGACCAACGGTACCCTGGATCCTGAAGAGGCCATTCGTCGTGCTGCAACCATCCTGCAACAGCAGTTGGCTGCATTCGTCGACCTCAAAGGTGACAGCGAGCCAGTGGTTATCGAACAGGAAGACGAGATCGATCCGATCCTGCTTCGTCCGGTTGACGATCTGGAACTGACCGTGCGTTCGGCCAACTGCCTTAAGGCGGAGAACATTTACTACATCGGTGACCTGATTCAGCGCACCGAAGTAGAACTGTTGAAGACTCCGAACCTGGGCAAGAAATCCTTGACTGAAATCAAGGACGTTCTGGCCTCCCGTGGTCTGTCCCTCGGCATGCGCCTCGACAACTGGCCGCCTGCAAGTCTTAAGAAGGACGACAAGGCGACTGCCTGATCGTCGTAATCACCGAACGTTGTGTTTGGTAAGGAATGAACCATGCGTCATCGTAAAAGTGGTCGTCACCTGAGCCGCACTAGCTCGCACCGCAAGGCTATGTTTCAAAACATGGCAGTGTCGTTGTTCGAGCACGAGCTGATCAAAACGACTCTGCCGAAAGCCAAAGAACTGCGTCGTGTTGCTGAGCCGCTGATTACTCTGGCCAAGATTGATTCTGTTGCTAACCGCCGTCTGGCATTCGACCGTACTCGTTCGAAAGCCATGGTTGGTAAGCTGTTCAACGATCTGGGCAAGCGTTATGCAACTCGTGAGGGTGGCTACCTGCGCATCCTCAAGTGCGGTTTCCGCGCTGGCGACAACGCGCCTATGGCGTACGTCGAGTTGGTTGATCGTCCAGTTGGCGGTGAAGCTGTATCCGCTGAGTAAGACGTCAGTCTCTACAAAGAACCGGGCCTAGTGCCCGGTTTTTTGTGCGCGTTGAATTAAGTTTTTCTATTGTTGTGCATCATTTAATGCATTTGCCCATGTTAAATACATGGTCAATACTCCCCCTCAGCCGATTAGCCGGCAGCACCAAGACTGACTGAGGAAGTAAACGCATGAGCCAGACCAAAACGCTTACCACCGCCAGCGGCGCCCCAGTAGCTGATAACCAGAATTCTCGTTCTGCCGGTCCTCGCGGCCCCTTGTTGCTCGATGACTTCCATTTGATTGAGAAGCTCGCGCATTTCAATCGCGAAAATATTCCAGAGCGTCGTGTACACGCTAAAGGTTCAGGTGCGCACGGTACGTTCACCCTGACCCGTGATATGACCCAGTTCAGCAGCGCCAAACTGTTCGATACCCTTGGCAAGCAAACGCCGACATTCATGCGCTTCTCTACCGTGGGTGGTGAACGCGGCTCTGCTGACACCGAGCGCGACCCGCGCGGCTTTGCCATCAAGTTCTATACCGAAGAAGGTAACTGGGACATTGTGGGCAACAACACACCTGTGTTTTTCATCCGTGATCCACTGAAGTTTCCTGACTTCATTCACACGCAAAAGCGTCTGCCGCAGAGCAATCTGAAAAGCGCACAAATGATGTGGGACTTTTGGTCGCACTCACCTGAGTCTCTGCATCAGGTCACGATCTTGTTTTCTGACCGAGGCATTCCTGATGGCTATCGCCACATGCACGGTTTCGGCAGCCACACTTACAGCTTGATCAACGCTGCGGGTGAGCGTCATTGGGTTAAATGGCATTACAAAACCAAGCAAGGGATCAAAAACCTGCCACCGGCAGAAGCTGCACGTTTGGCAGGCACTGATCCTGACTACGCTCAGCGTGATCTGTTTGGTGCCATTGAGCGTGGCGACTTCCCGAAATGGCGCGTTTGCATGCAGGTAATGACCGAAGCGCAGGCCGCTGCACATTACGAAAACCCGTTTGATGTGACTAAAACCTGGTCGCAAAAAGAGTTCCCGTTGATAGAAATTGGCGAGTTGGAGTTGAACCGCAACCCGCTCAACTATTTCGCAGAAGTCGAACAAGCCGCTTTTGGGCCTAGCAACATGATTCCGGGCGTAGGCCTGTCTCCTGATCGCATGCTGCAAGGTCGTGTGTTCGCTTACGCCGATGCGCATCGCTATCGTGTAGGTACTAACCACCAACACCTGCCGATTAACTCGCCTCGTGTACCCGTTCACACGTACCAGCGTGATGGCTCGATGGCATATGGCAACAATGGGGGGGCAGCGCCGAACTACGAGCCTAATAGCTACGCAGACGCTCCTAAGCAGGCGCCGCAGTACGCGGAGCCGCCTTTGGCGTTGAGCGGCGCAGCGGACCGATACGATCACCGTGAAGACAGCGACTACTACAGCCACGCCGGCGCTTTGTTTCGTTTGATGAATGAGGAGCAGAAAGCCTTGCTCATCAACAATATTGCAGGCGCCATGGCCGGCGTATCGGACGACGTGGTAGAGCGTCAGCTTCAGCATTTCTACAATGCCGATCAGGCGTATGGTGACGGTGTTGCAAGTGCGCTGGGTGTACAGCGTAACTAACTCTAAGTGAGAAGCAGAACCGCCCTCAATTGGGCGGTTTTTGCGTTTTTTAACCTGTTTTTCTCGTCATAAGAGGGTATTTATTGCGATTGAGCCGTGACCTCTGGGTCGGCTTGGTTCAAACTACAGCCTTTCAAGCAGGGAGATGTGGGCCGATGCTAGGGCACCCGGAAGTAATCGATTACCTCAACACGTTGCTGACCGGCGAGCTGGCTGCACGTGACCAATATTTCGTCCATTCCCGCATGTATGAGGATTGGGGTTTCACAAAGTTGTACGAACGTATCAACCACGAGATGGAAGAAGAGGCACAACACGCAGATGCGTTGATGCGCCGGATTCTGATGCTTGAAGGTACTCCGCGTATGCGCCCGGATGACTTGGATGTGGGTACTTCTGTACCGGACATGTTCGCCGCAGATTTACGCCTTGAGTACAAAGTACGTGCTGCACTGTGCAAGGGCATTGAGTTGTGCGAGCTACACAAGGATTACGTCAGCCGCGACATGCTGCGTATTCAGTTGGCTGATACCGAAGAAGATCACACCTACTGGCTGGAAAAACAGCTGGGCCTGATCAAGTCAATCGGCCTTCAGAACTACCTGCAATCGCAGTTCTGATGGCTCAGTAAAAAGCCCCTGTCATCATCACGATGACAGGGGCTTTTTCATACGTTGCGGTTAAGCTTTATCGCGGATCAGTAACGGCTTCAGATAGAAGCCTGTGTGTGACTGCTTCATTTCAGCGACGTCTTCAGGCGTGCCGGTGGCAATGATCTGCCCACCTTTGGAGCCGCCTTCAGGACCGAGGTCCACCAGCCAGTCGGCTGTTTTAATCACGTCCAAGTTGTGCTCGATGACCACCACGGTGTTGCCGTGATCGCGCAGACGATGCAGCACATCCAGCAACTGTTGAATATCCGCAAAGTGCAGGCCCGTTGTTGGCTCGTCGAGGATATACAGGGTTTTACCGGTGTCACGCTTGGACAGCTCGCGGGACAGCTTTACCCGCTGCGCTTCACCGCCTGACAGTGTCGTGGCAGATTGTCCGAGCTTGATGTATGACAAGCCTACGTCCATCAACGTTTGCAGCTTACGCGCCAAGGCAGGCACCGCATCGAAGAACACACGGGCTTCTTCGATGGTCATCTCCAGTACTTCGTGGATGCTCTTGCCCTTGTATTTTATCTCAAGGGTTTCGCGGTTATAGCGCTTGCTTTTGCACACGTCGCACGGCACGTAGATGTCAGGCAGAAAGTGCATCTCTACCTTGATCAAGCCATCACCTTGGCACGCCTCGCAGCGACCCCCTTTCACGTTGAACGAGAAACGCCCCGGACCATAACCCCGGGAGCGGGATTCAGGCACGCCAGAAAACAGTTCGCGAATGGGGGTAAACAGCCCGGTGTACGTCGCCGGGTTGGAACGCGGCGTACGGCCGATCGGGCTTTGGTCGATATCTACGACTTTATCCAAGTGCTCCAGACCTTTAATGCTGTCGTGAGCGGCGGCTTCCAGCGTGGTAGCACCGTTCAAGGCCGTTGCGCTGAGCGGGTAGAGCGTGTTGTTGATCAGCGTCGACTTGCCTGACCCTGAAACACCGGTCACACACGTCAGCAAACCAATCGGGATCTCAAGGTCGACATTGCGCAAATTGTTGCCGCGCGCGCCTTTGAGCGACAGGGTCAGCTTCTTGTTGCGCGGTGTGCGTTTGGCAGGGACTGCGATCTTCACTCGGCCCGACAAGTATTTGCCCGTCAGCGAGTCAGGGTGGGCCATGACTTCGGCAGGCGTGCCTTGTGCAACGATATGGCCACCATGTACGCCCGCGCCCGGCCCGATGTCCACCACATAGTCCGCCAGCCGGATGGCATCTTCATCGTGCTCGACGACAATCACCGTATTGCCAATGTCGCGCAGGTGCTTGAGCGTGCCCAGCAAGCGATCGTTATCGCGCTGATGCAAACCGATAGACGGCTCGTCGAGGATATACAGCACGCCCACCAAGCCCGCACCAATCTGGCTGGCTAAGCGAATGCGCTGCGCTTCGCCGCCGGATAATGTGTCGGCGCTACGGTCCAGAGACAAGTAATCCAGGCCCACATTCACTAGGAACTGTAAGCGCTCGCGAATCTCTTTAAGAATCTTGTCCGCAATCTCGCCACGGCGGCCGGTCAGGCTCAGCGTGCTGAAATACTCTGTTGCATCGCCAATCGGCATATTGGTTACGGCAGGCAGGGTTTTCTCGCCTACCCACACGTGGCGCGCTTCGCGGCGCAAACGCGTGCCCCTGCAGTCAGGGCAAGCCTGCGTGCTGAGAAACTTGGCCAGCTCTTCGCGCACGGTCGCCGACTCGGTTTCACGATAGCGACGTTCAAGATTCGGCACGATGCCTTCGAACGGGTGCGCGCGTTTAACGATGTCGCCGCGATCATTCAAATAACGGAAGTCAACGTTCTGGGTACCGCTGCCATACAGAATGACTTTCTGTTTGTCGGCAGGCAGCTCGCTGAACGGCACTTCGAGGCTGAAATCGTAATGCTTGGCCAGCGCACCGAGCATCTGGAAGTAATAGACGTTACGCCTGTCCCATCCACGGATGGCGCCTTCGGCCAAGGTTAAATCGCCGTTGACCAGGCGCTTGATGTCGAAAAACTGCTTCACGCCCAAACCATCGCACGTCGGGCAAGCGCCCGCCGGGTTGTTGAAGGAAAACAGTTTGGGTTCCAGTTCGCTGATGGCATGCCCGCAAATAGGGCAGGCAAAGCGCGCCGAGAAAATCATTTCTTCGCCAGGCTCGTCGTCCATTGGCGCGACCAAGGCGATACCATCGGCCAGTTTCAGGGCTGTTTCAAACGACTCGGCCAAACGTTGTTGCAGGTCCGCACGTACTTTGAAGCGGTCAACCACCACATCGATGGTGTGTTTTTTCTGCTTGTCCAGCTTCGGCAGTTCATCCAGCTCGCAGAGTTTGCCGTTAAACCGCGCACGCACAAATCCTTGCGCTCGCAGCTCTTCAAACACTGACAAATGCTCTCCCTTGCGCTCACGAATCACCGGCGCCAGCAACATCAGCTTGCTGCCTTCGGGTTGTGCCAGCACCAAGTCGACCATCTGGCTGACGGTCTGTGCTTCCAGGGGAATATCGTGATCCGGGCAACGCGGAATACCTACACGGGCATACAGCAAACGCAGGTAGTCGTAAATTTCAGTGATAGTGCCGACAGTTGATCGCGGGTTGTGCGAGGTTGATTTCTGCTCGATGGAGATTGCTGGCGACAGACCTTCGATGGTGTCGACGTCAGGTTTTTCCATCATTGACAGAAACTGCCGCGCATAGGCTGACAGTGACTCGACATAACGCCGCTGGCCTTCGGCATACAACGTGTCAAACGCCAGGGATGATTTGCCGGAGCCAGACAGTCCGGTGATGACGATCAGTTTGTCCCGTGGCAGGGTCAGGTCGATGTTCTTCAGGTTGTGGGTTCGTGCCCCACGTATCAGGATCTTGTCCACTGCGGCCTCGCTTGGCGGGCATTACGTAAACGAATGAGTATACGGCGCTGTGCGAAAGCTGTGCAGGCCCTTAATGGCACGATGTCATTAAGCAGCCTTTATAACTTTTACGTGACAAAGCGTCGCGCATCGCTCGTGTGTGTGCTGTTACACGATGGGACTGGTAGAATCGCCGCCGGTTCACACGAGGTTTTTCCATGCACGATCCCCATAGCGAACGCATGAGTGGTAGCGAGACCCGCGCAGCAAGCGGTCTGGCCCTTGTGTTTGCCTTCCGTATGCTTGGTATGTTCATGGTGTTGCCCGTATTGGCGACCTATGGGATGGACCTCGCAGGTGCTACACCGGCCTTGATTGGCCTGGCCATTGGCGCCTATGGCCTGACTCAGGCGCTTTTTCAAATTCCGTTCGGGGTTATTTCTGACCGTATAGGTCGGCGCCCGGTGATCTACCTCGGGTTAATTGTCTTCGCCTTGGGCAGCGTACTGGCTGCGAACTCGGATTCAATTTGGGGCGTGATTGCAGGACGAGTCCTTCAAGGCGCCGGTGCCATTTCTGCTGCCGTCATGGCTCTGCTTTCTGATCTGACTCGCGAACAACACCGCACCAAAGCCATGGCCATGATCGGCATGACCATTGGGTTGTCGTTTGCCGTGGCAATGGTCGTAGGCCCGTTGTTAACCCGCGCATTCGGTTTGTCGGGTTTGTTTTTAGCCACCGGCGCGATGGCTCTGGTGGGGATTGTGATCGTCATGTTCATGGTGCCGCGCTCAACCGGTACGTTGCAGCACCGTGAATCCGGCGTGGCCAGGCAGGCTTTGATACCGACGTTGCGCCATCCAGACTTGCTGCGCCTGGACCTCGGCATTTTTGTGTTGCACGCCATGTTGATGTCCAGTTTCATCGCCTTGCCGCTGGCGCTGGTTGAAAAAGCCGGTTTGCCCAAGGAACAACACTGGTGGGTCTACCTGACTGCCTTGCTTATTTCTTTCTTCGCCATGATCCCGTTCATCATCTACGGCGAGAAAAAACGCAAAATGAAACGAGTTTTACTCGGCGCCGTCGCGACGTTGATGCTCACTGAGCTATTCTTCTGGCAGTTCGGCGACAGCTTGCGCGCTTTAGTGATCGGCACGGTGGTGTTTTTCACCGCGTTCAATCTGCTAGAGGCGTCATTGCCTTCGCTGATCAGCAAAGTGTCACCAGCGGGCGGCAAGGGCACGGCGATGGGGGTTTATTCCACCAGCCAATTCCTCGGTTCAGCACTGGGCGGCATACTCGGTGGCTGGTTATTTCAGCATGGCGGTCTGTCGGTTGTGTTCCTTGGATGCGCAGGTCTGGCTGCCCTCTGGCTCGCCTTTGCTGTTACCATGCGCGAACCTCCGTATGTGACAAGCGTGCGCTTGCCGTTATCGCCTGAGGCGCTTCGCGAAGCAGGCCTGAGCGAGCGTTTGAAGGCTGTTGCTGGAGTCACTGATGCAGTGGTGGCAGCCGAAGAGGCTGCCATTTATATCAAATTGGACACCGAACTATTGGATCGCGCGACACTCGAGCAGTTGGTTAACCCAGCGCCGACGTGCGAAGCCTAGGAGAACGTTATGGCCCGTGGGGTTAACAAAGTTATATTGGTCGGCACGTGCGGCCAGGATCCCGAAGTTCGCTACTTGCCTAACGGTAATGCCGTGACCAACCTGAGTCTGGCAACCAGCGAACAGTGGACTGACAAGCAAACTGGCCAGAAAGTCGAAAAGACTGAATGGCACCGTGTCTCGATGTTCGGCAAAGTGGCTGAAATCGCCGGCGAATACCTGCGTAAAGGTTCGCAAGTCTACATCGAAGGCAAGCTGCAAACCCGTGAGTGGGAAAAAGACGGTATCAAGCGTTACACCACTGAAATCGTGGTCGACATGCAGGGCACCATGCAGCTGCTGGGTGGCCGTCCTCAGGGCGATCAACAAAACCAGGGTGGTGGCAACAACTACCAACAGCAGCAGTCTGCCCCGCGTCAGCAGGCTCAACGCCCAGCGCCGCAACAGCAACAACAGCAGCCACAGCGCGATTCGCGCCCAGCGCCGCAACAGCAGGCACCGCAACCTGCTCCGGATTTCGACAGCTTTGATGACGATATCCCGTTCTAAGCCCCACTAGGCACGTGCTTAGTCGCAGAACTCACGCACGCTGAACGCTTAAAAGGCCGGTCACTTTCTCAGTGACCGGCCTTTTTATTTGCGCGGTTTATGAGCGTCGCATCAACAGCAAGGCCAAGCCTATAGCCGTCGCGGCAATGCCTGCTGAGATCATGCCCAGCGATTGGAGCCCGTAGTGCTGAATCCCGAGGCCTCCCACGATTGCGCCCAAACCGATACCCGCATTGGCTGCCGAAATGTTCAAGGATGCAGCTAAGGCTTGAGCCTTGGCGCCCGCGCGCATGACGCGAACCTGGCAGATCGGGAACAGGGCCGTGTAGGCGATGCCCCACACCACCAGCGCAACAATCAGCCCCGTGTGCTGTGACGCGAGAGGAGTGGCTGCCAGCATGCCGGCCGCCAGTAATGTCAGAAACAACACACTGGACCCCAGCGGGCTGCGATCAACAAGACGCCCGCCGATCTGGTTACCCAGCATGCCTACAGCACCAAAGCCCATGAGCCACCAACCCACGTGACGGGGCGCAATGCCAGCCAGGCTCTCAAGGGTGTCTGCCAGGTAGGTATAAGCGGTAAACATCGCTGTAAAGGTCAGTATTGAGAGTGCGACGTGGCCGATAAAGCGCGGGTCTTTGAGGATCAGTGTTTGTTTGTTTGCCGTGGTGCGTTTTGGCGCAGAAGGCAGTGTCGGCATGCAGGTGAGCATCAGTCCTGCGATCAACAGGCACAGCGCCGCCAAGATCCAAAAACTGCCACGCCATCCGACAGCATCTGCGGCCAGCGTGCCCAACGGAATGCCAAATACCAGCGCTGCCGAAATACCCATGTACACATTGGCGATGGCCTTGCCGGCATGCGCCGGGCCGGCCAGTTGCCCAGCAGTTTCGCTGGCGGTGCCCCAAAACACGGGCAACAGCAGCGCGGGAATAAAACGTGCTATCGCCATGACCCAGATATTGACCGACACGGCTGCCAATGCATTGGATGCCGCAAACACCAGCACGATGAAAGTGAACAGCTTGCGCCGATCAATGTGCGCTAGCCGCGCTGTCAAAATGGGGCCAAACAGCATCACCGTGAAGGCAAATAACGTGACTAACTGTCCCGCCAGAGTCACGGAAATGGCCAGGTCACGAGCCAGCGCGGGCAGTAGGCCGATGATCAAAAATTCGGTTGTCACAATCACAAAGGCAGCAATCGCCATGATTGCAATCTGTACCCCTGTTCGAGGTTGAGATGGACTGTGGACCGCAGCAGGGGTCTGTGAAGAAGGCATGTTGCATCGCTCTATTGAAATCAGGGCGACAGCTTATTGGAGAAATTTATTCGTATTGCGGCTATAAAATACCCAATCGTGTGAATTTAATTACCCAATGGAGAGGTGTCATGTTTTCTTCTGAGCGGTTGAAAGGTCTGGATGTGTTTGTCTGCGTGGCTGAAACCGGCAGTTTCACGACGGCGGCCGAGCGTCTGAACGTGACTCGCTCAGCCATCAGTAAAGCCATTACCCGTCTGGAAGCGCGGTTGGACACCCGGCTGTTTAATCGAACTACCCGCAGGCTGGCCCTGACCGATGCGGGCGTCAGGTTCTATCGCACCTGCACCAACGTGCTGGGTGAACTGGAGGAGGCCGAGCTGTCACTTCATGCCCACAACACTGAACCCATGGGGCGAGTGCGCATCGACCTGCCGGCGGCCTACGGGCGCCTGCATGCGCTCGGGGTTATTTTGCGCTGCGTTGAAGCGCATGAACTGTTAGTGCCGCACATCTCGTTTTCTGATCGTTATGTGGACCCGGTTGAAGAGGATATCGACATCGTGGTGCGCATTGGTGGCTCAAACATATGGCCGCCCACCTTGGGGCGGGGCTATTTGGGGACCGAACGGCTGGTTTTTTGCGCCTCCCCCGCGTATGTGCTCAAGCATGGAGCACCCAAGACTGCGCATGATCTGGAGCACCACCGCTGCGTGATGTATGGCCGTGCAGATGGCCAGGTCAACCCTTGGTATTTTGCGGGGCCGCAAGGTGGCAGCGAGCGCCGGCTGTTGCCTGCCCACCTCACAGTGGGTGACGGAGAAGGGCAGGTAGCCGCCGTGTTGGCAGGTCATGGCATTGCTCAATTGCCGACCTGGCTGGTTAAGCAGCCACTGGCAGAGGGCAAACTGGTGGAGGTATTGGCGCACTTGGCTACCGAAGGGTCGCCGGTGAATCTGGTGTGGCTCAAGCGCCGAGAGGCCCAGCCTAAAGTGAGCGTTCTACTTGAGGCGCTGGGGGCTGCGCTGGCGCCTTGAGGTACAGGCAGATACCCCGACCTATGCGGCTTTTATCTGTATCCAGCGTGAGATGCTTTTGCGCCTTATGTGCGAACACTTCCTGGTGATTGACTACGCTGTACTCAGAAAAATAGATATGGCGGCTGAAATTCGAACTTCGCTGGCGCATTTCGATCAGTTGATAACAGACGTTCAGGAGGTTCCCCCGGTTTTGTCTTCTCTTAAAACAGTATGTTTGCTGGTCATCCTGCTGCTGACCGGCAATGGCTTTTTGCAGGCAGCGCCCACGCTGGCCTCCGTAATCAAGGCTGAAGAGTCTGATGGAAAGCCTCCGGTGCTGGTTGACGGCGGTTTGCTCGCAGCCTTGGGCGCGGGCATGGATGAGATGCAAGAAAAACTGGGCATGAGCGTGCACCTGCTCGATGCGTGGCGTTTGCGCACGGATCGAGCGGCGGACGAAGTCGGTGTTTTGGTTGAACAGGTCGCGTCGCATCCGTCCTGGAGTGGTGTAGGCGACTTCTTGGTGCTGTCCGCTGTCTGGCTGGCTGTGTTTGCCGCTGCGGTCATGGGAGGGCGGGTATTGGCTCGCCATGCATGTAATAGCCGTGGACTCAGGCCACGGCCGCGTGTGCAAACATTGACGCGTAACACGCTTTCTTACCTGCTGCCCGCTTTGATCGCCTTGCCGCTGACCTTATATGCCAGTCGCATGCTGCAAGACTCCATTGGCCGCTCGTTGGCTCTCAGCCTCTCGTATGCCAGCAGTGCCGGCGTGTTCTGTACCGCGTTAGTGCTGTCCTTGAGTGCGATGTTTTATGTAGGGCACAAGCGACACGCGGTAGAGATTATTCGTCGATATTCTGTACGGCCCTTATTCTTGATTGGTTTTTTTGCCGCCTTCAGCGACGCCATGAATAGCCCGCAAATGGCTCGACAAATCGGCGGCAACATTGCGAGTTGCTTGTCGGTACTGACGGGATTACTGGCGTGCGCAGTGTTTGCTTTTTTAGCCGTTAAATTGCGTCGCCCTGTGGCACACCTGATTCGCGACCGGGCGTTGGCGCAGCGTGTGGGCCAGCCCGCGCTACAAGAGTCATTGCGCATTTTTTCGGTGCTGTGGTACTGGCCGATCCTGCTGATGCTGTTGGTGTCGGCGCTTGACTTGTTGGGCGTGGGGGAGGGCAGTGAGCGCACGATGCGCAATGCATTGCTGACGTGCGGCTTGTTGATCGCCACCGTGTTCATGAGCACGATTTTGCATCACGGCTTCCACACCGAGGTAAAACGCAGTGGCGCGTATAAAGAGCGTTTGATGACCGTGCTGTATGCGCTATTGCGCATCGCTCTGGCGGTCACCTTTATCGAATTGCTGGCGCAAATCTGGGGCTTTTCTCTGCTGGCGTTTGCCTCGGACAGCAACACCGGCAGGGTGATCAGCGATTCACTGGGGCATATCCTGCTGATTTTATTAGTCACCTGGCTGACCTGGGTGGTGCTGGACACCGCCATCCAGCAAGCGCTGCAACCTACTACCAATCGTCGCGGCGCCCGTGAGCCGAGTACGCGGATCAAAACCATCCTGCCGCTGATGCGCAATGCAACCAAAGTGATACTGGTGGTGGTCTGCACCATTACCACGATGGCCAATTTAGGGGTCAACGTTGCGCCTTTCCTGGCGGGTGCCGGGGTGATTGGCCTGGCGATCGGTTTTGGTTCTCAGCAGTTGGTGCAAGACGTCATTACCGGGCTTTTCATCATCATCGAAGACACCATTTCAGTGGGCGATTGGGTCGTGGTAGACGCCAACCACGCGGGTACGGTCGAGGGTTTGACCATTCGCACCTTGCGTCTGCGCGACAGCCGCGGCTTTGTGCACTCGGTGCCCTTCGGTCAGATAAAGGCAGTCATCAATCACTCCAGGCAATTTGCCTACGCCTTCTTCTCGGTGCAGTTCACTTATGCCACGGACATCGACCAAGCCACCGACCTGATTCGCGACGCTGGCCGACAAATCAGCGATGACCCGTTGCTCAGTCTTAGCTTGCAAGGTTCATTGACCGTCTTTGGCGTCGATAGCATGAACTTGGATGGTGTCACCGTGACGGCCCAATTTCGGACCATGTCCGGTGCGCAAAGCACCATTACCCGTGCGTTCAATGACCGGCTCAAAAAGCTTGTGGATAAGTCTAATGACGTTCATTTTGCGCAAACCTATCCACAGGCCCTGCTGGCCCCCGTCAGTGCAGTGACGCAATCTGCGGCGCCAGACGGGGCGCCACATCGGTCTACGCTATTGCTGACCGATATGCCGCCATCGTCGCAATGATCCGCTGCGAGCCTGAGGAGCAGTTTGTCAGTGACGACAGGCTGATAAACCCGCAAAATGCGGGAGTCTTGATCATGGCCAACGGCTTGCACGGTTGGTTTTCTGGTATACATCACCGTTCTGAATAGACTGAGCCTGCACACTCTATGCGAATGCGCCTTATGTTATTGGGCGGCGGAAATGCTCTCGGGCAGGCGCTGATTCGTCTGGGTGCCGAGGAAGACATCCACTTCCTGGCCCCGCGTCCGCCGCAAGACGGCTGGGACGCTGCGAGTCTCACGCAACTGCTCGACGACACCCGACCGGACGCCGTTATCAACCTTGCGTACTACTTCGACTGGTTCCAGGCGCAGTCAGTCAGCGAAACCCGCTTGGCTGCCCAGGAACATGCCGTCGAACGGTTGGCCGAACTGTGCCAGCATCACAGCATCACCTTGCTCCAACCTTCCAGTTATCGCGTCTTCGACGGTTCGCGGGCCACGGCCTACAGCGAAAAAGACGAACCCGTGCCCTTGGGGTTGCGGGGTCAGGCGCTGTGGCGGATCGAGCAGAGTGTGCGGGCCATTTGTCCGCAGCACGTGCTGCTGCGTTTCGGCTGGCTGCTCGATGACAGCCCGGATGGTACCCTGGGGCGTTTTCTGGCTCAGGCTGAAAAAACCGGTGAGTTGCTGATGGCCGATGATCGCCGCGGCAATCCTACGCCGGTCGATGATGCGGCGCGGGTAATCATTTCGGTGCTCAAGCAGCTGGATTGTTCGGCACCCTTGTGGGGCACCTACCACTACGCCGGGCATGAGGCCACTACTCCGCTGGCGCTTGGTCAGGCGATTTTGGCCGAGGCGCGGAACCTGCATCCGCTGGCAATCGAAGCGCCTACACCACAAGCGCACGCCGCACGGCCGGATGCCGCAGAAGAACCACAGCACGCGGTGCTGGCATGTAAAAAAATCCTACACACCTTCGGGATCAAACCTCGCGCCTGGCGTGCCGGTCTCCCGATCCTACTGGACAGGTTTTATCGTCATGGCTGATGCCCCGATCCTCGTCACCGGCGGCGCCGGGTTTATAGGTTCCAATCTGGTTGACGCGTTGCTGGCCAAGGGCTACGCAGTGCGAATCCTGGATGACATGTCCACAGGCAAACGCAGCAACCTGCCCCTGGACAATCCCAACGTAGAACTGATTGAAGGTGATGTGGCAGATGCCGCGCTGGTCGCCGGCGTCATGGCCGGGTGCCGTGCCGTTGTGCATCTGGCCGCCGTGGCTTCAGTACAAGCCTCGGTAGACGACCCGGTACGCACTCACCAAAGCAACTTCGTCGGCACCTTGAACGTGTGCGAAGCCATGCGTGAATCAGGTGTAAAACGCGTGGTATTTGCCTCCAGTGCTGCGGTTTACGGCAACAACGGTGAAGGCGAGTCGATTGTCGAAGACACGCCTAAAGCACCGCTCACGCCCTATGCATCCGACAAGCTGGCCAGCGAATACTATTTGGATTTCTACCGTCGCCAGCACGGCCTGGAACCTGTGATCTTTCGCTTCTTCAACGTCTTTGGGCCACGCCAAGACCCGTCTTCGCCGTACTCGGGCGTGATCAGCATCTTCAGTGAACGCGCTGAAAAAGGCCTGCCCATCACCCTTTTTGGCGATGGCGAACAAACCCGCGATTTCGTCTACGTGGGCGACCTGGTCAACATTTTGGTGCAGGCCGTCGAGGCTGAACACGTTGAAGAGGGCGCGGTTAACGTGGGCCTGAACAAAGCCACCACCCTCAAGCAAATGCTCACCGCACTGAGCGACGTTGTCGGCCAGTTGCCGCCGATCAGCTACGGCCCGCCGCGTTCCGGCGACATCCGCCATTCGCGTGCCGACAACAGCCGTTTATTGCAGCGATTTACCTTGGGCGAAATCACGCCGATGAGTGAAGGGCTGGCGCGCTTGTTGGGGCGTTAACAAACACTGCATCTGAAAAAGGCGCCTTAAAAGGCGCCTTTTTTTGTGTGCGGCGGTAGCTTAGAACTTGTAACCCAGGCCCACCATGTAAACCCATGGATCTACATCAACGTTGACCTTGGCTCGCGTGCCCGGTGCAACGCCGTTGTTTTCAACGGTGGCGCGGGTATCGATGTCGATGTAACGCGCCTGGGCGTTGATCATGATGTTGTCGGTCAGCATGTAGTCAGCACCGATCTGCCACGCCATGCCCCACGAGTTTTTCGCTTTGAAGTTGTCGAAGCCTGCTGCATTGGCGCGGCTGCCGACGTGTTCGTCATAGATCCAGGTGTAGTTGATACCGGCACCCACGTACGGTTGGAACACCGACTTGGAGTCCAGCGGGTAGTACACAACGCTCAAGGTTGGCGGCAAGTGCTTCAGGGAGCCGAGTTTGCCGTTGGCGGCATCAAGGCCGGTGCCTTTGAGTTTCACGTCATGCTCAAACGGCGTCGCCGCCAACAATTCGATACCAATGTTGTTGGTGACCATGTACGCAAAGTTGAGACCCAATTGGGTGTCGCTGCTCATCGTTGCTTTGCCGCCCAGATCGTAACCCGACAATGGACCTTGATCCACTTTAACGCTGGAGCTGTCGGCTTTCGGGTTAACCGTGATTGCACCGGCACGGACGATGATGTCGCCTTCAGTGTGCGCGTGAGCAAGTGGGGCAACGACGGCGAGGGCGAGGGCCGCTACGCTGAGCAAAGACTTGTGCATGGGAGCTCCAATTGGATATTTAAAATTTATATAACCAATGGTAATGAGCGCCCTGCGCATGTCTGTTGACCCAGCTCAATGAAACGGTGAAGACCGACAAAATTGTGAAAATTTCGTGAACCAACACGCAAACGTTCACTCTGTAGCCAGCCACGCAGTGCTGACATACCCCCTGCTGCCAAGTCTTTAACGGGGGCTTGAGCGACGCCGCAGTCTTCGGGTTTACGATCCCTTGGCCATTGAACCTCGCCTTCGGCAACGGCGACGAGGGACTATTCCGGCAGTTCGTAGACGTAGATTTTCTGCGCATCCATCTGGTAACCGGCATCAGCCAGTTCGCTGGTGCTGGGCTTGACCTGCATCGCGCCTTCGATCCAGTACGGTTGGTACAGCTCATCGAGCTTGACCCCGACTTTGCTGGTGACATGCACGATCTGATTCGACGGCGGCGGCGGGACATGAATGCAGGCGCCGTAGTACGGCACCAGCAAAAAGTCCGTGGTGCGTCCTTCTTCACTCACCTCAAGCGGCACGATATAGCCCGGCAGGCGGATGTGCTGACCGTCCAGCGCAGGCACCACCGGGGCATTGGGCGTGCCCTGTTTGGCCGCGGGTGCTGCCTCCGGATCAAGGTTGCCCAGTTGCGACAGGTCGTGCATCGGCGCCATGTCCGCCACTTCGGGCGGCGCATCCGGCGGGATCATCTCAGACCAGGTCAATTCCTTCGGTTCAGCCGCCCACAGTGGAGCGGACACCAGCAGCAACAGTGCGAGCAGCGCGCGCGGCAATACAGAGCGATTCATAGGCACAGGCTCATAAGCGAATGGACAGACCATCGGCCAGCGATTGTCGGTAAGCGCGCCAGGCGGGCACGCAGCCCATCAACAGGGCGGCTGCCAGAATACCTGCGAGCAAGGTCCATTCATATTCACTCGGCCAGGCCAACGGCAAATACAGCCCGTAGTTCGACTGCACGTAGCCTTGGGCCACGGCGATGCTCACATACAAGAACGCCACACCTGCAACCACGCCAGCCAATGCCAACGCCAGCGCTTCAAACACCAGCAAAGTGGCAATGTGCCAAGGGCGGGCACCCACTGAGCGCAAAATCGCCATCTCGCGGCGTCGCTCGTTGAGGCTGGTCAAAATGGCGGTGAGCATGCCAATCAACCCGGTCAGCACCACAAACAACGAGACCACAAACAGGGCCTTTTCAGCGGTACTCATCAAGCTCCAGAGTTCTTGCAGGGCCACGCCGGGCAAAATCGCCATCATCGGTTCTCCGCGAAATTCATTGATTTCACGTTGCAGGGCAAAGGTCGAAATCTTGCTGTTCAACCCCAGCATAAAGGCGGTAATGGCCTGCGGCGTGAGGTCCATGTTGCGGGCCTGATCGGCCGTAATGCGGCCTGCGCCGCGAGCAGGCACGCCGTTATGCCAGTCGATGTGAATGGCTTCCATGCCGCCGAGGCTGATGTGCAGCGTGCGGTCGACCGGGGTGCCGGTGCGCTTGAGAATGCCGACCACGGTGAACGGTTTATCGTCGTGCTTGACCAGGCTCACGGCGGCGACGCCATGCGCCAACACCAGTTTGTCGCCTAATTTATAGTGCAACGCCTGCGCGACCTCAGCCCCCAGTACCACTTCAAACGGATCGGTAGCAAAGGCGCGGCCAGTGGCCAGCTCAAGGTTTTGCCGATGGCCGTACTGATAATGCTCAAAGTACGCCTCGCTGGTGCCCATCACCCGGTAGCCGCGGTGGGAGTCACCCAACGACATGGGAATTGCCCACTTCACCTTCGGGTTATTGGCGAAGTGTTCAAAGCTGTCCCAGCGGATGTTGTTGGTGGCATTGCCGATGCGAAACACCGAATACAGCAGCAAATTGACCGACCCCGAACGTGCGCCGACGATCAAGTCCGTGCCGCTGATGGTGCTGGCAAAACTGCTGCGGGCCTCCGTTCGAACCCGCTCCACGGCCAGCAACAAACACACAGACAGGGCAATCGCGAATGCTGTCAGTAACGCGGTAAAACGGCGGTTAGCCAGGCTGGCCAGCGCAAGACGAAACAAATACATCTCAGACCTCTGCCGTCGTGGCGGCACGATTGAGTTCAGACAGCGACAGGTTGCGATCAAACAGCGGGGCCAGGCTCTGGTCGTGACTGACAAACAGCAAGCTGGCCCCGGCCTCGCGGCATTCGGCGAACAACAATTGGATAAACGCTTCGCGGGCATCGGCATCAAGGGCCGAGGTGGGCTCATCGGCGATCACCAGCTCGGGTTGGCCGATCAGGGCACGGGCGGCGGCGACCCGTTGTTGCTGGCCGATGGACAGCGAGTCGGCGCGCCGCTCCAGCAACGCGGGGTCTTTAAGGCCCAAATGGGCGAGCAAGGTTTGCGCCGCTTTATCAACGCTACCGTGGCGTTGGGTGGCACGGCTGGCGCGCAGTTTGGAAAAGTGACACGGCAACTCAACGTTTTCGCGCACTGACAAAAAGGGCAGCAAATTGAATTGCTGAAAAATATAACCGGTGTGATCGACGCGAAACCGGTCCCGTGCGCCCGCCCCGAGTTCGCTGAGTGCTTGGCCCAGTAAACGGATCGTCCCCCTATTGGCTTTTTGCACACCGCCGAGCAAGCCCAGTAACGTGGTTTTACCACTGCCGCTGGGGCCTTTGAGGAACAGGGTTTCGCCCGCTTGCAGGCGGAACTGAGGAATATCCAGCAGCACGGGGTGGCCCGGCCAATTAAAACTCAGGTCGCTCAGTTCGATGAGTGCATGGGTCATGGGGAGTCAGGGTCGCCTGCAATGTGATGGGAGGGCCTAGAGGCGCAAGGCAAGCTCGCGCCTGTACCCGTTTAGAACGTGAGCGTCGCTGCTTTGGCCGTCACTTGCACGGCCTGCTGACCGCTTGGGCCGATCAGTTGTACCTTGAATGTGTGGGTGGCGGGGAATGTCTTGAAAAACTGCGCCAGATCCAGGGTTTTCAGGGCTTCAGGATGGCTGCACGTGAACGCGTAGTGAGCTTCGATATCGCTGTGGTGATGCTCTGTTTTACTCACGCGCTCTTCAGGGGCCGGCTCGAATAACGGGCTGTTGAGTTCCTGTTCATCGACCGTGCAACCGGCTGTTTTCGGCACGCTGAACAGCACTAATGGATTGGCCAGTTGGGTGCGGGCGGCAGCGACCTTGGCTTTGTCAGCGTCAGTACTGGCAAGGTGCTCGAACCCCACCAGATTCATGGCCGGGCCGTCGAGGTCCAGTTCCAGTGTTTGACCATCAAGCGCCACGTTCAAGCTGGCAACGCCGTGTTCATGCGGCGCCAGGCTGCCGTGTTCGTGATCGTGGTCCTCAGCATGCGCCACAGCCAGCGGCAACAGGGCAAACGGCAAAGCAAGCAGCAAACGGCGCATAGCATGACTCCAGCTAGGAAGAGGGAATGGCTTGTTATGTGATCTTATAACAATGTTGCGAGAGTTTGCCCGTGTGCTTGGCGTTACGCAAGACGCGTGGGAGCATGCCTTCATGAAACTTCAGGAGCAGGGTGATGGTGCGTATTCGCGGAACAATTGGCGACTGGCCAGTGGATTTGACGGTAGAGCTGGATGAGGCGGAGTGGGCGCAGCTGGGCGGGCAGTTAAACGTTAACGCACCGGCCCCGGTTGCAGTTGCCAACAAACCTGCGAATCAAGACGATGCCGTGTGGGAAGCGACCAAGGATTTGTTGCGTCAGGCGGGTCAGATGACCGGCCCGCAACTGCTCGCCCAACTGCAAGCGCTGGCCGGCAGTACAGGTGCCGGGAAGCGCTTGCTGGTGCGATTGCGCCACAGCAGCGAGGTGAAAGTGGTCAGCGGCACTGACTCACCGGTTTACAGCTGGGTTGAATAAATCAGCAGGATGCACGCCCGACTTGGCGTAGGCGCTGGCTGCGATCTTTTTTAAGATCAAGCGATCGCAGCCTGCGTGTTGATGTGCGGATTTAGTACAGCGCTGCAAACAATTTGCGGCGGTAAGTGGTCACCAGTGGGTGATCGTTGCCCAGCAGGTCGAACACTTGCAGCAAAGTTGTGTGCGTAATGCCTTCGTTGTAGCTGCGATTGCGCACAAAGAGCTTTAGCAAACCTTCGAGCGCGCCTTCATATTGCTGGCGGGCCAATTGCTGAACGGCCAGTTGGTAGGCAGCTTCATCGTCCTGCGGGTTTTGCGCCACGCGGGTTTTCAAGTCCGCGACATCGGGCAGGTCTTTGGCTTGGCTCAAAAAGGTCAATTGCGCCTTGGCGCCCGCCAGCTCGGCTTTGTGTTCATCGCTTTTTACAGCATCGAGCACGGCTTGCGCTTCTGCCAGCTCGCCACGCTCAGCCAGGCAGCGACCATACAAAATCAGCGCCTTGGCGTGGGTGTTGTCTTCGGTCAGGACCTGTTTGAGTAGCGCCTCGGCTTCGGCAAAACGGCTTTCGGCAAACAGCGCCTGAGCCTGAACCATCGGGTCTTCGGCGGCCGGAGCAGGCATTTCGACATGTAGCTCAAGCATGGCGCGAATAGCGGACTCCGGCTGTGCTTCCTGAAACCCGTCGACGACTTTGCCTTCCTTGAACAGCACCACCGTCGGCAGGGTCTGGATACCGATGCGCCCCACGATGTCCTGTTCAATGTCGCAATTGACTTTGGCCAGCAGCAGCTCGCCTTGGTATTCCTCGGCAATGTGTTCCAGGATCGGCAGCATCACTTTGCACGGTGCGCACCATTCGGCCCAGAAATCGACTAACACCGGCTGCTCGAAAGAGGCTTCGATCACGCGTTTATCGAAGTCTGCTGAGGTCACATCGAAGCTGAAAGTCGTCGTTGGCTGATTCATTACGGGTCTCGAAACAGGTAAATGAGGGCAACTATAAAGGCTGTGCGGGCACGCTGAAAGCCGTACTGCGGCGCTGCGCATGATATAGGCTCACTTGGCGAAACTCATGGGGTTCGGCCAAGTCGGGCAAGGTCAATGCCCTGAGCGTTGCCAGTTGCCGGTACAGCGGATGTTTAAAGTCGCGCACCCGCGAATCAGCCACCAATGCCTGCTGCCCTCGAGTCAAAAATTGATCCAGTAGCGGCAGGTTTTCCCGGTCGTAGAGCACGTCGGCCACCAGAATCAGATCAAAGCGGTCCGCCTCGGCAAAAAAGTCGCTGGAATAGCTCAGTTGCACATTATTCAGTTCAGCGTTGGCTCGACAGGCAGCCAGCGCCAATGGGTCCAGATCACACACCAGCACTTGCAGCGCGCCGGCCTTGGCCGCGGCAATGGCCGCCACCCCCGAACCGGCGCCAAAATCCAGTACGCGCTTGCCTTTGACCCACTGCGGGTGTTCGGCCAGATACTGCGCCAATGCCAGGCCGCTGGCCCAGCAAAAGGCCCAGTAGGGCGGCTCGTAGAGAATGCGCCGGGTTTCGTCCGGGGTGAAGGCGCGGTCCATGTTGTGCGCGTCGATCAACCACAGTTTGAGGGAGGTGCCAGGCAGATCGGTGGCCACCAGCCGCGCATCACCCAGCAGCTCACTTAATGACTGTTGCAGGTCGAACGGTGTGTTCATGGCGCTTTGACGAGTGCCAGGGTGCCCATTGCCTGGGTCGCGGGTTGGCCGATGATGCGCGACGGCAGGTGCAGAATCAGTTGCCCGGACTGACTGGCGCGCCCGCGCAGTTCCACCCGTGCCCCGGCCGGAAACGCTTGCGGGTTGAATCGCAGCTTGAACGGCAGTGGCTGGCTATTGCCGATGATCTTGCTGCTGGCCATCAGCCCTTGAGGACGTCCGCGTTCATCCACGATCAGCATTGCCAACTCGACTTCTGCGCCAGCCGGTACGCCGGTCAGCACGCCACTCAATTCACGCTGATAGGCGGGCAGGGGGCCAAGATCGGCCGGGGCATCGGTTTTTGGCTGCGCCAGCACCTGGGGTTGTGCCGACTTTGGCGGCTCACTGCTACAGGCGACCAGCAAACTGGCGAGGCACAGCAAAACAAGCGTTCGTAGCGACATAGTGGGCTCCAGCGGCAGGTCAGTCGTTGTATCAGATTGTGTAAAACGTAGTAGGCGGACTGTATACCGTAAAGCCTATGGCTTGTCTTGCCAGTGGGATGCGCTACCATGGCGCTCCCCATTTTTTGTTGCCTGCCACCATGCACTGTCCCTTCTGCGGTGCCAACGACACTAAAGTCATCGACTCGCGTCTGGTCGCCGAGGGCGATCAGGTGCGCCGCCGGCGTGAATGCCTGGCCTGTGGTGAGCGTTTCACCACCTTTGAAACAGCTGAGTTGGTCTTACCCCGCCTTATCAAGCAAGACGGCAGTCGTCAGCCGTTCGACGAAGAAAAACTGCGCGCCGGCATGCAGCGTGCGCTGGAAAAGCGCCCGGTGAGTGTCGAGCGCCTTGAAGCGGCGCTGGCCCATATCAAAAGCAGGCTGCGCGCCACCGGCGAACGCGAAGTCAAATCGCTGGTCGTGGGTGAGCTGGTCATGAGCGAGCTGCAAAAGCTCGACGAAGTGGCCTACATCCGTTTTGCCTCTGTTTATCGACGCTTCCAGGACCTCAATGAGTTCCGTGAAGAGATCGACCGCCTTGCCCGTGAGCCTTCAAAGGAGTGATTGTGTCCACTGAGCAACTGGTTTTAGACGCCCATTACATGGCGCGTGCCATCGAGTTGGCCCGTAAGGGGCTGTACACCACCCACCCCAACCCTCGTGTGGGTTGCGTCATCGTGCGTGACGGCCAGATCGTCGGCGAAGGCTGGCATGTGCGTGCGGGTGAGCCGCACGCCGAGGTCCACGCCTTGCGGGCCGCCGGTGCACTGGCTCGCGGGGCGACGGCCTACGTCACCCTTGAGCCGTGCAGTCATCACGGGCGCACCCCGCCGTGCGCCGAAGGCTTGGTCAATGCCGGGGTCGCCCGCGTGGTGGCCGCCATGCAAGACCCCAACCCGGAAGTCGCAGGGCGTGGCCTCAAGCGTTTGGCCGATGCTGGCATTGAGGTGCGGTGCGGAGTGCTGGAAGCTCAAGCGCGTGCCTTGAACCAGGGCTTTCTCAAGCGCATGGAGCATGGCCTGCCGTTTGTGCGGGTCAAGCTGGCAATGAGCCTGGACGGGCGCACCGCGATGGCCAGTGGTGAGAGCCAATGGATCACCGGGCCTGCCGCACGTTCTGCGGTGCAGCGTTTACGCGCGCAAGCCAGCGTGGTGATAACCGGTGCCGACACGGTACTGGCCGATGGCGCCCGTTTAACGGTGCGTGCCGATGAATTGGGGCTGGACGCCGAGCAGACCGCGCAGGCCATGAGTCGTGCGCCGCTGCGCGTGTTGATCGACGGGCGCTTGCGCGTGCCGCTGGATGCACCGTTCTTCAAGGCCGGACCCGCGCTGGTCGCCACCTGTGTGCCGCCTGCCGAACAATACCGCACAGGCCCCGAATGCCTGGTGATTCCGGGTGAGAACGGTCAGATCGATCTGCGCCAGTTACTGCGGGCGCTGGCCGCCCGCGATGTCAACGAAGTGCTGGTTGAAGCCGGTCCTCGTCTGGCGGGTGCATTTGCCGAACAGGGTCTGGTGGACGAGTATCAGATTTTCATCGCAGCCAAGTTTTTGGGCTCTACGGCCCGTCCCTTGCTGGAGCTGCCGTTGACCCGCATGAGCGAAGCGAGCGAGCTCAAGATCATCGAAATGCGCGCGGTAGGGGATGACTGGCGAGTCACTGCCATACCTGTGCCATCAGCGAGCGTATAATTCTCAGCCTCCGTTTTACGCAGGCTTGGTTCTCAAGGGGAACGCCATGTTTACCGGCATTATCGAATCCATCGGCAACATCCGTGCACTGACCCCAAAAGGTGGCGATGTACGGGTTTATGTAGACACCGGCAAGCTCGACCTGAGCGACGTCAAGCTGGGCGACAGCATCGCGATCAACGGCGTGTGCCTGACCGCGGTTGAGTTGCCGGGCAACGGTTTTATGGCCGATGTCAGTCGCGAAACGCTGGACTGCACCGCGTTCAATGATTTGAAAACGGGCAGCCGGGTCAACCTGGAAAAGGCCCTGACCCCGACCACACGTCTGGGCGGCCATTTGGTAAGCGGCCACGTGGACGGCGTGGGCGAGGTGATCTTGCGTGAGGAGAACGCCCGCGCCATTGAGTTCCGTATCCGCGCACCCAAAGCGCTGGCCAAGTACATCGCCCATAAAGGCTCGATCACGGTAGACGGCACCAGCCTGACCGTGAACTCGGTCAATGGCGCCGAATTCTCGCTGACCATCATCCCGCATACCCTGACTGAAACCATCATGGGCGACTACCGCCCTGGCCGCCGGGTAAACCTTGAAGTTGACCTGTTGGCGCGTTACCTGGAGCGTTTGTTGCTGGGTGACAAAGCCGCCGAGCCGACCCAGGGCAGCACCATCAGCGAAAGTTTTCTGGCCGCCAACGGCTACCTCAAATCCTGACTTAAGGGGGTGCCGCGTGGCGCTCAACAGCATCGAAGAACTGGTTGAAGACATCCGCCAAGGCAAGATGGTCATCCTCATGGATGACGAAGACCGCGAAAACGAAGGCGACCTGATCATGGCCGCCGAGTGCTGCAAGGCTGAGCACATCAACTTCATGGCGCGCTTCGCCCGTGGCTTGATCTGTATGCCGATGACCCGCGAGCGCTGCGAGCTGCTCAAATTGCCCTTGATGGCACCGCGCAACGGTTCGGGTTTTGGCACCAAGTTCACTGTTTCCATTGAAGCGGCGACGGGCGTCACCACGGGTATTTCTGCCGCTGACCGCGCCCGCACCGTGCAAGCGGCCTCTGCCAAAGATGCCAAGGCCGAAGACATCGTCAGCCCCGGCCACATCTTCCCGCTGATGGCCCAGGCGGGTGGCACTCTGGCCCGCGCCGGTCACACCGAAGCCGCCTGCGACCTGGCGCGCATGGCCGGTTTCGAACCCAGCGGCGTGATCTGCGAAGTGATGAATGACGACGGCACCATGTCCCGTCGCCCGCAGCTTGAAACATTTGCGGCTGAACATGGCATCAAAATCGGCACCATTGCCGACCTGATCCACTACCGCATGATCCACGAACGTACCGTTCAGCGGATTGCCGAGCAGCCGTTGGACAGCGAACTGGGCCAATTCAATTTGGTGACCTATCGTGATTCAGTCGAAGGTGATGTGCACATGGCGCTGACCCTGGGCAAGATCTGCGCTGACGAACCGACGCTGGTACGGGTGCACAACATGGACCCGCTGCGCGATCTGCTGATGGTCAAGCAGCCCGGCCGCTGGAGCCTGCGCGCCGCCATGAGTGCCGTGGCACAGGCCGGTAGCGGGGTTGTATTGCTGCTGGGTCATCCGCTGGACGGTGATGTACTGCTGGCGCATATCCGCGAAACTGCCGACGCTGCGCCAGTGAAAAAACCGACCACTTACAGCATCGTGGGTGCCGGTTCGCAGATCCTGCGTGACCTTGGTGTGCGCAAAATGCGCCTCATGAGTTCACCAATGAAGTTCAACGCCATATCCGGTTTCGATCTGGAAGTTGTAGAATACGTGCCCTCCGAATAAAGACCGGGTATTTCCCGTCTGAAATTCGTGGCCCAAACTCCTTAAAGAACGCACGCGAGTGCGTTCTGGCTCTTTAATACGAGACATACCGAATGACCCTGAAGACCATCGAAGGTACCTTCATTGCCCCCAAAGGTCGCTACGCACTTGTAGTTGGCCGTTTCAACAGCTTTGTTGTCGAAAGCCTGGTGAGTGGTGCCGTTGATGCCCTGGTTCGCCACGGTGTGAACGAAAGCGACATCACCATCATTCGCGCGCCGGGTGCGTTCGAAATCCCGTTGGTTGCGCAGAAGGTTGCCCAGCGCAACGAATTCGCCGCCATCATCGCCCTCGGCGCTGTGATTCGTGGCGGTACGCCGCACTTCGAATACGTTGCTGGCGAGTGCACCAAAGGCTTGGCCCAGGTGTCCATGCAGTTCGGCGTACCGGTTGCATTCGGCGTGCTGACCGTTGACTCCATCGAGCAAGCCATCGAGCGTTCCGGCACCAAAGCCGGTAACAAAGGCGCAGAAGCTGCCTTGTCCGCCCTCGAAATGGTCAGCCTGTTGGCGCAGTTGGAGGCCAAGTGATTTCCGACGAAAGCGATCGTTTCAACCCGCGCGATCCAAAACCTGCGGACGCTGGCAAGCCCTCTAAAAGTGCCAAACGTCGCGAAGCGCGTCAGCTCGCGACCCAGGCGCTGTACCAGTGGCACATGGCCAAGCATTCGTTGAACGAAATCGAAGCGCAGTTTCGCGTTGATAACGACTTCACTGACGTTGATGCGGCTTATTTCCGTGAAATCCTGCACGGCGTGCCTGCACACTGTGGCGAAATCGATGCTGCCCTGACCCCGTGTCTGGACATCACCATCGAAGAGCTGGACCCGGTTGAGCTGGCTGTACTGCGCCTGTCCACCTGGGAGCTGATCAAACGTGTCGACGTGCCTTACCGCGTTGTGATCAACGAAGGCATCGAGCTGGCCAAAGTGTACGGTTCCACCGACGGCCACAAGTTCGTCAACGGTGTACTCGACAAATTGGCGCCACGCTTGCGTGAAGCCGAAGTTAAAGCGTTCAAGCGCTAAACAGCGCTGCGTGCCATGGGCGAGTTTGAGCTGATCCGCACCGTCTTCGCTGCCGCGCCTTGTGCGCAAGGCGGCGAGGGCGTTGCGCTGGGTATTGGCGACGACTGCGCCCTGCTGGATGTTCCCTTCGGGGAACAACTGGCCATCTCTACCGACACGCTGGTGGCAGGCGTGCACTTCGCAGATCCTTGCGACCCTTTCTTGCTCGGTCAGCGTTCGCTGGCAGTGGCGGCCAGTGATTTGGCGGCCATGGGCGCAACCCCCCTCGCGTTTACCCTTGCCCTGACCTTGCCGACGGTTAACGCCGATTGGCTGCAAGCGTTCGCCCGGGGTTTGAATCAAATGGCTGTGGCGTGCAATCTGCGCCTGATCGGTGGCGACACCACGCGTGGGCCGCTGTGCCTGACGCTCACGGTGTTCGGCCGCGTGCCCAGCGGGTGTGCCCTGACCCGCAGCGGTGCGCAGCCGGGTGATGTGCTGTGTGTGGGCGGTGAGTTGGGCAATGCCGCCGGGGCCTTGCCCTTGGTGTTGGGCCAGCGCAGTGCCGAATCGTTTGTTGCGCAACCTTTGCTGGCGCATTACTGGTCGCCGCAGCCGCAACTGGCGTTGGGCCAGGCGCTGCGCGGCAAAGCCACCTGCGCGCTGGATATCTCCGACGGCTTGTTGGCCGATTGCGGGCACCTCGCGCTGGCGTCACAGGTGCGGCTGCTGATCGACAGTGATCGCGTGCCGGTCTCATTGGCCCTGGAAGAATTTCTGGGCAGCGCGGGCGCGCAGCAAGCGGCCTTGAGCGGCGGCGACGACTACGTACTGGCGTTTACCTTGCCTGAGCGCGATGTGTCGATCCTGCTGGCGGACGGCTGGCCGATCCACGTTATTGGGCGTGTGGTTGAAGGGCAGGGCGTCAGTCTGATCGACGAGCACGGCCAAGACATCACCCCGGCAATCTGCGGCTACCAGCACTTTGCAGGCTGACGCCCTCAGTGGTCGCAGCCTTCGGCAGCGACTACAGAGGGGGGTGTTGCTGCGAAAAGCCATCAAACTTTTTGATCGTTATCTCCGATAATTCAGCCTAAGCGTCTGTAGGAACGTCCTGTTACAATGCGCCTCTGCGAATCTCCAGTCCTCATTTGATCAGGAGCACACGGTGCCCGTCGCTTTTGTTGCAGCTTGCAAACTCCCTACTCCCTTTGCCGAATTCACCATGCATGGCTTCCTTGAGAAAGCCACGGGTCGTGAACACGTTGTGCTCAGTTTGGGCGACGTAGCGGATGGCGCGCCCGTGTTGGGTCGGGTGCATTCTGAATGCCTGACCGGCGATGCACTGTTCAGCCAGCGCTGTGACTGTGGTTCACAGCTCGAAGCGGCCTTGCAGGCCATCGCCCGCGAAGGCCGCGGCGTGTTGCTGTACTTGCGTCAGGAAGGCCGCGGCATTGGCCTGCTGAACAAGATCCGCGCCTACGAGTTGCAGGACGGCGGCGCTGACACCGTTGAGGCCAACGAACGTCTGGGCTTTGCGGCCGATCAGCGTGATTACGCAATCTGCCTGCCGATGCTTGAGCACATGAGCGTCAAGTCCCTGCGCTTGATGACCAACAACCCGCGCAAGGTCAAAGCCTTGACCGATATGGGCATCACCGTCGCTGAGCGTGTGCCGCTGCACACCGGCCACAACCCGCACAACAAGCTGTACCTGGCGACCAAGGCCAATAAACTCGGGCACATGATGGGCAATCAACACCAGAACGAGGCTGATCCGGCGTGACCCGGGGCCAGCGTCGTCGGCGTTTGAGTTTCAGTTGGTGGCAACAGTTGGTACTGACCCTGCTGCCGCTGGCATTGGCCAACTGGTTTTTCGGTAAGTCCGAACCCTTGCTGCCTGGGCTGACAATGCCTTTCTTTATTGCCGGGGTGGCGTCGATGTTTGTCACCCTGCGCACGTTCAGCCCCTACAAACATGGCCTGATCAACCTGCAAAAAGCCCTCGATACCGCGCAAGAGCCTGCTGCCTGGGATCATCTGGCGCAGGTACGGCGGCGTGCTTTGCTGGCCGCCGGGCTGCCTGCCTGGATCGCCGCGCTGGCGGTATTTGTCGGGCTTGAAGGTGTGCCGCTGTTGTTGCTGGCGTTGTCGACGCTGGTGCTGTTTTACCTCTATCGCATTCCTCGTCAGGTCGGTTGATGCGCCTGTGGCTGGCGCTTGCGTTGCTGGCCGTGGGCGTACCCGGCATGGCCGCCACGCGGGTGGTCAGCCTGGCACCGTCGCTGTCTGAAATCGTGGTTGAACTGGGCGCCACCGACCTGCTGGTCGGGCGTCTGGACGCAGGCGAACCCGTGCCGGAACTGGCCCATGTACCTTCAGTAGGCGGCTATGGCCAGTTGGACATGGAGCGCGTGGTCAGCCTGCAACCGGACTTGCTCTTGCTATGGCCGGGCAGCGTCGGCGTTGCGCAACGCGAACAACTGCGCCGGTTGAACATCCCGACCTACAGTGCGGAACCCAAAAGTCTGAGTGAACTGGCCGAACAGGTCCAAGCCCTGGCCGTTGCCTTGAATCGCCCCGAGCGCGGCCTTGAACTGGCCACGCAGTGGCGGGCGCGGCTGGCTGAGCTGCGCGCGCAGTATCACCGTGATACGCCGTTGCGGGTGTTTTACCAAGTGTGGGATCAACCGCTGTATACCGTGGGTGGCGGGCAAATCATCAGCGATGCGCTGGCGGTATGCGGCGCCAGCAATGTGTTTGCAGACCTTCATCTGCCTGCACCGCAGGTCAGCATCGAGTCTGTGTTGCAGCGCAACCCTGAGCTGATCATTGCAGGCACCCAGGCGCAGTTGACTGCCTGGAAAGCCTGGCCGCAGATCGACGCGGTACAGCACGGGCGATTACTTTTATTGAGCGACAAAGGTCTTGAGCGGCCGAGCGGGCAGATGATCGAAGCAACAGCCAAGCTCTGTCAGCAACTGTCGATAACCCCGTAGACGCTGGCGAAGGCTGCGAGCGGTTGATCTAAAAAAACACAGCCGTCGGGGTTATAAGGGGGGCGTCCAGGTCACGCCAAATTGCAGGCTGCGCCGCTCTTCGCGATAGCCGTAATACTGCCCTTCATAGCCGTATAGCGCGCGGGTGAAGGTTTTATCCAGCAGGTTGTCGACTTTCACCTCCAGGCGCACTTCTGAACTGGCTTGCCAGTTGCCCCGCAGCCCTAACAGTCCATAGCCGCCAATCGGCTGTTGATTGGCTTCGTCGTTATAGCTGCTGCTCACCGCTTGCCAACTGGCGCCGACGCCAACGCGGTCGAACTGACGATCCAGATCCAGGCTCAACGTGCGCCGCGCACGACGGCTCAGGGTTTTACCCGTGTCGCGGTCGCGCGGGTCGATGATTGCGATGCCCAGGCTGCTTTGCCAGCCGAACCACTCTTGGTGCAGGGCGCTTTCAAAACCGGTAATGCGGGCTGAGCCAATGTTTTGCTGAATCCAGTCGGCATCCGCCACGATTGCGTCGCGAATGTCTGTGCGATACAGCGATGTCTCCAGTCGGCTGGTGTCGCTTAACTGACTGCGCCATTGCAGCTCGTAGCTTTTGGAGTGCTCGGGTTTGAGTGACGGGTTGCCAAACTGCGGGTAATACAAATCGTTAAACGTTGGCGCACGAAAGCCCTCGCTGTAGGACAACAGCACATCGTTGTCCACATTCAACGGCACAGTCAGGCTGCCACTCCAGGTGTTGTTGCTACCAAATTGTTGGTTTTTGTCGTGACGCAGCCCCAGCTCCGTCGAAAAGTACTCGCCCTCAAAGCGATGCTGAACAAACGCTGCGCGGTTCCAGCGGCTGTCTTGCTCAAAGTCAGTGCTGCTGCGTACCCGGTCTTCATACGTATCAACGCCAAGCATCAGGCTGTTTTGATCGTCCAGCGTCAGGGTGTTCTGCCAATTCAACGCGTCGCGATAGGTGTTGAAGCTGTAAAGGGCAGGGCTGAGCTTGTCCCGGGTCTTCTCGCGGTTCTCGCTATGGCCCAGCTCAAGGCGTGAGTTCCAGCGCTCTGAGAGCTGCGCATCGATAAAACTGCCCACGCTGCTGATGTCGAAATCGCTGTAGCCCTGTTGGCCGAACATGGCATCCAGTTCGGTTTTGCCGGTGCTCTTGATGGCACTGATCCCGACTTCCAGTGTGTCGCTCAGGCTGTGGTTCAGGTTCAGGCTGACGGATTTGTTGCGGTAAGCGTCGTGATCGTTATCGACCGGGTAGGACACGGTGGTGCGATTAATACCCGCCGTTTCCTCCAGCGCCCCGCTGAGGTTGAAGCGTGTTTGCGCATCCCCGCCAGAAACCCCCACGCTGTTTTGCGAGCTGCCATAGCTGCCTGTCGCACTGTGCAGGCGCAGTTGCGGTGCTTGATGGGCGCCACGTCGGGTGAAAATCTGAATCACTCCGCCAATGGCATCGCTGCCATAAATCACCGAGCGCGAGCCGCGCAGCACTTCTACGCGCTCGATCTGGTCAATGTTCAGGTATTGCAGGTTGCTGTCGGCCGACGTGGCATTGGCCATGCGCTGGCCGTCGACCAGTACCAGGCTTTGCGCTGACTTGGTGCCGCGAATATAGATGCCCGGTAACGCCCCGCGCCCACCACTGCGTGCGACTTGTACGCCGGGCACGCGCCCCAGCAGGTCGCTCAGGCTGGTGGGTTGCAGGCGGTCGATGTCGGCGCGGGTAAACACTGTATTGGCGCTGCTGCTGTCCGAGCGCGCCTCTACCTGGCGATTGCCGGTGATCAGTGTTTGCGGGAGCTTGAGCGCGTCGTCACGTTCAATGGCGTCGGCCATCAGCGAGCTGGCAGGGATAAAGCTGAGGAATAAGGCTGTGCGCAGATGTTTCATGGAATCCGGATTCTGTAGTCGCCGCCGCAGGCTGCGATAAGGGCCCAAGGCCTTCAAGAAAAAGGTCCGTCGCCACGACGCACCCCCAACCCTTCGCAGCCTGCGGCAGCGACTACAGAGTGTTTTTAAAGCCCCAGCAGTGCCATGCGCTGGCGCACCGAGGCTTCAATGCCTGGCGCATCCAGACCGCATTCGGCCAGCATCTGGCTCGGTTTGGCGTGCTCGACGTACACGTCCGGCAAGCCCAGGTGAAGCATGGGCTTAAGCAGGTTTTCGCGGGCCATGAACTCACTGACCGCTGAGCCTGCGCCGCCCATGATGGCGTTTTCTTCGACGGTCACCAACAGGTCGTGGCTGTTGGCAATTTCTCGCACCAGCGCTTCATCCATCGGTTTAACGAAACGCATGTCGACCACAGTGGCGTCGAGTGTTTCGGCCACTTGCAGGGCTTGGGCCAGTTGCACGCCGAACACCAGCATCGCCACTTTCGACCCTTTGCGACGGATCACGCCTTTGCCGATCTCGATCGGTTCCAGTGTTTTCTCGATAGGCGTATTGGGCCCCGTACCGCGTGGGTAACGCACCGCCGCCGGGCCGTTATACAGATGGCCGGTGGTGAGCATTTTGCGCAATTGGTTTTCGTCACTCGGGGTCATGATGACCATGCCCGGAATGCAGCGCAGGTAAGACAGGTCGAAGCTGCCGGCATGGGTTGGCCCGTCTTCACCCACCAGGCCCGCACGGTCGATGGCAAACAGCACGTCCAGGTTTTGCACGGCCACGTCGTGCACCAACTGGTCATAACCGCGTTGCAGGAACGTCGAATAAATGGCCACCACTGGCTTAGCGCCTTCGCAGGCCATGCCCGCGGCAAAGGTTACGGCGTGTTGTTCCGCAATGGCCACGTCGAAATAACGCAACGGGAAGCGCTCGCTGAACGCGATCAGGTCCGAGCCCTCTTTCATCGCTGGGGTAATGCCCACCAGGCGCTGATCGGCGGCGGCCATGTCGCACAACCACTCGCCAAACACGGCGGAATACTTAGGCCCGCTCGCGGCTTTGGGTGCGGCTTTTGGCGCGTCCAGCGGTTCAAGTTTGGTGATGGCGTGGTAACCGATCGGGTCGACTTCTGCCGGGGCGAAGCCCTTGCCCTTTTTGGTGACGATGTGCAGGAACTGCGGGCCTTTGAGGTCACGCATGTTGCGCAGCGTCGCGATCAGCGTGGGCAGGTCATGGCCGTCAATCGGGCCGATGTAGTTCCAGCCCAGTTCTTCAAACAACGTGCCGGGCACCAACATGCCTTTGGCATATTCTTCGGTACGGCGGGCGATTTCCCAGGCGCCAGGCAACCGCGACAGCACTTTCTTGCTGCCTTCGCGCATGCTGGCGTAGGTGCGGCTCGACAGAATTTTGGCCAGGTAGTTGGACAGCCCGCCCACATTGCGCGAGATCGACATGTCGTTGTCGTTGAGGATCACCAGCATGTTGGCGTTGACCTCCGGCGCATGGTTCAACGCTTCAAACGCCATGCCAGCGGTCAAGGCGCCATCACCGATCACCGCAATGGCCTTGCGGTCGCTGTTTTGCAAACGGGCGGCAATTGCCATGCCCAGCGCAGCGCTGATCGAGGTGCTGGAGTGACCGACGCCAAAGGTGTCGTACTCGCTCTCTGAGCGACGCGGGAAGGCGGCAACGCCGTCCTTCTGGCGCAAGGTAGCCATTTGCTCGCGACGGCCGGTGAGGATTTTGTGCGGATACGCCTGATGACCCACGTCCCACACCACGCGGTCGTCCGGGGTGTCAAACACGTAGTGCAACGCGATGGTCAGCTCGATGACGCCTAAGCCTGCACCAAAATGCCCGCCCGTCTGGCCGACGGTGTAGAGCAGTTCCTGGCGCAACTCATCGGCCAAAGGTTCCAGCTCGGCTTCGGCTAACCGGCGCAGGCCCGCAGGCGTGCCGGCTCGGTCGAGCAGGGGCGTGGTCGGGCGCTTGCGGGGAAACTCATGAAACGTCGTTGGCATCAGGCGAATCGTTATAGGTATAAGAAGAGGCGGCAGTTTACCTTATGCAACGTAAGCTGCCCACGGAGTCTGGTATTCGTTAGTCAGACCTTGGCATTAGAGGGTGTCTGAAATATCGGGATAGCGCCGCTTTTAGTGGCGGCGCTCTACGATATAGCGCGCCAGTTCACGCAATGGCTCTGCCGCTGCATCAAAAGGTCGCAGGGCGTCAATGGCCTGATCGCGCAGCTCAAGTGCATAGGCTTTGGCGGCGTTCAGGCCCATCAAAGACGGGTACGTAGGCTTGTCACGGGCCGCATCGGCGCCCGACTGTTTGCCCAGAGTGGCGGTATCGCCTTCCACATCAAGGATGTCGTCCTGCACTTGAAACGCCAAACCAATGGCCCGCGCATACACCTTCAGTGCCTGCAAATCACTGGGCTGGGCACGGCCGCTGGCCAATGCGCCCAGTTGCACACTGGCTTCGATCAGGGCGCCCGTCTTGTGCCGGTGCATGTATTCCAGGGCGTTTTGATCAAGCTTGATACCGACTGAGCCGAGGTCGATGGCTTGACCGCCTACCATGCCTGCCGGGCCTGCGGCCAATGCCAAGTCAGACACCATCTGTAAACGCGTCTGGGCATCCAGTGTGCTCATGTGCGTGTCGAGCAGGGCGCTGAACGCCAGGCTTTGCAAACCGTCACCGGCCAGAATTGCGCAGGCTTCATCGAAGGCTTTGTGCGTAGTGGGCTGGCCACGGCGCAGGTCGTCGTCGTCCATTGCGGGCAAATCATCGTGTACCAGCGAGTAGGCATGAATAAGCTCTACCGCGCAGGCTGCGCCGTTGGCGTGCTCGGGTGGGCAGCCCAAGGCTTGGCAAGCGGCATACGCCAGCAGCGGGCGAACCCGCTTGCCTCCATTCATGACGCTATAGCGCATGGCCTCATATAGACGGGCCAATTGCGGCGACGGCGCGACAAACAAGCGTTCAAGGGCCGCATTGACGCGGGCCTGGCTGCTGGCCTGGTAGGCATCAATCATTCGGGCTGTTCCGCATCAAAGGGTTCTTGCGCCAGTTCGCCATCACGCTCAAGCAAGATCTGCACTTTTTGCTCGGCTTGAGTGAGTGCGCCCTGGCAATCACGGGTCAGGCGAATGCCTTGTTCGAAGGCTGTCAGCGAGTCTTCCAGCGACAGCTCGCCGTTTTCCAGGCGCTCGACCAGTGTTTGCAGCTCTGCGAGTGACTGCTCGAAATCCGGGGAAGTTTTTTTGCGGGCCATGGCGGCGCTCTCGGTAGGCGTTAAAACCGGCCGACACTAGCAGACGCTGAGTTTTGGGGCAAATCCGGCGGCGGGTGCTGGTGCTCAATGCGCTTGTGCATTCACTGGGCGGGGGATTGAGCCACCGTGTCTATTTGTCTTTGGGCGCCGTAGGAATGGGGCTGTAAATGCTAGCGATTATGCTCCTAAAAGATGGTTTTGAAGATTTTTTAGCTCCGAGACGCTTCCTTTAGAATTACGGAAAATTCCGACATTTTTTACTTTTCCTTTCCAATACTGTCTCGCCACTTGAACGGAATCGGTAGTGGCCAATGGCAACTTTTTCTTATTTTTGGACAGCATTCAGAGCGCGTTCTTCTTTGATTGGCGGCAGGCCATGACCTATGCCAACAAGCTGTATGCGCGGGTTATCAGTTTGGCCAAATCGCCGGTATTCAAAGACAGCTTTGCGGGCAGCGACGTGCGTTTCTCTCATGAGTTCGAGGCCCTGGAGCGTGAGCGGGGTAAGGCTCAATCGTTGTATGAAAACGTCCCGATCGACTGGCTGGCCGTAGATCCGCGGAAAATCCCGTTCACGCCGACAAAACCTATTTCATCCTCGAACTCAATGCCGACGATCTGGCGCAAATGCAGCGCTCAGGCGGCTTTGCCTTCCATGTGTCGGGTGAGTTCTCTGAGCTTGAACTGAAATTTTGGGCTATCAGGAACTGACCCTCATGAAAACAGATATTCAACCGCCTCAAGGCAGTAAAACCGTGTTGGTAGACCGCTACGGCAGAGCGCCGCAACAGGTTGCGCTGACCGATGCCGAACACGCTCCACGCATTGAAAACATCGGCGCGCTAAGGGTGTTCAACGCCCGGCTGGCACCTGACGAAACAATCAGTATCAGCCTTAACCCTTTAGTGGCTGCGGCCAGTGATGTGTTGTCGTTTGTGGTCGGGATTGAACGCAACGTCCAGCAGCACACGCGAGACACCCTGAGCGCTCACCTGACCAAAGCCATAAAAGCATTCGAAGCCACGGCACTGCGCAACGGGGTTGAAAGCACTCAGGTGATGAGTGCTCGGTATGTGCTTTGTACGGTGGTGGACGAAGCCATCGCCACTACGGCATGGGGCAATGAAAGTGACTGGCCGCAAAAGAGTTTGCTGGGCAGTTTTCACAACGAAACGTTGGGTGGCACCAAAGTCTTTCAATTCATTGAGCAGGTCTCCAGGGACCCTGTGCGCAACCTGTATTTGCTGGAGCTGCTGTACGTGTGTTTGTCGCTGGGCTTTGAGGGCAAATTCCGCATAGAAACCCGTGGCGCGCTGGAGCTGGACTCCATTCGCGACAGCCTGTATCGGCAAATCCGCCACCTGCGCGGTGATGCCATTCGCGAAGTGTCCCCTCATTGGCAGGGCTTGGGCCTGCGGCGTAACAGCGTGGTACGCATCGTGGCGCGTTGGGTCCTCGTGGCTCTGACCCTGGGCTGGGCGGGCGTCATGTACGCAGGGTTTGCCTGGGTCTTGGACGAGCAACGTGAAGCGGTCATGCAACCTTATCAACAGCACGCTGCTCTGGTTGTAAGGGCCGCAGTTGTAAACAGGAATTGATGATGAAGAGTTTCTTGAAAGCGAGCATGGCGCTGCTGCGTCAGACATGGCTCTGGACCCTGATACTGGTGTTAGGTTTCGCGCTGTTGGTGTGGTGGGTGGGGCCATTACTGGCGGTCGATGATTACAAGTTTTGGGCAGACCCCATCGCCAGGCTTTTAAGCATCAGCGCCTTGTTGCTGATCTGGGGGCTGGCGATGGTGTATGTCAGTTGGCGCACCGGTGTGCGTAAAAAAGTGCTGGCAGACAGCGACGCGGGCAAAGCACACGAGCGTCAGGAGCAAGAGATTGAAGCGTCGCGCAAAAACCTGCGCAAACGCTTTAAAGCCGCGTTGCACATCTTGAAAAACACCAGCATTTACAAAGGCCGGAGTGAGCGCTGGCGCGACGAGTTGCCCTGGTACGTGTTGCTGGGCCCCCAAGGCGCTGGCAAAACCAGCTTGCTGGACTTTTCGGGGCTGGAGTTTCCGCTTAACAAACTTGACCGCACCCTGACCCGCGATTTGCGTGGTACGTCTGATTGCGAGTGGTACTTTTCCGAGCACGGGGTGCTGATAGACACCGCGGGGCGGTTTTTGACACAGGGTAATGAGCGCTTAGATGCCAGTGGCTGGAACACCTTGCTCGGATTGTTGCGCAAACGCAGGCGTGAACGACCTTTGAATGGCGTACTGGTGACTGTGCCGGTGGACCTGCTGAGCCAAGGCGATCAACCCGCGTTGTCGCAATTGTCAGATCAGATTCGGGCGCGCCTGCAAGACATCCATCGTGTCCTGCGCATTGAGCTGCCGGTGTACCTGGTGCTGAGCAAGACGGACAGCGTGCCAGGGTTTGATGCTTTTTTTGAACAACTGACCCGCGATGAGCGTGCTCAGGTATTTGGCGCCAGTTTTGATAACAACCAAGACGCAACGGCGCTGCTGCGCGCAGAGCTTGAGGCGCTGCTGGTGCGTCTCAACAGCCAGATCATCACGCGCATGCACCAGGAGCGAGATCCGCAACGCCGCGGCCTTATTCTGGATTTCCCTCATCAGTTGAGCCAGATCGCCGCGCAACTGTGCGTCTTTAGCGACATGACGTTTACGGGTAATCGCTACCCGCGCGCCAGCCCGCTACGGGGCGTTTATTTGACCAGCGCGCCCCATGTCATGGCCAGCCCCCCTACGCAAAATCCGGAAGCGCACAGCGTCGAGACAGCCCAAAAACCGCAATCGCCATTTCTGCACACAGGTCGCGCTTACTTTATTAACCATCTGTTGAGCCGCGTGATTTTCCCGCAAGCGCAACTGGCTGGGCTGGACAAGCGTGAGCAGCGCCGTATTCATTGGGGGCAGCGGTTTCAGTACCTGCTCGCGATGGCTGTGTTGGGTGGGTTAGGGGGGCTGTGGGCAAGCAGTTTTTCATCCAACCATGAGCGCCTGGAACAACTGCGTCATTTGGCTCAGCAAGGGGTTCAACAACGTGCGCAATTGAGTCCGCGCGATGATGCCCAGGCTGCGCTCCAGACCCTGGGCACGTATTACGCGGCAACTCAGGTGTTCCCGTCCATGACGCAGGTTGCGTTGTATGAGCGCAGCGGTCTGTATCAGGGCGCTGCCGTTAAGCGGGCGCTCACCCAGGCTTACCAAAACGAACTGCACACGCAGTTATTGCCGCGTGTCATGCAGCAACTCGAACAGCAGATCCGCGCCAACCTTAACAATCGCGAGCGTTTGCTCAATAGTTTGGGTGCCTACCTGATGTTAGACGCCGTTGAACAACGCGATAACGCCTGGCTCAAGGCTTGGGTTGCCCGCGACTGGTCGCTGCGTTACCCGGGGCTGACAGAGGTGCAAAACGGTCTTAATCAGCATTTCGAACGCTTATTGGGAACCGCCTTCAAGGCCCCGCTCGATGAAGGGCTGATAGCACAGGCGCGACAGGTATTGCGCAGTGAGTCATTGGCCACGGTGGTGTATCGCACATTACGTGAGCAGGCCCACTCATTGGCGCCTTACAGCCTCAGCCAGCATCTCGGGCCACAGGGCCATTTGTTCAGCGGTGCGGATTACAGCATTCCGGGCTTCTATACCCAGCAAGGTTATCAACAGTTTTTTTCGATCCAGGGCGTGAGCCTGGTGCGTGACATTCTGCGTGATAACTGGGTGTTGGGCGAGGGCAGCAGCAACAGTGCGATGGACATGCGCAAACTCATGGTTGCACTGGAGCAACTGTATTTTCGTGACTACGCCGACCATTGGGCTGAAGCGGTTGGGCGCCTGGCGTTGCAGCCGATGAGCGACGCCCGTGAAGGTGCCGAGCAGATGGCAGGCCTGACGTCTGCCAACTCACCGCTCTTGCAGCTGTTGGTCGCCGTGCGTGAGAACACGCGCTTGATCAGCATTGCCGATGAGTTGCCTTCTGTAACGACTACCGTTGGCACGCAGGGCGGCACACTCACGGCTGTTGCCGGGGCGGTTGTCGCCAAAGGCACTGAAGTCTTGGCGAGCACTGTGCCGGACACCTCAAAGAAAGACTTGCAGCGCCAGTTTGAGCCGTTACACCGTTTACTGGATGACAAGGATGCGCCGACGGCGAGCCTGACACCGTTATTGGTCGGCCTCACGGATGTGCAATTACAAATGGCAGTGCTGGCTCGCGCCAGTGCGCCGGATCAAGCCGCTTATGAGATGGCCAGGCTGCGCATAAGTGGGCAGCGTGATGCGCTGAGCCATTTACGCCAAGCCGCCCAACGCTTACCGCGTCCCCTCAACGGCTGGTTCAACACCCTGACCGAGGACACATGGGGGCTGGTGCTTAACGATTCGTATCAATTTTTAAATAAACGCTACCAGCACGAGCTGTACCGGTTTTATGCCCGAGCGCTCAAGCAGCGCTACCCTTTTGATGCACACAGCAGCAGCGATGTGGCTTTGAACGACTTCCGTGAGTTTTTTAAAGCGCAGGGGCTTGCTGATCAATTCTTCGACACCTGGATGAAACCTTTTGTCAGTCGGGACGCGGGCAGTTATCGCTTGCGCAGCATGGACGGTAAAAGTTTGCCAATGTCACGGGTGTATTTTGAGCAAATGGCCACGGCTCAAGTTATTCGTCAGGGCTTTTTTGCACAAAATCCATCCGAGCCGCAGGTGCAGTTCACCCTCGAGCCTTACAGCCTGGACACCAACGTAAGCCGTTCGCAGTTGCGCTTCGGTGATCAAATGATCGAATACCGACACGGTCCCACCGTACCGATGAATTTCCAGTGGCCGACTCTGGCCGACAATGGGCGTACCAGCCTGGTCCTGGAAAAAAACGTCGGACGTCCCATCGGCATCGAAAAAAACACAGGGCCGTGGTCACTGTTTCGAGTATTGGACTTGATGCAAATCGACTACCTGAGTGGGCGCGACGTCATGTTGCTTAAGGCCGATGTGGGCGGGCTGCGGGCCGACTATGTGCTTATGAGTCAGCGCACACCGAACCCGTTTGACCTGCAAACGCTGCGCAGCTTTCGTTTACCTGCCCAGCTGTGAAACGCGTGAGCGCGCAATGGCGAACAATTGTGGTGTCGTGACCACCTCATGATTCGCCAGCGCTTGGCCTGAACGTAGACCTTCCCAAGCCCCAGCTTGTCGAGCGACATAATACCGTCGATACCGGCGTCACCAGGGCCGCCTTGACCAATCGCCAAGGAAGCAATCACCATGTTTTCAATTTCGCTGATGAAAATTCCCAAGGACTCACAACTTGCCTATCAAAACGGATGTCTGGACCGTCGGCCTTGCACCGAACAAGCTGCGCCAAAGTCGATTGGCCAGCGAGCAGCTGCTGGAAGAGATGATCATCAGCTCGCCAAGCATTCTCTCGGATGAGTGGATGCTTATAGGTAGGCAAGAAAGCACTGGTATGGGGGGGCGCATTGATTTATTGGCCATTGCTCCTGATGGAAATCTGGTACTAATTGAGCTCAAACGAGACCGCACGCCCCGTGAAGTCGTTGCTCAGACCCTCGATTACGCCGTGTGGGTCGAGAGTCTGCGTGAGAACGAAATCGCGGCGATTTACCAACGGTTCCGCCCCGGAAGCAGCTTGTATGCAGATTTTCTAGCGCGCTTTGGTCGTGTGCTAGACGACGATGATTTGAATAAAAGCCACCAACTGATCATCGTCGCCACGGAGTTGGATGTCAGCAGCGAGCGAATCGTTGAGTACCTCAGCAAGCGAGATATTCCGATCAACGTGCTCTGTTTTCAAATTTTCCAGGTGGGCGATCAACAGCTACTGAGTCGATCCTGGTTACTCGATCCTGTTCAGACTCAAGTGAACGCAGCGTCGACGAGCGAAGGGCATACCGAGCCTTGGAACGGTGAGTTCTACTGTTCCTTCGGCGATTCTGCCTCGCGCTCATGGGCCGATGCTGTGGAGTTCGGTTTTATTTCCGGCGGTGGAGGCGCGTGGTACAGCAAGACCCTGCAGCTCCTCTCTCCGGGAGACCGGATCTGGGTAAACATTCCGCAGCAAGGCTATGTCGGCGTAGGACGCGTTCTTGGCACGTCCACACCTGCGAACGAGTTCACAGTGATGCAAGACGGCGAGGAGCGGCCGGTGCTAGAGGTCGCAACGCGCGCCCACTATCATGCAGAATTTGCTGACGATCTGGAGCGCTGCGACTATTTTGTTCCGATCCAATGGCTGCAAAGCGTACCGGTGAGCCAGGCAGTACGAGAGATTGGGATGTTTGGGAATCAGAATACGGTTTGCCGCCCAACTACGCCGAAGTGGCGGTGGACGATTGATCGATTAAAGCAGCGATTTCCGCGTTTCGATGAAGTCGTAGCTACTGAGGTCGCGAGCGTTCCTGGCAGTTGATAAATTGGACAGCTGCCTGCTGCCCAATTACTTGTTCAGTAGCACTTACAGTCAGTATCTCTTTTCTAGTCTGGAGAAAGTCCCACCTGCGGTGGGACATGCAATTACTTAAAGGGAGTGATGTTTCCTAGCTAAAACCTGCGCGCCTTGTAGCTGGGCGCAGGTTATTTGTTTATTCATTTAACAGGCTCGGTACTGATGGCCTGCGTGTGTTGAGTGTCGACCACCAAAAAACCCAGCCCAAAATACGTATGTCCAAGGCTCGGATGTGTTCGGCACTGAAGACTTCGTCCGGGTATTCCTTGCCGTTGTGGCTACGCAAACGCAAACCGTCTTTGGGCTGGCGGTAGACGTATTTGATGCGCAGCATGCCGTCCTGTTCCAGGGCATAAATTTCGCCGTCCACGATGTGAGTCAAGCTGCGATCAATAGCAATCGTCGAGCCGCTCTGGATCTTGTGCGACATGCTATGGCCAATCATAGGCACGCAAATGGCGTTCTCGGCGCTGACGTCTGCGGCATGCAAGATCGAGCAGTCGAGGCGAACCCGCTTGCCGGGAATTTCAACGACACGGGTTTTTTTTGTCCCGCATGGGCTGAGCACTTCGTTGTAAAACGGAATGTGGATGTCGTTTTTATCAGTGATCAATTTAGTGTTTAGGTTGGGGGGAGAACCCACCTCGCAGGAGGGTGAAGACGTCGTAGGGTTGGAGATCGGTACCGTTGGATGTTTAACCCCTTCACCCGTGCGCAGCCATCGGCTGTTAACACATAGGAGCTCAGAGATTTCGTCCAGGCGGGCCATCGGGATACCCCGCTTGAACCAGTTGTTGACGTGCTGCGGCGTAACGCGCCGATTGGCAGCGAAGTCCGAAGCAGATAAATGGCACTCCCTTAAAAGGAGTCTTAGACGATCACCGGATGTATTCATGCTGGCGGATTTTACGGAGAAGAGATCACTGTTTAAATAAACTAAACGTTCAAAAAACGCTCAAAAAAAAAGACTTCTCCTGCTTTCGCAGGGTTATTTCCTACGCGTGCTGTGTGCCTTATTTGGTGGGTGTGAACAGGTTGTTTCCTTGCGTTTATGCAGGCATAAAAAAACCCCGGGAACCGGGGTTTTTATGTAGGAACTTGCCGAAGCCAGTTCACCCACATTTAGCCTTTGTAGGCGGCAACTGACTTGGTGATCTCAGTGCGGGCAGCTTCTGCGTCGCCCCAACCTTCGATTTTCACCCATTTGCCTTTTTCGAGATCTTTGTAGTTCTCGAAGAAGTGCTGGATCTGCTGAATCAGCAGGGGTGGCAGGTCGGTGTACTCTTTGACGTCTACGTACAGCTGGGACAGCTTGTCGTGAGGCACTGCTACTACCTTGGCATCGCCGCCGCCGTCGTCAGTCATGTGCAGAATGCCCACGGGACGCGCGCGAATAACCGAACCTGGCGCAACCGGGTAAGGGGTCACGACCAGCACGTCGAGGGGATCACCGTCGTCAGCCAGGGTGTTGGGGATGAAGCCGTAGTTGGCCGGGTAGAACATCGGGGTGGCCATGAAGCGGTCAACGAACAGGCAATCGCTGTCTTTGTCGATTTCATATTTGATCGGCGCGTGGTTAGCCGGAATCTCGATAGCGACGTAGATGTCATTCGGCAGGTCTTTGCCAGCCGGAATTTTGCTGTAGCTCATTGGGCGGTGCCCCCGTTAGTAGGCCAGTTTACTTGGCCGATTTGGCCAAAAAGTGGCGGCGATTATAGGCGTATTCCTGCAACGACGTCACGCTTGGGCGATCAGTGCGGTGCGCGGTATTGGGGGTGTTCGCTTTGTAGCTTTTGCAGGCGGGCCAGCGGATCTTGACGGTAAAACAGGCAAAGCTGCTGATAAACCTGCGCATAGGCATGGTTGAGCAGGTCAGGGGCCGTGAAAAAGTATTCACTGATGACTGCAAAAAACTCCGCCGGGTTCTCGGCTGCATACGGGTCGATGGGCGCGTGATCGGGGTCATGGTGGTCGAGGTAATGGTTGAGGTGGTCGTACGCCTCTTGCATGGCGTGGGACCAGTCGCTGACGTTCATGCCGGGATGCAATGGCGGCATGCCATTAGCTGTACCGTTGAGCATGTCGAGCTTGTGCGCCAACTCGTGGATCACCAGGTTGCTGGCGTCCCAGCCTCCACCCGCCAACACGCCAGGCCAAGCCAGCACGACCGGTCCGTGTTGCCACGCTTCACCACTGTGATGACCTTCCCATTCGTGCTCCACGCCACTGGCGTCGAGATGACGCTGTGGACTGACGAAGTCGTTGGGGTAGAGCACGATCTCGTGAAAGCCCTTATACCAGTCCAGATCGCCCAGGTTCAGCAGCGGTAATTGCGCCTGAGCCGCCAGCAGCAACCGGCTTTCATCGTTCAGTTCTACGCCGGGCATCGGCGTCAGGTGCTTGTCCTGCAAAAACAGCACGCTGTGTTCGCGTAGCCACCGGTCTTGTTCGTCATCCAGACCATCAAGGATGCTCAGTCGCTGGCGCACGTCATGCCACGTATCGGGCGCCACCGGGTGCTGGGCAAGAATCCTCTGGCGTCTCCATTCGCTCAGTGACCACATGTCGGTTTATCTCGTTCAGGCTTTAGAGGGGCTGCGACCGAACCGGCTGCGAACCACACCAATAATCATCGGTATCAGCGATAGCAGAATGATGCCCACCACCAGCAACGACAGGTTTTTCTTGATGAACGGCACGTTGCCGAAGAAGTATCCCAAGGTCACCAGGCCGCCGACCCACAGCACGGTGCCGAATACGCTGAACATAAAGAAACGCGGGTAAAACATGCGCGCCACGCCTGCGACAAACGGCGCGAAGGTACGGAAAATCGGCAGAAAACGCGCCATGGTCACTGTTTTGCCGCCATGACGTTCGTAGAAGTCATGGGTTTTTTGCAGGTAATCGCGGCGGAAAATTTTCGAGTCAGGGTTGCTGAATAACCGCTCCCCGACCGTTCGTCCTATCACGTAGTTGGTGCTGTCACCCATGATTGCTGCCAGCATCAGCAAGCCGCCTAATAACACGGGGTCCATACCGCCACCGGCAGCTACAGCGCCTGCGATGAACAGCAGTGAGTCACCGGGCAAGAACGGCATGACCACTAGGCCGGTTTCGCAAAAGATCACCAGGAACAGGATGGCGTAGATCCATGGCCCGTAATTGTTAACCAGCATGTCGAGGTACACATCGAGGTGCAAGATAATGTCGACCGGGTTGAAATCCATGTAAAGCACCTGTGTGGATGACCCGGCTCAGCAGGTCTGTGCGGGGAAAAAGGCAGTTAACTACAGCGTATGTAGTGTTTTCGTACATTTTGAACGGAGAGGATTATACGGATTGACGCAAATTCTGCTTCCAGAGTTTGTAGCGAAGCATGTATTGATGAATGCCGATCCGTCATCACTCCAGCCTGTGACGGTCGTCATGGTAATACATGCCGTACCTTTGCAGCGGTTACGTGTTTTTACTCGCCCTTGAGCAGGAAGTTTTCGCGGGGAGCGCCTGCGTCCAGCGTCTGCACCTGGGCTTCGTCTTTGAGATTGACCCCCGACAATTGTCGACGGCAGGCCTCGCGCATCAAATACGCCAGCCGATGGGCGGCCATGCCATAGCTCAATCCCTCAAGCCGCACGTTGGAAATACAGTTGCGAAAGGCATCGGTCAGCCCCACTTTCGGCGCATAGGTGAAATACAGTCCCAGGCTGTCGGGTGAACTCAGGCCGGGCCGCTCGCCAATCAGCATCACCACCATTTTTGCCCCGAGCAGCTCACCAATTTCATCGGCGACCGCGACGCGGCCTTGCTCCACTAGCATCACTGGCGACAGCGACCAGCCCTCAGCGGCGATGTGCTCTTCCATGCGCGCCAAAAAGGGCACGGTATGACGATGAACCGCCAGCGCCGACAAACCATCGGCCACGACCACGGCCACATCGACCCCGCCGGGGTGGGCCTGCGCATATTCGCGCAAGTGCTGTGCCGAGTCTGCGTGTAACTGTCGGCCAAGATCAGGACGTTGCAGGTAGCTGTGGCGATCAGCGGCGGCGCTGTGCAGCAACAAGCTGTCACGGCCTCGCTCGTGAAGTTCTGCGCTCAAGGCGGCGTGATCGAAGGGCAGATGCACCGCATCGCGTGCCTGCGCATGGGCGAATTGAAAGTCCAGCTGCGCATGGGTCGGCAAACTGGTACCGGTGCGGCCCAGCGCAATGCGCGCCGGGGTCAGCGTGCGCAGTTGCAGCCATAGGTTGTGGCTGTCGGTTGGGGTATGGGCCATGTTCAACGTCCTCCCAAGTGGGTCAGCGCCTGACGAAACAGCGGCGGTAGTTGATGACCAAATTCAATGCGGCCGTCGTTTTGGGTAAAAATGCCGACCTTGCTCAACCACTGTTCAAACTCGGGGGCGGGTTTAAGGCCCAAGGTTTTGCGCGCATATAACGCATCGTGAAAGGACGTGGTCTGGTAATTGAGCATGATGTCGTCCGACCCCGGAATACCCATGATGAAATTGATCCCGGCCACGCCGAGTAACGTCAGCAAGGTGTCCATGTCGTCCTGATCGGCTTCGGCGTGGTTGGTGTAGCAGATGTCGCAGCCCATCGGCACCCCCAGTAACTTGCCGCAAAAATGGTCTTCAAGCCCGGCACGGATGATCTGTTTGCCGTTGTACAGATACTCGGGGCCGATAAAGCCGACTACGGTGTTGACCAAAAACGGCTTGAAATGCCGCGCCACCGCATAGGCGCGCGTCTCACAGGTTTGCTGATCGACACCAAAGTGCGCATTAGCCGACAACGCACTGCCTTGGCCTGTCTCGAAATACATCAAGTTGTTGCCCAGTGTGCCGCGATTGAGGCTTAAACCGGCGTCGTAACCTTCTTGCAATACATTCAGATTAATCCCGAAACTGGCGTTTGCCGCTTCAGTGCCCGCAATTGACTGAAACACCAGGTCCAACGGCACACCCCGATTGATCGCTTCAATTGAGGTTGTGACGTGGGTCAGCACGCACGATTGCGTAGGGATCTCATAGCGCTGAATGATCGCGTCGAGCATGTTCAGCAAATCGCAGATCGAGGCAATGCTGTCAGTGGCCGGGTTGATGCCAATCATGGCGTCGCCGTTGCCGTAGAGCAGGCCGTCGAGAATGCTCGCGGCAATCCCGGCCGGGTCATCGGTGGGATGGTTGGGTTGCAGGCGCGTTGACAGTCGCCCACGCAGGCCAACGGTGCCGCGAAACTGCGTGACCACACGGATTTTTTGCGCCACCAGAATCAGGTCTTGCACGCGCATGATTTTTGACACAGCGGCTGCCATTTCAGGCGTAAGCCCTGGCGCCAGGGCGCGCAAGCTGTGTTCATCGGCGGCATCACTGAGCAGCCAGTCACGAAAGCCCCCCACTGTCAGGTGGCTGACGGCGGCAAACGCCTGAGCGTCATGGCTGTCGATGATCAGGCGCGTGACTTCATCGGCCTCGTAAGGAATCAGCGCTTCTTGCAGGAAGTGCGAGAGCGGGATGTCAGCCAGCGCCATTTGCGCGGCCACACGTTCGCCATCGTTGTGCGCGGCTACACCGGCCAAAAAGTCCCCGGAGCGTGCGGGGCTGGCTTTGGCCATCAGCTCTTTGAGGCTGTCGAAACGGTAAGTCTGAGTGCCCACCGCGTGAGAAAACGTTGCCATACAGGGTGCTCCTTGACGCCAGACGCAGGGCGTCTGGCGGGATTCTCAGCGATCAGTGCAAGGTTTGTTCGGCCTGTTGAATCGCCGCAAATTCTTCTTCAGGCGTACCGGCTACCAAGTGATGCCGACTGTAGAAAGCAAAGTAAGCAATTAATACTCCATAGATCACCGCCGCACCAATCACCACCCGCGGGTCGACCAGGAAACCGGCCACGACCGCGACGCAGGCGAGCACCAAGGCGATGCCAGAGGTGAAAATACCGCCCGGTGTGCGATATGGACGCTCCATTTTGGGGCGACGAATGCGCAGGGTGATGTGCGCGGCCATCATCAGTACGTAGGAAATGGTCGCACCAAACACCGCCACCAGAATCAGCAAATCACCTTGCCCGGTCAGCGACAGGCCAAAACCGATGATGCCGGGGATGATCAACGCCAGTACCGGCGCTTTGCTCTTGTTGGTTTCGGACAGCTTGCGAGGCAAATAACCTGCACGAGACAGGGCGAAGATCTGACGCGAGTAGGCATAAATGATCGAGAAGAAGCTGGCGATCAAACCGGCCAAGCCGACCAGATTGACGAAGCCGCCCATCCAGGTAGAGCCGCCATACGCTTTGCTCAGCGCTTCCACCAACGGGTTACCCGAGGCCATTAAGTGATGTGCCCCCGCGCCGCCGGGGCCAATCACCAAGATCAGCAGGGCGAAGGTCACGAGCACCAGCATGGCGCCAATCAAACCGCGCGGCAGGTCCCGCTTGGGGTTTTTGGTTTCTTCGGCGGCCAGCGGCACGCCTTCTACGGCGAGGAAAAACCAGATGGCATAAGGAATGGCCGCCCACACGCCGACATAGCCGAACGGCAGGAACGGGCTGGCGCCCTTGGCGTTGCTCACCGGGATGTCCAGCAGGTTGGCGACGTTGAAGTGCGGCACCATTGCGACTAAAAACACGCCCAAGGCAATGGCGGCCACGGCGGTGATGATGAACATCAATTTAAGGGCTTCACCGACACCGAAAATGTGGATGCCGATAAAGATGATGTAGAACGCCAGGTAGATCATCCAGCCACCAATCCCGAATAACGACTCGCAGTACGCGCCGATAAACACAGCGATGGCGGCGGGGGCGATGGCGTATTCGATCAGGATCGCGGTACCGGTCAAAAAACCGCCCCAGGGGCCAAAGGCGCTGCGGGCAAAGCCATAGCCGCCGCCCGCTGTCGGGATCATCGAGGACAATTCGGCCAGCGAGAAGCACATGCACAGGTACATGGTGGCCATCAGCAAGGTTGCGAGAAACATTCCGCCCCAGCCGCCTTGAGCCAGCCCGAAGTTCCACCCGGCGTAGTCACCGGAAATCACATAAGCAACGCCCAGCCCTACGAGCAGGACCCAACCGGCGGCGCCTTTTTTCAGTTCACGTTGTTGAAAGTACTCGGAGCCGACTTTTTCAAAGTCGACCGAAGAGGGGGCCGCAGTAGCGGCATTCGGTTCGCTAGGCATGTGATTTCACCTGTTCTTTTATAGTTAGGAAATTTGACAGGGTGTAAAGCAAGAGCCGGGCCATAGGCCCTGAGGTAGAGCGGTGTAGACCTGTAGCTGACGCCGGCTGCGATCTTTTAAAGATCAAAGATCGCACCCAGCGGGGGATTTTTTAGAAGAAACCCAGCGGGTTGATGTCGTAGCTGACCAGCAGGTTTTTGGTCTGCTGATAGTGGTCGAGCATCATCTTGTGGGTTTCACGGCCGACACCGGACTTTTTGTAGCCGCCGAACGCCGCGTGTGCGGGGTACAGGTGATAGCAGTTGGTCCACACGCGACCGGCCTTGATTGCGCGGCCCATGCGGTAAGCGCGGTTGATGTCGCGGGTCCACAAACCGGCACCCAGACCGAATTCAGTGTCATTGGCGATGGCCAGCGCTTCGGCTTCGTCTTTGAACGTGGTGATGCTGACCACCGGGCCAAAGATTTCTTCCTGGAACACGCGCATTTTGTTGGTGCCCTTGAGCAGCGTCGGCTGGATGTAATAGCCGGTTGCCAGGTCGCCTTCGAGCTTGGCCACTTGGCCGCCCGTCAGCAACTGCGCACCTTCTGCCTTGGCAATTTCCAGGTAGGACAGGATCTTGTCGAACTGCTGTTCGGAGGCCTGAGCACCGACCATCGTGTCGGTGTCCAGCGGGTCGCCACGTTTGATCGACTCCACCTTCTTCATCACCACTTTCATGAAATCGTCGTAGATCGACTCCTGAATCAGCGCGCGCGAGGGGCAAGTGCAGACTTCGCCCTGGTTGAAGAACGCCAGCACCAGGCCCTCAGCGGCTTTCTCAATGAAGCTTGGTTCGGCTTGCATGATGTCGGCGAAGAAGATGTTGGGCGACTTGCCACCCAGCTCCACGGTGGAGGGAATGATGTTCTCAGCGGCACATTTCATGATGTGCGAGCCGACCGGGGTTGAGCCGGTGAAGGCGATTTTGGCAATGCGCTTGCTGGTCGCCAGGGCTTCGCCTGCTTCTTTTCCGAAGCCTTGCACCACGTTCAACACGCCCGGTGGCAGCAAATCGCCGATTAACTCCATCAGCACCGTGATGCTCAACGGCGTTTGTTCGGCCGGTTTGAGCACGATGCAGTTACCGGCGGCCAGCGCTGGCGCGAGTTTCCAGGCGGCCATCAGCAGGGGGAAGTTCCACGGGATGATTTGCCCGACCACGCCCAGCGGTTCGTGGATGTGATACGCAACCGTGTTGCCGTCAATTTCGGCGGCGCTGCCTTCCTGAGCGCGGATGCAACCGGCGTAGTAACGGAAGTGATCGGCGGCCAATGGCACGTCGGCGTTCAGGGTTTCGCGCACTGCTTTGCCGTTGTCCCACGTTTCGGTCACGGCCAGCAGTTCAAGGTTTTGTTCGATGCGATCCGCGATTTTCAGCAGCACCAGCGAGCGCGCCTGCACTGAGGTTGCACCCCAGGCATCGGCGGCGGCGTGAGCTGCGTCGAGGGCTTTTTCGATGTCTTGCGCCGTCGAACGAGGAAATTGAGCGATGGGCTTGCCGTTGACCGGCGAGGTGTTGGTGAAGTATTGGCCGTTGACCGGCGCCACGAATTCGCCGCCGATGTAGTTACCGTATTGGCTCTTGAACGAGACGATCGAGCCTTCAGTACCGGGTTGTGCGTAACGCATGGTGAGTGTCTCCTGGCTTTATTGTGCTTATGGGAGGACGCGCGGTGGCGTTGCCCCAAGCAGGAGCAAAGGTCGGGCCAAATTGTCGTGAGCGCTCTAAAGCGGAGCTTTCAGGCGTTGGAGCGAGGTGCGTCAGCGAAACGATGTGTCACGGTCGACACAGTGGTGGTGACACTTTGTGCCAAAAGCGGTACAGCGTGTGACCAGTCAGTCAGATGACGATTGCAATGCCAGCAGTGCAAGAGGATGCTGATGGCTCGGTTTGGACTGGTTCTTAGGGGTTGCTCGCGGGTCATTTTCCCCGTGCACGCTAAGACCGCCGAGACAGAGCGGAGAACAATAAAAATGCGCAGTGCAGATATCAGTCGGCACGCCCGACAAGTCATCGACGTCACCCAGGGCCATCCTCAAGGATGCGACCCGTCTATCGTTCGCTCCTGGCAACGCTGCCTGGAGGATTACCACCTCGATCCCGCGCAAAACATCGCCCCTACGGTGCTTGAACATGGGCGCATTCTTGAAGGCCGCGAGCGTCTGCAACAGGTGTTGCACATTGCCGGTCATGAAATGAACAGCCTGCATCAACAGCTTTCGGGGGCCGGTCATGCGGTGCTGTTGACCGATGCGCGGGGCGTGATTCTTAACTGTGTGACCGCACCTGCCGAGCGCAAAGTGTTTGAACACGCAGGTTTGTGGCTGGGGGCGGACTGGAGCGAGGCCCGTGAAGGCACCAATGGCATCGGCACCTGCATGGTTGAGCGCCAGGCGCTGACCATCCATCAGGACGAACACTTTCGTGGCCGTCATACCGGCCTGACCTGCTCGGCAAGCCCGGTGTTCGACCCGCAGGGAGAACTGCTGGCAGTGCTGGATGTGTCTTCGGCGCGCCATGAAGTGTCGCGCCAGAGCCAGTTTCATACGATGGCGCTGGTCAACCTCTCTGCCAAAATCATCGAAAGTAGCTACTTCCTGCATCACTTTGAAGGCCTATGGCTGCTGCGTTTTCATCTGCAAGCTCAGTCACTCGGGCTGTTTAGCGAAGGCATGCTGGCGTTTGATGGCGACGGGGTGATCTGCGCGGTGAATCAAAGCGCGCTCAACCTGCTGGGCAAAGCCCGTGACGGGCTGGTGGGGCACAACATCGATGGCCTGTTCGACAGTTCGGGCGATGAGCTGTTTGCCCGTGCGACCCCGCAAGCCAGTGCCAGTTGGCCATTGTGCACCCGTGACGGCCGTTATTTATTTGCCGCATTGCGTGGTCCGGCGCGCACGGTGCCCAGCCCTGTTCGTGTTCAGCCTGAGCCGGTGCGCGCGCAAACAAGCAGTATTTGTTTGGGCGATGACGCGTTGCAAAACGACTTTCGGCGGGCCTTGCGGGTGTTTGAGCGCGACGTGCCGTTGCTCATCAATGGCGAAACCGGCTCGGGTAAAGAAGCCTTTGCCAAGGCCGTGCACCAGGCCAGCTTGCGCACTGGGCAGCCGTTCGTAGCGCTCAACTGCGCCGCGATCCCCGAAAGCCTGATTGAAAGCGAATTGTTTGGCTACCGCGGTGGCAGCTTTACGGGTGCGCGCAAAGAAGGGATGCAAGGCAAGTTGCAGCAGGCTGACGGCGGCACCTTGTTTCTGGACGAAATCGGCGACATGCCACTGGCCATGCAAACGCGGCTGTTAAGAGTGCTGGAGGACCGCTTGGTGGTGCCGATTGGCGGTGAGCCACAAGCGGTCAACGTGCGCATCATCAGTGCGACTCACCGCAACCTGCTGGAGCGGGTGGCCGAGGGCAGTTTTCGCGAAGATCTGTTTTACCGGTTGAACGGGCTGGAAATCGCCTTGCCTGCCTTGCGTGATCGCAGTGACAAGTCGCAGTTGCTGGATTTTCTGCTGGCCGAAGAAGCAGGGCAGGAGCCGCTGGTCATCCAGCACGAGGCGCGAGACGCCTTGCTGAACTTTGCCTGGCCGGGCAACGTGCGGCAAATGCGCAACGTGCTGCGCACTTTGGCGGCGTTGTGTGAGGGTGGCGAGATCAAGCTTCAGGATCTGCCTGCCAACATGCGGACAGCGCCTGTGGGGGCGGTTGCGCCTTCAGAGCAGCCGCTGGAAGAGGCCGAGAAAATGGCCTTGCTGATGGCGCTGCAATTGCATCGCTGGCACATGACCCACACCGCGCTGCAACTGGGGGTTAGCCGCAATACGCTGTATCGCAAGCTGCGCAAACATGGGATCGAGCGTTAAGGCTGGCCCTCACCCTGACCCTCTCCCTGCATCAGAGCGCCAGGGTGAGGGTCAGGGGCTAACGTCCCCCGAATCATCAGGTGCGAAAAAAAGCCTCCTACGCTACCCTTCGCCGATGATTTACGAGGTCGACTATGCACATTCATATTCTTGGTATTTGCGGCACTTTCATGGGGTCGCTGGCGGTATTGGCCAAAGAGCTGGGCCATCACGTCACAGGCTCCGATGCGAACGTCTATCCGCCAATGAGCACCCAGTTGCAAGCTCAAGGCATTGAGTTGACTCAAGGCTACGACCCTGCCCAGCTCGACCCCGCGCCTGACCTGGTGGTCATTGGCAACGCACTGTCGCGCGGCAATCCGGCGGTCGAGTACGTACTGAACAAGGGCCTGCCTTATGTGTCTGGCCCGCAGTGGCTGGCTGACCATGTACTCCAAGGTCGCTGGGTGCTGGCCGTGGCCGGGACCCATGGCAAAACCACGACCAGCAGCATGCTGGCCTGGGTGCTTGAGCATGCGGGCATGGCGCCGGGCTTCCTGATCGGTGGCGTACCGCAAAACTTTGCGGTCTCGGCCCGTTTGGGCGACACGCCTTTTTTTGTGGTCGAGGCCGATGAGTACGACAGCGCCTTCTTCGACAAACGCTCAAAGTTTGTGCATTACCGCCCGCGTACCGCGATTTTGAACAACCTTGAGTTCGATCACGCTGATATCTTCCCGGATCTGCCCTCGATTGAGCGTCAATTCCACCATTTGGTCCGCACGATCCCGAGTGAAGGACTGGTGATTCACCCCACCACCGAACCTGCGTTGCAGCGGGTCATCGAGATGGGGTGCTGGACGCCGGTGCAAACCACGGGCGAGGGCGGTCAATGGCAGGCGCGCTTGCTCAGTGCCGACGGTTCGCGCTTTGAGGTGCTGTTTGACGGCGCCGTTCAAGGCACCGTCGAGTGGGACATGACCGGGCAGCATAACGTCGCTAACGCCTTGGCAACCTTGGCCGCTGCGCGCCATGTGGGCGTGGTGCCGAGCATGGCCATTGACGGCTTGAGTGCGTTTAAAAGTGTGAAACGGCGGATGGAAAAAGTCGCCGAGGTCAATGGCATCACACTGTATGACGACTTTGCGCATCACCCAACGGCCATTGCCACCACGCTGGACGGCCTGCGCAAACGCATTGGCGATGCGCCGCTCATCGCCGTCATCGAGCCGCGCTCCAACTCCATGAAGCTGGGCGCCCACCGCGACGGTTTGCCGGGCAGTGTGGTGCAAGCCGATCACGTGGTCTGGTATGCCCCGGCCAATCTGGGGTGGGATCTGGCGGCTACCGTCGCCTCCAGCCCCGTGTCCACACAGGTGTGCGATTCGCTGGAGGCGATCATTACGGACGTCAAAACCCACGTTAAACCGGGCGCGCATGTGGTGATCATGAGCAACGGCGGTTTCGGCGGGTTGCACGGCAAATTAGCGGATGCATTGCGATGACCGGCCCGGAACGCATCACGCTGGCCGTGACGGGCGCCTCGGGCATGCAATATGCGCTGCGCCTGCTCGATTGCCTGGTGCGCGAAGACCGCGAAGTGCATTTTTTGATCTCCAAGGCCGCGCAATTGGTGATGGCGACCGAAACCGACGTCAACCTGCCGCCTAAACCACAAGCCATGCAGACCTTTCTGACCGAATACACCGGTGCGGCAGCCGGGCAGATTCGCGTCTACGGCAAAGAAGACTGGATGTCGCCCGTGGCTTCCGGCTCTGGCGCGCCTGCTGCGATGGTGGTGGTGCCGTGCTCCACGGGCACGCTGTCGGCCATTGCCACCGGGGCTTGCAACAACTTGGTCGAGCGTGCGGCGGACGTGACCCTCAAAGAGCGGCGCCAGTTGATTCTGGTGCCGCGAGAGGCGCCGTACTCCAGCATCCATCTGGAGAACATGCTCAAGCTGTCGAACATGGGCGCCGTGATTTTACCCGCCTCGCCGGGTTTCTATCACCAGCCGCAAACCATCGATGACTTGGTCGACTTTGTAGTGGCGCGGATTCTCAATCTGCTTAACATCCCGCAGGACATGCTCCCGCGTTGGGGCGAGCACCATGTGGGCGGCGATGAGTAAAGCGCTGCTGGCCTTGCTGGCGGTGATGCACATCGGGGGCTGCGCCAGCGTGCGTACGCTGGACGCGGCCAAGCCGGGCGCGCCGGTGGTGTACGCGGGCACGCGGCTGGATTGGTATGCAATGCAGGGTGGTTGTTGTGCGCTGGACCGGTTTGGCGCGCAAGCCCCGCGCTACCCGGGGCTGGATCTACCGGCCAGCGCGTTGCTCGATACGGTGTTGTTGCCGCTGTCGGTGCTGACCGTTCTGGGCGTCGGGTTTCAGGCCAGCGGCGGGCTGTAGCCAGTGGGGTTACTTGCCCAACTTTCTCAGCTCGTCCGACTCAACCACTCGCACACCGTTTTGCTCTTCCAGTGCCAATCGCCACAGAGCACGGGCAAGCTCGCAGGCTTCAATGCCGCGGTACTTGCCGGGCACCAGCTTGGACAGTGTGGCCGCAATTTTTTCCACTGGCCGCTCTTCCAGGCGCTCACCAATCAGCACCGAGGGGCGTGCAAGGGTCAGTTGCGGCCAGCCTTGAGCGCGTAAAGATTGCTCCATCTCGCCTTTGACCCGGTTATAGAACACGGAAGATTTGGGGTCAGCCCCGATGGCGCTGACGACGATCAAGTGCCGTGCCCCCATCTCCCGCGCACGCTTGCCAAATGCCACGACCATGTCGTGATCCACAGCGCGAAACGCTTGTTCCGAGCCTGCCTGTTTGATCGTGGTGCCCAAACAGCAGAAGGCCACCTCGACCGGGCCGCTGAGCTGAGGTAAAAACACCGCAGGCTCACCCACCGGGTTGTCCAGGTGCGGGTGTTCGGCCAATGGCTTGCGCGAGGGTGCGAGCACGCGTTCGATGGTGGGCTCGTTAAGCAAACGGTCGAGCAAAAGCTCACCGGTCAGGCCGGTGGCACCAGCAAGCAAGATGTGCTTAGGCGTCAGGTACATGCGAGTTCTCCCTTAATACAGTCAGCTTAGTCACTCTGGGGGTGCATGCTGTTCAATCGGTTTAGTGCAGCGCCTGCCGGGCCTGGTGCTCGCGCAAGCGTTGCCAGCGGCTCAATACACCTTTAGGCGCCCAGATTTGTGGCTCAGAAGGCTCGAAGTTATCGGTTTTTTCGCGTTCGGCGACGTACTGCCTGGCCAGCGCGAAAGCTTTTTGCAGATCGTCAGTCTGGTTCAGGGCTTGGGCAAACAGGGCATTGCCGAAGTAAGTGAAGTCGGCTTCTTCCGAGCAGCCAAACGACACTTTGTTGGCCTCGGACGCGGTCATGATCAAGGTTCTTTCATCCTTGAGTGCCGGTATGAAACCGCCGGAGTAGCAGGCGGAAATCACAATGACTTTGTTGCGATGCTTGAGGGGGGCAAGAGCGGCTGCCAAATCTTCGGCAGGCAGGTCGGCCAGTTCAAGGCGAGGCTGGTCCAGCACCAGTTCGTGATCGTGGGTGCCGTGGCTGGTCAGGTAAATGAAGACCAAATCTTCCGGGCCGGTGCGCTCGGCCAGGGTTTTGGCGGCGCGGTGCAGGTTTTCGCGGGTGGCCATAGGGCGATCCATCAAGTGATCGCGATGGTTGACCAGTCTGATCTGGCCGCGGCTGCCGAAACGGCTGGCGAGCATGTCGCCGACGTAGTCGGCTTCACGCAAGAACACGCTTTGCTTGCCGTCGCCCCCCAGTACCAGGCTGTACAGCTCAATGGCCGGGGTGGACTGCGGCACCGCTTTGAGGGCCTTGTCCAGTAGCTTGCCCTGGTTGATTAAACCCAGCTCCAGCGGGTCGGGCAACAGGTTGCCTTTATCGTCGCGTACCCGCAGGCCGTTGATCCAGTAGCCCTTTTCGACCGAGCCGTCGCTCAGCGTCAAGGTGCCGTAGCCCTGATAGGTGTCGTTGGCAAAGTCTCCGACGTAGGTACTGCCGTCTGCAAGGCTGAGTTCGCCCGGGCCATTAAACCGCCATTCACTGAACTGGCCGCGATAATGACTGCCGTCGATGCCAATGAACTCGCCTTTGCCAGTGAGGGCGCCATCCTTGAACTCGCCGATCCACACATCGCCGTCTGCGTTTTCGTAGCGGCCTTTGCCATTGAGCTGGTTGTCTTTGAATTCGCCTTCGTACTGATCGCCTTCGGCACTGTTGAAAATGCCGCTGCCTTCAAGTTGACCGTTCACAAAGGTGCCTGTGAACTCATTGCCGCTGGCATCGCTGCGTTTGCCCTGGCCGTGGGGTTTGCCGCGCGCGAACTGGCCCTCATATTGGCTGCCGTCATCGAGTTCAAGGTGGCCGTTGCCCCAGAACTGGTCATCTTTGAACTCGCCGCGATAACTCATGCCGCCTTCTTTAAGCGTGCCTTCACCTTCGCGCCGGCCCTGCTTGAAGCCGCCCATGTAATCGCTGTCGTGGGTGATCAGGCTGCCCTGGCCGCTGTATAAACCTTGCTCAAACGCGCCACGGTACACATCGCCATTGCTGGCGTGCCATTCGCCCTGGCCCTGGAACACCCCATTGCTGAAATTACCTGCGTACCAACTGCCATTCGGGTAGTCGATGCGACCCGGGCCTTGCAGCAACCCATTGACCACTTCACCGCGATAGCGTCCGCCATCGGGCAGGCGCGCGTCCGGCGGCAATAGCGATTCACCGTCGCCACAGGCCGTCAGCAGCAGGGTCAAAGCGAGGGGGGCAAATGGGCGCATGGCAGGATCCGCAAAGTTAGGCCACCGAGTATGCCGCAGCTAAGGAAGCCGCTCTATAGGGCCACATGAAACATCCTGAGATATTCACCGGCCGATCATGGCGTTAGCCATGCCAGCGGGCGGGGAGCGTGCCTATAATGCGCCGCAAAAAAGATCGCTGGAGATGTGAAATGTTGTTACGCGGCCTGACCTGGCTGGTGCTGTTTCAATTGCTCGGCACCGCCCTCAATCATGTGTTCATCCCCGTTTTGCCCGGCCCCATTATCGGGTTGCTGCTGCTATTGGCGTTTCTGGTGGTGCGCGGCGAAGTCTCCGAGCCGTTAAGTCAGGCCGCCAGTGGTCTGCTGCGCTACTTGCCCTTGCTGTTAGTGCCGCCCGCCGTGGGGGTGATGGTTTACGCGCGCGATATCGCGGCAGATTTTTGGGCCATTGTCGGGGCATTGGTACTGTCGCTTTTAATCTCGATGGCCTTCGTCGGTGTGTTAATGCAGCGTTTGCTCAAACGTCATCAGCACCCTGAGGAACGGTCATGACCCTGGAATGGCAAGGTGCCTGGTACGCCGTGATTCATCACCCGCTGTTTGGTATCGGCATCACTCTGGGTGCTTATCAACTGGTGCTCGCAGCGTTTGAGAAAACCCGCTGGATCTTTCTACAGCCCGTGCTGGCCTCGATGTTGTTGGTGATTGGCGTGCTGCTCAGCTGCGGCCTGAGCTACGACGAGTACCGCAATAGCACTGACATTCTGAGCATTCTGCTGGGGCCTGCCACGGTAGCTTTGGCGGTGCCGTTGTACTTGAACCTGCGGCGAATCCGGCAACTGTTTTGGCCCATCTTTACTACGCTGGTGATTGGCGGGGTATTTGCGACCGGTCTCGTGGTGCTGTTGGGCGCCTGGTTCGGGACGGAGCACAGAGTGCTGATGACGTTGGCGCCCAAGTCGGTCACTTCACCGATTGCCATGCTGGTGGCAGAGCAAATTGGCGGTGTGGCGGCGTTGGCGGCAGTGTTTGTACTGATTACAGGGGTTATTGGTGCGATCGTCGGCCCCAGCCTGCTGAGTCTGTTGCGCGTTCACAGCACCGAGGCGCGCGGCATGGCATTGGGGATGACGGCGCATGCGGTGGGCACATCGGTGGCCTTGCAAGAAAGCGAAGAGTGCGGCGCCTTTGCGGCGTTGGCGATGAGTTTAATGGGCGTGGGTACGGCGGTATTTTTACCGCTGGCCGTCAGCCTCGTGGTGTAAGGACGTAGACATGACATTGCCGTTGTTTCCCCTCAGTACCGTGCTGTTTCCGGGGTGTGTGCTGGACCTGCAAATCTTTGAAGCGCGCTACCTCGATATGATCGCCCGCTGCATGAAGCAGGGCTCCGGCTTTGGTGTGGTGTGCATTCTTGAGGGCAGCGAAGTGGGCGACGCCCCGCAAGACATCGCCCTGATCGGGTGTGAGGCACTGATCCGAGACTTCAAGCAGCAGGACAACGGGCTGCTGGGCATTCGTGTCGAAGGCGGGCGGCGCTTTCAGGTCTTGAGCACGCAGGCGCAACCCAATCAGTCATTGCTGGCCGAGATTGAATGGATGGATGAAGTTGCCGAGCAACCGCTGGGTGAAGAAGATCAAGACCTGCTGGCGTTACTCAAAGCGTTGGCAGAGCATCCCATGGTGGCGGCTCTGGAGATGAACACCGAGGTGTCGGGGCAGCAGTCACTGGGCAATCAGCTGGCGTATTTGTTGCCTTTTGCCGAAGAGGACAAGCTCGAACTGCTGCAAGTCGATGACCCGCAGCAGCGCCTTGATGGTATTCAAGTGTTGCTCGACGAGATGCAGGCTGAAGTCCTTAATTGAACCGTCGCTGTTTTGGCGTGGCTGACGGGTCATGCGAGGCTGCGTCTGAACGCAGCCCCGTACCTCGGCAGCTCCTGCAAAATGAGCTGCGTTTTTGGCTATCAATAGGCGTAGCGCAGCAGCTCTTTGGACAGGTGCCCGAGCATAAAAAAGCCGTACAGCGCGGTGCCCGCGGGTAAAATCACCCACCAGACTTTTTGCGGAACCGGGCTGAGCGGCATAAAGCGTTGGCTCAGGGCGAGTGCAAACGCATTGACTGTAATCGCCAGTAATGCGCCGGCCATGATGTCTGTTGGCCAATGAGCGCCCAGGTAAACCCGTGACATGGCGACCGTGATCGCCAGCAGGCACCCCAGCAACACCCACGTCACGCGCATGCGTTGCGGTTGCTCGCGTCCGGCCAGAATCGCCAGCGCCACAAAAAATGCAAACGCCCCCGAACTGTGCCCGCTGGGCATGCTGTAACTGGTGAGCGGGTCGACCAATACGTCAGGGCGCATCCGTGCAAAGAAGTGTTTGGTCGTGGTGTTGGCCACTGCGGTAAACAGCGTGACTCCACCGAAAAAGAACAGGGCGCGCCATTGGCGGGTTAACAGCAAAATGACGCAGACCACGGCGGCAGCCAGGAACTGGGTGCGGAAGTTGCCAATTTGCGTCACCAGGACCGCGGCCATGTCCATCGCACTGCTGCGATGTTCTTGCACCAGTGCCGAGATGCCCCGGTCCAGAGCGCTGAGGTAGGGGTAGCCGACGAACACTGCCAGCAGCAGGCTCAGGCTCAGGGCACCGATCAGCACCGTCGCCCCGGATTGGCGCCGGATGCTGGCATTGATGCTCAGGCCCAACAGCGCGGCCAGGCCGACCGCAACCATCGCGGCTTGCGGCCAGAACCCTTCGGGCAAGGGCAGGCGGATGGCGGCCCCGGTCGCCCAACCGGGCAGCAAGTACGCCACTGCCCAACCCATGCCGGCCAGCAGGCTGACACCAATAAAGCGCGGGATGGGCATGTCGCACATGCCCGCCACCATCGGCAGCATCGGGCGCAGCGGGCCGATAAAGCGGCCAATCAGCAAGCTGACAATACCGTACTTGTGAAAGTAGCTCTCGGCGCCGTTCATCCATTGAGGATGCGTGCGTAATAGCGGTAATCGCCGAATGTTTTGGTGGAAGCGTCTGCCCAGTGCGTAAGACACCACGTCACCGAGCAGGCCGCCGAGAAAGCCCAGTAACAAGGTTTCACCCAATGACAGGGCGCCGCTGCCGGCCATGACGGCAATCGCAAACAGCAAAACGGTGCCGGGCACGATGATCCCGGCAATTGCCAGACACTCCACGCACGCCACAATAAATACCGCGAGGCCCAGCCACTGCGGGTTGGCTGTTAGCCAGCCAGTTACGCTATCGAGCCATGGGCCCATGTTTCAACTTCCTTTTGATCGTTATTTAATCGGCGGTGCAGGTGTGTTGCAGCGTCACATAGTCCCGGCCTTCAACCTGCCCGCGGCGTAGCGGGTTACGTGTGCAGTGCGCGGCATAGTCGGCATCGACAAAGCGGTACATCAGGTGCTCGTCACGTCCGCGAGGGATGCCCAAACGCGTGGTTTGAAGGATGTGCGAGGGTTGTTGTGCGACGTCATCGACGCGTAAACGTTCAAGGTCGAAACATTTTGCATCCCATTCGCGCACTTTCAGCCCCAAGGCTTTACACAGCAGCGTTTGCCCGGCGCAGAGCCTGGCCGCGGGGCGCGGATTGCCGTGTGTGTCCGGATTGTTGCGTTGCATCTGCGCCAGGCTGTCAGGGCCTGAGAGCGCGTCAACCCACGGGTACGCCGACTTGATCAGTACCGCATTGCCGGGGCCGTGGGCGCTAAAGTTCAATGAATCACCGCCGCGAGCGTAGTACATGTAAATGTGCCCGCCATCCATAAACAGCGCTTTGCGTTTTTCGGTATAGCCCAATGACGCGTGGCTGCCCTTATCGACGCAGTAATAGGCTTCGGTTTCGATAATGCGCGCGCTCAGCCACAGCCCGTTGACTCGATGGCGGATGACTTTGCCCAGCAGTTCGCGGGCGACGCGCTGGGCGTCACGGTCAAAAAATGAATCCGGCAGTACGTTCGGCATCTTCGGATCGATTAATGGATGGCTGAAAAGGGGCAGATCATAGCAAGACCTGCTTAATTGGGGCTGAACGCAGTGTATTTACAGCCCATTTCGACCATCCGCCTGCCACCGCTGTGCGTGAGGCGGCGGGACCGCTATAATCGGCCGCTTTCCTCCCTGCCAAGACCATTGAGACCATGACTGAGTCCGTTCTTGACTACATGACCCGCCTGGGTCGCGCCGCTCGCCAAGCGTCCCGTGTGATTGGCCGTGCCAGCACCGGGCAAAAAAACCGTGCCCTGCTGGCGGCTGCCGCGGCATTGGATGCTGCCCGTCCCGAACTCACCGCTGCCAACGAGCAGGATCTGGCGGCGGGGCGTGCCAATGGTCTGGAGCCCGCGATGTTGGAGCGTCTGGCGCTGACCCCTGCGCGCATCGACGGCATGATCGTCGGTTTGCGGCAGGTGGCCAGCTTGCCGGACCCGATCGGCGCGATTCGCGACATGAGCTACCGGCCTTCGGGCATTCAGGTGGGCAAAATGCGCGTGCCGCTGGGCGTGGTTGGCATTATTTATGAGTCGCGCCCCAATGTGACCATCGATGCTGCGAGCCTGTGCTTGAAGTCGGGCAACGCGACTATTTTGCGCGGTGGCTCCGAGGCCATTCATTCCAACCGTGCGATTGCCGCCTGTATCCAGCGAGGCCTGGCTGAGGCCGGTCTGCCGGCGGCAGTGGTGCAAGTGGTTGAAGTCACGGACCGTGCCGCCGTCGGTGCATTGATCACCATGCCCGAGTATGTGGACGTGATCGTGCCGCGCGGTGGCAAAGGTTTGATCGAGCGCGTGAGCCGTGACGCCCGTGTTCCGGTCATCAAGCACCTGGACGGCATCTGCCATGTATACGTGAGTGCCCAGGCGGATCTGACAAAAGCGCAGCGTATTGCGTTCAATGCCAAAACCTACCGTTATGGCATTTGCGGGGCGATGGAAACCTTGCTGGTCGATCAGGCGGTGGCGGCGCAGTTCTTGCCGGCAATGGCCGAAGAGTTTCGTGCCAAAGGCGTCGAGCTGCGCGGTTGTGAGCGCACGCAGGCACTGATTGACGTGGTGGCTGCCACTGAAGACGACTGGCACACCGAGTACCTGGACGCGATTTTGTCGATCCGTATTGTCGACGGTCTGGACCAGGCGATTGAACACATCAATCACTACGGCTCCCATCACACCGACTCGATCGTGACCGAACACCAGGGCGACGCACGGCGTTTTATGGCCGAAGTGGACTCCAGTTCGGTGATGCTCAACACCCCAACCTGCTTCGCCGATGGATTTGAATACGGATTGGGTGCGGAGATTGGCATTTCTACTGATAAGCTGCACGCCCGCGGCCCGGTGGGTCTCGAAGGTTTGACCTGCGAGAAGTACATTGTGGTCGGTGATGGGCAGCTGCGCGGTCAGGAGCCTGCTTGAGTTGGCCGACCTTGACGCGCCAATGATGGCACCGCTGAACGACGCGTTACCCCGGCGCATTGGCGTGTTGGGTGGAACCTTCGATCCGGTGCACATCGGGCATTTGCGCGGTGGGCTGGAAGTGGCGGAAATGATGGCGCTCGACGAGCTGCGTCTGACCCCCAACGCCAGGCCACCCCACCGCGACACCCCGCAAGTGTCAGCGCACGACCGTTTGGCGATGGTTGAGTGCGCCGTCGCCGGAGTGGCTACGCTGGTGGTTGACGCCCGGGAACTGCAACGGGACAAGCCGTCCTACACAATCGACACCCTGGAACTGATGCGGGCCGAGTTGGCCGCCGACGACCAGTTGTTTTTATTGCTGGGTTGGGACGCGTTTTGCGGCCTGCCCACGTGGCATCGCTGGGAAGAGTTGCTCCAGCATTGCCATATCCTGGTGCTACAGCGCCCGGATGCCGACAGCGAACCGCCGGATGCCTTGCGCAACCTGTTGGCGGCGCGCTCGGTAAGCGACCCGCTGGCCCTGAAAGGGTCGAGCGGACAGATTGCATTCGTCTGGCAGACACCGCTCGCGGTATCCGCCACCCAGATCCGTCAACTGCTGGCCAGCGGTAAGTCGGTACGTTATCTGGTGCCCGACGCGGTCCTGGCCTACATCGATGCGCACGGGCTTTACCGTGCGTCGAACTGAAAAAGGCGTGGTTCAAGGCACGATTTGACGTGTATTGAACCCCCCGAACATACGAGCAAAACGAGTTTTATATGACCAACAAAGATGTAAGCAAAGTAAAACGCAAAGGCACCTTCAAGAGCGCTCCGCTGCCAGAAAAAACCTTTAGCGCCGAGCCGCTCAAAGGCGACGAGCTGGTCAAGGTTGCTGTTGCCGCGCTGGAAGACGTCAAAGCCCAGGACATTCAGGTAATTGATGTGCGCGACAAGCACAGCATCACCGATTACATGATCATTGCCACCGGTACCTCGAACCGTCAGATCGGCGCAATGCTCGACAAAATCCGTGAAGCGGTGAAAGCCCTGGGCGTCAAGCCATTGGGTGAAGAAGGCAAGGGCGACAGCGATTGGGTTCTGCTGGACATGGACGACGTGATCGTTCACATGATGACCGCCAGCGCCCGTCAGTTCTACGACCTGGAGCGTCTGTGGGCCGGTGCCGAGCAAAGCCGTGCAGGCAGCGCTGCTCACCACAGCCCTGAAAACACCCATGAGCATTTCCTCAAGCTCAACAAAGACCAGGAATAAGGGTTCGCTGTGCGCCTGCGTTTGATCGCTGTCGGTTCGCGTATGCCCAAGTGGGTGGAAGAAGGCTGGCATGAATATGCCAAGCGTCTGCCATCCGAGCTGGCGCTCGAACTGGTAGAAATACCGCTCAATACCCGTGGCAAGAATGCCGACGTGGCCCGTTTTATCCGTCAGGAAGGCGAGGCCATGCTGGCCAAAGTCGGCCCGGGCGAGCGGATTGTCACGCTGGAAGTGCACGGTAAGCCCTGGAGTACCGAGCAACTGGCGGTCGAACTCGACCGCTGGCGCCTGGACTCGCGCACGGTCAACTTCATGGTGGGCGGGCCTGAAGGGCTGGCACCCGAAGTGTGCGCGCGTGCCGATCAACGCTGGTCGTTGTCGCCGTTGACGTTGCCACACCCGTTGGTAAGGATTCTGATTGGTGAGCAGTTGTATCGCGCCTGGACGGTTCTGTCCGGGCACCCTTATCACAAATAGTCAGCGTCCTGAATGTCTCAGCCGATTCGCCTCAAAGACCACGAGAAAGACGCACGCCTTGTGCGCAGCCGCGTCGTGGTCGGCGCCTGTGTCGTGGTGGCGCTCATTTGTGCGCTGATCGTGCGCCTGTACTACTTGCAAGTGGTGCAGTACGAGTACCACTCGACATTGTCGGAAAACAACCGGGTGCACGTGCAGCCGATTCCCCCCACCCGTGGCCTGATTTTTGACCGCAATGGGGTGGTGATCGCCGACAACCGGCCAAGCTTCAGCCTGAGCATGACCCGCGAGCGCTCCGGCGACTGGCAACAAGTGCTCGACGTGATTGTTGAGGTGTTGCAACTCACCCCGCAGGACCGCGCACTGTTTGAAAAGCGCATGAAACAGGGGCGTCGGCCGTTTGAGCCGGTGCCCATTCTGTTTGAGCTGAACGAAGAGCAGATCGCCCGCATTGCCGTTAACCAGTTCCGCCTGCCAGGGGTGGAAGTGGTTGCGCAGTTGGTGCGTCACTACCCGCAAGGCGCGCACTTTGCGCACTCGGTGGGGTACATGGGGCGGATCAACGAAAAAGAGCTTAAAACCCTCGACCCGGTCAATTACAGCGGCACCCATCACATCGGTAAAACCGGCATCGAGCGCTTCTATGAAGCCGAGCTGCACGGGCAGGTGGGTTACGAAGAAGTTGAAACCAACGCCCGTGGCCGGGTGTTGCGCGTGCTTAAACGCACCGACCCGATCCCCGGCAAAGACATCGTGCTCAGCCTCGATATCAAGTTGCAGGAAGCCGCCGAGGAAGCGCTGGCCGGGCGCCGTGGCGCAGTTGTCGCCCTGAACCCGATGACGGGCGAGGTGCTGGCAATGGTCAGTCAACCCAGTTTTGACCCCAACCTGTTTGTGACCGGCATCAGCTTCAAGGCTTACGCCGAGTTACGCGACTCCATTGATCGCCCGCTGTTTAACCGGATTTTGCGCGGCCTGTACCCGCCGGGTTCGACCATCAAGCCTGCGGTGGCGATTGCCGGCCTCGACAGCGGCGTGATCACCGGTGCCTCGCGGGTCTACGACCCCGGTTATTACCAGTTGCCCAATTACGATCACAAATACCGTAACTGGAACCGCAGCGGTGATGGCTATGTGGATTTGGACACGGCGATCATGCGTTCCAATGACACCTACTTCTACGACTTGGCCCACAAGCTGGGCATTGACCGGCTGTCGACCTACATGAACCAGTTCGGCATTGGCCAGAAAGTCTCCCTCGACATGTTTGAAGAGTCGGCGGGGCTGATGCCGTCGCGCGAGTGGAAGCGCGCCACCCGACGTCAGGCCTGGTTTCCGGGTGAAACCCTGATTTTGGGGATCGGTCAGGGCTACATGCAGTCCACGCCTTTGCAACTGGCGCAAGCCACGGCGCTGATTGCCAGCAAGGGCAAGTGGATTCGCCCGCATCTGGCCAAGACCATCGAAGGCGTACCGCCCGTGGACCCGAACCCGATGCCTGATATCGTGCTGCGCGACCCGTCCAACTGGGCCAAGGTCAGCCACGGCATGCAGCAAGTGGTGCATGGCGCACGCGGTACGGCACGGGTCGCCGGGGCTGGCGCGCAATACCTGATTGCCGGCAAAAGTGGTACGGCGCAGGTGGTGGCCATCAAGCAAGGCGAAAAATATGACCGCTCCAAGGTTCAGGAGCGCCACCGCGACCACGCCTTGTTCGTCGGTTTTGCGCCGGCCAATAACCCGCAAATTACGGTCTCGGTGATGATTGAAAACGGCGAGGCGGGCAGCCGCGTCGCCTCGCCAGTGGTGCGCAAGGTCATGGATGCCTGGTTACTGGATGCAGACGGCAAGCTCAAACCTGAGTACGCCAGCCCTTCAAAGGCGGAGGTTTCGGCCAGTGATGAGTAATTTTGATCGCATGCTCTCCAGTGAGGATGTGATGCGTCGGCGTGCCTCGCTGCTTCAGCGCTTGCACATTGATGGCCCGCTGCTGATTTTGCTGCTGACCCTGGCAGCAGGCAGTTTGTTTGTGTTGTATTCGGCCAGCGGTAAAAGCTGGGACCTGCTGAGCAAGCAGGCGACCTCGTTCGGTATCGGTCTGGTGTCGATGTTTATCATTGCCCAGCTTGAACCCCGCTTTATGGCGCGCTGGGTGCCCATCGGCTACCTGGTCGGTGTGTTGTTGCTGGTGGTGGTGGACGTGATGGGCCACAACGCGATGGGCGCCACGCGCTGGATCAACATACCGGGGGTGATTCGTTTCCAGCCTTCGGAGTTCATGAAAATTTTGATGCCGGCGACCATCGCCTGGTATCTCTCCAAGCGCACCTTGCCCCCGCAGCTCAAGCACGTCGCTATCAGTTTGATGCTGATCGGCGTGCCGTTTGCGCTGATTGTGCGCCAGCCCGACCTTGGCACCGCGTTGCTGGTGCTGGCGGGCGGAGCGTTTGTGCTGTTTATGGGCGGTTTGCGCTGGCGCTGGATTCTCAGCGTATTGGCGGCCACCATCCCGGTGGCGGTGGCCATGTGGTTTTTCGTGATGCACGACTACCAGAAGCAGCGGGTACTGACCTTTCTCGACCCTGAAAGCGACCCGTTGGGCACCGGCTGGAACATCATTCAGTCCAAGGCGGCTATCGGTTCTGGCGGGGTGTTTGGCAAAGGCTGGCTGTTGGGCACCCAGTCGCATCTGGACTTTCTGCCCGAAAGCCACACCGACTTCATCATCGCGGTGATGGGCGAAGAATTCGGCCTGGTAGGGATTTGCGCATTGCTGCTGATCTACCTGCTGTTGATTGGTCGCGGCCTGGTGATTACGGCCCAGGCCCAGACGCTGTTCGGCAAATTGCTGGCCGGCAGCCTGACCATGACGTTTTTTGTTTATGTTTTCGTCAACATCGGTATGGTCAGTGGCCTGTTGCCGGTGGTGGGCGTGCCATTGCCGTTTATAAGCTACGGCGGAACTTCGCTCGTCACGCTGCTGTCAGCGTTTGGGGTTTTGATGTCGATCCACACGCATCGCAAGTGGATCGCGCAAGTTTGATTAAGGTGAATTATTCAATGCAAGTAATGCGTGGCTGGGCCGCTCGATACGCGTCATGGGTAGGCCTGTTGGGTCTGTTCGGGGCGGCGCAAGGCGCGGTGGCCGGCGACTACGAAGGCTCACCCCAAGTGGCTGAGTTTGTCGGTGAAATGACCCGCGACTACGGGTTTGCCGGCGAACAGCTGATGGACGTGTTTCGCCAGGCTCAGCGCAAGCAGAGCATTCTCGACGCTATTTCGCGTCCTGCCGAGCGCGTCAAGCAGTGGAAAGAATACCGCCCCATCTTTATTTCTGATGCCCGTGTTGCCCGCGGTGTCGATTTTTGGCGCGAGCACGAAGCCGTACTGGCCCGTGCCGAGCAGGAATACGGTGTTCCGGCACAGGTGATTGTGTCGATCATCGGCGTTGAAACCTTCTACGGTCGCAACACCGGCAATTATCGGGTGATCGACGCGTTGTCGACCCTGGGCTTTGATTACCCGCCACGGGCCGAGTTCTTCCGCAAGGAGCTGCGTGAGTTCCTGTTGTTGGCCCGTGAAGAGCAGGTCGACCCGTTGACCCTTAAAGGCTCGTACGCGGGTGCGATGGGCTTGCCGCAATTTATGCCGAGCAGCTTTCGCGCTTACGCCGTGGACTTTGACGGCGACGGCCACATCAACATCTGGAGCAACCCGGACGACGCGATTGGCAGCGCTGCCAGCTACTTCAAGCGTCATGGCTGGGTGGCCGGTGAGCCGGTGGTGATTCGCGCCGACGTTCAGGGCGAGCGGGTCGACGAAGGCTTGACCCAAGGCATCGAGCCGGTGAAAACCGTCGGGGAGTTGCGAGCGCTGGGGTGGTCGAGTCATGATGCGCTGCCTGACGACATGCCGGTCACCGCGTTCCGTCTCGAAGGCGAAAACGGCCCTGAATACTGGATGGGCCTGAAGAATTTTTACGCGATCACGCGCTACAACCGTAGCGTGATGTACGCCATGGCAGTGCACCAACTGTCCGACCTGCTGGTTCAAGCACGGGGCACTAAGTAATGCCGTTTCTAGCGATCCGCACACCTCTTAAAGTCGCTGCCTGCGCCGCCCTTGCGTTGCTGGTGGTGAGCTGCTCCAGCAGCCGCACCGCCGCGCCACAAAAGTCGACTGCCGTTGTTCGCGCCACGCCGGGGCTGGACATCAACCGCGCGCACAAAGACGGCGCGCCGTGGTGGGACGTGGACGTCTCGCGCATCCCCGATGCCACCCCGACCCTGCACACCGGGCCCTACAAGGCCAACCCGTACACCGTGCTGGGTAAAACCTACTTCCCGATTCAAGAGTCCAAGACCTATGTCGCATCGGGTACTGCCTCTTGGTACGGCACCAAGTTTCATGGTCAAAACACCGCCAATGGCGAGGTGTATGACCTGTACGGCATGAGCGCCGCGCACAAAACCCTGCCACTGCCCAGCTACGTCAAAGTGACCAACCTGGACAACGGTAAAGCTGTAGTGCTGCGGGTCAACGACCGTGGCCCGTTCTACTCCGACCGCATCATTGACTTGTCTTATGCGGCGGCCAAAAAACTTGGCTATGCCGAAACCGGTACGGCGCGGGTCAAGGTTGAAGGCATTGACCCGCAAGCGTGGTGGGCGCAGCGCGGTCGCCCGGCGCCGTTGATGCTCAATGAGCCAAAAATGGCTCAGAATGCACCCGGCCCTACGGTGTCGACCGGCAAGGTTGAACAATGGACCCCACCTGCGCAGCAGCACGCGAGTGATGTTGTACCGGTGCCAGGCATGGCCAGTGGCCACGGCACGTACTTGCAGGTCGGCGCATTTGCCAACCCGGACGCGGCAGAGTTGCTTCGCTCCAAGCTCAGTGGCATGGTCAGCGCTCCGGTGTTCATCAGTTCAATTGTGCGCAATCAACAAACCTTGCACCGTGTACGACTGGGGCCAATTGCCTCGGCCGGTGAAGTACAGCAAGCGCAAAACAGCGTGCGTCTGGCCAACTTGGGCCAGCCAAGCGTTGTGACATCGGATCAGTAACACTGATTAACGCGTTGGGCCTTGAACCTTCGAGGCTCAAACGCAGTTGTGGCGGCGAAGAATAAAAGCCCTGTGAGGGCCACGCTGCAACTGAATACGCGACAGCCCGTCAAACGGCTGTCACAACAGTTTTGCCCGCGAGGGTAAGTTTCCATTAACAATTTCGAGAGACGGATGAACATCACCACCTTTGCCAAACGCCTGTGCCTGCTTGTCCCGCTGATCATTACGCCTGCTGCCTTTGCAGCCGAAATGATGCCGTCGCCGCCGCAGCTTGCCGCCAAGTCCTACGTGCTCATGGATGCCAGCAGCGGTAACGTGCTGGTTGAGAACAATGGCGATCAACGCCTGCCGCCTGCCAGCCTGACCAAGCTGATGACCGCGTACATTGCGACCCTGGAAATCCGTCGTGGCCAGATCGGTGAAAACGATCCGGTCACCGTCAGCGAAAATGCCTGGCGTACCGGTGGTTCGCGGATGTTCATCAAAGTCGGTTCCCAGGTATCGGTCAGCGACTTGCTGCACGGGATCATCATTCAGTCGGGTAACGACGCCAGCGTTGCGCTGTCCGAACACATTGCCGGCAGTGAAGACGCGTTCGCCGACCTGATGAACAAAACCGCGGGCGAGTTGGGCATGACCAACAGCCACTTCATGAACCCGACCGGTCTGCCAAACCCGGATCACTACTCGTCGGCGCACGACATGTCGTTGCTGGCACGCGCGATCATCCACGAAGACCCGACTCACTATGCGATCTACTCGCAGAAGGAGTTCTTCTGGAACGGCATCAAGCAGCCTAACCGCAACCTGCTGCTGTGGCGCGACAAAACCGTTGATGGCCTGAAAACCGGTCATACCGATGAAGCGGGCTACTGCATGGTGTCGTCGGCTGTGCGTGATGGCATGCGTTTGATCGCGGTGGTGTTCGGCACCAACAGCGAGGCGGCCCGTGCTGCCGAGACGCAAAAGCTGCTGACCTACGGTTTCCGTTTCTTCGAAACCCAGACCTTCTACCAGAAGGGCACTGAGCTGGCGCAAGCACCGGTCTGGAAAGGCACCACCAACCAGGTCAAAGCAGGTCTGGCCGATGATCTGACCCTGACCCTGCCTAAAGGCCAGTTGAAAAAGCTCGCGGCCAGCATGACCATGAACCCGCAACTGATGGCGCCGATCGCCAAAGGTGACGTGATCGGCAAGGTTGAAGTCAAACTCGACGATAAAGTTGTTCACAGTGCCGACTTGATCGCACTTGAACCCGTTGAGGAAGGTGGAATTTTCCGACGCGTGTGGGATAGCATCCGTCTATTCTTCTACGGGTTGTTCAACTGATTGCACCCACCTGTGTGACCCCTTGCCTACCCGGCACGGGGTCATGTCTGTAGTTCCGGGCTTACGAGGCCAATACGCCATGAGCGATACCGAAGTAAAGGCGCCAAAGATCGAATTCCCTAACGTGGATTACCCGGTTAAGGTGATCAGCGACACGGGTGTGGGCAACAAAGACAAGATCATCGACATCGTGAAGAAACACGCGAAGGTCAACGATGAGCGTGTCGACGAACGTCAAAGCACCAATGGCAAGTACACAACGATCCAGTTGCACATCGTGGCAACGGATCAGGATCAGCTCTACAACATCAACAGCGAACTGCGGGCTACCGGCTTCGTGCACATGGTGTTGTGATGTCGCAGGTCTTGGGTATTCGCGAGCTGGGTCAGCTTGACTACGAGCGCACCTGGCTGGCGATGCAACGCTTCACCGAAGCACGCAAGCAACAACCGGACACCCAAGATGAAGTCTGGCTGGTGCAGCATCCGCCGGTGTTTACCCAAGGTCAGGCAGGCAAGGCCGAGCACCTGCTGTTGCCGGGTGATATCCCGGTGGTCAAATCGGACCGCGGCGGGCAGGTGACGTACCACGGGCCCGGTCAGATGGTCGCTTATCTGTTGCTGGACGTTCGCCGGTTAGGGTTTGGCGTACGTGAGCTGGTCAGCCGGATGGAGCGCTGCCTGATCGAGCTGCTCGCCAGCTATGGCGTGAACGCCCAGGCCAAAGTGGATGCGCCGGGTGTCTATGTCGACGGCGCCAAAATCGCCTCACTGGGCCTGCGGATTCGCAATGGCTGCTCTTTCCACGGTCTGGCCCTGAATGTGGACATGGATCTGGAACCGTTTCGACGGATTAACCCCTGTGGTTATGCGGGGCTGGCGATGACCCAGTTGCGTGACCATGCAGGCCCGATTGAATTTGCCGAGGTGAGTGCCCGATTGCGTGCGCAACTCGTCAAACACCTCGACTATGCTGAGCAGACGACCCTCACGGGCGGAATCGATTGATATGACTACTGCGCAAGACGCTGTTCAAACCCTGATCCCTACGCTGGACATCTCCGAACGTGCAGCCCGCGCCAGCGAGGCCCGTTCCAAGGTTGAGACCGGCGTTAAATTGCGCGGTGCCGAGAAGGTTGCGCGTATCCCGGTCAAGATCATTCCGACCACCGAGTTGCCGAAGAAGCCTGACTGGATTCGTGTGCGCATCCCGGTATCGCCTGAAGTCGACCGTATCAAAGCGTTGCTGCGCAAGCACAAGCTGCACAGCGTGTGCGAAGAGGCCTCCTGCCCGAACCTGGGCGAATGCTTCTCCGGTGGTACGGCGACGTTCATGATCATGGGCGACATCTGCACCCGTCGCTGCCCGTTCTGCGACGTGGGCCATGGACGACCGAAGCCACTGGACGTCAATGAGCCAGAAAGCCTGGCGGTCGCCATTGCTGACTTGCGTTTGAAGTACGTGGTGATCACCTCGGTCGACCGTGATGACCTGCGTGACGGTGGTGCGCAGCACTTTGCCGATTGCATCCGTGAAATCCGCAAATTGTCGCCGAACGTGCTGCTCGAAACGCTGGTGCCCGACTACCGTGGGCGCATGGACGTCGCGTTGGAAATCACCGCTGCCGAGCCGCCTGACGTGTTCAACCACAACCTCGAAACCGTGCCGCGCCTCTACAAGGCTGCGCGTCCGGGTTCCGACTACCAGTGGTCGTTGACCTTGCTGCAACGCTTCAAGCAAATGATGCCGCACATCCCGACCAAGTCCGGCTTGATGCTGGGCCTGGGTGAAACGGACGAAGAAGTCATTGAAGTGATGAAGCGCATGCGTGAGCACGACATCGACATGCTGACGTTGGGCCAATACCTGCAACCGTCGCGCAGCCACTTGCCGGTGCAGCGTTTTGTTCACCCGGACGTCTTCGCCTGGTTCGCCGAGGAAGGCTACAAAATGGGCTTCAAAAACGTCGCCTCGGGCCCCTTGGTGCGTTCTTCGTACCATGCCGATGAGCAGGCCAAGCTGGTTAAAACCATGTTGGTTGGTGAGTAAACGCATGAATAGCCGGCTTACCGCGCAGGTGTCCTACAAGGCCCACAGCGCGGTGCCCGCGCTACCCGCTGGCGGGGTGATCGGCCTGATCGCCCCGGCAGGCCCCGCCGAACTTGACCTGACCCTTGCGACCCAATGGATACAAGCGCGCGGCTATCAACTGCGTGTGTTTCCTGGCGTCTGGGAAAAGGACGGTTATCTGGCAGGCGCTGATGCAACTCGCTTGCGCGATCTGCACGACGCGTTTGAGGATGACAGCATTGACGCCATTTTGTGCATGCGCGGCGGCTATGGCAGCCCTCGCTTGCTCGACGGCATCGATTTTGAGCGACTTAAACGTCATCCAAAACCGTTCATCGGTTATAGCGACATCACCGCGCTGCACTTGGCGATCACCCGTTATGCAGGCTTTGTGACCTTTCACGGGCCGATGCTTAACGCTGACTTGCTGGGTGACAAGCAGGCGCCCACCGAATCTTCGTTGTTGGACATGCTCAGCGGCCGTCAAGGACCACAGTTGGCCCACCCGGCTGCCTTTCCCTTGACCACCGTGGCACCGGGCGTTGCCTGTGGTCGTTTACTGGGCGGCAATCTGGCGATGATCTGCGCCATGATGGGCACAGCGTTCGAACTGGATGCGGACGACATCATTCTGTTTATCGAAGACGTCAACGAGCCGCTGTACCGGATAGACCGCTTCTTGACGCAGTTGCGCCTGGCGGGCAAGTTTGCCGGGTTGCGCGGGGTCTTGGTGGGGGATGTGGCGGGTGTTGACCACGAGGCGTTGATCCGACTGGTGGGGCAGACGTTTGAGCCTTTGGGCATTCCCGTGCTGGCAGGTTGGCGGAGTGGGCATTGCGACCCGAACCTTACGTTGCCGATGGGCGCTTTGGTGAGTCTGGATGCTGATCGCCAGCAGTTGGTGCTAGAGCAGTGCGTGGTTTCGATCAACAACCATAAGGCTTGAAGCCCCTCACCCCAACCTCTCCAGGGAAACGGTTGGGGTGAGGACGATGCCTACGGGTTACGCAAGCTTTCGAGCAGCTTATGGGATGGATAGCCATCTGCTGGCCAGCCCAAGGCTTGCTGCGCGCTACGGATCGCCTTACGGGTATTCGCCCCGATAATCCCGTCCGCTTTGCCCGCATCGTAATGGCGGTTGCTGAGCAGGGTTTGCAGTTCGACACGCTCTGAGCGGCTTAGTGGTCGCTCATCCTTGGGCCAGTCCCCTTTGATCGTCCCTTGGCCTGCGAATCGCTCAGACAACAAACCCACGGCCAGTGCGTAGGACGATGAGTTGTTGTATCGAAGGATGGCGCGGAAGTTATCCAGCACCAAAAATGCCGGGCCACGGTACCCGGCCGGTAACAACAAGGTGGCGCTCAATTGATCAGCTCCCGCCGCGTTGGCTGGCAAAATGACACCGATCTTTTGCCACTCGCCAACAGATTTGCGTACCGCGCCGTCAGCCAGTGCATAGTCGAAACCGCCTGGCAGGTTCACTTCAAAGCCCCACGGCTGACCTTGCTTCCAGCCGGAGCTTTGCAGGTAGTGCGCAGTTGAGGCCAGGGCGTCGGCCGAGCTGTTCCAGATATCGCGGCGACCATCACCATCGAAATCGACCGCATGGGTTTCATAGGTGGTGGGGATGAACTGGGTTTGCCCCATCGCACCCGCCCATGAACCGAGCATTTTCTCGGGCGAAATGTCGCCCTCCTGAATGATTTTCAGCGCGGCGATCAGTTGGCTCTGGGCAAACTCCGGGCGGCGACCTTCATAGGCGAGGGTGGCCAGTGAACGAATCACCGACTTGTTGCCCTGAAACGTACCGAAGTTGCTTTCCATGCCCCACACCGACACCAAAGCCTGGCGGTCAACGCCATAGCGCTGTTCGATGCGGCTCAGCAATTGGGCATTCTGCTCCAGCAGGCGTTGACCGTTACGCACGCGCAAAGGGGAGAGGGCACCGTCAAGGTACTCCCACACCGGGCGGCTGAATTCAGGTTGGCTGCGGTCGGCCTTGATCACGCCCATGTCCGGGGTGATGTCTTTGAAGGCGTTATCAAACACCAGCGGGTTGATCCCGGCTTTAAGGGCTTGAACGCGGAAATTGGCTTGCCACTCGCTGAAGCTTTGAGCGGGCTGTATGTCGAGGTTATCTGCAGCAGGCGCCGAGATCACCGCAGGTGCGGCAGGCGTCACAGGCAGGGGTTGAGCATCGGCTGCGGTGGGTTTCTCTGCGCAGGCGACTAAAAGGATGACGCTAGAAGCAGCGATCAGTTGGCGCATCGGCCAACGGCGTGTATGACTTGAGGGCATGCGCAGGTCCAGGTAATGCGAATCAGAGGCAGACCTTAACATTCCCGTCGTCAGGCAGCTAGAAGGTAAAAAGCCTCCCGGTCTCTCGACTGGAAGGCTTCGCGGCGGTAGCTGCCTTTGCCTTTGGCGGGGCGTTCCTGGCGGCTGCGGAACAAGGGTTGGGCGACAATGGATTTGGCCTTGTTGGGGCGCTTGCTCATGGCATTGACTCTCGCTGGATTAAACACGGCCAAATCATCGGCCAGTTATTCAGCGTTGTCCAGAGGGCATGCTGCACCCCAAGTTCCTGCGGGGCGAGGTGTTTACTCCGCAGGCAGATTCAGACGTTGCCCACACATCAGCAGCGTTAATCGACTCAAGCTGCTCCAGGCAGAACCCGACGCCTGGCCTTTTATTTGTGCATCAATACGTTGCGCGTCCATCAACAGGTGCGCCCAGCGTTGTGCGGAATAACGTTGCAAGGCTTTGCTCATCAGGGGTTTGCGTTTATCCCACACCGGTGGCCGGGCTTGGCTGAAGGCTTTGTCCAGTGGGGTGCCCTGGCTGTATTGCAATGCAATATTGGCCAGCACCCGCAGTTCGCGCGCCAGTGCCCACAAAATCACAGGTGGCTCGACACCTTCGCCGCGCAAGCCTTCGAGCATGCGCAGCGCATGGGTGGCCTCGCCATTGAGTACCGCGTCGACCAGCCCGAACACATCAAAACGCGCGCTGTCCGCTACGGCCGCTTGCACGGTCTCGACGGTGATCTGGCCTTCTTCAGCCATCAGTTTGAGCTTTTCGATTTCTTGGGCGGCGGCCAGTAAGTTGCCTTCGACCCGAGCCGCGATCAGTTCGACAGCTTCATGCGTTGCTGAAAGACCGGCCTGAGACAAACGCTGACGAATCCATTGCGGCAATTGATTGGCGTCGACCGGCCAGATTTGCACGAACTGAGTGTGCGCGCCTTCAACCAGAGCCTTGCCCCACTTGGTTTTCTGCGCGCTGCCATCGAGTTTGGGCAAGCTGATCAACAGCAGTGTGTCTTCGGCGGGGCGGGCGCAATACTCGATCAGTGCAGCAGCCCCTTTATCGCCCGGTTTGCCGGAAGGCAGGCGCAGTTCCAGCAGTCGCTTTTCAGCAAACAGTGACATGCTGGCGCCCGCTTGCAGCAGTGAACCCCAGTCAAAACTGGCGTCAGCGCTGAATACCTGGCGTTCGTCGTAACCTTGTTGGCGGGCGGTACTGCGAATGGCGTCTGCGGCTTCCTGGCACAGCAACGGGTCATCGCCGCTGATGATATAGACCGGCGACAGGTTGCCTTGCAGGTGTTTGGCAAGTTGAGCGGGGGCGAGTTTCATAGGACTTGATAGATGACGGGGCGCCTGAGCGCCCCGTATGCCTTACTGATTGGGTACTTCGAGTGGCGACTGTTGCGGGGTCGCCTCTTGCGCTTTGCGCGCGGCTTCGAGAGCGTCGGCTTCAGCCTTTGCCTTCTCGTCAGCCACTTGTTGCAATTTGGCCAACTGCTCAGGCGTGAGCTGCTCCAGGCGTAGCACCATCTGTTGCACCAGTTCACGACGCATTTCGCCGCGAATCATGGTGGCTTCCTGGCCAGAGCCAGTGATGTTGCTGCTGTCCTGCAAGTAGACCTTGTGCACTTCAATCTTGTTGTCGAGCAACGGCAGATTGTGGTCGCCACGGATCTCGTAGTTCAGCACGTTGGTCAATTCGTACTCTACCGTGCCGCCATTGCCCGCATAGCTGGCAGCGCGCTGGGTTTCTTGCTCGTTGGTCAGGATCAGGTGATACGGCGCGCCGGCAGAGATTTTTACGCCGCTGTTTTCCAGTACCTGACGCAGTTGACGCACGGTATCGCCATAAGCATTACGCGCGGTCACATCGAGTTCAGTAATGGACAACTGATTGGTGCCTGTGCCACGCAGCTGGAAGCCGCAGGCGCTCAGCAGTACCGCGAGGCCCATCACCAGCAAATTGCGTTTGATCATGTGTTGCTCCCCTTGAAACCAGATAGGCCGACTGAGCGGCCCGGAAGGTTTTATTGGGCGCCCGCACGTAGGGCGGGGCGCCTGTTCCAATTTAGCTGGCGACGATGTTGACCAGTTTGCCCGGCACAACGATGACCTTGCGGATCGTCAGGCCTTCGGTGAAGCGCAACACGTTTTCGTTGATACGGGCAGCCGCTTCAATGTCTTCGCGGCTGGCAGCGGCGGGCATGTCAATTTGCCCGCGCAGCTTGCCGTTGACCTGGATCACCAGTTGCAGCGTGTCTTGCACCAACGCGCTTTCGTCCAGTGTTGGCCACGGCGCGTCGATGATGGCGTCGATGTGACCCAGCTGATTCCACAGCTCATGGCTGATGTGCGGGGTGATCGGTGCCAACAGCAGCGCCACGGTTTCCAGGCCCTCTTGCAGCAGGGCGCGGTCTTGTTCGGTGGTTTGCGGCGCTTTTTCCAGCACGTTCATCACGGTCATCACTTGCGCGACGGCGGTGTTGAATTTGTGATGCTGGCCGACGTCCTGGCTCGCTTGTTTGATGGCGTGGTGAATGGCGCGGCGAATGACTTTTTGCTCGTCGTTCAGGGTGCCGATGTCCAGCGGGCCAGGCAGGCCCTGGCCAACGTGGGCATGGGCCAGACGCCATACACGCTTGAGGAAGCGGTGCGAACCTTCAACACCTGCGTCCGACCATTCGAGGCTGGCATCGGGTGGCGAAGCAAACATCATGAACAGGCGGCAGGTATCGGCGCCGTATTGTTCGATCATCGATTGCGGGTCAACGCCGTTGTTCAGCGACTTGGACATTTTTTGCGTGCCGCCGATTTCAACCGGCAGACCGTCCGACTTCAGCGTAGCGCCGATGATCTTGGCCTTCGCGTCACGCACGACGTCTACGTCGTCCGGGTTGAAGTAGTCCTTGCCACCGTTGTCCAGCGTACGGAAATAGGTGTCGGCAATCACCATGCCTTGGGTCAGCAGGTTCTTGAACGGCTCGTTGGAGCCGACCAGACCCTCGTCGCGCATCAATTTGTGGAAGAAGCGCGCGTACAGCAGGTGCAAGATCGCGTGTTCGATGCCGCCGATGTACTGATCGACAGGCAGCCAGTGGTCAGCCGCAGCCTTTTCGACCAGGCCACCTTCATAGTGCGGTGAGGCGTAGCGGGCGTAGTACCACGACGACTCGACGAAGGTGTCCATCGTGTCGGTTTCACGCTTGGCCGGTGCGCCGCATTTCGGGCAGCTGCACTCATAGAACTCAGGCATGCGCGCCAATGGCGAACCGGCGCCATCGGGTACGACGTCTTCTGGCAGCACAACAGGCAGTTGGTCTTCAGGGACTGGCACATCGCCGCAGGTGTCGCAATGCACGATAGGAATCGGGCAGCCCCAGTAGCGTTGACGGCTCACGCCCCAGTCGCGCAGACGGAATTGAGTGCGCGATTGACCCAGGCCTTTGGCTGTCAAGGCCGCTTCCATCGCAGCAAAGGCGGCGTCGAAGTCTAGGCCATCGAACTCGCCGGAATTGATCAGCGTGCCGTGTTCGTTGTACGCGTCCTGCCAAGGTGAAGGCGAGGCATCGCCCGCGCTGGTGCGTACGACCGATTTGATCGGCAGGTTGTATTGGGTGGCGAATTCGAAATCGCGCTCGTCGTGTGCCGGCACGGCCATCACTGCGCCATCGCCGTAGTGCATCAACACATAGTTGGCGACCCACACCGGGAGCTTTTCACCGGTCAGTGGATGCTCGACGAACAGCGAAGTCGGCAGGCCCTTTTTCTCTTGGGTGGCCATGTCGGCTTCAGCGACACTGCCGCCTTTGCATTCGGCGATGAAGGCTTGCAGCTCAGGATTGCCTTGCGCGGCCTGGGTGGCCAGCGGGTGTTCAGCGGCAACGGCCACATAGGTGGCGCCCATCAGGGTGTCAGGGCGGGTAGTAAAGACTTTGAGCGTGCCCGCTTCGCCGATGGAATCGACGTTATACGGGAACTGCACTTCCATGCCGCGCGATTTGCCAATCCAGTTGCGCTGCATGGTTTTGACCTGCTCGGGCCAGCCCGGCATGTCGTCCAGGCCCTCAAGCAGTTCATCGGCGTAAGCGGTGATCTTGAAGTAGTACATCGGGATTTCGCGTTTTTCGATCACCGCGCCCGAACGCCAGCCGCGGCCGTCGATCACTTGCTCGTTGGCCAGAACGGTCTGGTCGACCGGGTCCCAGTTCACGGTGCCGTTTTTGCGGTAGATCACCCCTTTTTCGAACAGGCGGGTAAACAGCCATTGTTCCCAGCGGTAGTAATCAGGCTTGCAGGTGGTGATTTCGCGCGACCAGTCGACGGCCAAACCCAGGCTGCACAGCTGGGTTTTCATGTAGGCGATGTTGTCGTAGGTCCATTTGGCCGGTGCGACCTTGTTTTTCATCGCGGCGTTTTCGGCTGGCATGCCGAACGCGTCCCAACCCATGGGTTGCAACACGTTTTTACCGAGCATGCGCTGGTAACGGGAGATCACGTCGCCAATGGTGTAGTTGCGCACGTGCCCCATGTGTAGCTTGCCGCTTGGGTACGGGAACATCGATAGGCAGTAGAACGTTTCCTTGCCTAGATCTTCGCTGACTTCGAAGGACTTTTGGGTGTCCCAGAATGATTGGGCGGCGGCTTCTATTTCACGGGGCTGATAATGTTCGTGCATGGCTACTTGTACTAATAAAGGGTGGCCTAATCCTCTTCAACCTATGGCCGGCTATTGTGTTGCCCGGTCATGTTGGAGTAGGGGTTACAGGAAGTTCCGTAGCATACATGACCCCACTCTATCGAGGGAAACCCTGATTGCCTCTGCCTTCCGTTGGTCGCTGCAATGCACCGGCTTTGCGAGCGCAGCTAAGCTTGATCTCGGGGGTGATCTATTTCCTTCGATGAGGTGAACGGATGGCAGAAACGCAACGCACAGCAATAACGTCGCAGGTGTATGAGCGGCTGATTAACCGTTTGGGCGTGGCCCTTGATTCAGCAAAAACGGCAGTGCAGTTACGTGATGAGCGCCCTGCCGAACTGGAATTGCGAGGCTTGAGTCGTGCCGAGCTGGAGTTGATCAACGCATATTTGAACCGGAGCGAGCGCGAGGCCGATGGCCGTTCGCAAGGCAGCAGTAATGTGCAGCATGCGCCCCCGACAGCCAAGGTCATCTGGCTCAAGGACAGGGTTAAGGGAGCAAAGGGGTAGCACGGCCATTCACGCTGTGCTCGTGAGTCATGGTTTGATGCAGTACGTGTCCCAGGGTTGATGAAGCAGGCTTTTTTATTCAGTCACTCACGTTGCCTGTTGTTGCATCGGTTCAACCCCCTTAGGCTTCGGGCATCTTTGGAGATGCTCGATGCCTATTCGATATTTCGTTAAACAACTTCTTTTACCGCCCGGCATTCTGCTGCTGATTTTGGTGCTTGCCTGGTGGTTGCGTCGTTCCCGTCCACGCTTGGCAGGCGCTCTATTTGCCGTGGGTGTGGCTGGCTTTTGGTTGATGAGCTTGCCGGTTGTGGTGGAGTGGAGTGCGCGTGCACTGGAGCGTGAACCGGCGTTGGCCCAAAGCGAATGGTCGACTTTGGCACAGCGCGCCGACGCGATCGTGGTATTGGGGTCGGGCCGTGAGCGTGGCGATCCGGCGTGGGGCAGTGACCAGCCAACGGGCACCGGATTAGAGCGCCAGCGTTATGCGGCACGGTTGGCTAAAGCATCGGGCTTGCCGCTGCTGACCACAGGCGGCTTGCACTACGGTACGCCGCCCAGTGAGGCTCAGTTAATGGCTGACTCGCTGCGCGATGACTTTGGCGTGCAGGTGCGCTGGAAGGAAGAACAAAGCCGTACCACTTGGGAAAACGCCCAAATGACCGCCGATATTTTGTTGCCGCAAGGCATCAAGCGCGTGGTCGTAGTGACGCAGGCCTGGCACATGCCGCGTTCGGTCTGGAGCTTTGAGCAAGCCGGTTTCGACGTGGTGCCCGCGCCCGTCGGGTTTCTGGGGCGAGACAACGCCCGGCCTTTGGGCGGCTGGATGCCAGAATTCAAGTCGATCTGGCAGTCGGGGCAATTGCTGAACGAAGCCGCAGGGCAAGTGGCGTATCCGCTGTTTTACCGCTGATACGCACCCGCCATTACAGCGATGACTTTGCCAGGCGCTGCCCAGGTATGAGGTTGTGCTCAAGCCCCCAGTACCCGTAAATCCGCTCAACGCGCGGTAGTCGCTGACGAGGTGCGAGGTTGCGATCAGGGGCGCAGCAGCCGTCAATTCAAACTCTGCGATAGGCCTGGGGTTGCGAGCTGAATGCCTTGGCGACGGTTACGCCGCCCGCCGCAACCGCGCAGTGTGCTTTCAAGCTTGATCGGTCTCAGCGTCTCGACCGGGCGCTTGCTACACCGTTTTGGCAATCCGGCTGGTGATCAACGCCCAGCCAATCAGCAGGCCACACAGAATGACCAACGGCCACGAGCGCCATTGCAGGTAAGGCGTGAGGTTGTGCATCGGCACCACTTCGCCGTACAAAATCCCGCGCTCGAATTGCGGGATCTGCGCGGTGATTTGGCCATACGGGTTAATCAACCCGGTGACGCCATTGTTAGTCGCGCGAATCATCCAGCGGCCCGCCTCCAGTGCGCGCATCTGCGCCATCTGCAAGTGTTGCAACGGGCCAATCGAGGTGCCGAACCAGGTGTCGTTGCTGATGGTCAGCAAAATGTCGCTCTTGGCCGCCAGGCTGGCCGCGAAATCCGGGTACACCACTTCGTAGCAAATAAACGGCGCGATCTGATAACCCTTGGCTTGCAGCAGCGCCTGCTCGGCCGGGCCGCGTGCGAAGTCGGACATCGGCAGGTCGAAGAAGGCAATCAGTCCGCGCAACACATCTTGCAACGGCACGTACTCGCCAAACGGCACCAGTTTTTGTTTCAGGTAGGTGCCGTCCGCTTCGCCTACGGCCGTGATGCCGTTGAAAAAACGCGGTTCATGGCGTACTTCCTGTCGAATCGGTACACCGGTAATCAAGGCCGAATGCCGCTCGGCGGCGAAGCGGCCCATCATGCTCAGGTAGCCTTCAGCGTTTTCCTTGAGCACGGGAATCGCTGTTTCGGGCCAGATAATCAGGTCTGCGCGTTTGGAACTGAAGGTCATGTCACGGTACAAGGCCAACTGCGCATTCAGCTGTTCAGGGTCCCACTTCATGCTTTGTTCGATATTGCCCTGAATCGCCGCCACGCTCAGCGGGTCGCCCGAAGGGCTGGTCCATGCGTGGTGTTTGAGGGCGAGGCCGATGCACCACGGGCCGATCAGCAGTACGCAGCCTGCGCCGATAAACGCCGTGCGTTTGGCCTTGATCAAGCGCGGCAGGTTGCACAGCAGGGCTGCGGTCAGTGCCAGAGTGAAGGAAATCAGCCACATGCCACCCAGCGGAGCAAGCCCGGCCAATGGGCCGTCGAGCTGGCTGTAACCCGAATACAGCCACGGGAAACCGGTGAGGAACCAGCCGCGAAAGGCCTCTTGCGCAACCCACAGCGCAGCGAACGCCAGCGCGTCTGCCAGCGGGGCTTCATTGCGACGAATCCAGCGTGCCCACAACCAGGCGGGCAGGGCGAAAAACCACGCAATGGCCGCCGTGAACGCCAGCATTAACAACCCGGCCAGCAACACCGACGCGCCACCGAAGTTGTGGATGCTGTAGTAAATCCAGCTGGTGCCCGCGCCAAACAGGCCAAAGCCGAAACACCAGCCACGGCCCAGCGCCTGTTTGGGCGACAGGTCACGCAGGCCGAGGTAGAACATGGCCAGGGCAACCAGCGCCAGCGGCCAGATGTCGAAAGGTGCCAACGCCAAGGTTGTCAGTGCGCCGGCCACCACGGCCAGCAAGTTACCGGGCCAGCCGGGGGAGGTTATCCAGCGCATTTCAATCCTTGGTGTGGGAGGTTTAGCGGGCGATAGGCGTCAGGCGAATCAAGTGAATTCGGCGGCTGTCAGCATTCAGGATGCGGAAGCGGTAGGGGCCGATTTCAGTGATTTCATTGCGTTTTGGCAAGTGCCCGAACGCACTCATGACCAAGCCGCCGACGGTGTCGAACTCATCGTCGGAGAAGTCACTGTCGAAGAACTCGTTGAAGTTTTCGATAGGGGTCAGGGCTTTGATCAGGAAGTCGCCGCTGGGCAGCGGCTTGATGTAGCTGTCTTCTTCGACATCATGTTCGTCTTCGATATCGCCGACGATCTGTTCGAGAACGTCTTCAATCGTCACCAAACCCGCCACGCCGCCGTATTCGTCGATCACGATGGCCATGTGGTTGTGGTTGGCCCGGAACTCACGCAGCAACACGTTCAGGCGCTTGGACTCGGGGACAAACGTCGCCGGACGCAGCAAATCCTTGATGTTGTACTTGTCGCCGTTCTCTTGAAGGATCAGCGGCAGCAGGTCTTTGGCCAGCAGCACGCCAAGTACCTCGTCGTGGCTGTCGCCGATCACCGGATAGCGCGAGTGGGCTGCGTCAATGATCGCCGGGAGAAATTCGCGGGGTGTCTGGGTCGCCTTGATGCTGATCATCTGCGAACGCGGCACCATGATGTCGCGTACTTGCAGGTCAGCCACTTGAATGGCGCCTTCGACGATGGCCAGCGCTTCGCTGTCCAACAACTTGTTTTGATGGGCTTCGCGCAGCAGCTCAAGCAGCTCCTGGCGGTTTTTCGGCTCATGGGCAAAGGCCTGGGTCAGCTTACCCAACCATGACTTTTGCCCGTTGCTCGATCGGTCTTCGCTCATAGCGATTTACTCGTATCCCTTGGTAATTTCAGTGGTGTTGATCAGTTTTCGTCGTCTGCGTACGGGTCCGGATGGCCCAGTTCAGCAAGCAACGTTCGTTCCAGTGCTTCCATTTCTTCGGCTTCTTCGTCTTCTATATGGTCGTAACCCAGAAGATGCAAGCAGCCGTGAATCACCAGATGAGCCCAGTGGGCTTCAAGTGCCTTGCCTTGCTCGGCGGCTTCGCGTTCAACCACGGCGATACAAATCACCAGGTCGCCCAGTAGCGGGATATCGAGGAATTCATCGGGCACGTCGGCCGGAAAGGACAGCACGTTGGTCGCGTAGTCTTTCTGGCGCCACGTGTGATTCAGTTCGCGGGCTTCAGGCTCGTCGACCAGGCGGATGGTCATTTCCGAATCGGCGCTGCGCTGGCGCAACGCCAGTTCGCACCATTGGCGGAACTGGGCTTCAGAAGGCGCGCCTGCTTCGCTCGCCCGTTGCAGGTCAAGCTCAAGCATCGTGGCGGTAATCCTTGGCAGCTGGCAGGGCGGCCAGTTTGTCGGCAGCGTCCTGCTCATAGCGGCCATAGGCCTCTACGATGCGTTGCACCAGCGGATGGCGCACGACGTCTTTGGACTGGAAGTGCGTAAAGCTGATACCCGGCACATCCTTGAGCACTTCGATGACATGGTTAAGCCCTGACTTGGTGCCTTTAGGCAGGTCGATCTGGGTGATGTCACCGGTGATCACGGCAGTGGAGCCGAAACCGATACGGGTCAGGAACATCTTCATTTGCTCGACGGTGGTGTTCTGGCTTTCGTCGAGAATGATGAAGCTGTTGTTGAGCGTGCGACCGCGCATGTAGGCCAGCGGTGCGACTTCGATCACCTGGCGCTCGATCAGCTTGGCCACGTATTCAAAACCGAGCATCTCGTACAGGGCGTCGTACAGCGGGCGCAGGTACGGGTCGATTTTCTGCGACAGATCGCCGGGCAGGAACCCCAGTTTTTCGCCGGCCTCAACGGCCGGGCGCACCAGCAGGATGCGACGGATCTGCTCGCGCTCAAGGGCATCTACTGCGCAGGCCACGGCCAGATAGGTTTTACCCGTACCCGCCGGGCCAATGCCGAAGTTGATGTCGTTGCCCAGGATTTCTTTGACGTAGCGCTGCTGATTGATGCCGCGCGGGCGAATCATGCCCTTTTTGGTGCGCAACGAAACACTGGCTTCGGCCACGGGGTCGTTGGCGAGGTCCTGTACTGCGGATTCCTGCAAGAACAGGTGCACCATGTCTGGCGAAAGCTCGGTGGCTTTGGCCTCGCGGTACAGACGGCGCAGCAGGTTTTCTGCGGAGGACGTGATTTTTGGGTCGCCGATCAGTTCGAACTGATTGCCGCGATTGCGGATTTCGATCGCCAAGCGTTGTTCGATCAAGCGCAAATGCTCGTCCAACAGCCCGCACAGATTGGCGAAACGGCGAGCCTCAAAAGGCTCGAGGAGAAAACGATGTGGTTCGATGGGTGCGTTCAAAGTCGTTTTTAGCCGCCCTGAGGCAAATAAGAGGGTTTGAAGGATAACGCTAGCAGGTCATGGGCGAAAGGACTTCGCTGCAAATCAACTGTAGCCGCTGCCCAAGGCTGCGGCTACGTGAGGCAAGGGTCAGTTCAACAACGAACCTCGCAGCGAATGCGGCTGGGCGGCATCGATGTGCACATCGGCAAACTGACCAATCAACTGCGGGTTGTCGCAGCGGAAGTTGACGATGCGGTTGTTCTCGGTACGGCCTTGCAGTTCGCCGGGGTCTTTTTTCGAGTAGTCAGTGACCAAAATTCGCTGGGTTGAGCCCACCATTTGTCGGCTGATTTCGAAACCTTGCTGGTTCAGTCGATGCTGCAAGGCGTTGAGGCGTTCCTTCTTGCGCTCTTCTGGGGTGTCGTCTGTCAGGTCGGCGGCTGGAGTGCCGGGGCGCTGGCTGTACACAAACGAATACGAGAAGTCGAAGCCGACGTCTTCGATCAGCTTCATGGTTTGCTCGAAGTCTTTTTCGGTCTCGCCGGGGAAGCCCACGATAAAGTCCGAACTGATGCAAATGCCCGGTACGGCAGCACGCAGTTTGCGCAGTTTGGACTTGTACTCCAGCGCCGTGTGGTTGCGTTTCATGGCCGACAAAATGCGGTCAGAGCCCGATTGCACCGGCAAATGCAGGTGCTTCACCAGCTCCGGCACTTCGGCATGCGCCTGGATCAGGCTGTCCGAGAACTCCAGCGGGTGAGAGGTGGTGTACCGGATACGTTCGATCCCGTCGATGGCGGCCACCACGCGGATCAGCTCCGCCAGGTCAGCCAGGCGGCCGTCTTCGGTCAGGCCGCGATAGCCGTTGACGTTCTGCCCGAGCAGGGTGACTTCGCGCACACCGTTTTCAGCCAGGTGAATGACCTCGCCGAGTACGTCGTCGAACGGACGGCTGACTTCTTCGCCGCGGGTGTAAGGCACCACGCAGAAGGTGCAGTACTTACTGCACCCTTCCATGACCGAGACGTAGGCGCTCGGGCCGTCGATGCGTGGCTCGGGCAAGTGGTCGAATTTTTCGATTTCGGGGAATGACACATCGACCTGCGGCAGCTTGGTGATGCGCGCCGCGTCAATCATTTCAGGCAGGCGGTGCAGGGTCTGCGGGCCAAATACCACGTCAACGTAGGGCGCACGATCACGGATCGCGGCACCTTCCTGGCTGGCCACACATCCCCCGACGGCAATCACCATGTCCGGGTTGGCCAGTTTCAGCTCGCGCCAGCGGCCCAATTGCGAGTAAACGCGGTCTTGGGCGCGCTCACGAATCGAGCAGGTATTGAGCAGGATGACATCAGCGTCTTCAGCGCGCGCCGTGACTTCCAGGGCCTGATGTTCACCCAGCAGATCGACCATGCGTGAGCTGTCGTACTCATTCATCTGGCAACCGTGGGTTTCGATGTAAAGCTTCTTGGCCATGGGTGTTCATCAAGTGGTTCAAAGAACCGCGCATTATAGGGGGCATAGCCGTTGCTTCCTAGCGCTGTGCGTCTGATGGCTATGCTATAGTTCGCGCCCTCTTTTATACCTTCAGATGTTTACCCGCCCACCATGACCAAACGTGAAGCTCCAATCTACAAGGTGATTTTCCTTAACCAGGGACAGGTGTTCGAAATGTACGCCAAGCAGATCTATCAAAGTGATCTGTGGGGTTTCTTGGAAGTAGAAGAATTCGTCTTCGGTGAGCGCACGCAAATGGTCGTTGATCCGAGCGAAGAAAAGCTCAAGGCTCAATTTGAAGGCGTGGTGCGCAGCTTTGTGCCGATGCATTCGATTGTGCGCATCGACGAGGTGGAGCGCCTGGGGACGCCGAAAATCAGCGAAGCCCGTGGCGTGAGCAATGTGATGCCGTTTCCGTTTCCGATGCCGGAGAAGTAGGGCTCAACCCCAGAGTTCTACCCGCTGGCTGGCGCTTGTGGTCGGGCGGTCAGTCAAGGCAGCGGCGAAAACGGCGAGCGGGCGTCCGTCGATTGCAGTTCCATCAGGTATTTGCGGAATATCTGCCCCAGCACCTGGGTCGCGGTTTCGAGTTGGTCGCGGGGCATTTGCTCGGCCACTTCGTCGGCGGTGTCCAGTGCATCTTCAGCGCCGTTCACGGCCGCCATCTTCAACACGATATACGCCTGAATGTTATTGGCCGGTACGCCTTCGCCCTTGAAGAACATGGTGCCCAGTTTGAACTGGGCCATGGCGTGGCCTTGCAGCGACGCTTGTTCGAAATAGCTAAGGGCTTGATTGAGGTCGCGCTTGGGGTTGTTAACGTCGTAGTAGAACTCGCCTAACTCGTATTCGGCTTCTGCATCCCCCTCTTTTGCTGCTTGCACGCACGCGGCAAGCGCCTCTTCCAGATTTTCTGGCTGAGTATTGAGGGTGCAGCGACCCATCGCCGGGATCAACAACGAGTTACCGCCTGCCTGAGCAAGCAGCGGTTGTAGGAGCAACAGGCAGCCCAGTGCAAGGGCGCGGCCGGTGCGGTTCATGGGAATCGACGTACCTCTGGAAAGACGGGCAAGCCCGACCAAGGGATGTATAGGCGCGCATTATGAAATAAGCAGAGGCAACCTTACAAAGTCTTTACTCGTTTTTCTGCGCTACTAGTGTGATATCGGTTGATTTAAGACGATTTTGGACGAGCGGGTTAAAAGAACGGCTCATTACGGGCATAAAAACGGCAAAGGCCCTCACCCTTGCCGTTTTTTGTGGATCACTTCAGGGCGGCAAATGCGCGCTCGGCAGCGTTCAGCGTCAGTTTCAATTCGTCATCGCCATGGGCAATCGAGGTGAAACCTGCTTCGAAAGCACTCGGGGCCAGGTAAACGCCGCCTTCGAGCATCAAGTGGAAGAAGCGCTTGAACAGGTCCGCATCACTGGCCATGACGTCGTCGAAGGTAACGATGTCATCGGCGTTGCTGAAGTACAGGCCGAACATGCCGCCTGCTTGGGTCGTGACGAACGGGATACCGGCCGCATCAGCGCGTTGCTGCAGGCCATCGAGCAAGCGCGTGGTGTAATCGCTCAGTTCGGCGTGGAAGCCGGGGCGGCTGATCAGGCGCAATGTGGTCAAGCCTGCTGCCATCGCCAGCGGGTTGCCCGACAACGTACCGGCTTGATACACCGGGCCCAGTGGCGCAATGCATTCCATGATCTCGCGCTTGCCGCCGAAGCAGCCTACCGGCATGCCGCCACCGATGATTTTGCCGAATGTGCTCAGGTCCGGGGTCACGCCGTAGTGCGCTTGAGCACCGCCGAGGGCGACGCGGAAACCGGTCATCACTTCGTCAAAAATCAGCACCACGCCGTGCTTGTCACACAGGTTGCGCAGGCCCTGCAAGAAACCGGGGGCCGGTGGCACGCAGTTCATGTTGCCCGCTACCGGCTCAACGATGATGCAGGCCACGGTGTCACCGACCTCGGCCAGTAGCTTCTCAACGGCGTCGATGTCGTTGAAGGTCGTGGTCAGGGTGTGTTTGGCAAAATCAGCCGGCACGCCGCCCGAGCTGGGTACACCCTGGGTCAGCAAGCCGGAACCGGCTTTCACCAGCAGGCTGTCGGAGTGGCCGTGATAGCAGCCTTCGAACTTGAGAATGTTGTCGCGACCGGTGAAACCACGCGCCAGACGAATCGCGCTCATGGTCGCCTCAGTGCCGGAGCTGACCATACGCACCATTTCCATCGATGGCACGATGGCGCACACCAGGTCTGCCATTTCGGTTTCCATGGCCGTTGGCGCCCCGTACGACAGGCCGTGCTCCAGCTGTGCGCGCACGGCATCCAGCACGTCCGGGTGGCTGTGGCCCAAAATCATCGGGCCCCACGAACCGACGTAATCGACATAACGCTTGTCGTCTTCGTCAGTCACGTAGGCGCCTTCGGCGTGCTTGAAGAACAACGGCGTGCCGCCCACGCTTTTGAAGGCACGAACTGGCGAATTCACGCCGCCGGGAATGTGTTTTTGAGCGTTGGCAAATAGGGTTTCGGAACGAGACATGAAGGGCTCTCTCTGAATCAGGAATCGGTATTTAAAGTGACATCAAAGCGTTGAACGCACGGGCGCGGCGGGTAACTTCTTGTGGGCTCTCGGCGCCAAACAGGCCGTGCACCACCGCCAGTAAATCAGCACCGTGGTCGACCAGCGGAGCCGCGTTGTCCAGAGTAATGCCGCCAATCACACAGATCGGCAGTTTGATCCGCGCGCGGGCTTGATCGAGTACATCCAGAGTCGCAGTCGGTGCGCCGGGTTTGGTACTGGAGTTGAAGAAGCGGCCAAAGGCGACATAACTCGCGCCTTCTTTGGCCGCTTGTTCGCCCAGCTCAATTTGACTGTGGCAGGTCGAACCTATGATCGCCTGGCGACCCAGCAGAGCGCGGGCAGGCGTTAACGGGCCATCGGTTTGCCCCAAGTGCACGCCGACCCCTAACCGGGCCGCCAGTTCGGCATCGTCATTGATGATCAAGTGTGCGTTGTAGCGTGCACACAAGTCGCGCAATGCCTCGGCTTCGCGCAGGCGTCGGGCCTCGTCACTGCTTTTGTCGCGGTATTGCAGCAGGGTCAGGCCGCCATCAAGGGCTGCCTCGATATACGGCACCCACTTGCCGGCCAGCAATTGGCTGTCAGTGATTGCGTAAAGACCACGCAGTTTCATAAGTCGAGCCTCATGGGTTACGAGCAGAAGTCTAGCGGCAAGCGGCGGGGTACAAATTGCCCTTGGCCCAGTTGCTCGGCATCACGCAAGGTGCGCCATGTGTAATTGAGTGCCGTTTCAACCGCGCTGACCATGTGTTCGCCAATGGCCAGGCGGCCGGCCAAGGTACTGGCCAGCGTGCAGCCTGAGCCGTGATAGCTGCCAGGCAGGCGGTAGCAGGTGAAGGTATGACGGCTGCCGTCGCGGCTGTACAGGCGGTTATGAACTTCGTGCTCATCGCCGTGACCGCCGGTGATGAGCAAATGCTTGCAATATGGCAGGAGTTTTTCAGCGCATTCATCGGCACTGCCTTCAGGCAACTCAGCCAGAATGCGGGCTTCGGGCAGGTTGGGCGTAGTGATGGTGGCCAAAGGCAGCAGGCGCTCGCGCATGGCATAACCCACTTCGTCCTTGCCCAGCCGTCCGCCACCGCCTGCGCGCAGTACCGGGTCGCAGACCATTGGCAAGTGCGGGTGGGCTTGAAGCAGTTCGACCACTGTGTCGACCATCGCAAGCGAGCCGAGCATACCCAGCTTGAAAGCCGAAACGGGTGAGTCGCTGAGCACGGCATCGGCTTGAGCCAGCACCCACTCACGGTCCAGCACACGAAAATCGCGGACATTAACGGTGTTCTGCACAGTCAGGGCGGTGACCACCGGAGCGGCGTGACAACCTTGAGCCAGCAGGGCTTCGATATCTGCCTGCAAGCCGGCGCCACCACTGGGGTCATGGCCGGAGAGACAGAGGACAACAGGGCGAGAGCTGTAGATATTCATGGTGCGCGAGCTTACCACCAATCAGTTTTTACGGGCGGTTAGGACGCTGTGGAATTTTCTTTCGGATAATTCTGGAAAAAACGCTGACTCACCTCGTACTTAAAGTGCACTGAAAGTCGCTGTAATGCTCGATCTAGACGCTTCGCTTTGAATATTTAGGTGATGTGTATTTGCCATTAACGCCTGTGCTAGAGTGACCGCCAAACGAATAACAGGTAATGCTGGTTTACGTCGTCTCAAAAGGAAAGGAGGCTTACAGACGCAATCAGGCAGGCCATTTTGGGGCTGTATGCGCTATTTTTTTATTGTTCTGATGGGCTGGCTGCCAATGCTGGCCTGCGCAGTCGCCTTTGATGAGACCACTCAGCGCTTGCCGTTGGGCCGCGAGATGCACGTCTATGAAGACGTCGCAGGCCAGTCGACGATGGCCGACGTCATCGCCCACCCCGAACGGCTCAAACCCCATGACAAGGCCACGCTCAATGCGGGGTACTCGCATTCGGTGTTTTGGCTCAAAGTCGACCTCAGCTACCTGCCATTAGACCCGAGCGCCAATACCTCCTGGTTACTGGAGCTGGCGTACCCGCCGCTGGACCGTATTGACCTCTACCAGCAAAACGCCAGCGGTGAGTTTGAATTGACCCAGCGCACCGGTGATGGCCTGCCGTTCGACAGTCGCCCGGTGAAAGAAAACAACTACCTGTTCGAGTTGAATTTCACCCCCGGACAAACCCAGACCGTGTATTTACGCCTGGCCAGCGAAGGCTCTATCCAGGCACCGCTGACACTGTGGTCAACCAAGGCGTATCTGGAAGATCAGCCCGTTCGTATTTACATCCTCGGTCTGATTTACGGCGTATTGCTGGGCATGCTGGTCTACAACTTGTTTATCTATGTGAGCGTGCGCGACACCAGTTACCTCTATTACATCTTCTATATTGCCTCGTTCGGCCTGTACCAGCTGTCAGTCAACGGTGCAGCCGTGCAGTATTTCTGGCCCAACAACCCCTGGTGGGCCAACGCCGCCACCCCATTTTTGATTGGCAGCGCCGCCTTCTTCGGCTGCCAGTTCGCCCGCACCTTTCTGCACACCGCCACCCACAGCCGCTGGCTCGACCGGGCGCTGATGGTGTTGATGGCGGTCGGTGTGCTGGTGATGGTGCTGGCGCTGACCACCAGTTACGCGACGTCGCTGCGTTTGGCCACGGGGCTGGCGCTGGCGTTTATCTTTACCATTTTCATTGCCGGCATCGTGGCCTGGTGCCGTGGCCTGCGGGTGGCGCGTTATTTTGTCATCGCCTGGACCGCCTTTTTGCTCGGCGGGCTGGTTAACACACTGATGGTGCTGGGCTATTTGCCGAATGTATTCCTGACCATGTACGCCAGCCAGATTGGTTCGGCCATTGAGGTGGGGCTGCTGTCGCTGGCGCTGGCGGACCGGATCAACGCCATGCGCGATCTGCAAGCCAGGACGCTGCAAGAGTCCGGGCAAAAACTGGCGGCAATGAACCAGCAACTGGCCCGCACCAACCAGCTCAAAGATGAGTTTCTGGCCACGGTGACCCATGAGTTGCGCACGCCCATGAACGGGGTGATTGGCTCGCTGGAGTTGATCAAGACCCTGGACATGACGCCTGAACTTGAGCAGTACACCCACACCGGCGAGGGGTCTGCCAAAGCCATGATGGGCATGGTCAATGGCATCCTGACCCTGACCGAGCTGCAGGCCGGGCGCCTAGAGGCCCGTGCCCGGCCTTTCAGTCTCAACGAGATGATGCACGGTTTGCGCGAGCAATTTGGACCAAGAGCTGAAAGCCAGCGCCTGGCGTTCTCGTATGAAGTGGCGCGTGGCTTGCCGGATCAATGGATCGGGGATGCCGAGAAAATTCGCCAGTGCCTGGAATGTTTGCTGGATAACGCCATTAAGTTCACCCGCGAAGGGGGGGTGATTCTGCGCGTCACCGGCAAAACGGCCAGCCCCGGCCGTTGGACGTTGGCGTTCAATGTGATCGACAGCGGCATTGGCTTTGTTCATCAGGAAGATGCCGAGTTGTATCAGCACTTCTTTCAGGTGGATGGCTCCATGACCCGTGAATATGGCGGCTTGGGCATCGGGCTGTCGATTTGCCGACGTCTGGTTGAACTGCTCGGCGGGCGCCTGACTCATCATTCGCAGCCGGGGCAGGGGTCACAGTTTCAGCTCACCCTTGAACTGGAATCGCCCCCTGAGTCGGCGATGGTCCCACAGCCTGTGGTGCGAACGCCTGAGCAATGCGTCGTTTTGTTGGTGGAAGACAACAACGCCAACTCGCCGTTACTGCGGGGTATGTTGCTCAAATTGGGCTATCGCGTGTTGAGTGCCGAAAGTGGTCAGGTGGCCATTGAAACGCTACGTCGCGAGCGCGTGGATGCCGTGTTGTTGGCGTGCCCGTTCAGCCATGTGTCGGGCGACTCAATGGGCAGTCAATTGCTGACGTTGGCGGCGTGTGCACGGTTGCCTGTGGTGGCGTTGTTCGAGTCAGAACCTGCGGCCAGCACCGCGCGTTCTCAGGTCGACGCAATTACCGACTGCCTGATCAAACCGCTGCGTTTTGAAGACCTGCAACAGGTCCTGGCGCAACGCTTGTTGCGTGACGGTGAGGGCATAAGCGTCGAGCTTTAGGCGGTTATGCCACTTGTGAAGACCGCGATGCGTGCTTCACTGGCTTCATTGGCATGACCCACAGGAGCCCGCGCAATGAACCTGCATCAATACGCCGAAACCCACGCTGTGACCAATCAGCCGCCCTCACTGGACGGCGTTAACCTGTACCGCATCGACCTGCCCTTGCAGCAGTGGGGGCAGCGTTTTGGCGCGGGGTGGGCACAATCTCGGATTGATGCGTATGGCGCGCTGGCCGGTGGCCCGTTGATGGCGGCGGGCTTTTTGGCCAATGAAAACAAACCGGTATTCGTCAGCCACGACCGCTTTGGTCATCGGATTGATCAGGTCGACTTTCACCCTGCCTACCATGAGCTGATGCGCACCGCGATTGAACACGGCCTGCCGTCTTTACCCTGGACCCATCCGCAACCCGGCGCCCACGTGGCTCGCGCCTCAATGACCTACTTGCACACCCAGGCAGAAGCGGGGAGTGGCTGCCCCCTGACCATGACGTTTGCCAGTGTGCCGGCGCTGCGTGTGCAGCCTGACGTTGCACAGGTCTGGCTGCCCAAGGTGCTCGCCACCGTGTACGACCCGCGTAATGTCGACATCAGTCAAAAGGGCGGTGTGACGCTGGGCATGGCCATGACCGAAAAGCAGGGCGGCACCGACGTGCGGGCCAATACCACGCGGGCTTACCCGGTCGGCGCACCGGGGCCGGGGCAGGCCTATGAACTGCTGGGCCATAAATGGTTTTGCTCGGCCCCCATGTGCGACGGCTTTCTGACCCTGGCCCAGACCGACAAGGGGCTGAGTTGCTTTTTGCTGCCGCGCCACCGTCCGGATGGCAGTCGTAATGAGTTCTATATCCAGCGGCTGAAAAACAAACTGGGCAACAGCTCCAATGCCTCCAGCGAAGTGGAATTTCGAGGGGCGCTGGCCTGGATGCTGGGTGAAGAAGGACGCGGGGTGCCGACGATTATTGAAATGGTCGCCATGACGCGTTTTGACTGCATGGTGGGGTCTAGCGCGTTGATGCGTCAGGCGCTGACCCAAGCCACTCATCATTGCGCTCACCGTTTGGTCGGTGGCAGGGTGCTGGCCGAGCAACCGTTGATGCAAAACGTGCTCGCGGATCTGGCGCTTGAAAGCGAAGCCGCGCTGGCCTTGAGTTTGCGCATGGGACAAGCGCTGGACCACCTGGACGATCCGCAGCAGGCCAAGTTCTCGCGACTGGTAACCGCCGTGGGCAAATACTGGATCTGCAAACGGGCGCCCGCGATGATCAATGAAGCGGCCGAGTGCATGGGCGGCGCAGGGTATGTCGAAGACAGTATTTTGCCGCGCCTGTACCGCGAAGCGCCGGTCAACTCTACTTGGGAAGGCTCGGGCAACGTGCAATGCCTTGATGTGCTGCGAGCACTGTCCAAAGAGCCGGGCGTGCTGGAGGCGTTGTTTATCGAGCTGGGTGACGGGCATGGCCATACAGGCTTGGCTCAGCACATTGCACAGCTTAAAACGGCGTTTAAAGACACCGACGACATTCAGTACCGCGCCCGGCAACTGAGCGAAGACATCGCCCTTGGTCTACAGGCCAAACTGTTGCTGGAGGCAGGAAACAGCGACGTGAGCGACGCCTTTATTGCCAGCCGCTTACAAGGCAGTGGTCGGGTGTACGGCACGTTGCCACGCGGTCTGAACGTGGCCGCCCTCGTCGCGCGCTCAACCCCGCCAGCGACCTGAGTCAGTGGCAGGTTTGACGGCCGCTACGTGCCCTGGCGCAGCCTCGCGTGACGCCTCATCCGCCAGGGCAATGACGGGATTGGCTAGTGCCTTTGGCCAACGATACAGGCAAGATAAGCGCCTGCCCGTTCAGAAGAGAGGATGCTCATCGTGACCGAAGCTTTCATTGTCGTTTCAACCGCTGAAGAGGCCGTTGATCGCCTCGCCGCCCTGCACGAACGCGCAACCACGGCCTTGAGCCAGGCCCTCAAACGTTACCTCAAAGACCGCATCGAACCTTCGGCAGAGGAGCGTGCGCTGTTTCGCTACCCAGAGCTGCGCTTGACCAACACCATTGATGGTGAAATTCCGACCCTGACCCGCGCCTACGCCAAGGTTCAATTGCCCGGCACCTACAGCGTGACCGTGACCCATCCTGCGGCGTTTCGTAACTACCTGCTGGAGCAGTTGGTGCCGCTGATGCGTGACTTCACCGTTGAAGTCGAAGTGGGTCTCAGCCAGCAGAATATTCCTTACCCGTACGTGGTTGAGCAGGGCGACGAACTTGCTGGCTCCGGCGTGACGGCGGCGGCGCTGGCGCGGGTGTTCCCCAGCACCGACCTGTCGGCGGCCTCCGACGGTATTGCCGACGGCCTCTACGACTGGGCCAACACCGACCCGCTGCCGCTGGCACTGTTTGACGCCGCGCGCGTGGACTTCTCACTGCGTCGTCTGGTGCATTACACCGGTAGCGACTGGCGTCATGTGCAACCGTGGATTCTGCTGACCAACTATCACCGGTATGTTGACCAGTTCATCCTCCACGGCCTGGAACAACTGCGTGATAACCCGCGTTTTATACGCATGGTGCTGCCCGGCAATGTGCTGATCGAAAAGAGTATGGACTACGGTGAAGCGCAGGCGATTGCGGCGGGCGTGGTGTGGCACCGCTATCAAATGCCCGCGTACCACTTGCAGGCTAACGATGGCCACGGCGTGACCTTGGTGAACATTGGCGTCGGTCCCTCCAATGCCAAAAACATCACCGACCACCTGGCGGTGCTGCGTCCGCACTGCTGGTTGATGATTGGTCACTGTGGCGGCCTGCGGCAGTCGCAAACCATTGGCGACTACGTATTGGCCCACGCCTATATGCGCCGTGACGGAATACTCGACCGGGTTGTACCCCCCAACATTCCGATCCCGGCCCTGGCCGAGGTGCAGCTGGCGCTTCAGGAAGCGGCAGCGCAAGTCACCGGTGAGCGTGGTGAGGAGCTGAAAAAACGCCTGCGCACCGGCACCGTCCTGACGTATGACGATCGCAACTGGGAATTGCGCTGGGCACAGGAGCGCCCGCTGATCAACCTGTCGCGCGCCGTGGCCGTGGACATGGAAAGCGGCACCATCGCCGCGCAGGGTTATCGCTTGCGGGTGCCGTACGGCACGTTGCTGTGTGTGTCTGATAAACCCCTGCACAGCGAAATCAAACTGCCAGGCTCGGCTAACGCGTTTTATGAGCGCGCGGTGAGTCAGCATTTGAAAATCGGTATCGCGGCCGTGGACTTGATGCGCAGCCAGCTCAACTCATTGCACTCGCGCAAACTGCGCAGCTTTGACGAACCGCCATTCCGTTGATGGGACGTGGCATTTAGCGATCAGGCAGTAGGGGCGCTTGCACTTAAATGGCAACAGCCCCTAGCATTGCCGCCCTTGATCGCTAGATGTCCGGTTTGCCATGTCCCGTCCTGTTCGTCCCGCCCCACGCCGTCCGGCGTCCAACCCCACCTCCACTCAAGCGGCCAGTCGGCGCGTGGCCAAAGCCCCACCGGCAGAGCCAAAGCTGTATCTGTTCAATAAACCGTTTGATGTGCTGACCCAGTTCAGCGATGAAGGCGGGCGGGCGACGCTCAAGGACTTCATTCCGATTCCTGGTATTTACCCGGCCGGGCGCTTGGATCGCGACAGTGAAGGGTTGTTGCTATTGACCAACGATGGCCAGTTGCAGGCGCGAATTGCAGACCCCAAGCACAAGTTGCCCAAAACTTATTGGGTGCAAGTGGAAGGTGAGCCGACTGAGGCGCAATTGCAGCAATTGCGCGAGGGCGTGGAACTCAACGATGGCAAGACCCTGCCGGCCGAGGCGCGCGCCCTTGACGAGCCGCATTTGTGGCCGCGTACCCCGCCGGTGCGTTTTCGCAAAAGCATACCCACGGCCTGGCTGGAACTGGTGATTCGCGAAGGGCGAAACCGTCAGGTCAGACGCATGACCGCTGCCGTGGGGTTGCCGACCTTGCGTCTGGTGCGAGTACGCATCGGTGACTGGAGCATTGAAGGGCTGGAACAGGGGCACTACAGGGAAGTGCCGGCGCGGTTATAGCGCGCCCGACTCGATCAGGCCGATGACCACGCTTTTGATAATGAAAGCGGCCACGCCCAGGCCCAGCACAAAAAACAGAATGAACGAGCCGAAACGTCCGGCCTTGGACTTCTTCGCCAGATCCCAGACGATAAAAGCCATGAAAATGATCAGGATGCTGACCAGGATCGTCATCATCCACTCTTCAAGTAAGGCAGGATCCATCGGTGTTCTCCAGCGTGATCGGGGATTAAAAATCGGGGGAGTATACGCCAGAGCGTGCGCGTGGTTGTTGATCTGGGTGATGTACACCCACAGCGTACTCATGGCCGAAGACAGCGAAGGGTTGCACCGCAACCCGTTTTCTTGAGTTCACCACAGCCCCTTCGCAGCCTGCTTATGTCCGCAGATGAGTCAGCGGCAACTCAGTGCTGTTGAGCACCTGATTAAGCACGAAGCTGGAACGCACGCTGGTCACCCCGTCAATACGGGTCAAATGGCCCAATAACAATTGTTGATAGTGGTCCATGTCCGGCACCACTACTTTCAATTGGTAATCGGCGTCCACCCCCGTCACCAGGCTGCACTCCAGCACTTGCGGCAGGCTGCGAATGGCCGCTTCGAAGTTCTCAAAGCGCTCAGGCGTGTGACGGTCCATGCCGATCAATACGTAGGCGGTGAGGGTTAATCCTAGTTTTTTACGGTCCAGCAGTGCCACTTGGCGCGAAATGTAGCCGTCGTCTTCAAGCTGTTTGACGCGCCTTGAGCAGGGCGAAGGCGACAAGCCAATGCGTTCGGCCAGCTCCTGATTGGAGATGCGTGCATCACGCTGCAATTCCGCCAAAATACTCAAGTCGTATCGGTCGAGTTTGCTCACGAAGTAACCCTTTGTAATAACTATTGCGTGAAAGTATCCACCTTAAGGCAAAAATTGCGCAAGTACTGTTTTATTGAGCAATCTTCGCAATCGCCTGCCGCACGCAAACGCCTATTCTTACTCCCAGAATCACTGCCCGGACATAGAGTCCACTGCGGCCCGCCGAATCAGGCCAGCCGCGACCGCCAACCCCACAGGGTTGCCCCGGTCCCCGGGCTACGCACTGTCCAGAAGACGGCGCGAGGTGAGCCAACACCACACGTGTTGAGCCAGGACGAAAAATTCTAAGGGCGGCCGACGGGTCGCCCTTTTTTATTGGCCGAAAATAAGCACCGTAACTGCTAACCTGCCGCCGAACCGGTTCTCGGATTTCCAGTCTTATATGTACGCCCCAACCCGCAGTGAGGAACATCATGAAATCGCGTCTTTGGCGTTTGGCTGCCGTTAGCGTGCTCAGTGTCAGTATCAGCGGTCAGTTATTGGCCGATGAACGAGGTGATGGTAACCCTCAGCAAGGTCGCCCCAACGGTGGTGAACATCGGCCGCAAGGGCAGGGCGCGAATAATCAACCGCGCCCGGACAATCAGGGTCATCAAGCCCGGCCTCCGTCATTTGAGGGCCAGGGTCGGCCGCAAGGCGGGCAATGGCAAGCCCGCCCCCAGGGCGAGGGCAACCCTCAAAATCGTCCGGCGCAACCGGCTAATCACCTGAGCATCCAGCCACGTCCCGATTCGGTGCAGCAAACTCAGCCGCCACGCCGTGGTTACTATCAGGATATTCCCCGACGTCCCGGCGACTATTCGCACAGGCAAGGCAATTCCAGGCCCGATTATGGCCGCAATCCCGGTTTTAATAATGGCCGCCCCTATGAAAATCGCTGGCAAGGTCGCCCGAGCGGGCAGGGCAATGGCTGGGGGCCGGGTCCACAATACCGGCCCGGTTATGTGGTCGACCGGTTTCCCGGTCAGCATTGGCAAGTGCCCTATCGCGGGCAGAACTACTTCTTTTCCGGTGGTTATTGGTATCGCCCGCAAGGTCCGCGTTACGTCGTGGTGCAGCCACCCTACGGGATTCGCGTAGGTTACTTGCCCGATTACGCGCGGGAAGTGTGGATCGGCAGTTCGTTGATGTTCCTGGCAGCGGGTGCGTACTACGCCTATCAGCCCGCTACGCAGGACTACATCGTGGTCCAGCCACCGGCGCCTGTTCCCGTGGCTGCGCCGCAACCGGTGAGCAACGGCTATGACGTCGTGGCCTACCCGGCGAATGGTCAGACGCCTGCGCAGATTAATCAGGACCGCTACGATTGCTATCGCTGGGCCATCGAGCAAAGCGGTTTTGACCCGGCTAAAGCCACCTACGCGCCTTCGCCTGCCGTGGTGCAAACCTACCGGCAAGCGCAGGGCAACTGCCTCAGCAGCCGGGGTTATCAGGTCACCTATTAATAAGCCTTGGGTTTGACCACTTCCTGGGGGTCGGCGTGCACCAGCACTTCGGCGCGCGGGTAGGCTTTTTCAATCGCCTCGGCGGCTCGGTCGCTGAGGGCGTGGGCGACTGACAGCGTCAGTTCGCCGGGCAACTCCAAGTGCAATTGCACATACCAGATGTTGCCCGAAATGCGTGTACGCAAATCATGGGCGCCCAGTACGCCGGGTACGCTACAGGCCAATTCCAGCATGTGCTGACTGACCTCGGTGGGTAACTCTTCGTCCATCAACACCGAAAAGCCCTCACGGGCGATCTGGATCGCGCTCCACAGGATGTAACCCGCAATTCCCAAACCAAACCAGGCATCCAGTTGCGGCCAGCCGAAGCTGGCCAGCACCAGCGCAACCAAAATGCTGCCATTGAGCAATAAATCGGAGCGGTAGTGCAGCGAGTCCGCCCGCACCGCGTTGGAGCCGGTGGCTTTGATCACGCGGTGTTGCAGCATCAGCAGGGCGACGGTCATCACCAGCGAGAACACAATCACGCCAATGCCGATCCACGGCGCACCGACCGGCTCGGGGTTTTTCAGGCGTTCAATGGCCTGGAATGCAATCAATACGGCACTCACGGCGATAAACAGCGCCTGCGCCATGCCTGCCAACGACTCCGCCTTGCCGTGCCCGTAACGATGATCGTCATCGGCAGGGCGCAAGGCGTAATGCACGGCCAGTAAGTTCAGAAACGAAGTCACACCATCGAGCAGCGAGTCGGTCAACCCGGCCAACATACTGATCGACCCGCTGAGCCACCAGGCGATGGCCTTGGTCACAATCAAAAGGCTTGCCACTGCCACCGATGCGCGGGTGGCCAGGCGTAACAGACGTGCGTGTTCCGGGCTGCTGCTCATGACACTTCCTTGTCTCAGGCGGCGGGTACAAGGCCGTACAACGCCAATTGCTGCACGCTGCCTTTGTGTTGGATCAGGCGCGGGTCGTTCAGCGGGAAACTGCCACCCAGTTCGCTTTCAAGAATCGCTTGCAGCTTGCTGTTATCCACCCTGCCGTTAGCACCGAGGGCTTCTTGCAATTTTTGTGGGTCGATGTGTGCGGTTTTACCAGGCGGGAAATAAATAGCACCGGTGGCGAAGTCGACACCAAACGCAATCAGCCCCGGAATCACATAAAACAGCAGCCCCACGGCATCCAGTACGGCAATCATCGGATCGATTTTGCCGTCGATCTGACCCCGGCGATCCGGGAAGAAAATACTGCCGCAGGCAGTCAGTTGGGTGAACAGGGCAGCAACCACAATGCCGCCAATGACGCGCGAAGACCTACGCATACCAAAACCTCATAAACGCTTGAAGGGCCAAACCAAACATTAAGACCGCGCTTAATGCCGAACTGTTCGCCGTTATACTCGCCGCACAGTTCTGGAGCCACCATGATTTCTTTGCCGATTGATGAAGTTTTACCTGCGCTGCGATGCGCCTTGGCTGAACGGCACGAAGCCGTGCTCGAAGCGCCGCCTGGCGCCGGTAAAACCACCCGTGTGCCGCTGGCCTTGCTCAATGAGCCGTGGCTTGCCGGACAGACCATTGTGATGCTCGAACCGCGGCGCCTGGCCGCCCGCGCGGCAGCGGAGCGGTTGGCCAGTGAGCTGGGAGAAAAAGTCGGAGAAACCGTCGGCTATCGGATCAGACTCGATAGCAAAATCGGACCCAACACGCGTATCGAAGTCGTCACCGAAGGCATCCTCACTCGGCGCCTGCAGCAAGACCCGGCGCTCGAAGGCGTAGGGCTGCTGATCTTCGATGAGTTCCATGAGCGCAGTCTGGACGCCGATCTGGCACTGGCATTGAGCCTTAATGGGCGTGAGTTGTTTCGCGACGAGCAGCCGCTGAAAATTTTGCTGATGTCCGCCACCCTTGAAGGTGAGCGTTTGGCCAGCGTGCTCGACGATGCCCCGGTGTTGCGCAGCGAAGGGCGCATGTACCCGGTGGCCATGCGTTGGGGGCGGCCGTTTGTGCCCGGTGAGTTTGTTGAGCCACGGGTGGTGAACACCGTGCTGGAGGCGATCAACGATGAGACGGGCAGCGTGTTGGTATTCCTGCCCGGTCAGGCAGAAATCCGACGCGTTAATCAACAGTTGGCTGACGCGTTGGGCTCGCGCACAGACATCCTGTTGTGCCCGCTGCACGGCGAGCTGGAGTTGAGCGCACAACGGGCCGCCATCGAACCTGCGCCCAAGGGCCTGCGCAAAGTGGTGCTGGCCACCAACATTGCCGAAACCAGCCTGACCATTGATGGCGTGCGCGTGGTGATTGATGCCGGTCTGGCACGGGTGCCACGCTTTGATCCGGGCAGCGCCATGACGCGCCTCGACACCCAGCGCATCTCCCGGGCCAGCGCCACCCAGCGTGCAGGCCGCGCCGGGAGGCTGGAACCTGGCGTGTGTTATCGGCTGTGGTCAGAAGACCAGCACGCGCAACTGGCCGCCTATGGCAGCGCTGAAATCCTGCAAGCAGATCTGGCAGGGCTGGCGCTGCAATTAGCGCGTTGGGGGGTGACCCCGAACGAGCTGATCTGGCTTGATCCTCCGCCAGCGGCAAGTTATGCACAGGCCCAGCAGTTGCTGGAGCGTTTGGGTGCACTGCGCAAGCAAGTGGACGGCGGCTGGAAACTCACCACGCATGGCGAAGCGATGGCTCAGTTGCCCGCACACCCTCGTATCGCGCACCTGTTGTTGCGCGGGCATGACGTGGGCCTGACTGAGATGGCCTGTGATGTCGCCGCGCTGTTGGGGGAGCGCGATATTGTGCGCGGCGCCGGGGCCGACGTTCACAGCCGCCTGGCGTTGTTATCGGGCGATACCCGTGCCGCGCGGGGCGGGCAGGGCGGCGTACAGCGCGCCAAACAACTGGCTCGCCAATACCGCTCTAACCTGCGGGGTAAGCCGACTCAAGCCGTCGCCGACCCTGATCACCCGCGTTGGCTGGGCGCCTTGCTGGCGCTGGCGTATCCGGATCGTATCGCGCAGCAGCGCAAGCCAGGTGGCGCCGAGTATCGCCTGGCGAACGGGCGGGCAGCGTTGTTCAGCGACGTGGATGCGCTGATGAAACATCCCTGGCTGGTGATCGCCGACTTGGGCAGCCGCCAGGGCCAGCGTGAAGAGCGCATCTATTTGGCGGCGGAGTTCGATCCCGGGTTGCTCGACGGGGTGTTGAGCGAGCAGGTCAGCGTGGTGGATCAACTGGATTGGGACGAGCGCGAAGGGGTGTTGCGTGCCGAGCGCCAGCGCAAAGTCGGCGAACTGGTGTTGAGCCGTGAACCGCTGACAGGTCTCGATGAAGCGGCCCGCACTCAGGCGCTGATCAATCTGGTGCGGCGCAAAGGCCTGGAACTGTTGCCGTGGACGCCTGAACTGCGTCAGTGGCAAGCGCGGGTAGCGTTACTGCGTCAGCTGGATCTTGACGCGCACGGCCAGAGCGAATGGCCGGATGTCACTGATGCAGCGTTACTCAATGGGCTTGAGCAATGGCTGGCGCCGTACTTGGGGCGGGTCTCGCGGCTCAGCCATTTTGCCAGCCTCGACCTGTCAAGTATTGTGCATAACTTATTGCCCTGGCCTTTGCCGCAGCGTCTGGAAGAGCTGGCGCCCCATCACATCAAAGTGCCGTCGGGTTCTTCGGTGCGGGTGGATTACAGTGAGCACCCGCCGATTTTGGCCGTTCGCCTGCAAGAGCTGTTCGGTTTGGCCGACACCCCGCGCATTGCGGGCGGCCGCCAAGTGGTCAAATTGCACCTGCTGTCGCCCGCGCGGCGCCCGGTGCAAGTGACGCAGGATCTGGCCAACTTTTGGCGCAGCACCTACGGCGAAGTGAAAAAAGACCTCAAAGGCCGTTACCCCAAACACTACTGGCCAGACGACCCGCTGGTGGCCGAAGCCACCGCACGGATCAAACCCCGAAAGCCTGCCTCTTCGTAGTCGCTGCCAAAGGCTGCGAAGGGTTGCGCAGCCACCCGTTTCATTAAACGCCCACGCACCCATGGCCCGTTTCGCAGCCTGCGGCAGCGACTCCTGCAAGGCGAGTCAATCCAGCGGCAATAAAAACCGGCCCACCACGGGTAAATGATCGGAAATGGTCAGGGTGTCTTCCTGACGTACATAGCCCTCGATACGTTTGAGCTTTGGGCTGTAAAACAAGTAGTCGAGGGTACGGTCGGGTTCTTCGACACGCGGGTCGTTGGGGAAGTGGGTGAGCCACAATTCGCGGTCGATGCCTGTGGCTTCAGGGTTGCTGGGGATCATTGGGTACTTCTCCCACAGCTGATGCAGCTCGCTGTCAGGCGAATAACCTGCTCGCTGCTCGGCGGGCAGGCGCAGATACTGGCCAATCGGCAACAGATTGAAATCGCCGCCGATCAGCCACGGGGTGCCGTAACTTTCAAATGTATTCAGCGCCGCCGCGGTGGCCTGCATTTGTTGGCGCAGGTTGCTGTTGTCCTGTGTGGGGCTATCAAGCTGAGTGTTGATGGCCACGAATTGCCCACCGTCATTGAGGGGCAGGTAACTGACCAGCAACGCAGGCTTGGGTGCAAACTGACGGCTGATCAGGTTGGCCTCGGCCACGGGCAGTTGCAGGCGCTCGGCGTGCTCGATCTGGAAGCGGCTGAGGGTCACCAAGGTGCGGCCCACACTGCCGAAAATGTGACGGTCGGGCACGAAGTCGGCCTGCCAGGTGACCGCCTGCGCGCTGCACGGGTAGAGGTCGACCAGCCGCTCTTGCAACAGCTTGAGCTGATCCTGATAGCCACTGGCCTTGGCGTTTTTATCGAGTTCCTGCAACAGCACCAGGTCCGGTTGCTCGTCGCGAATCACCCGCGTCACCTGATCCAGGCTGAACGCCATGTCCTCTGCGGTCGGGCGTGTATCAGGTCCGCTGCCATCAGCCAGGTTGTACCAGAACACATAACGCTTGCCCGCCAGGTATTGCACGTTCCAGGTCATGACCTTGAGCGCCTGCCCCGGCACCAGCACAGGGGCGGTGGTGGGGCAACTGACGGTCAGCACTTCTTTGGCTTCAGGGCGCCACGTCAGGCTATAAATCAGGCTCGCCAACAGCGCGGCGGTCAGCAGCAAACCCAATACGGTGTTACGCAAAAGACGTGGCATGGCGTCGGCTTATAAAGTTTCAAGATGTAAGCGAGCATACGCGACCGCTGCCTGGCATCCCAATGGGTGATACGTAGGAAGGCGTTTTATCGGCTGTCAGACTCGTCGCTAATCAGCATGAATAAACGGAATAGAACTACAGACAAGAACAACTGCAAGAAGCTGTTGATACTTTCCAGCGCTAACGAAAGCAGGGGGTTTTCAGCTTTTGGGTACACCGAAAAGCTTAATTCCTTGAGCAGCATGAGCGGCCCCAGCACCGCCAAGATGCACACGAAAATACGCCAGAAGTGGCCCTTGCTCAGTCCAAAACTTGACTTCAGCGCGGCCAATGGCGCCTCGCCGCGCAGCACTAATCGGTACTCAGCAAATGCGAACACGACGGTCAGGTAAATACCCGGCACAAAGAACATCGACAGCCCGAGCACAATCAGCAGCGTGCTGATGGCGGCCAGCAGCGCAAATCGCGGCCACAGGTACAGGGCGCGGGCCAGTAGGTCACGGTTGCGCGGGCTTTCGCCCCGGCTGCGGGCGTCGAGAAACAGAATCAGAGCCGCGGTGTAAATCGGGTACACCAGCAACCCGACGATCAAACTGTAGCCGGGCGACGCATCCGGGCCCGTGGCATTGTTGACCAGTTGTTGCAGCACAGCCTCAAGAATCACCAATGGCAGGCACAGCGCCACAATCTGGCCCAGGTTGCGCTGGAAGAAGTACAGGGAGTCGCGAATAACAGTCAGCGGGTTCATGGTTCGGTATCAACAGTCAAAAGCGGTGCGCCACTTTAACCGATCAAACCCTGCATCAAGCAAATGTCCGTGTTGAACTGGGTGTGTGCTCGCGCGTTGGGCGGTTAATCCGCGCAAAGTCTCAGCAGGCTGGCATACTGCGGCCTTGTTTTCAGTTGCGTGCCCGTTTGATTGGGCGCCTTGAGGTCTCCCGGTGAAAAGAATTGCGGTCTTCGCGGATGTGCAGAACCTCTACTACACGGTTCGCCAGGCTTATGGCTGCCATTTTAATTACGCTGCGCTGTGGGCGGATATCAGCCAGCGCGGTGAGATTGTCGAGGCGTACGCGTATGCCATCGACCGGGGCGACAGCAAGCAACAGCAGTTTCAGCAGATCCTGCGCAACCTCGGTTTCACCGTAAAACTCAAGCCGTACATCCAGCGCAGTGATGGCTCGGCCAAGGGCGATTGGGACGTGGGCATCACCATCGACATTATGGACGCTGCCGCCAATGTGGACGAAGTGGTGCTGGCCTCGGGCGATGGCGACTTTGACCTGTTGCTCGAACGCATCGCCAGCAAGCACGGGGTACAAACCGTGGCTTACGGCGTGCCCGGCCTCACGGCCAACTCGTTGATTCGCGCGGCGACCCGTTATGTGCCGATTGAAGGCAGTCTGCTACTCAAGTAACGCTCACTTTTTTACAGGATTGACCTCGTTTGGAACGTATCGCCGTCATCGACTTTGAAACCACAGGCATCTCCCCGAGCAGCACCTGCCGGGCCACCGAAATCGCGGTGGTGATTCTGGAGCAAGGGCGCATCGTTGAACGCTATCAAAGCCTGATGAACGCGGGCGTACGCATACCGGGCTTTATCGAGCAGTTGACGGGTATCAGCAACGCCATGTTGCGCACCGCGCCCTCGGCAGAGCAGGTGATGAACGAGGTTAACGAGTTTGTCGGTATCACCCCTTTGCTCGCGCACAATGCAGCGTTTGACCAAAAGTTCTGGGATTTCGAGATGGGCCGCATCAAGCGCACCCGTTTGCAGAACTTCGCCTGTTCGCTGTTACTGGCGCGCCGTTTGATGCCCCAGGCACCTAACCACAAGCTCGGGACGCTCACCACATTTGCCGACTTGCCCCACACCGGTAAGGCTCACCGGGCGATGGCCGATGCCGAGATGGCAGCTAACCTGACCACACACTTGGCTCAGCAACTGCGCCAGCAGCACGGGTTGCGCGAGCTGAACCACGACCTGTTGCGCAGCTTGCAAAAAGTGCCTGCGGCCAAAATCAACGAGCACCTCAAGCGCTATCGCGGGTTTTAAACACCCTGCCTGCCTATAAGAGCCGCCAAAGTGTACGGCCACTTTTGGTGCGTTCTGTTACTTCTGCTGATAGCGACTCTTGTCTACACTTACCGGTCCCCTGCCTCTGCCTTTGAGCTGAACCATGCCTGCCGCACGTCGTTTCCCGCTGCAACTGATCGGTGCTTTTTTTGCCTTGTACGTGATTTGGGGGTCGACCTACCTGGTGATCCGCATCGGTATTGAGTCGTGGCCGCCGCTGATGATGGCCGGGGTGCGCTTCCTCGTGGCGGGCAGTTTGATGTATGCCTTTATGCGCTGGCGCGGTTCACCTGCACCGACGTGGGTGCAATGGCGTTCGGCAGCAATGATCGGTTTTCTGCTGTTGGCGTGTGGCAATGGCGGCGTGACCCTGGCCGAGCATTCGGGCGTTGCCTCGGGGGTCGCGGCACTGGCCGTGGCCACGGTGCCGCTATTTACCTTGTTGTTCGGTTACTTCTGGGGCGCGCGTAACACGCGTCTGGAATGGGCGGGCATCCTGCTCGGTTTGATCGGCATCGGCATGCTCAACCTTGGCTCCAATCTGCAAGCCAGCCCCGTGGGCGCCGCGATGATCCTGTTTGCGGCGGCGGCCTGGGCTTTTGGTTCGGTGTGGAGCCGCCACCTGCCGTTGCCAGCAGGGCCGATGGCCAGTGCGGCCGAAATGCTCACCGCCGGGGTCGTGCTGTTGGTCGGTAGCCTGTTGAGCGGTGAGCGCATGACGCACATGCCCACCGCCGCGGGTTGGGGCGCCTTACTCTATCTGGTGTTCTTTGGCTCAATCATCGCCTTCAGCGCCTACATGTACTTGCTCAAAAACGTACGTCCGGCAGCGGCCACCAGTTATGCCTACGTCAACCCCGCCGTGGCGGTGATGCTGGGCATCGCGTTTGCGGGTGAGACCATTGGCGTGGAGGAGTGCCTGGCGATGGCGGTCATTATCAGCGCCGTGGTGTTGATCGGTTTGCCGCAGTGGCGTAAGCAGAAACCCGTCTGAATTAGGGTAAACTGCGCGCCATTGCAACCTATGCACCCACGCGCTGACCTTTTTCGACGGTATCCCCATGACATTCGCCACCCTTGGCCTGATCGAACCCTTGCTGCGCGCCCTAGAGACGCTCGGTTACCAGACGCCCACCCCGGTTCAGGCCCAAGCGATCCCCGCAGTGCTGGCGGGCCGCGACCTGATGGCCGCCGCCCAGACCGGCACCGGCAAAACCGGTGGCTTTGCTCTGCCGCTCCTGCAATTGCTGACAATGGAAGGCCCGAAAGTGGCCAGCAACTCTGTGCGCGCCCTGGTGCTGGTGCCCACCCGTGAGCTGGCTGAACAGGTTCACGAAAGCATTCGCCAGTACGCCGAACACCTGCCTTTGAGCACCTACGCGGTGTACGGCGGTGTGAGCATCAACCCGCAGATGATGAAAATGCGCAAAGGCGTCGATGTACTGGTCGCCACGCCGGGGCGTCTGCTCGACCTGTATCGTCAAAAGGCGATCAAGTTCAACCAGCTGCAAACCCTGATTCTCGATGAAGCCGATCGCATGCTCGATCTGGGTTTCAGCGAAGAGCTGCGTGACATCTATCGCGCGCTGCCTAAAAAGCGTCAAACCTTGCTGTTCTCGGCCACCTTCTCGGATGCCATTCGCGCGCTGGGCGAGCAAATGCTCGACAACCCGCTGAGCATTGAAGTCAGCCCGCGCAACGTCGCGGCCAGCAGCGTTAAACAGTGGGTCATCCCGGTCGACAAAAAGCGCAAACCCGAGCTGTTTCTGCACTTGCTGCGTACCCAGCACTGGAAGCAGGTGCTGGTGTTCGCTAAAACCCGTAATGGCGTCGACGAGCTGGTGGGCAAATTACAGGGCTTGGGCATCAACGCTGACGGCATTCATGGCGACAAGCCACAAGCCACGCGTCAACGTGCGTTGGACCGTTTCAAGGCCAGCGACGTGCAGATTCTGGTGGCCACTGACGTCGCAGCCCGTGGTCTGGACATCGAAGACTTACCGTTAGTGGTTAACTTTGACCTGCCGATCGTGGCTGAAGACTACATCCACCGTATTGGCCGTACCGGCCGTGCCGGGCAAAAGGGTGAAGCGATTTCGCTGGTGTGTGCCGATGAAGTGAACATGCTCTCGGCCATCGAGATGTTGACCCGCCAAACGTTGCCACGCCACGAAGAGCAAGACTTCGAGCCAGAGCACCGTGTGCCTGAAACCGACGCCTCGGGCCAAGTGATCAAAAAACCGAAGAAGCCGAAAAAGCCGAAAACCTCGGGCGGTGGCGGCAAACGCAACTTGGGTAAGTGGGTCGACAGCGGCGAAGCGGCCCCGGCCGAACCTTCGGTGAAACCTGTGCGTAAAGTGCCCGTGTTCAACACTGGCCCGCGTAAGCGCAAACCTTAAGGTTTGAGCGAGTGTCGTAGCAACTTACGAAGGCTGCGTGCGGCGACGCAGCCTTCGTAAAGCCAGAACGTGCGGTCTGCCACCAAGCCCCTGCGTTCAAGCGTTACGACCCGGGGTTAAGGTTTAACTTTCAACCAGCGTAAAACCCCCAACCCGGCGGCACGTCCACTGGCAAAGCAGCCCGTGAGCAAGTAGCCGCCGGTGGGGGCTTCCCAATCCAGCATTTCCCCCGCGCAGAACACGCCTGGCAATTGCTTGAGCATCAAGTGTTCGTCCAGCGCTTCAAACGCCACGCCACCGGCACTGCTGATGGCTTCGTCCAACGGGCGAGCCTTGACCAGTTTCAGCGGTAACGCCTTGATCGCCGCGGCCAATCGCGCCGGGTCATTGAACGCGTCAGCGGGTGCCAACTCGCGTAACAGCGCCGCTTTGACGCCATCCAGACCCAACTGGCTGTGCAAATGTTTGCTCATCGAGCGTGAGCCGCGCGGCTTGGCCAAGGCGGTTGCCACTTTATCCACAGGCTTACCCGGCAACAGGTCAATTAGCAGTGTGGCAACCCCGTGTTGGTTGATTGCTTCGCGGATGGGCGCGGACCACGCGTAAATCAAACTGCCTTCAATCCCGGTGGCCGTGAGCACGCACTCGCCCAAGCGCGGGCTGTGATGCTCCAGGGCAATGGCAATGTTCTTGAGCGGTGCGCCAGCAAATTTGCTGCGCAGCACCTCGCTCCAGCCCGTCACATCGAAACCGCAGTTGCTGGGTTGTAACGGCGCCAGCGCTACACCGCGCTCGGCCAGCCACGGCATCCACGCCCCATCCGAGCCCAGGCGGGCCCAGCTGCCGCCGCCCAAGGCCAGTAATACGGCATCAGGCCTGAGCTGTTTTTCACCTTCCGGGCTGGCGATACGCAATGCGCCATCTGCCTGCCAACCCAGCCAGCGATGGCGGGTGTGGATAACCGCACCGCACTCGCGCAAACGCTTGAGCCAGGCGCGTAGCAGGGGGGCTGCTTTCATGTCGGTGGGGAACACTCGGCCTGAGCTGCCGACAAAGGTTTCGATGCCCAGATCATGGATCCATTGACACAAGGCTTGGGCATCAAATGCCTGTAATAGTGGTGTCATCTGCGGCGAACGCTCAGCGTAGCGCGATAAAAACGCGGGCCAGGCTTCGGAGTGAGTGATGTTCATGCCGCCCACTCCGGCGAGCAGAAACTTGCGGCCTACAGAGGGCATCGCGTCGTACACATCCACCCGCACGCCAGCCTGACTCAGCACTTCAGCGGCCATCAGCCCGGCCGGGCCACCGCCAATGATGGCGACATGAGAGGGAAGGGGCGTGTTGGCGTCAGTCATGGCAAGCTGCAAATCGGCGAAATAAGCGCTGCATTCTACCTGACCATGCCTCATATCTCCCCTAGCCGCTGGCGCAGGCGGCTATGCAGCGTCAGGTATGAGCTGTACGAAAAACATACAGTGCTCTACACGCCTTGTTTCATATGGCCTGCAAAGGCTTTCGCTCAGGTTATCCACAGGCAGTTCCACAGGCATTGTGGGTAACAATCACAGATTAATGACAACCGGATGACACCCAGACGTGTTGTGCGCTGTGATGCAAAATCCCGTGCCGTCGCGCCAACGCCTGGCGGTCTTTGCTGTAACCGCCGCCAATCACCCCGACCACCGGTATATCGCGGCCCAGACAATGGCGCATCACCGCCACATCCCGCGCGGCGACACCGGCGTCGGTCAGCTTCAAATAACCCAGCGCGTCATCTTGATGCACGTCGACCCCGGCGTCATACAGCACCAAGTCTGGTTGATACAGCGGCAACAGGTAATTGAGCGCTTCGTCGACCACTTGTAAGTACGCCGCATCACCCATGCCCATCGGCAACCCAATGTCCCAATCACTTTGCGCCTTGCGCGCCGGAAAATTCTTTTCACAGTGCAGGGAAACGGTAATCGCATCAGGCGTATGTTCAAGAATTCGGGCGGTGCCATCACCTTGATGCACATCGCAGTCAAAAATCAGTACCCGATTGACGCGCCCGCTTTCCAGCAGGTAACGGCTGATGACCGCTAAATCGTTAAAGATGCAAAAGCCCGCGGGGTGATCGTAATGCGCATGATGAGTACCGCCGGCCAAATGGCAGGCCAACCCATGCTCCAGTGCCTGCTCGGCGGCAAGCAGGGAGCCGCCCACGGCGCGAATCGTCCTGCGCGCCAAGGCTTCGCTCCACGGCAAGCCCAGCCGCCGCTGGTCTTCGTGGGCCAGTTCACCAGTCATGTAACGCGCGATATACGCCGGATCATGGGCCAGCGCGAGGATATCCACAGGGCACAACGAGGGGCGTAGCAGGTCTGCATCACAGGTCAGCCCGGTTGCAACCAGGTGATCACGCAACAAGCGAAATTTATCCATCGGGAAGCGATGCTCAGCCGGGAAAGGCGGGCTGTAATCATCGTGATAAATCAGCGGTAAAGGCATAGGGATTTCATGTAGGAGCGAGCGCCGGATCTTAACAGCGCGGTACACTGCCCGACAGATGAAAAGCCGTGTAACAAATCGGAGGAGACAGATGGAGCAAATTCAGGAACTCGAAAGCGCTCGTCTGCGTCTGCGTCCCTGGCGTGACACCGATTTGGCGGAGTTCGCTGCCATGTGCGCCGATCCGCAGGTCATGCGCTTTTTCCCCAAGCCTCTGAACCGTCTTGAGAGCGCCTCGGTGATTGGTCGTTTTCGTGGTCATTTTGCCGAATACGGCTACGGGTTCTGGGCGTTGGAACGCAAAGATACGGGTGCGTTTATTGGCTTCACTGGCCTGGCGCAGATCGGTTTCAAAGCGCCTTTCGCCCCGGCTGTCGAGATCGGCTGGCGCCTGGCCCCCGAGCATTGGGGGCTGGGTTACGCCAGTGAGGCGGCGTGGGCGGCATTGCGTTGTGCGTTTGACCGGTTGGCGCTGGATCAAGTGGTTTCATTCACCACGGAGGCCAACGTGCCATCACAGAAAGTGATGCAAGCCATCGGCATGCAGCGCGATATGGCCGGTGATTTTGAACATCCGGGGTTGGAACCGGGTCATCCGTTAAGCAAGCATGTGCTATATCGGATCAGCCGCGCTCAATGGTTGGAAACACTGCACGGATAAGCAGGCAAATAACTTTCAAGTTGTAGGTTAAGTGGCAAGTGCCAAATTTTTGTTGGCCGTCGCAACGTAGAGTGCGCCGGCAATGCTCTGTGTGAGGAAAATCTGAATGAGCCAAGTGTTGGATGATCTGGTCAACCTGCTGACCCTGGAACCGATTGAAGAGAACCTCTTTCGCGGCCGCAGTCAGGATTTGGGCTTTCGCCAGCTGTTCGGCGGTCAGGTGCTGGGCCAATCGCTGTCCGCCATGAGCCAGACGGTTGAAGACGCGCGGCATGTGCACTCGATGCACGGTTACTTCTTGCGCCCCGGGGATGCGGGACTGGCGGTGGTGTATCAGGTTGACCGTGTGCGCGATGGCGGCAGTTTCAGCACGCGTCGAGTGACGGCGATCCAGAAGGGCCAGCCGATTTTCACCTGTAGCGCTTCGTTTCAGTACGACGAAGGCGGCTTTGAGCACCAAACCACCATGCCCGACGTGGTCGGCCCGGAGAACTTGCCTTCCGAGCTTGAGATCACGCGCCAGCGCGCGCATTTGATCCCCGAAGCCATGCGCGAAAAACTGCTGTGTGCCAAGCCCATCGAGTTTCGTCCGGTGGTCGGTGAAGACCCGTTCAACCCCAAGGTCAGCGACCCGGTCAAATACGTGTGGTTTCGCGCCGATGGCGCATTGGCCGACACGCCAGCGCTGCACAAATATCTGCTAGCCTACGCCTCGGACTTCGGTTTACTGACCACCTCGCTGCTGCCGCACGGCAAAGGCGTATGGCAAAAAGACATGCAAGTGGCCAGCCTCGACCACGCGCTGTGGTTCCATGCGGACCTGCGTGCCGATGACTGGTTGCTCTACGCAATGGACAGCCCGTGGGCGGGCAACTCGCGCGGGTTCTCCCGTGGCAGCGTGTACAACCGGGCTGGCCAGCTGGTTGCGTCAGTGACACAAGAAGGTTTGATTCGCCATCGCAAGGACTGGGCATGACGCTTAAGCACATAAAGCACTGGGTATTCGACATGGACGGCACGCTGACGGTGGCTGTGCATGACTTCAAGCTGATTCACCGTGAGCTGTGCATTCCGGACGACGAAGACATTCTTACCCACCTCGCGGGCTTACCGCCTGCTGAGTCGGCCGAGAAGCACGTCTGGCTGCTCGAACACGAGCGTGAACTGGCGCTTGCCTCCACGCCTGCGCCTGGCGCGGTGGAGCTGGTTCTTGATTTGCATGAGCGTGGTGTGCGCTTAGGGGTGTTGACCCGCAACGCCCAAGAGCTGGCGCGCATCACCCTTAAGGCGATTGGCCTGGAGCAATGCTTTGCGGCGCAAGACGTTTTGGGGCGCGACAACGCTGCGCACAAGCCCGACCCGGACGGCTTGCTGCAACTGGCCAACGCGTGGGGCGTAACGCCTGCACAGATGGTCATGGTGGGGGATTATCGCTTCGATCTTGAGTGTGGTCGTGCAGCGGGAGCCCGGACAGTGCTGGTCAACGTGCCGCAAAACCTGTGGCCCGAGCTGACCGACTGGCACGCCAGAGACTGCTTTGAGCTACGGCGCTTATTGGCCTGACAGGCTGGGAGCTTTTGATCTTGAAAGCTCACAGCCTGCGGGACTGTCCTACTGCCCAAACAATGCTTTTTGCCCCTCGGGCGAGGTGAACATCTGATCGCCGTTGTGCCCAACCCCCGGCACTTCAACCAAACGCTGGTTCAGCCCCTGCGGATGGCGCTGCGTTAAAGACGCGAAATAATGCTTGCCGCGGACCAGCCTGAAAGCCCCTTGAGCCTCTGCCTCGCAGCTTTTATCCAGCGCAGGGTGATGGGGGGCGATGTCATTGCCACCCAATAGATAGGTGACGTCCCGCTCAACGTACGACGCTTCCAGCTGATGGTGTTTTTGCCCTTTGGCGTAGGCAGGCAAGTCGTTGAGCCCGTACTTCCAGGTATTGAACCCAGGGCAGGTGGCAGCATCGAACGTCGCAATGGGCCGCTGTTTGGTGAGCCAGACGTAACTTGACGGGTTGGCGATCACATAGCGCACCTTGATCCCGTTGGTCTGCAACGCCTTGTCCGCCCGGGTGGTCAGTGCATAACGCTGCACCACTTGCGCACCGCCGGAATGCCCCGCAATCACTACCTCGCGCAAGGCCGGGAAGCGCGTGCGGTCATTGAGCTGGTTGAGGATCTGATCCAGTGCAGCATACGAACTGACGGGCGCAGGGCTGATGGCGGGCTGCCCGCCCATCCAGTCGTTCCCTTGCCAGCGCAACACCGCGTCCGGCAAGCGATGCTGCGTGTTATCGCGCTCATTTAAAAACTGTGGGGCGATGATCAGGGTGGTGGACAGCACCCCGGCTTGCGCCGCCGCTTGCTGCGCACTGTGCAAATACGTCTGGGCGTTGCGTAAACGTCCGTGAATCACAATCACTGCACGTTGCACCTCAGGCAGAGGGTGCTGCCAGTCTTGACTTAAGCCAACGCTCAACTCGCCGGGGTTGAGCGCAAGGCGCTCAGGGCTAAGCGCTTTCACCCCGTGTTCAGCGGCCTGCGCCGTGGTGCAGGCGGCCAGTAACACGACCCATGACACGAAACCCCGTGCACCCATTTACAACCTTGCTGCCGAAAAGGTGTCGCATTGGTTGATGTCGCCCTGCGCAAAGCCGGTCTTGAACCATTTAACCCGTTGCGCCGAAGTGCCGTGGGTGAACGAGTCCGGCACCACACGGCCTTGCCCTTGTTGCTGCAAGCGATCATCGCCGATGGCGTTGGCCGCATTCAAGGCTGACTCGATATCCCCCGGTTCCAGCCAGTTCAAACGCTTTTGCGCCAAATTGGCCCACACCCCTGCCAGGCAGTCGGCTTGCAGCTCCTGACGTACCAGCAGGCCGCCGTCACCTTCCATGCGTTTACCTTGCTGACGGGCCATCTGCATCTTGGATGACACGCCCAGCAGGGTTTGCACGTGATGGCCCACTTCATGCGCGATCACATACGCCTGCGCGAACTCGCCGGCGGCTTGAAAGCGTTGAGCCATTTCCTGGAAGAAACTCATGTCCAGATAGACCTTTTGGTCGGCCGGGCAATAGAACGGACCGCTGGCCGATGATGCGAAGCCGCACGCGGAGTTGATCTGGCCGCGAAACAGCACCAGCGTCGGGTCTTTGTAGGTTCGACCGGCCTGTTGAAACACCTGGCGCCAGGTGTCTTCGGTGTCGCCCAGCACGGCGCGCACAAACTCGGCTTGTTGGTCGTTGGCGGGGGGCGCGTGCCCGGCTTGCTGAGTGACTTGCGGGGAGGATTGCTCGCCCAGCTGCCCGCTCAGTTGCCCGAGGATTTGCATCGGGTCCTGTCCGGTCAGCAGACCGAAGCCCACGATCACGACGACGGCGATCAAACTCAAGCCCTTGCCACCACCGATGCGCATCCCGCCGCCTCCGGTGCTTTGATCGCGCACGTCTTCCACGTTGTCGCTACGTCGGCCTTTTTTCCAAAGCATGGAGGTTTCCTCTGTAAATCTTGTTGGTAAGTGTTGTTGCTGAGTCGGAGCTGCGCCAGCCCGGTCGTCAGACGTTCTTCCAGTGACCGCAAAGTATGGCACTTAGTGCGCAGCCGTCGCAGAACTGAGTGGGCCTGCCTGCGCACGGGGCGCTAATTTCAATTGAAAATCATTCTCGACAAAAAGTAAGATGGCGCCCCCTTCCTTCATGCGCCAGGGAGTCAGTTTGTCGGATATGGACCTCAAGGGCTTGTTCATCAAGCATGCCAGCACCCTGCGCGGGTATTTGGCGCGCAAGGTACGAGACCCGCAACTGGCTGCCGATCTGGTTCAGGAAAGTTTCCTGCGCATGGCCGAGCATGGGCGCAAACACACCATCGACAACTCCCCCGGCTACCTCTACCGCACGGCGCGCAACCTGCTGGTGGATCACATTCGTCAGGAAACCCGACGCAAAACAGACTCAGTGACCCATGAGGCATTGGCTCAAATCGAGGATGAACTGGCAGGGCTGGAGGCCCAGGCGATGGCTGAACAACAGCGCATGGCGTTAAAACAGGCAGTTGCGGAGTTGCCTGAACGCACCCGGGAGATATTTAGGCTCAACCGGATTGAAGGCATGACCCACGCGGAAGTGGCGCGCCACCTTGAAATTTCTGACAGCTCAGTGCAAAAGCATCTGTCGAAAGCATTGGCTTATGTCATGCAGCGTTTGCAGTCGCCGAAGTCATAACTATCCTACATGTCGACGAATGGTTTACTGAGAATCTTCAGGCAAGACGTCACTGCTTATACATAACGAGAAATTGAGATTCACACGTGAATAGCCAAGGCCCCGAACAGCAGACCATTACTGAGGCGGCCGCCGAGTGGGCGGTGCGCTTGCACGCGGGTGCGTTGAGTGAAGAGGCTCAGGTGCAACTGAACCGCTGGCTGGCGGGCGATGAGCGCCATGCGCCAGCCTTGCACTTCGCACAACAGACGTGGGCCGCATTGGGCGAGTTGGCGCTAGAGCCTGACGGGGAGCAGACCGTGGCCCATCGTTTGCGTCCTGAATCGCCCCGCACGGTCCCCGCGCCAGTGGCTCGGCGGCGTCGACCGTTGCGCAAGGTAGGGCGCGCTGTCGCGCTGTCAGTCGTCATCGCTGTAGCGTGGGTCAGTGGCCCGGGCTTGCTGGTGCACATGCAGGCTGACTATCAAACCGGCACCGGCGAGTTGCGCACGGTGCAACTGGATGACGGCAGCTCGGTTGAGCTGGATGCCTCCAGTGCAATCCGCATCGACTATGACACGCAGCAGCGGCGTATCAGCCTGTTGGCGGGGTCCGCCGTGTTTGATGTGGCGCCCATGGGCGAGGCCGAAAACCGGCCCTTTGTCGTGCAAAGCGCAGGAGGCCAAACCCAAGCCCTGGGCACACAGTTTGTAGTGGGGCGCGAGAGCGGCAATCAGGCATGGGTTGGTGTGTTGCAACACAGTGTGGCAGTCAGCCTGCAAACACCTCCCGCCAACGGCGCAGCGAAATACGTGCTCAAAGAGGGGCAAAGCGCCCGTTACAGCCAGGCCGACGGTGTACAGCCGTTGCCGGAGTTCGACCTGAGTGCTGCCACTGGTTGGCGACGTGGCGTGTTGGTTTTTGACCGCCAGCCGTTGGCGCAAGTCATTGGGCAACTCAACCGCTATCGCCCCGGCCAGATCGTATTGGCCAATCCCTCCTTGGCCAATCGGCAGGTTAGCGGGGTCTTCCGCCTTGAAATGCTCGACAGCGCGCTGCATACACTCACCCGTGAACTGCACGTAAAACGCGTCGAAGTGGCGGGCCTCAGCCTGATTTATTGATCACCGTGCAGGCTGCGATTTTGTGGTTCTTAAAGGCCGCAGCCTGCCTGATTCGCCCATTTGAAAATTAATCGCAAAAACCGTTACTGACTTTTCCCCCGTTGTTCGTCTTGCTATTGAGATTCATTCGCAAAGCAAATCGTACACGCTTGGGGATAACAATAATGGTGTTCAATCAGCGCAAAGGTATCGGGGCCGTAAGCCGATTAGCCTTTGCAGTTCATGTCGGTGTGTTCGCATTGTTAGCAGTGCAAGCGCCGCTACAGGCCGCTGAAACGGTCAGCAGTGCGGTCCAGCAAGCGTTTATTGCCTTCCATATCCCGGCGCAGCCGCTGGACAAAGCGGTACTGCAATTCGCCGAACAGGCGGGTTTGCAGGTGCTGTTCGACACCCAGATGTTGCAAGGCCTGCATGCTCAAGCGCTCAAAGGCGACTTCGGGGTTCAGGAAGGTCTGGCGCGACTGGTGGGCAGTAACCCGATTGAATACCGTTTTACCGGTGAGCGCCAAGTCACCCTGACCCGTGTGAGCGGCGACCTAAAAGGCGCGCTGGCACTGGGCACCACGTCAATTTCTGCCAGTGAGGCCGAAGGCAATAGCGCGGACTGGGTGTACCAGACCCCCGAAGCGGTGTCGGTGATTACCAGCGAGCAAATCAACAAGCGCGCGCCACGCCACACGGCTGACATGCTGGAAGAAACCCCGGGCGTGTACACCGCCGTGGATCAGCGTGACCCTGGGCTGTCAGTCAATATTCGCGGTTTGCAGGACTATGGCCGGGTCAACATGAACGTGGATGGCATGCGCCAGAACTTCAACGTTAACGGCCATCAGCATCGCAATGGCGTAATGCTGATCGATCCGGAAATGATCTCCAGCATCGAAATCGAAAAGGGCTCTCAGTCCGGGATGGGCGGTGCGGCGGTACTGGGCGGGATCGCCACCTTTAAAACCCTCGAAGCCAGTGAGTTCCTCAAAGACGGCAAGGAGTTTGGTGGTCGTATTCGTGCGGGCAGCGGCATTGGTGAAATGGGCAACGGCACCTACTTCAACGGCAGTGGAGTCTTTGCCTTCGGTAACGACATCGGTGACGCCCTGTTTGCCTACAGTGAGCGTCACTTCGGTAACTACCGCAGCGGTCGGCAGAACGCCGATAACCTGGGGCGTGAAATCAGGGTCAAGCAATCACGTCGTGAAGCCTGGAATGACTGGCTGAAAAGTGAAGTGGGGGATGCCGGCAGCGTGACGCGCTCGCAGATGGCCAAGTTCGGGCTCAACCTGGCTAACGATCAGCGCGTGCAATTCACTTACTTGAACACCGACAGCGACAGCAATGACTCGTGGACTTACGCCACCTCTGACCAGAAGGGTTACGACTATGTGCGCCACAGCAAAAACAATTTGGGCACCGTCAACTACGCCGTTGACTACAGCTTTAACCCGGACAACGAGCTGATTGATTTCAAGAGCAAGCTGTATTTCGTCAGCACGGAGCTTGTTCGTGCCAACGCCCGGCATAACGCCACGCCCGATAACGCCTTTGGTGCTTACAAGGATCGGTTTCGTACCGACACCTGGGGCCTGCAAGCCCAGAACACGTCACTGTTCAACTTCGACACCTTCGGGCAGTTGAACTGGACCTATGGCCTGGAAATGTATCAGGACACCTTCAAGCCCAAGACCGGCAAAGTCGCCGCTAAAAATGAAGTCACCCTGCCTTATATCGAGGGTGCTGACCCTGCGGGCAAGCGGGGCATGGCCAGCCTGTTCAGCAACCTGCAATACGACTACGACGGTTGGCTGACTGTCAGCGGTGGTCTGCGTTATGACCGTTACCGGCTTGAAGGCGAAACGGGCATGACCCAGTACCGCAAAAAAGTCATCCGCCACCAAAACGGCGTAGAAGTGATCGGCAGTGGTCCGGCCGTGCGGACTGAAAACGTCTATGACATAGATCGTACTCAAGGTCAGTTTTCCCCCACCTTTGGCCTGGCAATCAAGCCGGGCGTGGACTGGTTGCAGCTCTACACTCACTGGGGCAAGGGCTGGCGCCCACCCGCCGTGACGGAAGTGTTCATGACCGGTCGCCCCCATGGCGGTAATGCGCCTGAGCGGGTATTCCCCAACCCGTTCCTAAAGCCTGAAGAGTCCCGTGATTGGGAAGTTGGGTTTAATATTTTTAAAGAGTCTTTGTTTTTCAATAATGACCGGTTAGGCATGAAAGTGTCGTACTTCGATAGCCGCGTCAAAAACTTTTCGTTTATGCAATACGGCATCATGCTGCCCGAAGAAACGGCATCGGGTAATTTTGGGGACCTGGCCTACGTTAATAGTTTGAGTGACACAAACTTTCGAGGGGTTGAGTATCAACTCAACTATGACATGGGGCGTATGTACACCAGTCTCAGTTATACGCACATGATCGGGAGTAACGATTTCTGTTCTAAAAACTACTTCATGGGCGGCGCCAAGAAATTCGGTAAAAAATTAAAGAGTGGTGTTGAACGTTTTCAATTGCCCAACGGCCGCTGGAGCATCCGGCCTGTGCATGAAACCGAGTGGCTGGATGATGATGAGCGCAACAATAAGGTCAGTTGCGGCGGTGTGATGGGGGCTGCTGCCTACATGCCGGCAGACCGTGGTTCATTGACCGTAGGTGCTCGGTTCCTTGAGCGACGTCTGGATACGGGAGTTCGTTTGCGTTACAGCCCCGGTAATGGCTCGGATATAAATACCCATAACTATGCCAACCTCGAGCAAGCGACGTGGCCCAAGTACAGCGTATATGACCTGTATGCCAGCTACTGGGCAACCGATGCCTTGAACCTTACGCTGGTGTTGGAAAACGCCACGGACGAGGCCTATTTCGTGGCCATGGGCGATGCCAATAACTTGAGTTTGGCGCGTGGCCGCACCCTGAGTGGCATGCTGGAATATAAGTTCTAACGTCGCAGACACGATTAAAAAGTTTTTGTTCATGTCGAGCAAAAGGCGCACTTGAGTGCGTGGTATTACTAACTCTCCAAGGAAAAGGTTTAGGTATGACTATTTCGATTACTTACAATTCTGATTTTGGTGCGCTCTCGGTTAATGAGGCATTGAGTGTATGGTCGACCGGGTTCAATACTGCCGGTCATGGCGCAGGTAATACCGGGGGATTTAATACCGGCGGGCGTGCAATGAGCGGTGAACAATATGCCACCCACGGTGCCAATAGCTCGGACTATGCATTTATTGCCGGCAGCGACACCGATAACGGCCTCAATTATGTATTCAACCCGAAAGTCTCCCCTGGCGACAACATGAACCACTACCTATGGGGCGAGTTGGATACCGTCACATTGGGCACAGGTCTGACCGGTGGAGATGGCAGTGATTTTGGTTTGGGCCAATATATCGCTTCCTTCAACGGCCTCGACCTCTCCGCCGCCAGCGACGCAGGCCGTGCAGGCAACGCCGTACAGGACGTGATCTACGGCTTGATGAAAGGCAACGTTGCGGGTCTGGAAGGTGCCCTCAACAACCTGCTGAGCGAGTTTGGCCTGTCTACCGAATCCACCTTCGACGATTTGGCAGCGGCTGGCCTGGCTCACGCCGATGCATCGCTGGCGGCCGACATCGGTCTGGTGGGTGTGCAAGACGTGGCCCAAGACTGGGCGTTGGCGGCGTAACACCCGCCTGGTTCTTGTCGTTGCTGCCCAACGCTGAAGGCGCCATACGCTGGAGCGACCTTCGCGCCTGACGCAGCCACTGCAAGAGCACCGTTATGCCGCGCACGCTCCCCCCGGTGTGCGCGGTTTTGTTGGTTCTTCGCTCACGGAATACCTTCATGACCCGGCCCAAAGCCCACGTCGCCAATGAGATGCTGGCTGCCTTGACGGCCTACAAGCGTGCATTTTTCAACATCGGGCTGTTTTCGGCCGTGATCAACTTACTGATGCTGGCACCGGCGCTGTACATGTTGCAGGTGTACGACCGGGTGCTGGCGTCGGGCAATCAAATGACCCTGTTGATGCTGACGCTGATGATCCTCGGCCTGTTTGGCCTGATGGGTGCGTTGGAATGGGTGCGTAGCCAGGTGGTGATCCGCCTCGGCACGCAAATGGACATGCGCCTGAATCAACGGGTGTACGACGCGGCCTTTGAAGCGCAGTTACGCACCGGTAGCCCGGCCGCCGGGCAGGCACTGAACGACCTGACGAGCTTGCGCCAGTTTGCCACCGGTAATGCGTTGTTCGCCTTTTTCGATGCGCCGTGGTTCCCGGCGTATCTGCTCGTGATTTTCCTGTTCAGCCCCTGGCTCGGGTTACTGGCGCTGGGTGGCGCCGTGGTGCTGATGGCGCTGGCGTGGATCAATCAGCGGGTGTCGCGAGGTCCGTTGAAAGCCGCCAGTGAACTCTCTGTCGAGGCGACGCAGCAGGCCAGCGCGCACCTGCGCAACGCCGAGGCGATAGAGGCAATGGGCATGCTCGACACGTTGCGCGGGCGTTGGCTGGCGCAGCACACCGCATTTCTGGCGCAGCAGAACCTGGCCAGCGAAAAGACCGCGACCGTCACGGCCTGGTCTAAAGGTGTGCGACTGGCCCTGCAATCGCTGGTGCTCGGGCTGGGTGCATGGCTGGCGGTGCAAGGGCAAATCACGGCGGGGATGATGATTGCGGGTTCCATCCTCATGGGCCGGGTGCTTGGCCCTATCGACCAATTGATTGGTGTCTGGAAGCAATGGACCTGCGCCCGTCTGGCCTATCAACGCCTCGAAGCCCTGCTGCATGCCCATCCCCCGCGGGCCGCGCGCATGGCATTGCCTGCGCCACGCGGTGAATTGTCTGTCGAGCACTTGGGGGCCAGTGCGCCGGGTACGCGCCGCGCCACGCTGGCCAACCTGAGCTTTACCCTGCCGGCCGGGCACGTGCTGGGGATCATTGGGCCTTCGGGCTGCGGTAAATCCACGCTGGCGCGGTTACTGGTGGGTGTCTGGCAACCGCTGAGCGGCAAAGTCCGACTGGATGGCGCCGATCTAGCGCAATGGGACAAGCACCAACTCGGGCCGTATCTGGGCTATTTACCCCAGGACATCCAGCTGTTTGCCGGGACCATCGCACAAAACATCGCACGCTTCGCAGAGGTGGACGCCGACAAGGTGTTGGCCGCGGCGCAAATGGCCGGGGTGCATGCGCTGATTCTGCAACTGCCCGAAGGGTACGAAACCCGCCTCGGCGAGGGGGGGGCCGGGTTATCGGGGGGGCAGAAACAACGTATCGGTCTGGCACGTGCCCTGTATGGCTTGCCCGCGGTAATCGTGCTCGATGAGCCTAATTCCAACCTGGATGAAGCGGGGGAACAGGCGTTGTTGCAGGCCATTACCCACCTCAAAACCCTTAAGCGAACGTTGATTTTGATTACTCACAAACCCAATGTGCTGACCCTCACGGACCAACTGTTGATCCTGCGCGACGGGCAACTGCAAGCTTTTGGTCCAACAGCCAAGGTGCTCGGTGCACCCGCACCGGTCAAAGCTGCGGCGCCGAAACCGGCGATGAATGTGAGTTACCGCCTTGGCACGGTGGAGGCGGGCAAAGCATGAGCCGTTCAAACGTAAAGCCGGTGGACAGCAACGTGTTGCAACTGGACGACACCCTTTATTCGCGCCTGGGTTGGCTGCTGATGATTGGGGGATTTGTCGGGTTTTTAGGGTGGGCGGCCTTCGCCCCTTTGGACAAAGGCGTCGCCGTTTCAGGCAAAGTCATGGTGTCGGGCCACCGCAAAGTGGTGCAACACCCCACGGGCGGGATCGTTGAACGAATTGATGTGCGCGATGGCGACAAGGTCACGGCCGGGCAGGTACTGATCCGCCTTAAGGAGACGCCGCTGCTGGGGCAGGCGCAATCATTGCGCAGCCAGTTTTATGGCTCGCTGGCCAGTGAGGCACGACTCAATGCCGAGGGCGATGGTGCTGCGAATGTGACCTTTCAACCTCAGTTGCTGACGCTCAAGGACGACCCTGAAATTGCGTCAAACCTGACGTTGCAACGACAGTTGTTCAGCAGTCGGCGTCAGGCGTTACTGCTCGATCAGCAGGGTATAGGTGAAAGCATTGCGGGTGCAGAGGCGCAATTGCGTGGGGTGCGAGATTCACAGGCCAATAAAGTGCTGCAACGCAGCGCCCTCACCGAGCAATTGGAGGGTCTGCGCGAACTGGCCCGTGATGGCTACATCCCGCGCAACCGCCTGCTAGACAGTGAACGCGTGTATGCGCAAGTGCTGGGTTCGATCAGCGAAGACTACGGCCGTATCGGGCAATTACAGCGTCAAGTTCAGGAAATGCGTCTCAAAATTCGTCAACTGGCCGAGGAGTACCAGAAAGAGGTGCGTACGCAATTGGCTGAGACCCGTGTACGTACCGAAGACCTGCGTAACCGGCTGGCCTCGGCAGAGTTTGAACTGGCCAACAGCCAACTGCGCGCCCCGGCATCCGGCATCGTTGTGGGGCTGGACGTGTTTACCGAAGGCGGCGTGATCAAACCTGGCCAGGCATTAATGGAAATCGTGCCCCAAGGCGAGCCTTTGCTGGTCGAAGCACGGGTGCCGGTTGAGCTGGCAGACAAGGTTCACGCAGGGTTGCCGGTTGAGCTGATGTTCTCTGCTTTCAGCCAAAGCACCACACCGCGGGTGGCGGGCGAAGTCACGCTGGTGTCGGCGGACCGTCAAGTGGATGAACGCACCGACGAGCCGTATTACACCTTGCGTGCCCAAGTCAGCGAAGCCGGTATGGCGCAACTGGCCGGTTTGCAGATTCGCCCCGGCATGCCGGTAGAAGCCTTTGTCCGTACAGGCGAGCGCTCGATGCTCAATTATTTGTTCAAACCGTTGCTCGACCGTACGCACATGGCGATGGTGGAGGAATGAGCACGTGTCGATTGAGTGCTGCCTTATTGATCGTCTGCGTGATCTCGACGGGATCGGCTCACGCATTGGGGTTACTGCAAGCGTACGACTTGGCTGTGCATAACGATCCGACCTTTCAAGCCGCGATCGAAGAACGGGCGGCAGGGGAGGAGAACCGCGCCCTCGGTCGTTCCGCGTTGTTACCTACGTTGACGTGGAACTACACCAACTCGCGTAACGACTCTGAAGTGACCCAGGCCAGCACCCGTACAGACCGCGATTACCGCAGCTACGCTTCGACTCTGACCTTGCAACAACCGCTACTGGACTACGAAGCCTATGCCCGCTTGCGACAAGGTGCGGCGCAGGCATTGTTTGCCGATGAGCGTTTTCGCAGTAAAAGCCAATACCTGTTGGTGCGGGTATTGAGTGCCTACAGCCAGGCGTTGTTGGCGCAGGAGCGCATTGAACTGAGCCGGGCGCAGAAGCGGGCCTTTGCCGAGCGCTTGCAACTCAATCAGCGCTTGCTCAAAGGTGGCGAAGGCACGCGCACCGATGTGCTGGAAACCCAGGCACGCCTGAGCATGGCCGTGGCACAAGAGATCGAGGCGCAAGACGACCAGGACGTTGCCTTGCGTGAGTTGGAGGCGATGCTCGGTGAGCCGTTGCAAGTGGATCAACTTGATCCGTTGGTGGCGCATTTCAACATTCAGCCGCTGGAGCCTCAGCGGTTTGAAAACTGGCGCGAACTGGCGCTGGCCAATAACCCTGAACTGGCGTCGCAGCATCACGCACTGAGTTCGGCTGAGTACGAAGTGGAGCGTAAGCGTGCCGGGCATTTTCCTAAACTCAGCCTGTACGCCAGCAGCCGACAGACTAGCTCGGATTCTGAAAGCACCTACAACCAGAAATACGACACCAACAGCGTGGGCATTCAACTGAGCGTGCCGTTATTTGCGGGCGGCTCGGTATCAGCATCGACGCGTCAGGCGGCGCGGCAATTGTCCCAGGCGCAGTACGAATTAGACGCGCAGACGGCGACAACATTGGTAGACCTGCGCAAGCAGTTCAATCTCAGCAGCAGTGCGGCGGCCAAAGTCCGGGCTTATGAAATGGCAGTGGAGTCAGCGAGTGCGCTCGTGCAAGCAACGTACAAAAGCGTACGCGGTGGTGAGCGGGTCAACCTGGATGTGCTGGATGCCGAGCAACAGTTGTTCAGTGCCAAACGCGACTTGGCCGAGGCGCGGTATGCCTACTTGCTGGCGCGTGTACAACTCAGGTACTACGCGGGGTTATTGAACGAAGGAGATTTGCAGCAAATGGCGGGCTATTTTCAACCATCTTGAGGGGGGTAGGGCGCTTGCGTGAAACATGTAGGAACTGACGAGTACTGTGAGGCTGTGATCGGCGGCAGAGCCGCCGTAAAACCTGACGGTCACGATGTGCCAGAGGTGGCGCAGCGGTCAGATATACGACCGCTACGCGCTCGATCGCAGCCTCGTGCCTCGGCAGCTGCTACAAGACGCCCCGCGCTTATCAGCCTCGCGAAGCGTTTACCGGCGAACCAACAACACACCCGATTCCATGTGGTGCGTCCACGGGAATTGGTCAAACACGGCACAACGCTCAATGCGGTGAGTGTCATGCAGTTGAGCGATGTTTTCGGCCAGGGTCAGCGGGTTGCATGAGATGTACAGGATATTGTCGAAGCGACGGGTCAGCTCGCAGGTGTCCGGGTCCATGCCTGCGCGCGGCGGGTCAACAAAGACGCTCCCGAAGTCGTAGCTTTTCAGGTCAATGCCTTGCAAGCGGCGGAACGGACGTACTTCATTCAGGGCTTCGGTCAACTCTTCGGCCGACAAGCGCACCAAGGTGACGTTATCCACAGCGTTGTCGCTAAGGTTGTTCAGTGCGGCATATACCGAGGTCTTGCTGATTTCGGTGGCTAGCACTTTGCGCACGCGGGTGGCCAACGGCAAGGTGAAGTTGCCGTTGCCGCAATACAACTCCAGCAGGTCATCCGCCCGTTCGCCCAAAGCGTCGTACGCCCAATTGAGCATCTTCTGGTTGACCGTGCCATTAGGCTGAGTGAAGGCGCCTTCCGGTTGTTGATAACTGAAGACACGGCCAGCGACTTCGAGCTTTTCTACGACGTGATCGCGACCAATGACGATACGCTTGCCCTTCGAGCGGCCAATGACACTGATGTCGAGGTCTTTGGCCAGTTGCTCGGCGGCCGTTTGCCAGTGCTCGTTCAGCGGGCGGTGATAGCACAAGGTGACCATCGCATCGCCCGCCAGCGTGGTTTGGAACTCGACCTGAAACAGCTTGTGGCTCAGGGCCGAACTGGCTTTCCAGGCGGCCTTGAGCTGTGGCATCAGTTGATTGATGCGCAGGCTGGCAATCGGGAAGTCTTCGATCAGGATTGGCGTACGTTTATCTTCAGGGGCAAACATCGCGTAGTGACGCTCGCCACCTTCGCGCCACAAGCGGAACTCGGCGCGCAGGCGGAAGTTTTTCAATGGCGAATCGAAAACTTGAGGTTCTGGGGCATCGAACGGCGCCAGCAACTCGCGCAGACGGTTGGCCTTGGCCTCCAGTTCTACGGCGTAAGTAGCAGAATCAAACGGCAAGGCACTCATGCGTTAAACCAACCCAACTTGACCACGAACAGAACCGACAGAATGATCAGCGGCGCGTTCAGCTCGCGTGCGCGGCCCGACAGCAACTTGATCACGGTCCAGGAAATAAAGCCGAAGGCGATGCCGTTGGCGATGGAGTATGTAAACGGCATTGCCAGAGCGGTGATGACCACCGGCGCGGCGACGGTCACGTCATCCCATTCGATTTCAGCCAGGCCACTCATCATCAATACGGCCACGAACATCAGGGCAGGCGCGGTGGCGAATGCCGGTACGCTGGCCGCCAGTGGCGAGAAGAACAGGGCGAGCAAGAACATGATGCCGACCACGATGGCAGTTAAGCCGGTACGGCCACCGGCGCTCACGCCCGCTGCCGACTCGATGTAGCTGGTGGTGGTCGAGGTGCCGAGCAGTGAACCGGCCATGGCCGCGGTGCTGTCAGCGATCAGGGCGCGGCCCATTTTCGGCATGTGGCCGTCTTTGCCCATCAGGCCCGCGCGCTTGGCAACCCCGATCAGGGTGCCGGAGTTGTCGAACAGGTCGACGAACAGGAAGGCGAAAATGACGCTGATCAGCCCGATGTCCAGCGCACCCTTGATGTCCAGTTGCAGGAAGGTGGGGGCCAGCGAAGGCGGCATCGACATCACGCCACCGAACTCGGTCACGCCCATGACGATGGAGGCCACGGTCACGCCCAGAATGCCGATCAGCACGGCGCCGCGTACCTTCATGGCTTCAAGTGCCACGATCAGGGCAAAGCCCAGCGAGGCGAGAATGACTTTGGGTTGGGTCAAGTCGCCCATGCCTACCAGCGTGGCCTTGTTGGCCACCACGATGCCGGCGTTACCCAGTGCGATCAACGCCAGGAACAAGCCGATACCGGCAGCAATCGCTGAGCGCAGGGGCAGCGGAATGCTGTTAATGATCCATTCGCGGATGCGGAAGATCGACAACAGAAAGAACAGCACAGCAGAAATGAAGACCGCACCCAGCGCCACTTGCCAGGTGTGGCCCATATGCAGCACCACGGTATAAGTGAAGAAGGCGTTCAGGCCCATGCCCGGTGCCAATGCAATCGGGTAGTTGGCGATGATGCCCATGATTGCTGAGCCGATGGCGGCCGCCAGACAGGTCGCGACAAACACCGCGCCTTTATCCATGCCGGTTTCGCCCAGAATGCTCGGGTTGACGAACAGGATGTAGGCCATTGCCAGAAACGTGGTGATACCCGCAAGAATCTCGGTACGCACGTTGGTGTTGTGTGCCTTGAGTTGAAACAGCCTTTCCAGCATGCCAGTCCCCGTGGCGCCCCAGGCGCCGTAATTAAATCGTGTTCAACAGCAAAGCACAGACCTTGAACGCCTGAAGATTTTCTGTCTGTCGGAAAAAGCCGCGCATCATACCAGCAGCTTCGACGTATGGCTGCTTTGGTTTTGGTGTGGGCCGATGTTTTGTAACGCGCAGGTGACAGGCATACTGTGTGCCAGTTTTTCGGGGGACTTATGACGCGCACATTTAAATCTGTTTTAGCTTGTTTCAGCCTGTTTATGAGTGTGGGTTTAAGCGCTGCGCCAGCGACCCGGCTGGACAGCATTGAAATCCTGCAGGTGACCTCTGTTAAGGGCGCTGACGAGGAGGTAGGCAGCAAGACGCGTACTGTGCGCGAGCACCACGGTACAGAGGTGCACGTCTATGTATTGGAACGCGGCTATGGCAACCCTCAGCCCAATGTCACGTTCAACGGCCAAAGGTTGAAAGGCGAAAGCGCCCCGCTATGCAACCAGGCCGAAGGTTTAGTGGTATGCAATGGTGCAGGAAGCACCGTTGGTTACCTTCACACCTTCACGTTCAGTAACACCGATGGCGGCAGGTTTGAGTTCAGTAACGTTTCGTTGGTGCCCCCGCATGACCGGCTCAGCGCCAGCCTCGATATACGGTAGTCGCTGCCGCAGGCTGCGAAGCAACGCTTTTTTCCAACACGGCGCGATCTCTTAAAGTCCCCTCAATCCGTAATCCCCATTCACAGCCCGCGCATACGGTGATTACGGATTTTTGTCTTCGACCATCCGGTCGCGATTAGCCAGCCCGGGGAACAGTTTTATCCACAGCCCGGTCACCACCAATGTGCCGATGCCGCCCAGCACCACGGCCGGCACGGTGCCCAACCAGTGGGCGGTGGCCCCTGACTCAAACTCACCGAGCTGATTCGAGGCGCCGATAAACAGGCCATTGACTGCGCTCACGCGGCCACGCATTTCATCCGGGGTTTCGAGCTGCACAAACGAGGCGCGGATCACCATGCTGATCATGTCCGCTGCACCCAGCACTACCAGCACCGCCATTGAAAACCAGAATGAGGTCGACAACCCGAACGCGATGGTTGCGACCCCAAATACACCGACAGCCGTGAACATGATGCGCCCGACCTTGCGCTCCACGGGGAACCGCGCAAGCCACAACGACATTAACAGCGCGCCTACGGCAGGGGCTGAGCGCAACATGCCCAGGCCCCAAGGCCCAGTGAGCAGAATGTCTTTGGCAAATACCGGCAACAGCGCCGTTGCCCCGCCCAGTAGCACGGCAAACAAGTCCAGAGAGATGGCGCCGAGCACATCAGGGCGACTGCGGATGAAACGAATCCCCCCCAGTAATGAGTCCAGCGTGGCTTTGCCTTTATTAAGAGCGGCCTGACGGGCTGGCAGGTTGCTCATCAGCAACGCGGCAATCACGTACAGCGCCACCGAAGGGCCATATACCCACACACTGCCAAAGGCGTACAGCAACCCGCCAAACGCCGGGGCAATAATGGTTGCCGATTGTTGTGCTGCCTGCGCGGCAGCGACCGCCCGTGGAAACAGGCTCACCGGTACGATGGAAGGCAAGAGTGCTTGTGTGCTCGGCATCTCGAATGAACGTGCACTGCCCAGCAAAAACGCCAGGATGAAGATCATTTCCCGCGTGACATGGCCCGTAGCGCTGCTGATGGCCAGCGTCAGCGCAATCATGCCTTGTAGGGTTTGGCATAACGCCGCCACCTTGCGCCGGTCATAGCGATCCGCCACATGCCCGGTGTGCAGCATAAACATGACGCGCGGGGCGAACTCGATCAGCCCGACCCAGCCAAGGTCCATCACATTGCCGGTGAGTTGATAGAGGTTCCAGCCAATGGCCACAGTCAGCATCTGAAACGCACTGGCAGTGAAAATACGCGCAAACCAAAAGGCGATGAACGGTCGGTGATGGCGAAGCAACAAGGGCGGGGAGATCATCTAAAAGCCGTGAGTGCTGGCAAGGGAGATCGCGAGATTATCATTAATCTGTAACAAGTAATGACGCGCAGAGGGTGTCTAAAAGCTGACAAACGGTTAGGCGCCAATGAGTCTTTATTGATTACCTATCGTTCCTGCAAAGGTCTATTTCGGGGCCTGGGACAACCTGTCACGCGACAACAAACCACATTAGCCGCCTGCCCGGAATGGACTACTCTTTCAGCAATGCTTGATCCAGATCAAAACGTCTCGCGTTTTATTTGGAATGGCCAGCCGGCCAGATCCCCTTTGCGCTGTGGTTAAAAGAGCGAACGCTGATTCGCTGTGGCCAGAGCCTGCGGGACAGTTGGATACAGGCCCGTGCCCGTGTCCTGAACGACCTGATACCTGATAGAGGAAGGCTTATGTTCGGTTTGGAGGCTTTAGATCTCGCCCGAATTCAGTTCGCGTTTACCGTTTCGTTTCACATCATTTTCCCCGCCATTACTATCGGTCTCGCCAGTTACCTCATGGTGCTCGAAGGGATGTGGCTGAAAACCCGTGACGACACGTACCGCGATCTGTATCACTTTTGGTCGAAAATTTTCGCTGTCAATTTTGGTATGGGCGTGGTTTCCGGTCTGGTCATGGCTTATCAGTTCGGTACCAACTGGTCACAATTTTCCGACTTTGCAGGGGCGGTGACCGGGCCACTGCTGACGTATGAAGTGCTCACGGCCTTCTTCCTTGAAGCCGGTTTCCTGGGCGTCATGCTCTTTGGCTGGAACCGCGTGGGCCGAGGGATGCACTTCTTCTCGACCGCGATGGTGGCCTTGGGCACATTGGTCTCCACGTTCTGGATTTTGGCGTCCAACAGCTGGATGCAGACCCCGCAAGGTTTTGAAATCATCGATGGCCGTGTGATCCCGGTGGATTGGCTGGCGGTGATCTTCAACCCTTCGTTCCCGTACCGTTTGGCGCACATGGCGACCGCTGCCTTTGTCGCGACAGCGTTTTTTGTCGGTGCATCCGGTGCGTGGCACTTGCTGCGAGGCCGCAATACGCCCGCCATTCGTCGTATGTTTTCCATGGCGATGTGGATGGCCCTGGTGGTTGCGCCGGTTCAGGCGTTTATCGGTGATGCTCACGGTCTGAATACGCTTGAGTATCAACCGGTCAAAATCGCGGCTATTGAAGGCCACTGGGAAAACAAGCCCGGCGAGCCTACGCCGCTGATCCTGTTTGGCATCCCGAACATGAAAACCGAAACCACCGATTACAAGGTTGAAATTCCTTACCTCGGCAGCCTGATCCTGACCCACAGCCTGGACAAACAAATCCCGGCGATGAAGGACTACCCGGCCGCCGACCGTCCCAACTCGACCATCGTGTTCTTTACCTTCCGCATCATGGTTGCGCTGGGCATGATCATGATCTTCATCGGACTGTGGAGTGTGTGGCTGCGCAAGCGTGGCACGTTGTACGAGAATCGTTGGTTCTTGCGCCTGGTGTTGTGGATGGGGCCGTCGGGGCTGATCGCGATTCTGGCGGGCTGGTTCACCACTGAGGTAGGTCGCCAACCGTGGGTGGTGTACGGTTTGATGCGCACCGCAGATGCCTCGTCTAACCACAGCGTGGCGCAGATGAGCATCACCTTGATCATGTTTGTAGTGGTCTACTTCTCACTGTTTGGTGTAGGGCTGGGTTACATGATGCGCTTGGTGCGCAAAGGCCCGATCACCCATGAAGGTGATGAGCACCCCTCCGGTGGTCCAGGCCAGCAACGCACGCCTGCCCGTCCTTTGTCTGCTGCCCACGAGGGTACAGAAGAAGGCCACAGCGACAGCCTGAATAAGGGGAATTGAGTCATGGGTATTGATCTGCCACTTATCTGGGCAATCATCATCATCTTCGGGATCATGATGTACGTGGTGATGGATGGTTTCGATCTCGGGATCGGCATCCTCTTTCCGTTCATCAAGGGCGAGCAAGATCGCGACGTGATGATGAATACCGTTGCCCCCGTTTGGGACGGTAACGAAACCTGGCTGGTATTGGGGGGCGCGGCGTTGTTTGGCGCCTTCCCACTGGCCTATTCGGTAGTGTTGTCAGCGTTGTATCTGCCATTGATGTTGATGCTGATTGGCTTGATCTTCCGCGGCGTGGCTTTTGAGTTCCGCTTCAAGGCCCGTGCCGAGAAGCGTCATATCTGGGACAAGGCGTTCATCGGCGGCTCGGTGGCGGCGACCTTTTTCCAAGGGGTGGCGCTGGGTGCCTTCATTGACGGCATCCCGGTGGTCAATCGCCAGTATGCCGGCGGTGGACTGGACTGGCTGTCGCCCTTCACTGTGTTTTGCGGGATTGCGCTGATCGTGGCGTACGCTTTGCTGGGCTGCACATGGCTGATCATGAAAACCGAGGGCCACCTGCAAGCGCGCATGCACAAACTGGGTCGCCCGCTGGCACTGGCTGTGCTGGTCTTGATGGGCGTTGTCAGCCTGTGGACACCGTTGGCGCATTCAGACATCGCCGCGCGCTGGTTTACCTTGCCGAACCTGTTCTGGTTCTTGCCGGTGCCGATTCTGGTGTTGGTGACGATGTATGGCCTGCTTAAAGCGATTGCCCGCAATGCCCATTACACGCCGTTTCTGTTGACCCTGGTGCTGATCTTTTTGGGTTACAGCGGTTTGGGCATCAGCTTGTGGCCGAACATCATCCCCCCCTCGATTTCAATATGGGACGCGGCCGCGCCGCCGCAAAGCCAGGGTTTCATGCTGGTGGGGACCTTGTTCATCATTCCGTTCATTCTGGGTTACACCTTCTGGAGCTACTACGTGTTCCGCGGCAAGGTGACCCACGAAGACGGCTACCACTAGACGTGCCTGCTGCGGCCTGAGGGCCGCAGCCATTTCCTTCAGAGGAGTGCCTGAACATGGCCGGAAAAGATTATCTAAACGACGTGCAAGAGTGCGAGAAAAAGCCGCTGTGGCAACGCATTGGCTGGTTGCTGGTGATCTGGACCGCCAGCGTGGCGAGCCTGGCGGTGTTTGCCATGCTGGTCCGTTTGTTCATGTCGGCGGCGGGTATGAAAACCCACTGATCAGGCAGCAACCGACTTCCCATCCCGTTGCCTTGCAGCACGGATTTATAACCCGCTTCGGCGGGTTTTTTTTGCTTGGCTGCCGGCAACGCCGTAGTCGCTGTACGAGGCGAAGGCTGCGATGGGTCACAACCTTACTTCGCAGCCTTCGTGCTTGGGCAGCCACTAAAGGGATCAGCGTTTATTTGCGCGCTTTTAGAATCACAAACTTGGGCGTGGCGGCCACTTGTTCTACGCCGCGAAACAGCTTGGCCAGCTTGCTGTGGTAGCCCAAATGGCGGTTGCCGACGATATACAGCGCGCCACCAACCACCAACGCATCGCGGGCTTGGTGGAACATGCGCCACGCCAGAAAGTCGCCCACTACTTGCTGCTGATGAAACGGCGGGTTGCACAGCACCACGTCCAGAGACTGGGGTTCCTGGCCTGCCAAACCGTCATCAGCCCGCACGATCACGTCACGATCGCCCAATGCCGCCTGCCAGTTTTCACGGGCAGATTGCACTGCCATAAACGACTCATCGACCAGTGTGTAATGAGCATCCGGGTTGTTCAGTGCGCTGGCGATGGCTAATACGCCATTGCCACAGCCCAAATCGGCCACTCGCGCTGTACCCAGGTTTTTTGGCAGATGCGGGAGGAAAGCGCGCGTGCCGATGTCCAGGTCTTCCCGGCAGAACACGTTGGCATGATTGAGCAGTTCAATGGCCGGATCATCCAGGCGATAACGCGTCGGATAAGGCGATATGAAAAGGGGCTTGGCTTGCGCCTGCGCGCTCAGCAAGCGTGCTTTCTTCACGGCCAGAGAGGCCTGAACCGGGCCGATGTAGCGCTCCAGAAGATCCCCCGCAGCACGTGGCAAGTGTTTGACCATGGCACCAGCGATCACCGGGGTGCCGGGCCCCAATTGACCTTGTAAACGAATCAGTTGCTCTTCAAGCAGTGCGAGTGTCTTGGGGACTTTGATCAACACGCAGTCGAAAGGCCCCACCAGAGGTTCGCTGGCGGGCGTGACCTTGACCGCATCAAACGCGAGGTGATTACGCGACAGATTTTTTTCCAGGGCTTGAATGGCGAGGCATGAGTCGCTGCTGCTGGTAACGTCCATCGTGCTAACCAGGCTGATAGCCAGTGCACCAAAACTGTCATTGAGCACCAGAACGCGGCTGCCAGAAGGCAGCGCCTGTTCGGCAAGGTGGTTAAGCAAATATTCATCCGCCGCATCAAAAGCCTGTAAAGGCTCATTCTGTTGTTCTGGCTGGCGGATCAACTGGAGTTGGGCGAAAGGGGTTTCGAGCACAGGCATTTGGACAAACTCTGAGGAATCGCAGCGGCGTGCGTGCCGTGGGGGGCAGGTAGCAACGCTGGAGTCCGTGGGTTTTACAGGTGTGCGCGATTTTACTTTTTTTCGCAGGAGATTACCTGATGCGTTTATCAGGTGAATGCTGGAGGGCGGCAATGCCGCCCGTTTATAACAGGCCGGACTTGGTCGCGATGACGACGGCGGAGGTTTTATTGTTCGCCCCCATTTTTCGGATGGCACTGCTGATATGGAAATTCACCGTACGGGTGGTCAGGCTAAGAATCATGCCAATGTCGAAAGCCGTTTTTCCTTCAGCGGTCCATTTCAGTACCTCTGACTCTCGCGCTGAAAGTCGGTGGGGTTGGGCCTGTTCCACGTGGCGTGGCAAGTACCGGGTTGTCATGGAGGTGTGTAATTGGTTGCACAACCACAACACACCGGCGGCCTTGTCTTCAAACTCATCTTCAGTGAGAGGGGGGCAAGACCTGGCCAGGCTCAAAATACTGACCACCCCCTTTGTGTCATGCACCGACTGCGACCACCCGTAATTCAAACCGTTCGCTTGATTGCCGGCCCAAATTTCGGGTGTGTCACGAAACAGCTCTTCATCCCAAATAATGGGTGAGATAGAGAGTTGGCAGTGAATAACAATAGGATTTTTTTGTACGAAGTGGCTTTTTTCATACAACTCCATAAATCCATGTGGATAGTTTGTAATGATTTTGCTATGCGTTGAGATGCTTCCAAAGCGTGGAATTAATCTGAACAAAAAGAAGTTAAATCCATAGGTTTCAATCTTTTTGAGTGTATTCTGCAAGCTGAGACTCGGTTTTATGGGTAATGCATTGATTTTCATAGAAGGTATTGTGAGTTTTCATGAGGAGATCCCTTGCCCCTAAAGATGTGATCCAATTTGCATGACGACCTCCATAGTAGTTTAGATTTGTAGGACGTTTCAAAATCATTAAATTTATTTTGAGTTTTGGTTGTTTGCAGCAGATTGGTGTGATTGCTCTAATATCGATATTCGATAAGGGCGAATTGTATGGTGAGTGTCATGACAAGATATATAAGAGGCGTATATTTTGACGCCAGTGTTTAGTGTTTAGTGTTTAGTGTTTAGTGTTTAGAGGGCGGGGGTAATAGGTTTAAAACCATTTTAGGAGTGTGGGTATATAGGCTATGTCAATAGACTATTAAGCGATTGGAAGTTGCCATTGGTTCCGCCGCGCTGTGAACACAATGCCATCACAAATCGTCGGTGTTCCTCACCGCTGCTTTGCGCGACACTAGGCGCACTAGCCAATGGAGTGCCCCATGACTGCCAGTGCAGAAAAATTCACCCGTCAAACCCTCCTTGATGTCACCCCGTTGACCCCCAGTCTCTTCACCCTGCGCACCACGCGTGATCAGGGGTTCCGGTTTACGGCCGGTCAATTTGCCCGACTGGGTGTGACCAAGGCCGATGGCAGCACGGTCTGGCGCGCGTACTCAATGGTCTCTTCACCTCATGATGAGTTTCTGGAATTTTTCTCGATTGTTGTGCCCGGAGGAGAATTTACCAGTGAACTCAGCCGCTTGCAGGTGGGTGATAGCGTGCTGGTTGACCGTCAGGCCTTCGGTTATTTGACGCTTGACCGTTTTGTGGATGGTCGTGATCTGTGGTTGCTATCGACGGGCACGGGTGTCGCGCCGTTTCTGTCGATTCTGCAAGACTTTGAGGTGTGGGAAAAATTTGAGCGCATTATTCTGGTGTACAGCGCCAGGGAACAAAAAGAGTTGGCGTATCAGGATTTGATCCATCAGTTAACGACGCGTGAGTATCTCGCCCAGCATGCGCACAAGTTTACCTATGTGCCGATTGTTACTCGGGAGGTAATACCGGGTGAACTGCATGGCCGAATAACCACACTCATTGAGAGGGGTGAACTTGAGGCGAGGGTGGGCGCTCAGTTAACTGCAGAACATTCGCGGGTCATGTTGTGTGGTAATCCTCAGATGATTGACGATTCACGTAAGTTATTGAAAGAACGAAATATGCAACTAAGTTTGACGCGTCGACCCGGGCAAGTCGCAGTTGAGAACTACTGGTAGCTGTTTGTTTATAAACATAACGAATAAAAAACGGCGCCTTCAGGCGCCGTTTTTTCATTGATCATTCAGGTCGATTGTTCTGGACCTTAAGCAGATCACGAATCTCGCCCAGCAACTCTTCTTCTTTTGACGGAAGGGGTGGTGCGCTCGGTGCAACGGCTTCTTCACGTTTCAGACGGTTGATCGCCTTGACACCCATAAAGATTGCAAAGGCGACGATGATGAAATCAATCACGCTCTGGATGAATTTACCGTAAGCCAGCACCACGGCAGGCGCATCGCCTACGGCAGCTTTAAGGGTAATGGCCAGGTCACTGAAATCCACACCGCCGATCAGCAATCCCAGGGGGGGCATGATGACGTCGCCGACGAAGGACGACACGATCTTGCCAAACGCAGCGCCGATGATGATGCCCACGGCCATATCGACCACGTTCCCTTTGACCGCGAAGGCCTTGAACTCACTTATCACGCCCATAGGTTATTCCTTGTTACAGATGAGATTGGTAAAGGCAGTGTAAATCAGCATTGGAGATATTGCCTGATCGGTTGACTGCCTCTATGCGCAGGTTATCGACCTGCTGAAACGTCATAAGTTTTCACCCGCTAGCCAAGGGGGCGCCAATTACTCGATTAAATTGCCCTGTACCAGCTTTTTTTCTTAATGGCTGACTTGAGACCTTTCTATTTAGGATTCGCGGCGCGGACCTCTAGCCTTTGCTCAGTGCACGTTGATGCGCACCCAATAATTAGAGGATCTACACATGGCCACCCCCCTTGGCTTCGGAATGCTTTCACAGCGTCGCCTGCTGTGTATTTTGAGCGCAAGCTTGCTGTCGGCGTCTGTTCAGGCCGCCACATTGACACGCGACAACGGCGCGGCTGTTGGTGATAACCAAAACTCTCAAACGGCTGGAGCCAACGGTCCAGTGCTGCTGCAAGACGTGCAATTGTTGCAAAAACTGCAACGTTTTGACCGCGAGCGTATCCCTGAGCGCGTTGTACATGCTCGCGGTACGGGCGCTCACGGCACGTTCACCGTGACCAATGGTTTGAGCGACCTGACCAAAGCCAAGGTATTTGCAGCGGGTGAAGTCACGCCGGTATTTGTGCGTTTCTCGGCCGTGGTACATGGCAACCATTCGCCTGAAACCCTGCGTGACCCGCGTGGTTTTGCTACCAAGTTCTATACCGCAGAGGGTAACTGGGACTTGGTAGGTAACAACTTCCCCACGTTCTTTATTCGTGACGCGATCAAGTTCCCGGACATGGTTCACGCCTTCAAGCCCGATCTGCGCACCAATCTGGACGATGACTCACGCCGCTTCGACTTTTTCTCCCACGTTCCAGAAGCGACCCGCACGCTGACCGAGCTGTACTCCAACGCGGGGACGCCCGCCAGCTACCGTGAAATGGACGGCAACGGTGTGCACGCCTACAAATTGGTTAACGCCAAGGGCGACGTGCGCTACGTCAAGTTTCACTGGAAAAGCCTGCAAGGCCTGAAGAACCTTGATCCAAAACAAGTGACTGAGGTTCAGGGCAAAGACTACAGCCACATGAGCAACGATCTGGTCACTCACATCAAAAACGGCGACTTCCCCAAGTGGGACTTGTACGTGCAGGTGCTCAAGCCTGAAGACCTGAAGACCTTTGATTTCGACCCGTTGGACGCGACCAAAATCTGGCCGAATGTGCCTGAGCGTAAAGTCGGCCAGATGGTGCTTAACCGCAACCCGGCGAATGTATTCCAGGAGACCGAGCAGGTCGCGATGGCTCCGGCCAACCTGGTACCGGGTATCGAACCGTCGGAAGACCGTTTGCTGCAAGGGCGTGTCTTCTCGTACGCCGACACCCAGATGTACCGTTTGGGCGCTAACGCAATGCAGCTGCCGATCAACGCGCCACGGGTTTCGGTGAACAATGGCAATCAGGACGGCGCGATGAACCTGGGTCACACCAGCAGTGGTGTGAACTATCAGCCTAGCCGTCTGGAGCCGCGCGCAGAACCACAGTCCGCGCGTTACAGCGAAATGACGCTGTCGGGTACGACCCAGCAAGCGAAGATCACGCGTGAGCAAAACTTCAAACAGGCCGGTGATTTGTACCGCTCATTCAACAAGAAAGAGCGTAACGATCTGATTGAAAGCTTCGGCGGGTCGCTGGCCACAACAGATGATGAAAGCAAGCACATCATCTTGTCGTTCCTCTACAAAGCTGATCCTGAGTACGGCACAGGCGTGACAAAAGTCGCCAAAGGTGACTTGGCACGGGTCAAGGCTCTGGCAGCCAAACTGGTTGATTAACCGCTAGACCTCACCCCACCCTTCTCTCCCTGTGAGAGGGGTGGGGTGAGGGGCTTTTGATTCAAACGCGTCATTGCAGGTAATTCACTATGCGAGTTTTTATTTCCTTGGCTTTGCTGCTTGTCAGCGGTATCTGTGCCGCCGCAGAACCCGATGTGCGCGTTCAGCTTCAGGACTATTACTTTGATGCCGCACGCCGCGGTGATGTGGCGATGCTCGACACCTTTATCGAGTCCGGTTATTCGCTCGACACGCAAGACAGCAAAGGCTACAGCGCGTTGATTCTGGCCGCGTATCACGGCCAGTCCGAAGCCGTGGAGCACTTGCTCGCCGCGGGAGCCAATGCGTGTGTGCAAGACAAACGCGGTAACACAGCCCTGATGGGCGCGATTTTCAAAGGCGAACTCAAGATCGCTCGCAGGCTTTTGGCCACCGACTGCAATCCTGACCAGCGTAACGGCGCAGGCCAGACCGCCGCGATGTACGCGGGCCTGTTCAAACGGATTGATCTGCTCAACGACTTATCGGGTAAAGGGGCCGATCTGAACGCCGAAGACCCCTTGGGCAACAGTGCCGCTCGGCTGGCCAACGGTGAAATCCGCATGCCGGTGTCGCACTGATCCGGGCCGGGTGGGCTATCATCGCGGTTTTTCCGTGGAGTTCTGATGGCTAAGCCCAAGCGCATTTTCGGCTGCACCGAGTGTGGTGCAACCTTTCCCAAGTGGTCAGGGCAGTGCGCCGAGTGCGGTGTGTGGAACACCTTGGTCGAAACCATCGTCGAAAGTGGCGCAGCCGCTCCACCCAGCGGTCGTAGCGGCTGGACGGGTCAACAAGCCCAGCTCAAAACCCTGGCAGAAGTCAGTATTGAAGAGATTCCGCGTTTCTCTACGGCTTCCGGTGAGTTGGACCGGGTGCTTGGCGGCGGTCTGGTAGATGGCTCCGTGGTGTTGATCGGTGGCGACCCCGGCATCGGCAAGTCCACCATCCTGCTGCAAACCTTGTGTCACATGGCGACGCGCATGCCCGCGCTGTATGTGACCGGCGAGGAGTCACAGCAGCAAGTGGCCATGCGCGCACGTCGTCTGGGCTTGCCGCAGGATCAACTGAAGGTGATGACCGAGACCTGCATCGAAAACATCATTGCCACTGCCAAGCTCGAAAAACCCAAGGTGATGGTGATCGACTCGATCCAGACCATCTTCACTGAGCAGTTGCAGTCGGCGCCAGGCGGGGTCTCGCAGGTGCGCGAGAGCGCTGCGTTGTTGGTGCGCTATGCAAAATCCAGCGGCACGGCGATCTTCCTCGTTGGCCACGTGACCAAAGAGGGCGCGCTCGCGGGCCCGCGCGTGTTGGAACACATGGTCGACACCGTGTTGTATTTCGAGGGCGAGTCCGACGGGCGTCTGCGTTTACTGCGTGCAGTAAAAAACCGTTTCGGCGCGGTCAACGAACTGGGTGTATTCGGCATGACCGACAAGGGCTTGAAAGAAGTCTCCAACCCTTCGGCGATTTTCCTGACGCGAGCACAAGAAGAAGTCCCTGGTAGCGTGGTCATGGCGACGTGGGAGGGCACGCGGCCGATGCTGGTCGAAGTGCAAGCGCTGGTGGATGACAGCCATATGTCCAACCCGCGGCGCGTAACGCTGGGACTGGATCAAAACCGACTGGCGATGCTGCTCGCGGTGTTGCACCGTCATGGCGGCATTCCAACCCACGATCAGGATGTGTTTCTCAACGTGGTGGGCGGGGTCAAAGTACTGGAAACCGCATCTGACCTCGCGTTGATGGCGGCCGTGATGTCCAGCCTGCGTAATCGGCCGTTGCCTCACGACTTGCTGGTGTTCGGCGAAGTCGGGTTGTCAGGTGAAGTACGGCCGGTGCCCAGTGGTCAGGAGCGGCTAAAAGAGGCCGCCAAACATGGTTTTAAACGCGCCATCGTGCCCAAGGGCAATGCCCCGAAAGAGTCGCCACCGGGGCTGCAGATTATCGGCGTGACCCGTCTGGAGCAGGCGCTGGATGCTTTATTCGAGGAATAAGTTACTGCGTGCTGATCAGCGCCCGTAACTCTCGCTCCAGTAATTGTTCATCGCCCATATTCAATTCGACCAGCCGCCGCAGGTGGCTGATCGAGTCCAGGCCGATGTGTGTGCACTCAAAGCCCAAGTACTGGTCATCTACATGGGCTAAGCGCACGTCCATGATGATGTGCGTCTCATCGCTGAGATGGATATTGGCGGTAAATGTCTGCTCTGTGACGGGGTGCCAATTCAGCGGCTTTTCGACCAGCAACCCTTTAAGTGACACATCCAGCAGTTTGACCGACCAATGAAGTGGCCCCTGACTGATTTTTGTCTGGGCATCGAAGTGGATACGGGTAAAACGCCGACGTTCTGCGGGGTGCTGGTGCATGTTCAAACCCTCCGGGTATGCCTGAACTATAGACGTACAACGGCAAAAGTCAGCCGTGCAAAAAAACCTGAAAGAAGGCTCTAGACCAACGTCAGGGGCTGGTCTTTAGTGCTGGGGACGCTAAACTCCGGGGGCAGTCCTTCTTGTCCAACTGGCCGGAATATAAAAATGAATAATAAAAATAGCCTGCTACGCCACATTCCGTGGTTAGTGCTGGCGATTGTAGGAGCTTGCGCCTTGGGCGTAGTGGCCTTGCGCCGAGGCGAGGCGATCAACGCTTTGTGGATCGTAGTGGCAGCAGTTGCCATCTATCTGGTCGCTTATCGTTATTACAGTTTGTTCATCGCCACCAAGGTGATGCAGCTGGACCCATTGCGCGCCACGCCCGCGGTGGTCAACAACGATGGTCTGGACTATGTGCCGACCAACAAACACATTCTTTTCGGTCACCACTTTGCTGCCATTGCCGGTGCCGGACCTTTGGTCGGCCCGGTACTGGCTGCGCAGATGGGTTACCTGCCGGGCACACTTTGGCTGATTGCCGGTGTGGTGCTGGCCGGTGCGGTGCAGGACTTCATGGTCCTGTTCATGTCAACCCGCCGCAACGGTCGCTCACTGGGCGACATGGTGCGCGAGGAGATGGGCAAAATACCGGGCACCATCGCGCTGTTTGGCTGCTTCCTGATCATGATCATCATCCTCGCGGTGCTGGCGCTGATCGTGGTCAAAGCTCTGGCCGAGAGCCCGTGGGGCATGTTTACGGTGATGGCCACCATCCCGATTGCGATGTTCATGGGCATTTACATGCGCTACATCCGCCCGGGACGCATCGGTGAAATCTCCGTGATGGGCGTGCTGTTGTTGCTGGGTTCCATTTGGCTGGGGGGCCAGATTGCGGCAAGCCCTGAGTGGGCGCCGGTGTTCACCTTCACCGGTACGCAAATTACCTGGATGCTGATCGGTTACGGCTTTGTCGCGGCGGTATTGCCGGTGTGGCTGGTACTGGCACCGCGTGATTACCTGTCGACGTTCCTTAAAATCGGCACCATCGTCGCATTGGCCATCGGGATTCTGGTCACCATGCCCGAGCTGAAAATGCCGGCGGTCACTCAGTTCATCGACGGTAACGGTCCGGTCTGGAAGGGCGGCCTGTTCCCATTCTTGTTCATCACCATTGCGTGCGGCGCGGTATCGGGTTTCCACGCACTGATTGCCTCGGGTACTACCCCCAAACTGCTGGATAACGAAAGCAACGCCCGTTACATCGGTTACGGCGGCATGTTGATGGAGTCGTTCGTCGCCATCATGGCAATGGTTGCCGCTTCGGTGATTGAGCCTGGTGTGTACTTCGCCATGAACAGCCCCGCCGCAATTGTGGGCGGCGATGTGGTGAGCGTGGCGCAAACCGTAAGCAGCTGGGGCTTTGCAATTACCCCAGACGCCCTGACAGCGCTGGCCCATGACATCGGTGAAACCACCGTTCTGGCCCGTGCTGGCGGCGCGCCTACGCTGGCGGTCGGTATCGCGCAGATCCTGCACAACGTGTTGCCCGGCGAAAACACTATGGCGTTTTGGTACCACTTCGCCATTTTGTTTGAAGCCTTGTTCATTTTGACCGCGGTAGATGCCGGTACCCGTGCTGGCCGCTTCATGCTGCAAGACTTGCTTGGCAGCTTCGTACCCGCGCTCAAACGCACCGAGTCGTGGGGCGCCAACTTGCTGGCCACTGGCCTGTGTGTGGCGATGTGGGGCTACCTGCTGTACCAGGGCGTGATCGACCCGCTGGGCGGGATCAACACCTTGTGGCCGCTGTTCGGTATCTCTAACCAGATGCTGGCGGGTATCGCGCTGATGCTGGCCACCGTTGTGCTGATCAAAATGAAACGTCAGCGTTACATTTGGGTGACCATGCTGCCAGCCGTGTGGTTGCTGATTTGCACCACCACTGCGGGTTTCATCAAGTTGTTCGATGCCAACCCGGCTGTCGGTTTCCTGGCCCTGGCCAACAAATACAGCACGGCGCTGGACGCGGGCCAAGTGATTGCACCGGCCAAAAACATCGATCAGATGCAGCACGTAATTATCAACGCCTACACCAATGCCGGTTTGACCGTGCTGTTCCTGTTCGTGGTGTTCAGCATCCTCTTCTTTGCGATCAAAGTGGGCATCGCGGCTTGGGGTTCTAAAGAACGTACGGATAAAGAGTCGCCGTACCACTCCGTTCCTGACGCCTGATAGAGGGTTGCACGCATGTTCAATGACCTGAGTCGCCTCGGTAAATACCTCGGTCAGGCCGCGCGCCTGATGGTCGGCATGCCTGACTACGACAACTACGTCGAGCATATGCAAACCAAGCACCCGGACAAACCGGTGATGAGCTACGAGGCGTTCTTTCGTGAACGCCAAGAGGCCCGTTATGGCGGCAAGGGCGGCCCCAAGTGCTGCTGACCCGCTAACGCCTGTGTAGGTGCGAGCGCGCTTGCGAAGGCTTTATGTCTGTCAACGATGTTGTTGAGTGGCCTGATGCTTTCGCCAGTGCGTTCGCGCCTGCATTTTTTTGCGGCCTCAATTTTTCAGGAGACTGTTGATGTCCTCTCCCATCCCCGTCACCATCCTCAGCGGCTTTTTAGGGGCCGGCAAAACCACTTTGCTGCGTTACTTGCTCAAGGCCGAGCACGGGCTGAAAATCGCCGTGATCGAAAACGAATTCAGCGACGCCGGGATCGACACCCAACTGTTGGGTGAGGAGCCGGTGCAAGTGATGACCCTGGCCAACGGTTGCGTGTGCTGCACCATCCACACCGACCTGACCAAAGCGCTGTACTTGCTGCTTGAGCGGCTAGACAGTGGCGAAATTGCCTTCGACCGACTGGTGATCGAATGCACCGGGCTGGCCGATCCGGCACCTGTGGCGCAAACCTTTTTTATCGATGAAGAGCTGCGTGAGCGTTATCTGCTGGACGGCATCATTACCTTGGTCGATGCGGCTCACGCCGATGTCCACCTGACACAAACCATCGCCCAGGCACAGATCGGCTTTGCTGACCGGCTGCTGGTGAGCAAGCGCGACCTGGTGGACGATGCCACCTTCGATGCCTTGTGCGAGCGCCTGACCCGCATTAACCGCCGTGCGCCGGTCCGTGTGGTCGAGCATGGCAAAATCGACCTGGCCGAGCTGCTCGATGTGCGTGGCTTTAACCTCAATGCCGACCTGGGTGGCGGCCTGAACCTGCGTCCGGTGCAGCCAGCGGCCACGGTTGATCGCATCTCAAGTCTGGTACTGCGTACAGACAAACCGCTGGATATCGACAGCCTGAGCGCGTTCATGAATGAACTGCTCGAAGACCACGGCAAGCAATTGCTGCGTTACAAAGGCGTGTTAAACATTGCGGGTGAAGACCGGCGCTTAGTGTTTCAGGGCGTACTGAAATTGTATGGTTTTGACTGGGACACCGAATGGCGCGCTGACGAAGCGCGTGAAAGCGTGATGGTATTTATTGCCGATGATTTACCCGAGGCCAAGATCCGCGAGGGATTTGCCCAACTCACCTGATCTCTTCCTGTAGGCGCTGCCAAAGGCTGCGATCGTCTAAAAGATCAAACGCTTGCAGTCTTCGCCAGCGCCTGCGCAAGGATTCACAGCCACAAAAAAGCCCGGCTCAAGAGCCGGGCTTTTGTTCAACTATTTACACTCAGTTGCCGTAAACCGGCAGCTTCTTGCAAATGGCTTTTACTTTCTCGCGTACGGCATCAATCACGGCTTCGTTATTGATGTCGTCCAGGATGTCGCAGATCCAGGTCGCCAGCTCACGGCATTCTTCAACTTTGAAACCGCGCGTGGTAACGGCGGGTGTACCGAAACGCAGACCCGAGGTCACGAACGGCGAACGCGGGTCGTTAGGTACGGAGTTTTTGTTCACGGTGATGAAGGCTTTACCCAAAGCGGCGTCAGCATCTTTACCCGAGATGTCTTGCTTGATCAGCGACAGCAGGAACAAGTGGTTTTCAGTACCGCCCGATACCACGTCAAAACCGCGCTCGATGAACACCGAAGCCATCGCTTGGGCGTTTTTCACCACTTGCTGCTGGTAAACCTTGAACTCAGGTTGCAGCGCTTCTTTAAAGCAAACGGCCTTGCCTGCGATCACGTGTTCCAGTGGGCCGCCTTGCGAACCCGGGAAAACAGCCGAGTTCAGCTTTTTCTCGATGTCGGCGTTGGCTTTGGCCAGGATCAGGCCGCCACGTGGGCCACGTAGGGTTTTGTGCGTGGTGGTGGTGACTACGTCAGCAAACGGAACCGGGTTCGGGTAAACGCCCGCCGCCACCAGACCGGCTACGTGAGCCATGTCGACGAACAGGTACGCGCCAACTTTGTCTGCGATTTCGCGAAAGCGTGGGAAGTCGAGGATCTGCGAGTAGGCAGAGAAACCGGCCACGATCATTTTTGGCTTGTGTTCAACCGCCAGGCGTTCAACTTCGTCGTAGTCGATCAGGCCGTTGGCGTCGATGCCGTACTGCACAGCGTTGTACAGCTTGCCCGAGGACGAAACGCTGGCGCCGTGGGTCAAGTGACCGCCGTGGGCCAGGCTCATGCCCAGAATGGTGTCACCGGCCGACAGCAGGGCCAGGTAAACCGCGCTGTTGGCTTGCGAGCCTGCGTGCGGTTGAACGTTGGCGTAATCGGCGCCGAACAGTTCTTTTGCACGGTCGATTGCCAGTTGCTCAACCACGTCGACGTATTCGCAACCGCCGTAGTAACGCTTGCCCGGGTAACCTTCGGCGTATTTGTTGGTGAGCACCGAGCCTTGAGCTTCCATCACCGCTGGGCTGGTGTAGTTTTCCGAAGCGATCAGCTCAATGTGTTCTTCCTGGCGCTGAGCTTCTTGCTCCATGGCGGCAAAAAGGTCGGCGTCGAACTTGGCAAGTGTCAAATCACGGCTGAACATGGCGGTCCTCAAGGATCGGGGGCAGAAAAGAAGCGCATTCTAACTCAATGGGTTTTATCTGGCATATGAAAGGCAATCATGTGGCAGACAAGTGGCTTTCAGGTGATGTCTTTTTGATAGCCTTTAGGCGCTTATTCAAAGACCGGCAGGGATTCGGGGCTGAACCGTGCTTCAAATTGTCGCGCGGGCATCGGGCGGCCGAACAGGTAGCCCTGCACTTCATCGCAGCCGTGCTCGCGCAGAAAGTCCAGTTGCTCGTGGGTCTCGACGCCTTCGGCGATCACGGCCAGATTCAGGCTATGCGCCATCGCAATAATGGCACGGGCAATTTGCGCATCTTGCTCGCCTTCCGGCAGACCGTCGACAAAGGTGCGGTCAATTTTCAGCACGTCGATGGGGAATTGCTTGAGGTAGTTGAGCGATGAGTACCCCGTGCCAAAGTCATCCACGGCAATGCTCAGGCCCAGGTTCTTCAAGCTGGCGAGAATTTGCAGGGCTTCGCTGACTTCTCGCATCAGGATGCTTTCGGTCAGTTCCAGCTCAAGGCACGCGGGTGGCAAGCCGGTTTCTTTGAGGATAGTGGCGATACGCGTGCCCAATTGGCCATCAGAGAACTGACGCGCCGAGATGTTGACCGAGACTTTGGGGACCCGCACTTTGGCCTGATGCCAATGTTTGAGCTGGCGGCACGACTCGGCCAGCACCCAGTCGCCGACGTCCACCACCAAACCGAGTTCTTCGAGCACCGGGATAAAGTCCCCCGGCGGCACTAACCCGCGGCGCGGGTGGTTCCAGCGCAACAGGGCTTCGGCCCCTGTCAGGCGTTTGCCGTCGCCACTGAATTGCGGCTGGTAATAGAGGATGAATTCTTGTTGTTCCAGTGCGTGGCGCAGGTCGCTTTCGAGTTCCAGACGTTCCAGGGCGCTGGCGTTCATGTCCGCCTGATAGAACTGGAAGTTGTTTTTGCCGCGCTCCTTGGCGTGATACATCGCCGTGTCGGCGTTTTTCATCAACTGGCTGAGTTCATTGCCGTCTTGGGGGCTCAAGGCGATGCCGATACTGGCGGTCACGAAAAACTCGCGGCTTTCGAGCACAAACGGTTGCACCAGGCTGGCGAGGATCTGTTCAGCCACGCTGATTGCGCGGTTGAGCGCCATGTCACGGGTGGCTCGCGGTTGCAGCAGCAGGGTGAATTCGTCACCGCCCATGCGCGCCACTGTGTCGTCATTGTCCACACAGGCCAGCAGGCGGATGGCCATGTCTTTGAGCATGCGGTCGCCTGCGGCGTGGCCCAATGAGTCATTGATCGGTTTGAAGCGGTCGAGGTCGAGGAACATCAGCACCACCCACGACTTGTTGCGCTCGGCCTGTTGCAACGCGGTGTGCAGGCGGTCCTGGAACAGGGTGCGGTTGGGCAGGTGGGTCAGGGCGTCGTAATAGGCCAGGCGGTGAATCCGCTGCTCACTGGCCTTGCGCTCGCTGATGTCGCTGAAGAAGCACACGTAACTGGCGAGGTCGCCTTCATCGTCAAACACCGCCGTGATGCCGACCCATGCCGGGTAATGCTCGCCATTGAGGCGCTTGAGCCACACTTCACCTTCCCAGGTGTTGTGCTGGTGCAATTGCTTGAGCACGTATTGCAGGTGCGCTTGCTGCTGTTCATCGACGGTGAGCATGCTCGGCAATTGATCGAGCACCTGTGACACCGCGTAGCCACTGACCCGGCTGAACGCTTCGTTGGCCTGCACGATGTAGCCCGCAGGGTCAGTGATGAGGATGGCTGAGGTGGAATGCTCAAACACCGTAGCGGCCATGCGCAGGTCTTTTTCAGCACGCCGTTGCTGACTGATATCACGGCCCACACCGAGGATGCCTTCAAAGGCGTCGTTTTCATCCCACACCAACACCAGACGCAGCTCGATAGGGATTTTGCGCCCGTCGGCGCGCAGGCAATCGAACACAAACAGTTGGGTGTCCAGTTGGGTGCGCAGGGCCGACAGTTGCTCGGGGTTGTCGAGGGCGTTGCTGACCCGCTCCATCAGGCTGTAAACGCCTGCCAACTGCTGCGGGTTGGCAATGGTCGATTGCCAGCCGTTCTTGAACACCCATGCGGCATCAAAGCCCAATACGCTTTGTACAGAGGGGCTGACGTAGTTCAGTTTCAAGGTATTGTTGGTGGAGAAAATCACGTCGCTGATGCTTTCCGCCAGCATCCGATAGCGCTGCTCACTGTCGCGCAGGGACTCGCTGGCTTCGATCTGATCGGTGATGTCTTTGGCCACCCCGACAATGCGCGTGACTTGATCATAGGCATCGCGAGCCAAGGCTTGCTCGCGAATGTCAAAGCGGCGCCACACGCCATTGCTGTGACGGAAGCGCAGTTGGCATTGCAGTAAGTGCGCATAGCCGCCATGGCGCTGTTGCTGACGCGAGCGGTGGTACTGCTCGGCGTCTTCAGGATGAAGCAGCAGCTCCCAGAAGTAAGCGCCCATTTGTTGCAGTTCGGTGGCGTTGTACCCCAAGGTGTGGCCCAAATGGTGGTTGCTGAAAATCATCCGCTGGCTGATCACATCCTGCACATACAGGTGGTCAGGCACGGTGCGCACCACATCGGACCAGAAGCTTTCGCGCTCTTGCAGCGACAACTCAATCAGCTTGCGGCTGGTGATGTCACTGATGCTCAAAATGACCGCGTGATATTCGCAGCGGTTATCGGGCAGGCGCAGAACCAACCATAAGTGCTGATCCTGGCCATTGGCATCTACCAGCGTGATTTCCAGCTCAAGCTGCTGCTGGTGGTTGAGGACGGCTTCGATCACTTGATAGCTGATGGCCGAGGTGTTGGTCGGGCAGCCGCTGATCAGCTTCATCCACGCGCCAGCGCCTGAATCCACGTCCAGCAAGTGCAACGCCACCTGGTTGACTTCAGTGATGCGTAACTGCTCGCACAGCTGGCGACGCTGTTCGGGGTTGTGATTCATCCATTGCTTGAGCGCGTTGCTGTCATAAAGCTGTTCGCGCTCCAAAAAACCTGGCAGGCCGGACAGGTCCATCACACACAGCGCCACGCCGGTGCCTTCAAAAATGTCGTAATAGCGGCGACGGCCTTCATGCACCTGGCGTTGGCGACGGCGCATGTTGACCAGTGCGACCACTGGCAACAGGGCAAACAGCAGCCCCAGCAGGCATTTGCCGATCAGTCCGGGCAGCAAGTGGGCCACGACTTCATCGGCAGCGAACAGGCCGCGCAATTGCCAGTCACTGTGGCTCAACGGGGTGAGCAGCACGGTGTTGGTCTCGTCTTGCGGGCTGAGGGGGGCCGCCGAGGCCATCGTAGCTGCGCTGTGGCCCAGCACGGTGCGGGTCTGCGTGTTTTCGATCCGCCATTGTGGGCGGTCGGCAAGGGTGTTTTGACGCGTCAGGTTGTGCAGCAGGTCCGGGCTCATGCGCAGCAGCCAGTAACCCTGCGGGTCGTGGCCCAGTTTATTCAGCAACAGGTACGCCGTGCCGGCATCGCTGCTATTGCTGAAGTAGTAACCGTCAGTGCGTTTGCGGGCGCGGTTGTGTTTGATCCAGTCACGCAGGTAGGCCGCGTCCGGGCTGATACCGCCGCTGTCGATCAACACTTCGCCATTTGGGTTGAGCAAGGCCACGCTTTGCAGCGAAGGCAGCGACTGGCGCATTTGATGGACCAGCGCTTGCAACTGTTGCCGGTTAGCGAGGGGGGCATGAGCGGGCAACAGATTGAGCGCCACTTCGGCGCGCAGGGCCATGCTCAGGCTGATGTGATCGGCCAGATCGGCACTGTAATTGATGCTGTATTGGCGTTTGTGCGCGAGGGTTTCGCGAAACTGTTCAATCAACAACCAGAACAGCATCGCCAACAACAGCAAGACCAGCGTCGCCAATGCGCCTTTTAACGTGCCGCGCACAGGTGTGCCAAGCCATTGGCCTGGAGCGCGCGCGGAGGCGGAGTTGGGCGGTGTGACATTGGGCAAGCTGTGATCCTGCGATTTGGCTGCTAAGGTGCGAGGCGCACTATAAGCGGGACGCCCAAAGGGCGGCTAGCATGCCTTGGACTGTGGCAAAGTGCCAGCCCTCTGCTCTGCGCTGGTTTGCCCTGCACTGCGCATTCAGGTAGCTTTGCCGGTTACGCGGGGGCATAAGAGCTCCTACACTCAGGCTTTTTACATGAGCAGGCATTGACCCAGATCAATTCCTGACCGTCTGCTATGGCCTGAGCCGTGCATTGCTCGCGCCTTATTCATCAGTCACTGACGCTAGGTTCACCATGGCTCAATACGTTTTCACCATGCATCGGCTGAGCAAAGTTGTTCCGCCGAAGCGGGAAATCCTGAAAAACATCTCCCTGTCGTTTTTCCCGGGCGCCAAGATCGGCGTGCTCGGTTTGAACGGTTCGGGTAAATCCACCCTGTTGAAAATCATGGCTGGCGTCGACCCCGAGTTCGACGGCGAAGCCCGTCCGATGCCGGACTTGAACATCGGCTACCTGCCGCAAGAGCCGCAACTGGACCCGACCAAAACCGTTCGCGAAGTGGTTGAAGAAGCCGTCAGCGTGATCAAGGACGCTCAGGCGCGCCTGGATCAGGTTTACGCCGAATACGCCGAGCCGGATGCCGACTTCGACAAACTGGCGGCCGAACAGGCCAAGCTCGAAGCCATCTTGCAAGCGGGCGACGGCCACAACCTTGAGCGCCAGCTTGAAGTTGCGGCCGATGCACTGCGTCTGCCGGCCTGGGATGCCAAAATCGAACACCTGTCGGGTGGTGAGAAACGCCGTGTGGCCCTGTGCCGCCTGCTGCTCTCAGCCCCGGACATGCTGCTGCTCGACGAACCTACCAACCACTTGGACGCCGACTCGGTGGCCTGGCTGGAACACTTCCTGCACGACTTCCCGGGTACCGTGGTTGCGATCACGCACGACCGTTACTTCCTGGACAACGTGGCGGGCTGGATTCTGGAACTCGACCGCGGCGCCGGTATCCCTTACGAGGGCAACTACTCGGGTTGGCTTGAAGCCAAGTCCGACCGTCTGGCGGCCGAATCCAAACAGCAGTCGGCCCATGAAAAGGCCATGAAAGACGAGCTGGAATGGGTGCGTAAAGGCGCCAAGGCGCGTCAGTCCAAATCCAAGGCCCGTCTGCAACGCTTCGAAGAACTGCAATCGCAGGAATTCCAGAAGCGCAGCGAGACCAACGAAATCTACATCCCGGCCGGTCCGCGCCTGGGTGACAAAGTGATCGAGTTCAAAAACGTCTCCAAAGGCTACGGCGATCGCGTGCTGATCGACAACTTGTCGTTCGCCATGCCTAAAGGCGCCATCGTGGGCGTGATCGGCGGTAACGGTGCCGGTAAATCGACCCTGTTCCGCATGCTGATGGGCAAAGAACAGCCGGATTCGGGCAGCATCGAAATCGGTGACACTGTGCAGTTGGCGTGTGTTGACCAGAGCCGTGACGACCTGGATGGCAGCAAAACGGTGTTCCAGGCCATTTCTGACGGTTCCGATGTGATCCGCATCGGCAACTACGAAATCCCGTCGCGTACCTACGTGGGGCGTTTCAACTTCAAGGGTGGCGATCAGCAGAAATTCGTCAAGGACCTGTCCGGTGGTGAGCGTGGTCGCTTGCACCTGGCCCTGACCTTGAAAGAGGGCGCCAACGTGCTGCTGCTCGACGAACCGTCCAACGACCTTGACGTCGAGACCCTGCGTTCGCTCGAAGAAGCGTTGCTGGACTTCCCTGGCGCCGCCATTGTGATCTCTCACGACCGGTGGTTCCTTGACCGCGTCGCGACGCACATTCTGGCGTACGAAGACGACTCGCAAGCGGTCTTCTTTGAAGGCAACTACACCGAGTACGAAGCTGACCGTAAAAAGCGCCTCGGCGAAGCGGCCACCCAGCCGCATCGTGTGCGTCACAAAAAACTGGCCCAATAAACGGCCGTTTGCTGCAAAACAACGGCGCCTTCGGGCGCCGTTGTTTTGCAGGCTGCACGGCACCTCTTTGCTACGGGGGGGCTTTTTATTGGGGCAAAAGTGGGTACAGGTTTCACTTTTTTGGTGCGCAAAGCGCCGTAAAATCAGCGTTATTTATATAAAAGCACCATTTAAATTCAAAACTGCGACATTTTGCGCTGTCGCGGTGCGACATGAATTGATAAAGTTCTGGCCAATCTCCGTTTAACGACAATAAATTTGCCGAGACTTATCCATGATCGAATCCGTCGACCACTTCCTTGCCCGCCTGAAAAAACGTGACCCGGACCAACCAGAATTCCACCAGGCTGTGGAAGAAGTCCTGCGCAGTCTGTGGCCCTTTCTCGAAGCTAATCCGCATTACCTGACCTCCGGAATTCTTGAACGCATTTGCGAACCTGAGCGTGCGATTGTGTTCCGTGTGTCGTGGGTCGATGACGAAGGCAAAGTGCGGGTTAACCGTGGTTTCCGTATTCAGATGAACAGCGCCATTGGCCCGTACAAAGGCGGCCTGCGCTTCCACCCTTCGGTGAACCTGGGTGTACTCAAGTTCCTGGCCTTTGAACAAACCTTCAAAAACTCCCTGACTTCACTGCCGATGGGCGGCGGCAAGGGCGGTTCGGACTTCAATCCCAAGGGCAAGAGCGATGCAGAAGTGATGCGCTTTTGTCAGGCCTTTATGAGCGAGCTGTACCGCCATATCGGTTCGGACGTGGATGTGCCTGCGGGGGATATCGGCGTTGGCGCACGTGAAATCGGTTTCCTGTTTGGCCAGTACAAACGCCTGAGCAACCAGTTCACCTCCGTACTGACCGGCAAAGGCATGAGCTACGGTGGCAGCTTGATTCGCCCGGAAGCTACAGGCTTTGGCTGCGTTTACTTTGCCCAGGAAATGCTCAAGCGCAGCGGCCAGCGCATCGACGGCAAACGTGTTGCGATCTCCGGTTCTGGCAACGTGGCGCAATACGCCGCGCGTAAGGTCATGGATCTGGGCGGCAAGGTCATTTCTCTGTCGGACTCCGAAGGCACGCTGTACTGCGAAGCCGGATTGGACGACGCGCAGTGGGAAGCCTTGATGGAACTGAAAAACGTCAAGCGTGGGCGTATCAGCGAAATGGCGACGCAGTTTGGTCTGGAGTTTTTGGCCGGTCAGCATCCTTGGCACCTGGCGTGTGACATTGCCCTGCCGTGCGCGACGCAGAACGAGCTGGACGCAGACGCTGCACGTACGTTGCTGAGCAATGGCTGCGTGTGCGTGGCCGAAGGCGCCAACATGCCGACCACGCTGGAAGCTGTCGATGTGTTTGTCGAGGCTGGCATTCTGTTCGCACCGGGCAAGGCTTCCAATGCCGGTGGTGTGGCGGTGAGCGGGCTGGAAATGTCGCAAAACGCCATGCGCTTGCTGTGGACGGCGGGTGAGGTGGACAGCAAGTTGCACAACATCATGCAGTCGATCCACCACGCGTGTGTTCACTACGGCGAAGAAAACGGACGTATCAACTACGTCAAAGGCGCCAACATCGCAGGCTTCGTTAAAGTGGCCGATGCCATGCTGGCGCAGGGCGTGGTTTAAGCCGGTTTTATGGCGATGATTTCAACCTGCAAATCCCCGGCAGGTCGAAGCCACAGCACTTCATCGCCCAGCTGTGCGCCCAACAGCGCACGGCCCAGCGGCGATCCCCAATTGATCAAGCCCTGAGCGGCATCGGCCTGGTCCTCACCGACCAACTGCACCCGTTGTTCATTGCCGTGTTCATCGGTAAATGTCACCCAACTGCCGATCTGCACCTTATCTGACGAGGTTGCCGGGGCGGCGACCTGCGCACTCAGCAAACGCTGATTGAAATAGCGCAAATCTCGCTCAAGGTCGGCCAAGCGCTGTTTGTCGGCGTCATCGCCCTTTGCGCTCTCTTGACTGTGTTGCGCCTGAAGCGCGCTGACTTTGGCGTGCAATAACCCATGACCCTCGGCGGTCACGTAATTGGGCTGGTTGCTGACGTGCCGCTCAATAGGGGTATTGGCGTGGTCGGCGGCGCTGTCTTCGTTTACAAATGCGCGGCTCATGGCAGGTGTCCCTTGTGGCTATAGGCTTGAGAGCCTGCGGGTAGATCAGGGTTCAAATTATTGCGAGCGATAGGCGCGGGCGGCGTCCACATCCTTTTCGTGCTGCCAGTCGCGTTCGCGCTGATCCCAATGCCGCTCCTGGTACTCCTCGCGGTCCTGACTTTCGCGCATGGCCTGACACTGGCGAAAGCCATCGTCCCAGCCTTGGGCGTAGATCGAATCTTTCAGGTAGCGCGCAACGTCTTTCTTGTACTCGCCAGTGATAGCCCCTGCGGCTTGCCGGCCACTGCTACAGCCCTCAGCAAAACCGTCCGCAAAGGCGGGCGGATAACCCTTCGCCAACAGCTCATCGTGGGTGGTTTGACACCCGCTCAGCACTGCACTCAACAGCCCGATACACACAGCGCCGCGCCACATAATCCACCTCAATGCACCGATCAACGGCCGATGAGGTGGAGTGTAGGCCGGGATCTGTGATTGGGCTGTGAAGCGCGTGTCAACGTGATGTCAGCTGTCGGCGGGTGTTTGCAGCGCCTGCACGCCCGCGAACAACTGGCCAGTGCTGGCATCGGGGTGCAGCTCATGTAAGGCCCTGGACTGACGCTTCATTTTGGCCTTGGCGTTATAGAACGTGTGCAGGCCTTCGTGGGGTGGGGCGCCAGGCGTTAATCGTTCGTCTGACGTTGCAGGTTGAGCGCGGGTTCGGTCTGAGGGGGCTGGCGGCGCAAGCTCCCAGGACAGGTCTTGCAGGTTAAGATCGCTGCGCAGTTGATCGCAACCTGCCCAGCGACTTCACGGCTCAGCCGTTCAGGAAAGCGCCGAGTGTTCAGCCAGCTCTTGCTGGATAAACGCCGCGATCATGGCGCGGTACACCTGTTCGGTGACGTGCGGGTTGGCACCCAGCTCGTCGGCCAAGGCCCTGACCTTGGCGAACACGTGCTCAACCCGCTGCGGCGACTTGACGGCATGACTGTCTTTTTTAAAACGCGCAGCCTGCGACACATAGCGCCCGCGCTGTGCAATGAGGCCGACGATCTGGCGATCCAGTTGGTCAATGTGTTCGCGGACTTCGTCCAGGGTTTGGCAGTGGGCAGCCATGTCGTGTAACTCCATTCAGTAGTGATACCACTTCACTTCCAGCATCACTTCGTTGACCGGCGAGCTCAGGTGGCTGAACTCTCGTTGGGCGGTCAGGCGCAGGCCGAGGTTGCGGGATATTTCCCACTGCTGGTTCAGGCTTAGCGTGCGGCGGATTTCACCGTTGGTGAAGTAATCCCCCTTGGCTTCCAGGCTCAGATTGCCCAGCGGATTACGCCACAGCAACCCGGTGTTGTAGCCCGCAGCCGGAGCGACGAAGGCGGCGAAGTCGTTGTTGTGTTCCACGCGCACTGTGCCGAGGGCGAAACCTAGCAGGCCGTCGGCCAGTTGCCAGGTGCCGCCTGCGCCGCCATTGACGTGGCTGACGAGGTTTTCGTCGCCATGCTTGCCCAGCACGCGCTCAAGGCCGCCGCCCACTTGCCAGGACCACGGCTGGAGCAGGTCATTGCGCGGTGTCAGCGAGCGGATGTTGGCCAGATCAAGTTGCTGGATTTGCCAGTGGTTGCCTTCGTACTGGCGCAATTTGAGTTGCAGGATTTCAATCTGCGCCCCCAGCGGAAAGCCCGGCGCGTTGTCGTTCAGGTCGTGGTAAGCCATGCGCAGGCCGTACTCGGCAAAGGCCTTGTCGTCGCGGCTGCCCGCGCCCAATTGCCAGGTGCGCGACTCGTGGCCGTTCTCCGGCAGTTCGGGTTTTTCGACGTGCAGCGCCGGTGCCGGGTTTTGGTTGATTGCGCGCAGCAGTTCAAAGCTGCGTTGCGAGCGCTCGGTATCACGCTCCAGGCCGTTGGCGCGGTAGCGTTCAAGGCGATAAGCGGCGTCGATGATCAACGCTTGCCGGGCTTTGGGCAGGGCTTTGAATTCAGGGTTTTGCAGTTGCTGTTGATTGGCGCTGACCTGTAGCACCCATTGCTGCTCTTCGGGGTCGAGGACCTTGGCGCGGTCCAGCAACTCGCGCTCGCGTGACGGGCGGTATTCGATGCTTTCGACCAGACCGGCTTCTTTGACCGCTTTTACAGTGTCGGTGGGGATCGCGGTCAACGGGAATTGGGTGGTCAGCTTCAAGCCTGGACGGGCCACTTGCAGCAGTTCAAGCAGGCGATACGAGCAGTTTTCGTCGAAAAAGAAGTAGTCGAACTGGATCTGTTTCAGCTCCCACACATGCTCAACCATCCGTTGGGTTTCTTCGGGCGTCAGGTTGAGGCGGTATTCCCACAGGTCGCGGTTTTCGAGGCTGCGATACTCCGAGAGTTTTTCCTGGTAGGGCACCAGGGCGAACAGGCCGGGATAACCGCCAGCCAGGCCTTTCCACGCATACAGAATGCTGTTGTCGGAACCTTCGATGTAGGCGCCGAAGTTGATCGCGTAGCTGAGCAGCGCGGTCTTGTTGCTTTGCACGTCAGCCTGGTCGATGCGCAATAAGGTGTGACCAAACATCGAGGACGGGCTGTTGAGGTACGCCGCCGGGAAAATCATCACCGTGCTGTGCGGGGCCACGTCTGTGAACCATTGCGTGAACTCGGCGCACGGCGCTTGGGGCAAGTCGTTCAGATTCAGTTGCGCCTTGAGCCAGCGGGTGCGGGCCGGGTACACGCATTGCGGGTGTTTGTCGCCCAGGCTTAAGGGCGAATACAGCGCCTCGACGGTGGCGCGCAATTCAGCGTCCGGGTGGTGAGCGCCGTCGGGGGCGATGAAGAATTTGTCGTCGCTGACATAACTGCGCCAGCCGCCGAGCTTGCGGGCTTCGTAATGCCCCAGGGAGAGCCAGAACGGGTCGTTGGCCAACTGCTGCACACGTTGATTGTCGATAGAGGGCGCGGCATATAACGGGGCGCAGGCACAGAGCGCCAAATAGGCAAGGCGTTTGAGCATGGTCGGCAACTGTTGTCAGACGAATAGAAATGAAGCAGAAGGATACCCGCTCCGAAAGGAGCGGGCAGGTCTCATTTACGCAGCGGTTGCGTACTTGGACAGGCGAGCGTCACTTTTCAGGACGGCCAGGGTGTTGGTGTGAACATCATCCGCGGTCACGTCAGCCTTGCTGAAGATTTGCTGGAAGTGTTCGTGGGTGACCGCTGCAAAATGCTCACGGTCTTCAGGGGCGACACCCAGTACCACCGCGTAGGTGGTCAGCGCTTCGCCATTGCCTTTAGCCATGTCTTCGGACAGCTCGTTCATCATGCCATTCATGGCAATCCACGATTTGCCGCCGTAGGTCAGCGAGTCTTTGGTGGTGCAACCGTTGGTACCGGAAGTCATACCAAAGGTGGCGTTGCCGGACGTGCCGTTGGTGGTGGAGGCCAGGAAGTGGGCCGGAGTGCCGCGTTGGCCTTCAAACAGCATGTTGCCCCAACCGCAGTTCGGACCGCCTGGTGCTTGAGCCATAGCATTGAGGGAAACAACAGTGAAGAGAGTACCGAGAAGAATCCGTTTCATAGCTTTGTTCTCTATGTGTGTGCAACCAATGGACAAGGGTGTCTGGCCCCGAAGCGCCAGTACGGGCCAGTTATGCCTTCCGGCCGCGTAACATCTTGGAGTCTAGGCATGATCTGTGGGTTCCGTTATTTTTTGTAAAACAATCATTGATCGAGCACAGTTTTAACCCGCAAATGCAGGGCCGCGGGATTTCGCGCATCGTGCGCCTTGCCAGTGGCGTACGGCCAGCGCCAGAATGCGGGCATCTGCCCCGCCCGATGTAAGGAAGCCCGATGCCTGATCCTGTTGCTGCCAGCTTGCGTCTCGCGCCTGACGCGCTGACCCGTCCGTTTTCCGCTGAACAGTTCAGCTTCTCTACCACCAATGATCTGGAGCCTTTTCGCGGCATTCTCGGCCAGGAACGTGCGGTCGAAGCCTTGCAATTTGGCGTGGCCATGCCACGTCCGGGTTACAACGTATTTGTGATGGGCGAACCCGGTACCGGGCGTTTTTCGTTCGTCAAACGCTACCTCAAAGCTGAAGGCAAGCGCCTGAAGTCGCCGAGTGACTGGGTGTATGTCAATAACTTCGATGACCCGCGCGAGCCACGGGCGCTGGAGCTGCCCGCCAGCAGCGCCTCGGCGTTCATCGCTGACATCAATGGTTTGATCGACAACCTGCTGGCGACCTTTCCGGCGGTCTTTGAGCACCCGACCTATCAACAGCGTAAAAGCGCCATCGACCGGGGCTTTAATCAACGGTATGACCGCGCGCTGGATGTGATCGAGCGTTTGGCGCTGGAAAAAGGCGTGGCCTTGTACCGCGACAGCAGCAACGTCGCCTTTACGCCGATGAGCGACGGCAAGGCACTGGATGAAGCCGAGTTTTCGCAGTTGCCCGAAGAGGAGCGCGAGCGTTTTCACGAGGATATTTCGCAGCTCGAAGAGCGTCTCAACGAAGAACTGGCGAGCCTGCCGCAGTGGAAGCGCGAGTCCAATAACCAACTGCGTCATTTGAACGAAGAAACCATCACCCTGGCGCTGCAACCGTTGCTGGCGCCGCTGTCGCAAAAGTACGCCGAGAACGGCGCTGTGTGCGGCTACTTGCAGGCGGTGCAGGTGTACTTGCTCAAGACCGTGGTCGAGCAACTGGTCGACGACAGCAAGACCGATGCCCAGGCGCGCAAGTTGCTCGAAGAGCAGTATCTGCCCAGCCTGGTGGTCGGCCAGCCCATGAGCGGCGGTGCACCGGTGGTGTTTGAACCGCATCCCACCTACGACAACCTGTTTGGCCGTATTGAGTACAGCACCGATCAGGGGGCGCTCTACACCACCTATCGTCAGTTGCGTGCGGGCGCTTTGCACCGCGCCAACGGCGGCTTTTTGATTCTCGAAGCCGAGAAAATGCTCAGCGAGCCGTTTGTATGGGACGCGCTCAAACGCGCACTGCAATCGCGCAAATTGAAAATGGAGTCGCCACTGGGCGAGATGGGGCGCTTGGCCACCGTGACCCTCAGCCCGCAAGTGATCCCGTTGCAGGTCAAAGTCATCATCATTGGTGCCCGCCAGCTGTATTACACGTTGCAAGACCTGGACCCGGACTTCCAAGAGATGTTCCGTGTGCTGGTGGACTTCGACGAAGACATTCCCATGGTCGACGAGAGCCTTGAGCAGTTTGCCCAGTTGCTGACCACGCGCACTTCTGAGGAAGGCATGGCGCCGCTGACAGCCGATGCGGTAGCGCGACTGGCGACGTACAGCGCCCGTTTGGCCGAGCATCAAGGGCGCTTGTCGGCGCGTATCGGCGATCTGTTCCAGCTGGTCAGCGAGGCGGATTTCATTCGCCATCTGGCCAACGATGAAATGACCGATGCGGGCCATATCGAGCGCGCGCTGAAAGCCAAGGCCACGCGCACCGGTCGAGTGTCGGCACGGATTCTTGACGACATGTTGGCCGGGATCATTCTGATCGACACCGACGGTGCGGCGGTCGGCAAGTGCAACGGCCTGACGGTGCTCGAAGTGGGCGATTCAGCCTTCGGCGTGCCAGCCCGTATTTCAGCCACGGTGTATCCGGGTGGCAGCGGTATCGTCGACATTGAGCGCGAAGTTAACCTCGGCCAACCGATTCACTCCAAAGGCGTGATGATTTTGACCGGGTACCTGGGCAGCCGTTATGCGCAGGAATTCCCGCTGGCGATCTCGGCCAGCATCGCGCTGGAGCAGTCTTACGGCTATGTGGATGGCGACAGTGCGTCACTGGGCGAGGCTTGCACGCTGATTTCAGCGCTGTCGAAAACGCCACTCAAGCAGTGTTTTGCAATCACCGGCTCCATCAACCAGTTCGGCGAAGTGCAGGCTGTGGGTGGCGTCAACGAGAAAATCGAAGGCTTCTTCCGCCTGTGCGAAGCTCGCGGGTTGACGGGTGAGCAAGGGGCAATCATTCCTCAGGCCAACGTAGCGACGTTGATGCTGGATGAGAAAGTGTTGCAGGCGGTGCGCGAGGGCAAGTTTCACGTCTACGCGGTGCGCCAGGCGGACGAAGCCTTGAGCTTGTTGGTGGGTGAGCCTGCGGGCGAGCCGGACGCTGAAGGTCTGTTCCCGGAAGGCAGCGTCAATGCGCGGGTGGTTGAGCGGTTACGGGTCATCGCTGAAATGATCAGCGATGAAGACCTCAAAGAGGCTGAAAAGGAGTTGATCGCCGAAACCCTGGCCGCTAAAAAATCGGTTTAAAACCTACCCCGTAGGAGCTGGCGCAGGCTGCGAGCTGTTGATCATTGCGCTAAAGCTCGTAGCCTGCGCCAGCATCCATCGGGATGATTGCCAATGCGTGAACCTTTCCGTTGGTCACGGCGCCTTGGCGAGCGCTGTTTTTCTTCTATTCTCAGCACAAGGACCTCCACTGTCGTCACTGGAACGATGCAGCCCGTTGTGTGCGGCTGAATACAGGATCTACCGAGGGTCGCCGCCATGACGCGCAACCTTTGCCTTACCCGCCAATGCCTGGGGTTGGAAACACGGATCGAATGCAGCGTGCGCCCGCTCGCTGGTGGTACAGGCATGTGGACGCTGTTGTTTGCCGCAGGGCTTGCCGGCGAGCAGCCGACCACGATCAAGTCCCAAGGCCCGTTCCCTGGCCCGTTCGCGGCTGAAACCATTCTTGAATCAATCGTTGAAAGCCTGACGCTGCACGGCTATCAGTTGGCGGATGATCCGCAGATCTGGTGCCTGCATGTGCAGGCCCAGTTGCGGCAGATCAACGGCACGCGCAGTCACGCGTCTCGTTGAGGGACAGCAATCAATGCGGCGGGTTGACCTCGGGCACTTTGTCCAGTTTGACCTCAAAGCCATATTCCACCGGTGTCAGGTCGGTGCGGGCATAGCTTTCAAGGTGCGTCGGCTGGCCATAAAAGTAATGCACGTCAAAGGTGGGCGGGCCATCCGCCTCGCGACTGTGGCTCACTGCTAGCACTTCTTTCAGATAATTACCGGTCTTGTCCTTGGCGTAAAAGCGCCAGGCGTCAGACGGGAACAGCGTTTGATCAACGATCAACGCATTGCCCTTAAGCTCCAGACCCTTGGGTAAATGGGCAACGTCCAGGGATTGTTGGTCGACGTTGGCGATGTACATCGGGATTGAGCCAATCGCGAAAGCGGGTGTTTCTGGGAACAAATTGAGGTCATAGGTGATGACGCCGGTGTGCGGGTCAACATCGAAGGCTTCGGCGGGCAATTCCAGGGGTTCACTGCGATTGCCATTATCGTCTTCGGCAAAGAAGGTTACCGGCGCGTCGGACGAGTCAGGCAGCACGCCCAGCAACTCGTCATTGAAGGTGGCCGGGTGGCTGAACTCCAGGGTCGCGGCGCTGGCGTCGTCAATCGACTGGCTGATGGTGACATTCTTTTTAAACTGCTCAGGGTCGAGGTTGGCGTTCTTCAGGTACGCAGGTGCCTGGTCGTCATAGACCACCACGGCCAGGGGCAAGGGCTGTATGTCTTTGTTCACCACGTTTTTGTCGAGCCTGTGTACGGGCAGATCGAGTTCTTTACGCGTGACCGTCGCGGTCGAGAAGTCGAGCACGCTGATGTCGACATGTTCGACCGTGCCGTTGAAGTAGACCTTGCTGTAGTGATTGGGGTGTTTTTTATCAAAGTCGGCTTGTTCGTTCCTCAACTGTTGCTCAAAGGCCTCGCTCCACGCGGTTTGCTTGAGCATTTCGGCCAGTTGCTGTTGATAAAACGCCAGTTGCTCGGCGTTTTCGTTGATCGAGCCTGCGCGTGAGAGAAATTGCCCGGACAGGTCGTGCGCCTGGATGATCAGCGGGTTTAGCTCGATGTCGCGCACAGGCTCGGCCAGCGCTGCGCTGTTACGAATATCGACCTCTGCAAAGTTTTTGCCCAGCGCCAACAGGGTCACGCTGATGCTGCCCTCGGTGCGGGTCTGGCCAACGTCATTGGCGCTCAGCTTGAAGTTGACCACTTTGCCCGGTGCAATGACTTCGACCTTGCCGTGCAGCATCAGTGGCTGGGGTTGCTGGATGTTCTCGGTTTCGATCCCGTCGATGTAGGGGTAGGTGACGGTCAGGTCGTCCGGGTTGCTCAGGTTGGCGCTGGAGGGGCTCAACTGGATGCCGGGGTCGGTCTCGGACCATTCGGCCTGGAAGGGCACCACCTGTTTGTTGCTCAGGGTGACGGACTGCCATTCCAGCACATGCGGGAACGGGAATTGCGAGGCGCTGTTGAGCGGGAACGGGAACACCGGCTCCAGATCGGTCAGGTAGTCAGAGCTGGCGTGTTTGCGCAGCACAAACAAGCCATTGATGTAGGTGTCAGTCAGTGCCTGGGTGGTGGGGTAGTGCTTGAGCAGTGCCAGATCGTCGGTGGTGTATTGGGTTTCAATCGGCTTGTCTTGCAACTTGATACGCGCACGTTCAAGCAACAACAAAGAGCCACCGAGGTCGGCAACGGCATCCTTGAGTGGCTGGTCTTTGATGGTGTCCAGGTTCTGTTCGAACTGCGCGGTCCTTTCTTCCAGGCTGGCGAGCGGGTGTTTCTCATCCGGTGAACAGCCTCCTGTGGCGAGCAGCGCCAATGAGAGTCCGAGACCAGCCAAGGGGAGTCGCAGATCCATTCTTCAGTTTTCCTGTCCGTAAACGATGCTGAGTAGGAGGACACTAGCAGAAAAAGTTTTTACAGACTGTGTCTGGGGCTTCATGCCAGCTGTTTTCTCACTGATATACTCGCGCCCATTTTTCTACATCCTGTGAGATTCAATGGAACGCTTTATCGAAAATGCAATGTACGCTTCGCGCTGGATTCTAGCGCCGATCTATTTTGGTTTGTCCCTGGGGCTGCTGGCGCTGGCCTTGAAATTCTTTCAGGAAGTGTTTCACGTAATCCCTAACGTGTTTGCGCTATCTGAGTCGGACTTGATCCTGGTCATTCTGTCGCTGATCGACATGGCGCTGGTCGGCGGCTTGCTGGTGATGGTGATGATCTCGGGCTACGAGAACTTCGTTTCGCAACTGGATATCGACGAGCACAAAGAGAAGCTCAGCTGGCTGGGTACGATGGACTCCACGTCGCTGAAAATGAAAGTGGCCGCCTCGATTGTTGCGATCTCTTCGATCCACCTGCTGCGGGTGTTTATGGATGCGCGCAACATCGAGCCTCAGTACCTGATGTGGTACGTGATCATTCATATGACGTTCGTGATCTCGGCGTTTGCGATGGGTTATCTGGACAAACTCACCAAGCATTGATGCCCCCTGCAGCTCGCGGCGCATAACCCGGGCTGCGAAGGCTTTGGGGGCTGTGGTAGTCTGCTCGCCCTTTTTTGGTTCAGGGCGTTTGGGGTCAGCGGTTACGACTGGCTGGCCAGGAACGTCCCACAGCGGAGCAGTGTTATGTCCGAAGTAAATCTGTCGACCGACGAAACCCGCGTTAGCTATGGCATTGGCCGTCAGTTGGGCGACCAACTGCGTGACAACCCACCACCGGGCGTGAGCCTGGATGCAATCCTGGCGGGCCTGACTGATGCGTTCGCCGGTAAAGAAAGCCGCGTAGGTCAGGAAGAAATGTCGGCCAGCTTTAAAGTGATCCGCGAGATCATGCAAGCTGAAGCGGCTGCCAAGGCAGAAGCGGCTGCTGGCGAAGGCAAGGCTTTCCTGGCTGAAAACGCCCAGAAAGACGGCATCACCACCCTGGCATCGGGTCTGCAATTTGAAGTAGTGACGGCAGGTGAAGGCGCTAAGCCATCGCGCGAAGACACTGTTCGCGTTCACTATCACGGCACCCTGATCGACGGCACTGTGTTCGACAGTTCCTACGAGCGCGGTGAACCCGCTGAGTTTCCAGTGGGCGGTGTGATTGCCGGCTGGACTGAGGCACTGCAATTGATGAATGCCGGTAGCAAATGGCGCATCTACGTGCCGAGCGAATTGGCTTACGGCGCACAAGGCGTTGGCAGCATCGCTCCACACAGCGTGTTGGTATTCGACGTTGAGCTGCTGGACGTTCTGTAAGACCCCAGTGTTTTAACGGCAGTGGCGGGTTTGCGGGTAAGCCCGCCACTGCGCAAGACGCATCATATTTCTATTTTGGCGTGATGCTCATGGGTGTCAGTCGAGCCGACAGGGCGCAATGCCCGGGCGTAGCAAAATAGAAACAGATTGCGCACTAACTCCTTGAGCACCACCGGCTCGCTGGAGTTAAGCCCCGAGAAATCCAGATCTCCCTGATCGTGCAGTTCGTTCAGCGCTTCTTCTTCCAGTACCGCACAGACTTCCCCGGTTTCCCGATGCAGGATTCGCAGATAGGGGTGCGGACGGTCCAGCCAGGCATCGATTAAATAAGTCATGGGCGTCTCCTTGATGAATATCAATGAGAATAATTCTTATTCAATTAATAGCAAGTGCCTATTGCCGCAATTGTGTTTTTTTTGCGCAGAAATTGCTGTCGGTCAAAGTGACTGGCTTTTTGATATTGCGCATCAGTAGCGGCGGGATTGGAGCGGGGAGGGCGACACCTTCCTGCGCAGGGCGCAGGAAGGAATGCAGCAGAATCAGACTTTACGCACGAACTCGGACTTGAGCTTCATGGGGCCGATGCCGTCGATTTTGCAGTCGATATCGTGGTCGCCGTCGCACAGGCGGATGTTTTTGACCTTGGTGCCAACTTTGACCACCAGCGAGGTGCCTTTGATTTTCAGGTCTTTGATAACGGTGATTGTGTCGCCGTCGGTCAGCACGGTGCCCGACGCATCTTTGTAGACTTTTACATCGCTGGTGTCTTCAGCCTCGCCATTGGCGGACCACTCATGGGCGCATTCCGGGCAGATCAGCTGTGCGCCGTCTTCGTAGGTGTATTCGGAATTGCATTTTGGGCAGGGTGGCAAAGTGCTCACTTGCGCTCCTTAAAAGTCAGGATGGCTAAAAGGCACGCATTGTATAGGGTTTTGTTGGCGGGCGGGGAAGTGCGGGTTGGTGCGCTTATAGCTTGTGCCGAAGGTTGCGAGCAGAGCTTTGGTAGAACGGGGGGATATGCCCCCCGTTTGCAGCCTGCTACGGCGATTACCAGGTGTGAGGTTCAGTGCGTACGTGCGACCGCAAATTCGCTCAACTCCACCAGCGCGTCGCGGTATTCGCTCGGCGGCAGGGCTTCAAGGCAAACAATGGCCTTGGCCACATAGTCGCGTGCCAGTTGGGCGGTGTATTCCAGCGAGCCGGAAGCCTCGACAGCCGCGCGGATGCTTTCCAGGTCTTCAATGCCACCTTTCTGGATCGCCTGGCGAACCAGGGCAGCTTGCTCCGGCGTGCCTTCGCGCATGGTGTAGATCAGCGGCAGGGTCGGCTTGCCTTCGGCCAGGTCGTCACCCACGTTTTTACCCAGGGTCTCGGCATCGCCACGGTAGTCGAGCAAGTCGTCCACCAGTTGGAACGCCACGCCCAAGTGATCGCCAAACGTGCGCAGGGCTTCGCTTTGCTCGGGCGTTGCCCCGGCCAGCGCCGCAGCACTGTGGGTCGAGGCCTCAAAGAGCATGGCGGTTTTGCCACGGATGACTTCCATGTAGGTTTCTTCGGTGGTGCTGGCGTCGCGCACTTTGGACAGTTGCAGCACTTCGCCTTCAGCAATGATGCGCGTGGCTTGCGACAGGATTTTCATCACTGGCATCGAGCCCAGCTCCACCATCATTTCGAAGGAGCGCGAGTACAGGAAGTCGCCCACCAATACGCTCGGCGCGTTGCCCCATGTGGCATTGGCGGTCTTGCGGCCGCGGCGCATGCCGGACATGTCGACTACGTCGTCGTGCAACAGGGTGGCGGTGTGCAGGAACTCAATGGTGGCGGCCAGCAGGCGCAAGTCGTCGCCTTCACGGCCCAGAGCCTTGCCACACAGCAACACTAATAAAGGACGAAGGCGTTTGCCGCCGGCCGACGTAATGTAGTCGCCGATTTTTGAGACCAGCGGTACGCGTGAGGTCAGCTGCTTCTTGATGATGCCGTCGACGGCGCTAAAATCGTCCGCAACCGTGCGGTAGAAAGCTTGGGGTTGCATCAGCGACAGGTGCTCCAGAAGGGTTGCGCGGCATGCTAGGTCGGGGGGGATGGCCTGTCAAGGCGCGATGGGCGGCCTCTTGCAACGTGCTGTTGCCTTGCGTACAATCGCGCACCCTGAACTTCCTGGGCAGCACCTGCCTTACGCAATTGCACTTGGGCCGTTCCAGCCCCATGCAGCCATGCCAGCCAATACCTTTACTTATAAAGCGCTGGGTGAGCAGGATTATCGGAGAAATACCATGTCGTACGCAGTAATCGTTACTGGTGGCAAGCAGTACAAAGTAGCTCCAGGTGAATACCTGAAGATCGAAAAACTGGAAATCGCTACCGGCGAATCCGTAACTTTTGATCGCGTTCTGTTGGTTGCCAATGGCGACGACGTGAACATCGGCGCTCCAGTTGTTCCTGGCGCCACTGTTGTTGCTGAAGTGATCTCCCAAGGTCGTCACGATAAAATCCGCATCATCAAGTTCCGTCGTCGTAAGCACCACATGAAGCGTATGGGCCACCGCCAGTGGTACACCGAGATCAAAATCACCGGTATTCAGGCTTAATTTCAGCCTAATTCCTCACTAGGAGAATTGACTCATGGCACACAAAAAAGCTGGTGGTAGTACCCGTAACGGTCGCGACTCAGAAGCCAAACGCCTTGGCGTGAAGATGTATGGCGGCCAGGCTATCATTCCGGGCAACATCATCGTGCGTCAGCGCGGCACCCAATTCCACGCTGGCTACGGCGTTGGTATGGGCAAAGATCACACCCTGTTCGCGAAAGTGGAAGGCGTGATCAAGTTCCAAGTTAAAGGCGCCTTCGGTCGTCGCTATGTAAGCATCGTTCCGAAGACTGCAGTCGTCGCGGCGTAATAGCTTGGTAGCTGGAAGAGCCCTGTCTTGCGACGGGGCTTTTTCGTTTGTGGGATGAGTCTCTTGCAAAACTGTTTGTATGGGCTGCCAGCGCTGGATTTAACGGCCGTTGATTGAGGTCGCTGCGCTCATTTTTGCAAGAGTCTTATGTCTTATGTTTATCGGCTCGTCCTGATGACGAGAGGCGTTTTGTTATGAAGTTTGTTGATGAAGTATCGATCAAGGTAAAAGCGGGCGACGGTGGTAACGGTTGCATGAGTTTCCGTCGCGAGAAGTTCATCGAAAATGGCGGCCCTAACGGCGGTGATGGTGGTGATGGCGGCTCGATCTTCATGGTCGCCGACGAAAACCTCAACACGCTGGTTGACTACCGTTACACCCGTCACTTTGACGCTGAGCGCGGTTCGAACGGCGGCAGCGCTGATTGCACTGGCCGCAAGGGCGAGGACCTGATCCTGCGCGTGCCGGTCGGCACCACGGTGATCGATGCAGGTACGCAGGAAGTCATTGGCGACCTGACCAAGGCGGGTCAGAAGTTGATGGTGGTGCAGGGTGGCTGGCACGGTCTGGGTAACACCCGATTCAAGTCCAGTACCAACCGTGCGCCGCGCCAAACCACGCCGGGTAAACCGGGTGAGTTACGTGACCTGAAACTGGAGCTCAAAGTGCTGGCTGACGTTGGTCTGCTGGGCTTGCCGAACGCCGGTAAAAGTACCTTTATTCGTTCGGTGTCCGCAGCCAAGCCAAAAGTGGCGGATTATCCGTTCACTACTCTGGTGCCTAACCTGGGTGTGGTCAGCGTTGATCGCTGGAAGAGCTTCGTCATTGCTGACATCCCTGGTTTGATCGAAGGGGCTTCGGATGGTGCGGGCCTGGGGATTCGCTTCCTCAAGCACTTGGCACGTACTCGCCTGTTGCTGCACCTCGTCGACATGGCGCCGGTTGAGGGCACTGACAGCGCTGCTGATACTGCTGAAGTCATCGTTAACGAGCTGACCAAGTTCAGTCCGTCGCTGGCTGAGCGTGATCGTTGGCTGGTGCTGAACAAGTGTGATTCGTTGCCGCAAGATGAGCACGATGCACGCGTTAAAGAAGTGGTGGATCGTCTTGAGTGGACAGGCCCTGTGTATGTGATTTCGGCCATTGCCAAAATCGGTACCGACAAGCTGTGCCACGACATCATGCGCTACCTCGAAGATCGTGCTGACCGTCTGGCCAATGACCCTGCTTATAAAGCAGAGCTGGCTGAGCTGGATCAGCGCATCGAAGACGAAGCGCGTGCGCAGTTGCAAGCGCTTGATGACAAGCGTGCTCTGCGTCGCAGTGGCGTGAAGAGCGTCCATGACATCGGTGAAGATGACTGGGACGAAGAAGATGTTGATGACGAAGATGGTCCGGAAATCATTTACGTCCGCGACTGATTTGTTGCAGTAAACTACAGCGCCGCTCAATTGAGCGGCGTTTTAGCATCTACGAAACGGTAATCAAAAAATTTCCATGGGTGGCGCTCGGTCGCGCTGCTCTCAGGCATAGGTTGGATGATGATGCGGAGTAAGGTGACGGGTGCCCAGCGTTGGGTTGTGAAGATCGGCAGCGCATTGCTGACAGCTGATGGCAAAGGCCTGGATCGTGCGGCAATGGGTGTTTGGGTTGAGCAAATGGTCGCCCTGCACGAAGCGGGTGTTGAGTTGGTGCTGGTGTCTTCAGGCGCGGTTGCGGCTGGCATGAGTCGTCTGGGCTGGACCGTGCGCCCAAGTGCCATGCACGAGCTGCAGGCCGCTGCAGCGATCGGGCAAATGGGTTTGGTGCAGGCGTGGGAGTCGAGCTTTGCGGAACATTCCCGTCACACAGCGCAAATTCTGCTGACGCATGACGATTTGTCTGACCGAAAGCGCTATCTAAATGCCCGTAGCACTTTGCGTGCGTTAGTTGAGCTGGGTGTTATCCCGGTCATCAATGAAAACGACACCGTGGTGACCGATGAGATCCGCTTTGGTGATAACGACACCTTGGCGGCGCTGGTGGCCAACCTCGTCGAAGCTGATCTGCTGGTGATTCTGACGGACCGCGACGGCATGTTTGACGCCGATCCGCGAAACAACCCTGATGCCAAAATGATTTACGAAGCCCGTGCTGATGATCCTGCGCTGGATGCGGTAGCAGGGGGCACGGGTGGAGCGCTGGGGCGCGGTGGCATGCAAACCAAGTTGCGTGCTGCGCGACTGGCTGCGCGCTCCGGGGCGCATACGATTATCGTGGGTGGGCGTCTGGAGCGCGTGTTGGACCGTTTGAAGGCGGGTGAGCGCCTGGGCACATTGCTGTCACCTGAGCGCGGACTGCTCGCAGCGCGTAAGCAGTGGCTGGCGGGGCATCTCCAGACGCGCGGCACGCTAGTGCTGGATGAGGGTGCGGTTGCGGCCTTGTCGCAGGGTCATAAAAGTCTGCTGCCTGTGGGCGTGAAAGCAGTGCAAGGCGGTTTTCGCCGCGGTGAAATGGTGGTGTGCGTGGCGCCGGACGGGCGAGAAATTGCGCGCGGGCTCGCTAACTACAGTGCGGCGGAAGCGCAAAAAATTATCGGGCAGTCGTCAGATGCGATTGTCAGCGTGTTGGGTTATATGGCGGAGCCAGAGCTGGTTCATCGCGATAATCTGATTTTGGTCTGAATGTGGGGTGTGTATGCGTTTGATCAAGGGGTTGTTGGGGGTGATGCTAGCAATGCCGTTGCTGGCATCGGCGGAGGAGATTGGCACGGTGTCGACCGTATTCAAGCTGGTGGGTCCAAATGATCGCATCGTGGTCGAAGCGTTCGATGATCCTAAGGTTGAAGGCGTTACCTGCTACTTGTCTCGCGCTAAAACGGGCGGTATGAAAGGGGGTTTGGGTTTGGCGGAAGATCGCGCAGAGGCGTCGATTGCATGCCGTCAGACCGGTCCGATCAGCTTTAAGGGTGAGTTGAAAGACGGCGATGAAGTGTTCAAGGAGCGCACCTCGTTGGTATTCAAGACCATGCAGGTGGTGCGTTTCCTCGATAAAAAGCGCAATACGCTGGTGTACCTGGTGTACAGCGATCGTCTGATCGAAGGCAGTCCGCAGAACGCGGTCACAGCAATCCCGATCCTGCCGTGGCCTCACGGCTAGCGGCGGTTAGTAAAAAAGCTGCGACAGGGGGCGCTCTGATCGCAGCTTTTTTATGCCTGTCGATAATGTGAATCAGCGCCTGCTTTTTTACGGGCAATAAAAAACCGACCCTGAGGTCGGTTTTTTAAAAAGCTTATCGCTTAAGCGGCAGTCGCAAGGTTCAACGCCTTGACGTGGCCATTCAGGCGGCTCTTATGGCGAGCAGCTTTGTTCTTGTGGATGATGCCTTTATCGGCCATACGGTCGATAACAGGAACAGCCAGAACATAAGCAGCTTGCGCTTTAGCGGCGTCTTTTGCGTCGATGGCTTTAACTACATTCTTGATGTAGGTACGAACCATGGAACGCAGGCTGGCGTTGTGGCTGCGACGCTTCTCAGCCTGTTTTGCACGTTTTTTGGCGGAAGGTGTGTTGGCCACCGTCGAGCTCCTCGAAAGACTTTTAGGAAATAACAAACAAAATAGGCCGCGAATCATGCCGATGACGTGAAGGCTTGTCAAGGGCGATTGATACGATCCGCTGAGTGGTGGATCGAGGGAGACGGGAGATTTATTTCCGGCGCTTGACCTGTAAACTCGCGAGCTTGGCTCTGTGCTGTTGCGGCGCGCAGTATCGCATAAGTGGACGCTTTGTTCGCCTGCTCTTTCTTTAATAGGCAAAAACTCTTTCAATGAATTTGCTCAAATCGTTGGCTGCCGTCAGCTCAATCACCATGATTTCAAGGGTTTTGGGCTTTGTTCGAGACACGATCATTGCACGCACCTTTGGCGCCGGAATGGCCACGGATGCGTTCTTTATCGCCTTTAAACTGCCTAATCTGCTGCGTCGGATCTTCGCCGAGGGCGCATTTTCGCAAGCTTTTGTACCGATTTTGGCGGAGTACAAAAGCCAGCAGGGCGAGGAGGCGACACGCACCTTCGTGGCTTATGTGGCCGGTTTGCTGACCCTGGTACTGGCAATTGTCACTGCGTTAGGCATGATTGCTGCGCCTTGGGTGATCTGGGCGACGGCTCCGGGCTTTGCCACCACCCCAGAGAAATTCCAGCTCACCAGTGACATGCTGCGTGTCACCTTCCCTTATATATTGCTGATTTCGCTGTCTTCGCTGGCGGGTGCGATCCTCAACACGTGGAACCGTTTTTCGGTCCCGGCCTTCGTGCCGACCCTGCTCAACGTCAGCATGATTATTTTCGCGCTGTTCCTGACGCCTTATTTTGATCCGCCCGTGATGGCCTTGGGCTGGGCAGTATTGGCCGGTGGTTTGGCACAGTTGCTGTTCCAGTTACCGCACCTGAAAAAAATCGGCATGTTGGTGTTGCCGCGCCTGAACCTGCGCGATACCGGTGTCTGGCGGGTCATGAAACAGATGTTGCCCGCCATTCTGGGGGTTTCGGTCAGCCAGATTTCATTGATCATCAACACTATTTTTGCTTCGTTTCTGGTCGCAGGCTCGGTGTCCTGGATGTACTACGCCGATCGCCTGATGGAATTGCCTTCCGGTGTTTTGGGCGTCGCGCTGGGTACGATCCTGTTGCCAACCCTGTCCAAAACCTATGCCAATAAAGACCGTCAAGAGTATTCGCGAATTCTCGATTGGGGCCTGCGTCTGTGTTTTGTGCTGGTTTTGCCGTGTTCGCTGGCATTGGCGATTCTGGCTGAGCCGCTGACGGTTTCGCTGTTCCAGTACGGCGAGTTCAGTGCGCTGGATGCGGCAATGACCCAGCGCGCCCTGATGGCGTATTCGGTCGGTTTGCTGGGCATTATCTTGATTAAGGTGTTGGCCCCCGGCTTTTACGCTCAACAAAATATTCGTACGCCGGTGAAAATTGCGGTGTTTACCTTGATCGTCACCCAATTGCTGAACCTGGTGTTCATCGTGCCGTTGCAGCACGCAGGCCTGGCGCTGGCAATCAGTGTGGGGGCGTGTATCAATGCGGGCCTGTTGTTTTGGCAGTTACGCAAACAACAGCTATTTGTGGTCCAGCCTGGCTGGACCCGATACCTGTGCAAGCTGTTACTGGCCGTGGCCGTGATGTCGGGCGTTTTGATTGGGCTTATGCACGTGATGCCGGCGTGGGACCACGGTCATATGCTGGAGCGCTTCCTGCGTTTGGGCGGGTTAGTGGTCGCGGGCGTGCTGGCTTATTTCGGTATGTTGTTGTTGCTTGGCTTGCGTTTGAAGGATTTCGCCCGCAAGTCTCTTATGTAGGGTAATGGTCGGTTAGGCGACTATTTTGTCGCATTGACTGAATTTGCCGTGCGCTGTTGCCTGTTGTAGCGGGCTGGGTGTGGTTATAATCGGCCACTTTATGAGCAAGAAGCGCGTTATGCAGCTGGTTCGAGGCCTTCACAATCTGCGGCCCCAACATCGGGGCTGTGTCGCCACTATTGGCAACTTTGACGGTGTACACCGTGGTCACCAGGCAATCCTGGGTCGGCTGCGTGAACGTGCACTGGAGTTGGGTGTGCCCAGCTGCGTGGTGATTTTTGAACCGCAGCCGCGCGAATTTTTTGCCCCCGAAACCGCTCCAGCCCGCTTGGCACGCTTGCGTGACAAGTTGCAGTTGCTGGCTGACGAAGGCGTTGATCGCGTACTGTGCCTGGCGTTCAACCAGCGTTTAAGCAAGCTCAGCGCCGCTGAGTTTGTGGACACGATTCTGGTGGACGGCTTGGGTGTGCAGCACCTGGAGGTCGGTGACGACTTCCGTTTTGGCTGCGACCGGGTGGGCGATTTTGACTTCCTGCAACAGGCAGGCGCCCTGCAGGGCTTTACTGTAGAAGCGGCGCAAACCGTTGAACTGGATGGCCTGCGAGTCAGCAGCACCAAGGTGCGTGACGCGTTGGCCAATGCCGACTTTACCCTTGCAGAGCGTCTGTTGGGGCGTCCTTTTCAGATTGCCGGACGCGTGTTGCATGGGCAAAAACTGGCGCGCCAATTGGGCACGCCAACGGCCAATATTCAGTTAAAGCGTCGTCGTGTGCCGCTCACCGGGGTGTATCTGGTCAGTGTTGAGATCGACGGAAAAACGTGGCCCGGTGTCGCCAATATTGGCGTACGGCCATCAGTTGCAGGGGATGGCAGTGCCCATCTCGAAGTACATCTATTGGATTTCGCTGGCGATTTGTATGGCCAGCGTCTGACCGTGGCATTCCACCACAAGCTGCGTGATGAGCAGCGTTTTGCCTCTCTGGAGGCGCTCAAGACGGCGATCAATGCGGACGTCGCCGCCGCCCGAGCCTATTGGCTGGGTCAACCGCTTAAAAAGAGCCTGAAATGACCGACTACAAAGCCACGCTAAACCTTCCGGACACAGCCTTCCCAATGAAGGCCGGCCTGCCACAGCGCGAACCGCAAATTTTGCAGCGCTGGGACAGCATTGGCCTGTACGGGAAGTTGCGCGAGATTGGCAAGGATCGTCCGAAGTTCGTACTTCACGACGGTCCTCCCTACGCCAACGGCACGATTCACATCGGTCATGCGCTGAACAAAATCCTCAAGGACATGATCGTCCGATCCAAAACCCTCTCGGGTTTTGATGCGCCGTACGTGCCGGGCTGGGATTGCCACGGTTTGCCGATTGAGCACAAAGTTGAAGTGACTCACGGTAAAAACCTGCCCGCGGATAAAACCCGCGAGCTGTGCCGTGCCTACGCCACTGAGCAGATCGAAGGACAAAAAACCGAGTTTATCCGTTTGGGTGTACTGGGCGACTTCGCTAACCCGTACAAAACCATGGACTTCAAGAACGAAGCCGGTGAAATCCGCGCCCTGGCCGAAATCGTCAAGGCGGGCTTCGTGTTCAAGGGCCTCAAGCCTGTGAACTGGTGTTTTGACTGTGGCTCGGCGCTGGCTGAAGCCGAAGTCGAATATCAGGACAAAAAATCCGCTGCCATCGACGTAGCCTTCCAGGTTGCCGACGAGGCCAAACTGGCTGAAGCCTTTGGTTTGGCAGCCCTGAGCAAGCCGACGTCGATTGTGATCTGGACCACCACCCCGTGGACCATCCCGGCCAACCAGGCGCTCAACGTTCACCCCGAATTCACCTACGCGCTGGTCGATGTGGGTGACAAGTTCCTGGTTCTGGCTGAAGAGTTGGTTGAGTCGAGCCTGGCGCGCTACAACCTGCAAGGTTCGGTGATCGCCACCACCACCGGTTCTGCGCTGGAGCTGATTAATTTCCGTCATCCGTTCTACGACCGTCTGTCGCCTGTTTACCTGGCCGAGTACGTTGAGCTGGGCGCGGGCACCGGCGTGGTTCACTCCGCACCGGCTTACGGTGTAGACGACTTCGTGACCTGCAAAGCGTATGGCATGGTCAATGACGACATCATCAACCCGGTTCAGAGCAACGGCGTTTATGTACCGTCGCTGGAGTTCTTCGGTGGCCAGTTCATCTGGAAGGCTAACCAGAACATCATCGACAAGCTGACTGAAGTCGGCTCGCTGATGTTTACCGAAACCATCAGCCACAGCTACATGCACTGCTGGCGTCACAAGACCCCGCTGATCTACCGCGCCACCGCGCAATGGTTCATCGGCATGGACAAAGAGCCGGTTGCCGGCGACACCCTGCGCACCCGTGCGTTGCAGGCCATTGAAGACACCCAGTTCGTTCCGGCCTGGGGCCAGGCGCGCCTGCATTCGATGATCGCCAACCGTCCCGACTGGTGCATCTCGCGTCAGCGCAACTGGGGCGTACCGATCCCGTTCTTCCTGAACAAGGAAAGCGGCGAGCTGCACCCGCGTACCGTCGAAATGATGGAAGAAGTGGCCAAGCGCGTTGAGCTGGAAGGCATTGAAGCCTGGTTCAAGATGGACGCTGCCGAGCTGCTGGGCGACGAAGCACCGCTGTACGACAAAATCTGCGACACGCTGGACGTGTGGTTCGATTCGGGCACCACGCACTGGCACGTCCTGCGCGGTTCGCACCCAATGGGCCATGAAACCGGTCCGCGTGCCGATCTCTACCTTGAAGGTTCCGACCAGCACCGTGGCTGGTTCCACTCCTCCTTGCTGACCGGTTGCGCCATCGACAACCACGCGCCGTACCGCGAACTGCTGACCCACGGCTTCACCGTGGACGAAGCCGGTCGCAAGATGTCCAAGTCGTTGGGCAACGTGATTGCACCGCAGAAAGTCAACGATACCCTGGGCGCTGACATCATGCGTCTGTGGGTGGCATCGACCGACTACTCGGGCGAGATCGCTGTGTCCGACCAGATCCTGCAACGTAGCGCGGATGCCTACCGCCGTATCCGTAACACCGCACGCTTCCTGCTGTCGAACCTGACTGGTTTCAACCCGGCCACTGACATCTTGCCGGCTGAAGAAATGCTGGCACTGGATCGTTGGGCGGTTGACCGCGCACTCTTGCTGCAACGCGAGCTGGAACTTCACTACGGTGAATACCGCTTCTGGAACGTGTACTCCAAAGTGCACAACTTCTGCGTGCAAGAGCTGGGCGGTTTCTACCTCGACATCATCAAGGACCGTCAATACACCACGGGCGCCAACAGCAAGGCCCGTCGTTCGTGCCAGACCGCACTGTTCCACATCTCTGAAGCGCTGGTGCGCTGGATCGCTCCGATCCTGGCCTTCACCGCCGACGAGTTGTGGCAATACCTGCCGGGCGAGCGCAACGAATCCGTAATGCTCAATACCTGGTACCAGGGCCTGAGCGAAATGCCAGAAGGCACTGAGTTGGGCCGTGCCTACTGGGAACGGATCATGGCAGTCAAAGTGGCGGTCAACAAAGAGATGGAAAACCTGCGCGCGGCCAAAGCCATTGGCGGCAACTTGCAGGCTGAAGTCACCTTGTTCGCCGAAGATGAATTGGCCGCCGACCTGACTAAACTGAGCAACGAACTGCGCTTCGTGCTGATCACCTCCACGGCCAGTGTCGCGCCGTTTGCATCGGCTCCGGCAGATGCAGTGATCACTGAAGTGGCGGGCCTCAAGCTCAAAGTGGTCAAGTCCGCTCACGCCAAGTGCGCGCGTTGCTGGCATTGCCGTGAAGACGTGGGTATTGATCCACAGCACCCGGAAATCTGCGGTCGTTGCGTAGACAACATCAGCGGCGCGGGCGAGGTACGTCACTATGCCTAACACCAGCACTGCCGGGCGCTTCGGGCGCCTGGGCTGGCTGTGGTTGACCCTGCTGGTTCTGGTCATTGACCAGGCCAGCAAGGTCTATTTCGACGGCGCCTTACAGATGTACCAACAGATCGTCATCATCCCTGACTACTTCAGTTGGACTTTGGCCTACAACACCGGCGCCGCTTTCAGCTTTCTGGCTGATAGCGCAGGCTGGCAGCGTTGGCTGTTTGCCCTGATCGCCGTCGTGGTCAGTGCCGTGCTGGTGGTCTGGCTCAAGCGTCTGGGGCGTGATGACACGTGGCTAGCCATTGCGCTGGCCCTGATTCTGGGCGGCGCGTTGGGTAACTTGTATGACCGCATTGCTTACGGCCATGTGATCGATTTCATTCTGGTGCACTGGCAAAATCGCTGGTACTTCCCTGCATTCAACTTCGCTGACAGTGCGATTTGTGTAGGCGCCGTGATGCTGGCACTGGATATGTTCAAAAGTAAAAAGTCCGGAGAACCCGTTCATGACTGAGCCTCGTATTGGCCAGAACACGGAAGTCACCCTGCATTTCGCTTTACGCCTGGAGAATGGCGACACCGTCGACAGTACGTTCGACAAATCCCCTGCAACCTTCAAGGTCGGTGATGGCAACCTGTTGCCAGGTTTTGAGGCCGCTATTTTCGGCTTCAAGGCCGGTGACGTACGCACCCTGGAGATCCTTCCAGAGAACGCGTTCGGCCAGCCCAACCCGCAAAACGTGCAAATCATCCCGCGATCGCAGTTCAAGGACATGGAGCTGTCCGAAGGTTTGCTGGTGATTTTTAACGATGCGGCTAACACCGAGTTGCCCGGCGTGGTCAAAGCCTTTGACGACGAGCAGGTCACCATTGATTTCAACCACCCGCTGGCAGGTAAAACCCTGACTTTCGAAGTGGATATCAAAGACGTCAAAGCGCTGTAAATCCAGTGCCCGGCTGCGGCCGGGCCTGTTTGGCATTATTTTTCTGCGCGTCCCACGAGGCCTAGCATGCACATCAAACTCGCCAACCCCCGTGGTTTTTGCGCCGGGGTGGACCGAGCGATTGAGATCGTCAATCGCGCTCTGGAAGTTTTCGGTCCGCCTATCTACGTACGCCACGAAGTGGTGCACAACAAATTTGTGGTCGAAGACCTGCGCTCCCGTGGCGCGATCTTCGTCGAAGAGCTGGACCAAGTGCCAGACGACGTGATTGTGATTTTCAGTGCACACGGCGTTTCCCAGGCTGTACGCACCGAAGCCGCAGGGCGTGGCCTTAAAGTGTTCGACGCGACCTGCCCGTTGGTCACCAAGGTACATATCGAGGTGGCGCGCTACAGCCGCGACGGCCGCGAATGCATCCTGATCGGGCATGCCGGGCACCCTGAAGTTGAAGGCACGATGGGGCAGTACGACGCCAGCAATGGCGGTGCGATCTATCTGGTTGAAGACGAAAAAGACGTGGCCGAGCTGCAGGTGCATAACCCGGAAAAACTGGCGTTCGTGACCCAGACCACTTTGTCGATGGACGATACCAGTCGTGTGATCGATGCCTTGCGTACACGCTTCCCGGCCATCGGCGGCCCGCGTAAGGATGACATTTGCTACGCCACGCAAAACCGTCAGGACGCTGTAAAGCAGTTGGCAGATGAATGCGACGTGGTGTTGGTGGTGGGCAGCCCGAACAGCTCCAACTCCAACCGCCTGCGTGAACTGGCTGAGCGCATGGCCACGCCGGCCTATCTGATCGACGGCGCCGAAGACCTGAAAAAAAGCTGGTTCGATGGCGTCCAGCGCATTGGCATCACCGCAGGCGCCTCGGCGCCCGAAGTGTTGGTACGCGGGGTAATTCAACAATTGCACGCTTGGGGTGCGACCGGCGCCGATGAGTTGGCTGGGCGCGAAGAGAATATTACGTTCTCCATGCCCAAAGAGCTGCGGGTTCGCTCCATCACTTAAGCCTCTTCGCACAATGCTTGCGCCGCCATCTGGTTGCGCAGGCTGATTCTCCCGCTTTTCGCGAGCACTATCTGATAGTGGCTCAGCGCCTCTTTTGTGTGACACACATGCAGTGTCCCCGCTTGAAATGCCCCGGCATTCAGCACGGGCTCGCCGAGCGGGTTAAACCGCACGTAGTGTTTGACGGGTGAATTCCCGGCTATCAGAACGTGCAGGCCGGTGTGTCTTTCGGTGAGCACTGGATTGTTTACATCGGTATGCCCTTGACCGCTGACGTCCAGAACCACTCTCCAGCCCTTGCTCCAATTCTCGTCCAGTGCATGGATCACTACAGATTGATGGCGTATTAACGCTTCACTGCGGGCTTTGCGCAGGCTGCTGGTCAGCTCTTGCGCAAGGGTTTGGCGTCGTTGCTGCTCTATGAGTGTGTTGTAGGCCGGACTGGCAAATTGGGCCGTAATGGCCAATATCGACAACGTAAGCAGCAACTGAATCAGGCTCATGCCTCGTTGGTACACGTTTACCCTCCCTGAAACTCAATGCCCTGATCAGTCCTAGGTATAGCTGGGTGTCTGGCTGCCTCCGGTCTTTTTGCCGGTGCCAATCATTGCGCCATGTTTAGGGCTTTTAGCGTGGCTGCGGCTTACGTATTGCAGCGAAAAAGCCTTCATCAGCTTCAGTCGTGTCCCGTCTGTGTGCTGTGAACTCAAGGCTAGGCTTTTGGCATGACGACACAGGACGTGTCGCCTCGGTCAATCCTCAAGGATGAATGTGATGCGGCGTTGTAACAAACACCCACAAGCGGGCATGACCTTGATTGAAGTCTTGATTGCCACGCTGATTTTAAGTGTTGGTCTTTTAGGGGCGGCAGGCGCTCAAATCAAAGCGTTGAAATACGTCGACAGCGCGCTGATGAGCACTCAGGCCAGTTTTATCGCGTATGACATGTTGGACCGCATACGGGCCAATTCGGCGGGTGATTATCGTACCTCGGCGTTGACGGCCACCAATCACGGCATCAGTGCCACCAACGTCGCGGGACAGGATCTGAATGAGTTCAAGCGCAACATCCGTCAATTTGCGGGTGACAGTGCGCGGGGCGCTATTTCGGTCAGCGAGCAGCAAGTGACCATTCACCTGGAATGGGATGATTCGCGTGCAGAAGGGCTGGATGGCGCTTTTCAGTCATTCACCCTGCGCAGCCAGTTGCTGCTTCAGCATTCGGTGCCAAGCCATGAGCAAGTCTGACGCAGGCTTCGGCTTGATCGAGCTGACGGTCGCGATGGCGTTGGGCTTGCTGCTGGTGTTGGGCATGACTCAGATATTTTTGAGCGCCCGTGGGAGCTATTTAGCACAAGGTGCATCCGCCCAATTACAGGAAGACGCCCGGTATGTATTGAGCAAAATTGCTCAGGAAGTCCGTATGGCCGGCATGTTCGGTTGCCTGCCGAGCGAGCGGATTATCGATGCGCCTTTAGCGTTTAAAACGCCGATCTTCTGGAGCGGAACTGTGAGGGCAGGTGCGCTGCATATGATCAGCGCGGATGTGGGGCTTACTTCCGGCAAGCCTGACTGGACCGTCGTTACAGATTGTAAAAACCGCGCTCAGGCATTTTCGGGTGCGCAATTGGCCTTAGCCCCAGGGGAAATTGGCCTCCCTATACGTCAGGTTGTTTACCTGTTTGAACAAGGCCAATTGAAAACCGGGCTTACCAAGTCAGTACTTTTGGACAATGTAGCGGCGTTCGATGTGAGTTTTGGTATGTCCAGCTCCAGAGAGACGCAGCCCGTTGTGCACTACGAGTCCAGCCCTGCGGACCCTTCACGTATTCGCAGTGTGCGTATCGCGCTGACAATGAGAGACCCCAAGTTGCGTGTCAAAGACCAGGCTTACCATGTGGTGGTCGCCATACGTAATCGACTGGGATAGGGCAGGGGTATGGCGCTGGGCTCACGTACACAAAAAGGCATGGCGTTATTGGTCAGTCTGATTTTTTTGATGCTGCTTAGCCTGATGGGGCTTGGCGCACTCGAAAATGCCGGGCAGCAGGAAAAAATGGCAGGCAGTGTGCGGCTCGCTCATCAATCTTTTCAGGTCGCTGAAAGTGCATTGCGCACCGGGGAATCGTGGCTTCACATGCAGTGGGCCGAGATGGCCGAATGCATTTCGATAGCGCACTGCGCTCCGCCTTCTGAGGTGAAAACACGCCTCTCTCCCGGTATTGATGCGCAATCGGGGGTGAATTGGGTGCGCGTGGCCGATGGTTTGTATGGCATCCAATTCCTGGGGCGTAGCAGCGAAGCGCTGGGTTCATCAGCGGGAGGCTCTACTCATCTGTACCGCGTTAGCGGGATTGGATTGCGAGGTCAGTCGCGCACAGTGCTAGAAACTATTTACGCCCGTTATCAAACCTCGGACGAAGGCGTTGGAATGCCTGCACGTCAGAGCTTTAGCCGGAACATGTGGCGACAGATTCAATAGGAAATGCGCAATGTTTAGACCTGATGCAGGTTTCACCCTGATCGAATTGATGATCGCGGTGACGATCATCGGTATCCTTGGAGCCTTCGTTTATCCGCTCTACAGCGATTATGTGAAGCGCGCGTATCGCGCTCAAATTGTCGTACTCCTGTCAGAGCAAGCCCAAAGTCTAGAGCGTTTTTATACGAAAAACGGGTTATATAGCGGCATGCAAGCACTCAGTGTTGGCAATGAGCACTACAACATTGCGTCGAGTCTTGCTGATCACGGGTTTGTGTTGAGCGCTATACGTAAGCAAGGTTTTGCGATGGCAACCGACCCGTGTGGAGATTTCACGCTGACGCATACCGGTTTAACCTCGATAACCCAGGCCGCCCCGAACCTCACACCGCAGCAGTGTTGGGGGCGCTGACACTTTATTTTGATGATGGGCTGGATGGATAGATGGGTAGGCAGAAACGGGTGGTGATTGTTGGAGGCGGGGTGATAGGCCTGTTAACGGCGTTTAATCTGGCCGCCGACGTTGAACAGGTGACTTTGTTGGACCGCAACACCGTTGGGCAGGAGTCTTCATGGGCGGGCGGGGGCATTGTTTCGCCGCTTTACCCTTGGCGCTACACCCCTGCGGTCACGGCGTTGGCTCACTGGTCGCAAGATTTTTATCCTCGTTTGGCTGAGCGCTTGTTTGCCTCTACGGGCGTCGATCCTGAAGTTCATACAACGGGTTTGTACTGGATGGACCTGGATGATGAAGCGCAGGCGTTGGCATGGGCTGAGCGTGAAGGCAGGCCGCTGAGTGCGGTGGATATTTCATCGGTTGAAAGTCGTGTGCCTGTGTTGGGTCGTGGTTTTTCTCGCGCCATCTATATGAAAGACGTGGCTAATGTGCGTAACCCGCGTCTTGTTAAGTCGCTTAAGGCAGCGCTGCTGGCGATGCCCAATGTGACCATTCATGAGCAGTGTGAGGTACAGGGTTTTATTCTTGATGGCACAACCATCAAAGGGGTCGACACGGCTCAAGGTCCGATTCTTGGCGATGAAGTGGTATTGGCCGCAGGTGCCTGGAGTGGCGAACTTCTCAAAATCTTGAATCTTGAGTTGCCCGTAGAACCTGTAAAAGGTCAGATGATTTTGTACAAATGCTCGTCTGATTTCTTGTCGTGCATGGTGTTGGCCAAAGGGCGCTATGCAATACCGCGTCGTGACGGACATATTTTGATTGGTAGCACCTTGGAGTACGAAGGCTTTGATAAAACGCCTACCGAGTCGGCACTTGAAAGCCTGAAAGCATCGGCCGTGGAGCTGATCCCTGCGTTGGCCGATGCCCAGCCTGTGGCGCATTGGGCCGGCTTGCGGCCAGGTTCGCCCGAAGGCATACCCTATATTGGCCGGCTACCAGGCTTTGAAGGCTTGTGGTTGAATTGCGGGCACTACCGAAACGGGCTGGTATTGGCACCGGCTTCTTGCCAGTTATTTGCCGACTTGTTATTGGGGCGAACCCCCATCATCGACCCTGCCCCGTACGCACCTCAGGGGCGAGTTTAATCGTGTGGGCGCTGTCGATGCACGAGGCAGCGCTCGTAAACCCGATGACTGCGATATGTCTGAATCACCGGGTTGAATGGCTTCACGACGACGTTGCCGCCGATCACAGCCTCGTGCGACTCGTCAGCGGCTACACCTTGGCGTTTTTTGTAGTCGCTGCCGAGGTACGAGGCTGCGATCGAGTGCGCAGCGCTCGTAAACCCGATGACTGCGATATGTCTGAATCGCCGGGTTGAATGGCTTCACGAGGACGTTGCCGCCGATCACAGCCTCGTGTTACTCGTCAGCACCTACAGGGTTTGGCTGCGCCAGGCGAAACCAATCAGCGCTTGCCCGGGCCTTGTTCCAGATGGTTTTGGGTGCAATACCACTCTTGCTGCTGACTCAAGGCGCGGTCACGTGGCAAGTGCACGCCGCAATGAGCGCAACGCACCATTGGCATAGCGCCAGGATCGACAGGTTTTTTAGTGGCTGCGAGGCTGGCCTTGTATTTACGCCAGAACCACACGCCCGCAGCAATCAGAGCCGCCCAGAACAGTAAACGAAACATGGTTATTCGCTATTCGAGAAAAGATGCGCCAGTTTAGCCAAGGACCGGGTAAGCGCCCAGCATCAAATGCAGCGCAAAAAAAAGAGTCCCGAAGGACTCTTTTTGGATGCATTGACGATCAGTCGAAAAGACCAAGGGTCATGTAGCTGAACCACGAACGGCTGTTAGTTTCCGTTTCTGGCTCTTCGATGATGTTGCCATCAGCATCTTTTGGTTTCAGTTCAGCAGGGATTGCATCTTTTGCATCCTGAAACTGTTTCTGCACGTCTTGGTTGGCGCGGGTTTCACCCGGTGGCAGTGGTGTGCTGGACTCGATCAGCCCAAGCGTCGCCTTGCTCAACCACGAACGGTTGTCCGACTCGGACACTTGCGGTACGAACTGACCGTCAACCAGGCTTGCGTGGTTCGGGTAGTTGTCCCTGAGCACTTCAAGGCTGGTGTCTGCCAGCTTGTCGAGGTGCAGGCGCTGATAAGACTCAACCATTACCGCCAGGCCGTCAGCCACCGAAGGGGTTTCCTGGAAGTTCTCAACCACATAACGGCCACGGTTAGCCGAGGCCACATACGCCTGACGCGTCAGGTAGTAGTGAGCTACGTGGATTTCGTACGCTGCCAGCAGGTTACGCAGATAAATCATGCGCTGCTTGGCGTCTGGCGCGTAACGGCTGTTGGGAAAACGGCTGGTGAGCTGGGCGAACTCGTTATAAGAGTCGCGGGCAGCACCCGGGTCACGCTTGGTCATGTCCAGCGGCAGAAAGCGTGCCAGCAGGCCAACGTCCTGGTCAAACGAGGTCAAGCCTTTAAGGTAATAGGCGTAATCAACGTTCGGATGCTGGGGGTGCAGACGAATAAAACGCTCTGCGGCAGACTTTGCAGCTTCCGGTTCGGAGTTTTTATAGTAGGCATAGATCAGTTCAAGCTGAGCCTGGTCGGCGTAACGTCCGAACGGGTAGCGTGACTCAAGCGCCTTCAGTTTGGCGGTTGCACTGGTATAGCTGTGGTTGTCCAGATCGGCCTGTGCCTGCTGGTACAGCTCGACTTCGCTGAGGTTTTCGTCAACGACTTCCTTTGTCGACGAGCAAGCGGCGGTCAGTGCGAGGATGGCGATCAGCAGCAGGTGTCTCACTTGCATGGCGGCTTGCGTCCCTATGACGGCCGCTGTCTTGGGCGAGGCCGTCCTGTTATGATGAGCGCCCCGTGAAAAGCCTCGGGGCAAAAGACGCCGTATTTAACCACAAGCGCGCAGCCGAAACCAAAGGCTTGGCGCCGTCCTGATGAGCATGTCCGAGAAAATACTACTTCGCGCAGAGGTGCCGTCCGAATTGGGCGGCCAACGCCTCGATCAAGTCGCCGCACAATTATTCGCTGAGCACTCGCGCTCGCGCCTTTCCGCCTGGATCAAGGACGGCCGCCTCACTGTGGACGGAGGCGTCATACGTCCCCGTGACATCGTGCACGGTGGTGCCATCCTGGAGCTGACTGCCGAGCAGGAAGCCCAGGGTGAGTGGGTCGCCCAAGACATCCCCCTGGACATCGTTTACGAAGACGATGAAATCCTGGTCATCAACAAGCCTGCGGGCCTGGTGGTGCACCCGGCTGCCGGGCATGCCGATGGCACTTTGCTCAATGCGTTGCTCCATCACGTACCGGACATTGTCAATGTGCCGCGTGCGGGGATCGTGCACCGTCTGGACAAAGACACCACCGGTCTGATGGTGGTCGCCAAGACCATCCAGGCGCAGACGCAACTGGTCACACAGTTGCAAAGCCGCAGTGTCAGCCGGATCTATGAGTGCATTGTTATCGGTGTCGTCACCGCCGGGGGCAAGATCGACGCGCCCATCGGCCGTCACGGCCAGCAACGCCAGCGCATGGCGGTAATGGAAGGCGGTAAACAGGCGGTGAGTCATTACCGCGTGCTTGAGCGCTTCCGTTCCCACACGCATGTGCGGGTCAAGCTGGAAACCGGGCGTACGCACCAGATTCGTGTGCATATGTCTCACATTAACTTCCCGTTGGTCGGAGACCCTGCCTACGGCGGTCGCTTCCGCATCCCGCCGGCAGCCAGTGTGACCATGGTCGAGTCGCTGAAAAACTTTCCGCGCCAAGCCCTGCACGCACGCTTCCTTGAGTTGGATCATCCGACGACCGGTAAGCGCATGAGCTGGGAATCACCATTGCCAGACGACTTTGTCTGGTTGCTGACCCTGCTCAAGCAAGACCGCGAGGCGTTCATCGGATGAACACCTTCCTGATTCCTGACTGGCCAGCGCCGGCAGGCATCAGGGCCTGCGTGACCACCCGTGCGAACGGTGTCAGTGTGGCGCCGTTCGACAGCTTCAATCTGGGCGATCATGTTGGCGACGACCCCGTTGCCGTCGCACATAACCGCCAGCGCCTGACCCAAATTTTCGATGTGCAGCCCGCTTGGCTCAGCCAGGTTCACGGGGTTGTCGTCGCGCCTGCCGATCCGCAGCAGATTGTCGAGGCTGACGCCAGCTGGACGGCTACGCCAGGTATCGCCTGTACGGTGATGACCGCCGACTGTTTGCCTGCACTGTTCTGCGACCGTGCCGGCACCCGCGTGGCGGCCGCGCATGCGGGGTGGCGGGGGTTGGCCGCAGGTGTCCTTGAAGCCGCAGCTTTAAGCCTCAATGTTGAACCTTGTGACATATTGGTCTGGCTGGGGCCTGCCATCGGCCCGAGAGCCTTTGAAGTCGGTGCCGAGGTGCGTGACGTCTTTATAGAGGACATGCCTCACGCTGGCACAGCGTTTGTACCCAGCATCAACGCCGGGCGCTTTATGGCTGACATTTACGCGCTGGCGCGCCTGCGGTTGGCACGCTGCGGTATCACTGCGGTCTATGGTGGCGGCTTTTGTACGGTCACCGACCCACGCTTTTATTCCTACCGGCGCAGTCCTCGTACTGGCCGTTTCGCATCACTGGTCTGGATCGAATCATCCCCACGCTGATCTGCGTCATTCGTCTTACGCTTGAAACTCCCAGAATTGCCCGCATCTACTAAGGTATCTGGCAGGTTTCTTCATTCAGGAGTTTCCATCCCTCCGGCCTGCTCATAAGGAAGGTGACGAATGCGTATAGATAGATTAACCAGCAAGTTGCAATTGGCGTTGTCCGATGCTCAGTCATTGGCTGTTGGCCATGACCATCCGGCGATTGAGCCCGCGCACTTGATGCAGGCATTGCTGGAACAGCAGGGCGGCTCAATCAAGCCTTTGCTGATGCAAGTCGGTTTTGATGTAAACAGCCTGCGTAAAGAGCTGACCAAAGAGCTCGATCAACTGCCAAAAATTCAGAATCCTACCGGCGACGTAAACATGTCGCAGGATTTGGCACGATTGCTGAACCAGGCCGACCGTCTGGCGCAACAGAAAGGCGACCAGTACATCACCAGCGAAATCGTATTGCTGGCGGCGATGGACGATAACAGCAAGCTGGGCAAGCTGTTGCTGGGGCAGGGCGTGAGCAAAAAAGCCCTGGAAAACGCCATCAACAACCTGCGCGGCGGCGAAGCCGTCAATGACCCGAACGCTGAAGAGTCGCGCCAGGCGCTGGATAAATACACCATCGACCTGACCAAGCGTGCCGAAGAAGGCAAGCTCGACCCGGTGATTGGCCGTGACGATGAAATTCGTCGCACCATTCAAGTGTTGCAGCGTCGGACTAAAAACAACCCGGTGCTGATCGGTGAGCCTGGCGTGGGTAAAACCGCCATCGCCGAAGGTTTGGCTCAACGGATCATCAACGGTGAAGTGCCTGACGGCTTGAAAGGCAAACGCCTGTTGTCGCTGGACATTGGTGCGCTGATTGCGGGTGCCAAGTTCCGTGGCGAGTTCGAAGAGCGCCTGAAATCATTGCTCAACGAGCTGTCGAAACAGGAAGGGCAAATCATCCTGTTTATCGACGAGTTGCATGTCATGGTCGGTGCCGGTAAAGGCGAAGGCGCGATGGACGCGGGCAACATGCTCAAGCCTGCGTTGGCTCGGGGTGAGTTGCACTGTGTGGGTGCTACCACCCTCAACGAGTACCGCCAATACATTGAAAAAGACGCAGCACTTGAGCGTCGTTTCCAAAAAGTACTGGTGGATGAGCCGAGCGAAGAAGACACCATCGCCATCCTGCGTGGCCTGAAAGAGCGTTATGAGGTTCACCACAAGGTTGCGATTACGGACGGTGCGATCATTGCGGCGGCCAAACTCAGCCATCGCTATATCACCGATCGCCAGTTGCCTGACAAGGCGATTGACCTGATCGACGAAGCGGCCAGCCGTATTCGTATGGAAATCGACTCCAAGCCCGAAGTGCTGGACCGCTTGGAGCGCCGCCTGATTCAACTGAAAGTTGAAGCCCAGGCGTTGAAGAAAGAAGAAGACGAGGCAGCGAAAAAACGTCTCGAAAAATTGCAGGAAGAAATCGAGCGCCTTGAGCGTGAGTATTCCGACCTGGAAGAAATCTGGACTTCGGAAAAAGCCGAAGTGCAGGGCTCTGCCCAGATCCAGCAAAAGATCGAGCAAGCGCGTCAGGAACTGGAAGTCGCACGCCGCAGCGGTAACCTGAACCGCATGGCCGAGTTGCAGTACGGGATCATTCCTGACCTGGAACGCAGCCTGCAAATGGTCGACGAGCACAGCAAAACTGAGAACCAGTTGTTGCGCAGCAAAGTGACTGAAGAGGAAATCGCTGAAGTCGTCTCGAAATGGACCGGTATTCCCGTGTCCAAAATGCTCGAAGGCGAGCGCGACAAGCTGATGAAGATGGAAAGCTTGCTGCACCAACGTGTGATTGGTCAGGACGAGGCGGTTGTAGCCGTGTCCAATGCGGTACGTCGTTCGCGTGCAGGGTTGAGTGACCCGAACCGTCCTAGCGGCTCGTTTATGTTCCTTGGCCCAACCGGTGTCGGTAAAACCGAGTTGTGCAAGGCGCTGGCCGAGTTCCTCTTTGATACTGAAGAGGCGATGGTGCGCATCGACATGTCCGAGTTCATGGAGAAACATTCCGTGGCTCGTCTGATTGGTGCACCACCAGGCTACGTGGGCTACGAAGAGGGTGGCTACCTGACCGAAGCTGTGCGCCGCAAGCCTTACTCGGTGATTCTGCTGGACGAAGTCGAGAAGGCGCATCCGGACGTGTTCAACGTGCTGCTGCAAGTGCTTGAGGACGGTCGACTGACAGACAGCCACGGTCGTACAGTCGATTTCCGCAACACGGTGATCGTGATGACCTCCAACCTGGGGTCTGCACAGATCCAGGAGCTGGTCGGTGATCGCGAAGCGCAACGGGCGGCGGTGATGGATGCGGTGAGTACGCACTTCCGGCCGGAGTTTGTGAACCGGATCGACGAAGTGGTGATCTTCGAGCCTCTGGCCCGTGATCAGATCGCCGGTATCGCGGAGATCCAGTTGGGTCGCCTGCGCAGTCGTCTGGTTGAGCGTGACCTGAGGCTGGAATTGAGCCAGGAGGCTTTGGACAAGTTGATTGCGGTAGGTTACGACCCGGTATATGGCGCGCGGCCTCTGAAACGTGCGATCCAGCGCTGGATCGAAAACCCGCTGGCTCAACTGATTCTGTCCGGTCAGTTCCTGCCAGGCTCGACGGTCGTGGCTACGGTGAAAGACGACGAAATCGTCTTCGCCTAACGCTCTACAGCGGTGTTTTGAAGAAGGCCTCGCACTGCGAGGCCTTTTTTTAGTTTTTTTCGTTAGGGTGTTGATCCGTAAGGAAAACACTTGTAAGATGCGCCCCGCAGTAAGTCACCCGCAACGGCAGATTGGCCCAAACCAAGATGCTCGCTAGAAGAGCTAACACATTGTCTTCTAACGAAAAATAAGGGTTGACAAGGGTTTGAAAGGTTGTAGAATGGCCCGCCTCAGAGACGTCAACGTAGCGATACGCTGAAGTCAACGAGAGTTGCAAAGAGTTACAATGTTGTAGATTGAAATATGTAGTTCCGCGATAGCTCAGTTGGTAGAGCAAATGACTGTTAATCATTGGGTCCCTGGTTCGAGTCCAGGTCGTGGAGCCATTTTCAAGCCGGGGTATAGCGCAGTCCGGTAGCGCGCCTGCTTTGGGAGCAGGATGTCAGGAGTTCGAATCCCCTTACCCCGACCATTTTTGGGTCGTTAGCTCAGTTGGTAGAGCAGTTGGCTTTTAACCAATTGGTCGTAGGTTCGAATCCCACACGACCCACCATTTTTGGCTCCAGTTCACTGGGGTTAGATCTTAAGATCAGAGGCCAAAAGCACTGATCGCAGAAGGCGCCTCTTTGAAGGTGCCTTTTTTTTACCGGGGTATAGCGCAGTCCGGTAGCGCGCCTGCTTTGGGAGCAGGATGTCAGGAGTTCGAATCCCCTTACCCCGACCATTTTCTGCCCGGCAGTAATGGGTGTAGAAAATCAGGCTCTGACGCCAATCGCGTCAAAAGCCATTAAAAAAAGCGTCCTGGGGACGCTTTTTTTATGCCTGTAGAAAAGTCATTTGAAGCCATGTAGCCGTTGACGGGTTCCGCGCGGCTACGTCTGGCAGCGCAGCGGTTGTAAATCAGCTGTCGCGACCGCTCAAAAGGTCGTGGACTCAGGATTTACAATCACCGCGCATTCGCCCGTAGCCTGCGGCAACTGCTACGGGAGCCAGGTGTGCCTGCGACGGTTCAAGCTTTGGCCGCCTTATCATCCGCGTCCTGAAGATCCTGCAACGCAGCTGAATATTGATCGGCTTCCGCCTTCGGCACCATCTGCCATGACGGTTTGCGCACCGCATAGAAGATAAAAGGCGGCACGCCAGCAATCACCAGGCCGATTAGCAAGATCCCCGCATATTCGAAAAACGGCATATGGCTGAAGTTGTTGGGCGGAATAAACCCAAAGATCAGTGCCACGCACGTCGAGAACAGCCCCAAGTAACACCAGCCATGCAGTCCTTTGAGGACAAAGCCGCGTTTAACCGTAGGTTGAGTTTTACGTAGCTTCATGGCCGCCAAAAACATAAACACATAAATAATCAGATACATCAGTGCCGCCATGGCGCTGATCATCCAAAACGCGTCGGACACGTTGTCGATAAAGATGTAAATGGTCGACAGCAAGGTCACGATGACCGCTTGCAGATACAAAATATTTTTTTGTACCCCCTTCGCGTTCACTTTTTGCAGGCTGGGCGGCAGCATCCCCGCTTTACCGACAAATAACAGGCCGGTCGACGGTCCGCCTGTCCAGGCCAACACGCCACCCAAAGCACCAATAATCAACAATACAGCCATGATTTTGGTTGCCCACGGCATGCCAAAGCCCTCGAAGAACGCGGCATACGCTTGAATCACACCAGCGGTGAGGCTGGTTGAATCGGCGGGCACGACCAGTGAAATCGCCACGGTAGGCGGGATAAACACCAACATGATCAACACAAACGCTAGCAAGATAGCCCGCGGCATTTCTTTTTGCGGATTACGCAGCTCGCGGGCGTGAATGGCGTTCATTTCGATACCGGCAAATGCCAGAAAGTTACCCACAATCAACACCAGCCCCGAGATGGAACCGGTGAACTCGCGCCACAGATCGCCGTGCAAATTATGCGCACCGGACTTCACGGTTTGGTGGGTGTCAAAAATGGTAGGGATCAAGGCATCCCAGGTCAGTGGGGTCGCCGATTTATGCCCCAATACCAACCACGCAACGCCCAATATCACCAACAACGCGGCGGGTAGCGCAGTACCCAGTAGCATGAACCACGACGTCAGCTTGGACAGCGTGGTCATACCGTTTAGCGTGATAAACGTCGACATCCAATACAGCACGATGATCACCGTGGCGGTAAAAACGCCACTTTTGGCCAACTCAGGATTTATGAGATAGGCCATGGTGCTCGCGCCGAACCCCAGCACGATGGGATACCACACCACCACTTGAATCCACATGAACCACATGATGAAAAAGCCGGGCCTATCGCCATATGCCTGGCGTACCCAGCCATAAATTCCGCCGTTCCAGCCCGTACCCAGTTCAGAGGCGACCAGCGATACGGGGATGAAGAACAACAGCGCCGGGATGATGTACAAAAAAACCGAACCCAGGCCATACACCGCCATGCTCGGCAGTGAACGGATACTGGCAACTGCGGCGACCATCATGAAGCAGATCGTCAGCCATGAGATGTAAGTTTTAGCCTTGCTGGTGGTAGCCATAACGTCACCCTCCATGTCGCGTGATTAATCCAGCAGGCTCAAATTGAGCGTGCGGCTGAGGTGCTCAGCGGCCAGTTGGCCGCGAACGCTGTTGCCCGCTACATCCAGTGGTGGCGCAAACGCCGCGATTGCACAGACACCCGGCACCACGGCCAGAATCCCGCCGCCCACCCCGCTTTTGCCAGGCAGGCCGACTTTGTAATACCAGTCGCCCGTGGTGTCATACAGGCCATTCAAGGTCATTTCGGCCAGTATGGGGGCAACGTTTTTGGCCTCGACCACGCGTTGTTGCGTCATCGGGTTAACCCCGCCATTGGCAAGCGTTACGCCCATCGTCACCAAATCGCGGCAGGTGATCGCCACTGAGCATTGACGGGTATACACGTCGCACACTTGCATCGGATCGGCATGCATGTAGCCGTAGCTCTGAAGCAGCCAGGCAATCCCCCGGTTGTGCTGATTGCTCGACGCTTCGGACGTATACACCTCTTCGTTTACCGCCAGTTCGTGTCCGGCAAACGCGTTGTAGGTCGCGTGAATTTTCTCCCAGCGCTCTTTTGCCGTCTGTGCCTTGAGCAGGCTCACTGTGGCCATTGCCCCGGCGTTGACGAATGGGTTGAGCGGTCGCCCCTTATGCAGCTCCAGCGCTACCACCGAGTTGAAAGGTTCGCCCGTGGGGTCACAGCCAATCTTGCTGCGCAAGGACTGCGGCCCAATGTCATCCAGTACATGGGCCAGGGTAAATACCTTGGAAATCGACTCGATGGCAAAGGCGTAATCGGTGTCACCGACCTCGGCATGGGTGCCATCACAAAACATGATGCTGATGCCGAACAGGTTGGCCGGGACTGAAGCCAAGTACGGGATGTAGCTGGCATTTTTACCGTGGTGGTTGCTGGCAAAGCGTTGATGGGCTGTTTGCAGTGCGTGAGTCACTGAATCGTCAACCGTGGTGGGTTGTATTTTCATTGCGCTCGCTCCGTGCGGACGATGGGTCGCGAGGAACTATAGGACGGAATTCGGGGGTATGCCCGCAGGCAGGGCAAAGTCGAAATGCTTGTCTATGCTGTTAGCCCAACGCTGAGCCAGTGAGAGGAGGTCGGCCCAGCCACTGTCGATTACACAAGGAGAGTTCACATGGCGCTGCACCGAATCAAACGTCATCGCGACACCGACCCCGTTTTTGGCTCATCGGCACTGGCCCATGCCGCAGCAACCAAATTGTTCCCCGAGGCAGAGCAATCTGCGCGTGAGGTTTACCAATTGGTTCATGACGAGTTGTACCTGGACGGTAACGCTCGCCAGAACCTCGCGACTTTCTGCCAGACCTGGGAAGAAGACGAAGTTCACAAACTCATGGACCTGTCGATCGACAAGAACATGATCGACAAGGACGAGTACCCGCAGTCCGCCGAGCTTGAAAGTCGTTGTATCCACATGCTTGCCGACTTATGGCATTCGCCTGCTGCCGCGACCACCATCGGCACGTCCACGGTAGGTTCCAGCGAAGCGTGCATGCTCGGTGGCCTGGCCGCCCTGTGGCGCTGGCGTGCAGCCCGCAAAACCGCAGGCAAACCGACCACCACACCGAACATGGTCTGCGGACCGGTTCAAGTGTGCTGGCATAAATTTGCGCGTTATTGGGACGTTGAAATTCGCGAAGTGCCCATGTCAGAAGGGCAATGGTTCATGACCCCGCAAGACATGCTCGAACGAGTCGATGAAAACACCATCGTGGTGGTCCCGACCTTTGGCCAAACCTTTACGGGCCTGTATGAAACGGTGAAGCCGCTTTCTGATGCGCTGGATGATCTTGAAAAGCGCAACGGTCTGAACGTGGCAATTCACGTCGACGGGGCAAGTGGCGCAATGCTGGCCCCGTTCTGTGCGCCGGACATTGAGTGGGACTTCCGCCTGTCGCGGGTCAAGTCCATCAGCACCTCAGGGCATAAGTTCGGTTTGGCTCCGCTGGGTGCAGGCTGGGTGGTATGGCGCGATGCGCAGGACTTACCTGAAGGCCTGATCTTTCATGTGAATTATCTGGGCGGAGACATGCCGACATTCGCCCTCAACTTTTCGCGTCCGGCGGGGCAGATCATTGCGCAGTACTACAACTTTTTGCGTTTAGGCCGTGAAGGGTATGAGCGCATTCACTCGGCGTGCTACGAAACTGCGCAGTTTTTAGCGCGTGAACTGGTCAAAATCGGGCCGTTTGAAATGCTCTATAACGGTGATCCGCAGTTGGGGATTCCGGCGTTGACCTGGCGACTGAAGCCGGGCGCTAACGCCAATTTTTCGCTGTACGACTTGGCAGACCGTTTGCGCATACGCGGATGGCTCGTCCCGGCCTATAGCCTGCCGGCAAACGTTGAAAATGTAGTCGTGCAAAGGATTTTAGTGCGTCAAGGCTTGTCAATCGACATGGCCAAGCTGTTGCTGGCGGACTTTGAGCGGGACATTAAATTCTTTGAGGAGCATCAGCCTCACGGCTTTAAAGGCCGTGAAGCTGAGGCGGGCAATCACGCCGGGCGCTAATAGCCCTGTCGCTGGCAAAGGTTGCGAGTTTTTAACCCGCAGCCTGCGGCAGCGACTACAGATTTAGCATTAATGCAGTTTCAGGCGCGGCTCGGTGCCGCGTCCGATTCGGCTACCCAGCATCAGCATCAAGGTGCGGAAGGTGCCGTACAGCGCCATTTGGTGCATACGATACAGCGAGATATAGAACATCCGTGCCAGCCAGCCTTCGAGCATGACAGTGCCCATCAAGCTGCCCATCAAGTTACCCACAGCCGAAAAGCTCGACAGCGAAATCAGCGAGCCGTAATCGCGGTAGTGGTAATCCGGCAGGCTGGATTTGCCTTCCAGTCGCAATTTCAACGATTTTGCCAGCAGCGATGCTTGTTGGTGCGCCGCTTGAGCGCGAGGCGGCACCATCCGGTCTGTGCCGGGTTGCGGGCATGCCGCGCAGTCACCAAAGGCGAAAATATTGTCATCGCGGGTGGTTTGCAGGGTCGGGCGCACCACCAATTGGTTGATGCGGTTGGTTTCTAGCCCGGCAATGTCTTTCAAAAAGCCCGGTGCACGAATGCCAGCGGCCCATACCTTCAGGCTTGCAGGAATGACCTGGCCGTCTTTGGTGATCAGGCTATCGGCCGTCACTTCGCTCACGGCTGAGTTGGTCAGCACCGTGACCCCGAGTTTTTCCAGCGTCTTGTGCACAGGCCCGCCGATGCGCTCCGGCAGCGCGGGCAATACCCGCGGCCCGGCTTCGATCACGGTGATGTGCATGTTTTCGGGTTTGATTCGGTCCAGCCCATAAGCCGCCAGCTCGTGTGCGGCATTGTGCAACTCGGCCGCCAATTCAACGCCGGTAGCGCCCGCGCCCACGATGGCAACGCTGATGTTTTCAATGGCGTCGGTTTGGCCTGCGTGTGCGCGCAGGTAATGGTTAAGCAACTGTTGATGGAATTTTTCGGCTTGTTTGCGCGTATCCAAAAACAGGCAATGCTCAGCGGCGCCCAAGGTGCCGAAATCGTTGGTGGTACTGCCCACCGCAATCACCAGCGTGTCATAGCTCAGCTCGCGTGCGGGAACCAGCTCTTCGCCGTTTTCATCGAGGGTTGCCGACAATGAGATATTTTTCGCCTCGCGATCCAAACCACTCATGCGCCCCAGCTGAAACTCGAAATGGTTCCATTTGGCTTGAGCGACGTAGTTGAGTTCATCTTCGGAGGAGTTCAGCGACCCCGCAGCGACTTCATGCAGCAAGGGTTTCCAGATGTGGGTCAGGTTGGCGTCGACCAGCGTAACGCGGGCTTTGCCGCGTTTACCCAGAGTTTTGCCCAGGCGGGTCGCCAACTCCAGGCCGCCGGCGCCGCCGCCGACAATCACAATACGATGGGTCATAGGTATCACTCTCAAGGCTTGAAAAAAAATTCTGTGCTGGAGTCAGTTGGGCGAGCGCCATGCAGCTCATAGCGCCAAATAACTCAGGAGGCGGCTCAAAAAGCCCATGCTGATGACCACGATCAGTACCACCCCAAGGAGCAGCCACGGCCTGAAGGGCCGGCGCTCAACCTGATGCTGTGGCAGTTTCAGATACTCTTCGACACGTTGTTGGTCATCTGGGTTCAAGCGACTGGACATAGCATTTGCCTCGTCAGATAGACGTTGCGGGATGTGTAAAAGCTACAGCTTTGATTCAGCCGGGATGAAAAGAAGCATAGCCGCTGGGGCCTAAAGGCTCGACCCGCAGTTCGTCGTCTAGACGAATGATTCCACTTTCTATAACCCTGGCCGTAATCCCTCCGTGGCCGCGCACGGCTTGAAACGTGCCAGCGCCCAGCCGCTGTTCAAGTCGCGCGCACGGTTGGCACCAGCCCGTGGTCTCAAACATCGCCCCGCCAATGCTGAAGCGCCGCCCTTTGAGGCTGAACAAATTGATACCGCTGACCACAATGTTGCGTCGCAAATCTTGAGGTAACACGGGGTTGTCAGCAGGTCGGCCCAGCAGCGAATTAATCACCGCCAAGTGCTCCCATTGAATCAACGTGACTTGTCGCGCATTGCGTGCACCGGGGCGCGCGTGGTCGCCAGTCAATCCGGCTTCGCGGCGTGCTTCTACCGCGCCAAGCTCCAACAGGTCGGCGCGGGAGGCGGGGCGCACGCCGATCCAGCGCACGCGCCCCGTTTGCGGGACGTGGGCGATCAGTTCTTGTAATGGGCTCACAGACTGATTCCGACATCAAAAATAATGCTGCGCCCCAAATTACTGCGCAGGAAGTCTGGCGCATCCGGTTGCGCAAACAGCACCCTGGCGAAGGTTGGCCCCACCAGCGACAGCGAGCGCCACCCCATGCGCAAATATTCGGTGGGCGGCGGGAAGTGGCTGTTGAGGTCCAGCACCTCACGTTTGAGGCTGGAAAACGCAATGATGTCCAACTGCCCCAAGTCGATATCGCGCTCGCGGTAATTGGTGGCCTTTTTGTGCAGTGTGGGGCCGAGCCGTTGCAGCAACTTGCTGGCGGGTATGCGTTTGGGCCGGGCTTCGCGGCGTACCAATTGGCTCAATGAGTAAGCATTGCGACGACGTTGCAGCTCGTCGCGCCATTCATCGCTCAGGCGCCGGCCTTCATCAAGGACAAAGAACACCTCAAACCGCGCATCGCGAAATAAAACGTCCGGCGGCTCGTGATCGGGCTGGGTGAAGTCTTGTGTGTGATAGCCAATATTCAAGCCTTGTAGCAGGCGCTGGCAGACCCAACGCTCACGCTCCCATTTGCGGGCATTGGACAAAAAGGCATTGGCTTGCTCCGCCTGAATGGTTAACAGGCGTAAATAATCAGAGTCATCCATGCGCGCAGCTTAGCCTCCAAACGCGTGTGACTCCAAGTGCGCGGTGTAGACTGAGCCGTATTATCCACACAGGCTTTAAACAGGGAGGATTGAGCGGTGTGCTTGAGCAAGGTTAAGTGGGGGGCACGCGTATGATTGCCGCCGAGGTGTTATCTGCCCAAACGATGGTGATCGGTTGGCTGTTGTATGTGCCCGTTGTGCTGTGGGCAGTGGCGCGAGCGCCGTGGGTAGAACTATTTAGCGACACCCGGCGTCAGCATTTGCTGTTTGGTACTGTGTTTGCTCTGTTTTTGTTGTGGCTGGTGCGGCGCGACTTTGACACCGGAGTGTCTTATCACTTCATTGGGCTGACCGTCGTTACGTTGCTGCTGGATTGGCCGTTGGCGATAGTCGGCGCGCTGATGGCGCAAACAGGGTTGGTGTTGTTGGGGCGACAGGATCTGGCCGCAATGGGCCTCAATGGGGTGTTGTTGATTGTCTTGCCGATCGCGGTGACTGAAACCTGTGCTCGTCTGGTTGAGCGTGCGCAACCGCGCAATCCGTTTGTGTATATCTTTTGTTCCGGTTTTTTTGCTGCGGCCTTGGCGGCGCTGCTGTGTTTGCTGGTGGGGTTGGGGGTGTTGTGGCTGGACGGGTTGTTTGTAATGCCCGAGTGGCTGGAAGACTTTATCGGTTATTTGTGGCTGATCATCTTCCCGGAAGCGTTCATCAACGGGATGTTGGTCACGGCGCTGGTGGTGTTTTGCCCTGAGTGGCTGGAAACATTCAATCGAACCCGCTACTTGGCGGCGCCTTGGAAGGACGATGGTCCCTCGTAAGTCCCGTAGTCGCTGCCGGAGGCTGCGAGCTTTTGACATTTATCTGGAAAAGCTCGCAGCCTTTGGTAACAACTACGGTGATGAAGGGGGTATGGATCAGTGAGTGCGCGGCTCCAGATCTTGCGAAAACATGTCATCTTCCGCATCCGGGCTGACCGGGATTTTGTGTTCTTCGCTGGCCCAGGCGCCCAGGTCGATCAGTTTGCAACGGTCAGAGCAGAAAGGCCTGAAGGCGTTGGCAGCGTTCCATTGCACGGCAGTGCCGCAGGTTGGGCAGTCTACGGTCATCGGTTTGGTCATGATTGGCCTCCACTCAGGGTTAAATAAGTTTGATGCAGGCGCTCGACTTGGGTGTGTAGCGCCTTCAGGTCTTTGTCGTTGACCAGCACATCATCGGCAAAACTCAAGCGTTCTTCGCGGCTGGCTTGGGCTTTGAGGATGGCCTGAATTTGCTCTTCGCTGGTGTTGTCACGTAATAGCGTGCGCTGGATTTGCAGCGCTTGCGGCGCATCGATCACCAGCACCCGCTGTGTTGTGGCGTGCTGCCCGGACTCGACCAACAGTGGCGATACCAAAATCGCATACGGTGACTGCGCCTTGGCCAGGTTGAGTGCGATCTCTTCACGAATCAGCGGGTGCAACAGCGACTCCAGCCAAAGGCGTTGCTGCGGGTCGGCAAAAATCAGGCTGCGCAAGGCACCACGGTTAAGTTGGCCATCAGCCTGCAGCACGTCAGCGCCGAAATGCTCAACTATTTTTGCCAAGGCCGCACGCCCCGGTTCAACCACCCAGCGCGCGGCGTGATCGGCGTCCACCACATGAACGCCGAGCGCAGCAAAGTGCTCAGCAGCGGCACTTTTACCACTGCCAATCCCGCCGGTCAGGCCAAGAATCCAGGGTTTCGAGGAGGCGGTATTCATGTCAGGTCGCAAGTTGCCAATAGAAAGCGCTCATTTGACCACCCCAGAGCAATGCAATCCACCCGGCAATCACCAGATACGGCGCAAAAGGGATAGCCGTTGCCCTATGAGCGCGGCGCAAGCCCATCAACCCCAGGCCAACGACCGCGGCGACCAGTGACGAGAGCAAAAGGGTCAGCGGCAATACGGCTACACCGCCCCAGGCGCCAAACAAGGCCAGCAGTTTGAAGTCACCATGCCCCATGCCGTCCTTGCCGGTGATCAGTTTGAACAGCCAGAAAACCACCCACAAGCTCATATAGCCGATGGCGGCGCCCCAGACCGCCAGCGATAGCGTGGTGAACATCTCGAACGTGTTGAGCAGCAAGCCCATCCATAGCAGCGGCAGCACGATCACATCGGGCACGATGCGGTGTTTGGCATCTATGAGGCAAATGGCGATCAGCCCCCATGTCAGTAACAGCACCCAGCCGGTTTGCGCGTTGACCCCCAGGTACCAGGCGATGAAAGCGCAGATGAGTGCACAGGCCAGTTCGGTCAGGGGATAGCGCGGGCTGATGGTTTTTTTGCAGTGTGAGCATTTGCCGCCCAGCAGCCCATAACTGAGCAGCGGGATGTTTTCCCATGCTTTTAAGCGATGCTGGCACTGTGGGCAGTGAGACGCGGGTAAAAGCAGGTTATAGGTCGGACTCCTGGCTGGCGCGGGCTGCTCGAGCAGTTCGCGCGCCTGGGTTTGCCAGTCGTGCTCAAGCATCTTGGGCAGGCGCCAGACCAGTACATTTATAAAGCTGCCGACCAGCAGACCGAGCACTAAAACGCACGCGACAAAGGCATCAGGATGACGGCTAAAGAAATCGATCATGCTCAAATCACTTGGCCCAAGGTAAAAATCGGTAAATACATGGCGATCACCAGACCGCCCACCACGACACCCAATACCACCATGATTGAGGGCTCCATTAACGTTGTCAGGGTGTCGACGAGGTGATCGACCTCGCTCTCATAATAGGTCGCTACATGATTGAGCATGCCGTCCAATGTGCCAGATTCTTCGCCTATGGCTGTCATTTGAATCGCCATGCCTGGAAAGACGCGAGTATTGCTCATGGCCACATGGATCTGTGTGCCTGTGGCGACCTGATATTTGAGCCGCAGTACGGCCTCTTTGATCACGCAATTACCGGTAGCCCCTGCCACTGAATCCAGTGCCTCAAGCAACGGTACACCCGCCGCCAGGGTGGTGGACAACGTGCGGGAAAACCGGGCAATCGCCGAGATATGTTGCAGGTGCCCCAGCACGGGCAGCTTCAGCAGCCAGCCGTCCAGGCGCTGGCGCCAAGATGGCGAGTGCTTATAGCAATGACGAAGAGTGCCCAGTGCGCCCGCTGTCGCGATTAATAACCAGACGCCATGGTCTTGTAGCGCTTGCGACACGCCGATAACCCACAGGGTGAAGGCGGGCAACTGTGCATTGAACGATGCAAATATGCTCTGAAACTGCGGCACCACTTTGATCAACAGAATGGCGCTTACCAGTAGCGCTACCAGCAATATGGCGATGGGATAGGTCATGGCCTTTTTGATTTTTTGTGCCAGCGCCTCACGCTTTTCCCGGTCGCTGGCGATGCGTTGCAGCAACACATCCAGAGCGCCTGCCTGTTCCCCGGCTTCCACCAGATGGCAAAACATGGCATCGAAGTGGGCCGGTTTTTTACGCAGTGCGGCACTCAGGCTGGTGCCTGCGGCGATGTCGAGTGTGAGATCGGTCACCAGTTGACGGGTGGCCGGTTGTTCGAAACCTTTGGCGATGACCTCCAGCGCTTGCAGCAGCGGTATTCCAGCGTTGATCAGCGTTGCCAATTGGCGGCTGAAGAGCGTGATGTCTGACGAATTTACGGCGCGATTTATGAATGACTGAGCGTTGCCCAGGAGTCGAACTTTAGCTGCGTTGACACCTTGGCGCCGCAGTTGGGCGCGGATCATTGCGAGGCTGTTAGCCCTGATTTCGCCCTGGCGTCGCTCACCGTTTACGTCTGTGCCCTCCCAGCGATACAGGTGGGTATTGATTGCCAGCGTTGACATGCATTCGTCCTTGAAATGCAGCGCGATAAGCCGCGTTGTGTAGGTCCAAGCCTAGACAGGCTAAAAGCGACGTGCCGACAGGAGTATGCCTAAAGGTGTCGAACGCGGTTGTTCAGAAGCTTCTGACAACGATCCTTGATAGCCTGTGCGCACTTTTTGCCAGCTCAGCATGGGCATTGGCCCATATTCGCTGAGCCGCGTCTTATTTTTGGAGGCCACACATGAAACAACAACAGGGCATTACCTTGATTGAGCTGATGATCGTGGTCGCGATCATTGGTCTGATCGCTTCTTTCGCTTTACCGGCTTACAACGACCACACCATGAAGGCGCGGTTTGCCGAAGTGAACACCCTCAGCAACACCTATAAGACGGCCGTCGCCTTGTGCTACAGCGAAACCAACGATCTGGCGGCGTGCGACGCCGGCACCCACGGCATTCCTGGCCCGGCTGACGCGACCGACAATCTGGCCGCGGGTATGACCGTTATCGACGGCGTGATCACCATGACCGGCACCAAAGCGGCGGGTGGCTGGACCAGTGTGATGGTTCCGGCCTTGAGCAGCGCGGGTAATGCGCTGGTGTGGACGCAAAGCGGTACGTGCCTGGCCAGCGGTGCCTGCAAATAGCCACGAATTGCCCGGTGGTGCGAGCGGTGTTAGTTTTGCAGGCACCGCCGGTGTAGCTCAGTCGGTAGAGCAGCGCACTCGTAACGCGAAGGTCGCAGGTTCGATTCCTGTCTCCGGCACCATTTAAATAAACGCCCTGCCTGTGTTCAGGGCGTTTTTTATGGCGCGTCTGATGCTGGTGACGGGCTGTTCACCTTTGCTGCAAACCTGTGGCAATTTCGATAAAGGCCTTGGTCGCCGGGGAGGCGTGTCCTTCATTCAGTACCGCCAGGCCCACGCTGCGTTTGACCGGCGGGTCCAGCGGTTTTGTGACGTAGCTGCCAGCCTGTCGTAAAGGGCGCTCCGGCAGGGCCTGTTCGGCCAGTATGCTGACGCCGTAGCCCATCTCGACCATCGCCAGGGTGCTGATCAACTGCGCGCTGCGATGCAGTACGTTGGGCACTCGTTTTTGCGAAGAGAACAACCGTTCCAGCAATGGCCCGGACCCGGCCTCGGTCATGATGAACGGTTCGCGGCACAAGGCTTCAAGGCTCACGCTGGAGGCTGTGGCCAGGGCATGGTTGGCGGGCAAAATCGCTACCATCTGGTCCTCACACAGGGTGAAGGTGTCGAGCTTGTCTTCGGGTAGCACCACAAATCCGACATCTACCCGCCGCTCCTGAAGCCAGCTCACGACCTCCTGATCGGTGCCTTCATCGATGCGGATCTCAATATTGGGATAGCGCTGGCGATAGCGCTCCAGAATGCGCGGCAACAATCTCATCGACGACGATGGCCCAAAAGAGCCGATGCGCAGTGTGCCGCGCTTCATGCCACGGGCATCGGCTGCCTCCTGACGCATGGTTTCTGCAAGACCGAGAATCTCCCTTGCCCGCAGTAACAACTGTGCGCCGATGTCCGTCAGTTCGATGGCTGCTTGATGACGATGAATCAGCTCGACGCCCATTTCCTGCTCCAGCGCTTTGATCGCATGGGAGACGGCCGACTGGCTGATATGGAGTCGCGTGGCCGCCAGCGTGAAGCCGCGCAGTTCGGCAACTCGGGCAAACACTTCAAGTTGGGTGAGGGTCATCGTGGGTGTCTCATGAGCTTTTGCTAATTTCCGTATGAGCTAGCTTCTGCGCGAGTATAGGCGTGCAACCGGACATACCGGAATACAGCGGTGCAGGAAAGGTGACTGACCCTGACGCTTGAAGGGATTCGTAAAACATTATTCTGGATAACCGGACTATTTACGCATGAGCAACAGTGAATATGCTTCGCGCGCAGACGGCTGCTGTCGTCTCTGGCCTGACGTTAATACGCATTTTTTGTCGTTAAAGGGGCTACCGCCCGATGCGGTCCCTCGCACGGCGGCGCAACAGGTGTTGCACCCGTTGCTGGTCGGGTTTGATGCTATTGCCGGCTGCGAACTCAAAGAGTTTTATCGCTTCAAGATGCACTTGCAGAGACTGCCCGAGGCACCCGTTGCTTGCCCTGAACTGGTACAGGTGGTGGCTGCATTTCGCTGCTGGGTCGACTTTGACTACAGCGGCGCGCGTGCACTGTTTATAGCGCACTTGCATGAGTATCCCGGCGATGTGCTGACGGTGTTTTTTGTGCATATGCTGGATTTTTGCACCGGCAAGACCTGCGACCTGGTCGATGTGTTTGACATCTGCGACCCCTGTGTCGACGCGACGCACCCACTGTCTTCGTTCTATTTGGGGATCAAGTCGTTTGTGTTGTGCGAACGGTCAGAGTTCGAACAGGCGCGGGTGCTGGGGCTACAAGCCGTGGCGCAACGGCCCGATAACATTTACGCCATTCACGGTGTGGTGCATGCCCAGCACGAACAACAGCAATGGGCAGCGCTGTGCGAGTTCCTTGAGGGCTGCAAAGACAATTGGGCTTTCAATCCAGGCATGCGCATGCATATTTATTGGCATCTGGCGATTGCCTATTTGATGAGCAGTCAGTACGAACGTTCAACGGCCACGTTCCGAGAGTTCTACGCGCTCAAGGATTTTCGCTATGCCAAACAAGACCTCGATGCGGTCGGTTTTTTATGGCGCCTGAAGTTGCAAAACCTGGAAGACCGTCAATTCGATGAGTTGTGGCAAGACTTGTCGATTTTGTGGTCTGGCAGCATTGGCACCTCCACATCGCACTTTCACAACATGCATGCCGCGTTTGCATTTGCCGCCGCTGATCGGCCGTTATTGATTGATAAGTTGATCGCGGAAAGTGACGGTTTCGGCATCGAACCTGCGACCCAGCAAGTGGGTGTCGACGTGCTCAATGCCATCGCGTTTTTTGCCCGGGGTGCCTACGCCGAGTGCTATCAAATCCTGGCCGCCTCGCAGTCAGTGTGGTTGCGTCTGGGCGGCAGCCGGGCACAGCGCGAACTGTTGATGAAAACCATGAATATGGCCCAAAAAATGATGCCCTCGCATCAACCCCGAGCACGGCTCGTCAACGCGCTATAGGCCAAACCCTGATGAACAATGCTGTCGCATGTGCGCCGTTACACACCGGGTATACGGTGTATGCCAAGCTGGTTGCCGTGTCGTGTTTGTGGGGCGGCACTTTCGTGGCCGGGCGTTATTTGTCCACGGATGTGGCGCCACTGCTGTCGGCCAGCGTGCGTTTCGTGCTGGCGAGCCTGACGCTGTTATTGGTGTTGAGCCTCAAGGGCCAATTGGTGCGCCAGGTGACAGTATCGCAAGCCCTGCAACTGGTGCTGCTCGGCTTTTTTGGGGTGTTTGCCTACAACTTGTTTTTCTTTTATGGGTTGCACTACATCAGCTCATCCCGCGCGTCTTTGATCGTGGCGCTGAATCCGGCGCTGATTGCGTTGACGGCGTTTGCTTTCGGGCGTGAGCGCCTGAGCCGAATCAACGTGGCGGGCATCGCGCTGTGCATCATTGGCGCGATGACCGTCATCGTCAGCAAAAATACGGTGTCGCTGACCTCAGTGGTGGCGGGTGCCTGGCGCGGCGACCTGTTGATTTTGGGGTGCGTCATGAGCTGGGTGATTTACAGCGTTTTTGCCCGGGGCCTGGTCAGGGATATCGGTCCGCTGCACACCGTGACCTATTCCGTGCTCGCGGGCACCCTGATGTTGCTGGCAGCAGCAGTGGCGCAGGGTGAGTTGAGCGCCCACGCGCTGGCCGCCGTCAACAGCACCCAGTGGCTGAGCCTGATTTACCTCGGTGTGCTGGGGTCGGCGCTGGCTTATATCTGGTATTACGATGGCATCCAGAAAATCGGTGTAACCCAATCCGGGGTGTTTATTGCCCTCAATCCATTGTCGGCGGTGGTGCTGGGGATGCTGATTTTGGGGGAGCGCCTGAGCATGCCCATGTTGTTGGGCGGTCTGCTGGCCATCAGTGGCATCGTGCTGTGCAATCGTAAGGCCAAAATAACCTGATCAATGGTCAACATTGACGTCCGAAAATGGCGAGAACCGTTAAAAGCCCGGTGCTATTGTGCGGGCCATGAACACACACGACGCCTCACTCACTCCTTCTATTGCCGCGTGCGAAATCGCACGGCTGAGCCGTGATGCGCGCTTTGACGGGGTGTTTTTTACTGCCGTCCTGACCACGCGAATCTATTGCCGCCCGGTATGCCCGGCGCGCGCGCCCAAAGCGTCGAACGTTGTGTATTACCCCAGCGCGGCGGCGGCACAAGCACAGGGGTTTCGCCCTTGCTTGCGCTGTCGGCCCGAGCTGGCACCCGGTAATCAGCTGTGGTTGCAGGGTGAGCATTTAGTGACGCGGGCCTTGAAGCTGATCAACGAAGGGTTTTTGGCGGATAACTCGCTTGAGGCGTTGGCCCTGCGCCTGAATGTGGGGGCGCGTCAGTTACGACGCGTGTTTGTTAAGTATTTGGGGGCACCGCCGATGGCCGTGCACGCCACTCAACGCCTGTTGTTTGCCAAGCAACTGCTGACAGAAACGCATTTATCGATCACTGAAGTGGCGTTGGCGTCGGGTTTTGGCAGTGTCAGGCGCTTCAATTCAGCGTTTGCCGAAGCCAACCATGCCGAACCACGGGCCTTCAGGCGCAGTCCAAAAACACGCGCTGGCACTGCACTGGTCCTGCGCTTGGGTTACCGCCCGCCCTACGACTTCAATGCTGTACTCGGATTTTTACAACAGCGCGCCTTGCCCGGTATCGAACAGGTTGACGCGTTCAGTTATCAGCGGGTGTTTGGCCGTGCGCAATCGCCCGGCTGGCTGCGGGTTAGCGCGTGGCCCGCGGGGCAACACGCCCTGCAATTGGAGCTGTTGAACGTTGCCCCGGCACACATGCTCACTGTGGTGACACGCATTCGGCGTATGTTCGATCTGGACGCCGATCCGCAGGCCATCGCCCATACCCTGGGTGCCAGCCCCCAGTTGGCGCCCCTGATCGAGCGCTATCCGGGCTTGCGTTTACCGGGGGGCTGGGATGGTTTCGAAGTGGCTGTGCGTGCGGTGTTAGGCCAGCAAGTGAGTGTGGCAGCGGCGCGCACCCTGGCCAGCCGCATCGTGCAGCGCTATGGCACACCGATTGAAGCGCCGGGTACATCGGGGCTGGATCGCTTGTTCCCCGACGCTCAGCAATTGGCAGCCGCTAACCTGGACCAAATGGGCATCACCCAGGCACGTATCAATACCCTTCACGGCATTGCTCAGGCGTTGATTGAAGGGCGGGTTGATTTTGGCATGGAGCAAGCGCTCGACACCTTTGTTCAGCGTTGGGTACAACTGCCGGGGATCGGCGAATGGACCGCGCATTACATTGCCATGCGCGTCCTCAAACACCCGGATGCCTTCCCGGCCGCAGACTTGATCCTGCGGCGCGAGGCCAACCCTGATGGCCCGCCGCTGAGCACAAAAGCGATGCAAACGCTGGCCGAGAGCTGGCGCCCGTGGCGCGCCTACAGCGTCCTGTATTTATGGCGCGCAGCCACCGATGCCGCTGCGCTCAAGAGGATTTGACCATGTCTCAGATTTACTACGCGCAGATGCCATCGCCGATTGGTCCACTGTTTTTGGTGGCCGACGACGAAGGCTTGCGTGAGGTTCGATTTGAATGCGAGCGCAGAGCACATACCGCTCAAGACAGTTGGCTGCATGCGCCGCAAAAACTGGCTGAGGTCATACGCCAGCTAGAGGCGTACTTTGCGGGCGAGCGATACACCTTTGATGTATCGCTTAAACCTGGGGGCACCGAGTTTCAGCAAACGGTATGGCGGGCGCTGACCACCATCCCCTATGCCGTGACCACCAGTTATGGCCAACTGTCGCAGCAGATCCAGCGCCCGACCGCATCACGGGCTGTGGGGGCCGCCAATGGGCGCAACCCGATCCCGATCATCATCCCGTGCCACCGGGTAATCGGCAGCAATGGCACGTTGACCGGCTTTGCCGGTGGTCTGGCAGCCAAGCAATGGTTGCTGGCGCATGAAGCCAAGTGTCGAGGTTTTGTGCTGTCCTGACACCCGGCACCGGGTTAAGAGCGTGGCGCTTACAAACTCAGGCGCATCGACAAATCCACAGCCTTTACGTCTTTGGTCATGGCGCCAATCGAAATGTAGTCCACGCCCGTTTGTGCGATAGGCAGCAGCGTGCTTTCGTTGATACCGCCGCTGGCTTCCAGCTTGGCTTTACCCGCATTCAGACGCACGGCTTCACGCATGTCATCCATGCTCAGTTCGTCGAGCATGATGATGTCTGCACCTGCCGCCAGCGCTTCTTTGAGTTCTGCCAGGCTTTCGACTTCGATCTCTACCGGTTTGCCCGGCGCGATTTTATGCGCAGCGCTGATCGCCTGGGCGATGCCGCCGCAGGCTGCGATGTGGTTTTCCTTGATCAAAAACGCGTCGTACAAACCAATGCGGTGGTTATGACAGCCACCACAGGTGACGGCGTACTTTTGCGCCAGGCGCAAGCCCGGCAGGGTTTTGCGGGTGTCCAGCAACTTGACTTGCGTCTGCGCGACCTGGTCCGCCAACTGTTGGGCATGGGTCGCAACCCCCGACAACATTTGCAGAAAGTTCAGCGCACTGCGCTCACCACTGAGCAGCGAGCGGGCAGGGCCCTCAAGGTGAAACAACACTTGATTGGGGCTGACGCGCTCGCCATCGGCCACCTGCCAATGCACGGCGACGCGCGGGTCCAGTTGGCGAAAAACCGCGTCCACCCATGCGGTGCCGCTGATCACAGCGTTGTCGCGCGTAATGATCGTGGCCTTGGCCAGGCGTTCTGCCGGGATCAACCGTGCAGTGATGTCGCCGCTGCCAATGTCTTCGGCAAGCGCACGGCGTACGTTGGCTTCAATCTCGGCGGTGAGATCGGCCAGATGTAAATTCGGCATAACCAGCTCCACAAACAAAGTGCGCCGATTATAGGGCCATGCCGGGAGCGAACCCAAGGCGCGCGGCTGCGCCGTAGGCAAATGCCTGTAACTGTGTTGTTTGGGCCGCATCCCAGCATTTATTTGACCGTTCAGTAAATGAATCGCGCTGTTTAGTAGCACAAGGCTCGCCTTTTGCAAGATAATCAGCGCCTTGTAATTGGCGTCATAGCTTTGACATGCCATTAAAGTCCTAATTCAGATACACCGGCGAGTGCGATATGCACTGGCCGGTTTCTGTTTGCGAGCGTCAAAAGTGGCCTGTGCCACCTGTGCGTCATTCGCAAGCGAACACCGTTCCAGGAGGCTTGGATGCAAAATGACGGGAAAGTGGGACCTGCCCACTGGGCCACGGCAGAGCTGGCGATGCGTTCGCCACTTGCGCGCCTGCCGGTCATTTTGTTGCAGGTTCACGATAAAGCCGCGCAGCAGCTCAAAAACGGGTTGCAAGTGCTGTTTGACAGTGCCGATGAAACGCTGTTCGAGATGGCGGATAAAGCCCGGAGTGACGTCGAACAAAGCTTGTTTTTTGAAGCCATGCGCGACGTCAGGCTCAAGCGTAAATACATCGAGCGCGGCTTTCTTGACCGGTTTTTTGACGCTTTCAGTCAGTTGGCGCTCGCCGACCCCAGCGAGCGCACGTTGCAGGGTGCAGCCCCCGCAGGCGGGTCTTTTTCGCTGATGACCCATGACCTTGAGCGCGCTCAAGTGATCAATGCGATGGTGGGCCACGTCATGACGCGCGACCAGTTGGCGCTGTGCCAATTGACCACACGTCTCGCAACGCTCAGTTGCACCCCGCTGGATGATCACAACAACCCGTTGGGGCCGGGCATGTTGTGCGAATATTTTTTGCTGGCTGAGCGTGATCAGGGCATGGACATCAAGGTCAAGCTGATCATGTTGCAACTGTTCGAAAAGTACCTGCTCAGCCACACCACGCAGTTGTACGCCGATGCCAACCAATTACTGATTGCCACGGGTGTATTGCCAACGCTGAGCGAGAACGATGGCTGCTGCGGGGATAAAGCAAGGGGCACAGAAACGGCGGCCGTGGCTGAGGAGGCGAGCAACCTGGTCGGGTTGCTGTTTGAGTACATCGCCAAAGATCGCAATGTGCCGCCTGCGCTGAAATCGCTGATTGCCCAGTTGCAGGAGCCGATGCTGAAGATCGCGCAACGCGATCAAAACTTTTTCAGCTGTGACACCCACCCCGCCCGACGCCTCTTGAACGTGATTGCGGCGGCGGCCATCGGCTGGGACGTCAGCACGGATGAGAGCAGCGATCCGTTGTTCCGACAGATTGAATGTGTGGTGCAACAATTGGCTACGTACGCGGGCGACAATCGCACGCTGCTCGAAGCCCTGTTGCATGAGTTTTTGGTCTTTACCCACGGTGAGCGTTGTCGCATCGAACTGCTCGAGCAACGCACTCGCGAGGCAGAGCAGGCGCGTCTGAAACATCCACTCAAGGCGAGTGAGCGGGCTGCGCTTGCGCCACCCGCAGTGGATGAGCAGGACCACTTGGGTTTATTGCTGGTCAGCCAACTGCGCCTGGGCACCTGGATTGAGTTACAGGAAGACGAAGAGTTTCGCCTGCGATGCAAGCTGATCGCCATTCTGGAGCCGGGCGGCAAGCATATTTTCGTCAACCGCACGGGCATGAAAGTGCTGGAGCAAAGCCGCACCGACCTGATCGCTCAACTGCGCAATGGCAAAGTATTGCTACTGGATGACCGTTTACTGTTCGACCGGGCGCTGGAGTCGGTGATTGGTAGCTTGTACCAACGTAACGCGCAGTGACTGGCCTGCGGCTTTGGCGTCACAGATAGCTGCCAATTGAGCTGCACATCGCGGCATACTGCGCCTTTGGTTTTGCACGTTGAAGGAGTCTGTATGCAGCTGGACCCCACGAGCGGTTGGTGCCATGACGTGCGCCATTGCCCGTCGCCCAACTTCAATGAACGCCCGCGCGGCGAAATCTCCTTGTTGGTTATCCACAACATCAGCTTGCCGCCGGGGCAGTTTGCCACCGGTCAAGTCCAGACGTTTTTCCAAAATCAACTGGACCCCGATGAGCATCCTTTTTTTGAAACCATCAAGGAGCTGCGAGTCAGTGCGCATTTTCTGATTGAGCGCGACGGTCAGGTTACGCAGTTTGTCTCGTGTCTGGACCGTGCCTGGCATGCGGGTATTTCCAGTTTCGAGGGCCGCGAGACTTGTAACGATTTTTCGATAGGCATCGAACTTGAAGGCACCGATGATCAGCCGTTCTGCGACGCCCAGTATCAGGCGCTGATTGCTCTGACGCGGGAGCTGCAAACCCACTATGGCGACATTACCCTTCAACGAATATGTGGCCACAGTGACGTGGCACCGGGGCGCAAGACAGATCCAGGCCCCCATTTCGACTGGACGCGCTATCGCAGCGCGTTGCAGCACAGAGGAGACAATCAATGAGTTTTGTGGTGCTACTGCTGGCGATTCTGGTCGAAAAATTCTCGGCCTTGCGCCAGCGCCTTCAATGCGACGGCGGCTGGGTACGCGAGCTGAACAAGCTCGAAGCCTCGCCCAAACTGGCGAAAAACCCGTGGTGGGTGTTGATCATCCTGATTCTGCTGCCGGTCATGTTACTGGGGTTGTTGCTGGTGGTGCTCGACCCGGTGGCTTATGGCCTGCTGGCGTTACCGGTGCATCTGGTGGTGTTGATCTTCAGCTTGGGCCGGGGTGACTTGCTGGCAGATCTGGGGCCATTTCGTGATGCCTGGCGTCGGGGTGATCTGCAAGCAGCTGCCCATGTGGCCGAACGTGACATTAGCGTGCGGGCCGAGAATGGTGAGCAACTGCTGGAACACGTTCAGGCGCACTTGCTGTGGCAAGCCTACCAAAGCTTTTTTGCGGTGATTTTCTGGTACTTCCTGTTGGGACCGGTGGCGGCGCTCAGTTATCGCTTGCTGGCGCTGGCGGTCGAGCACGGCAAGAACCCCGAACTGGTCGAGCACGCTCAACAAATGCGTCATGCGTTTGACTGGCTGCCGGTGCGATTGCTGGCGGCCAGTTTTGCATTGGTCGGCAACTTCGCCGCGGTCAGCCGCGTGATGTTGCACGAACTGCTGAGCTGGGAAATCAGTGCAGAACAGTTGATCAACAAAGTCGGGTGTGCGGCGGCTGAACTTGCGCCACCGCAGACCGGCCCGGAAGGCGTTTCCAGCCTTGATGCCTTGTGGGAACTGCTGCTGCGTGCTGCCGTGGTGTGGTACGCCGGTTTTGCCGTGTGGACGTTGCTACTTTAAGACACAGGCCCAGCGCTCGCTAAACCCGTCAACGTGGCGCTTCAGAGGCACCACATTCACCGGGTTTACGATCGCTGCGCAATCGGACGTCGGCTTCGGCAACTGCTACATGAACCGCGATCATTACCCTGTAGTCGCTGACGAGTAATGCGAGGCTGCGTCCGGGCGCGCAGCGGTCGTGATTGCGGTCTTTAGCGGCTTATCGTGCCCAGTTAAACAGCGCGCACGCATTGGCCGTGGTGGCGTCGGCCAATTGCTCGGGGCTGATGTTCAACACCTCGGCCAGCGCCCGGCAAATGTTGGGCAGATGCTGCGGGCTGTTGCGCTGGTGGGGGTACATGGCTGGCGCCATGTCGGGCGCGTCGGTTTCGAGCACGAGGGCCTCCAGCGGCAAATCAGCCAGCACTTTGCGCAAGCGTAACGCTTGCGGCCAGGTCGCGGCACCGCCCACGCCCAGCTTGAAACCCAGCTTGATGTACTCGCGCGCTTCCTCGCGGCTGCCCGCAAACGCATGAATGATCCCGCCGCGCTTGAGCTTGAAACGCTTGAGTGTGGCAATTACCTGCGCATGGCTGCGGCGCACGTGCAGCAGTGCCGGCAGATTAAAGTCTGCGGCCAACTGCAACTGACCTTCAAACAACCGCTGTTGAGCGTCGCGGTCCAGTTGCGGGAGAAAGTAATCGAGGCCGATTTCACCCACCGCACACAGCTGCGCATGCCCGTCCAGCCGGGTCAGCCATGCCCTCAGCTCAGTGAGGTGCTCAGGGCGATGCTCATTCAGATACACCGGGTGTAAGCCAAACGCGGCATACAAATGAGGGTCGGTTTGCATCAGGTCCCACACCCGTTGCCAGTGACGCTGATCGACCCCCAGCACCACCATGCGCTCCACCCCCAATGCCCGACTGCGCGCCAGCAGCCGCGTACGGTCGGCGTCAAAGTCGGGGAAGTCGAGGTGGGTGTGGGTGTCGATCAGTTGCATGCTTAAACCTGATCAATACGCTGTTTGAAGTTACGTGCAATGGCGTGGATGCCGGGTGCGTAACGTTGTTCTTCAATGGCGGCCAGAGCGAGATTGAGTGCCGTTTCGGCGATCAACTGATGCTGTTGGCCCATGGCATTCACCGGTAAGGGCAAGAAGTCCAGCAACTGCGTGTCGCCGAAGGTGGCGAGACGCGTAGGTGCTTTGTGCTCCGGGTGATCGAGCAAGGCATCAAACATCCCTTGCAGCAGCACGTAAGAGGTTGTGACCAGCGCTTCAGGAAAATGCCCCAGGCGTGCCAGCAAATCATCAATCATGCGTCGCCCGCATTCGCGGCTGAACGCGGTGCCATGCTCAATCAGTACGTCGCCTTCAAAACCTTCCAGCGCCTGCTTGAAACCCGCCGCCCGTGCCTGACTCACGCTCAGTTCCGGGCGCGCGCCGATCAGGGCGATTTGCCGTGGCATGGGCTTTAACACACTACGGGTCAGCTGCAGGCTGGCTTCACAGTCATCACTGATCACCGAGCAAAACCGTTCGGGCTGCATCGTGCGGTCAATCGCGATAATGGGCATGCCCAGGTCTTGCAGTTGACGGTAACTGTCGTCTTCTTCTGGCAGGCAACTGGCCACAAACAAGGCGTCGCATCGTCGGGCGCGGAACAGCTTGAGCAGTTGGCGTTCGCTGTCGGGAGCGTCGTCGGAGCTGGCGATCAGCAATTGATACCCACGGGCGCGGGCACCTTGTTCGAGTTGCTTGGCAATGCGCGCGTAACTGGGGTTTTCAAGGTCGGGCAGGATAAAACCCAGTGTGCGGGTATGCCGGCTGCGCAAACCTGCGGCCTGCGGGTTAGGGGTGAAACCATGCGCCTCGACCACCGCGCGTACGCGCTCCACCGTCGTGCTGCTGATGCGTTGCTGTTCAGCTTTGCCATTGATGACATAGCTGGCGGTGGTCACGGAAACACCTGCCAGTTGAGCGATATCGCTGAGCTTCACGCCGATAATTCCTTATTTTTTATAGTACATGTCGACATTCTGGCCAATCCTACCCGATAAAGGCAGCCGACCATCGTCTGCCTTATTGCTACTGTATTTTTTTGCAGCGTCGTCCACATGACGCTGATCAATGCGACAGGTTGGGCTTCAAGCGCGAGCGATTATGCAGTAACGTGCCGCACATTCATGATTAAACGTTTCAGCAAGCGTGTTTTGTAGCCGTAAGCCCCTGTATGGATGTGCTTGCCACACATCGGGTGACCTAGTGAGGGGCGGGCGGCCTAAGCTGATTAAATTCAAAACAATACCGGGCGCCACGGAGCGCCGGATAAGGAGAACGCATGCTTGAGCTCACCATAGAGCAGATATCCATGGGCCAATCGGCTGTGGATAAGTCTGCTGCGTTGCAATTACTCGCCGATAAGCTGGTCGCCGACGGGTTGGTGGCCGAGGGCTATCTGGACGGTTTGCGAGCGCGTGAGGCTCAAGGTTCGACTTTTCTGGGGCAGGGCATTGCCATCCCTCATGGCACCCCCGACACCCGCAACCTGGTGTTCACCACCGGTGTGCGTTTGTTGCAGTTTCCCGAAGGTGTGGACTGGGGCGATGGACAAATGGTCTATCTGGCGATTGGCATTGCCGCCAAGTCCGATGAACACCTGCGTTTATTGCAACTGTTGACCCGTGCCTTGGGTGAAACCGATCTGGGCGAAGCCCTGCGTCGCGCCAGTTCTGCTGAAGCCTTGCTCAAACTGTTGCAAGGCGCACCGCAAGAGCTGGCGCTTGATGCGCAAATGATTGGCCTGGGTGTGTCGGCAGATGACTTTGAAGAGTTGGTGTGGCGCGGTGCCCGTTTATTGCGCCAGGCCGATTGCGTAAGCAATGGCTTTGCCGCCGTATTGCAACAAGTTGAAGCGCTGCCGCTGGGCGACGGCCTGTGGTGGTTGCACAGCGAGCAAACGGTCAAGCGTCCGGGGTTGGCGTTCGTCACGCCCGATAAACCGATCCGCTACCTGGGCAAACCGCTCAGTGGCCTATTCTGCCTGGCCAGTCTGGGTGAAGCGCATCAGGCACTGCTCGAACGCTTGTGCGCCTTGCTGATTGAGGGGCGCGGTCACGAACTGGGCAGTGCCACCAGTCGGCGTGCCGTGCTTGAAGTGTTGGGCGGCGAACTGCCCGCTGACTGGCCAAGTGCCCGCATCACCTTGGCCAACGCCCACGGGCTGCATGCGCGCCCGGCAAAAATCCTTGCGCAGTTGGCCAAGCGGTTTGACGGTGACATTCGCGTCAGCATCGTCGGCGGCCATGAGTCGCCAGTATCGGCCAAGAGCCTGAGCAAACTGCTGAGCCTGGGCGCTCGGCGTGGGCAAGTGCTCGAATTTGTGGCCGAACCGAGCGTGGCCGACGACGCGTTACCGGCGATTTTAGCGGCGATAGAAGAGGGGCTGGGCGAAGACGTTGAACCGTTGCCTGCGGTCAGCGAAGCGGCCCCGACAGTTGCCGACATTGCGCAAATCATCAGCGCCCCGGCGGCTGGCAGCGTCATTCACGCCATCGCGGCAGCGCCTGGCATCGCCGTGGGTCCGGCGCATATCCAGGTGTTACAAACCTTCGACTACCCGCTGCGCGGCGAGTCATCAGTGGTGGAGCGCGAGCGCTTGCACAACGCATTGGCTCAGGTGCGACAGGACATTGAAGGTCTGATTCAACGCAGCCCGTCCAAAGCCATCCGCGAGATTTTTATTACCCATCAGGAAATGCTCGACGATCCGGAGCTGAGCGATGAAGTCGACAACCGTTTGAAGCAAGGCGAAAGCGCAGAAGCGGCGTGGATGTCGGTGATCGAAGCGGCGGCGCGTCAACAGGAGTCGTTGCAGGATGCGTTGCTGGCCGAGCGTGCCGCCGATTTACGCGACATCGGTCGCCGTGTGCTGGCCCAACTGTGTGGCATCGAAACGCCAGCCGAACCCGAGCAGCCTTATGTGCTGGTGATGGATGAGGTGGGTCCCTCTGATGTGGCGCGCCTTGATCCAGCCCGGGTCGCGGGTATTTTGACCGCCCGCGGCGGGGCCACGGCCCACAGCGCCATTGTCGCCCGTGCCTTGGGCATCCCGGCGCTGGTCGGTGCGGGGGACGCGGTGCTGTTGCTCGCGCCAGGCACCCAGCTACTGATAGATGGCCAGCGTGGCCGCCTGCACGTTGCCCCGGACGCCGACGCGTTACAGCGCGCCACGCAAGAGCGTGACAGCCGCGAACAACGCTTGCAGGCCGCCAGTGCATTGCGTCACGCGCCTGCGGTGACCCGCGACGGTCATGCGGTCGAGGTGTTTGCCAACATCGGCGAGAGCAAGGGCGTGGCCAATGCCGTCGAGCAGGGCGCCGAAGGCATCGGTTTGCTGCGCACCGAACTGATTTTCATGGCCCATTCCCAAGCGCCGGATGAAGCCACGCAAGAGGCCGAATATCGCCGCGTGCTCGACGGTCTCGACGGCCGCCCTTTGGTGGTGCGCACTCTGGACGTGGGCGGTGACAAGCCGCTGCCGTACTGGCCGATTGATAAAGAAGAAAACCCGTTTTTGGGCGTGCGTGGTATTCGCCTCACGCTGCAACGCCCGCAGGTGATGGAAGGCCAGTTGCGTGCCTTGCTGCGTTCGGCAGACAACCGCCCGCTGCGCATCATGTTCCCGATGGTCGGCAGCGTCGCAGAGTGGCGTGCAGCGCGGGACATGACCGAACGTCTGCGCCAGGAAATCCCCGTGGCCGACTTGCAGCTGGGGATCATGATCGAGGTGCCTTCGGCCGCGTTGCTGGCTCCGGTGCTGGCCAAAGAGGTGGATTTTTTCAGCGTCGGCACCAACGACCTGACGCAATACACCCTGGCCATCGACCGTGGTCACCCGACCCTGTCGGCGCAGGCCGATGGCTTGCACCCGGCGGTGTTGCAACTGATCGACATCACCGTGCGTGCGGCCCATGCCCACGGCAAATGGGTGGGGGTGTGTGGCGAGTTGGCGGCAGACCCGCTGGCCGTTCCCGTGCTGGTGGGGTTGGGGGTGGATGAATTGAGCGTCTCGGCCCGCAGCATCCCGGAAGTCAAAGCGCGGGTGCGAGAGTTGAGCATGGATCGCCTTAAAACCCTGGCCGCCGACGCGTTAAGTGTGGGCAGCCCGGATGAAGTTCGTGCATTGGTGGAAGCGCTCTAATGGCCAAAATTCTGACCCTTACGCTGAACCCTGCGCTGGATTTGACCGTGCGTGTGGCGCAGTTGCAGCCCGGCGAAGTCAACCGCAGCCAGGCCCTGTTGACCCACGCGGCGGGCAAGGGCATCAACGTTGCGCAAGTGCTGGCCGATCTTGGCCACACGCTGACCGTCAGCGGCTTTCTCGGCGAGGATAATCAACAGCCTTTCAACGCCCTGTTTGCCCGTCGTGGGTTTGTCGACGCCTTTATTCGGGTGCCGGGTGAAATCCGCAGCAACATCAAACTGGCCGAAGACGATGGTCGCGTCACTGACGTGAACGGCCCAGGCCCGCTGGTCAGTGAATTCGCCCAGCAAGCGCTGATCGACAAAATCGACCAGATCGCTGCCAGTCATGACGCGGTGGTGGTGGCGGGCAGTTTGCCGCGAGGTGTCAGTGCGCAGTGGTTGCATCACTTGCTGCTGCGGCTCAAGGCGATGGGCTTGAAAGTGATTCTGGACACCAGCGGCGAAGCCTTGAAGCAAGGCTTGAGCGCAGGGCCGTGGCTGATCAAGCCCAACACCGAAGAACTCAGCGATGCCCTGGGCTGTGACATCAGCAGCCTTGAATCCCAAGTGGCCGCCGCTGCGCGTTTGCAAGCGCAAGGCGTTGAGCATGTGGTGATTTCCCAGGGGGCTGACGGTGTGAACTGGTTTCGCCCTGGTCAGGCACTTCAGGCCTTGCCGCCCAAGGTCAGCGTCGCCAGCACCGTGGGCGCCGGTGACTCGCTGTTGGCGGGCATGCTGCATGGCCTGCTCAGCGGGCATACCCCGGAACAGACCGTGCGCACCGCCACGGCGATTGCGGCCATGGCGGTCACCCAGATTGGTTTTGGTATCAGCGATGCGGCGCACTTGGCGACGCTCGAAAGCGGCGTGCGCGTGCGCTCCCTGACAGAAGAATAAGAGGCAAGGACATGAAATTAGCCATTGTGACGGGCTGCCCCAACGGCATGGTGACCAGCGTGCTGTGTGCCCGGTTGCTTGACGCTGCTGCGCAACGTCAAGGTTGGAGCACCAGCGTTGAAGTGCATGACCCCAAGCACCCTGAGCGCCAATTATCGGCAGCGGTGATCGATGAAGCCGAGTGGGTACTGGTGGTGAGCAGTACGCCGCTGGACATGCAGCGCTTTATCGGTAAACGCGTGTTTCAAAGCACCCCGGCCCAGGCCCTGCAAGATGTAGAGGGGGTATTGCGCCGGGGCGTGGAAGAAGCCCAGGTGTACGCCGCTGCTGACGCGGTGGTCGAGGACGCGGCGCCTGCCCGCGCGCCCAAAATTGTCGCGGTCACGGCGTGTCCCACGGGCGTGGCGCATACCTTCATGGCCGCCGAAGCCTTGCAACAAACGGCCAAGCGCCTGGGCTATGACTTGCAAGTCGAAACCCAGGGTTCGGTGGGCGCACGCAACCCGCTGAGCGCCCAGGCCATCAGCGAGGCTGACGTGGTGTTGCTGGCGGCGGACATTGAAGTGCCGACCGAGCGTTTTGCCGGCAAGAAGATCTATCGCTGTGGCACTGGTATCGCGCTCAAGCAATCGGAAGCCACGCTGAAAAAAGCCCTCAGAGAGGGGCAGCAAGAATCGGCTGCCACGGGGGCTTCGGGCACGGTCAAATCGGAGAAGACAGGTGTGTATAAGCACCTGCTGACTGGCGTGTCGTTCATGTTGCCGATGGTGGTGGCGGGTGGGCTGCTGATCGCGTTGTCATTTGTGTTTGGTATCACGGCGTATAAAGAGCCCGGCACTTTGGCGGCAGCGTTAATGCAGATCGGCGGCGATGCGGCATTCAAACTGATGGTGCCGTTGCTCGCGGGATACATCGCCTACTCGATTGCTGACCGTCCGGGCCTTGCGCCGGGGATGATTGGCGGCCTGCTGGCCAGCACCTTGGGCGCGGGTTTTATTGGCGGGATCATTGCCGGTTTTATCGCCGGTTATTGCGCCAAAGCGATCAACCGTTATGCGCGCTTGCCGCAAAGTCTTGAGGCATTAAAACCGATCCTGATCATCCCGCTGTTCGCCAGCCTGTTTACGGGCTTGGTGATGATCTACGTGGTGGGTAAACCGGTGGCGGGCATGCTTGAAGGGCTGACCCACTTTCTGGACAGCATGGGCACCACCAACGCTATTTTGTTGGGCGTGCTGCTGGGCGCGATGATGTGCGTCGACTTGGGCGGGCCGATCAACAAAGCGGCGTATGCGTTTTCAGTGGGGCTGTTGGCGTCGCAAAGTTATGCACCGATGGCGGCGACAATGGCCGCGGGCATGGTGCCGCCGATTGGTTTGGGCATTGCCACATTGATCGCCCGGCGTAAATTTGCGCAAACCGAGCGGGAGGCGGGTAAAGCGGCGATGGTGCTGGGGTTGTGCTTTATCTCTGAAGGCGCGATCCCGTTTGCAGCCAAAGACCCGTTGCGGGTGATCCCGGCCAGTGTGGTGGGCGGTGCATTGACCGGTGCGTTGTCGATGTACTTCGGCTGCAAATTAATGGCGCCGCACGGCGGATTGTTTGTGATGTTGATCCCCAATGCAATTAACCATGCGTTGTTGTATTTACTGGCCATTGTGGCGGGCAGTGTGCTGACGGCGGTGGTGTATGCCGTGATTAAACGGCCTGAACCGGCGGATATCGCACTGGAGACGGCCAAGGCTTGAACCGCTTGCCCTCACCCCAACCCTCTCCCGGAGGGAGAGGGGGCTTGAGATGTATTGAGGCTTGAAATGTATGCATTCAGTGCTGACGCCCACCAACGCCGACTCTCTGTGGAAGGGGCCAGGATGAGCGAAGGCTAGCACCGAGATCTCAAGCCCACCCCCAATCAAGTACCCTCTCCCTTTGGGAGAGGGTTAGGGTGAGGGTCTTGGAGCCTGCGCTGAACCTCCAGAAATATGACGTGCAAAACACCCTCCATCTCGTCAATCACTTGCAGATTGTCAAACCTCAGCACAGTGATCCCCAGACTCTGCAAATACCAGCTGCGGCGCAGGTCATAAGTCAGGGCCTCAGGCAGCAGATGCTGACTGCCATCCAGCTCAATGGCCAGTTGCAGTTGCACACAATAAAAGTCGAGCACATAAGGCGGGCAAGGATGCTGACGGCGAAACTTCACGTCCAGCAGTTGCCTGGCCCGCAGTTGTTGCCAGAGGCGCAATTCGCAATCGGTTTGATTGCCGCGTAAGCGTCTGGCCAGTTGACGTTGCATAGAGGTAGGGCGGGGCAGCGTCATGCTTCACGTCCGTGTGAAGGTGGATGTCTGACTCAGCCTAGAACGGCGACCAACCCGCGTTGGCCTCAATGATTAACCGATGTTGCCAGCACGTATCAGTACACATCCCGACGATAACGCCCTTGTTCAATCAGGTGCTCCAGCGCCTCGGCACCCAGTATGTCGATCAACGCCTGATCCACACCCGCTGCCATGCCTTGCAAGCTGCCGCAGATATAAATAGCTGCGCCCTGCGCCAGCCAGCGCCGCACTTCATCCGCCGATTCGCGCAGACGGTCTTGTACATACACTTTGTGCGCTTGATCACGCGAAAAGGCCAAGTCCAGCCGCGCCAGATCCCCGTTGGCCAGCCAGCCTTGCAACTCTTCGCGGCAATAGAAATCATGGGCAGCGTTGCGCTCGCCGAAGAACAGCCAGTTGTCCTGTATCCCTTCGCTAATCCGTGCCTTTAACAGACTGCGCAACCCTGCCAGTCCGGTGCCATTGCCCAGCAAAATCAGGGGGCACGATTGCTCGGGCAAGTGGAAGCCACTGTTGCGCCGCAGTCGCAAATGGATGCTTGAACCCACGGGTGCATGTTCGGTCAGCCAACCCGAGCCAATGCCCAGGCTGCCATCGGCATGGCGCTCTTGGCGCACGATCAATTGCAGCACTCCGTCTTCAGGAATCGACGCAATGGAGTATTCGCGCATGCTCAAGGGGATGAGCGCATCGACCAATGCCTGGGCGTGCAGGCCCACCAAATGCCCACGGTTCTCGGGCAGTTGGCGACTGGCGAGTGCTTGTGCCAGGGTTTCACGCAGCCCGTCGAGTTGCACCATGCTGTGCGGCTCAAGGCCCAGGCCGTCGAGAAAGTGCTCTACCGCCCAGGCGCATTGGCGTGGCAGGACTTCGACCAAATCACCCGCCTGCCACGTGTGGCTGTTGTCGGGTGTGCTAAGCCCCAGCAGGTACGCGCTGGAACCGAGGCTGCCGGGGTTGAGCCGATCTCGCTGTTCCAGCGTCCAGTTGCTGTAACGCGGGGCCTGCCATGGCGTGCTGGGCGCGCCACCGGTGAGCTGGCTCAGTTGCTGCTGCCATTGTTGCAGTGCCAAGGTATCGCCGTTGTCGACGTGCACCGGGCTGAACAAAGACTGTGCGCCGCGCTCGTTTAGCCACTGTTCTATACGGGTGGCAAAACCGCAGAAGTCGGGGTATTGGCGATCCCCCAAGGCCAGTACGCCATAAGTGAGGCCATTTAAGGCCAAGGGTTGGTCCACAACCTTGCGCTCAAATCCGCGGGCGCTGTCCGGCGCTTCCCCGTCGCCAAAAGTGCTGACCACAAACAGCGCGTTGCTGGCGTTTTGCACGTCATCTTCAGTCAACGCTGACAGCGGCTGCACCCGAACAGGCAAGCCGGATGCCTGCAATTGCCCGGCGGTTTGCCAGGCCAGTTGCTCGGCAAAGCCGCTCTGGCTGGCGAAGCCGATCAACCATGAAGGCGCATCGCTGCGCAGCTCTGTAAAACCTTGGCGCGCTTGTTTGATGTGACGCTTTTTGCGACGACGGTCCAGGTACAGTAACCAGCCGGTAATAAAGAACAGCGGCATGGTCAGGCTGGCGGCGGTGACCAGAATGCGCCCGGTCAGGCCCCAGTAACTGCCCACGTGCAGGGCGTAAATGCTGGTCAGCAACTGCGCCTTGTAGCTTTTGTCATCGTAGCGCTCATGTTTTTTGACTACGCCGGTCGCGGGGTCGAGCACGATCTGGTTGAAGGCCCGCTCATGGGGTGAGTCTGTGCGCAGGTAGAAAACCGTCGCGGGCTGGCCTGCCGCTGGCGGCATGCGCACGTTGTACAGGCTCAGCTCGGGGCCTGCGGCTTTTTGGATGCTGGCCCAGATCGCAGCGTAATCGGCGATGGGCGCGGGGCCCGCCGGGCCGGGTTGGCCGCGACCGCCTTTGCGTTGCTCACCGTGGGGGGCGTCTGAAAACAGCCGTTGCAGGCCTTTGTTGTACCACTCGTAGGACCATGACAGGCCGGTGAGTGCCGCCAGCAGGTAAAAGATCAGGCACCAGGTGCCCGCCACCGCGTGCAAGTCCCAGTTGAAACTGCGGCCTTTTTTCGCCCAGTCCAGTGTGAGCCACGCGCGCCAGTTCAGCGCCTGACGCGGCCAGCGCAGGTACAAGCCCGAGAGGCAGAAGAAAATCAGCATCAAGGTGCACGCGCCTGTGATCTGGCGACCGGTTTGGCCGATGGCCAGAAAACGGTGCAATTGCAGCATCAGGCCGAAGAAATCCTGGCCTGTGGCATCGCCTTGATAGGCGCCGGTGTAGGGGTCGACATAGCGCAGTTGGCCGCGCCGCTCGCCCGGTGGCGGGGTGAAAAACACGCGGGCGGCACTGTCGCTGTCAACGCCCACCCACAACATCGACACGTGCTTGCCTTCGCGGGCTTCGACTCTGCGTACCAGTTCGGCGGGCGGCAATACGCCGCTGTCGAGCTGTTGGACCTTGAGTACCGAGGGGTTGAGCAGGTTCAGCAGCTCGTCCTGAAACGACACGGTCGCACCGGTGATGCCCATCAGGGCCAGCACTAGGCCGGCGGTTATCCCGAAAAACCAGTGCAACTGAAACAGTGTTTTCTTGAACACAACGGCCGCCTTGCTTGTTCAATTGAATGCATGTTTTACGCCACAGGCCTGACGTCATCAACGTCAAGCCCTGAGGCTTTCACACAAAAGCCCCGGCCATTGGATGGGCGGGGCTTTGTGTGGCTAACGTGTACTTAGAAGTGGAAGCTGGTGGTCAACAAGGCGGTACGGCCTGCGGCCTGGCTGGCGAAGTGCGCAGCGTAGGCTTTGTCGTAGTACGTCTTGTCGGTCAGGTTTTGCACGTTCAGTTGCAGATCGACGTTTTTGGTCAGCTTGTAACTGGCCATTGCGTCGTAGCGGGTGTAAGAGGGGACGTACACCGTGTTTGCGGTGTCGCCGTAGACCTCGTCTACATAGAACGCGCCGCCACCGACGGTCAGCTTGGGTGTCACGTCATACGTGGTCCACAGGCTGAAGCTGTTTTTCGGCGTGTTAGGCATTTCGTTGCCTTTGTCCGACAGCGCGCCGGTATTGATGCTGCCATTACGGTTGGCTTTCTTGCCCGGATCAACCAGCTCGCTTTTCAGGTAGCTGTAGCCTGCAAACACTTGCCATTTGTCAGTGATCTTACCGCTGGCCGACAGTTCCAGACCGTCTACGCGCGACTCGCCAGCGTTTTCGTAGGTGAACGAGTCAGTCAGCACGCGGGTGTTTTTCTTCTCGGTACGGAACACCGCAGCGGTCAGCGACAGACGATCCTGGAACACATCCCACTTGGTGCCCAGTTCGTAGTTAACCGTCTCTTCGGGTTTCAGGTCACTGGTGATGGTGCTGCCCGGTGCAACCAGTGCGTTACCTTCTGCACCTTCACCCACAATGCCGCCGGGTGGTGTCGCCGAGGTGGCGTAGGACAGGTAAACGCTGCCGTTATCCAGTGGCTTCCAGACCAGTCCGGTTTGCCAGTTGAAGAAGTGGCTGTCGTTCTCGGCTTTGCTGCGCCCTGTGGCTGAGTTGGTGTTGGCGGTAGTGCTGAAGGCGTCGTAACGCAGACCTGCGTTCAGCAGCCATTTTGGATCAAGCTCAATGGTGTCGAAGACGTAGGCCGCTTTGGTCACGCCAACGGTGTTAGTGCCGTAGTAGTTGCGCGAATCGGACCCCCCCCACACATCGTTCGGATTTGGGTTATCAAGCGAAGTACATACCCCACCGCTGGTGCCCACCATGCCCGGTGTGCAGCCGTTCGGTTTCGGGTTGCCTTGAAGCTGGCCATTTGGACCGTAAATGCTGTAGCTGCTGGCGCGGGTTTCTTCACGCGTGAACTCAACACCTGTGGAGTAAGTGTTCTTGAAGCCCATCACCTGGAAGTTACCAAACAGGTCTGTCTGGTTGGTGGTGGTTTCAGTCGTCGATACGCGGGAGTTCGCTCGGCGCCATACCGTGCCGTATTGGTTGACGTTGTGCTGGCTGTCATCCGGCTGGGTCAAAATGTAGTCCTGACCGGTGTTGCCGTGGCGAAAGGTGTTCTTCAGGGTCATCGCATCGCTAAAGTCATGCTCGAACGAAACGGTGCTGATATCGACACGGGTCTTGCGGAAGTCACGGTCTTTGAGGCCGTAGAAGTTGTTGCTGTTGCCGCCATCGTCAGGTTTGTCGTGCCCGTGAGCCGCTGTTTTCGAGCTGTTGCTGTAGCCGTATGGAATCCCCGAGTCCGGCAAGTCGTTGCTTTCCAGATGGTAGTAGCTGAGGTTCAGGCGGTTTTCAGTACCCAGGCCGAAGGTCAGCGACGGTGCTACGCCCCAACGGTCGTAGTTGATCGAATCGCGACCGGCTACGTTTTGCTCGTGGCTCATCAGGTTCAAGCGGAACGCTGCGGTGTCCAGGAACTGGCGGTTTACATCAAGGGTGTAACGGCGGGTCTGGTCGGAACCGTAAGTGAAGCCGCCATTGAGGAAATCGCCCATTTTTGGGGTCTTGCTCACCATGTTTACGCTGCCGCCAGCCGATCCACGGCCTCCCATTGAGGAGTTCGGGCCTTTGCTGACTTCGATCGACTCAACGTCAAAGATCTCGCGGGTCTGACCACCGGCATCACGTACGCCGTCCAGGTACATATCGCCCTGGGCATCAAACCCGCGAATGAATGGACGGTCGCCTTGCGGATTGCCGCCTTCGCCTGCGCCGAATGTCACACCCGGAACGGTGCGCAAGGCGTCTTGCAGCGATGTGGCGGCCGTGTCTTGCAGCACTTGCGCCGGGATCACGGTGATGGAGCGCGGGGTGTCCACCAGCGGGGCGGTGTATTTCTGCGAGCTGCCTTTTTCGGTCTGATACGACTGTGCTTGCTGCTCACCCGTCACCGTGGTCGCGCCCAGGGAAATACTGTTGCTCTGTGTTTTGCTTTCGGTGCTTTCAGCCGCCTGTGCCATGTGTGCAGCAGAGGTTGCGGTGATTGCTACACCGATGGCCGAAGCCAGTAAGCGCGGTGAGCTGACAGGTATTTTTATTGGTTGGCGCGACATGTGAAGATCCCTTCCCCCAGAATTTGAGCCGCGAAATATAGTGCAAACAATTCCTTGTATCAATTGAGAGCAATTACTATTAGCGCGAAATTTACATTCTTTACAGTTTTGCTTTACGGTTTTTCCACACTCGTTCGTCACTAGGTCCGATCAGTGTTTTACACGATCAATAAGAATCAATACCATTGCCATCCCTTTGCTATCAGGTACTGCGCCATGCTGCTGCATATTCCCGGCTTGTTCTCCCGTGAAGAAGTACTGCGCATACGCGAGGCGCTGGCGCAGGCCGATTGGGCTGACGGCAAAATCACCGCCGGGTTTCAGTCGGCCAAAGTCAAACACAACCTGCAATTGCCCGAAGGCCATCCGCTGGCCAAAGAAATCGGCGCCGCCATGATTGACCGGCTGTGGCAGAACCCGCAGTTCATGTCCGCTGCGTTGCCGCACAAAGTGTTTCCGCCGTTGCTCAATTGCTACACGGCGGGCGGCAGTTTCGACTTTCATATCGACAATGCCGTGCGCCAGCCCAAGGGCAACCCGGAACGGGTGCGCACCGACCTGTCGGCGACGCTGTTCTTCAGTGACCCCGAAGATTACGACGGCGGCGAACTGGTGATTCAGGACACTTACGGCGTGCGTCAGGTGAAACTCCCGGCGGGCGATATGGTGCTGTACCCCGGCACGAGCCTGCACAAGGTCAACGCGGTCACGCGCGGGACGCGCTTTGCGTCGTTTTTCTGGACCCAGAGCCTGGTGCGCGAAGACAGTCAGCGCACCCTGCTGTATGAAATGGACGGCGCGATTCAGCAACTGACCCGTGACGTGCCCGACCACCCCTCACTGATCCAGCTCACCGGCACTTACCACAACCTGCTGCGCCGCTGGGTTGAGGTGTAAGTCATGCCTTTCCAATTGCGCCGCGAAGAAGTGCTCGACGGCGAGCAGTTGCGCGCCATGCTCACTGAGAACCCGGCTCGCGCGGCGCAGGCGATTCTGATCGCCGCCAAACAAGGCATCGTCGATGGCCAAGCCTTGTTGGGCCAGATCTTGCTCGACGGGCAAGGGATTGAGCGCGACGCGGTGCTGGCCAAACGCTGGTTTCAAATTGCCGCCAATGGCGGTCACCTGATGGCGCGCAACATGCTGGGTCGTTGCTGGGAACTGGGTTGGGGCGGGCCGGTTGATTGGGCGTTGGCCAGCCTTGAATACCGCCAGGCGGCCGAAGCCGGGCTGGACTGGGCGATGTACAACTACGCCAATTTGTTGGCCACCGGGCGCGGGGTGATCGAGAACCAGCCCGCCGCGCTGGCGCTCTACCGGCAGGCGGCAGAGCGGGGGCATGCCAAGTCGATGAACCTGGTGGGGCGGTATCTGGAGGACGGACAGTTTTGTGCCCAGGATCTGGATGCGGCGCGGCACTGGTACAAATGCTCGGCCCAAGGTGGGGATTTTCGCGGGCAGTTCAGTCATGCGTCGGTGCTGGCCGAGGCTGGCCAGATAGACGAAGCGCTGGTGTGGTTCGAGCGAGCGTTGGCGGGCGGTAATAGCAAGTTTCTTGCCGTGGCGCATCAGACCCTGGCCAGCGCCCCCGATCCCAGAATCCGTGCCTTGGCGCAGCCTTAGGCGTTTTGAGCGTTTTGAGCTTGAACGCCCCTGTGCCATTGAGCACAGGGCGCAGGTATAAAAAAACCCATGACGTGTCATGGGTTTTTTAAGCGTTGAGGCTTACAGGTAGTACGACTTCAGCGGCGGGAAGCCATTGAATTCAACAGCGCTGTAACTGGTGGTGTAAGCACCGGTCGACAACCAGTACAGCCGGTCACCAATGGCCAGGTTCAACGGCAGGCCGTATTTGTAGTTCTCGTACATGATGTCGGCGCTGTCGCACGTTGGCCCGGCGATCACGACTTCTTCCATTTCGCCTTTCTTCTCAGTCCAGATCGGAAACTTGATGGCTTCGTCCATGGTTTCGATCAGGCCCGAAAATTTACCGACATCGGTGTACACCCAACGCTCGACGGCGGTGCGCGATTTGCGTGCCACCAGCACCACTTCGCTGACCAGAATGCCCGCGTTGGCGATCAGCGAACGACCCGGCTCCAGAATGATTTCTGGCAGGTCGTCGCCGAAGTCTTCTTTGAGGAAGCGAATGATTTCTTCGGCGTAGGTTTCCAGGCTGTTGGTGCGGGTGATGTAGTTGGCCGGGAAGCCACCGCCCATGTTGATCAGCTTGAGCACGATGCCGTCTTCTTCTTTCAGGCGCTCGAAGATCACTTTGACCTTGGCAATGGCAGCGTCCCACACGCTGATGTCGCGCTGTTGCGACCCCACGTGGAACGAAATGCCGTAGGGCACTAGGCCCAGGTCACGGGCCAGAATCAGCAAGTCCATGGCCATGTCGGTCTGGCAGCCAAACTTGCGTGACAAAGGCCAGTCAGCCGTGGTCGAGCCTTCGGTCAGGATGCGCACATACACCTTTGAACCGGGGGCGGCTTTGGCAATGTTGCGCAAGTCGGCTTCGGAGTCGGTGGAGAACAGGCGCACGCCTTTGTCGTAGAAGTAACGAATGTCTTTGGATTTTTTGATCGTGTTGCCGTAGCTGATGCGCTCGGGGCCGACGCCTTGGGCCATGACTTTATCCAGCTCGTAGATCGACGCGATGTCGAAGTTCGACCCCTTGTCGCGCAGCAAATCAATGATTTCGACGGCCGGGTTGGCCTTGACGGCGTAGTACACCTTGGCGAACTCAAAGCCGGCCCGCAGATCGTCATAGGCTTTGCTGATCATCGCGGTGTCGATCACCACGAACGGGGTTTCCTGGGTGTCAGCGAACGCCTTCATTTTTTGGAAGGTTTCGCGCGCGTAATAGTCTTCGACCTGAATCGACATGCTGTGGGACTCCTAGTGGCAAACGTCATCAATCAAGGGGTGCAACTGAACATCCTCCGTATCCCCACTTTGGTTCGCCTACTTCCCAAGGCATGTCCGCCGAAAGCAAAAAAGGTAAATGAACCTTGCTGTCTCGTCGTCAGTACTTGAGCCGGATGGATCGTTTCCAGCATGGATGTTCGGCGCGAACTGTAGGGGGTGATTGCGCATTGAGCAACAACAAATGTCGCGTTTATGTACGCGTTCGTCGCGGGTTCAATGACAGCTATTTAACTAACCGACATTGATGACGTAGGGATGTTCCATCAACAGGCATTTGAGGCGGGATATCAGCTGTAGGCGCGAGCGTGCTCGCCCCTACAGTGATCAGGCTATGGCGCTTAAGCCAGTGCGGTTTCGGCGGGTGACACGATGCTGGTTTTAGCCCCGCGTGAACGGCCCGAACTCAGGTACGCCGCAATGGATTCCTGGGTCACTTCACCCTGGAACACACAGTCGGTGTCCATCACCGGCAACCACGAGCGGTTGAATTCGTACATGCGCGACAGCAGGATGCGCAGGTGTTCTTCGGAGGCCGCCGTCGCGGTGAACTGGCGCAGGTATTGGCCGCAGGTGCCTGTCTGGCGATGCAGGTCGCGGCGACGTACATAACCCAGTGCTTTGTTGTCGGCACAGGTGACCACGACGTACCGACGGTCGAGTTCGTCCATCAGCTCCAGTGCTTCGCCCACGGGCGTCTCGGGGCTGACCGATGGCGCGTTGTCGGCCGCGTCTTCGGCCTTGACCAGCAGCAGGCGTTTAAGCGTGCTGTCTTGACCCACGAAGTTGCTGACAAATTCGTCGGCCGGGTGGGCCAGCAAAGTGTCCGGGTGGTCCATCTGCAACAGTTTGCCGCCCCGGAAGATGGCAATTTTGTCGCCCAGCTTGATCGCTTCGTCGATGTCGTGGCTGACCATGATCACGGTCTTGTTCAGCGCCCGTTGCATCTCGAAGAACTCGTTCTGGATCATCTCGCGGTTGATCGGGTCAACCGCACCGAACGGTTCGTCCATCAGCAGCAGCGGTGCATCCGCCGCCAAGGCTCGGATCACGCCGATACGCTGCTGTTGGCCGCCCGACAACTCACGCGGGTAGCGATGCAGGTATTGCTTGGGTTCGAGCTTGATCATGCTCATCAGCTCACGTGCCCGTTCGTGGCACTTTTGCTTGTCCCAGCCCAGCAGGCGCGGGACCACGGTGATGTTCTCTTCGATGGTCATGTTGGGAAACAGACCGATCTGCTGGATCACGTAGCCGATGTTGCGGCGCAAGGTCACCGGGTCGAGGTCGGTGGTGTCTTCGCCGTTGATCAAAATCTTGCCCGAGGTGGGCTTGATCAGGCGGTTGATCATTTTCAGTGTGGTGCTCTTGCCGCAACCCGAAGGCCCGAGGAACACGCAGATTTCGCCTTCGTTGACGGTCAGGTTTACCGAGTCCACGGCTTTGACGTCTTTGCCGTTGCTTTGGAAGGTTTTGCTGAGGTTTTGAAGTTCGATCATTTGAGCAGTCCTTTTGGAGTCAGCGAGCGTTGCAGCCATTGCAAAAGCAGGTCGGCGATGATGGCCAGCACACTGACCAATACCGCGCCGACAATGAGCATCGACATGTCGCTACGGCTGATTGCAGCAAGAATAAGTACACCCAGGCCACCGGCACCGATGGTGGCAGCGATGGTCATGACACCAATGTTCATGACCACGGCGGTGCGTACACCGGCCAGAATCACGGGCACCGCGATCGGCAGTTCAACCATGCGCAGGCGCTGGCCGAAGGTCATGCCGATGCCACGGGCGGCTTCACGAATACCCGGTTCCACACCCGTCAGGGCGAGGAAGGTGTTGCGCATGATGGGCAACAGCGAATACAGGAACACAGCGGTGATGGCCGGCATCGGCCCAAGGCCCTGGCCAAACTTGGAGTAGAACGGCAGCAGCAGGCCAAACAGGGCAATGGAGGGGATGGTCAGCAGCACGGTGGCGCTGGCTTGCAGGGGGCCGGCCAGTGTCGGGAAGCGCGTCATCAGCACCCCCAGTGGCACACCGACAACAATGGCCAAGGTCACGGCGATGCCGACCAAGGTGATGTGCTGCCAGGTCAGATGCAGTACGAGCGACCAATCCATGTGGGAAAAGGCGTTTAGAAATTCCATGTCTTCTCCTCAGTTCAGTGGATGTTGGCGCAGAAACTCTGCGGCGACTTTGGACGGGCTTTCGTGATCGACGTCGACCTTGGCGTTGAGCTGGCGCATGGTTTCGTCGTCAAACAGATCCGCCAGCGGCTTGAGCAGCCCTTCCAGGTCCGGGTGCGCGTCGAGGTAGGCTTTGCTCACCACCGGCGCTGCGGTGTAGTCGGGGAAGTAATGCAGGTCGTCGTCCAGCAACTTGAGGTTGAAGGCGCTCAACCGGCCGTCGGTGGTGTAGACCAGACCGGCAAACACCTGGCCGTTTTTCAGCGCGGTGTAGACCAGGCCCGCGTCCATCTGACGGATGTTGCGGCGGGTCAGGTCCATGCCGTACAGCTTGACCATGCCCAGCAAACCGTCAGAGCGGTTGGCGAACTCGGTGTCCAGCGCCACCAGTGCCTCTTTGTTTTGCGGCTCACGCAGGGCCTTGTTCAGGTCGCTGACGGTGTTGATCTGCGGGAAGGCTTCGGCCACTTTTTGCGGCAGGGCCAAGGCGTAGGTGTTGCTGAACTTGGAGGGGTGCAGCCAGATCAGACCTTTTTTGGCGTCGAGTTCTTTAACGCGGTCGTAGGATTGCTGGCTGTCGAGTTTGTCGGTGATGTGGTTGTAGGCCACCAGCGACACACCGGTGTATTCCCACACCATGTCCAGCTGCCCGGATTCATGCGCCGAGCGCGCCAGGCTGCTGCCCAGACCGCCCGTCACTTGGGCGTTGTAGCCTTTGCTGTTGAGGTATTGCGAGGTGATTTCAGCGAGCAGGGTTTGCTCGGTAAACACTCGCGCCCCGATGCGAATCAACGGTTTTTCTGCGGCTTGGACCATTCCTGCGAACAGCATGATGCAGCCTAAAAACAAGCTTATTTTTTTCATGGTTTTTCCTTTGCTCAGCCAGACCTTAAGCAGGTCGTAGGCCGCGTTCCAACCAAAGGCGGCTGATGAGGATCACCAGGCCGTCGAGCAGCAGTGCCAGCAGCGCAGTGCAGGCGGCGCCGAGGATCAGTTGCGGTTGGTTGTTCAAGGCAATGCCCGGGAAAATCAGGCTGCCCAGGCTGTTGGCACCGATCAGGAACGCCAAGGGCGCGGTGCCGACGTTGATCGCCAGCGCCACCCGGATGCCACCCATGATGATGGGCACGGCATTGGGCAATTCGACCCGCCATAGCACTTGGCGCGGGGTCATGCCGATGCCGACGGCGGCTTCTTTGAGTGAACCCTGTACGTTTTTCAGGCCTTCGTAGGTGTTGCGCACAATGGGCAGCAACGAGGCGAGAAACAGGGCGAAGATGGCAGGGCCGCTACCGATCCCTAAAAAGCCCAGCGCAATGGCCAAAACGGCCAGCGGTGGCACGGTGTTACCAATGTTGAAGACTTGCATGAAGCGTTCCGCACGTCCGGCCATTGAAGGTCGGCTGAGGAAAATGCCAGCGGGTATCCCTACGAGGAGGGCGGCGAGCATTGAAGCGAGTACGAGGTACAGATGGGCTTGCAGGTAGAACAACAAATCATCTTGATAGTGTTCGATAGTGCTGATGCCGATCCAATGGACCAACAGGGCCAGGAGGGCGACAACTGCCACGCATCCTATAAGCCCTTTTCCATAGCGATTAGCCACAGGCGGACTCCTTTTTATTTCAGTCGGCGGACACATTCTCGTGTGGCAAGGCCATTCCTGGCTGCCGACAATGGGTTCGCGAAGAGCAACAGGCGGGGGCAGAGTAAACGCCGGCATCGCCTGTCATTAGCGCAGCCTCGTCAGGCTAACTTGCTGATATTTCAGCCCCTGACGCGATGTCGTATCAGGAGAGTGGACGCCTCCACCGTTTAAAAGGTTCACATTATTTACGGCATATTGCCACCCTTGTGATCACATCCAGGGTACCAACGGTGGCTGTTGATGCCTGATTTGAGCTATAATCCGCGCCCTTTTTTGAATCAATCGTCAGGCGATTTCCCATGACCAACCAGGCCGCCGAAGTCGCGAAACGCCGCACTTTCGCCATCATTTCCCACCCCGATGCGGGTAAGACCACCATCACCGAGAAACTCTTGCTGATGGGCAAGGCCATTGCTGTGGCCGGTACGGTGAAATCGCGAAAGTCCGACCGCCATGCCACCTCCGACTGGATGGAAATGGAGAAGCAACGGGGTATTTCGATTACCACGTCGGTCATGCAGTTCCCGTATCGCGACCACATGATCAACCTGCTCGATACCCCGGGCCACGAAGACTTCTCGGAAGACACCTACCGCACGTTGACCGCTGTTGACTCGGCGCTGATGGTGCTCGATGGCGGTAAAGGGGTTGAGCCGCGCACCATCGCCCTGATGGACGTGTGCCGCCTGCGTGACACGCCGATTGTCAGCTTCATCAACAAACTGGACCGCGACATTCGCGACCCGATCGAGCTGTTGGATGAGATCGAAGCCGTACTGAAAATCAAAGCTGCGCCGATCACCTGGCCGATTGGCTGCTACCGCGATTTCAAAGGCGTGTACCACCTGGCAGACGACTACATCATCGTTTACACCGCCGGTCACGGCCACGAGCGCACCGAAGTCAAAATCATCGAGAAACTCGACTCTGACGAAGCCCGCGCCCACTTGGGTGATGAGTACCAGCGCTTTGTCGATCAGTTGGAACTGGTTCAGGGCGCGTGCCATGAGTTCAACCAGCAAGAATTCCTCGATGGCCAACTGACACCGGTGTTCTTCGGTACGGCGTTGGGCAACTTCGGTGTCGATCACGTGCTCGACGCTGTGGTCAATTGGGCCCCAGAGCCGCTGCCGCGTGTGGCTAACGAGCGCACAGTGGAGCCGACCGAAGAGAAGTTCAGCGGCTTCGTGTTCAAGATTCAGGCAAACATGGACCCTAAACACCGTGACCGCATCGCCTTTATGCGTATTTGCTCAGGCAAGTACGAAAAGGGCATGAAAATGCGCCACGTACGGACCGGCAAAGACATCCGCATTGGCGATGCACTGACGTTCTTCTCCTCTGAGCGTGAACAGCTCGAAGAAGCCTACGCGGGCGACATCATCGGCCTGCATAACCACGGCACCATTCAGATCGGCGACACCTTCACCGAAGGCGAAGTGCTGGGCTTTACCGGCATTCCGCACTTTGCGCCGGAACTGTTCCGTCGTGTGCGTCTGCGCGACCCGCTCAAATCCAAGCAACTGCGTCAGGGCTTGCAGCAACTGGCCGAAGAGGGCGCCACGCAGGTGTTCTTCCCGGAGCGCAGCAACGACATCATCTTGGGCGCCGTCGGTGTACTGCAATTCGACGTGGTGGCCAGCCGTCTGAAAGGCGAATACAAAGTGGAATGCTCCTACGAGCCGATCACCGTGTACTCGGCGCGCTGGATTGAGTGCAGCGATAAGAAGAAGCTTGAAGAGTTCCAGATCAAAGCGGTCGAAAACCTCGCGATTGATGGCGGTGGTCACCTCACGTACCTGGCGCCGACCCGCGTCAACCTGGCGCTGATGGAAGAGCGCTGGCCTGATGTGAAGTTCCGCGCAACGCGTGAGCACCACTAAGGCCTGCGTGCCTGTTTGAAAAAAGCGAAGCCTTTGGTTTTTGCTGATCTATCAAGGGATCTGTCACTGCAATCGGCAGGCGCAAGTTTGCGCCTACCGATTGCAGTCGTCTTGAGCCGATCAGCATGATCCGGTGGGGCTTCGCTTTTTTTATGGGCGCTCGCTTGGCGAAGGCGAGGAAGACGGACTAGCGTTACAGGACGTTTCTCACCCTAGGATGGAATTCCCCATGAAGCTTTATCAACGCGCTGTGTTGTTGCTCAAAGTGCTGGTGTTTATAACGATCAGCAGTTCGCCAGCCTGGGCGAGCAATCCACTGACCCATCCGGCTGCTGGCGTTTCAGCGAACGGTGTTGCAGGCCCTACATTGCACGCCATCTTTAAATCGGAGTCTGAACCTGGAGACCAGGGTCAGGGCGGCAGCTCCGGGGATGATGATCAGGTTGATGGTGATGACGACTCGGCCGACAGCGCCACGAATGACGGAGACGGCAAGACCGATCGTCAGGACGACGACAGTGTTGATCACGGCAAAGCCAGCGAAGGTCAGTACTGAGCCGAATCAAATTCACACGAGGCTCTCGACGGCCATGCCGTCGTGTAACCCAATAAGCCGAATACCGAAGGCTGCGCATTCGATCGCAGCCTTCGGCAGCGCCTTCGAAAAACGCTTAGCTCTGTAGGAATTGTTCGGCGTGATGGCACGCCACTTGGCGGTTATCCAGCAGCCGTAACTCCGGCTCATGGGTGCTGCAAAAGTCGGTCGCATACGGGCAGCGCTTGTGGAAGGCGCAACCCGAGGGTGGGTTCAAAGGGTTGGGCAGTTCACCCACAATTTTGATTTTCGGCTTCAGCGGGTCCGGGTGGATGGTCGGGGTCGCCGACAGCAGCGCCTGGGTGTAAGGGTGCAGGGGGCGGGTGTAGATTTCTTCTTTTGGCCCCATCTCCACTGGGCGACCGAGGTACATCACCAAAACCGTGTCCGCCACGTGCCGCACCACCGCCAGGTTGTGCGAGATGAACACGTAAGCGGTGTTGAACTCCTGCTGCAAGTCCATGAACAGGTTGAGCACTTGGGCCTGAATCGACACGTCGAGGGCGGAAGTCGGTTCGTCGGCCACCAGCACTTTGGGTTGCAGCATCATGGCGCGCGCCAGGGCGATACGCTGCCGCTGGCCACCCGAGAACATGTGCGGGTAGCGCTGGTAATGCTCAGGGCGCAACCCCACTTGCTTCATCATGGCCTGCACTTTTTCCCGGCGCTCGCTGGCGCTGAGTTGGGTATTGATCAGCAGCGGCTCAGCCAGTTGATCACCGACTTTCTGGCGCGGGTTCAACGAGGCGTAAGGGCTTTGAAACACCATCTGCACGTCTTTGCGCAGTTGCTTGCGCTCGGCCTTGTTGGCGCCTGCCACCTCTTGACCGGCAATTTTCAGCGAGCCGGAGGACGGTTCTTCAATCAGCGTCAGCGCGCGGGCGAGGGTGGACTTGCCGCACCCCGACTCGCCGACCACGGCCAGGGTTTTACCGGCTTCAAGTTCAAACGACACGCCATTGAGGGCACGCACCAGGGCGTGGCCTTTGAACATGCCACGGGACACTTCGTAATGGCGGGTTAGGTCACGGGCAGTAAGAACGACAGTCATTACGCCACCTCCTGATTCAAGGGGAAGAAGCAGCGCACCTGGCTGTGAGCTTTAGGCTCCAGCGCAGGGCGTTGTTGGCGGCATGTGTCTTGTACATACGGGCAGCGCGGCGACAGCAGGCAGCCTTGCGGGCGGTCGTAACGCCCCGGCACGATGCCGGGCAACGTCGCCAGGCGCGCAGCACCCATGCTGTGTTCCGGGATGGCTGCCAGCAAGGCTTCGCTGTACGGGTGTGCGGGCACATCAAACAGCCCCGGCACCTGACCGACTTCCACGGCTTGCCCGGCGTACATCACGCACACGCGCTGGGCGGTTTCGGCTACCACGGCCAAGTCGTGAGTGATCAGCACCAGGCCCATGTTCTGTTCGCGTTGCAGGTTAAGCAGCAAGTCCATGATCTGGGCTTGAATGGTCACATCGAGCGCGGTGGTCGGTTCGTCCGCGATCAGCAGTTTTGGCTCTCCGGCAATAGCCATTGCGATGGCCACGCGCTGGCTCATGCCACCGGACAGTTGGTGCGGGTAGGCGTCCATGCGGCTGGCGGCGCCGGGTATTTCGACTTTTTCCAATAGCTCGATGGCGCGCTTGCGTGCGGCTTTGCCGGACATTTTCAGGTGCAGGCGCAGCACTTCTTCAATTTGAAAGCCCACGGTGTAACTGGGGTTGAGCGCGGTCATCGGGTCCTGAAAGACCATCGCCATGTCTTTGCCGACGATTTTGCGGCGTTGACGGGCGCTGAGGCTCAGCATGTTTTGGCCGTCGAAGTTCAGCGCGTCGGCGGTGACGATGCCGGGGTGCTCGATCAGCCCCATCAGCGCCATCATGGTCACGGATTTGCCCGATCCCGACTCGCCAACGATGGCCAATACTTCGCCTTTATCCACCGACACACTCAAGCCGTCGACCACCGGCACCGCGTTGGCGTCGCCAAAACGGACGTTGAGATTCTTGATTTCTAACAGTGACATGTGAATCTCCTCAGGCGGCGTTCTTGAGTTTCGGGTCCAGCGCATCGCGCAGGCCGTCGCCCATCAGGTTGATTGCCAGCACGCTGAGCAAAATGGTCAAACCGGGCAGGCTGACGACCCACCACGCACGCTCGATGTAGTCGCGAGCCGAGGCCAGCATCGTGCCCCACTCCGGCGTCGGCGGTTGTACGCCAAGGCCCAGGAAGCCCAGGGCTGCGGCATCGAGGATCGCCGAGGAGAAGCTCAACGTGGCCTGAACGATCAGTGGCGCCATGCAGTTGGGCAGCACGGTGATGAACATCAGGCGTGGCAAGCTGGCACCGGCCAGACGCGCAGCGGTCACGTAGTCGCGGTTCAGTTCGCCCATCACCGCCGCCCGGGTCAGGCGCACATAAGAGGGCAGAGAGACCACGGCAATCGCGATCACGGTGTTGATCAGGCCAGGGCCGAGGATGGCGACAATCGCTACCGCCAGCAGCAAGGAGGGCAGGGCCAGCATGATGTCCATCAAGCGCATGATGCCGGGGCCGAGGAAGCGCGGGAAAAACCCGGCAAACAGGCCCAGGATCACGCCCGGAATCAGCGAGATCACCACCGATGACAAGCCGATCAGCAAGGACAGGCGCGAGCCTTCGATCAGTCGGGACAGCAGGTCACGGCCCAGCTCGTCAGTGCCGAGCAAAAACTGCATCTGCCCGCCTTCAAGCCACGCCGGTGGCGTCAGCAGGAAGTCCCGGTATTGCTCGCTGGGGTTGTGCGGGGCAACCCACGGCGCAAACAGCGCGCAGAACACGATGATGCTCATGAAAATCAGCCCGGCCACGGCGCCCTTGTTGCGTGAAAACGCGTGCCAGAATTCTTTGTAAGGCGAGGGATAAAGCAGGCTTTGATCCACCGCAGTCGCGGGTGTAGGTGTGGTAGTCATGGTCAGGATCTCAGCGCTGGTGGCGGATGCGTGGGTTGGCAAAGCCGTAGAGGATGTCCACCACGAAGTTGACCAGAATCACCAGGCAGGCGATTAACAGGATGCCGTTTTGCACCACGGGATAGTCGCGGGCGCCAATGGCTTCGATCAGCCATTTACCGATGCCGGGCCACGAGAAGATGGTTTCGGTCAGTACGGCGCCGGCCAGCAGGGTGCCGACTTGCAGGCCGACCACGGTAAGCACCGGGATCAGGGCATTGCGCAGGCCGTGCACAAACACCACGCGTGCGGGCGACAGGCCTTTGGCGCGGGCGGTGCGAATGTAATCTTCGCGCAGCACTTCGAGCATCGAAGAGCGGGTCATGCGCGCAATCACTGCCAGCGGGATGGTGCCGAGCACAATCGCAGGCAGGATCATGTGGTGCAGCGCGTCCCAGAAGGCTTCGGGTTCGTCGCTGAGCAGGGTGTCGATGAGCATGAAGCCGGTCTTGGGCTCGATGTCATACAGCAGGTCGATGCGTCCTGACACGGGGGTCCAGCCCAGGCTCACCGAGAAGAACATGATGAGAATCAACCCCCACCAGAAAATCGGCATGGAGTAACCCGCCAGGGAGATGCCCATCACCCCGTGGTCAAACAGTGAGCCTCGCTTCAAAGCGGCGATGACCCCGGCCAGCAGTCCGAGAATGCCTGCAAACAACAGGGCGGCCATCGACAGTTCCAGGGTGGCGGGGAACAGCGCAGAAAATTCGGTCCACACGCTTTCACGGGTTCTCAACGATTCGCCCAAATCGCCATGGGCGAGTTTGGTCACGTAGTCGAAATACTGTTCGTAGAGTGGCTTGTTCAGGCCCAAACGCTCCATGGCCTGTGCATGCATCTCTGGATCGACCCGACGTTCACCCATCATGACTTCGACCGGGTCGCCGGGGATCATGCGGATCAGGGCGAAGGTCAGCAAGGTGATGCCGAAGAACGTAGGGATCAATAGCCCTATTCGGCGGGCAATAAAACTAAACATCGTGTGGTGTACCTCATCAGCCGGTTAGGCAGGACCGCCAGGGTTCGGGTGAACGCTGGCGGGTGTTTTATTGTTCTACTTCACCTGGGTGGTGGCAAAGTTGTTATTGGTCAGCGGGCTAAGGATGTAGCCCTCGACGTTGCTGCGTCTGGCAGTAAAGAGCATGGGGTGTACGACGTTGATCCAGGGTTGGTCCTGGTTGAAGAGCACCTGTGCCTGTTCATAGAGTGCCGCTCTTTCGGCGGGTTCAGTGATGTTACGGGCTTTGGTGATCAGCGCCTCGAAGTCTTTGTTGCACCAGCGCGCGTAGTTTTCACCATTTTTGGCGGCATCGCAGCTGAGCAGCGGGGTCAGGAAGTTGTCCGGGTCGCCGTTGTCGCCGCCCCAGCCGGTGGACACCAGATCATGTTCGCCATTTTTGGCGCGCTTGAGCATCTCACCCCATTCCATGACCCGAATGTCCAGTTTGAGGCCGATCTTCGCCAGGTCTGATTGCAGCAACTGCGCGCCGAGCATCGGGTTGGGGTTAGTCGGCCCGCCGCCGTTACGGGTAAACAGGGTAAAAACCTGACCTTCGGGTACTCCGGCTTCTTTGAGCAGGGCGCGGGCTTTGTCGAGGTCGCGGGGCGGGCTTTTGATCGAGGTGTTAAACCCCAGCATCGTCGGCGGGTACGGGTTGACGGCGGTGATCGCGTTGCCTTTACCGTGAACGGTATTGAGGTAGGTTTCTTTGTCGAAGGCCATGTCGATGGCTTTGCGCACGCGCACATCGTCCAGGTATTTGTGGCGGGTGTTCATGGCGATGTAGCTGGTCATCAGCGCCGCCATCTCGTCGACTTTCAGGTTCGGGTCTTTCTTGATGTTGTTGACTTCATCGGGCTTGGGGTACAGCGCAATCTGGCATTCGTTGGCCTTGAGTTTTTGCAGGCGCACGTTGCTGTCGGTGGTCACCGCGAAGATCAGCACATCACTCGCCGGCTTGCCCCGGAAGTATTCGGGGTTGGCCTTGAAGCGCACCTGCGCATCCTTGTTGTAGCGCACAAAAATAAACGGGCCGGTGCCGATCGGCTTGCTGTTCAGTTCGCTGGTTTTACCCGACCTGAGCAACTGGTCGGCGTATTCGGCGGAATAGATGGAGTTGAACGGCATGGCGATGTCCCGCAGAAACGGCGACTCGGCATGGTTGAGCGTGATTTTCACGGTCATGTCGTCAACTTTGTCCACACTCTTGAGCAGGTTTTTAAAGCCCATGCTTTCAAAGTAGGGATAGCCGACCAGCGATTTGTCGTGCCAGGGGTGGTTTGGGTCCAGCTGGCGCTGAAAACTCCAGATCACGTCATCGGCGTTCAGGGTGCGGGTCGGTTTGAAATAGTCGGTGGTGTGAAACTTGACGCCGGGGCGCAGGTAAAAGGTGTATTCAAGTCCGTCGGGGCTGATGTCCCAGCGCTCGGCGAGGGCAGGCTCAACGTCTGTAGTGCCGGGTTTGAAATCGGCCAGGCGATTGAGGATGGTTTCAGCCGAGGCATCGGCGGTCACGGCGGTGGTGTATTGAACGATGTCGAAGCCTTCAGGGCTGGCTTCGGTGCACACCACCAACGACTTGGCGCAAACACTGACAGCGGTGCTGAGCAATGCCACGGCAAGGGCAGTGCGTAGTGGAAGTCGTTTCATGGCTACCCTCTCCAATCGGTTGAATTTGCGTTGCGCCAATGCCTGTGTGCGAGCAACAGGCATTGGCGCGGCAGGGTTAAAGGATGTTGAACGGAATGGTGGTGACCACACGGAACTCGTTGATGTTGCCGTCAGACTGGAATTTGCTGGCGCGGTGCGTGGTGTAGGTGGCGCGAATCGCGGTGGCTTTCAGTGGACCGCTTTGAATCGCATAGGACGTGCCAATGCTGTACTCGGAGTGGTCTTCGCCGTCCATTTTCTTCACGTCGTAGGCGGTGCCTTTGTATTTGGTGCCGTCAATGTCAAAGCCACGCGCATGGTAGGCGTTGAATTTCAGGCCCGGCACGCCGTACTGCGCCATGTTGATGCTGTACGCCAACTGCACCGATTTTTCGTTCGGGCCGTTGAAGTCAGACAACAGGGAGTTGGCCAGGTAAATACCGTTGGTTTCGTGCAGGTAGTCGAAGTACTCGTCACCGATCACTTGCTGGTACGACAGGGTAACGGTATGCGCCTGGTGAGTCAGGCCGAAGGCCAGGCTGAAGGTATCGTTGTTGATATCCCCCATGGCCTTGCTGCCGGTGTCGATGGTTTTGTAGTAGTTGAGGTTGGTGTTGAGCCCCAGTACCGCGTTGTCGCCCAGGTCGTGCACCGCGCCAAAGTAGTACTGGTTCCAGAAGTCTTCAACGTGGGTGGCATAGAGCGAGGTTTTCAGGCTCTTGAACGGCTGGTAGTTGAGGCCGGCCACGCTGGCGCGGTCAGTGGTGACCTTGGCGCTGTCGCTGTATTCCGAGCGAAACTTCTTCAGGCCTTGCTCGGTGCGCGGCGATACGCGGTCGAAGGAGCCAGCGTCGAACGACAGGTTGTTGAACTCTTCACTGTGCAGCCCTACCCCCTGGAAGCTGGAAGGCAGTGCGCGGTTTCCGATCACATCGATGGTTGGGCTGCTGAAGTTCTGTCGGCCCACCACCAGTGTGGTGTTGGACACGCGTGCCTGAAGGTTCGCCAGGCCCAGCTTGCTCCACTGGCCAACGGCATCGCCATCACTGTGGGTCAGGGTGCGGTTGTTTTTACCGGCGATGTCACCGACATCACGGTCCAGCGCAATGGCGTTGTAGGCCGCCACTTGGGTTTTGAAACCCACGGTGCCCTGGGTGAAGCCCGAGCTGTAATCAATGATGGTGCCTTGCACCCAGTTGATCCGGCGCGGTGTGGTTTTTTCCACGCCGTGGTCGTTGTAGGTGAAACGGCCGTTGTTGCGCTTCAGTTCGTTGGCGTACCAGTTGCGCGTTGTACCGCCCAGGCTTTGGCCTTCAACGAATCCGCTGGCTTCGCTTTGGCTGCTGGCACCGGTTTTGACTTCGGTGGGCACAAACGCCTGGCTCATCTCTTCTGCTTGTGCCATCGCCGCAAGGCTGCTGATGGATAAAGCGAGTAACGCGCTGCTTGTGACTCTCATGGTTGAGGCTCCTCTGCTTCTTTTTTATTGCCGCTCTTTATGTGTTGAGCTGGCTGTTGTGGAACGAGTTTGAGCACTGCAAACGTTTGCTTGCGACCACTTGGCCGCAGTGTTCAACAGGCCGCCCCATGCGGCCTGATGACACGGACAAACGCGGGATAAGGGTTAGTCGTCGATACTCACGCCGGAGAAGGCGTTACGGCCAAACGGGCTCACGGTAAAACCCTGCACTTTGGCACTCAGCGGCTGGTTAACCGTGGAGTGGGCAATGGGTGTGATCGGCACTTGTTGCTTGAGCAGTTGCTGGGCTTGCTTGTAGAGCACCGTGCGCTGATCGCGGTCGGTCACGATCTTGGCGTTCTTGACCAGGGTGTCGTACTCCTTGTTGCACCACATGGAGTAGTTGTTGCCGCCAATCGCGTCGCAGTTGTAGAGCGTGCCGAGCCAGTTGTCCGGGTCACCGTTGTCACCGGTCCAGCCAATCAGGCTGATGTCATGTTCGCCATTTTTGGTGCGTTTGATGTACTCGCCCCATTCGTAGCTGACGATCTTGACCTTAAGCCCGATCTTGCCCCAGTCCGATTGCAGCATTTCGGCCATCAGCTTGGCGTTGGGGTTGTATGGACGCTGTACGGGCATGGCCCACAGGGTAATTTCTGTGCCTTCCTTGACCCCGGCAGCCTTGAGCATCTCTTTGGCTTTTTCGGGGTTGTAGGGCGCGTCTTTGATGGTGTCGTCATACGACCACTGGGTGGGCGGCATGGCGTTGACTGCTTTCTGCCCCGCGCCCTGATACACGGCGGTCAGGATGCTGTCTTTGTTGACGGCCATGTCCAGTGCTTGACGCACCTGAAGCTGGTCGAAGGGTTTATGCCGCACGTTGTAGGCGATGTAACCGAGGTTGAAACCGGGCTTTTCGATGACCTGAAGTTTGGGGTCTTGCTTGAGGCTGGCAACGTCGGCCGGACGTGGGTTGAGCGAGACCTGGCACTCGTTTTTACGCAGTTTTTGCATGCGTGCCGAGGCGTCGGTGTTGATCGAGAAAATCAGGTTGTCGAGTTTGACCTGGCTCGGGTCCCAATAGTCCTTGTTGGCCGCGTAGCGGATGTTCGAGTCTTTTTGATAACGCTGAAACACGTAAGGCCCGGTGCCCACCGGCTTTTGGTTGATGTCGCTGGGCTTGCCTTCCTTGAGCAGCTGGTCGGCGTATTCGGCCGACAAAATCGAGGCAAAGCTCATGGCGATGTTCTGGATGAACGCGGCGTCGACCGAGTTGAGCGTGATGACAACCGTCATTGGGTCGGTTTTTTCAACGCGCGCGATGTTCTTGTCCAGGCTCATGCTGCTGAAGTAGGGGAACTCGGTGGGGTACGCCTTACGAAACGGGTGGTCACGATTGAGCATGCGGTTGTAGGTAAACAGCACGTCATCGGCGTTGAAATCGCGGGTCGGGGTAAACCATTTAGTGGTGTGATACTTCACACCGGGACGCAGATGGAAGGTGTAGGTCAGGCCGTCTTCGGAAATGTCCCAGCGGGTGGCCAGTGCCGGCCCTGCTGCGGTGCCGCCTTTTTCAAACTCGGCGAGGCGGTTGTAAATCGGTTCGGCCGCATCGTTATCGGTGGCGGTGGTGTATTGCGCGGTGTCAAAGCCGGCCGGGCTGCCTTCGGAGCAGAACACCAGGCTGTTGGCGGCATGGGCCAAGGGGCTGCCGGCAAGGACGCCAGCGCTGAGCAGAACCGATAAAACCAGAGGATTACGCATAGCGTTCCGAGTCCTTTTTCTTGTTTTTGTGTCCTGAGTGCTGCACGTACGGGCCAACACACTCAAGGCGTCGATACCATCCACTACGGTTTGACTCCCGGCGCTGTTCGCAGGTGGCTCAAAGACGTTAAGAGGTCAAAGAGCCGCCGTAAATGCGTCGGGCCTGACAGGTGCGTAGGAAATGTCTCGGCGTCCTATAGCTTTATCTGTAGTACAGAGTGGCTTAAGGATGAAGGGGATTTCCGCCGTCCTGGCAGATAAGTGAATGCGGCATACAGGCCGCATTCACCGGTCCTTTTTACTTGCTGATGCCAACGCCGTAAAAGGACGTCAGACCGAGTGGGCTGATTTTGAAGTCCTGTACGTTACTGCGCATCGGCTGATACACCGTCGAGTGTGCGATAGGTGTCATCGGAACCTGATCTTTGAGCAGGTGTTGCGCCTGTTTGTAGAGCTTGGTGCGTTCGGCCACGTCGGTGGTGGCTTTGGCCGCCTTGATCAGCGCGTCAAACTGGGGGTTACACCACTTGGAGAAGTTGTTGCCATTGATGGCGTCGCAACCGAACAGGGTGCCGAGCCAGTTGTCCGGGTCACCGTTGTCACCGCTCCAGCCGATCAACATCGCGCCGTTTTCTCCGCCTTTGGAACGCTTGATGTACTCGCCCCATTCGTAGGTGACGATCTTGGCCTTGATGCCGATCTTGTCCCAGTCCGATTGCAGCATTTCGGCCATCAGCTTGGCGTTGGGGTTGTACGGGCGTTGTACCGGCATGGCCCACAGGGTGATTTCTGTGCCGGGCTTGATGCCTGCTTCTTTGAGCAGCTCTTTGGCTTTTTCAGGGTTGTAGGGTGCATCTTTGATGGTGTCGTCGTAGGACCATTGCGTTGGCGGCATGCCGTTGACGGCCAGTTGGCCAGCGCCCTGGTACACCGAATCAATGATTTGCTGTTTGTTGACGGCCATGTCCAGTGCCTGGCGCACCTTGAGCTGGGCCATCGGGTTAGGCTCGTTGCTGCCCTTGACCTTGTCCATCACGTTGTAAGCGATGTAACCCACGTTGAAGCCCGGTTTATCAGGCATCTGCAGGGCTTTATCGGCTTTCAGGGCGGCGAGGTCAGCAGGGCGCGGGTAAATCGTGACCTGGCATTCGTTCTTTTTCAGCTTTTGGATGCGCACCGACGGATCGGTGGTGATGGCGAAAATCAGGTTGTCGATTTTGACGTCTTCGGGCTTCCAGTAATCTTTGTTACCGGTGTAACGGATGTTGGAGTCTTTCTGATAGCTCTTGAAGACAAACGGCCCGGTGCCAATCGGCTTTTGGTTGATGTCAGCCGGTCGGCCTTCCTTGAGCAATTTATCGGCGTATTCAGCCGACTCGATAGACGCGAAGTGCATGGCCATGTTCTGGATGAACGCAGCATCAACGGTGTTCAGGGTGAATTTGACGGTTTTGTCGTCAAGTTTTTCCACCTTGGCGATGTTTTTATCCATGCCCATGTCGGTGAAATAAGGGAATTCGGTGGGGTAAGCCTTACGGAACGGCATGTCTTTATCGAGCATGCGGTTGAAGGTAAACAGCACGTCATCTGCGTTGAAATCGCGTGTAGGCGTGAAGTACGGCGTGGTGTGGAATTTGACCCCGTCACGTAGGTGAAAGGTGTAGGTCAAGTTGTCTGGGGAGATATCCCAGCTCGTCGCCAAGCCAGGCTCAACCTGCGTGCTGCCACGTTCGAACTGGCTCAGGCGGTTGTAAATGGTTTCGGCCGACGCATCGAAGTCGGTACCGGTGGTGTATTGGCCCGGGTCAAAACCGGCTGGGCTGCCTTCAGAGCAAAACACCAGGTTGGTCGCTGCGTGAGCGAAAGGTGCACTTGCCAGCAGGCTGGCACCCACTAAAAACGGAATGACCGCGTGTTTGAACATGGTGGCCTCATGATTTTTGTCATTTTTGGTGTGAGGGCGACCTTGTGAGTCGACCCGGCGATACTTATGCACGGCCTATACCCAATGCAAGATGTGTTGGCCGTTGAACGCAATTTTCGTGGAACGATCGTACAGGAATGTCGCATTTATGTAATTTATGACGCATTTGATCGTTTGCGCGCCGATTTTTGAAGCATTTCGTTACAGCTTTTACCGCTATGGAGTCACCGGTTGCACTGTTTTAGGTCAGAGGTGTTACTTATCTAGACTCTCGCCTTGAAAAGATGTCAGCTGATAGATATTCACCGTGTAAGTCATATCTTTATATTGCTTAAGACGCGTCTTAGGCCTTTTTCGCCTACGAAAAAGCCCCTGGAGCGCTGCCGCTTCAGGGGCTTGTTCAAGGGGGGGAAGGGCGTTATTGCATTTGCACTTCAATCACACCGTCAGCGCTCATGCTGACTTCGCTGGTGCCCGCCTCAACGTCTGGGGTGGGTGCCGCCGCCATGTCAGCAGAAGCGGCTTTCATCATCATCTCGCTGCGCATGTAGGGTTGCGGATAACCGTTGCTGTTGAGGTTCAGGTTGACGATTTTGTAACCCTTGCCGCCCAGCGCATCGGTGGCCAGTTGTGCGCGGGCCTTGAACGCATTCACGGCATCTTTGAGCAGGGTGTCTTCACTGGTTTTGCGCGCAGCGTTACCGACCGCGAACTGCATGTTGCCCATTTTCAGGGTTTGCATCAGGTCGCCGGTGAGCTTGGACAGGGCTGCGAAGTCTGCACTTTCCAGGCGCAGTTCGGCGCGTTCACGCCAGCCCGTGATCTTTTGGGTTTTGTTGTCGTAGATCGGGTAGCTGTTACGGCTGCCCTGGCGCAACGTCACGTCTTTAACCTGCTTGGCCTGGCCAATCGCCTTGTTCATGGCGGTGGTGATTTCTGCGGCCAGCTTGGCGGCGTCGGTGTTTTGCGCTTCGGTGTACAAGGTCACGATCATTAGGTCGCGTGGCACTTCCTGGCTGGCTTCGGCGCGCAACGAGATCTGGTTGTAATGCAGGTCATCGGCGGCCAGCGCGGGCAGACTGGCCAGTGCGCCAATGCTCAGGGTCAGAAGGGCGGCAGTGCGAGGGAACATAGACATGAAGGCTCCTTGGGTGAGGTACGCAGGTGTGGTCATGCAGGCCGGCGTCTGAGCAATAAGACTCTAATACATGGGTTTCAGTTCGCCCGATTACATTTTTGATACATATACCCAGGTGTCAAGGCGCCAGCGTTCGTGAAGGCATGGACGGGGTTGTCCGCTCACACCAGGCGCGTGAGTAGCCGTATTCTGTAAAAAAACACTGTGGCTCATTGCCGCACGTTTGCCTGTGGTGCCGTCAGCTTGGTTATACTCCCGGCGATCCGCCTGGAGCGCTCATCAGGAGAGCTCATGCTCGCCCCCGTACAGTTAATGTCTGCGACACGTCAGAACCTCTGGCGCCTTACGCTTATCCGCACCTTGGTGCTCGCTGCTCAAGCGGGTTCGGTGGGGATCGCCTACCTGTTTGATTTGTTGCCGCTGCCCTGGTTTCAGCTATGCGTGACCCTCGGCTGCTCGATGCTGTTGTGTGCTTTTACCGCGATCCGGTTGCGTACCACGTGGCCGGTGACCGAGTTGGAATACGCGTTGCAACTGGCCTGTGATCTGTTTATCCACAGTGCCTTGCTGTATTTTTCGGGCGGCTCCACCAACCCGTTTGTTTCGTATTACCTGGTGCCGCTGACCATTGCAGCGGTCACGCTGCCGTGGCGGTTTTCGGTGGTGCTGTCCGGGATCGCGCTGGCGCTGTACACCTTGCTGCTGGTGCAGTCCTATCCCCTGGACACCGTTGCGTTCTTTCGCGAAAAACTACAGATCTACGGCATGTGGCTGAGTTTTGCCTTGTCGGCTGCCGTGATCACGTTCTTCGCCGCCAAAATGGCCGAAGAGCTGCGTCGTCAAGAGGAGCTACGAGCCTTGCGCCGTGAAGAAGGTCTGCGTGACAAGCAGCTTTTGGCCGTGGCCACCCAAGCCGCTGGCGCTGCTCACGAACTGGGTACACCGTTGTCGACCATGAGTGTGCTGATCAAAGAGATGCGCCGCGAACACCCTGATCCAGACTTGCAAGACGACCTGAGCGTGCTGCAAGACCAGGTCCAGCTGTGCAAGCAAACCTTGCAACAATTGGTGCGCGCAGCCGAAGCCAATCGTCGTCTGGCGGTTGAGGTGCAGGACGTCACTCAATGGCTGGATGAAGCACTCAATCGCTGGCATTTGATGCGCCCCGAAGCGACGTATCGCTTTCAGTGCCTGGGCCATGCGCCGATCCCGCGTCTGGCACCGCCGCCCGATTTAACCCAGGCGCTGCTTAACCTGCTCAATAACGCGGCGGATGCCTGCCCGGAAGGGCTTGAAGTGACCGTGGATTGGGACGCCGTGGATTTGACCATCAGTATTCGTGACCACGGTGCAGGTGTTCCGTTGGCCATCGCCGAACAAATTGGCAAACCCTTTTTTACCACCAAGGGCAAAGGTTTCGGCCTGGGCCTATTCTTGAGCAAAGCCAGCGTGACACGCGCCGGTGGCTCGGTAAAACTCTACAGTCATGAGGAAGGCGGCACGCTCACCGAGCTGCGCCTGCCCCGTGTCGCCCGAGGAAACGAAAATGAGTGAAGAAATTCTGGTCGAAGGCGAAGAGCTGCCGCATTTGCTGCTGGTTGACGACGACGCCACGTTCACCCGCGTGATGGCACGCGCCATGAGCCGACGCGGTTTTCGCGTGAGCACCGCAGGCTCTGCCGAAGAAGGGCTGACTCTGGCCCAGCAAGACATTCCTGACTATGCCGCGCTGGACCTGAAAATGGACGGCGATTCGGGCTTGGTTTTGCTGCCGAAATTGCTGGAACTTGACCCGGAAATGCGCGTGGTGATCCTCACCGGTTATTCGAGCATCGCCACCGCTGTTGAGGCCATCAAGCGCGGCGCCTGCAACTACCTGTGCAAACCTGCCGACGCTGATGACGTGCTCGCGGCACTGCTGAGCCAGCACGCCGATCTGGATGCGCTGGTGCCGGACAACCCCATGTCGGTTGACCGCTTGCAGTGGGAACACATCCAGCGCGTACTGGGTGAGCATGAAGGCAATATCTCCGCCACTGCCCGCGCATTGGGCATGCACCGCCGGACCTTGCAACGCAAATTGCAAAAGCGCCCCGTGCGCCGCTGAGTCAACCTGCACTCAGGTTGTACGCCTCTGTGAAACCGGTCGCGCTGACCGGTTTACAGGCGCGAGCCCATGCTAGAGTGCTGGCTTCGTCTCTCGGAGCTGGTCATGAGCCGTTTAACCCGTTGTGTTGCCTCGTTTGTGTTGGTGGCCAGTCTGCCTTTGGCGGCCGCACCCGTCAGCACTTCGCCTTTGCATGCGCAGTTTTTGCCTGCCGATGACCTGCAATTGCGCACCGAGAAACCCGAGCAGCAACAGCTGATGCTGGTCACCTCTTATTCCGTCGTGGTGGGCAGCCAGCGCCAGTCCAATCAACAGCCGATTCCGGTGACGTCGCCACTGTGGGTGCGCTTGAAAGGCAAGCCGATGAGTCAGGGCGCCACAGTGCGTGAAGTGTTGATCTCGTTCGATGGTGAAAGTAAAAGCCTGAAAAAACCCGCCTTCGACAGTAAGACCAAAACCCTGACGCTGTCGTACCCGGTCGCCCAGTATCGGGTGGTTATGGATTTGCTGCGTAACGACACGCTCTATTGCCAGTTTCTGACGTACGCCAATGGTCATATCTGGGCCGACTTGCACACCGCCAGCGTGCGCGCGCGCTGAGGCTTGGGTAAACTGCGTGCCCCGTGAAGTATCAGCAAGCTGGAGTCGGACATGCGTAAAGATAAGAAGCAGTTGATTGGTGATGAGATTGGCGATGAACAGATCAAGCTGTTCCTCGACTTCGAGCCTGTGGACGCCACTTCACCTTCGCTGCATAAGCTGGTCAAAGCGTACCGTGGTTTGCGTATTGATGATTTCGAGCGTTTCCTGACCTTTTTCAAAGAAGCGGGCTACGACCTGGATGGCAAAGACGAACACGGCCAAACCTTCGTCGACATCATCAAGGACCAGCGCAACGCGGCCGACTATATCCAACTGATCGAGACTGCTCGCAACGCGTAGCCGTTGCCTAAGGCGACATCCGATTGCACAGCCATCGTCAACTTCACCTGCGTGTTTTTTCAGCATGCGTGACTTGATTTGACGGCGGCGTTGCCGCCGGATGCCTCCGCGCTTATTCCCTGTAGTGTTTAAAGACCCATCCCACGTCGCTTGCACCGTTTGCGGCGGGGTGCTTTTGCGTGGGCGAACAATACTCAAATCGACACTTAGCCTGTTAACCGCTCATCAGGACGATGAGCCCCTCTACTGAAAAGGACTTCTACCATGAAACGATTCCCGGATTTTTTGGCCCGCCTTTTTTTGGGTCTGCTGCTTGGCGGGCTGGGTTCGGCCGCGCTGGCCATTGACGAAATACTGGAGGTCGAAATTCATAATGCGACGTCCGCAGCGATCTCACCGGGCAAAGATTTCTCGTGGCTCGACAACACGCAGGCGACGGGACATGACTTTGTGATTGAGCCGGGGCACAGCCAGGAGTTGACCTATTACCTGCCGCAGTCGCGGGGCAATGAATCGTTTAGCTATCAACAAGGGGAGCGCGTGTGCGGGTTCAGCTTCAGTCACCTTGTGTCGGGAAGCGCCCATCTAAATCGTCGGGTTCATGCCAAGTCTATGGGTCAGGTTGCGAGCGTGTGTGAGGCCGATTTGATCGCAATCACAGACGACGATGACTTTGTCAGTAATGGCGGCAGCCGGGTGTTGTTCACCATGAAATAGGCGTTGCGCCTGTCATGCGCTTTTGCGGTGCAAAAAAAGCCCTCGCTCCAAAAACGGGCGAGGGCTTTGTGGGCTGCTTACATCAAGCGGCCTTACGCGATGCTGTTGCTCGGTTCAACCAGCTCAAGCAGTTGCGAATTACGTGTGCTGATTTCGCGGTACAGCTCGGCGTCTGTCTCCAGGGTTTTTTCCCGTGCCGGGAAAATTTCCTTGAGCTTGGTGGCCCATTCGCCTGTAGCTCGTTGCGCGAAGCAGCGTTCAATCAGGTCAAGCATGATCGAAACCGTCACCGAGGCGCCGGGGGAGGCGCCCAGCAGCGCGGCCAGCGAGCCGTCTTTGGCCGCCACCAGCTCAGTACCAAATTGCAGCACACCGCCTTTTTTCGGGTCCTTTTTGATGATCTGAACCCGTTGGCCCGCAATCTCAAGACGCCAGTCTTCGGCTTTGGCCTGTGGATAAAAGCGACGCAGGGATTCGAGGCGCTGTTCCATCGATTGGCGCACTTCGCTAACCAGGTACTTGGTCAGGTCCATGTTGTCGCGAGCGACGGCGAGCATGGGGCCGATGTTGCCCAAACGGATCGACATCGGCAGGTCAAGGAAGGAGCCGTGCTTGAGGAACTTGGTGGTGAAACCGGCATACGGCCCGAACAGCAGCGACTTTTTGCCATCCACCACACGGGTGTCCAGGTGCGGCACTGACATCGGTGGCGAACCCACAGCGGCCTGGCTGTAAACCTTGGCCTGGTGAAGCTTGACCACCTCCGGATTGTCGCAACGCAGCCATTGGCCACTGACCGGGAAGCCGCCGTAACCTTTGCTTTCTTCGATGCCCGAGGCTTGCAGCAGCGGCAAGGCCGCGCCACCGGCGCCCAAGAACACAAACTTGGCATCAATGTGGCGCGTATTGCCGCTGTTGATGTCTTTGATGCTCACGGTCCAGCCGCTGCCATTGCGCTTGAGGCCGGTGACTTTCTTGCTGTATTTGATCTGGGTGTCGGGAGCGCTGGCCAGATGCTTGAGCAATTGCTTGGTCAGGGCGCCGAAATTGACATCGGTGCCGTGCATCACACGGGTCGCCGAGATGACTTCGTCCGCAGGGCGGCCCGGCATCATCAGCGGCATCCATTCGGCCATTTTGGCTTTGTCTTCGGTGTATTCCATGTCGGCAAACGCATGGTGCTTGCTCAGCACTTCAAAACGTTTTTTCAGGAAGGACACACCTTTTTCGCCTTGCACGTAGCTCAGGTGAGGCACTGGGCTAATGAAGGATTTGCACGAACCGAACGTCCCTTGTTGCGCCAAATAGGCCCAAAATTGTTTCGAGACTTCGAACTGTGCATTGATATGCACCGCTTTTTTGATGTCGATCGAACCGTCAGCCGCTTGCGGCGTGTAGTTCAATTCGCACAGTCCGGCATGGCCGGTGCCAGCGTTGTTCCACGGGTTGGAACTCTCCGCAGCGCCTGAGTCCATTTGCTCTACTACTTCCAGCGACATGCCGGGGTCGAGCTCTTTGAGCAGTACGGCGAGGGTGGCACTCATGATGCCCGCTCCAACCAGTACTACATCGACTGCTTCGTTATGCGCCATTAACGCGTCTCCAAAATCTACGGCACCAAATTGACGGCATAGCTGCCAGGTGTTCCGAGGCGTGGATCAGATAGAGCCTCAGGTCACGCGTGGCCAGGATCGCCATGTCCGATTCATCGCAATTGCTTGCTGCTTCAGCGGACGCCACCAACCGGGCCTTGAAGGTTCATATGAACGCATTTCAGGGTGCCGGAGGCAATTCGACTTAAGGTCAAGAGCGTCCGTTTGTGCAACCAAATCCGTAAGGCGGACAGGTTTCAGTCTTGTGCGGTAAAGCTGACTTCGAACCTGCTGGATGGGGCAGTAACAGACGCTAATGGTGCATGTTCAGACGCAAAACTTTTCATTTGCTCGCCACACTCTTGTGAAGTTGTGAAAACCCGTTTTTTTCACGCTCTTTTGAAGACGTGAACCTCAAAAAAGGGCTGCCGCATGCCTGGCACCAAACCCGTGAACAACCTGCAATACAGGTGCGGCAAAACGGGCGAACGCAGTGGCCGAGCAGCATGGCAGCTCTACAGATTGTTTAGAGGGGTGTGCACGATCAACAGCAAGCGCGCCGGCTCTACACAATCTGTGTGGGCGGCTCTCTGTGGGCGGTTTGGGGTGCCAATACACGCGTATTAGCGGTGTTGCGAGGCCCGATCAGGAGACGTCCTTATAATCGGGGGGAGATTGTAGCGAAGAAACGCGGGCAATTGATCCTGTTAAATGACTTTTATTGGTGTTTGAGTCAAACACCTAACAGCGGTCGCACCCTTGAGCGCGTTGCAGGCGGGGCCACGCGGGCGTTAGCGGGTAATACCTGGTGCAACCAATTGAGGCGAACTTCTTCAATTTCGACCCAGTTGTCGCCAGTCGGAGGCTTTATGCAGTGTTTAAAGGCCTGGCAGCGGCCTGATGCATCCAGACGTACAAAGCAGCGATATGGTCGAGTAACGCTCAGCAACAACCCTAGCCAGCTCATAGCAAGTACCTCTTAAGTGAATGTGTAGAACAGTGCCACGCAGACGTGACGCACTGATGTATCGGCCATGACAGACCCGTGACAGCAAGCGGCTGGTTCACAGGTGCGCAGCACCGCTATACTGGCGGCCGGTTTTACCCAGTCCTGGAGAGATGAGCATGTTGCAACGCCTGTTGTTCGGTTTGATCACTGTGACCAGTTTGACCCTGGTCGGCTGCGCCCACAGCCCGCAACAACTTAGCCCGCAACCAAAACTGACCACGCAGCTCGCACCTGTCGGTCGCGGTCAGCCTGTGGTTGTGCGTGTGGTGGATGGGCGTCCATCCCCAACCTTGGGCACGCGCGGTGGCATGTACCCTGAGACCAGCGCCATCAGTGTCAGCAGTGCGGACCTGCTCCCAAAACTGCAAGCCCAGGCTGAAGCCGCTGTGCGTTTGTTGGGCTACACCCCGACGGCCAATGCGATGAATGCCCCGCAACTGACCGTGACCCTGGCTGAGCTGAAGTATCAGTCGCCAAAGGACTCGATGTACGTGACTGAAGCGACCATTGGCGCAACCTTCCGTTCTGACGTGAAGAATGGCGGCCGCACCTACACTGGTCGTTATGGCGCGTCCCTGGACCAGCGCTTCGGTATGGCTCCGAATCAGGAAACCAATACCAAACTGGTGAGCGATGTACTGAGCGATGCCCTGACCCGCGTGTTTAAAGACCCGTCGGTAGGTCGTCTGCTGGGCGAGTAACCGTTCAACAGCAAAAAGCCCGAACTCGCCGAGTTCGGGCTTTTTTGTGCGCGCAGGGTTCAGGCAGCTTGCGCATACAACTCAAGTTGACTGACGCCGGTGAGCATATCCAGTTCGGGCAGGTCGGCATGGGTGTGCCCACTCAGCGCGCAATACACCAGCCAGTGACGATCCTGAACGTTGAACGCTAAACCTTCGATCAGCGCCTGCTGTTCATCGTTGGGCGTAATGCGATAAAGGTGGTCCTGGTTTTCGGCGTGCAGCATGACAAGCTCCGTGTCGGTCTAGAGGGGCCACAGAGTGACCTCTCTAGATGACGATACGGTGACAGCACACTTTAAGGGGGGGAGATTAAAGCACCAGACCAGCCTTGATGCGGTATTGGTTGCGTACCGGCATTGCATATTGCAGCACCAGGTATGGGCGGTGTTCTACGGGGCAGGCGTCTAGGCGGCGTTGCCATTCCTGTTGGGCCTTGGCCAACTCATCGGCGGGGAACACGTCGCTCGCCACAGGCACCTGCAATTGCGGGTCAGCCTCAGCCCATTGCGCGTAGGCCAGGTAATGCGCCGGGAACAGTCGGTATCCCGTCAGGATCTGACAATCCATTTCGGCGGCCAGCAGTTTGCTGTCTTCGAAAACATCAGTGATCGGCGCTGCGAAGTTTATGTGTACCCGGCCTTTGTAGCCGGTGATGCCGTTGGCGATGCTAGTGTCGTCTTCGCCCGGAGCCTTGCTGTACGTGCCGGTTGTGGCGCGGATGTACAGTTCACGCGCTTTGGCCTGATCACACGGGTCGTATTCATAGCTAATCGACACCGGGGTCATGTTCAGTGATTGAATGACCTCGCCGAAGGGTTCGCTTTTACGGCTCATGTGAAACATCTTGAGGATTGCCGAGTCTGTGCGGTCGTCACCGTCCTTTGCTCGGCCTTCGGCTTGAGCAATCCAGATGGACACACCATCGTTGCGGATCGAATGGTTGATGTACGCCGACAGCAATTGGTAAGCCGCGAGTTTTTCGCGGCGACCGGTGATCGAGCGGTGCACGATGAAGCTCTTGTTCAGGCGCATCAGGTCGCTGACAAAGGGTTTTTGCAGCAAGTTATCGCCGATGGCGATGCGCGGCGTCGGCAGGCCCGCGTGGTACACCGCGTAGTTGACGAATGCCGGGTCCATCACGATGTCGCGGTGGTTGGCCAAAAACAGATAGGCGGTGCCCGACTTCAAGTTTTCAACGCCGCTATAGGTCACACCGTCGGTTGCGTGTTCAATCGTGCGATCGACGTAGACCGCGACCTTGTCTTGTAACGAGGCGACAGAGTTAATCCTTGCGAACTCTTTTTGCAGTCGATGCGCTATAAGAGGTTTTAACAGCCAGCCGAAAGCGCCAGCCAGACGCGGGAAGCGAAAGTGGGTAAGGATATCTAGAAACGCCTTGTCGCTGAGCAGCCGGGCCAGCACTGCTGGGACTTCGGCGTCGTCGTAAGGTCGGATGGTATCGAATTGGCCCATCATGCTCTCTTGTTGGAAACGGCTAAGGTAAGTAAACAAGGCAGGCCAAAAATAATAGCCCTGCAAATAGACCGGCGATTATACGCACAAGTTACTTTGGAGACCGCGATGCTTGAAACCGAACACTACAACTGCCCTTATTGCGGTGAACCGGTAGAAGCGGTGCTTGATCTGTCCGGTGGTGATCAAACCTACTTTGAAGACTGCCCTGTGTGTTGTCGGCCAATCCTCTTCACGCTTCAGATTCACGATGGTGAGTGGATGCTCGATGTGCGCACTGAGAACGAGTAACGGCCATGCAGCGCATTTATGAGCCGCAAAGCTTGATGGAAGCCGAGCTGTTGTCGGGCATGCTCGCCAGTGAAGGCGTGTCTGCCAGCATTCAGGGAAGTGATCTGGTGGGCGGGATGGGCGAGTTGCCGGCGTTGGGGCTGCTGGGCTTGGCGGTGGCCGACGATCAAGCGCTTTACGCGCGCGAGCTGATCGATGCGTACAATGCGGCCTCACCCGTAGCGGACGACGAACCCGAGAGTTTTCCGGATGTGCTGGTCTGTTAAAAGACCGCTTTTTCACCGCTATCTATATAGAAGAGTTGTGCTGGCCCATGTGTGGACGTTTTGCTCTGTTTCGTTGGAATCCTGCATTTGCAGCTTTGCCCGGTTTTCCGACGGATCAGCAAGCGCAGTGGAATATTTCGCCCAATGACTCGGTATTGATCCTGCGGGCGGGGGTGCTGTCGGATCAGCGCACGTTGGCCCGCGCGCGTTGGGGCCTGACCCCGGCCTGGCTGACCGACCTGTCCCGCACGCCTGCGCATGCGCGCGCGGAGACCCTGGTCGAACAACCCATGTTTCGCGATGCCTTTCGTCAGCGTCGCTGTCTGCTGCCGGCCAACGGCTTTTATGAGTGGCGCGGTACCACGCGTAAGCGTCCGTATTGGCTGACACCGGGTGAAGGTGCATCGCTGTTTTTTGCGGCGATTTGGGACGCCTATCCGGTGGAAGGTCACGAGTGGTTGAGCACCGCGGTCATCACTCAGGCGGCCGCCAGTCAGCGGCGGCCGTTGATTCTGGACGAAGACGGCCAGCGTGCGTGGCTGGACCCCGAAACCCCGCTGCATGTGTTGCAAGCCCTGCTGGCCAGCCCGCAATCGGCGCTGCGTGAGCGGCCGTTGGCCAACCTGGTCAATGATCCCAAGCTCAATGCACCGGAATGTCTGACGCCGGGTTGACGGGTGTGTCTGCTACGATACGCGCCATCTTTATGGAGAGTCGTGATGGGTAAGTTAGCGGTAGTGTGCGTGATCGGCGCAGGGCTGTTGCTCGGCGGGTGTCAGGCGGTCAATACGACCAAGGCGGGTGCGGTCGGGGTTGAGCGCAAGCAATACATGTTCAGCATGCTCTCCAGCCAGCAGGTCGATCAGATGTACGCGCAGTCGTACCAGCAAACGGTCAGCGAGGCGAACACCAAAGGCGCATTGGACAAAACCGGCGCCAACGCTAAACGCTTGCAAGCCATCGCTAACCGACTGATTGCCCAGGCACCGGCGTTTCGCCCGGATGCTGCGCAATGGGATTGGGAGGTCAACCTGATCAAGAGTGATGAACTCAACGCCAACTGCGGCCCAGGCGGCAAAATCATCTTTTATAGCGGGATCATTGATCAGCTCAAGCTGAGCGACGATGAAATCGCCGCGATCATGGGTCATGAGATTGCTCACGCCTTGCGCGAACACGGTCGCGAGTCCATGTCCAAAGCCTATGGTATTGAAATCGCCAAGCAGGGGGCGGGCGCGTTGTTGGGCTTGGGGCAAGACAGCATGCAATTAGCCGATACCGTGGTGAATTACAGCCTGACCTTGCCTAACAGCCGCAGCAACGAAAACGAGGCGGATCTGATCGGTCTTGAGTTGGCGGCTCGTGCGGGCTACAACCCGAACGCTGCGATCACCTTGTGGCAGAAAATGGCGCAGGAGTCGCAGAACGCGCCCCCTGAATTCATGAGCACTCACCCGGCGTCCAGCAGCCGGATTGCAGCATTGGAAGCGGCGATTCCCAAGGTGATGCCGCTTTATCAACAGGCGCCGAAAACCCAGTAACGGCTGGGGTGAGGGGTGTTTGAAACTGTGGATTACGCAACGTTTGTCGCCCGCTGAAGATTTGAAACACCCCCAATCAGTCCCCTCTCCTTTTGGGAGAGGGTTAGGGTGAGGGCTGATTTCACGTCGGGCGCTTAAACCCAGCCACTGATCACCATGGCCTTGTACACCGCCACGGCAGCCAAGACGACAAACGCACCCGCCGCCAGGCGACGGATCAGGGTCAGCGGTAGTTTGTCGGCCGCAAAATTACCCGCCAATACCACTGGCACGTTGGCAATCAGCATGCCCAGCGTGGTGCCGATAATCACCAGCCACAAATCGGGGTACTGCGCCGCAAGCATGACGGTTGCCACTTGGGTTTTGTCGCCGATTTCAGCAATGAAGAAAGTGATCAGGGTGGTCACGAAAGGGCCGTACTTGCGTGCAGTACTGGCTTCGTCGTCGTCCATCTTGTCCGGCACCAGCGTCCACAAGGCGGTGGCGGTAAAGCTCGCCGCAAGAATCCAATGCAGCATTGCATCGCTGAAGAAGGTGCTGAACCAGGCGCCAACAGCACCCGCCGCCGCATGGTTGGCCAGGGTCGCGACCACGATGCCAGCAATAATGGGCCAGGGCTTGCGAAAGCGCGCAGCGAGAATGAGTGCGAGCAGTTGCGTCTTGTCGCCGATTTCGGCCAAGGCAACGATTGCAGTTGGAACAAGTAAGGAGTCGAGCATCATCAGGTGGTTTCCAGGGGCGGGTCGACACGGCTATGACACGTACAGCCTTCCCGCCCCGGGTAAGGTGTTCGTGTCATAGGTCTTGTCAAACCCCGGTCCGTCTGTGCGGACACCTGGGTCGCATACGCCATGGTCTGTTGACCAAGTATGTTGACGTATGCCGGATGAGCGTGAAGCTCAGAGGAGACTACTCCCCTAGGACGGAGCGGATTCTGCCTATGCAAATCCGATCCGGCAAGCCTTGTTTTTCAAATCGTCTTAGCGACGCTTGGCGCTGTAAATCCGAAATCCCTGGCCTTGGGCCTTGACCGCGCAGGCCCCAAAATGCTCTTCGATCAGGGGCTGGTAGCGCAGGAAGCTGTTGGCAACAATCCGAAGTTCGCCACCTGATTTCAGATGTTTGACCGCTTTTTTCAGCAAGTTTTCGGTGGCGTGGTAGTCCGTGTGGACGCCGACATGGAACGGTGGGTTGCTCAAAATTGAGTTCAAACCCATCGGCGCCGCATCGATACCGTGGCCGGTAATCACTTCGGCTTCCAGGCCATTGGCGGCCAATGTCAAACGGCTGCTGGCGGTGGCGAATGCATCCACGTCGAGCAGCGTGACAGTGTTGTGCGGATAGCGACGTTTGACGGCGGCGCCTAGTACGCCCGCGCCGCAGCCGAAGTCCAGCACATGGCCGCTGGGCAGTTTGTCGAGGTTTTCGAGCAGCAAAGCACTGCCACGGTCCAGACGGCCGTGGCTGAACACGCCCGGCAAGCTGACGACTTTGAGCGGACCTTCGGCCAGCGGCAGTTCGTAATGTTGCGCCAGTTGGGCCAGTACAGGAGCGGCGGGTGCGGTGTCCACGGTGACTTGCCACAGTTGGCAATGCCGTGCGCTGTCGAGTTTGCGCGGCTTGCCGAACGCTGCCAGCTGTTTGGAGGCGCCTTCAATGCCCCCTTTCTTTTCACCCACCAAAAACACATCGGCACTGGGCAAACGGGCGGCCACGGCGTTAAGCACGTAGTCGCTCAGTTCTTTGGACTTGGGCAAAAACACCACGGCGGTGTCAAATGAGCGCTCGGCTAATTCAACCCCGAAGTGCACGCGCCCGGCAAAGCGGGCGTCCAGTGCGGCTTGATCGCCTGCGTGCCAGCACCAACCGTGAGCATTGGGCAGCTGGCCCAGCAAATCGTCCGGCGGCAGGCCGACTAACAGCACCTCACCTTGAAAGTATTCGGGCTGGCGAAGCAGTACTTCACTGCGCGGATCCATAATCTGCTCCTCAAAAAGGGGCGCAGTTTATCAACTGACGACCCGCAGCGCTGTACCGTTGAAGAACGCTTGGGCGTTTTCGCTTAATTGCCCCACGATTCGCTGTCGGGCTTCGCGGCTGCCCCAGGCGCTGTGCGGAGTAATGATCAGGCGCGGGATGTCAGCCGCCAGCAACGGGTTGCCGTCGCGTGGTGGTTCAACACTCAACACGTCGGTGGCAGCGCCGCCTAAATGGCCACTGCGCAAGGCATCGGCCAGGGCCTGTTCGTCGATCATGCCGCCGCGCGCCGTGTTGATGACGAAGGCGCCGGGCTTGAGCAATGCCAACTGCGGGGCGCCGATAAAGTGACGCGTGTGCTCATTGAGCGGGCAGTGAAAGGTCACGGCATCGACCTGAGGCAGTAATTCGTTCAGCGCCAGACGATCGGGGCGAGCAGGGCGGCCCGGGATCTGCCCGAGCAAAACCCGCATGCCAAAGGCTTCGGCCAGTTTTGCCACGGCGCTGCCCAGCTCCCCATGACCGAACAGGCCGAGGGTTTTACCTTCTAGTTCAACAATCGGGAAGTCCAGCAGGCAGAATTGTTTGGCGGTTTGCCACTCACCTGCGGACACGGCTTTTTGGTAGTCGATGACGCGCGTGGCCAGTGCCAGCAGCAACATCAAGGTGTGCTGTGCCACAGAGGGCGTGCCGTAACCCTGGCAGTTGGCGACAACCATGCCGTGCGCCCGGGCCGCCTCAAGGTCTACGTTGTTGGTGCCCGTGGCGGCGACCAAAATCAGCTTCAGGTCCGGACACTGGGCGAGGGTGTCGGCGTTCAGCAGGATTTTATTGCTGATGACGACGCTGGCACCTTGCAAGCGTTCGACCACGTTGGCTGGCGTCGTATCGGTGTACAACTGCAACGTATTGAAACACTGGCGCAGGGGGCTGAGGTCAAGATCACCCAGGTCCAGTGAGGGGTGATCGAGGAATACGGCGCGGTGAGTGTTCGTCATCAACTGTACCTTTTGTACTGTGAAATGAAGGCGTAATGTGGCGAGACTATCAGAAGAAACAATTTGTAATGGAGCCGTGCATGTATTGGACAGAATTCTTGACCGTCGCCCTGATTCACCTGTTGGCGGTGGCCAGCCCAGGGCCGGATTTTGCCGTAGTCGTGCGTGAAAGTGTGACCCACGGTCGCCGCGCGGGCATGTTTACGGCGTTCGGAGTGGGCACGGCGATTTTTGTCCATGTGGGGTACTCGCTGCTGGGTATCGGCATCATTGTGTCGCAGTCGATTGTGTTGTTTAACGCCTTGAAATGGCTGGCAGCCGCTTACCTGCTGTACATCGGTATCAAGGCACTGCGGGCCAAACCGGCCGACCCGGCGGCGCTGGCCACGGCCCTGCCGGTGGGTGAGCGCACCGCACGCGGCGCCTTTACCTCGGGCTTTGTGACCAATGGTTTGAACCCCAAGGCCACATTGTTCTTCCTGTCGTTGTTCACCGTGGTCATCAACCCGCACACGCCGTTGTCGATTCAGGCGGGGTACGGCGTGTATCTGGCAGTTGCCACAGGGCTGTGGTTTTGCATGGTGGCAATGCTGTTTAGCCATCAGCGCGTGCGCACCGGTTTTGCACGTATGGGGCATTGGTTTGACCGCACCATGGGCGCAGTGCTGGTCGCGCTGGGCGTGAAACTGGCCTTTACCGAAATGAACTGACGTGTTTTGAAACCCAATCACGGTTGTGAATGATTGGGTTTTTTTCGCGAGCGACTAGAGTTATCCCCAAGACGACGTTGATCGTTCACTCATTGGGGGGCATTCATGTTGCAGACTCGCGTTATTGCGCCTACGCCAGCGGCGTATGCAGCTCCTCTACTGATCAAGCAATTGTTGTGGTCGGGGCGCCGCTACGAAGCCTCGCGTGAAATCGTTTATCGCGACCAGCGCCGTTACTCCTACGGCACGCTCAACGAACGCATTGCCCGGTTGGCCAATGTACTGACCCGCGCCGGGGTCAAGGCGGGCGACACGGTGGCGGTCATGGATTGGGACAGCCATCGCTACCTTGAGTGCATGTTTGCTATCCCGATGCTTGGCGCGGTGGTCCACACCATTAACGTACGTTTATCGCCCGAACAAATCCTCTACACGATGAACCACGCGCAAGACCGCTTTGTGCTGGTCAACAGTGATTTCGTCGCGCTGTATCAGTCCATCGCCCCGCAATTATTGACCGTCGAGAAAACCCTGCTGTTGACCGACACCCCGCAGATGGTGGCTCAGTTGCCTGATTGCGTTGGCGAATACGAGCAACTGTTGGCAGCGGCCAGCCCTGACTATGCCTTCGAAGACTTCGACGAGAACTCGGTAGCCACGACCTTTTACACCACCGGCACGACTGGCAATCCCAAGGGGGTGTATTTCACTCATCGCCAGTTAGTGCTGCACACCCTGGGTGTTTCGACGATCCTGGGCAGCGTGCCTGCTGAGCGTCTGTTGGGTAGCAGCGATGTGTACATGCCGATCACCCCGATGTTCCATGTGCATGCGTGGGGCATGCCGTATCTGGCGACAATGTTGGGGCTTAAACAGGTGTATCCGGGGCGTTACGAACCTGAACAGTTGCTTGCATTGTGGCGTCGCGAGCAGGTGACGTTTTCTCATTGCGTGCCCACCATTTTGCAAATGTTGCTTAACGCCCAAGGCGCGCAGGGCACCGACTTCAAGGGGTGGAAAATCATTGTCGGCGGCAGTGCTTTGAGTCGCACCCTGTACCGCGCGGCCAAGGCTCGCGGCATCGAGTTGACCGGGGCTTATGGCATGTCCGAATCCGGGCCGCTGGTGTCTTGCGCGCACCTGGACGACGCGGCTTGGGCCGGTTCAACCGAAGAGCGCATTAGCCACCGAATACGTGCCGGGGTACCTGGGCCATTGGTGCAAGTGGGCATTGTTGACGAGCACGGGCGGTTTCTCCCGCACGATGGCGAAACGCAAGGTGAATTGGTGCTGCGCGCACCCTGGTTAACCGGCAGCTATTTGCATGAACCCGAGAAAGGCGCGCAATTGTGGGCGCAAGGCTGGCTGCACACCGGCGACGTGGCGACCCTCGACACTCGGGGCGAAATCGACATCCGTGACCGGATCAAAGACGTCATAAAAAGCGGCGGCGAATGGGTGTCATCGCTTGAGCTGGAAGACCTGATCAGCCGTCACCCGGCAGTGCGTGAAGTGGCTGTGGTCGGGGTGCCGGATGCGCAGTGGGGCGAGCGACCGGTGGCGATGCTGGTCGTGGCCGCCAACGCTGATTTCGACGCGGCGATGCTCAAAGTGCACCTCCAGCCCTTTGTTGACGAAGGTAGGATACGCCCGTGGGCGATTCCGGCCAGCCTGGCGCTGGTCGATGAAATCCCTAAAACCAGCGTCGGCAAGCTGGATAAAAAACGTATTCGGGGGCAATTGACTTCGTTTGCCTAGCCGCTGCGTGCTGCGTGCTGCGTCACCGTTGATCTTGTCAAAATCTGGTTTTCCTTCATCCTTGCGGGCTTATTGCGACGTACCCACGGAGAAGTATCAATGCCCTCAGTCCACCGGTTCTGGCGCCGAGCCCAACTGCCACTGGCAGTCAGTTTCGCCGCGACGCTCGCCGGGCCTGCCTGGGGCGTGAGTTTCAATGTGGGCGATGTCGAGGTTCAGCTGGATTCCGAGTTGTCGATCGGCGCCAGTTGGTCCACTGCCAAGGCCGATCATTCGCTGATCGGCGCCAACAACGGTGGCACCGGTCACTCGCAGATCTCGGACGATGGCCGTCTTAATTTCAAGCGCGGCGAAACCTTCTCCAAAGTGTTGATGGGGGTTCACGGCCTGGAGTTGAAGTACGGCGACAGCGGTCTTTATGTACGCGGCAAGTATTGGTACGACTTCGAACTGCAAGATGACAGCCGCCCATTCAAAGACATCAGTGACAAGGGGCGCAAGGCATCAGCGCAGTCGGCTGGCGCGCAGTGGCTCGACGCGTTCGTGTACCACAACTATGTCATTGCCGATCAGCCAGGCGCCGTGCGTTTGGGTAAGCAAGTGGTCAACTGGGGTGAAGGCGCGTTTATCGGCGGCGGTATAAATGCTATCAACCCGATGCAGATGGCGGCCTATCGTCGGCCGGGGTCTGAATACAAAGACGGTCTGGTGCCGGTCAATCTTTTTTACCTCTCGCAGAACCTCACGGACAGACTGTCGGTTGAGGGGTTCTATCAGCTGGATTGGGAGCAGTCGGAGGTCGACAACTGCGGCACGTTTTTCTCTCAGTCGGACGTGATCGCCGATGGTTGCAGCGCTAATTACCGGGTAATGAGCAAGCGCTCGGCTTTGGATGTGGCTGATTTGGCGGCGCTGACGTCGGTGGGTGTCGATGTCAACGGCGAAGGCGTACTGGTGCGCCGCGACGCTGATCGCAATGCACGCAACAGTGGCCAGTTCGGTCTGGCCCTGCACTACCTGTTTGACCCGTTGGACACCGAGTTCGGCGCCTTCTTCATGAACTATCACAGCCGCGACCCGATCATCAGCGGGCGTGCAGCCCCTCAGTCGGTTTACAACGCCGCGACAGCTGCGGGTGGTTTAGCACCGATGGTCGTGGCGGGCAACGCCCGTTACTACGTTGAGTACCCTGAAGACATCCGCTTGTACGGCGTGAGTTTCGCCACCACCTTATCCACAGGCACGGCCTGGAAAGGTGAGTTGAGCTATCGCCCCAACGCGCCTGTGCAACTCAATACCGACGATTTGTTGTACGCCAACGTGACGCTGCTCCCAGGCTTGGCGGATGCATCGCCCCTGAGCGTGACAGCGGGAGGTGATACGGCGGGCTATCGGCGTAAAGAGATCACCCAGTTTCAGACATCGCTGACCCATATTCTGGACAATGCGATGGGTGCCAATCGGCTGATTCTGATTGGCGAAGTCGGTATCACCCACGTTGGCGGGCTCGAAAGCCGCTCAGACGCGCGCTACGGCCGCGATCCGGTGTTCGGGCAGGCGGGTGACGATGGTTTTACCACCGCCAACGCATGGGGCTATCGCGCACGGGCTGTGTGGGAATACAACAGCGTGTTGCCGGGCATTAATCTCAAACCGAACGTGGCGTGGTCCCACGATGTGAGCGGCTACTCGCCCGGACCGTCTGCTACCTTCGAAGAGGGTCGTAAAGCGGTGAGTGTGGGCGTTGATGCGCAATACCAGAACACCTACACCAGCAGCCTCTCGTACACTAATTTCTTTGGCGGGCGCTACAACACGTTGAGCGACCGCGACTTCATGGCATTGAGTGTCGGGGTGAAGTTTTGAACCGTTTTAATCTGCTGTGGATATGTGAATCATGAATGCTGCGACTGCCCTGATCCGCGACACCTTCCCCGTCGGCCCGTTGCAGTGCAACTGCACGATCATCGGCGATCCGCTGACTAAAAAGGCCATTGTGGTCGATCCGGGTGGCGATCATGAGTTGATCTTGGCGCGGCTTGAGAAACATGGGTTGAAGGTGGTCAGCATCATTCACACGCACGCGCATCTGGATCATTTTCTGGCGTCTGGCCAGCTTAAGGAGAAGACCGGCGCGACGTTGCACCTGCACAAGGACGACCAGTTTTTGTGGGACAACCTAAAGATGCAGTGCGAGTTGTTTCGCGTTCCCTACACGCCGGTACCCGCGCCGGATCGCTGGCTTTCAGACGATGAAGAATTGGCTTGCGGCTGTGGTGTCGCACTGCACACACCGGGACATACGCCCGGCTCCATGAGCTTTTGGTTTGCCGATGCGAAATTACTGATTGCGGGCGATACGTTATTTCGGCGTGGGGTAGGGCGAACCGATTTGTGGGGTGGCGATCAGGCAACTATCGTACGTTCCATCAAGCAGCGTCTGTACACGTTGGACGAAGACGCCACAGTGATTACAGGCCATGGCCCCGACACTCGCCTGGGCGATGAAATGCGCGACAACCCGTTTGTACGCGCTTGAGAAATAGATGGAATTTTTACCGTTGGTCGTGTTCAAACGCCAACAGAGTTCCATTGCCAACGGCCTTTGCCTCCAGAAAGTATTGAGTAGGAGCTTCACCATGTTTATTTCGCGTCGTTTGATTGTGGCCGCAAGTGCTGTTGCGTTGCTGGCTGGCTGCGCCTCGCCTAACCCGTATGACAATCAAGGTCAGGCGTCTTCTGGTATGAGCAAAACTGCCAAATACGGTGGTCTGGGGGCATTGGCCGGTGCTGTCGCTGGCGCGGCCATCGACCACAACAACCGTGGCAAGGGGGCTTTGATCGGTGCTGCGGTGGCGGGCCTGGGGGCTGCCGGTTATGGCTACTACGCTGACAAGCAAGAAGCCGCATTGCGCGCAAGCATGGCCAACACCGGGGTTGAGGTGCAGCGCCAAGGTGACAACATCACCCTGGTAATGCCGGGCAATATCACCTTTGCGACCAGTTCTGCGAACATCTCGCCAAGCTTTTATCAGCCACTCAATAGCCTGGCCAACTCGCTCAAGCAGCTCAACAACCAGCAACAGATTCAGATTGTGGGTTACACCGACAGCACGGGTAACTACAACTTCAACATGCAGTTGTCTCAGCAGCGTGCGCAAAGCGTAGCGACCTACCTGACGTCTCAGGGTGTCAGCGGTCAGTACCTGTCAGTTACGGGTAAAGGTCCGGCTGACCCGATTGCCAGCAACGCCACACCGGATGGCCGCGCGCAAAACCGTCGGGTGCAGATCACCCTGGCGCCGATTCCAGGCATGAACTACCAGCAGCAGGGTCAAGTCCAGCAGTACCCATAAGGTTCATGCTTTGTAGCCGCTGCCTGAGGCTGCGGCCACAAAAAGTGAACAACAAAAAGCCCCGCGATCTTTATGAGCTCGCGGGGCTTTTTGTTGAACGCTTTGCCGGATGAATTACTTCTTCAGGCCGTAATGCTCGTCGAGCATGCCGGGGGCGTTCGGGGTTTTTGGTGCGTAATCCAACGGCGGCTCTGAGCTGTGCGGCGGGGTAAGACGCTCGCGGTGCGGTTGAGGCGCTTCGGAGTGCAGTGCGGCCAGCAGGCGTTGGCGAGTCTGCTCGTCCAGGGCCAAGCGGTTGGCGCCCTCGGCGAGGTGGTCTTGCACCTCCTGATAGCTCTGCGTGAGTTTTTTCACCAGATTGGCGGTGCTGTTGAAGTGGGTAACCACTTCACTTTGATAACTGTCAAAACGTTCCTGGATGTCATCTAGCTGGCGCTGCGTGCGGTTAGGCGCGGCATTGGGCAGCAAACGAGCGACCAGAAAACCTATGGCGACACCTGCAACCAAGGCGAGAGTCGGCAACAACCAAATCAAGAGCGAGTGTTCCACGAGTCCTTCCTCTATAAACGGCTTTGCTTTACGTTAACGGCTCGGACCTGCGCTGTATACCGCGATGCACTCGCAAATATGTCAGACAGAATCTATCAGCTAGACGAGTCGACCCAATTTGAGGTCACGGAGTTCCTTCTTGCTTACCCGCGAAACCCCCGTTGTGATTGACGGCCCTGTTGGCCAATTGGAAGCTTTATACCTTGATTGTGAAGAGCCACGCGGCCTTGCGTTGCTGTGCCACCCTAATCCGGTACAGGGCGGGACGATGTTGAATAAAGTCGTTTCAACCCTTCAGCGCACGGCGCGCGATGCTGGCCTTGTGACCTTACGGTTTAATTACCGGGGTACAGGCGCCAGTGCCGGTAGTCATGACATGGGCACCGGAGAAGTGGATGACGCGCTCGCAGCCGCCCAGTGGCTACGCGCCAAACACCCAGACTTGCCGATGACGTTGCTGGGGTTTTCGTTCGGCGGCTTTGTGGTAGCCAGTCTGGGCGGGCGACTTGAAGCCCAGGGCGAAACACTCAAGCACGTATTTATGATTGCCCCGGCGGTGATACGTTTGCGTGACGAAGAGGCCTTGCCTCACAACGGCTCGTTGACCGTGATCCAGCCCGAAACCGACGAAGTGATCGATCCGCAGCGGGTGTATGACTGGTCCCAACAGCTCTCGCGCCCCCATGAGCTGCTGAAAGTGGCAGAATGCGGGCACTTTTTTCACGGCAAGCTGACGGATCTTAAGGATTTGGTGCTGCCACGCCTTTCGAATTGATTGCAGTCTGATAAGCGATTACCTATGACCACTCGTACTCGAATCCTCACCGGTATCACCACCACTGGTACGCCGCACCTGGGCAACTATGCCGGTGCCATTCGCCCGGCCATCGTGGCCAGCCGTGACAGCAATGCCGACTCGTTTTACTTTCTGGCTGACTATCACGCCCTGATCAAATGCGACGACCCGCAGCGTATTCAACGCTCGCGTCAGGAAATCGCGGCAACCTGGCTGGCCTCCGGTCTGGATGTCGAGCGCGTGACGTTTTATCGCCAGTCCGATATCCCGGAAATCCCTGAGCTGGCCTGGCTGCTGACGTGTGTGGCGGCCAAAGGCTTGCTCAACCGTGCGCACGCCTACAAGGCATCGGTAGACAAAAATCTGGAAAATGGTGAAGACCCGGATGCCGGTATCACCATGGGCCTGTACAGCTACCCGGTACTGATGGCTGCCGACATCCTAATGTTCAACGCCAACAAGGTGCCGGTTGGTCGTGACCAGATCCAGCACGTTGAGATGGCCCGCGACATTGGTCAGCGCTTCAATCATCTGTTTGGCAATGGCAAAGAGTTTTTCGCCATGCCTGAAGCCCTGATCGAAGAAAGCGTCGCGACCTTGCCGGGTCTCGACGGTCGCAAAATGTCCAAAAGCTACGACAACACCATTCCGTTGTTTACCAGCGCGAAGGACATGAAGAGCGCGATTTCGCGCATCGTCACCGACTCCAAGGCGCCGGGTGAAGCCAAAGACCCTGATAACTCGCACCTGTTTACCTTGTATCAGGCGTTCTCCACCCCTGAGCAGTCCGCCGAGTTCCGCAGTGAGTTGTTGCAGGGGCTGGGTTGGGGAGAGGCCAAAGAGCGCCTGTTCAAGCTGCTGGACGCCGAATTGGGTGAATCGCGCGAGCGTTATCACGACCTGATGTCGCGCCCATCCGACATGGAAGACATTTTGCTGGCGGGCGCGCAGAAGGCTCGCAAAACTGCAACCCCGTTCCTGGCGCAACTGCGTGAGGCGGTTGGTCTGCGTTCGTTTGTCAGTGCCGCGCAAAACACCACGACCGCCAAGAAAAAAGCCGTAAAAGGCCCGCGTTTTGTCAGCTTTCGTGATGAAGACGCCAGCTTCCGTTTTCGTTTGCTGACGGCGGACGGTGAGCAATTGTTGCTCTCGCGCAGCTTTGTCGATGGCAAAACTGCCGGTCAGATCACCAAGCAGCTGCAATCGGGTGAGCCGCTGGATGTGCGTCATGAAGACTTGGGCTTCAGCGTTTGGCTGGACGGCGAGTGCGTTGCGCACAGTCCTGCTTTTGCTGACAGTGCCACCCGTGACCTCGCTATCGACGCCTTGCGTTTGGCGCTGGTGCCTGTCCAAGACTAAGAAAGTGCGGCGTTTTGCCTCAGGTTTAATTGCCATTCCTCAGGGCCGTCGCTACAGTGACGGCCCGTTTTTGTTACCTTGCTAACGAATTATGACGCCTCTAGAACGATATCAAGCTGATCTGAAACGCCCGGACTTTTTCCATGACGCCGCGCAGGAAAACGCTGTACGCCACTTGCAGCGTCTGTACGACGATCTGGTTGCCTCTTCACAGAGCAAGCCGGGTCTGTTCGGCAAGCTGTTCGGTAAAAAAGAACAGACGCCGGTCAAGGGCCTGTATTTCTGGGGCGGAGTAGGCCGGGGCAAGACTTACCTGGTCGATACGTTCTTCGATGCCCTGCCGTTCAAAGAGAAAGTACGGACGCACTTCCACCGCTTCATGAAGCGTGTGCACGAAGAAATGCGCACGTTGAATGGCGAAAAGAACCCGCTGACGATCATCGCCAAACGCTTTTCAGATGAGGCGCGGGTAATTTGTTTCGACGAGTTCTTTGTGTCGGATATTACCGATGCCATGATTCTGGGCACGTTGATGGAAGAGCTGTTCAAAAACGGCGTCACCCTGGTGGCGACCTCAAACATCGTGCCTGATGGTCTGTACAAGGACGGTTTGCAGCGTGCGCGCTTCTTGCCAGCGATTGCGCTGATCAAGCAGAACACCGATATCGTCAACGTCGACAGTGGCGTGGACTACCGTTTGCGTCATTTGGAGCAGGCCGAACTGTTCCACTTCCCGCTGAACGAAGCTTCTGAGAAGTGCTTGCGCGAAAGCTTCAAGGCGCTGACGCACAACTCGACACGCGCGGTGGAAAATGATGACCTGGTTATCGAAAACCGCACCATTCGTGCCCTGCGCACTTGTGATGACGTGGCCTGGTTTGACTTCCGTGAGTTGTGCGATGGCCCGCGCAGCCAGAACGATTACATCGAGCTGGGTAAAATCTTCAACGCTGTAATTCTCAGCGGTGTTGAGCAGATGGACGTTAAGACGGACGACATCGCGCGTCGTTTCATCAACATGGTCGATGAGTTCTATGACCGTAACGTCAAGCTGATCATATCGGCCGAGGTTGAGTTGAAAGACCTCTACCTGGGCGGGCGTTTGAACTTCGAGTTCCAGCGTACGCTGAGCCGTTTGCTGGAAATGCAGTCCCATGAATACCTGACGCGGGCACATAAGCCTTAGTCGGACACCGCATCAAAAAAAGGCCTGCATTGCAGGCCTTTTTGGTTTTTCGCCAACGGATATTTTTATGCCGCTTGCTGAAACTGCTGCCGATATTGATTGGGCGACAGTTCGGTGTGCTGGCGAAACAGCCGCGCAAAGAAACTGGCGTCGTCGTAACCCACGTCGTAGCTGATGGTCTTGATGCTCTTGCGGGTCGCGGAGAGCAGCCCTTTGGCGGTCTCTATGCGCAGGCGTTGCAAGTAGTGCAAGGGTTTATCGCCGGTGGCCATTTGGAAGCGGCGCATAAAATTGCGAATACTCATGCCGTGTTCGCGGGCGACGTCTTCAAAGCGGAACTTGTCAGCGAAGTGCTCTTCGAGCCAGTGCTGGATTTGCAGAATGATGACGTCTTGATGCAGTTTTTGCCCGCCAAAACCAATACGGCCCGGCGCGTAGTTGCGCTGCACTTCGTACAGAATGTCGCGCGCTACCGCCTGGGCTATGTTGGCGCCGCAGAAACGTTCGATCAGGTAAATGTACAGATCGCACGCCGAGGTCGGGCCACCTGCGCAGTACAGGTTGTCGGCGTCGGTCAGGTGCTTGTCTTGATTGAGATGTACGTGTGGGAAGCGTTCGGCGAAGGTGCTGAAAAAACGCCAATAGGTGGTCGCCTCTTTGCCATCCAGCAGCCCGGCTTCGGCCAGCCAAAACACCCCGGTGGCCTCGGCACATAAGACGGCGCCGCGGGCGTGTTGCGCGCGCAGCCAGGGAAGAATTTGCGGGTAGCGCTGGCAGAGTGTGTCGAAATCGTCCCAGAAGGCGGGCAGTACGATGATGTCGGAGTCTTCGAGGGCGCCGTCGACCGGCAGCATCACATTGCTGAAGCTTGAGACGGGAAGGCCGTCAGGGCTGACGAGGCGCGTTTCGAACGTTGCATTGAGGCCCTGGCCCAGTTGTTTACCGTGACGCAGGCTGGCGAGGTGGAAAAAATCCTTGGCTTGCATCAGGGTCGAGGCGAAGACCCGATCGATGGCCAATATGCTGACGCGCCGCAAGGGCGTGGAGAGATGACTAGACATGATTTGATTATTCTTATAGGTGAAATTGGTCAACTTACGGCTGGATCGTCTTATTTTCTGCTGGGCATGTCTAGTAGGAGTTGGCGCAGGCCGCGATCTTTTGATTTTCGATGGAAAAAGATCGCAGCCTACGCCAGCGGCGTGGAGTGTTATTACGGTGCAGGGTTAGGCTGGGCGTTGTGAATCGCTTCGATGCCGGCGAGCACATCCTCAGACAGCGTCACGTTGACGCTGGCAATGTTGCTTGTAAGTTGTTCCATCGTGGTGGCGCCAATGATGTTGCTGGTGACAAAGGGTTGTTGTGTCACGTAGGCCAGCGCCATTTGAGCCGGGTCCAGGCCGTGTTCGCGTGCCAATGCGACGTAACGCTCGCTGGCAGCCACCGCTTGCGGGTTGGAATAGCGCGAGAAGCGGCTGTAAAGGCTCAGGCGGCCTTTTGGCGGCCGTGCCCCGCCGCTGTACTTGCCTGAGAGCATGCCGAACGCCAGGGGCGAGTAGGCGAGGAGGCCGCATTGTTCGCGAAGGGCGATTTCTGCCAGGCCCACTTCAAACGTGCGGTTGAGCAGGTTGTAGGGGTTCTGGATTGAAACTGCGCGGGGCCAGCCTCGGCTTTCGGCCAGTTGCAGGAACTTCATCGTGGCCCACGGGGTTTCGTTGGACAGGCCGATGTGGCGGATCTTGCCGGCTTTGACTTGTTCGTCGAGCGCTTCTAGGGTGTCTTCGAGCGGCGTGAACGTCTCGTCAGCGTGGTGCGTGTAGCCCAACTGGCCGAAGAAGTTGGTGCTGCGTTCAGGCCAGTGCAGCTGGTAGAGGTCGATCCAGTCGGTTTGCAGGCGTTTGAGGCTGGCGTCCAGCGCTTGCACGATGTGGTTGCGGTTGTGCTTGAGCTGACCGTCGCGGATGTAGTCAATGCCATTGCCCGGGCCTGCAATCTTGCTGGCGAGCACCCAGTCAGCGCGATCGCCGCGGCTCTTGAACCAGTTACCGATACAGCGCTCGGTGCTGGCGTAGGTTTCAGCTTTGGGAGGGACCGGGTACATTTCAGCGGTGTCGATGAAATTGATGCCGGCGTTTTTAGCGTGTTCTATCTGAGCGAAGGCTTCATCCTGCGTGTTCTGCTCGCCCCAGGTCATGGTTCCAAGGCCAATTGCGCTCACGTTCAGGTCGGTTCGGCCTAGCTGGCGGTAGTCCATACGGTGCTCCTTCGGGGAAAGAATCATAAAAGCAGGTTGTAATTTTTTTCGCAATCTGGATAATTGCCGACCTCTTTCTGCAGTGGAAGTGATGCGCCGCCTGCCGAAGAATCTTGCCGTTGAACGGACGCGCTGACCCGAGCCCCCGATAGCGTCTGTACCCGGCTGCCTTTGACTTGTCAAAGTACGCACTATTCAGTAAGATCCGCCGTCTAATTTACAGGGCGGCCCCTGAGGCTATAAAGAATGAAAACTTTTACTGCTAAACCAGAAACAGTAAAGCACGACTGGTTTGTCGTCGACGCTGCTGGCCAGACCCTGGGTCGTCTGGCTACCGAGATCGCGAGCCGTCTGCGTGGTAAGCACAAGCCGGAATACACTCCGCACGTTGACACCGGTGACTACATCGTTGTTATCAATGCTGAGCAGATCCGTGTCACTGGTGCAAAAACCTCTGACAAAATGTACTACTCTCACTCCGGTTTCCCGGGCGGGATTAAGTCGATCAACTTCGAAAAGCTGATCGCCAAAGCTCCTGAGCGCGTGATCGAGACCGCGGTTAAAGGCATGCTGCCTAAAAACCCACTGGGTCGCGACATGTACCGTAAGCTGAAAGTCTATGCGGGCGCTGTTCACCCTCATACTGCTCAGCAGCCCCAAGAACTGAAGTTTTAACGGAATAGTTCATTATGTCGGCGACTCAAAACTACGGCACTGGCCGTCGTAAAACCGCAACCGCTCGCGTTTTCCTGCGTCCGGGTACCGGTAACATCTCGATCAACAACCGCACTCTGGAGAATTTCTTCGGTCGCGAAACTGCCCGCATGGTAGTTCGTCAGCCGCTGGAACTGACTGAGACTGTCGAGAAATTCGACATCTACGTCACCGTGATCGGTGGTGGTGTAAGTGGTCAAGCTGGCGCAATCCGCCACGGTATCACTCGCGCACTGATGCAGTACGACGAAACTCTGCGTGGCGCTCTGCGCAAAGCAGGCTTCGTAACTCGCGATGCTCGTGAAGTTGAACGTAAGAAAGTCGGTCTGCGTAAAGCGCGTAAGCGTCCGCAGTACTCGAAGCGTTAATTCGCAGCTTCGTTCAAAAGCGCCCAGTCTCCTTCGGAGCTGGGCGTTTTTTATGGGTGATGATTTATTGGTGTGACAACTTGCCACATCCAGCAAATGCCTATACTACAAGGCTTGTAGCCGCCCGAGAGCGGTAATTACCTTGTCAGAGTAGGGGCTTTTCATTACCATTCTGCAAAATTTTTATAAGTTCAGATTTTTACTTAGTAGATGCCTGATTTAACAGGCCACAAAGCTGATGGGAGAGGACTGAATGAGCAATGACGGCGTAAATGTCGGCCGGCGTCGCTTCCTCGTAGCAGCCACATCCGTGGTGGGTGCTGCAGGAGCGGTGGGGGCGGCAGTCCCGTTTGTGGGGTCGTGGTTCCCCAGTGCCAAGGCGAAAGCCGCTGGCGCACCGGTCAAGATCAATATTGCAAAGGTTGAGCCAGGTCAGCAGATGATTGCTGAGTGGCGTGGTCAACCGGTTTTCATTGTCCGGCGCACCGAGGAGATTCTGTCGAATCTCAAGAAGGTTGAGGGGCAGCTCGCTGACCCGAATTCCGCACAGTCTGATCAGCCCGAGAATGCCAAGAACGAATACCGCTCTATCAAACCAGAAATTCTGGTGTTGGTAGGCCTGTGTACTCACTTGGGTTGTTCGCCGACGTTCCGCCCCGAGGTTGCACCTGTTGATCTTGGCAAGGATTGGGTCGGTGGCTATTTCTGCCCATGTCATGGTTCGCACTATGATTTGGCCGGTCGCGTTTACAAGTCTCAACCCGCCCCGCTGAACCTGCCGGTGCCGCCTTATCAGTATCTCGATGACAGCACTATTCTCGTTGGCGTCGCTGAAGGGGAAGCGTAATGAGTAAGTTCATGGATTGGGTGGATGCCCGCTTCCCTGCCACAAAAATGTGGGAAGACCATCTCAGCAAGTATTACGCCCCGAAGAACTTCAACTTCTTCTACTTTTTCGGCTCCCTCGCGTTACTGGTTCTGGTCAACCAGATCGTAACCGGTGTGTGGCTGACGATGAGTTACACGCCGTCGGCGGAAGAGGCTTTTGCTTCTGTCGAATACATCATGCGTGACGTCGAATACGGCTCCATCTTGCGCTATCTGCACTCAACCGGTGCGTCGGCGTTCTTTGTCGTGGTGTATTTGCACATGTTCCGTGGCTTGCTTTACGGCTCGTACCAGAAGCCGCGTGAGCTGGTCTGGCTGTTCGGCATGATGATTTACCTGGCGCTGATGGCTGAGGCCTTCATGGGTTACTTGCTGCCTTGGGGGCAAATGTCCTACTGGGGTGCGCAGGTGATCATTTCGCTGTTTGGCGCGATTCCAGTGATCGGTAACGACCTGACTCAGTGGATCCGTGGTGATTACCTGATCTCCGGCATTACCCTGAACCGCTTCTTTGCCTTGCACGTTGTGGCCTTGCCAATCGTGATTCTGGGTCTGGTGGTGTTGCACATTCTCGCCTTGCACGAAGTCGGGTCCAACAACCCGGATGGCGTGGACATCAAGAAACACAAAGACGAAAACGGTATCCCGCTGGATGGCATTCCTTTCCATCCGTACTACACCGTTAAAGATATTGTCGGCGTAGTGGTGTTCCTGTTTGTTTTCTGCTCGATTGTGTTCTTCTTCCCGGAAATGGGTGGTTACTTCCTGGAAAAACCGAACTTTGAACAGGCTAACGCCTTCAAAACGCCGGAACACATTGCGCCTGTGTGGTACTTCACGCCGTTCTACGCGATCTTGCGTGCGATCCCTGACAAGTTGATGGGCGTTATTGCCATGGGCGCAGCGATTGCCGTGCTGTTCGTGTTGCCGTGGCTGGACCGCAGTCCTGTCAAATCCATGCGTTACAAAGGCTGGATGAGCAAAATTTGGCTGTGGGTGTTCTGCATCTGCTTCGTGATTCTGGGTGTGTTGGGTGTATTGGCACCGACCCCGGGCCGCACGTTGTTGTCGCAGGTGTGTACGTTCCTGTACTTCGCCTACTTCATTCTGATGCCGTTCTACACCAGGCTTGAGAAGACCAAACCGGTTCCGGAAAGGGTGACTGGCTGATGAAAAAGCTATTTGCTGTATTGATGCTTGCTGTGATGCCTGCACTGTCTTTCGCTGCGGAGCAGGGTGTTCAGCTCGACAAAGTCGATATCGATGTGTCTGACAAAGCTGCCATGCAGGACGGTGCGCGTACGTTCGCCAACTACTGCATGGGCTGTCACAGTGCCAAGTTCCAGCGTTACGAGCGTGTTGCAGACGACTTGGGCATCCCCCACGACGTCATGCTCGATAACTTGGTGCTGACGGGCGCCAAGATTGGCGATCACATGAACATCGGCATGACGCCTGAAGATGCCAAGGCCTGGTTCGGGGCTGCACCGCCTGACCTGACATTGGTAGCTCGCGTTCGTGGTACCGATTGGTTGTACAGCTACCTGCGTTCTTTCTATGAAGACCCGTCGCGCCCTTGGGGTGTGAACAACAAGGTCTTCCCGAACGTGGGCATGCCTAACGTCCTTGCACCGCTGCAAGGTCGTCAGGTCATTGGCTGCAAGCAAGTTCAGATCGTCGAAGACGGCAAGAAGCAGTATGATCCGCTCACCGGCACGCCTTTGACACATGAAGCGTGCGACCAGCTGACAGTGTTGCCAAAAACTGGCGCCCTGACTGAGGAGCAGTTCGATGAGAAGATCAAGAACCTTGTGACCTTCCTGGCCTATTCGGCCAACCCGGTGAAGCTTGAACATCAGCGCATCGGTACTTACGTACTGCTCTATCTGGCCTTCTTCTTTGTATTCGCCTATCTGCTGAAGCGTGAATACTGGAAAGACGTGCACTGATATCGTTACACGCATTGCTGTTAAACGTGCGCGCCCGAGGGTGTCTCTGAATAGGTAACAGTGCAGGATGGGTGGCAAGTGAGGTCTTACGACATTGCTTGCCACGGTTCTGCGGTTACTGGAGGCTCACCTCGGGCGCTTTCGTTTTTCTGCTTCTGACCATTTCAACAAGCGAGGAGGACCGCCATGGGCGTGACCAATCGGTTGGCCTGTTACTCCGACCCCGCCGACCACTATTCCCATCGAGTACGCATTGTGCTCGCCGAGAAAGGTGTCAGCGCCGAGATCATTAGTGTGGAGGCGGGTCGTCAACCGCCCAAATTGATCGAAGTGAACCCCTACGGCAGCCTGCCAACACTGGTCGATCGCGACCTGGCGTTGTGGGAGTCGACGGTGGTAATGGAATACCTGGATGAGCGTTATCCACACCCCCCTTTGCTGCCGGTTTATCCGGTGGCGCGTGCCAATAGCCGCCTGTTGATTCATCGCATTCAGCGTGACTGGTGCGCCTTGGTCGATTTGATTCTCGACACACGCACCAAAGAGCCTGCACGGGTGCAGGCGCGTAAAGAGTTGCGCGAGAGCCTCACAGGTGTATCGGCTTTATTTGCAGACAAGCCTTTTTTCCTCAGTGATGAGCAAAGTCTGGTCGATTGCTGTCTATTGCCGATACTCTGGCGTTTGCCAATTTTGGGTATTGAACTGCCGCGGCCTGCCAAGCCGCTGCTTGATTATATGGAGCGCCAGTTTGCGCGTGAGGCTTTCCAGGCAAGCTTGTCTGGTGTCGAACGCGACATGCGCTAAGGCTTTAGGAGTCCTTTATGAATTCAAGTCGACCTTATTTGGTGCGTGCGCTCTATGAGTGGATTGTGGACAACGATTGCACGCCGCACATGTTGGTTAATTCCAATTACCCGAAGGTACAAGTGCCTCAGGGTTTTGCCAGTGACGGGCAGATTGTACTGAACGTATCGCCCGTTGCTGTGCGCAACATGCACATGGACAACGAAGCTGTCAGCTTCGAAGGTCGCTTTGGCGGTGTGCCACATACGCTGTACGTGCCTATTGAGGCTATTTTAGGGGTTTACGCCCGTGAGAATGGTCAGGGTATGGTGTTTGACCTTGAAGAGTCTCTTGAGGCAGATGACGAGGTTGAGGTGGATGACGAGCTGTCGCCTCCAGGCTCCGAGCCGCCGCGTCCTAGCGGTCGTCCAAGCCTGAAAGTGGTGAAGTAATAAAAAAGGCGACCTGAGAAGGTCGCCTTTTTTGTACGTGCGGTGCAGGCATGAGCGCGCTTGCGATGATAGTGGCGCGGTTTATTGCAAAAAACGGGTGCGCATCGCAATCAGTCGATGTATTCAAATAATTTGACGATTTTTTGTACGCCCGACACGCTCTGCACCAGGTTGGTGGCGCGGGTGGCTTCTTGCTTGGTGACGAGGCCGAGCATGTACACAATGCCGTTTTCCGTCACAACTTTGATGCGAGAGCCCGGAATGGCGCTGTCGGTCAGCATTTGCGATTTGATCTTAGTGGTCAGCCAGGCGTCATTGTTGCGGGCCAGGATTGAAGACGGCGCCATGACTTGCAGTTCATTGTTGACCTTCTTTACGCGCTGTACCGACGCGGCGGCTTGTTCGGCCATGGCTTTAAGGTCGGCACGCGGGGTTTGTCCGGCCAGCAGCACAATGCCGTTATAGCTGGTGACGACGATATGTGAGCCGTTGTCCAGATCAGGGCTGGCCTTGGCGACGTTGACGGCCACTTTGGTCTCGATCAGAGAGTCGTCAATCTTGCTGCCGAAGGTGCGGGTGCCGCGGTCATCTTCAATCGGCGTGTCGCGGGTAGCCGTCAGGACTGAGCTGCAACCGGCAGTCAAGCCCAGGCACAAGGTCAGAGCTACTAAGCCAAGGCGATTAAAAGTCATTCTTCACTCCCGAACAGTTGGCTGTCGATCAGATCGCACAGGCAGTGGATCGCCAGCAGGTGGACTTCTTGGATGCGTGCGGTAACAAGGGCGGGAACGCGAATTTCCACGTCCTCTGGCAGTAGCAGGGAGGCCATGCCGCCACCATCCCGTCCGGTCAGAGCGACCACGGTCATCTCGCGGTCGTGGGCCGCCTGAATGGCCTGAATAATATTGGCCGAGTTACCGCTGGTTGAAATTGCCAGCAGCACGTCACCGGGTTGACCCAGGGCGCGAATTTGCTTGGAGAAGATTTCGTTGAAGCTGTAATCGTTGGCAATCGAGGTCAGCGTCGAGCTGTCGGTTGTCAGGGCGATGGCCGGCAAGCTAGGGCGCTCGCGCTCGAAGCGATTGAGCAACTCGGAGGAGAAGTGTTGCGCATCGCCTGCCGAGCCGCCGTTGCCGCACGAAAGCATTTTGCCCTCGTTGAGCAGGGCATTGACCATCACTTGGCTGGCTAGCTCAATGTGGGGTGCAAGCACTTCCATCGCCTGCTGTTTGGTGTCGATGCTGGCCTGAAAAAGCTGGCGAATCCGGGATTGCATGTCCATCTATGTGACCTTAAGTAGGGCGGCTGGTCGGGCGTGATTCAGGTGTTCCTGAGTGACTTCCCGGCACAAAAAAATGTGCGGCCCGCAAAGCAAAGCAAAATCGTTAATAAAAGGGGGCTGGAGTCGGTTCGCCAGCGTTTAGCTGTCGAAGGCGTTCCGTAGCCAGTTCAAATGGGGTGTGGAGCTGTCGATGGCGACGACATCGAATCTGCACGGGTGATTGGCCCAGCGGGTTTCACGCTGTAAAAAATACTCGGCAGCCAACACCAGCTTTCGGCACTTGCTGGCATCAATGCTGGCCAGTGCACCACCCCATTGCGCGTGCGTGCGGTAACGAACTTCGACGAATACTACTGTATCGCCGTCGAGCATGACCAGATCCAGCTCGCCGCGCTTGCACAGCCAATTCTGAGCCAGCAAGCGCAACCCGTGTTGCTCAAGGTGCCGGAGCGCCAGGTGCTCGGCATCCTTGCCGGATTGTTGGCGTGAGCGGTCGGGCATCAGTTGCGCGTGTCCGGGAGGTTTTGAACCTGGCCGTTGACGAACTCGGCCCACGGCAATTGACGCTCGATGCGCTGGCTTTGGCTCATGCTCAAACTGCCGGACAGGCCGTCAATGCGGCTGTCAGGTAGCGCCTTTAGCTGCCCCAGGCTTGGCGTCAGGCGATAGGCGTCTACACCCATCGCGTAGAGACGGCCCAGGCTGCCGTTCGCTTGTGGCCATTGCGCAGACACTTGTTGGCGCAATGGGTTTGACGGGTTGAGCAGCCACGGGGTTTCGCAGAAACGGATGCCGTTCATGTCGTTGTATTGGTTTTGGTCGCCGCTGGCACTGAATACGTGGGACGTTGCGTAAACCGGCAAATCACCAGCGTATTGGTAGTTAAGGGTCGGTTTGATCTGTTGGGCTTGCTGCGGGGTCGCGGCGAGGAAGATGAACTGCATGTCCTGGCGACGCGAAGGCTCGCTTGAGTTGCCGCCTTTGCGCAATTGCACCAGATCGGCCACTTGCTGGGCCAGTGTCACCGGTTTGTCGATGTGCTCGACCCCGACGAGGGTGCCGCCATTGGCTTCCCACTCCTGACGGAAGGCGTTGAGCACGCGATTGCCCCATTCACCTTGCGGAACCATCGCGCCAGCGCGGGTCAGGCCGTCAGCGCGAGCGCGGCGGGCAACTTCACGGGCTTCGTCTTCGGCAGCCAGGCCAAACTGGAACAGCTGTGCCGGGCCTTGTGCGCCCTCGCTGTAGTTCAGCGCCAGTGTGGTAATGGGCAGTTGCGCGCGCGCATTCAGCTGTTTGACCAGTGGCTTCTCCAATGGGCCTACCACCAGTTGCACGCCGTCCGCCTGCGCTTTGCGATAGAAGTCGTCAAGCGAAGTCAGGCGCGAGCTGTCATAGAACAAAATTTGCGGCGGGTTTTGACCGGCCTGCTGAGCCTGGTAGTGGGCGGCCATGAAGCCGTCACGCAAGGCTTTGCTGACTGACGCCAGTTGGCCGTCCTGAGGCAGCAACAGGGCAATTTTAGTCAAGGGTTGGTTGGCCAGTGCCTTGAGCTTGATCAGGGGTGTCGGGAGCTGAACGGCGGCCGGATGGGCGGGGTTCTGCGCGCGCCACTGGTCGATCGCGTTTTGCTGATCTGCGAGCGTGCCGGCGCTTTTGACCGCCAGTGCGAGGGACATCCAGCCGCCCAGTGCGTCATTGCTTTGAGCTTTCAGTTGATCGACTGGCAACGCGGCGACCAAAGACCAGAGGGCATCATTGTTGCTGGTGGCGGCGTCGCCGGTCAGCAGGGTGTTCATGGCTGCGCGTTCACGGGCTGCCGCGAGTGTCTGGCCATCGGCTTCAAGGGCGCGAGCGTGAATGGTATGGGTGCGCACTTGCAAGTCGGCTGGCATCTCGTTGATGCGAGCAATGCTGGGGTGGCCCAAGGCAACCAGCGCTTCTTTGGTCTGATTGCGGCTCATGGCCAGCTCGGCTGACAAAGTGCTGGCAAACGCTTGTTGAGCCGGTTTGAGCTGATCCATCGGGATGAGCGCCAGAATTTGCGTCGCGCGATCAACATTGTGCTGTTTGTAGGCCAAGTCGGCAGCAGACAGTCGCAGCAGGGCTGCCTGATCTGGTTTTTGGCTCTGGGCAGCCTGCTGGAGCAACTGCTCTAGGCTGGCGTCCGGGGTTCTAGGGAGTTCGCCAAGGCTGGACGAGGGCGAGCTGGCGCAAGCCGCCAAAAGGGCAGCGAGGCAGAGGGCAGTGAACAGCCGCAGGCAAGCGATCATGTAGTGTTCCTGATACTCGATCAAATAAGGGGGGGAAGTGTACCCAAGCGCTGGCCGGGGTGCGATGTTACTGGTGATAAAGCCTAAATTTAGATGACTTCAGGCGTCTGTGACGGACAATCTTTTCCTTAATATCTCTTTTGTGTCGCGCCTCAGGGTGCTGTGAGTGAGGTTCTACGCGCTACAATGGCGCCTTTCACTCTTTTGAGGTACGCGTTTTGACTGCTCCAGGTGCTCTGAATTCCGTTGTTGGCTCGCTTTATGTGGTGGCCACGCCCATCGGTAACCTGGACGACATCAGTGCGCGTGCGCTCAAGGTGTTGCGTGATGTTGCGCTCATTGCGGCCGAAGACACCCGGCATTCGCTGCGACTGATGCAGCACTTTGGTATCTCTACGCCGCTGGGTGCGTGTCACGAACATAACGAACGTGATGAAGGTAATCGTTTCATTCAGCGTTTGCTCGCGGGTGAAGACGTTGCCTTGATCTCTGATGCAGGCACTCCGCTGATTTCCGATCCGGGCTATCACTTGGTGCGTCAGGCACGAGCGGCAGGCGTGCCAGTTGTGCCGGTGCCGGGTGCGTGCGCTTTGATTGCTGCGCTGTCGGCCGCGGGACTGCCTTCTGATCGTTTTATTTTCGAAGGGTTCCTCCCCGCCAAAGCAGTTGGTCGCCGTTCGCGGCTGGAGTTGCTCAAAGAGGAGCCGCGCACACTGATCTTTTATGAAGCGCCGCACCGCATTCTTGAGTGCCTGCAAGACATGGAACTGGTGTTTGGCGCGCAGCGCCCGGCCTTGCTGGCAAGGGAGCTGACCAAGACGTTCGAAACGCTCAAGGGGTTGCCACTGGCTGAGTTGCGGGCTTTTGTCGAGGGCGACAGTAATCAGCAGCGCGGTGAATGTGTGGTGTTGGTGTCCGGTTGGACCGCACCTGAAACCGACGAAGTCGTCAGCAGCGAAGCGATGCGCATTCTGGATTTGCTGCTCAAGGAAATGCCGCTTAAGCGTGCCGCTGCCTTGGCTGCCGAGATTACCGGTGAGCGCAAAAACGTGCTGTATCAGGTGGCGCTTGAAAAGCAAAAAACCGATCAGTAATCGTCGAGCTGCTGGCCATTGGCTGCTTTTGAGCCGTTTTAGTGTCTGATGTGAGCCTTTCAGATAAGGGTTTCAAGGCGTTGTGCGGCTTTTAAAGCTTGTCCTATACGCATTGTGCCGTTAATCTTCGCGCCGGAGAGTCGATTGGACAGTCGCTGCCCTCTATGAAAATTAGGGGGGGGAGGAAAGTCCGGGCTCCATAGGGCGAAGTGCCAGGTAATGCCTGGGAGGCGTGAGCCTACGGAAAGTGCCACAGAAAATAACCGCCTAAGCGCGCAAGCGCCGGTAAGGGTGAAAAGGTGCGGTAAGAGCGCACCGCACGACTGGCAACAGTTCGTGGCTAGGTAAACCCCACTTGGAGCAAGACCAAATAGGGTTCCAAGGCGTGGCCCGCGCTGGAACCGGGTAGGTTGCTAAAGATGTCCAGTGATGGCCATCGTAGACGAATGACTGTTCACGACAGAACCCGGCTTACAGATCGACTCTCCACCTTTTTTATCTTCTGCTTGCGCTGTGAGCAGTTGGCACGATGAACACGCGCTTGACCCCCTCGCTTTAATAGCCAGAAAAAAACTCAATGTAATGCCAAAAAGTTCTTACTCTTAATAAATCACTTTAAGTTTGAGCTTCAGGGCTTTGAGTTTGCTGTGCATCCCTCGTCAAAAAATCTTATCTCCTCCTGCTGTACGTCTATTTACCTAGCTAAATCTCCGTTATGTAAGGGTTTTCCTTCGGGCCGCGCCTTGACGGTGTGGTGGGCGCATTCCTATAGTGTGCGCAAGTGGCGAAAAGTGGCATAAAGTGGGTTTTCTAGACGTAAAACGCTAACATTTGGAGAAACGCAGCCGTGTTTCGTGGAGCCAACGCTATCAGTCTCGATGCCAAGGGTCGTCTCGCAATGCCGAGCCGGTACCGTGACGAGCTGATTTCGCGCAGTTCCGGGCAGCTGATTGTGACCATTGATGCGGTAGATCCCTGCTTATGTGTGTACCCGCTCGATGAGTGGGAGCTGATTGAAACCAAGCTGCGGGCGTTGCCTTCATTGCGTGAAGAGAACCGCCGTTTGCAACGTCTGTTGATTGGGAATGCTGTCGACCTTGAACTCGATGGCAGTGGTCGTTTTCTGGTGCCGCCGCGTTTGCGTGAATATGCCAAGTTGGAGAAGCGCGCAATGTTGGTGGGCCAACTGAACAAGTTTCAACTGTGGGACGAGGATGCCTGGGAAGCCGTTTCGGCCGCCGACCTTGCAGCCATTCAACAACCGGGCGCGATGCCTGACGAACTGCGTGATTTAATTCTGTGACTATAGATAGCGGCTTCAACCACATCACCGTACTGCTCGACGAAGCCGTAGAGGCTCTCGCCGTACGTCCTGATGGATGCTATCTGGATGGCACCTTCGGTCGCGGCGGACATAGCCGCCTGATACTCCAGAAGCTCGGCCCGCAAGGGCAACTGCTCGGGTTTGATAAAGATCCACAAGCGATTGCCACCGGGCAAGCGCTAGCGGCCGAAGACGGCCGCTTTGTCATTGTGCAACGCAGCTTTGCCGAAATGGGTTCAGAGGTTGCAGCGCGCGGCTTGGCCGGCAAGGTCAGCGGTGTGTTGCTCGATCTGGGCGTGTCCTCGCCGCAACTCGATGACCCTGAGCGCGGTTTCAGTTTCATGAACGATGGCCCGCTGGACATGCGCATGAATCCGGACAGCGGCATCAGCGCTGCCGAATTTGTGAACAGCGCTTCCCAGGAAGAAATCGCCCGCGTGTTCAAAGAGTACGGCGAAGAGCGTTTTTCTGGCCGTATGGCGCGTGCGGTTGTCGAGCGGCGTGACATTCAGCCGTTCGAACGTACGGCTGACCTGGCAGAAGTGTTGAAAGTCGCTAACCCAGCCTGGGAGAAGGGCAAGCACCCGGCAACCCGCACCTTCCAGGGCCTGCGCATTCACGTTAACAATGAATTGGGCGATCTTGAGGCGGGCCTTGAGGCTGCGCTGGAGTCGCTGGAAATCGGCGGCCGGCTGGTGGTAATCAGCTTTCACTCCCTTGAAGACCGTATCGTCAAATTGTTCATGCGCAAGCTGGTCAAAGGCGAGCCGGACAACTTGCCGCGTGGCTTGCCGGTTCAGCACGTTGCCTTTGTTCCAAAAATTAAAATTCACGGCAAGGCGCAGACAGCCTGCGAAGCAGAAATCAAAGCCAATCCGCGCTCGCGCAGCGCTGTCATGCGCGTTGCGGAGAAGCTTCGTTGAACAAGCTCTTCGCCAAACCACTTCCCGGCGGAAGCTTTTTCATGCTGCTGTTGTTTATTGGCGTGCTGGTATCGGCTGTGGGCGTTTCTTACAGTGCCCACTGGAACCGTCAACTGCTCAACACCCTGTACGGGGAGTTGAGTGTGCGTGACAAGGCGCAGGCCGAATGGGGCCGCTTGATCCTTGAGCAAAGCACCTGGACCGCCCACAGCCGCATCGAAACGCTGGCCAGTGAACAGCTGAAAATGCGCATCCCCGGCGCCGCAGAAGTGCGGATGGTGGCGCCATGATCAAACTCGAAGGCGCGCTTTACCCGTGGCGTTTTCGTGTAGTGCTGGCCTTGCTGGCACTGCTGGTAGGCGCTATTGCCTGCCAAATCATTTACCTGCAAGTGATCGACCATGACTTCCTCAAGGGGCAGGGCGATGCGCGTAGCGTGCGGCACATTCCGATTCCGGCGCACCGCGGCCTGATCACCGACCGTAATGGCGAGCCTTTGGCGGTCAGTACCCCGGTGACCACGTTGTGGGCCAATGCCAAGGAAATGCAGGTAGCCAAAGACCGCTGGCCCGCCTTGGCGCATGCGCTTGGGCAAGACCCCAAAGTGCTGACGGCGCGTCTTGAACAGCAAGCCAACAAAGAATTTATCTATCTGGTGCGTGGCCTCACGCCTGAGCAAGGGCAGGTCGTGCTCGATCTAAAAGTGCCTGGCGTGTATGGCATTGAGGAATTCCGCCGCTTCTACCCGGCAGGTGAAGTGACCGCGCACATGGTTGGCTTTACCGATATTGACGACAAGGGTCGCGAAGGTGTCGAGCTGGCTTACGACGAGTGGCTGGCAGGGGTTGCGGGCAAGCGACAGGTCATCAAGGACCGACGCGGGCGTCTGATCAAAGACGTGCAAGTGACTAAAAACGCCAAGGCAGGGAAGACCTTGGCGTTGTCGATTGACCTGCGCCTGCAATACCTGGCCAACCGCGAACTGCGCAACGCGCTGGTTGAAAATGGCGCCAAGGCGGGCAGCCTGGTGATCATGGATGTGAAGACCGGCGAGATCCTGGCCATGGTCAACCAGCCCACCTATAACCCGAACAACCGTCGTAACCTGCAACCGGCAATGATGCGTAACCGCGCCATGATCGACGTGTTCGAGCCGGGTTCGACGGTCAAACCGATCTCGATGAGTGCCGCACTGGAAACCGGTCGCTGGAAGCCCACTGACAAGGTTGAGGTGTATCCGGGCACGTTGCAGTTGGGCAAATACACCATTCGCGACGTGTCGCGTACCGAAGGCCCGATCCTCGACCTGACCGGTATTTTGATCAACTCCAGTAACGTGGGCATGAGCAAGGTGGCCTTCGATATTGGCGGCGAAGCGATTTTCCGTCAGATGGCGAAAATGGGCTTGGGTCAGGACACGGGCCTGGGTTTTCCCGGCGAGCGTGTTGGCAACCTGCCCAACTACCGCGAGTGGCGCAAAGCTGAAACCGCGACCCTGTCTTACGGCTACGGCGTGTCGGTGACCGCGATCCAGTTGGTGCACGCGTTCTCGGCGTTGGCCAACAACGGCAAGCTGGCCCCGCTGACGCTGCTCAAGGCCGACAAACCGGCCCAGGCGGCGCAGGTAATGCCTGAGCAAGTGGCCAAAACCGTGCAAGGCATGCTTCAGGAAGTGATCGAAAACCCGCGGGGTGTGTGGCGAGCCAAAGTGCCGGCGTACCACGTCGGTGGCAAATCGGGTACGGCGCGTAAAACGTCCTCCGGTGGCGTCAAAGGTTACGCGGTGAACTCTTATCGTTCCCTGTTTGCTGGTTTCGGCCCGATGAGCGATCCGCGTTACGCGATCGTGGTGGTGATCGACGAGCCGAGCAAAGCGGGCTACTTCGGTGGCCTGGTTTCGGCACCGGTGTTCAGTAAAGTCATGTCCGGCACCCTGCGCCTGATGAACGTTACGCCCGATAACCTGCCCACAGCGGCGGAGCAACAAGCAGCAGCGGCCGCTGCGGCAGCCAAAGGAGGGCGCGGCTAATGTCCCTGAGCCTTAACAAAATTTTCCCCCACGCCGGTCACGACTTGCTGATCCGCGAGCTGACCCTCGATAGTCGCAATGTGCGCGCAGGCGATCTGTTTCTCGCCGTGCCAGGTGGCAAGCTCGATGGGCGTGAGCACATCAGTGACGCGTTGGCCCGTGGTGCCGCCGCCGTTGCCTATGAAGTGGAAGGCGCCTCGGTGTTGCCTATCACCTCAGTGCCGCTGATTCCGGTCAAAGGGCTGGCGGCGCAATTGTCCGATATCGCCGGGCGGTTTTATGGCGAGCCGAGCCGTCAGCTCAATCTGGTGGGCGTCACCGGCACCAATGGTAAAACCAGTGTGACTCAGCTGGTGGCGCAAGCGCTTGACCTGCTGGGGCAACACTGCGGCATCGTCGGCACATTGGGCACCGGTTTTCATGGTGCGCTGCAAAGCGGTCGTCACACCACGCCTGACCCGATTGCGGTGCAAGCCATGTTGGCTGACTTGAAAAAAGCCGGCGCCAAAGCGGTTGCAATGGAGGTTTCCTCTCACGGTCTGGATCAGGGGCGGGTCAGCGCGTTGGCGTTTGATGTGGCAGTACTGACCAACTTGTCGCGCGATCATCTGGACTACCACGGCACGATGCAAGTCTACGCGGCGGCCAAGGCCAAACTGTTCGCCTGGCCAGGTTTGCGTTGCCGTGTACTGAATCTGGACGATGACTTTGGCCGTCAGTTGGCCGCTGAAAAGCACGATTCGCGCTTGATCAGTTACAGCCTTGAAGACAGCCGCGCGTCCCTGTATTGCCGTGACGCGATATTCGATGACAACGGCGTGCGTGCCACCGTGGTAACAGCTCAAGGCGAGCACTTACTGCGCAGCACCTTGCTGGGGCGTTTCAATCTGAGCAACGTGTTGGCTGCGATTGGCGCGCTGCTGGGGCTTGAGTACGCGCTGGATGAAATTCTCAAAGTGCTGCCAAAACTGGAAGGTCCGGTAGGTCGCATGCAGCGCTTGGGCGGCGGTTCTAAACCGTTGGTGGTGGTTGATTACGCCCACACCCCCGATGCGCTGGAAAAAGTATTGTTGGCGCTGCGTCCGCACGCCAAAGGCAAGTTGTTGTGCCTGTTCGGCTGCGGCGGCGACCGTGATCGCGGCAAGCGTGCGTTGATGGCCGAAGTGGTTGAACGTTTGGCCGATGGCGTCCTGGTAACGGACGACAACCCGCGCACTGAAGCGCCGTCTAACATTTTTGACGACATTCGGGCCGGTTTTACTGTGCCTGACCGCATCCAGTTCGTGCCGGGCCGTGGCGCCGCCATCGCCCGGATGATTGCCAGCGCCAGCGCCGACGACGTGATCGTTCTGGCCGGCAAAGGTCACGAGGACTATCAGGAAATCAATGGCCAGCGCCATGATTTCTCTGATCTGGTCGAAGCCGAAAAAGCCCTGGCCATTTGGGAGGCTGCCCATGCTTAAGCCACTGTGGTTGAGTGAGGTCTGCGCCGAGCTGGATGGCCGTCTGGTTGAAGCTGACGCGCGTTTCAATGGTGCCAGCATCGACAGCCGTGCCATCACCAAGGGCCAATTGTTTATTGCCCTGACTGGCCCGCGCTTCGATGGGCATGACTACCTCAATGAAGTGGCGGCCAAAGGTGCCGTTGCCGCGCTGGTTGAGCGCGAAGTCCCCGAATCGACGCTGCCGCAACTGATCGTCAAGGACACTCGCGTTGCGTTGGGCCAATTGGGCGCGCTCAATCGCGCTGACTACGACAAACCGGTTGCCGCGATCACCGGCTCCAGCGGCAAAACCACGGTCAAGGAAATGCTTGCGTGCATCCTGCGTACCCGTGGTCCGGTACTGGCCACTAAAGGCAATTTGAACAACGACCTGGGTGTGCCGCTGACCCTGCTGGAACTGGCGCCTGAACACACGGCCGCGGTGATCGAGCTGGGTGCTTCGCGTCTGGGCGAAATCGCCTACACCGTCGCCATGACCCGTCCTCACGTGGCGGTGTTGAACAATGCGGGCACGGCCCATGTCGGTGAGTTTGGTGGTCCCGACAAAATCGTCGAAGCCAAGGGCGAAATCATCGAAGGGCTGGACGCTGATGGCGTCGCCGTACTCAATCTGGATGACAAGGCTTTTGCTATCTGGCAGGCGCGCGCTGCCGGGCGCAAGGTGCTCAGCTTTGCCCTGACAAATTCTGATGCACATTTTTACGCCAGCCAATTGTCCCGCGATGCACGCGGCTGCCCCGCTTTTACGCTGCACAGCCCACTGGGTGCTGAGCGGGTTCAGCTCAATTTGCTGGGCACCCATAACGTCGCCAATGCCCTGGCCGCTGCTGCTGCTGCTCATGCGCTGGGTGTCTCGCTGTTTGGCATTACCTCAGGGCTTGAAGCCGTACAGCCGGTCAAAGGCCGCGCAGTCGCTCAACTGACCGCTGGGGGGCTACGAATTATTGATGACACTTACAATGCAAACCCCACCTCAATGTGCGCTGCCGTTGATATACTCGCCGGCTTTTCCGGTCGCACCGTCCTGGTGCTCGGAGACATTGGCGAGTTGGGTGAGTGGGCGGAGCAAGGACATCGTGAAGTAGGCGCCTATGCCGCCGACAAGGTTTCAGCGCTCTATGCGGTGGGGCCGATGATGGCGCATGCCGTCGCTGCATTTGGACACCCGGCTCGTCACTTCGCCAATCAGGCTGACCTGATCAAGGCGCTTCGCGCTGAACACGAAACAAACACCACTATTTTGATCAAGGGCTCGCGCAGCGCAGCGATGGAAAACATCGTTGCGGCGTTGTGCGGTTCCAGCGGGGAGAAACATTAATGCTGCTGCTGCTAGCGGAGTATCTGCAACAGTTCTACAAAGGCTTCGCGGTCTTCCAGTACCTGTCCTTGCGCGGGATTCTGGGCGTACTGACCGCGCTGTCGTTGTCGCTGTGCCTTGGGCCGTGGATGATCCGCACCCTGCAAAACCGTCAAATCGGCCAATCGGTGCGTAACGACGGCCCGCAATCGCACTTGTCCAAATCCGGTACGCCGACCATGGGCGGGGCACTGATTCTGTCCGCCATCACCATCAGCACCTTGCTTTGGGCCGACCTGAGCAACCGTTACGTGTGGGTGGTGATGCTGGTGACTCTGTTGTTCGGAGCCATCGGCTGGGTCGATGACTACCGCAAAGTGATCGAGAAAAACTCCCGTGGCCTTCCGAGCCGCTGGAAGTATTTCTGGCAGTCGGTGTTTGGCCTGGGTGCAGCGATCTTCCTGTATATGACCGCACCGAGCGCCGTCGAAACCACGCTGATCCTGCCGATCCTTAAAGACGCCAGTATCCCGCTGGGAATTGGCTTCGTGGTGCTGACCTACTTTGTAATCGTGGGTTCGAGCAACGCGGTCAACCTGACTGACGGCCTCGACGGCCTTGCAATCATGCCGACGGTGATGGTGGGCGGCGCGCTGGGCATCTTCTGCTACCTGTCGGGTAACGTGAAATTTGCCGACTACCTGCTGATTCCTTACGTGCCGGGCGCAGGTGAACTGATTGTGTTCTGCGGCGCCCTGATCGGCGCAGGCCTCGGGTTTCTGTGGTTCAACACCTACCCGGCCCAAGTGTTTATGGGCGACGTCGGCGCTCTGGCACTCGGCGCTGCATTGGGCACCATCGCCGTGATCGTACGCCAGGAAATCGTGCTGTTCATCATGGGTGGTGTGTTCGTGATGGAAACCCTGTCGGTGGTGATCCAGGTAGCGTCTTTCAAGTTGACCGGCAAGCGGGTGTTCCGCATGGCGCCGATTCATCACCACTTTGAACTCAAAGGCTGGCCCGAGCCGCGCGTGATCGTCCGCTTCTGGATTATCACCGTGATCCTCGTGTTGATCGGTCTTGCCACGCTGAAGCTGAGGTAGAACCTGTGTCTCTGATCGCTTCTGACCACTTCCGCATCGTTGTCGGCCTCGGCAAGAGCGGCATGTCCCTGGTGCGCTTTCTGGCGCAGCAGGGCGTGTCGTTTGCCGTGGCTGACACGCGGGGAAATCCACCGGAGCTGGCCACGCTGCGCCGTGACTACCCGCAAGTGGAAGTGCGTTGTGGCGAGCTGGATGTCGAATTCCTGTGCCGCGCCGACGAGCTCTACGTGAGCCCCGGCCTGGCGCTGGCAACGCCTGCCTTGCAAGCGGCTGCCGCCCGTGGCGTGAAGCTGTCGGGTGATATCGATCTGTTCGCGCGTAACGCGAAAGCGCCCATCGTGGCAATCAGCGGTTCCAACGCCAAAAGCACCGTGACCACGCTGGTCGGCGACATGGCGGCAGCGGCGGGCAAACGCGTTGCAGTCGGCGGTAACCTCGGCACGCCTGCGCTGGACCTGCTGGGCGATGACATCGAGTTGTATGTCATGGAACTGTCGAGCTTTCAGCTGGAAACCACCCACCATTTGGGCGCTGAAGTGGCCACCGTGCTCAACGTCAGCGAAGACCACATGGACCGCTACAGTGGTCTGCCGGCGTATCACTTGGCCAAGCACCGGATTTTTCGCGGTGCCAAACAAGTCGTCGTCAACCGTCAGGATGCGCTGACCCGTCCGCTGATGAGCGAAGGCCAGCCTTGCTGGACATTCGGCCTCAGTACGCCGGACTTCAAAGCGTTTGGTGTGCGCGAAGAGAACGGCGAAAAATACCTCGCCTTTGAATTCCAGAACCTGATGCCTGTGCGCGAGCTGAAAGTGCGCGGTGCGCACAACCAGGCCAATGCGCTCGCCGCGCTGGCACTCGGCCATGCCGCCGGTTTGCCGTTCGATGCGATGTTGCACAGCCTGCGCAACTTCACCGGCCTTGAGCACCGCTGCCAGTGGGTACGTGAACTCGATGGCGTGAGTTATTACAACGACTCCAAAGCCACCAACGTGGGCGCCGCACTGGCGGCCATCGACGGTTTGGGTATGGACATGGCCGGCAAACTGATCCTGATCGCTGGCGGTGACGGCAAGGGCGCTGACTTCAGCGGCCTGCGTGACTCCGTGGCGCAATACTGCCGCGCCGTGGTGTTAATCGGGCGCGATGCTGATCTTATTGCCGATGCATTGGGCGACGCCGTGCCGCAAGTGCGCGCGGGTTCGCTGGATGAGGCGATTGCCTTGAGCCGCTCACGGGCTGAGCCGGGCGATGCGGTACTGCTGTCGCCCGCATGCGCCAGCTTTGACATGTTCAAGAACTACGAAGAGCGCGGCCAGCTGTTCGCCCGCGCAGTGGAGGCCCAGGCATGATCTTCGGCATCCTCAAACCGTACCCTTCACCGCTGATCACGGGCCGTGGCATCGACCTCGACTTCCCGTTGCTCGCCGGTTGCCTGGCATTGCTCGGCCTGGGGCTGGTGATGATCACCTCGGCCTCCTCGGAGGTCGCAGCGTTGCAGTCGGGTAACACGCTGTACCACATGATCCGCCACCTGTTTTACATCGTGCTCGGTCTGGGCGCATGCATCGTGACCATGATGGTGCCGATTGCCACATGGCAGCGCTTGGGCTGGATGTTGCTGGTCGGCGCTTTCGGCTTACTGGTAGCCGTGCTGATCCCGGGGATTGGCCGTGAGGTAAACGGCTCCATGCGCTGGATCGGTTTCAGCTTCTTTAACGTACAGCCTTCGGAAATCGCCAAGGTCTTTGTGGTGATTTACCTCGCGGGTTATCTGGTACGTCAGCAAAAAGAAGTGCGTGAAAGCTGGATGGGCTTCTTCAAGCCGTTCATCGTGCTGTTGCCAATGGCGGGTCTGTTGCTGATGGAGCCTGACTTCGGGGCCACTGTCGTCATGATGGGCGCGGCGGCGGCGATGCTGTTTCTGGGCGGGGTGGGCCTGTTCCGCTTCGCGTTGATGGTGGCGTTGGCCGTGGGCGCGGTGTTCGTTCTGGTACAAGCGCAGCCTTATCGAATGGCACGTTTGATCACCTTCACCGACCCGTGGTCCGATCAGTTCGGTTCGGGCTATCAACTGACACAGGCGTTGATCGCCTTTGGTCGCGGCGAGTGGTTCGGCGTAGGTCTGGGCAATAGCGTGCAAAAGCAGTTCTACCTGCCCGAGGCTCACACCGACTTCGTATTCTCGGTACTGGCTGAAGAGCTGGGCGTGGTGGGTTCATTGCTGACCGTGGCCCTGTTTGTCTTCGTCTGCGTGCGCGGCATGTACATCGGCTTGTGGGCTGAGCGCGCCAAACAATATTTCGCGGCCTACATGGCGTACGGCCTGTCGTTCCTGTGGATCGGCCAGTTCCTGATCAACATCGGGGTGAACGTTGGCCTGTTGCCGACCAAGGGATTGACCTTGCCCTTCCTCAGTTATGGCGGCAGTTCGTTGGTGATTTGCTGCGTGTGCATGGGGTTGTTGCTGCGCATCGAGTGGGAGAGTCGAACCCACTTGGGCAGCGAAGAGACCGAGTTTAAAGAAAGCGACTTCGCAGAGGAGCCGAACCGTGGGCGCTAATGTGCTGATCATGGCGGGCGGCACCGGTGGACATGTGTTCCCGGCTTTGGCCTGCGCGCGCGAGTTTGAAGCCCGTGGCTACACCGTGCACTGGCTGGGTACGCCGCGCGGTATTGAAAACGAACTGGTGGAGCCTGCGGGCTTTACCTTGCACCGAATCAACGTGGCGGGCCTGCGTGGCAAAAGCAAATTGTCACTGCTCAAGGCCCCCTTTGTGTTGCTCAAGGCGTTGTTTGAGGCGCGCAAAATCATTCGCCAGCTCAAGCCTGTGTGTGTGCTGGGTTTTGGCGGCTATGTGACAGGCCCCGGTGGTCTGGCGGCCAAAACCTGTGGCGTGCCGGTGATTATCCACGAACAAAATGCTGTGGCCGGTACCGCGAACCGCTTGCTGTTGCCGATGACTGAGCGCGTGCTCGAAGCGTTCCCGGACACCTTCGACGCCTCGCATAAGCGTCACACCACCGGCAATCCTGTGCGCCCTGAGCTGTTCACTCTGGCCGAGCGTGCGCCGCTGCCAGGGCGCAAAGCGCGCTTGCTGGTGTTGGGCGGCAGCCTTGGGGCGGAGCCGTTAAACAAACTGCTGCCCGAAGCTCTGGCGCAAGTGCCGGTCGACGTGCGTCCTGAAGTGTTTCATCAGGCGGGCAAACAACACGATCAAATGACCGCCGAGCGCTACCACGCAGTCGGTGTAGAGGCTCAGGTACAGCCTTTTATTAAAGACATGGCCCATGCCTATGGCTGGGCCGACCTGGTGGTTTGTCGCGCAGGCGCGCTCACCGTCAGTGAACTGGCTGCGGCCGGTCTGCCTTCGCTGCTGGTGCCTTTGCCCCACGCGATCGATGACCATCAGAGCCGCAATGCCGACTTTTTGGCTCGGGAAGGCGCGGCTTTCCTGATGCCACAAGCGACGACTGGCGCAGCCGAACTGGCTGCTCGCCTGACAGAGGTTTTGATGCAACCGGAACGACTGAACAGCATGGCGACCAACGCTCGCCGCCTGGCCAAACCTGATGCGACCCGCAACGTTGTCGATATCTGCCTGGAGGTGGCCCATGGTTGAGAATCAAAAAGCCATGCCGCAACCGGAAATGCGCCGTATCCGCCGCATTCACTTCGTCGGTATCGGCGGTGTGGGCATGTGCGGTATCGCCGAGGTATTGCTCAACCTGGGTTATCAGGTGTCGGGCTCTGACCTGAATGCTTCGCCGGTGACGGAACGTCTTGAGTCGTTCGGCGCACAGATCTTCATCGGCCACCGTGCTGAAAACGCAGCCAATGCCGATGTGTTGGTGGTGTCGAGCGCGGTGAACACGTCGAACCCGGAAGTGGCGAGCGCGCTGGAGCGCCGCATTCCTGTAGTGCCACGCGCCGAGATGCTGGCTGAGTTGATGCGCTACCGTCATGGCATTGCCGTTGCCGGTACGCACGGCAAAACCACCACCACCAGCCTGTTGGCATCGGTGTTTGCAGCAGGCGGGCTGGACCCGACGTTTGTGATCGGTGGCCGGCTGAATGCAGCGGGCACCAATGCACAACTGGGCACCAGCCGTTACCTGATTGCCGAAGCGGACGAAAGTGATGCCAGCTTCCTGCATCTGCAACCGCTGGTGGCGGTCGTCACCAACATTGACGCCGACCACATGGCGACGTACGAAGGTGACTTCAACAAACTGAAGAAAACCTTCGTCGAGTTCCTGCACAACCTGCCGTTCTATGGCTTGGCGGTGCTGTGCCTGGACGACCCGGTGGTGCGTGAAATCCTGCCGTTGGTCAAGCGCCCGACCGTGACCTATGGCTTTAGCGAAAACGCTGACGTACGTGCGATCAATGTGCGCCAGCAAGGCATGCAAACCTTTTTCACCGTGTTGCGACCTGATCGTGCGCCGCTGGATGTGTCGGTAAACATGCCGGGCAACCACAACGTGCTCAATGCACTGGCCACCATCTGCATCGCATCGGACGAAGGCATCAGCGACGAAGCCATTGTTCAGGGTTTGTCGTGCTTTCAGGGCGTGGGGCGTCGCTTCCAGGTCTATGGCGAACTGCCGGTTGAAGGCGGCAGCGTGATGCTGGTCGATGACTACGGTCATCACCCGACCGAAGTGGCTGCGGTGATCAAGGCCGTGCGCGGTGGTTGGCCGGAGCGCCGCCTGGTGATGGTTTACCAGCCGCACCGTTTCAGCCGCACCCGCGACCTGTACGACGATTTTGTGCAAGTGCTGGCCGACGCCAACGTGCTGCTGCTGATGGAAGTCTACCCGGCGGGCGAAGAGCCTATCCCGGGTGCGGACAGCCGTCAGCTGTGCCACAGCATCCGTCAGCGTGGCCAGCTGGACCCGATCTACATTGAGCGCGGCGTGGAGCTGGCGCCGATCGTCAAGCCGCTGCTGCGTGCTGGCGACATTTTGCTGTGCCAAGGGGCGGGCGACATTGGCCGCCTGGCCCCCCAACTTATTAAAAGCCCGTTGTTTGCCGGCGCCGTTGTGGCAGCCAGCGAAGGAAAGTTGAAATGACTGCTGCCTACGCCACTCTGTTCTCGACCCTTACCCCAGCCGACTTCGGCCGTGTGGCGGTGCTGTTCGGCGGCAAAAGCGCTGAACGTGAAGTGTCGCTCAAGTCGGGCAATGCCGTCTTGAGCGCGCTGCAAAGCGCTGGCGTTGATGCATTCGGTATCGACGTGGGCGACGACTTCATCAGCCGCATCACGAGCGAGAAGATCGACCGCGCGTTCATCATTCTTCACGGCCGCGGCGGCGAAGACGGCAGCATGCAGGGCCTGCTGGAATGCCTGGGCATCCCTTACACCGGCAGCGGCATCTTGGCCTCGGCACTGGCGATGGACAAATTGCGTACCAAACAGGTGTGGCACAGCCTGGGGATTCCGACCCCGCGCCATGCGGTCCTGAGCACTGAAGCCGATTGTATTTGCGCAGCGAAGGAACTGAGCTTCCCTTTGATCGTCAAACCGGCCCATGAAGGTTCAAGTATCGGTATGGCCAAAGTGAACAGCGTTGAGGAACTGATCAGCGCGTGGACCGAAGCCAGTAAGTACGACTCGCAAGTGTTGGTAGAGCAATGGATCTCGGGTCCCGAGTTCACCATCGCCACCCTGCGTGACCAGGTGTTGCCACCCATTGCCCTGGGCACCCCGCATACGTTCTACGACTACGACGCCAAATACGTGGCCAACGACACTCAGTATCGGGTGCCGTGCGGTCTGGACGAGGCCAAGGAAAAAGAATTGATGGACCTCACGGCCAAAGCCTGTGAGGCAATCGGTATCGCCGGTTGGGGACGTCTGGACGTGATGCAGGACACCGATGGCCAGTTCTGGCTGCTGGAAGTCAACACCGCGCCGGGCATGACGGATCACAGCCTGGTGCCGATGGCGGCCAAGGCGGCGGGTCTTGATTTTCAACAGTTGGTGCTGTCGATTCTGGCAGCCAGTGTAGAGGCGCGGGGTTAAGTCCATGCAAGGCGCACAGCATCGCCAGCCACCACTCGCCCCCGGCCGCAAGCCGGTGCCGCGGGGTGCAAGCCGAATGGTGGCTAAAGAGCCGATGTCGGTGCGCCTGCCGAAAGCCAACTTTGGCTTTCTCAAGGCATTGTTTTGGCCTGTGCTGTTGGTTGCGTTGGGATTTGGCACCTATGAAGGCGCGCAACGGCTCATGCCTTACGCGGATCGGCCGATTACCAACGTCAACGTACAAGGTGATCTGACTTACATCAGTCAGCAAGCCGTGCAACAACGCATCGCCCCCTACATTGCCGCGAGCTTTTTTACGGTCGATCTGGAAGCGATGCGTACCGAGCTGGAACAGATGCCCTGGATTGCCCACGCCGAAGTGCGTCGGGTGTGGCCGGATCAGGTAGTGATTCGCCTCGAAGAGCAACTGCCGGTGGCGCGTTGGGGGGATGAAGCACTGCTCAACAACCAGGGGCAGGCGTTTACCCCGCGTGAACTGGCCAATTACGAACATTTGCCGCAGCTGTTCGGGCCGCAACGGGCTCAACAGCAAGTGATGCAGCAGTATCAGGTGTTGAGCCAAATGCTGCGTCCGATGGGTTTTTCCATCGCCCGGCTGGAGCTGCGTGAACGCGGTAGCTGGTTCCTGACAACGGGGGCTGGCAGTGCAGGGCCGGGTATCGAGCTGCTGTTGGGGCGCGATCATCTGGTAGAGAAAATGCGTCGCTTCATAGCCATCTATGAAAAAACGTTGAAAGAACAGATTACGAACATAGCGCGCATCGATTTGCGTTATGCCAACGGATTGGCCGTCGGCTGGCGGGAACCTGTGGCACCCACGATAGCCCAACCCGCTGTCGCGAAGAATTAAGAAGAGGCAGGACCCATGGCAAACGTGCAAAGCGGAAAAATGATCGTCGGTCTCGATATCGGCACCTCCAAGGTGGTGGCGCTGGTGGGCGAGGTCGGCGAAGACGGCATGATTGAAATCGTCGGTATTGGCACGCATCCGTCCCGGGGCCTGAAGAAAGGCGTGGTGGTGAACATCGAGTCCACCGTGCAATCGATCCAGCGCGCCATTGAAGAAGCGCAGCTGATGGCCGGTTGCCGGATCCACTCGGCGTTTGTCGGCGTGGCCGGTAATCACATTCGCAGCCTGAACTCCCACGGCATCGTGGCGATTCGCGACCGCGAAGTCAGCGCGGCTGACCTTGAGCGAGTACTGGATGCCGCCCAGGCGGTCGCCATCCCGGCTGACCAGCGTGTGTTGCACACGTTGGCGCAAGACTACGTGATCGATAACCAGGAAGGCGTGCGTGAGCCACTGGGCATGTCGGGCGTGCGTCTGGAAGCCAAGGTGCACGTGGTGACCTGCGCGGTGAATGCTGCGCAGAACATCGAGAAGTGCGTGCGTCGCTGTGGCCTGGAGGTGGACGACATCATCCTGGAGCAACTGGCGTCGGCGTACTCGGTGCTCACCGATGACGAAAAAGAGCTGGGTGTGTGCCTGGTGGACATCGGCGGCGGCACCACGGACATCGCGATCTTCACCGAAGGCGCCATTCGCCACACGGCGGTGATCCCGATTGCGGGCGATCAGGTGACCAACGACATCGCCATGGCGTTGCGCACACCGACCCAGTACGCCGAAGAAATCAAGATCCGTTACGCCTGCGCACTGGCCAAACTGGCGGGCGCCGGTGAAACCATCAAAGTGCCAAGCGTGGGCGATCGTCCGCCGCGCGAGCTGTCGCGTCAGGCATTGGCCGAAGTGGTCGAGCCGCGTTACGACGAGCTGTTCACCCTGATTCAGGCTGAGCTGCGCCGCAGTGGCTACGAAGATTTGATCCCGGCAGGCATCGTCCTGACGGGCGGCACGTCAAAAATGGAAGGCGCGGTCGAGCTGGCCGAAGAAATCTTCCATATGCCCGTGCGTCTGGGCGTGCCGCACAGCTTCAAGGGTTTGACCGATGTGGTACGTAACCCGATTTACTCCACGGCTGTGGGCTTGCTGCAATACGGGCTGCAAAAACAGTCCGATGGCATCTCTCTGTCGGGCCTAGGCAACCGCGACAGTTACAGCAGTGAAGAACAAAAAGCCCCGGTACTTGAACGTTTGAAGCGTTGGGTACAAGGCAATTTCTAAGCAGTAAATGATTCAAAAGCAGTAGAAGTAGGCGAAAAAAACTAGAGAAGGTAAGGAGAGGGACCATGTTCGAACTCGTAGACAACATCCCGCAAAGCCCGGTAATCAAGGTTATCGGTGTTGGTGGTGGCGGTGGCAATGCTGTTAACCACATGGTTAAGAGCAACATCGAAGGCGTGGAATTCATCTGCGCCAACACCGACGCACAAGCACTCAAGAGCATTGGTGCACGCACCATCCTGCAATTGGGCACAGGCGTGACCAAAGGCTTGGGCGCTGGCGCCAATCCTGAGGTCGGTCGTCAGGCCGCTCTGGAAGACCGCGAGCGCATTGCCGAAGTGTTGCAGGGCACCAATATGGTGTTCATCACCACGGGCATGGGTGGCGGTACCGGTACTGGTGCTGCACCGATCATTGCCGAAGTGGCCAAAGAAATGGGGATTCTCACCGTTGCGGTGGTGACACGTCCGTTCCCGTTCGAAGGTCGCAAGCGCATGCAGATCGCTGACGAAGGTATTCGTCTGCTGTCCGAAAGCGTCGATTCGTTGATCACGATTCCGAACGAAAAACTGCTGACCATCCTCGGTAAGGACGCCAGCCTGCTGTCGGCTTTCGCCAAGGCGGATGACGTACTGGCCGGCGCCGTTCGCGGCATCTCCGACATCATCAAGCGTCCGGGCATGATCAACGTCGACTTTGCCGACGTGCGCACCGTGATGAGCGAAATGGGCATGGCGATGATGGGCACTGGCTGCGCCAGCGGTCCGAACCGTGCACGCGAAGCGACCGAAGCGGCCATCCGCAACCCGTTGCTCGAAGACGTGAACCTGGAAGGTGCGCGCGGCATCCTGGTGAACATCACCGCCGGTCCAGACCTGTCGTTGGGTGAATACTCGGACGTGGGTAGCATCATCGAAGCGTTTGCTTCGGAGCACGCGATGGTCAAAGTCGGTACCGTTATCGACCCGGACATGCGCGACGAACTGCACGTAACCGTTGTAGCGACCGGTCTGGGCGCGAAAATCGAGAAGCCGGTCAAAGTGATCGACAACACGGTTCAATCGTCCTACTCGGCGTCTTCGGCTCAAGCAGCGGCGGCACGTCAGGATGTGCGTCAGGAGACTCGCCAGGAGCTGCCAACGGTTAACTACCGTGACCTGGATCGCCCGACCGTGATGCGTAACCAAGCCCAGCAAGGCGCCACCACGGCTGCCAAGCTCAATCCTCAAGACGATCTGGATTACCTGGACATCCCGGCTTTCCTGCGTCGACAGGCTGATTAATGAAATCAATCAGGGGGATTAAGGTGATTGGTATTCAGCAAAGGTTCGGTCTGCTATTATCGCCAGCCTTTGTTGATACCAGTTCGCAATTTGCGCTGAAGCGGCCAATGCCATGATTAAACAACGCACCCTGAAAAATATTATCCGTGCCACAGGTGTCGGCCTGCACTCCGGTGAGAAGGTCTACCTGACCCTCAAGCCTGCGCCTGTGGACACCGGCATCGTGTTTTGTCGTGCAGACCTTGACCCTGTGGTGCAGATCCCTGCTCGCGCGGAAAACGTCGGCGAGACAACCATGTCGACCACGTTGGTCAACGGCGATACCAAAGTAGACACGGTAGAGCACTTGCTCTCGGCCATGGCTGGCCTGGGGATCGATAACGCCTACGTCGAACTCTCCGCGTCTGAAGTCCCTATCATGGACGGTAGCGCTGGACCTTTCGTATTTTTGATTCAATCTGCCGGCCTGGAAGAACAGGACGCGCCGAAGAAATTCATCCGCATCCTGCGTGAAGTGACAGTGGAAGATGGCGACAAGCGCGCCACTTTTGTCCCTTTCGAAGGCTTCAAGGTGACTTTCGAGATCGATTTCGATCACCCGGTTTTCCGTAATCGCACCCAAAGTGCAAGCGTGGATTTCTCAAGCACTTCGTTTGTAAAAGAAGTCAGCCGCGCCCGTACCTTTGGCTTCATGAGTGATATCGAGTACCTGCGCAAGCACAACCTCGCACTCGGTGGCAGCGTGGAAAACGCGATCGTTGTCGACGCAGACGGCGTACTGAACGAAGACGGTCTTCGCTATGAAGACGAATTCGTGAAGCACAAGATCCTCGACGCAATTGGCGATCTCTACCTGTTGGGCAATAGCCTGATTGGTGAGTTCAAAGGCTTCAAGTCTGGCCACGCACTGAACAACCAGCTGCTTCGCAAGCTGATTGAGCAGAAAGATGCATGGGAAGTCGTGACCTTTGAAGATGCCAGCACTGCACCGATCTCGTACATGCGTCCGGTTGCGGCAGTTTAAGTAAAACTTCTTTCTCTAGTTTTTGAAGGCCACCCTCGGGTGGCCTTTTTTTTGTGCACCCAACCGTGCTGATGGCTGAATCAGGGCTGCACCGCTGTGGCTGGGTACAGTCCTGAATCTGGATCGCTACTTGTCGGCTTGGCTCACGGCTTAAAACACATCCAGCGGGTAATCGATGATCACGCGGTACTCATCCACATTGTTGTCCACCGCCTGATACGCATCGTTACCGCGGTTGGCTGACCAGCGCAGAGCGACGCCGAGGTTTTTCGCCGGGCCTTCTTGCAGCACGTATTTGACGGTCAGGTCGCGTTCCCAATGTTTGGCATGCTTGCCGTCGGCGTTGTACCAGTTGCTGTAGCCGACGCTGTTGGGGTCAACCTTGGTCAGGTCCAACTCACCACGCGAGTACGACACCGTCGACGTCAGGCCCGCCAGACCCAGCCCGGCAAAGTCATATTCGTATTGCAGTTTCCAGGAGCGCTCGTTCGGGCCGTTAAAGTCCGAGTACTGCTGGGAGTTGTCCAGGTACACGCTGTCGCCCTGATAGATGTAGTCAAACGGCGTGTTGCCGTTTACCCGCTGGTACACGGCAGTGACCGTGTGCCCGGCGACGGCCACGGCAAAGTGCAGGCTGAACGTGTTGTTGTCGATATCGCCGAGCAGCGCTTTGCCCGTGTCCTGAGTGTGGTAGAAGTGCAGGCCGGGGTTGAGGCTGACACTTTCGTTCAGGGCGTAGGTGTAATCCAGATCGTAGTAGTACTGATTCCAGATGTCCTTGAGCTCGGCGGCATAGAGGTTGCTGGTCAGCGCCGGTACGCCGCTCCACGAGGCCCCGGCCCAGTTGATGTGTTGGCTGCTCTGGCCTTTGAGGTCGCCGTACATGGTGGTCATGCGGCGCATGCCGCTTTGGTTGTACGGTTTTTCGAAACTGACCTGCCCACCTTCGAACATCCAGCCTTCCAGGCTGTGATTGGTCAGCGTGACGCCGCGAAAAGCCTGCGGCAGCATACGCGTCTCGCCGCCGGCAATGACCGGGTTGGAGAGGAACATGTCACCGGCTTTAAGCTCGGTATCAAACGCGCGCATTTTCAGCGCTGCGCCCGCAGACGAAAACTCGGTCGGCGCCTTGCCGTTGCCATCGCTGACCGGCAGGATGCTGCTGCCGTCGGTGCCGCCACCGCCATCAAGTTTGAGGCCGAGCATGCCGTAGGCATCCACACCAAAGCCTACGACCCCTTGGGTGAACCCCGACTCAAACGTGCCAATAAACCCCTGGCCCCACTCTTTGCTGTCATCGCCTTTCGGGCTGCGAATGTCGTGATTCATGTAGTAATTGCGCAGGTGCAGCTTGAGGCTGGAGCCTTCGATAAAACCTTCCTTGGCGGTGTCATCGTCAGCGTGAGCGAATGTCGGGATCGTTGCGGCCAGCGCGAGGAATAGCGGGCTGAGCTTGAGTGTGTTCTTCACCGGTAAATGGCTCCTTTTTTGGGGTGGCAGTTTTTATTGTCTGTAGGCATTTGAATGCGTATTCAAAGACGCCAAACGCTGTGGCGGCTTTTTTTAAAACAAAAAAAAGCCGCTATAGTAGCGGCTTTTGAAACAATCAGTCACATATAAAGGCCGTGACTGACTGGGTCGGGAAGACTTCAGGTGGGCAATCAGCTGTCTTTGGTATCAACGCTAGCGCTGGTTTTGACCTGTGATGACTGAGGCTTGGCCTCGTTTTGGTGGTTGGCCGTCAGTTCCTGTTGGTGCTGCTCATAGGCGGCTGCGCGGGCTGCATTTTGCGCGACGAACGCGGGCGATTCTTCCGCCATGGCCAAGGGCGACAACAACAATGACGACAAAGCGAAAACGCTGGCCATACCCATACTGCTGGACATTTCAAAGACCTTCTTGCTGAGCAAGTTCTGTGTGGTGCGATCAAAATATAGACAACCCGCCCCCTGAAAAAGCCCTGCGCTGGATAAGGACTTTTGCGTTTTGAGTAACAACGCGATTACCTCTCCTACGCGGTATGGGGCGGAAGGTGCAGGCCGAAGGTATTTATTCCGTCGCGACTGTAGGCAAACACATCTCCGCCATGCATGTGCGCGATTGCTTTGACGATGGCCAATCCCAGCCCGTGATTGCTCCCGCTGTTGTAGCGCGCGGCATCCACGCGATAAAAACGTTCAAACAGGCGGGGCAGGTGTTCATCGGCTATCGGAGCGCCGGGGTTGCTGATGCTGATGCTGATCCGCTCAGGGCCTTGAGTGATGTGTACGTCAATCTGCTGGCCGGGCCCGGTGTGTTGCACGGCATTGTTCAGCAAGTTGATGAGCGCCCGGCGCAGGTGCGGTGTTTCAATGCTGGCCTGGGCATCGCCGCTGACCTGTACCTGCACGCGCGCATCTTCAAGGATGAAGTCCAGGTAATCCAGGGTCGTGGCCACTTCGTCCGCCAGCGAGGCACGGGTTAACGCACAGGCTTTGCTGCCTTGATCGGCACTGGCCAAAAACAGCATGTCGTTGATGATGCTGCGCAAGCGTTCCAGTTCTTCGAGGTTCGATTGCAGCACTTCAAAGTAATGCTCGGCCGAGCGCCCACGGGTCAGTGCGACTTGGGTCTGGCCAATCAGATTGGTCAGCGGCGAGCGCAGCTCGTGGGCCACATCGGCATTGAATGACTCCAGCCGCGTGTAAGCCTGTTCGACGCGATCCAGTGTGGCGTTGAATGCACTGACCAACTGATCCAGCTCAGGTGGCAGGGGGGACACCCGTAAACGCCCGGACAAGCGTGGAGAGGCCAGTTTTTGTGCTTCTTCACTGAGTGTGATCAAGGGCTTGAGACCCACACGCGCTACCCAATAGCCCAAAAGCGAGGCCAGCACGACCCCGATGATTGCCAGGCTGATCAGCGCAATCAACAAGTGGTGTTGGGTTTGGTGGAACGTCTCGGTGTCGATGGCAATCAAAAAGCGCAGCGCGGGGCGTTGGTCTTTGGCCGGCACGTCGCTGGTCAGCACTTTGAGCGGGGACGACATGCCGGGTAGCGTCAGGTCACGAATACCTTCCGGGCCTTGGGCGAAGGTGCGAACGCTTGCATCGGCATCCCCGAACTCATAGTCAGGGTGCGGGCTGATGACCCAAAACCGGATGCGCTTGTCTTCTTCAGTCAACAGTTTGAGTTTGGCGCTGATCTTGGCCCAATGGTCCGGGTTGCCGAAACGGTTGATCGACGACTCCAGCACGCTGTAGCGCGCCTCCAGTTCAGCTTCGGGGAGCCTGGCGATGCTTTTGTCGACTTGCTGGTACAGCGCGCCGCCAATCAACACGAACACCAGCAAGGCCACGAGCGTGAACAGCAGGCTCAGGCGCAGGGCGATGGCGTTCAAACGCAGCGCGGGCTTAGACACTGCGCCGCTCCAGCACGTAGCCCATGCCGCGAATGGTGTGCAGCAACTTGTGTTCGAACGGCCCGTCGAGCTTGGCGCGCAAGCGTTTGATCGCGACTTCGACGACGTTGGCGTCGCTGTCGAAATTGATGTCCCAGACCAGTTCGGCGATGGCGGTTTTGGACAGGATTTCACCTTGGCGCCGCGCCAGTACGCTGAGCAATGAAAACTCTTTGGCAGTCAGGTCCAGACGGCCCCCGGCGCGGGTGGCCTTGCGGCTGATGAGGTCAATCCACAGGTCATCGACCATGACCTGTACCGGTTCATGGCCGCCACTGCGTCGGGTCAACGCTTGCAAGCGCGCCACCAGTTCCAGAAACGAAAACGGCTTGCCCAGGTAATCGTCAGCCCCTTCGCGCAACCCGCGAATGCGGTCTTCGACCCGTTCACGGGCGGTCAGCATGATCACCGGGGTTTGCTTGCGGGCACGCAAGGCGCGCAGCACGCCAAAGCCATCGAGGCCGGGCAGCATGACGTCGAGCACAATGACCGCGTAATCGCTTTCGAGCGCCAAATGCAGGCCCTCAATACCGTCGCGCGCCACGTCCACGGTGTAGCCCTGTTCGGTCAAGCCTCGGCGCAGGTAATCAGCCGTTTTTTCTTCGTCTTCAATAATCAGAACGCGCATAACCCGCCTCAGTGATCAGTCGCCAGCCCGCTGGCGGGTTTGGACCGGTGGAACAGTCTTTCAAGCCACAAGTATATGACTGGCGTGGTAAACAGCGTCAGCGCCTGACTCACCAGCAGCCCGCCCACCACCGCAATGCCCAAAGGCTGACGCAGCTCGGCGCCGGTGCCGTAGCCGAGCATCAGCGGCAGCGCGCCGAGCAATGCGGCGAGCGTGGTCATGATGATCGGCCGAAAACGCGTCAGGCAGGCCTCATAGATGGCGTGCTCGGGCGCCAGCCCACGAGTGCGTTGAGCATGCAGGGCAAAGTCGATCATTAGAATGCCGTTTTTCTTCACGATGCCAATCAGCAGCACCAACCCGATTAACGCCATGATCGAAAAGTCTTGCCCGCAGATCCACAGCATCAGCAACGCGCCGACGCCCGCCGAGGGCAAGGTTGAGATGATGGTCAGCGGGTGCACGAAGCTTTCGTACAGCACGCCGAGAATGATGTACACCGCCACCAGCGCCGCCAGAATCAACCACGGCTGACTGGCCAGCGAGCTTTGAAAGGCCTGGGCCGCCCCCTGAAAGTTGCCGCTGATCGTGCTGGGCATGCCGATGTCATTTTTTGCCTGATTGAGCATCAACACCGCATCGCCCAGCGCCACGCCGGGGGCGAGGTTGAACGACAGGTTAGCGGCTGGGAACATGCCGTCATGGCTGATGGACAGCGGGCCACTGATCGGTGCATCGACCTTGGCCACGGCAGACAGCGGCACCATGTCGCCGGTTTGCGGCGAACGCAGGTAGAAGTAGTTCAGGCTTTGGGCCTTGGCGCGTTGTTGCGCGTCGAGTTCAAGGATGACGTTGTACTGATTGATCTCGGTTTGGAACTCATTCACCTGTCGCTGGCCAAAGGCGTCGTAGAGCGCTTCATCGACATCGGTGGCGGTCAGCCCGAAACGCGCGGCGGCGTTTCGGTCGATGCTGATGTGGGTGATGCTGGCGCCCAGTTGCAGGTCGTTGGACAGGTCGCGAAAGGCCGGGTTGGTGCGCAGTTTTTCCGTCAGGCGCTGGGTCCAGGCAGTGAGGGTCGCCCCGTCATTGCTCTTGAGCACGTATTGATACTGGCTGCGGCTGGGGCCGGCGCTCAGGTTGATGTCTTGTCCGGCGCGCAGGTACAGCACGATGCCGGGCACTTTGGCCAGTTGCGGGCGTATACGGTCGATGAACTCACTGGCCGACACATCGCGCTCACTGCGGTCTTTGAGGGCGATCCAGAAACGCCCGTTGGCGATGGTCTGGTTGCTGCCGGTCACGCCCACGGAGTGCGAAAACGCCTTGACGGCCGGATCGTTGCTGACGATGTCGGCCAATGCCAAATGCTTTTTCACCATGTCCGGGTAGGACACGTCGGCGGCAGCCTCGCTGGTGCCCAACACAAAGCCGGTGTCTTGCACCGGGAAGAACCCTTTGGGGATCAGCACATAACCGGTCACGGCCATGGCCAGCGTTACGCCAAACACCCCCAGCATTAACCGTTGGTGCGCCAGGGCGCGCGTTAAGCCTTTTTCATACAGCGCGAGCAACCGTTCACCGAAGCCGGGTGTGGCATCGGCCGGGTGCACCGGGGCTTTCATGAACAGCGCGGCCAAGGTCGGTGCGAGGGTCAGGGACACCAGTACCGAAATCAAAATGGTCGAAGTCGCGGTCAGGGCGAACTCCTTGAACAGCCGCCCGACCACACCGCCCATGAACAACAGCGGGATAAACGCCGCCACCAGCGACAGGCTGATCGACACTACGGTGAAGCTGATTTCGCTGGAACCCTTGATTGCCGCCTCGCGCATGCTGTCGCCCGCTTCGAGGTGACGATGGATGTTTTCCACCACCACAATCGCATCGTCGACCACAAAGCCCACGGCCACCACGATTGCGACCAGCGTCAGATTATTGAGGCTGAAGCCCAGCACGTACATCAGCGCGAAACTGGCGATCAACGACACGCCCAATACTGACGAGACGATCAGCGTGGCTGACCATTGGCGCAGGAACAGCGCCATCACGGCAATCACCAGCAACACGGCAATCAGTAGCGTGACTTCGACTTCGTGCAGCGAGGCGCGGATGGTTTGCGTGCGGTCACTCAGCACCTTCACCTCTACCGAGGCCGGGAGCATGGCTTGCAAACCGGGCAGGGCAGCCTGAATGCGGTCCACGGTTTCAACAATGTTGGCGCCGGGCTGACGCGAAATCACCAGGTTCAAACCGGGCTGATGCCCGGACCAGGCTTGCACGTAGTCGTTTTCTGAGCCGTTGATCACCCGCGCCACGTCGCGCAATTGCACTGGCGCGCCGTCTTTGTACGCGACGATCAGTTGGGCATAGTCATCGGCGTTAAACAGTTGATCGTTGGTCGACAGCGTGGAAATGCTCGATGGCCCATACAGCGCACCCTTGGCCAGGTTGAGGCTGGTTTGCTGAATCGCCAGCCGGATGTCGGCCAGGGTCAGGCCAATGGCCGCCAGTTTGTCGGCAGACGCCTGAACGCGGATCGCCGGACGTTGCTGGCCGGTGATATTGATCAGCCCTACGCCGTCGATCTGGCTGATTTGCCGCGCCAGCAGGGTTTCAACGTAGTCACTCAATTCGGTGCCGGGCATCTGCATCGAACTGATGCTGAGAATCAGCACCGGGCTGTCCGCCGGGTTGACCTTCTTCCAGGTGGGCAGCGTCGGCATGTCTTTGGGTAATTTGCCGGAGGCGGTATTGATGGCCGCCTGAACTTCTTGGGCGGCCGTGTCGATACTTTTGTCGAGGGTAAATTGCAGGGTCAGGGTGGTCGAACCCAGCGCGCTGCTGGAGGTCATTTGCGTCACGCCGGGGATGGCGCTGAACTGCACCTCCAGTGGGGTCGCCACCGACGACGCCATGGTGTCGGGGCTGGCACCGGGTAACTGGGCCGAGACTTGAATGGTGGGGAACTCCGCCTCGGGCAGCGGCGCAATGGGCAGGCGTGGAAACGCAATCAAACCGACTAACACCAGCGCGAAAGTCAGTAGCACCGTGGCCACCGGGTGATCAACGCACCAGGCTGAGAGTGAGCGACTGGCGGTCATGGTTGCACCGACGCGTCAGGCGTCTGCGCAGGTTCATGCACTACCTCAATCCGCGAACCGGGCTTGAGCCGCGACTGACCGTCACTGACCAGCGTGTCCCCCCCGTTGACGCCGCTGATGATGTTCAGTTCGGTGTCTTGATACACCATGCGCACCGGCACACTTTCGACGGCATCGCCTTTAACGCGGTACACGAAGTAGTTATCTAGCCCGCGTTGCACCACGCTCGGCGGCACCACCAAAGCGTTCTGCTCAACCCCGGTTTGAACCTCGACATTCACCAGTTGGCCGGGCCACAGCGTGTGCTGGGGGTTATCAAACTGCGCCTTGACCTTGATCGTGCCGGTCGTCGCCGACACCTGGTTGTCGATCAGGCTTAAACGCCCTTCGCCCAAGGGGGCGCTGCTGTGCTCGCTGTCGCCGATAAAGGCTTTGACCAAGGCCGGTGTCTTGGCCTCAAGCAAGTCATGGAGGGTGGGCAGTTGCTGTTGTGGCAGCGAAAACTCCACGGCAATCGGGTCGATCTGCGTCACCGAAAACAGCCCCTGCGCGTCGCTGACCCGCAGGAAATTACCGGGATCTACCGCACGGATCCCCACGCGCCCGGTGACCGGAGAATGGATGTGCGTATACGACAACTGCACCTTGGCCGCCGCGATGGCGGCCTGATTGCCACGGGCTGTGGCTTTGAGCTGATTGACCAGCGCTTGCTGCTGATCGAGGGTTTGTTTGGAGATGCCGTTGTCGACGCTCAGCAGTTGATAGCGTTTAAGGTCGATCTGCGCCACCCGCAACAGCGCCTGATTTTGCCCCAGTTGTGCGTTGGCTTGATCGAGGCTGGCCTGAATCGAGCGATCATCCAGTGTGGCCAGCAAATCCCCGGCCTTGACGCTTTGGCCTTCCTTGACCAGCAACTGGGTGAGGATGCCGTCGATTTGCGGGCGGATCATCACACTGTGCAGTGACAGCACCGCGCCTATCCCGCTCACATAGCGTGGCACATCGCGTTGCACCACCTGGATCACGCGCACCGGAATGGTTGCCGCGTGGGTGGGTTTGGTTTTAGCCGGGCGAGTGAGCAGCCAGCTGCCGGTCACGATCAAGGCCATGATCAACAGGCTCAGCAGGATCTTGTTGTTTGAAATGCGCATGCCGGGTAAACGCCGTGTGCGTGAAATGAGAGTGTTTGCAATGTGCCAGCGGTTATAGCGCGTCAACCCGGTCAGTAGCGTGACGTCAAACTGACATCGCTGACAGTTAAGTGAAAAACCGGTTTATAACCCTAAAGAAAACAGGGTCTTGGCCGATGGTCTGGTTATAAGAGTGGGGCGCTGGCGCGTCCCTGAACCGGGGGGTAATTGATGAAAGTATTTGCACTGGGGCTGGCAGCTTGTGTGTTGTTTGGGCTTTCCAATGAGGCGGTGTCTGAAACCGCCGCCAAGGGTGGCACGATTGAATTTCGCGGCAAGGTGATGGAGGCCGCGTGTGAGCATGGCCGCTCGGGCGCCGTGGATTTTGGCGAACAGACGAAACTGATTGAAGTGGCCCCCCGCGTGGTGCTGGCAGTGAACATGGCGAACAATGCTTGCCGCACAGGCCAGTTACCGTTTGTCGCCTCCTATCAGAAGCTCAACACCCCGGCTTACAGTGAAGAGCAAGGTGTACGCAATGGTGTGCTGACTATTTCCTACCTCTGAGTGCAACGCGGGGCGAGGATGGCAGGTATACTGCGCGGCTTTATTCCTACCCCCCGCATTCTCCGGAGCTTTCATGACTTCCCCTAAACAACCGACGGCTCCCGAAACACTGGCGGCAGAACAGGTCGAGCTTGAAACCATTGCGAACGCTGCTGATAAACCGGCCGTTCCTGCGTTCAGCTTTCCGTTCAACCCGGCGGCGTTTGCCCAAGGCAAAAAAGACAACCAGCCGTGGTACCAAAAATCCGGCAAGGGCGGTCACGACAAAACCCCTGGCGCGCCGCCGCACGGCACGCGCAAAACCATGGGTAAGCGCTGATAATTGGCGTCGAAAAAACGTCATTTATCCCCCATTTTCATCGTGTGCCCGATTAACTTCGGCACACCTGCGCTAGATCAGTGTTTGGTTAATAGGTGCGCTTAGAGTCGACAGCCCTGCCGACTCTCACCTAATAATTCGAGCGCGCCTGTCATGAAAATCAATCTACCGATTACCGGCCGATCCGTTGATTTTGCACCCGACGCAAACATTCTCTCCACCACCGACCTCAACAGTTGCATCACTTACGCCAACCCCGACTTTATAAACGTCAGTGGGTACGCGCTGAGTGAGCTGTTGGGCAGTCCGCATAACCTGATGCGTCATCCTGATATGCCCGCCGCTGCCTTCAGTCACATGTGGCAGACGCTCAAGTCAGGTCGCTCGTGGATGGGCATGGTGAAAAACCGCTGTAAAAATGGCGATCACTATTGGGTCAGCGCTTACGTCACGCCGGTCAAGCGCAATGGCGAAATCGTGGAGTACCAATCGGTGCGTACCCATCCGTCCCCCGAGCGGGTCGCCGCGGCTGAAGCCTGCTACGCGCGCATGCGTGCCGGGCGCGGATCGGTGTTGCAGCGCTGGGGACACCTCGGGCTGAGGAGCAAGCTGGCGCTGTTTGTCAGTGCGGTGTTTGGCGCAGTGACGGCCTTGGGCACGCTGCTGTTACCCCAGATCGACCTGCAAGCGGCGGTGATGGTGTGGCTGGTGGGCAGCCTGCTGAGTTCGGCGGCCATTAACTGGCTGCTCCAGCCTTTGAGTGCTTTGGCCCGGCGTGCCAAAGACGTGGGTGATAACCCGCTGAGTCAGCAGATTTATACCGGGCGGCGCGATGACGTCGGCCAGATAGCGTTCGCGCTGAACATGCTGGAAGCGCAAGTCGGGGCGGTGGTGGGGCGTATCGGTGATGCCTCGCAACGTTTGGCCGGGCATGCCGGCGAGTTGGTTGAACACCTGCAAAGCAGCCATGACAGCACGCTGCATCAGCAACTGGAAACCGACCAGGTGGCGATCGCCATTAACGAAATGGCGGCCAGTGTGGCGCAAGTGGCCAACAATGCGCAGCAAGCCTCTCAAGCCGCCGACCGGGTCGAACATGAAACCCGCGAAGGCCATGACCTGGTGATGCAAAGCCGCACCTCGGCGCAGTATCTGGCCAGCGAGCTGGCGCGTGCCACTGAGGTGGTGCATCACCTTGAGAGCCACAGCAGTGATATTTCATCGGTGCTGGAGGTGATCCGCAGCATCGCTGAGCAAACCAACCTGCTGGCGCTCAATGCAGCAATCGAGGCGGCGCGTGCAGGTGATCAAGGGCGCGGTTTTGCGGTGGTGGCGGACGAGGTGCGGGGTTTGGCGCAACGTACCCAGCAGTCCACCCAGGAGATCCAGCAGATGATCAATAACTTGCAGGGGGGAGCGCGCGCGGCGGTAGAAGTCATGCAGCACAGCAGCGAATATGCGCAGACCAGCGTCAATCAGGCGCAGTTGGCCAGCAGTGCGTTGAGCGGTATCAGCCTGCAAGTGAAGAGAATCAACGAGATGAACCTGCAAATTGCCTCGGCGGTGGAAGAGCAAAGCGTGGTCAGCGAAGACATTAATCGCAACATTGCAGGCATTCGCAGCGCGTGCGAAGTCACAGTCGATGCCGGACAACACAGCCACCGCAACTCGGGTGAAGTGGCCGATCTGGCCGCTGGCTTGCGCTCGCTGGCGCAGGAGTTCTGGCAGACCCGGCGTTAAGCGCTTAAATGCTGAGCCTTTGAACCAGCGCCATGCCGTGTTTTCGGTACAGGCAGCAGGCCTTGAGGTTGTGCGCCATGACCTTGAGGTCGACGCAGGCTTCGCCCCGCTGCTTGAACACGCTGAACACATGCGCCAATAACGCGCTCGCAATGCCTAGACCTTGATAGTGCGGGTGCACGACCAAGTCTTTGAGGTAGGCGCTGGTCCAGCCTTGGGCGACGCCCACCACACGGGCGTCCTGCATCGCTAAAAAACACAGTTGCGGATCGTATTCGGCATCGTGAATCAACGCCTCTCGCCACCGCTCCAAAGGTTCAACGCTGCCGTGGCCGGGCGCATAGCCTTCGACAAGCAAGGCGTGTGCGTCGGGCAGGCATGAATCACTGAGGTTCACCACGCGGATGCCTGCTGGCCAGTGCGCGGGAGGGAGTGGCCCGCGCAAGTCTTTGCGCAGCAGCAAGCACACGTCACGCGTCATGCTCAGTAACCCTGCGCGGCAACCGTGCGTGCGGCTTCAATCAGACATTTGGTCAGGTCAGGCGACGAGAACTTGGTCAGCACCGCATTGGCCCCGGACAGACGCGCTTTTTCGCTGTTCATCGCGCTGTTGAGCGAGGTGTGCAGCAGCACATAAAGGTGCTTGAAATCCGGGGTTTCGCGCAGCGTGCGGGTGAAGGCGTAACCGTCCATTTCAGACATTTCGATGTCCGACACCACCAGGTTGATTTGCTCTTTGGTGCCTTGCAGTTCCAGCAGACGGTCGATGGCTTCCTTGGCGCTGCGGGCAGTGTGGCATTGCAAGCCCAGATTGCGCAGGGTAATCACCGACTGTTGCAAAGCCACCTGACTGTCATCGACCACCAGAATGCGGGCATTGGCCAGCAGCTCAGCTTCTTCCATCGTCACCGCATCCGGCTCCTCGATGATTTTCGAGGGGGCGATGCCGTGAATCACTTTTTCGATATCGAGCACTTGTACCAGCACATCATCGACCCGGGTCACGCCGGTGATGAACGAGCGCGAGCCGCCTGCGCCGTAGGGTGGCGGGCGAATATCCGTGCTCAGGCAGTGAATGATCTTGCTTACTGCCTGCACGTGCAAACCCTGTTTAGAGCGACTGACATCGGTCACGATCAGGCAACCGCCGTTGGGGTCTTCCAGGGGTTGCTCGCCGATGGCACGGCTCAGGTCGATGACCGACAGCGACGCCCCGCGCAGCACGGCAATGCCTTTTACGTGAGGGTGCGACTCAGGCATTTTGGTCAGCGGCGGGCAGGGAATGATTTCGCTGACTTTCAACAAGTTAATCGCCATCAGCTTGCCGCTGCGCAAAGTGAATAGCAGAAGCGAAAGAGAGTCTGCGCGGGCGTTGTGGGATGACATAAAAACCTTCTGTGTAAAGAGATGCGCGCGGGCTAAAAGCCAACAGCAGCGGGCGATACAGGGTTATCGACCTGATTTAGTGGGTCTTTAGCCAGTAGGGCCAATCAGATCACAACGCGACCTTGAACACTCGCTCTCTGTTGTGGCCTGCATGTCAGGCCACAGTGTTACCCGGCTACGGAGAGATTGCGCAAAAAATTTTTCAATCTCGACTGTTGGCCACACCCAATAAGCAGCCACAGTAAGAGTCTGGCTTTGCGCGGGCACAGAAAGCCGCTCATATGCAGGCCTTTGCCGGTCAAGTCGATTTCGCCGCCTTTGAACCCATAGGTGTTGAAGGCCGTGGGACCCGCCCCGGTGCGTGAGCCGACGATGACCGGTATTTTGGCCGCAATCGGTTGTAGAACCTCTTCCCGCTTCATCGAACAGCGGCGGTGGTGTCCATACCCAGTTGTTCAGGCTGCAAATGATATCTGCGCCTTGCTGGGTCAGCAGTCGCGGGACCTCGGGAAACCATATGTCCCAGCAGATCATCAGGCCGATACGGCCAATAGGCGTTTCAAACACAGGAAAACCAAGATTGCCCGGCGTGAACCAGAGTTTTTCCCGATGCCATAAGTGAGCTTTGCGGTATTTGCCGATAAAACCGTCCGGCCCAAGTAGCACGGCGGTATCGAACAACTGCATGCCGTCCCGTTCCGCGAGCCCCGCCACCAGATAGACCTGATGGTGCGCCGCGAAATCGATCCATGCCTGAGTGCTGGGACCTTCAGGAATGGACTCGGCATGCAGATAAGCATCCTGACGGCTGGCAAATAAATAGCCGGTGTTGGCCAGCTCGGGCAGCACAATCAAATTTGCCCTGTTGGTGACAACCTCTTGGGCTAGATGCAGGCTGTTTTCCAGATTTTTTGGCTGGTGATGAATACCGACTTGCGGATCGAACTGAACCACAGCAACGCGCACGGGACTGACAGCGACAGTGTTGCTCATGGCTGAAACCTCTTCTTATTTTTATCGGGTAATGAGTAAGAAGATTTTTCAGGCTAAGCGTCTATCGGCTGATTCCTTTTGGTGGGTAGTTCGTTGGCTGATGTTTGGCAAGACCGATCTATTTACCTACAAAGCAAAGAGAAGTCGCGTAGCAACAGGCGAGTGGTGCGAGGCAGCGCCCGGGGGGAGGGGCACTACGATACCGTTGTCGTAAAACCAATCAGTGCGTCATGCTGCCTCGCGATGTTCGTCAGCGACAGGTCAGTGCTTGAGGCTTATTTCAACCCCAACCGTTTGGCCATACGGCCGAGGTTGGCCCGATCCAGCCCCAGTTCTCGTGCCGCGCTGGCCCAGTTGTGTGTGTGGCGTTCAAGGCAGGCGCTGATGAGCTGGCGTTGGTAGGCTTCGGTCGCCTGGCGCAAATCACCGGCGGCCGCAGGGGGTGGGGGGGGTGGTGCCGTGGCCGTCTCAATAACCTCGCGGGAGGGCAAGTCCAGGTCTTGCGCGGTCAGGGTCAAAATACGCGGCCGTGTGCTGCAATTGCCCAAGGCTTTTAAGGCGCTGCGCCCGATCAGGTGTTCCAGTTCGCGCACGTTACCTGGCCAGTCGTACCGCACGAGTGCGGCTTGGGCGTCGGGACTCAGGCGCAGGCTGCCCAAGCCCATGCGCGAGCGGTTTTGTTCAAGGAAGAAGCCGCTGAGCAGCAACACGTCGCGCCCGCGTTCACGCAAGGCGGGCACTTTGAGCGGGTACACGCTCAGGCGATGATAAAAGTCGGCGCGGTAGCGGCCACTGCGCACTTCTTCGGCCAGGTCACGGTTGGTGGCGGCGATTAGGCGCACGTCGACGCGGTGTTCCTGATCCGAACCCAAGCGTTGCAATTGGCCGCTCTGTAGCACGCGCAGCAGTTTGGCTTGCACGGTGAGTGACAATTCGCCGACTTCATCAAGGAACAATGTGCCGCCATTTGCCAGTTCGAATTTGCCGCGCCGGTCATTCATCGCGCCGGTAAAGGCGCCGCGTACATGGCCGAACAGTTCGCTTTCGACCAGAGTGTCGGGCAATGCCGCGCAGTTGAGGCTGACCATGGGTTTGTCTGCGCGTGGTGAGGCGGCGTGAATCGCTTGCGCGACCAACTCTTTGCCGACGCCGGTTTCACCGGTGATCAACACGGTCAGGTCACTGCTGCCTACGAGCGCGATTTCATCGAGCAAGCGTTTATGGGCTTTGCTCTGGCCGATCAGTTCTTTGTTGGGCGTACCGTGCGCCTGGCGATACAGCTCGGCTTTGAGTTGTTCGTCCTCAACCCGCAAGGCGAGTCGCTCAATGCGTTGGGCAACGTTGACGGTGGCCGCTGCGAGGCTGGCGAAGGCTTGCAGTGCGTCCAGCTCAATGGGCTCGAAACGTTTGGGGTCTAGCGCGTCCAGCGTCAGCAATCCCCAGGGCTTCTCATCTATAAACAGCGGGCAACCCATACAGTCGTGGATTTCCAAGTGTTCGGCCAAGCCGTCAACCAGCCCGTCATACGGATCGGGCAAGTCGCAATTGCTGGGGAATCGTGTGGGGCCGGGGCTGCTGAGCAGCACGTCAAAGCGTGGGTGTTCACTGACTTTGAAGCGACGCCCCAAGGTGTCCAGGCTCAGTCCGTCCACGGCCAATGGCACCAGCCAATCGCCGTCCAGCCGCAGCAGTGCCGCTGCGTCGCAAGGGAGCAGGGCGCGCATGGCTTCGAGCAGGCGCCGGTAACGCTCACTTTCAGGCAGCTCGCGTGACAGGTCGGCTACCAGGGGTAGCAGGGTGGTTAGCAGTAATTTTGCAGTCATTTTGACCTCGTGTAGTCGAAGTGACTATAAAACAAGCTGAGTCAAAATGACTATTTAGTTTTCAAGTATCTGTTTTTAAAGGGTTTTAAAGTTGGCACGATTACTGATAGCTAAAAGGTAATTGAATTTTAGTTAATGCCTACGTGCTCAGGAGTCAACTTTATGCTTACTGCTCAGGATCGTGCCATCGTCAAATCCACTGTGCCGCTGCTGGAAAGCGGCGGTGAAGCGCTGATTACCCATTTTTACCGTTTGATGCTGTCTGAATACCCCGAGGTGCGCCCGCTGTTCAATCAGGCGAACCAGGCCAGCGGTGATCAGCCACGTGCGTTGGCCAATGGCGTGCTGATGTATGCACGCCACATCGACCAACTCGACCAGTTGGGCGATCTGGTGGCCAAGATCATTAACAAGCACGTGGCCCTGCAAATCCTGCCGGAGCATTACCCGATTGTCGGCACCTGCTTGCTGCGTGCTATCGAAGAAGTGCTGGGCAGTGATATTGCTACGCCCGAGGTGTTGGCGGCCTGGGGGGCTGCGTACGGTCAATTGGCCGATATCTTGATAGGCGCCGAAGCGGCGATCTACGACCAGAAAGCTGCAGCGCCGGGCGGCTGGCGTGGCGGTCGTGAGTTCAAGCTCGCCGCCCGCATTCAGGAGAGCGCGGAAATCACATCGTTTTATTTCCGCCCGGTGGACAAGCAACCGATCCTTGAGTTTGAGGCCGGGCAGTACATCGGCATCAAATTGGACATCGACGGGGTCGAAGCGCGTCGCAACTATTCGCTGTCGGCGCTGGCGCAGGTCGGCCGCTACCGTATCAGCGTCAAACGCGAGGCGGGTGGGGTGGTGTCGAACTTCCTGCACGACCGCCTGCAAGTGGGTGACATTGTTGAGTTGTTCCCGCCCGCAGGTGAGTTCACCCTGACGGCCAGCGACAAACCGCTGGTGTTGATCAGTGGCGGTGTCGGTATCACCCCGACCTTGCCCATGCTGGAAGCGGCACTGGCGACCCAGCGTGCGATCCACTTTATTCACTGCGCGCGCAATGCCCAGGTGCATGCGTTTCGGGGTTGGGTGGATGAACTGGCCGAGCAGTTCCCGCAATTGCAACGTTTTTACTGCTACGCCGAACACGACGGGCAAGGCCCTGCGGTAGACCATGTGGGCATGCTCAGCGCTGAGGTACTGGAAAAGTGGCTGCCCGAGGATCGTGATGTAGACGCCTATTTCCTGGGGCCTAAAGGCTTCATGGGCGCGATCAAGCGTCAGCTCAAAGCCTTGGGTGTGCCGGAAAAACAGAGCCGTTACGAGTTCTTCGGCCCGGCGGCTGCGCTGGAGTAAGCCCTTTGGGTGAGTGCATCTGATTGGCGCGTAAGCCCGCAGCGGTCGCATTCGGCGATGGCTGCGGGCTTTTTGTTAATCGCGCTTTAATCTGACTCGCAGTTAAATCCCCTCCTACAGTTGCCGTGCATCCACACTTAGGGTCTGGGTGTAAACTGCGCGCTTTATTCGGCTGTATGGCCATTCGAAAATCAGGCAAAGGGAAGCGGTATGACGGATGACATGATGCGACTGGGGCGCGAGAAGCGCTTTCTGGTCTTGCTGGGGCTGATCTGCCTGGCGCTCATTGGCGGGGCGCTGTATATGCAGATCGTGCTCGGTGAGGCGCCTTGCCCGCTGTGCATCCTGCAACGTTATGCACTGCTGCTGATCGCGCTCTTTGCTTTTGTTGGCGCCGCCATGCGCACCACACGCAGCATGACGGTGTTTGAAGGGTTGGTGGTGCTGAGTGCCATCGGTGGCATCGTTGCGGCGGGGCGCCATGTGTATATTTTGGCCAATCCGGCGGTGAGCTGCGGTCTGGATGCCTTGCAACCGATTGTGGATGGCCTGCCGCTGGCGGCGATCTTCCCGCTGGGCTTTCAGGTTGATGGCTTCTGCTCAACGCCGTACCCGCCGGTGCTCGGCCTGTCGTTGGCACAATGGGCGCTGGTGGCGTTTGTGCTGACCGCCGTACTGGTTCCGCTGGGTATTTACCGCAACCGGAACAAATCCGCCTGAATCACTAAATCAGGGTATAGCCGCCTCGTCCTTCTCCCGAAGTGCGGGGCTTTTTTTCGTCTATGAAAAATGTGAAGGGAATGTGATGCGGCGCAGTGAAGGGGGTTGCGACACTGCGACATATTGTCACGGATAAATTGTCACAAGGCATGTTTTTATTTCACAATACACGGCTGAAACGTCTCATCTGTTTTAGGGGGAGTGAGGCGTTTTGACGCTGATGTCGGGGTTGAAATCGCTGGGGCCTGGCCTGATGAAAAACCCCTGGAACCCTTTTTCTTTGGGCGTTTTGAGGCACTGGGACGCGCGCGCAGGTGCGCTAAAAAGGGGCGATTTTTAAGGGGCGGCAAGGGGGTGCTACAGGTGCGTCGGGGGGCGGGTATAAACGCGGGGCGTAATAATAGTGTGGGATTGTTACCGGAGCCGAGAATAATTATTTCTGGATGAGACATGGTTTATAGAGAGCTACCTAACTACAATCGCCCGCACTGAACGTCCAGCCTGCTCATCCCTGAGCCCAAGCGGGAAGTTGAAGGTCGTCTGGGCAGTGAGTGACAGGCTACCCATGCGACTCCCAAGGTACTGGCAACCCTTCTAAGTTCCGCACCAAATGGAATTGGTCTGTGACAAGGCCTTTGACCACGTATCGAATAAGAAATCACTGCTAACCCAGGATTTGCCCACTCGCCTTACAGCGATGAAGCAGGCCCTTATTCAATCGGAAAAATGCCAACCCTTGGCAGGGTGAAGTGTTGGCGCATAAAACCAACTGCATTATGCAAGCTGTTTTAGAGGTCGTGAGATGACTAAAAAAAGGTACCCCAGACTCTTTGGCTTATTGCCACTTTTCGGCATGTTGTTGCTGGGAGGCTGCAATATGACGTTGCTCGATCCGGTGGGGCAGGTCGGCATCGATGAGAAGAATCTGATCATCACTGCAACATTGCTGATGCTCTTGGTCGTGGTTCCGGTCATCCTGATGACCATCATTTTCGCGTGGAAGTATCGCGCGTCGAACAAAAACGCCACTTACGCACCGAAATGGTCGCACTCCACCAAGATCGAAGTTGTGATCTGGACCGTGCCGATTTTGATCATCATCGCCCTGGGCGTGATCACCTATAAGTCGACCCACGCACTGGACCCTTACCGTCCGATTCAGTCTGACGTCAAGCCAGTCACCATCGAAGTGGTGGCAATGGATTGGAAGTGGCTGTTTATCTACCCGGACCAGGGTATTGCGACCGTCAACAAGATCGTGTTCCCGGCCAACACACCGGTTAATTTCCGTATCACCTCTGACACGGTCATGAACTCGTTCTTCATCCCGGGCCTGGGCGGCCAGATCTACGCCATGGCCGGTATGACGACCAAGCTGCATTTGATTGCCAACAAGAACGCCGAGCTGGATGGCATCTCTGCCAACTACAGCGGTGCGGGCTTCACCGGCATGAAATTCAAAGCAATCGCGACTTCCCAAGCAGATTTCGATGCGTGGGTAAGTGAAGTCAAAGCGTCACCTAAACAGCTTGATACAGCTGAATACGCAGCCTTGACCAAGCCGAGTCAGAACAATCCCGTTGAGCTCTACTCCTCGTACGCACCGAACCTGTTCCAGACCATCATCGACAAGTATGAAGGCATGAAACCAGGCAAGCCGGTAAACCACGAGAAGAAAGAAGTGGCCGGGACCGAAGGTTTGGACACCAGTTCGCATTCAGCTGCCGGGGCAGAGGAGTAAACGATGTTTGGTAAATTAAGTCTGGACGCCATACCGTTCCACGAGCCGATAGTGATGGTCACCGTCGCTATGATTCTGCTCGGTGGTCTGGCGTTGGTTGCAGCACTCACGTACTACAAAAAGTGGACCTACCTGTGGACCGAATGGCTAACGTCAGTCGACCACAAGAAGATTGGCGTGATGTACATCATCGTCGCCATGGTCATGTTGCTGCGCGGTTTTGCCGACGCCGTCATGATGCGTACCCAGTTGGCGATGGCTACCGAAGGTTCGCCGGGCTACCTGCCGCCTGAACACTATGACCAGATCTTCACCGCCCACGGTGTGATCATGATCATCTTCATGGCGATGCCATTCTTCACCGGCCTGATGAACCTTGCAGTGCCGCTGCAAATCGGCGCACGTGACGTTGCCTATCCGTTCCTGAACTCCCTGAGCTTCTGGCTCCTGGTGTCGGGCGTGGTACTGGTCAACCTGTCGCTGGGCGTCGGCGAGTTTGCCAAGACCGGTTGGGTTGCGTATCCGCCGCTGTCGGGTCTGGCTTACAGTCCGGGCGTGGGTGTGGATTACTACATCTGGGCGCTACAGTTATCGGGGTTAGGTACGACGTTAACCGGGGTTAACTTCCTGGCCACCGTGCTGAAAATGCGTACCCCAGGCATGAAAATCATGGACATGCCGATTTTCACCTGGACCTGCACCTGGGCAAACGTTCTGATCGTGGCCTCGTTCCCGATCCTGACCGCTACCTTGGCGCTGCTGACACTTGACCGTTACATGGATTTCCACATTTTCACCAATGAACTTGGTGGCAATCCAATGATGTACGTCAACCTGTTCTGGGCGTGGGGTCACCCTGAGGTGTACATCCTCATTCTGCCGGCGTTCGGGGTCTTCTCTGAAGTCATCTCGACCTTCACTGGCAAGCGTCTGTTCGGTCACCACTCGATGGTCTACGCCAGTGGCGCGATCTCGATCCTGGGCTTCATGGTTTGGCTGCACCACTTCTTCACCATGGGTTCGGGTGCCAGCGTCAACGCCTTCTTCGGTCTGGCGACGATGCTGATTTCGATCCCCACGGGTGTGAAGCTGTTTAACTGGCTATTCACCATCTACCGCGGTCGTCTGCAATTCACCAGCCAGGTGATGTGGACACTGGGCTTTATGGTGACCTTCGCCATCGGCGGCATGACTGGCGTATTGCTGGCCATTCCGGGTGCTGACTTCGTACTGCACAACAGCCTGTTTGTAATTGCTCACTTCCACAACGTGATCATCGGCGGCGCCGTATTCGGCTACATCGCTGGCTTCAGCTTCTTCTTCCCTAAAGCGTTCGGCTTTAAGCTGAACGAGAAGTGGGGCCTGGCTGCCTTCTGGTTCTGGATCGTTGGCTTCTTCGTTGCGTTCATGCCGCTCTATGCACTGGGCTTCATGGGCATGACCCGTCGTCTGAACGCCAGCACCAACCCTGAGTGGGTGCCTTACCTGTACGTGGCTGCATTCGGTGCTGCCTTGATTGCTGTCGGTATTGCCTGCCAGTTGATCCAGCTGTACGTCAGCGTACGTGACCGCAACAAGCCAGAGAACGCCTGCGAATTCGGCGATCCATGGAATGGTCACACCCTGGAATGGTCGACTTCGTCGCCACCTCCGTTCTACAACTTTGCTGTGCTGCCAAAAGCCGACGGTATCGACCCGTTCACTGAAGCCAAGGAAAACGGTACTGCGTACCAGACTCCGGCCAAGTACGAACCGATCCACATGCCAAACAACACCGCTACCGGTGTGGTGATGGGCGCACTGCTGACCGTGTTCGGTTTTGCAATGATCTGGCACATCTGGTGGTTGGCGATCGTCAGCCTGGTTGGCACTGTCGCGTACTTCGCGATCCACGCTGCCCGTGATGACCAAGGCTACATGGTGCCGGTGGAAACCATCGAGCGCATCGAAGCCGAGCAGCACAAGCGTCTGGTAGCGGCTGGCAAGATCCCGGCTACCCGTGTTGAAACCAAGTTGGAACAGGCATAAACCATGTCGAACTTAGCGACCCATGCTGGACACGCCCATGGTCAAGACCATGGGCATGATGACCATCACCACGACTCGGGCGAGATAACCATATTTGGTTTCTGGCTCTACCTGATGACCGACTGCATCTTGTTTGCGTCGATCTTCGCGGTGTACGCGGTACTGGTTAACAACGTAGCGGGTGGCCCGTCGGGCCACGACATCTTCGAACTGCCGTACGTGCTGGGTGAAACCGCACTGCTGTTGGTCAGCTCGATCACCTACGGCTTCGCCATGCTGGCGTTGTTCAAGGGCAAGAAAAGCCAGGTGCTGTTCTGGCTGGCCATGACCTTCCTGTGCGGTGCTGGCTTCATCGGCATGGAAATCAACGAGTTCCACATGTTGATTTCTGAAGGCTACGGCCCTAGCCGTTCGGGCTTCCTGTCCGGGTTCTTCACCCTGGTTGGTACCCACGGTCTGCACGTGACCAGCGGTCTGATCTGGATGGCGATCATGATGTATCAGGTCCAGAAAAATGGCCTGACAGCGACCAACAAAACCCGTCTGAGCTGCCTGAGCTTGTTCTGGCACTTCCTGGACGTGGTGTGGATCTGCGTATTCACCGTTGTTTACCTGATGGGGACTCTGTAAATGGCTAACGCACATTCTGACGGCGCGAACCACGGCAGCGTGAAGTCCTACGTAATCGGCTTCATCCTGTCGGTCATCCTGACCGTCATTCCGTTCGGGCTGGTGATGTACCCATCGCTGCCTAAAATGACCACCCTGGCGATCGTGCTGTTGTTCGCTGTGGTTCAAGTGATTGTTCACCTGGTGTATTTCCTGCACCTGGACCGTTCGCCTGCACAACGCAATAACGTCACAGCGCTGGTGTTCGCAGCCCTGGTTATTGTGCTGCTGGTGGGCTTGTCCCTGTGGATCATGTTCAGCATCCACACTGAAATGATGGCGAAGTGAGGTAAGCCCGATGTCCTTTAAGCACTTTATCCAAATCACCAAACCGGGGATCATTTTCGGTAACGTGCTTTCTGTGGCAGGCGGGTTCTTCCTGGCCTCGAAGGGGCATTTTGATCTTGCCCTGTTCCTGGCTGCGGTGATCGGCACCTCCTTGGTGGTTGCGTCGGGTTGTGTGTTCAACAACTGCATCGACCGCGACATAGACATCAAGATGGACCGCACCAAGAACCGCGTGCTGGTGCAAGGCCTTATCTCCCTCAAGGTGGCGTTGGTTTACGCCACCTTGCTGGGGGTTGCAGGCTTAGTGCTGCTGTATCGCGTGGCCAACCCGCTGGCAGCATTGTTTGCCGCGATCGGCTTCGTGATCTACGTCGGTCTGTACAGCCTGTACTTCAAGCGCAAGTCGGTTCACGGCACGCTGATTGGCAGTCTGTCGGGTGCAATGCCGCCTGTGATCGGCTACGTGGCTGTGAGCAACAGCTTCGACCTGGCCGCACTGACTTTGCTGGTGATGTTCAGCCTGTGGCAGATGCCGCATTCCTACGCCATCGCGATCTTCCGCTTCAACGACTACCTGGCCGCATCGATTCCGGTGTTGCCTGTTAAGCGCGGGATCAAAGTGGCCAAGAAGCACATCCTGCTCTACATCCTCGCGTTCCTGATCGCGACCCTGATGCTCACCCTCGGCGGTTACGCCGGTATGAGCTACATGGCCGTGGCGGCTGCGATGGGCATGTACTGGCTGTACATGGCGTGGACCGGTTACAAAGCGGTCGACGACAAGGTTTGGGCACGCAAGCTGTTCGTGTTCTCGATCTTCACCATCACCGCGCTGAGCGTCATGATGTCTTTGGACTTCAAAGTGCCGACTGAGTTGTTACTGACTTACGCGCACTAAGAGCCTCAGTACAAAAGATCCCCGCCCTTCGAAAGAAGCGCGGGGATTTTTTTTAGTCGAGGTGCGCGACGGTCTTGCAGGCAGGCTTGCTGAGGGGCCTGCATGCCTTCACTGGCGTTGATCCGGTCGGTGTGCACTTTCAGCGCTTCGGGGGCCATGTCCTTGAAGTACTCATAGCCTATGCCGCCTTCACCCGCGCAATGCCGTGGCGCTTGAGGGTCCCCTTTTGTGCTGCCATGCAGCGCTGTCCTGCGGGAAAGCGCTGCACGGTGTCGGTTCCAACAGGCAGGGGTGTTAGAGGCTAAAACGCGCCACCATCGCATTCAGGTCGATGGCCAGACGCGCCAAGTCATTGCTGGCAAGGCTGGTCTGGCTGGCGCCACTGGCCGATTGCACAGACAGGTCGTTGATGTTGATCAAGTTGCGATCCACTTCGCGGGCCACTTGTGCCTGTTCTTCAGCCGCGCTGGCGATCACCAGATTGCGCTCGTTGATTTCGATCACCGCGCCGTTGATGGTCTCCAGCGAGATACCTGCGCCACGGGCGATGTTGAGGGTCGACTCGGCGCGCTCGGTGCATTGGCGCATTGAGCTGACGGCGTGTTCGGTGCCGCCCTGAATGCTGCCGATCATGTGCTCGATTTCGCTGGTCGATTGCTGGGTGCGGTGGGCCAGGGCACGCACCTCATCGGCCACGACGGCAAAGCCGCGTCCCGCTTCGCCTGCGCGCGCAGCTTCAATGGCGGCATTGAGGGCCAGCAGGTTGGTTTGATCGGCCAGGCCGCGAATCACGTCCAGTACTTTGCCAATGTCTTGCGACTCTTTGGCCAGATTGCCAATCAGCTCGGCGGTGGTTTGCACGTCGCTGCCCATGCTCTCGATGGCGGTCACGGTTTCTTGCACCAGGTCGCGCCCGTCACCCGCCGAATCCGCCGCACTTTTGGAGGCTTGGGAAGTGCTCACGGCATTGCGGGCCACTTCTTCGACCGCGCTGGTCATTTCGGTCACGGCGGTGGCGGCCTGTTGAATCTCATTGTTTTGTTGTGTCAGCCCACGGGCGCTTTCGTCGGTCACGCTGTTCAACTCTTCTGCGGCGCAGGCCAGTTGGGTGGCGGAACCTGCGATGTGCTGCAAGGTGTCGCGCAGCGTGTTTTGCATGCTCTGCATCGCCAGCAGCAACCGCGCGGCTTCATCACGGCCTTCGACGTTGATCGGGCGCGTCAGATCGCCACTGGCAATGGTCTCGGCTGCTTGCAAGGCTTGGCTGATGGGGCGGGTGATGCTGTTGGTCAGCAGCCACGCGCACAGAATGGTCAGTGCCGTGGCAATGATTAGCAGGGCGACGGTGAAGTTGAAGGTGGTGGCGTAATTTTCAGTGCTTTGGCGATTGGCGAGAGCGCTTTGTTTGGCGTTGATGTCCAGCATGGATTCGATGGCGGCGCTGATATTGCGTGACACCACACTTAGCGGGCCGGCTTGCAGACGTTTCAATTCGTCTTGTTGATCGTTGCGCGCCAGCTGGATCAATTGCGCTTCCAGGGTGCGGTACTGCGCTTGCTCACGGCTTAATTGCTCATAACTGGCTTGTTCTTGCGCGCTGCTGATGAGCGCAATGTAATCGGCCATTGCCTTGTGCGTGCTTTCTTCCAGTGATTGCAGCTCGCTGAATATACGGGCCTTGGCGTCTGGGTCCGGCTCATCTCGCAGTTGATAGCTCAGTACGCGTTGGCGCTGGTTGAAGTAACTGAAATTATTGAGACCGACCAGGCTGGGCATGTCGCTGGTCGCAATGCTCTGTCCCACTTGATGGATTTTGTTCATTTGTACGAGGGCGTAAATGCCCAAAATCAACATCAGGGTGCCGATCAGGGAGAATCCCAGCAGCGCACGCGGGGCAATGTTCATGTTACGTAAGTTCATCAGCGATCCTAAAAATCAAAGGCAGCCTGCACACGGGATGCAGGTAAGACAGCGGCGCGAACAGGCTCGCACCAAAGAGTAATAGCGCAATGCTATCGTCCGGTGGCTGGATAACTTGACCTTGGAGTCAAACTAATTTGTGAAAAAGTGTGCGCCGAGGTCGGCCTGCTTGCATTGCTTGACCCGCGCGTTGAGCAAGGCATCGTCTTGCTTGAATGCGTTGGGGCGAACAGGGCGCGGTCAAGACTGGCTGCGCACGTCTGAATACGCCCGTTGCAGCCTCACAATCGGTCTAAGGTGTAGGCATCGTTTTTCATCACACCCAGAGCAATAGCGCGTGATCACCCTCGACAGCAACGTTCAACCTTCTGCGCACAGCGTGATTGAGTTCTGGAAACAGGCAGGTCCAAAGCATTGGTTCGCCACTGATCCGCTGGCACGTTTTTATGCGCGGCAGATGATTGAGGTGGGAATGGACAAGCAGATCGAAGCCTCCTTGCGGGTGTTTTGCTACTTGCCTTTCGAGCACTCCGAAGATTGGGCCGATCAGCAGTTGTCGGTAAAGCTGCACCAGGACTTCGAGCCAAAAGACGTCAAATGGGCCAAGGATCACGCGGACATCATTGAAAAATTTGGTCGTTTTCCGCATCGCAATGAGGTTTTGGGGCGCGAGACAACCGATGAAGAGCGCGCCTTTTTAGCGAGTGGGGGATTTGCCGGGTAAGGCGCTTGAGCCTGAATAATGCCGCCCTGATCGGTGGCTCATAATGTTCAAGGTTTTCTGTCAGGCGGTTCGCGAGACAGTGAGCGGGTAGTCATTACCTCTCATTAAAAAGGAACGCGTCATGTCTGATCATGAAAACCTCGGCTCCCCCTACCGTTCGCAACTGGCTGCGTGCAATGACCATTACCACGCGGTGCGCTCGATCAATAAATACGGCCCTATCGCCCATACCCACGCCTTGGCGCAGGTGTTTATGATGCAAAAAGTGGCGGATGACGAGTGGCAAGCGCTTGAAATGGCGCGTGTGTCGCTCGACCAAACCCGGCGCCTGGCCGCGGGTGAAATGCTTAACAAGCAAGCCCATGCCGTACTCAATGCACATTCTGCCCGGCACGCAGCGGGTGAAGATTGCGCTGACCCCGCAGGTTTTTTGCCTGCGTGACAGCACTCAGGCGCCAGACGCGTTCGCGCTTGGCGCTTCACCCCGTGGTTTGCTGGTGATTAGAAGGCCTGACAGATGAATAACACTCAAAAAGTAGACAGCCGCACCCGTGACTCCCTGGCCCCGACCGTGGCCGACATGCTCACGGTCTCGTTACAGGAGAGCAAGGCGCTGATTAACCGCACCTCATTGTTCGAGGCCTCAAATGTGCTGGGGGCTTTTTCCACGAGCGTGGTCGACTACGGCAAGAGCGCCCGTAAATGGCGTGCGCATACCTTGTCGCGTCTGCCGCTGGAGCACTGGAAGCACAAGGATGGCTTCTTTTATGTAGCGCCGCTCAAAGAGGCGTCGCTCAAATACATGAGCACCACCGCGCCTGACGCCGCGGACGAGAATGCCTGGAACCAACTCGAAAATCGCAAAGCGGTGCACAAGGCATTGGTAGAAATACTGCCTGCGCAGGTGCGTCAGCAGTATGCGGCCATGCTGGAGTGGACTCAGATCGAGCCTCAGTCAGAGACTCAGCCGGTGCTGGAAGACATGGCTTTGGCTCGCAGTATTTATGCTTTGGACCAGCTGTTTTACCGGGAATACGCGGTGTGTGAAGCCCGGTTGCGGCGCGAAAAAGGGTTTGCGGACGGTGATTCGATCCCGTACGACTGGATAGGCTGGCTGGCCGACAAGGCGGCGCAAAAGGTCGATGCTCATCTGTACGTGTGGGGTGTGCAGCCGCTGCCTTGGCAGGTCGATGAGCGCGATGAAGCGGGCCAGCAACCCGCCGAGTCATCAGTCGAAGGGATGTACAAACCTGACGGTGAACTCACGCTGGAGTTGCTGTGCAACTTGGTAGGGAATCGGGCATTGCTTGAGTCGGCGCGTATCGCAGCGCTGGCCGATCAAGCCACCCAGGTCAGTACTGACTTGCTGCACGCGCTCAATCGCAATGGCAAGTGTGAAGTCCCTGAAGTGCGCAATTGCAACGACCTCAGAGACGAACTAACAGCATGGTTTGGCGATGCGGGTGTGTTGGCGGATGAACCCGGATTCGGCACGCCGCTCAAAGGCCATAACCTGGAGGTGGCGCTGTATCACGCCTTAGAGGTGCAAAAACACTATGTGAAAACGCGCGGAGCCCTCGACCCTTCTGCGCACCGCAACCCGGACAACACGTTTATTTTTGCGCTGGCCCTGGTGGCCTGCTTTTACGCGCAGATCAGTCTGGATAAGGAGTATTCGGGCAGTACGAACGCCACCTATGCGGTTTTCCCGGCGCAGAACAAAGCACAGCGTTTTGAACCCTTGCCAGCGCATGCCAGAGAAATGCTCAAGAGCCTGTATGGCCAAATGTTCTATGCCAACACCGGCTGGGAGATTCGCGCAGAGGCGATCGAGGCATACGCCCAAAACTTCGCGCTCAAGCGTTCTTGCTTGCAAGAGCTGACATTCAACACCTTCAAGCGCATGGCCCCTGAGCGACTACTGGCGCTGCACCAAAAACTGGCTCGAATGGGGGAGAGCAAGAAAACCAGGCTGTTGCAGTCAATGCCTGAAGGCGCCGCGCCGCCCAGCGAAATGGCCTGCATCCTGGCTGCGATTGATGACCTGTTCTCCCCGCAAGCCTTGGCGGCTGCTCGATAGGTTAAAGCGGTAATACGCGGTCATGGATGACCCGCTTCATCACCAACGTTGACACCAGACGCTGCACGTTAGGCAGCGCACTCAGTTGCTCATCGTAGAGCTGCTGGTACGCGGGCAGGTCCTTGGCGATGACATGCAACAAATAATCCGGATCCCCGAACAATCGTTGTGCCTCCACGATCTGCGGGATCTCAGGCAGCGCTGCTTCAAAATCGGCAACCGCCTGGCGGGTGACTTCGCGCAAGGTCACGAACACCATCGCCGAAAAATTCAGCCCCAGCTCACTGGGTGCCAGCACCGCGCGATAGCCCAGAATCACCCCGGACTCCTCCAGTGCCCGCACCCGGCGATGGCACGGTGACAGGCTCAGGCCCACGCGTTCGGCCAGTTCGGTGAGAGAAAGCCGACCGTCACGGTGCAGCTCAGCAAGAATCTTTCGATCAATTCGATCCACTTGGAAGAACCTTCTAATTCGGCGGGGTTAGGCAGGTATAAACGAAAGATAATCCTAGCAGCATTTGCTTAATCTTCTACTGGCTGCTTTCACCTGTGCGGGTGTGAGCAATACGCCTGACTTTTTTAAAAACGTGTGCTGCAAGAAGGTATCTATCCCGTGACCCTTAGTGTTCTGGCCGCTTTCTGGGCGGTGTCATTTTTGTTCATCATCACCCCCGGTGCCGATTGGGCGTATGCGATTTCGGCGGGCATGCGTGGGCGCTGGGTGACGCCGGCCGTGGCGGGCTTGCTTTCGGGGCACTTGCTGGCAACGGTGGTAGTGGCCGCGGGCGTCGGCGGGTTGATGGCCAGTAATCCGATGATTCTCAAGGGGCTGACCGTGGCCGGTTCGCTGTACTTGCTGTGGCTGGGGGTGGGAATGCTCAGAAACCCGGCGGTGCCTGAGTCGGGTCGGGTTCAGGTGTCTGACACATGGTCGCGCTGGGCCTGGAAAGGGTTGTGCGTCAGCGGATTGAACCCGAAGGTGTTCTTGTTGTTTTTGGCCTTGTTGCCGCAATTCACCGACCCGTTATCGGCATGGCCGATCCCGGCACAAATCGTTGCGTTGGGTGGGTTGCATGCCGTCAGTTGTGCAGTGGTGTACTTGCTGGTCGGGTTTGGAGCCCGCTCGGTGTTGCAGACCCGCCCTGGCGCGGCGCAAAAAGTCAGTCAGGTATCGGGGGCGGTGATGATCGTCATCGCCGTGGTGTTGTTGAGTGAGCAGGTGTTCGCATAGCGTGCTGAACGCCTGCGTTTGCCCCAGTTTGACCTTGATCCGATGTTTGATTGGCAGCGCCCTTGGGGCATGGGAGCGGGCATGACCGTGCTGGGCCGGGGTTGGCCCAACACGGCTGTGTCGTTAACCTGTCCAAAGCAGCTTGACGCTGAGGCGCCGGGTTTAAAAATCCGCCTTGAGCGACATCACGAGGTTGCGTGGTTCACCGTAGAAATTACCGAACCCTTCGGTGCCGACGGTGGCGTAATAGCGCTTGTCGAGCAGATTGTTGCCGTTCAGTGCCACCGACCAGGTGTCGTCGATGCGATAGCCAATACGCCCGTTCCACACGGCATAACCCGCTTGGCTGATGTCGTTGCCGCTGATAGGGGATACGCGGTAGTTGCTGCTCTGAGCGTTAACCCCGGCGCCGACGGTCACGCGCTCCAGCGCGCCCGACAGTGCGTAATCGGCCCATACGCGTAGCAGGTGGCGCGGTACATAGGCGTTGTAGGCCAGGCCATCCTGTTCAGGGTTGGCGTCTTCCAGCACTTTGGTCTGGGTGTAGGTGTAGCCGGCCAACACTTGCAGACGGTCAATGACTTCTCCGCTGATTTCAGCCTCGAAACCTTGAGCACGGACCTTGCCGGAGTTGATCGAACAACTGCTGTCCGGGCACCGCGGATCGTCTTGGGCGGCGTCCTTTTGAACCGTGCGGAACAGGTTGAACGAGCTGTTCAAGCGCCCGTCGAGCCATTCGCCTTTGATCCCCAGTTCATAGCTTTGCCCGATCAGAGGTTTGAGGGTCGTGCCTGTCAAGGTGGCATAACCGCCTTGTGGGGTGAAAATGTCGGTGTAGCTGGCGTAAGTGGTGAGGTTGTCATTGAGGTCAAACAGCACGGCGGCAAACGGGGTGACCTGCCCGGTCTCTTTGGCCTTGGCACTGAGAGGCGTGCCTTCGCCGCGCCAGTACGAGACCTGATGGCTGTCAGATGAGTACCAACTGACGCGGCTGCCCAGCACCACAGTCAGCGGGTCGGCCAGTTTCAGTCGGGTGAGGGAGTAGGCGCCGTATTGCTGGATACGCATGTCCAGCGGGCCGCCTCGTGAGGCATTGGCCAAGTAATAGCTTTCGTCAGGGCGCGGCAAGTGGTGGTCCGGATTGAGTACGTTCTGACGCTGAGGCAACGCGGCCACGGCGTAGAAGTCATCTTTGTGGGAGCGGCTGGCATTGGCCCCCACGATCAGTTCGTGCTGTTGTCCGAAGGCATCAAATTTACCGTCTACGTACGCATCGAACCCGTAATCGACCTGGTCGTAGTCATACGTGCTGCCCAGCATCAAGGTGTGAGTGGCGGTGGCGCCGACGGGCACCGAGCCACTGGGGAACGCGTACTCCATGTTTTGTGTGTTTTTGGAGTAAACCCCGGCGACTTTCAGTGCCCAGTCGTCATTGAGCTGGTGCTTGAGGTCACCGAACACGGTGGTGCGTTTGCTGCGCTGGTTGTTCCATGCGGTATTCAGGCAAGTGGAACGTTTGAGTTTCAGGTCGCTGCCATCGGCATAGCGCGGCAGCCCACCCCAGCAGGGTGTGGCGTCGACGTCTTCATAGGCCAGGCCCAACCCCAGCGTGGTATCGGGGCTCAGGTCGAAGTCCAGAGCGCCGTAGTAGATCTGGTCTTTGCGCGCAGCCACGTCATAAAAATACTGACGGGTCTGTTGCGTGACCACGGCGCGGCCACGCACGGTGCCAGACTCGTTCAACGGGCCGCCAGTGTCGACCTGGCCCCGGTAGTTGTCCCACGTGCCCGCAGAAAGCGACAGTTGCGTATGGGGCGTGTAATCGCCACGTTTGCGCACAAAGTTGATCCCGCCTGCCGTGCCGCCCGCGCCTTTCATCATGCCAGCGGCGCCACGCAACACTTCCACCCGGTCATAGATGGCCATGTCGCTGTTGAAACTGTCGGCTTGCACGTAGCTGCTGCCGATGTCCAATGGCACACCGTCGTATTGGTACTGCCCGGTCATGCGGAACCCGCGCGAATAGAAATACTTGCCGCCCATGGGCGAGTCGTACACGGTGATGCCCGGTGTTTTTTTCATCACCTGCTCAATGGTGTTGAGGTTCTGGTCGTCCAGCATTTTGCGGGTGATGACCGTGACTGATTGCGGGGTCTCCTTGAGGCTGTGGGACCCCTTGCCGATGGTCACTGCCTGTGCGGTGTAAGAGCCGGAGCCTTCAGTGGTGGCGTCTCGGTGTTGCTCGACGATGTGGGTGAGGCCCAGTTGCAGCGCCTCGCCGTTTTGCGGGGCGGGTTCGACGCTGAAGTCACCTTGCTCTGTAATGCGCAATTGCAGGCCGCTGCCGCTAAGCGCGGTGTCCATCGCCTGTTCGGCAGACATGTGCCCCATTACCGCTGGCGCCTGTTTACCCTGCACGAGGGTGGGTTGCAGCGAGATGATCTTGCCGCTCTGGCTGGCGATGGCATTGAGCGTATTGGCCAGCGGGCCAGACTTGAGATTGAAGCTCAGGTCTTGCGCCTGAAGCGCGGCTGAGTTGGCCAGCGTTGCCAGGGCAACAGCGACAGTTAGGGCATGGGGCCACGGATTGAGCACGGCATTCTCCTGATCGTGTGCAAGTGTCAGGAGATAGGTGGGATGAGAAATGAAAACCGGACACAAATAAGATTAATTTTCAAAAAGAGACCGCCCGCTCATTTGGCGCTGATCACTGTCAGCCACGGGCTGTAATGGTCCACGCGGATCGCAAGGGTGTGTGCCAGTGCCGTGAAGGCGCGTTGCGGATCATTGAGCGGGTACACGCCTTGTACGCGCAAGTTGCGCACCTCGGGCGCCACGCGCACATAACCCCGGGTATAGGGCCGCAGCGCATCGATCACGTATTCAAGCGAATCATCCAGCACATTGAGCCGGCCGCTCTGCCAGTCGGCACGCTGGCGTTGTTCGCCGGGTAGCCGACTGATGCGGTCGGTGTAGAGCAGCGCGCTCTGACCTTCTTGCACATTCAGCACGGTGCCGTTGAACAGTCGTGCTTCAATGCTGTGCTCAAGCACGACCACACGGCTGGCGCCAGGCTCTTGAGCCACCAGAAAGCGCGTCCCCAGGGCGCGGATTTCGCCTTGCGCGGTGCGCACACGCAACGGGCGATGCACATCAGGCGCAACCTGGATCACCAGTTGGCCGTGGCGCAGAATCACCAGCCTTTGCGTGGCATCGAATTGCAGGTCGACCGCGCTGTTGGCATCGAGACTCAGCTGGCTGCCATCCGCCAGGGTGTAATCCTGTCGCTGAGCACGGCCCGTCGACAGGTCCGCCAGCAGCGAATCCCCCACCGGGCTGCGGGCGCCCACCCATAACCCGCCACCGAGCAACCCCAGGCCCGCGATCACGCGCAAAGCATCGCGGCGCGAGCTGTGGGGTTGCAGCAGTAACTGACGCGCCTCGCCCGCCTGGCCGGGTACGCGTTTATCCAGTGCGCGTACGGTGTTGAACGCGCCGCCCAGGCGATCGTGCAGCAGCGTCCAGGCTTGCTGGTGGGTCGGGTCTTGGCTTAGCCACTGGTTAAAGCGTGCTTGCAGTGCAGCATTTGGCGTGCCTGCGCGCAGCTTGACCATCCAGTCAATCGCCTGCTCGTTGACAGGGTCCAGCGCTGGCTTGCTCATACGCCCAAATCGCTCAAGTAACACTGGCGCAGGGCTTGTTTCATGTAGCGACTGACGGTGCGCTGCGACAAACCCAATTTTTGTGCAATCGCTACATAGCTCAAGCCGTCGAGCTGGCTGTATAGGAAGGTGGCCTTGACGATCATGGGCAAGCCGTCGAGGGCGCGGTCGATGGCGATGAGTGCTTCTGTCAGTTGCCATTGTTCTTCGGGGGAGGGCGCCACGGCTTCGGGCAATAGGGCCAGCCGTTCCAGATACGCCAACTCCAGCTTGCGCCGCCGGTGGCGATCGAAGATAAGCCGCCGCGCAATGGTCGACAGGTACGCACGAGGTTGCTCGATGGTGTCAGGGTCGACTTGGGCCGCCAGCAACTGGCAAAACGTATCCGCCGCCGTGTCCTGCGCATCGGCATGGTTGCGCAAGCGTCGCTGAATATGTTGCAGCAGCCAGCGATGGTGATCGCTGAAAAAGAAACCCAGCTTGCTGGTTGGGAGAGATTGCACCGGTCGGCTTTCCAGAGGTGAGTGCGAATAGTTCTCAATATTAGCGGCGAGATGATGGCTACTGCAATCTCTGGTTACGTGCAGGTGCGAGTGGCGCGAGTGAGCTGTGAATGGTGGCGTGGCGAGGAGGCGGGCATAATCGTCGGCTGAAATTGTCTGCAACATCTGATCTGGAGTCGTTCATGAAACTATCGGCTTTCACCACTTTGGTCCTGACCGTCACGCTCGGCATTTTCAGTGCCGCGGCCGCGGCGGCGGGTGATGCCGACGCAGGTGGCAAGTTGTTCACCAAAACCTGCGGGGGGTGCCACAGCATCGGGCCGGGTGCGCGAGGGGGGTTCGGTCCTCAGCTCAATGGCGTGATCGGACGCACTGCCGGGATCACGCCGGGTTATCAATACTCGGACGCGATGAAGAACTCAGGCGTGGTCTGGAGCCGCGAAAAGCTGGCCGCCTATATTGAGGCGCCGAAAAAAGTCGTGAGCGGTACGCGCATGATTTTCTGGGGCATCAGCGATCCGCAGAAGATCGACGATCTGCTGGCCTATATCGCGACCTTTCAGGACACCGATCACTGAATGTCTTTGAGGTAGTCTTTGAGCTGCTCCAGCGGGGTGTTCAGTTCGGCCAGCGTTTGCGCGTGCTGGAACGCACAGGCCAGCTTGTACAGCTCGCGGCCCAAGGGCTTTTCGGCACCGCCCAACGCGTTTAATGCCTGCCTCAGGCACTCAGCGACTTTGTGCTGAATGCCTGCGATATCGCCGTTACGCACCAGTAAGGCGAAGAGTTCGCGTTGATAGTCAGCCATCACATAATCGTCACGCAGCACCGGGCTATGACCGTCCGTCTCGTGCACCAGCTTGAGAGAGAAAAGCGCAACTGCCTCCAGCGACGATTCCATGCGATAGGTTCCTGTGAGTGGGTGCCAAGCGAGCGAATTCACTTTTTGACAGGCGAAAAAAAAGACCTTGAATTTCAAGGTCTTTTTTTAAGATGGTGCCCCGAGGGAGACTCGAACTCCCACTTCTTGCGAAAACGGATTTTGAATCCGCCGCGTCTACCAATTCCGCCATCAGGGCTCAATGGCGGCGAAGTATAGAGATGAGTTTTAGGTCGGTCAACAACTTATTGGTCTATTTTTACTAAGTCCGTTAAACTCCCCGGCCCTGCTAGACGAAACCTATCATGCGCGTTGCTGACTTTACTTTCGAACTCCCTGATTCGCTCATCGCACGCCATCCTTTGGCGGAGCGCCGCAACAGTCGCCTGCTGACCCTGGATGGGGAGAGCGGGGCGCTGGCACATCGTCAATTTACTGATTTGCTTGAACATTTGCGTTCGGGTGATTTGATGGTGTTTAACAATACCCGGGTGATTCCGGCACGCCTGTTTGGCCAAAAGGCTTCGGGCGGCAAGCTGGAAATTCTGGTTGAGCGCGTGCTCGACAGTCATCGGGTGCTGGCGCATGTGCGCTCCAGCAAGTCGCCAAAGCCTGGTTCAAAGATCCTGATCGATGGCGGTGGCGAAGCGCAGATGCTGGCGCGCCACGATGCGTTGTTTGAGCTGGGCTTTGCTGAAGAAGTGTTGCCCTTGCTGGACCGTGTCGGGCATATGCCGCTGCCGCCGTACATCGACCGTCCGGACGAAGGCTCGGACCGTGAACGCTATCAAACGGTCTACGCTCAGCGCCTGGGCGCTGTGGCTGCGCCAACGGCCGGGCTGCACTTTGATGAGCCGCTGATGCAGGCCATTGCCGCCAAAGGCGTTGAAACGGCGTTCGTGACCCTGCATGTGGGCGCGGGCACGTTCCAGCCGGTACGGGTTGAGCGCCTTGAGGATCACCACATGCACACCGAATGGCTGGAAGTGGGCCAGGACGTGGTGGATGCCGTGGCGGCGTGCCGTGCGCGGGGCGGGCGAGTGATTGCCGTGGGCACCACCAGCGTGCGTTCGCTGGAGAGCGCAGCGCGTGATGGCGTGCTCAAGCCGTTCAGTGGTGACACCGATATCTTTATCTTCCCGGGCCGGCCGTTTCATGTGGTCGATGCGCTGGTGACCAATTTCCATTTGCCAGAATCCACGCTGCTGATGCTGGTTTCGGCGTTCGCCGGTTATCCCGAAACCATGGCGGCCTACCAGGCTGCGGTCGAGCATGGATACCGCTTCTTTAGTTACGGTGATGCAATGTTCATCACCCGCAATCCCGCGCCGACGGCTCCTGCCCCGGCCCCAGAGGATCAAGCATGAGCAACTGTCGTATGTCTTTCGAGTTACTTGCCACCGATGGCAAGGCTCGTCGCGGTCGTCTGACCTTCCCGCGTGGTGTGGTGGAAACCCCGGCGTTCATGCCGGTGGGTACCTACGGCACGGTCAAGGGCATGTTGCCGCGCGATATCGTCGATACCGGCGCGCAGATGATTTTGGGTAACACCTTTCACCTGTGGCTGCGTCCTGGCACTGAAGTGATCAAAAAGCACGGCGACCTGCACGACTTCATGAAGTGGCAAGGTCCGATCCTGACTGACTCGGGTGGTTTCCAGGTGTTCAGCCTGGGGGCCATGCGCAAGATCAAAGAAGAGGGCGTGACCTTTGCCTCGCCCGTAGACGGCGCCAAAGTCTTCATGGGCCCGGAAGAGTCGATGCAGGTTCAGCGCGATCTGGGCTCCGACGTGGTCATGATTTTTGACGAGTGCACCCCGTACCCGGCCGACGAAGACGTGGCTCGGGTGTCTATGGAGCTGTCATTGCGCTGGGCTCAGCGCTCTAAAAATGCTCACGGCGATAACACCGCGGCCCTGTTCGGGATCGTTCAGGGTGGCATGCACCAGAACCTGCGCGAGCGTTCGCTCGAAGGTCTGAACAAGATCGGCTTTGATGGCCTGGCCATCGGCGGCTTGTCGGTAGGCGAGCCCAAGCACGAAATGATCAAGGTGCTGGATTACCTGCCTGCCATGATGCCGGCTGACAAACCTCGTTACCTTATGGGGGTTGGCAAACCTGAAGATCTCGTGGAGGGTGTGCGCCGCGGTGTGGACATGTTCGATTGCGTGATGCCAACCCGTAATGCCCGCAATGGGCATCTGTTCATCGACACCGGTGTGATCAAGATCCGCAATGCGTTCCATCGCCATGATGATTCGCCGTTGGATCCGACCTGCGACTGTTACACCTGCCAGAACTTCTCCCGTGCTTATCTGCATCATCTGGACAAGTGCGGCGAAATGTTGGGTAGCATGCTCAATACCATCCACAATTTGCGGCACTATCAGGTGCTCATGGCTGGTTTGCGCGAGGCTATTCAACAGGGTACATTGGCCGCCTTTGTCGATGCCTTCTATGCCAAGCGCGGGTTGCCTGTACCGCCCCTGGACTGATTTTCGGACCCTAAGAAACACTTTTTGCAACTGGAGTGCTTAATGAGCTTTTTCATCTCTCCCGCTTTCGCGGACGCTGCTGCACCTGCTGCTGGCCCAGCCGGTACTGGTTTTGAGTGGATTTTCCTGGTCGGCTTCCTGGTCATCTTCTACCTGATGATCTGGCGTCCACAGGCCAAGCGCGCCAAAGAGCAGAAAGCCCTGTTGGGTAACCTGCAAAAAGGCGACGAAGTTGTAACCACTGGCGGTATCGCCGGCAAAATCACCAAAGTCACTGATGCTTTTGTTGTGATCGAAGTGTCTGACACTGTCGAGCTGAAAATTCAGAAGGGCGCTGTAGCCGCCACGCTGCCTAAAGGCACGCTGAAAGCGATCTAAAGTTTCAACTTTTAACAATCGACGGGGCGCGCAAGGCGCCCCGCGTTCTAAGCGGGCGGCGTGATTGATGCTGAACAAATACCCTCTGTGGAAATACGTACTGATCCTGGCGGTGCTGGCGATCGGTTTTATTTATTCCGCTCCCAATCTCTACCCGGATGATCCGGCTATTCAGGTGTCTGGCGCGAGCACGGCACTGCAAGTGACCGACGCTGATCTGGAGCGTGCGAGCAAAGCGCTCAAGGATGCCGGCATTGCTGTGAAAGGCGCCACGTTGGCAGCCAACGGCAAAGGCGGTTTGTTGCGTCTGGCGAGCAAAGACGACCAGTTGCCAGCAAAAGACGTGGTGCGCAAGGCCTTGGGTGACGACTACGTCGTAGCGCTCAACCTGGCTCAGACCACGCCACAATGGCTGCGTAACCTGGGTGCTCACCCAATGAAGCTGGGTCTGGACTTGTCGGGTGGTGTGCACTTCCTGCTGGAAGTCGACATGGACAAGGCCGTCGACGCGCGCATGAAAGTGTACGAAAGCGACGTCAAAAGCCTGTTGCGTAAAGACAAGCTGCGTTATCGCAGTCTGCCGCAGCTCAATGGTGCCATTCAGTTGGGTTTTGCTGATGAAGCAACCCGTGAGCAAGCGCGTAGCCTGATTCGCAAGAACTTCAATGACTTCGACATTGCCGCTGCGGATCTGAACGGTCAGCCGGTGCTGCGTCTGGCGATGACCCCGGCCAAGCTGGCGGAAATCCGTGAATATTCCATCAAGCAAAACCTGACAACCGTCCGTAACCGGGTTAACGAGTTGGGTGTTGCCGAGCCTCTGGTTCAGCGTCAGGGTGCCAACCGCATCGTGGTTGAGCTGCCGGGCGTGCAAGACACCGCCGAAGCCAAGCGTATCCTGGGCAAGACGGCCAACCTTGAGTTCCGTCTGGCCGCAGAGCCGGGCGCATCCAAAGCCACTTCCGAGACGTTCGAGTTCCGTGAGGGCAATCGTGCTTCCGCGCAAATCGAGCGTGGCTTGATCATCACGGGTGATCAGGTAACCGATGCACAAGCGGGTTTTGACGAGCACGGCCGACCACAGGTGAACATCAAGCTTGATGGTCATGGTGGCGAGTTGATGAGCCGTTCCACTCGCAGCAACGTCGGTCGCAGCATGGCGGTTATCTTCATCGAGCAGAAGCCGGTGACGACCTACACCAAGCAAGTGGTTGACGGTGTTGAGAAGGAAGTGCCGGTTCAGACCTTCAAGGAAGAGAAAAAGATCATCAGCCTGGCGACCATTCAGTCGCCGCTGGGCAGCCAGTTCCGGATTACCGGTCTCAATGGCCAGGGTGAAGCGTCCGAGTTGGCACTGCTGCTGCGTGCCGGTGGTCTGGCGGCACCGATGTACTTTGCGGAAGAGCGCACCATTGGTCCGAGCCTGGGTGCTGACAACATCACCAAAGGTGTTGATGCATCGCTGTGGGGCATGCTGTTTGTGTCCATCTTCATCATCGCCATCTACCGCTTCTTCGGTGTGATCGCCACGGTGGCGTTGGCAGGCAACATGGTCTTGCTGCTGGCGCTGATGTCGTTGTTGGGCGCTACCCTGACCCTGCCGGGTATCGCGGGTATCGTATTGACGATGGGTATGGCGGTTGACGCCAACGTGCTGATCTTCTCGCGTATTCGTGAGGAAATCGCCAATGGCATGACACCGCAGCGGGCGATCAATGAAGGCTTCAATCGTGCATTCACGGCGATTATCGACTCCAACCTGACAACCCTGTTGGTCGGCGGGATTCTGTTTGCCATGGGTACCGGGCCGGTCAAAGGCTTTGCGGTGACCATGTCTCTGGGGATCTTTACCTCGATGTTCACGGCCATCATGGTGACCCGCGCAATGGTCAACCTGGTTTACGGCGGTCGGGACTTCAAGAAGTTGTGGATTTAAGGGGCTGCCATGTTACGTACAATCAACTTCATGGGCGTTCGCAACGTTGCGTTCGGCGTCACTGTGCTGCTTACCGTGCTGGCCTTGTTCAGCATGTTTCACAAGGGCATGAACTACGGCCTGGACTTCACCGGCGGTACGCTCATCGAGCTGACCTACGAGAAGCCGGCTGATTTAACCAAGGTGCGAACCGAACTGGCCTCGGCCGGTTTCCACGATGCAGTGGTGCAGAGCTTTGGCGCTACGACCGACTTGCTGGTGCGTATGCCGGGCGACGATCCGTTGCTGGGCAACAAGGTGGCTGCTGCGCTGGGGCAGGCAGATACCGCCAACCCGGCCGTTATCAAGCGTGTCGAGTTCGTAGGCCCGCAAGTGGGTGAAGAGCTGCGCGATCAGGGCGGTCTCGGCATGCTGATGGCGCTGGGCGGCATCATGCTTTACCTGGCTTTTCGCTTTCAGTGGAAATTCGCCGTCGGCGCCATTGTTTCGTTGGTGCACGATGTGATCGTGACGATGGGTGTGCTGTCGTTCTTCCAGATCACCTTCGACCTGACGGTGTTGGCGGCGGTGCTGGCGATCATCGGTTACTCGCTTAACGACACCATCGTGGTGTTTGACCGAGTGCGAGAGAACTTCCGTGTGCTGCGCAAGGCCAGCCTGATCGAGAACATCAATATCTCGACCACGCAAACCCTGCTGCGCACCATGGCGACGTCGATCTCCACCTTGCTGGCAATTGCAGCGCTGCTGATCTTTGGTGGCGACAACCTGTGGGGCTTCTCGATTGCCTTGTTTGTGGGGGTATTGGCGGGTACTTACTCTTCGATCTATATCGCCAACGTGGTGCTGATCTGGCTGAACCTCAACAGTGAGGATCTGATTCCTCCTGCGGCGAGCGAAAAGGAAATCGACGACCGTCCATGACGGTGAGTTGATTCCTGGTGATCACCTAAAAGGCGCGAGTATTGAACTCGCGCCTTTTTTTATGCTCCAAGGCTGGGATTAGCGTGGGATTGTTCCTACGTAGGATGGTCTGGAGGTTCGCGTGAACAAATCTTTGCTGGTAGGTGCTGTTTTGGGTGCTGTCGGTGTCACTGCCGGTGGTGCTGTTGCCACTTACAGCTTGGTTAAAGCCCCGGAGTCTGCGCAGGTGCTGGCTGTTCAGCCGGTCAAGCAACAGATTAAAACGCCGCGTGAAGTGTGCAAGGACGTGACCGTTACACGTCGGGCGGCGGTCAAGGATGAGCACCAAATCGTCGGTAGCGTGATTGGTGCGGTGGCGGGTGGTCTTTTGGGTAACCAGGTCGGTGGCGGTAGCGGCAAGAAGATTGCGACCGTTGCGGGTGCAGTAGGCGGGGGTTATGCCGGTAACAAGGTGCAAGAAGGCATGCAGAACCGTGATACCTACACCACGACGCAAACGCGCTGTAATACCGTTAACGACATCAGTGACAAAGTGGTCGGTTACGACGTGCGTTATTCGCTGGATGGCAAGGAAGGCAAGGTGCGTATGGATCACGAGCCGGGCAGTTCAATCCCGGTGGGTAAAGATGGCAATTTGATTCTTGGGCAGAGCCCGCAATAAATTTGGCCTGTTGATTCCAGGAGCTGCCGCCTGTCAAAAGCGAGCAGCCTGCGGCACCTACGGATTTAGTAGGCAAAAAAAAGCACCCCGAGGGGTGCTTTTTTGTTTGCGCGCTTCGCTTAGCGTTTCAGCGAGGCAGGCAAGTGCGGCTGAATAGCCGTCAGTACAGCTTTGAAGCACTTGGTGTTGCCGGCAACGATGTGGCCTTTTTCAAGGAAATCGTGGCTGCCGGTGAAGTCGCTGACCAGGCCGCCTGCTTCTTGAATCAACAGTGCGCCTGCGGCCATGTCCCATTCGGACAAGCCCGACTCCCAGAATGCGTCGAAACGACCGGCGGCCACATAGGCCAGGTCCAGGCTGGCAGCGCCTGCACGACGGATACCAGCGGTTTGACCGACCAGGCTGCGGAACATGCCCAGATAGTTATCCAGGTTGTCCATTTGGTTGTCGCGGAACGGGAAGCCGGTACCCAGCAGGGCGCCTTCAAGGCTGGTGCGACCGCTGACGCGCAGGCGGCGACCATTGAGTTGGGCGCCACGGCCACGGCTGGCGGTGAATTCTTCTTGGCGAACCGGGTCAAGTACGACGGCGTGCTCAAGGCGGCCGCGGTATTTGCAGGCAATGCTGACTGCGAAGTGCGGAACGCCACGCAGGAAGTTGGTAGTGCCATCCAGTGGGTCGATGATCCACAGGTAGTCGGCGCCTTCGCCGCTGCCAGCGTGCAGGCCGGTTTCTTCACCGAGAATGCCGTGTGTCGGATAAGCCTTGCGCAAGGCGTCGATGATTTTCTGCTCGGCAGCACGATCGACTTCAGAGACGTAATCCTTGGCGTCTTTTTCGTCAACCTTGATGGTATCCAGGCGCTCGATGGAGCGGAAAATCAATTCACTGGCGCTGCGGGCGGCGCGCAGCGCGATATTCAGCATGGGCTGCATGGACGTTTCACCTAGGTCGTTAAAGAAAGCCGAACATTCTAGCAGAAAAGTTTGGCATATGAAGGTTTGCGTTAGCTTTCGTAGCTTAAGGTGATGGGCTTAGGTAAGATTTGCTCCCTTTTAACGGTCTGTGAGCGCTCCCATTGCTGTCAAATATTCGTGTCGTTCTGGTCAATACCAGCCATCCCGGCAACATCGGTGGTGCTGCGCGTGCCATGAAAAACATGGGCTTGTCGCGACTGGTTCTGGTTGAGCCGAGGCTGTTCCCGCATCACGAGGCCGATGCACGTGCGTCGGGCGCGGGCGATATTCTCGAAAATGCACAGGTAGTGGCCACGCTGGAGGACGCGTTGGTAGGGTGCAATCTGGTATTGGGTACCAGTGCGCGCGATCGCCGTATCCCGTGGCCGTTGCTCGATCCGCGTGAGTGCGGGCAAAAAGTTGTCGAAGAGGCCACGCAGGGCGCTGAGATTGCTTTGGTGTTTGGTCGTGAAGATTCGGGCCTGACCAATGATGAGTTGCAGCGCTGCCACTTCCACGTGCACATTCCATCGGACCCTGAGTTCAGCTCGCTGAACCTGGGTGCGGCAGTGCAGGTGCTGAGTTACGAGATTCGTATGTCCTGGCTGGCGGCTCAGGGGCAGCCGAGCAAGATGGAAAAAGATGAAGTGGCTTCCACCAAAAGTGGTGAGCTGGCGACCATGGACGAGCTGGAGCGCTTTTACGAGCATCTTGAGCAGACGTTGGTCGCGATCGAGTTTCTTGACCCTGAAAAACCGCGCCACCTGATGGCGCGCCTGCGTCGCCTGTATGGCCGCAGTTCGGTGAGTCGTGCCGAAATGAACATATTGCGTGGCATTCTTACTGAAACCCAAAAGGCAGCCCGTGGCGAGCTGCTCAAGCGCAAGGATTAAAGATGTTCGAGCGTCTGCGTGAAGATATCCAGAGTGTGTTTCATCGTGATCCGGCGGCGCGCAATGCTTTTGAGGTGCTGACGTGTTATCCGGGGATGCATGCCATCTGGATACATCGCCTGTCCGGGTTGTTGTGGCGTGCGGATTGGAAGTGGCTGGCGCGGCTGGTGTCGAACTTCGGGCGCTGGCTGACCGGGATTGAAATTCATCCGGGGGCGAAGGTGGGGCGCCGCTTTTTCATCGATCATGGCATGGGGATTGTGATCGGTGAGACGGCAGAGATCGGTGATGACGTGACGCTGTATCAGGGCGTAACCCTGGGCGGCACTACGTGGAACAAAGGCAAGCGCCATCCCACGCTTGAGGATGGTGTTGTGGTCGGGGCGGGAGCCAAGGTGCTAGGTCCGTTTACCGTGGGTGCGGGAGCCAAAGTCGGCTCCAATGCGGTTGTCACCAAGGCAGTGCCGGCCGGGGCGACGGTTGTGGGCATTCCGGGTCGTATCATCATCAAGCACGACGATGAGGTGCAGGCCAAGCGCAAGGCAATGGCCGAAAAGATCGGTTTTGATGCCTACGGTGTCAGTGAAGACATGCCGGACCCTGTTGCGCGCGCCATTGGCCAATTGCTGGATCACTTGCAGGCGGTCGACGGCAAGCTGGAGGGCATGTGTGGTGCGCTCAAAGATCTTGGCAGCCCGTATTGCGCCAAGGACTTGCCGCAGTTGCGTGAAGAGGATTTCGCCTGTGTACAGGGCAAGGATGACGTGAGGCCGGGGTAGGCTTGTCACTGCGGCGAATGCGCACAAGGGTCTGATGTGCTCATGTGCCATTACGCCGCAGACCCTGCTACAATGCGGCCGCTGTTTTGCGGGTAATCCCGACTAAAGTACTAGGTCTAATAGTTGACTTAAATAGTCGGGAATAGCATACTCGCCCCCATTCCGAATTCCGTGGTACCTGTCCATGAGACTGACTACAAAAGGCCGTTACGCCGTCACTGCAATGCTCGATTTGGCATTGCATGCACAGCACGGGCCGGTGTCCCTGGCCGACATTTCCGAGCGCCAGGGCATTTCCCTTTCCTACCTTGAGCAACTCTTTGCAAAGTTGCGCCGCAGCAGCCTGGTTTCCAGTGTGCGCGGCCCTGGTGGTGGCTATCAGCTATCGCGCGACATGCAAGGTATTCAGGTGGCCCAGGTTATCGATGCGGTAAACGAGTCCGTCGACGCCACACGTTGCCAGGGTCTGGGCGATTGCCATGCCGGTGACACGTGCCTGACCCATCACCTGTGGTGTGACTTGAGCCTGCAAATACACGAGTTTCTCAGCGGTATCAGCTTGGCTGATCTTGTCACTCGCCGTGAGGTACAAGAAGTAGCCCAGCGTCAGGATCTGCGCCGCTGTAATGGCAAGGCGCCGCACCTGGATAAGATCGAAGCGTCCGCCGTCGATTGATTGCATAAAAACGACGGTGCGCCAGCCAGCCTGATTTAGGAGATAGTCCATGAAATTGCCGATTTACCTTGATTACTCAGCCACCACCCCGGTTGATCCGCGTGTTGCTCAAAAAATGAGCGACTGCCTGTTGGTTGACGGGAACTTCGGTAACCCGGCTTCGCGCTCCCACGTATTTGGCTGGAAGGCCGAAGAAGCGGTTGAAAACGGTCGCCGTCAGGTTGCTGATTTGGTCAATGCCGATCCGCGTGAAATCGTCTGGACATCCGGCGCTACCGAGGCCAATAACCTGGCCATCAAGGGCGCTGCGCATTTCTATGCGACCAAAGGCAAGCACCTGATCACTGACAAAATCGAACACAAAGCCGTACTCGACACCATGCGTCAGCTGGAGCGAGAAGGCTTTGAAGTGACCTACATCGAGCCAGGTGAAGACGGTCTGGTCACACCTGCGATGGTTGAAGCCGCCATGCGCGACGACACCATTCTGGTTTCGATCATGCACGTGAACAACGAGATCGGCACCATTAACGATATCGCTGCCATTGGTGAGCTGACGCGCTCGCGCGGCGTGTTGTTCCATGTGGATGCAGCTCAGTCTACGGGCAAGGTTGAAATCGACCTGGCCAAGCTGAAAGTCGACCTGATGTCTTTCTCGGCGCATAAAACCTACGGTCCGAAGGGTATCGGCGCACTGTACGTGAGCCGCAAGCCTCGTGTGCGTATCGAAGCAACCATGCACGGCGGCGGTCACGAGCGCGGCATGCGTTCGGGTACCCTGGCCACCCACCAGATCGTGGGTATGGGTGAGGCGTTCCAGATTGCCAAAGAAGAAATGGCCGCTGAAAACGTGCGCATCAAGGCCTTGAGCGACCGTTTCTTCAAGCAGGTTGAACACCTTGAAGAGCTTTACGTTAACGGCAGCATGACTGCCCGCGTCCCGCACAACCTGAACCTGAGCTTCAACTACGTTGAAGGCGAGTCGCTGATCATGGCGCTCAAGGATCTGGCGGTGTCGTCCGGTTCGGCCTGCACATCTGCATCCCTTGAGCCGTCTTACGTATTGCGCGCCCTGGGTCGCAACGATGAGCTGGCTCACAGTTCGATTCGCTTCACGTTCGGTCGCTTCACCACCGAAGAGGAAATCGACTACGCCGCGCAGAAGGTGTGCGAGGCCGTTACCAAGCTGCGCGCCCTGTCGCCGCTGTGGGACATGTACAAAGACGGTGTCGACATCTCGAAAATCGAGTGGGCGGCGCACTGATATTTCAAGTCGCCGTAGATAGTCGCTGTAAGCGCAGCGCATAGCCGCTTTTACAGCGTCTCAAGAGCGACTCTCTGATGAGTGAGGATAAGTACCATGGCTTACAGCGAAAAGGTCATTGACCACTACGAGAACCCGCGCAACGTCGGCAAGATGAACGCGGAAGATCCAGATGTAGGTACCGGCATGGTCGGCGCCCCTGCTTGCGGCGACGTCATGCGCCTGCAAATCAAGGTGAACGAGCAGGGCATCATCGAAGATGCCAAGTTCAAGACCTACGGTTGCGGTTCGGCAATCGCTTCCAGCTCCCTGGCAACTGAGTGGATGAAGGGCAAGACTCTGGATGAAGCAGAGACCATCAAAAACACCCAGTTGGCTGAAGAGCTGGCTTTGCCACCCGTAAAAATTCACTGCTCCGTGCTCGCCGAAGACGCCATCAAGGCGGCCGTTCGCGATTACAAGCAGAAGAAAGGTTTGATCTGATCCATTGCGCCCTTATATGGCGCATGAGTGGTGAAGAAACCGGCAACAGGTAAGGAGTCACGATGGCTATCAGCATGACAGAAGCGGCTGCCAAGCATATTCGCCGCTCCCTTGATGGGCGCGGCAAAGGTGAGGGGATTCGTCTGGGTGTTCGCACCACGGGCTGTTCCGGTCTTGCCTATGTGCTGGAGTTTGTCGATGAAGTGGGCGAAGACGATCAAGTGTTCGAAACCCATGGCGAAAAAGTGATCATTGATCCCAAAAGCCTCAGCTACCTGGACGGCACCGAGCTGGATTTCGTCAAGGAAGGCTTGAACGAAGGCTTCAAGTTCAATAACCCTAACGTGCGCGGTGAATGTGGCTGCGGCGAAAGCTTCAACATCTGAGGCTACTCGTGGGTACTCCTTGTCATTTTGCTTTGTTTGAACTGCAACCGGGCTTCAATCTGGATCTCGACCAGTTGGCTGTGCGCTATCGAGAGTTGGCACGTGGCGTTCACCCGGACCGCTTTGCTGACGCTTCCGAGCGTGAGCAGCGTCTGGCGCTCGAACAGTCCGCCGGCCTCAATGAGGCTTACCAGACGCTCAAAAACCCTTCTAAACGCGCGCGCTATTTACTTGCGCTCAAGGGTAATGAGACGCCGCTGGAAGTCACGGTGCATGACCCTGAGTTTCTGATGCAGCAGATGCAGTGGCGCGAAGAACTTGAAGACCTGCACGACAGCGCCGATATGGGCGGTATTGCAGCATTCAAGCGTCGGCTCAAGGTCGCTCAGCAAGAACTGAACAACAGCTTCGCTGCTTGTTGGGATGATGCAGCGCAACGCGAACAGGCAGAACGCTTGATGCGGCGCATGCAGTTCCTTGACAAGCTCAATTACGAAGTGCGCCAGTTAGAAGAGCGCCTCGACGATTAACTCCGTGCTTTCCTGATTGCACGCCTGATTACAGATAAGTCCTGATAACGATGGCCCTACTGCAGATCGCCGAACCCGGCCAAAGTCCTCAACCGCACCAGCGTCGTCTGGCTGTGGGGATTGACTTGGGCACTACCAATTCGTTGGTCGCTGCATTGCGCAGCGGTCTCTCCGAGCCTCTGGCTGATGCGCGCGGCAGTGTCATTTTGCCATCCGCTGTGCGCTATCACGCTGACCGTGTTGAAGTCGGTGAGTCGGCGCGCCTGGCAGCCTCCAGTGATCCGTTCAACACCGTATTGTCGGTCAAGCGCTTGATGGGTCGTGGTTTGTCCGACGTCAAGCAGCTAGGCGAGCAATTGCCTTATCGTTTTGTCGGCGGCGAGTCGCACATGCCGTTCATCGATACGGTACAAGGCCCGAAAAGCCCGGTAGAAGTGTCGGCCGAGATTTTGAAGGTGTTGCGCGAGCGCGCCGAAAAAACCTTGGGTGGCGAATTGGTCGGTGCGGTGATCACTGTTCCGGCCTACTTCGATGATGCTCAGCGTCAGGCGACCAAGGATGCGGCCAAATTGGCCGGTCTGAACGTATTGCGTTTGCTCAATGAGCCGACTGCTGCTGCGGTTGCCTACGGCCTGGATCAATCCGCTGAAGGCGTTGTTGCCATCTATGATTTGGGCGGCGGGACGTTCGATATTTCGGTGTTGCGTTTGACTGGCGGTGTATTCGAAGTCCTGGCCACTGGCGGCGACAGCGCGCTGGGCGGAGACGACTTCGATCATGCGATTGCCAGTTGGATGATCGAGCAGGCGGGTTTGTCTGCTGATCTCGATCCGGGCATCCAGCGTCAATTGCTGCAAGCGGCCTGTGCTGCCAAAGAAGCCCTGACCAACGCCTCCTCTGTCACCGTCACCTTTGGCGAGTGGTCCGCCGACTTGACCCGTGAAGCGTTCGAGGTGTTGATCGAACCCATGATCGCCCGCAGCCTCAAGGCTTGCCGTCGTGCTGTGCGCGACGCCAATATCGAGATTGAGGATGTGCAAGCCGTGGTCATGGTCGGTGGTTCGACGCGTGTGCCCCGCGTGCGTGAAGCCGTGGCGGACATGTTTGGTCGCCAACCGCTGACGGATATCGATCCGGATCAAGTGGTTGCCATTGGTGCAGCGATCCAGGCCGATACCCTGGCCGGTAACAAGCGTGAGGGTGGCGAGTTGCTGCTGCTGGACGTGATTCCACTGTCGCTCGGTCTTGAGACCATGGGCGGGCTGATGGAAAAAGTCATTGCGCGCAATACCACGATCCCGGTTGCGCGGGCGCAGGATTTCACCACGTACAAAGATGGCCAGACGGCCATGATGATTCATGTGCTGCAAGGTGAGCGCGAACTGATCAGCGACTGTCGCTCTCTGGCGCGCTTTGAATTGCGCGGGATTCCGCCGATGGTGGCAGGCGCCGCTAAAATTCGTGTGACCTTCCAGGTGGATGCCGATGGTTTGCTCAGTGTGTCGGCGCGAGAGCTGGGTTCTGGCGTCGAAGCCAGCATTCAGGTCAAGCCGTCTTACGGGCTGACCGATGGCGAGATCGCCAAAATGCTCAAGGATTCGTTCCAGTACGCCGGTGACGACAAAGTGGCCCGCGTGTTGCGCGAGCAGCAAGTTGATGCGCAACGCCTGATCGAGGCTGTGCAAGCGGCGCTTGAGGTGGACGGTGATCGTTTGCTGGACGCCGAAGAGCGGATGGTCATCGAGCTGCAAATGCAAGAATTGTCCGAATTGTTGAAAGGCACCGATGGTTACGCCATCGAGCAGCAGACCAAGCGTCTGTCTCAAGTGACCGATGCCTTTGCCGCCCGCCGTATGGACTTGTCCGTCAAGGCCGCTCTGGCGGGGCGCAACCTGAATGAAATCGAGGAATAACTGATGCCGCAGATCATTTTTCTGCCACACGCCGAGCATTGCCCGGACGGTATGGTTGTCGAGGCTGAGACCGGTAAGTCGATTCTCGAAGTGGCACACGACAATCACATCGAGATTGAAAGCGCGTGCGGCGGCGTCTGCGCCTGTACCACGTGCCACTGCATCATTCGCGAAGGTTTCGATTCGTTGGAAGAGGCTGACGAGCTGGAAGAAGACTACCTTGACCGTGCGTGGGGCCTTGAAGCGCAATCACGCCTCAGCTGTCAGGCCAAGGTCGGCACTGAAGACCTGACGGTCGAAATTCCGAAGTACTCGCTCAACCATGCGGCCGAAGCGCCACATTGATAAGGAATTGTCATGAGCCTTAAATGGGTTGATGTACAGGAAATCGCGATTCAGCTGGCTGAAGCTCACCCGGATGTAGATCCGCTCTCGGTGAATTTCGTCACGCTGCGCAATCTGGTGATGGCACTACCAGAGTTCGATGACATCCCTGATCGCGGGGGAGAGAAGGTTCTCGAAGCCATTCAGGGTTTGTGGATCGAAGAAGCCGACTAAGCTTGTAATCGACGTAATTATGCAATGCCCCAGAACCCGCGTATAATTCGCGGGTTTAATTTTTCGCTTAAATCACTGTTTCTGGAGTTACACCATGGCTGTTCAACGCACTTTCTCCATCATCAAGCCTGACGCTGTTGCAAAAAACGTTATCGGCGAGATCACCACTCGTTTTGAAAAAGCCGGCCTGAAGGTTGTAGCTTCCAAATTGAAGCAACTGTCCAAAGCCGAAGCTGAAGGCTTCTACGCTGAGCACAGCGCTCGTGGCTTCTTCGGCGACCTGGTTGCTTTCATGATCTCCGGTCCTGTTGTTGTTCAGGTTCTGGAAGGCGAAAACGCTATCGCTCTGAACCGCGAACTGATGGGCGCTACCAACCCTAAAGAAGCAGCTGCCGGCACTATCCGTGCTGATTTCGCTGAATCCATCGACGCTAACGCTGTTCACGGTTCCGACTCTGAAGCAGCTGCTGCTCGTGAAATCTCGTACTTTTTCGCAGCAACTGAAGTAACCACTCGCTAAGTATTGGCGTGTGAGTGAGGGTGAAGACATGATTGCAACGACTGGCAAAACCAACCTGTTGGGTTTGACCCAACCGGAAATGGAGAAATTCTTCGACTCAATCGGGGAGAAGCGTTTCCGTGCCGGTCAGGTCATGAAGTGGATTCACCACTTTGGCGTCGATGATTTCGACGCCATGACTAACGTCAGCAAGGCCTTGCGCGACAAGCTCAAGGCGATTGCTGAGGTTCGTGGACCTGAAGTCGTCAGCGAGGACATTTCCACCGACGGTACCCGTAAATGGGTCGTGCGTGTGGCATCCGGCAGCTGCGTCGAGACCGTTTATATTCCCCAGGGCAAACGTGGCACGTTGTGCGTTTCGTCCCAGGCTGGCTGTGCTCTGGATTGCAGTTTCTGCTCCACCGGCAAGCAAGGTTTCAATAGCAACCTCACCGCCGCCGAAGTCATCGGTCAGGTGTGGATTGCCAACAAATCCTTTGGCAGCGTCCCGGCAACCGTCGACCGTGCCATCACCAACGTGGTGATGATGGGCATGGGTGAGCCGCTGCTGAACTTCGACAACGTAATCGCCGCCATGCATCTGATGATGGATGACCTGGGCTACGGCATCTCCAAGCGCCGGGTAACCTTGTCGACCTCGGGTGTGGTGCCAATGATCGATGAGCTGGCCAAGCACATCGATGTGTCGCTGGCGTTGTCGCTGCACGCACCCAATGACGAGCTGCGCAGTCAGTTGGTGCCGATCAACAAGAAGTACCCGCTCAAAATGCTGCTTGAGTCCTGCCGTCGTTACATGGCGACCCTGGGTGAGAAGCGCGTTTTGACTGTTGAATACACCATGCTCAAAGACGTGAACGACCATGTCGACCACGCGCGTGAAATGATCGAACTGCTCAAAGACACGCCGTGCAAGATCAACCTGATCCCGTTCAACCCGTTTCCGCATTCCGGTTATGAGCGTCCGAGCAACAATGCTATTCGCCGTTTCCAGGAACTGCTGCAACAGGCCGGTTACAACGTGACCGTGCGTACGACACGTGGCGAAGACATCGATGCGGCCTGTGGGCAGTTGGTCGGGCAGGTCAATGACCGTACCCGTCGCAACGAGCGCCACTTGGCATCGATTGAAGCCGTTTCGGTGCAAAACGCTGCTGCCCAGCCCTGAGAGAGGCACTCTATGACCCTGCGTGCAGCGCTTTGTGTGGTGTTAGTCAGCGTGTTGGCTGGCTGCGTTTCATCGGGTGGATCAAACCCGATGAGCACCGACAAAGGCCGTGATGCAGCGCGTCAGGCGTATGTTCAGTTGGGGCTTGGTTATTTGCAGCAGGGCATGGCCGAACAGGCCAAAGTTCCCTTGCGCAAGGCCCTTGAGCTGGATCAGGACGCCCCGGACACCCACGCAGCGCTGGCGTTAGTGTTTCAGCGCGAAATGGAGTTTGAGCTGGCAGAGCAAAGCTTTCAAAAAGCCTTGGCTGCCCGCCCGCACGATGCCCGCACGCTCAACAACTACGCCAGCTTGCTGTTTGAACAGCAACGCTATCAAGACGCCTACACGCTGTTTCAGAAAGCCGCCGCTGACCATCTTTATCCTGAACGCTCCCGGGTTTACGAAAATTTGGGTATAACGGCGCTCAAGCTGGGGCAGCCTGAAACAGCACGCGGTTACCTTGTAAAAGCATTGCGCCTGAACCCCAAACAACCGCGAGCCCTACTGGAAATGGCCGAGTTGTCCTACCAGGACCGTCAATATCTGCCCGCCCGCGAGTTTTACGATCGTTTTAGCCTGCTTAGTGGGCAAAATGCACGTAGTCTATTGCTCGGTGCGCGACTGGCGGCTGTGTTCGATGATCGCGCCACACCTGCCAGTCATGGCCAGCAACTAAAACGACTTTATCCCGGCACGCCGGAATATCAGCAATACCTGTCGGAGCAATGATGAAAGCGGCGCAACCCGAAGTTCTAGCAGCGACTCGAGTCAATCCCGGTGAGACCTTGCGTCAGGGCCGTGAAAACAATGGTTGGACATTGGCTGAAGTCGCCTTGAAGCTCAATCTCACGGCCAGTGCCTTGAGTCATCTTGAGACGGGCGCGTTCGACAAATTGCCAGGCCATACCTTTGCCCGTGGCTATATCCGCGCTTATGCCAAATTGCTGGGTATGGATCAGACGGCCCTGGTGCATGAGTTTGATCTGTTTACCGGCACTGACTCGTCCGGCAGCAACGTCCACAGTTTGGGCCGTATCGAAGAACCGGTGCGCGTGTCCCACACCATTTTGCGCATTGTCAGCCTGTTGCTGTTGTTGGCAGTGATTGGCGGCGGCTTTATCTGGTGGCAGGACCAAACGTCCATGCGCGCCAAGGACCTGATCGGCCTCACGCCCGAACACGTTGAAGTGGAAGGGGCTGACGGCACAACCCAGATCCATCCGCTGGACGAGCCTGAAGATCAGGCCGTGGCTGAAGCCAAAACTGAAAGCGAAGCGGCTGCTCCTGGTGCGCCTGCTGGTGATCAGGCGGCTACGACCGCCTTGGCATTACCTGACACCCCACAAGCGGCTGTTGCCGAAACGGCCGTGCCAGTGGTTCAGCCCGCTCCAGGCCCTGCGCCCGCGCTGCCGGTCGCTGTGGCGCCCGTTGTTGCAACGCCCGCCCCGACAGCTGCGGCACCGGCAGCCGTCGCAGGTGCGGGCAACGTTGGCGTGCAATACACCGCTGATTGCTGGACTCAAGTCACCGATGCCACAGGTAAAGTGCTGTTCGGCGGCTTGAAGCGCAAAGGCGAAAATCTTGAAGTGAGCGGCAAGCCTCCCTTGAGCTTGCGCCTGGGCTTTGCCCGCGGTGCACAAGTGACCTACAACGGTCAGTCAGTGGACCTGGCTCCTTTCACCAGTGGCGAAACTGCTCGCCTGAAGTTAGGTCAATAAGTCATGCACGGCGAATCTCCAATCAAACGTCGCGAATCGCGAAAAATCTGGGTCGGCTCAGTGCCAGTGGGTGGCGATGCCCCTATTGCCGTACAAAGCATGACCAACAGCGACACCAACGATGTAGCCGCCACCGTTGCGCAAATCAATCGCCTGGAAGCTGCCGGTGTCGATATCGTGCGGGTTTCCGTGCCTGATATGGACGCTGCCGAAGCGTTTGGCCGCATCAAGCAATTGGTAAAAGTACCGTTGGTTGCCGATATCCACTTCGATTACCGCATCGCCTTGCGCGTGGCGGAATTGGGTGTGGACTGCCTGCGTATCAACCCCGGTAACATCGGCCGCGAAGACCGTGTGCGTGCAGTGGTTGATGCGGCGCGTGACCGTGGTATTCCGATCCGCATCGGTGTTAACGCAGGTTCGCTCGAAAAAGACCTGCAAAAAAAGTACGGCGAACCGACCCCGGCCGCTTTGGTTGAGTCGGCCCTGCGCCACGTTGAACACCTTGAACGTCTGAATTTCAAGGACTTCAAAGTCAGTGTGAAGGCGTCCGATGTGTTCATGGCCGTTGAAGCCTACCGTCTGTTGGCCAAAGAAATTGTGCAGCCGCTGCATTTGGGTATCACTGAAGCGGGTGGATTACGCTCAGGCACAGTGAAATCTGCCGTGGGCCTAGGTATGCTGCTCGCCGAAGGCATTGGCGACACCATTCGCATCTCGTTGGCTGCCGACCCGGTGGAAGAAGTGAAAGTCGGCTACGACATTCTCAAATCCCTGCGGTTGCGTTCGCGTGGCATCAATTTCATTGCGTGCCCTAGCTGTTCGCGCCAGAACTTCGACGTGGTAAAAACCATGAACGAACTGGAAGGGCGCCTTGAAGACTTGCTGGTTCCCTTGGATGTTGCTGTGATTGGCTGTGTAGTTAACGGCCCCGGCGAAGCCAAAGAGGCCCATGTGGGCTTGACCGGTGGTACGCCAAACCTGATTTACATCGACGGTAAGCCGTCGCAGAAATTGACGAATGAAAATCTGGTGGATCAACTCGAAAAATTGATCCGCCAGAAAGCGGCCGAAAAGGTCGAAGCTGACGCTGCTGTGATCGCGCGCGGCTAATCAAACGAATTAAGGATTTACTGTGAGCAAGTCACTGCAAGCCATTCGTGGCATGAACGACATCCTGCCTGAGCAGACGCCTCTGTGGCGCTTCTTTGAAGGTAAGGTTGCGCGTTTGCTGGATAACTACGGTTACAAGCAAATCCGTATGCCGATCGTCGAGTTCACCGAGCTGTTCAAGCGCTCGATCGGTGAAGTCACCGATATCGTCGAAAAAGAAATGTACACCTTCGAAGACCGCAACGGCGATTCGCTCACGCTGCGCCCCGAGGGTACCGCGGCCTGTGTGCGTGCAGTGCTTGAGCACGGCATCACCGGTGGCGGGCAGGTTCAGAAGCTGTGGTACGTCGGCCCGATGTTTCGCCACGAGCGCCCGCAAAAAGGCCGTTATCGCCAGTTTCACCAAGTGGGTGTCGAAGTGTTCAACCTCGATGGGCCGGACATTGATGCCGAGCTGATCGTACTGACCTGGCGCCTGTGGGGTGAGCTGGGGATTCGTGATGCGGTCAAGCTGGAACTCAACAGCCTGGGCACCAGCGAAGCCCGTGCGCGCTATCGCAACGCATTGGTCGAATACCTGACTTCGCGCCTGAGCGAGCTGGACGAAGACAGCCAGCGTCGCCTCAAGTCCAACCCGCTGCGTGTACTCGACACCAAAAATGCCGACACCCAAGCGGTACTGGTTGATGCACCGAAGCTGGTGGATTACCTCGACGAAGAATCCCGTGTGCATTTTGAGGGCCTCAAGGCACGTCTCGATGCTGCCGGCATTCCTTACGTCATCAATCCCAAGCTGGTACGCGGGCTCGATTACTACAGCAAAACCGTATTTGAGTGGGTTACTGACAAACTCGGCGCCCAAGGCACCGTGTGTGCCGGTGGCCGTTATGACGGTCTGGTGGAGCAAATGGGTGGCAAGCCTACCTCCGGCGTGGGTTTCGCCATGGGGATCGAGCGTTTGATCCTGATGCTCGAAACCCTTGAGCAGATCCCGCAAGAAATCTCGCGACAGGTGGATGTTTACCTGTGCGCCTTCGGTGAAGCCGCTGAACTGGCCGCGCTTGCCCTGAGCGAACGTGTCCGTGATCAGTTGCCCAACCTGCGTCTGCAAGTCAATGCGGGCGCTGGCAGCTTCAAAAGCCAATTCAAGAAAGCCGACAAGAGCGGTGCCTTGTACGCATTGATCCTGGGTGACGACGAATTGGCCCAGCAAGTGGTAGGTGTCAAACCCCTGCGTGGCCAGGGCGAACAACAAACTATTGCCTGGGATGCTCTTTCCGAGCACTTGGCCACCTGCGTTGTGCAGGGTTGAAGCTGTAAAAACAGCCGATTTATCGAATAAGGAGTGTTGGGGTGTCGAGTAACGATGATGATCAGCTGGGCGAGTTGAAAGACTGGTGGCAGCGCAACGGCAAACCCCTGGTCACGGGCGGCTTGTTGGCGCTGGTGGTGGTGTTCGGCTGGCAGGCTTGGCACAAATATCAGAGCAATCAGTCGCAGGGTGCGTCGATTCTCTACCAACAACTGCTTGAAACAACACTGACGCCAACGGGTCAGCCCGATACAGCGCGCGTGGCTGACCTGTCCAACAAGCTCAAGAGTGAGTACGGCGGCAGTGCCTACGCGCAGTTTGGCGGCTTGTTCGTTGCCAAGGTCGCGGTTGAGAGCGGCAAGCTGGATGACGCAGCCAATGAGCTGAACGCCATTGTTGAAAAACCAGCCAACGCCACATTGGGTGAAGTGGCGCGTCAGCGTCTGGCTCGGGTTCTGGCCGCACAAAACAAGGTCGATGAGGCCTTGAAGCTGCTTGAAGGTGATTCGGACAAAGCATTCCTGGCCAGTCGTGAAGAACTCAAGGGCGACTTGCTGGTTCAGCAAGGCCGCACTGAAGACGCACGTGTAGCCTACGAAAAAGCCAAAGCTGCGCTGTCGGACGAAGCAGCGGTCGGCGGCTTACAAATCAAGCTCGACGACCTGGCCAAAGGGGATGCGTAACGTGAACCGTTGGAAACATGCAGCATTGCTGGCTCTGGTCATATTGGCCGCGGGTTGCAGCAGCAACAGCAAAAAAGAACTGCCACCGGCTGCACTGACTGACTTCAAAGAAGAAGTTGTCTTGCAAAAGCAGTGGAGCCGTTCGATCGGTGATGGCCAGGGCAAAACCTACAACATGCTGGTGCCAGCGGTTGACGGTAATACCCTGTACGCGGCCGATGTAACGGGCGTGGTGATGTCGCTGGATCGCATGACCGGTGACGTCAAGTGGAAGAAAGACCTCGAACTGCCGGTGTCCGGTGCCGTGGGCGCTGGCTATGGCTTGGTTCTGCTGGGCACCTTGCAAGGTGAAGTGGTTGCGCTCGACGCCAGCAATGGCGAAGAAAAATGGCGTTCCCGTGTTACCAGCGAAGTACTGGCGCCGCCAGCAACCAACGGTGACGTGGTGGTGGTTCAAACTCAGGATGATCGTCTGATCGGTCTTGATGCATCGACCGGTGAGCAGCGCTGGACCTATGACAGCACGCCTGGCGTGCTGACACTGCGCGGTACGGGTGCACCGTTGGTGACCAATCACTTGGCAGTGGCAGGTCTTTCGACCGGTAAAGTCGTTGCGCTGGATACGCAAAACGGTGTGCCTGTATGGGAGCAACGTGTTGCGATCCCGCAAGGCCGTTCTGAGCTTGAGCGCATCGTAGACATCGACGGCGGTCTGCTGCTGTCCGGTGGCACGCTGTATGTCACCAGTTATCAGGGCCGTATGGCAGCACTGGAGCTGGAAAGCGGCCGTGTGCTGTGGCAGCGCGATGCTTCGAGCTACGCAGGTGTCGCTCAAGGTTTTGGCAGCGTCTATGTCAGCTTGGCATCCGGCACTGTCGAAGGCGTTGACGAGCGTTCGACCACCGCCCTGTGGAGCAACGATGCTCTGGCTCGCCGTCAATTGTCGGCGCCAGAAGTGTTTTCCAGCTATGTAGCGGTTGGCGACATGGAAGGTTATCTGCACCTGTTGAGCCAGGTTGATGGCCGTTTCGTAGGCCGTACCCGCATTGACAGTGATGGCCTTCGGGCGCGTCCGCTGGTGGTCGGTGACATGATTTACGTGTTTGGTAACAGCGGCAAACTGGAAGCCCTGACCATTCGCTAAGGCGTCTATGCTTGAGACTCTAGGGTTTCAAGCAGCCTTGCTCTGGCAAGGCTTGCGGCACATTTGTGCTGTTCCGAACTCTGGCCGCTGCCTTGCAGCGGCTTTTGTATTTTCTGAAATAACGAAGTGGAGAGCCGCATGGTTCCCGTAATCGCCCTGGTGGGCCGACCTAACGTCGGCAAGTCCACCTTGTTCAACCGCCTGACCAGGACTCGCGACGCTATCGTCGGCGACTTGTCCGGTCTGACCCGTGATCGCCAATACGGTGAGGCCAAGTGGCAAGGGCGTTCCTACATTCTGGTCGACACCGGCGGTATTTCCGGTGACGAGCACGGTATGGACGAAAAGATGGCCGAGCAGTCGCTGCTGGCTATCGAAGAAGCGGATGTTGTGCTGTTCCTGGTTGATGCAAAAGCGGGCTTCACTGCCGCTGACCAGATGATCGGTGAACACCTGCGCAAACGTAACAAGCGCTCGTACGTGGTTGCCAACAAGGTCGATAACATCGACCCGGACATGGCCCGCGCCGAGTTCGCCCCCTTGGGCATGGGCGACGCGATTCCAATCGCCGGTGCCCATGGCCGTGGTATCACGCAGATGCTGGAAATTGCCCTGAGCAACTTCCCGCGTGACGAAGAAGAGCCAGAAGACGGCGAAGAAGAAGTCGTACTCGAAGGTGAGGAAGCCAAGCGCATTCCTGGCCCTAGCGAAAAAGACGGCATCAAGATCGCCATCATCGGTCGCCCGAACGTAGGCAAATCGACGCTGGTGAACCGCATGCTCGGTGAAGACCGCGTCATTGTGTACGACCAGCCTGGCACAACCCGCGACAGTATCTACATCCCGTTTGAGCGTAACGACGAGAAGTACACGCTGATCGACACCGCCGGTGTGCGCAAGCGCGGCAAGATCCACGAAGAAGTTGAAAAATTCTCCGTGGTCAAAACCCTGCAAGCGATCAAAGACGCCAACGTGGTGATCTTTGTGATGGATGCCCGTGAAGGCGTGGTAGACCACGACCTTAACCTGTTGGGCTTTGCGCTGGAGGCCGGTCGTGCTCTGGTCATCGCAATCAACAAGTGGGACGGCATGACCCCAAGCGAGCGCGAGTTCGTCAAAGTCGAGTTGACGCGTCGTCTGTTCTTTGTCGACTTTGCTGACATTCACTTCATCTCGGCTTTGCACGGCACCGGCGTGGGTAACTTGTACCAATCGGTGCAAAACTCCTTCAAGTCGGCAGTTACCCGCTGGCCAACCAACCGTCTGACCCAGATCCTGGAAGACGCAGTGGGCGAGCACGCACCGCCGATGGTCAACAGCCGTCGCATCAAACTACGTTATGCCCACTTGGGTGGTGCCAACCCGCCGATTATCGTGATTCACGGTAACCAGGTTGAGAAGGTGCCGAAGTCTTACGTCCGTTACCTCGAAAACACCTACCGTCGTGTCTTGAAGCTGGTGGGTACGCCCATCCGCATCGAGTTCAAAGGTGGCGAGAACCCGTACGAAGCCAACAAGAACTCCTTGACCGACCGTCAGGTCAACAAGAAGCGCCGTATGATGTCGCACCACAAGAAAGCCGACAAAAAACGCAGAGACAAGCGCTGATCGCGCACGCGTAGAGCGTAATGAGAAAGGGTCCGAAAGGACCCTTTTTCGTGTCAGGCGTTTGGGCTATCCTCGGTGGGTCCTGTGCCGCAGTCAGTGCCGGGAACTCAACAGGGAACGGCCATGATGACCAGCAAGTTGCCGAACGTCGGCACCACTATCTTTACGCGCATGTCGCAGCTCGCGACAGAAACGGGTGCGCTCAACTTGTCTCAGGGCTTCCCCGATTTCGATGGTCCACAAGCGCTGCGTGATGCAGTGGGCAAGCACATCGCCAGCGGTCACAACCAATATTCCCCGATGACCGGCTTACCTGCCTTGCGCGAGCAAGTGGCAGCCAAGATTGCACGCAGCTATGGCGTACAGGTCAATGCCGACACCGAAGTGACCATCACGCCGGGCGCAACCCAAGCCATTTTTTGTGCCATTCAGGCGGTGATTCATGCCGGTGACGAAGTCATTGTGTTTGACCCGTGCTATGACAGTTATGAGCCTTCAGTCGTATTGGCCGGGGGGCGTTGCGTGCATGTGCCGTTGGCGCTGGACGACTTCGCGATTGACTGGCAAAAGCTTGAGGATGCCTTGAGCCCGCGTACGCGCATGATCATCCTCAACAGCCCGCATAACCCCAGTGGTGCGCTGATTACCCGCGCTGAACTGGACCAATTGGCCACACTTATCGAAAACCGTGACATCTACCTCGTCAGTGATGAGGTGTATGAGCATTTGGTGTTCGACGGGGTGCCCCACGTCAGTGTTCTGTCACATCCTGAGTTGTACCATCGTGCTTTCGTTGTCAGCTCTTTTGGCAAAACCTACCACGTGACCGGCTGGAAAACCGGCTACGTGGTGGCGCCGCCCGCGTTGACTGGCGAACTGCGCAAAGTGCATCAGTACGTGAGCTTTTGCGGGGTGACGCCGCTGCAATATGCGTTGGCTGATTTCATGGCGGCCTGCCCGCAACACGTTGAAGAGTTACCGGCCTTTTACCAGGCCAAGCGTGACTTGTTTTGTGACCTGTTAACCCCATCACGTTTCACCTTTAAACCGGTGGCAGGCACGTATTTCCAGTTGGTTGATTACTCTCAAATTCGTCCGGACCTCAATGATGTCGACATGGCCATTTGGCTGACCCGCGAACATGGCGTGGCGACCATCCCGGTTTCGGTGTTCTACCAGACCCCGCCCGAAGGGCAGCGGCTGGTTCGCCTATGTTTTGCAAAACGCGAGGAGACGCTGCGTGAAGCAGCAGAAAAACTATGCGTGATCTAAGTGGTTTACCCGATTTAACCGTAGCGCTGGTGCAAACCACGCTGGCCTGGCACGACCGACAGGCCAACTTTGATCATTTCGATGACTTGCTGGTTCAGGCCCAGGGCGCTGACCTGGTGGTCTTACCCGAAATGTTCACCACAGGCTTCAGCATGGACTCCAAAACCCTGGCTGAGCCCGAAGAGGGCCCGTCTACCGACTGGTTGCGTCAGCAGGCTAAAAAACTCAATGCAGTCATCACGGGCAGCGTGATCATCGAGGCGGCCGACGGCAGCCACCGCAATCGCCTGTTGTGGGCTCGCCCTGATGGCGAGGTGTTGCACTACGACAAACGGCATTTATTCCGCATGGCGGGTGAACATGAACATTTCACACCGGGTGAGCGCCAGGTTCAGTTCGAAGTGAAGGGCTGGCGTATTCGTCCGCTGATTTGCTACGACCTGCGCTTCCCGGTGTGGAGTTGCGACCCCCACGACACCGACCTGCTGTTGTATACGGCCAACTGGCCGGGGGCGCGTCGCTTGCACTGGAACCGTCTGTTGCCAGCGCGGGCAATTGAAAACCTGTGTTATGTGGCAGCCGTCAACCGGGTCGGTGCCGATGGCAAGGGCCTTGTTTACACCGGTGACAGCCATATCTTTGATTTTCAGGGTGAATCGTTGCTCAGTGCGGGCGAAGCGGATGGCGTATTTCAGATGAGCCTGAGTGCGGGCGAGCTGGCAGCCTACCGTGAGCGTTTTCCGGCTGACCTGGATGCCGACGATTTTGAGTTGCACTAGGATGGGTTTCTGTTTTGCACTCACCCAGTGATCTATAAAAGCAAGCTCGTGTTGTTGCCACTCTCGAACAACATCAATACGAGCTTGCAATGTTGCGATTGACGCTCTGCGATTAATACCTCTACCTGACCGGCGATTATCCCTGGCGCAGCAGCGCCAAGGTGCGTGCGAGGAGGCCAGGCCGCGACAGCCGCCGCCCAAGTCTTAACGTACTTTTAATGCTGTTTTCTGAAGCGCCCTCTCCCAAACGTTCTCCGTATCCGGACTGTCCCCCTTTGAATGATCGCGTGCTTTTGAAGTGTGCCCGCGGTGCAGGCGAACTTAAACGTTCGGCAAATGCGCGAGACAAGGACGAGTTTTAAGATGGCTAACTATGTACCGCCTTTTTGAAGGTGATGTTCTTGATGGTGTGAAGACGGCAGGCATGCGTGTTCTGTCTTCTTTTTCTAATCAAGGATTAAACGGTAATGAATCATACAAGCGATCGTGAAAAGCGCCATGCGCAACCCAATGTACGCGTCGAACTCCCCGCGCTGAGCCCGGCGTTTGTGAGTGCCGATGATGCTGCCCGCTATGCGCATCGCTTGATCGGCGATTTTCGAAATGTCGAATACGGGGGCGCCATCTTGAAAGATGCTCAAGGGCGTTATTATGCAACGCGCCCCGTCAGAGACCAGTCGGGTTCTTTCAACCCGACCCGGGTTATTTCTACCGACGCTCAAGGTCTCTTCATTACGCCTGCCGGTTACACCTGTTATGCCCTATATCATTCTCATCCGAGCAACTACGAAGAGTTGCAACGCGCGTTTAAACACTGGAGCACTGAAGAGATTCAGACAGCGATCAGTTTTTTCTCAAGTAACGATATTGTGCTCAATATGCTCAATGCCTATTTTGCAGTGGCGCATTATTTATCGTGCCCCAATGGTGCTTTGCTCAAGTATGTGTCCAGTGGTTCGGCTGTGGAGCGTGCTCTGTCCGAACGCATTGCATACGATGTACACGCAAAAAAACTCAGTTTTTCCAGGATTGCCGAGTATGTCCAGGAGGTGGCCCGCGCCGGGACGCTGAGTATTATCCAGAGTAATGAGGTGTGGGGCGGCAAGCTCGGTCAGGTGACCACCGATTTTAAAGTGTTCACCCCACATCCCTTGCTCGATATTGCTCCGGTAATGGTTAGCCAACCCGCGTTCAGCTCCATCAGTAGCACGCTTGAACAGGCCCTCAAAGAAGCTCGGGCGCGGGTTTATCAAACCGCTGAAAGTCAGTATGGCGTGATTTTAAAATTCAAAAACCATCCCTTTTACATCAGCACTGAGCCGGTCAGCGAGGAGATGGACTTTTCGCTGGCGCGCATTTTTGGTCGCAACACCGCAGGCAGGGCTTTAGTTCCGGCCAATTTCGAAATTGTCGGGCTGTATGCCTGCGACGGTTTTTACCGTGATCTCAGTGAGGTCCCTACGCAAGAACCCACTGTGTTCAAGAACTTCCTGCACCCTGACGCACTGGCCAAGGGTATTGAGGTGGCTAAACGGCTGAAGCTGCCAGCGGCCTCACAGGCGGTGCCGTTGTTTATCGTGTGCCGCGACGGCGCGCTCCTTAAATACGTGTCGACATTTGCCGCGGCCGAGGAAAAATTTCTGAGGGCACTGCCGCAAAGCGAAGGCGGCGCTTTAGCGATCCTCAGAGACCTGCTAGGAGGGGTCTACACGCCAGGTAATTACATCCGCGACTTGGCCGCTGCGGGTCAGTTGAGCGTTTTGCACACCAGTGATCTGTGGCGTTATGCAGGTCGTGTAGCTGCGAACTGGCAGCCCTATAAAGATTTTTATCGGCGCGAGTTGGGGCCATCCTTCGTGTCTGCTGACGACGCTGCCCGTTACGCTCATAACGTTATCGCCAAGCGAACGGACTACACCTATGGCGGCATTATCTACCAGCGGCTGGATAATCGTTTTGTCGCCACAGAACCCATGGCGGTAAAAAATGAAACATTTGACGCCACGCTGGTGTTTCCTCCTGAGCTGATGAGGCATGTACCGCATGGTTTTTCGGTGGTGGCTGTTTACCACACCCATTGTGTGCATCCGTTGCAATTGTGGCGTTCTGCAGACGAAGAACAGCTATTTCGCAACATGCTTGAACCCCATGAGTTGTATGACGCGATCAAGAATAGTGATTGGGCCAGTGCGCGTTATTTTTCGACGCAAAACGGCACGCTGCTCAGGTACACGCCCAGTGGATCGGCCAAGGAAGTTATTCTACTGAGCCAGATTTCACCGCCGAGGCTAAATCCCGAAAAGGTCCGTCGAAATACACTGGGGGCAGCGATGCGCGCCAACTCGATCAAGCCAGGGCAATACGTTGCCCAAGTGGCAGAGGCTGGGGACTTGTACGTCGTCGTGGGCAGTGCGTTATGGGGCAAGCCCGGTAAGATCACACCAACCTGGAAGCCGGGGGGCAGGACCTCCGCCGTGACACAAGCGTTGTCGCCACCGGCTCTGAGCCCGATATTCGCGCAGTCTGAAGACGCCGTGCGTTATGCCCATGAGCACATGGGCGCTCGTACTACTGCGCAATACGGGGTGATTCTGCGCAGTACCCACAGCGAGGAGTACGTAACGACGTTGCCTTTGGAGGGTGGCGATTTCAGTATGGAGCGCCTGTATCCACGCGATGACTCTACCCAGCACTACACCCTGCCGATGGCTTTTCAACTGCATGGGGTCTATGTCGGCGCGCCTGAAAAAGTAGCGCCGATCAAGGGGCACCTTACCAACAGACGGGTTTACGACGCGTTCATCTCACCCGTGGACCTGTTCAAAGCATTACAACTGGCTATCAGCCTCAAGCACGAAGATGCCCTCGTGGGTGAGGGGAGTGTGATTTATATCTCGGGTGGCGATGGTGCGCTGTTGCGTTTTTTCAGCACATTGGATGCTGTGCAGCTCTCGACCGGGCTGTTTAAAGACAGCGGGCAGGCGCTATTGAATGATCTGACAGCGCTTAGATTGACTCCTTTGGAATACGTGCGCCAAGTGGCAATGGCGGGCGAGTTACACGTGCTGCAGACCAATGCGGTGTGGCACGAGCCAGGTTCTGTGTCGGGAGGGTGGCAGCCTTACGGCCTCGAAAGCGCGCCCCGACCTGCGAGTACCCTCAAGTTTTTCCCCGCAAGCCCGGTATTTTGCCACCCCGATGATGCCGCGCGCTTTGTGCATCGCCGGATAAAACTGCCACACACAGTCAATATCATGGGCGGTGTCTTATATGAGGCAACTTACGGGAGCTACGTGGCGCTTGAGCCTGTGGTCAATGGTGAATCCGTCAATGTGGCTGAGATGATTAGCAAAACCCACGGCCAACCGACAGCTTCAGCCAGAGCCGTGCTTCCTCGCGGTTACTCGCTGGTTAGCCTGCATTACTCGCGTGATGTGCGAGGGCTCAGCGCTGAGTCTGAGGTTGAAGCCCAACTGATCCGCAATCTCCCGTGGCCGGAAGACCTTTGTTATGCCTTCCATACCGAAGAAGTCATAGGCATCGTGTACGACTACGTTTATGTCTCGGCAGACGATGGAGGGCTCTTGCGCTATGGACGCGGTAATGAGGCAGCGACGTTTGCGCTGTGTAATGGCGTCAGTGGATACGGGTGGACCACGCAGGCTTATTTTGTCGAGAACGCCCAGCCTCTCCCGATCCCGACCCCCGCCAGTGAAATTCTGACCAAACTGCTGAATTCTGGCAGTTTGCGCGTGCTCGTCAGCAGTGCCAGTTGGCCGCTTCAGGGGGGCATTCAGAGCCGCCATACGATCTCAACAGAGCCTTCGGATCTTGACTATGAAGGCACGACGGCGGCTCAACCCATTGCGAACGTGAAGGTCGGGCCTTTACGCGACGAGTTGTAAGTGTCAAAAACTATAGCCGCTGTCAGTAGGCTGCCATAGGCACTGTGGGACTTTCGTTGAGATTCAAAATGTATGCTCAGGGGTGAGCATTATCAGGGGCTCCAAAAAAACACCCTGCAAAAGCGTAGCCCTCGCAGGGTGTGGCGCTGATCCTTTCATTGGCCCCCGTACATCAGGGGGCTTTTTGATTGCTTACGCCGCTTTTGCCTGCGCATCGCTCAGTGCGCGGTTCAGGGCGCTGAACAAGGCCTTGAAGCTGGCGGTGGTGATGTTTTCATCAATACCCACACCATGCACGGCGCGTTCGCCATTTACGCGCAGCTCAATGTACGCCGCCGCTTTGGCGTGGGTGCCTGCGCCGATTGCATGCTCGTTGTAGTCCATGATTTCAGCCTTGACCGGCAAGCCCGCCACCAACGCTTCCAGCGCGCCGTTGCCTTGACCGCTCCAGCGCAGGTTAGTCTCGCCCGCACCTTTGGCTGATACTTCAACGTCGACCGCGCTATGACCGTTTTCTTCTTGCAGGCGATGGCTTACCAGCGCGTAAGGCGTGTTGGCTTGCAGGTACTCGCTGTGCAACAGGCCGTGGATTTGTTTGGCGGTCATCTCAAGGCCCAGACGGTCGGTTTCGCGTTGCACCACCTGGCTGAACTCGATCTGCATGCGGCGCGGCAGGTTGATGCCGTATTCCTGCTCCAACAGGTAAGCAATCCCGCCTTTACCGGATTGGCTGTTAACGCGAATGACGGCTTCGTAGCTACGGCCAATGTCTGCCGGGTCGATAGGCAAGTACGGCACTTCCCACAAAGTATCGGGTTTCTGTTGTGCGAAGCCTTTACGGATAGCGTCCTGATGCGAGCCGGAGAACGCGGTGTGCACCAAATCGCCCACATACGGATGGCGTGGGTGAACCGGAATCTGGTTGCACTCTTCAACGACTTTGCGTACGCCGTCGATGTCCGAGAAGTCCAGCTGCGGGTCCAGGCCCTGGGTGTACATGTTCAGTGCCACGGTGACCAGATCGACGTTGCCGGTGCGTTCGCCATTACCGAACAGGCAGCCTTCCACGCGGTCAGCACCCGCCAACAGGCCCAGCTCGGTTGCCGCAACCCCTGTGCCACGGTCGTTATGGGTGTGCAGGCTGATCAGCACGCTGTCACGGCGATTGATATGGCGACCGAACCATTCGATCTGGTCGGCATAAATGTTTGGGGTGGCGCACTCAACGGTGGCGGGCAGGTTGAGGATCATCTTGTGCTCAGGCGTCGGGTTCCACACCTCGATTACGGCATCACACACTTCCTTGGCGAACTCCAGCTCCGTGGCGCTGAAGGTCTCAGGCGAATATTCGAACGTCCACTGGGTTTCAGGTTGTTGCGCGGCGTATTTGACGAACAGCTTGGCCGCGCTGACAGCGATTTCTTTGATGCCGTCCTTGTCCTGATTGAACACGATGCGGCGAAAGGCCGGGCATGTCGCGTTGTACAAGTGAACGATGGCTTTTTTGGCGCCTCGCAATGACTCGAACGTGCGTGCGATCAAGTCTTCACGGCCTTGGGTCAGCACCTGAATGGTGGTGTCGTCAGGGATGTGACCGTCTTCGATCAGCGTGCGCACGAAATCAAAGTCGGTTTGCGAAGCGGCCGGGAACGACGCCTCAATTTCTTTTACGCCAACACTGACCAGCGTTTTCCAGAAACGCAGCTTCTTCGCGGCATCCATCGGTTCGATCAGCGACTGATTGCCGTCGCGCAGATCAGAGCTGCACCAGATTGGCGCGCGGATGATGGTTTTCGACGGCCACGTGCGGTCAGGCAAATCAATGACCGGAAACGGGCGGTACTTGGAAGAAGGGTTTTTGAGCATGGTCATCAGGCAATCCTTATTGTACGAGCCGAAAAAAGGCGGCTAACCGTAGATACAAAGCAGAGGGGCGAGGCACCGCAATCAGCCTTGCAGTCGTGCACTGACGAGGCAAAGGCTGCGATGTTGACGTAGCAGAATGAGGGTGTGAGGTGTGTTCATGGCCTCAACCCTAACCATTGGCCGTAAAGATGGCAAGCGGCCAAAAAAGATTGAGATAAATGCTCGAATATCGTCGTTATACGAGTTTTTATCGCGCAATCCATGTCTTTTATTGACAAGGATTGCGCTCCGTAAAGGTAGTTAGGCGTTTTGTGCTGCTCAAGAGCTGCCGAATGGTTACGGCTGGAAAGCCCCAATAAAGATGGCCGGGTCTACGCGTGCATCATTCAGGCTGACGTTCCAGTGCATGTGCGGCCCTGTGGCGCGACCGGTTGAACCCACTTTACCTACCACCTCACCACGGGCCAGTTGCTGGCCAACCTGGGTGTCGATCGTGGACATGTGACAAAACATGCTGATGAAGCCTTGGCCGTGGTCGACAAACACGGTGTTTCCGTTGAAGAAGTAATTGCCGATCAAAATCACTTTGCCGGCTGCTGGCGTTTTGATCGGCGTGCCGGCTGGCACTGCAAAGTCGAGGCCTGCGTGCGGGTTGCGTTCTTCGCCGTTGAAGAATCGGCGCACACCAAACTTGCTCGACAACGGTCCGTTGACCGGTTTGTCCAACAGCAGGTTGCTCGGGGTGTTGGGGCTGAACGTGCGATACGCCTTGATCTGAATCGCCAGTTCATTGTCGATGCGCTTGATATCCGCCGGGTTCGGATTGACCTGGCGCTTGTTCTTCAGCGTGATGCGTTGCTCGGGGTATTTTTTGTAGCCCACTGTGAAGCTCAGGTCGCGCCCGGCCGAACTGATGAGCTGAGTGCCGGGTTTTACCGTCAGCGGGATGCCGACAATGGCACGCCATGTGTCTTGTTCTTTGACCACCAATACGGGCTTGCCTTGATAGGTTGCTTTGGGGGCTTGCGCACCTTTGCCCAGCTCGATCACGGCAACGCCCCCCGGCACAGGTTTGTTCAGTAATCGGGTGATGTAACTGTCAGCTGCGTTCGCATTGACGGTCAGGCATAACAACAAAAGAGCAGAGGCAAAACGCAGCATTGATCAATCCAGTAATGAAAGGGTGACGGGCGTGAGGTGGTTATCTTCAACGCGCACGTGTAATTCGCCTTCACCCAGTTTGGCCTTCAAGCGTTGGCCGTTATGGGTTTGCCCGGCACTGCGAATGGCATTGCCGCGCTCGTCGAGCAAGATGCTGTAACCGCGCCCCAGCGTGGCCAGCGGGCTGACCACATGCAGGGTTTGCATCTGGCTTTGCAATTGCAAACGACGGGCCTTGAGCCCTTCGCGCATGGCGCGTGGCAAGCGCTCGGCCAGGCTGTCCAGACGCTGGCGTAAGAGCGCCAATTGGCGCCCCGGATGCTGACCGGCCAGACGGGTTTGGAGGCGAATCAAGCGCTCGCGACGGGTATTGAGATTACGCTCAAACGCGCGGCGCAGGCGCATGTCCAGGTCATCCAGCCGTTGTGCTTGCTGGCGCAAACGTTCGCCGGGGTGGCGCAAACGACGCGCCAGGCCGTCCAGGCGCAAGCGCTCACGCATTAAACGGTCGCGCATGCGCATCACCAGGCGGCGATGCAGGTTGTCGATGCGGTGCTGCAAGTCGCGGGTGTCCGGAGCCAGCAACTCGGCGGCGGCGGAGGGGGTGGGGGCGCGTACATCGGCCACAAAATCGCTGATCGAAACGTCGGTTTCGTGGCCGACGGCACTCACGACAGGGGTCACGCAGGCGTCAATGGCGCGGGCCACGGCTTCTTCGTTAAAACACCACAGGTCTTCCAGCGAGCCGCCGCCCCGGGCCAGGATCAGCGCGTCAAAGCCGCGCGCATCGGCGAGTTTCAGTGCGCGCACGATTTGCGCGGTGGCTTCACGGCCTTGCACGGCAGTCGGGATCAGCGTCAGCTCGATGTGCGGGGCACGGCGGCGAAACACGCTGATGATGTCGCGAATCACCGCGCCCGTGGGTGAGCTGACAATACCAATGCGCTGCGGATGAGCGGGCAGGGCCACCTTGCGCTCGGCACTGAACAGCCCTTCAGCGCTGAGCTTTTCTTTGAGTGCATCGAAGGCCAGACGCAGCGCCCCCTCGCCTGCGGGTTCGACCGTATCGAGGATCAGTTGATAGTCGCCACGACCTTCAAATAACGACACCTTGCCACGTACTTTTACCGCCAGGCCGTCTTTCAGCGCTTGGCGCACCCGTGCGGCGTTGTTGCGAAACAGCGCGCAACGTACTTGAGCACCGCTGTCCTTGAGGGTGAAGTAGACGTGGCCAGACGCCGGGCGGGCGAGGTTGGAAATTTCACCTTCAACCCAGATATTGCTGAACACGTCTTCGAGCAACACCCGCGCACGGCCGTTGAGCTGGCTGACAGTCAGGACTTCGCGGTCCAGGTTGAGTCTTGCAAAAGGGTCTTTAATCATGAGGGCCATCATAAGGGCGGATGCTGATCACTGCACCTGTCGGGTTAAGGCGCGTGCACTAAAGAGTAGGCCCTTGGGGGATCAGGCTTTAAGCTGCGCGCTCTGAAAAAGCTCGCATGCAACCGCGACTACACCTTTAGGTTTGTTCTTATATGTGCCGTATCCCATGAATTCGCAAAGCATCATCGTGCCTAAAATTTCCACCTTGGCGGTGCATGAGCCGCGCGCCCGTGCCATCGTGCGCTGGCTGGTGCGCAAAAACATCATTGAAGCAGAACTCACGACCTGCGGTCGCACCGGCAATGGCATGGCTTATGCCATTGCGCCGGGGGCTGCGAGCGTGGTGTTACACCCTGAAGCCTTGCCCTTTGGTGAGGCGATCAACGGGTTGGAGATCATTACCAAGCGCTGCATTTACACCCCGGCCAAGGGCTTTCTGGAAGAGGCCGGTTGTGCCGAGTGCCGCAAAGAAGTTGGCGAAGCACTGTTCGAAAGCCTTGAAGACTGGATGCCGGGGCGAACAGATAACTTCACCTGCCCGCTCTGCGCCCATGAAGATGACATCAACGGTTTTTTGTTTTTGCAGCCGTGCGCGTTTTCCAACCTGGGTTTCATCTTCAATAACTGGGCCGAGGCGGGGTTCAAGCAAAGCTTCCTCGATGAGTTTGCCGACTGGCTTGATCAGCCGGTGGCGTGGGTGAAAGTCGAACTGTGACCCCCGGATTGCGTAGCCGCTGCCGAGCCTGCGCGGCTGCGTGCGGGGGCGACGCCGTCGTAAAACCGGAATCCCGTTTTTACCTGACGTAACGCAGTAGCCTGACCTTGCGACCGCTTCACCGCCGGACGCGGCCTTCAGCAGCCGCTACGGATCGATTTCTGCCTTCGAAGTCAATAAATCATGGCCCTTAGCGCAAAACTCTCTAAAGGTTTCCGTTGAGCCGCACAGGTGTTTTAAGTACAATGGCGCGCTTCCATTTTCCCGCTCGGGAGCCCCAGCGATGCTGCGTATCAGCCAAGAAGCACTCACCTTCGATGACATCCTTCTCGTCCCCGGTTATTCCGAGGTTCTTCCGAACGAAGTCAGTCTAAAGACTCGTTTGACCCGTGGCATTGAACTGAATATTCCGCTGGTTTCCGCTGCAATGGACACCGTAACTGAAGCCCGTTTGGCAATCGCCATGGCTCAGGAAGGCGGTATTGGTATCATCCACAAGAACATGACCATCGAGCAGCAAGCTCACGAAGTGCGCAAGGTCAAGCGTTTCGAGGCCGGTGTGGTTAAAGAACCCATCACCATCGAGGCCGATGCCACCGTACGTGAACTGCTCGAACTGACTCGCCAGCACAATATCTCCGGTGTTCCGGTGCTGCAAAACGGCGACCTGGTCGGCATCGTGACGTCCCGCGACGTGCGCTTTGAAAACCGCCTTGAAGCCTCCGTTCGTGACGTCATGACGCCTAAAGAGCGTTTGGTGACGGTCATGGAAGGTGCGGACAAAGAAGAAGCCCGCGAACTGTTGCACAAACATCGCATCGAGCGAGTATTGATCGTTGACGACAAATTTGCCCTCAAAGGCATGATGACCGTTAACGACATCGAAAAAGCCAAGGCGTACCCATTGGCCAGCAAGGACGATCAGGGTCGTCTGCGTGTTGGCGCAGCGGTCGGCACGGGTAAAGACACTGCGGATCGCGTTGCGGCCCTCGTGGCGGCTGGCGTTGATGTGGTGGTCGTCGACACCGCTCACGGTCACTCCAAAGGCGTGATCGACCGCGTACGTTGGGTTAAACAAAATTTCCCGCACGTGCAGGTGATTGGCGGCAACATCGCCACCGGCGCCGCGGCCCTGGCCTTGGCCGAAGCAGGCGCAGACGCAGTTAAAGTCGGTATCGGCCCAGGCTCGATCTGCACCACGCGTATCGTGGCTGGCGTTGGCGTTCCGCAAATCAGCGCGATTGCCAATGTGGCCGCTGCCCTCGAAGGCACCGGCGTACCCTTGATCGCTGACGGCGGCATTCGTTTCTCGGGTGATCTGTCCAAGGCCATCGTCGCTGGCGCTTCCTGCGTGATGATGGGTTCGATGTTTGCCGGTACTGAAGAAGCACCGGGCGAAATCGAGCTGTATCAGGGCCGTTCGTACAAGGCTTATCGCGGCATGGGTTCGCTGGGTGCGATGTCGCAATCCCAGGGTTCTTCCGACCGTTACTTCCAGGATTCGTCCGCAGGTGCCGAGAAGCTGGTACCGGAAGGTATCGAAGGCCGTGTGGCGTACAAAGGCTCGCTGTCGGCAATCATTCACCAACTGATGGGCGGTCTGCGTTCTTCGATGGGTTACACCGGCTGTGCCGACATCGAACAAATGCGCACCAAACCCGAGTTCGTGCGGATTACCGGCGCTGGCATGGCTGAATCCCACGTCCACGACGTACAAATCACCAAAGAAGCACCTAACTATCGCGTAGGTTGATAGTGATCGCGCCCCGGCCAGTTCGGGGTGCGATACGAATTAAGTCACCGGGGCTGTTTGATTCAGCCCCGTGTCGTTTCTGAAATTAATCGAGATTTTGCCATGGCCCTCGACATTCACGCTCACCGCATCCTGATCCTGGACTTCGGTTCCCAGTACACCCAACTGATCGCCCGTCGCGTGCGTGAGATCGGTGTTTACTGCGAGCTGCACCCGTTCGACATGGACGACGCCGCGATCCGCGAATTCGCCCCTAAAGGCATCATCCTGGCCGGTGGCCCGGAATCGGTTCACGAAGCCGACAGCCCGCGCGCGCCACAAGCCGTTTTTGACCTTGGCGTACCGGTTTTCGGTATCTGCTACGGCATGCAAACCATGGCTGAACAGCTGGGTGGCAAGGTCGAAGGCTCTGAGCTGCGTGAGTTTGGTTATGCCCGCGTCGACGTGGTCGGCAAAAGCCGCCTGCTTGACGGCATCGAAGACCACATCGACGCGGATGGCCTGTTTGGCCTCGACGTATGGATGAGCCACGGTGACAAGGTCACCAAAATGCCATCCGACTTCCACATTCTGGCCAGCACCCCGAGCTGCCCGATTGCCGGCATGTACAACGACGAGCGCGGCTACTACGGCGTGCAGTTCCACCCGGAAGTAACCCACACCAAGCAAGGCGGTCGCATCCTGTCGCGCTTCATTCTCGATATCTGCGGCTGTGAAGCGCTGTGGACACCGTCGAAAATCGCTGAAGACGCCATTGCCAACATCCGCGCCCAGGTCGGCACCGACAATGTGTTGCTGGGTCTGTCCGGCGGCGTTGACTCCTCGGTGGTAGCAGCCTTGCTGCACAAAGCCATTGGCGATCAGTTGACCTGCGTATTCGTCGACAACGGCCTGTTGCGCTTGCACGAAGGTGAGCAGGTGATGGCCATGTTCGCCGAGAACATGGGTGTCAAAGTGATCCGTGCCAACGCGGCCGATCAGTTCCTGAACAACCTGGCGGGCGAAAGCGACCCGGAGAAGAAGCGCAAGATCATCGGTCGTACCTTCATCGACGTGTTCGATGCCGAATCCTGCAAGCTGGAAAACATCAAGTACCTGGCGCAAGGCACCATCTACCCGGACGTGATCGAGTCGGCTGGCGCTAAAAGCGGCAAGGCACACGTGATCAAGTCGCACCACAACGTGGGCGGCCTGCCGGATGAAATGAACCTCAAGCTGGTTGAACCGCTGCGCGAGCTGTTCAAGGACGAAGTCCGTCGTCTGGGTCTGGAACTGGGCCTGCCGTACGACATGGTCTACCGTCATCCGTTCCCGGGCCCGGGTCTGGGCGTGCGCATCCTGGGTGAAGTGAAAAAGGAATACGCCGACATCCTGCGTCGCGCTGACCACATCTTCATCGAAGAACTGCGCAAGGCCGACTGGTATCACAAAGTCAGCCAAGCGTTCGTGGTGTTCCAGCCGGTGAAATCGGTGGGCGTTGTTGGCGATGGTCGTCGTTACGCATGGGTTGTGGCCCTGCGTGCCGTAGAAACCATCGACTTCATGACTGCACGTTGGGCACACCTGCCTTACGAACTGCTTGAAACCGTGAGCGGGCGTATCATCAACGAAATCGAAGGCATCTCCCGCGTTACGTATGACGTGTCGAGCAAGCCACCGGCAACGATTGAGTGGGAGTAGGTTTTATCGTAACTGATTGATTTTTATGTAAAAAATTATGATTGTTACGATATTCTCTATGTTGTCAATGGCGTTGGCCATGGTGCTCAGTGCAAGCATCACTAGAAAAGGACATCGATACCACGCTCAGTTGGACAATGCTGGCATGGTATCGAGTGTGCTTATCCGCGCAGAGGAAGTAATGGCTGGCGGGGGGTCTGATTTCAGCATCAAATGTGGTGCGGCTCATTGCTCACACGATGTTTACCGACTGTGCGAAACGAAATAATCGCTTGATGCTGTGCGATTATTCTTTTGCTGGAATTGATAACGTAGCCCTCAAACCTCCCTCTGCCCGGTTTACCAGTTCGATACGTCCGTTCAAACGCATGGCGATTGTGTTGACGATGGTTAGCCCCAAACCGGCTCCTTGCGCCGTTCCACGGCTATAGAAACGTTCAAACAATCGCTCTCTACATGACTCATCAATTCCCGGCCCCTGGTCGTCGACAGTCAAATGACAGAAGCCATCAGCCTGGTTCAATTGCACAGCGATTACCCCGTGTTCGGGAGAGAAATTGGCTGCGTTGGTGATCAGGTTGCTCAGCGCGATGTCGATGGAGGCGGGGTTGGCGGATACATAAAATGGCTGCTCGCTGACATCGAATATCAGTTCAAGATTTTTGCTCAATAACCACGGTGTCAGCTGCACGAGACTATTACGCACGGTTTTGCTGAGGTCGATGCGCTGTAGCGGTGGCGGATTGGCTTGGGGTTCCAGTCGCGCCATGGTCAGTAACTGGTTGACCAGTCGGCTGGTGCGATCAACGCCTGATATAAGGAATTCCAGTGATTCGCGACGTTCCTGTTCTGTGCCTGCCTCCAGCAGGTTTTGCGCGTGTACCCGCAGCACGGCGAGTGGCGTACGCATTTCGTGGGCAGCGTCGGCAATGAAGCGTCGTTCGCGGCCAAGCACGTCTTGAATCTGCGCGAGCATGCGGTTGAGCGCCGCCTGCATGGGCTCTAGCTCGCTGGGAAGCGGTGCCAGTTGCAATGGCTCAAGTGAACCGCTGTGACGGGCACGCAGGGTCTCGGCCATGTCTGCCAAGGGCTTCAAGCCCCAGCCTATAGCGAGCCAAACCATCGCAGCGAGCAGCAAACTGCCCACGATGTTCGGCCAGAGCGTATGACGCACGATGCGGTCGACCAGATCCGCGCGCACATCATCGCGCTCGCCAACCCAGATGCGCATGCCGTTTTGTGGGTCTTCAAGGAGGAAGGCGCGCCAATGACGACGGTTCACATCCACCACATCACTGAAACCCGTTTGCGTCGGCGGTGAACTGAAGGAGGGTGCGCTGGCGGTGTGCACCAACACCTCCCCGCCAGGGCTCCATACCTGAAAAGCAATTTTCCGTTCGTATGGATGACCATCGCCGCGCGGCACCGCTTCGCCCAGTGCAGTATTGAAGGCCCGGTACAGTTCGGCGTGCTGCTTGCTCGCCAGCGGCATGCGCATCACGCCTTGTAATAAGCGCGCGCTCTGCGCCAATTGAGCATCGTAAACCTCGGCGATTTCATGATTGCTATCGTGCAGATTGAAGAGGCTGAGCACCGCCAGACCGGCCAGCAGCAGGCCAATGATCAGCGTCAATGTACGGCGGCGGATCGAAGTCATCAACGCTCCTCCACCAGATAGCCCACACCTCGAATGGTGCGGATCAGCTCAGTGGAGAACTTTTTACGTAGGTGATGGATGTGGACTTCAAGCGTGTTACTTTCCGCTTCTTCACTCCAGCCATAGAGCAGTCGAATCAGTTGATCTCGAGTCATCACCCTGCCCGGAGGTGAGAGCAGTTCATGCAGCAACTGATACTCCTTGGGCGTCAGTGCTACGGGAAGGCCCTTGTAGCTGACCTGCTGTGTACCGGGGTTGAGGATGATGCCGGCATGTTCGATCAGCGCTTGCGCGCGCCCGGCACTGCGCCGCAATAACGCTCGCAATCGCGCCTTGAGTTCGGCCAGGTCGAACGGTTTGATCAGGTAGTCGTCGGCACCGGCATCCAGCCCCGCGATGCGATCTTCGGTTGCATCGCGGGCGGTGAGAATCAATACCGGTAGGTTCGAGCCGCTGTCGCGCAGGCGCCGCAGTACTTCGAGACCGTCCATGCGTGGCAAGCCAAGATCCAGCACAGCGACATCGAACGTTTCGCTTAGCAGAGCATGCAGCGCGCTGCTGCCGTCCTTGAGCCAATCGACGGTGTATCCCTCGCGCCCAAGCGCTTGATGGATGCCTCCACCTAGCGCCACATCATCCTCAATCAGTAATAAACGCACGCGGACTCCTGTCAGTCGAGTTTCTTGTTGACATCCACCAGCAGAGTGGCGATCTCTTTGCGGCGTCCCGCATCTGCCGTTTCACGGCCGTGACGCGGCGCCGTCTGCAGGGCTTTTTGCAGCGCTGCTTTTGCTTCAGCGTAGTGTTTCTGACGGTAGAGGTGATCGCCCCAGAAGTACAGGCTGTCGATGCCGTCGGGGTTGAGTTGCAGCGCCTGCTTGATCAGTTGCTCAGCTTTGTCGCTGTCGCCGAAACCGATGGGCCAGCCGGGCACCCGATCATACAGCGCCGCCAAGCTAGTGTAGGCGGAGCCTTGCAGGGCCTTGGGGTCGAGCGTCAGGGACTTCTCCAGGTCGGCCTTGGCTTCCTTGGCTTTCCCCAGCGCTCCGAGTCCGCCTTCGGCACCGGCCCAGCTGCTGGTGACAATGCCTTTCCAGATCCAGGCTTCGGCTACCGCCGGGCGCTGCGCGGCGAACGCCTGGGTTTCACTGGACAACTGCTCGAACGCGGCAGCGCGCTGTTTTTCCGCCACTTCATATTGGATGTGCGCCCAGCTTTGCTGAATGCTGCTCAGGCGCTGCTGGTCGGCGGCCTCCAGAGCCCAAACGCTTTGGCTGAGAGTTGCTATCAGCAGGCCCGCGAAGATCTTTTTCATGGCTTGAGGGTCTCGTTCTCGGGTTTTTCGCTGAAGCGACGAATCAGGGGCAACTGCTTGCGCAGACCTCGATCGACCAGTTGCGGCAGTAAATTGTTGAGGCGCACGAAGAAGCGTTCGGGCCATCCCAGATACAGGTCGCGGCGGTCACCCGCAATCGCGTGGATCACCGCCGAGGCCACGATTTGCGGATCATCGACGTTGGCCTTGAGCGCATCGTTCAGGGCTTGCGCAGTCGCGCTGTTCATCGACGTGCGGGTTGCCCGCGGCGCGACATAGAGCACGCTGACCCGGGTGTCGGCCAGCTCTCGGCGCAACGCTTCGGAAAACCCGCGCAGGGCAAACTTGGTCGCGCAATAGCTGGCGTAACCGGCATAGCCGATCGAGCCATAGGTCGAGCCGACGTTGACTACCATGGCGCTGTCGGCCTGCTTGAGTAGCGGCAGCAACAGCTTGGTCAGGCAGATCGGCGCGCTGATGTTCACCGCGAGCATCGCATTGATGTCACTGTCGTCGAGCTGTTCGAGCATGGCGAAGTGGTTCAACCCGGCGGCGTTGATCAACAGATTGACTCCGCCAATCGCTTCTGTGGCGGCGAGTACTTTGCGCCGGTCGCTGAGGAGCGTAAGGTCAGCCGCTACCCAGCACAGGGCGTCTGGGTAGCGTTTGAGCAGCGGGGCCAAGGCTTCCTGATGCCGCGCCACGGCCAATACCCGAGCGCCGGCGGCGCACAAGGCTTCGGCGATAGCCATGCCGATACCGCCACTGGCACCGGTCAAGACCACGCGCGCGTTACGCAGCTGCATGTTCAATCTCCGCGTCACGAGGCAGGCTGCGAAACATGTCGGTGTACAGTCGGTAAACGACTTTTGAAGCATGAATCACTGCCGCTTGATCCTCAGGATCTTCCAGCTGGTTCATCAGGCGGCGATAGGTTTGCATGTGTTCGATGTCGAGCGAACCATGAGAACTCAGGTAACTGAAGGCGGTTTCCGGCAACGCCAGGCGCTCCCGAATACTCCCTGCCGCGTGTGTGGCCAGAGCGATGCTGGTGCCTTCGAGGACATTGACCATGCCGAATAGACCCACCGGGTTGCCTCGGGCGATCAGGTCATAAAGGAAGCTCACCATCAGCTCTATCGGCAGCGAAGGCTCGCCATCATGCACGGCTTTGCGATCACCTCCGCAGGCCGCAATGTCATTGAGCACCCACTGTTCGTGGCCGTATTCGTCTTCAATGTACTCGCACACCGCTTTGCGCAACCATTCCAGACGCGTCGGCAAACGTGCGCCGCATGCCATCATCAATGGCACGGTGTGGCGCACGTGATAGTAAGCCTGAGCGAGAAAAGCCCGATAGCTATCGAGGCTGACCTTGCCGTGCAACGCATCGAAGATGATCGGCAGATTGAACAGCTCGTGGCGCTCATGCTGTGTTGCTTCTTGCAGGGTGTCGAAAAAACTCATGATGCGGCTTCCTCTCGGACAACGGATTCGGTCAATTGGGCGTGGTACTGCGCGACAATGGCATCGCGGCGTGGGCGGCCATTGGCGGTTAGAAAGCCATTGGCGGCGGTGAAGGGTTGCGGCAGGCGCGTCCACTGATGCACCTGGGCGTAATCGGGCAACACCTCGTTGGCTTCGGCCACGGCAGCGGCTAGTTCGGCATCGGTGCAGTCCGGGCGATGCGGCCAGAGCAGGGCGTGATTGCGCGGCAAGGACTCGCCGTAAACAAACGCCTGGGCGATGTGGCGGCGCTGGGTCAGCTCGGACTCGACCCATTCCGGGTTGACGTTGCGCCCGTAACTGGTGACGAACTGATGCTTCTTGCGGCCCTTGAGATAAAGAAAACCTTCCGGGTCGAACTCGCCCAGGTCGCCGCTCGGCCACCACTCATCGGCGTACGGTGCGTCTCCTAGATAGCCGAGCAACGTCGAGCCCTTGATCAGCACTTCACCGTCTTCGGCCAACCGCACTTCGACATGGGGCAGCGGTCGACCGACACTGCCGGGTCGAAGTGCGCCGGGGCGGTTGAGGCACACCACTGACGCGCATTCGGACAAACCGTAACCTTCAAAAACTGGTAAGCCGACCCGTTGCGCACGGTCCAGCAAATCTTTGGAAACTCGTGCACCACCGACCGCAGCAAAGCGCAGAGTTTGCGGGGCGAAGGCTTTCTGTTCGGCGGCGCTGACTAGCATCAGTAACAGCTGTGGCACCAGAATAAGGCTATGCGGCGCACGCCCGGCGAGATAACCGAGCAGGTGCGGGACATCGACGCCACTGGCGCCCTGAATGCCGAGGGTTTTCTGGCTCGGCAAACTGAGCATCGCACCGGCATACAGCGCGGCATAACAGCCTAGGTTCTCCAGCAGTATCGCCAACGGTAGTAGCGCCAAGTGATGCTGCGGCCGGGTGGTTTCGCTCGCCTGATCCAGCTCTCGTGCGACCCGCAGCAAGCTGTCGGCACTCAGGCAAACACCTTTCGGCGTGCCGGTGGTGCCGGACGTGAAGGTCAGTTTGGCGGTGCCAATCGGCATGTGTGTTTTGCTGGTAAAGGCGCGGCACCAGAACTCGCCGCGTTGCTCATAGCCCGCAGCGCGCAGTTCGGGGTCCAGCTCCGGTTCGGCAATCACGCGTTCGGCCTGACTCTGCTCCAGGCAATGGGCGCGTTGTGCCGCGCTGAAAAACGGCGGCAGCGTCACACAGGTCAACCCTTCGAACAACACCGCCAGATCCCAGAGCATTGCGTCGACGCCGTTGTCCAGCGCCAGGGCGACGACTTGCACCTGCTCATCGCGTAGGCGCTCCTGGCGATACAGCACTTCTGCATACAGGGTGGCGTAATCGAGTTTCAGCGTATCGCCCCAAATCGCGGTCGTGTTGTCATTGCGCCGGGCATACTCGCGCAAGGTTTCCTGAAAGCGTTGCAGTTCAAGCGACATGGCAGGCTCCTTCAATCGGGGTCGGCAAGCCCAGGCGGCTGAACAGGCCGATATTGCGTAGGTGGACGAACCCGGCGCGGATGTCGCCGACGTGCACCCAGGGTTTGCTCTCGTAATAACTGCCCCAATGTTGGCGCTCGTCACCCAGTCGATCCGGATCAGCGGCGCACAATGTCACGGGTTTCAGGCCGAGACGACGGAAGCTGTTGACCAGTCCGATATTGCCGGTGAACGTCACCCATTCCAGGCCACCCATGGCCAGCAGATAGGTGATGGCGATGATGCTCAGGCGCGCGCTGCCGGTGTCGCTAGCCGCCAGATTGCCAACCTCGACAATGGCATTTCGGCCTACCGAGTGATCAGCGGCCGCGCTAATCAATGGCTCGATCGGCTCGTCCAGATACCGCTCCAGAAATAGCCTTTCAAGGTGCGCGCGACGCACACCGGCCACTGCGCACAACTGGCCCTCACCGTTGTGCATGCCGAACAGCTCGGGCATGAAGTGGCGGATGTCGGCGCCGTGGGCCTTGTGGAAACGCTGCTGGATAAAGTCTTCGAACGTCGCTCGCAAAGCATCGTTCGGCAAAGCACCAGCCAAGGTTAACGGTGACGTTTCAGCTTGGCCAAAATGCAAGGGCAGGGGGATGTTCCAGTCGAGATCGAGCATGGGCCGAACGCCTTCCTCAATGAGATTGAGCGAAGTATCCAAGCCATTTCTTAACGAAGTCTGAAGGTGAAAGAGGAATAACCTTTGGGTCGATCTTCAGACTCTCTTAAGGCAGGACGAGCAGGGTTACGCAGCCGGTTCAAGGAAACCGGATCAACGGTCCCTCACAACAATCAACAGGCGCTTCTTATGACCAGCGACACCTCCGTAACCCGATATGGAAAACTTTCAATAGCCCTGCACTGGCTGATGCTCTCCCTGTTCGTCGGGGTATATGCCTGTGTTGAAATCAAGGGTTATCTGCCCAAAGGCAGCGAAGCGCGGGGTTTGCTCATGGGCTTGCACGGCTTGTTTGGTACAACCATCTTCGCTCTGGTGTGGGTTCGCCTGGTCGGGCGCCTGAACCCACGACCACCGATTACCCCAAAACCACCGGCTTGGCAGATTGCTATCGCGCATCTGACACACCTTGCGCTGTACGGGCTGATGATCGCAACGCCCATCCTCGCCTGGCTGATGCTCGCCGCTGGCGATAAGCCGTTCCCGTACTTTGGCTTTCACGTGCCGGCACCGGTAGCCATTGCCCCGGACTTCGCCAAACAGCTCAAGTACTGGCATGAGCTAGTTGGCACTACAGGATATTGGTTGATTGGTTTGCACGCTGTGGCGGGGATGTTTCATCACTATTGGGTGAAGGACAATACGCTGGAAAGGATGTTGTTTGAACGAAATTCATGAAGGACAGCCGTTGGCCGATTTCTGTCAGTCTTCACAGCCAGTACCGGCCAGAAGCTGACGGATTTGTAGGAGTCGGAGCAGGCTATTCTTGACGCTGAGGGCATTTGCGAACTAGGGGCGATTGATGAAAGACCGTAGTCACGCTGAGGCAATGGCAGAGCTTTTCCAGGTCGATCCGTCTTTCGCGGCGGATCTGCTGGCCGAGGTTGTTCGTGATGGGAATGCGGATGAGTTGGCCATTCTAGAGAGGCAGCTATCGGCAGCCTTTGCCAAGAGAGAGGCTAATCCGACTTCTTGAACGCTTTACTGTGCATGGCATTTTTCATGGTTGTTCAAATATCCAGCGTCTTAGGGCTATGTTTTATAAGAATCTTTTTGGTCAATTGATAATAGAGTGGGAATAAGTCTGGCCGGGTAACCGGTTCAAACTAAAAAAGGCGGTCAACACCCAGTGTTGACCGCCTTTTTTGTTTTCGTCTGACGTGTCGGATTGGCGCTGATTCAGCGCCGTGCCACGTCAGAAAAATAGAACTTGTCCAGTGTGTGCCGCGACTCGGTGTACTCAAACTGCCGCCCGTCCTGCAAGAACGTCTGGTTGCTGACCACAATGACATGGCTTTGATCGCCCAGATCCAGGTGTTGCTGATCATCTTTGCTGCGCGGCACGGCTTCAATGGTGCGCTGGGCGTAGCTGATGTACAGGTTCAGCGTTTGCTCGATATAGGCGTAAATCGAATGCTGTGCAATGTCCTCGTTCAGCCCTGGAATCAACGCGTTCACAAAGTGGTTGATGTCCAGAATCACGCGCTTGCCATCAATGCGCCTTACCCGTTTGATGCGAGTGATCGAGCTGCCTGGCGGGGCGTCGATATGCTCGCACAGCGTACCTTCGAGCGGGAACTGCACGCACTCGACCACGTGGGTACTCACGTCATTGCCCAGTCGCGGCCAGGTTTCCTGAAAGCTGACGATGCCACCCAACTGAAACTCAATCGGGCTCGATGACAGTACAAACGTCCCTTTGCCATGCACCTTTTGCGCAAAGCCGCGCTCTTGCAGCTGCTCGATGGCCTTGCGCACTGTGCCGCGGCTGGCGTCATAGGTGGCCATCAACTCGGCCTCGGACGGCAAGCGCGCACCGCGCTGCAAGCGTTCGGTGGTGATGCTGGCAAGCAGATCCGTATAGATCTGGTTGTATTTAGTCATGAAAAAGTTTCTTTGCCGTGGTGGCTCAAGGGCCGAACCTTAAGGGCAGGGTGCAGGCAGTGCAAGTCCCATAGAGGCTTACGCCTTTTCAGGCGATGCCTGAGGATTGGTCTTACTGTCAATTTTTTTGCTCCCCAACGACATGTCCATAAAAATAGCCAACTCGTCTGTACCAGTTGTTGATTTAACTGGTACAGACGAGTAGTTTGCGTTTTAGCGCGCTGTACGGGTGACGCTCCATAACAAGAATTCCAAACAGGACATCCTGCATGAGTCACGATTACTCATCGATCGCCAGCCAGTTGTTGCACAGCCTCGGGGGGGCCGAAAACCTTGAGCAGGCAGCCCATTGCGTGACACGTCTGCGCCTGGCGTTAAAAGATCCTGCTCTGGTCGACAGCACCACGCTCAATCAGATCGACTTGGTCAAAGGTTCCTTCTTTACCGGGGGGCTGTATCAGGTGGTGATTGGTCCCGGCGAGGTTGAAAAGGTTTACGCCGCTTTGCGCGAGCAAACCGGGCTGGCGGCCTCCACCATCGCGGATGTCAAACAGAAGGGCGCCGACAAGGCCAACGCCATGCAGCGGCTGGTGCGGGTGTTCTCTGATGTGTTCATGCCCATTCTGCCAGCGCTGATCATCGCGGGCCTGCTGATGGGGGTGAACAACCTGCTTGGCGCCAAAGGCATGTTCATCGCCGACAAAACGTTGCTCGACGCCTACCCCTCACTCGACGGCGTGTGGAGCCTGATCAATCTGATGGCCAACACCTCGTTTGTATTCCTGCCGGCGCTGGTCGGCTGGTCGGCGGCCAAGCGCTTTGGCGGCAGTGAAATCCTCGGCATTGTGCTGGGCTTGATGTTGGTTCACCCCGACCTGCTCAATGCCTGGAACTACGGCAAAGCCGTTGCCGGGCTGGACGGCCAAAGCCTGCCTTACTTCGACATCCTGGGCCTGTTTCAGATCGAAAAAGTCGGGTACCAAGGGCAAATCCTGCCGATCCTGCTAGCTGCCTACGTGATGAGCGTGATTGAAAAATGGCTGCGTGCCCGGGTGCCCAATGCCATTCAACTGCTGGTGGTGCCGATCACCACGATCGTGGTGACGGGCGTGCTGGCGCTGGCCATCATCGGGCCTGTGACCCGGCATCTGGGCATTCTGATTACCGAAGGCGTGGTCATGCTGTTTGATCTGGCACCGGTGCTCGGCGGCTTAATCTTTGGCCTGCTTTACGCACCGCTGGTGATCACCGGTATGCATCACATGTTCCTCGCCGTCGACTTGCAACTTATTGCCACACAGGGCGGTACGTTCATCTGGCCGATGATCGTGATGTCCAATCTGGCGCAGGGCAGCGCTGCGCTCGGCGTGTTCTATATGAGCCGCAATGTGCGTGAACGCAGCATGGCGTCCACCTCGGCGGTGTCTGCGTACTTTGGCATCACAGAACCGGCCATGTTCGGTATCAACCTGCGCTACAAATTCCCGTTTTACGCCGCGTTGGCTGGGTCGGCGCTGGGCAGCATTTTCCTGTCGCTGAACAAAGTCCAGGCCTCGGCCATTGGTGTCGGCGGCTTGCCCGGTTTCATCTCGATCATTCCCCAGTACATCCCGATGTTCGTCATCGGGATGCTGGTGGCCATCGCGGTGCCGTTTGTCCTGACCTGTGCCTTGAGCCTGAAAATCATCCGGCCAGGCTTTCGCGTGGCCTGATTCACTGCCCCGCGCGTTTAAAAAAATTATTGAAGGAACCCCCATGCAAGACTGGCAGCGTTCGGTGATCTATCAGGTTTACCCAAAAAGTTTTCACAGCCACGCGGGCAATGCTACCGGGGACTTGCTGGGTGTGGTCGACAAGCTTGATTACCTGCAATGGCTGGGCGTTGACTACCTGTGGCTGACGCCGTTTCTGCGTTCACCGCAACGCGACAATGGCTATGACATCAGTGATTACTACGCCATTGACCCGAGCTACGGCAGCATGGCCGATTGCGAGTTGTTGATCGGCGAAGCCCGCGCCCGAGGCATCAAGTTGATGCTCGACATTGTGGTCAACCATACCTCGATCGAACACGAATGGTTCGTGCAGGCGCGTAGCAGCCTCGACAACCCGTACCGCGACTTTTACATCTGGCGCGACCAGCCCAATAACTGGCAATCCAAGTTCGGCGGCTCGGCGTGGGAGTACGAGGCCCAAACCGGCCAATACTATTTGCACCTGTTTGATCACACCCAGGCCGACCTCAATTGGGACAACCCGAAAGTGCGGGCCGAAGTCTACAAACTGATGGGCTTTTGGCGTGACAAAGGTGTAGGCGGTTTCCGTCTTGACGTGATCAATCTGATTTCCAAACCCGCTCACTTTCCGCAAGACGACAGTGATGGCCGCCGGTTCTATACCGACGGGCCGAACGTGCATGCCTACCTGCAAGAGATGCACCGCGAAGTGTTTGCCGGCCACGATCTGGTCAGCGTCGGTGAAATGTCCTCCACCTCCCTTGAACATTGCATTCGCTACTCCAACCCCGAATGCAATGAACTGTCGATGACCTTCAACTTTCATCACCTGAAAGTGGACTACCCGAACATGCAGAAGTGGGTACGCGCCGACTTCGATTTCCTTGAGCTCAAACGGATCTTTTCTGACTGGCAAGTGGGGATGCAAGCGGGGGGCGGCTGGAATGCCCTGTTCTGGTGTAACCACGACCAACCGCGTGCCGTGTCGCGGTTTGGCGATGACGGCGAGTATCGCGTGGTCTCGGCCAAGATGCTCGCCAGCGCGCTGCACTGCCTGCAAGGCACGCCGTATGTGTATCAGGGTGAAGAAATCGGCATGACCAATCCGGGCTTCGAACGCATCGAGCAATACCGCGATGTCGAGACCTTGAATATCTATCGTCTCAAGCGTCAAGCGGGGGAGGCTGAAGCCGATTGCATGGCCGCGATCATGCAAAAGTCGCGGGACAACAGCCGCACGCCCATGCAGTGGAGTCATCAGCCGAACGCGGGTTTCAGCACGGCGCAACCCTGGATCGGCATCCCTGATAACGCGTCATTGATCAACGTTGAAGACCAAGTGAATGACCCGGCTTCGGTGCTGCATCACTACCGGCAGTTGATTGCCTTGCGCCGTACCGAACCGCTGTTGCAGCACGGCCAATATCGCGCGCTGCTGATCGATCACCCGCAGGTTTGGGCATACCTGCGCCAAGGCGACAACGAGCGTTTGCTGGTCCTTAACAATTTTTACGGCACCGCCTGTGAGCTTGAGCTGCCCGAGCACGTCATCAGCCACGGCATGACCCAGCGGGTAGTGATCAGCAACTACGCCGACTGTTCGCCGCGAACGCGCAACATCCGGCTGAGACCCTATGAATCGTTCGTCTTGCACCTCAAACACTGAAACACCCCGCTGAAGGAGAGGGTGTTTAACGGCTCTGCCCCATAAAAATAAGAAAGGTCGTCTTTATGAACACAGCACTCTACCGCCGCATTTTCACCACCTGTTTATGCCTGCTGGCACCGCTGCCAGCCCAGGCCCTGGAGTTCTCGGGTTACTTGCGCAGTGGCGTTGGCAATTCGCTCAACGGGGGCAAGCAATCGTGCTTCAAACTGCCGGGCGCCGAGACCAAATACCGGCTGGGCAATGAATGTGAACAATACGCTGAACTGGAGTTGCGCCAGGACCTCTACACCCTCGATGACGGTTCGGTGCTCAGCGTCGATGGCATGGCCTCTTTCTACAACCAGTACAACCGCCAACTGACCTTTCAGGGCGACAACGGCTCGGTGCGCATGCCCCAGCTATACGCACAATGGTCCAACCTGCCGAGCCTCAACGGCGGTTCGCTGTGGGCCGGACGGCGTTATTACAAGCGTAACGACATCCACATTTCTGATTTCTACTACTGGAACCAGAGCGCCACGGGCGGCGGTATAGAAGACGTGCTGATCGGCGGCCTCAAATACAGCTACGCCCTGTCACGCAAAGACAGCCTGTATCAGCAAGACTACGTGACGCGCCACGATTTCAACGTTGCAGGGTTCAACATCAACCCTGACGGGGTGCTGGAATTTGGTTTGACCTACCTCGACAAGCCTCAGCGCACTGACGCCCACAGTGGTTGGGCGATCACCGCGCAGCACGTGCAAAGCGCCTTTTTAGGCGCCCAGAACAAATTTGCCGTGCAGTACGGCGAAGGTTCCGGCACAGGCTTGGGTTACACCGGCAACACCAAACTGGACAACAGCAGCAAGCGTTACCGCATCGTCGAGTTCTTTGACTGGCAAGTGACCCCGCGTTTCGGTGGGCAGGTCGAAGCGGTCTATCAAAAGGATTTTCGCCCGCACGGAGGCCATCAGGAGTGGATGTCCCTGGGGGTGCGGCCTGCTTATGCCGTCAGTGAGCAATTCAAATTGGTCACTGAGCTGGGGCACGATCAAGTCAGGGCAAAGGAGGGCACGCGCACATTAAGCAAGTTCACCTTCGCGCCCACCTGGTCGCCTAAAGGCCCCGGCTTTTGGGAACGCCCGGAAATCCGTTTGTATTACACCTACGCCAGGTGGAACAAAGCCGCGCAACGTGCCGCTAATCAGTTGGATGCAGGTTCAGCGTTGTCGGACAGCGGCGCTTTTGGCAAGGCGCGGCACGGGTCAAACATGGGTGTGCAAGTCGAGTACTGGTGGAAATAAGCGACGCTGTCGGGGCTTGCGCTCCATCGGCATATAGCGAATCAACTGTAGGTGAGTTCATGGCCATATCCCCACAACTGGAACTGCTGGCGCCATTGGCTGGCGTGCTGCTGGCGCTTGATGATGTCCCGGATCCGGTGTTTTCCAGCCGCCTGATGGGTGACGGCGTTTGCATTGATCCCACCTCGCAGGTGTTGTACGCACCACTGGCCGGGGTGGTCAGTAATCGGCAACACACCGGTCATGCGCTCAGCATCACCCATGACACGGGTGTGCAAGTGCTGCTGCATATCGGCCTCGACACCGTAAACCTCGGCGGCGCAGGCTTTAGTGCCCTGGTGGTCGAGGGACAGCGGGTCGAGGCCGGGCAACCCTTGATTGAGTTTGACGCTGATTACCTGGCCCTCAATGCCCGCAGTCTATTGACGTTAATGCTGGTGATCAGTGGCGATGGTTTTGTCGCGCTGGATGCAGACCAGGGCGTGGTTGAGAGCGGCCAACCGCTGTTGCTGGTACGACCGCGCGAGCTGGACGTGCAGCCTGAGGTTCAAGGCGGTGAAGCGTTGCACTCAGCGGCTCAGTTACTGGCTAACCCTAATGGTCTGCACGCGCGTCCAGCAGGCGTTTTGGCTCAGGCTGCAAAAACCTTTGATTCGGTCATTTATCTGCACCTACAGCACGAGACAGCCAACGCCAAGTCACTGGTGGCAATCATGGCGTTACAGACGAAATATGGTGACAGTGTGCACCTGAGTGCCGCGGGCCATGACGCTGAGGCGGCAATCACGGCGTTGTCACACCTGTTGGCCAGCGGTTGTGGTGAATCTGTAACGAGCGCAACGCACGCGCCACAGCCCGAACCTCTCGTCCAGCAGCCCGTATCGGGTGTGCTGCGCGGTGTGTGCGCCTCTTCGGGTGCAGCGTTTGGGCACGTGGTACAAGTGGCGGCGTGTACGTTGGAGGTGGTCGAAAACGCCACCGATGCGCCGCATGAACGGGCCTGTTTACAAGACGCTTTAGCGCAGGCAGACACCCAGTTACAGACGCTGCGCGACAACGCCTCGAATACCGCACAGGGCGAGATTTTCAAAGCGCATCAGGCGTTGCTGCAAGACCCGAGTCTGCTAGAACATGCCGACGAACTGATCTATGCGGGCAAGAGCGCAGGCCATGCCTGGCGCCGCGCCACTGAGACCACGTCAACCTTGTTCAAAAGTTTGGGCAGCCACCTGCTGGCTGAGCGCGCGCTGGACCTTGACGATGTCGGGCAGCGGGTGCTCAAACTGATCCTCGGTGTGCAAGACCAAATGCAGGTCTTGCCCGAACATGCCATTTTGATTGCAGAGCAATTGACCCCTTCACAGACGGCGGCATTGGACACCCGCAAAGTGGTGGGCTTTGCCACGGTGGGCGGCGGAGCCACCAGCCACGTTGCCATTTTGGCCCGCGCCCTGGGTTTGCCCGCTCTGTGCGGGGTTGCCCCGCAGGTGCTGGCATTGGCCAATGGCATGCCGGTTTTGCTCAATGCAGACGCAGGCGAGTTGCACTTGCAACCTGATGACGCCCTGGTCGAGCGGCTGGAGGTTCAGCGCGTTCAGCTTCAACAACGTCGTCAGCTCGATGTGCAGCACGCATCGCAGGCCGCCTGCACCCGCGACGGGCACACGATAGAAATCACGGCCAATATCGCCTCGCAGGCAGAAGCTGAACAGGCCATGACCTTGGGTGCTCAAGGGATCGGGCTGTTACGTTCGGAGTTCCTGTATCTGGAGCGCAACAGCGCACCCACGCACGAGGAGCAAGTGGCCACCTACAGGGCTATCGCTGATGCGGTGGGGCCTGAGCATAATTTGGTCGTACGCACGCTGGACGTGGGTGGTGATAAACCGCTGACCTACGTGCCGATGGCGCATGAGAGCAATCCGTTTCTGGGCATGCGCGGCATTCGCCTGTGCCTGGAGCGACCTGAACTGTTGCGTGACCAATTGCGCGCAATATTGGCCAGTGTTGATCTGGCGCGCCTGCACATCATGTTGCCGATGGTCACTCATTTGTCCGAGCTGCACGAAGCCCGCCGTGTGCTGCAAGACGAAGCGCAGCGAGCGGGCCTGGTCCAACTGCCCAAGCTGGGCATCATGATCGAAGTGCCTGCGGCGGCGTTGATGGCCGACGTGTTTGCGCCGCACGTGGACTTCTTTTCGATTGGCACCAATGACCTGACCCAATACACCTTGGCGATGGACCGCGATCACCCGCGTCTGGCCAACCAGGCCGACAGCCTGCACCCGGCAGTGCTGCGTCTGATCGCCCATACCGTCAAGGCTGCGCATGCACATGGCAAATGGGTGGGTGTGTGTGGGGCTTTAGCGTCCGAGGCGCAGGCGGTGCCTGTGTTGCTGGGGCTGGGTGTGGATGAGCTGTCGGTGAGCGTGCCGCTGATCCCGACCATCAAGGCGCAAGTGCGCGAGCTGGATTTCAATGCCTGTACCACCTTGGCGGATCAGGTGCTGGGGTTCGATAGCGCGCAACAAGTACGCGCTGTTTTACAGCCTCAATCCGTGGTGTTGGAGAACTGAACATGTTTGCAAAATTGCATCAGGCGTTTTGGAAAGCACTGACGCCGGACTTGCTCCCGGACACGAACGTTGCCTCCTCGTTACTCAACAACGCCACGTTGGCAGGCTTGGGGGGCGCGGTGAACATCAAATCCGAACAAAAAGTGGCATTGACCCGCGTGCGCGTGGTGTTGCGCGACGGGTCGAAGCTGGACACGCAAGCGCTGCACAGAGCGGGCGTGCCGGGGGTCATGGTGCTGGCAGACAACGTGGTGCACCTGCTCGTGGGGCTTACACCTTAGGTGCTGCCGCGGGCTGCAATCTTCGGATGTGCTAAAAAAGCTCGCAGCCAGCCAGGGTGTTTTCGGCGTGTGGACTGCGGCCCTTCGCCACCCCGGCCTTACTGTTTCTCAACCGCAGGTGTATCGTATTCGCCTTTTGCGGGCCTAAAGCCCGCTTACGATACGAGAGGTAGTTGAGCCCATGTCCTTTACCCGTCGACAAATACTCGGTGGTTTAGCCGGCCTGGTAGTGGTGGGTGTTGGCGCAGGAGGCGCTTCGCGTTACTGGTTGGGCAAAATGGCCGATGCCGAAGCGGGCCACGATTACGAACTGATTGCCGCGCCCCTCGACGTGGAACTGGTGCCCGGTCATCAGACCGAGGCGTGGGCCTTTGGCCCTTCGGCACCTGGCACCGAATTGCGGGTGCGTCAGGGCCAATGGCTGCGGGTACGCTTTATCAACCACCTGCCAGTATCGACCACCATTCACTGGCACGGTATCCGCTTGCCGCTGGAGATGGACGGCGTGCCTTACGTCTCGCAGTTGCCGGTATTGCCGGGCGAATATTTTGACTACAAGTTCCGCGTGCCAGATGCGGGCAGCTTTTGGTATCACCCGCACGTCAACAGCAGCGAAGAGCTGGGCCGTGGGCTGGTCGGGCCGCTGATTGTTGAAGAGCGCGAACCTACCGGCTTTACGCATGAACGCACCTTGAGCATCAAGAACTGGCATGTGGATGAAGAGGGCGGTTTTATGCCGTTCAGCATCACCCGTGAGGCGGCTCGCGGCGGTACGGCCGGGCGCTTGTCGACGATCAATGGCAGCCATGTGCCGACGATTGAGCTGCCCGCAGGGCAGATCACCCGCGTGCGCCTGCTTAATCTCGACAACACCTTGACCTACCGCATCAACATCCCCGGCGTGCAAGCCAAAATCTACGCGCTGGACGGTAATCCCATCGAGCCAAGGCCGTGGGGCAAGGAATACTGGCTAGGCCCTGGCATGCGCATTTGTCTGGCCATCAAAGCCCCGGCGGTGGGTGAGGAGCTGTCGTTGCGTGATGGTCCGGTACGCCTGGGCACTTTGCGCTCGGTTGCCAGCAACGACGCCCCCGCCCAATGGCCCCCTGCGTTGCCCGCCAACCCGATTGCCGAGCCGGACGTGGCCAATGCCGAGAAGATCAACTTCAACTTCGAGTGGGTCGGTTCGGTGTCCGAGGATCTAGGGCCTGATCAGCCGCCGAGCTTGTGGCAGATCAATGGCATCGCGTGGGACATCAAAGACAAAACCTGTGCTGACCGGCCCATCGCCAAGCTCAAGCTGGGCCACAGTTACATCTTCGAATTGAAGAACATGACCCAGTACCAGCACCCGATTCACTTGCATGGCATGAGCTTCAAGGTGCTGGCGTCTAACCGCAAAAAAATCATCCCGTACTTCACCGACACCTACCTGCTGGGTAAAAACGAACGTGCCCGCGTAGCGCTGGTGGCGGATAATCCCGGCGTGTGGATGTTCCACTGCCATGTGATTGACCACATGGAAACCGGCCTGATGGCCGCTATTGAGGTTTCCTGATGCGACAAGGGCGTCAACCCCAGATCATCGACCGCAGCCGCGATCAAGACTATATGCGTGAAGCGCTGGCGCTGGCGGCACAGGGCGCCGCACTGGGTGAAGTGCCGGTGGGTGCAGTGCTGGTGCAAAACGGCGAAATCATCGGGCGCGGCTTCAACTGCCCGATCAGCGGTCACGACCCCAGCGCCCATGCCGAAATGGTCGCCATTCGTGCGGCGGCGGCGGCGGCCAGCAACTATCGACTGCCCGGCAGCACGCTGTACGTGACGCTGGAGCCGTGCAGCATGTGTGCCGGTTTGATCGTGCATTCGCGGGTCGCGCGGGTGGTGTACGGTGCATTGGAACCCAAGGCTGGAATTGTGCAAAGTCAGGGGCAGTTTTTTACCCAGGGCTTTCTCAACCACCGTGTGCTGTTTGAAGGCGGCGTGCTGGCCGAGGAGTGCGGCACAATGCTCAGCGAGTTCTTCAAGGCCCGCCGGGCGAAATCCTGATCTATCGCCGCTGCCCAAGGCTGCGATAAGGGCCGCTGCGCAGCCCATCGCAGCCTCCGGCAGCGGCTACAGCGGTTTATTTTTTGGCCACAATCACTGCGCGCATGGGCGCAGGCAAGCCTTCGATGGTTTTGCTGTGATCGTTGGGGTCAAGGTAGTCACTCAGCGACTGGAACTTCATCCACTCTGTCGCCCGTTGCTCCTCAACGGTTGTAATGCTTACGTCCACGCAGCGCACATCGCTGAAACCGGCGCGCCGCAACCAGCGCTCCAGCGCAGCAATCGATGGTAAAAACCATACGTTACGCATTTGCGCGTAGCGGTCCTCGGGCACCAGCACCTGATTCACGTCGCCTTCAATCACCAGTGTTTCCAACACCAGTTCGCCACCTTTGACCAGGCAATCCTTGAGCGCCAGCAAATGCTCGATCGGGGAGCGGCGGTGGTAGAACACACCCATGGAGAACACGGTGTCGAAGCCTTCCAGATTCGGTGGCAAGTCTTCAAACGGGAACGGCAGGTGCCAGGCGGCCTCTTGCTGCAAAAAGCGTTGCACGGCCTGAAACTGGCAGAAGAACAACCAGTTGGGGTCCACGCCGATCACGCTATGGGCGCCTGCACCGAGCATGCGCCACATGTAGTAACCATTGCCGCAGCCGACATCCAGGATGCGCTTGCCTTTGAGGTCGATGTGCGGCGCAACCCGTGACCATTTCCAGTCCGAGTGCCATTCGGTGTCGACATGCACCCCGAACAGGTCAAACGGGCCTTTGCGCCACGGCGACAAGCCCATCAGCGCCTGGCGCATACGCGCACGGGTGTCGTCGTCGCAGTCAGTGTCGAGCGTGAGGCCATTGAGCAGGTCAATTTCAGTGGGTGTAACGTCAGGCAGCGCATCCAGAGCGCTTTGCCAGCGCTCAAGGTCACCGTGACCTTTCTCCATTTTGGTGTCGAGCTGAGCTTGCAGGGTGTCGGCCCATTCAGCCAAAGGCGTGCCGGCCAGACGCCGGGCGAGAGGGGAAAGATCAATCATGGCAAGGCAATCAACGAGGCAAAGTTAAGACACTGGAACCACGGCACGACTTTCGAGAACCCGGCCGCCAGCAGGCGTTCGCGATGTTCTTCGAGGCTGTCGGGCTTCATGACGTTTTCGATGGCGCTGCGCTTTTGTGCGATTTCCAGATCGCTATAGCCGTTGGCGCGCTTGAATGCGATGTGCAAGTCGGTGAGCAGCGCGTGCTCGTCTGCGTCATTGAAGCGCAGCTTCTCCGAGAGGATCAACGCGCCGCCCGGCAACAGCGCCTGGCGGATACGGCCAAGCAAGGCCAGGCGATCTTGGGGGGCAATGAATTGCAGGGTGAAGTTGAGCGCAACCACTGAGGCCGGCTCAAAGCGCAGCGCGAGAATATCGCCTTCGATCACGTCGACCGGCAACAACTCCTGAAACATCGAGTTTTGCCCATTCAAGTATTCGCGGCAGCGCTCGACCATCGCCGCCGAGTTGTCTACGGCAATCACCTTGCACCCTTCACTGCGCACATGCCGGCGTAGCGCCTGAGTGACTGCACCCAGCGAACAGCCCAGATCGTAGAGCACGCTATCAGGCTGGGCGAACTGTGCAGCGAGCACACCGAGGTTTTCGACAATGGTCGGATAACCCGGCACCGAACGTTTGATCATGTCCGGGAACACCCGCACCACGTCTTCGTTAAAGGCGAAGTCCGGCACCTGGGCCAAGGGCTGGGCGAATATACGGTCGGGTTCTTTGCTCACGAGGGTTCCGGCGATGGAAATTTAAAAGGGGCGGCATTTTAGCCAAGTTGGCGCCGGGATGCGCGGTCTGTCTGATAAACCGTTTGGTGGGGTGGACAGATGCTGACTCAGCGTTTGCTCTGACTCAACGCTGAGGCGGCAATGCCCCATTGCCCGAGCCAGTAACTGAGGATGATTAGATACGGTGCGGCGCTGAACTTGAACACAAAGCGGTCGATGCCGATCAGGCTGTCCGAGACCACAAACGCCAGTGCCCCGGCTGCCGCCAGCCAGGCCGAACGCGCGGGGACGGCTGTGCCCAGTCGGGCAAAGGCGCGCCACAGCATGGCGCTGATGGCCAGCGCGTACACGCTGACGGGAATCAACAATTGGCCCAGACCCTGCGCCGCCATGACGCTGAATAAACTCACGCCCGCCATCAAGGCTAACGTCAGCGGTAACCAGGCGACACGCCGGCAATCGCTCAGGTATGCCTTCAGATATGCCAAATGGGCCAGCAGAAAGGCACCCAGACCGAACACAAACAGGTCCACCGGCCAGGCCAGCAGAATGTCCCCCAGCAGTGAAAACAACAGGCCAAGACTGATCCAGCGCCTGTACAGGCTGGGCGGTGCATCTTGCAGCCAGCCGAGCAAGGCCAGCACCGGCAGCGGTTTGCTCAGTAAACACAGCAGCGTGGACTGCATGTTCACACCGTACAGATAGGCGGCGGCGCCCATAACCGCGAGGATCAGCCAAGGCATGTCATTTCACCGTGATAGCGCAATCAAACACCTGTGCAGGCTCGGCTTCAGGTTCCCACGGTTGCTGATAGGTCAGGCGCAAGCGCCCGGAGCCTGCGGCAAATGCCTGAAAGCGCCAGGTGGATTGCCCGCCGCTACCGAGTAGCTGGCCACTGTCGACGCTTTTGTAGACTTCAGGGCTGAGGCTGCGTAACACGCCGCCGGCGGAGTCCTGAATCGCCCAGCGATAGCCGGTGGTGGGGTTGCTGGGCAAGGTCAGGGTCAAGTTTTGCCCGGTGTGCAATTGCATCGGGCAGTCACTTTGTTCTTCAACGATCACGTTGTGTGCCGGTTGCTGGGCGCAAGCCGTCAGCAGCGTGAGGCCGAACAAGGGAATGAGGCGCGCGAGGGACATTGAAGGCTCCGGTCAGACAATAACAAGCGCGCAGCATAACCCATGCAAGGTGTTGCACCACGCCGCGCGGTTAAAGTCGTGCGCGGCCCTCACTAACTGAACGATGCGTGGGGTGGGGTGATGATGAAGTCACCGCATATTTCGAAAGTCGCGTCGTTGTGGTCACGGCCATCAAAGGTAAACAAACGCGCGCTGTAGCAACTTTCGACCACACTCAATTGCAGGCTGCCGATCTCTGCCTGAATCAAGTAGTAGACATGCTCGCCGTTCAGTTCGACGCACTCTGTGTATGTCATGTCGTGCACATGCCCAAAATTGCCGCGTGCAAACGGGTAAATACCGGTCTGGATATTGATGTCGAGGGTGAATGCTAGGGAGCGATAGCCTATAGACCCAAAGTCACCCATGTCAGCCGTAATGACGATTTTCTTTTGGCTACTGGCAAAGGTCATTTCATGGGAGTCGAACAAGGCCCTGTCCAGAACCTCGGCTTTGAGCTCACCGCTGGTTCTTGGATTGAATGAAGGGCTGCCCAAAAACTTCTGACAGATAACCGCTGGATTTCCATATGTAGGGTGATGCAGTGCCATGATCGTTTCTCGACGCAGTTTTAACAGGCTTGAGGCTATTAGCGTCGGGAATAGGGCAGGTGTCTACTGACAACATTGACAGTGTGGGGTGAACGGCTTGAACCGCGGGACAAGATACGAGGTGTAGCGCATCGTGTCCCGCGACGTGCGGCGTTAGTTCAGGCGGTTAAAACAACACGTTTGCCACGTCGCTAAAGCGCTTGGCAAAGTGGGCGGTAATGCCTTCTTTCAAGTAGTCCGGCAACTCTTCAAAGTGACCACGGTTGGCGTCAGGCAGGATCAACTCGTGAATTTTTTGCCGGCGTGCCGCAATGACTTTTTCACGCACACCCCCAATCGGCAGCACATGCCCGGTCAAGGTCAACTCGCCGGTCATGGCGATGCCTTTTTTGGGCGCTTGATTGCGAGCCAGGGACAGCAGGGCGCTGGCCATTGTCACGCCAGCACTGGGGCCGTCTTTGGGCGTGGCCCCTTCTGGCACATGCAAATGCACAAAGGCCTCATCGAAGAACTTGGGATCGCCGCCGAATTGCTTAAGGTTGGCGCTGATGTAGCTGTAAGCAATTTCAGCTGACTCCTTCATCACATCGCCCAATTGCCCGGTCAGCTTGAACCCGCGGTTGAGCGTGTGAATACGCGTGGCTTCAATCGGTAACGTGGCCCCGCCCATGCTGGTCCAGGCCAGCCCGGTGATGACACCCGTGCCGCTGATCACTTGCTCGTTACGGAACACCGGCATGCCCAGTGACGCTTCGAGGTCTTTTGGACCTATCTTGATCACCGCTTTGGGATCATCCAGCAACTTGACCACGGCTTTGCGCACCAGTTTGCCCAGCTGTTTTTCCAGCTGACGCACGCCGGCTTCGCGGGCGTAACCGTCGATCACGGCGCGCAGTGCGCTGTCACTGATACTCAGGCTGCCTTTAGACACACCCGCCTTTTCAAGCTGTTTTGGCCACAAATGACGCTTGGCAATCGCGACCTTTTCTTCGGTGATGTAACCCGACAGGCGTATGACTTCCATGCGGTCGAGCAACGGGCCGGGGATTGAGTCCAGCGTATTGGCCGTGCACACAAACAGCACCTTGGACAGGTCCAGCCGCAGGTCCAGGTAGTGATCGAGGAAATCGACGTTTTGCTCCGGGTCCAGGGTCTCAAGCAAGGCCGAGGCGGGGTCGCCCTGAAAACTTTGGCCCATCTTGTCGATCTCATCGAGCATGATCACCGGGTTCATCACCTCAACGTCCTTGAGCGCCTGCACCAGCTTGCCCGGTTGGGCACCGATGTAGGTGCGACGGTGGCCCTTGATCTCGGCTTCGTCGCGCATACCGCCCACGCTGAAACGGTAGAACGGGCGCCCCAGCGACTCGGCAATCGACTTGCCGACGCTGGTCTTGCCCACACCCGGCGGGCCGACCAGCAGCACAATCGAACCACTGACCGAGCCTTTGTAAGCGCCAACGGCGAGAAATTCGAGGATGCGATTTTTGATGTCATCCAGCCCCGCATGGTGCGCGTCGAGCACTTTACGCGCGTGCTTGAGGTCGAGTTTGTCTTTACCGAACACGCCCCACGGCACCGACGAAGCCCAGTCCAGATAGTTACGAGTGACCGCGTATTCCGGCGATCCGGTTTCCAGAATCGACAGCTTGTTCAGTTCTTCGTCGATGCGCTTTTGCGCTTGCACCGGCAGGTTTTTGCCTTCAAGGCGTTGCTTGAATTGCTCGATGTCTGCGCTGCGATCGTCCTTGGTCAGCCCCAACTCTTGCTGAATGACCTTGAGTTGCTCCTTAAGGAAGAACTCGCGCTGATGTTCGCCAATTTTGAGATTGACCTCGGCCGAGATCTCTTTTTGCAGCCGTGCCACTTCGACTTCTTTGCGCAGCATCGGCAGCACTTTTTCCATGCGCTTGAGCATGGGCACGCAGTCGAGCACTTCTTGCAGCTCGTTACCGGTGGCCGAGGTCAGCGCTGCGGCAAAATCGGTCAGCGGCGAAGGATCATTAGGGCTGAAGCGATTGAGGTAGTTTTTCAGCTCTTCGCTGTACAGCGGGTTGAGCGGCAGCAGTTCTTTGATCGCATTGATCAGCGCCATGCCATACGCCTTCACCTCATCGGTGGGCTCTTTGGGCTGCTGCGGGTATTCAACCTCCACCAGATACGGCGGGCGGTGATGTTTGAGCCACATGCTGATGCGCACGCGGGTCAGGCCTTGGGCCACGAACTGCAATTTGCCGTTTTCGCGGCTGGCGTGATGCACTTTTACCAGCGTGCCGTATTCAGGAAGGCTGTCGGTGTCGAAATGGCGAGGATCATCGGGCGGGGTGTCGACAAAAAACAGTGCCAGCGAGTGGTGAGGTGATTTGCTGACCAGTTCGAGGGTTTCGGCCCACGGCTCTTCATTGACGATGACCGGCAGCACTTGCGCCGGGAAGAACGGCCGATTATGGATCGGGATGATGTACACCTTGTCCGGCAGATTCTGTTCTGGCAACGCCAATTCAGTCCCTGCCGAGTGAGGTTGATGTTCGCTGTGCGGGTGTTCTATGTCGGTGTATTCAGTGCTGTTATCCGGGAAATCTTGCTGGTCGCTCATGGGGCACCTGCGCAATGGGGTATGAGGGTTAGATGGGGCGCGGTGTCAGTGGTTTCAATGGCGAAACGTTTTTCATCCTCTAGCCGCTGCCGAAGACTGCGCGGGGTAGCGTAGTCGAGCGCAGGGTTTGCGGTTCAAGAGGCCTGTGTTCAAGCCTGTGGCGAGTGTCAGGGCAGGCCCTTGTCTCATTGATAAAATCTTCCCCGAAGTGCCCGCTCGCTAGGCCTTTGTCGCCAACAACTTGACGGTGGACGGCCCTGATTTATTAGGCGATCTTCTCTCTTGCAGCAGTTACGATTGATAACAATAAAAAGGGAATGGAAAGCCTTGCGACAGGCTTTTCTGACGATGCAGAGGGAGCGGCGTATGCCTCAGGACATAACCTCAGAGTGGGTAGTGGCATTGACTCAGTGGATCGAGGAGGCAGCATGAAGCTGCGTAACAGTTTTCAGGCGCGTATCAGCCTGTTCCTGGCGTTGCTCTTGCTCGTGGTGATTGGTGCGGTGTACTTCGCCGTCAAAGCAGTGACCATTACGGTGGCCAGCGATCAGGCCGAAGAGCAATTGCGCACCGGCACGCGGGTGTTTGAGCGGTTCATGGATTTGCGTTGGCGGCGCATCCAGTACGGGCTCAACTGGCTGACCAATGACTCGGACTTTCGCCTCGCGAGCATCAATGGCACCTCCGCGGACATCGAGAACGCCTTGCTGGAGTTTGAGGCGAGTATTCGCGGCAGTGATCTCTTTGTACTCGACCTCAATGGCAACATCATCACCAGCACCCTCAAAGGCTTACCGTCCGGGCAGGCCTTCCCCTACGCCAAGGCTTTGAAGATGGCGCGTCGTAACGCTCAAACCATGCTTGTCGGCGTACTCGATGGCCGCCCTTACATGATGGTGCAGAGTGCCGTGATGGCCCCTTTACCGGTGGTGCGCGTGGTGTCTGCGATGCCGATGGACGACGTATTTGCCCATGAGTTGCGTTCGCTGAGCAACCTTGAAGTGTCGTTTATGACCCTTAATAACGGCGAAAACGGGGTGCTGAGCAGCACTCAGCCTGACGCAATGAACGCCAGCATTGTCGCGTTCATGCACACGCATGCGCCGGGCCTGACCGTTCATTTCAGCGAATTTCACCACCAGCGTTTTTTGGGTCAATTATTGCAATTGGCCAACTCCGGCGACCCGGCTAACGGGCAAGTGATGGCGTTGCTGCAGAGCCCGCTGGATCAAACCATGCAGGCCTTTAATTCGCTTGATCGCAAGTTTTTGTGGGTCTCGGTCGGTGCATTGCTGGCGTCCTTGCTCGGAGCCTTGTGGCTGGCGCGGGCGGTCTCGCGCCCGGTCAGTCTGCTGGCAGAAGCCGCGCAACGGATTGGTCGGGGCGACTACGAAACGCCGGTCGAACTCAAGCGTAAGGACGAACTGGGTTTTCTGGCCAAGGCCATCAACGCCATGCAGGCCGGTATTGCGCAGCGTGAGCAGCAATTGGCGCATAACGCCTTGCATGACGCGCTCACCGGCTTGCCCAATCGCGCTCTGGCCATGGAACGATTGGGCAGTGCGATCAGCGCCCGGCGCAACGTCGTCCTGATTTATCTGGGCATTGAAAACTACCGCGTGATCAACGAAAGCTTTGGCCCGGACGGCATGGAGCTGATCATGCGCGAGGCCAGCCGCGCGATGCTCGACACCCTGCACGAGCGCGATACGGCGGCGCGCATCACCGGCAATGAATTTTTGTTGCTGCTGGAGAGCACTCAGGTCGATGCCGGGGTCGCGATGGCCGACACGTTGTATGCGCTGTTGAATCGACCCTTGAGCATCGATGGCCATGACGTGTTGCTCGAGGTTTGCATGGGCATTGCGGTGTACCCGATCAACGGCCAAAGCGTCGAAGAACTGATCAGCAGGGCCGCGATCGCGCGCCGCGATGCAGCGGCCTTACCGGGGTACTTGCAGGTCTATCAGCAGGATCGGGACTTGGCGCATCAGCGGCAAATCCAGCTGATTCGCGACTTGCGCAGCGCCGCCAGCGAGGGCGAGTTGTTTTTGCTGTATCAGCCCAAGCTGGAGATTGGCAGTGGCCAGGTGCGCCAGGCCGAAGCCTTGTTGCGCTGGCGTCACCCGGAGCTGGGCGTGGTGTCGCCAGCCGAGTTCATTCCCTTGGCCGAGCGCACGGGCAGCATGGTATTGCTGACGCAGTGGGTGCTGGAGGAGGGCGTTCGTCAACTGGCCGAGTGGAACCGCAAGGGGCTGGCGCTGCAACTGTCGCTGAACATTTCGGCCGCGGATGTGCACGGTGAAGACCTGTTGCATAAGGTCGAAACCCTGCTCAAGCGTTATGAGGTGTCGGCCGAGCAACTTATTTTCGAAATCACCGAAAGTGCGGTCATGCGCGACCCTGAGCACTCGCTTGGCGTGCTGGAAAAACTGCGCGATGGCGGTATCAGTCTGGCGGTCGATGACTTCGGCACCGGTTATTCATCGCTGGCTCACCTCAAACGCTTGCCGGTGCAAGAGCTGAAAATCGATCAGTCGTTTATTCGCAACCTGGATGAAACCAGTGAAGACGCGGTGATCGTGCGCTCGACCATCGAGATGAGCCACAACCTGGGGCTAAAAGTGGTGGCCGAAGGGGTGGAGTATCAACATACCCTTGACCTGCTGGAGCGCTGGCAATGCGACACGGCGCAAGGCTATCTGATCAGTCGTCCGCTGGATGCGCAGGCGTTTGAGGTGTGGTTGTCGCGCCTGAAAGAAACGGCGTAATGATGCGTTTTGAAGGCCAGTTGTAATGGGTGCCGCAAAGTAGAATGGCGTGTAGCGTTGCCGTTGTGAATATCGCAGGTCAGGCTCGTATAAAACGTCAGCCCTAAAAAAAGCGGCTATCTTTCGATAGCCGCTTCGCTTGCCACTCGCTGTGTTACTTAATCGGCGAGTTTGAACGCGATGACATAGTCACCTTTTTTGGTGCCCAGGCCGCCGTGACCACCCGCCATGACCAGCACGTATTGTGTGCCGTCTTTGCCGGTGTAGGTCATTGGAGTGGTTTGGCCGCCAGCAGGCAGGCGACCTTCCCACAGCAACTTGCCGTTGCTTACATCGTAAGCACGCAGGTACTGGTCAAGGGTGCCGCTCAGGAAGGCTACGCCACCGGCGGTGGTGAATGTGCCGCCCAAGCTTGGAACGCCCATCGACAGCGGGATTGGAACCGGCGAACTGTCACGCACGGTGCCGTTCTTGTGTTTCCAGATCACGTTGTTGTTGGTCAGGTCGACCGCCGCAACGTAGCCCCACGCCGGAGCCTGGCAAGGCAGGCCCAGTGGCGACAACAGAGGCTCCAGGATCACGCCGTAAGGCGAACCTTTGTTCGGTTGTACGCCCGAGGTTTCGCCTTTACGTGGGCCCATTGCAGCCACATCCGCCTGGGGTACCAGTTTGGAGGTGAAGGCCATGTAGCTTGGGTTCAGGAATGCGATCTGACGCACGGGGTCTACCGAGATGCCGCCCCAGTCAAACACGCCAAAGTTACCGGGATAAACGATCGAACCTTGCAAGGAAGGCGGGGTGTACATGCCGTCATAACGCAGGGATTTGAAGTTGATACGGCACAGCATCTGGTCAAACGGAGTCACGCCCCACATGTCACGTTCGGTCAGGACCGGCGGGATCATGTTCAGCTCTGAGCGAGGCTGCGTTGGCGCGGTGTGGTCGCCTTCAACGGCGCCGCCCGGTGCTGGCACTTCGTGGATCGGTACGATGTCTTTACCGTTGCTACGGTCAAGCACGTAGATGCTGCCTTGCTTGGTGGACGCCAGCAGAGCCGGTTTAACACCGTCAGCCGTTTTAATGTCCATCAAGGTAGGTTGGCCACCTACGTCCATGTCCCACAGGTCATGGTGAGTAAGCGGACGGTACCAGCGGACTTTACCGGTGTTGATGTCCAGCGCAGTGATGCCAGCAGCGTAGCGCTCGGAATCTTCGGTACGGTTGCCGCCGAACTGGTCAGGCGTCTGGTTGCCCATCGGCAGATAGAGCATGCCGAGGTTTTCGTCGACGGCGAACATCGACCACATGTTAGGCGAGTTGCGGGTGTAGGTTTCGCCTTCGGCAATCGGCGCGGTGGCGTCCGGGTTGCCGCTGTCCCAATTCCACACCAGCTTACCGGTACGTACGTCGTACGCCCGGATCACGCCCGATGGCTCATCGGTAGAAATGTTGTCAGTAACGTGGCCGCCAATCACAACCAGGTCTTTGGTCACGGCAGGGGGCGAGGTGGAGTAGTAGCCGCCTGGCGCGAAGCCACCCATGTTGTGGCGCAAGTCAACTGCGCCATTGTCACCGAAGTCTTCGCAGACTTTACCGGTGTCGGCGTTCAGCGCGATCAGGCGCGTGTCAGCCGTCGGCAGGAACAGGCGACGTGGGCACGAGTTGCTCGACGTGGCCGCAGCAGGCTCGGCAGCGCTTTGCTCAGTGCTGGCTTTGGCGTAGGCGTTTTCGTCGTGATACGTCACGCCGCGGCAGGTCATGTGCGCCCAGCCTTTGAAGTTAGCCGCGTTCTGCGTGCTGAGCTTCGGGTCGTAGCGCCAGATTTCCTTGCCGGTGTCTGGGTCAACAGCAATCACCTGACTGTGTGGGGTACACACGTACAGCATGCCGTTCACTTTCAGCGGGGTGTTCTCGGCGGTTGTTTCGCCCGGATCGCCTTCGCCCGGAATGTCCCCGGTACGGAATGTCCAGGCTGGAACCAGCTTGTGGGCATTTTCTGGCGTAATTTCTTTCAGTGGCGAGTAACGGTCACCGTAGGCGGTGCGCCCGTAGGACTGCCAGTCACCCTCCGGCATGGCCGGTGCGGTGTTGGTCATGCCGGGAACAGCATCACGGTCCAGTTGACCCTTGATTTCACCAGGGCTGGTGAACTGGCTGGCCAGTGCAGCCAGGCCTGCCAGTACGACGGCCACGCTCAGTGCACCCGTCGCCACCGGGGCCGATTGGCCGCGCAACAGTGGGCGACGCAACCATGGCAGCAGCAATACGATACCGATCGCAAACCACAGGGCCAGGCGCGGTACCAGTTGCCACCAGTCCAGGCCCACTTCGATCAGTGCCCAAACGGTGCTGGCGAACAGCACCACGGCGTACAAGCCCAGCGCGGCGCGGCGCCCGGCCATCAGCAGTGCGCCTGACAGGCCAAAACCGATACCGGCCAGCAGGTAGTACATCGACCCGCCCAGCGTGACCAGCTTGATACCCCCGACCAGCATGGCCAGGCCCATTAGCAGCAGCAAGATACCGAGCAACGTCGGTAACAGGCGGCTACGACTTGAAGCACCTTCAGTGCTCATAGTGTGGTTCTCCGTTACGTTGATAGTGTTCCCGCATGGGCCGTGGAACACGGCGCGATGCGAGGCGATTCAGTAAAGTTAGTCCTTGTGAGTCAGCTTCAAGCTTCATGCTCGTCGCGGTCGTTCGTGCAGGGATCAGAACGAACTTTGAATCTTCAAGCCGCCGATCAGCGCGTCATCCAGTTGGTTGACGCCGCCCGGATGGCGGATGTATTGCAGGTTCGGTCGCACGGTCAGCCAGTTAGTGACGTGCACGCCGTAATACAATTCGGCGCTGTATTCGGTGTCTTGCGGCGGCAGATAGCGGGCGTCGTCAAAGTCGTACACCGTGCGGGCCTGATTGGTCGCCTGAGCGTTTTTACGATAGGCCGGGTTGACGTGAACCCTGGCCACGGCAAAGCCGATGTCGTCTTTGGCCCGCGCATCGAACACGCCTTTGTAGACGATGCCTGCCTGCACATAGTTATCGATCGGGTTGGTTTTCTTGTCGTGAACGGTGGCGTTGGCGAACACACTCAAGCCCCTCGACTGATCGCTGGCGCGGCGGGTCAGTTGCTGTTGCACACCCAGCCACATGCCGTGCTTGCTCGAACTGCTGCGATAGGCTTCGCCGCTCAAGGCTGCGGCCTGGCCATTGGCATCTTTGTAAACATCGGTTGCCTTGGCACTACTGTAGTAGTACCCCGCACGATACTCCCCAGGCAGCCCATTAATTTTTGGCGTCCATACCAGTTCAACCGGCAGCACGGCACCTTGGGTGCCACTGCCGCTGAGTTTGAAACCATTGCCACGGTCCAGGTTGGACGGGTTTTGCTCGTAGGCACCGACCTGTGCATACAGCTCAGGGGTGAGGTGGTATTTAACGCGCAACGCCCATTGGCTGACCGGCCAGTTGTACCAAATGCTGCCAGCCCAGTTACCGACCTGCGAACCGCAAAACGCCAGGTTCTGGAAGTCGCACGGGAAGCTGTTGAAGTCTTCGCCCTGACCAAAGCGGCCGACTTTGATGTCGAGCTTCTGATCAAAGAATTTCTGTTGGTACCACATCTGCGTCAGGCGGGTGGTCTGGCCACGGCCCCAGACTTCTTGCGCCGAGGTGAAGCCCCCCACGCGCGGGTCGTTGATGCGATCGTTGCTGATGTTGTTACCGCTGCGATGGGTGATCGTCAGCTTAAACTCGGCATCTTCCCAGCCCAGAATCTTTTGCAAATCCAAGTGCGTGCCCAGGCCGAACTGATCGCTGTAGCGCGCCGTACGGTCGTGGTCATAGCCGCCATGCAGGTTGGAACCCACTTCGCCGACATAGTCGAGGGAGAAGGCGTAGCCTTTTTGCTCCAGCTCGCTACGGGTGCCGTTCCAGTCCCCAAACATCCATTTGGACTCGCTGTCGAACGCCGGGTTTGCCTGCACGCAGGTGGCCAGGCCGAAAGCAGTAAGGCCGCCCATCAGGCTCAGGGCTTTTTGCCCGGCCATAGGAAGCAGCGCACTGTGTTTGCGCAAAATCAGAAATGTGGACATAGGTCGAGGTCGTGAGTCTTTATAGGTATGGCTGTGGCAGTGGTAGCGCTGTCTTGTAAAGATCAGCGCGCACCCTTGAAGATTTGGAGGCGCCGTGAATCGGTTCAGCCTCTAAGAATGGGATGATAAAGCGCTGTAACCTTTTGAAACAGCACTTTAAATGACATGGATCATTTCGGATTTGGTAACAGTGTGCTGCGACCGATCGTCTCAGGCTGTTTCGGCCAGCATTTGCTGGAGTTCGTCTGAAATAATGGCCAGTGCGTCATGCTGTAAAAAATCTTCGGCGATCTCCTTTGCACGGAGGCGATAAGAGGGTTGAGTGATGATTTTTTGCACGGCGTGCGCAATTGCCTGCTCAGAGGGGTAGCTGGTGTTGAGGTTAATGCCGCACCTCGCCCATACCACTCGCGTAGACGTTTCGGCTTTGTCTTCGCCGGTGCCCGCGATCAGCACCGGTACGCCATAGCCCAATGCGCTGTTGATCGAGCCATAGCCGCCGTTGGTGATAAATACACTGGCGTGTGGCAGCACCTGTTCATACGCCACAAAATCGGTGACGCGCAGGTTGTCGGCCGTGGGGATCAGGGACGGGTCGGTGCCCCGGCCGCCGGTAAGCGCCAGCACCTTGACAGGTAACCCTGCCAGCGCGCGCAACGTGGGCAGCAGCAGTTGATTGAGGTCGGCATTGGCCACCGTTCCCTGCGTCACGATCACCAGCGGACGTCCATCCTCCTCGATGAATGGATCTTTGACGGCGTTTCTGGAGGTTGGAGGATTACGCAGCGGGCCGACAAATCTCAAGTGTTGTGGCAGGTCATCGCGCGCATATTCAAACGCTTGGGTCGACAACTGGCAGAAGCGCTCCACGTCGTTGACCAGCGTATCGCTGAGTGCCGCACGCAATGTGGGGTGCCCGTGCTGGATCAGTGTTTGATTGAAATAGTCATGAACCTCGTCGATAAGTCGTTGATGATCGCTGATAACCAGCGACTCTCGCGTGCAGTCCGTTGGCAGCACGGCGGGCGGTATGCGCGGGCCGAAGAAGATCGAGTCCCGTGAGCTGAGGCCTAGCGGCGTTTCACCGATGCACATCACTGGGGGGCGTGAGGCGACAGGACCCAGCAGTAACGGCAGGGCGCCATAAAACACGCTTTCAATGATCAGCGCGTCGGGTTTGAAGTCTTGAATCAGTTGACGCAATTGCAGATCTTGCAGTGGCATGGCATCGGCAAAAAAATTCCTCAGGGCCAGAGCTGTTTGCTCGGGGCCTGGAGGTAGCAAGGCGCGTTGTGGAAAAAGACGGTCTACGTGACGGTAATCGAAGTCGATGTTTTCGTTGAATTCGAAAAACTCGGCGCCAATGTGTTCACCCTGCTGGCGAAACAGTTTGCCGGTCAGTACCCCCAGCTCATGGCCTTGGCCTATCAAGTGTTCAGCGATTTTAAGCAGCGGCAATACATGCCCTGGGCTGGCGGTGCAAGCAATCAGAAGACGTGCCATGTCGAAGTCCTTTCGATGTGTTTATCAATGTGTAAAACCGTGATATCTGGCCGCTGACCGGGTACGCAGTTGGCGCACACGGGCAGCGGTCACAGGTCAGGCGCCGGGCTGTAAAGCGGTGTTGTGGCAGATGGGATCGGCGTGGATGTGTACCCGCTGCAAGTGTCGTGCAGAACGTGCGGTAAACGCCTCGCGGCCGTGCAGCAGCGAGAAGTTGTCGGCAATCACCACGTCGTTTTGTTGCCAGGCATGGCCGTAGTAAAAGCGCGGGTCATGCAGCCGGGCCTGTAGGTCCTGTTCAAACGCCAGCACCTGGTCCGGCTCGATACCGTGGTACTGCAACGCATGGCGATTGAGAAAACGCTCGCCCTCCTGTGCCGGTTCGTTGTAACGCAGCACCGGCTTGCCAGTGCGCGGGTGCTCAACCAGCAACGAGGAGCACACTTGGCCGCCGTAATGCACCACCTGACGAATACGGTAAGTGACACTGACGTCACGCCAGCGCTCAATCACTTCCCGCGGGGTATGGGCCAACAGCGCCTCAGTGTCGAGAAAGGTCGTACGCCCACCTTCATCCTCTGCGGGGGCATGCAGGCAATTGAACAGTTGAAATTCAGGAATGGTCGGCTTGTACATGCCGTCCCAGTGCAAGGGCACGCCGCTGTGATCAAAGATATGGTCGGTGGCGTCCGGGTGCTCCTTAACGTCAAGTACCGCGCCAAAGGGCCACATCTTGATCGCTCCCCATTGCTCGGCAAAGCGGGTAAAACTCGGTGAATCGACGAAGGTCGGCGCAAATCCGCGCAGTATCAGCAAGTGATGCTCGCGTGCCAGGGCGATGAGCTGGCTGACATCCAGTTGCTCGACTGTTTGCCCGTTGTGGGCAGGCGTAATCATCAGGCCAAAAGGCGAATGTGCACTGACGTTAAAAGCAGGTGTGTTTTGCATCACTGTTTACCGTATGAGACAGCGAAAATTCAGAAGCATCCGTGCTTCTCATGCGCATTCGGCTGACTTACGCGAGTCGAGCGAGTAGTGGCTGTGGTTGCCATCGACCCACACCGGCTTGGCATTCAGCTCCATGGCTTCGGTTTTTCTCATCAGCACAAAGGTGCCGTCCACATCCACGGCTGTGCCATGCCAGGGCGTCAACCAGTCATCCTTGGTGGGCAGCATATGAATGCCCATTTTTAAACTCGACGTAGGTTGCGGGTGGATCGACAGGCGAATGGCATCCGGGAAACATTGCGCCAGCAGGTTGCCCCAGGCCCAACTGCTTTGAATCACGCCATAGGCGCGTTGGCGGGCGTCACGTTGCAGCGCTGTTTTTGAGCCCTGGTAATCCGGCGTTAAACCGTCCTCAAACATGAACCGGGTGATGGCGCGGTACAGGCGGGTGCCGTCCTCGTCGTTGATCAGGTGCTCGCGAATGTCTTGCAGCGGGTCGGCGTAGCCTTCCAGCAATGTGCTGCGCAGCACATCGTAGTCATCGGTCAAGGCCGCGAACTCTTCGATATCACCCAGGTTCAGAACGTCCAGGTGTGACAGCTGTTCATCCTTGATCAGCGCTTTGATCTTGTTCTGGTAGGTGTTGATCGTGGCGTCACTGACGTTGATCAAGTCAGAAAACACATGGCCATCCGAGCAAATGGTCAGGCGTGCGCCGGGTGCGTAGTGGCTCTTAATGTTTTCGCACAATGAATTGAGAAACGTCAGGGCAAGTTTTTCAGCCATGTCCGGGACAGCACCCAGCACTTTATTGGGGTTCGGGGACTTGGCCGGGAAGGCTGGCAAGATGAAGTGAATGGGCAGGTTGGCGCTGATAAAGGTCTGGATGCGTGGCAATTGGGTGAGGGTAACGATGTCGTTTTCGAGGGAAATATCTTGATCGCTGCCAGAGAAGCGACGGCGGTAATGCAGCATTTCTTTAAGGATGTGTGAGGCGGTGGTGCTACAGCTTCCGTGCATAACGACTCCAAGTTCTCTGTGGGATAAATCTAGTTACAAGGTGAGAACGGAGAAAGAGCGTAGCGATAAAGCGAAATGTTGCTTTTATTTAGTCTCGTATTAGTGGCAAAAAGCCTGTTCTAGAGCCTTCGATAGCGCCGCGCAGAGGGCTGCGCGACGCTCAGTGCAGGTGCGCAGGCTTAGAACGTGGTGCGTAAACCGACCTCAATGCCACGCCCTGGCGCAGGCGCTATGTCGCGCAGAATTGAGCTGGCGTAACGCACGGTCTGGTTGGTCAGGTTCTGGCCTTTGACGAAGGCCAGCCATTGGCTGCTGCCCACTTCAAAGTGATAGCCGGCGCTGGCGCCTAAGGTGGTGTAACCCTCAGTGCCCGACTCATTGCGCGGTACGCGCCCTTGATGACTGGCATGTTCGATGTCCACCCGTGCCTGCCAGCGATCCAGTTCCCACAGCAGGCCGCTGCTCAAGCGCAGTGGTGCAATACGAGGCAACGCTTCGCCCGTGTCGAGGTTGGTGGCTCGGGTGTAGTCACCTGACAGTTCCAGCGCGAATTTGCCGTAGGCACTTTCACCAAGTTTCCAGTGATCTTTCGCTTCAAAGCCCGTGAAGCGTGCGCGTACTCCGGAGTAGGTGTACTCCGGGATACCATCGGCGTCGGGTTCACCTTCGTCATTCAACGTACGACCCGAGCCGAGTAAGCCGATGTAATTGGAAAAGTGGCTGTAGAACACGCCGACACTGCCCGTGTGGGTGCCGTTATCGAAACGCAGGGCCAGGTCGCTGGAGACGGCTTTTTCTTTTGACAGGTTTGCGTTGCCAACTTCATAAGTGCCGGTCGCAACGTGCGCGCCGTTGGCGTACAGCTCATAAAACGTAGGGGCGCGCTCGGTGTAGCCCAGGGTGGCAGCCAACGACCAAATCGGAGTCAGGGTGAAGACTGCACCCGACGACACGCTGCCTGTGGTGAAGCTTTTAGAGCGATCAGCCGCTGAAAAGCGCTCGTTACCCTTGGCATCCGGGTCGACCACGGTGTGCTCCAGACGAGCGCCCAGGCTGAGCGTCAAGCGTTCGGTGGCTTGCAGTTCTTCGAGGATGAACAGGGCGCCACTGTTGGTGTCGGTGTGCGGTACGAACGCTTCTTCGCCCAAGGCAGAAAACTCGTTGCGGTTGACCTGAGCACCCACCACGCCATTCAGCGGTCCCAAGGGCACGTGCCGCGCTTCAACACCGGCTTCATAGCCTTTGTTCTTGAAGGTGGTGCCGACCTCGCCGCCTTCGATTTCGCGGTGTTCATAGTCGGTGTAACCGGCGTTGAATTTCAGCGAGCTGAAGGGGCCTTGCAGGTTGCGCAATTGGGAGGCAAACGCGTAATGATCCTGCTTCATGCGAATACGCACGTCTTGTTCGGCGGGTGAGCCGTAATTGGCGTCGTAGTTGCTGTAGGACAGACCGGCATAACCATCGTCCCACGTGTAAGAACCTCCCACCGCGCCGCCGTCCTGGCGGCCATTGCTGTTGCCCAAACGGCCTTTTTTATCGTTGCCGTCTTCACTTGCCGGTGCATGACGACTGCGCGCATCACCGGGGATTTTCAGGTCGTTAAATTCGCGGGCGTTGGCATCCAGGTGCAGGGCGAAAGTGCCATCGCCCGCTTCCAGCTTGCCTGCGCTGCTGCGCGTGGTGTCTGCACCGCCGTAACGCAATTCTCCCGCACCCTGAATACCCTCGATGGCCTCAGTCGGGATGCGATTGTCAAAGGTGTTGACCACGCCACCGATGGCATTGCCGCCGTACAGCAAGGCGGCGGGGCCGCGCACAATTTCCACCCGTTCGACATTCACCGGGTCCAGCGGCACGGCGTGATCGTAAGACAGGGATGAGGCATCCAGCGCCCCGACGCCATTGCGCAGAATGCGAATGCGGTCACCGTCCAGGCCACGAATAATCGGGCGGCTGGCTCCGGGCCCGAAGTAGGACGAGGACACACCCGGTTGCTTGTTCAGGGTTTCACCGAGGCTGCCTTGTTGTTGCAAGGTCAGGTCGTCACCCTCCAGAACGGTGGTCGGTGAGGCCAACTGGCTGCTGCCAAGCGGGTTGCCGGTAATCACCTGGGGTTGCAGTTCAAGGGCATATACCGGGGAGGCAACGAGCAGGACGGTAGCCAGTGGGGTCAGGCGTAGACGGCGAAGATGGCGTGGGAAGGCGGGGGACGACATTGCAAGTTCCTTGGAAGGGTTAGACGTGAAAGGCGCGCGCGAGACGCTCTGATTGGAAAGTATTGGTTACAATATAACATCACTATTAATGTAACCAAGGGGAACTTTCCTCTCACCTGTCCAGTCACGGCTAAGCTGTGGCGTGGCAAATGCACTTCCCCCTGAGCGAGTGCTCGGCTAAGGTGCGCGACTTTCTCTCTTTTGCTTTCTTAAGGCTCGGCATGACTGAACCCACTAACAACCCCTTGCACGGCGTGACGCTGGAACAAATCCTTACGGCGCTGGTGGCGCATTACACGTGGGAAGGGCTGGCTGAGCGCATTGATATTCGCTGTTTCAAAAGCGACCCGAGCATTAAGTCGAGCCTGACCTTCTTGAGGAAAACGCCCTGGGCACGGGAAAAAGTTGAAAAGCTCTATGTGAAATACGCCCGCACCAAGCGCGATATTTGATTCGCCGATGAACAATCCCCCGACGAGAGTAAGCGCCACCGCCACACGCACGCTGTGCACCCTGCTGGCGATGGTGGGATGGAGCGGGTTGGCGTTGCAGCTTGATCTGGTGTTGCTGGCCCGCTGGACATCAGGCGCTAGCGTGTTGGGGGGATTGGTGAACTACTTCAGTTTTTTCACCATTCTGACTAACACCCTGGCGGCGGTGGTTTTGACCTGCGAGGCAACGGGTCGTGAGTCAGGCGTCAGAAGGTTCTTCTTGCAGCCACGGATTAGCAGCGGTGTTTGCGTGAGCATCATTGTGGTGGGCGTTGCGTACAGTGTGCTGCTGCGTAACCTCTGGCAGCCCCAGGGTTTGCAGTGGCTGGCCAATGAAGTGCTGCATGACGTAATGCCCGTACTCTTCGCCCTGTATTGGTGGTTTTGCGTACCCAAAGGCGCGTTACGCATCCGGCACATCGCGTTATGGGCGCTGTACCCCATTTTGTATTTCGCCTACATCCTGTTGCGCGGGCATCTGCTGGGTGCATACCCGTATCCGTTTGTGGACGTCGAGAAGCTGGGGTATGCGCTGACCTTTATCAATGCCAGCGCAATTTTGGCGGGGTTCATAGCCGTGGCCGTCATTGTGGTGGGGCTGGACCGATGGAAGCGGCCTGCAACACCCGATTAACGTACAGGCCCGATGGGTCAGACGCGCAGCCTATCGCCGCTTCGTGCCTCGGCAGCGTGCGGGTGCGAAGTAGCCGTCAAACCCATCAATCCGATGCGTCAGAGTACAGGCACGTACGCGGTCGATTAATCTTCGGCGCTGTCGTTCAACCGCCAGTAGCCGACCGCTTTTACAAACTCGTCATTCAAACCATGGGTGTCGAGCAGCACACGACGCACCTTGCGCGCCAGCGCACTTTCGGTCGCCACCCATGCATACAACTCGCCCTCAGGCATCTTCAATTGTGCAACGGTCTTGAGCAGGTCCTCATTCGGCTGGTCGCGATGCACCCAGATCACGTCAACCGTTGCGGCGCTGTCAAAGGGTTGCTCTTCCCCCGCATTTTCGATGTCTACCACGACCAGTGCCCGGCGATTGGCGGGGAGCTCTTGCAGGCGTCGGGCGATGGCGGGGATGGCTGTTTCGTCGCCGATCAGCAGGTAGCTGTCGAAGATATCGGGAACCACCATTGAGCCGCGCGGACCACCGATGTGCAGGTACTGCCCCGGCGTGGCCTGGGCTGCCCAGGTAGAGGCAGGTCCGTCGCCATGCAGTACAAAGTCGATGTCCAGTTCGAGGGTGTGCAGGTCGTAGCGACGCGGGGTGTAGTCGCGCATCGCAGGCATGCTTTTGCTCTTCAACCCGGCACTGAGTTCCAGGCCTTCGAGTGCCGCCTGTTCTTCGGCGTTCTGCGGGAAGAACAACTTGACGTGGTCATCGCTGCCCAGGCTGATGAAGCCGGCCAATTCAGGTCCGCTTACGGTAATACGGCGCATGCGGGGTGTCAGGTCGGTCACCCGGAGCACCTCAAGTTTGCGGCGTTTTATTTCATGCATGACCCGGTGAATGGTCTGGGGGGCGATGGCATTCATTCAGCGTTCTCCTGCGATGAAAGTGCAGTGACAGGGCCATCGACAATGGCTTTGGCGGTGTTATTGAGCAGGTCGCGAACGCGCAGGATTTCTTCCGGGTTCCAGCGGCCATGGTGCATTTGTAACGCGTGACGCAAGTTGTGCACGGCTTCGTGGATTTCAGCCGGCCGGTCGTGGCCGCGCAGCGAGCGCTTGCTGACATCAATGCGCATGCGCACGCCTTCCAGCGCAATGGTTTGCTCGGCCAGTGACTGACGACCGGCGTCGGTGACGGTATAGCGTTTTTTACCGCCTTCGGTATCGCCCGTGATCATTTCGCTTTCTTCAAGGAAGGTCAGGGTCGGGTAGATCACGCCGGGGCTGGGGCTATAGGCGCCGTCGAACAGCGTTTCTATTTGGCGGATCAAGTCGTAACCGTGACAAGGCTGGTCGGCGATAAGCGCCAGCAGCAGTAATTTCAAGTCGCCAGGGGCGAATACCCGTGGGCCACGGCCTGCGCGTTCGCGACCGGGGCGTTTCTCGAAACCGTCGGGGTCAACACCGTGCTCGCGGTGATGAGGATGATGGTGTTCTCTCATTTATCTTCGCGCTCTGTAAAAGTCAGATACAACTTAAGATATATCTTAAGTCTGTTCAAGCAGAGGCGATGAACGGTAATTATTCTCATGTGCTGATCGGCGCTAGAGACTTTAGCGACCGGCCCAGAAATACCAGGCTGCATCTTCAGCTGCACCCCCGTAGTGATCGGGTAAATGATCACTTTGCAATAGAACCTAGACTCGCCAACGGCGGCGTCAACCTCGGCAGTTTCACAAGCCGCTGAAGAGCCGCGCCGCAGTGCCGGGTTTATGGATGATTACAACTGGGCGGCAGGCGGATGGCACAAGGTGTGAGTGTCAGGTTGAAGGTACGGCGTCAGGATCGGGGCCATGCCCTTGAGGACTTGCACCGGCAGGGCGGAGGTGAATTTGAAGGCTTCGGCCGAGCGTCCAGGCACAAACGCAGTCAGGGTGCCAAAGTGGTGTTCGCCGATGTAAAACACGAAGGTTGCCGTGCGATTGATCGACTTGGAGCTGAGGATGCGTCCGCCCGCTCCCATGGCTTCGATGCGGTTATCACCGGTCCCGGTTTTGCCGCCCATGGCCAGTATGCTGCCGTCGGTTTGTTTGAAACTGCCCGAAACCCTGCGCGCAGTACCGGCGTCCACGACGTTTGAAAGGGCTTCACGAAGGGCCGTGGCCACTTCGCTCGGCATCACCCGCTCACCTTTGTCTGGGTCGTTGATCAGACGGGTTTCATAAGGCGTATCGGCGGCGAAATGCAGGGTATCAATGCGTAACACCGGTAAACGCACGCCATCGTTAAGGATGATGCCCATCAACTCCGACAGCGCTGCCGGACGATCCCCCGAGCTGCCCAAGGCCGTGGCCAGTGATGGCACCAGGTGGTCAAACGGGTAGCCGACCTTTTGCCAGCGCTGATGAATATCGAGGAATGCTTCGATTTCCAACATGGTACGAATCCGGCTATCACGGGCACTTTTGTGCCGGCTTTTAAACAACCAGCTGTAAACCTCCTGACGTTCGAATTGGCTTGCCGCTACGGCTTGCTGGAAGGTGGACTGCGGGTTGTTCAGTAAATACCCCATCAGCCACAGATCCAGCGGATGGACTTTGGCGATGTAACCTTGGTCGGGCAGGTCATAGGCGCCAGGGCCGTAGCTTTGGTAAAGCGTGATGAGGCGATTGTCGGGGATCTTGTCGCTGCGCAGGTGTGAGCGCACGAAGCTGTTAAAGGTGGCCTGGTCAGCATGTGGGAACAGGTAGCGGTGCACCGCGGACATGCGAATGGGGGTGGGGTGCATGCTGTCCAAAAAGGTGTCGAGGCGCGCCTGGGTGTCTTTACCTTTGTATTTTTTCCAGAACTTGAGCATGTAGGTGGTGCCTTCGCGATCGGCGAAACGGCTCAAGTATTCTTGACGACGCGGATTGAGGTCGTCTTTGAGCAGTTCGGCGCTGTTGCTTGGCGCCTGATACGTGGTGTAACGCACCACATCGCGCATCAGCCTAACGAAGGGCAGGTTGATAGACTCGCGGATGGCCTCGCGCAGGGTCGGGTTGCGGCCATTGTCCTGATTGCGGAAGTTGTGAAAGTGATGCATGCCGCCACCGGTGAAGAAGCTTTCGCCGGGGCTTGCGGAGTATTGGCGGTTGAGCGCGGCATCGAGCATGTTCGCGAGGCTGGCGCCGGGGTCCCGGATCAGGTAATCCAGCGCCCAGCGACTCAAGCGGTCCTGGTCATTGACCTGGACTTTCTTCAAGTTGGCGCTGGACTGACCGCCGTAGCGATCATGCAGCTCGGCCATGATTTGCAGGTAAGTGGTCATGACCCGCAGTTTGGCGGTCGAGCCCAGCTCCAGTTTGCTGCCTTCGTTAATGTCAAAAGGCTGATCGGTGCTGTCGGTTTGGACTCTGGCGCGAGCGCCATCGGGTGTGAGTTCAAACAAGGTGAAGCTGTAACGCACTTGCGCAGTGCTGGAGGGCGTCAGTAAACGTTCTCCGAGCAATCCCAGCTTGCCGGCAAAAGCGGGATCGGCCAGTTGACGCAGATAGTGACTGACTTCGCGCTGCAAGTCGGCTTGCAATGTGCTGGTCGCCGACAGATCAAGGCGATCAAGGTCGTACAGCGGGCGCTTGAGCAGCGCCGAGAGACGGCCACGCGCCACGCTGATGCCTTTGTTGGTTTCGATGGGCTGTATCGTCGGCGCTGTATTCCAGTTGCGGTAGGTCACTTTGCTTGCCAGCGCCGCAGCCGTTAATGCGGGATCAATGACGTTGTTCTGCGCCAGCAGGCGTATGTGGCTGTCGGTCAATTGCGCTAATTCTTCGCGGCCTTTGGCCAAATAATGCGAAGGGCGGCGCTGGGCGATCATCAGCGACAGCACTTCTCGTAATGCCAGGCCGCGGGATGCAAGGCTTTGCGGGTCACTCGCAGTGCTGGCCAATTGTTGATTGACGTGATTGAAATCGGCGCCGTACCACACCCGTAATCCTTCAGCCATGCCGTGGACTTCACCATGCCCCGGCACCGCCGAGAGCGGCACGCTGTTGAGATAGTCTCGTACCACGGCCTGGCGGGCTTGCAGGGTATCAGGCCCATCCTGATAGGCCCGCACGCTGGCGGAGATCATCTGCCGCACTTTTTCACTGCCGGACACTGTCAGGCCATCTGGCGAGTGACGGTATTTTTCGAGTTGCGTGGCCAAGGTGCTGCCCCCCGCTGATTGGCCAGGCATGTGCAGCACTTTTGCAACTTGCGACCACGCGGCCATGGCAAAACGCGGCCAATCCACGGCGGGGTTGGCCAACGGCTCATTGGGGTCGAGCAGGTCGCGGTTTTCGATAAACAACAAGCTGTGCACCACCACTGGCGGAATACTGGCGAAGTTCGAATAGAGCTGTTGCGGGTAGTTGTACTGATAGAGCGGTGCGCCGGAGCAGTCAGTAATGGAAAGTCCAGCTTGAATTTTTTCTGAGTACGGTACGAAAAACCCTTTTTTGCTGTAGCTCAACAGCTCTGGCGAGAAGCGAGTTTGTTCGGCAATCACGTAATCACGTTTTAACAAGCGCGGCAAAAAGTCGCCCAAAGCGCTGTAGCCCAGTCGCTTGTCAAAAGGTCCCGCACCGGGGTACAGCATCGAGTCGCTTGGACCTGCCTGCATCGAGTAACTCAGGGACGCGGCAAAGCGACTGAACTCACGCGCCTGAAAGGCAGAGGTGCGCACTTCTTTGACGACCATCAGGCTGACTGCGGCCAGGCCTGCCAGTGATAAAACGCTTACTAAAATCCAGCCATAGCGCCGCCCGCCGGGCCTTTGCGGTGGGGGCAGCACGTGCTCCACTGACGTTTGTGGCCCTGCGCTTTGATTGGAATTGGAATGCCACAGTGCGCCCATAATCGACAGTTCCACATACGCATTTTGGCTGCGCTTGTGTGAAGCGTAGACGTTGAGTGAGGCCGGCGAAAACTTTGTGCTGGCGCTGCATAAATGCTTTTCCGACGGGTGATGCAGGCCCCGGCTGACGGGGCATGCGCCTGAAAGTGTAGGAATAGAGCCTTTAAAGTAGGTAAATACGTCCTAGGTAGGGGAATGACTGTGCACCAACGCTGTGCAATACTCGCCGCCGATCTCAGTAGGGCATTTCCCTTTTGACCTGTCGACCCACAAGGTCAGGGCCGATCAAGAGGGGAGCCAGGTGACACGCCCGGCTTGATAGAACGCCCGATTGATGCCACATCCAATAACAATATGAGGTTGTACTTTTATGCCAGTCGGCAACCACCAGCCCCAAGGCGAAACCGCACAAGGCGGTCCGCTCAAGCGCGAACTGGGCGAACGTCATATTCGCTTGATGGCGCTCGGCGCCTGTATCGGCGTAGGCCTGTTCCTGGGTTCGGCCAAAGCAATTGAAATGGCAGGCCCTGCCATCATGCTGTCCTACATCATCGGTGGCCTGGCCATCCTGGTGATCATGCGCGCCCTCGGCGAAATGGCCGTGCACAATCCGGTAGCTGGCTCTTTCAGCCGCTACGCACAAGATTACCTTGGCCCCTTGGCGGGCTTTTTGACGGGCTGGAACTACTGGTTCTTATGGCTGGTGACCTGTGTCGCGGAAATCACCGCCGTGGCGGTGTACATGGGGATCTGGTTTCCCGATGTACCGCGCTGGATCTGGGCGCTTGCTGCGCTGATCAGCATGGGGTCTATCAACCTGATCGCGGTCAAGGCTTTCGGTGAGTTTGAGTTCTGGTTTGCACTGATCAAAATCGTAACCATCATCGCGATGGTGCTCGGTGGCATTGGCATCATCGCGTTTGGTTTTGGTAACGATGGCGTTGCACTGGGTATTTCCAACCTTTGGGCCCACGGCGGTTTTCTGCCAAACGGCATCCAGGGTGTGTTGATGTCCCTGCAAATGGTGATGTTTGCCTACCTGGGCGTTGAAATGATCGGTCTGACGGCCGGTGAAGCCAAGAACCCGCAAAAGACCATTCCCAGTGCGATTGGCTCGGTGTTCTGGCGCATTCTGCTGTTCTACGTCGGCGCACTGTTTGTGATCCTGTCGATCTACCCGTGGAATGAGATCGGTACCCAAGGCAGTCCGTTTGTCATGACCTTTGAACGTCTGGGCATTAAAACCGCGGCGGGCATCATTAACTTTGTGGTGATCACGGCCGCGCTGTCGTCATGCAACGGTGGCATTTTCAGCACCGGTCGTATGCTCTACAGCCTGGCGCAGAACGGTCAGGCGCCCGCCAACTTCGGCACCACCTCGAAAAATGGCGTGCCGCGTCAGGCATTGTTGCTGTCGATTGCAATGTTGCTGCTGGGCGTGGTCCTCAACTACCTGGCGCCCGAGAAAGTGTTTGTATGGGTGACGGCGATTGCCACCTTCGGTGCGATCTGGACCTGGTTGATGATCTTGCTGGCGCAACTGCGCTTTCGTAAAAATCTGAGCAAGGAAGAAGCGGCTGCCTTGAAGTACAAGATGTGGCTGTACCCGTACAGCTCGTATGCTGCGCTGGCGTTCTTGTTCTTTGTGGTAGGGCTGATGGCTTACTTCGTTGAGACGCGAGTGGCTTTGTTTGTTGGCCCGGCGTTCTTGATCTTGCTGACGGTTCTGTTTTACGTGTTCAAGTTGCAGCCTAAGCACACGACCCCGGCAGTCGTAAGCTCGGCCTCATAAGCGCGTAATACAGTTCAGGCAACGGTAGGAGCGAGCACGCTCGCTCCTACCCATGAATACTCAGCGGCTCGACACAGTCGGTGCCTGCTTGCCCAACCGTTTGTACCAGTCCAGCCATGTGGCCAGTATGGCCATGATCCCGACGCCCAGCAGGGCGCTCAAAAGCTTCATCGCAAACGTATCCCCTCCCAGTGCATTGAGCATGTCGGCCAACGGCGCCAGAATCACCCCCAGACAAAACACTTCCAGTGAGTAACGGCCCATGCGGCAAGTATGGCGAGCCAGCCCGCGATTCAGCCAATCAGTGTGCGGGACGACTTTGGCGACCACGTAGGCCAATGCCAAAAAGTGCAGCAAGCGAACCGGTGAAAGGTTGGTTTTACTGATCGGATACAGGTGCTCACCGAGCCAGAGAGGCATTAGCGCATCGTGTACCTGTGGCCACTTCCACGACAACGCCAACAGGCCCGTCAGCAGCAGATAAAGCACTGCCAGCAAAAATACCGGTTGGCGTAACAGTGGGCGGTTCTCTGAAACTTTGCGAGGTTGGCTGTGGAGTGCGGCCGCTCCGCCCAGGATAAACAGGAACTGCCAGGCAATCGGGTTAAAAAACCAGACGCCGCCTTCTTGTGCTGCCAGGTTCCAGAAAGGCGCAATCAAGTACAACACCAGTGACACGCCCACCACGTACTCGGATTTGCGCAGCAACATGGGCAGTACCAGCGGCAAACCCAGCAATAACACGATGTACAACGGTAATGGGTCCATCAGATTGGGTTTGAAGCGCAGCAGCAATTCGTCGGTCAGGGCCTGCTGTGGGTTACTCAGGAAATACTGCAAGCCCATTTCCTGCACCAAGTCGCGGGTTTCAACGTGGCTGTTGGCGTAGAACACAATGCCCATCAGTACTGCCAACAAGAAAATATGCACCACATACAGCACCCAGGCGCGGCGCAGGATTTTCACACTGGCGATCAGCAAACCCTCGCGTCGAGCGATTTTTCCGTAGGCCAGCACGGCGGCATAGCCGGCCAAAAACACAAAGATTTCTGCCGCATCGCTCAAACCGAAATTGCGCACGGTCACTTCCGCCAGCGGGTTATGCGGAATGTGGTCCCAAAAGATAAAAATCAGCGCCAGCCCGCGAAAGAAATCGATACGCTGGTCACGTCCGTTAATGATCAAGACGAGTACTCGGTTAAAGAGTGAATAAAGACCTTGGGGTCTGTACGAAATGTATCTGCACTCGGTTATGCGGCGTTGAAAACAGGCTCGTAATGCTCATTTACAACCCGTAAAGTCGTGCGCGATCCTGGCTTTCCTCGCCTGTTTTCGCTTTGCCAAACCGTCTCTCGAAAGCATGTCGTACCTACCCCGGAACGTCGTGCAGGTTGCGCGCCACACACACACAGGCGGCGCGCAGGGTGAAGGTATTGAAGAGTAAATGCAAAGGTTGAATATGACGGAATGTATCCTGTGCGGCGAGCCTTGACCGCCGGGGTCGTGTCACTCCTTCTGCGCCAGGTTTTTCGGCAGATAGCCGCGTCTTGATTCCTTGTTGATCACGATCTCGTAGGCGGCCTCGATTTGCTCGTCGCAGGTTAAGGCGCTGGCACGGAATTTCATCGATGTCGGTTGCCAAGGCAATTCAAGGCGTTGGGCCCAATCAACCTGATATATCCGTTGGACTTCTAGCAGGTCAGGCTTGAGCCGGCTGGCAGGTGTACCGGGATTTGGGTTTGCAAGTCCTTCGTTATAGGCCTGTAACTGCAACTCGTATTGACTCTCTGCAATGTCATCCAGCGCCTGCAAACGTACTCGACCTTTCATCAAATTCAGCAGTGGTGATTTAAAGGTCACTGTTAACTATGTAATACCGTGCGCAATGATGTTTGTTGTAGGGCCTTGTGCTGTCAGCCTTCTCGTTCGGGCGGCGTGAAGGCGGACAGCGAAAGTTAGAGGTTATGGCCTTATTCAGAACGCGTGCATCAATATAAACGTGCACGCTTTTGCCTGATGCGCATTAATCATCGGCACCAGCCGCCTGAAGTGCTCGCTTTGACAGTGAGCATCCAATGCCGCTTGATCGGGCCATTGCTCGATAAAAATGAAATGCCCCGGGTTTTGCTGATCCACGTACAAGTCGTAGGCGATGCAGTCCGGTTCCAATCGGGTTTTTCCACCAGTTCGGCGTACCACGGGCGTACGGTGTTCAGGTGTTCGGGTTTGATGAAGTCTTCGGCAATCACTTTCAGCATGTTTTACGTCCTTGTGGTGGGCGAGGTGCGTTTCAAGCCGCCGTAATGACATTGGCGTCAAAGCTGTCGGCTCGTGCCATTTGCCACATGCGCGAATAAAACTCCCCGTTCACTTCGCCGGTCAGCAATTCGCCGGGCTTGAGAAACACGTGGAGTTGCGAAAACAGTTTGACCTCGGTCGCCGACACGCGACGTACCAAATGTTTGGCCTGCAGTTGTGCTGGGTGTTCAAGGCCCGCGGCGGCGAGCATTTCGGCCAGGCCCTTGAGGGTGTTGCGATGGAAATGAAATACGCGCTGTGCTTTGTCCGGGACCACCAGGGCGCGCTGACGCAACGGGTCTTGTGTGGCTACGCCGGTTGGGCATTTGTTGGTGTGACACGACTGCGACTGAATACAGCCGATGGCAAACATAAAGCCGCGTGCCGAGTTGGCCCAGTCGGCGCCAATCGCCAACACGCTGGCAATATCAAAGGCGCTGACGATCTTGCCACTGGCGCCCAGTTTGATCTTGCTGCGCAGGTTGAGGCCCACCAGGGTGTTATGCACGAATAACAACCCTTCACGCATTGGCGCGCCCATGTGATCGGTGAACTCAACCGGTGCGGCCCCGGTGCCACCTTCTTTGCCGTCGATGACGATGAAGTCCGGCAAGATGCCGGTTTCCAGCATGGCTTTGGCAATGCCCATGAACTCCCACGGATGGCCCAGGCAGAACTTGAAGCCCACGGGCTTGCCGCCGGACAGTTCACGCAATTGGGCGATCCACTGCATCAACTCAAGCGGTGTTGAAAACGCGCTGTGTCGTGAAGGGGAAATGCAGTCTTCACCCATCATGATGCCGCGTGTTTCAGCGATTTCTTGAGTGACTTTATCTTTTGGCAAAATCCCGCCATGACCGGGTTTTGCTCCTTGGCTCATCTTGATTTCGATCATGCGCACTTGCGGGTTTTGCGCCTGAACGGCAAAGCGTTCCGGGTCGAAACGGCCATCGGTCGTGCGGCAGCCGAAATAGCCGCTGCCCAACTCCCACGTCAGGTCCCCGCCGTTTTCGCGGTGATATGGGCTGATGCTGCCCTCACCCGTGTCGTGCGCAAAGTTACCCAGTTGGGCCCCTTTATTAAGTGCGCGAATCGCGTTGGCGCTCAGGGAGCCGAAACTCATGGCTGAGATGTTGAACACCGATGCACTGTAAGGCTGCGTGCACTGAGGCCCGCCGACCATCACTCTAAAACCCGCCGGGTCGCTCAAAGGGGCCGGACGCATGGAGTGCCCGATAAACTCAAAGCCTGATTGGTACACATCGATCAGGGTGCCAAATGGTTTGTCAGCACTCTCATTCTTGGCCCGTGAATACACCAGTGAGCGTTGTGCACGGGAGAAGGGCAGGGCATCGCTGTCCGATTCCAGCAGGTATTGGCGTATCTCTGGGCGAATGGTCTCAACCATGTATCGGATGTTGCCCAGGATGGGGTAGTTACGGCGCACGGCGTGGGGGGTTTGCATCAGGTCGAAAATACCGATCAGGCTCAACACCAGGGTCACAGCAGTAAAGGGCCATAACCACTCGTGGTGCATAAACGGCAGGCTGGCGAGAGTGAAAATCACGCAAAAGGCAAAAAACGCATAACGGCTCAACAGTGACAGGCTCATACGGTTTCCTGTTTCAGGCTTGTTTTTTCAGTCAGGCCATTGCGCCTGAAGGGCTTGTGAACTGCACAAGCGGGAACTCACGGTGTGGTCAGGACCCTCTCTTTAGCTTGGAGGTTTCCCGGGTGCGGTGTTTGCCCTGTATCAAGCAAACGTCATTACAGAAAGCAGACCAGTCATTGAACGGTATTTCGCTTGGCGCGGCATCCCGACGATAGTCGCGGGCATATAACGTGAGCGCCGAGTTGAAGCAAGTTGTCATTTGCAGGGGGGGCTGTAGTTACTGTCTAACGTTTCGAGCTTGCCTTAACGGCGGAGACATTTCATGACACCTGGCATTAACCCTGACGACCGGACAGTGCTTTTTCACGACAACGCAGCTGACGCGTACTTTCTGATCGGCTCTACGATGGACACGGATCGCACGCATGTCCATACCGATGGCAGCACGTACCCTTTTGAGGTGCGGGATATTTCCAGCGCCTCGCATCCGGTGTACACCGGGCAGCAGCACAAGACGCAATCGGAGGGGAGGGTTGCAGGCTTTAACAAGTGTTTCGCGGGGTGTGGTTCGAAGGCCGTGGCTCAAGATTGATATGCACAGGCCTAACTGGCCGCCCTCGAACGGGGCGGCCAAACATCATCAAACGGTAGTGGTTTGCGTCTTGCCCTGCAAAATCTGCTGCTTGCGCAGCGCTTCAGGCAGGTCGTTGATGCAGTAGTTGATGTAATAAACGTTGAAGATGAAGGTGTAAAAACCGTTCATGCGCAGATCAATTTTGTGTTCGTTGAGTGCGTATTCTTGCAAGGCAGCCCGCGCTCGAAACGCCCACACGATGTACAAAACAGCCCCAGCAAGGCTCAAAAGGCTACCAATGAGAATCAGGGCGTTATCCCCTGTATTGCCCAGTGCACCCCCCCAGCCAATACACACCGCCAGCCAGATAAGGTAAGTAGTGTTCGCGGTTTGACGTTGAGTCACCTGATCAATGATCGTGTGGTTTTGCCATAGCCAGAGCAGGGGGTACAGGCCCGCAGTTGCAACAGCCAGCAATACCAGGTTCCAGGTTTTAGTATTAACGCGTTCTTTTAGCTCAGTGATGCTCGACATTTAAAACTCCTTTTATCCTTTGTCTCGGCGTAATTATTCACGCGCTCAATCCTTGCCTCCGGGCAGGACGGTGCGCACCTTAACAGAACCTTACAGGCAATGTTTTATTAACCATTTCAGCGGTTTGATAAACCTCTAAAAAAGGCGGATCTGTATCTTTTCAGCGAAGTCTGGCCGTGTGATCCTGCCCGCCTTCGCACTCTGAGTGGTTAATTCTTGTGACGCGTTCCGATCAATCTTTGCCTGTACCGACAAACATCATTCGTATCGCCGCCGCTGTGCTGATTGGTCCCGACGGCCGAACCCTGTTGGTGCGCAAGCGCGGTACTCAAGCCTTTATGCAGCCGGGTGGCAAAATTGATGCCCATGAGCAACCCATTGAAGCGCTGGCCCGGGAGCTGGAGGAAGAGCTTGCGCTCAAGATTGACCCGGTCCGCGCCACCTACCTTGGGCACTTTTGTGCACCGGCGGTGAATGAGCCAGGGTTTGAAGTGCAGGCCGAGTTGTTTTTGCTGCACATCGACGCTGACGTGGCCCCTGCTGCGGAGATCGAAGAAGTGCAATGGATTGATCCCCGTGGCGATGGCGGTTTGACCCTGGCGCCCTTGACCGGTGATGTGATTTTGCCGTTCTACCGCCAGATTATTCCGACCTCTGCCTGATTGAATGCCGATAAGGACCCTTGATGATTGCTGCCCACGATGTGCTGATTTTCACTGCGGCGTGTTTGCTGATGGTGCTGACACCGGGGCCAAACATGATCTATCTGATTTCGCGTTCGATCTGTCAGGGGCGCGCAGCAGGGGTGACGTCTTTGGTGGGGGTGGTGGCGGGTTTCTTTGTTCACATGCTCGCCGCTGCGGTCGGGCTGACGGCTGTGTTTTTGGCTGTGCCGATGGCCTATGAGGCCTTGAAATGGGCAGGTGCTCTCTATCTGTTGTGGATGGCCTGGCAGGCGGTTAGACCCGGCGCACGTTCGCCGTTTGAGGCCCGTGAGCTGGTGCCGGATTCGTCTTCGAAACTGGTCGCCATGGGCTTTTTGACCAGTGTGCTAAACCCCAAGGTGGCGCTGTTTTACCTCTCGATTCTGCCGCAGTTCATCAGCCCGGCTCACGGCTCGATGTTTATCCAAAGTATCCTGTTGGGCCTTATTCAAATCAGCGTCAGTTTTACCGTCAACTTGCTGATTGCCTTGTTCGCCTCGGGGATCGCCGTCTGGTTTGTACGCAACCCGTTATGGTTGGCCGTGCAGCGTTATGTGATGGGGTTCGTCTTGGCGGCGCTGGCGGTGAGGCTGATGCTCGAACAACGTAAAACGCTATGACGTGGACCCTCAATGGCTATAGAACTGCTTGATCCTTCACACGCCGCTGGCTATTGCCGCTTGATGCTAGAGGCCTATGAACGACACCCTGAGGCGTTTGTCTCCACGATTACCCGGCGAGATCTCGTGCCGCTGAGCTGGTGGCAATCGCAGCTGGATGACGAATTCAGTGAGCTGTACGGCGCATTTATTGAGGGCGAGTTGGTGGGGATCGTCGGCCTGGCCTTTGAGCCGTGGGCAGAGGCGCAGCACAAGGCCACCTTGTTTGGCTTATATGTGTGCGAACGCTTCAGAGGTCAAGGGTTGGGCGAGCAATTGGTGCAGGCGGTCGTGTCTCTGGCTGAGCAAGAACCCGATATCAAAGTGATTGAACTCACCGTCAGCGCCAATAGCACGGCGGCGCTGGCGTTGTACAAGCGTTGCGGGTTTGAACAGTCGGGGCTGGAGGATTGTGCGATTAGGGTGGGGGAAGACTATTACGACCGCGTGCATATGCGCCGCCGGCTGACGGTTGCCGAGCACAAAACCCTGTAGGCGTTGGCGCAGCTGCGATCTGTTGGTTTTCAAGATCAAAAGAGCGCAGCCAATGGCGTTTGCGAGGTTTAGCGCACGGCGCTGACGCCATCCAGCGTCGAGAACGAGGTGTCTTTGGCGGTGAGCAAGAAGTCGCGCATGTACGGCGCATCCAGCATGTCTGCGCGAATCGCTGCATACAGCGTGGCGAACAACCCTTTTTCTCCCAAGCGCTTGGCTTTCACGTAACCCCGTGAACTGTATTCATGCAGCGCCCAGTGCGGCATCCCGCATACACCTCGGCCGCTGGCCACCAGTTGCATCATCATGACCGTCAACTCTGAGGTACGTACTTGTGCGGGCTCTACGTCAGCCGGTTCCAGAAAGCGGGTAAAGATGTCGAGTCGGTCACGCTCCACCGGGTAGGTGATGAGAATTTCGGTACTCAAGTCTTCAGGCACGATAAATGGCTTGCTGGCCAGCGGGTGCTGATTGGCAACGGCCAGCATGGCTTCGTAGGTGAACAGCGGCACGTACGTTAGACCTGCAATCTCTTGTGGGTCAGAGGTGACCACCAAATCCAGATCGCCGCGCGCCAGCGCTGGGAGCGGGGCGAACGCGAAGCCTGATGCCAGGTCCAGTTCAACCTCGGGCCACGCATCACGGAACTGGTCGATGGTGGGCATCAACCACTGGAAGCAGCTGTGGCATTCAATCGCCATGTGCAAGCGGCCCGCGGTACCCCCGACCAGGCGCGCTATATCTCGCTCTGCACCCCGCAGTAGCGGCAACATGGCGTCGGCCAGTTGCAGCAGGCGCAGACCCGCACTGGTGAAGCGCACAGGTTTGGTTTTGCGCACGAACAACGGCATGCCCATGCGTTCTTCCAGCTCTTTGAACTGATGAGACAGGGCCGACTGGGTCAAGTGCAGGCGCTCTGCCGCCTCGACCAGGCTGTCGGATTCGCGCAAGGCGTGCAGGGTTTTGAGGTGACGAATTTCCAGCACGGGTGCTCCATGAGTAATTTTGATGATGAACACGAAAACGTTGAGTTTGTCTCATGTTGATGCGTCTGTCGATAATTGGGCCATTACTGACATGGAGGAATGCCGTTATGGCCCTGGCTCACAATCTTGGTTTCCCACGCATCGGCGCGGATCGCGAACTGAAAAAAGCCCTTGAAGCCTACTGGAAAGGCGATATCGATCAAGCCGCACTTAACGCCGTGGGCCGTGAATTGCGCGCCAAACACTGGCAACTGCAAAAAGATGCAGGCATTGACCTGGTGCCGGTCGGCGACTTCGCCTGGTACGACCAGGTGTTGACCCATTCGCTGATGTTTGGCGCGATTCCAGAACGCTTTTCCAGCACCCTCGATGACGAAGGCCGCCCGACCCTGGACACCTTGTTTGCCATGGCCCGTGGCGCGAGCCAGAGCTGCTGCGGTGGCGAGCACAGCCAAGGCCAGTATGCTCAGGAACTGACCAAGTGGTTTGACACCAACTACCACTACCTCGTGCCGGAATTGAGCCTTGATCAGCGTTTTGAACTGAGCTGGAACGAACTGTTTGAAGAAACTGCTGAGGCGCTTGCACTGGGGCATCAAGCCAAGCCGGTCATCATCGGTCCGCTGACCTACCTGTGGCTGGGCAAGGCCAAAGGCGATGAGTTCAACAAACTCGACCTGCTGGAAAACCTGCTGCCGGTCTACGGTGAAATCCTGACCCGCTTGGCCGAACAAGGGGTTGAGTGGGTACAGATTGACGAGCCGATTCTGTCACTCGACTTACCGCAAGAATGGAAAAACGCCTTCGAGCGCGCCTACCACATCCTTCAGTACTCCCCGCTAAAGAAGTTGGTTGCTACGTATTTCAGCGGCTTGGAAGACAACCTCGGCCTGGCGGTCAGCTTGCCGGTTGAAGGGCTGCATGTAGACCTGGTGCGTGCGCCAGACCAGTTGAACGCGATTCTGGATCGCTTGCCGACCTATAAAGTGTTGTCGCTGGGCCTGGTAAACGGCCGTAACGTATGGCGTTGCGACCTGGAAAACGCGCTGGCGCAACTGCAACAAGCCGAAGAGCGTTTTGGTGACAACCTGTGGGTCGCGGGTTCGTGCTCATTGCTGCACAGCCCGGTAGACCTGGAGCGCGAAACCAAGCTCGATGCCGAGCTGAAAAGCTGGCTGGCGTTCGCTAAACAAAAATGCGGCGAAATAGCTGTTTTGCGTGATGCGCTGAATAAACCGCACGACGCCAGCGTGCAAAAAGCCCTGGCCGAAAGTCGGGCCGTGCAAGAAAGCCGCGCCAAGTCGCCGCGTATTCACAAGCCCGCCGTCCAAGCGCGCCTTGGCGCGATCAGCGAGGCGGATAGCCAGCGTCATTCGCCGTTTGCTGCACGCATTGAAGTACAGCGGGCGCGTTTGAACCTGCCAGCCTTTCCGACCACCACCATCGGTTCATTCCCGCAAACCGCTTCTATTCGTCTGGCGCGCCAGTCCTACAAGCAAGGCAAATTGTCGGTCAGTGAATACACCGAAGCCATGCACAGTGAAATTCGTAATGCAGTAGAGACACAAGAACGTCTGGGGCTGGATGTCTTGGTACACGGCGAGGCCGAGCGCAACGACATGGTGGAGTACTTTGCCGAACAACTGGATGGCTATGTATTCACCCAATATGGCTGGGTGCAAAGCTACGGTTCGCGGTGCGTGAAACCGGCGATCATCTTCGGCGACCTGAGTCGTCCGAAAGCCATGACCGTGGAATGGATCAAATACGCCCAGGGCCTGACCGAGAAAGTCATGAAGGGCATGCTGACCGGGCCGGTGACTATGCTGATGTGGTCCTTCCCCCGCGAAGATGTGTCGCGCAAGGAGCAGGCGCAACAGCTGGCATTGGCCATTCGTGACGAAGTGGTCGACCTGGAAAAAGCCGGGATAAAAATTGTGCAAATCGACGAAGCAGCATTCCGAGAGGGCTTACCGCTGCGCCGTGCGCAGTGGCAGGAGTACCTGGATTGGGCGGTCGAAGCGTTCCGTCTGTGTGCCTCGGGCGTGGGGGATCAAACCCAGATTCACACCCACATGTGCTACAGCGAGTTCAACGATGTGATCAAGTCGATTGCCGAGATGGACGCTGACGTCATCACGATTGAGACCTCCCGTTCGGACATGGAATTGCTGGACGCCTTTGAAGCGTTCGACTACCCGAACGACATTGGCCCAGGGGTGTATGACATCCATTCGCCACGGGTGCCGGACACGGCCGAAATGGTCAAGTTGCTGAGCAAGGCTGCGCAGCGTATCCCGGCGCAGCGGCTGTGGGTGAACCCGGACTGCGGCCTCAAAACCCGCGCCTGGGCCGAGACGGAAGCCGCGTTGATCAACATGGTGGCCGCAGCACGTCAGTTGCGCGCCGAGGTGGCTTAAGGCCGCACGTTATGCAGGCGCTGATGCAGGCAGTCATCTTTTGATCTTCAAATCAACAGATCGCAGCCTGCATCAGCGCCTACAGGGTTTGGTTAGCGCACGATTTTTTCGACATGGATATCGAGTTTTTTCAGGCGATACCAAAAGCTTCGTTCTGAAATGCCGATGAGCTGCGCCGCCGCCGCTTGCACGCCGTTGGCCTGTTGCAAAGCCGCGAGAATGTAGGCCTTTTCAACCTCGGCCAACGCCGCTTCCAGGTCCGGTGGCACACTGGGGCCAGACTCCAGCACGCTACATTGTTGATTGGGTTGTGCGGTAAACAAATACGGCGGCAGGTCGCTGTCTTCAATGGTGCTGCTGGTGGCCACAATGGTGGCGCGCTCGACGCAATTTTGCAGCTCGCGGATGTTGCCCGGCCAGTTGTATTCGGCCATGGCCTGTAAGGCATCTGGACTGAACCCGGTGATACGTTTACCTGCCGTTGCCCCCAGGTTATGCGCAAAGTGCCGCGCCAGCGGTGCGATGTCTTCTATGCGCTCGCGCAAGGCGGGCAGTTGGATCGGAAACACGTTCAAACGGTAGTACAAGTCTTCGCGAAACTCCTTGTTGGCGACCGCTTCGAGCAGGTTTTTGTGGGTGGCTGCAATCACCCGTACATCCACCTTGCGCTCACGCGGATCACCCACGGGTTCGATCACACGCTCTTGCAGGGCACGCAAAATCTTCGCCTGCAACGCCAGTGGCATATCGCCGACTTCATCGAGGAACAACGTGCCCTTGTCCGCCTGCATGAAGCGTCCTACACGGTCGGTGACCGCGCCAGTGAATGCGCCTTTGCGATGGCCAAACATCTCGCTTTCCAGCAGCCCTTCAGGAATGGCCGCACAGTTAACCGCGACAAACGGTTTGTCGGCGCGGCTGCCATGTTTGTGAATGGCGCGTGCCACCATCTCTTTGCCCGTGCCGCTTTCGCCGGTGAGCAAAATGGTCGCGCTACTGTCGCGTACTGAGTCAATGGCCTGCAACACACGGCGAAAGCTGGGGCTGTCGCCCATCAGGCTGTCGAAGGGCTGGTGTTGGTCCAGTTCGGCCCGCATGCGTGCGTTGTCACGCAGGATGTCGCGAAATTGCAGGGCTTTGTGGACAGTAATGTCCAGTTCGTCGATGTCGAAGGGCTTGGCGATGTAGTCATAGGCGCCGTTGCGCATGGACTGCACGGCATTTTTTACCGTGCTGTAGGCGGTCATCACGATCACCGGCAGGTGCGAATAACGCTGTTTGACTTCGGCCAGCAGTTGCGGCCCGTCCATGCCCGGCATGCGCCAATCGCTGATGACCAGGTCGATGTCTTCTTGCTCAAGAATGGCCAGTGCTTGTACCCCGTTGCTCGCTGTGAACACGTGCACGTCATTCTGGCTGAGCGCTGAGCTGAGCAGGTCACACAACTTCGGTTCGTCGTCCACCACCAGCACGTTATGACTCATGCCTCATCCCCTCCATGTGACGGAATGTACAGATTGAAGGTGGCACCTGCGCTCCTGTCGCTGAGGCACTCGATGCGTGCGTCGTGGCTGTCCATGATCGAGAAAACCTTGGCCAGCCCTAAGCCTGTGCCTGAGGCTTTGGTGGTCACAAAAGGGGTGAAGATGCGTTCTATCATGTCAAGCGCGATCCCTTCGCCGCTGTCGGCAATGCTGATGACGGTGTAACCGTCTTTCTGGTCAATGCCTACGCTGAGCTGCCCGCCTTCAGGCATGGCGTCGATGGCGTTGATGATCAAGTTCAGGAGCGCCTGTTTCAACTGCCGTGCATCGGCATACAAGGTGGCACCGGGTGCTTGGTCATAGATGTGCGCATCAATGTGGTGGCTTTCAAGTTCCGGTTTGCAAAAGCCCAGAATGTCTTCAACCAGAGGGCGCGCGGCTTGAGTTGAGCGCACGGGTGTACTGGGTTTGGCGAATTCGAGAAAGTCGGTGATCAGGTCATTGATGCGCGTGACTTCACTGACCACGTATTCGAGATGGCGTTTGTCGGTTTCCCCCAGTTCGGCGCGGCGGTGCAGCAATTGGGTGGCGGTTTTGATAATGCCCAGCGGGTTGCGGATTTCGTGGGCCAGGCCCATGGCCACCTCGCCCAGGGCATGCAGGCGATCCCGTCGACGCAGTTGCGCCTCAAGGTGATGCAGCTCGCCCAAACGCAATGTCATGTGGTTGAAGGTACTGCTCAATTCGGCCAGTTCGTCATGCCCGGAAACGTCCATCCGTTGGTCGTAATCCCCGGCGGTGACCGCGCGCACACCTTCAGAAAGTGCTCGCAAAGGCCGCGTCAGGTGCTCGGACACCTGCCAGCCAACGGTTAACGAGAGCATCGAACCCAGCAGAAAAATCAGCATAAACAGGTTGGGTTGGTTCACCAGTCCAACCAAATTGGTGTTGCACAACAAACCGCTGTAAATCACGCCTTGCAGCTCGCCCGTGTCATTAATGATCGGCCAGTACAAGCCGCAATAACGGTTCGTGAACTGCTCACTGGGCAACTTGGTATCGCGCAGTTTTTGCTCGATGGCATTGGGTACTGTGGGCTGTCTATCTTCAAAACGCTGGCTGGAGAATATTTCAGCGAAGCCTTTTGGGGTATGCAGATAAAGACGCAGGTCCAGAGAGTGCACCTCTGCCACGCTGATCAGAAAGCTGCTGTCGATGTTGGTCGCCACCAGTAGTTGATAGTCCACGCCGTCCTGGCGTGCCGGAAAAGTCGACACTACTGTGCCGGTCGTGACTTCGCCTACGTTAACCGTTTGCAATACCGCGTTGGGTGACAAGCTGATCTGCTTGACGATGTTATCGCTTGCGGTGCTAAACACCACTTTATGGTCGCTGTCACGTATCAGCGCGACAACGTCGATGCCCATGGCGTCAGCGATGTCGGCGGTGAGTCGATCATGGCGAATGGCTTTACTGCTGGAAGGCGGGTGGGTGTATTGCAAAAAAAGCTTTGCCGCTCTGGCGTTGTCTAGCAGGGTTTCGCTGATTTCGTCTTTGACGATTTTGGTCGACTCTTGAAGCCATACGCGCACGTTGCTGTCGAAAATGTGCGACAAGGTGGTCGCGGCCAGTTCCGAGGCGATCATGGTCGGAATAACACTGACTAGCCAAAAGGCCAGTACCAGTTTGCGCTGGACCGTCCAGCGCGAAACTTTGAACGGAGGTGGCGTGTGCGCGGAGTGGGGAGAGGTCGACATTAATACTCGCTTATCGAAGCGGTCATGGCGGTCGGAGCGGGTAACCCCCGCTCATGTTGTCGTGTTATTCAAGGGCCTGAGAATACTCGCCAAATTCAGCGCCGGTAAGCGTCCTGATCGAAATTGGTTGTCAGGCTAAGCGACCCCGGTTTATAGGACACGGGGTAAGCCTGTGAGCGGTTCAGGAACCATTCTTCACGTCAGGTTCCCTGTAAGAGCGGGTCTTGGACCTGCGTTTCGAGACTGTTTTTTTTCACGAAGGCATTACTTAACTCGATCACGCGCGGGTATTGCAGGTCGACGGTGATCATGTGGTAACAGTTATCGAGCAGCACTTTGGTCACCGGCCCGCCCAAGTGGCGTTCAACGTAATCGGCGTTCCAGCGGCTGGTCAAGTCGTCTTCACTGGCATGGATCACCAGTGTCGGCGTCATTACGCTAGGCATTTTGCGTTTGACCACTGCAATTAACCGGCGCAGTTCGCGCACGCTCAGACCTGGCATGCTTAAAAGTCCGGCGCTATTGCTGTCCCCTGCTTTCATCTGCCGCTCTACGATGGCCCGCAAACGTGGATTCTTGATCCCATAGGGTGGCCTTTCGTTGAAGCTACACAGGTGCACGCCAAAAGGAAGCATCATCATCAGCGGGATAAGTAAGGAGGTCTTTGGGATATTCCAGCCGTCATAACGCAAGGTCGTGGAGTACAGCAGCAGGCCCGCGATTTGCCCTGGATGTTCGGCCGCCATGTACATCGACATCACGGCGCCCATCGACAGGCCGCCGACAAACACCTGTGAGTGCTTTTGCCGAATCCCGGCAAAGGTGTTGCGCGCACTTTCATACCAGTCTTGCCAGCCGGTGGTCTGCAAATATGCGTTATCGGCGCAATGCCCGGCCAAGGTAGGCACGTACACCGTGCAGCCAGCCTTGGCCAGGCCCACGGCCACCCGACGCAACTCCGTCGGGGTGCCGGTAAGGCCGTGGATCAACAACACCGCGACCTCACCTGTGCCGAGAACGAAACCGGCGTCGCCTTCGCCCAGATCGATCTTTGACGTGTTCACCGTTTCATGGCCCGGTGCAGCAGGCGGTCGAGCAGGGCGATGCCCAAGTCGATTTCTGCGTAGCTGATTTCCAGCGACGGTGCCAGGGTGATTACGTTTTTGTAGTAACCGCCCACGTCCAGAATCAAACCCAGCCGCTTGCCGTCGATTTCGATGTCGCCTTTCATGCCTTCTTCGACCATGAAGTCCAGCGTCGCCTTGTCTGGTGTGAAGCCATCCGGGCCGCAGATTTCGCAGCGCAGGGCCAAGCCCAGGCCGTCCACGTCGCCGATGATTGGGTAACGCTTTTGCAGGTCTTGCAGGCCGGCCAAGAAATATTTGCCTTTGGCCATGACCATCGCGCCGTAATCGACTTCGCTGGTCATTTTGAACATTTCAAGGCCCACAGCGGTGCCCAGCGGGTTCGAGGCGAAGGTGGAGTGGGTTGATCCTGGCGGGAACACCGTCGGGTTGATCAACTCCTCGCGTGCCCAGATGCCACCCAGCGGGTTGAGGCCGTTGGTCAATGCCTTGCCGAATACGATCACGTCGGGTTTGACGTCAAAGTGTTCAATCGACCACAGCTTGCCAGTGCGCCAGAAACCCATCTGGATTTCGTCCACTACCATCAAAATGCCGTGCTGATCGAGCACCTGCTTGAGTTCGCTGTAGAAATTCATCGGCGGTATGACATAGCCGCCAGTGCCCTGGATCGGCTCGACGTAAAACGCGGCGTATTCACTTTGGCCGACTTTTGGGTCCCATACGCCGTTGTACTCGGTCTCGAACAAGCGGGCGAATTGCTGCACGCAATGGCTGCCGTATTCTTCCTTGGTCATGCCTTTTGGCCCACGGAAGTGGTACGGGAACGGAATGAAGTTGGCGCGTTCGCCGAAATGCCCGTAACGGCGGCGGTAGCGGTAGCTCGACGTAATAGACGACGCGCCGAGGGTACGGCCGTGATACCCGCCTTCGAAGGCAAACATCAGGCTTTTGCCGTTGCTGGCGTTGCGTACTACTTTGAGCGAGTCTTCGATGGACTGCGAGCCACCCACGTTGAAGTGCACACGCCCGTCGAGGCCGAACTTGTTCTTGGCGTCGACAGCGATGCACTCTGACAGCTCGATCTTGCCTTTGTGCAGGTATTGGCTGGCGATCTGCGGCAGCGTGTCGATCTGCTGTTTCAGCGCGTTGTTCAGGCGCGGGTTGGAGTAACCGAAGTTAACCGCCGAATACCACATTTGCAGATCGAGGTAGGCTTGGTCTTCGGTGTCCCATACGTAGGAACCTTCGCAGCGGCTGAAAATACGCGGCGGTTCAATGTAGTGAACGGTATCGCCGTACGAGCAGTATTTGGCTTCTTTATCCAGAAGGATCTGGTCTTCAGGGGTGGCGATTCGGATGTCAGACATGGTTGAAGAGTTCCTGCTGTTCACGAGAAAAGTGGAGGGTGTTGGCAGCATTGCTGGGCAGTTTGGCGAGTAATGCTGGAAGATCTGCGAATGTGTCAAAACGGGCGTAAGGAATGCCGTTGTCCTCGCAGTGTTTGGCCAGACTGTCTTTGGCGAACACAAAGTCGGCAGTCGCGGCCACGCACATGTCGGAGCGGCCATCACCAATCACCAGCACGCGTTTGCCGCTGGGTGTGGACTTGCATTTGCAGTTGCCCGAGGCGGCACGGCAAGCATCGCTGGAGTGAGGGAAGTCGATACGCCAGCGGTTTTGGTCCATTTGGCGCAGGCGATTGGCGAGTATCGGCAGCAAGGTGACGTAGTTACGCGCCAGGATCCGCGCGATGGCTTGTTCGATGCCGTCGCTGACCACTTCAATGGACGCCCCGAGGCTGATCACGTGATCGACGAAATCCGGAAAGTCCGGGTCGATGTCAACGCTGTCGAAATAGGCCAGCAATTGGGCTGGAGAGGCTTGGACCAACGACAGTTGGCGTCTTAGGCATTCACGTGAGCCGATCTCGCCTTTCATCCATTGGTCTTCGATCGCTTCCCAACTCGCGTCGGCGAAGCGTTGAAGAATGTTATCGATGACGTCGGTGCCCGTAATGGTTCCGTCGAAATCGCACACGATATGCCATTGCATCATCAGCATTGTCCTGTTGGAAGGGGCGCACGTTGCGCTGCAACAGGGCAATTGCACTGATTGTGCCAAGTTGAAAAAACCCCGGCAGGCCGGGCTTTGACCAGCCAAGAGCAAAAAATAAGACGCCAGAGCTACATTTTTTGTAGCTCGCTACAAACAACATCGGTGCTTGCACTGAACAGGCAATAAAAGGCGTGATGCGCGCATGAATCACAGGGATACCTTGAGATGAAGGCGCCACTATCGGTTGTTTTGCTGTTCGTCTTATTGAGCGCCACTGCAGGTGCGCGTGCCGCTGACGACTTGACGGGTGAAATCGGCGTGGGGGTCGGGTATCAGCCCTCCGACCCAAGCGCCAGTCGCTACGAGACTGTTCCGTTACCGTATTTCGATCTGGATTGGGGAAATGTCAGTCTGGACAGTGACGATGGCCTGACCTGGAGTGTCCTCAAGGCACAGGGGTGGAGTGCGGGGCCGTTCATTAACGACGTGTCGGGGCGCAACGCCAATGGCTCATTACGTGGCTTGCGGGATGTTTCAGGCATGGCTCAACTCGGCGGTTTTGTGCAATACAGCCCTGCCGAGTTCTGGCGGGTGTACGCGCAAGTGGGGCAAGCCGTGGGGGGCGCCAGCGGGCAGGGCGGGGTGTTGGGCAAGTTCGGCGGCGAGCTGGGTTATCCGCTGGGGCTTGGGGTCATTGGCAGCAGCCAGTTGGCCGCCCACTTCGCGGACGGGCGCCAGACTTCGACGTTTTTTGGTGTAAGTGCCAGTGAAGCGCAAGCGTCAGGGATTTCGGGGTACAAGGCCAGTGGCGGGTTTCAACAGATCAGCCTGACGCAGAACTTATCGTTTCCTTTGGCTCAACATTGGTCTTGGGTGGCCAGTACCACCTGGACCCACTTGATCGGCTCGGCGGCTGACAGCAGCATGGTCAAGGCGTTGGGCGATGTGAATCAGGGCGCGGTGCAGACGGCGCTGAGCTACACATTTTAAGCGGCCTTACGTGGAAGGTTAGTGCAAGCGCACCCACACACTGACCAGCACGGTGGCGGCCATTAACCAGGCCACAGCGGCCAGCGCCAGCGAGGCTTCAAGGCGCATGCGGTCTACCAGCAGGTAGAGCGCGGCAAGATACACAAAGTAAGGAATGATCGACCACATACCGAAAACGATGGTGGTTTTAAGATCGTCGAGGGAGCGCTCTTTGCCGACGATGTAATGCGCGATCAGCGCAAACGTTGGAAACAGCGGCACCAGCCCTGCGATGTAGTAGTTTTTGGTTTTTGCCAGCATGGCCAAAATGATAACCACCCCAGCCCCGAGCGCCGCTTTTAAAATCAGATCCATTAGTGAGCCAAACCGTATTTTTTAACTTTATCGAACAGCGTGGTCTTGGCCATGCCCAGCTCCTGGCTGGCTTGAGTCAGGTTGCCACCGCTGCGCTGCAAGGCGTCGTTGAGCAGGTTGCGCTCGAACGCTTCCACCGCTTCGGAGAAGCCCAGGCCTTGTGCCACGTTATTGCCGGATTTTTTGAACGCGGGCAGGCCAAGGGCAAACCGCTCGGCCACGTTGCGCAGCTCTCGCACGTTGCCCGGCCAGTCGTGGCTCATCAGGGTCGACAAGGTCTGGTTGTCCAGCTCGGGCGCCGTGCGGTCGAAGCGAAGGGAGGACTGCTGCAAGAAATGCTCAAACAATTGCAAGATGTCTTCGCGCCGCTCGCGCAAGGGCGGCAGTTCGAGCGTGACCACGTTCAAGCGGTAGTAAAGGTCGCTACGAAATTGATTGGCTTTGCTCAGGTGATCAAGGTCGGATTTGGTGGCCGCAATGACTCGGCAATCCACGTCGATGCTGTGATTGGAACCCAGACGTTCCAGCGTGCGTTCTTGCAGTACCCGCAGCAGCTTGATTTGTAAATTGAGCGGCATGCTTTCGACTTCATCAAGAAACAGCGTCCCGCCGTCGGCGTGCTCAATCTTGCCGATGCGCCGTTTGCCTGCGCCGGTAAACGCGTTGGCTTCGTGACCGAAAATTTCACTTTCAAACAGGTTTTCGGGCAAGCCCCCGCAGTTAAGCGCGACAAACTGCTGAGGCTGGCGCCGACTGAAGTCATGCAGGCAACGTGCGACTAACTCTTTGCCCGTGCCGGTTTCGCCTTCAATCAATACGTTGGCAGAGGTATCGGCAACGTTGGCGATCAATTCGCGCAAGTGCTGCATGGCGGGAGAGCGGCCGATGATGCGCCCTTCAAGCGAATCGCGCTCAGCCAATTGTCGGCGCAATGACCAGACTTCGCGTGCCAGGCTGCGCTGTTCAAGTGCCCGGCGCGCGGCGTCTACCAGGCGTTCCGGTGAAAAGGGTTTCTCCATGAAGTCATAGGCACCGTCACGCATGGCCCCGACAGCCATTGAAATGTCGCCGTGGCCGGTAATCAGTACCACTGGCAGGCTGGCGTCGCGAGCCTTGAGGCGTTTAAGCAGTTCCAGGCCATCAATGCCCGGCAGGCGGATGTCGCTGATGACGATACCGGGGAAGTTGTCGCCCACCAGGGCGAGCGCCTGCTCGGCACTGCTGACACCCTCGCTGCGGATGTCTTCGAGCGCCAGGGCCTGTTGGCAACCGAGCAGCACATGGGGGTCGTCTTCAACGATGAGGACGCTCAACTCGTGGTTCATATCTGATCGACCTTAGCGGGTTGCACCAACGGTATTAAGAGGACAAACGAAGCACCCCCGCTGGCCGGGAATTCGACGCTGAGGTTGCCGCCGGCGGCTGCGGCAAGGCTGGCAGACAATGTCAGACCCAGGCCAAGCCCTTGTTCACCGGGTTTGGTGGTGAAGAACGGTTCAAACAGATGCTTGCGGGTTTCGGGGTCAATGCCGGGACCGTTGTCGCGCACTTGCAGGCGGTATTTTCCTTCCTGTAAATGCCCCTCAAGCCACACCTGCGGCGCAGAGGTCTGGCCCTGCATGGCGTCCAGTGCGTTACCGATCAGGTTGACCAGTATTTGTTCAAGGCGGGTCTGGTCAATTTTCAGCTCGGCGTCGCTGAAGTCTCGATGCAGGCGCGCACCGGAGGCTTCCAGCCGGTTGGCCAGCAGTTGCAGGGCCGCGTCGACCGCATGATTGAGGTTGGCCTGGCCGTGATCATCGCCGCGGCGGGCAAAGGAACGCAGGTTGGCGGTGATGCGCCCCATGCGGTCCACCAGCTTGTTGATGGTGCCCAGATTGTCCGCCGCCACTTTCAAATCGCCCCGTTCAAGAAAGCGCACGGTATTGCCTGAAAGCGTGCGCAAGGCTGCCAATGGCTGATTCAGTTCGTGAGCGATGCTGGTGGACATTTGCCCGATGGCGGCCAGTTTGCCAGCTTGCACCAGTTCGTCTTGAGCGCGACGCAATGTGTCTTCTGTTTGCCTCCGTTCACGAATCTGCCCTTTAAGGCGTTCATTGCTGGCGCGCAGGTGAGTGGTGCGTTCGGTGATTTTGCGTTCTAACTGGTTATTGGCCTCTTGCAGGGCCTCACGCGCAGCCAGTCGGGTGGCGATGACTTTGCGCCGCTCGTTCCAGGCAATCAGCAAAAAAGCCAGCAACGCAAACGCAACGGCTACCAGCATGCCTTGGTTGGCGGCTTCGCGGCGCAGGTCCTGTAAGGGTGAGAGGAGGGTGATGTCCCACGGCGTGTCGTTTAGCTTACGGGTTTGCGCCAGATAACTCACTTGATCGTGATCGGTAATGACTTCGCTGTTGGTGGCAAAGGTGACTTTCTCGACCCCTTCGGCCAAGTGCTCGCGGTCCAGCGGTTGCAGCTCATTGAGTGGCCACCAGTAATACTGAAGGCTGCGCGCCAGCTTCTCTTTGATGTCGGGGGTCAAAGGGCGCACAGACTTCAGGCGTCGCGAGGGATCGCTGGACAGGATAATGATGCCGTTCTCATCGCTGACATAGGCTTCCAGGCGGGCACGTTGCCAGCGTTCTTCCAGCGCTTCGAGACGCACTTTGATGACCGCGACGCCGATGATTTTGCCTTGCTCTTCCAGGCCGTGTGCCAAGTAGTAGCCGGGTTCGCCGCTGGTACTGCCAATGCCGTAAAACCGGCCGGGCTGCCCGCGTACCGCGTCTTGAAAATAGGCGCGAAAAGACAGGTCTTCACCCAGGTAACTGTCGGCATCACGCCAATTGCTGGTGGCTAGCACGCGCCCTGTGGTGTCGAGCACATAAATGGCGCGGCTGCGACTACGCCGATTCAGCCCTTCGAGGTATTGATTGACCGTGGTGCGATGTTGCAGATTCGGGTCGCCCAACAGCTTTGAGACGCTGGACTCCAGTTCCAGCAGGCTGGGCAGGTAGGTGTATTTGCCCAGTTCACTCTCAACCGTGCGTGCGTGCAGCTCCAACTGGCGTTCACCGCTTTCGCTGAGGTTGCGAATGCCGAAGTGTTCGCTGACGCGATAGCCCGCGTATCCCAGGCCGATTGTCAGCAGGATGATCAAGGGCGGCAACAGCAAATGGCGAAGCAGACGAGGTTTCACGGCAAGTGAGGGCGGGGCACCGCGATAAAGTGTGGGGTCGCATTTCATCACAGATGCCTTGGGTCAACCACTGCGCAATGGCCGTTGATCAATGGTTTCCTGTAGGCGCGAGCAGGTCCGCGCCTACAGGTGATGGCTGTTGCTTAGTGCTGCAAGATTTTGCTGAGGAAGTCCTGGGCGCGCTGTGAGCGGGCGCTTACGTCGCCGAAAAACTCTTCTTTTTCGCAGTCTTCGACGATTTTGCCCTGGTCCATGAAGATCACGCGGTTAGCCACTTTGCGTGCAAAACCCATTTCGTGGGTGACGCACATCATGGTCATGCCTTCGTGAGCCAATTGCACCATTACGTCGAGCACTTCGTTAACCATCTCAGGGTCGAGGGCCGAAGTGGGTTCATCGAACAGCATGACGATCGGGTCCATCGCCAACGCACGGGCAATGGCCACCCGCTGTTGCTGACCGCCCGAAAGCTGGCCCGGATGCTTGTGGGCGTGCGCCGACAGCCCTACGCGCTCCAGCAGTTCCAGGCCCTTTTTGGTGGCTTCGGCTTTGCTGCGGCCCAGCACCTTGACCTGCGCAATGGTCAGGTTTTCGGTGATGGTCATGTGCGGGAACAGCTCAAAGTGCTGAAACACCATGCCCACGCGCGAGCGCAGTTTTGGCAGGTTGGTCTTGGGGTCGGCAATCGAGGTGCCGTCGACCACGATGTCGCCTTTCTGGAACGGTTCGAGGGCGTTGACGCACTTGATCAGGGTTGATTTGCCGGAGCCGGACGGCCCACAGACCACCACCACTTCACCCTTTTTGACTTCAGTACTGCAATCGGTCAGTACCTGAAAGTCCCCGTACCACTTGTTGATGTTCTTGATCGAAATCATACGGCAAACCTTTTTTGCAGACGCTTGACCAGCAGCGAGGCGGAAAAGCTGATGATGAAATACACCAGACCGGCGAAGATCAGGAACTCATTGGAGCGGCCGATGATATCGCCACTTGAGCGTGAAGCATTGAGGAAATCCACAAGCCCTACGGTGTAAACCAGCGAGGTGTCCTGGAACAGAATGATGCTTTGTTGCAGCAGCAACGGGGTCATTTTGCGAAAGGCCTGGGGCAGGATGATCAGGCGCATGGCCTGGCCGTAACTCATGCCCAGCGCTTTGGCTGCACCCATCTGGCCTTTGGGGATGGCTTGAACGCCTGCGCGTACGATCTCGCAGAAGTAGGCCGCTTCGAACATGACAAAAGCCACCATGCACGACTCAAAGGCGCCGATGGGGGTGTCTTCGCCGGTGATCCAGCGCAACACGAACGGCACTGCCAGGTAGAACCAGGTGATGACCAGCAGGAGTGGAATCGAGCGGAAGTAGTTCACGTAAGCGCCGGCCAGGTTGGCCATCCACTTGCTCGATGACAAACGCATCAGCGCCAGTACGGTGCCCAGGGCCACGCCGCCAATCACACCCAATACCATGAGCTTCAAGGTCATGATCATGCCGTTCCACAGGCCCGGCAGGGCAGGGACAATCCCGCTGAAATCGAAGAAGTCCATTATTTGCCCCCCAGAGACATCAGGCCGGGTACAGCGACTTTCTTCTCGATCAGGCGCATCAGCAGCATCAGGCTCATGTTCAAGGTGAAGTAGATCAGCGTGGCCAGGGTGAAGGCTTCAAACAGGTTGGCAGAAAACTCGGCCGTCTGTTTGGTTTGCGCCAGCAGCTCCATCAAACCGATCAATGACGCCACCGACGAGTTCTTGAAGACGTTGAGGAACTCAGAGGTGAGGGGCGGAATGATGATGCGGTAGGCTTGAGGCAGCAGCACGTTCCAGTAGATTTGCGCCATGCTGAAACCCATTGCACGGGCGGCGGATTCCTGACCGCGCGGCAACGCTTCAATACCGGTGCGTACCTGTTCGCAGACACGGGCGGCAGTAAACAGCCCCAGACACACAACAACGCTCAGGTAGGCAGAGGTGGTCGGGTTGAGGTCCTGTTTGTACCACTCCTGCAAGTTTGGTGGCAGCAGATCGGGTACCAGGAAGTACCAGATAAACAGCTGCACCAGCAGCGGTACGTTACGGAAAATTTCCACGTAAACCGTGGCGATGCCTGCGATAAAACGGTTCGGCAGTGTGCGCATAACGCCCAGCAGCGAACCCAATACCAGCGCAACAATCCAGGCAACGACAGCGATCGCGATGGTCCAGCCCAAGCCCGAAATAAACCAGTCGAGATATGTCTCGCTGCCTACGCCGGTGGACTTGAAGAACACGGTCCAGTCCCAGTTGTAATTCATGCAGGGTCTCCCCTCAGTTGGTTCTATAAACACGCACTTGCTTCAGGGAATCCGTTCACACCTGACACGATCGTCAGGCACACACTCCCCGCTCGACAACCAGCGGGTCGAGTGCTTTCTCATGCAGTCAGTAGCGAGTACAGCAGGTGATCCAAACATCCCGAGTGCGATCGTTCACACTCGGGAGTCAATACAGGCCGCTATCAGATTTTGACTTCTGGCGCTGGTTTGTCGTTTGGATTGGCGATCAGCTCTTTGACCTTGTCGCTCATCGGGAACATGAGGTTCAGGCCTTTAGGCGGGATTGGCGATTCGAACCACTTGGCGTAGGACTTGTTGACGTCGCCGGACTTGTAGTACGCAACGATGGCGTCATCCACGGCTTTTTTGAAATCCGGGTCGCCTTTGCGCACCATGCACGCGTAGATTTCATACGACTGTGGCGTGCCTGTTACGGCCCAGTCAGTTGGCTTCTTGGCTTTGGCCATTTCACCGGCCAGCAGGGCGTCGTCCATCATGAACGCAACAGCGCGGCCCGACTCCAGCATGTTGAAGGCTTCGCCGTGGTCTTTGGCCGAGATCACGTTCATGCCCATTTGCTTGTCGGCGTTCATGGACTTGAGGATGCGCTCGGACGTTGTACCCGCGGTGGTCACGACGTTCTTGCCTTTGAGATCAGCGAAATCTTTGTAGGTCGAGTCTTTTTTGGACAGCAGACGGGTACCGATTTCGAAGATGCCGAGCGAGAAGTCGACTTGCTGAGCGCGCTCTGCGTTGTTGGTGGTGGAGCCACATTCAACGTCAACAGTGCCGTTTTGTACCAGCGGGATACGGGTCTGGGAGGTGACCAGGTTGTACTTGACCTTCAGCTCAGGCATGTCGAGTTGCTTTTTCAGCCCTTCAACGATTGCCAGTTGCACATCGTGGGAGTAGCCAACCGGCTTGCCGGAAGCGTCCGCGATGTAAGAGAACGGGATGGAGGAGTCACGATGCCCGAGGGTGATGGTGCCGGATTCTTTGATTTTCTTCAGTGTGCCGGTCAATTCGGCAGCAAAAACTGGAGTGCTAATCAGAGCGGCAGCAATAGCTGCGGCCAAAAGTTGCGGAACGATGCGCATCGGTGTTTCCTCGACATTGTTTTTTTTATTGAGCCAGTTCACTGGACCCTTTATGTACTTCGAGCCACTCAACAGGCTAACGCTGTTTAAGCAGTCGGCCCTGAGTGTAGAGCATGAGTCGTGCCAGACTTTAAAAATAACTTTAAGTCTTTGTTTTATATCGGTTTATTTGTTTATGGAGTGCGGAGGCAAAGCCCCTGTCGCCCGGAAAGCCGAATAGGCATGGGCAAGGCTGTTCGGAAATCCGAATGAAGGGAGGGCAGAAGGCCACCTCTAGGGGCGAATTCGCCCCTAGAGGTTTTGCGAGGTTTGGGCGTTAAGCCGCTTCAACTTTACGGTGTTTGAGGTTGAGGCTGGTCATGTATTGCGCCAGGTGTTCCTGCTCTTCAGCGGTGGTGAACAGGCCCAGCTTGGTGCGACGCCACAGGATGTCGTGTGCATCCAGTGCCCATTCCTGACTGCACAGGTAATCCACTTCACGGCTATAGAGGCCGCTGCCGATGTGCTCACCCATGTCTTCAAGGCTTTGAGCGCCGTCCAGCAGGCGCCATGCGCGGTTGCCGTAAGTGATTGCCCAGCGTTTGGCAATGGCAGCATCGAGCCAGCTGTGAGCGTTAATCAGGGCGGCACTCAAGGCAGCCGGGGTGGTCATGTCTTCGCCGCCAGGCAGTGTGGCGCTGGCAGTCCAGCTTGGCTTGATGTGCGTGAAAAAGGGCGTCAGTTGCGCCATCGCCGATTCAGCCAGTTTGCGATACGTGGTCAGCTTGCCACCGAATACCGACAACAGAGGCGCTTCACCCGGTATGCCGGACAGGGCCAGGGTGTAGTCGCGTGTCACAGCCGACGGGTTATCGGATTCGTCGTTGCACAGGGGGCGCACGCCGGAGTAAGTGCGCAAGATATCGGCACGGCTTACCTGCTTTTTGAAGTGGGCGTTGACCACGTTCAGCAAGTACTCGGTTTCTTCTTCGGTAATGCTGACCTTGGCCGGATCGCCGGTGTATTCGCGGTCAGTGGTACCGATGATGGTGAACTGGTCCATGTACGGAATGGTGAACACAATCCGCTGGTCTTCGTTTTGCAGGATGAACGCATTCGGCGCGTCATACAGCTTGGGCACGATCAAGTGGCTGCCTTGAATCAGGCGGATGCCATACGGCGATTCGAGCTTGAGGTCGTCCTTGATGAACTTGGCAACCCAGGGGCCAGCCGCGTTGACCAGCGCTTTACTGCGAATCGAGAACACGCTGCCGTCAGCGCGCTCCAGGTTCAATTCCCACAAGCCTTTGCTGCGACGAGCCCCTACACAGCGGGTTTGGGTATGCACATGAGCGCCATTTTCGCGCGCGGCCATCGCATTGAGCACGACGAGGCGGGCGTCATCGACCCAGCAATCCGAATATTCGAAGCCTTTAGTAATTTCAGCTTTAAGCGGGCTGTCTGCACCGAACTTGAGGCTGTTGGAGCCTGCCAGCTTTTCACGCTTACCCAAATGGTCGTAAAGGAACAGACCTGCGCGGATCATCCAGCCAGGACGCAGATGGGGGCGGTGTGGCAACACGAAACGCATCGGTTTAACGATGTGTGGGGCTTTGGCCAAGAGCACTTCACGCTCAGCCAGGGCTTCTCGCACCAGGCGGAACTCGTAATGTTCGAGGTAGCGCAGACCGCCGTGAATCAGCTTGCTGCTGGCTGACGATGTGTGGCTGGCGAGGTCATCTTTTTCACACAGAAAAACCGACAAGCCGCGCCCGGCTGCGTCTGCGGCGATGCCGACACCGTTGATCCCGCCGCCAATCACGGCAACATCGTAGACCTCAGCGAGAGGGGTGGCAGGCAAGGTGTTGTGCGACATGGATGAGCCTCGCGTTGTTTACGCATATTTGAATTCGAACATTAATGTTCATTTTCGAAAATGGTAGCGGATAAACAGGCGGGCAGCCAGCACCCTTCGATTGAAAAAACTCATCGAAGAGGGCTGAAAGGAAGAATTTCGAACATTTTGCCGATATGCATTAGGTAGAAGCTGCTGATGCACGAAGGCTGCTTCTTGATCTCTGGCCACTATCTATTACGAAATAACCGCCAAAAATCGCAGCCTGCCCTAACGCCTACAGATTAGCGTGGCATGTGGTTACACCACTTCGAGGCGGATTTTGTTCTGGGCCAACAATTGAGCCAGCTCCGGCACGGGTGGTTGATCGGTCACCAGGCAATCAATCAGTGTAATTGGACCCAGGCGTACCATCGCGTTACGTCCGAACTTGCTGGAGTCTGCGGCCAGTATGGTTTGTCGGGCATTGGCAATGATGGCTTGGGAAACGCGTACTTCCTGGTAGTCGAAGTCCAGCAGGCTGCCGTCTGAATCGATACCGCTGATACCCACCAAGGCGTAGTCGAATTTGAATTGGTTTATGAAGTCGACACTGGCCTGACCAACGATGCCGCCGTCGCGACGCACGTTACCGCCTGCAATCAGGACTTCAAAGTCATCCTTGGCGCTCAGAATTGAGGCGACATGCAGGTTGTTGGTGATGATTTTCAGGTGGCTATGGTTGAGCAACGCTCTGGCTATCGACTCGGTGGTGGTGCCGATGTTGATAAAGATCGAGGCGTGGTCAGGAATCTGAGCAGCGATGGCTTCGCCGATACGGCGTTTTTCATCGCGCATTTGATCCGCGCGCATGGCGTAGGCGGTGTTTTCAACACTGGAGTCATAGGCTGCTCCACCGTGGTAGCGACGCAACAAATCGGCTTCGGCCAATTGGTTGATATCGCGACGAATGGTCTGCGGCGTGACGACGAACAACTGCGCCATTTCCTCGATGCTGACATAGCCGCGCTCGCGAACGAGTTCGAGGATCTGCTGTTGGCGTGGAGGCAGATTCATGGAGTTTCCTTTGGGCGGCGAAGCAAATTCGCCCATGATGCCGCAGGAAAGCGCCGCCTGCTACTCACAGGCGCCATGAAGTCAGTTGATAGAAGCCGACGCCTCAGGCGTCAGCTTCTGGCATTGCCTGCCTTGCTTAGTTGTTTTCTTCGTGAGGTTCCCAATCGCGGGTGCGGCTCACGGCTTTTTTCCAGCCCGCGTAGAGCTTCTCTTTGTTGGCTTCTTCCAGCGTTGGTTCGAACTCGCGTTCGATGACGGCTTTACCACGCAATTCGTCCAGGCTGCTCCAGAAACCGCATGCCAGACCCGCCAGGTAGGCAGCGCCCAACGCTGTGGTTTCGCGCATTTGCGGCCGTTCCACCATGGTGCCCAGAATGTCAGCCTGAAACTGCATCAAGAAGTTGTTGGCGACTGCGCCACCGTCGACGCGCAGGGCTTTAAGGCGTTCGCCCGAGTCCTGTTGCATGGCGTCGAGTACGTCGCGAGTCTGGTAGGCAATCGACTCAAGAGCTGCGCGAATGATGTGATCTACACGTACGCCCCGAGTCAGACCGAACAGAGCACCCCGTGCATACGGGTCCCAATACGGTGCGCCAAGGCCGGTAAACGCCGGGACCAGATACACGCCATTGCTGTCTTTGACTTTATTGGCGAAGTATTCGGTGTCGTGCGCATCGTTGATGATTTTTAGTTCGTCACGCAGCCATTGCACGGTGGAGCCACCGTTGAAAACTGCACCTTCCAATGCGTAGGCAACTTCGCCACGGGGACCGCAGGCGATGGTGGTCAACATGCCGTGTGTGGATTTGACCGCGTTGGTGCCGGTGTTCATCAGCAGGAAACAGCCGGTGCCATAGGTGTTTTTCGCCTGGCCCGGCTCTACGCACATCTGGCCGAATAAAGCGGCCTGCTGATCGCCTGCGATGCCGCCAATGGCGATGCCGCTTTTGGTGCGACCGTAGATTTCGGAGGAGGATTTTACCTCTGGGAGCATTTCACGCGGGATATCGAGCACTTCCAGCATCTTCGCATCCCATTCCAGCGTATGGATGTTGAAGAGCATGGTGCGCGAGGCGTTGGTGTAGTCGGTGACGTGGGTCTTGCCGCCGGTAAATTTCCAGATCAACCAGCTGTCGATGGTGCCGAACAGCAGTTCGCCATTGCGGGCGCGCTCGCGGCTGCCTTCAACGTGGTCGAGGATCCATTTCAGCTTGGTGCCCGAGAAGTACGGGTCGGTGACCAGACCGGTGGTCTCGCTGATGTATTGCTCGTGGCCGTCGCGTTTGAGCTGTTCGCAGATCTCGGTACTGCGTCGGCATTGCCAAACGATCGCGTTGTAGATGGGACGGCCGCTGATTTTGTCCCACACAACGGTGGTTTCGCGTTGGTTAGTGATACCAATGGCGGCCACTTGGTCATGATGCAGACCCGCTTGTGCCAAGGCTTCAACCATTACGGCACTTTGGGTGGCGAAAATTTCCATCGGGTCGTGCTCAACCCAGCCGGCTTGCGGGTAGTGCTGTTGGAACTCACGTTGTGCGGTGCAAACCACGTTGGCGTCACGATCAAAGATGATCGCTCGCGAGCTAGTGGTGCCTTGGTCCAGCGCAATGATGTAGTTCTTATTCTGAATGTCGGTCATGGGATTGCCTTGCAGAATGAAGTAATGGGTTCAGGGCGCGAGAGCGTTAACGGGCAGTGATCTGCTGCGCCCCGTTTCATAAATCGATGTCAGGACGCTGTTTTTACCTCAGCGCTGGCTTGGGCATCCGTTGCCACAGCTTCGACGGCAGGCAGGTGGCGGGCAATCATCCCGCGATAAATCGCTGCGCCGAGGCAGGCACCGACGATCGGTGCAAAGATAGGAACCAGGAAATAAGGGATATCCCGCGCGCCGGTGAAAGAAACTTCCCCCCAGCCCGCAAAAAAAGTCATCAGCTTAGGCCCGAAATCACGTGCAGGGTTCATCGCAAAGCCGGTCAGCGGGCCCATCGAGCTGCCAATCACCGCAATCAGCAAGCCAATCAGCAACGGCGCCAATGGGCCGCGTGGCAGACCATTCTTGTCATCAGTGAGGGCCATGATTACGCCCATCAGGATAGCGGTGATCACCATCTCAACCATAAACGCCTGCAAAGTTGAGAGCGCCGGGTGCGGGTAGGTTGAGAACACCGACGCCAACTCCAGGCTTTCCTTGCTGCCGCGTACCATCTGGTGAGTTTGTTCGTAATCGAAGAACAGGTTGCTGTAGAGGGTGTACACCAATGCCGCCGCGCAGAAGGCACCCGCCACTTGGGCGAGGATGTAAAACGGCAGTTTTCGTTTTTCAAAATCGGTGAACAGGCACAGCGCGATGCTGACTGCGGGGTTTAAGTGTGCGCCTGAAACTCCCGCGGTCAGGTAAATCGCCATGCTGACGCCAATGCCCCAGATGATGCTGATTTCCCAGAGGCCAAAGCTGGCGCCCGCCACCTTGAGGGCTGCGACACAACCTGTACCAAAGAAGATGAGAAGTGCGGTGCCGAGAAACTCGGCCATACACTGGCCTGAAAGCGTAGGGTGCTGCGATGCAGTCGTCATTTGAAACCTCTTTTTTGTTTTTTTTGACATCGTCAGTCAGGTTGGTCGTGAAGCTGCACAAAAACCGGGAAGCTTTGCGCCCGGTTTTCGTGTGCGGATAAAAATGTTCAGGTATCGAGCGTTTATATTCAGAATCGAAAAAATATAGACAAGAAACACCGCTGTCAAAGGTCGAAAGTGAACGAGCCGTCGTATTCTGACTTTTGGGAGATGTTTTGGGGCTTGTTTTTCTGTAAGCAAAGGCTACAAATTGGTAGGGTCAGGTGTAACGATTCATCAGGGATTTAATTCGGAACGCCCGTTCCAATGCCTTTTTACGGGCCGATGGCCTAAAATCCGCACGCGACTGTCTTTATTCACTCCACGATTGGAACGCACATGACCCCCGCACTGGACCTGCTGAAAAAAGTTTGCGCGCCACACCGGGTACACAGCTATGAGCACGACCCCAAAGCGCCTTCTTATGGTCTTGAGGCCGCAGAGAAACTGGGGCTGGAGCCTGTTCGGGTGTTTAAGACGCTGTTGGCGAGCAGTGAAAAAGGTGAGTTGTTGGTTGCTGTTGTACCGGTCGTCGGAAGTCTTGATCTCAAAGCGTTGGCTCAGGCGGCAGGGGTTAAAAAAACCGAGATGGCTGACCCTGCGGCGGCGCAAAGAGCGACAGGGTATTTGCTGGGTGGGATCAGTCCGCTGGGACAAAAGAAGCGTCTGCGTACTTTTATAGATAGCAGTGCACAGGCTTTCACCACCCTTTATGTGAGTGCGGGGCGACGCGGGCTTGAGGTCGAGCTGGCGCCTGGCGTGTTGGCAGCGCAGACACAGGCTACCTTTGCCGACATTGGGCGAGGTTGATCAGCCGCTACAGACGTCAGTATTTACGCGATGTAGCGGCGCGGTTGCGGGTTAAGCCGCTCGGGAGCACAGCGCCTGCACGTTATGCATCCGTGTGGGCGGGTTGTCGTTTTCAGTGGGACGTGCTGAAACGTCTTACGCCAGCCTCGCAGTGCGGGATTTGCGCTGCGGTGCTGCCACTGGTTTGAAACATCACTAAATGCTCTGCCGCGACCCGGATGCCCACTTCTGTACCAGGCAAATGGTCCACGTGGCTTGGGAAAATGGATTCCAGCTGGCTGCCTGTCGGTAATTGCAGACGATACAGCGTTGAAGCCCCCAAGAAGGTTTTACCGATAATGCGCGCTTTCAAGTTGCTGTCCGGTGCGTAGACGATGTCGTCCGGGCGCAGTAATACATCGACAGCACACCCTGTTGGCCAGGTATAAGCCCGATTGCCTTGCAACACGCCCAGCTCGGTCTGAACCGATTCCGGGCTGAGTAACTGGCCACGAATGAAGTAACCCTGGCCAATAAAACTTGCGACATAGGGTGTGAGCGGTTCGTGATACAGGTTGTAGGGCGTATCCCATTGTTCGAGACGACCTTCCTTGAACACGCCGACGTGGTCGCTGACAGCGAAGGCTTCTTCTTGATCGTGTGTCACCAAAATCGCACTGGTGCCACGGGCTTTCAGAATGTCCCGTACCTCGTGGCTCAGCTTGCGCCGCAACTCACCGTCCAGGTTCGAGAACGGCTCATCAAGCAATAGCAGTTGCGGTTCTGGCGCCAGCGCACGGGCGAGTGCTACACGCTGCTGTTGCCCACCCGATAGCTCGTGGGGGAAACGCTTGCCCAGGTTCTTCAGGTTGACCAGTTCGAGCAACTCTTCAGTAATGCGCTCTTTGTCTGGAAGTTTGCGAATACCGAACGCAATGTTGTCCGCCACGCTGAGATGGGGAAACAGCGCGTAGTCCTGAAACACCATGCCGATCCGGCGTTTTTCGGGCGCCAAGGTGAATCCGGCGCTGGAGATGATTTCACCGCCTAGCTGGATTTCTCCTTGATGAACGGGTTCAAAGCCTGCAATCGCGCGCAAGGTTGTGGTTTTGCCACACCCTGAAGAGCCCAGCAGACACCCGATGTCGCCTGCATTGAGGTGCAAGTTGAGGTTCTGTACCACGCTCTGGCCTTGATACCCGCAGGCCAGATCGCGCAGGTTAAGCAGTAGAGGCTGACTCATGCGTGGTGGTACGCCGGTTGAACGAGGAATTCGAGCAGCGCTTTTTGTGCGTGCAGGCGGTTTTCGGCTTGATCCCAGGCGACTGAGCGCGGATCGTCCAGCAAGTCGACACTGATCTCTTCGCCGCGGTGAGCGGGCAGGCAGTGCATGAACAGCACGTCCTCGGCAGCCAGGTCGAGCAGCGCTTTATTGACTTGGTAAGGGGCGAACTGCTTCAAGCGTTTGGCCGTTTCTTCCTCTTGGCCCATGGACGTCCACACATCCGTACTCACCAGGTGCGCCCCTTTAACAGCCTCGCGTGGATCGCGCACGATGGTCACGCGTTCGCCTGCCAAGGCAACAAACTGCGGGTTGGGTTCATAGTCTTGCGGGCAAGCGATGCGCAGTTGGAAGTCGAACTGAATGGCCGCTTCTATATAGCTGTTGCACATGTTGTTACCGTCGCCGATCCAGGCCACGGTCTTGCCTTTGATCGAGCCGCGATGCTCCATGAACGTTTGCATGTCAGCCAGTAGTTGGCAGGGGTGCAAGTCATCTGATAGACCATTGATCACGGGAACGCGGGAATTGGCCGCGAACTCAGTCAAGGTGCTGTGAGCGAAGGTACGAATCATCACGGCATCAAGCATGCGCGACATGACAATGGCGCAGTCACCGATAGGTTCGCCACGGCCCAGTTGGGTGTCGCGCGGCGACAGGAAGATGGCCTGACCGCCGAGCTGGATCATGCCGGCCTCGAAGGACAAGCGGGTGCGGGTCGACGATTTCTCGAAAATCATGCCCAGCACGCGGTTTTTCAGAGGTTCGAAGAGTACCCCGCGATGGCGCAGGTCCTTGAGCTCAATGCCTCGACGAATCACGCTGATTAGCTCTTCGGGCGTGCAATCCATGAGGGAGAGAAAGTGCCTTGCGCTCATCATTAGCTACCTTTTTTACAACGACTGCAGATGCTCAAAGCCGGGATTTTCACAAAAACGGGCGAGACCTGCGGCGTAAGCCGCACGGGGCGACGAAATAGGGGAAGGCGCGATCTTATAAGGAAATGTCGCGTCTTGCCAATCAGGGTGTTTTTTTAGAGGGTTCAGGTTCCGTTCGCCCGCCGTTAGCGTGTGTCTGGATCACCTGAAGGGTGGCTTCCAGCCCTCAGATGCCCATTTGTACACTGCCCTGACATTGCTTGGCAATTCATGGGCGGCAGAAGCAGACTATCGTCTGTGGGGCCGACCGAGCGTCTTGCTTGTGTTTCCGTTACAATGCGCCACCGTGCCGACAACTGAGTCGGAAAGTTCAGCCGAGGTGCTCCATGGATATCATCGAAACTATTAAAGAACAGATTGCCAACAATACCGTTCTGCTCTACATGAAAGGCTCGCCGAATGCCCCGCAGTGCGGCTTTTCGGCTAAAGCTGCTCAGGCTGTGATGGGCTGCGGTGAAAAGTTCGCTTACGTGGACATCCTGCAAAACCCGGAAATTCGCGCCAACCTGCCAAAGTACGCCAACTGGCCAACCTTTCCTCAATTGTGGGTAGGCGGTGAATTGGTGGGCGGCAGCGACATCATGGCTGAGATGCATGCCACGGGTGAGCTGCAAACGCTGATCAAAGAGGCCACCGCGAAGGCAGCCGCCGCCAAGACCGAAGCGTGATGACGGTGGTGCGCTAACTATTTGCGCACAATAAAAAACCCCGCCCTGCGATGAACAGGGCGGGGTTTTTTAATGAGTGCGAAGTTGCTTATTCACCCCATTTGAGATTGCAGATAGTTCTCAATGCCGACTTTGTCGATCAGGCCTAATTGAGTCTCCAGCCAGTCAATGTGTTCTTCCTCAGATTCAAGAATATCTTCGAGAAGTTCACGGCTGCCGAAGTCGCCGACAACTTCGCAATGGGCAATGGCGGCTTTTAGATCAGCATGGCCGGTGCGCTCAATACGCAGGTCGCACTCAAGCATTTCTTTGGTGTGCTCGCCGATGTGCAGCTTGCCCAGGTCCTGCACGTTGGGCAGACCTTCTAGAAACAGAATGCGTTTGATCAGCTTGTCAGCGTGTTTCATCTCATCGATGGACTCGTTGTACTCGTGCTTGCCCAACTTTTCCAGGCCCCAGTCCTGATACATGCGTGCATGCAGGAAGTATTGATTGATTGCGACCAGCTCGTTGCCGAGGATTTTATTGAGGTGCTGGATGACTGAAATGTCGCCTTTCATCGCGAGGGCCTGCCTTAGTTAACTGTATATGCGCCAGAGTTTGAGCCGCGCACTTACAGCTGTCAAACCTAAGTATTTGAATAATAAATGAAAATTAATCGGAATAAGAATGTTTGTGTTCCGCGTCTTGACGCTAAGCACTTGAATTCAGAGCATAAAAAAACCGGACATTCGTCCGGTTCTTTGAAAATAGCTTATTCAGGCAGCTGAAAAATCTGCGGGATAACTCATAACGCCCTGGCTGGCTTGTAGGGACGTCAAGGTTTCACGAACCACTTGTTTGGCCAGGCATGCACATTTGCCGCATTGGCTGGCAACACCCGTCGCTTCGCGAACTTCACGGTAGCTGCAGCAACCGTCGTAGATCGCATCGCGGATTTTTCCATCGGTGACGCCAGTGCAAAGGCAAACGTACATAAATAAGAACCATCACTGGTTGGGATTCAATGCGATGGATCTTAATGTTAACGAGAATGATTGTCAAAGCAACTTAGGTCTCGATTGGACCTCGATTTAGCGTGGCTGACGAACGGTGCTGCGATGATCTGCACTTGCCATGAAAAAGGGGTAAGGCCGGTTCCGACGAGCGGTGTATGATGCGCGATCTTTTCACGCGAGCGCTGGCGGTAATAACGCCTTTCAACGAAGGTTAGCCAGTTCCCGTTCTTCACGCTGCACATCAGGAGATATCCATGAGCGTACTCGTAGGCAAACAAGCCCCTGACTTCACCGTAGCCGCTGTTCTGGGCAATGGCGAAATCGTTGACAGCTTCACGCTGTCCACCGCGATCAAAGGCAAATACGGCCTGGTGTTCTTCTACCCGTTGGACTTCACCTTTGTGTGCCCATCGGAGCTGATTGCCCTGGATCACCGCATTCCTGAGTTCAAAGCACGCAATGTTGAAGTGGTTGCAGTCTCTATCGACTCCCATTTCACACACAATGCGTGGCGCAATACCCCAGTTAACAACGGCGGTATCGGTCAGGTGCAATACACCATGGCTGCGGACATGAAGCACGAAATCTGCAAAGCCTACGACGTTGAGTCCGAAGGTGGTGTTGCTTTCCGTGGTGCTTTCCTCATCGATGACAAGGGCGTTGTTCGCTCGCAGATCGTTAACGACCTGCCACTGGGCCGTAATATGGACGAGTTGCTGCGTCTGGTTGATGCATTGCAGTTCCACGAAGAGCACGGCGAAGTGTGCCCTGCCAACTGGAAAAAAGGCGACAAAGGCATGACCGCTTCGACTGCGGGTGTTGCTGCTTACCTGACCGAGAACGCTGACAAGCTGTAAGCCTCCGTTTCAGGCATAAAAAAACCGGACTCAGTGTCCGGTTTTTTTATGCTGACAAGAAAGTTCAGGCGACTGAATCAGTCGTTGAAGTCTTTCCAACCGCCCATTTGTTTCCAGCTGTTGACGATGCCACAGAACAGCTCAGCTGTTTTTTCGGTGTCGTAACGTGCCGAGTGTGCTTCGCGCCCGTCGAAGTCGATATCAGCGGCCTGACACGCCTTGGCCAAAACGGTTTGACCATAGGCCAAGCCAGCCAGTGTTGCAGTGTCAAAGCTTGAGAAGGGATGAAACGGATTACGTTTCATGTCCAGGCGCGTGGCAGCAGCGTTCAGGAAGCCCAAATCGAAACTGCTGTTATGGCCTACCAGAATGGCGCGCTTGCAGCCGTTGGCTTTCAAGGCTTTGCGTACGCCACGGAAGATGTCATTCAGCGCGGTTTCTTCGCTAACGGCCATTCGCAGTGGGTGATCAAGCTTGATGCCGGTGAACTCCAGCGCAGCGGCTTCGATGTTGGCACCTTCGAACGGCTCAACACGGTGGAAATAGGTGTGCTCGGGGAACACGAAGCCTTTTTCGTCCATGCCGATGGTCACAGCGGCAATTTCCAGCAATGCATCGGTCGCGCAATTGAAACCACCGGTTTCAACATCAATCACAACCGGCAGGTAACCGCGAAAGCGTTCGGCCATCGGGTGGCGAGGGCCGCTATGACCGCCTTCGTGTTCGTCATCAAAATGGTCGTCACTCACAGCTGTTCCTCCAGCAGGCGCCAGCGCAGTTTTTCACCGGCGCGCAGCGGGATTACGGTCAGCTCGCCGAAGGGCAGGCTGCTTGGGGCGGTCCACTCCTGGCGAACCAGGGTGATGTGTTCGGCGCTCGGCGGCAAACCGTAGAAGCGCGGGCCGTTCAAGCTGGCAAATGCCTCCAGTTTGGGCAGCGCATTGCGCTGTTCAAAGGCTTCGGCATACAGCTCAATGGCCGCGTATGCGGTATAGCAGCCAGCACAGCCGCACGCCGCTTCTTTTGCGTGTTGGGCATGCGGGGCCGAATCGGTACCCAGGAAAAACTTTTCGCTGCCACTGGTTGCCGCATCCAACAGCGCTTCCTGATGGGTGTTGCGCTTGAGAATAGGCAAGCAATAGAAGTGCGGGCGAATGCCCCCCACCAACATATGGTTGCGGTTGTAGAGCAGGTGGTGAGCGGTGATGGTTGCGCCGACGTTGGCCGAGGCCTCGTTGACGAACTGCACGGCATCAGCAGTGGTTATGTGCTCAAACACAACTTTCAGCGTAGGAAAGCGATCCACAACGCGGCGCATGTGCTCGTCGATGAAGATTTTTTCGCGATCGAATACATCCACATCGCTGCGTGTCACTTCGCCGTGGATCAGCAATGGCATGCCGACTTCGGCCATGGCTTCAAGCACCGGGAAAATGGCATCGATGCTGGTGACGCCAGAGTCGGAGTTGGTTGTGGCGCCAGCAGGATAAAGCTTGGCAGCGTGAACGAAACCGCAAGCCTTGGCCGAACGAATATCTTCAGGCTGTGTGCGATCGGTGAGGTAAAGGACCATCAACGGTTCGAAGCGGCTACCGTCAGGGCGCGCAGCTAAAATACGCTGGCGATAGGCATCTGCTTCGGTTGCATTACGCACCGGAGGTACCAGGTTGGGCATGATGATGGCGCGGCCAAAAGTGCGCGCAACATCCGCGACAGTGTGAGGCAACATGGCGCCATCGCGAAGATGTATGTGCCAGTCGTCGGGACGCAGCAGGGTCAGGCGGTCGGACATTGGGGATTCCAGGCGGGTCAAACTGAGGCGAATGCTACCGGAAAACACTCTCTCAGGCACTCGCTATCAAGTTTTGTGGCGCTTAACCGATATCTCTTGAGAATGCCGTAAATCTGTTTGCTGTTTTTTTGCCGTACAAGCCTGTGGAGCCTCCCGTGCGCCAGCGTTATCTAGCCCTACTCAGTATGTTTGCCAGCCTGCCTGCCATGGCCCTGACTTTCCAGACGCGTCTGGAGAATATCGAGTGGAAGGTAGAAGGTGACAAGTTCGAGTGTCGTCTGATTCAGCCCATCACTGATTTCGGCTCCGGCGCCTTTGTGCGTCGTGCGGGTGAGCAAGCGGTTTTCCGTTTGAATGCCTACAACTCGATGATGGGTGAAGGGTCTGCGACGCTGCTGGCTGCGGCTGCACCCTGGCAGCCAGGGCGCGGTGATATTAATTTGGGGGCGGTGCGCATAAGCCGCGGCCACGTGCTGTTTAACAGCTCTCAGGCCCAGGCAGGCAGTCTGGTCAGAGGGTTGCTGGAAGGTCGCAGTCCGTTGGTCAGGCATTACTCCTCGTCAGGTGGGCTCTCGGAGGTTCGCTTGTTACCGGTCAAGTTCCGTCAGGCTTATGGTGATTACGAGGCATGCACTGCCAAGCTGCTGCCGAAAAACTTTGAACAGGTACGCCAATCTCAGATTGGCTTCCCGGGGGGAGGTATTGAGCTGGACGCTCAGGCGCGGATCAATCTGCAAGTCATGGTGCAATACATGAAGGCAGATCCCTCGGTGAATCATGTCACGCTGGATGGCCATTCCGACAATAGCGGGAACCGTTTGACCAATCGTGATTTGTCCAGGCGCAGGGCGCTGGCCGTGATGGAGTATTTCAAGGAGAACGGCCTGCAAGAATCGCAGATCACCTTGCGTTTCCACGGCGAGCAGTATCCTTTGGTGCGCAATTCCAGTGCGGCAAATCGTGCGAAAAATCGTCGAGTCAGTGTGCGACTCGATCGTACCCCTCCACCTGAAAAAACGGCTCCGGCGGCAAGCGTTATCAATCCTGCAAACGTCTCTTGAATGCGCCTTGTTCGTCGCGCAAATGAAAGTAACTGTCGCTTTGTCGTCTTAAGCTGTCGCGCCTCTGTAAATTCATACACTTGAGCGGTAGACTGTTCGGCTTTTCGAACAACCCGTGGAGTGATGGCATGGCGGACGTAAACAAGGTCGTTCTGGCTTATTCGGGCGGCCTGGACACTTCGGTGATCCTGAAGTGGCTGCAGGATACTTATAACTGTGAAGTCGTAACCTTTACCGCTGACCTGGGGCAGGGTGAAGAGGTCGAGCCTGCACGTGCCAAGGCGCAAGCCATGGGCGTCAAGGAAATCTACATTGATGACCTGCGCGAAGAGTTCGTTCGAGACTTCGTGTTCCCTATGTTCCGCGCCAATACTGTTTACGAAGGCGAATACCTGCTGGGCACATCTATTGCTCGCCCGCTGATTGCCAAGCGCTTGATTGAAATCGCCAACGAAACGGGCGCTGATGCCATTTCTCACGGCGCTACAGGCAAAGGTAACGACCAGGTTCGTTTTGAGCTTGGCGCCTACGCCTTGAAGCCTGGGGTCAAAGTGATCGCTCCTTGGCGTGAGTGGGATTTACTCTCGCGTGAAAAGCTGATGGATTACGCTGAAAAGCACTCCATCCCTATCGAGCGTCACGGTAAGAAAAAATCCCCGTACTCGATGGATGCCAACCTGCTGCACATCTCTTACGAGGGCGGTGTACTGGAAGATACGTGGACCGAGCACGAAGAGGATATGTGGCGTTGGACCAAGTCGCCCGAAGACGCGCCTAACACGCCAACATATCTGGAGCTGACTTACCGCAATGGCGACATCGTTGCACTGGATGGCGTTGAAATGACGCCGGCCACAGTGCTGGCGACACTGAACCGTATCGGTGGTGAGAATGGTATTGGACGTCTCGATATCGTTGAAAACCGCTATGTAGGCATGAAGTCCCGTGGTTGCTATGAAACGCCAGGCGGCACCATCATGCTGCGTGCGCACCGTGCTATCGAGTCGATTACGCTTGATCGTGAAGTGGCGCATTTGAAAGATGAGCTGATGCCTAAATACGCCAGTTTGATCTACACCGGTTACTGGTGGAGCCCTGAGCGGGTGATGTTGCAACAAATGATTGATGCGTCCCAAGCGCACGTTAATGGTGTTGTGCGTCTTAAATTGTATAAAGGTAATGTGATTGTTACGGGGCGCAAGTCTGACGAATCATTGTTTGATGCCAACATTGCAACGTTTGAAGAAGATGGCGGTGCTTACAATCAGGCAGATGCAGCAGGCTTTATCAAGCTGAATGCACTGCGCATGCGGATTGCGGCGAACAAAGGCCGTAAATTGTTCTGATACGCACGGTGTTAAAGAAGCCCTGGCCTTGGCCAGGGCTTTTTTATGGGGGGCATTCAGTGACGAGTGTCAAAGGGGCAACCGAATGGCGTCGTCTTGGGTGTTGTAGGTGATAACCCTCGTGTTCTCCATTAACTGATTCTTCTTATGTGTATGCATTGTTAATGAAGTGTCTTGCATCAATGCATTAATGTGATGATTGATTAATAGAATAAGCGTGGTATTTTTCTTAAGTATATTTTTGGTCGGGTGCAAGGCCTTATTCAGGCGATGTAGGACTTCCTCGAGTCTGTTTATATCCAGGATGCGAAGGTTCGGATGCGTAAGGTTTGCAATGTGCAAGCCGTCTGTTCCGGCCTTCTTTAAGGCAATAAATTGTGGGGCACTGGCTTCTTTGGTGGCAGGGCTAATACCAGGTGCTGTTTTTATTTTGTGTCGTTTGCAGTGCGTTGAATCATAATCTCGATGCCCTTGAGGCAAGAAAATAAGGCTCTGCGGGCGGCAAAGAGTCAGCTTTACATTTGCCCAGTCGAGGGCTTTTTTGTGGGCGGGCACGTCAGAACGTGTGAAGTGAGTGCTGCCGCCATTTTGCGGGTGTGCGCGGTCAATATTGGTGGTTATGAAGTTTGTTTCATTGGTGAAGTCGGAGGGCGAGTAAAGGGATTTGTTATTGAAGTTTAAGGTGATGAAAAAAAGAACAATTAGAATAAGTGGAAAAATGATCAAAAACCATACATAGATCTCCTGGTTCTCATTGTTGATGTAAGGCAAGGAAATAGAGGCAGACGCCTGCGTAAGCATTGAAAAAATAGCGATTACGGTCAGCGGGTTTTTGGCTTTGTATTTTTGAGTAATCATGGTGCGGCCTGTATGAAAAAAAGGGTGGTTTTTTACGTGAATGTCCTGTGCGCAAGAGGCCGTTCCTGAGAGATGTCAGCATCAGGGAGGGCGTTTGCAAGGGGTGAAAAAGTGTGACTTCTTATAAAGCTAGACCTGGCTTTTTGAAACTGCAAGGGCAGGCTTGGTCTGTATTTATATGCGCGATATGTGAATGTTTGTTTTTGACGGTTTCTTGTAGTACTTATCGTGAAAATGGTTCGGAAGTTTTCTTTTTATGTAATGCATCAATAAGTGCTAAGGGCAGATGGTTTTTGAGTGAGATCAAATGCTGGGCGGGTTCGGGTAATGAACTTGTTAGTATTGATTAAGTAACGCTTAATCTATTTCCGAATGATCTGTAGTACTTTTCCTTAAGTGATAATTTGAAATATTTTCTTATGAAAGGAGAGTAGATTTTGCCGGGTGGCAATAATTATCGGGTAGCGATGTTGTAAAGGCATGCTAGTGTGGTTGGTAGTCATATTTTTCATACGTATCCGGGATGTTGCTGAATGATTGACGTGCTGCTAAATAGGTGTGTCAATATTTCTCTGTTTGTGTGGGTAGGCGGTGCGAATGTTTTGTAAGGATTTTTTTACGCGTTTATATTGGACCATTACCCATACATAGTGTGAAGGTGAGTGATGCTTCAGAGCGGGCGCAAAGGAAGGTGATTGAAAAAGGCAGTATGTAAAAGTATGGCGTTGCGTCGGAGCATCGCTTGCGTAAGTGCGATGGGGTTGCACAAAAAAACACTCGTTTGATTAATTCAATATACGTGGAGGCTTCGAAATTCGATTTTTCTTACGTGGGGTGATTCGCGCGTTTGATGGACGGGAAGCTTTTCTTTAGAGCGGTTTTTTGTAGGATAAATCGTTATTTTATGTAGGTGATGTCTTTGGCTGTTAGTGCTCGGGGGGGAGCGCTATGCCCAGGGTGTTACGACTAGGCTATTGTGCTGACTCTAAAAATTCGAACAGCGAAAATTGGAATTGCCCATGAATAAAGTGCTGATCGTGGATGACCATCCCGTGATCCGTCTTGCTGTACGTATGCTCATGGAACGACATGGCTATGAAGTCGTTGCTGAGACGGATAACGGTGTAGATGCATTACAACTTGCGCGTGAACATGCGCCAGATATTGTCATTCTGGATATAGGAATACCCAAACTAGACGGGCTCGAGGTTATTGCCCGTCTTTCAACACCCGCATTACCCGTAAAAGTACTGGTATTGACTTCACAGGCTCCCGGGCATTTTTCCATGCGCTGCATGCAGGCGGGAGCTGCGGGGTATGTATGCAAGCAGCAAGATTTGACCGAGTTGCTGAGTGCAATCAAAGCGGTACTGTCCGGTTACAGTTACTTTCCTAATCAGGCACTGCACTCAGTGCGTACGAGCCTTGGGAATGCCAGTGAAGCGGATATGGTCAATCGTTTGTCGGGTAGGGAAATGATGGTCTTGCAGCAGTTGGCACGGGGGAAAAGTAACAAGGACATTGCTGATGGCATGTTCTTGAGCAATAAAACGGTTAGTACTTACAAAACCCGGCTGTTATTAAAGCTCAATGCGCGCTCGCTTGTTGACCTGATCGAGCTTGCACAGCGTAATGGCTTGGTGTGAGGGGAATGTGAACGTAGCTTGCCTGTACTGATGTCCCCGTGCGTTGCGGCCTTAAGAATAAAAGCCTCCGAGACAGGAGGCTTTTGAGGACGTTAAAGGTCGTAGTCATAGTCAGACAGTTGTTTCTTGAGGCGCTTTTCCTCCAGAAGATTGTCTATGGTCCTGCGCTTGGCGAGATTGATCTTCGCCACAGGCTCAGGAGAAGGGGTAGGCACGCTATCGTCCAGCTCTTCCAAATCGTCGTCATCCAGTCTTTCTTTGCCAGTGCTCATTCTTTTCACTCCAGGCCAAGACAGCTATTGGCGCCCCTTATAGCGACAAACGCTTCGGGGGTAAAAAAGATTTTCTCAATCGATCAACCCTAAAAGCTTCGATGTTTCAATCATCGGATGTTTTTTGCTTGAATTCGCATAGGTCTTCTATACGGCAACTGCCGCAACGTGGCTTGCGTGCCTGGCACACATACCTGCCGTGCAGGATCAGCCAGTGGTGAGCATCCAGCAAATAAGGCTTGGGTACGAATTTCATCAATTGCTTTTCTACCTCCACCACATTTTTTCCAGGAGCGATTCCTGTCCGGTTGCTGACCCTGAAAATATGCGTGTCCACCGCCATTGTGAGCTGCCTGAAGGCGGTGTTCAGCACGACATTAGCCGTCTTGCGACCTACACCAGGGAGTGCTTCGAGCTCCTCGCGGGTTTGAGGCACCTGGCTGGCGTGACGTTCGATCAATAAGCGGCAGGCCTCAATCACGTTCTTGGCCTTGCTGTTGTACAGGCCAATGGTCTTGATGTAGTGCGACAAACCTTCTATTCCCAGAGCGTAGATGGCTTCTGGGGTATTCGCGACCGGGAACAGCTTGGCCATCGCCTTGTTTACGCTAACGTCCGTTGCTTGGGCTGACAAAATCACGGCGATCAATAGTTCGAAAGCCGATGTGTAGGCCAGTTCTGTCTTGGGCTCGGGGTTGTCTTCGTGAAATCGACGAAATATTTCAAGGCGCTTAGCGGCGTTCATGAGTAAAAAGGTTCCCGATGTGCAGTGTTAAGGGCCTTGAGAGTAAGTAGGTGCAAAGCCTGATATTTCAAGCTTTGACTACGTCTAGCGCGGCCAGAGTCGATTCTGCATGAGTGACTGCTTCGTTCAGTGAAGTGAGTTGCTCACTCGGCAATGCCTGGTTAATGGCTTTTTTCAGTTCTGCGCGACGCAAAGCAAGCTGGATTTTTGCACGCTTAACATCGGCGCCGGGCGCTAAGGGAGCATTACTCGATAGCTCTGGACGCTGCTCGAGCTGAGCCAATGCCTGTTCTGCACGTTCGAATTGCGCTTGAAGCTGGATCAACTGGGATTGCTGTGGTGCAGTTGGCGGGTGACCAAATGCTTTAAGCGATTTGTGAAGTTGGGCGCGGGCCATCGCAAGGGTGACTTTGGCCTTTTTAAGGGCTGCATCGTTAAGTGATGCTGATGGGGTTGACGGGTTGTGCGCAACTTCAGTAGATGTACGAGTGTGCTGAGTGCGAGCGATTCGTTGTGATTGCTTGATTTGCTCCTCAAGACTCAGGCGCGTCATGCGCTGCTCATAGCGTTGTCGAGCGTGATCGCGCTTGCGCGTACGTGCGTGATACTGGGCTGTTCCATGAGCAAATCCGCTTACCACCGGGATCACATCGTCAGGTAGCGGACGCATTTCAATGCAGTCGACAGGGCAGGGGGCTACGCACAAGTCGCATCCCGTGCATTCATCCACTATCACGGTGTGCATGAGCTTGGCGGCACCCAGAATGGCGTCTACCGGGCAAGCTTGAATACACTTTGTACAGCCGATGCATTCGGCCTCGCGAATAAAGGCGATTTGTGCCGGTGCCGTGCCGCGCTCGGTGTCCAGTGCAATGACGGGTATTTTCAATAATGTGGCAAGCGTACCAATGGTTTCATCTGCACCAGGCGGGCATTTATTAATCGCTTCGCCTTGAGCAATACCCTGCGCGTAGGGTTTACAGCCGGGATGGCCGCATTTTCCGCATTGGGTTTGTGGCAATAAAGCATCAATCTGTTGAATCAGGCTCATGGTGTTTTATGTCCAGCGACAGCAGGCCGCCCCCAAGCGCTATTCATCCGGCGCGGTGGTTGAAATGGGCTGGCGATAACGCGTGAATGTCAGATCAGTCATGCTCAATACGGTTAAGTGAGCGTGGCTGATTATCCGACAAGGCAGGAAGGGCGGCTACTGATGAACGTCCGCCAACGGCCTGTAAGCCGTTAGCGGGTGTGTGTGGCAAGTATTATTTGATGCGCTGGCCTGGCTTTGCGCCGCTATCGGGGCTCAGCAGGTAAATTTCTTCGCCCCCAGGACCGGCGGCCATCACCATGCCTTCAGAGATGCCAAAGCGCATTTTGCGCGGCTTCAAGTTGGCAATCATCATGGTCAAACGGCCTTCAAGCTCTGCCGGGTTTGGGTAGGCGCTTTTGATGCCGGAGAACACATTGCGCTGTTCATCGCCGATGTCCAATGTCAGGCGCAAGAGTTTGTCAGCGCCCTCCACGGCTTCAGCTTTGAGAATCAGCGCGACGCGCAGGTCTACGGCGGCAAATGCATCAAACTCAATCTCGTCCGCCAGCGGCTCTTTTACCAGCTCACCGTTGCCTTTAGGCTTGGCAGCCCCCGTATCGGTCTGGCTAGCAATCAGGTCTTCTTTAGAGGCGTCAGTCATGGCTTGAACTTTTACCGGGTCAATGCGGGTCATTAGCGGCTTGAATGCATTCAACTGATGATTGTTGAGTAGCGTGTGGTGGTCAGCCCATGTCAGAGGCTCGACATTAAGAAATGCCTCGGCATCTGCTGCGAGCACGGGCAACACGGGCTTGAGGAAAATGATCAGTTGGCGGAACAGGTTGATGCCCAAGGCACAGACCGCCTGCACTTCGTCCTGTTTCCCTTCTTGTTTGGCCATTGCCCAAGGCGCTTTCTCGGCAATCCAGGCGTTGGCACGGTCGGCTAGCGCCATGATCTCACGCATGGCGCGCGCGAAGTCACGGGCTTCGTACGCTTGCGCAATGCTTGGTTCGGCAGCGAGAAACGCTTCAGTCAGCTCAGGTGCTGCGTTCCCCTCAACCATGACGCCCGCATTGCCTTTGTGGATGAATCCTGCACAACGGCTGGCAATGTTGACCACTTTGCCGATCAGGTCCGAGTTAACCTTCTGCACGAAATCTTCAAGGTTAAGGTCCAGGTCATCGACGCCGCGACCCAGTTTGGACGCGTAGTAGTAGCGCAGGTATTCAGGCGCCAAATGATCCAGGTACGTGCGGGCCTTGATAAAGGTACCGCGGGATTTGGACATCTTTTGACCGTTAACGGTCAGGTAGCCGTGCACGTTGATGGCAGTCGGCTTGCGATAGCCTGCGCCTTCGAGCATGGCGGGCCAGAACAACGCGTGGAAGTTCACGATGTCCTTGCCGATGAAGTGGTACAGCTCGGTGGTGGAGTCTTTGGCCCAGTACGCGTCAAAATCCAGGTCTGGACGACGCGAGCAGAGGTTTTTGAAACTGGCCATGTAGCCGATCGGTGCATCCAGCCACACATAGAAGTACTTGCCCGGTTCGTCCGGGATTTCAAAGCCGAAGTACGGTGCATCGCGGGAAATGTCCCACTGTTGAAGCCCAGCATCCAGCCATTCGGCGATTTTGTTCGCTACCGCATCTTGCAGTGCGCCGCTGCGCGTCCAGCTCTTGAGCATGGCGTCGAAGTCGGGCAGCTTGAAGAAGAAATGCTGCGAATCCTTCAATACCGGGGTGGCGCCAGAAATGGCCGACTTGGGGTTCTTCAGATCGGTGGGGGCGTAAGTGGCGCCACATTTTTCGCAGTTATCGCCGTATTGATCTTCAGTGCCGCATTTCGGGCAGGTGCCCTTGATGAAGCGGTCGGCCAGGAACATTTTCTTTTCCGGATCGAAATACTGGGTGATCGAGCGAGTTGCAATGTGGCCAGCTTCGCGCAACTTGATATAGATCGCACTCGACAGCTCGCGGTTTTCTTCGGCGTGGGTCGAATGGAAATTATCAAAGTCGACATGAAAGTCAGCAAAGTCGGCGCAGTGTTCAGCCTGGACATTGGCGATCAGTTGCTCTGGCGTGATGCCTTCTTTTTCGGCGCGCAACATGATTGCCGAGCCGTGAGCGTCGTCTGCGCAGACGTAAGTGCATTGATTGCCGCGTTGCTTCTGGAAGCGCACCCACATATCAGTCTGGATGTACTCAAGCATATGGCCAAGGTGGATTGAACCATTGGCATAGGGCAGGGCGCTGGTGACGAGGATCTTGCGTGGCTCGGACATGGGGCTCGGCTACTTGATGAGACGGTGGTCGGCCACTATAAAGCGCCGGGCAATTTATTTCACCCCGTGGGCGCGTATCAGTTGGCATAGGGTGTTTTTAAAAGCCTGCGTCCACCGCTTTAGAAGGGTTAGGATAGCGGCCTGTTTTGTTCAGACCTATTTAGGGAGTTGCCCATGAGCGCCGTCAATCGCGCAGCGGTGGAGGCTGTACTTCGCCAATACACTGACCCTTATTTGAATCAGGACCCGGTCAGTGCCGGATGTGTACGGCACATTGCTGTTCAAGGTGATCGCGTCAATGTCCAGCTTGAGCTGGGTTATGCCGCAGGTTTGTTCAAGAAAGGCTGGGCGCAAATGCTGCAACTGGCCATCGAGAATATGGACGGTGTCGCAACGGCCAGCGTTGAGATCAGCTGTGTGATTGCTGCGCACAAGGCACAAGCGCAAATCCCGGGTTTGGCCAATGTGAAGAACATAGTGGCAGTGGCCTCGGGCAAGGGCGGAGTCGGCAAATCGACCACCGCGGCCAACCTTGCGCTTGCGCTTTCGCGTGAAGGTGCGCGGGTCGGAATCCTGGATGCTGACATCTATGGTCCGAGTCAGGGCGTGATGTTCGGTATTGCCGAGGGCACTCGCCCCAAAATCCGTGACCAGAAGTGGTTTGTGCCCATTGAAGCCCATGGCGTTGAAGTGATGTCGATGGCTTTCTTGACCGACGACAACACGCCGATGGTGTGGCGCGGCCCGATGGTGTCCGGGGCACTGTTGCAGTTGGTGACACAGACCGCCTGGAATGATTTGGACTATCTGGTCATCGACATGCCGCCCGGCACCGGGGATATCCAGTTGACGTTAGCGCAAAAAGTCCCGGTCACCGGGTCTGTTATCGTCACTACGCCGCAGGATCTGGCGTTGCTGGATGCTCGCAAGGGCGTCGAAATGTTCCGCAAGGTCAACATCCCTGTGCTGGGTGTTGTCGAGAATATGGCGATCCATATCTGCTCCAATTGCGGTCACGCAGAGCATCTGTTTGGCGAGGGGGGGGGTGAAAAGCTGGCGACTCAATATGGTGTTGAGGTTTTGGCGTCATTGCCTTTGTCGATGAGCATCCGCGAGCAAGCGGACAGTGGTAAGCCGACGGCGATCGCAGAACCTGACAGCCAGATTGCGATGATCTATCAGGAGCTGGCCCGCCACGTGGGCGCGCGCATTGTCCTGCATGAAGCGACGTCACAGGCCATGCCGACGATTACCTCCAGCGACGATTGATGCTGAGGTAAGGGGTTGTTCTTTCTCGCGATGTTGTCCGTCTGGATTCAAAAGGCGGACTTGAAGGCATTGCGAGACAGGCTCAAGCTTTGAGGTTCGTTTTTGCGGGCATAAAAAAACCCCGCTTTTGAGGGCGGGGTTTTTTACTGGATCAGTACAAGTTAGATAACTTGTACTTCCTCAGCTTGCATGCCTTTCTGACCGCGAGTAGCGATGAAAGAAACCTGTTGGCCTTCTTTCAGGCTCTTGAAGCCGTCGGATTGGATTGCTTTGAAGTGAACAAACAGGTCGTCACCGGATTGTGGAGTGATGAAGCCGAAGCCTTTTTCATCGTTGAACCACTTAACGGTACCAGTTTGGCGATTAGACATGGTGTAACTCCTTGAACAAAGATAACTGCGACGCAGGAAAAGCCCTGGCCGAGACTGAGTGCAAAGAGCAGGAAAAATTCTTGGAGATGGTTGGATCGAAATTCAACATCGTGTAGAGATTCTCAGTGACACAAGCAGCACAGTGGCGCCACCTTAACCCTTTTTCAGGAACGTGCAAAGGGTCTTTGCAAAGGTTTCTCTAAAAACGTGACTGACGGTTGGCCTGAAGGCCCGTATTCACGGCGCTCGGGGCTATTTTTAATAAATCTGTTCCAGTTTTTTGAACCTGGCCCCGCGCCCCGGTAAGATGCCGGACAGAATTTTTCCACCTCGCTATTCAGGACACCCCGCCATGAGCATCAAATCAGACAAGTGGATTCGCCGCATGGCGCAAGAGCACGGCATGATCGAACCTTTCGTTGAGCGCCAGGTTCGTGGTGAAGGCGCAAACCGTCTGATCTCCTACGGTGTGTCGAGCTACGGTTATGACGTACGTTGCGCGAACGAATTCAAGGTGTTCACCAACATCAACTCCGCCACCGTCGACCCTAAAAACTTCGATGAAGGCAGCTTTGTCGATGTCACCAGCGATGTCTGCATCATCCCGCCGAACTCTTTCGCACTGGCGCGCACCGTCGAATACTTCCGTATCCCGCGCAACGTGTTGACCATCTGTCTGGGTAAAAGCACCTACGCTCGTTGCGGCATCATCGTGAACGTGACACCGCTTGAGCCTGAGTGGGAAGGCCACGTCACGCTGGAGTTCTCCAATACCACGACATTACCGGCGAAAATCTACGCCAATGAAGGTGTCGCGCAGATGCTGTTCTTCGAATCCGATGAAGAGTGCGAAGTGTCTTATAAAGACCGTGGCGGTAAATATCAGGGCCAACGTGGCGTCACCTTGCCGCGTACCTGACGAACAGAGGGAATTCCTGAGCGCAAATGCACTCTACTGAGTGTATTTCCGGTGATGCACCCAGCGAGCCGGATCCACGCTCAGGAGTGCCCTTATGAAGATTGATCCGAGTATCCGCGCCCAGTTGGCAAACCTTGAACCTAATCAGGTCGGGATGCTGGCCTGGTCGTTACTTGCACACCCTCAGATCCAGGCAGGCGGTATTCCCGGCCAGCCAGACCCCGATACCCCGCAACCCACAGAACCTGGCGTGCCGACGCTGCCGGATGAGCCGCCGCCTGCGCCTGTGGCCTGAATGATGAGTACGCCATCCTTACCTGTGCAGGCCAACACCCCACGCTGCATCGCGGGTGTTGTGTGCTGCTATGGCTCAAGCGTAGCGCCACAGTCTGGATGAACCTCAAGCCGATAAGAGATACCCGCTGCGATATGCCTGTTCGCCTGCCACATGGGCAATGACCATCCCGGCTGTGGCCATGCGGCGTGTTACACGGGCATACAACACGCCGGAACAGGTGCAATGAATGGGCGTGATGCGATCACTGATCGGGTCAATGACCTCGGCAACCAACGCACCGGCTTTCAGGTAATCGCCCGGTTTTGCGCTGAACACCAGCAAGCCTCCGACGGTCGTTGTGACGGGTTCAACCCCGGCCAGAGGGGTCGCAGGGTACATGAGGGCCGGAAGTGGCGCGGGTTGGCCCTCAATGGCGCCATAATCGATCAGGTAGTCAATCAATGCCTGACAGTCTTGCTCGGCTAGTGAGTGGTTCACATCGCCTTGGCCGCGCAGCTCGACGGTGGCCGAAAAACTGCCCTGCGGGATCGCCGCAGCGTGCCCAAAGCGCTGGCTCAACGCCCACCACAGCAAGGTAAAGCACTCGTCGAAGGACAAGCCCCCGGAGTCGGTTGCCAGCAGGCTGGCCTGCGCGCCGATGCGCCGGGCCAGTGGCTCGACCTGTGGCCAGGCTTCGGGAGTTGTGTACAGGTGCGAAACCGCTTCGAAATCGCAATGTAAATCCAGCACCATGTCTGCATCGCAGGCCAGTGTTTGCAGGGTCAAACGCTGTGATTGCAGCTGTGTGGCGGGCACTTGTGCTGCAAGCGCATCACGCAAATGACGGCGGATGAGGTGCAGGTTGTGCGTGGCATCGTCGGTCAAATGACCTTCGATGGCATCGCCAATTGGCCCGCTCAAATCGAGGAAGTTGCGGTTGAAGTTTTGCCCGCTGGCCATCTCAAAACGACCTAAAGGCACGTCCATTAAAATTTGCTCGAGGCCCGCCGGGTTGGCCACCGGGACGATTACGATCTCGCTGCGCAGTCGGCCAGCTGTTTGCAGTTCGGCCAGGCGCTGCTTGAGGTGCCAGGCCACCAACATGCCGGGCAGTTCGTCGGCATGCAGGGACGCCTGGATATAGACCTTGCCCTGTGGCTGCGCTGGCCCGTAATGAAAGCTATGGATGAATCGTTCAGTACCCGGCACCGGGGCCAGCAAAGCGTGGATCTGATGTCGTTGTGCTCGCATAAAAAAATCCTGGAGAACGGGTAATGAACGTCAATTCGCAGCGCAGGGCATCTTAGCCTTGGGCCTGCGGCTCATGGGTCTGGTTGCCGGTTTTACTTCCCGGGTGTCAAAGTCAATCGTGTTTTGCCATACACCTTGTCGAAGTTTTGTGGCTGCATCGGGAGGCTGAGGTACTGACCCTTGAGCCACGGATCGATGCCGTCAGCATAATGCTGGCTGGCCGGGTTACTCGATTGCCCCGTGCTGTTTTGCACCATCATCGGTTCGATTTGGCCAAAGTCGATGATCATGCGCATTGCCGGAATCACGGTGGCCTCGAAGTCGCCAGCGCCCATGTTGTAGGCCGCAATGTTCAGCGTGGTGTGATCGCCGCCCGCTGCAATCGGGCCGCGCACGGTTTGCCCTTCGGTGTTGCGCCATACGTAAGGGTGCAGCTTGCCCCATTGCCAGGCTTTGTGATTGCTGCCCATCGACTGTTCTGCGGCGTTCACTGCGGCCACCAGGCTGCGCGCCAACACCGTGGGTTTGTCTTCTTTTTGCGCCGTTTTTGAATCATCCCAGAACGGGCTGTCTTCGCGGCTCAACAGGTGGTCAGCCTGAGCCGAGTACGACAGGTTGCCATTGCTGATGAAGGCCTTCCAGCTCGCGCTGTTTTGCGGGCCAAGTGCGCTGAGGAACGTTTGCTCAGCACTTTGCTGCAAAAACAGTTCATATAACGCCGCATCGGCGGAGGTGGCGCTGAGTTTGCCGTCAAACGCCAATAAGCGCGCCAAGGCTTCGCGGGCTTTGACCTGCTCGCCTGCGGGTAGCCCGGCAATCGCTTGCTTCAACGGCTGCGCCATGCCGGGCGCTGTAAGCATGGCCTTAAGCTTGGGGGCGAACAGGGTGGTCTGGTCGTACTGCATGGCTATCAGGCTGCGCGCGTCCTGCCTGCCGCTGGCCGCCAGTTGCGCAATGCGTTCGCTGCGCTCGGGCGATAACCACGAGTTGGACAGCTGCATGCCATAGCCGTACGCAGCCGTGCGCTGGTTCGCCATGCCGAGCCAGCCTTGCGCCGGGTCCTGGTCGTAGGGGTGCAGCATGGCGTCGGCATAACCGTCCCAGTCATAGCGACTGTCCCAGCCCGGCGACGGGAACAACCCCAGACCTTCGCGGCGATTAGGATAAAGCCCCGTCAATTGCCAGCCGATGTGTTGGGCGTCTGCATAGAGAAGATTGAGCGCTACGGCGCGGATTTCGCGACTGGCATCGGAGGCGGCTTCACTGTTTTGCGCACGCGACAGATCGAAAAACCCATCAAGGGTCTTGTCACCCTTGAAGTCCGGTACTTGCAGGGCAAGCCCCAGACTGCTGTTCAGCGGGTTATTGAGCAAAGGGCCGTGGCGGGTTTCATACAGTGCTTCGCGAATGGGGCGCTGGCCTTTGATGAAAAAGGTTTCGTTGCGCACACTCGCGGGTACCCATTTGCCATTGGCGAGGTAATACACACTGTTGCCCTGGCGCTTGAGTTTCTCCAGGAAGACGTCCTGGTTGTCGCCCATCGCCATGCTCATGCCCCAAGCGACTTTGCCATTGAAACCGGCAAACAGCGTCGGTAGGCCCGCAATCGAGGCGCCAGCAGCCTGATATTTTGGCGCGCGAATTTGCACGTAGCTCCAGGCGGACGGTATGCCAATAGGTTGGTGGATATCAGTGGCCAGCAGGCTTTTGCCTGTGCGGCTGCGCTGTGGGCCAAACGCCCAGTCACTCGACGCGGTGACGCCCGGCATACTCAAGCGCGTGACCTGCTCAAGGGCTTGAGTGACGCTGTCCAGCCCTTGTAACTGGCTGCCCAGGTTCAGGCCTTTGAGTTTGTCGGCCTCGGCGCTGGGCAAGGCTTCGCCGGGGTACGTCGGCACCAGCCATGGGAGCTTGTCGGTGCCGACTTTCTGCGCCAGCACCAATGCGTTCAGCTCTTCTTGCAAGTTGGTCGACATGCCGAAGCTCAGCAGGCTGAAAATCAAGGCTGAATCTTCAGGCTTCCAGTACTCGGCTTTATAGCCGGCCTGTGCCAGATCAGCGGGCAGCTTGTCGCGGTAGCGGAACACGTAAGCGTTCACGCCGCGAGCATAGACTTCGAAGAACCTTTTCAGGCGCGGCGATGCACTTTTATAGAGTTCGCTGGCGTTTTTTTTCAGGTTGATGCTGCGCATCAGGCGATCGGTTTGCAGGGCGTCGGCACCGTTGAGTTCCGCCAGGCGGCCCTGAGCAAGCAAGCGCAAGCGCACCATTTGGCTGAAGCGATCACTCGCGTGCACGTAACCCAAGGTGAACAGCGCGTCATGAAAACTGCTGCTTTCAATCAGTGGCATGCCCTGACTGTTACGACGCACCGAGACGTTCTGGGCCAACCCTTTGAGCGGTTGCACGCCGGAAGCAGGTACCAGGCTTTGAGAGGCGTGGTTGTTTATCTGGCAACCGGTCAGGCTTAAAAAACCGACCACTGCCGCGGCAACGCCGAACCGGGGTAAAAAATGAGTGAGGGCTGGCGAGGCCATGGCAAAGCTCCTGCGGGGGATGTCATCGAAAGGCGCTACGTTAGTGAGGCCGATGATGGCGCGCAAGGGTTAGCCAGATAAAAGCTGTGGTCGGTATGACAGGTGGCGATTAATGCCCCGCCACGCTGTCAAAAACAGCGCAGATACCTACGCGTAGCGATGGGATCTGTTTACTTCGATGGATTGATTTTTTCCACCAGCGCATAAGCCCGCTCGGTTGCGGGACGTGCCTTGACGCGGGCGAACCAGGCTTTGAGCGCCGGGAAGTCATCCAGGTTTTGACCTTGCCAGGTGTGAGGCACAATCCAGGGGTATATCGCCATGTCGGCGATGCTGTACGTGGCGCCTGCGACAAACTCTCGACCTTCCAGCTGCTTGTTCAATACACCGTAGAGGCGTGCGGTTTCGTCGGTATAGCGCTTGATGGCATAAGGAATCTTTTCTGGCGCAAAACGATTGAAGTGATGGTTTTGCCCGGCCATCGGCCCCAGGCCGCCCATTTGCCAAAACAGCCATTGCAGCGCCATTTGCCGGCCGCGTAGGTCCTTGGGTAGGAATTGGCCCGTTTTTTCGGCGAGGTACAACAAGATAGCGCCGGATTCAAACAGCGACAGCGGGGCGCCGCCGTCTGCCGGTGTTTGGTCGACGATGGCCGGGATGCGGTTGTTAGGTGCGATCTTCAGAAAGGACGGTTCGAACTGTTCGTTTTTGCCGATGTTCACCGGGTGAACGTTATAGGGCAGCCCCGCTTCTTCAAGGAATAGCGAAATCTTGTGGCCGTTGGGGGTGGTCCAGTAATAAAGATCGATCATGAAGAGCTCCAGAAGGGAAGTTCACGCAGCAACTGATGCCAGCCAAAGGTAACAGTTCACCGCGGCCTGTCAGTTTTACTCCCAATCTTGTGCAGGAAGAAAGTACCTGACTCTGTTCTGGATGCATTTTTCATGTGGTGAAAACACACACGCCGCACATGCTTGAAGGCAAGTGCGGCGTGGGCGAGGCGCTTTAAAGTATCAGGCGCCGTGGCACTTCTTGAATTTCTTGCTGCTGCCGCACGGGCAAGGGTCGTTGCGGCCAACGTCTTTCAACGCATTGCGCACAGGCTCCTGGTGGGCGTGACCGCAGTTCGGGCCATGCACATGACCGTTATCGTGGTCATGGGCGTGATCATGCTGGTCATGATCGTGGTTGCAGTCCGGGCCGTGAACGTGGGGTTGCTGGGTCATTGCTCAATCACTCTGGAATAAAATCGCCGGGGATTATCTCGCCTTTGCGCATCAGGTGCACGTCGTTACCGTAGAACAATCCGGTTTCCAGTATGCCTTCCAGCCGGTAAGGGATCGGTTGGTCGGGGGATTCGAGCAGTTTGACCAGCGGTTTGACGTGTTGCCACATATTGGTGCGCACCGGTACGACATAGTCGACGTGGCTTTTTGGCTCAACGCTGAACCACTGGCTGTGTTCGCCTTCGGTCAGCAAGATGGGGCCCAGATACACTTTGTAGCTCAGCCCGCGTACGGTCAGCGTCGAGTCATTAGGGTTATCCACCCTGAAATGCAGTTTGAAGCGTTGCTCCAGCAGCTTTGCTTGAACCAGCTCCACTTTGGCAAGGCGAACTTGCGGGTCCTTGTCGGCTGATTCAAACCATGATGCACAACCTGATAGCGCCACAATTAACATGACGGCGAATGAGCTTCTAATAAGTGCCCGAGATTCCATTCCTTGCTCCTTATTACGCGCGTCAGTTCAGCTTATTGGGCGAAATAGCTGGCGCAGCATTTTTTGAATTTAAGCCCGCTGGCGCAGGGGCACGCGTCATTGCGGCCTACTTTGAGCGGTACCGTGGGGTCGATGAAGTACCAGCGACCAGCACTTTGCACAAACGAGGAGCGCTCCCGGTGGCGGTGTTCACCGTCGGCGTCGTGCCAACGTGCAGTAAAAGTCACAAAGGCATGTTCAGGTTGACCGCCAAAGACCTCACTCTGTTCAATTTCCAGGCCCAACCAAGTGCTTTGGGCACTCCATGCTGCAATCGACTGGCGATCCAGGCCGGGTTGCTGCACGGGTAAAGTCGTGCCAATCAGATAATCGATCAGCCCCAGCACATAAGCGCTGTAGCGCGAGCGCATGAGTGTTTCGGCGCTTGGGGCGGCAACGCCGTCGTGATAGTGCCCGCAGCATGCGTCCAGTAAATTGCCGGTGCCACAGGGGCAAATAGATGTACTCATCGGGTTACCACCAATACTTGCCGAAGTTTTCCGGATTGGCCCAGAACCTTGCATTAAGCCAGTCGGGCACTTGTTTGTACTCGTGTAAGTCATAAGTGAACAGAGTCAGCATCTGCTCGGCGCGCTGAAAATTCTCATTGTTTTGTAGGCCTAAAGCGAAAAAGTCTGTCTCTTTCCATTTACAAGCGTTGAGGTCCGCTAGCACGGCAATTCGGCTGGCATTCAGATTGCGAATCCCTGCGAGCAATTCAAAGCCCTCTCTTTTTGGCAGGTGTTCAAGGCAATCCACTACCAGCGCGAAATCAAAGCGTTGGGCGGCCAAGTCGGCGGGCAGTGCGCCGGGGTTGGCGTGGGCAACAACGGCCTCGGGGTGCTCGGCCTTATAAGCGTCCAGGGCCGGGAAGCTGCTGGCACCGACGATCAGCAAACGCTGTGATGCATAACGATCGAGCATGGCCGCCAAAGCGTGCTGAGGCGTGCGCGTGGAAATGCCAAGGGTCATCGTAAGTCCTCAATCAGAGTGTTCAAGACTAGCGTGCCCAGAACGTGTGGCCTAGTAGATGGACGCGTATGGCGGGCAAGACAGTGTACTCATCTTGGCAGTGGCACTGTTGGAAGCGCTATAGCGGTGTACCACCTGGACAGGGTTGCAGCGTGTGTCAATACGGAACGGGTCATTAGGCCGCCTAAAAATGAAAGGGATTTTTATGTCGACACCTTCAATCTCCGCCCCCGTTTTACTGGAGCCTGTTTCACCGGTTCAAAAAGCGGTCAGTGCGCAATTCGCCAGCCGTGCACGTATTGATACGGTTATTCGACAAATGCTGACGGCTGCGCTGCATGAGCGATTCCCAACGCTTACGCTCGATTTGTCCAGTACGCGTTTAGCGACGCCTAGGGTAGGTGGTGGGTGGGAGTTGCCGCTGTTCATTGACCGCGTGCTGGCCTGGTTGGTCGATGGTGCATCGCTGGATATCAGTCATGTTAGCCCGCACAACTATTATTTTTTGTCTGACCCTGAAGGTAATCGACTTAAGCTCGCGCAGGGCTATGAAATCGACATGAAGGTCGTAGAAACACTCGTTAAAGAACTGTCCTGGAGTGTGCCGATAGGGCTTAAAAGCGCGTTGAGCCAATACTGGAGTGAGCAGACCGAAAACGGTATCAGCCGATGGCGGTGGCTGAGCAATGTACTTAAAGACACGTTGGCGATCAAAGCCGTGCAACAAACCGATTTCAGCGATGCTGAGTTAGAAACCTTGCGCCAGGTGCTTAATTTTCCGGATGGCAGCGACAGAGTCCGCCTTTACGGTGACCACGCTACTCGAGTTTATTACGTACAAACCACGCTCACTTTTGCGGGTACGAGCGGTTCGATCATTAACCCGCATCTGTTGCTGGTTCGTTACGCCGGCGGCCAAAACGTGCAGCCGCTGGTGATGATGTGTCTGCCAGACGGCGCTATCGAAACATTCAGTTCAGTGCAGGCGGTCGCTCAATCCAGAGCCGCGCTTGCTGAGTCACTGTATGTCGTTGAGGCGATTGTCACTAAACACTACGAAATTGACGGTGATGCCTTTGATGCTGAAGCGGCGTTAATACTCAGCAGGCATATGAGCCGACTTTCAGCACTGAAATTGCCCACTCAAACCGGTTTACAAGCGCTGGAGTCTGTCTGTTTCGCAATGACCGATACCTCAAGCGCGTTCCTTAACGCGCCTACTGGCAGCGCTGATACCGTGAGCAGGCTGCAATCGTTACTGCCCCAGTGGCTAGCGAAAGCCTCTGCTGCGGATCAGGCACTCTATCGTTCCTGGAGCCTGGCGTTGGCCAACGCCAAAAAAAGCGCGCAAGGGCAGAGCTACCTCACCGGTATTGCAGACATACATCGCTTTACCATTGAGTCATTGAAACGACAGCTTGAGCGTGATCAGCAGCGTTTTGGGCATCAGCAAGCGAGCGAGCTTTCAAACGCATCCTTCGAGCCGGACGATATTGAACTGACCTTCCTGCTCGTGGCAGGCACGTTGGCACCTGGCTCCACCCATGTGTCAGGTATTGCGCAGCAGGTGAAAATGACCCTGACGGAACTGGCCCTTAATAACCTCAGTGGCAAACCAAGGGGTGAAATCATCAGCGTGATGCACCGCCAGGGTTTGGCGCTCCCCGTTTGGCTCACGGCGCATTACATCACGCAACGCAATGGCTTGATCGAGACTGTCGACATTGGCAGGTATTACCCTGAAACACTCAAGCGCGAGCTACTGGGTGATGGTCAAGCGCGAATGGACCGCGAAAAGCTGTTTACTGAGCAACTCAGGTGGCAGTTACCCCTGCAAGCGCTGGAGTTGAGCCTAAAGAATGAAAGTGGGATCACTCCTGAAGGGGCGCGTTATGTGGCAGCAGTCATGCAAACAAACGCCGATGCGCGCAGGGTCGATGGTCAGGAGGTAGTGATTCGCCATCTGGCACTTCTCAGTCATAGCGAAGCAAAACCAGACATTGTCAGTAATATGTTCATTATTGAATCGATGCATCTAGACGTTGGGCCGTGTGTGTTGTATCGACCTCTTTACGACCAATCACTGCTGGAGTTTGCGTCGCGTGATGATTTGATGCGCGCTATCGCACAGTCAGGTGCGTTACAAACCAGTGTGCTGACCTGGTTAACCGACGCGGCCAGAACGATGTACGACAATGAGGGATTCAAAGAGCCACATTACGTGCGTTTTACGTTAGAAGATGACTTTCCTGTGAGCGCATTTGTTAAGCCTCAACCGGCCAGCCTCGCGGTCAATGGGGTCAATGACGAGCTGATGCAGCATTTACAAAACGGCACGTTACTGCCCTATCTCTATCAATTTAACGCGCTGTCGCTAACGCATCAGGCAGATCGCGACACGGTCTCTAATCGTGAAAGTCGTTGGCGTATTTTTTTAGAGGGCGCCAACCTGTTTTTAAACATCTTTCTGCTTCCCTATCTTCGCGGCCCGGTCATGCTCACTGCCTGGTTTGTGTTGTTGCTGGATGCATTGCGCAGGGATATACCGGCGCTTCATAGCGATGATCCGGTTACCCGAGAGTTGGCACTGGTTGATGTATTGCAAAACCTGGCGATGGTGCTGTTTCAATGGGGACCTGCCTTCACCGCTTCACCCACAAAACCGGGTGAAGGTGTCATTAAGCAACTACGACGGGCAGGCGTACCGCGCCGCGCCCCCCAAGAGTGGCCTCCTCGGCCATCAGCAAAAATCACCGAAGGGCCTGTAGTCCTGGCAGGCGAGTGGGAAAAAAGGCTGAGCAAGCACGTGGACTTTAGTTTTTCCAACGCCACTAACCGGCTAACGCCGAATCAGCGTCGAGCGCTACAGGCGCTCGCGGTTCCGGCCCCCGAGCCACTGCCGTCGCCCGAACAGTCAGGGGGGCAGGCGGGCCTCTACAACGTCCAACAGTCTTGGTATGCCTTGATAGATGAGGGTTTTTACCCCGTGCGAATTGAGGCGGATCAGGTCGTTATCGTAGGTGGGCCCCACTTGCAGCGGGACCGCGCTGGCCGGTGGTCCCTGGACTTGAGGTTACGGTTGCGCGGTGGCGGACCTACCCGGCAAGTTGCCGCATTGCGCGCACGTAAAGCCAAGCGTATCGCTGAGTTAGATGCCGAATACACGCTGTTTTTACACGAACACAAAGTTAAACAGAAAAAAATAATGCTAGAAAACACGGTATTAAAAGCATTTGAAAATGACCCGCGCAGAACCGAGGATGAAGTCTTGGATCGCCGTGCACAATTTCTGATGGACATCGAATCAGAAACTAACTTGATAGAGCGTGTGGTGATAAGCAACCAGGAACGCAATGAACTGGGTGTGGGATTTACACCTGAGCATGTGATAGCGCTCATTGAAAGCGTGATCAACAATGCCAGCGTCAGCTTGTCTCAGATTGAAAAAATAAGAGTGATTTTTAACGCGCGATGGGCAGAGATAACGGTGGCTCAGAGCGGTATGTCAGGCGACGTGTCGGCCTTGAATTTGGCGAGCATGGTGCACTTTAGGGCGCATATGAAAGCGCTGGTTGACCTTAACGATCAAAGCATCCGCATGATCGACACGCTGGACAGAAATATTGCCGAACTCTCAACCGTCGGGCCTAAAGGTGTTGAAGCTGCTGAACGTCTACGCACAGAATATTCAGATGAAACATTGACCTCACTCCAGTTGAAAAGTTTACAGATCGTGTGTTTGAAAACGATCAGTTTAAAAACGTTCGCTACCGAACGGGTCGTTCAGCTAAATGAGCATCTTGAACCGCTACGCGAACAGATCCAGACACACGATCAACTCAATAAAATTGAGCTGGACGCTCGCGAGCGTCTTGACGTGTTGGGCAGCTTGCTTGAGCAATATGGCAAAGCCCTGGATGCATTACTGAATATTCAAAAAGTGAGTGTTGAAGAGCTGGAGGGAGACACCTATCAACGGCTCATTGATTTGGTGGCAGGTTTCTACAAAGACGTTGAGCAGCAACTGGCAGCGGAGTTAAAACCCCTTGAGTCAATGCCCGTAAAAATCAAAAAAAACAAGCCTAAACTGTCTGAACGCCCCCTTAAACGCATCATTAAAACGCGCAATAAGGGGCAACTGATCGGTGACTTAAAACTGTCAACAGACGGGGCCGGTATCGAGACTATCGAGGTGCGTTCAGATCGGGACAATGAATTGTTTTCTACCTATATCAGGGATGGCGACACCTGGAATGCAGTCCCCGTCGAGCGGCCCGCAGAGCCTTTGCCATTCAAACGTAGCCTGTCAGATATCAAGGGTGAAGCCCGCAAGTTGTATGGCATGGCGCAGGTCCACTTAACGCGCGCAGAGGGCCTGCTTAATAGTGCGAGGTACCCGCAAGAAGCTGAAGAAACCTTAGTGCATGTGGCGGATCGCTTGAATAAATCGGCCTCCGAACTCGAACGAGTGATTGGGACCGATACCGAAAGCTGGCGCCAAAGGGACGATCAGGAGTTGGTCGGTAGCATGCGCGAGAGGGCCCTGGATATGCGTGCCAAAGCATTCGATTTGCGCATACGGCTCAGTCTTAAACTGCCGCCCACCCACGGCAATCTTCAATACCTGCTTGAGCTGCACCGTGTCACCGTTTCGCTGTTCAGAGCCCGCAAACGGCTTAAACGAGACTTTATTGATGAGTACGCTATAAAAGACACGGACGGTAACTTCTTGTGGTGCGCGCACTTTCATTACAAAGATGCAAATAAATCAAAAAATGAGTATGAGGTTGCGCACCTGAAAGTCTGGAGCCAGCGCACCGATGACTACTGGGCACTCAAAGAAAACGCGCGAAATCAGTATGAAGTGGTTGAGGTGTATCGAAGTGAAATCGGCAGGGATCTTGCGCAACGCTGGTTCTTGCCTTTGGCGCCCTGACCGACAGCCTTGGCCGAGGGATGAGTTGCTCGTACCAGAGGTTGCGCATTAAGGAATTTTTATCGACGCCTCTGGCGCAGCTATCCTGCGAGCCGTTAAGGTGCGTCCAAAGAAAAACATAAATGAAGGGGGGACGCTATGAAGGTGCTTTGGGGGCTGGGGAAAGTCTTGACCCTATTGTTCTGGGTTGTTGTTGTCATCAACGTGTTCAGCCCACTGATCAACCCGTTCGATTTACTGATTAATCTGGCAGGCAGCTTGCTGCTGTTGACGCACGTACTTGAACTGTTGCTGTTTAACGGCAGTTTGAAACAGCGGCCGCACCCTTGGCGTGATCGTCTGAACATCCTGTTGGTGGGCATCTTCCACTTGCAAACCCTTCGCTCCACTTCAGAACAAGGCGCTCATCATGCGTAAGTTATGTTTACTGGTCGCCCTGTGCAGCCCCTTTGTGCATGCCGAATCGGTCAAGGTTGACCCCAACACCTTGATGCGCCTGCCCGCCAATGCCAGTGTGTTGCAGCTGGAAGCGCTAGAGGTCGCGGATTACGGCACCTTGTTGATCCCGGCGGGTGTTACACAGGTCAACATTGATCAATTGCGTTTGGGTCATGAAGCGCGCATTACCATCGTGCCCGCCGAACGGGCCATTGAGTTGCGGGCAGCGTATGCAGAGTTTGGCGAAGGCAGCCAAATCAACGCCCGCGGCGCGGCGGGTACCTATGAGAAACCGGCTCGGCCCGCGCGTGATTTGAGCCTGCGCTTTGATGCGTTACAAGCCGCAGAACTGTCTATTGATGCCCGTGGCGGTACCGGCGCTCCTGGCTTTGCCGGCTTGGACGGTGGTAACGGCGAGGCGCCGGGTTGTACGTGGGGTTCGGCAGGTTCGGGCTTCAATGGACAAAACGGCGGCAACGGCCAGCAGGGCGCCCCCGGTGCACAGGTGCGTGTAGAGCTGCCGCGTGACTTTCCTGATGACTTGATCAAAGTGCGCGTCGACGGCGGTGCTGGCGGCAAACCGGGTGTGGCCGGGCGCGCAGGATCAGGCGGCAAATCCAAGGGTTGCTTGGTGTATCGCACTGACGGCGCTAAGTCGGGCCGTCCAGGGTTGGCCGGTGAACCGGGTGAAGCAGGTTCAGCTGGCGCAGTAACCATCCAGCGCCTGTAAAAGCGCGCGCCGTAGTGGCTGGCAAGGTACGAAGGCTGCGAGCTGTTGCATGATCGTTAGGCGGTCCTCATGCAACGGCCGCAGGCGTTAAAACACCGGGCGCGCTGCCGCAATGGCCACCAGCACCAGCCCCACAATCAAATTGCACCCCACCAATCGGCGAATTTTCCCCATCACCGCTGCGCCCGTTGCCCACTGCTCAGATTCCACAGCCTTGCGCAGTTCAGGCAATTGCAGCGATTGAATCCGGATAAATAACGCCACCATCACGATGTACAGTCCCATCATGATCTGCACATAACGCGGCGCGGTTTCGAAACCGTTAAAGCGGATTTGCAACAGGCCCACACCGCTTATCGGCAAAATCACGACGGCCACCCAGACCCACCCAAAAAAACGCTGAAAGACCTCGACCCACAGTTTTAGCCTCACCGGGCCGTCAAGGGCCGCCACGCTGGCGGGGCGCAGGATCATCCAGGCAAAAAACATCCCGCCCACCCAGATCAGGGCGGCCAAAACATGCAGGCTGTAGGCAAGGGCAAGGGCAAAGGCGGTCATGAGGTACTCCGTGCGGCGCGGGATGAATTAGCGGGGTATGATAGCGGCCATTCGAACCACTGAAAATTTATCCAGCGTTTCTCGCGCCCGAAGAACCATGATTAGTACCGAACTCAAATCCCAGATCCAGGGCGCATACTCGCGTTTTCTCGAAGCCAAGAGCCTCAAACCACGCTACGGCCAGCGGTTGATGATCGCTGAAGTGGCCAAGGTGCTCGGCGACATTGACACCGATGAAGAAGGCCACCGCAGTGGCGAACCGGCCGTGGTCGCTGTAGAAGCGGGCACTGGCACCGGTAAAACCGTGGCTTACAGCCTGGCGGCGATTCCTACGGCCAAGGCCGCCGGCAAGCGTCTGGTCATCGCCACGGCGACCGTGGCCCTGCAAGAGCAGATCGTCTACAAAGACCTGCCTGACCTGATGCGCAACAGCGGGTTGAATTTCAGTTTCGCGCTGGCCAAAGGCCGTGGGCGCTACATGTGCTTGTCCAAGCTCGACATGCTGCTACAAGAAGGCCACGCCCAAACGGCGACCGCGCAGCTGTTCGAAGAGGAAGGCTTCAAGATTGAAGTCGACGAAGCCAGCCAAAAACTGTTCACCAGCATGATCGAAAAACTGGCGGGCAATAAGTGGGACGGTGACCGCGACAGTTGGCCTCAGGCCCTCGAAGACCAGGATTGGGCGCGTCTGACCACCGACCATAGCCAATGCACCAACCGGCATTGCCCCAATTTTGGCCAATGCGCCTTTTACAAGGCCCGCGAAGGCATGAGCAAAGTGGACGTGATCGTGACCAATCACGACATGGTGCTGGCAGACCTGGCCCTGGGCGGCGGCGCGGTGTTGCCCGACCCGCGTGACACGCTGTACGTGTTCGACGAAGGTCACCACCTGCCGGACAAAGCCATCGGTCACTTTGCGCATTACACGCGTTTGCGCTCGACCGCCGACTGGCTGGAGCAGACTGCCAAGAACCTTACCAAGCTGCTGGCGCAACACCCGTTGCCGGGCGACTTGGGGCGCTTGCTGGAGCAAGTGCCTGAGCTGGCCAAAGAGATCAAGGCACAACAGCATTTCATGTTCACCACCTGCGAGCAAATCGCTGACTTCAAGGTCGGTGAAGAGCCTGAAGGTCGTGAGCGCCCGCGCCATCGTTTTGTCGGGGGATTGATACCCGAGCACATGCGCGAAATGGGCATCGAACTGAAAAAAGGTTTCTCGCGCCTCACCGACCTGTTCACCCGTTTGACCGAAATCCTCAAAGACGGCATGGACGGTGAGGTCAGTATCGGCATCACCAGCAATCAGGCTGAAGAGTGGTACCCATTGTTTGGCAGCTTGCTATCCCGCGCCCAAGGTAATTGGGAGCTGTGGACGGCCTTCACCACCGAAGACCCTGAAGACAACCCGCCGATGGCGCGCTGGCTGACCCTGGCTGAAAGCGGCTCGTTGTTTGACATTGAGGTCAACGCCAGCCCGATTCTGGCCGCTGAAATGCTGCGTCGTAATCTGTGGAACGTGGCGTATGGGGCGCTGGTGACCTCGGCCACGTTAACCGCTCTGGGCACATTTGATCGCTTTCGTATGCGTGCCGGCCTGCCCAAAAAGGCCGTGACGGCGGTAGTGCCAAGCCCGTTTCATCATGCCGATGCAGGGGTGTTGCGAGTGCCCGACCTCAAGGCTGACCCGCGTGATGCCACGGCCCACACGGCTGCGATCATTCGCGAACTGCCAGGGTTGGTCGAAGGTTCGAAAGGCACGCTGGTGCTGTTTTCATCGCGCAAGCAAATGCAGGACGTGTTCGACGGGCTGGAGCGCGACTGGCGCAAGCAGGTGTTCATTCAGGGCAATCTGTCCAAGCAGGAAACACTCAACAAGCACAAGGCGCGGGTCGACGGCGGCGACTCCAGTGTGCTGTTTGGCCTGGCCAGTTTTGCCGAAGGCGTGGACTTGCCCGGCGCCTACTGTGAGCACGTGGTCATTGCCAAAATCCCGTTCTCAGTGCCTGACGATCCCGTTGAAGCGGCACTGGCGGAATGGATTGAAGCGCGCGGTGGCAACCCGTTCATGGAAATATCCGTGCCCGATGCCTCGCTCAAACTGGTGCAGGCTTGCGGGCGCCTGCTGCGCACCGAGCAGGATCGCGGGACGATCACGTTGCTGGATCGACGACTGGTCACCCAACGTTATGGCAAGGCGATTTTGAATGCCTTGCCGCCTTTCCGGCGCGAAATTTCTTAAGTGCAAGTCGGCCATATGGCCGATTTTGCTGTCTATGCTTTGTCTTTCACCACCTTACAGGCCGCTTATCGGTCGTCAGGGAGAACCACTGTCTTATGATTCGCCGTTCGCTTTCTGCTGTTTTAGCGCTGCTGGTCACGACCCCGCTTCTGGCGGCGCCTGCGGGTCAACAAACCTTGTTCAACTTCGTTCGCCCTGCCGATGTGGTCCAGGTGGCGACCGTGGATGCGAGCTTGCCGCAATACAATGCGGAGCAAACGGCGGAGGGTGAGGTGCTGCGCCGTGTAACCTTCAACCCGGCCACGACCCCGAGCCTGATCCTGAAACCGCAGACCGGTGTGTGGGACTGGTCGCAGTCCGGGATGATGACCTTGCGCATTCAAAATGCCATGAACTGGGCGCTGACCCTCGACATCACGGTTCACAGCAGCAACGGTAAAACCCTGACCAGCCGGGTCGCCTTGCCAGCCGGACCTGCGCAGACATTGTTATTACCCATGCAAGCCAACACCCCGCATAGCCAGGGCATGCGCGCCGGGCCGCCGATGCCAATGACCCTGGATGGGCAACGTATTTTGCTGGCCGCCAGCCAGGGCGAACTTGATCGCAGCCAGGTGGTGTCGGTGACCCTGTCGATCCCGCATCCCAATGCAGCGCAAAGCATCTTGCTGGAACGTTTTGGCGTGCAAGACGGCGAGGGAGTAATTAAAGCCGTGTACGGCTCGATCGTGGACGGCTATGGGCAGTCAACCCGCGCCAGATGGCCGGAGCGCGTGACCAATGACGAGCAGCTAAAGGCCGCAGCCGCCAAAGAGCAGCAACAGCTCAAAGGATGGTTGGCCAAACGTGGCGATCAGGACCAATACGGCGGCTGGACCACGGGCACCCCTTTTGAAGCCACGGGTTTTTTCCGGACTGAAAAGCGCGACGGGCGCTGGAATCTGGTCACCCCCGAGGGCCACCCTTTTTACTCCCTGGGCTTGAATGCCGTCACGGCCAACGACAGTCAGACGTACGTCGCCGGGCGGGAATGGATGTTCAGCACTTTGCCTGAAAAAGACCAGCCGTTGCATGCCTACTACGGCACGTCAAACCACAACAATGGCAACGGTGCGACTCAGGGCCGCGATTTCAACGCCGGGCGCTGGTACAACTTTTATGGCGCTAACCTGCAACGCATTTATGGTCAGCCGTGCAGTGTCACTAAACCCGCCGATGGCGCACAGCCGGCCACACCTTGTGCGCCGCAGGCCTTCGATGCCAAACGCTGGCAAACCCACACGCTGGATCGCCTGCAAGCATGGGGTTTCAACACCATCGGCAACTGGAGCGACCCGCAGTTGGGCCAGAATGATCGTGTGCCTTACACCCTGCCACTGTCGATCGTTGGTGATTACGCCAGCATCAGCACCGGCTCTGATTGGTGGGGCGGCATGCCTGACCCGTTTGACCCGCGCTTTGCAATGGCTACCGAACGCGCTGTGGCCATTGCGGCGCGTGACCATCGTGACGATCCGTGGTTGATCGGCTACTTTGCAGACAACGAATTGGCATGGGCTGGTCCCGGCGATGATGCCAAAAGCCGTTATGCACTGGCCTTCGGCACGTTGCGCATGACCACTGACGTGCCGGCCAAGCGTGCGTTCCTCAAGCAACTGCGCGACAAATACCGTAACCAGCAGGGCTTGTCCAAGGCGTGGGGCGTTGAAATTGCTGCGTGGGAACTACTCGAAGACCCGGGCTTCGAAGCACCGTTGCCCAATCCGCAACACCCGGAAATCGAAGCCGACTATCAAAACTTCCAAAAAGTATTTGCCGACACGTACTTCAAGACCCTCTCCGATTCTTTGAAATGGCACGCGCCCAATCACCTGTTATTGGGCGGCCGATTTGCAGTCAGCACCCCGCAGGCGGTGGCGTCTTGCGCGCAGTATTGCGACGTACTGAGTTTCAACTTCTACACCTTGCAACCTCAGGACGGCTACGACTTCGCCAAACTGCATGCACTGGACAAACCGGTCATGATCACCGAGTTCAATTTCGGTTCGCGTGACCGTGGCCCGTTCTGGGGCGGTGTGACAGAAGTGGCCAATGAAGAAGCCCGCGGCCCGGCCTACGCCAAGTTCCTTAAGCAAGCCGTGGCAGAACCCTCGATTGTGGGCGTGCATTGGTTCCAATACCTGGATCAGCCCGTGACCGGGCGCCTGTTGGATGGTGAAAACGGGCATTTCGGTTTGGTCGGCATCACCGATTTACCGTTTACCGGGTTTGTCGACAGCGTGCGTAAGACCAATTTGCAAGTGCTTGAGCAACTCGGCCAAGAGGCTGCCAAGGCCCAAGCTGACGCACAAAAAGTGCTCAAAGCGCCACGCCATGCGCCACAGGACGGCAATGAAGGCGGCTCAGGTGCGGGCCACGCGGGCGGGCATTCAGGTAAAGGTCACTGATCCTATGAGCCCCGATCAGCGGCGGTGTCTTTCGTCGCTGATCGGACCTTTTCACGTTTACTTCCCACGCTTAAAACGAGCTTTGTTTACTCGCACACAGCACTTTTTTCTCACCATCCAAACCCCAGGTTTTGACTGATTGCTGGTCAAAGCGCTTGCGAGGCATGCTCGCTCTTACACGCTCTGCTGAAATCCCGAGTATGTTTCACAAAAAATCCACTCTTATCTCGTTACCTTTGGCGGGTGATTTCGCATGCTCAAAAATTGTGCGTTCAGAACCGTTTAGTCTGTTTCAAAATCTGACAGGGACTGGAACAATGCACGCCTTGTAGAGCCATGCTTGAACCAGGAGGTGCGGGTGCAGATTCAGGGTTTTCACGACCTTAAGTTCGAAGCAGTGCGCGAAGCATTTGCCGATCTTTTCAATGATCCGCAAGAGCGCGGTGCAGCGCTGTGCATCCAGATTGGCGGTGACACGGTGGTTGATCTGTGGGCCGGCACAGCGGACAAAGACGGTGAGCAAACGTGGCATACCGACACGATTGCCAACCTGTTTTCCTGCACCAAAACCTTTACTGCCGTGACCGCTTTGCAATTGGTGGAAGAGGGCAAGTTGGCGCTGGACGTCCCCGTGGCAAAGTATTGGCCTGAATTTGCGGCAGCGGGCAAAGCCTCTATTACTTTGCGCCAATTGCTGAGTCACCGTGCCGGGCTGCCTGCATTGCGCGAACTGTTGGCGCCAGAAGCGTTGTATGAATGGCCAACCATGGTGGATGCGCTGGCTGCTGAGGCGCCTTGGTGGACGCCGGGCGAAGGCCATGGCTATGCCGCCATCACCTATGGCTGGTTGGTCGGTGAGTTGATTCGTCGCGCAGACGGGCGCAGCCCTGGCCAGTCGATCGTGGCGCGTACTGCCCAGCCTTTGGGCCTGGATTTTCATATCGGGCTGGCAGATGACGAATTTTACCGGGTGGCGCATATCGCTCGCAGCAAGGGCTCGCAGGGCGATGCGTCTGCGCAGCGCTTATTGATGGCGATGATGAAAGAGCCTGCGTCCATGAGCACCCGGGCATTTACCAACCCGCCGTCTATTATGACCAGCACCAATAAGCCGCAATGGCGCCGGATGGAACAGCCCGCTGCCAATGGTCATGGTAATGCCCGCAGTCTGGCCGGTTTTTACAGCGGTTTACTGGATGGCAGGCTATTAGGCCCCGAGATGTTCGCTGAGCTGACGCGTGAACACAGCGTGGGTGAAGACAAAACATTACGCACCCAGACGCGGTTTGGCCTGGGTTGCATGCTGGATCAGCCCCAGGTTGGGAATGCAACCTATGGTTTAAGTGCTAAGGCATTTGGCCATCCGGGGGCGGGCGGTTCGATTGGTTTTGCGGACCCGCAACGGGAGGTGGCCTTTGGCTTCGTCACCAACACGTTGGGGCCTTATGTACTGATGGACCCGCGAGCACAAAAGCTGGTGCAGGTATTAGCGACGTGTTTGTAAGACTCTTTTGTAAGCCGTAGGTCGGATCACTGTGGCTTTAATGCGCTTAATACGCTTTTTTATACGTATATCGCGTCCGATTATTTCTAATTCATTGTGTGGATATTCAATGTCATCTAATAAGACCCTCGCCTTGGCCCTGTGCCTGGCAATCACCGGTTGCGCACAAACTCCACAAAATGACGCCGAAGGTGGCCACAAATGGTGGCAGCTGGGCGCGTCTGACCAAGCTGACGCCCCCGCTTCGGTCGATAAAAAGGATGCCGTAGCGACCAAACCCGCGGATAAAAAAGCCTCTGCGCCCGTGGCTGCCAAGGCCGCACCTGCGCCAGCTTTAGCAGACGCTAAAAAAGACAGCGGCTTCGATTGGTGGCCTTTCGGCTCTGACAGCGCGAAGAAAGACGCCTCGACTGAAAAGCCAAAAACCGTGGCGGCCGCGCCCGCAGCGGCTACCAGCACTGAAAAGAACTGGTGGTGGCCGTTCGGCAGCACTGCTAAAGACAGCAAAACGACCGCTGGCAACGTCGTCCCGATGCCGGACCCAAAAATCACGCAAGCCTGGCTGGACGAATACGAACCCCGTTTGCGTGCGGCCATCAAAGACACCAACCTGCAACTTGAGCGTCGCGAAAGCCTGCTGGTGATCGTGGCTTCTGCGGACAGCTCGTTCAAAGCCACGCGTCCTGACTTGTTGATGCCTTCTATGCTGGGCCCTTTCACACGCGTGGCTAAAGTGGTTGAAGGCGATCCTAAAACCGCCGTGCTGGTACTCGGCCATGCCGACTCCACGGGCGCTATGGCGGGTAACACCAAGCTGAGCCTGGACCGTGCGCGTTCGGTGGCGGCTATTTTCCGCATGAGCGGCTTGCAAGCCAACCGGTTGACCCTGCGTGGCATGGGTTCGGTGATGCCGCGAGCGGCCAACGACAGCAACGAAGGTCGTGCATTGAACCGTCGTGTTGAAATTCTGATGACGCCGCAAAACACCATGTTGGCGCTGGTCAGCAAATACAGCCAGCCAACGTTGTCGCCAGCCGATCTGGTTGCCGTGCAGCCTGCCGTTGCGCCCACCAAGGCCGTAGCGGCTAAAAAGGGCGCGGCCGCGTCCAAGAAAGCCGTCGTTGCCAAAAAATCCGCGCCAGCCAAGAAACCCGTGAAAGCTGCGCCGGCCAAGAAAGCCGTCGTCGCGAAAAGCGCAGCGGCTAAAAAGGACGTTGCCAACGCTCAAGCCAAGAATTAATCGGTTTGATTAACGGGAGGGTGTCATGACTCAAGCGCTGGCTGATATGCGACGCGATTACACCCGTGATGGACTCGCCGAGGCTCAGGCCCCGGCGGAGCCTTTCGCGCTGTTTCACCAATGGTTTGCGGATGCGGTCAAAACCGAGCAACCGCCTGTCGAAGCCAATGCCATGACCTTGGCAACGGTTGATGATGAAGGGCGTCCGCATTGCCGGGTCCTGCTGCTAAAAGGGCTGGATGCACAGGGCTTTACCTTCTTTACCAACTACACAAGTGCCAAAGGTCAGCAACTGGCAGCACGGCCTTACGCAGCCATGACATTTTTCTGGCCAACGCTGGAGCGTCAGGTGCGTATCGAGGGCCAGGTGGTCAAGGTTACGCCAGAGGAATCCGACGCTTACTATCAGGTGCGCCCACTGGGCAGCCGGATCGGCGCGTGGGCGTCACCGCAAAGTCAGGTCATTGCAGACCGTGAGGCGTTAGCCCAATTGCTTCGCGTTACTCAAGAGCGTTTCAGCGACACGCAGCCCCATTGTCCTGAGCACTGGGGCGGATTCAGGTTGTTACCCGAGCGTATCGAGTTCTGGCAGGGGCGACCTAGCCGCTTGCATGATCGTCTCAACTATCGGCGTGACGGGGCTGACTGGACGCGGGAGCGGCTGGCGCCTTGATGCTGTAGTCAGCCGCCGCAGCTTGCAGCCATTGAGGCAAGTCGCGGCGTTTGATCTTCTGCTGGCGCGCTGCTGTCAGGCGTTGCAGCATAAAGTCCTTCTTGGCGGGATCGTCTCCCGCTAAAGACAGCGCCAAATCCCTGTCCATCCAGCGCTTGATACGGACATACAGCCACCCGTGGAAATACAACCCGGCGGCAGTGGTGATGAAAATGATGAAGTAGTCCATGACGGTCCTGTGATGGGCGAGGCGAATTCGTCGATTTCCCGCTACGCTTGCTTAACGTTTTGAATAAGTAATGGCTTGAATTTGCCTGTACAAGCGCTGAATAAAGGCCATTTTATCCGGGTTGAGCCGTGACAGGCCTCAAGCAGCGGAGTTTAATGAACCCCTGATCTTTTGGAGTTGATCTAAATGCGTAAGTCCGTACTGTTAATTGCTGCTTTTTCTACCATGACAGTCTTGTTGGGCGGCTGCACCTCCAACTTGACTGGCGACTCTTACTCGCGTGATGAAGCCCGCCGTGTACAAACGGTTCGTATGGGCACCATCGTGGCTTTACGCCCTGTGCAAATTGAAGGCACCAAGACCCCAATCGGTGCTGCAACTGGCGCCATCGTAGGTGGGGTGGGCGGCAGTGCGATTGGTGGCGGGCGCGGTAGCATCGTCACAGCGGTTATCGGCGCTGTCGCCGGTGGCTTGCTGGGTTCTGCGGCTGAATCGGGCCTGACTAAAACCCAGGGCGTTGAGATTACCGTGCGTGAAGACGACGGCAGCACCCGTGCTTATGTTCAACAAGTTGAACCTAACCAAGTGTTCCGCACCGGTGAGCGCGTGCGCATCATGACCGTTGACGGCACCAGCCGCGTCACTCAATAAGTCATCGGGCAAAAACAAAACCCCGGCCAGTGTGAACTGGCCGGGGTTTTTTATTGCCTGTCGCCTGCGTGAAAACCTGTAGCCACTGACGAGCAACGCGAGGCTGCATCCGGCGACAGGGTCGTCGTAAGCCCCGTCAACAGGGTATGTCAGACATACCGCAGTGACAGGGGTTACGGCTCGACCGAACACCTACAGAGCGCAGGTGCGAATCGTACGGCTACGAGGAGAGTTGTTGCTTGCGACTCGCCATAGCGGTGACGGCATAACCGATCAACGCCGCCAGGATCGAACCGGTAAGGATACCCATGCGGTCCATGCCCACGTAGTCGCTGCTGCCCGCGACAAACGCCAGTGAGCCGACAAACAGGCTCATGGTGAAGCCGATACCGCACAGGATCGCCACGCCAAAGACTTGCCCCCAATTAGCGCCGGACGGCAATGCGGCCAACCCGGTTTTGACTGCGAGCCAGGTCAGGCCGAACACGCCGACGGTTTTACCAATCAGCAAGCCTGCGGCGATCCCCATTGGTACGTGGCTGATGAAGTTATGCAGGGTGATGCCGGACAGCGAGACGCCCGCATTGGCAAACGCAAACAGCGGCAAAATCCCGTAAGCCACCCAAGGGTGTAGCGCATGCTCGATGGTCATCAGGGGTGATGGCTCCGAGTTTTTGGTGCGCAGCGGGATGCAGAACGCCAAGGTGACACCGGCCAAGGTTGCGTGCACGCCACTTTTGAGCACGCACACCCACAGGATCAAACCGACGATCATGTACGGCGCCACTTTTATCACGCCCATCCGGTTCATCAGGATCAACGCGACGAGGCATGCGGCTGCCAGAGCCAAGGAGATACCCGACAGTTCGCTGGAGTAGAACAGTGCAATCACGACGATCGCACCCAAGTCGTCGATGATTGCCAGGGTCATCAGGAACAGCTTGAGCGACACGGGAACACGCTTGCCCAGCAGTGCCAGCACACCCAGTGCAAAGGCAATGTCGGTGGCCATCGGGATAGCCCAGCCGCCGAGTGCGTCCGGGTAGTCCTTGTTGATGAACCAATAGATCAGCGCTGGCACCACCATGCCGCCAATCGCCGCCGCACCGGGCAGCACGACTTGGGACGGCTTGGACAGCTGGCCTTCCAGCAACTCGCGTTTGACCTCAAGGCCGATCAACAGGAAGAACAAGGCCATCAGGCCATCGTTGATCCAGAGCAGAGAAGGTTTGGCAATTTGCAAGGCACCGATTTGCACAGCCACGGGCGTGTCCAAAAAGGCCATGTAGAAGTGCGAAAGCGGTGAGTTGTTGATGATCAAAGCCAGAGCGGCTGCGGCAATCAACAGCAAACCGCTGGCAGCTTCCAACTGAAAGAAACGAGTGAAAGTGCTACGCAGAGGCAAGGTCGCTCTCCATCAGTGAGTAAAGGGGTGCAACACCCTAACCTGTGGGGTTAGTTGTTAAAACAAAAACTATATTCTTTTTTGTTATAAGCAGGTGCGTGATCTCACACTGCCAAAAACGTTGGCCGTTGTATGTCAAATTGAGTCGGGAATATGCCGTTAACGACCGTAGGAAAGGGGTGTAACAACGTTGGAAAAAAACCTGTAGGAGCGCGTTTGCCTCGCTCCTACAGGGCCCATTCGCTTTTAGGCGTCGAGGCCGAGCATGTCACGGGCCACGGCTTCGGCAATACGAATGCCATCCACCCCGGCTGACAGGATGCCGCCCGCATAGCCGGCGCCTTCACCGGCCGGGAACAGCCCTTTGACGTTGAGGCTTTGCATCGACGCGTCACGGGTCATGCGCAGGGGCGATGAGGTGCGGGTTTCGATACCGGTCAGGATCGCGTCATGCATCGAGAAACCTTTGATTTGCTTCTCAAACGCAGGCAAGGCTTCGCGGATGGCTTCAATGGCGTAATCGGGCAAGGCCAGCGCCAGGTCGCCCAGCGCTACGCCAGGCTTGTACGACGGTTCTACACTGCCCAACGCCGTCGAAGGTTTACCAGCAATAAAGTCACCGACCAACTGCGCCGGCGCTTCGTAGTTGCTGCCCCCCAAAATGTAGGCGTGCGCTTCGAGGCGCTCTTGCAGTTCGATACCGGCCAATGGGCCGCCCGGGTAGTCTTCGGGGGTGATGCCGACCACGATGCCCGAGTTGGCATTGCGCTCGTTACGCGAGTATTGGCTCATGCCGTTGGTGACCACACGGCCAGGCTCGCTGGTGGCGGCAACCACAGTACCGCCAGGGCACATGCAGAAGCTGTACACCGAGCGACCGTTTTTAGCGTGGTGCACCAGCTTGTAGTCAGCGGCACCCAGTTTCGGGTGACCGGCGTATTTGCCCAACCGCGCGCTGTCGATCAGCGATTGCGGGTGTTCAATCCGGAAGCCTACCGAGAACGGCTTGGCCTCCATGTACACGCCACGGTCATGCAGCATACGGAAGGTGTCACGGGCACTGTGGCCCAACGCCAGGATCACATGGCGGGAGTTCAGTTGCTCGCCATCGGTCAGTACCACGCCGGTCAGCTGACCATTGTCGATCAGTACATCTGCCACGCGTTGCTGGAAGCGCACTTCGCCACCCAGCGCTTCGATTTGCTGACGCATGTTTTCTACGACACCGGTCAGACGGAACGTACCGATATGCGGCTTGCTGACGTAGAGGATTTCGTCGGGTGCGCCTGCTTTCACGAACTCGTGCAGCACTTTTCGACCGTGGTGCTTGGGATCTTTGATCTGGCTGTACAGTTTGCCGTCAGAGAATGTCCCGGCACCGCCTTCACCAAACTGCACGTTGGACTCCGGGTTGAGCACGTTTTTGCGCCACAGCCCCCACGTGTCTTTGGTGCGCTGGCGCACTTCAGTGCCGCGCTCAAGGATGATGGGCTTGAAACCCATCTGTGCCAGCAACAGGCCAGCAAAAATGCCGCAAGGCCCGAAGCCGACCACAATAGGGCGTTCGCTCAAATCGTGTGGGGCGTGACCGACGACTTTGTAGCTGACATCCGGTGCCGGATTGACGTTGCGGTCGTCCGCGAACTTGAGCAGCAACGGCGCTTCATCACGCACCGACAGGTCGATGGTGTAGATAAAGCACAGTTCGGAAGATTTTTTACGCGCATCGTAGCTGCGCTTGAACAAGGTGAAGTCGAGCAGGTCAGCATCGGCGATGCCCAGGCGTTGCACGATGGCAGGGCGCAGGTCTTCTTCGGGATGGTCGATCGGCAACTTGAGTTCGGTAATTCGTAACATGACGGTGTCCAGTATCGGGGCCAGGTATACCCCAGCAGCCATAGACCGGCGATTATAGGCTGCTTCGGGGTAAAACCGTCAGGCTAAAACGGCAATGTTCAGTAACAACCGTCGATTAATCGTTCCGTGCGCCGCCGAAATAACCGCAGCCGCGTTGAACCTGACCATTGACGCGCAGTTCTGCTCCCAGGTGCTGCACGCTGCCATCAACGCTGTCGGTGCAGCGTTGCGGGGCGACCCACAGTTCGATGCGTTGGTTGTTGGCTTCAGTGGACAAGTAGAAGCGGCCGTCGCCCACTTGTTCTTCAACATAGGGCAGTACCAGCGGTGGCTGGCCTTCACGGGTCATTTGCAGGCCTTTGCCGCTGGCGCGCACTTCCCACGCCGGGCCGTTACCGTTGGCATGCACGGTCAGTTGTTTGAAGTTCGGGTCTTTGCAGGCGCTGCTGCTGCGCTCCAGACGATAGAGCTGCTTAACATTGACTTCGCCATCGGAACCGGCTGATTTGCTGGCAGTAAAGCTGCCACGAATGTCTGCGAATAACGCGCCAGGTTTGACAGGCATATCCATCGCATCTTGTACGAGGGTGGTGTCAGCGCTGTCGCGAACCACATAGCGCTGTTGCCCGATACAGGGTTGGAACACCAGCTCGCCGTTGGCCGAGAGCAGTTCACCTTGCAGGCGGGACAAACCGGCATTGCTGTCCACCGGTTTGCTGTTGAACAGTTGGCAGCCCGCAAACACGGGGAGCAGGGCGACTAAAACGAAGGAACGGGCAACACGCATCATTGGGACTCCTGACAAGTGTCGCCACGTTACTTAGGCGCGACGCGCATCACAAGTGTTTAGCCCACCTGATAGGTCTGACCTGTGTGCAGACCTTCGACACTTTTGGCGTACGCCAAAGCCACGTCCGCAGCCGGCACCGGCTTGAAACCGCGGAAGTACGGTGCGTAATGGCCCATGGCTTCTTCGAGCACCGTCGGGCTGACCGAGTTCACCCGTAGCCCACGGGGCAGTTCAATGGCGGCAGCTTTTACAAAACCATCCAGTGCGGCATTCACCAGCGCGGCCGAACTGCCCGTGCGAATCGGTTCGCGATTGATCACACCGCTGGTGAAGGTGAACGAGGCGCCATCATTGGCGAATTCGCGTCCGATCAACAGCAAATTGACTTGGCCCATGAGCTTGTTCTGCAAGCCCAATGCAAAGTCTTTTTCGCTCATCTCGCCCAAGGGAGCAAACGTGACGCTACCGGCGGCGCAGATCAGCGCGTCAAATCGACCGGTTTGTTCAAACAGTTTGCGAATCGAGGCGCTGTCGCTGATGTCCACCTGCACGTCACCACTTTTAAGGCCAATGCGCACAATCTCATGGCGGCCCGAGAGTTCGCGATCAATGGCCGAACCGATGGTGCCGTGTGCGCCGATCAACAGAATTTTCATGATGTGTTCCTGGAGTGGGTGGGTGTGGACTCAGTCTAGTACTGGTTTTTTGGAGCGATAAGCGCACTAATAGGCAACCTTTGGTTTTCATATGGAAACAATTGATGAGCGAAATGGATGACCTTGCGGCGTTTGCCGTGTTGATCGACGCGGGCAGTTTTACCTTGGCTGCCCAGCAACTGGGTTGCAGCAAGGGTCAGTTGTCCAAACGCATCAGCCAATTGGAAGCGCAGTTTTCGGTGGTACTGCTGCACCGCACCACCCGTCGTTTGAGCCTCACGGCGGCGGGCGCAGCACTATTGCCCCAAGCGCAGGCATTGGTGGTGCAAGTGGAGCGAGCGCGTCAGGCTTTAGCCCGTCTGAAGGAGGATATGGCGGGGCCTGTGCGTATGACGGTTCCGGTTTCTTTAGGTGAAACCTTCTTCGATTCGTTGTTGCTGGAGTTCTCGCGTGATTACCCCGATGTCCAGGTCGAACTGGAACTCAACAACAGCTATCGCGATCTGGCGCGTGACGGGTTTGATCTGGCGATCCGCTCACAGGTGCACAGTCACGAGCGCCTGGTGGCCAAACAGGTGGTCAACTGGCACGAAATGACCTGCGCCAGCCCTGCATACCTGGCGCAAAACGGTGAACCCGTAACGCCACAGCAACTGGTCGGGCACAGCTGTTTGCTTAACAGTCACTACAGTGGCCGTGAAGAGTGGCAGTACCACCAGCAGCATGAACTGCATCGGGTGCGTGTCTCGGGGCCGTTTGCCAGTAATCACTACAGCTTGCTGAAAAAAGCGGCAGTGATTGGCGCCGGTATCGCACGTTTGCCGTCGTACATGCTTCACAACGAATTGGCAGACGGCCGCTTGTGCGTATTGCTGCGTGACTACCAGACCCGCAGTCACCCGATGTACCTCGTGCATCCGTATCAGGGCGGTTTGCCCAAGCGTACCCAGGTGTTGGCAGATTACCTGGCCGGATGGTTTCAGCGCAGCGGTGAGAGCATGGCGCAGCTTTAGCCAAAACGCCGGGCAATCAGGTGATCAATCGAGAAGGCTCCCGGCCCTTTGGCCATCAGGTACAGCAAAATTGCGATCCACGTGCCGTGAGTGGGATACGCATCGGGGTAGACGAATAGCTGAATGGTCAGGGTCATGCCGAGCAGGGCTAACGCTGAAAAGCGCGTAGCCAGGCCCAGCAAGATCAGCACAGGGAAAAAATGTTCGCAAAACGCCGCCGCGTGGGCCGCGAACTCAGGAGAAAGCACAGGCAGCTTGTATTCGTGACTGAACAGGTAAACCGCAGAGCCTGACAAACGTGGCATACCCAGTTCGAACGTGCCGGACACCAGGTCCACGGCAAACCCTTCGACCTTGGTTTGCCCGGACTTCCAGAATACGGCCGCAATTGAGACCCGGGCGATCAAGGCGATCAGTGTGTGGGGAATGCATTGCATCCACCCAATCACACGGGCGAGTGCGCGCCGAAACACGCAGGAATGTTCAGCACACGTGTTCATGGCGATACCTCGGGGCTGGGCTGCAGTTCAGTGATGGCGCCTTGGCTGATCAATAGCGCCAGGCTTTGGCTTAAATCGAAAAGCGGGTCGGCTTGCAGTGCATAGGCGGCGGCTTCGCCGAGCGGGCAGCCGCTTTTCATAAACCGTACAAAGGCCACGCACCCTGAGCGCACGGCGAAGACTTCAACACTCAAGCCGTTACGCAGCACCAATGTGCTTTGCGGTTGGAGCGGGTCAAGTCCTTTGATTTGGCCTTGACCATGATGCGCGGCCCATAACGCAGCGACGGCATAAGGCGAATGCAGGGTGGCAACGCTGGGGTGCAGCGTCATGCGTAACTGGTCCAATGTGTCGGGCGTGCTCAATGCAAGGGCCAGGGTTTGCGGGGCCACGGGGCTGGCATCGGCGGCGTGAAAGGCCTGCACACACAGCCGTTCAAGACGGGCCACATCCGCCAGGTAAGGCACTTTGTTGGCGGGCGCGAAACCCTGGATGAAATCCGCAAACTGGCGGCCGTAGGTGCTCATGACCGGGTTTTGGGGGGGGTGTTTCTGAATGAATAACTGCGCCATGGCGTTAAAGAACGCTTCGCCGACCAGTTGTGCAACCACCGGAAAGCTGGACTCTAACGCGTTGATCAAGCCACTTTGTACATTGTTGCGGTAGACCGAAAAACGGCTGAGGATATCGCCGCCGCTGGGGCTGATGATCCCTTGTGGGCAGGCGTGTTGTGGGGCAAGCACAGCGGCGCTGAATGCCTGTTGCAAGGTCATGGGAACACCTGTGGGGTTGAGTGTAAAAAGTGCTCGGCGAGTTGAGCTTCGGTGATCAGTGCGCTCAGCTCAGGCAGGTGATTGTCGCGTTCGATCAGCGTCGCCACAGGCCCGGTGCGTGCCAGCACCTGCTGATAGAGGGCCCACACCGCGTCATCGATAGCTGCCCCGTGGTTGTCTATCAACAAACGTTGACCCGCGCTGTCGGTGTCTTCGGCAAAACCCGCCAGATGTAGCTCACCCACCGTATGTAACGGCAAGGCATCGATATAGGCCAAAGGGTCGCGTGCATGGTTGGTGCACGACACGTAAACGTTGTTGACATCCAGCAGCAAACCGCAGCCGGTGCGTTGTATGACGTGCTCTATAAAGGCCGCCTCGGTATAGCTGGCCTGATCGAACTCGATATACGTGGCCGGGTTTTCCAGCAACATCGTGCGTTGCAGTGTGTTTTGGACCTGGTCGATATGGGCGCACACCCGTGTCAGCGTGGCGTCGTCATAGCGTAATGGCAGCAGGTCATTGAGGAAAAAAGGGCCGTGGGTGGACCAGGCCAGATGTTCGGAAAACTGCTCGGGCTGGTAGCGCTCAAGCAAGGTTTTCAAACGTTTCAAATGTTCGGAATCGAGCGCTGCGTCGGCGCCTATAGACAGGCCGACACCGTGAATGGACAGCGGGTAGTGTTCACGAATCAACGTTAAGTAATGATGAAACGGACCCCCGGCCACCATGTAGTTTTCGGCATGTACTTCGAAGAACCCGACATCAGGACGGGTTTGGAGTACATCCTTGAAATGCTCGGCCTTGAGCCCCAACCCCACGCGCGGTGGAAGTTGGGGCGCACCAGGCGCGATGAGCGAAGCATCAGGGCTGTGCATCATCATGACTCTGGCGCCGTGTTTCAGGACTTGGCTGTGAAAGCGGCCAGTTGGCCAAAACCGGTGGGCGAGGTGCTGCTGGTGGTTTTTTCGCAGCTGCCTTTAGGGACGAGTTTCCAGGCGTTGGCTTGATGGTCAGTTTTGGCAGTGCCAGCGCAGGTGGTGCCAGCGCCCGCCGCGCAATCGTTTTGGCCTTTCATGGCCACACCGAAGCATTTTTCCATGTCGCCCGCAGCCACAGCGGTCGTTGGCAGAGCAGCGATGCTCAATGCAGAACCCAACGCCAAAGCCAGAGCAGCGGCGGACACAGTGCGGGTGGTTTTGTTAGTCATGGTGTTTCTCCAGGGTTGAGGTTTTATGCCTGCCAGCAGCGAATGTCTGCCGGCTTACCCCACTAGAGAAACGAGGTCTGGATTTGTTACAGAGAACTCAAAAAAAAATTGAAATGAGTGTTTTTTATTCACCGGGTGAATGCGGCCTCTCTTAGGCGCGGTTGAAGGATTTTACGACCGCTGCGTCTCTGAACGCCGCAGTCTCACTGCTCGTCCGCGGCTCCAGGTGTTAGGTGCGTGCGGCATGACTTCATGGCTGCGGGTCATAAAAAACGGCCCCGTAAGGCCGTTTAGGGTGTGGCTGGCAGGGTTAGCCGCCCAGGTAAGCGTCGCGCACTTTTGGGTCGTTGAGCAGTTGCTCTCCGGTGCCCTGCATGACGACTCGGCCGTTTTCCAAGACATACGCGCGGTCGGCAATTTTCAGTGCCTGGTTGGCGTTTTGCTCCACCAGAAACACCGTCACGCCTTCTTTGCGCAGTTGCTCGATGATGTCGAAAATCTGCTGAATGATGATCGGTGCCAAGCCTAATGATGGCTCGTCAAGCAGCAACAGCTTGGGTTTGCTCATCAGTGCGCGCCCAATCGCGAGCATTTGCTGCTCGCCCCCGGACATGGTTCCGCCGCGTTGGGTAAAGCGCTCTTTCAGACGCGGGAAAAGATGCAGCACCTTGTCCATTTGCTCCTGATAGTCGTGCTTGTCGGTGAAAAAACCGCCCATGGCGAGATTTTCTTCCACCGTCAGTCGGGCAAACACCCGACGGCCTTCAGGCACCACGGCGATGCTCTTGCGCATGATGTGCGCAGAACTCAAGCCCACCAGCTCTTCGCCCAAATAGCGAATGCTGCCGCTGTGGGCTTGCGGTGAGCCGCACAAGGTCATCATCAACGTCGATTTGCCAGCACCGTTGGCACCGATCAGCGTCACGATTTCCCCCTGACGCACTTCGACATTGACACTGTGCAGCGCCTGAATCTTGCCGTAGAAGGTCGAAACGTTTTCGAATTGCAGCATTTACGCTTCCCCCAAATAGGCTTTGATCACGTCAGGGTTGTCGCGGATCTGTTCCGGTGTGCCATCAGCCAAAGGCGTGCCTTGGTTGATAACCACGATGTGGTCAGAAATGCTCATCACCAGCTTCATGTCGTGTTCAATCAGCAATACCGTGGCGTTGTGCTCTTCGCGCAGCACGCTGATCAACGCTTTCAGGTCCTCGGTTTCCTTGGGGTTAAGCCCCGCAGCGGGTTCGTCGAGCATGAGAATGCGCGGGCGCGTCATCATGCAGCGAGCGATTTCAAGGCGCCGTTGCTGGCCATAAGCCAATGTGCCCGCCGGGCGGTTGGCGAACTCGGTCAGGTTGACCTTGTCCAGCCAGTACGCGGCGTACTCCATTGCATCACGTTCGCTTTTACGAAACGCCGGGGTCTTGAACAGCCCTGCCAGAAAGTTGGTATTGAGGTGGCGATGCTGTGCGATCAGCAGGTTCTCGACGGCGGTCATGTCTTTAAACAGGCGTACGTTCTGGAAGGTACGCACGACGCCCTTGCGGGCGATTTCATGACCCGGCAAGCCTTCAATCGACTGACCATCGAGCAGGATGCTGCCAGCCGAAGGCTTGTAGAAGCCGGTCAGGCAGTTGAATACGGTTGTTTTGCCGGCCCCGTTAGGGCCGATCATTGATACAACCTGTTTTTCTTTGACGGTCAGGCCCACGCCGTTGACCGCCAACAAGCCGCCAAAGCGCATGCTCAGGCCGCTGACTTTCAGGATCTCGCGGCTCATTGGCGCAGCTCCAGGTGAGGACGTTGCATGGGCAGCAGGCCTTGCGGACGCCAGATCATCATCAACACCATCAGGGCACCGAACAGCAACATCCGGTACTCACTGAAGTCACGCATCATTTCGGGCAGCAGGATCATCACCACAGCAGCCAGAATCACACCCAGCTGTGACCCCATACCGCCAAGCACGACGATGGCCAGAATGATCGCCGACTCAAGGAAGGTGAACGATTCCGGGGTCACCAAGCCTTGGCGAGCGGCAAAGAAGCTGCCCGCAAAGCCCGCAAAGGTCGCGCCCAGGGTGAAAGCTGAAAGCTTGATAATCGTCGGATTCAAACCCAGTGCACGGCAGGCAATTTCGTCTTCGCGCAGCGCTTCCCACGCACGACCAATGGGCATGCGCAGCAGGCGGTTGATCACGAACAGCACCACCAGCACCAGGACCAATGCGATCAGGTACAGGAAAATCACCTTGTTGATCGAGTTGTAGGGCAGGCCGAAGTATTCGTGGAAGGTTTGCATGCCTTCAGCGGCGGTTCTGTCGAAGCTCAACCCGAACAGCGTCGGTTTAGGGATGTTGCTGATGCCGTTTGGTCCGCCGGTGATCTCGGTCAGGTTACGCAGGAACAGGCGAATGATCTCGCCGAAACCCAGCGTCACGATGGCCAGATAGTCACCGCGCAAACGCAGCACCGGGAACCCCAGCAGGAAGCCAAACGTAGCCGCCATCAACCCGGCGAGGGGCAGGCACACCCAAAAGCTGAAACCGAAGAAGTGCGACAGCAACGCGTAGGTGTAAGCGCCCACGGCGTAGAAGCCCACGTAGCCCAGATCCAGCAGACCAGCCAGACCCACCACGATGTTCAGGCCCAGGCCCAGCATCACGTAGATCAGGATGAGTGTGGCAATGTCCACCGCACCGCGTGAGCCATAGAACGGCCATACCAATGCCACCAGCACCAGCCCGAGAATGATCCAGCGCTGAGTGCTGGGCAGGGTCAAGAAGTTACTGGCTTTGGCTGGCACTTTTGGCAGGCCGGGCGTGGCTTTCCAGGCCGCGCTCAATTGTTGGTTGAATAGCACGCGCACAAACATCAGCAACGAGCAGATTGCGATCACGCTCAGGGTAAAGGCGCTGGTGTTGTGAACTTCAATGTTAATCCCGACGATGGTCAGTTTCAGGCCAAGCACCGGATAGGCGACTGCCCAGACCAGCAGGGCGCTGAAGAGCGCCGACTTAAGATTCCTAGTCATACTTTTTCGATCTCCGGACGCCCCAGAATGCCGGTCGGACGGAACAGCAGCACCAATACCAACAGGCCAAACGCCACAACATCTTTGTACTGGTCGCCGAAGATGTCGGCACCAAAGGCTTCAGCTACACCCAATACCAGCCCTCCGAGCATCGCGCCCGGAATGCTGCCAATACCGCCCAGTACGGCGGCGGTAAAGGCTTTAAGCCCCACCAAAAACCCCGCATTGGGGTTGATCACGCCGTATTGCACGCTGATCAGCACGGCGGCGACGGCGGCCAGCGCGGCACCAATGACGAAGGTCAGGGCGATCACGTTGTTGGTGTTGATGCCCAGCAAATTGGCCATCTTCATGTCTTCGGCGCAGGCGCGGCAGGCGCGACCCAGGCGTGAACGGGAGATGAACAGTGTCAGGCCCAGCATGGCGAGGAAGGTGACCACGAAGACCACAATCTGCATGTAGGAAATAACCACTTCGCTGGCGCCACCCGGACCGAAGGTGAAGCCGCCAGGAATCAAGTTTGGAATCGATTTGTCTTTTGAGTCCTGAGACAAAAGCACCATGTTTTGCAGGAAGATCGACATACCGATGGCAGAAATCAAAGGGATAAGGCGATTACTGCCGCGCAAAGGACGGTAGGCCACCCGTTCAATGCTGTAGCCGTAGGCACTGGTGACCACGATGCTGGCCAGAAAGGCCGCGGTCATCAGCAACGGCACGCTGTCCAGACCCATCATGGTCAGGCCGGCGATGGCGATAAACGCAATATAGGAACCAATCATGTACACCTCGCCGTGGGCGAAGTTGATCATTCCAATAATGCCGTAAACCATCGTATAGCCGATGGCGATGAGGGCATATGTGCTGCCAACGTTGAGGCCGTTAACCAGCATTTGGAAAAAGTGATAGATGTCAGGCATTACCAAGCTCCTAAAAACCTGAGACGCATTTCACTGGCGGAGTCATTTTGCGGACTTGCCTGCGTGGATTTGCATCCACTTTGAGCACAAGTCTTCTCCCAGCGAACCGCTGGTGACGGTTTTAAAGATTTTCAGGTGGGCAGACTTTCGGATCACGAAAGCGCGGCCCCAATTCAGTCCAACGAACGTCTGTAAAACAAAGCCCACCGCTTGTGCAGTGGGCTTTGTGATCAGATCAAAACGCTGCCCTTACTGAGGGCTTACTTCGGTTTTAGGTTTGCCGAAGTGCCATTCGTACACCACGAACTTGAAGTTCTTCACGTCGCCTTTTTCGTCGAAGCTCAGATCACCTGTCGGGGTTTTGAAGGTGCCTTTGTGGATGGCCTCGGCCACTTTTACCGGGTCTTCGCTTTTGGCTTGCTCGATACCGCCCGCAATCACTTCAACGGCGGCGTAAGCAGGGAAGACGAACGGGCCGCTTGGGTCTTCTTTCTTGGCGGCGAAGGCTTCAACCAAAGGCTGGTTGGCAGGGTCTTTGTCGAAAGCTTGTGGCAAGGTCACCAGCAGGCCTTCGGAGGCACCCTGAGCGATTTGCGAGATGGACTCGTTGCCCACACCTTCTGGGCCCATGAACTTGGCGCTCAGGCCTTTTTCTTTGGCTTGGCGCAGGATCAGGCCCAGTTCTGGGTGGTAGCCGCCGTAGTACACGAAGTCGACGTTGGCTTGCTTGAGTTTGCCAATCAGCGATGAGTAGTCTTTTTCGCCCGGGTTGATGCCCTCAAACACCGCGACTTTCACGCCTTTGTCTTCCAGGGTCTTTTTGACCGCGGAGGCGATGCCTTCTCCGTATTGCTGCTTATCGTGAACCACGGCCACGATTTTAGGTTTTACGTGATCGGCGATGTAGTTACCGGCGGCAGGGCCTTGAGCGCTGTCCAGGCCAATGGTGCGGAACACCATTTTGTAACCGCGATTGGTGATTTCCGGGCCGGTCGCTGCCGGGGTAATCATGATGATGCCTTCGTCTTCGTAGATGTCCGAAGCAGGCTGAGTGGAGCTGGAGCACAGGTGACCGACCACGAACTTGACGCCGTCGTTCACGACTTTGTTGGCTACGGCAACGGCTTGTTTGGGTTCGCAAGCGTCATCGTACTCAACGGCCACCAGTTTTTTGCCGTCTACGCCGCCTTTGGCGTTGATTTGTTCGATGGCCATTTTGGCGCCGGAGAACTGCATGTCGCCGTACTGGGTCAAAGGGCCTGTTTTGGCACCCGCGATACCGATCTTGATGGTGTCTGCTGCAAACGAATGGCTGGCAACCCCGGCCAAAACCATAGCGGCAAACAGTTTAGTCATGTGCTTAATAGCCATCTTTATTGGTGCTCCACTCTTCTGTTGTAATTTTTATAGTCCTGGAAGCCAAGGCAGCCGGACCGGGTCTTCATCTGAGCGAAATTCCCGGTCAATCCCCCCTGCAACTGTACCGGTACAGTGTAGGGCCACGATTCAGCGCTTGAATAGCGGGCGGCTGAGGGAAAAACCAGAAAATGTCGCTTAAACGAAAGAAAAAGACAGAATGGCGGCTAAACAGGCTGATGATTCTTAACAGAATGTTGCTGTCTTGACGCCTGTTGCACAGCCTTCGACTCTTTCTTCGTTCTCCCACCTGAATCCGGGTTTTGCTACCGGGTGTGCAGCGCTATCATTGCGCCGATTTTTTACCTGGTGAAACCCATGATCGAAGAACCTAGCACCCTCTATGCCAAGCTGCTCGGCGAGACCTCAACTATCGAATGGAAAGCGTTGGAGAAGTTTTTCGCCAAAGGCGAACTGCTGTACGTTGACGCACAGTTGGACTTGATCGAAGCAGCGCAGGCAGTGAGCCAGGATGATGCAAGCAAAGTGGGGGGCTGGATGGCATCCGGGACACTCAATAAATTGTCTGACACGCAGGCATTAGACTTCGCCGAGCGTGATCCGCAGCTGTGGGCCGTGGTGGTTTCGCCGTGGATACTGATCCAGGAAAGGGCATGAAAAAAATTCTGCGCACCAAAATTGAGCGTTTTTTGGGGCGCGAAAAGAAGGGGGAAGTGTGTAGCCCAGTAACTGGCGGCTAAATAGTGGCTAGTTGCCGTAGAGAAACGCCACAGTCGTGACTGTGGCGTTTTTTTGTACCTGCGGCGAGGATCAGTAGGCCGTTTTGCCCGTGTGATTGTTCAGCGAGATGATCTTGGTTTTTCCGATACGGTGACGGTAAATTTCACGCAGGTACTTGATGGCTTTTTTCACGCAGTCTCGGGAAAGGCGGATGTCATTGATCGACACAAATTTGTCTTTGTCGTTAATCAGCTCACGGTATTTCTTCTCGTACATCGGCTTGATCGCGTACCAGTTGGTATCGAGGATTTTGGCCGGGTTCTCGAACTCGTTGAGCAAGTCATCAATCTGGCTTTCATCGAACGCGTCACCGGTGATGAATTCCAGCATCGAATCATCCAGCGTGTCGTCAAAACGGTAAGGATTTCGCGCAAAACAGCGTTTGATAAAGGCAACGATCAGCGTGAGAAAGTCGTCCGACAAGCAGGGGCTTTTGGCGATCAATGTTGTCAGCGACAAGTTGGCCGAGGCACCGATGACCAACGCATAACGTTTGAGCGTGGTATTGGGGAACAGGCTATTGAGGTGGGTCTTGAGCCGGTTCAAGTCCATGTACGACAGCTTGTAGTCCTTGGGCAAGGACACGATGGAAACCACCGAAGAGCAGTTCTTGAAGAAATGCAGGTCGTGCAGCGCAGCGGCGTCGTAGCCCGAGTGCTTGTATTGCTCCAGGGCTGCGCGGTAACGCTGAGACTCGATCGGCAGCAAGCTGATGCCTTCGATAGCCTGGGTGTCCTTGTTGAAGTGCGGCAAATCGATGGAGCGAAAGAACAAGTCGTCAATGTCCAGACGCAGTGGCTCTTTTTCGAAGACTTTGAATTTGTCGGTTCCCGGTACAGGTTGTTCGGGCACCACGGATTCTGCGTAGGCAATGGCTACGGGGCCCGCCAGGCTCATAAACAAATCGTTGGCATCGAGGCGGATGGTTTCGCCGATGTCGATCCCGGCACGGCGGAAGTAATTCTGATCGTAGTCAGTGGTCACCGCCTGCGCCGTCAGAATGTTGAAGATCTGCTGCGAGATGTATTGGTTGGCGTGCTTTTCCATCGCGTTGACGTCGATGTTCTGGATGTTGCCGTCATCGCTTTGTTCGGCGTAACGCATGATGTCGTTGGAGATCAACATCATGGCGTTCCAGGGGCGAATACGGCCCATGACGCTGGCTTCGCTGCTGTCTTCATTGTCGAAGTTGTATGAGAAGTCCCATTCTTCTGACAGGTATTTACACAACAGTCGGCCCGCGTTGATGTGCAAGGCTTCGGACATTTCGCTGCGGTGATCGGAAATGTTCGGCAGTACGCAGATGCCGCTGGTGAAAATAGGCTCGAACACAAAAGCGTGTCCGCTCTTGCTGTCATGTTCATCGGCCGGTTTGGTGTCGAAGGTTTTGTTCATGTACGAGAACTGCTGCGCCAGACCAAACTCCGAGGCCATGCCCGAGCCTGTCCCGCCGCCTGCGCTGAAAATCGAAAAGTACAGGCGCGACTGGTTGGCTTTGATGCCGCAGGAGTCGATCAGGTATGAGTGGATCAGTTTCCAGTCCGGGCTGGAGAAGCGCTGCGCATCCTTGTTGAGAATGATCTTGGCCAGGTACTGACCCAGAATCGGCGCGTTACCGGCACCGCCTGCGTGGACTTCCGACAAGTCCATGATCTTCATCTTGCTGTAGTCGCGGATGAAGTTACTTTTCTCACTTTTGCGCGAGAAGCGAATACGCCCCGCGATGTCTTTGTCCAGATCACCCAGCAGCACCAGCGGTTCGACCAAAAACACCGGTTTAGTGGCTTTGTTTTGCACCAGTCGCAAGTTATTACGAATCCATTGGCCAGGGTTGTAGCGTTTGTCTTCGTGTTGCGGGTCGATGGTATTGAATTCGTTGAGGTAGAACTTGCGGGCGTTGTACACCAGTTCGGCGACGTCCAGCGCAATGTTGGACCCGCAGCGCCCCAGGCCAATCAGGCACACCGAGGGGAATTGCTGCTCGACACGGCTCGCGCTGTCGTCTTCAACCAGCTCGGGTTGCGGGAACACCAAGTCCCGTAAGCCATCAAGGTTTTCGAGGATACGGTCGGTATTGGTTTCGGTGAAATACAGGTATTGCTGAGTCGCCAATGGTTGCTGGCTGGAATAGCTTTTCGATGAACGTAGGGGCTCGTTTATTGTTTTTAGAGACACTTCAGAGACCAAGGGTGTCGCATTATTGTTCGACGTCATTGTGTGCCATCTGTCTGGGCTGGACGACTGTTGAGGGATGCTCAACAGGCCAAAACGAGGTTGGGAATCGCGCACCAACGGGGCGATAAGGGTATTCGCACGTTCTAATCCATATTTTGTATAGGGGATTAAACGGTACGGATAGAAAAGAATCGGCCTGAGGCGGTGGTTCTTTAATGGCTCTTTTCGAGCAGCGAAGAGGATGCTGGCATTTTACTGGCTTGAGAGTTGAAAGGTTGTGTAGTCAAGGGTCTCAGGCGGTCGTTTATTGAGCTGTTCGAGCAGCGCATTCAACTCCTCGAACGGCACGGGGCGGCTGAGCAGGAAGCCTTGGATAAAGTCGCAGCTGTACTGGTTGAGGAAGGCGAACTGTTGGTGCGTTTCAACGCCTTCGGTGACCACTTGCAGGTGCAGCGTGTGGGCCATCAAGATGATGGCCTGGACGATTTCCATGTCCTGGCTGGACTTGGGGATGTCCTGGATAAACGAGCGGTCGATTTTCAACGTGTTGAGCGGCAGTCGTTTCAAGTAAGCGAGCGATGAGTAGCCAGTGCCAAAGTCGTCAATGGACAGTGAAACGCCGAGCGCCCGAATCTGTCGCAGCAGTTGCGAGGTATTACTGATGTTGCCCATCAGCGCGTTTTCGGTGACTTCGAGTTCCAGTCGGTTAGCGCTGATGCCCGAGCTGCGCAGGGCGCTCTCAATCTCATCAGCCAGTTCAACGCGTACCAGGTTGAGTGCCGAGCAGTTCACTGCGACGCTGATGTCTTTCCAGCCAAGATCGGTCAAGGCCGCGAGGTCATGGCAGGCTTTGCGCAGTACCCAGTTGTCGAGTTCGGCGATCAGGCCATTGGCTTCGGCAATGCTGATAAAGCGCTCTGGCCCCAGCAGGCCATGCTCCGGATGGTGCCAGCGGACCAAGGCTTCGAGTTTGGCTACCTGGCCACTTTTAAGGTCGAATATGGGCTGGTAATGCAAGAACAGCCCGTGATCTTCACGCAAGGCATGGCGCAACTCTTCTTCGATTTGCAGCTCAAGAGAGGCGCGGGCTTTGAGGCTTGAGCTAAAGAAATTCAGGCTGTTGCGGCCATTGTCTTTGGATTGGTACAGCGCCAGATCGGCATGTTTGAGCAGTTCATCAATGGTGGTGCCATCGTCAGGGAACACACTGATGCCGATGCTGGTGGTCATCACCATGTTTCGTCCGGCAAGCTCGATGGGGTCTTTCATTTTGAGCATGATGCGCTGCGCCATTTGGCGGGCTTCTTCACGATTGTTCAGGCTGATCAATATGCAGAACTCATCGCCCCCAAAGCGCGCAACCACATCCTCGTGACTGCGGGTGGCGCTCTTGATTTGCGAGGCAATCACTTTGAGCAGTTCGTCCCCCGCATCGTGGCCAAGGCTGTCGTTGATGCGTTTGAAGTGGTCGATATCGAGGAACATCACCGCCAGCATGGTGTTATTGCTGGCGCGTTCAATCAGCTTTTCGGCAAACAGCTGGTTAAAACCGCGACGGTTGATCAAGTTGGTCAGCGGGTCGTAATGCGCCACTTGTTGTAAGGAGGCGCGGGCCTGATCCAGTTGGCTGAGCAGGGCGTTGACCCGCCTGAGATCGTGCTCTTTGAGTTGCAATTTTTTGTCCACCAGCGCAGCACTTATGCTGCTGCCAATGAGCAGCAAGGCAATCAGCGCCACCATCAGGGCCAATTGCCAGTGGTTATTTTCTATGTGCGGCTGCACGTTGCTGCCCAGGGGGGCATAGGTGTGCAGCGCCCACATGCCGATGAAGTGAACACTGGTAATGGCCAGGCCAGCGGCCAGGCTGATGGCGTACTTGTAGAACTGATGCGCCAAGCCGCTGGTGGTGCGCAATGACTTGGCCAGTAACAGGGCGGCATAACTGGCGACTATGGCGATCACGAATGACAGGGTGAACAGGGCGGGGTTGTAGTGCTGCTGACTGCTGGAATGCATGGCTGACATGCCGACGTAGTGCATGGTGCAGATGCCCAGCCCGAACACCAGCGCGGTGAGTATCAGCCTGGGGCGTGTGAGGGGCGTTTGGGTGAGGATTTGCATCGCAATAATGGCTGCGAGTAAGACGATAAACAGCGAGCCAATGGTGATGCCCAAGTCGAAGTGAACATTCAATGGGGATTCAAAGGCGAGCATGCAGATGAAGTGCATGGCCCAGATGCCGCCCGCCAGAGAGCATGCGCCTATCCAGCGCCACACCGTTTTGGCCGTAGGTTTTTCCGCGTTGCAGGCGCGTTCAAACATGTGCAGGGTGGCGAGGCTGGCGGCACAAGCGACTAAAAATGCCAGAAACACCAAATACGGGTTATGACTGCTGTTGAGCGCCATTTGCCCGTTTGCGGTGTGCTCCCCAATAAACTGCAGCCCCAGCCATTCCATAGCATCCCTCAACACTGAGTGCAGGTTTGCCAGTCGTCAGACGCTAGCTTGCTCTGAAGTGTAGAAGCTGAAATGGGGGAAAAAGCGATGATGGCAAGATGATGCCTATGATTTTGCGATTAAACACGGCTTTGACCGTGTTTAACGCTATAACCCCTGCCTTGAACAAGGGGGGGACCCTGTAGGGGCTAGCTTGCCTGCGAAAAAAACAACGCATCTCATCAGACGGGGCGCATTGTTTTGTTTCGCGGGCAACTTGCTCCTACAAAGTGTGTGGCGTCAGCCTGCAACCAATACGCGAATCGCTTCAAGGCGCAGGGCAGCTTTTTCAAGCATGGCCAGACCTTGTTCACGTTGTTTGCGCAAGGCAACCAGTTCGCTGTCACGCACGCTTGGGTTCACAGCTTGCAAAGCAGTGAGGCGGGCCAGTTCTTCTTCGGTGTCAGCGGCCAAGCGACGTTGCGCGTCGGCGACACGTTCAGCATGACGCGGCGCAATTTTGGCTTCACCGGCGTTGATTTTGGGTGTCAGTTGGTCGCGCTGGGCCTGCACGAACTTGTTGGCGCTGGCACGTGGCACGCTTTCGAGCTGTTCATTGAGCGTCACGAAAGAAACCCGTGATGACAGGTCATTGCCGTTAGCGTCGAGCAAGCAGCGCAGAGCAGCAGGCGGCAGGTAGCGGCCCAGTTGCAGCGCGCGCGGAGCGACCACTTCGCTGACGTAAATCAGTTCAAGCAAGACAGTGCCGGGTTTGAGTGCCTTGTTCTTGATCAGCGCCACCGAGGTGTTGCCCATCGAGCCGGAAAGCACCAAGTCCATGCCGCCTTGCACCATCGGGTGTTCCCAGGTGATGAACTGCATGTCTTCGCGTGACAGGGCCAGGTTGCGGTCGTAGGTAATGGTCACACCTTCGTCGTCACCCAAGGGGAAGCTGGCGTCCAGCATCTTCTCGCTGGGCTTGAGGATCAGGGCGTTTTCCGAATGGTCTTCGCTGTCGATGCCAAAGGCGTTGAACAGGGTTTCCATGTAGATCGGCAGGGCAAATTGATCGTCTTGCTCAAGAATCGCTTCAACCAGCGCTTCACCTTCACCTGCGCCGCCAGAGTTCAGCTCCAGCAAGCGGTCACGACCCGTGTGCAGCTCTTGTTCAAGCCGCTCGCGCTCGGCGCGGGCTTCATTGATCAGGGCTTGCCACTCCTCGTCATCGCCAGCTTCCAGCAACGGCAGCAGGCGGGGGCCGAACTGGTGTTGCAGGGCGTTACCGGTCGGGCAGGTGTTGAGAAAGGCGTTCAGGGCTTCGTGATACCACTGAAACAGGCGTTGCTGAGGGCTTGGCTCAAGGTACGGCACGTGCAGCTCAATGGTGTGTTTCTGGCCGATACGGTCCAGACGACCAATGCGCTGCTCCAGCAAGTCGGGGTGTGACGGCAGATCGAACAGTACCAAGTGGTGTGCAAACTGGAAGTTGCGGCCTTCACTGCCGATTTCCGAGCAGATCAGCACTTGTGCGCCGAACTCTTCGTCTGCGAAGTAGGCGGCGGCACGGTCGCGCTCAAGGATGTTCATGCCTTCGTGGAAGACCGTGGCAGGGATGCCGGAGCGCACGCGCAGGGCGTCTTCCAGATCCATTGCGGTTTCAGCATGCGCGCAGATGACCAAGACTTTGGTGCGCTTGAGCATCTTGAGGGTGTCAATCAGCCACTCGACACGCGGGTCGAAGTTCCACCAGCGCTGTTCTTCGTTGGCATCCGGCAGGGCCTGGAAGCTGACCTCCGGGTACAGCTCGGCGTGTTCGCCCAGCGGCAACTCAAGGTATTCGTCCGGGCATGGCAGCGGATAAGCGTGCAGCTTGCGCTCCGGGAAGCCTTGGACAGCTGCGCGGGTGTTACGGAACAGCACGCGGCCGGTGCCGTGGCGGTCGAGCAGTTCACGCACCAGGCGGGCACTGGCTTCAGCGTCCCCTGCATTGACGTCTGCGAGCAGGGCATCGCCCTCAGCGCCGAGGAAGCCATGAATGGTTTTTTGCGCTTCAGGCGACAGGCTGCCTTTGTCCAGCAACTCCTGTACGGCCTGGGCCACCGGGCGATAGTTTTCGCTCTCGGCGCGGAAAGCGGCGAGGTCGTGGAAGCGGTTCGGGTCCAGCAAGCGCAGACGGGCGAAGTGGCTGTCTTGACCCAATTGCTCCGGGGTCGCGGTCAGCAACAGCACGCCAGGGATGGTTTCGGCCAGTTGCTCAACCAATGCGTACTGGGGGCTGACATTGTTTTCGTGCCACACCAAGTGGTGGGCTTCGTCGACAACCAGCAAGTCCCAGCCCGCTGCAAAGAGCGCGTCCTGAGCTTTTTCGTCATCAACCAGCCATTCCAGTGCAACCAGTGCCAGCTGGGTGTCTTCAAAGGGATTGCTGGCATCGCTTTCGATGAAGCGTTCTTCGTCGAACAGGGCTACTTCAAGGTTGAAGCGACGGCGCATTTCCACCAGCCATTGGTGCTGGAGGTTCTCTGGCACCACGATCAGCACACGGCTGGCACGGCCGCTGAGCAGTTGACGATGGATCACCAGGCCGGCTTCGATGGTTTTACCCAAGCCTACTTCGTCGGCCAGCAGTACGCGCGGCGCGATGCGGTCTGCGACTTCGCGAGCAATATGCAGTTGGTGTGCGATAGGTTGTGCACGCACGCCACCCAAGCCCCACAGTGGCGATTGCAACTGACGGCTAGTGTGTTCGAGGGTGTGGTAGCGCAGCGAGAACCAGGACAACGGGTCAATTTGCCCGGCAAACAGCCGGTCGCTGGCCAGGCGGAACTGGATAAAGTTCGACAGCTGGGTTTCGGGCAGGGTCACGGTTTCGTTCTGCTCGTTCAGGCCGTGATAGACCATCAGGCCGTCGGCATCATCGACCTCGCGTACAGTCATCTTCCAGCCTTCGAAGTGGATGATGGTGTCGCCTGGCGAGAAACGTACGCGCGTCAGCGGTGCGTTGCGCAGCGAATATTGACGGGTTTCGCCAGTGGCCGGATAGAGCACGGTCAATAAGCGACCGTCCTGTGCCAGAACGGTGCCTAAACCTAACTCAGCTTCGCTGTCACTAATCCAGCGTTGCCCCGGTTGATACTGCTGCGCCATGCTGCCTGACTCCCGCTTTGAAAAAGCCGAGTATATTAACGGATCAAGGGCCTCAGTCCAAAGGACTCTGACAAAAAGCTACGCGTAGGGATTTAGTCAGTCATGGGTTTACGACCGGCGGCTCAAGTCGAACCGTCTTGGGCCGACAGCTTGAATACAGGAGAACAATAATATGCTGCCGCCGATCCTACCTCTCAGCCTTGTGCCCGTGACCTCTCAGCAAGACCCGGTTCGCCCGCGTCCCGATATTCCGCCCGTTGTGCCAGCCCAGCCAAGTTCAGGCGACAGTACGATCAACCTGAAGAATCAGGACAGCGATCAAGCCACGTTGCTGCTGCGCGAAGAGCAACAGCGCCAGCAGGACAAGCGTCGTCGTGAAGCGGCTCAAGGGCAGGAGGTGGTGGTTGTGCCGGGCGATGAGTTAAATGAAGACAACACCGTGCCGGTATCGCCGTTGATTGATGGCGCGCCACGCCAGGGGTTGTGGGTTGATATTGAGGTTTGAGTGTTTTTTCTGGTCAGGGCTGTAGGTGCGTCGCATTATTAGCGCATTGCCGATTCCCACTGACAGTGACCCCATTTCGTTATGAGCCAAGACAACAAGCTGGTCGACCTGGGCGCCGAACGCGCCAAACGCGTGCATGACCTCAATGAAAAACGTCTGAATGAAGTGCGCCAGGCGTTTGAGCAAGCGATGCCGCTGAAAAGCCCCAAGAAAAAAGCGAAGAAAAAGCCTAAAAAGCGCTGAACATCGGCGTTTCCCTGATCTGTATCAACTATTCCCTCTAACACCCTGCTGGCCGGAGTCACTATTGATCCCGGTCAAGTTCCTTGCCTGCGTGTGGGGTTAATCTGGCTTCACACAAACAAACACGCGCAGGAGGCCGTCATGTTTCTCGATAATGTGGTTATCGCTGGAGTACTTACCGTCGGTCTCATGGTTTTATTTTTCGCGGGTTTAGGGATTTTTATCTGGAAAGACTCCCAGAAGCGCAATAAGTAGCGCCGGGTCTTTTCGAGTCACGAGCACGCAAGGCATTTTGGGCGACTTCGGTCGCCTATTTTTTTGCGTGTGTGTTTTGCAAGGCTTGCGGTTGTTTTTGGTACAGGTTGCGAGCTGTTCAAGCGACGGCCTTGGTGCCATCCCCTGAAACCCGAGGCATAAAAAAAGGTACGGCCCGTGAGGGGCGTACCTTTTTTAGTGCGTGCTGCTTAGGCGAGGGCTTTGGAGGCCAGCCAGAACAGGGTTGCAGACAGTGCGATAGTGGCCGGTAAGGTCAGTACCCATGCCATCAGGATGGTCTTGATGGTGCCGCCTTGCAGGCCGCTTTTGTTGGCAACCATCGTACCCGCTACACCGGACGACAAAATATGCGTTGTCGATACCGGCAAGGAGTAGATGTTGGCCAGCCCGATCGCAAACGTGGTGGTGATCTGCGCCGACATGCCTTGAGCATAGGTCATGCCCTGCTTGCCGATCTTCTCACCGATGGTTTTAACCACACGTCTCCAGCCCACCATGGTGCCCAGGCCCAGGGCCAGGGCGACCGCCAGAATCACCCAGAACGGGGCGTATTCAGTCGTGGCCGTCAGGTCCTTGCGCAGTTTTTCGAGGTCGGCTTTTTCGCGTTTATCGAGCACTGGCAGTTTGCTGACTTTCTTTGCCGTGTCGTCCAGGCAAAGCAGGTAGCGACGGATCTCGATACGCTTTTCAGCCGGGATCGAGTGGTAGTCCGCTACGCCTTTAAGCGAGCTGAGCAGGGCTGCGATGGTCGGCTCGGTTTGCTGAGGGTTGCAACTGAACTGTTCCGGCAAGTCGCCTTTTGCGCTCTTGCCCAGTGCCAGAAACTCGCTCAGGGTGGCGTTATTGCGCTGATAGAACTGGCTCAGGTGCAAGGTGGCGTCGCGTGTACGTTCGATCTGGTAAGTCGTGCTGTTGAGGTCCAGTACGAAGACGCTCGGCACGATACCGATCAATACCAGCATGATCAGGCCAATGCCTTTCTGGCCATCGTTGGAGCCGTGTACAAAGCTCACGGTCATGGCCGAAATGACCAGTACCAGACGGTTCCAGAACGGCGGGTGCTTTTTGTCGTCCATCTTGCGGCGCTGTTCCGGGGTTTTGTGCATCTTGGAACCCGGACGCCACCATTTAAGGCCGATCAAGACCAGCGCGGCAACCACAAAGCCTGCCAGGGGCGAGAATACCAGCGAGGCGCCGATGTCGATCGCCTTCTGCCAGTTCACACCCTCGCTCACCGGAATCCCGGTGATCAAGGCATTGGCCAAACCCACGCCCAGGATCGAGCCGATCAAGGTGTGCGAGCTTGAAGCCGGGATCCCGAAGTACCAGGTGCCCAGGTTCCAGGTGATGGCAGCGGCGAGCAGTGAGAACACCATGGCCAGGCCATGTCCGGTATTCACATTCACCAGAAGCTCTACGGGTAACAGGTGGACGATGGCATACGCCACGCCCACACCGCCCAGCAAAACGCCGAGAAAATTGAACACACCGGAAAAGAACACCGCCAGGTGAGGCGGCATGGCTTTGGTGTAGATGACAGTCGCTACCGCATTCGCGGTGTCATGAAAGCCGTTGATGAACTCAAACGCGAGAACAAAGGCTAGGGCGAAGAAGAGGCTGATAAGAACCCAGGCATCCAATCCGCTTAATAGATCGATCATGAAGGTTTTCTGACACGGTCATAAAGGGGGCCGGATTATGCCAGAAAACCCCGGTAATCGATGCACTAGCTGCTCGTTGGTAACATCTGTAAATGAAAAAACCTGTCAGACCGGATCGCTTCAACGGGTGGGATGTTGGTTACAAGCCGCTGATATCAAAGGCTATAAGCCATTGAACAGGTGATGAGTCAGCCTTTATGTATGTCTGAATCATGCGTATGAAATTTCTTGTCCAAGAGGTTTCAGCAGCGACATTCCGTCCTCGATGCCGAAAATCCGCCCCCTGCGTTCAAAGAAAGGACGCCGCATAGCGAGCCTCATGGACGGTGCGTGGAACCTGATGGCGCAGAGGTTATGGTTCCTCGGGTTTCAGCTCTTTTTCGATTTTTTGGATTTCTTGGGTAAATGCCTGATCAATCAGGCTGGCGCGTTTGCGCCAAGGCTTACGCTCAGGCTCAGGCTGAGCCGCGTAAGTCGTCACTTCACCGCCGTAAACGTCCTTGTAACGTTGTTCCTGTCGCTCAAGTTCTGCGCGCAGTTCGTCTTTCGTCACCGTGTTACCTAATGGAGTAGAGAGTGAGTCGGGTGAATCCTAGTTGCTCCGTGCAGGGACGGAGTAACAGCCCTGCGTATTTAAAACAGGCACGCCGTTCGTAGTTTCAATCATGAAACTGTACGCCGTTGTTTTGAGGTCGCCCCTAGGCGAGCGGCCGGCTTATCAATAGCTGATTTAAACCACGGTACTGAATAGGCCACTGGTCTTCTTAACAAAGATGATTTCAAGGTGGCGTGAGAGGTGTGCTGCACCGTGCAGGAGCACAACAGCCGCTACTATCGCTGATGGACTTTGCAGGCGTCAACTTTCCTGTGTAGGGCCATGGCCGCCCTGGCTGATGGGCGGTACAGAGTGGTTTGGCTAACCCGTGAACAGGGCTGGCGCCTTACAACTTAAGTTAGCGCTTCACGTGATGTTGAGTGCGTGTGATATAGAACGGACGTGCTAAAGCAACTCACTCAGGTCTATGTGCCGCAGAACTTAAACCTGTCTGAAAGTACTCAGCAAGTTTTCATGCCCGCAAGGGTGCGTGTAATAAAGCGTGGTTATACGGTCCTTATGTTGCATGTGTGAGGCGCGCACATTAGCAATGGCTGCTGACATGATGTCCGGCAGCCATGTATAAAACACAGCGCGAGTCAGACAGTCGCGAGGATGAAAATGCGTTTGAACGGGAACAGCGTCTGGCCATTGGCTTCTTGTGGGTAGTGTTGATGCACCACACGCAGGTATTGCTCAATGAAACGTTCTTTCTCATGCTCGCCCAGTGCCAGTAATACAGGTCGCAGTGCGGAGACTTTGACCCAGTCGAAAATGGGCGATGTTCCTTCGACGACTTGTAAGTGCTCGGTTTCCCAAATATCCAGCGCCTTTGTCAGGGGGGCCAGCAATTGGTAATAGCTTTTAAGTGAGAGCACCGTACGTTCGGCCATGAATTGGCGCAGACGTGCAGAGCCAAGGGGTCGCCCCTGCGGGCCTCCTGTTTCCAGGGTTTCCAGCATTAATTCGTACCACAGTGCATCGCGCCAGTTAGGCATGTGCGCGGCGAGGCACCCGCCCGTGTTCAACTGGCTCAATAACTGCGGGAGCAACGATTGATGATCATTGATGAAGTGCAACACAGCGGCGGCAAATAAAAGATCCGCCGGGCTTTGCGCCCGCCACTCGCGCACATCACACTTTTGCCATAACGCTTTGATGGGCAAATAAGTTGCCTCTTCCAGCATTTCGGCTGAGCTGTCGATGCCGGTCAGGTCAGCCAATGGCCAACGTTTGGCGAGGAGTTGCGTCGCAATGCCGGTGCCGCAGCCCAGATCATAGATACGTTGCGGGTGTTGCAGGTCGACATGGTCCAGCAGCTCAAGCACCGGCCGCTCACGCAGCCGGGCAAATTGCTGGTAGGACTTGGCGTCCCATTGGGTGCTGGCAGTCCGTGCCGGGGGTGTCTGAACATTGGAAAGCATGAGGTGGTCCTCCAGTGCATTTCAGAGTTGTCTTCCGATGACATTGAGTGTTCGTAAAGCAACAGCGCAGCCACGTCGGGTGTCTTCCTGACGCAGCAGTGACAGCAATTGGCGGAGGCTGGGGGATTCGGTTTGGGCGGCGGTTTGCGCGCTCGCCATGCGCACCGCATTGCCCAGCGACCAGGTGGCCGCCGTGATTTGTTCAAACAGCAACGCCAGTTTTTCCACCATGGCCGGGTCCAGCAGGTCTACGGTATCGCTGACCAAGGACAGGGCGTCGACCAGATTGTCCAGGCGGCCGCTTTGAATCAAGGGCTCAAGTTTGCTCAGCAGGTCGCCCAGATCGAGAGGGGACTGATCAGTGATAGGGTTTTGGCAAACCTGACCCTCAGTGGGTGTTTGATTGACGGGTTCCATACGCACGCTCCTCCCGGTATCGGGTCACAGCATTCCACGGGCGACAGCCCAATACAGTCCGCGGTTAAATCCGTTTCTAAGTAAACTGCCGAGTTTGGTCGGCGGTGTTGGCAGCACGTCGACTTGATAGTCGTACCACAGTGGCATGCCGGCATTCAGGCCCATTTGAGCGACGGCCTGCACCCGGCCGTCATAGACACTGACGTTAGTGCCCAAGCGAACCTTGCCCGCAATATTGTTGGCGATGACCGGCCCCTGATTGTGACAAGCACCTCCGGCTTTGCTGATGGGCAGGTCAACCGTGTCACCGATTACGTAGACGTTTTCCAGGCCATACACTTCAAGGGTTTCATGATGGGTAGGCAGCCAGCCTTCATGGTTCTGCGCCTGCGACACACCACTGTTGAGCACTGCGTCCACGGCGCGAATGGGCGGTGTGGCCATCAAGATGTCGAATGGTTGTTCTTCGCCCTCAGCGCTGTACGCAATGCGCGCGTCGGGATCTACCTTGCTCAGGGTGAAGCTGCGTTGGAACTGTATGTTTTTTTGCTCGAAAACCCCCGGTAGCACATCGCCCACACGGCGTTGCATAAACAGGCAGTTACGCATCAATTGCGCCGTAGTGGGGTAGGTGTAGATGATTTCGATTTGATCGCGCACCCCGCGCTTGCGCAAAAAATCATCCAGCATCAAGGTCGTTTCTACAGGTGCGATCCCGCATTGATGGGGTACGTTGGGTGTCTGGGGGAACGATACGGTGATAAAAATACGGCCTTTTTTGATCGTGCTTAAGCGTTCTGCCAATAGTCTTGCCGGCGTGTATTGATAGAAGTGGTCGCCAGCTTCTTTCAGACCCTCGATACGTTCTGGCGCAGGCACGCACCCTGTGGCTATCACTAAATAGTCATAGCCATAGCGCTTGCCGCTGCGGGTATGCAGGGCTTGAGCGTTGAAATCGAAGCGTGTGACCTCTTCAACGTTGAAGTCGATTTCGGGTCGCAGCAGCGATTTTTCAGAGCGTTTTAGCTCCTCCTCGAAGAACTGGTTGAATGCCACGTACATGAAGGCGGGCTTGTAGTAGTGGTCGGGCGAGTTTGAAAGCAACGTCAGTTGCACATCGCCTCGATTGATCTCTGGATAGAGTTTGGTGACCAGTTGGTTGGCGAGCAATGTGCCCCCCACACCGCCACCGACGATGATGATTTTTTTTACCATTGCGTGACCTCCGTGGTCGGGTCGTCACGCGGCTTCCTGAAAAGAGCCGTGCATTGACCTATTGTTTTAAACACGCACACAAAATCCGGGTATTGAAATAACTGTATGTGGTCGGTGCTTTTTCGCCAGCCGTGTGAGCAGGATGCAAAAGGGGAGGGGAATGTTGGCTCGATAAGGGAGCGGCACTTATCAGGCGTGTTAAGTGCTTATCAAAGAACAATTTTTCTACACAAGGGGCGATCAAATCAACGTGGTGATGGACTGCATACAACCGGTTTGATGGATTAAATGACGTGTTTAATCCGGATGGACGGAGGGTGATTTGACTGAGCTGACGGTGATTGACAGCGGTGAACAAATAAAAAACCCGCCATCAGGCGGGTTTTTTGGTGACGCTAAGCGACAATCAGGCCTTCGGTGGTTCTGAAGAGATCGGGCGGTTTTGTCCGGTCTGTTCGTACCATCCGCCACCCAGTGCTTTGTACAGGTTGACCTCACTGGTCAACTGCGACAGGCGGTCACTGATCAACGACTGTTGGGCGCTGAACAGCGAGCGCTGGGCATCGAGGAAGGTGAGGTTGCTGTCCACGCCAATGCGATAACGACGTTCCGCTAACCGGTAATAATCCTGGTTGGCGTTGACGAAATCAGTCTGCGCTTGCAACTGCTGGCTGTAAGTCTGGCGAGCGGCCAAACCATCAGAGACTTCCTGAAAGGCCGTCTGGATCGCCTTCTCGTATTGCGAGACGGTGATGTCCTTCTGGATTTTCGAGTAGTCCAGGCTGGCGCGCAAAGCACCTGCGTTGAAGATGGGCAGTGTGATTTGCGGCGAGAACAGCCACGTACCCGAGCCACCCTTGAACAGCCCGGACAAGTCCGGGCTCAAGGTCCCGGCATTGGCGGTGAGGCTGATGCTGGGGAAGAATGCAGCACGGGCCGCGCCGATGTTGGCGTTGGCGGCCAACAGCTTGTGCTCGGCCTCCAGAATGTCCGGTCGACGTTGCAGCAGGTCCGATGGCAAACCGGCCGGTACTTCGTTCAGCAGGTCGGCGGCCAGCGGCTTGCTCGCGGGCAAGTTCTCTGGAAGCGTCGTGCCGAGCAGCAGCGCCAGGCTGTTCTGATCTTGAGCGACCTGGCGGGTGTAACGCGCCAGTTGCACTTTGGCGTTTTCGACCGAGGTACGGGACTGGCTCACATCCAGTGCCGATGCCACGCCCACTTCATTGCTGCGCAAGGTGAGCTTGTAGCTCTCATTGAACGCTTTGAGCGTGTCTTCAGTCAGCTTGAGCAGCTCTTTGTCGGCCTGCCAGGTCAAGTAGGCATTGGCGACGCTGGCAACCAGACTGATCTGTGTCGTGCGGCGGGCTTCTTCGGTTGCAAAGTAGTTCTGCAACGCCTGATCGTTCAGGCTGCGAATCCGCCCGAACAGGTCCAGTTCATACGCGCTGACCCCAAGGGTTGCCGAGTACTGGCTGGTGATGCCCGACTCGCCTGTTTGCGACATGCGCCCAGGCGTGCGTTGACGGCTACCGCTGGCATTCGCGTTTACTGCCGGGAACAGGTCCGCACGCTGAATACGGTACTGCGCGGCATATGCATCAATGTTCAAGGCCGCGACCCGAAGGTCACGGTTGTTGACCAGTGCCGTCTGAATCAACTGTTGCAGGGCCGGGTCATGAAAAAACTGACGCCAGCCTTGCTCGGCAGCCGTTTGATTCGGCGCTTCGTTTGGCTTGTAGGCCGGGCCTTGCGGGTACTGCGCTGCTACCGGCGCTTCAGGGCGCTGGTAGTCAGGGATCAGCGAGCAGCCGCCCAGCGTAAACGCTGCGACCGCTACTGCGAGAAGCGACTTGCTCATTGGCCAGCCTCTTGATTTGGAGTTTTAGTCAGATCTACTTTCTTCTGTTCTTCTTTGTCCTTGCTGCCAAAGGACGACACGGCAACGAAGAACAGCGGCACCCAGAACACGGCCAGAACCGTGGCGGTGATCATACCGCCGATTACACCGGTACCAATGGCGTGCTGGCTGCCTGAACCGGCACCCGAGGAGATGGCCAGCGGAATCACACCCAATACGAACGCCAGCGACGTCATGATGATCGGACGCAGACGCATACGGCACGCCTCGATGGCGGCTTCGGTCAGGGTTCGCCCTTGTTCATGCAGCTCTTTGGCGAACTCGACGATCAGAATGGCGTTTTTCGATGCCAGACCGATGGTCGTGAGCAAGCCCACCTGGAAGTACACGTCGTTGGACAGTCCGCGCAGGCTGGTGGCCAGCAAGGCGCCGATAATCCCCAGCGGTACAACCAACATCACTGCAATCGGGATTGACCAGCTTTCATACAGCGCTGCGAGACACAGGAACACCATCAGCAAGGAAATTGCGTACAAAGCAGGTGCTTGCGAACCCGACAGACGCTCCTCGTATGACAGGCCAGTCCAGGAAATACCTACACCTGCCGGCAGTTTCTTGGCCAGGGCTTCAACTTCAGCCATGGCTTCACCACTGCTGTAGCCGGGTGCCGGGGCGCCGAGGATTTCCATAGCTTCTACGCCGTTGTAGCGCGACAGCTTCGGTGCACCGTAGGTCCACTTGCCTTTGGCGAACGCCGAGAACGGCACCATGGTTCCTTCGTCGTTACGCACGTACCACTTCTTCAGGTCTTCGGGGTTCATCCGCGAGTCAGCTTCGCCTTGCAGGTAAACCTTTTTCACACGACCACGGTCGATGAAGTCGTTGACGTAGCTGGCACCCAGACCGATAGACAGGGTGTTATTGATGTCTGTCAGGCTAACGCCCAGGGCGCGAGCCGCTTCGTCATCAATTTCCAGTTGGTATTGCGGTTCATCGTTCAGGCCGTTAGGTCGCACGCCTGCCAGGATCTTGCTTTGCGATGCCATGCCCAGGAACTGGTTGCGGGCTTGCATCAGCTTTTCGTGGCCAATACCGGCGCGGTCTTGCAGGTACACGTCAAAACCGGTGGCGTTACCCAGCTCCATCACTGCTGGCGGGGCAAAGGCAAACACCATTGCATCGCGGAAGGTGGAGAAGTGCGCCTGAGCACGGGCTGCCAGTGCAAACACGCTGTTGTCGGCATCACGCTCGCCCCAAGGCTTGAGCATGATGAACGCCAGACCGGAGCTTTGGCCGCGACCGGCGAAGTTAAAGCCGTTCACGGTAAACACCGAAGACACTGCCGCCGATTCATCGGCGAGCAAGTATTCGCGCATGCGGTCAATTACTACCTGTGTGCGTTCCGCTGTCGTACCGGCTGGAGTTTGGACCTGGGCGAAGAGTACGCCCTGGTCTTCTTCTGGCAGGAACGAGGTAGGAATGCGTGTAAACAGGAAGACCATGCCGACGACGATCAGCACGTATGCCAGCAGATACGGAGCCTTGTGGCGCAGGATGTTGCCGACACCTTTCTCGTAGCGCTTCACGCCACTGTCGAAAGTGCGGTTGAACCAGCCGAAGAAACCGCGTTTGTTTTCGCCGTGATCCCCTTTTTTGACGGGCTTGAGCATGGTGGCGCACAAGGCCGGGGTGAAGATCAGGGCAACCAGTACCGAAAGCGCCATCGCCGAAACAATAGTGATCGAGAACTGTTTGTAGATCACACCGGTTGAGCCGCTAAAGAACGCCATTGGCAGCAATACGGCCGACAGTACCAAGGCAATACCCACCAGGGCTCCCTGGATTTGCTCCATGGATTTCTTGGTGGCTTCTTTGGGTGACAATCCTTCTTCGCTCATGACCCGTTCGACGTTTTCCACCACAACGATGGCGTCGTCCACCAGCAAGCCGATGGCCAGTACCATGCCGAACATGGTCAGGGTGTTAATGCTGAAACCGGCTGCTGCGAGAATGCCGAATGTACCCAGCAATACCACTGGCACCGTCATGGTGGTGATGATGGTGGCGCGGAAGTTTTGCAGGAACAGGAACATCACCAGGAACACCAGAGCGACGGCTTCAACCAGGGTTTCAACAACGCCCTTGATCGAGGCCGATACCACTGGCGTGGTGTCGTATGGGTAAACCACTTTCATGCCGGGCGGGAAGAACGGAGCCAGATCATTGATGGTTTGGTGCAGCGCCTTGGCCGTGTCCAGTGCGTTGGCATTGGTGGCCAGTTTGATCGCCAGACCCGAAGACGGTTTGCCGTTGTACTGCGCGCTGATGCTGTAGTTCTCACCGCCCAAAGCGACTTCGGCGACGTCGTGCAGACGTACCTGAGAGCCGTCGGTGTTGACTTTAAGCAGTATCTTTTTGAACTCTTCAGCAGTTTGCAGGCGCGTTTTGCCGATGATGGTTGCGTTCAGCTCTTGACCTTTTACAGCTGGCAGGCCGCCCAGTTGCCCGGAGGACACCTGTACGTTCTGTGAGCTGATAGCGGACTTAACGTCCACCGGGGTCAGGTTGTACTTGTTCAGCTTGGCTGGATCGAGCCAGATACGCATGGCGTACTGGGCGCCGAACACCTGGAAGTCGCCCACACCTTCGGTACGGGAGATCGGGTCCTGCATGTTAGAGACGATGTAGTTCGACAAGTCGTCTTTGTTCATGCTGCCGTCTTCAGACACCACACCGATAACCATCAGGAAGTTTTTCACTGCCTTGGTCACGCGGATACCTTGCTGCTGAACCTCTTGAGGCAGCAGTGGGGTCGCCAGGTTGAGTTTGTTCTGCACCTGCACCTGAGCGGTGTCGGGGTCGGTGCCTTGCTCGAACGTGGCGGTGATGGTCATGCTGCCGTCGGAGTTACTTTCAGACGATACATAACGCAGGTGGTCAATACCGTTGAGCTGCTGCTCGATCACCTGGACCACGGTGTCCTGCACGGTTTGCGCCGAAGCGCCCGGGTAGGTCACGGAGATCGAGATAGCCGGCGGTGCGATGCTCGGGTATTGGTTGATCGGAAGTTTGAGGATCGATAAAGCCCCGACCAGCATGATCACCAGGGCGATTACCCAAGCGAAAATCGGACGGTCGATAAAAAATTTCGACATGGTTTACTCCCCTTTACTGCCTGCAGCTTGTTCTGTTGCCGGGGCAGCTGCCGGGGTTGCGCCTTGTGGTTTTTCCATGATCTTGACTTCAACACCTGGCTTGACGAATTGCAGGCCGTCGGTGATCAGGCGATCGCCAGGGTTCAAACCTTTCTCGACCAGCCAGTCGCTGCCCACGGTACGGGATGCTTGCAGTACGCGCAGTTCGACCTTGTTGTCCGGCCCTACAACCATTGCTGTCGGCTGGCCTTTGAGGTTATGCGTCACGCCCACTTGAGGTGCCAAAATCGCGTGGCTGTCGATACCCGCTTCCAGTTGCGCGTGCACAAACATGCCTGGCAACAAAATCTCGTCGGGGTTGGGGAACAGTGCACGCAGCGTCACGGAACCGGTGGTTTCGTCGACCGACACTTCGCTGAATTCCAGGCGACCTTCTTGTGCGTACTCGCTGCCGTCCGGCAGGGTCAATTTGACCTTGGCCGCATTATCGCCGGCTTTTTTCAAGCGGCCATCAGCGAGGTCTTTGCGCAGTTCCAGCATCTCGACAGAGGACTGGGTCACGTCAACATAGATAGGGTCCAGTTGGGTGATGACGGCCAGCGCGTTGGCTTGACCGCTGGTCACCAGCGCACCTTCGGTGTATAGCGAGCGACCGATACGGCCAGTCAGCGGCGCCAGCACTTTGGTATAGCGCAGGTTGACTTGAGCGGTATTGAGAGTGGCCTCAGCTTCCAGGCGAGCGGCTTCAGCGTTGTCGTATTCCTGACGGCTCACGGCTTGCTCTGCGACCAATTGCTTGTAGCGATCAGCCAGCGACTTGGCGGATTGTAAGGTCGCGCGGGCACTCAATACGGCACTTTCATAGATAGCCGGATCGATTTGATACAGCTGTTGGCCAACTTTGACGTCAGAGCCTTCTTTGAACAGGCGCTTGAGAATAATCCCGTTGACCTGAGGTCGAACCTCGGCAGAACGATAAGACGTAGTTCGGCCGGGAAGATCAGTGGTCAGGGTGAACGGCTGAGCTTTGAGCGTCACGACGCCGACCTGAGGGATTTGGGGGGCGGGTGCCGCTTCTTCCTTTTTGCATCCGCTGAGCAGCGATGCCAGGGCGACGGCGGCAACCAGAGCGGTAACAGCTGGCTTGAATTGCATGAAGATCCTCGGGTCAGGCACGCGAAAGCGCACAAGAATAGTGGAAAGGTAAAGAAAGCTGTTCCGGGTGGATAAGTAGCTTGCTAAGGAATATACTTACATTCGTGTCTGTTTGTAAATAGCGGGGTTGTGTCTTTAAAGGCATGCCGCAACCCTTTTTAATGCGTGAGATGTAGGCCGGGATAAGGCACAACAAACGCCACCCGATATAGGTTTTGAAGGCTTTACGCCGTGCTCAGAACCGCCCTGATTGAGGTTTTTATTGCCATGGTGCGTCGTACCAAAGAAGAAGCCCAGGAAACCCGCAGTGCCATCCTTGAAGCGGCCGAACGGGCCTTTTATGAACGGGGTGTAGCGCGCACGACGTTGGCGGATATTGCCACATTGGCGGGTGTGACTCGAGGTGCCATCTACTGGCATTTCAGCAACAAAGCTGACTTGGTGCAGGCGATGCTCGATAGCCTGCATGAACCCTTGGACGCATTGGCAAAAGCCAGTGAAAGTCAGGACGAAATTGATCCGCTTGGCTGCATGCGCAAGCTGTTGATCCATTTGTTTCATCAAGTTGCGAACGATCCCAAAACCCGACGTATCAACGAGATTTTGTTTCATAAGTGCGAATTCACTGACGAAATGTGCGATTTGCGCCGTCAGCGCCAAGTCGCGATGGCCGACTGCAACAGTCGAATCGAGCTGACCCTGAGTAATGCAGTTCATCGCCAACAACTCCCTAAAACACTCGACGTACGCCGAGCCGCCATTTGTTTACATGCCTATATCGACGGCATTCTCGGGCAATGGCTACTGGTTCCTGACAGTTTCGAGCTTCATGGAGAGGCAGAGGCATGGGTCGACATTGGCCTGGACATGCTACGACTCAATCCTGCGCTGCGAACATCAGACAAAACCGAATCTGAGTCTAGTTCTCTACAGCCATAAGGTGAGAGAAGATTTTGCTCTAATGACTTTTTAAAACCCGGCGGTCTTTATATACGTCTAGGTCGCGGGTTTAAAGTTAGCGAGCTAAGTATTTTGTAGGTCAATTGTTACGACCATGTTAATGGAAAGGTCACTCGAACGGCCTGCACGTCAAAGAGTTGCGCAAGCGCGACACCTCGCGCATTTATTTGTGCGCCATCTTCACTCATGGCTAGAGTTCCCGCGCCGCCTTCCCCTACACTCGGGCAACGCGTTGGCTTAAGGCCAATGCAGCCAGAATCGGGGAGCGGGCACCTGCCTTACTGTGTGTTCGTTCTCGACTAAAGCAAGCAGGCCACGTACGGCATGTGTGCGTGGTGAATTCGAGGAATAACAAGTGAATAAGATTTACTCGAGTGCGCAATCCGCCTTGCAGGGGCTCGTCGAAGACGGCATGACCCTCGCTGTGGGCGGTTTTGGATTGTGTGGGATTCCAGAAGCACTGATCGGCGCCTTGCGTGACACCGGCAAGCGCGACTTGACCGTCATCAGCAACAACGCGGGTGTCGACGGGTTTGGATTGGGCCAACTGCTGGCCACCCGTCAAATACGCAAAATGATTTCTTCCTACGTGGGTGAGAACAAAGAGTTCGAGCGTCAATACCTGGCGGGCGAGCTGGAGCTGGAATTCACCCCGCAAGGCACCCTGGCTGAAAAGCTGCGTGCGGGGGGCGCGGGTATTCCGGCGTTCTTTACCAAAACCGGTTACGGCACCCTGGTTGCCGAAGGCAAGGAAACCCGAGAGTTCGACGGGCAATGGTATGTCATGGAGCGTTCACTGCGTGCGGACGTCGCGTTGGTGAAAGCCTGGAAGGCGGATAAGTCCGGCAACCTGCTGTTCAATAAAACCGCACGTAACTTCAATCCGCTGGCTGCAATGGCGGCCAAAGTGTGTGTTGTTGAAGTTGAAGAGATCGTTGAAATTGGTGAGATTGAACCTGATCAGGTTCATCTGCCCGGGATTTATGTGCAGCGGCTGATACTCAATGCCACCCCGCAAAAACGCATCGAACAACGCACTGTGCGGAGCGCCTGATCATGGCTTGGACTCGTGAAGAAATGGCGCACCGCGCCGCCCAAGAATTGCAGGATGGTTTCTCCGTCAACCTGGGTATCGGTTTGCCGACGCTGGTGGCCAACTACATTCCTGCGGGCATGGACGTGTGGCTGCAAAGTGAGAACGGCTTACTGGGTATTGGCCCATTTCCCACCGAAGATGAAGTTGATGCCGACCTGATTAATGCCGGCAAGCAAACCATCACCACCTTGCCTGGCAGCAGCTTCTTTAATAGTGCCGATTCGTTTGCCATGATTCGCGGCGGGCACATCAACTTGTCGATCCTGGGGGCGATGCAGGTTTCCGAGCACGGTGACCTGGCCAACTGGATGATTCCCGGCAAGATGGTAAAAGGCATGGGCGGTGCGATGGATCTGGTGGCAGGGGTCAAACGCGTCGTCGTGTTGATGGAGCACACTGCCAAAGGTGGCGTTCACAAACTGCTCAAGCAGTGTGATTTACCGCTGACCGGCGTAGGCGTGGTGGATCGAATCATCACGGATCTGGGCGTGCTTGATGTGACGGAGCAAGGTCTCACGCTCGTTGAGTTGGCTTCAGGTGTTACCCGTGAGCAGCTTCAAGAAGCTACGGGCTGTGAGATCAACGGCTAAAACGCTGATCAAAGCTTGTAGGCGCTGACGAGAAACACGAGCCTGCGACTACGTAGCGGGCCCTGAAACGTAAAAAAGCCCCGGCTCAGGTGAGGCGGGGCTTTTTGGTGCAGCGTGGATCAGCGTTCCAGATCTTTGAGCTTGCCTTTCACGCCATCCCATTCTGCCGCGTCCGGCAGAGCGTCTTTACGTTCAGTGATGTTTGGCCAGATTTCAGCCAGTTCCACATTCAACTGAATAAACTCTTGCATGTCAGCGGGCACTTCATCTTCGGAGAAGATGGCTTGCGCCGGGCATTCAGGCTCACAAAGCGCGCAGTCAATGCACTCGTCCGGGTGAATCACCAGGAAGTTCGGGCCTTCGTAAAAGCAGTCCACCGGACAGACTTCTACGCAGTCGGTGTACTTGCACTTGATGCAGTTGTCGGTGACGACGAAGGTCATTTCTAATTTTCTCCTCAGGCGGCGGCAGCGAAGCCCTTCCAGGTCGGGTTCGCCAGGTTCGGGAGTGATACCCACTGATCAGGCTAAAAGGCCAGTAGCATCCCGAACCGCGCGCGATTCTAGCGCATGGTTAGATGCGTGTCTTTAATGTGTAGAGCAAATCAAGGGCTTTGCGTGGCGTCAGCTCGTCAAGATCAAGCTTGGCCAAGTCGTCCAGCACCGGATGCGCAAGGCTAGCAAACATATCGCTCTGCTGGGGCGCTGATTTTCTTCCGGGCACCGGAGCAGGCGCTTCGTGCGGCAGGCTGGTGGTTTCAAGACGGCTCAAATGCTCCCGTGCGCGGGTGATGACATTGGCCGGAACCCCCGCCAATTGCGCCACTGCAAGGCCATAGCTCTGACTGGCCGGACCGGGCAAGACGTGATGCAAGAAGACGATACGCTCATTGTGCTCGGTGGCACTCAAATGCACGTTGGCCACCAAGGGTTCGTTTTCAGGCAGTACGGTCAGTTCGAAATAGTGGGTGGCAAACAACGTGTAGGCGCGAAGCTGGGCGAGTCGTTCTGCCGCAGCCCATGCCAGCGACAAACCGTCAAATGTGCTGGTGCCGCGGCCCACTTCGTCCATCAGTACCAGGCTGCGTTCGGTTGCGTTATGCAAGATATTGGCGGTTTCGCTCATTTCCACCATAAAGGTCGAGCGTCCACCGGCCAGGTCATCGCTGGAACCGATACGGGTAAAGATCCGGTCGACCAGTGACAGTTCGCAGCTGGCGGCTGGAACAAAGCTGCCGATGTGTGCCAGCAACACGATCAACGCGGTTTGTCGCATATAAGTCGATTTACCGCCCATGTTCGGGCCGGTAATCACCAGCATGCGGGTGTTGTCATCCAGCGCCAGATCGTTGGCCACAAACGGTGTGGTCAGCACTTGCTCAACCACCGGGTGACGGCCCTGGCTTATGCGCATGCACGGTTCTTCAACAAAACGCGGGCAATTCAAATCGAGGTTCAGTGCACGCTCGGCCAGGTTGCTCAAAACGTCCAGTTCGGCTAAAGCCGCCGCGGTGTCTTGTAGCGGTGGCAACTCGCCGATCAAGGTTTCGAGCAACGCTTCGTAAAGCATCTTTTCGCGTGCCAGTGCGCGGCTCTTGGCCGACAAGGCTTTATCTTCAAACGCCTTGAGTTCCGGGGTGATAAACCGTTCGGCGCCTTTGAGGGTTTGACGGCGAATGTAATCGGCGGGTGCCTGTTCGGCCTGTTTGCTCGGCAGTTCGATGAAGTAACCGTGCACTCGGTTGTAACCGACCTTAAGGTTGGCCAGTCCAGTGCGGGCTTTTTCGCGTGCTTCCAGGTCGATCAGAAACTGACCGGCGTTTTCGCTCAGGGCTTGCAGCTCATCGAGTTCGGCGTCATAGCCAGTCTTCAGTACGCCGCCGTCGCGAATGACCGCAGGCGGATTATCAATAATGGCGCTGTCCAGCAACGCGGCCAGCTCGGGGTAGGTGCTGGTGGTCACGGCCAGTTGCTGCAAGTGCGGGGCATGCAGGTCCAGCATGGCGTCTTGCAGTTCAGGCAGTGCCGCCAGGGCATCGCGCAGTCGGGCCAGGTCGCGCGGCCGCGCATTACGCAGGCCGATACGCGCCAGAATACGCTCCAGATCGCCGATTTCCTTGAGCTGCGGTTGCAAGCGCTCAAAACGGTAGCCATCGAGCAAACAGGTGATTGACGACTGGCGCGCCAACAGAACGGGCAGGTCGCGTAGCGGACGGTTCAACCAACGGGTCAGCAAGCGGCTGCCCATTGAGGTTTGGCAGCGATCAACCACCGATTGCAGTGTGTTATCACGCCCCCCCGCCAGGTTGGTATCCAGCTCAAGGTTGCGTCGGCTGGCGCCGTCCAGCACCACGGTGTCATCGAGTCGTTCATGGCGCAGGCTGCGTAAATGGGGCAGGGCGGTGCGCTGGGTTTCTTTGGCGTAGCTGAGCAAACAGCCTGCTGCGCCAATGGCCAGGGTCAGGTTCTCGCAGCCAAAGCCCTTAAGGTCCTGGGTCGAGAACTGCTGGCACAGGCTTTTTAGTGCAGAGTCGCGCTCAAAGTCCCACGGCGCTCGACGACGTACACCACGGCGCTTCTCGGCTGGCAGGCCCTGTGGCCAATCATCCGGGATCATCAGCTCAACCGGGTTGATGCGCTCCAGCTCAGCCAGCAGGTTTTCCCAGCCCTTGATCTCGACGACCGAAAAGTTACCACTGGTGATATCCAGCACGGCCAGGCCAAACAGGCGCTCATCACCCAACACGGCGGCGATCAGGTTATCGCGGCGCTCATCCAGTAACGCTTCGTCACTGACCGTACCCGGCGTGATGATGCGCACCACCTGACGGTCGACCGGGCCTTTACTCGTGGCTGGATCGCCGACTTGCTCGCAAATCACCACCGACTCGCCGAGCTTGACCAGCTTGGCCAAATAGCCTTCGGCTGCGTGGTAAGGAATCCCGCACATCGGAATCGCCTGTCCTGCCGATTGCCCACGCGCCGTGAGAGTGATGTCCAGCAACTTGGCGGCCTTCTTCGCATCCTCATAGAAGATTTCGTAGAAGTCGCCCATGCGATAGAACATCAACTGATCAGGGTGTTGGTTCTTCAGGCGCCAGTACTGCTGCATCATCGGCGTGTGTGAGGACAGATCGGAAGTATTTTTACTCATCAGGGCTTAGGCGGATTCATTTAAAAAGAGGGGTGAAAAGCGGGTGCCACGCACGGCTTTTGTGCAATGGGCGCAAGGTTAACACGCCTGTGCCTTGCACCTACAGCCAAGCACCGATCGCTGTGGTGGGTTGTTATAAATAGAAGAAATAGCATTTGCCATCTGCCTGGGCGCTTAGCAATATTGCGCGCATGGCTAAACGTAACGTCTCAATCGTCCTTAAAGAATTGCTCGCCCGGCATCAAATCAGCGCGATGGCGCTGCACCGTCTGACCGGGGTGGCGCAATCCACGTTGTCCAGAATTTTGAGTGGCCAAATTGCCGAGCCGTCTGACCGGCACCTTTCTAAAATAGCTGCTTATTTCAATATCAGTACAGACCGTCTGCGGGGGCGTGAAGACCCGGTCGCTCTCCTCGAACCGTCGCATCCCGAGCTGCGTGATATCTGTTTATGGGATGACGAAACCCCTGTGGCCGAGGATGAGGTGTCGATTCCGTTTTTGCGTCAGGTTGAGCTGGCGGCGGGTTCTGGGCGTTTTGCTATCGAAGAAAGCGAGCGTGCCAGGCTGCGTTTTGGTAAGCGCAGCCTGCGTCACAATGGCGTGCAATTCGATCAAGCCAAGTGTGTAACGGTGCGCGGGGACAGCATGCTCCCGGTGTTGCGCGATGGCGCGACCGTGGGGGTCAATGCAGGTAAACGCTCAATGGCTGAAGTGATAGATGGCGACCTGTATGCGATTAATCACAACGGCGAACTTCGGGTGAAACAGCTGTATCGCTTGGCTGGCGGTCTGCGTTTACGCAGTTTCAATCGCGACGAATACCCGGATGAAGATTACCTCTACGCTGACCTTGAAGATGATCGACTGGTGATTCTCGGGCATGTTTTCTGGTGGGGTATGTACGCTCGTTGAGTCTACGTTTTGAGCTAAGGCCTACATAGAAGTAGGCCTTTTTTTCGGCCTTTTAAAGCCCTGTCCGACGAAGTTTCTTCCTTTGGATGATGATTTTGCGCAGCGCCCTACAAATTATGCATTGGTGCATTGACTGTATATCCATACATGCATAGTCTTTGTGGCAGGGTTGTCGTCGTTGGCCTTTCGCAGTGATTGGGGTGAGAGGAGCGTCAATTTTTCAGCCTATCTGTCAGTTAATGACGCGTTTGGATAAGGAATCAGGAGTGATGACACGATGAATGATCCGCAGTTTTTGTTGGATATGCCGGTTTTGCTGGTCATCCTTCTGGCCTTGGTAGGCGGTATCTTTGGTGAGATGTGGCGAGCCGACAAAGACGGCGCCAGCGGCTGGCCTCTCGTGCGACGTTTGGCCCTGCGCTCGGGAGCCTGCATGGTGTGCGGTGTGTCCACGTTTATGCTGCTTTACTCGGCGAGTATGTCGGTGTGGGCAGCCGGTGCTTTGGGCTGTTTTACCGCATTGGCCGGAGCGGATGCGGCCATCAGCCTTTATCAGCGTTGGGCGGCCAAGCGTTTGGGGGTCGATGGGCAGCAGTAAGTCGCGTAGCTTAGACCGCTGTTTTTTGCGCTTCGGGAGACCATCGTGGACGAATTAACTCAACTGGCGACTGAACTGGGCCAGCACTTGCAGGCTCTTAATGCGCAGGTCACAACGGCTGAATCTTGCACAGGCGGCGGTATCGCTGAGGCCATTACCCGTATTGCTGGCAGTTCGTCCTGGTTTGAAGCCGGGTTTGTCACGTATTCCAACCAGCAGAAAACCAAGCAGTTGAGCGTGCCCGCGACTCTATTCGGGCAAGTGGGTGCGGTCAGCGGTGAGGTAGTCCAGGCGATGGTGCGCGGTGCGCAGGCACAAAGCGGCGCGCATTTTGCGGTGGCGGTCAGCGGCATCGCCGGGCCGGGCGGCGGGTCGGCGACCAAACCGGTGGGTACCGTTTGGCTGGCGTGGGGCGCCGGCAACGAGGTGTGGACGCAGTGCAGGCACTTCCACGGAGATCGCGATAATGTGCGCCGACAAACGGTGATAGCCGCGCTAGAGGGTCTAATACGCCGAACGGTACGAGAAATAAAAAATCAGGGGTAGGCGATCCTGAAACCCTGTGGAATAATACTGGCTACTTATACAGTTATCGGCCGTCAGGCCTTATTGATTACGAGAGGACTTTAATGGACGACAACAAGAAGAAAGCCTTGGCTGCGGCCTTGGGTCAGATCGAACGTCAATTCGGCAAAGGCGCCGTGATGTTGATGGGTGATCAAGACCGCCAGGCGATCCCGGCTATCTCCACCGGCTCGTTGGGTCTGGACATCGCGCTGGGTATTGGCGGTCTGCCAAAGGGTCGTATTGTTGAAATCTACGGTCCGGAGTCTTCGGGTAAAACCACGCTGACCCTGTCCGTTATCGCTCAAGCCCAAAAAGCTGGCGCTACCTGTGCGTTCGTCGATGCGGAACATGCCCTTGATCCTGAGTACGCCGCCAAATTGGGTGTCAACGTTGATGACCTGCTGGTTTCCCAGCCAGATACCGGCGAACAGGCGCTGGAAATCACTGACATGCTGGTGCGCTCCAATGCGGTTGACGTCATCATCATCGACTCCGTGGCCGCGTTGACGCCTAAAGCTGAAATTGAAGGCGAAATGGGTGACACCCACGTTGGCCTGCAAGCCCGCTTGATGTCTCAGGCACTGCGTAAAATCACCGGCAATATCAAAAATGCCAACTGCCTGGTGATCTTCATTAACCAGATCCGTATGAAAATCGGCGTGATGTTCGGCAGCCCGGAAACCACCACCGGTGGTAACGCCCTGAAGTTCTACGCCTCTGTACGTCTGGACATTCGTCGCACCGGCGCCGTTAAAGAAGGCGACGTGGTCATTGGTAGCGAAACCCGCGTCAAAGTGGTCAAGAACAAAGTCGCTCCGCCATTCCGTCAGGCTGAGTTCCAGATTCTGTACGGCAAGGGCATCTACCTGAACGGCGAGATGATCGAGCTGGGCGTGTTGCACGGTTTCGTCGAAAAAGCCGGTGCTTGGTACAGCTACCAAGGCAGCAAAATCGGCCAGGGCAAGGCTAACTCCGCCAAGTTTCTTGATGAGAACCCGGACATTAAAGCCACGCTTGAGAAGCAACTGCGTGACAAGCTGCTCGGCCCAAAAACCGAGAGTGAACTGGCTGCAATGAAAGTCATGCCAAAACTGAGCAAGGCGGCCAAGCAAGCGGCAGCTGAACAGGAAGCGGCGGAAATGGAGCTCGAAAACTCGGGTTCAGACGACGCTAGCAACTGATTGAACCATGACTGTTGTTCTGGATGACCTCGTCGCCATACGGCGATCTGCAATGGACCTGCTCGCGCGACGCGAGCACGGTCGTGTCGAGCTGACGCGCAAGTTGCGTCAGCGAGGCGCTTGCCCTGACATGATCGACATAGCCCTCGACCGTTTAACGGAAGATGGCTTGCTGTCCGAATCGCGTTACCTCGAAAGCTATATCTCCTACCGTGCCCGCTCGGGTTATGGCCCTTTGCGTATCCGCGAAGAATTGAACCAGCGAGGCTTAGCGCGTAGTGACGTGGAGGAGGCGCTGCGTGAATGTGAATTCAACTGGCAAGCACAGTTGCAAGACACTTGGCAGCGTAAGTTTTCAGGGCGTATGCCTGAAGATGCCAAAGAGCGTGCACGTCAAGGGCGCTTCTTGAGTTACAGAGGGTATCCGCTTGAAATGATTGGCCGCTTGCTCAGTGGCCGAGAGTTCGATGACTAAAAACCTTAAACGCGCTACCGCAGAGACCCCGCAGTCATCGGATATACAATCGCTTCGCAATCGAGAGTCGCCAGCCCCAGCAGTCCCTTTGTAGCCGCTGACGAGCAACGCGAGGCTGCGTCCGAGCGCGTAGCGGCCGTAAAACCGTTAAACGCGCTACCGCAGAGCCCCCGCAGTCAACGGATATACAATCGCTTCGCAATCGAGAGTCGCCAGCCCCGGCAGTCCCTTTGTAGCCGCTGACGAGCAACGCGAGGCTGCGTCCGGGCGCGTAGCGGCCGTAAAACCATTCAATCTGATACATCAAACCTGCCACAGTCTTGCGATTCCCTGCCGCTTAGTCCCCCAGCGACAGAGTATGAGCGCAACACCTGCCACGCCGGCATGCAGAACATTGCAGGCCTATCGAGACAAAGGCTCAAGTGACTTCTTCTGGATCATTCCCCCAGCATCAGCCCAGTTCTGCGGCAGATTGATAAAGTCCACCAGCTCGCGCAGACGCCCCTGATTACGGCCGCTGAAAGCAAAACTCAAACGCGTAAGGTGTTCAAACGCAGGTTCGTCATCCAACTGTTGATGAAAGCTATCGTTTAAGCAGATATCGCCAAATTCGTGCTGTATTTGTTTCAGCGCCAGCGCACTGACGGGGCGTTTCATGCGTATCGCAAAAATCTTGTTCAGCCAGCGTGTGGAGTGGAAGTTGTTGTAAAACTGATCGATCTGCGCCACGGCTTCTTCGGCGCTGTGGACGAGGCGCATTAACTTCAAGTCGTTAGGCAGGATGTAATGATTGGCTTGCAGTTGCGCTTGAATGAAGTCCAGTGCGCTTTGCCAGAATGTCCCGCCCGGTATGTCGAGCAACACCACAGGTACCAATGGCGTTTTGCCGGTTTGTATCAGCGTCAGCACCTCCAGCACTTCATCCAGCGTGCCGAATCCGCCAGGGCACATCACCAGTCCGGCCGCTTCCTTGATGAAAAACAGTTTGCGCGTAAAGAAGAAGTGGAACGCCAGCAGGTGTGAGCTGCCCAGGATGGTCGGGTTGGCGCGCTGTTCAAACGGCAAGGTGATATTGAAGCCCAGGCTGTGTTCAAGACCGGCCCCCTCATGGGCCGCGGCCATGATACCTGCACCGCCGCCGGTGATCACCATCATGTCGGCTCTGGCCAATTCCGCGCCTACTTCACGGGCCAAGGCATACAGCGGGTCTTCCATTGGGGTACGTGCCGAGCCAAATACGGTGATTTTGCGGTGGGATTTGAATTGCTCCAGCACGCGAAAGGTTTGCTCCAGTTCACGTATGGCTTGCAGCGTAATTTTGGCGTTCCAGCGATCAAAGTCGTCGTGCGCCATACGCAATACCGTGAGCATCATTTCGCGGTAAAGCGGTCGGTTTTTACTGTCGGGAGCAATCAACTCAAGTTGGGCATCGACGTGCTGCGCAAGGTCGAGGCTCAAGCGTTCGAAATCGAGAGGCAGGTTCGCATGGGTTTGATCAGGCATGTAGATCTCCTTCAGCACAACATCCTTTGGGGCGCAGTAAAACATGGCAGCGCACAGACACAGCGTGTCAAAAGTAATGGCCTGATGATGGTCTTGTGCCGTCGAACCTGGCAACCGCTAATTGCCTGAAATCCATGAAAATAGGCGGGAGGAGGGGGGAGAGAGCATCAGATAGAAAGTTGCGAACGCCGCAACGAATTACGGCGTGCATGCACCCCGAAAGGGTTTATTTTTTTGGCCGACAGTTATCAGCGACAATTTCTTGGCTGAGAATCGTGATGTTGTTTTGGTCATCTTTGATGTCCAGTCGCACAATTGCGCCGTTGGCGAGCAATGTACGAAACTCTTTATTGCTACACACACCTCGGCCGAGGACCGACGCAGCGGCCTCTTTATTTTTGAGTATGTCTAAAGCCAATGCCTGTGGAGCGACCAAGTGATTAGTCAGTACCCGGCCTTCAGCGCTAAAACCGTTATCGGTAAGGCCTGAACTCATTAGTCTAGGTGTGCCCTGGCTGCTTTTTTCGGCCGTCTTTTTCAGGTTTTTTTCAAGGTTGAATTCGGCAAGAGAGGCCGCTTGTGCGCCCAAAGGCAGTGCCAGCATTAAAGCGACGGTCGGAATGATAGTGCGCAACATGAAACTCTCCTGATTCAGTGACGCAGGCTTTGACCCGCCACAGTTGTATGCGTTCAGTGGCGCGGGAGTATAGGTCAGCCTGCGGTTACAGGAAATGCCTGAAGTCACGGGTTGGCACGCCACAAGGCGGCCTCTGATAGACTGCGCGCCTTTCCCAGCCAATCTGCCCCTGCGCTAACCCGAGGCGTGCCGGCGATCTGCATCTCAAAGTAAACACCATGACCCTGATGACCTTTTCCCCGAATGCTGTCGCCCGTTTACGAGACGAGCGAGAAGAGGAAAGCACAAAACCCTATTTGTCCCGTGGCTCGCGCGCGCCGCGCTGCCCTACCTGCCGCGTGATTGCCAGCCATTGTTTGTGTCGCTGGCGCCCGCAGGTCAGTACGCGCGCCGGGGTGTGCCTGATCATGACCAAAAAAGAAGTGTTCAAGCCGAGCAATACGGGCTGGTTGATTGCTGACGTGGTGAGCGACAATTTTGCCTTTATCTGGTCGCGCACTGAAACCGATCCGGCATTGCTTGAGCTGCTGGCCGACCCGCAGTGGCAGCCTTATCTGGTATTTCCGGGCGAGTATGTCGAGCCTCGGCGCGTCACCCATACGGTTCAGGCCGAGAGCGGAAAACGGCCACTGTTTATTCTGCTTGACGCCACGTGGACCGAGGCCCGCAAGATTTTCCGCAAAAGCCCGCATTTTGATCGTTTTCCGATCCTGAGTCTGTTGCCTGAAAAACTCTCACGCTATCGCCTGCGCCGCTCCACCCGCAGTGAGCATTTATGCACTGCCGAGGTCGCCAGCCTGTGCCTGGACCTTGCAGGTGATACCCAGGCGTCCACCGCGCTGGATGCCTACTTCGATGTGTTCAGTCAGCACTATCTGGATGCCCGAAATCAGTTGCCGATGAACGAAAGTAGCGCAGCGCACCATGAGCTGGGTGTTTTTTGTAAAAGACCTTCGCCAGAATCGCTCTCAATAGACTAAAGAAGTAGCGCTACAATTTTGCGCGTTCACAACGTGTGTCAAAGCGTCGCATCCTGACCGGTGCGTTTGACGTCGTACAAAGTTGAACGTTGGGGTCAGGTTTATCCTTGACCACCCACAGTTCGCTGGGCATGCTTGGCGCCGATTCGGGCGCTGTTGCTGTTCAAACGCTTATTTTTCACGACGTTTAGCCTAAGCACGCCCTTTGACGCACAGTCTTTCAACTGCTGCTCAAGTTGCCTTAGCGAGTGCTGGAATTCATCAGGGCTCGCCTGAAACGGGATCATTTTAAAAATGGCCACATACGAAATCCTGATTGCCGACGACCACCCATTGTTCCGCAGTGCATTGCTTCAGGCGGTGACGCTGGGGCTGGGACCTGATGTTCGTCTGGTAGAGGTCGCCAGTATTGCCGAGCTTGAAACGCAACTGGTAATCAAGGCGGATTGGGATCTGGTACTGCTCGACTTGAACATGCCGGGCGCTTACGGGTTTTCTGGGCTGGTGTTGCTGCGTGGGCAATACCCGCAAATTCCGGTGGTCATGGTGTCTGCTCAGGAAGAAGCCTCGGTCATGGTCCGCTCTCGCGAGTTCGGCGCCAGCGGGTTTATTCCCAAGTCCAGCTCTATGCACGAAATTCAAAAAGCTGTACGTGCCGTACTGGATGGCGATGTGTCGTGGCCGCCTCAGGCATTCGAAGAGGTGCAGGTGTCTGCCGAAGCCAAAGCCGCTAGCGAAGGCTTGGCCAGCTTGACGCCGCAGCAGTTCCGGGTGCTGACGATGGTCTGTGAAGGGTTGCTGAACAAGCAGATTGCGTATGAGTTGAGCGTGTCGGAAGCCACGATCAAGGCGCACGTTACCGCGATATTTCGCAAGCTGGGTGTACGCACCCGCACGCAGGCGGCGTTGCTCCTGCAACAACTCGAGTCAATTTCTAACCATTAAATTGCCAGGCTTCACGCTTTTTTGACGAAGCGTGAATTAGCGTTCTTTTCTCATTTTTTGCTCAGTTGCCTATCTATGTCGCCTTTTAAAGGGAAAACCGGGTTTAAACGGATTTTGAATGCAGGCGGATACTCGCTGGATGGGTTGCGCGCAGCCTTTACGGGCGAAGCCGCTTTTCGCCAGTTGGTGCTGCTTAATGTGGTGCTGATTCCCCTGACGTTTTTCTTGAATGTCAGCCGGGTCGAGCGCGCGTTATTAATCGCTGTATGCCTGCTGGCATTGATCGTTGAGTTGCTCAACTCGGCCATTGAAGCAGCGATTGACCGGATCTCCCTCGATCTGCACCCCTTGTCCAAGAACGCCAAAGACATGGGCAGCGCCGCTCAGTTTGTGGTGCTGACCCTGATTGCCGTGGTGTGGGCTGTCATCCTGCTTTAAGCGATGCTGGGCAGTACGATCTCGTCGCTGCGCTGAACCCCGGCGGTGAAGGCGCGGCACAGGTCCAAAAACTCGCGCATGGCAGAGGTTTGGTACTTTTTCTTGTGCCAGATGAAGTAAAACTGCCGCGCAAGATCCAGCTCCGGCGTTTCAACCGCCACCAGGCTGCCGCGTCTGAAGGCATCGCGCAGTGCCAGGCGAGAGATGCACCCAATGCCCAGACCTGACTCCACCGCGCGCTTGATCGCTTCGGTGTGTTCCAGTTCCAGGCGAATGTTGAGCGCACTCTGATGATGGCGCATGGCCTGGTCGAAGGTCAGTCGTGTACCTGAACCCTGCTCACGTAAAATCCACGCTTCACGGGTCAGCTCTTGCAGTGTGGCGCTCCCCTTGGCGGCCAGCGGATGCTGCGGTGCGCAAAACACCACTAATTCATCCTCGACCCAGCTCTGAACTTCGATGTCAGGATGGCTACAGTCGCCCTCAATTAGACCCAGATCAATTTCATAATGGGTCACTTGTTGCACGATGTGCGCAGTGTTTTGAACAACCAGTTTCACTTGGCTTTCGGGGTGAGCTTGCATAAAGCTGCCGATGAGCAAAGTGGCCAGGTAATTACCGATGGTCAGGGTTGCCCCTACCGTCAACGAGCCAAACCCGGACTTACCGTTAAGCAGGTCTTCGATTTCTTTGGCTTGGTCGAGCAGGGCGACAGCTTGTGGCAACAGTTGGCGGCCGAGCGCGTTGAGGCTTAAACGCTTGCCGGCGCGATCAAACAGTTGGCAACTGGTTTGGCGTTCCAGTTCGGTAATTGAGGTGCTGGCGGCCGATTGTGAAAGGGCCAACAAGCCGGCAGCGCGTGACACGCTCTCTTGTTGGGCGACGGTGACGAACACTTGGAGTTGTCTGAGAGTAAATCGCATATCGATATAACCGATAACCCTTATCTTAATAATTCAGTTAACAGATATTGTCGTCGCCATTAGAATGCTATGCAATCGCGCCCATAGTCAGCGCAGGCGAAATTAGGAGCCCCGTACATGAGCAACATGAACCACGAACGTGTCCTCAGTGTTCACCACTGGAACGACACCCTGTTCAGCTTCAAGTGCACCCGCGACCCGGGCCTGCGCTTTGAGAACGGTCAGTTCGTGATGATCGGCCTGCAACAACCCAACGGCCGTCCGCTTATGCGTGCCTACTCGATCGCCAGCCCGAACTGGGAAGAGCATCTGGAGTTCTTCAGCATCAAGGTGCCAGACGGCCCGCTGACGTCCCAGTTGCAGCACTTGAAGGAAGGCGACGAGATCATCATCAGCAAAAAACCTACGGGTACGCTGGTGCTGGACGACTTGAAGCCGGGCAAGCATTTGTATTTGCTCAGCACCGGTACAGGCTTGGCGCCGTTTATGAGCGTCATCCAGGACCCGGAAACCTACGAGCGTTTCGAAAAAGTGATCCTGTGCCACGGTGTGCGTTACGTCAACGAAGTCGCTTACCGCGAGTTCATCACCGAGCATTTGCCGCAGAACGAGTTCTTTGGTGAAGCGCTGCGTGAAAAGTTGATCTACTACCCCACCGTAACCCGCGAGCCGTTTGAAAATCAGGGGCGCCTGACTGACCTGATGCGCAGTGGCAAACTGTTCAGCGACATCGGTTTGCCGCCGATCAATGCGCAAGATGACCGTGCCATGCTGTGCGGTAGCCCAAGCATGCTGGACGAAACCAGCGAAGTTCTGAACAGCTTTGGCCTGACCGTTTCGCCGCGTATGCGCGAGCCGGGTGATTACCTGATCGAGCGCGCTTTCGTAGAAAAGTAAGCGTCTTTCAACAAAAAGCCCGCGGTGTCTGACGACAGCGCGGGCTTTTTGCTGACCGGGTTTTATGCTGCTGTGATCACTTCCAGCACTCGGATCATGCCCGGCTCGGGGTAGTGCCAGCGCACATCCAGGTCCCAAAACTGAGCACCGTACTCTCGTTCTGCTGTAGGCGTCTGGTAGGCCGGACGTGGGTCTTGCGCCAAACACTGTTCAATCAGGGCCACGAGCGGCTCTTGAAGGCGCAGGGCGTGGGCATGCGCCTGTTGCAAGGCGCTCTCGGCCCAAACCACCGGGATCAGCACAGGGGCTGCGCTGGCCATGTCGTTACTGGCGCCAGGGATTATGTCGGCGTAAGGCACATAGGGCTTGATGTCCAGAATCGGCGTACCGTCGAGCAGGTCGATGCCAGAGATGTGCAGCCGGCCAGCTTCAACGCGATCCAGCTTGACGACGGACTGGCCGATGCCATTTGGACGATGAGTGGCACGGGTCGCAAAGACGCCCATCGACGTGTTGCCCCCAAGGCGCGGCGGTCGCACTTTTAATCGTGGTTTGTCCTCCAGGGCTTGATGGAACACAAACAGTAACCAGACATGGCTGACCTGCTCAAGCCCTTGCACCGCATCGCCCTGATTGAACGGCGCGACCAGCTCCAGCACGCCACGGGCGGCGGGGGCCAATTGCGGCTGACGCGGAATGGCGAACTTCTCCTTGAAACAGGAGCGCACAAAACCGATGGGGGAAACGCTGTAGCTCATGAAGGGACCCTGTAGTCGCGGCCGCAGGCTGCGATGGGCTGCGGTTGCGGCCCTTGAAATAGGTGTTGCATCAGATCTTCAGATCTTTTCGCGGCCTGCGCCAGTGACGACTACGGCAGCACTCAGGCGGGCCGTACGCGCAGGGTCAGGCCTTTGAGGAAGTTGCGCAGCAACTGGTCGCCGCAGGTGCGGTAGTTGGTGTGACCAAACTTGCGGAACAGGGCGCTCAGCTCAGGCTTGGACACCGGGAACTCGGCGGCTTTAAGAATGGCGTGCATGTCGTCTTCTTTCAGCTCGAAGGCCACGCGCAGTTTTTTCAGGATGATGTTGTTAGTCACTGGCGTTTCAATGGGCTGCGCAGGACGGCTTTCGTCTTTGCCGCGCTTGAAGATCACCAGGCCATCCAGGAAATGCGCCATCACCACGTCCGGGCAGAAGACATAACCTTCTTCATCTTCTTTTTTCAGGTAGTTCAAGAGATCTTCCTTGGACACTTCAAAGCCGCCAAGTTTGATGATGTCGACCATCTTGTTGTCGCTGATGTCGAGCATGTAGCGCACGCTGCGCAGTACGTCGTTATGAATCATGGTGGGTAATCCTGATATTCAGCAGAGAGCACCGCAGGCGTGCTGCGGTGTCGATATGTTCGGGGTAAAGCCGTGTTTAGAACTTTTCTTTGGTTGTCATGTAGCGCCATTGGCCTACAGGCAGCTTGCCCATCGACACGCCGCCGATACGAATACGACGGGTGGAAATAACCGTCAGGCCCACGGCCTGGCAAAACAGTGCGATAACGCCCGGCTGCGGGTTCTTCATCGCAAAGCGCAGGCGGTTTTCACTCTGCCAGCTGGCTTTGACGGCAGGCAATTCACGGCCTTTGTACGTCATGCCGTGATTGAGGCGATTGAGGCCGTGAGGCGCCATCTCGCCAGACACTTCAACCACGTATTCCTGTTCAATCTTGTTGGCGTCAGCGGTCAGCTTGCGCACGATCTTCCAGTCTTGGGTGAACACCAGTAAGCCGCTGGCACCTGCTTGCAGTTCATTGCCAACGCTCAGGCGCAGGAAGTGACCTTTCAGCGGGCGTTTGCCGTAACGGTGCTCTTCACTCAGGGTGTCCGGGCCGATCAACGCCATGGCGCTGTCAGTGTCCAGCCCGGCGGGGGCATTCAACAAAATGGTCACCGGCTCGGGGGCGGTGGCCTTGGCTTCAGGGTCCAGCTCGACTTTTTGGTTGTCGACCTTAAATTGTGGTTCGTCGATGACTTCGCCATCTACCGTGACCCAGCCACCTTCAATGAACAGTTCGGCCTCACGGCGCGAGCAGCCGACGAGTTCGATGAGGCGTTTGGAGAGACGTATCGGTTCAGACATGACAAGGGCCGTAATGTAATTGGGCGGCTATTGTACCCGCCTCGCGTCGGTTAAGCCCGGCTACATTTGCCTTGGGCCGGTGTTGTGCGCTTATAACGCAGGTGCAGTAGCGGATAAGGCTCGCCCATGCCGTCTTTTTCACTGCGGCCGATGACTTCAAATCCTTGTTTGAAGTAAAAACCGATGGCTTGCAGGTTCTGCTCATTGACGTCGAGTTGCACGGCGTGAAGGTGGTTGATGGCATGCCTGAGCAGGCTGTTACCGACGCCAAGCCCTCGGTACTCAGGGTCAATGAACAGCATTTCAACTTTGTCAGCATGGATCCCGGCAAACCCCGCGATGCGACGGGTGAGTGGGTCTTTACAGCAAATCAGCGTCACCGCCTTAAGGTAGGAGTGCTCCACCAGTTCGCGCAGTTCTTGGATGTAACGGTTAGGTAAAAAGTCATGAGTTGCCCGCACGGAGTCGTCCCAAACCTGGCACAGCTCTTTTAAATCGTTGTGTTGTGGTGTTTCTACCACCCATACCCGGCCCATTACGCCTTTCTCCTGACGCCCGTGATTAAAACCATGAGGTTAACCATAGCCGTAAAAAAAGCCCTGGCGCGAGTGCGGCAGGGCTTTTTCAGAGTGTGCGGCGATTTAGATCACTTCAGCCCACAGGTCATACTCGTCGGCGTCGGTCACGCGACACATGATCTTGTCACCCGGCTTGATGTCTTTGTCGGTGGCGATAAACACGTTGCCGTCGATTTCCGGTGCATCAAAGAAGCAACGACCTACAGCGCCTTGCTCGTCCACTTCATCGATCAGGACTTCGATGTCCTTACCGATCTTCATTTGCAGACGTGCCGCGCTGATGGCTTGCTGGTGCGCCATAAAGCGATCCCAACGGTCCTGCTTGATGTCATCGGGCACGATGTCCAGATCCAGATCGTTGGCCGGTGCGCCTTCTACGGGCGAATACTGGAAGCAACCCACGCGATCCAGTTGCGCTTCGCTCAGCCAGTCCAGCAGGTACTGGAAGTCTTCTTCGGTTTCGCCGGGGAAGCCGACGATGAAGGTCGAGCGGATGATCAGGTCCGGGCAGATGACGCGCCAGTTCTTGATCCGCGCCAAGGTCTTGTCTTCAAACGCCGGGCGTTTCATCGACTTGAGTACTTTAGGGCTGGCGTGCTGGAACGGGATGTCCAGGTACGGCAGGATTTTGCCGGCGGCCATCAACGGGATCAGCTCATCAACGTGCGGGTACGGGTAAACGTAGTGCAGGCGCACCCATACACCCAGCGAGCTCAAGGCTTCGCACAGTTCGGTCATGCGGGTTTTGACGGGGGCGCCGTTCCAGAAACCGGTACGGTATTTCACGTCAACGCCATAGGCACTGGTGTCTTGGGAGATCACCAGCAGCTCTTTAACCCCGGACTTGACCAGACGCTGCGCTTCGTCAAGCACGTCGCCGACCGGGCGGCTGACCAGCTTGCCGCGCATCGAAGGGATGATGCAAAAGCTGCAACTGTGGTTACAGCCTTCGGAGATTTTAAGGTACGCGTAATGGCGCGGGGTCAGCTTGATGCCTTGAGGCGGCACGAGGTCGATCAGCGGGTTGTGATCCTGACGCGGTGGCACCACTTGGTGAACGGCGTTGACCACTTGCTCATACTGCTGCGGGCCGGTGACTGCGAGCACGCTTGGGTGAACGTTGCGGATATTGCCTTCTTCGACGCCCATGCAGCCAGTCACGATGACTTTGCCGTTTTCCTTGATGGCTTCGCCGATGACTTCCAGCGATTCAGCTTTGGCGCTGTCGATGAAGCCGCAGGTGTTAACCACCACGACGTCAGCGTCCTGATAGGTGGAGACGACATCGTAGCCTTCCATACGCAGCTGCGTGAGGATGCGCTCGGAGTCGACCAACGCTTTTGGGCACCCCAGTGATATAAACCCTACACGTGGATTGTTGCTCATATACTAATAACCTGCAGGGTTTACCCTGGTCGAATTTCGTGGCGCGCGATTCTAAGCGCTGATTAAAAAATGCGCAAAAGCAATTGTTGCTATTGGTTTTCGTTCTCATATTTGGGTGAAGGTATTGAAGGTAGGTATAGGCAAGGTATTTAGTTATCTTCGTTTCTCAGACCCTCGTCAGGCTGCTGGTAGTAGTGCGGATCGCCAACTTGCCTACGCTGCAACTTGGGCGGCGAAGCAAGGTATGGAGTTGGATGCCACCCTCACGCTAAAAGATGAGGGTTTATCTGCTTACCACCAACGTCACGTTACCCAGGGTGCATTAGGCGTATTCCTTCGAGCGATTGAGGACGGGCGTATTGCCAGCGGCTCAGTTCTGGTGGTTGAGGGTTTGGATCGTCTGAGTCGAGCGGAACCTATACAGGCTCAGGCCCAGTTGGCCCAGATCATCAATGCAGGTATCACTGTCGTCACCGCCAGCGATGGCCGCGAGTACAACCGGGCGAGTTTGAAAGCCCAGCCTATGGACTTGGTCTATTCGCTCCTGGTTATGATTCGGGCGCATGAAGAATCCGACACAAAGAGCAAGCGCGTTAAAGCCGCGATCCGCCGTCAGTGTGAAGGGTGGGTAGCGGGTTCATTCCGAGGCTTGATCCGCAATGGCAAAGACCCTCAATGGTTGCATTGGGGTGAACAGGGCTGGGAGTTGATTCCTGAGCGCGTCAGTGCTGTGCGTCGAGCTTTAGAGTTGTATCAGCAGGGGCTTGGTGCTGGGCGCGCTGCGAAGCTGATGCACGATGAGGGGTTCGAGCTTTCCAGCTGGGGAATTTCTGGGCAGCAGGTTTATCGACTGATCAAGTTGCCCGCGTTACGCGGAGCCAAGCGGCTGGCTGTGGATGGCGAGGCTTACATGCTGGAGGAATATTATCCCCGGATTCTTTCCGATACAGAGTGGGCAGAGCTGCAACACCTGGCAAGCCAGCGCCATCGACGTCGTGGAGCTGGTGAGATCCCCGGAATAATTACCGGCGTTGGACTCGCCTATTGTGGGTACTGCGGAACCGCCTTAGTGGCTCAAAACATCATGCAGCGTCGGCGAGCCGATGGAAGTCTTGCTGACGGTCATAGGCGTCTGCAGTGTACTTCGTACAGCAAGAACGGGGGTTGCTCAGCCAGTGGAAGTTGCAGTGTCGTGCCGATCGAGCGTGCGCTGCTGAATTTCTGCTCTGACCAACTCAATCTGCAGCGCTTGTTGCAAGTGGGGGACGATGGGCAAGGCATTCGTCAGCAGTTGGTAATTGCACGAGCAGCCGTAGAAAAAAACACTAGGCAGCTCGGCAAGATCACTGAAGCGCTTTTGGATGATGAGAGTGGTTCTGCCCCGATCGCATTTGTTCGTAAGGCTCGCGAGTTGGAAGCGCAACAGGTTGTTGCTGAACAGAAGGTACTGCAACTGGAGTATGCGCTGGCTACAGTCTCCGGGACTTCTCAACCTGCTCAGGCAGAGCGTTGGGAGGAGCTGGCAGAGTTGGTTGGTACTGGTGACTATGGTGCTAGGGAGAAGGTGCGTCAGTTGGTCATGGATACGTTCGAGCGTATTGTCATTTACATGAGAGGGCTTGAACCAGATGGTCGAAAAGGTCAATTAATTGATGTTCAGCTGCTCTCTCGGACAGGGCAGCACCGGCTGATTCAGATTGATCGTCGCAGTGGTGAGTGGGTGTCAAGCGAAGACTGGGATTAAGCCGTACCTCGTGATACTGTATACTTATACAGTAATGGCGGGGTGCCTTATGTTTCCACATGTTCTTCCAGCTTCCACCCATCAGCAGTCAACATCATGCGAACAACTCGCTCGTCGCATTCTGAAACAGGTCAACAGTTCAGCAGCACAATTGTGGAGGCGGACGTTGATCGTAAGGCAGTCCAGCGAAAAAATGGATGATTGGGATGCACTGCTTGAGCAGTTTGAGCTAGAGGAAAGCGTGCGCGTGACTCGTATGGATGAGGGTGTCGTGTACCTGAGTTGGACAAATCAGCATCGAGGCTAAATGTCTATGGTTAATTATTATCCGCAGGCATTGACTGAATCTTAGCCTGCGGCTAACGTATCTCCAACAGTTCAGGTCGGTGAAATACGCTGACTTGATCACAAAGGAGATTCCTCGCATGCACACCCTCATCCTTTCCCCCAATACACGCACGCAATTGGCTGAGCAGATAAACCAAAACGGAACGTTTATTCACTCGCTGCACGCCCGAAACGGGATGATCTGCGCCATGGCCTACGTGGTGATCGAGCAGTCCATCAGTGCTGTGTCTGTGCGTGTCGAATTGGGTGATAGCGTCAACAGCCTCACGTTGACTCAGCGTGCAGATAACGCTGAGAGGGTTGCGCTTTTCCTTGAAGAGCTGGCCAACGGCGCATCTCCGTGCAGCGTGCGGGAAGTTGACGAGCACTTGGTGGTGAGTGACGTTGAATCAGTGCTGCGTGACGCGGTTCGCTTGCGCCAAGGTAGTTATTACCTGCCAGCTGAAGGGATCGAGCAACTTGGCCTGTTGCTGCATCCCAGCCGCAGCGATCCTGCGCGAACAGTCTTTCGCTTTGAGCTGGATAGCGTCGGGCTGACCTTGCCGTTGTTATTGCCTAGCAATCAGGCACTGGCCTACGAGCTGCTTTCAGGCTGCGTGCAAGAGCTGATTGCCAACTACCGCTGTGCGGCTTGAGGGGGCGGCTATGACGATGACGATCATCATTTCGGAACCCGACACCAAACGATTGTTCGACCGAAGCATTGCTGGCTACAGAAGCGCAAATACAGACCTGGATGTCGCCATCGATGCTGAAAACTGGGGAGCAATACATCAGGCCCAGAGCAATCGAGAACTGCACGCCAATACCATTGCGTTGATCATCAACATGTACACAGACAAGCCAACAGAGTACGGAGCGCAGTCATGATAGGTATCCCCAAGACAGGCACACTGGAAAATGGCTGCATTAGTGCCAATGTCACCAGTGGCTACCAGTTCAGTACCGCCGACGGTCGATCAGCTCGGCTGGCGATAATCGACGACCAGGGCAATGTGATTGAGTCCGGCGACGCTGTGGCAAGGGAGGCATGGAATGTATGCATTGCTGTGATCAAGAACTTCAAGATCGGGCAGGGCCATATTGTGGTGCACAGCGCGCCGCCAGGACTTGTCAAACGAAAAATGATGAGCTGACGTTGTGCTGCTTGCGTTCAACTCACCGGCAGTTCAAGCGCACGTATGCAACACGTCGCGCTTTTGGACTGCGGATTACATGCCGGTTATCTTGGCGTCAATTGCCCGGCCCGTGATCTCCCAAGTCCCGTCCAGAGTCACAGTCTGATACTCGGGGTTCAGAGGCACTAAATATCCTACACCAGCGTCTTGAACATATTGTTTGAAGGTGTGCTCGCCGCTGATGGTATGTTCAGCGATGTAAAATTTCCCGCTGATAAGATCAAAGCCTTCTGGGCGGATCAGGATTGGGGTGCCCTCCGGAAAGCTTGGAGGTGTATCCGATGTCATCGATCTACCTTTTACTCTTAGCCAGTAGCCATGCGGACCCGCATTCTCGGTAGAACTTAGCCACTCTTCGGCAATGCCGGTTGGATAGCTGTTTACAGACTCAAGCCTTTCACCTGCAGCGACCCAACTCAAAACTGGATATTCCCTACTCTGACGGTGCGGCTGCACCATTGGCCCAACGTTGCTCATCTCTGCAATTTCCGCAGCAAGTCGTGGGCTAAAACTTTCAATTGGTTCGTTAAGCAGTTTCGCCAAAATTGCGGCAAAACGAGCATTCAACGGGTTTATACCCTTCAAATAGTGATTCACCGAAACTGGTGTGATTCCAGCAGCGTCAGCAATTTTCCTTTGGTTGAGCTTAAGCGCGTTCTTTTTCGAGAGATAAAGATCGTGAGCTGCTTTGCATTCAGCCAGAAGTGCCGGGGGGAGAGGTTTTTTCTTGGTCATCATAAAAGTATAAGCCGCTAGCTAATGCCGATGATTAGCTAGCGGCATTGATAAAAAATATGTCTGCGGTTAATATTCGCCATTCATCAGGTAGAGGTGTGTGGCATGGAAAACGTTTCCTTGAATGACTTGGTATCTAAGCTAGGTCAGGCACGAGTTGCGCGAGCACTTGGCGTTAAGCCTGCGTCTATTGCAAAAGCTATTCGCATTCGTCGAAACATCATGGTGATGGTCAATGACGACGGCTCATGTGTCGCTAAAGAGATTCGGCCTTTTCCGTCAAAAGTGCTGGAAAACCAAGACGCCGCTGAGGCTATAAGCAGTAGCGTTGTATGAATATGTCCAACTCAGGACAGCAGTCCATCTCCCGTGATCAGGTGCTGGTAGCTCATGCCGCTGAAATGATTGCGCGCACAGGTTTTAGCCAGGATGACTTTGCTCAGGCATTAAGCAGCCATTTACATCGCCTGATTCCTGAAAAGGCTACCAGCAAGGATGTACCTGATTTCAAGCTGTTGGCGAAGGGCAACGATTCTGAGACCTTTCTAAGATCATCAGGGGCTTGGCTGCGGCGTGTTGGGCGTTGGCTCAGTGGTGAAGTTGACCTGCCAAGTTGGCTTGAGGAGGCTTGGGTTGATGCTCTCGAAGGAGACTTTCAGGAGCACTGTCTGAATGAGCTGGCCAGCCGTCACGGGCTGACTGGAGCGCGTGCGCTGATCGGTGATGCCAACCCTGTTGGGGTCTTCGGCGCGTTGGTTGCCCGCTTGGGCAATACAGTCTCCCTCGGTAGTGAAATCTTGGCTGATGGTCGAATTGATATCGAAGACCTGGACAAACTGCCTGAGTTTGTCGATCGCTTGCGTTCGGTCGAAGCCCGCTGCAGCGAACTGCGTTCGCGTGCTGAGAGCGTACTTCACCAGGTGAATACGTCTCTGTGAACCCCCTTGATAAGGACATCAAATCGCGCACGGCAAGCGGCCGCACCGACAGCCCCAAGAAGGGCAGGCCTCCTGCTGTCCATCGTGACAAGAAAGATCCCCATGCCGCACTCCGTGCGCCAATCCGGGCGCCGCGGTACTCAGCTCCACGCCGACTGACTGGCCAGCAGCTGAAAAATCCCCTCCTGCGCATGGCATTCTCGCGCCTAAGCCGCATTGGTGATCTGCGTGGGCAGTACCTGCGCGACCTGGACACGATCCACGGTGGTCGCCGTACCCGCTCCGAGAAATTCGACGCACTGGCCAAGGCAGCCGAGCAACTGTTGCTCCGATTGGACTTGGCCACCGGCGTGCTGGGATGGCTGGATATCGAACGAGGGCAGTACTTCCTTAACACCCAATGCGGTGTCGCTGAAGACTGCGATATGTCTCCTGCTTCCCTTAACCGGCTCATGCACAGCTTGGACTTGGCCGGATACGTCTATCGGCGCATCGAGAAAGTACGGTTGGATGAGAAGGACGAGGCTGGACTTAACCTGGTGCGAACCCGGGTGCTGGTGCGCTTCACAGAAAAATTCTTTGCCGATCTTGGTGTTCGCTACCTTTGGTACCGGGCCAAGAAGGCCGCCATCAAACGCAGAGAGAGAGAACTTCACCAGGTCAGCGGGCTTCGTGCAGCTCGTCAGGAAAAGGCATCCCTGGAGGAGTTCCGCAGGCAGCAATCCCGTAGCAATTGGGAAAAGAGTGAGGCGCGCAAGGCGGCTCATGTGCATGGTGGATCAGTAGTGATGACCCCGTCTCGAGGGTCAGGTAGGGGCGTAAAACCTGCCCTTGAGCCTGACAAGAGTTCAGGTGGACTGGGCGAATCCATGGCGCGGCTACTGCGCAACGTCCAAGTCAAGAAAGACATCCCTCAGAACTAATCGCAAATCTTGCGAGGCCGGGCTACGCCTGGCAGTCGAAAAACACACTCCCTATCATACGATCACTGTTGGCACGCATCGCTATGCAGGCTCAGGCGGACGATCACGCCCATTTTTCAGCGTCATTTCTATACGCCGCCAGCGGGCGGCCGGGTAATCCCAAAGGTCTTTGAATTAAATGGAATTTTAAACCCCACTCAGCATCCCCAAAGGGTAAAAAAAAGAGCTTTCCGAGGTGTCCACAGGGTCAGTGTGTTGGGTACAAGATGATGCCTCGAGCACTTCGCGCCAAGGCGCGGCCCGAGTACAAGTCGCGGGCTGCGCGCCCGCACAGCGGCAGGGCAGTGCCCTGCACCCGTGCTGGAAATCCATGGGGCACAAAAGCGGTAATTGGGCGCGTCGAGGTGAGTTGCAAATTCGCAGGTAGCGGTCGCGGGCTTTATCTTGCGGTGCAGCACATTTCTTTGGGGCGAGCTTGGCGTATAGCCGACCGCTTCGCGAGTGTCGCCGCTGTAAGATCGGAGGTATCAAGTTAGATGGTGTCGGCGGCTTATATGCCTGCTGCGCAGACATTCTGAAACACAGACCGATGGTTATCATTTGAGATGTCCATGGTGGACACTCGAGAGGCAGGCTTTGGCAAATGTGAGGAGGTTGCGACAGTAGGCGAGTTGTTAGTCGAATTGTTGCGAGCCTACTTGCTCGAATAGTTCCTGTTGTTGTGCTGTCGATAAGTTTCTGATGCGCTCGACTAAAAGTGTATCTAGGTGCTGTGCTGGTGGCCGTAACGAATGTATGAACGTTAGTTCGGATAGCCAAGTGTGCCCGCACTTTGCGTCCAAGCACTGACAATACAATTTCACGTAACCTCGTGTTACTTCCGCCCGTGAGCTGATACGTCCTTTGTGGCCACAACCGGTACAGTAAATTCGCATGTCTCCCTCCCCAGGGTTGAATAATCACTATTATGCCTTTTAGTGTAGTGGTTTTCACTGCTAACTGTGTATTTAGTCAGTTGTTATTTCTGTTCTTTCTGGTTTTTTCCAGTCAATTTTCCTGTCTGGTCTCAAGACATCGTTGACCTGGTTAAACAACTGGCAAATGGGCCGTATCTCGTTGCTGGTGTAGACCCCGTCAATCTTTTCGATATCGCCAAACCCCCCGCTGTTTTCCGGGATGATGCCCGCCAGGGCCGGGTTCATGCGCCATGCGGCGATGATGTCGTTGCGGGTGATGTTTTTGACCTTTTCCAGTTCGTCTTTGGCCTGAAAGTCGCCCACCGGGATGATTTGGATGGCGTTTTCTTTGCCGTTGGGGATGTTGACGAACATCGAGCGGAAGTTGCCCACGCCTTTGCTTGCGCTGATTTGTTCGCGCAGGTTGTTTTCGTCTTCTTCGGTCAGATCGGGGTCGTTGGTGTAGAAAATATAGCCCGCGTGGGCGCCGTTGCTGTAGTAGCGGCGGCGGAATAAGGTTGCGGCTTCGTTGAGCAACAGTGCTTGCAGGGCGCCGAGATAGTCCGGGATGCCGTAGATGGTCTGTTCGACGTCATAGTCCATGACATGGATGATTTCATCCCGCTCGAAGTCCATGAATTTGCCGTCGGGTAGTAGCATTCGATAACAACCGTCCACTTTGACCCGCATGTTGATTGCGGGCAGGTGTTTCAGCTCCAGCACTTGGCCGAAGGTGTTGGTGTCGCAATAGAAGAACGCATCCCCAAACACCATGTAGTCCAGCGCCGCGCAGCCCATGGTGTGGGCACTGCACCCCGCCGAGGGGATGAACTCACGCAGCAGCAGGTTGCGTTTGAACTTCGGTATGGCGCCGTGGTGCGCGTTGGCGCGCAACAGCTTGGCCAACCCGGTGCGCGACACGGGGGGCTTGTAGATGTCGCCGTCGTCGCTGGGGAACACCCCCACGTACTCCCCGATGTTGCCGCTCAGCACTTGTTCCGGTTCCCCGAACGTAAACGCGCGCATGGGTTGTTGTTGACGCGCCGGTTGAGTGACCTTGGGCTGTTTGCGTCGTGCCTGCTGAGTGGCCTGGTGCTGTTTGCGTCGTACTTTGGACATGGGTTCCGCTCGTGATGTAGCGGCTCCGGCGCCGCTTGTTTGTGTTCAAGGGTTCGTTGGCCAGGGCGTGCATGATCGCCCACGCGATGTCGGCGTGGCCGGTGGCGTCGGTACGCGATGCGCTGTAGGTGACTTGGCCGCTGCCGGTGGTGCCGCGCTTGATGGTCAGGAATGCCTGGGCGATATCAGTCCACCCCGCATCCCATTCGATGCGGCTGCCCTGAATGGTGTCTTGAGCCTTGAGTACCAGAGTGTTTTTGGTCTCCAGGCTGTAGTGAATCGATGTGGCCCGAGGATAGAAGTCGCGCACTAGGTCAAACACGCCGTAGCCAATGCCCGTGGTGTCGATGCCGATGTGCTGGACGTTGAAACGTTCGGTGAGTTTTTTAACTTGCTCGGCCTGGTATTTGAACGACTGACCCCGCCAACTGTATTTTTCGAGGATGCGAAATTTCGCCCCGGCCTCCAGCGGTGGAGCAATAACCACACAGGTGGCGTCGTCGCGGGTGCGGCTGGGGTCGTACCCAAGCCAGACCGGGCTGTTGCCATAGGGGCGGTCGTCGTCCGGCTTGTAGTCTTCCCACAACGTCAGGTCGGAGTAGCAGCGCTCCAGATCCTTGAGACCAAACGCGCTCTGTGTGCTGTCGATGAACTTGCAATAGAACAACTGTTGGAACTTGTCTTCGTCGTACTCCAGTTGCAGCAGCTCAAGGTCGAACAGATCGCAGCCGCCGTCGATTGCGTCCTGAATCGTGATGGTCTTGCGCCATTGGCCATCCGGGCACAGCGCGCCCTGTGTGTACGCTGATTCAGTGGGCCAAGTGCCACCGGCCTTTTTCCCGCGCTTGCTGTTGCGAAACTCTTCACCGGACCAAAACGGGTACGCCTGATGCGACACCGCGCTGGGCGTTGAAAAGTAGGTTTTACGCCACTTCTTGTGGGTGCCCATGGCGCTGGCCACGGTGCTGAGTTTTTCGAAGTCGCGGATCCAGAAGTATTCGTCGACATAGACGTGACCGTGATAGCCCTGGGCCGTGCTGCTGTTGGTGCTGAGAAAACGCAGCTCGGCACCATTGCTCAGTGTGATGGGGTTGCCGGTCAATTCGATGCCAAACCACTGTTGGGCGAACTGGATGATGTAGCTGCGGAAAATCTCCGACTGCGAACGGCTGGCCGACAGAAACACCTGGTTGTCGCCGCTCAATACGGCATCCATGAACGCTTCACCGGCGAAGTAATAGGTCAGACCGACCTGACGGCTTTTAAGGATGTTGCGGATCCTGCGCGTCAGAGGATTCTGTTTTGCGGCGAACAGTTCTTTTTGGTAGCCGTACATCTTTGAGATGAACTTATCCAGGAAGTCCACTTCGGTCAGGCCGCTGATGTCGTTCTTGGCCTTCTTCTCGCGTTTCTTCCCGCCGCTGTCCCCACGGTTGGCACGTCCCCTGCGCGGCGCTTGGGGGCTTTCGTCCGGGGCGTCCTGAGCACCCCCGGTCGGGGCTGTCGGTTTCACGGCCTGCTTTAGCAGTCGCTCGCGAATGCTGGTCAGTCGATCCAGTTCGTTCAGATCGTCTTTGCTCAGGCTGCTGGCCTTGTCCAGCAACAGGGTGATTCTGCGTCCGACAGCGGTCAGCGGTTCTTCATCGGACAGCATGTCTTCCCACCCGCCTTGGCGGATCCAGTAATAGACGATCCGAATATTGGGCAGGTTGAGTTGCGCCTGAATTTCCTTGGCCTTGCAGCGGCGTAGAAACAGGCGTTTAGCGGCTTCTTTAACTTCGGTTGAGTAGAGCATGGGCCGCAGTCTATGCGGCGAAAACGGTGAAAACGTGCTGATAATTTCCGCGATTCTCCTAAAAGCTGAAAATAGGAGAAGGGCGGATTTGAATCGTTTGTTTCGGGCTGAATCGCTCCCTATCTTGGCGGCTCAAATCACCGATTGAGCGCAGTTAACCACCATGCCCCGTTCCCTTGTTTCGTTCTGGAAACGTGTCGCCACCAGCGGCGCAACCGTTGATGGGCGCGTGATCCTTCCCCAGGAACTGCGCGATATCGCTGAAACCTACAAGCCATCTTTTTACACCGCCGTGATCTGGTGCGATCACGAGCGTTGGCCGGGTTCGCACGGCACCGTATACGCCGTGCGCTTGGTGGAAGAAGCTGACGACCTTGAGCCGGGCGAAATCGCGTTGGAAGCGCAACTTAAGCCGAACGACCGCTTGCTGTACCTGAACGACCAAGGTCAGAAGCTGTTCACCAGCATTGAGATCAGCCCGGATTTTCGAGGCAGTGGTAGAGCCTACCTGACGGGTATGGGCGTTACAGATGAACCCGCCAGTGTGGGCACCCAAGAACTTTATTTCTCACACAAGAACAGCCGCACCTCTTATTACGCCGCGTCGGTCGAAATCGGCCGCCTACGGGACGAAAGTCCAAGCACTGCTGAAACCGGGCTACTCAACGCCCTGACCAGCTTTTTCAAGCGCTTCTCCACTGAAGTCTTGCCCCCCGAAATCACCCAACCCAACACAGAGAACAAATCCCAAATGGATGAAGCCAACGGCACAGCCTTGAAGGCTCTGCGCGATCAGCTGCTGATAATTGTGGCTGGTCTAGACGTCGTTATCGACAGCGCCGCAGCTGACACCCCAGACCCCGAACCTGAACTTATTGAAGAAGTGCAGGCAGCAGTTGACGACATCGTCACCACTGCCGAAGAAGAGCGCGAATTCAAACGCAAAGGCAGTTCGTCCAACAAGGCGGTACTGACTGCACTGCTGAAACTGCAAAAGCAGTTCTCCACCCTGCAGAACACCGCCGTCGGTCGCCAGTTGCCACGTCATTCTGGCCCTGTAGCAACTGCCAAGAAAAAGGTGCTCTGACATGGCTCAACTGAGCGCCAAGGGCGAAAAGAAATACGCTGAATTACAGGACGCGATCGCCGAAAGTTACGGTGTCAAACGTGCCAGCAAAATGTTTGCCGTTGAAGCTTCGGTCGCTCAGGAATTGAACGACGCGATCACGGCGAAAGCGGACTTTCTGGAACGCATCAACATCATCCCGGTCAGCGAGATCAAGGGCGAGAAGGTGTTTATTGGTGTCAATGGCCCGGTCACCGGCCGAACCAACACCAAAACCGCTGACCGCCAGGCCAAGGATGCGTCGGCGCTGGAAAACACCACCTATGAGCTGGTGGATACCCAGTCTGACGTGGGCCTGCCATACGCCAAGATCGACGCGTGGGCGAAGTTTCCCGACTTCCAGGATCGCTATTCCGCTGCGGTGCAAAAGCGCATTGCACAAGACCGAATTGTGATCGGTTTTCACGGTAAAACGGCGGCACCCCAGACCGATCTGGACGCCAACCCCAAGTTGCAGGACGTCAACAAAGGTTGGCTCCAGCAACTGCGTGAAGATGCCCCGCAACAAGTGCTCAAAGAGGGCAAAACCGCTGGCAAGATCACGTTGGGTGCCGATGGCGATTACGCCAACCTTGACGCCCTGGTGCATGACACAAAGCAAATGGTTGACGAAATCCTGCGTGAAGACGGCGACCTGGTAGCGATCATCGGTTCTGACCTGTTGGCGGCTGACAAGGCCAAGCTGTACACCAAACAGGGCGATACCCCGACCGAAAAAGAGCGCATCGAAAACGCTCAGGTCATTGCCACCTATGGCGGTCTGCCCGCGTTCAGCGTGCCGAACTTCCCGGTCAACGCCGTGCTGGTCACCAGTTGGGACAACTTGTCGATTTACTACCAGGACACCAGCTGGCGTAAGCAGACAGTCGACAACCCGAAACGCTCCCGTGTCGAGGACTACAACAGCCGCAACGAAGGTTATGTGATCGAGCAAATGGAAAAGATCGCACTGACTGAAAACGTTGAGTTGGTGGTCGCGTGAGTCTGGCCCTGGCGCACAAGCGCCGCACCCTGGCACAGGGAAGCGCAGCGGCAGTTATGGCAGCGGGCGCCCCTGTGGCGTACTCGCCCGCTGATGCCTTGAGCAGCCCGGCCAACGCCCGTAAGCACCTGATGTTGCAGGAAGCCGCTTTGGATCAAGACCTTGAGCGCTTGAGCGCGATCAAGGGACTGGCGGGGCGTCAGACGCTCAAGCGCGACGAACTGCTGCCCAAGTACCAGGACTATGTGCAGCGCTACTGCGAGTCGGGCCTGAACTTTCCCAACCGTGTCCTGGTGCAGGTGATGGTGTGGCTGTTTGACACCGAGCAGTTCGAAGACGGTCTGGAACTGGCGGACTTCGCGATCGAACAGGGCCAGGTGATGCCGGAGCGTTTCAAGCGCCGCGACATCCAGACCTTTGTCGCGGATGCCGTCATCGACTGGGCCTTTGCTGAGTACAACGCTGAGCGCAGCCCTGAACCCTACTTGAGCAACATGCTGCCGCTGGTAGATGGCGAGTGGGAACTGACGGAGCAGATCCCGAGCAAGTACCACAAGTTGATCGGCATGCGCGCCATGGAAGCAGGGGAGTTGAGCACCGCACTCAAGCACCTTGAGCGCTCGACCGAGTTGTACCCCAAGGCCGGTAATGAAACCCGCATCTCCAAGTGCCGTAAGGCGCTGGCGAAGCAACAGGCCGCACCGGCCACCGAATAACCGACTACCCCCCCAGCGGGAAACTGTGGATGAGAGTGAGCCATTTATGGCCTGCCTCTCTGAAACAGTTCTCCCGCCCTATTTGAGCGCCCGGCAATGAGCTTTTCAGGCAAACCCACCACGTTGGTGGAGCAGCACATCGACAACGACGGCTTTTGGCCGGACTTGTCTGTAAGCGAGTTCCAGAAAGGCTATCGCTTGCCGGGTGAGTACCTGGGCGAAATGCTGGTCGCGGATCTGACCACCGCCATGGTCGAGGTCAATACCGATTTGGCGCGCTGCAAGTCCCAGTGGCAATCCGTAGGCGTTGTCTGTGTGGAATCTGCTGACCCTATGGTGATGCCACAGCGTGCTTTTCACGTAGCAACGTACAAGCGCGCCGTGTATGCACGCGCCAAAGCCAGCCTGTTGACCCAGTTCGCCACCGTGACCCGTCGCGAGAGCGCGGAAAACACCGGCAAGGAAGCCCCCGAGCGCGCCGAGACCTTTCTGTCTTTCAGTCAGCAGGCTGTGCGCTCGCTGCAAGGGCGTGGGCGCATTACGGCGGTGTTGCTATGAAGAAGCTGCAAGCCCTTACCAGCTACTTGATTGAACGCCGCCTGGTCATGCCGGAGCAGCTCGACAGCTGGGCCAACCAGATCAGTCTGGAGTTGATCTGGAAGCCGGATGTGAAGGGGCTGCACTTTGCTGACATGCGTTACAGCGCCGCCATTGTGCTGGAGCGTTTTGCGGATGAGCCGGGACGGCTGATGGCGTTGCTCGGCAGTTGGCTGGAGAGCCACGACCGCGACCGCGACGGGCTGCCAGCCCTCACGTTTGCCATCGACATGCTGGACAACGACCTGGCTGACGTCGAAATCACCGTGGAGTTTGTCGAGCCGCAGTACCTGGCCGAAGACCCGGACGGCGAAATCGTGGCGTTCGGTCAGACCTGGTCATTTATCCCGTTTGATCTGTGGGTCGCGGAAGAAGGCGAGGTGGGCAGCAATGGCCGCTAGTCCGCTCGACCTCGATATCCGGGGCTTGCTCAACGTGGACGCGCAACTGGCCCTGATGGAGCTGCGCCCACAACTGCGCCGCCGCTTGCTGAACAACGTCACCAAACGCGTGCGCTCGATGAGCCGCAAGCGCGTGCGCGAGCAGAAGAACCTCGACGGCTCGCCGTTCGCTGAGCGCAAGGGTTCGGCCAAGGGCAAAAAGAAGATGGAAGCCGGGTTGGCCAAGCTGCTGCAAGTCACCCGCGTCAGCTCGGATGAGGCCGAATTGGGCTGGAAAAATGCCCTCACGCGCTGGGTTGCCTCGCAGCAGCACAACGGCGTCAGCGAGCGCCGCACGGCCGCGCAGATGCGCCGCTGGAACAAAGTCCCGCCCGGTGTCGCCTGCACGGACAAACAGGCCAAGCGCTTGCGTCAGGTGGGCTTTCGCGTGCGTGTCAAAGGCAAAAAGAACCTGACCAAACCGTCTGTGGCGTGGATTCAAGAGCACGTGAACTACGCCAAGGCCGGTCTGTTGATCCGCATTTTGAACGATGAAAGAACCGAGTCCTCGGGCGCACAAAGCTGGGACATCACCCTGCCCAAACGCCAGTTCCTCGGCGTGCAAAGCAGTAATGAAACCCGCGAACTGGTTAACCAGGTCTTTGAACAAATCCTAAATTCACCCCGCTAACGAGGCACCCCATGGCACTCGGCAAAGTCAGCGTTAACAATCTCAATCTGGGCCAGGGCGAAGTGACCGCGATCGAGCGTTATTTCCTCTTCATTGGCCCCAGTACCAAAAACATCGGCAAGGTGTTGGCCCTCAACACCGACAGCGATCTGGATAACGAGCTGGGCATTCCTGCCAGTGATTTGAAAACCCAGATCACGGCTGCGCGCCTCAATGGTGGCGACCGCTGGGCCTGCGTGGCCGTGCCGATCGGCGCAGACGGCGCGTGGTCGGACGCGCTGGAAATGACCCAGCAGAAAGGCTTTTCAGTCGAAGCGGTGGTGATTACCAAACCGGTCACCACCGGCGCCGAGCTGTCGCAAATGAACGATGCGGCGGTGGCGTTGAATAACGTCTACGGCCGCCGTTCGTTCGTGATGGCCGCGACGTCGGGCATTACCGCGTTGCAACCGTGGTCGCAGTTCCTGACCGAACAGAAAGCCATTACGGCCGGTCTGGCCGCGCCGCGTGTGTTGGTGGTGCCGCAGTTGCACGGCAACGATTTGGGGGTGTTGGCCGGTCGCTTGGCGAATGCCGCCGTAAGCATTGCCGACACGCCGATGCGCGTGGCCAGCGGTGCGGTGTTGGGCCTTGGCCCGGTGCCGGAAGACTCCGAAGGCGTGCCGCTGCCGTCCGCGATCCGTGCCGAGCTGGATAAAGCGCGGTTCTCGGTCTCGCAGACCTACCCGGACTACGAGGGCGTGTACTGGGGCGACGGCAACCTGCTGGACACCCCGGCCAGCGACTTTCAGGTGATCGAGCATTTGCGTCTGGCCGACAAGGCTGCGCGCCAGGTGCGCCCGCTGTTGATCCGTCGCGTGGGTGACCGCCGCCTGAACAGCACGCCCAACAGCATGGCGGTAAACATTAATGCGCTGATGGCGCCCCTGCGTGCGATGGCCAAGTCCGTCACGTTCGCGGGTCAGGTGTTCCCCGGTGAAATCCAGACCCCCAAGGACGGCGACATCGTGCTGGTCTGGAAGAGCAAAACCGCCGTAGAGGCGTACATCAAGCTCAAACCCCACAACTGCCCGAAAGACATCACGGCCAACATCGCCCTGGATCTTTCCAACGACGCCAAGGAGTAACCCCCCTATGTCACGCATTGGCGGTAAGAATTTTGACGTGAACCTGGGCGATCTGCTGGTTCACGTGGAGAGCTGCACCCTCGATATCACCGACAACAGCGCCGTGGCGCAAACCCGTGGCGTGCCCGATGGCCACGTGGATGGCGACGTGTCGGCCAGCGGCGAGTTTGAGCTGGACAGCTACAACTTCGGCCTGCTGGTGGATGCCGCGCGCACGGCGGGCAGTTTTCGCGAGTTGAAGCCCTTCGACAGCGTGTTTTTCGCCAAGAGCGGCGATGAAGAAATGCGCATCGAGGCCTTCGGCTGCAAGTTGAAGGTGTCCAGCTTGCTGAGCATTGATCCCAAAGGTGGCGAGAAATCCAAACACAAGGTGCCGTTCGACGTCACTAGCCCGGATTTTATCCGCATGAATGGTGTGCCGTACCTGGCTGTGTCCGAGATTGAGGGGCTGAGCTGATGTCGTGCCCGTTCGATCGCGCCCAGGCGCTGGAGCAACGTCAGCGCGATCACGCGATTGCCGCCCAGTTGGCCCGTGTGCGCCCGATCGGGCCAAGCCGTAGCGAGTGCCTGGACTGTGAGGGCGAAATCCCCGCAGCACGCCAGGCGCTGGGCGGGATCCTGCGGTGTGTGCCGTGCCAGTCCATTTTTGAGAAGGAGGGGCTGCGATGAGCACAAATCAGGCCGCCCAGGACACCGCGATTGCGATCGTAAAAGCCTCACCCGCCATCGGCGTGGCCGCGACCGGTGCGACCGGGGCCGTGGATTGGTCAGCAGTGGCCTACATGCTGACCGCGCTTTACATGGTGTTGCAGATCCTGCTGTTGGCGCCCAAGTACCGCCAGATGCTGCGTGACTGGAGGCGCAAGTGATGAGCCTGCGCAACAAGATCGCCATAGGCGCGTTGACGGGTGTGCTGGGCATGACCGGCGCACTGGTCAGTTGGTTTGAAGGCCGCTCGCTGGTGGCTTATCTCGATCCGGTGGGGATTCCGACCATCTGTGAGGGCGTCACCCTGGGCGTAAAGCTGGGCGATCAGGCCACACCGGCCCAGTGCGACCAGCTGCTGCTGCGTGAATTGCGCATCGCATTGACCGCGGTTGACCGCCAGGTGCGTATGCCGCTGCCGGACACCCGCCGCGCTGCCCTTGGGTCGTTTGTTTACAACGTGGGAGAGCGCCAGTTTTCAAGCTCGACACTGTTGCGACTGTTGAACAGCGGTGACGTGCGCGGTGCTTGTGCCCAGCTGTCGCGCTGGGTGTATGCCGGTGGCAAGGAATTGGCCGGGCTGGTGCACCGCCGCGCTGCTGAGCGTGAAATGTGTGAGGTCGGACTATGACCGCGTTGCCCACGAACTTGCTTTCGTTGCTGCTGTTCTTGGCCGCCTGGTTTCTGTTCAACCACCTCATCGATGAGCGTAACCGCGCCTTGTTTGAGGTCAGCGGACTGCGCGAAGCGGCCCGTATCAGTGGAGAAATGCTGGCTGATCGTGACGAAAACGACCGCACTCGAACTAAGGCTCTGAACCATGCACTTTCTGAAATCAATGATCTGCGCCGTGCTGTTGATAGTGGTGGTAAGCGGCTGTTCGTTAAAGCCACCTGTAGCACCCCAAAGCCCGACCAGACCGGCCCCGGCAGCCTGGCTGATGCAGGCGCCGCCGAACTCGCAACAGACGCTCGACCGGATTATTTCACCCTCCGCGATCAACTCGCCCTCAGTCGAGAAATGATCCTGGGGCTGCAAGACCACGTGCGCCGGATCTGCCTGCGCTAACCCGAATCACCCACTTTTAAACCTGAACGGAAAACACCCCATGACTGAACGTCGCGAAATCGAACTGGAAATTGGCAACAGCGAATTCACCTTTGAGCTGACCCCTCAAGACGTGACCAAGTACTTCAACGCCGTTAACCAGAACAACAAAGTGGCCCCGGCCAACAACTTGCTGGTGACCACGGTGAAGCAGGAACAGCGCGCCTCCCTGAAACCGTTGCTGGCCAACCCGGTGATGGTGATGCAACTGGCCGGCACGCTGCTGGAAGAGTACGGCCCGGACGTTGAAATCATCGTAAAAAAGCCCTCGACCACGCCGAAGGACTGAGTGAGAACGGCTTGGGCCAGTTAGTGGCCCTGGCCAATCGCTGGCTACCGGGCGCCGAACCCACCGCCGAGGTGATGGGCACGGCCAAGTGGTTGGAAGACGAGTATTGGAAACGCATGGAATATGCCGTGGCTAACGGCATTGCCCATGCCCTGAACGGATAACCACACATGGCAGATCGCAGCGCCCGCCTAGCCTTTATCTTGAGCCTGACCGACAAGATCACCGCGCCCTTGGGCAAGGTCAAAACCGGATTTTCGGATTTGACCAAGCAGGCAGAAAACAACAACAAGACCATGGGCCTTGGCTTGGGTGGCTTGTTGGGGGCGGGGGTTGCGATCAATAAATCTTTGGAGCCTGCGTTAGAAATGAACCGCGCCCTGGGCGAAGTCCGCTCACTGGGCGTGGCTGAAGACGCGCTGAATGCACTCAACCGCAAGTCGCTGGAGTTCTCAGTGGCCTACGGTGAAAACGCCCGTGACTTTGTGGCCTCGGCGTCCAGCATCAATGGCGCCATTCAAGGGCTGAGCGGCAGCCAGTTGGCCACCTTCACCAACACCAGCAACCTGTTGGCCAAGGCCACCAAAACCGACGCCGACACCATGGGCGCCTACGTCGGCACCCTGTACAACCTGTTCAAAGATCAAGCCGATGCCATGGGCAAAAGCCAGTGGGTCGAGAAGATGGGCGGGCAGACCGCGTTGGCGGTGCAGCTGTTCCGCACCGACGGCGCCCAGCTCAAGGATGCCTTTAAAGAGGTCGGCGCGATCGCGACCACGGCCGGTGTCGATCTGGCCGAGCAGTTCGCCGTGATTGGCACGCTGAGCAGCACCATGGAAGGCGGCGACGCCGGGGGCATGTACAAGGCGCTGTTTGAAAACATCGGCGCAGGGTCGGAAAAACTGGGCATGAAGTTCACCGACCAGAACGGCAAACTGCTGCCGATGCTCGACATCCTGGACAAGCTGCAAGGCAAGTTTGGCGACCTGACCACCGCCGCCGCTGGCACGGCCTTGACCGATGCCTTTGGCGGCGAAGGGGCGCGGGTGATTGGCGCTCTGGCCAAAGACACCGGGCGTTTGCGCAATGGCATGGAGCAGTTGGGCAACGTGCGCGGGCTGGAGAGCGCAGACAAGATGGCGCGGGCGATGGTTGACCCGTGGCAACAGTTCGGCTCGGCCGTGCAGGCGCTGCGCATTGCCTTCGGTCAAGGCTTGATCCCGATCCTTGAACCGCTGATGGCCAAGCTCACTGGTGTGGCGCAAACCCTGACGCGCTGGTCGCAGTTGTTCCCTAACATCACCCGCGTGGTGGGGATTGCCACGCTGGCCATCTTTACTATCACTGCCGTGATGTCGGCCCTCACGCTGGTGGTGGGCATCAGCAAGATGGTGTGGCTGGCTTTGGTGACGGTCTGGAAGATCCTCACCTGGACAGGCTTTCGCAGCATTGCCATGTTCCTCATTCACGTGGCCATTGCCACCACGTTAGTGGTGAGCATGATGGCCATGGTTACTTGGATATGGCTGGTTCGCGGCGCCATGCTGCTGTGGCAAGGCGCGATCTGGCTGCTTAACGCGGCCCTGCTGGCCAACCCCATCGTGTGGATCGTGATCGGGGTGGTGGCGTTGATCGCTGCCGTGGCTGCTGCCGTTTATTACTGGGATGAGTGGACGACCGCGCTACTCAACAGCGAGGCGTTCAAGTGGGTCAGTGACCAGCTCCAGGGCTTGAGTGACTGGTTCAGTTCCATGGGCGGCTGGATGGGCATGGCTAAGGCCGCGTGGGACGGGATTATCAACATCTTCAAAGGCGCGATTAATGGCCTGATCGAGATGCTGAACAAAATCCCCGGCGTGCAGATCGATGCCGCGTTTGGCGACCTGCCAGCACCGCCGCAGATGCCGGACATCGGGGTGGCGCAGGTGCAGGCCCAACCGGCGCCGCCGCTGGTCATGGCCCCCGTGCCGAAAGACCCCACGGCCATGCTGCCGGAGATGGAAAGCCCGTTGCGGCTCGTGCCTCAAGCGCCGCCGTTGGTGATGGCACCGGCACCTGTGCCCGTGCAACCCAACATCCCCGGCCCTCGGGCGCTGGCCACCCCAGCCATACCGCAGGTCGATGCACTGCAACCGCCGCTGCAAGTCCCTGCACTGGTGACGGCGGCACCGCCGCAAGCCAAGTCCGAGCAAAGTCAGGAACGCCTCAACAGCGCGCTGAGCAGCCTGTCCCCGTCACGGCCCAACGCCGTGCCTAAGGGCGGCCTGTTGAGCAGCATTCAGAACAACAGCCAAACCCAAAGCAAGGCCACCCACGTGGAAAACCTGAACATCACCAACACCAAACCCATGAGTCCATTGGAGCTTGAAAACATGATGAGCATGGCGGTGGGCGGATGAGTGACTACATCGACCTGCGGATTGTGGACAACGATTTGTCGCTGGATCCGTCGCGCCAACCGTTGCTCATCGATGACCGCGCCAGTATTGCCCAGGACATCGCGCACATGATCCGCGAAAGCGGCTTGCTGGTGACGTTGGTGGCCGAGCGCAGCCGTCTGCGTCAGCGCGATTGCATCCAGCAACTGGAGCTGCTGGTGGAGGCCGATGTGCGCCTGGTGCCGGGCACGGCGTTGATTCAGTCCTACGACAGCGGCAAGTACCTGGTGACGGCTAAAACTTTGAAGTTTGGCGCGATCGAGGTGTTCCTGTGAGCGACGTGGATTTTAAACAGGCGCTGACAGACGCCGGGATCCCGACCACCGAGGCCGGGTTGCGCAAGGCGTGGGAAAGTGAGGTGGCGACCCAAGGCAGTAAGCTGAGCAACACCAGCGCCTATTCGCCGTTCTGGCGGCTGATTACCGCGCTGGTGACCAAGCCAGTCATGTGGCTCATCAGCTTTATCAGCGACACCGTGCTGCCGAATTTCTTTGTCAAAACGGCCGGTGACACCTGGCTGGACATGCTGGCCTGGGCGGTCAACGTCGAGCGCAAAGGCGCGACCAAGGCCAAGGGCGTGATCCTGTTCACCCGCATTGCAGCCGGTGGCACGCTGGAATTGCCTGCGGGCATCGTGGTGCAGTCGTCCGCGATCAACGGCCATATTTATCAACTGGTCACCACCACACCCGCGACCTTTGCCGATGGCCTGCTGCAACTGGAAGTGCCGGTGGAGGCGCAGGAGGTGGGCAGCGGCTACAACCTGGCGCCCGGTTACTACGCCATTTTGCCGGTGCCACTGGCGGGCATTGCCCAGGTGGTGAACGCCGATGGTTGGTTGATCGCCCCAGGCGCCGACCCTGAACCCGACGAGCAACTGCGCTTGCGCGTGCGCAACCAGTTCTCGGCGGTCAACCAGTGGCACACCGACGCGGTGTACCGGGCGATGATCTCAGCGTTCCCCGGCGTGCGCCCGGACGGGGTGTATTTTCTGCACGGCGCGCCCCGTGGCCCCGGCAGTGCCAACGCCTATGTGCTGTTCGATGCGGACGTGCCAGCGGCCACGTACCTGGAGCAGATCAACGCGCACATCCGTAACCAGGGCAACCATGGCCACGGCGATGACCTGGTGGTGATGGTGATGCCCGAAACCCAACACGCCATCCGCCTGACCCTGTGGCCACGCGCGCTGATCGGCAATGACAAACGCGACAGCCTGCGCGATGAGGTGGCGTTGTTCGTGCGCGCAGCGTTCCGTGAAAGCACGGTCACCGACTACCAGCCGACCCTGACCTATCCGCAGTCACGCTTTTCTTTCAGCCGACTGGGCGAAGAGCTGCACCAACAGTTCCCCGGCATCGAGTCGCTGCACTTTGACAATGCCGACATCGTTTCAGAACTGAGCATCCCCCGGATCAACAGCCTGGTGGTGACGCTCGCATGATCAAACTCAAGTTGCCGTTCTGGCTCGATGGTAAGGAGCTGAACAGGCTCAAGACCGCCAGTCAGTCCTGGTGGAACAAGGTCGAAGGCTGGTTGCAGTGGCCGCTGCTGCAAATGGACGCTGAAACCTGCCACCTGACCGTGCTCGATCTGCTGGCCTGGCAGCGCGACATCAGCCGCTTCAAGGACGAACCCGAAAGCCTGTACCGGTTGCGGGTCAAATTCGCCTTTATCAACGCCGTGGACGCGGGCAGCACCGCAGGGCTGAAACGCATTCTGCAACGCCTGGGCGTGGGCTACGTCGAGATCGACGAGCGCCTGCCCGATCGGGACTGGGACGTGGTGCTGCTGCGCCTCTCCGATTCGCAACTGTCGCAAAACCCGGAACTGATGCGGGTATTGATCCAGCAGTACGGGCGCACGTGCCGCCGCTATGACTTTGTGACCATCACCCCTGTATCGCTGCGCATCGTCGCGGTGGACTTTAACGACGACCAGCAAACGCTGGTTGCCAGCCTGTAGGAGCCTCCCGTGGGTGCCAGTATTACCCTTGCAGGTGAAAGCCTGATCGCGCAGAAAGTCGGCGCACAACAACCCCTGATCGTCAGCCGCTTTGTGCTGGCCAACGTGCCGGGCCTTAACCCGAACGGCCCGGTAAACCGTGGCGCGGCCAAGCCGCCCGTGAGCCAGATCGTGGCCACTTACGACGTGACCCAAAAAGGCTTTGTGAACCCTAATCAGGTGGTTTACAGCCTGATGATGGGCAGCGACATCGGGGACTTCGACTGGAACTGGATCGGCCTCGAAACCGCCGACAACGTGTTGTTGGCCGTGGCGTACGTGCCGGTGCAGCAAAAGCGCCGCAACATCCCGCCGCTGCAAATCGGCAACAACGTCACCCGCAACTTTCTGGTGGTGTTCGACGGCGCCCAGGCGCTGACCGGCATCACCATCGACGCCAAGACCTGGCAGCACGACTTCACTGTGCGCCTGCACAGCATCGACGAGCGCGAGCGCCTGAGTAACCGCGATATGTTCGGGCGTTCGTGCTTCTTTGACGGCGGTTTTCAGTTGGAGAAAGTCGGGGCGGTGTACCAGCTCAAGCCCGGTATTGCTTACATCGAAGGCGTGCGGGTGCTGTCAGCGGCAGCCACGCCAGTCGCCCCGGCCAACCTGCCGACCAAAGCCTGGCTGGATGTGTGCCTGGAACGCCAGTTGAGCGATGCCGTGGTCAGCTGGAAAGTGACCTTTGGCGCCTCGTTGCCCGACTACACCGACAGCGTTGGGGTGCGTCACTACGTGGTGCCGCTGGCCGACATTCCCAATTCCAACACCATCACCGACATCCGCAAGCCCGAGCCGATCACAGACGCGCTGGTCAAGCACTTCGCCGGTCGCAGTTGGGTCGAATCCGAACTGCTGAAAAAGGCCAACAAGGGCACGACGCTGAAGGATTACGGCATCACCGACGCCATTCAGAACGTCAACCCGCTGCCCGGTACCAGCCTGGATCTGCACGGCGGGCAGTTCGCTTTCGTGTCGGCTGAAAGTGAAACCCACCTGTGCCAGAACTGCTACTGGAACGGGAAAGCCTGGCTGAGGCATGACGTGGCCAAGCCTGCTGTGGTGTTGGTGGGCGGTGGTGGTCGATTGCGGGTGCAGCGTGCGAGCGCAGGTGAGAACCCGATCGTGTGGACGTCTTCGGCCTCGATCCGCGACAGTGGCGACACGTACAGCATCGTAGAGATCGATCGCTTGCTGACGGCGCTCAATCTGGTGGTGGACTCCAAAGCCGACAAAGCCACGACGCTGGGGGGGTATGGCATCACCGATGCCATCCCGAACCTTAACCCGCTGCCTAACAACAGCCTGGACATTCACGCGGGTAGCTTTGGTTTTGTGAGTTCGATTCTCGAATCCAGCCTGTGCCAGAACTGCTATTACGCGGACGGCCGCTGGATGCGTCACGACACCAACAAACCTGCCGCCTGCATTGCCGTCACCAATGGTCGGGCGATCATCCGCAAGGCAGCGGCCGGGGCCAATCCCATTGTCTGGACGTATGACGCCACGTTAATGGACAGCCTCAATACCTACAGCGCCAACCAGGTGGACGACTTGTTGGTGCCCATCAATAACGCGATCGACAAGACCAATGTGAACGTGGGTCAGATCAATAAAGACCTGGTTGTCATCAACAAAACGCTGGATAAAAAGGCCGACAAGGGCACCACTCTAAAGGACTACGGCATCACCGACGCCATTCCAAACCGTAACCCCTTGTCGGGTGACAGCTTAGACATTCACGCGGGTCAGTACGGTTTTTTAAGCTCTATCAGCGAGACCAGCCTGTCTCAAAACTGCTACTGGGACGGCGCCAAATGGATGCGCCACAACACCGGGCTGCCTGCGGTGGTGATGGCGGGGGCGGCCGGTCAACTGATCGTGCGACGTGCAGAGGCCGGGGCCAACCCGATTGTGTTCAAAGGGCAAGCCACAATCATCGACAGCTCAAAGCTGGCCACTACCGCCGACGTGGGCGTGGCGCGCATTGCTTCTGACGCCCAGATCGATGCGGGAAACGATGACAGCACCATCGTCACCCCGAAGAAACTGCGCCGGGGTTGCTCCTGGTCGATCGGGCGCAATGGCTACTTTGCCGCCCCCACCTGGTTGGGCGGGTGGGTATTGCAATGGGCGACCACCAGCGAGTGTATTTCCAGCAGCGATTACCGGTACTTCCCGACCCCGTTCCCGAATGAGTGCTTCGGCATGCTGTTCAGTCTCATGTCCAGCACGCAGGGCGGTTTTGGCAACAACTTCGGCATGGTGCACCAGGTTGTGGACAGTTCGCGTTTCCTCTGGAGCGCGGGCGGTACCTTTTCACATGAGGGCCAAGCCTTCTTTCTGGCATTAGGGAAATAACCATGGCCCGTTTTTGCTTTCTGCTGGCCACTGACGGCCGCATTTTGACTCGCTATTCATCGGCACTGCACGGCAATGCCATACCGGACGACGCCATCGATGTGGCGAAAACGATCTATGACGGTTCGCTGAACTACCGCAAGGAGCAAGCGCCGTACTACGTCAACAACGTGCTGGAGTTCCGCCCTTATCGACTGGATGCCCAGCAGCAAAGCCTGCGCACGCGCCGCGACATTGACCAGCGCTGCGAGGACGCTATCACTTCGGGATTCAGCTCAAACGCCACCGGTACCCGTTTTGACTACGACAGTCAGCGGGACGACCAATTGAACCTGAACGCCGCCATTTTGCTGGGCATCGACATGCACTATCCCTGCCGTGATGCGCAGGGGGAGAAGGGCTTTCACCTGCACACGGCGCAGCAGTTGCGCCAGGTGGGGGAGGACTTCAACCAATTCAAAATGAAGCTGCTGGTGTACGGCAATGAGCTGAAACAGCAGCTCGACCAAGCGTTAGCCAGCGGAGAGCTGGAGACGGTCGAGGCCATCCGTTGGGGAGAGGCGCTTTCATGACCTGGGCACCTGTGACCCTGCGCTGGCCCGAGCAGTCCACCGGCTGGATGCAGCAACTGAGCGCGGCCAAGGACTTGGCCAGCGGCGAGCTGGCCAGCACCGCGTTGCGCCTGAGCGGCCTGGACGGCATGACCAGTACCAATCCGGGGCCGGTGGGCGCCGCCGCGCAAGGCGTGATTGCGGCCGGGCGTGCGGCCCTCACGGAACAGATGGGCGAAGCCCCGGCCTGTCTGGTGGTGACGCCGTTTCAAAGTGGTGTGGGTCAGGGCCGTGGCTACCAGCGGTATCTGTCGGCGCCGAACCTGGTGCAGCAGTTGGCCAACAAGTTGGTGGACGTCAGCGATGCCAGCCGTCCCGAAGGGCAGCAGTACGCGCTGTGCCTGATGTTTCTGGCCACACGTTTCGACCAGTTGGCCGACAGCCTGTCCCGGTTCAATGCGTTGCTGCCGATGCCGGATCTGGTGCGCACCGAGCGCCGCGCCCGGCACCTGTCAAAGCTGGAGACCGAAAAGTGGGAAATCCCCAACGCTGGGCCGTTGCCGCGCTGGCAGTCCTTGCCGCTGGAGCGCTGCACCTTGCTCAAGGCCGCCAAACAGTCGATGGCGGGCCAACTGGCGGTGCTGGAGAGCTACGCCGCCGACAGCTCGCCCATGAGCGATCTGGCCGCGCTGGCCAGCCGCAAGACCGCCCAGCAAAAAGGCCGCGACCAACAACTGGCCGACCTTAAAGCCTTGCTTGCCGGTGGCCAGCAGGACGGCAGCCTGCGCGCGCGGATGATCGGCCCCGGCACCACCAGCGACCTGCGCCGAAACTTGCTCAGCACCGAAGCGCCGGGCCATGAATGGGTGCTGTGCGCCGGGGCGCTGTTGGTGGGGTCGGAAAAGGGCTTGAACTTCGTCCGCGAGCTGGTGGGCCTATGACGCTGCTACTCGATGGCGAACAGGTGCGTGGCAAGGGCCTGAAAGTGACCGCCAATATGCGGATCGAAAGCGGTGATATGTCGGGCCAAACCAGCAACACCGAAACCGCCCACAAGGGTTTCAAGCCCAAGACCCTCACTGCGTCCCTGATGATCCCTTACGTTGACCAGGTGCAACTGCGTGACCTGATGCGCATGGCCGAGGCCACCGAAGGCGGTGGCCAACTCAAAACCTATCGCGTGGTCAACGACACGGCGAGCACGTTCGGCATCCGTCAGGTGGAGTTCTCCGAAGGCGTCAGTGCACGCGAAGACGACACCCTCAGCGCTTGGCGGATCCAGTTCACCCTGACCGAAAAAGTCTCTAACCCGCAAAAGGTCGAAGGGCGCCGCGCTGCCAATGGCGTGACGGCCCAATCCGGCCCCGGCGCTGCCGTGGGTGGCAAGGGCGGCACCGGCGAGGACGCCGCCGAGGGCGAACAGGCACTGACCGGCTTTGAAGCCACCTTGAAAAAGGTCGACGGCTGGCTGGGTGGGGGTAATTAACCGATGAAACTGCACAAAATCCTCAGCATCAACGGCGAACGGGTGGAACTGGTCAAAGACGACGTGCGGCTGGATCTGAAAAGCCCCGGCCGGGCCACCTTCACCATTCAAGCCCAAGCCCCCGTCAGGGGGCTGGTCACACTCGACATCGGCTACAACGAACGCACGCTACAGCGGCACTTTATCGGCTACGTCGAGCGCTGCACCGCGGCTAATCGCGTGGAGCAGGTGCTGTACTGCCGCGAGATGGCCGCCATCTTGGCCAAGCCGCTGCCGTTGAACCTGCGTCACGTCGATCTGCGCGACGTACTGACCGAAATCAGCCAGCACACCGGCCTGCGCTTTCGTGTGCCGGAACAAGCCTATGCCAGTGTGAAAGCGCCGTTTTTCTACAGCTTGGCGGCGGGTTATCAGGCGCTGGACAGCATGGCCCGCGTGTTCAACATCCCCGACTTTATCTGGCAGCAACAGGGCGATGGCGAAGTGTTCGTGGGCAGTTGGGCCGACAGCTTCTTCGGCGTGCGGGCGCCGCTACAACTGCCTGCCGAGCTGTTCGACGGCTACCAGGGCAATCAAAGCGCCATGATCGCGGCCCTTCCCGGGTTGCGACCAGGTGCAACAATCAACCACGGCGAGCGCATCACCAGTGTGGCCCTCGTCGACAACCAGATGGCCATCCGATGGACGACGCAATCCGCCGCAGCGTAGAACGACAATTCCCCGAACTCACAGGCGGCTACCACCTGCCGCGCTTCGCCCGCGTGGTCGCCGTTGCCGACGCCCCCAGCGGCGCCGGGATCTGCGACGACTTCCGCCCGCGCTACGCGGTCGACATCGAGGTCATGGGGCCAGATGGCGAGCCAGACACTCAACTGCCGATCTTGGCCGGTGTCCCGCTGCCGCTGCCTACAGGCGGCGAGGAAATGGGCATCTACGCCTTCCCCGAGGAAGGCACCCAAGTCGTTGTGTGCTTCGCCTACGGCCTGCCGCACAAGCCTTACATCCAAACCATTCTCCCGCACGGCCTGAGCATGCCCAAAGTCCCGAAAGGGGATCAGGTCTGGCAGCACAGCGAAGCGTGCCAGCAACGGGTCGATGCCGACGGCAACTGGCTGCGCCAAACCGACGGCAAGATCCAGGACAAAGCGATCGAGCGCGAAGTGGAAGCCCTGGACAACACCGAGACCTTCCAGAACCACACCAGGACAGTGGACGACCATTCAACCGAGTCAGTGGGCGGAATCAAGACCATCGAAGCGCTGGGCGCGCTCAAGCTGCTGTCGGGCGGATCTGCGAGCCTAGCGGCAGTGGATGATCTGCACCAAGCTACCGGCCGGGACTTCAACATGGTCGTGGGGCAGAAGCACAACGCCACGGTGGGTGGCGACATGCAGGAGAGGATCGAGGGGCTGCGTAAGAGTGTGGCGGGGGTTAGTCAGCGATTGGTGGCTCCCCAAAACTGGATAGGGTCGGAAAGCGTGAACCTGTTTCAGGTGGTGTGTGATTTGCTGGATTTGGTGCAGGAGATGAACACGCAATTGGCCAGCCATACCCATGGGCCGACACCAGTGCCAGCGAATGCAGCGGTGTTCACATCAAACGCCGGTAAGGCCACCTTGTTAGTGGGCCAGTTAAAACCGATTACGTTATAAGTCCTGAAACGTTTTAGTCTGCACACAAAGGTGGACTTAGATTCGTTGGGGATGCTGGCAAAATCACATCAATCATGGAATGATGTACTTAAATCGTTGCTACTAAAATTAATTTTAGTACACCCTGAGTGGGGCGATAAAGCAGTAACGAAAGATAGATGTTTAATGCCGCGCCGTTCAGTAGTGCGGTATTTTTTTGAATAAGGGTTGTTTGTGCGCAAGTAATCCCTTGAATTTTAATAAGCCCTGTCGGCCAGGGTGGTGGATTTTGAGATTTAGATATGGAACAACATGGATATTAAGAAGAGCAACTTCAGGGCTGATATCAATGGGTTGCGTGCTTGGGCAGTAGTCTCAGTAATTTTTTACCATTTTGGTATTTTTGGCTTTTCAGGAGGTTTTGTAGGGGTAGACATATTTTTCGTGATATCTGGTTATTTAATGACTGGAATAATCGTGAGAGGCTTAACTGATTCACTGATTTCAGGCAAGCGATTTTCAGTGCTTGAGTTTTATGTCTCTAGGGCTAAACGTATTCTTCCTGCTTTGATAGTCCTGTGTCTATTTGTTCTTGCGCTGGGGTGGCTGGTTTTACTGCCTCAGGAATATCATACCCTTGGCACATATGTTATTAGTGCCTTAGGTTTTTTCTCGAATATAAAATTTAGTCGTGAGTCGGGGTATTTCGATGTCTCGTCCCACGAGAATTTATTACTACATACTTGGTCGCTTTCGGTTGAGTGGCAGTTCTATTTAGTTCTCCCGCTGGTTATGTTGGGTGCTTGGAAGTTTCGCCCTAAAATCTCATCATTGAAGACCTTGATTGTTATCGGCCTTTTGTTGTCGCTGTATTGGTCGGTCAAGATGACTCCGCATAAACCTTTGATCGCATTCTATCTCATCAAAACTAGAGCCTGGGAGCTTCTTGCTGGTGGGGTGGTTTATTTGTGGGCCAACAATATTGCAATGCCCTCAATCATTAGAAGGGTGATTGAAGGTTTTGGCTTTGTTTTGATAATAGCATCTGTCGTTATTTTTGATCAGACCAGCCAGTGGCCGGGCTGGCGAGCACTGATTCCTGTAATGGGAACGGTACTGGTTTTAATTGCTGCAAGACAAGGTTCCTGGTGGACGGGTACTAAGCTGGCCCAGTGGTTAGGTGATTGCTCATATTCTCTATATCTGTGGCACTGGCCGATTGCAGTCATGCTGGTCTTTCTGAATTTCAAAGGCCACATGTTGGGAGTTGCATTTGGACTGGTTTTAACTTTGCTTTTGGGATGGCTGTCCTATCGCTACGTTGAAACCCCAACGCGTATAAATCTATCGAAACGGCCTATATTTATTTCGTTTGTTTTATTGTTGTCAGGGGTTTTGATAGTCGGCGCGCTTGGTGCTTTGGTTCGCTGGCAGGATGGTTTTCCTGGCCGCGTCTCATCGGAGACAAATGCTATTTTCGCCGAAGCACTTAATAAGAATCCGCGTTTGGAAGAATGCGCATCCCAAGCTTCCGGAACTAGCTCTAAGGATAAACCCGTACCTAATTGCACGTATGGAACCGAAGGTGTTATCAAGGCTGTAATGATTGGAGATAGCCACTCATCCTCTCTGGTGACCTCATTTAAGGCCGCGATTGGGAGCGGTGATGTACTTCAATGGACTGCAAATGCTTGTCCTCTTGCTATCGGGATACATAGCAGCATTGTAAAGCATAAGTGTGAAAATTTTCTGACTTGGGTTTTGAAAGAAGCTAAGACGTTGCCAAGCAATGTGCCTGTCGTTTTGGTTAATAGGTTTTCGGTTTACTTATATGGGCCTAATGAGGTTGACCCGCCTTTAATGAATTTAATATCTTTATTTGGATTTGAAGGGGTGAATTTTAAAAGTAACGAATACCCGACTAAAATGAGAGAGGGTGTTCTGAAAATGGTTTGTGAGCTTTCTAAGGATAGAGAGGTTTATATCGTGCGTCCTGTGCCGGAGCAAGGGTTCAACGTCCCTATGAGTATGGGGCGCTCAATGATGTTTCATGTGCCAACACGGATCTCAGTCTCGCGAGAACAGTACAACAAACGAAATGAATTTGCTCTAGAAACCCTTGATTTGGCTGCGAAAGAGTGCGGAGCTAAAATTCTCGACCCAGTACCATTCTTGTGCGAAGAGGAGACATGTTGGGGAGATGTAGGCGGACTGCCGATTTATTTTGATGATGATCATCTAAATGAGCGAGGCAGCCAAATGCTGGTTCCTATGTTTAAAAAGGTAGCTGGGCATGCGGCTGGTGGTGCAGTCCAGTAATGAACTGATGCTGTGCCTTAGGTGTAAGTTTCCATACACATTCTGACAGTCCCAAGCCCTCAATTGAGGGCTTTTTAACATCTGTCGTAAAGTTGTAAGGAGCAGTCAGTGACGCAAGCCTTTGATTGCGAGTTTGTTTATAAAAATAATTTAGGAAATAAAAATTTGGAGAAAAAAGCACTTATCCCCCTCCCGCCGACGGGCTTTGTGTCCTTTTTTTGTGCAAAGTCGAATGTAGTGCAAACAATCCTGCAGCCCAGGCACGCCGCGGGGCTCTGCAGCCGACCGCCATTTGCACATAATGCAAAGTTTTGAAAGGTAATGCAGCGCGGTAACACAGCGGCGCAATGGGAGGTCACGAGCGGGGCAATGATGACGTGCCCGAATTCATTGGGCGGAAAGCCGGAAAAGTAATGAATGGGACGGTTTTCAAAAACGGCATCGCTCCGGCAATACGCATCAGGTGAGTGACGGGATAAATTTTGAAGACTGCTGAGAACCAATCAGATTAAGGGATGGAGTCGATCTGAAAGGCACTGCTGTATTGTATTTTTTTGCATTCAGCCATTCAGCCATTCAGCCATTCAGCCATTGAGGCGAGAGGCAATATTGCTCGAAGCGATTGAAGAAGGCTGAAAGCATTTGAATCTCACAAGATCTAGAGGGGAAGTGTTGGGAACCTTTCAGTATAACACGACATGTAGTGGTGTGAGGGCTCTAGTGCTCAGGCGCAATTCAAGGGCAAATGTGCATAATTTTTTTTTTGATTAAAAAATGATCAATTATTGTTTTGACAGTGATAGTCAAGGATTTGTGCCCTTAAGCACAGGTTTATCTACAGGGTTATCCACAGAGGCTGTGGATAAAAAACTATCAATCAGCTGTTGATTTCTCTTAGAAGAGATGGCTATTATTGGCCTGTCACTTCTACATGTAGAAGTCGATCTAAAGGGTGTCTACAAATTGGATGCCAAAAAAAAAGTCCCACATGCTTTTGCACGTAGGACTTCTAGCCTGAACTTGGGGATGATTTACGAGACCTTCCCAATTCAGAACCCATAGCCGAAAAGCTGCGGACTAGCTAATTCTATATCCGCTTGTGCTTTAGCACAACGTGGTCGTGAATTTTCTGGGTCTGTAGCTCCTAGGCACTATGTAAGTAGGAGATTTACCATGACAATCGGAAAAAAACCTGGGCAGAGTACCGGTAAACAAGGCGGCATCTTTCAAGAAGTAGGCCCTCGCGGCGGACCGAAAGATAATTTTGCGGCTGTTCCAGACAACAAGCCACTACCGCCGACCACAACGCCGGGAAATACTTGGGTCCCGACCCACGTTACTCCTGACAGCAAGCGTTAAAAAAAAGCCGCGAATCTGATTCGCGGCTTTTTTTTGTCAAGAAATACGTTTTTGCTAGTGACTAAAAAAGCCCTAGTTTTTGACTAGGGCTTTTTTATCTAACCTGAAGAACTTAAGCGCATGCTTCGTCTGTCCGATGTGTAACAACTTTCGACATTCCTATGCCTAGCGCCTGCAGTACCTTGAGGATTGTAGAGAGCTTTGGATCTCCGCCTGCCGCAATGGATCGGTAGAGATTTCCTTTAGCAAGGCCTGTATTTTGAGAGAGGCTACCCATCCCGCCTCTTGCGTCGACAAGACGACGGATAGCTAGGAGGAAAGCATCGCCGCCGCCTGCCTCGTCAATTTCTTCTAATGCTACAGATAGGTATTCGATGGCAAATGCTTCGTCTTCACGGAGCATTTCAAGAACGCTGTCTTCATGAGAACGAGTACGAGTTGTCATTTCTATTTCACCTTGTGAGATTTCCAGAGAGCCTTAGCTTGGTCGATGTCGTTCTGCTGTTTATCCTTTGAGCCGCCGCCCAGCAGGAAAATGACCTTTTGACCTTCGACTGCGTAATACACGCGAAATCCAGGGCCAACGTCCAGCTTCATTTCAAAGACCCCATCACCCACCGGCTCGGTTTTGCCAAAGTTTCCGAGCGCTGCCCGGTCAACTCTGGTGGTGATTCTCGCCTTAGATCGCTTGTCTCTAATGGTGTCGAGCCAAGCTTGATAGATATCCACTCCATTGGCAGACAGTACGTGTTCCACTGCGTACATTACAGACTGTACCTTAAAAGAGACGAAGCGCCGATTGAATTTTTCAATCGACAGCAGGGCTGTTGATCAAAAATGGGTCAGACATCCGTGCTGGATGGCACGTTGCCATGAAGGGACAAAGTGTACAGTTTGCCAGTAGGAATGGGGAGGCTAGTGGGAATATTACTGAGGAAGCGAAAAAATAATTAGTATATTTAGACCATCGTTGGGGCAACCCAGGGAAACAAAACCAACCTTGGGGTTGGCAGGCTTGGTAACGGTGGACATGGCGAACCTCGGTATGTAGTGACGTTACATGCCCGTAAAGGCTGCACGACGAACGGGCGCTTGATGCGCCTCTAATGAAAAAAAGTGCGTGATTTTAGCTATGGTCAACGCACTTGACCAGCGTTATGCGGGGATTTACGACGAGTGCTGCGCTATGCTGCGCGCCGTCGCGAAAGTAGGGTTTCTAAACTATGAATTTTCGTAGATAACAGTCAGACAATCAGCGCATGCTGCCGAGCAAGCGTAGCGCTCGCCATTAAGAACAGCGGTCTAGAGTTGTAGGAGTGGTTGATGGGGCAGGCAAGTAGTCAGGCGGCAGAAGGCGGGCATTCAAAAGCCAAGCCGATTGGGATGCTGGTTGCGGCGGTCGGGGTGGTTTACGGCGACATTGGTACCAGCCCCTTGTACACCCTCAAAGAGGTGTTTTCTGGCGGTTATGGGGTGCAGGTCAACCACGACGGTGTGTTCGGCATTTTGGCGCTGATTCTGTGGTCGCTGATTTGGGTCGTGTCGATCAAATACGTACTGTTCATCCTGCGCGCCGATAACCAGGGCGAAGGCGGCATTATGGCCTTGACCGCGCTGGCTCGCCGAGCCGCTTCGCCTTATCCCCAATTGCGTTCGGTGCTGGTGATTCTGGGGTTGATCGGCGCATCGTTGTTTTACGGTGACAGCATGATCACCCCGGCGATCTCGGTTCTATCCGCGGTTGAAGGGCTTGAGCTGGCGTTTGATGGCCTGGACCACTGGGTAGTGCCCCTCGCGTTGGTGGTGCTGGTGCTGCTGTTTCTGATTCAGCGCCACGGTACTGCCAGCATTGGCAAGCTGTTTGGCCCGGTGATGGTGGTGTGGTTTCTGGTATTGGGCGGGCTGGGCATTCACGGGATAGCCCAGCACCCTGAAGTGCTCAACGCGCTGAACCCTGTTTGGGGCGTGCGCTTTTTTGTGTCGCACCCTGGCATGGGCGTGGCCATTTTGGGCGCCGTGGTCCTGGCCTTGACCGGGGCCGAGGCGTTGTACGCCGACATGGGGCACTTTGGTCGCAAGCCGATTGCACGGGCGTGGTTCATTTTGGTGTTGCCTGCGCTGGCGCTTAACTACTTTGGACAAGGCGCATTGCTGCTCGAAAACCCGGACGCTGCGCGTAACCCGTTCTATCTGCTGGCCCCCAGCTGGGCGCTGATCCCGTTGGTGGTGCTGTCCACGCTGGCCACGGTGATTGCATCGCAAGCGGTAATTTCCGGGGCGTTTTCCTTGACCCGCCAGGCGATCCAGTTGGGTTACATCCCGCGCATGCACATCCAGCACACCTCCAGCGCCGAACAGGGCCAAATCTACATCGGCGCCGTGAATTGGTCGTTGATGGTGGGGGTGATTTTGCTGGTGTTGGGCTTTGAGTCCTCGGGCGCGCTGGCATCGGCTTACGGCGTGGCGGTGACCGGCACCATGTTGATCACCAGTATTTTGGTGTCGGCCGTGATGTTGTTGCTGTGGAAGTGGCCACCGATTTTAACGGTGCCCATTTTGGCCGGTTTTCTGCTGGTGGATGGCCTGTTTTTTGCGGCCAACGTGCCGAAAATCTTCCAGGGCGGGGCGTTTCCGGTGTTGGCGGGTATTGTGCTGTTTGTACTGATGACCACCTGGCGTCGCGGTAAACAGTTGTTGGTTGATCGCCTCGACGAAAGCGCCTTGCCGCTGCCGCTGTTTATTAGCAGCATTCGCGTGCAACCGCCGCACCGTGTGCAGGGTACCGCTGTGTTTTTGACTGCCCGCCCAGACGCTGTACCCCACGCGCTGTTGCATAACCTGCTGCATAACCAGGTCCTGCATGAGCAAGTGGTGTTGCTGACGGTGGTCAACGAAGACTCGCCACGGGTGCCAGCTGAGCGACGCTTTGAGGTGGATGCTTACGGTGATGGCTTCTATCGGGTGATTCTGCATTTTGGTTTTATGGATGAGCCGGATGTACCGCAAGCGTTGAAGCTGTGCCATCTGGACGAGCTGGATTTCAGTCCGATGCGCACGACCTACTTCCTCAGTCGCGAGACAGTGATCCCTTCAAAACTGGTGGGCATGGCGCGTTGGCGCGAAGGGCTGTTTGCTTTCATGCTCAAAAACGCCAACGGCAACCTGCGCTTCTTCAAGCTGCCGGTAAACCGGGTGATCGAGCTGGGAACCCAGGTCGAGATGTAGCCTGATAATAAAGCCCGGCCTTGTGAGAGGTCGGGCTTTTTGTTGTGCAGCCGCTGTAAAACGCACCCGTCATGGACGTTTGCGCACTGCTTGCATCGGGTTATTCGGCTACGGCCTGGTGTTTCTTGATCAGGTCGACCAGCCGTTGCGCCAGTGCCGGGTAGTTCTCGTCGAAGTGATGGCCGCCCGGTAGCTTCAAGCCTTCGCCCACTGCTGTTTTGGCCGTACAGCCGCTTTCGTCGACTTCCTCTTCGCCATAAATACACACGACTTTGGCTGGCGGCAGTTTTGACATTTCTTCGCCCGTGTCGGCTTCTGCACCCGCTTTACCCAGCCAGCCATCCACATGGATTTCAAAACTGCCACTGCGGGCAAATGCGAGCAACATAATGGCATCTACTCGCTTTTGCTCGGCTTCGGGTAGACGGTTGTAGGTGGCAGGCAGCACATCAGCACCAAACGAGTAGCCGACCAGCACAAAACGCTGGGTGCCCCATTTCTGGCGGTAGTGCTGCATCAGTTCTGTCAGGTCGGTAGCACTTTGCTCCGGGGTTTTGTGCTGCCAGTAGTAGCGCAGCATGTCGATACCCACCACCGGGTAGCCGATCTTGGCCATTTCACCGGCCACGTCACGGTCCAGGTCACGCCAGCCGCCATCACCCGACAAAAACAGCGTAACGGTATTGTTTTGCTGACCGGCCGGGACTTCGACCACCGGCATGCTCAGTCCACCGTTTTCATTGCCCACCAGGATTTTGCGCAGTTCATTGCTCAGCACTTGCGGCAAATGGATGTCGTAGTCGCTGATGCTGGTCTGTGCATTGCCCTGATCGCGTACGAACGCAGCGCTTGGATCGTCAGGGTTGTCGTTCCAGGCCACCAGCCAGTTGCCGTGGGCAGCCGACTTTGGCACGGGCAGGGCGCATCCCGGCTCTTCCAGCTTGAAGCCCACTGACACCGCTTGCGCTTTGTCGTTGGTTTGCACGGCCAGCCAGCGCCAGGCCAACGTTGCACCGGGACCTATGCCACTGACCAGCGTGGCCGGGCCTTTGAGTTGTGCGAGTGCGTTTTGCAGCGCTTGCTGCTGCAAGGTGCAGTCCTCTTTGGGCAGGATGACCTGCGCCAACTGAGCGGCGCCGCCGCGGCTCAACGCCAGTAATTGCTTATCGTTGAGCGCTTCTTCGGCAGGTACGGCGATGACCACTTGGGCGCGGGCTTTCTGGCCCGGGATAACTTTGGTCAGCGTCGAGCCGTCGGCTTGGCTGATGTGTTCAATTGTGGGCTCAGGAGCGGGGCGGTTCCATGCCCAATAGCCGCCTGCCACCAGCGCGACCAACACCACCAGAGTGACCAGCAAAAACCGCCAGGAACGATGTTTCATTAACGTTTCACCAATCCAGTCAAGCCGCCTGCAATCAGGGCGGCGGTATCAGCCAGTGCGACCAGCGGATCAAGTCCGGCAGGCACGGCCATATAACGAGGTTCCCAGTCAGGCTGGAATTTGTCTTTAAAACGGCGCAACCCCTGGAAGTTGTACAGGTGCTCGCCGCGCTGGAACAACATCGACCCCAAACGCTGGGTCAGCGGTGCGCCCCGGCGCGGTTGCAAGCCAGACAACGGCACCATCCCCAGGCTGAAACGGGCATATCCGTGCTTCTTATAATGTTGAATCAGGCCGACCATCATGAATTCCATGGTCAACTTCGGCGCATCGGGGTGAGCGCGCATCAGGTCAAGGCTCGACAACTCGTGGCTGTGAGTCTCCAGCAAGTTGGCGAAAGCCACCGGTCTACCTTCGAAACGAATAATCGCCACACGAAAATGCTTGATGTAGTCCTCGCTGAATCGTCCCAGCGAGAAGCCTTTTTCGCGCACGTTCTTGCCCGTGAGCCAGGCATCGGAAATCACCTTCAATTCATCCATCGGTGCTTCACCCGGTTCGTGAATCTCCAGTGACAGACCGTCACGAGTACCGCGGTTCCAGGTGTAACGCAGGTCCTTCATCTCTTTGCCTTTGGCGTCGAGATCAAAGCGATGCAAATCGACGCGGGCTTCTTCGCCCAGCTTGATCGCGGTCAGGCCGATATCCATATAGAACGGCAGGTTTTCAGCGCGAACCTGATAAAAAACCGGGCGCGCGTGATAGGTGTCGCACAGGTCGCGAAACTGCCAGATCAACTCGGCACGTTGTTGGTTCGGCCCAATCGGGTCGTACAAGGCCACCAGGCTGCGGCCACGGCGGGCGTACATCAAAAATGCGTTGTCGTGCGGGTGGAACAGCAAGGCTTTATCGCCGGTCAGGGCCAGGCCGCCGTCGGGTTGGTTGGACGCCAGGAGGATTTTCTCGGCGCGTGCCAGTTCCTCGGCATCCGGCAGGTGGATGACGGGCCGGGCGGTGCGCAGCAGCCAGGTCAGCGAAATGATCACCAACACCACGGCGGCGCCCAGCAATGAGCGCAACCCGCGTGGCGCGTCGGCATCCAGGGTGAATTGCCACCACAGCTGATGGCTGTAAGGCACGTCCTGATAGGCAAACAGCAGCAACCAGATCGAGGCGCCCAGCACACAGAGGCTGGCGACCAGGTACAGGGGAGAGAAGGGCAGTTCAGTCAAACGGCTGGGGCGATAGAACGAGCGGCGAAACAGCGCCAGTAGGCTGGCGGTCAGGGCCAGAATGCACGCTTCTTCCCAGTCAAAGCCCTTGAGCAGCGACAGCACGGCACCCACCAGCAGCAAAATGGTGGTCAGCATCCACGCCGCCGACAAGCGTCGACGCAAGCCTTGAGCCAGCAACAGGCACAGCACGCCAATCAGGCTGGCGCCAAAGTGTGAGGCATCAATCAGGCGGTGCGGGATAAGAAAGCCGATGTGTTCAAGGCGGGTGTCGATTTCAGGGGTCGCCCCCGAGAACAGCAACACCACGCCCGACATGAACACCAGCACCGCAAGGATCGGAGCCGCAAGGCCCGAAGCGACGCGCAGACTTTGGCGGGTTTGAATCAGGCGCTGGGCTTCGTTGATCAGCAGCATCAGACACGCGACCAGCAGCGGCAGAATCACGTAAATCATGCGGTACAGCAGCAAAGCGGCGGCCAACGGCGCAGCCCCAAGCTTGTCGGCAAAGGCGGCGAGCAATATGGCCTCAAATACACCCACGCCGCCGGGTACATGACTCAACACGCCTGCGGCCAGCGCCAGCAGATAAACCAGCATGAAAGCGCCAAACGGGGGCGCTTCGGGCAGTAACAAATACAGCACGGTGGCGGCTGCGGCCACGTCCAGGGCAGTGATCACCAGTTGCAGGAGCGTCAGGCGTGGGCTCGGCAGGCGCAGGGTGCGTCGGCCAGCCTTGACCAGCAAGTTGTCCGGTATCGGTTGTTCGGGCAGTCGGCGACGATAAATGCCCAGTGCCAACAAGCCGAACAGTGCCAGCACTGCGAAAGAAATCGCACCCAATAAATAGGCGGGAATGTGCAGGGCGGCTGCAGCTGCGGGCAAATTACTTAATGTTGCGAGCGCTGCCAGGGGCGGTAACGCGCAGCCTAAAGAGAGGCTGGCGAACAGCGTCATGTGTGCCACTTCCGAGGCGCCGACACCGTGGCGTGCATATAAGCGGTAGCGCACCGAGCCACCGGACAGCAGCGACAGGCCGATGGCGTTACCAATGGCAAAGGCGGTGAAGCCGCCAAGTGCCAAGGTTTTGGGAGGCAGTTTGACCCCCGCGTAGCGACTCGCAGACCATTCATACCCGAGCAGGATCAGAAACCCGACAGCCGTGGCAGCCACCGCGCCGAAGAGGGCGGGCTTGGGCACCTCAAGAATGGAGTCGTGCAGTGCGTACAGGTCAAGTTCGCTGAGTAGATGGCGACATGCAATCAGGGCTATCGCAAACAGCAGCAAGGTGAGCACCAGCCCGATGGGTTGACGGTACTTGCTCAGCAAATCCAGCCAGCGCAAGCGGGTCGCGGCAATCGGGTGGGCTGCTGTAACGGTGTCTTTGGGGAGTGGCGAGTTATCGGGCATCAATCACCTCGTGGATCGTGCGCGATAGGATGGAGGCATAGACTCAAGTTACCAATCCTTTTGGCTAAAATATTTTGAAATACTTTCAGTTGTTTGCCTGAGGTTCAGGTTGACGAGGTAAAAAGAAGGTAGTTGCTGCGCCAGGGGATAGCTGCACGCACTCTCAGAAATATGCCGTTTATTGTCAATAAACGCATGCGAGGTACTTTTCGAGCGCACACAAAAAAGGCCACTCTTTCGAGTAGCCTTTTTCGATGTTTGGTTGCGGGAGCCGGATTTGAACCGACGACCTTCGGGTTATGAGCCCGACGAGCTACCAGACTGCTCCATCCCGCGTCTGTGTGGGCGCATTCTACAGCTGAACGAAGATGTGTCAACGCTTAATTGACCGTGCGGTCGAAATAAACAACTTTCAGGTGGCGGGTCAGCAAAAACACACACGCACAAAAAAGGCCGCTCTTTCGAGCAGCCTTCTTCGATGTTTGGTTGCGGGAGCCGGATTTGAACCGACGACCTTCGGGTTATGAGCCCGACGAGCTACCAGACTGCTCCATCCCGCGTCTGTGGGGCGGATTCTACAGCGATACGCCGAAGTGTCAAACTTTAATACGTAAAAACAATGAATTAGGTCGCATGCGCAGATTTCAACCTCAAAGCAGGGCGCGGACTTGGTCGTCACTGCCGCAGGCTTCAATGGGGTTGCCAGTGCAAATGATGGTCAGCAAGTTTCATTGCATAAAACGCACGCGCACAAAAAAGGCCACTCTTTCGAGTAGCCTTTTTCGATGTTTGGTTGCGGGAGCCGGATTTGAACCGACGACCTTCGGGTTATGAGCCCGACGAGCTACCAGACTGCTCCATCCCGCGTCTGTGGGGTGGATTCTACAGCGATAGGCCTTGCTGTCAAACGTTAATTTACGGAAAAACCTTTTGGTTCAATTGGTTAGCTGATAAATGCAGCTATAAAAAGCGTCACAGAGCCCGCGGCGCAAGGGTTTAGGCTCTATCAGGGGAGTGATTTCGATTAGAAAAATAAATTAAGCGTACAATTCCCACGCTGGTCGGGGAGTATTAAGACTACTGGTGCTATATACAGTTCAGGGTGACATACTGGCGATCCGCTTTACTTCACCTCGGAAAGAACGCCGGCCTACATGACGCAGCGAAAAATCATCCACGTCGACTGTGACTGTTTCTATGCCGCCATCGAGATGCGTGATGATCCGAGCCTGGCAAACAAGCCTATGGCGGTCGGCGGCTCGGCCGATCGACGCGGCGTGATCTCTACCTGTAACTATGAAGCGCGGGCTTACGGCGTGCGCTCGGCGATGTCATCCCGGCATGCCCTTAAGCTGTGCCCGGATCTGGTGATTGTCCACGGCCGCATGGACGCTTATAAAGAGGCGTCCAGGGAAATACACGGCATCTTGCGTGATTACACCGAGCTCATTGAGCCGCTGTCGCTGGACGAAGCTTATCTGGATGTCTCGGATAGCCCGCATTTTGCAGGCAGTGCAACGCGTATCGCGCAAGATATTCGGCGCCGGGTCTCTAATCAGTTGCATATCACCGTCTCTGCGGGCGTGGCGCCAAACAAATTCCTGGCCAAAATTGCCAGTGACTGGCGCAAGCCCAATGGTTTGTTCGTCATCACCCCTGACCAAGTGGACGATTTTGTATCGGCACTGCCTGTAAACAAGTTGCATGGGGTGGGCAAAGTCACGGCTGACAAGCTGGCGCGACTGGGGATTGAAACCTGCCTTGATTTGCGCGACTGGAAAAAAATGGCGTTGGTGCGTGAATTCGGCAGTTTCGGTGAGCGACTTTGGGGGTTGGCGCGGGGGATTGATGAGCGCTTGGTGCACAGCGACAGTCGTCGTCAGTCGGTCAGTGTCGAAAACACCTACGATGTGGACTTGCCGGATCTTGCCGCATGCCTGGAAAAAATCCCTGAACTGCTCGATACCCTCAATGGGCGCATCAGTCGGCTCGATGCCAGTTATCGCCCGGGCAAACCGTTCGTCAAAGTGAAGTTTCATGACTTCACCCAAACGACTCTTGAGCAGTCGGGTGCAGGGCGGGACGTGGAAAGCTATCAAAGCCTGATGAGTCAGGCGTTCGCACGAGGCGCCAAGCCCGTTCGATTGCTCGGGCTGGGGGTGCGTTTACAGGATTTGAGCACCGGATTTGAGCAATTGGAACTGTTCGGCGCGCGCCCGTAGCCGCAGCCTTGGGCGGCCGCTACGGATGGCTTGTATGTCAGCTAACCCCCGGATCTGCCACCAGGCGCCCGGCGTTTTTGGTCAAGGACTGAAGGAATTCGCGCTGTAATTCAGGATCATTACGCGTGAGTTCGATCAGGCTCTGCTCCAGCTCGCTGGCTTCTTCTTCCAGCCCCAGTTCAGACAAGCGTTTAACCCGATGCACCCATTGGCTGACGTCATCACCCTCCAGGTCGTCGTAAATCAGGTTGTGCGCTTCCAGCAGTTTGCCTCGCAGGTTGCTGCTTACCGACAGGGTTGAATCCGAATGGGTTTCGTCCTGCGCGTCTTCTACGGTGATCGTCAGCTTGCCGACGTGATTGAGATCTTGTTCGGCAAACGGGCTGTCCAGCAAATTGAGGCGCAGCACGCCATTGCGGTCAGTGGTCAGCTCATGGTGTTGGGTGCCTGCGGTCACCACCACGGGACGCTCGGCCCACGGCAGGCTGGAATATTCCAGGCGCGATTCGCGCTGAACGTCTTCAATGCCTGCCAGGTTCTGCTGCGCACGGCCGTTGGATTGCACATTCATGGCCGGGTTCAGGCCGTCGACGCCATAGCTGAGCCAGTCTCTGGTGACACTGTCTGGCAGTTGCCCAAACATGAAGATGTTCAGCACATTGGCGCCCACACCTGCCACAACCGCTACAGCTCCCAGTGGTACCTCGTAGATTTCTCGCCAGGGTTGGTAGGGGGTGTAGCGGTCATAGCGCCGGGTAACATCGAACTCAGTGACCTCAAAGGTCTTTTGTTCATTGATGCGCACACGGCGTTGCGGCAGCTCAAGCACAGACGGTGAGCCCACATCGATTTGTAAGCTGTGGGAGAGCAATTTGCGCTCAATGCGCTCCTCGTGCTCGCTGCGTTGCGACATGTGATTGGCGCAGCCGCTCAACAGCAGGGCGCCGCACATGGCGGCGCCCCCGAGGGTTAAGGTACTTCGATTGAACATGGCGTCTCTATCTGGGTTCAGCGACGGATACGTGCCTGAAGGAATGCGAGGACGTCAGCGACAGGCAGGGCTTGCGGCTCTGCTTCTGTGCGGCTCTTGTACTCAAGGTTGCCTTCGGCCAGGCCACGGTCGCTGACCACGATGCGGTGCGGGATGCCGATCAGTTCCATGTCCGCGAACTTGATGCCCGGGCTGGTTTTCTTGTCGCGATCATCCAGCAGCACTTCAAAGCCTGCGGCGGTCAGTTGGGCATACAAGGCATCTGTGGCTTCACGTACCGCTTCGGTTTCGTAGCGCAGTGGCACCAAGGCAACCTGGAAAGGTGCCAGAGCATCGCTCCAGATAATGCCGCGCTCGTCGTTGTTCTGTTCGATGGCGGCTGCCACCACACGCGAAACACCGATGCCGTAGCAGCCCATGCTCAGCGTGACCGGCTTGCCGTTCTCACCCAGCACCTGGCACTTCATGGCTTCGCTGTACTTGGTACCCAGCTGGAAGATGTGACCGACTTCGATGCCGCGCTTGATTTCCAGCGTGCCTTTGCCGTCCGGGCTAGGGTCGCCAGCCACCACGTTGCGCAGGTCGGCAACGGTAGGGACGGGCAGGTCACGCTCCCAGTTCACGCCGAAATAATGCTTGTCGTCGATGTTGGCGCCAACGGCAAAGTCGCTCATCAGCTCGACCGAGCGGTCAATGATGCACGGCAATGGCAAGTTCAGCGGGCCCAAAGAACCTGCACCGGCACCAATGGCCTCGCGCAGTTCAGCGTCACCGGCCATGACCAGCGGGCTGGCCACGAGCGGGTGGTTGGAGGCTTTGATTTCGTTCAGCTCGTGGTCGCCACGGATGACCAGGGCGATCAGCTTGCCTTCTTCGGCAGCGTGAACGATCAGGGTCTTGACGGTTTTCTCGATCGGCAGGTCGTAGCCTTCGACCAATTGCACGATGGTTTTGGCGTCTGGAGTGTCCACCAGGCGTAGCTCCAGTGCAGGAGCAGGGCGCGAGGTCTCGGTGGGTACGGCTTCGGCTTTTTCAATGTTGGCCGCGTAGCTCGAACCGTTGCTGAAAACAATGTCGTCTTCGCCTGACTCGGCCAAGACGTGGAACTCGTGGGAACCGGCGCCACCGATAGAGCCGTTGTCGGCTTCAACCGGGCGGAAATTGAGGCCCAGGCGCGTAAACACGTTGCAGTACGCCTGATGCATGCGGTCATAAGTGACCTGCAACGACGCTTCGTCAGCGTGGAAGGAGTAAGCGTCCTTCATGATGAATTCGCGGCCGCGCATCAAGCCGAAGCGTGGGCGGATCTCATCACGGAATTTGGTCTGGATCTGATACAGGTTGATAGGCAGCTGTTTGTAGCTGTTCAACTCGTTGCGGCACAGGTCAGTAATGACTTCTTCGTGGGTCGGCCCCACGCAGAATTCGCGACCGTGGCGATCTTTAAGGCGCAACAGCTCAGGGCCGTACTCTTCCCAGCGACCGGACTCCTGCCACAGTTCAGCCGGTTGAATGCTCGGCATCAGCACTTCCAGAGCACCGGCAGCGTTCATTTCTTCGCGAACAATGGCTTCGGCCTTGCGCATGATGCGCAGGCCCATCGGCAGCCAGGTGTACAGGCCCGAAGCCAGTTTGCGAATCATGCCGGCGCGCAGCATCAGCTGATGGCTGATAACGACCGCGTCCGATGGCGTTTCTTTCTGTGTGGCGAGCAAATATTGACTGGTGCGCATGGTTAGCCGGTGCCGTTGCTGATGACTAGAAATGACTGGGCATTGTACGGGCGAGAGTTGCTTGCGTACAGGCCAGGCGGGGGAGGTAGGCTCCCCCTCGTGTTTACGGGGTTTTTTCGAGGTCGACGGGGGGATTCAAGCGAGCGCGACGGCTCTCTTGATACCAGTGCAGGCTAATCAGCAGCAGCGTTGGTATGCCCATGACGGCCGTAATGATGAAGAAGGTGTGATAGCCGAACTTTTCGACCATCACACCCGAATAGCCGCCCATCAAGCGCGGGAGCAATAACATGATCGAGCTGAGCAGGGCGTATTGCGTGGCCGAGAACTTCAGGTTGGTCAGGCTCGACAGGTAGGCCACGAACGCTGAAGTGGCGAGGCCCGAGCTGAAATTGTCGAGTGAAATCGTGACAATCAGCATCTGCAGATTCGGCCCCATATCCGCCAGCAGCATAAACAGCAGGTTGGTGCCTGCCGACGCCGCGCCGCCAATCAGTAGAATCGGCAAAATGCCAAAGCGCACAATCAGCAAGCCGCCCATGCCGGCACCCACCAGGGTCATGATCAGGCCAAAAATCTTGCTGACGCCGGCGATTTGATCTTTGGTGAAACCTTGGTCGATATAGAACACGTTGGCCATCACGCCCATTACCGTGTCCGACATGCGGTAGGTGGCAATCAGCCCGAGCAGCAACAGGGCTTGCCAGCGATAGCGCACGATAAAGTCGTTGACTGGCGTCAGTACAGGCGCCAGCCCGCGTCGTCCAATTGACGACAAGCACAGCACGGTCAGCAGGGTGTACAGAATCGCTCGCAAGAATGCGCGGTCTTCGAGCAGCAGGTCTGTGGGGCTCAGGTCCCCAAACATGACGCCCGCAAAGTCGGTGTTGTAGAGCTGCGTAAACATCGCGGGCACCGACACCAGCAGCACAATCAACACAAAAACCGACGCCAGTTGATGGCCGAAACTGTAACGCCCTGCCGACAATTGGGTGCGCAAAGGCACCGGGGGTTCGCGCATAAAGAATGTGGTCAGCAGGGCCGGGACCATCAGCACCCCAAACAGCACGTAGGTGCCTGTCCAGGCCGAGTGTTTGTAATTAAAGCCGGTTGAGCCGAAGCCTTCGGCAAAAAACAGAGCGCCCGCGGTGGCCAGCAACGCGGCCACGCGATAGCCGGACATATAACTGGCGGCGAGAGCGGCCTGGCGGCTGTCTTCTGCAATTTCCAGGCGATAGGCGTCCACGGCGATGTCTTGGGTTGCCGAGGCAAATGACACAATCACCGCGATGGCAATCAGCCATGAAAGGTGTTTTTGCGGATCGCAGAAGCCCATGCCGATCAGGCCCAGGATCACCAGCGATTGCGACAACACAAGCCATGAACGCCGCCGCCCCAGTTTGCCGAGCAAAGGCAGGCGCCACTGGTCGAGCAGCGGTGACCACACCCATTTAAAGGCGTAAGCCAAACCAATCAGACTGGCGTAGCCGATGGTTTCGCGGGCCACACCGGCTTCGCGCAACCACACGGAAAGGGTTGAGAACACCAGCATGTACGGCAAGCCGGCGGCAAAACCGAGCAACAACAGCACAAGAGTCGAGGGGCTGGCATAGGCAGCGAGCGCGGCGCGCCAGGTTTTACGGGGCATGGGCTGGAGTCTGCCTCAGGTTACGGAAACAAAGGGCGCACTCTAACCGCAGTGCTCTATCGGGCGCCAGCCATGACGCTGTATATCCACACGATTATTCATAATGCTTAAACCCTCAGTGCGCAGGCGCGCACGTTGCTCGTCCCCCGACGGGCTGCCTGCTGGCAAGCTGATACGTCCTCCAGCCGCCAGCACGCGGTGCCAAGGCAGTCGCGAGCCTGCGGGCAGTTGGCTGAGAGTGCGTCCCACCCAGCGAGCGGCCCGGCCCAGGCCTGCCAGCGCGGCGAGTTGGCCGTAAGTCACAACGTAACCGGCCGGGACCTGCATTAATGTGGAGTACAGCGCCTCACGACGAATCTCGGCGGCTGTTTGAGTGGCGCAAGAGTCTGAATTCACCGCCAGTGCCTTAATGTTTTTTGCTTATAAATGTAAATGAAGACATTTCTGTCAATTGGAATACTGAAGGAACTACAACCTTTTCAGTCGGTCTTTCTATGCCTGGGGCGTATCCATCTGGATAATGCCGGCATTCTTTCGCAAATCTGAGTTTCGCATCTGCTTATGTTGTCCAGAACCTTGTTATGCCTCGCTGTCCTGAATGTGTCCACGCCTTTGCTCGCTGATACGGTCTGGTTGAAAAACGGTGACCGCCTGAGCGGCAAAATCAAAGTGTTTGATGGTGGCAAATTGCTCATTCAAACGGAATATGCGGGTGCCATTCCGATTGACTGGAAACAAGTCAAAACCCTGGAGAGCGATCAGGAGCTTCTGGTCAAGCAAGATGCTTACGCAGGCGAAAAGGCCAAGTCACTCAAAGCCGCTGAAGACGGCAAGGTTATTCTGGCCAACGGCGAAGCGCCTAAAACGGTAGAGCTGGCCAGCATTCAGCAAATACTCAAGCCCAAGCCGGTGATTGAAGACCTGGTCTGGAAGGGCAATGTAGATGTGGCGCTGGACTACAAGCGTGCAGACAAAGACACCGACGATTACGACATCGATTTCAAAACAACGGCGCGTCACGGGTCTTGGCGTCACCATGCTGAAGGCGAATACAACCGCGAGTTCCAGAACGACGTTGTGACCACAGACAACTGGAGCGCCGAATACGCGCTCGACCACTTTATTGATGAAAAGTGGTATTGGCAGGGCCGTTTGACCTACAAGCGCGACAAAGTAGAAGACGTCTCCCGCCAGCGCACTGTGGGTACAGGTCCCGGTTACCAGTTTTGGGATGATGAGTTGGGTTCGTTTTCCTTGGGTTCTTTGCTCAACCGTACCGATTACGAATACTCGGATGGCAAAAAAGACAATTTCTACTCCCTGGCCATGAAGTGGGATTACAACCGTTACTTGTTGGGTAAAACGGTTTCGCTCTTCACCAATGGCGAGGTGGGTAAACCGCTGGGTAGTGCTGCGGATTACAGCCTGGATGCCGAGATCGGCCTGCGCTACAAAGTCACCGAATGGGCATCGCTCAACCTCAAGGCCGAGAAAGACCTGATTGGTGGCGGCAGCGGCAGTGACAATACCCTCAACAAAACCCGCTACACCGCAGGCTTTGGTGTGACCTGGTAAGGGCCTCGACAGCGAGCACTCTGTAGCCGCTGACGAGCAACGCGAGGCTGCGTGCGGCGGCGAAGCCATCGCAAACCCCTCCAACCTTGAACGTCAGCCCTACCGCAGCACGCGCCTCATTTACAGGTGCGGTGTCCCCCAGCGGGTTAAATCCGTAACCCGCCATCCAGCTCAAGAATCCGCCCGGTGTAGTAGTCGTTTTCAAAGATATAGGCCGCCGAATGGGCAATTTCTTCAACGTTGCCCATGCGCTTAAGTGGAATAAATGCCGTCATTTTTTCCAGCGCTTCGGGCTTCATGCCCAAGGTCATTTCTGTCTCAATAAACCCCGGAGCAATACCCGCCACGCGGATGCCATAGCGCGCCAGTTCTTTGGCCCAGGTCACGGTGGCGGCGGCAACCCCTGCTTTGGCGGCAGAGTAGTTGGTTTGACCCACATTTCCGGCCCGCGAAATGGATGAGATGTTGATGATCGCGCCCTGATTGCTCAGCTCTACCATCTTGGCCGCCACCTCACGGGTGCACAAAAAAACACCGGTCAGGTTTACGTCGATCACCGCTTGCCATTGCGCCAGGCTCATTTTGCTCATGACGCCATCTTTGACCTTGAGCAACAGGCCGTCACGCAGGATACCGGCATTGTTGATGAGGCCGTTGATCGCACCAAAATCATCAGCAATTTGTGAAACGGTTTGTGTGACTTGTTCTTCATCCGCCACGTTGCACAGGTATGCGCGGGCCTCGACGCCGTGGGCCTGACAGGCCGCCACTGCCAATTCGAGCTTCTCGGGGTTGAGGTCAATCAACGCCAGTTTTGTCCCTTTGCCCGCCAGATACTCTGCCATGGCCCGACCTAAGCCTTGGCAACCGCCAGTGATAATGATTACTTTGTCTTTTAGTTGCATGACAGCCCTCGGCAGCAGTTGAACGGTGTGATTCCTTACGCAGCCGTTGATCAACGCCTTGGGAGCGGTCGTCTATCAAACATAGCCCTGAGCGCGGGTGTGCTACATGCCCTGAACTCGTCCGTTTTTGACGGATTTTTTATAAGGAGTCATAAGTTGAGCGTTGAAGCCGTCAAGCATGCCCGAGAATTACTGCTCAAGGAATACCGTGGAGCGCTGGCCACCCAGTCCAAGGCGATGCCGGGCTTCCCGTTTGGCTCGGTGGTGCCCTATTGCCTGGACGAGCAAGGGCAGCCCTTGATCCTTATCAGCCGGATTGCCCAGCACACCCATAACCTGCGCAAAGACCCCAAGTGCTCCTTGATGGTCGGCGAGCGGGGCGCTGAAGATGTGCAGGCGGTGGGTCGCCTGACCTGCCTGGCTGAAGCCGAGCAGTTGACTGACCCTGAGGCGATTGAAGCGGCTGCCGAGCGTTACTACCGCTATTTCCCTGAGTCGCAGAGCTACCACACGGCCCATGATTTTGACTTTTGGGTGCTCAAGCCCGTTCGTCATCGTTACATCGGCGGTTTTGGCGCAATTCACTGGCTCGATCAGGTTACGTTGGCAAACCCGTTCGCCGGTCAAGCTGAAGTGCGCATGGTCGAGCACATGAACGATGACCACGCCAATGCGATCCAGCACTATGTTGAACTGGCCGGCTTACCGCAAACCGTGCCCGCCACGCTGGTCGGTATTGACAGTGAAGGCATGCATTTGCGCATCGGAGACGGCCTTTATTGGCTAGGCTTTCCAGAGGTCTGTAACAACCCGACACAAGCCCGCGAGGCTCTGGTCTTTCTGGCGCGTGCGAGCCAATGGCCGAAAAAACAGCCAGCCTGACCTTGAATTCAGCGCCAAGCGCCGTCATCTAAGAGGGGTTGGAAGATATTCTTCCGGAGAGGAATCATTTGATGCGCGCTTTTCTATTGCTCTTTCTGTTGTTTCCAGTGCTAGAGCTGTACGTCTTTTTTAAGGTCAGCACCGCTATCGGGTTCTTCCCCGCGTTGCTGCTGATCATTGCTGGTTCCATGCTGGGCGTTCTCGTCGTGCGTGTGGCAGGTTTGGCGACTGCGCTCAGTGCGCGTGAAAGTTTGAACCGCGGTGAGTTGCCCGCTGAACAAATGCTTCACGGTCTGATGATGGCATTGGGTGGCGGTTTGCTGGTGCTTCCAGGTTTTATCAGCGATGTTGCCGGTTTGCTGTTGTTGATGCCGCCCGTGCGCAGCCTGTTGGTGAATCGTCTGCGTAAACGTGCGCAAGAACAGGCCATTCGTCAGCGTGCTTTCGCCGATGAATTTGATGTGCCGACCCGGCCTGGTTCGCACACGCCTCTAGGCCGTGAGCCTAATGTGATCGAAGGCGAATTCGAGCATCGCGACAAGTAAAGCGGCTTAGCGTTTTCAACACGGCACCTCGAGTGCCGTGTTTGTTTTTTAACGGTGTGTAAACGCAAAAAAAACACGCGTGGGCCCTTGTAATCAATAAGGGCGCCCTCATGTAACGGACACCGCAGGGTTTTGCTGGCAACAGCAAACACTCTTCCGCGAAACACTCCCGGCAATTCCGGACTTGTAAACCCAGCCGGTATGAAACCGGCCGATGAACACCACAATTAGGAGAGATCGACAATGAAGCTTCGTCCTCTGCATGACCGCGTCGTAATCCGTCGCAGCGAAGAAGAAAAGAAAACCGCTGGCGGTATCGTTCTGCCGGGTTCGGCTGCTGAGAAAGCCAACAGCGGTGAAGTCATCGCTGTGGGCACTGGTCGCGTTCTGGACAACGGTGAAGTGCGCGCGCTGGCCGTAAAAGTGGGTGACAAGGTTGTGTTTGGCCCGTACTCCGGCAGCAACACCGTGAAAGTAGACGGCGAAGACCTGTTGGTAATGGCTGAGAACGAGATTCTCGCTGTTATCGAAGGCTGATTTCCCGCTCATTTTCCCGTTACTACACAGTATTTAAGGAAGAACGAACATGGCTGCTAAAGAAGTTAAATTCGGCGACTCCGCCCGTAAAAAAATGTTGGCCGGTGTAAACGTCCTGGCTGACGCAGTAAAAGCGACCCTGGGCCCTAAAGGCCGCAACGTGATCATCGAGAAGAGCTTCGGCGCTCCGACCATCACCAAGGACGGCGTGTCCGTTGCCAAAGAAATCGAGCTGAAAGATCGCTTCGAAAACATGGGCGCGCAGCTGGTTAAAGACGTTGCCTCCCGTGCCAACGATGACGCCGGTGACGGTACTACCACTGCAACCGTACTGGCTCAGTCGATCGTCAACGAAGGCCTGAAAGCCGTCGCTGCCGGCATGAACCCGATGGACCTCAAGCGCGGTATCGACAAAGCGACCATCGCTATTGTTAAAGAACTGCGTCAGCTGGCCAAGCCATGCGCTGACAGCAAGGCTATCGCTCAGGTAGGCACTATCTCTGCCAACTCCGACAGCTCCATCGGCGACATCATTGCCGAAGCCATGGAAAAAGTCGGTAAAGAAGGCGTGATCACCGTTGAAGAAGGCTCGGGCCTGGAAAACGAACTGTCTGTGGTTGAAGGCATGCAGTTCGACCGTGGCTACCTGTCCCCTTACTTCGTAAACAAGCCAGACACCATGGTGGCTGAGCTGGACGGCCCGCTGATCCTGTTGGTTGATAAAAAAATCTCCAACATCCGCGAAATGCTGCCAGTGCTGGAAGCCGTTGCAAAAGCCGGCCGCCCACTGTTGATCGTGGCTGAAGACGTTGAAGGCGAAGCCCTGGCGACTCTGGTTGTGAACAACATGCGCGGTATCGTTAAAGTCGCTGCTGTTAAAGCACCTGGCTTCGGCGATCGTCGTAAAGCAATGTTGCAGGACATCGCTGTTCTGACAGGCGGTACCGTCATCTCCGAAGAGATCGGCCTGAGCCTGGAAAGCACCACCCTGGAGCACCTGGGTAACGCCAAGCGCGTGATCCTGTCCAAAGAAAACACCACCATCATTGATGGCGCTGGCGTTGACGCGGACATCCAGGCCCGTGTAACTCAGATCCGTGCACAAGTGGCTGATACCACTTCTGACTACGACCGTGAAAAACTGCAAGAGCGTCTGGCCAAGCTGTCGGGCGGCGTTGCAGTGATCAAGGTTGGCGCGGGTTCTGAAGTAGAAATGAAAGAGAAGAAAGCCCGCGTTGAAGACGCCCTGCACGCAACCCGTGCAGCCGTTGAAGAAGGCGTGGTACCTGGCGGTGGCGTGGCACTGGTGCGTGCGTTGCAGGCTATCTCCGAACTGAAAGGCGACAACGCTGATCAGAACGTAGGTATTGCTCTGCTGCGTCGTGCTGTTGAAGCACCTCTGCGCCAGATCGTTGCCAACTCCGGTGACGAGCCAAGCGTAGTCGTCGACAAAGTGAAGCAGGGTTCGGGTAACTACGGTTACAACGCTGCCACTGGCGAATACGGCGACATGATTGAAATGGGTATTCTTGACCCGGCTAAAGTGACGCGTTCGGCTCTGCAAGCGGCTTCCTCGATTGCCAGCCTGATGATCACCACTGAGGCGATGATCGCTGAGATCCAGGAAGACAAAGCAGCTGGCGGCGGTATGCCAGACATGGGCGGCATGGGTGGTATGGGCGGCATGATGTAAGCCAGCCTTACCCCGCTACGCAAAAGCCCCGCCTGAGTAATCAGGCGGGGCTTTTTAGTGCCCGGCTATTAGTGGGTCGTTGTTCGGCCACATGTGCTTGCGACGCCATCGCGCGGTGATAGCACATGAGCGCCGCAACGGGAGATCACGCACTTGCGTGCTTAGCGTTGAGACACCTGTTGTTAAGCCGCTTGCGCCGGTTTCCAGCTCAACATCTGCGCGGCAAGCTGGCGTAGAACTGCTGGTCATCGAGTTCGTTGTTACGAGAAGCGGCGAAGAATTGAGAGGGGCCGTTACTGCCCGTTCGTGCTGGTAAGCATTGCGGCCCTGGCCGCGCCAGCAGACCTGCGAAAGCGATCACGCGCGTGCGCAAGTCTGATGGCGCGGCTGTCGGTCGCTTGTGAACCGCAGGTGAAAAAAATGTCAGGCTCTGATGAGCGTCAACTAAATACGCAGAACGCCTTGTGGCACTGGCCCTGCGCCGATCTTCACTCTAAGCTGCGCGGGCCAAGACGGCCGTAACTGCGTACGGAGAAAGTGCCCATGCGAATTCTGTTGGTTGAAGACAACCGCGATATCCTCGCCAATCTGGCCGATTATCTAGGGCTTAAAGGCTATACCGTGGATTGCGCACAGGATGGTTTGTCGGGCCTGCACCTGGCGGCCACCGAGCATTACGACTTGATCGTGCTCGACATCATGCTGCCCGGCATTGACGGCTATACCTTGTGCAAGCGCTTGCGTGAAGACGCGCGCCGCGACACACCCGTGATCATGCTCACCGCCCGTGATCAGTTGGACGATCGCCTGCAAGGCTTCAAGTCCGGTGCCGATGATTACCTGCTCAAACCCTTTGCGCTGTCTGAATTGGCGGCGCGCATTGAAGCCGTATTGCGTCGTGCCCAGGGCGGCGGGCGGCGCGAGCTGCAAGTAGCAGACCTCAAATATGACCTGGACACCCTTGAAGTCACGCGCGATGGGCGCCTGCTCAAGCTCAACCCGGTAGGGCTAAAACTGCTGGCTGTGCTGATGCAAAAAAGCCCGCACGTGCTGCGCCGCGAAGTATTGGAAGAAGCCTTGTGGGGCGACGATTGCCCGGACAGCGACAGCCTGCGCAGCCACGTACACCAACTGCGCCAGGTGATCGACAAACCGTTCGATAAACCGCTGCTGCAAACCGTGCATGGCGTGGGCTATCGCCTCGCCGAGGCACGCGATGGAGTTTAAGCAAAGCCTTGCCCAGCGGATCATCATCGCGTTTGCGCTGATGAGTGCGCTGGTTGCGGGCACCTTCGCGATGGGGATTGTCGCCACCGTGCACCTGGTGGAAGAAAAACTGATCTCGGCCGGTTTGGGCGGAGACTTGCAGCGCTTGCTGTTGATGGACAACGTTGCCGACTGGAATCACCGCCCCGAGCCAGACCAGTTGTTCTACTTCAGTGGTGGGCGCGGCGACTTTGCCTTACCCAAGGATCTGCGCCATTTGCAGCCGGGTTTTCACGAGGTGTTTCGCGACCAGTTGTCGTATCACGCCATGGTTGAGGTGGTTGACGGGCGGCGTTATGTCTTGCTGCAAGACCAAAGCGATTTTGAAGAACGTGAGCGCGTGCTGTTTGCCGTGGTGCTAGTGGGCTTTGTGCTGGCGCTGGCGCTGGCGGTCTTCCTGGGCTGGGTGCTGGCCAGACGGGTGATGGCGCCGGTGGTAAGGCTGGCGCGCCAAGTGCGCCATCGCGATCAATTGCTCGGGCTGGCGCCGCCCTTGGCGCCCGATTACGCTGCCGATGAAGTGGGTGAGCTGGCCGTTGCCTTTGACGCCACGCTGGGGCGCCTGCGCGACACGCTGACCCGCGAACGGCTGTTTACCAGTGACGTGAGCCACGAGTTGCGCACGCCGTTGATGGTCCTGGCCAGTTCCTGCGAGCTGTTGCTCGAAAACCCGGCCCTGGATCAACGCAGTCGTTCGCAAGTGGAGCGTATTTCCCGCGCTTGCGAAGAGATGCGCGAGTTGGTGCAGACCTTTCTCATGCTGGCTCGTGCGCAACACGAAGACGCCAGTATGTCGCCCAAGGTCAACCTCACCACTGTGGCTGAAGGCTTGATCAGTCTGTGGCGTGGCCCGATTGAAGCCAAAGGCCTGGAGCTGATCTACCAGCCGGGTCAGCCGCTGGACACGCTCTATAACGCGACATTCCTGCACGCGGTGATGGGTAACTTGTTACGTAATGCGTTGCACTACACCGATACCGGCTTCATTCGCCTGACCCTCGAACCGACCGGTTTTGTGGTGGAGGACAGCGGTGTTGGTATCCCTGAAGAGAAACGCCAGGCCATGTTCCAGCCTTTTGTACGCGGCAGTGAAAAGCGCGGAGAGGGGCTGGGGCTGGGCTTGTCATTGGTTCAGCGCATCTGTGACAGCCAGGGCTGGCGTGTGTCATTGACCACGATGGAACCCAACGGTTGCCGTTTTCACGTCGAACTCGATCCCAAGGATTGATGCCCGCTTAACGACGGCCTGCACCTTGCTCGCCGTCGTCTCCTCTTAGCTTTTAGTCGTTAAATGGCCCCGCGCCAGCACTCCATGCCTGTAAAACCCTGCGATCTTTTCGGTGTTTAGCGGCACAAAATTTTCACTCGATGATGACCTGATGCTCACACCCGCCTGATTAAGGTAGGGCTACATGCTTCAGGAGAGCCGTCATGAGCCCCGTGATCACACTTAAGTTTTCTGAAAAGTACGACCAGCAACACGCAACTGACTATCTGTTAAAGCACCAGAACGGTTGGGCGCGACGCTTGTCCCATACCCGTGACGAGCAGTTGGCGCGCCGTGCCCTGGCGTTAGCGGGCGAACCTGGGGTGGTGCTGGATTTGCCGTGCGGCGCAGGTCGTTTTTGGCCGTTACTGGCCGCAAAACATAACCGTGAAATCATCGGGGCTGATAATTCAGCGTCTATGCTGGAAGTGGCTTGCGTCGCTCAGCCGTCCGAAGTGGTGAAACGGGTACGCCGTTTGCAGACATCTGCGTTTGATATAGACCTGCCAGATAACGCGGTCGACAGTATTTTTTGTATGCGCCTGCTCCACCATATCGGTGACGCAAGTCATCGGATGGCTCTATTGCGGGAGTTTCACCGTGTCAGCCGAGACAGCGTGATTGTTTCTCTGTGGGTCGACGGCAACTTCAAGGCGTGGAAGCGTAAGCGTCTGGAGCGTCAACGGGGCACTTCGCCTGTGCAGGAGGGTTACCAAAATCGGTTTGTGTTACCTGCTGTTACGGTTGAGGCGGAGTTTAGGAAGGCTGGTTTCACTGTTCAGGAGCATTTGGACTTTATTCCGCTGTATGCGATGTGGCGGGTTTACGTACTACGCAAGAGGTAACTCATGGCCGTTGATTGTGTACAGCAACCCCCGATGTCGACAGAAGACTGTTTTGAACATTACTGGCGCCAGGAGGGCGAGTGGGTCGAAGAACCCAACCAGCGTCGTGGCGGGGAGAGTGGGGTACAACGAATCCACGAAGCGGGTCGGTTGTTGTATGCCAAGCGGCAAGTGGGCCATATCTACCGCAGCTGGCGCTACCCGCTAGGGCGCCCGACTGTGTTGCGTGAGCGCGATGCGCTGCTGGCCCTGAGCGCCTTGTCCGTCAATGTGCCGGAACTGGTGTTTTGTGGGGCCAGGCAGGCACCGGACGGGCAATGGCGTGCGTTGTTGGTGACGGCGGCGCTGGACGGCTTTATCGAAATCGACAATTGGTACGCCGCCGGTGGGCGTGAGCGCTATGGCGAAGCCGTGCATGAGCGCGTGCTTGAGGCTGTGGCGCAAAACCTGGCGCGCATGCACCTGGGGCGTTGGCAGCACGGTTGCCTTTATATCAAACATGTCTTTGTACGGGTCACGGGCAGCGCGCAGAGTGCAACGGTAGACGTCGCCCTGCTTGACTTGGAGAAATGCAGGCAACGCCTGACACCCTACAAGGCGGCCTCACACGATCTGAAACAGCTGCGTCGCCATTCGTCGTGGAGCGACACCGACTGGCGCAAGTTGATCTACTTTTATGAGACGGTGTTTGGCAGCGCCATCAAAGGTTTACGATGATGAAGAGAGAAATAGCACGAGGTTTGTTCCTGCTGGGTGCGCTGGCGATTGCTTCGGTGGCAATGGCCGCCTGGGAGCAACCCCGTTTGCAAGTGTTGAGTTCAACCACCAGTGGCAGTCAATGCCCGCTGCCGCGCATCGCTAAAGTCGAAACCATAGCCAGGCCGGATCATGATTTATTGCTGTTCATGTTTGGTATGTCCCAAGGCCTGCGCCCCTGACAGGCTGTCTGTCGCCGTTGCCGAAGGCCCTGTGCGCAAGCGAAGACGTCGTTAACTCAGGGTGATGGTTTTGCCTGATTTAACGACGTCATCGGATGTCGTGATCGCTGCGCAGACAAGTGCCCTACATCACATGCAAATGGTTGTCCCAAAGCCCTGCGGGCAAATCCAGCGGTTTGGCGGTCAACGGTGTTTGTCGGCAGTCATAGAACCGGCAGCGCCCCTGGCCTGATGTCACCACGAAACCCTCTTTTACGGCGGCTACGCCTGCGCAATCGGGCAACGGCGCATCCAGTCGTACTGCGCCACTGTCCAGATCCCACACAAAAAACCGATTACCGCGAGGGGCCGTCAATGCCACCAGCCGCAAGTCGCTGTGCACCGCCACGCTGGCGGTGTAATGGCCCATTGCACGCAGTTGCTGTTCGGCCACCGGGAACGGCTTAAAGGGCTGGCCGGGGCGCTTGATTGCCAACAACTCGGACAGCGCTTGGGCGTCGCCCATAAATTGTTGGCACGCCACTATAGTGCCATCGTTGGCAATGCCTAAGTGACGCACGCTGTTCATCGGCTGGCTGAGGGTTTCTTTACTCAGCAGGGTGCCGTCACGCTGCATCAGCACCAGGCTGGGTTGCATGGCGTTGAGGTTCATCTCGACCCGGCTTTCAGCTTCGGTACGGATACCGCCGTTGGCCACCACCAGCGTTTCGCCGTCTGGCATCCACGACACTTGATGCGGGCCTACGCCGTGAGTCGGGATTTCGCCAGTGTGTATCAGACGCTCGCCTTCAAAGCGGTAAACCCCCAGCACGCCACGGCCCGGGTCGGTGGTGTCGTTTTCTGTGGTGTACAGCCACTCGCCATCTTTATGAATCACCGCGTGACCATAAAAGTGGCGATTGGGCAGGGATGTCAGGGTTTGCAGCAACTGCCCATCCTTGAGGTTGATCAGGTAGCTCTCGGTGCCGGGGCGCCGGGCAACGAACAACGCAATGGGCAGTGTGGGGTGGTTGATGATGTCGTGGCAGCGCTGGCCCACTGGGGTGTTGAATACCTGAGTGCCGTCGAGCGTGTAACCCACGGCAAAGTGATTGCCGTCCACGTCATCCCGGGCGCTCAACAACAGCGGGCTGTGGCCTTTGTTTTTGAACAGCGACCAGCCGCCCAGCGTAACGGCGCTCAGCAGTAAACCGCCGAGTTTCAGAGCTTGCCTGCGCATCATCGAACCTTCCTTCATTAATCGCCGTCGTTGGCGTTAAAGCCCAGTTGAATGCCCAGCGCCTTGGCCAGTTCACCTTCGTGCAAGCGGTGAACCACGTTCAGGCTGTCGTAAATCGCATTCAGCCTGGCGCGGCCGGCGTCATCGGCCAGCAATTCATTCAGCGACTGCTGGTTATCATTGAACAATTTGAGCGAGGCGGCATACGCGGCGTCAATTTTGTCGGCCAACGGTTTCTGGTCGGCGGGCAACAGACCACGCAAACCTTTGTTGTCAACGCCAGCCCATACGGTCTGAGCGGCGGCCAAGCTGGCGGCCAGGCTCTTGAGCGACGACTCGCTGCGCCATGCATCGGCCTGGAAAGGCTGTGCAATGCCCTTGCTCTGGCGGCCCATCGGGGTGCCGAGTTTCTTTTTCAGGGTGTCCAGTGCGGTGACCTGAACACGCAGCAGGTCAGCAATGGCTTCGTGAGAGTCGGCATAGCGCTGGTTAGGGAACTTGCTCATCTGCGCCAGCATGCCGTCGGTGCTGTTCCAGCTCCCCAGAATTTCTTCGGCCAGTTGTTTCTGACGCTCGCCAATGGCCGTGAGCAGTGGGCAATAACGGGCTTTTTGTGTGTCATCGGCAAGGTCAATCTTGCTGTCGAACAAGATGTACTCGTAAGCCGACAGACCCTGCACCACAACACTGGACTTGGCCAGGGCAGCAGCATCGATCTGCGGCTGAGCGATGACCAGTTGTTCAACCTGACGCCCGACCAGGTTCTTTTTGTCCGGCCAGAACTGCACTTGCCACGAACGGTTGCCCTCAGCCAGCGGACCGATCAGCAGCGGTTGCAGCTCGGCCCAGGCTTTCTGCGCATGCAGGAAGTCGGCACGGGCGGTTTCCAGGGTTTCTTTGCCTTCGCAATACGCCAGGGCGCTGACAGCCAATTGGCGATCGGCATCGGCCCAGCGGCTGTAAGTTGGCAGGATCACTTGCTTGGCAATCGCGGCCGAGGTCACGGCCTGCGGGTCTTGCGGTGCACACGCGCCCAAGGCAAGGGCGGCAAGGCTGGTGAACAACAACTTGGGTCGAAACATGTCGGGGTCCCCGATCTTATAAGCGTTTAAAGAGAATTCAGGAACGCCAGCAACGCAGCGCGCTGCTCGGCATTGAACTGTAAAACCTGCTGCCTGGCCGGTTCGGCCTCGCCACCATGCCACAGCACGGCTTCGAGCAGGTTGCGTGCACGTCCATCGTGCAAAAACTGGGTATGGCCGCTCACGTTCTGGGTCAAACCAATCCCCCATAAGGGCGCAGTGCGCCATTGTCGACCACTGGCGGTGAACTCGGTGCGGCCATCGGCCAGCCCTTCGCCCATATCGTGCAATAACAGGTCGCTGTAGGGATGAATGACCTGATTGGCCAGCTCCGGTTCAGCCGCCGTGGCTGAGGTGGTGAAGGTCGGGGTGTGACACGCAACGCAGCCAGCTTTGTAGAACAGGTTTTTACCGGCCAGCACTTCTGGTGCGCCGACATCCCGACGCGCGGGCACCGCGAGGTTGCGGGTATAGAACTCGACCAGACGCAGAATGTTGTCGCTGACCTCAGGCTCACCTTGCGGGCCATTGCCGTTGGGCGCTTCAAGGCAGGCAGTTTGAGCCTGGGTGCAATCATTAAACGGTCTCAGGGACGTGGTAAGCCCCATATCACCAGAAAAGGCGTGAACATTTTGTTGATTGAGATTGGGTTGGCCCGCTTTCCAGCCAAATCGGCCCAAGACAGTTTTTTGTTGTGCGTCGTCCCACACCCAATTAGGGCGCCCGGTAACGCCATCAGCGCTCTTGTCCTTGGCGTTGGCCAAAATGTCTTGGTCCGGGATCGCTTCAAGCAGCCCCAAGCCAATCATAGGCGGCGCAATACGGGCGGAAAAACGCGCGTCAGGGTGCATCGGGCCGTAGCCTAATTGAGTGATGTGCAGCACAGGTTTGCGCAGTTCGACTTCGGTGCCGTCCTTGAAACGCACGGGCACAGGCGTGTAATCGACCCGCACCTTGCCCTCAGGTGGCACGCCGGGCACTGACATGTCCTGTAATTGGCCGCCGTAGACCGGTTCGGGGACGATGCCGATTTGTTCGATTAGCGTGGCAAATGCCGGGTCATTGGGAATCGATAGGCGTACTAGCATCGAGACGGCGTTCTTGGCGTTGGGGGCGGGTGGATGACCCCGGCCGTCCTTGATGTGGCAGTTTTGGCAGGCGTTGGTATTGAACAGGGGCCCCAGCCCGTCGCGCGCCGTGGTAGTGGACGGGGCGATCACCCACGGGCTGCGGAAAAAACTGTTGCCGACACTGAAATCCAGACGCCGTGTGGGCGCCAGGTTGGCAGAGGGCATCGAAAACGCATTTTGATCGGTTTTACGCACCGTCGTGGCCCCACCGGAGCGGGCTTCGCCAGGCTCGGGTTTGGTAAAACGCGGGGCGTCATCACAACCGCCAAGGCCAAGGGCCAGGAGCAGCAGAGACAGGCGAAGAGGCAACGAAGGCATCAAGCGTCCAGTTCAGCGAGCAAAATCGAGGGCGCAAAGTTTATCAGGGAAGGTGAATTGAAATAAGAGGAATTAGCGTTTGGTTTGATCTGCGGCAGTCAACGACCGTAAACCCTTCATCGGATGGCATGATCTGCCGGGTTGAATAATCGCGTGCCGGGGTGGCGCATCGCGACCCATCGCAGCCTCGCGTTACTCGTCAGTGACTACGGGCCATGCATCGGTGAGGCATCTACAAACCTAAAAAAAAGGCGGCCCGCAGGCCGCCTCATGTTCAGTCACTCAAACGCTATTGATCAAAAATCGTGATCGGCGTTGTCCGGGTTCAGGTCGCTGATGCCCAGCTTGCCAGCGGCTTGTTCAATGGCACCGGTCTGCTTGACCAGCGCGCCGATGGCGTCACGAACCACTTGGTTGCCGGACTCGTTGCCCGCGGCGATCAATTGGTCGTAGTGCTCGCCCTTGGCTGCACGATCCACCATAACCTGGATCTTGGCTTCGGTATCGGCCAGGTCAGACTTCAAGGTGGCGTCAGCAGCCGGGTCAACTACGGCTACCAGCGAAGACAGGCTAGGGCCGGTCATCTTGGTGCCATCGGCGCGTACGTATTCACCCAGGTACACGTTACGAATACCTTTGGCGTCGTAGAAGTGCGAGTTGTGGGTGTTATCGCTGAAGCAGTCTTGTTCGTCTTCAGGGGAGTTGGCTTCCAGCGACACTTTCATGCGCTCGCCTGCCAGTTCGCCCAACGACAGGCTGCCCATGCCGAACAGCATTTTGCGCAGACCGTTTTGGACAGGCTCTGCTTCCAGCGATGCGCGGTAGTTGTCGGCCACCTCAGGTGCCCAGTTCGCCACCATTTCGTTCAGGTCATTGACCAGCAATTGGGTCACGGCTTTCAGGTAGGCACGACGACGGTCGTTGTGGCCGCCCGTAGCGCCTTCACCTTCAAGGTAGTCCGACGCAGGGCGGTTGCCTGCACCCGGACCGGTGCCGTTGAGGTCCTGGCCCCACAGCAGGAATTCGATGGCGTGATAGCCAGTGGCTACGTTAGCTTCCGAGCCGCCCAGCTCGTTGAGGCTGGCAAGGACTTCAGGGGTGATTTGGGTGACGTCGACTTTGTCTTCGCCGACCTGGATTTGGGTGTTGGCAATGATGTTGGCGGTGGCACCCGGGTTGCCCAGAGCGTGCGCGTAGCTGGCGTCAACGTAGTCGATCAGGCCCTCATCCAGTGGCCAGGCGTTAACCTGACCTTCCCAATCGTCAATGATGGTGTTGCCAAAGCGGAACACTTCGCTTTGCAGGTAAGGCACGCGGGACTCAACCCAGGCCGCTTTGGCCGCTTTCAACGTGTCATCGTTAGGGTTGGCCAAAAAGGCGTCGATTGCGGTTTGCAGTTTTTTAGCGGTGGATTCGGCGTCGCTGTAGACGGCGTGCACCATGTCGGCGTAATGCGCGACAACAGCCTTGGCGGCAGCTTCGTCGATTTTCACTGCGCTGATGTCAGCTGCGGGAGTCGCTTGAGTCGTCGCTGCGGCAGGCGCTGGGGTCGCTGCATTTTTTTCTTGGTCTTTGTCGCCACAACCGGCGAGTGAAATAGCAATGGCCAGCAGACTGGCGGAGGCCAGGGGCATACGAATCATGGCGAAAATCCTGCTTCGAGAGGTGGGACACGCGTGCGACTGCACGCAATACTGGCGACATGATGCGAAAGATATGCATTTTCTGTAAAGGGTTAGCGTTGTAAATATTTCCTATTCACGTCACCTCTACGCCGGATGCTTCACCGCACTCGAAACATGCATTTACATAATGACGGCATTGTTGCGCTGCGCCTGCTTCAGAAAAATGCTCAATTCCCGTGCAATCAGGGGCTTGCTGTACAAGTAACCCTGGCCTTCATGGCAGCCTTCATTGATCACGTACATCTCTTGCGACAGGGTTTCGACGCCCTCGGCAATCACTTGCATGCCCAAACTTTTACCGAGCTGGATGATGGCCCGCACGATGGTGGCATCGTCGTCATCGTCAATCAGGTCCTGCACAAAGCTTTTATCGATCTTGATTTTGTCCAGCGGCAGGCTCTTGAGGTAGCTGAGCGACGAATAGCCTGTGCCAAAGTCATCAATGGCGATCAATGCCCCCGAGCGGCGCAGGCTCAGCAGGTGCTGGGCGGCGGTGCTGATGTCTTCCATCAGGCCGGTTTCAGTGACTTCCAGTTCCAGACTGCGCGCGGGTAAACGGTAAATTTGCAGCAGATTGTTGACCATGCGCGGCAGGTCGGCGTGGTGCAGCTGCACGGTCGACAGGTTGACCGCCATGCGCAGCTCAGTGAAGCCCTGATCGTGCCACTCGCGCAATTGATGACAGGCTTGATCCAGTACCCACTCGCCAATGGCGATGATGCTGCCGTTTTGTTCGGCCAGGGGGATGAACAAGTCAGGCGGCACCATGCCGTGTTCGGGGTGCTGCCAGCGTAACAGCGCCTCGACGCCGACTACGCGGTGATCGCTGTAGCGAATCTGCGGTTGATAGACCAGGTACAGCTGATTGCACAGCAAGGCGTCACGCAGGTCTTTTTCCAACTCTCGCCTGCGGCGTATCTCGCTGTCGACGCTGGCGATGTAGAACTGGTAACGGCTGCGCGAGCGGCTCTTGGCCAAGGTCATGGTCTGCTCGGCCTTTTGCAGCAATTTTTCGCTGGTGTCGCCATCTTCGGGGAACAGCGTGATACCGATGGTGGCCCGCAGTCGAATCGTCTGTTCTGCCAGCGAAAACGGGGTTTCGAGGTCGTCGAGAATACTTTGCGCCAACTCGGCCACCTGATAAGGCTGGTCGATATCGGCCTGCACCAGGGCAAATTGGTCACCGCCCAGGCGGGCGAGGGCGCCCAGTCGGCCGCTGTGAGAGCGCAGACGGTCAGCAACGGCCATCAGCAGTTGGTCGCCGGTCTGGTAGCCATATTGCTCGTTGATACTTTTGAAATCGTCCAGGCCCACGCACAACACGCCCACCCTGCGTTGCAAGCGCCCGGCATCGAATAAAATCTTGGCCAGTTGCGTTTGCAGTTGCTGGCGATTGGGCAGGCCGGTCAGAAAGTCGTACTGGGCCATGCGCAGCAGGGTGTTTTCGGCTTCGTGGCGCAGGTGCGTATTGCGTTCTATTGAGGTCAGTAACTGGTTGGCGGTGTTGATCCAGATCCCCAGTTCGTTTTTTTCGTGGCCCTTGAGCAACGGCAACAGGTGTTCGCTGGGACGGTCGGGGTTGATCGTGCTCAGGTGCTCAATCATGCGCGACAACGGTTTGGTCAGCAGCCAGTGATAGATCAGGTACAGCACCAGCCCCATCAGCAGGGCGCGCAGTACACCGGAGATGAAAATAATCCCGGAATTGACCAGAAACCCGTCGCCATAGGTCGCGGTGTCCAGGGTGATGGTCAAATCGCCGTAGTACTCGCTGTAAGGGCCGCGACCGACCAGAGGGGTGACGAAGGTGAGTTCCTTGCCCAGAAACACATCTGTCAGCCAGCGGCTGGAGGCTTCTCGCAGCGGTCGGGACTTTTGCGCCAGGGTGGTTTCTTTAGGGTGCCCGATAGAGGCCTGGCGTACGGCTTCGTCCTGAAACAGCCCCTCGATCACTTGCATGGCCATTTCGCGGTCCAGGCTATAAACGGCCTGGGTCGAAGGGTCGCGAAACATGTCGAGAATGCGTTCGGCGTCATTGTTGATCGACTGCCGGGTTTTGTAGGCGTCGAACACAATTTGCGCGCAGCTGAGCACCACCCCGACGACCAGCGCTGACAGCAGCACGATCCGGAGCAACTTGACTGACAAGCTGTTTTTAAGTTCCAGCTTCAAAGAGCGCTTCCTTGTTTCCGGCCGATGATATCAAGTAGCCATGACTGTGGGTAATCCCTCGCAGACACTCTTCGCTTTCAAAACGTTGATGCGGCCATGCTGTGCACACTGTGTCGGTCTTGTGCCTGCTGAACTTGAGCCGGTGCCGAAGAATATTTCAGTGGTTTGATTCTAGCTGGCGTTAGTGCACCGGCCAGTGGGGCACGGACTTTTCAGCAGGCAAAAAAAACCCGGCAATGCCGGGTTTTTTATCTGGCGCATCGCTTAAGCGGTGAAGGTTTTGCCTTCGAACTGCTCGGCCACGAACTTCCAGTTAACGAGGTTCCAGAACGCTTCTACATACTTCGGACGTACGTTGCGGTAGTCGATGTAGTAAGCGTGTTCCCACACGTCGCAGGTCAGCAGCGGGGTGTCGCCGCTGGTCAGCGGGTTACCGGCGCCGATGGTGCTGGCCAGTGCCAGGGAACCGTCAGCCTTTTTCACCAGCCAGCCCCAGCCGGAACCGAAGGTGCCGATGGAGGTTTTGCTGAATTCTTCTTTGAACGTGTCGAACGAGCCGAACGAGGCGTTGATCGCTTCAGCCAGTGCGCCAGTCGGTTGGCCGCCGCCGTTTGGCGTCATGCAGTTCCAGTAGAACGTGTGGTTCCACACTTGGGCTGCGTTGTTGAAGATACCGCCCGAAGAGGTTTTAACGATCTCTTCCAGGGTTTTGCCTTCAAACTCGGTGCCTGGCACCAGGTTGTTCAGGTTCACGACGTAGGTGTTGTGGTGCTTGTCGTGGTGAAACTCCAGGGTTTCTTTGGAGATGTGCGGCTGCAGGGCATCGTGTGCGTACGGCAGCGGCGGCAATTCGAAAGCCATGTTGATTCTCCTAATCAGGTCAGTTGCGATGAGCGCAAGGCCGATCACGGGCGGCCAAACACGCGCCGATGAGTTTTTACTCTTCGCGGCGCAGGGTCAGGATCATAGCACCGGGGTGACGCCTTAACCACGCAACAACTGTGTGGAATAGAGGTTCCAGCGCGATTGATAGAAAAACTCGATGGGTTCGGGCGCGTCTTTTTTGTCCTCGATCACCCGGCAACAATCAACTGCACGGCCACGGTGTACATCATCACGGCCACCAGCAAATCGAGCAGGCGCCAGGTGCCGGGACGGGCCAGCCACGGTGCCAGCCATGCCGCGCCGAGGGCCAGGGTGAAGAACCACAACAGTGAAGCGCTGGCTGCACCGATGACATAAGCGCCGGGTACACTTTGCTGCGCCCCCAGCGAGCCGATCAGCAAAACGGTGTCGAGGTACACATGGGGGTTGAGCAGGGTGACGGCCAATGCACTGAGCATCACCGCCTTGAGCGAGCGGGCGGTTTGCCCCGCCGATTGTTCAAGGCTGGAATTAGAAAAGGCGCGGCGCAGCGCCTGGGTGCCGTACCACAACAAAAACACAGCGCCACCCCAGCGCGCCACGCTGAGCAGGATGGGGTTTTGCGCCAAAATCGTCGCTAGCCCGAACACCCCGGCAGCCACGAGCAAGGCGTCGCATACCACACAAAATGCCGCCACTGGCAGGTGGTGTTCTCGGCGCAGGCTTTGCGCCAGCACGAAAGCATTTTGGGTGCCAATGGCCATAATCAGGCCGAACGCGACCAACAGGCCGTTGAGGTAGCTTTGCCACATAAGAATTACTCGTCTAACTACAGCGCGGGGAGCGGTGTGCTGCTGGCTATTCTCCGGTCGTTAGAGGTATAAGAAAAACCAATATTGCTGATCGCTCATTAGGAAAACTGATGTTCGACTATAAATTACTCTCCGCGCTGGCGGCGGTGGTGGAACAAGCGGGTTTCGAACGTGCGGCGCAGGTGTTGGGGCTGTCACAATCGGCCATTTCCCAACGCATCAAATTGCTCGAAGCGCGCATCGGTCAGCCTGTGTTGATACGTGCGACACCGCCCAGCCCCACCGAGATCGGGCGCCGTTTGCTCAACCATGTGCAGCAAGTGCGTTTACTAGAACGTGATCTGCAAAGCGCTGTGCCTGCGCTGGACGACGAAGGTTTGCCGGAGCGTCTGCGCATTGCCTTGAACGCCGACAGCCTGGCCACGTGGTGGGCGCAGGCGGTGGGAGATTTTTGCGCCGAACAGCACCTGTTGTTGGACTTGGTGGTCGAGGACCAGACCGTAGGCCTCAAACGCATGCGTGCCGGTGAAGTGGCGGCGTGTTTGTGTGCCAATGAACGCCCGGTGGCGGGTGCGCGCAGTGTGTTGCTGGGTGCCATGCGGTATCGGGCGTTGGCCAGCCCTGCGTTTATTGCGCGGCATTTCCCGCAGGGGGTGAGCGCAGCGTTACTGCCAAAAACCCCCGCGCTGGTCTTTGGCCCGGACGATTTCTTACAACACCGTTATCTGGCTTCGTTGGGGGTGGACGGTGGTTTCGAGCATCATCTGTGCCCGTCTTCCGAAGGCTTTATTCGCTTGACCGAGGCTGGGCTGGGCTGGGGGTTAGTCCCCGAGCTGCAAGTGCGCGAACAACTTGAAAGCGCAACACTGGTGGAGCTTTTGCCAGATAAACCGATTGACGTGCCACTGTACTGGCATCATTGGCGCAACGGCGGACAACTGCTGGGGCAACTGACCGAACATTTATCGCGTTCGGCGCCGCGCTGGTTAGTGCCTTTGGCCTGATATCCAGCGTTTAAACAGCAGGCAGCACGCATTAGAGCATTTGGAGCGATTGATGAAGATTCTGGTCACCGGCGCAAGCGGCTTCATTGGCGGACGCTTTGCGCGTTTTGCCCTGGAGCAGGGCTTTGACGTACGGGTCAGTGGGCGGCGTGCCGACGGTGTTGAACACCTGGTGCGGCGTGGCGCTGAGTTTATTCCGGGTGATTTGACCGATGGCTTGCTGGTGCGCGACCTGTGCGTCGACATCGACGCCGTGGTGCATTGTGCGGGCGCCGTCAGTGCGTGGGGCCGTGCGCAGGACTTGCAGCGCGACAACGTGCTGGTTACCGAAAACGTGGTCGAAGCCTGCTTGAAACAGCGCGTACGGCGCCTGGTGCACTTGTCTTCGGCCTCGCTGTATTTCGACGGCCGCTCACATGTGGGCCTGAGCGAAGAACAGGTGCCAAGACGTTTGAGCCACACCTATGCCGCCACCAAAAACCTGGCCGAGCAAAAAGTCTTCGGCGCCCAAGAGTTCGGCCTTGAAGTGATCGCCTTGCGCCCGCGCATGGTGACGGGGGCGGGGGACATGAGCCTGTTTCCGCGTTTGCTTCAAATGCAGCGCAAAGGCCGTTTGGCGATCATCGGCAACGGGCTTAACAAAGTCGACTTCACCAGTGTGCAAAATCTTAACGAAGCCCTGCTCAGCAGCGTGCTGGCCACAGGTTCGGCATTGGGCAAGGCGTACAACATCAGTAATGGCACGCCGATCCCGTTCTGGGACGTGGTCAATTATGTGATGCGCCAAATGAATGTAGCGCCGGTTACGCGTTACCGTGGCTACGGCTCAGCGTACAGCTTGAGTGCGCTCAGTGAAGTTGCCTGTAAACTGTGGCCCGGTCAGCCCGAGCCGAAACGCTCGCGCTTGCGCACGCAGGAAATGAGCAAAGACTTCACGCTCGATATCAGTCGCGCCCGGCATTGCCTGGACTACGACCCAAAAGTCAGCGTGTGGGCGGCGCTTGATGAGTTCTGTGGCTGGTGGAAAGCCCAGGAATCGCCCTACCGTTAAACACCCGTACTGCCGATGAACCCGATGAAGGTTCAAGGACGATCAAGGCGCGAGTCAGCGGTTTATACTCGCGCCATTCAGCTTTCACTCAGGTTTTGAATAAGGTTTGCCATGCGTAACGATGCCCGCGACGACTTCGATGATGTCCCGACCCTGCGAGCCACGGTCGATGACCACGATGAACTGGCCACCCCAACCGGTGCCCGAGAACGCACCACGGTGTATTCGCGCAACACCCCTGTGAACAAGGTCAAGGCGCCCACCACTGGCCCACTGTGGGCACTGCTCGGCGCGGTCTTGCTGGCGTTTGCCGGGTTGGCGTGGTGGAGTTTTCAGCAGTTGTCGATGATGGAGCAGCAACTGGTGGCCACCCAGGAAAGCTTTGCACGCATCAGCGAAGAAGCGGCGGGGCGCTTGCAAGCCATCTCCGGCAAAGTGGTGGCCAGTGAATCCACCCTCAACAGCGGCAGCGAAGCGCTGAAGTTGCAGATCAAGCAGCTTGAAGAAAAACTCCTTGAGCAGAGCAAGCAACAGCAAGGCGCTGTGGTGGGCCAGCAAGGTGAGCTGGACAAACGCTTTGAGCAAATCAATGCGGCGATTGTGGCGCAAGTGACCGCTCAGCAAGCGGACAGCACACAACGGGCCACTGAGGTGAAGGCATTAGGCACCGAACTGGCCACACTCAAAGCCACCGTCGCGGAGCAGGGCAAGCTGGACGCCCAGCTCAAAAGTTTAAGTGCCGATGTGGCTGCGTTGAAAAAACAGGGCAACCCGGCTGCGGCCATTCAGCGCCTGGAGCAAGATTTGATCGTGCTCAAGAGCGAACTGGAAACCCGTCCGGCAGCGCCAGCGGCCCCGGCGCAAGGTGCCAACACCGCCGAGTTTGACCTGTTCCGTGGGCAAGTCACACGTAACATCAACACCTTGCAAAGCCAGATCCAAAACCTGCAAAAACAGATCAGCGCCAAGTAAGCACGCGTAGCCGCAGCTTTCGTAGAATCGATACTCGCGCAGTGTCAGGCTGGTCGAGTTGTCAGGTTCTACGCTTGCTGAGCAACCGGACGTCGCCTTTGGCAACGGCTACGTCATGGGTTGCGAGCGATTACCGGGCCTTGTCTTCACGCCCGCGCAGCACTTGATTGGGCATGGCAATTGCCGCACACAAACCCAGCACTGAAATGGCTGCGCTGACGCTCAGTAAATGGCGGAAGGTCACCTGTAACTCGGCCCGCAAGTTGTCCAGCGCGGGGCCTTGAACCGCGTTGAGTCCGTCCAGCAGCACGTTGCCCGAACTGCCTTCGCCCAGCAGCGGCTGGCCCATGATCGGGGTGATCAACGAATCGTGCAGTAACGCCAACAGCAGTGCCGACATCAACGCCACGCCCATCGCGCCGCCCAGCGAACGAAACAGGTTGGTGGTGCTGGTCGCCACGCCGATATCGCGTTGCGCCACGCTGTTTTGTGCCCCCACCAGTGAGGTCGGAAATTGCATGCCCGAGGCGATCCCGCTGAGCAGCATGAATACACCGCTCAGCAGTTCGGCACTCGGCGGGCTGAGGGCCATGCCGAGAATCGCCAAGGGCATTAACACTGCGCCGCCCAAAATTATCGGCTTGTAATGCCCGGTCACGGACGTCCTGCGCCCGGCAAAGTACGCGCCGATGGGCAAGCCGATGGCCAGCGGCAGCAAGTGCAAGGCCGCGCTGTCGGCACCGGCGCCGGTGATGCTCTGGTATCGCAGCGGCATCAGTACGATCAACGAGATGGCCTGAAAACTGGTGAAGAACACGGTGCACCAGCACAGCACCGCACTGCGATTGGCAAACAGGTGCATGGGCAGCAGCGGTTCTGGCGCCCGTCGTTCATGCCACACAAACAGCAGCAGTGCGATCAGCGAGGCGCTCAGTAACATCAGCACCTGCTCACTGCGCCAGCTCTGGCCTTGGCCAATCAGCGTGATGCCCAGCAGCAAGGAACTCAGGCCGATAATCATCAGCACCGTACCCAGGTAATCAATGATCGGTTTGCGCTGTGGCACCGGCAGCCCGACCAGGGTGCGGTGGGCGATCCACCACGACACCAGCCCCAAGGGCAAGTTGATCAAAAACACCCAGCGCCACGACAGGTATTCGGTCATGTAACCGCCCAATACTGGCCCGGCGACGCTGGCCAGCGCGTACATGCTGCTGAAATACCCCTGGTAGCGACCGCGTTCGCGCGGGGGCACGATGTCCCCGATGATGGCCTGGCTGACCGAGATCATCCCGCCCGCACCAATGCCTTGAATGATCCGAGCCAGTACCAACTGCTCCATGTTTTGCGCCAACCCGCAAAACAGCGAGGCCACGGTAAACAGGCCCATGCCAAACAACATCAGGCGCCGCCGGCCATACAGGTCGCCAAGTTTGCCGTAGATCGGCACGGCCACCGTCATGGCCACCATGTAGCCTGAAATCACCCAGGCCAGTTGGCTGACATCTTTGAACTGGGCGGAGATAGCGGGCATCGAGACCGCCACGATGGTCTGGTCCAGCGCACCGAGGAAAATGGCCAGCATCAGGGCGACCAGGATGCTGCGAATGGCGGGTTTGGCTTGGGCGGGTTGGTTCAGACTGCTCATCAATACACCTGTGGGCGCAAAGGCACAGGCGCGGCCGCCTGTGGCGTAATGGCGCCCAGTGTACTGGATAGCTGGCTAACGGATGTGCGCAAAATCGGTGCAGGCGTTATTCCAGCAACGGGTGCACCGACCTTGTTATCGCAGTGCGCTAAATGCGGCATTCAACGAGTTGCAGTGCTCGCCCTGGCAACTGGCGGTAAAGCGTGGGGACAAGCGTGTTTGCTCAGCGCGGTAGCAGGCGCTGGCGAACAGTACGGCGGCAGCCAATACAACAAACGCGGTCATGCATCTGGCTTTTGTTTTCGTGGTCATGGCAGTCATCTCCTGATACCTAGACGTCACACTTTTAAAGCTAGTACAGACCATCGGACTTGCCACGCCCGTTGTACGACTGCCTTTGTAAGCCTTCATCCCTCAAATGGACTACCTGTTACAAACCTGTGTCCCACGCAGGCTCTGCTGTGAAACGCTCTGCCAGAAAGTCGAGCATGCTGCGCAGCGCGGCCGGCATGTGTTTGCGCGAGGCGTACACGGCATAAATGTTCATCACCCTGGGTTCGGCCTCGGGCAGCAAGCGCACCAGATCGCCGCGATGCACATGCACGCCGGCCTGATAGCTGGGCAGCAATGAAATGCCTGCGCCCGCGAGGGTCGCGCTGAGCAACGTACTGGCCTCGTTGGCGCTGATATTGCCTTGTACGGGCACCGACACGTCTTCGCCCTGGCAGGTGAAATGCCACAGGCTTTTGCCGAAATAGGAATGGGTCAGGCAGTTGTGCAGGCTCAGGTCATCTACCTGCCGTGGCGTTGCGTGCTCACGCAAGTACGCGGGTGCCGCGCACAGCACCGAACGGCACACGGTCAATTTGCGGGCAATCAAACTGGGGTCCAGCTCATTACTGGTGCGGATTGCCAGGTCGATGCGCTCGTCCACCAGATTCACGGTGCGGTCGAGCATTTGCAGATCAATGGTGACGCCGGGGTTGAGGCGTACATAGTCGGTCACTGCCGCGGCCAGTTGTGATTGCCCGAACGAAGTGCTGACGCTGATGCGCAACAGGCCGCGAGGCGCATCCCCGGCGGTGCTGACAGCGGCCTGCAGGTCTTCGGACAGTTCCAGTAATTGGCGGCAGCGGGGCAGGGTTTCATTGCCTGCGGCCGTCAGGCTCAGTTTGCGCGTGGTGCGGTGCAGCAACCGCGCGCCCACCCATTCTTCCAGCTCAGCCAAATAGCGCGACACCACCGGGCGCGACAGGTCCAGGTGATCGGCCGCCGCTGACTGGCTGCCGAGGTCGACGACGGTGACGAACACCCGCATTGCAATGAGACGGTCCATGATTTGCCCGATTTGTGAAACAAACTATGTCGCAGCATCGCATTTTTTATGCCTGACCGCGCGGCTAAGCTTTGTTCATCGCCGACCTTGGCCTCTTGACTACGGACACCCTCATGACAGCACTGACAACCCTGCGTCGTTTCTTCCTCAGCGCCGTTGCGCTGGGTTTTGCGGCCCATGCCGCAGCGGCGCCAGCGCCCTTGACCCTGGACGTTTACAACCCTGGCGCGGCGGCCATTTTTCCGGTGTCTTCAGTGCTGGTCAGCGGTGACAAAGACGCCATTTTGATCGATGCCCAATTCGGCAAGGCTCAAGCCCAGCATGTCGTGGATAAAATCCGCGCCAGTGGCAAACACCTGACCACCATCTACATCAGCCACGGCGACCCGGACTACTACTTCGGTCTTGAAACCCTGACCCAGGCATTCCCGGACGCAAAAGTACTGGCCTCAGCCCCCACGGTGGAACACATCAACCACACCAAAGACGCCAAGTTAGCGTTTTGGGGCCCGCAAATGGGGGTTGATGTACCGGCCAAGCTGATCGTGCCTCAAGTGCTCAAAGGCAATAGCCTGCAACTGGAAGGTCGCGAACTGGACGTCATCGGCCTCAATGGCAAGCAGCCGGACCGCAGTTTTGTATGGATTCCATCGCTCAAGGCCGTGGTCGGTGGTGTGGTGGTGGCCGACAACATCCATGTGTGGATGGCCGACACCCAAACCCCTCAATCCCACAAACAGTGGCTGGCCACTCTCAAACGTATCGACAGCTTGCAGCCCCTGACGGTGGTGCCTGGTCATTACATGGGTGATAACGACCGCTCAGTAAACGCCGTGCATTTCACGCGTGATTACATCAAGGCGTTTGATGAAGAAACCCTGAAAGCCAAAAACGCGGGCGAGCTGATTGCGGCAATGAAAAAACGCTACCCGGACCTGGCCGAAGAGTCTTCGCTGGAACTGAGTGCCAAAGTGGCCAAAGGCGAAATGAAGTGGTGATTCAAGCGCTCAGTGAAATTTGATCTGTCCATTCAACAGGAGAACGTCATGAGCAACATTGCAATCATAGGTGCCACCGGGCGTGCGGGTAGCCAACTGCTGGAAGAGGCGCTGCGTCGTGGCCATCGCGTGGTCGCCATTGCGCGCCACGCCTCCAAAATAGGCGAACGTGCGGGGGTAGTGACCAAAGAGGTAGACGTTAACGATGCTCAGGCTTTGCAAACGGCTGTTGCCGGCAGCGATGTAGTATTAAGCGCGGCGCATTTTTCGACGTTGCCGGCTGCGGCCATCATCGAACCGGTGAAAAAAGCGGGTGTTAAACGTTTGCTGTTTGTGGGCGGGGCCGGTTCTCTGTTGCTACCGGATGGCAGCCAAGTCATCCAGAGCCCCGATTTTCCTGAAGCGTACAAGCCGGAGGCCACGGCAGGCGGCATTTATCTGGACAACTTGCGTGCCGAGAAGGACCTGGACTGGACGTTCCTCTCGCCGTCAGCCGAGTTTGTAGAGGGGGAGCGCACGGGCACTTTCCGTTTGGGGCAAGACCACCTGTTGGTCAGCGCTGAAGGCAAAAGCTGGATCACCTTTGCCGACTTCGCCATTGCGATGCTCGACGAAGTTGAGCAGCCCAAGCACACGCGTCAGCGTTTCACGGTCGGTTATTGAGCCCCGACGGTCATCCACGTTTTGTAGTCGCTGACGAGTCACACGAGGCTGCGATCGAGCGCGAAGCGGTCAATGGTTTACGCGTCAGCTGCTACGGGTCTCTGCGGCTTTTTCCACCAGCCAGTGCATCAGTTCATGCAAGGGCGCGGACGGTTCGCTGCGGGGCGGGCACACCAGGTAATACGCCGCGCCGGTTTTTACCTTCAAATCAAACGGTATGGCCAATCGGCCTGCCTTTACATCGTCCCCCACCAACGACCAGTCGCCAATCGCGACACCATTCCCTTGCGCCGCCACGGTCATGGCCAGGTCCAGCGTGTCGAAATACTGCCCTTTACGCGTTGTAGGAACATCCGCGCCCGCCGCACTCAACCACAGCGCCCAATCGCGTTGGTCACGGCTGGGGTGCAGTAAGGTGTGTTGCTCCAGGTCACGCAGGCTGTTGAGCGATGCGCTGCCCTCTAACAACTGGGGGGCGCAAACCGGGGTGAGCTGTTCGTCGAACAAGTGTTGGCCTTGGCGCTTTGGCCCCGGTAAAGGGCTGTAGACCACCGCAGCATCAAACGCCTCATGCCGAAAATCTACCCCATGTTGCACGCTGCTGGTGAGTTCGACGGGTACGTCGGGGCGCAGGGCTTGCCAGTCCTGCAACTTGGGCATCAGCCAGCGCAACAGGCAGCTCGGGGCTTTGAGTTGCAGCGGTGTGCGACGAATGCTGGCGTGTTCGATGGCTTCGTCGATCAGGTTAAAGGCTTGCTCAATACGCGGCAGTAATGCCTGGCCCTGTTCGGTGAGGCTCAAACCTCGCGCCTGACGGTGGAACAGCGCAAACCCTAATTGATCTTCAAGCCCGGCGATTTGTCGGCTGACGGCGCCCTGGGTGATGTGCAAGTGCTCACCCGCCCGGGTGAAGTTGCAGTGGTGAGCCGTGATCAAAAATGTGTGCAAGGCGGGAAGAGGCGGTAAGCGTTTCATAGGGGCTGAGCCATGCGTGCAGGACATGGCCAGTATGAGCAGGTTTACGTTGTGCGCGCTACCTGCGCTCGCTTCAATGGTTGCCATCGGGACCCCATCGTCCAGACTGCGATGTCCAGTCCCAGGCACAACAAGAGAGGGCGTAATTGATGGCAACCTGCGGCGAAGTGTTGGTCAAGTTATTGGAAGCCTACGGCGTTGAGCACGCTTTCGGTATTCCCGGCGTGCACACCATTGAGCTGTACCGGGGGTTGGCAGGTTCCAGCATCCGGCACATCACCCCGCGTCATGAGCAGGGCGCAGGCTTTATGGCCGACGGCTATGCGCGCAGCAGCGGCAAACCGGGCGTGTGTTTCATCATCACCGGGCCGGGCATGACCAATATCGCCACGGCGATGGGCCAAGCCTACGCAGACTCGATCCCCCTGTTGGTGATCTCCAGCGTGCAGTCGCGCAGCCAGTTGGGCGGGGGGCGCGGAAAACTGCATGAGTTGCCCAATCAAGGTGCGCTGGTGGCGGGCGTGGCCGCGTTTTCCCACACCTTGATGTCGGCGGCCGAGTTGCCCGGCGTGCTGGCGCGAGCATTTGCGCTGTTTCAGGCCGCACGGCCAAGGCCGGTGCATATCGAAATCCCGCTGGATGTGCTGGTTGAAAATGCAGACGCGCTGCCCCACAGCCCGCCGATGACCCTCGCGCGCCCCGGCCCTTCAGTCGCGGCTATTGAGCAGATGAGCGAGCGCCTGATGCACGCCAGACGTCCGCTGATTTTGGCCGGAGGCGGCGCCATTGACGCGGCCCCGGCGCTCACGTTACTGGCTGAGCGCTTAGGCGCCCCCGTTGCTTTGACCATCAACGCCAAAGGCATGCTGCCCGCCGCGCACCCGTTATTGATCGGCTCGGTGCAATCGCTGGCGGCCACCCGGGCATTGGTGGCTGAGGCCGATGTGGTATTGGCCATCGGCACGGAGCTGGCGGAAACCGACTACGACGTATTTTTTGGCGGAGGGTTTGAGATCCCCGGCGCTTTGCTGCGCATCGACATTGATAGCGACCAGACGGTGCGCAATTATCTGCCGACGCTGGCGCTGGTGGCCGATGCGCGGTTGGCCGCCGAGGCGTTACTGGCTGCGCTCAGTCAACGTTCGCTGGCCCCACGCGAGACCGCTTGGGGGGCTGCTCGCGCGCAACGCTTGCGTCTTGAAGTGGATGCTCAATGGGACGCGCCGACCCGCGCGCAAACGCACTTCATACACAGCGTATTCGACGTCTTGCCAGACGCGGTCTGCGTGGGCGATTCCACCCAACCCGTCTATACCGGCAATTTCACCTTCAACCCTGCGCAGCCACGGCGCTGGTTCAACTCGGCCACCGGCTACGGCACGCTGGGTTATGCGTTGCCTGCCGCTGTTGGCGCATGGTTGGGGCGGCGTGCCGCAGGCAAGGCGGGTGGCCCGGTGGTGTGTCTGATCGGTGATGGCGGTTTGCAATTCACCTTGCCGGAGCTGGCCAGCGCGGTGGAAGCGCGCACGCCCATCATCGTGCTGCTGTGGAATAACCAAGGGTATGGCGAAATCAAAAAATACATGCTCAACCGCGGTATCGAGCCAGTTGGTGTCGACATCTACACTCCCGACCTGGTGGGTGTCGCCAGAGCATTGGGCTGCGCGGCTGAATCTGTGGCGGATGAAGCGCAATTACGCACGGCGCTGGCCACGGCGGCAGGCCGACAGGGGCCTAGCGTGATCGAGATTGATGAACACCAGTGGCAGCAATCGTTGGGCTTATAAACGCATGCGCAGGCGCGCCAGATCCCTGACCGGTGGCGCGCCGAATTGGCGGCGGTACTCGCGGCTGAATTGCGACGGGCTTTCATACCCCACGCGATAGCCTGCCGCTGACGCGTCCAGCCCTTCGCAGAGCATCAAGCGGCGTGCTTCATTGAGGCGCAGTTGTTTCTGGTATTGCAGCGGGCTCATGGCCGTCATTGCCTTGAAGCGGTGATGCAGCGTCGACACGCTGAGATTGGCTTCACGGGCCAGGCTATCAATACGCAGCGGTTGCTCAAAATGACCGTTGAGCCATGACACGGCCCGGCTCACACGGTGGGTTTGGCTGTTTTCGGTAGCAATTTCATACAGCCGGTAGCCCAGTGGGCTGCGCAGCAAGCGGTAAAGGATTTCGCGGCGAATCAACGGCGCGAGCATGGCGATGTCACGCGGGGTGTCCAGAAGCCGGGTGAGGCGCAAAAGGGCGTCAAGCATGACTTGATCGATTGGCTCGACGTACAGGCCGCGTCCAGCCGTGCGCGACGGCATCCCTATGGGCCCGGCATCGCTGATCAGCGTTTTGATTTCCATCGGGTCGATGTCCAGGCGCAGGGCCAGGACCGGACGTTCGGGTGATATCTCCACCACCCGGCCACTGATGGGCATCGACACGCTGACCACCAGATAATTAAGCGGATCGTAGGCGAAATACTCATCGCCCAGCCGCACTTCTTTGCGGCCCTGGGCGAGGATGCACAAGGCCGGTTGCGGCAAGCTGGGCGAAAAGTCGCTGGAGTAGCTGTAGCGCGACATGAACAGCGCGCCGACGGCGCTTTCGACGGTGCCGTCCTCGCGCGTATGGCGGTAGATCAGGTCAGCCAACTCCACGCGCTTTTCTTCGAGGGCTGCGTCGAGTGTGGCCTGGGGCGGTTCCAGCAGTGACATCGGCACGTCCTGATTCAGCGGTGATGGGACCCTAGCTTAAGTTTGTGCAAGGCAGGGGGGTAGCCAATTTCTGCCGCACACTTGCCTGATCCTGTCAGGCCACACCGCAAGTGATGTGCAGACGGCGTTTCAGGGCAGGGAGATTGCTTGAAAGGGCGGCTGAGAGTGAGGTGAGTGCATGGGCGATGATTTTTTCGCGAGTGTACTGTTTGGCACGATTGTGCAATCGAGGGGCAGGAATCGACTAACGGTCAGGTGACGGTGGCCCCCAAGCTTTGAACCTCCCCTCACGCCACTCTCTTTTGTGGAGGCCACCATGCCCCAGTCCCCTGTTGTCAGTCACACGACCTGGGTACGCGCCCGCATTGGCTGTGCGGCGCAAGTCCAGACATGCCTGAACCAACTGATTGAACCTACGCTGCAAACGCCAGGTTGCCTGCATTTTGCCTTGCAACATTCCCACAGCGACCCGTTGCTGTGGCACGTCGCAGGGTATTGGCTAGATGAATCCTCGATGCAGGCGTACTTCCACTCACCGGTGATGCAGGTTTACAGCGACCTGGTGCATGAACAGGTTGTCGATCACCTGGATTTTCAGACCTTCAGCGATGTGGCCTGCGCAGGTTTGCGCCAGCGCACCGGTTAAGCGGGTAGAATGCCGCTTTTTCACAGGCCGGAATTTGAAACATGGCACGTAAGGAATTTGCACAGTTTGAAGCCGTCTCGGCAGTGGTGCCGGTGGAACCTGGGGTTTACCACGCAGCGATAGCCGTTAAAGCCTTGTACGAAGGTGGTGCACCGCGCTTTCACACGATCTTGCCGGGCCAGACCTTCAGCACCGCGACGGCAGCCGATGCCGCCGCCGAGCAGCAACTTCACGCCCTTCAAGGCGTGAGCGAAGACGCTGAACTGGTCTGGTAGTTATTGAGGGCGGTGCATTTTGAACAGTGCTTCAGGGCCAAGCTGGAAGTAATCTGCCGGGCCGCCGCCGCGCAAGATCGGTTCGGCGGCGGCCGTGTCGTAAATCCCGTCTTTGAGCAGATGTTTGGCGATGTGCACCGCCACCACTTCACCCAGAATCAGCCAACTGGGCACTAATGCCTTGTCCGCACGTTGCAGCTGAATAATCTGCGTCACCTTGCATTCGAATGACACCGGCGTTTCAGCCACCCGCGGCACACTCACCACCCGCGACGCGACAGTCGTCAGCCCTGCCAGCTCAAACTCATTTACATCCGGCCCGACCCTGGCGCAGCTCTGGTTCATGGCCTCTGCCAGTGGGCGCGTGGCCAGGTTCCAGACGAACTCGCCGGTTTGCTCAATGTTGTTGAGGCTGTCTTTGCGCCCCACGCTGCAAAAACCAATGATCGGCGGGATGTAGTTGAACGCGTTGAAAAAACTGTAAGGCGCAAGGTTCAGTCGGCCTTGGGCATCCTGTGACGAAATCCAGCCTATCGGGCGCGGCCCGACAATGGCGTTGAACGGGTCGTGGGGCAGACCGTGGCCCAGGGATGGTTCGTAGAAATGGATATCGTCAGGCATCAGAAGTGTCCGTAAACAGCTGAATTAGAAGGCCCTATAGTGCAAGGCAATGGGGCGAAAGACAAAGTGTGTCTCAACAGGGTGTGAGTGATTGGCCTTGATTTGAATCAGCTCGCAGCCCTCGGCAGCGACGACAGGTTTTGCGTCCCCCAAAAATGACTAAGCCCGGCCGAGGCCGGGCTGATGTGCCGCGTTCAGGTGTTAGCTGAAGCGGGCACCTTGCGTGCGGTCATAGCCATCTTCAGCAAAGGTCGCCGAGTGAGTGCGGTCATAACCGTCGGCAGCAAACGTGGCTGAGTGGGTGCGGCCGTAGCCGTCCTCTGCAAAGCTCGACGAGTGGGTGCGGTCATAACCGTCAGCGGCAAAGGCGTTGAGGGCCAGGGCAGAGAGGGCAGTGGCGAGGATCAGTGAGGTTTTCATGGTGGTGCTCCGTGTAAGGGGGTGTTGAGTGGGTATGGGTCTAAGATTACGCTGATCAATTCGATTAAAAAGCGCAAAAAATAGCACTAAAGAATCGTTTTTTTCGATGTTTTAAGGCAAGGCTTCGCCGATCCACGTTGCGATCATTCCGGCGTTAAGCCTTCGATCAAAATGCGTATCGCTTCAGGGGCTTTATTGAGGCTGAGCGTGAGCTTTTAGAATTAACGGGTAATTAATTCCGAAAAATCTTACTCATGAGTGGCGGGGGGAGTTGCAGGGGCAGGTTGCTCAGGACTCAAAGCAACCGGTAAAGCGACCGCTAAACCCCTTGACGGGGTGCCTCACAGGCACCGCCGTCATTGGGTCCAGGACCGCTTCGCATTTAAGCCGCGGCTACGCAGCCTTGGCAGACGACGTTTAGTCGGTCTCGATGCGCGAGTGTTTACGGGTGTCTTTCATGGTGGCGTACACCAGCAGCGAGCAGGCGATACACGCCGTGACGTACCAGTAGTAACCGGTTTCCATGCCAGCGCTTTTGAACCACAGTGCGATGTATTCGGCCGTGCCGCCAAAGATCGACACGGTCAGGGCATACGGCAGGCCCACACCCAGTGCGCGAATTTCAGTCGGGAACAGCTCTGCTTTAACCACCGCGTTGATCGAGGTATAGCCGCTGACGATGATCAGTGCCGCCATGATCAGGAAAAACGCGCCCCACCACGTAGTGATGGTGTGCAGCGTGGTGAGGATTGGCACGGTGAACAAGGTGCCCAGCACGCCGAACGCGATCAGGATCGGACGACGGCCCACTTTATCTGAGAGCGCGCCTACCAGCGGTTGAATGCACATGAACAGGAACAGCGTGGCAGCCGAAATCGTGGTCGAGTCCGAAATGCTCATGCCCACCGTGTTCACCAGGTATTTCTGCATGTACGTGGTGTAGGTGTAGAACGCCAGCGTACCGCCCATGGTCAGGCCGACCACCGTCATCAGCTCTTTGGGGTGGCGCAGTAAGGTGCGCATGGCACTTTCTTTAGGCTTGACCTTGGTCTTTTTGAAGGACTCGGTTTCTTCCATGCCGCGACGCAGGTAGAGCGCGACCACTGCACACAGCGCACCGATCACAAACGGCACACGCCAGCCCCAGCTGTAGAGTTGCTCTTCGGTCAGGGTTTGTTGCAGCACGATCAACACGCCCAGCGCGATGAGCTGGCCCGAAATCAGGGTCACGTACTGGAAGCTGGAGAAGAACCCGCGGCGCTCCTTGGTGGCCATTTCACTCAGGTAGGTTGCCGAGGTGCCGTATTCGCCACCCACCGACAAGCCTTGCAGCAAGCGGGCAAAGACCAGCAGCACTGGCGCCCAGACGCCGATGCTTTCGTAACCCGGCGACAGCGCGATGATCAGTGAGCCGAAGCACATCAGCAGCACCGAAGCCATCAGCGCGGCCTTGCGGCCTTTGCGGTCAGCGTACAGGCCCATCAGCCAGCCGCCGATGGGGCGCATCAAAAAGCCCACGGCAAAAATCGCGGCGGTGTTGAGCAGTTGTGCAGTGGTGTCGCCTTTAGGGAAAAAGGCCTTGGCGAAGTACAGCGAGAAAGCCGCGTACACATACCAGTCGTACCACTCGACCATGTTGCCGACGGAACCACTGAAAATGGATTTGATGCGACTGGAGGTGGTCTTTTCTGGTGGGGTCGTAGAGGCCGACCCGGCAGGCAGGGAACTGGCGTTATCCATTAAATGGATCCTTCTATTTTTGGTTTTGTTATAGCGCGTCAAAACGCGTGCTTACGGGGCAATAGCAGGAGTTGTGCCAAGATGTGAACCCCCGGTTTATAAGGGGTTCAATTGATAAGTGAGCGGAAATCCGCTGATTCACACTTTGCGGTGAGCGGATTCCCGCCGATGCGGCTGAGCCAGCGCCTGCGAACCGATATCAAGCGTCATTCAAAAACGCTTCACGCACCAAGCCATGACGCTGCATTTTTTCGTTGAGCGTGCGGCGCGGCAGTTGCAGCTCGGCCATCACTGCCTTGATATCGCCTTTGTGCCGGGTCAAGGCTGAGCGCAGGCATTGGGCCTCAAAGGCTTCTTGTTGGGCCACCAGCGATTGCCCCACCTCAGGTTCATCCCATTGCGGTTCACCCAGGCCCAACACCTGACGCTCGGCCACGTTGGCCAGTTCGCGCACGTTGCCTGGCCAGTCGTGGCTGAGCAGTGTGGTCAATTGCACGCCGCTCATCGGTTGCACGCTACGGCCCAAGCGTTCAGCGGCGCTGCGCGAGAAATATTCGTACAACAGCGGGATGTCTTCGCGGCGCTCGCGCAAGGGTTGCAGGCGCAATTCGGCGACCGTCAGGCGGTAGGCCAGGTCTTCGCGAAACCGCCCGGCGCGGGCTTCTTCCAGCAAGTCCGGTTTGGTGGCGGCAATCACCCGCAAGTCCACATGAATGCTTTGGTTGGAGCCTAGCCGCTCCAGTTTTTGCTCCTGCAACACCCGCAGCAGTTTGGCTTGTTGAGCCAGTGGCATGCTTTCGATCTCGTCGAGAAACAAGGTGCCGCCATCGGCGTATTCGAGCTTGCCGATACGCTTGCCTTGCGCCCCGGTAAAGGCGCCGCTTTCGTGACCGAACAATTCTGCTTCAAACAATTGCTCAGGGATGGCGGCACAGTTGAGCGCCACAAACGGTTTGTCGGCACGCGGGCCAAAGTCATGCAGGCAACGGGCAACCAGCTCCTTGCCGCTGCCGGTCTCACCGCGAATCAATACATTGACCGGCAACGGTGCCAGGTCCATGACTTGGCGGCGCAAGGTGTGCAAGCTGCGGGACACGCCCAAAAGGCGCCCCTCGATCTGTTCGCGCAGGTCGACCTGTTCATGCAAACGCCGGTTTTCCAGCACCAACTGACGCTTTTCCAGGGCGCGGCGCAGGCTGCTGAGCAGCGCATCCGGGCTGAAGGGTTTTTCCAGAAAGTCGTAGGCGCCGTCGCGCATGGCTTCGACGGCCATCGGCACGTCGCCGTGGCCGGTGAGCAAAATCACCGGCAAATCGGGGTCCAGTTGTTGCAAACGTGTGAGCAAGGCAAGCCCGCCCATGCCCGGCATGCGCACGTCGCTGACAATCACCCCGGCAAAGTGTGCTGGCAATTGGCTCAGGCAGTCTTCGGCGCAACTGTACAACTGCACCTCAAAGCCGCTCAGGCTCAGCCACTGTTCCACGGCAGACCGAATGCTGGCTTCATCATCGACCACGATTACCGAGTTGAGCATGGGTCAAAGTTCCTGTGCGATGGGCAGCGTCAGCGTGAACAGCGCGCCATCGGCATGGTTGCAAGCGGTCAGGCGGCCGCCGAGTTCGTGAACAATGGCGTAAGACACCGCCAGCCCCAAGCCCAATCCATCCCCCACCGGTTTGGTGGTGAAGAAGGGGTCGAAAATTTTACCCAAATGTTCGTCGCTGATACCGCCTCCGCTGTCGCTGAGGGTCAAGTGCCACAGCTGTTGATCGGCTTCGATGCGAATCTCCAGGTGCTTGCGCGGGGTGTCGCGCATGGCATCCAGCGCGTTACGCAGCAGGTTGATCAGCACTTGCTCCAGACGGATGGCATCACCGCGCACCCAGGCCGGGCGTATGAGCTGGATGTCCAACTCAACCCCTTCTTCCTTCATGCGTGGTTCTACCAGTTGTAAGGCCTGATCGACCACACTGGCCAGGTCCAGCCGTTCGCGCAGGCCGCTGGGGCTTTGCCGGGCGTAGGTCTTGAGGTGGCCTGTGAGCGCCGCCATGCGTGTCAACATGTGCTCAAGGGGTGTCAGCGCTTTATAGGCGTCCTCAATACGACCGTGGTCGAGCAGCAGGCGCAGGGTCGCCAATTGCATGCGCTGGGCAGTCAGAGGCTGGTTGATTTCATGGGCCAGCGCTGCTGACATCTGCCCCAACGCCGCGAGCTTGGCCGATTGCACCAGCCCGTCCTGCGCGGTACGCAAATCTTTGGTGCGCGCTTCAACCAGTTGCTCAAGCTCTTCGCGATTGCGCTGGCGCAACCTTCCAATGCGCCAGCGTTGCAGCAAAAAAAGCCCCAGGAAAACCAGCGTCAGCCACAGGCCGATGGCGGCCAGCGCCGCATTTCGTCCATCCTCGGCAGCAGTGGGCGGCTTGCGTAACAAGTGCAAGGTCCAGCCTTCGGCTTTGAGCGCCAGTGAACCCCACAAGTAATCGGCCGGGCCGCCGGGGCCGTCAACCCGGCTCAGGTAGCTGTTGTCGCCAAAGCTTTGCAGCGTGCGTGTGGCCATCAGGCTGAGCGGCTGTTTGTCGTATTGACGGGTGGTGGCAATCTCGCTGCGGTCAGTGTCGTTCAACGCGCGCAGATGGCGATAACGCCAGCCGGGCTGGTTGGCAATAAACACAATGCCTCGTGCATCACTGACCAGCAGCGTGTCGTTGCCCTGGCTCCATTCGCGCTCCAGCTCCGGGAATTCAAGCTTGACCACAATAGCGCCCAAAAACGCGCCGTTGGCATCGTGCAATGCACTGGATAAAAAGTAGCCCGGAATTCCGCTGGTCACACCCACGGCAAAAAAGCGCCCGGTGCCCTGGCTGCGGGTTTGGCTGAAATAAGGCCGAAATCCGTAGTTATGGCCGACGTAACTGTTGGAGGTGTTCCAGTTACTGGCGGCAACTGCCAGGCCGGTGCTGTCGAGCAACTCCAGGGTCGAAGACTGCGCGGCGCCGTTGATACGTTCAAGTTTGCGGTTGAGCTGTGTCTGTATGTCGGCGGTGATCGGCCCCGCCAACGCCGAAATCAACTCGGGGTCTTGTGCCAAAACAGCCGGTAAGGCGCGGTAGCGTTCAATCAGGGTATGCAGCGAGTTGGCATACAGGTTCAACTGCTCGGGGCCGCGTCGGGCGCTTTCTTCTAATGCATGCTGCTTGGCCTGCTGCATGGCCCAACTGCCAACCACCGCCGCTCCCATCAGGATTAACACGGTGTAGAGCGCCAAACGCAGAGAACGGGACGTCACGGGCATAGTGGCCATACGCTCGATTAGGGGGCGCAAACGATAGCATGCAGGCATGCCGGGCCAATAATGGCGTTTGCGCAAAGCCGCATAAAGCATGACGCAGGTCTATGTCATGAGCGGGTGAAGCGATTGTGCAGGGCGCACTCGGACGTGACGTCAGGGGCGCTGATGCGGCGAACCGTGAATGGCCACCAGGCTCAACAACTGACCCTCAGTCAGCGCAAATTGGCCGTCGATCTCGCGCCCGTGTTGCCAGTGCTCAGAGAGATCAGTCAGCAGGCGCAAGCGCACCTGACCGTTCGGCGTCCAACTGAGGACTTCGGCGTGCTCAAAATAAAAGCGTGTGTTCACCAGCGGATACAGGGCTTTGAACAAACTTTCCTTGATAGAAAACGTCAGCGTGACCCCCAGCGCCATGTGCTCAGCAGGGCTGGCGGCCATGCGCTCCAGCTCGGCTGGGGTCAGGATCTCTTTGGCCAGACGCTGCGCGCGTTCTGCACTGAGCAGGTTTTCAAGGTCGATGCCAATGCCTTGCCAGTCACGCTTGAGCGCCACCACCGCCGCGGCGCGGCCGTTGCTGTGGGTGATGGCACCGCTGATGTGCGCGGGCCACACGGGCGCCCGGTCCTCGCCGATGGCGGGTGCGCCAAGGGTGCCGTCCAATTGCAGCAAGGCGGCGCGAGCGCACAGGCGCCCGGCCAGAAATTCGGCTTGGCGTTTGGCCACCGAGCGTTGAATACTGGCGGGCATTTCGATGGCACTGCGCGCAAAGTCATCCACGCCAAGCTGTGCCGGAACGAAGTCAGTGCTGCGCCAGACGCTGCCGGGCAGTGGCTGGGGCATGGGCCAGTCGGCACGCAATGGCGTGCAGCAGGCGGGCAAGGTGGGGAGTCGGGTCATGCCGCGCATTTTGCCGGGTCTGGGCCGAGCTGGGTAGGGGGCCGGTACTCTTAGGCTATTGTTCAGAGTGTGTTCAGGGCCAAACCCGTAGAGTGCGGGTGTGTTTTATGCCTTTGCAGGCGCGATCAAGCGTGGGAGAGCGCGATGAAATTGCTGGTGGTTGAAGATGAGGCGCTGTTGCGTCATCACTTGCAAACCCGCCTCACGGAAAAGGGGCATGTGGTCGAGGCGGTGGCCAATGCTGAAGAAGCGTTGTACCAGAGCGAACAGTTCAACCACGACTTGGCGATGATCGACCTGGGCTTGCCCGGTTTGGGCGGGCTGGAGCTGATCCGCGAGTTGCGTAAACGCGCCAAGACCTTTCCGATCCTGATCCTCACGGCGCGCGGTAACTGGCAGGACAAAGTGGAAGGGCTAGCGGCAGGCGCCGACGATTACGTGGTCAAGCCCTTTCAATTTGAAGAGCTGGAAGCGCGATTGAATGCCTTGTTGCGCCGCTCCAGCGGTTTTACCCAATCGACCATTATTGCGGGCGAACTGGAGCTGGACATCAATCGCAAGCAAGCGAGGCTTGAGGGTGAGCCGCTGGCGCTGACGGCCTATGAATACCGGATTCTGGAATACCTGATGCGTCATCACCAACAGGTGGTGGCCAAGGACCGACTGATGGAGCAGCTGTACCCGGATGACGAGGAACGTGATCCGAATGTGATCGAGGTGCTGGTCGGGCGCCTGCGACGCAAGTTGGAGGGGGCAAACGGCTTTAAGCCAATCGATACCGTGCGCGGCTTGGGGTATCTGTTTACTGAGCGCTGCCGATGATTCGATCGCTGCGCGTCAGATTGATGCTCGCGGCCACGTTGCTGGCCGTGTTGTTCATGCTTGCGCTGTTACCGGCCATGCAGGGGGCTTTCAGTCTGGCGCTCAAAGACGCCATCGAGCAGCGTTTGGCTTCAGATGTCACCACCCTGATTTCTGCTGCGCGGGTCGAAAAAAATCACCTGAAAATGCCGGCCCTGCTGCCGGACGAACAATTCAACCTGCCGGACAGTCGCCTGCTCGGCTACATCTATGACCGCGAGGGGCACCTGGTGTGGCGCTCGCGGGCCACGCAAGAAGAAACCATCAACTACAAACCGCGCTACGACGGGCGCGGCAACGAGTTTGCGAGCATTCGCGAGGACAACGGCGAAGAGTTCTTCGTCTATGACGTGGAGGTCAAGCTGCTGGGCGGCAAAAGCGCGGCCTTCAGCTTCGTCGCGTTGCAGCCCATGCGCGAATACAACATGACCCTCGCCGGGCTGCGTGAAAATCTTTACCTGGGATTTGGCGCGGCATTGTTTGTGTTGCTGGCGCTGTTATGGATTGGTTTGACGTGGGGGTTACGAGCCTTGCGACGTTTGAGTCAGGAACTGGACCAGATTGAAACCGGCGAGCGCGACAGCCTCAGCGAGCAACACCCGCGTGAATTGCTGCGTTTGACCGGCTCCTTGAACCGCCTGCTGCAAAGCGAGCGCGAACAACGCGCGCGGTACAGGGATTCGCTGGATGATCTGGCCCACAGCCTGAAAACGCCGCTGGCGGTGTTGCAAGGGGTCAGTGAAAGCATGGCGCAGCGTCCGCAAGACCGTGAGCAGGCGAGGGTGTTGCAAACCCAGATCGAACGCATGAACCAGCAGATCAGCTACCAATTGCAGCGGGCCAGCTTGCGTAAAAGCGGTTTGGTGCGCCATCAGGTTGAGCTGATCCCGGTGGTTGAAAGCCTGTGCAACACCCTTGAGAAGGTCTATCGCGACAAACGGGTCAACGTCAGCTACGACATCCCGGCCTTAAGCCATGTGCCGATTGAGCAAAACGCGCTGCTGGAATTGCTCGGCAACTTGCTGGAAAACGCCTGGCGGCTGTGTTTGAGCCAAGTGCGTATCAGCCTGCATCGCACTCAAGCAGGTATCGACGTCTGCGTGGAAGATGACGGTCCCGGTGTACCGCCCGATCAGCGCGCGCGTATTCTGCAACGCGGCGAACGCCTTGATCGTCAGCACCCGGGACAGGGCATCGGCCTGGCAGTGGTCAAAGACATCATTGAAAGCTACGACGCTCAACTGACCCTCGATGATTCACCCTTGGGCGGGGCGGCGTTCCGCATCTATTTCCCGGCGCTATGAAGCACCTGTCGTCGCTGTCGAGGTACGAGGCCCGCAGTCGCGACACAGGTATTTATCGTTTCATACATCCCAATAACGGCGGTTTACGCACGCTGCGCGCTCAATCGCGCCCTTGTACCTGAGCTGCGACCTGCCAGCCTGGCAGGCGGAAACCCGCCATCTGCTCTGTTCATTTACGCCAAATGGGCGGAAACCCGCCAAAGTTGTCCTACAAGATTTATCTGCAATTTCCTGCAAGGCTGGGTGCTGCCGGGCGTTCGCGAGGTTTAGTCAACATTGGCCCGCGCCTTGCAATAAGTGCGAGAGGTCTGCCGTTAGAGCAGCTCGACACAACAAATCCCTCCAAGTACAGGAGGGTTCGCGCTTTGGGCGTTGCCGGTCTCAGATGGAATGATGGCCGAGTGATGCACTTGAGGAACTTTGCAATGACGACTCGTCAGCCACTGTACAAATCCCTGTATGTGCAAGTGATCGTAGCGATCACCATCGGCATTTTGCTGGGCCACTACTACCCGGAAACCGGTGTAGCACTCAAACCGTTGGGTGATGGCTTTATCAAATTGATCAAAATGGTCATTGCCCCGATCATTTTCTGTACGGTGGTGAGCGGTATTGCCGGTATGCAGAGCATGAAATCGGTCGGTAAAACCGGCGGTTATGCACTGCTCTACTTTGAAGTGGTCTCCACCATTGCGCTGTTGATCGGTCTGGTCGTTGTCAACGTGGTGCAGCCGGGCGCCGGCATGCACATCGACGTGTCTACCCTGGACGCCTCCAAAGTCGCGGCTTACGTGACCGCGGGTGCAGACCAGAGCATCGTTGGCTTCATCCTCAACGTGATCCCGTCGACCATCGTCGGTGCCTTCGCCAATGGCGACATCCTGCAAGTGCTGATGTTCTCGGTGCTGTTCGGTTTTGCCCTGCACCGCCTGGGCGCCTATGGCAAGCCGGTGCTGGACTTCATCGACCGCTTCGCCCACGTGATGTTCAACATCATCAACATGATCATGAAGCTGGCCCCGCTGGGAGCGCTGGGTGCGATGGCCTTCACCATCGGTGCTTACGGCGTCGGTTCGCTGGTGCAGCTGGGTCAACTGATGATCTGCTTCTATATCACCTGCGTGCTGTTCGTGCTGGTGGTGCTGGGCGGTATTGCCCGCGCTCACGGTTTCAGCGTAATCAAGCTGATCCGCTACATCCGTGAAGAACTGCTGATCGTGCTGGGCACCTCCTCGTCCGAGTCCGCACTGCCCCGCATGCTGGTGAAGATGGAGCGTCTGGGCGCCAAAAAGTCTGTTGTAGGCCTGGTGATCCCGACCGGTTACTCGTTCAACCTTGACGGCACCTCGATCTACCTGACCATGGCGGCGGTGTTTATCGCGCAAGCCACCGACACGCACATGGACATCACGCACCAGATCACCCTGTTGCTGGTGCTGTTGCTGTCGTCCAAAGGTGCGGCGGGCGTGACGGGTAGCGGCTTTATCGTACTGGCGGCAACGCTGTCGGCGGTTGGCCACTTGCCGGTGGCTGGCCTGGCGCTGATTCTGGGTATCGACCGTTTCATGTCCGAAGCCCGTGCCCTGACCAACCTGGTGGGTAACGCGGTCGCGACGCTGGTCGTTGCCAAGTGGGTCAAGGAGCTGGACGAAGACACGCTGCACGCTGAGCTGGCTTCTGGCGGTCGTCCGCTGGAAGAAACCCGCCCTGAAGACGATTTGGGTGTGGCTGAAGGCCCAACCCCTTCACTGATGAAGTAACGCGCAGCGCATTAAAAAACCCATCTTCGGATGGGTTTTTTATTGCGCGTTATTCGACGCGGGTCAGGCCGCTGAATATCAGGGTTTCGCGGCATTTACGGCACAGGTAGCGCCGCCCTTTTTTTACCAGCCCGTGGCGTTGCGCGGTGAACGCAAAGTCGATGTCGGGGCAGGGGCAGCGGTAAATGTAGCGGGTGACGCTGCGGCGCTTGATGTCGTAGGTGTGGCAGCGGTTGGGCGGCAGTTCGTACACGCCGCGCATGATCAGTTGCCACTCTTCGCCATGGGCCGCGATGCGTTCGCCAAACAGTTGATGGGCGATCAGGTGCGCGACCTCGTGGGCCACGGTCTGCTTGAGAAAGTCTTCACTGTTTTCGCGGTACAGCTGGGGGTTAAAGCGCAGCAGGTTTTCATGCAGATGGGCGACGCCAGCCTTTTGGCCGCGCAATTTGAAACTGACCACGGGGCGTTTGAAGGGGCGCTTGAAAAACACTTCGGCCTGTTTGAAACAGTCTTCGACGCGGGTATTGAGCAACTCGGGCATGCGGTTCGGTTCTCCAGAAGCCGCGATTATGCCGCAAGTGCAAAGGCTTCCGAACCGGTTACTGCTCAATGGTCACGCACCCGGTAGGCGCTGGCGAAGGCTGCGAGCGGTTAAAAGACTCAACGCTCGCAACCTTTGGCGGCACCTGCGGGTGGGGTGGGAGCGTTAATTGGTGTAGACGGGGCCGACCCCCAAGCCCCATACGATCACGGTGAAGGCCATGATCGCGACGAGCACCACCAGGCCGACTGCAAGCACCGAGCTTGAAAACAAAAAGCCTTCATCCGGGTCGATGCTCATGAAGGTTGGCAGGCCGACGTACAGCAAGTACACGGTGTAGCAGATCGCGGCGGTGCCCACGGCCATGCCCAGCCACATGTGCGGATACAGCGCGGCCAGCCCGCCGATAAACAGCGGCGTGGCGGTGTAGGTGGCGAATGCCACGCAGCGCGCCATGCTCGGTTGCGCGTCATAGGTACGGGCCATCCAGTGAATGAAGGCCCCCATCACGCCCACGCCCACCAGCATGGACAGGTAAGACATCACGGTCATCCACAGCGCACTTTCAGTGGTCAGCATCACCGGGGCACGGCTGCCGATGACCCAGCCGACCTGAGTGGTGCCAATAAAGGCGGAAATGGCCGGGATCGCGGCCAGAATCAACGTATGGGTGAAGTACATGTGGCTGATGCTTTCTTCGGCATCGCCACGGATCTGGCGCCACTCTTTATCGGGGTGGGTGAAAAGGCCCACAACGTGATGGATCATGGCTGTCGCTCCTGTAGTAAGACGCATCGCCCCCAGTGGGACGCGTGCCGGTCGCGCAGCCTGAATAGGTGATCAAGTGAGAGGGCTTGCGGCCTTATGTCGCAGTATAGGAAACCTGCCGCCCAATAGAGTCGGTGCTTTAGAGCATATTGTGCTGTCAGGCCGGGGGTTAATCGCTTTGGCGTCTTAAGCCTTGCACAGGGGGTTCGTGCGTCGCGAATTTAGGGGTAAAATCGCCAGCTTTTGTCTTAACTCGCGGAATTGAAGCGCTATGGGCACTCTGTCGGTCTCTCAAATAAAACTCCAGAAACGCCTGCGCCGATTGACCGGTGAGGCCGTTGCCGATTTCAACATGATTGAGCATGGCGACAAGGTGATGGTCTGCCTGTCGGGCGGGAAAGACAGCTACACGCTGCTCGATGTGCTGCTGCATTTGCAGAAAGTGGCGCCCATCCGCTTTGAAATCGTCGCCGTGAACATGGACCAAAAACAGCCGGGCTTCCCTGAAGACGTGCTGCCGGCCTATCTCAAAGCGTTGGGCGTTGAGTACCACATCGTCGAAAAAGACACCTATTCGGTGGTCAAGGAACTGATCCCGGAAGGCAAGACCACCTGTTCGCTGTGCTCACGCCTGCGTCGTGGCACGCTGTACACCTTCGCTGACGAAATCGGGGCGACCAAGATGGCCTTGGGGCATCACCGCGATGACATCGTTGAGACCTTCTTCCTCAATATGTTCTTCAACGGTCACCTCAAGGCGATGCCGCCCAAGCTGCTGTCCGATGACGGGCGCAACGTGGTGATCCGCCCGCTGGCGTACTGCAAAGAAAAAGACATTCAGGCCTACGCCGATGTGCAGCAATTCCCGATCATCCCGTGCAACCTGTGCGGTTCTCAGGAAAACCTGCAACGCCAGGTGGTCAAGGACATGCTTCAAGAGTGGGACCGCAAAACGCCGGGGCGTACCGACAGCATCTTTCGCAGTTTGCAGAATGTGAACCCGTCGCAATTGGCCGATCGCAACCTGTTCGACTTTGCCAGCCTGAAAATCGATGACACGGCAGCGTCGCGTTTCGTCAATGTGCTGAACCTCTGAGCCGTTCACAGGTTCTGATCCCACACGTAACACCCCAACTGCCAAGAGGAGAGGGCATGCGCGACTACAAATGGCTGCACGAGTATTGTTTGAACCGTTTTGGTTCTGCCGCCGCGCTCGAAGCCCAATTGCCTGTGCCGTTAACCGCAGCCCAATTGCGGGCGATTCCAGACGACCGTTACCTCTCGACCCTGGCCTTGCGCGTATTTCGCGCCGGGCTCAAACACAGTGTGGTTGATGCCAAATGGCCGGTGTTTGAAACCGTTTTTTTTGGCTTCGACCCGGAAAAAGTAGTGCTGATGGGCGCAGAACACCTGGAGCGCCTGATGCAGGACGCCCGGATCATTCGGCATTTGGGCAAGCTTAAAAGCGTGCCGCGCAATGCGCAGATGGTGCTCGACATCGCTCACGAGCACGGCAGCTTTGGTGCATTCGTCGCTGACTGGCCGGTGACCGACATCGTGGGCTTGTGGAAGTACCTGGCCAAGCACGGGCACCAATTGGGCGGGCTTTCGGCCCCGCGTTTTTTGCGCATGGTGGGCAAAGACACCTTCGTGCCGAGCTATGACGTGGTGGCGGCGTTGAATGCGCAAAAGCTGGTGGATAAAGCGCCGACCAGCCTGCGGGATTTGGCGATTGTGCAACATGCGTTCAACCAATGGCATGCCGAGAGCGGGCGGCCGATGTGCCAGCTGTCACAAATGCTGGCCTTCACCGTCAATCACTGATTAACCCCCTGTAGTCGCTGCCGCAGGCTGCGATCAATCTTCAGCGATCTCGCAGCCTGTGGCAGCGACTACAGGGCGTCGATAGCCCATCGTCGCAGCTTCGTCTTACTCGCCCGCCAGCCGCCGGTCCAACTGATGGCGCCAGCGCACAAACAGCATCGCGCTGACAAACACCGCCACACTGCCGGCAATTTCCAGCACACCGAAAAGCTGACGATTGGGGTCGAAGGCCGCCAGTGCGCCTTTGATCAGGTACAAATTGATCACATAACAGGTGAAGGAGTGCCCGCGCGGGTTGCCGAGCAGCATGCCGGGCACCAGAAACATCAGCGGTACCAGCTCGATCAGCAAAATCACCCAGGGGCGGGCGCCATGCAAGTTGGCGAACATCAGGTAGTACACGCACAGCAAGCCGATAAAGCCAAAGAAGCACACCAGGCTTAACGCCCGCATGAGGCGCACGCGCGGTTTTAGCCACTCGATGGACGGCAGCACTTTGGGCTGTTTAGCCACGGGTGTTCTCCAGTTTCAGCGCGATGCTGGCGAGGCGTTGGCCCAGTGCACGACACAACGCGATTTCGTGTTCGTCTAGCCCGCGTTTACCGTCGGCGCCCGCATGGTGGCTTGGCCCGTAAGGCGTGCCGCCTGCGGTGGTCTGTAGCAAGGCCGATTCGCTGTAAGGCAGGCCGGTGACGAGCATGCCGTGGTGCATCAGTGGCAACAGCATCGACAGCAAGGTGGTTTCCTGACCGCCGTGCAAGCTGGCGGTGGAGGTGAACACGCCAGCCGGTTTGCCCACCAGGGCACCGGTCAGCCACAGGTTGCTGGTGCCATCCAAAAAGTATTTGAGAGGCGCAGCCATGTTGCCGAAGCGGGTCGGGCTGCCCAGCGCCAGGCCCGAGCAGTTTTTCAAGTCATCAAGGCTGGCGTACAGCGCGCCTTCAACTGGAATCGCAGGGGCCACGGCTTCGCATTCAGTGGAAATCGCTGGCACGGTGCGCAAGCGTGCCTCCATGCCGCCTTGCTCAATGCCGCGGGCGATTTGGCGTGCCATGTCGCGGGTCGAGCCATTGCGGCTGTAATACAGCACCAGAATGTAAGGCGTGCTCACGGCAGAATCTCCAGGACTTTTTCGGGCGGGCGACCGATCACGGCGTGGTTGTCGACGACCAGAATCGGGCGCTCGATGAGTTTGGGGTGAGCGGCCATCGCGTCGATCAACTGCGCATCGCTCAGGCTGCTGTCAGCCAGGTTGAGGGTTTTGTATTCCTCTTCACCGGTGCGCAGCAATTGGCGGGCGCTGATCTTCAGTTTGGCCAGCAGATCGCTCAGTTGGGCTGCGTTGAGTGGCGTTTCGAGGTAACGCACCACGTTGGGCGTCAGGCCCTGAGCCTGGAGGAGTTCGAGCGCACCGCGCGATTTCGAGCAGCGCGGGTTGTGATAAAGCGTCAGATCGGTCATGTGCGGGTCGCATCTTGCGTAAGGTGGGGGCTATTCTACCCGCCTGACGGCCGCGCCTGAAACGTGTGCGGTAAATGGCCGCCGTCCCGTGGTTTTTTGTGGGTATTCATTGAGAAGGATCAACGCATGTTTAAGCGACTCATGGCGCTCGCCGCCGTCACTGCGACGTTAATGCTGGCGGGGTGCGGCAATGATTACGGGGTTGACCAACACGGTCAAAAAGTTGCGTCCGAGCGTTTGGACAAGCAGTGGAAGGTCATTAATTACTGGGCTGAGTGGTGTGGGCCGTGCCGGGTAGAAATTCCAGAGCTCAATGCGCTGGAAAAACAGCTGCAAGGGCAGTCGGTGGGCGTGTTCGGGGTGAACTTCGATGGCTTGCAGGGCAAGGAGCTGAGCGATGCGGCGACTGCGCTGGGCATCACCTTTACCGTGCTGGCGCAAGACCCGGCCGAGGTGTTTGATCTGCCACGCAGTGAAGCGCTGCCGGTGACGTTCATTCTCGATGAGAAAGGCAAAGTGCGGGCGCAGTTGCTGGGCGAACAGACCGCGGCGGGCGTGTTGGCCAAGCTCAAGGAATTGAAGGGGTCGTAATCACATCGGTGTACAGGAGCGAACACGCTCGCTCCTGTACCAGGGGATCAGCTTTCTTCGGGCCACAGGCGCAGGGGCTTGCCTTCGGCCGGCCAGAAACGCACTTGCTCGATGGGCGAGATGTCCCAGCGCTCAACGGTTTGCAGGGCCTTGAAGAAGCGTTGCTCCTGCTCCATCAGCGCCGGAGCGCATGCCTTGCGGGTGCTGCCTACGCCACCGAAGGTCAGTTTATGGCCGTCCAGGGTGTAAGGCGCGAACCAGTGGTTGCAACCACCGCTGCCATACGCGCGGCCTGCATCGTCCAACGTCACGGTCAAGTGGCTGCGGTCAATCAGCGGGCGTTCGCCAATCCACTCCAGTACGTAGGTGTGGTTTTGCTGCAATTTAACCGGATCACCCGCGCAGCCCATCAGGCTTGCGCCTAGCAGGGCCAGTAAGGTCAGGCGTTTCATGCGCGTTCCTTTTGGCATTGGGGGCACAGGTGTTTGCTGCCTTCGGTGCTCCAGCCCAGCTCGGCAATGCGCGCGCTGGCGGCAGGCTTTTGCGCTTTGGTGCCCAGTTTGGCGTCGACCGCAAATTCAAACTTCAGCTCTTTGGCACACGCATCACAGTTGACCTGCCATTCGTGAATCGCCAGTTCGCCGAAGACCGGGCCGTGGGCCACGGCTACCCATTGACCGCGCGGGTTGATCAGGTGACGGACTTTTTCGACCGTCAAACGCATGGCCAAGTCCTTGCTGCCTTTGAGCGTCACAATCAGCACGTCATCGTTTTGAATCGAGCCGCCGTTGCCGGTCACTTGGTAGCGACCCGGCATCAAGGCACGGCATTCGATCAGGGTGTGCTGCGGGCTAAGCAGGTTGTAGCGGAAATCGTGTTCGACCATGGGTCCTCCAAATAGGCCGCTATGCTAGCACGCAGACCTCAAAGCTCCAGGCGTGAGCGTTCAACCTTCGATCAGGTTGTGTGGCGAGCCGCTTTTCCAGGCCTGGATATTGCCCAGCGTGGTGCCCGCAATTGCGCTGAGCGCCTCGCGGGTCAGGAACGCCTGATGCGCAGTGATGATGACGTTGGGAAAGGTCAGCAACCGTGCCAGTACGTCATCTTGCAGCGGCAAGTCTGAGCGGTCCTCGAAAAACAGCTGGGCTTCTTCTTCGTACACATCCAGGCCCAAATACCCGAGCTGGCCGCTTTTGAGCGCGTCGATCAGGGACGGGGTGTGCACCAGTGCGCCACGCCCGGTGTTGATCAGCATTGCGCCGTGTTGCAGGGTGGCGAGGCTGTCGTGGTTGATCATGTGTTTGTTTTCGGTGGTCAGCGGGCAATGCAGGCTGATGATGTGCGAACCGGCAATCAATTCGGCCAGGCTCACGTATTCAGCGCCAAGTGCCAGCAAAACGGGGTTGGGGTACGGGTCGAAGCACAGCAGCTTGCAACCAAAACCGGCCATGATTTTGCCGAACGTGGCACCGATTTGCCCGGTGCCGACCACGCCGACGGTCTTGCCCACCAGATCAAACCCGGTGAGGCCGTGCAGGGTGAAATCGCCTTCGCGGGTGCGGTTGTAGGCCCGGTGCAGACGGCGGTTAAGCGCCAGAATCAGCGCCACGGCATGTTCGGCCACCGCATGCGGGGAATACGCAGGCACGCGCACCACGCTTAACCCCAGACGCTTGGCGGCCAGCAGATCGACATGGTTATACCCCGCCGAACGCAGGGCGATCAGGCGCGTGCCCCCGGCTGCCAATTGTTCAAGCACCGGGGCGCTCAGGTCGTCATTGATAAAGGGGCACACCACCTCGTAGTCATGGGCCAGTGCGGCGGTGTCCAGGCTCAGGCGCGCCGGTTGAAAGTGCAGCTCAAAGCCTGCGTGCTGCGTGGCGGCGGTAAAGCTGTCGCGGTCGTAGGTTTGGCTGCTGAACAGAAGGATGCGCATGAGGGTCTTCCTTGGTTGAGGGTGGGGCTAGGCGGTGCTTCGCGCTTCATTGGCCAGGCGCGTGATGGCCTGATCCAGTTCGTCCAGCGCGGCGTAAGCGTTAGGGTTGTCTTGCTTGAGTAAGGTCTCACTGCGCTGGCAGGCGGCACGCAATTGCGGCACACCGCAGTAACGCGTCGCGCCGTGCAAACGGTGGACCCGCTCAATCAGTGCGTTGTTGTCTCGCGCTTCACGGGCCTGGTGGATGGCCAGGCGGTCAGCTTCCAGGGAGGCCAGCAGCATGGCGAGCATGTCGGCGGCCAGGTCAGCCTTGCCGGCCGCCAGACGCAGGCCTTCGTCGTGGTCGAGGACCGGCAGTTTGGCGTTATTGCGCCCAGGCTCGGGGCTGCTTTCGCTGACTTGGTTGAGCAGCGCAAGCCCGGTCCACTTCAGCACTACCTGGCCCAGTTGGCGCTCACTGATGGGTTTGGTCAGGTAGTCGTCCATGCCGCTTTGCAGCAGCGCACGTTTTTCGTTGGCCATGGCGTGGGCCGTCAGGGCGACAATCGGCAGCGGGGTGGATTGCCCCTCGCTCTCCCATTGACGGATCACTTCGGTGGTCTCGCGACCGTCCATGCCAGGCATTTGTACGTCCATCAGCACCAGATCGAAGGCCTCGTTCTTGATCGCATCGACCGCGGCATAGCCACTGTCCAGCGCGGTGACCTTGGCACCCATGTCTTCCAGCAAGGTCTGTACCAGCAGCAGGTTGGCCGGGTTGTCGTCGACGCACAAAATGCGCGGCGCACGGCTGGCCAATAGCCCGATAGGTTCGTTGCGGGTTTGCCGAGGCTCGATCAAGTCCGCTAGCGTACGGCGAAGTTTGCGTGTGCACGCCGGTTTTGACTGCAATTGGTCATGGGCGTTGGGCACCGATGCGCCGAACAACTGCTGTTCAGTGGTAGGGCACAACACCAGCACTTTGCAACCCAGGTGTTCGAGATCCCAGATGTGCTGGTTCAGACGCTCTGGCGGAATGTCTTTAGCGGTGACGCCCAGCACCACCAGTTCGAATGCCTGCTCTGTCTGGTGTGCGCTGGTCACACTGTTGCAGAGGTTTTCCAGGGTGTTGAATGGCGTGACGTCCAGCCCGCAGTCTTCGAGCTGGTGCTGCAAGGCCTGGCACGCCAGATCGTGTTTTTCCAGCAGGGCCACGCGACGACCCAGCAGCGGGGCGCCCGGCAGGTCTTCGACATCATCCCGGGCTTTGGGCAGGCTGACGCTGATCCAGAACACAGACCCTTCGCCGGGGGTGCTCTCGACGCCAATTTCGCCCCCCATCTGCTCCACCAGGCGCTTGGAAATCACCAGTCCCAGACCCGTGCCGCCGGGTTGGCGGGACAATGAGTTGTCGGCCTGGCTGAAAGCCTGGAACAGCGCGCGCACATCCTGACTGGTCAAGCCGATGCCGGTGTCCTGAACGCTGATGCGCAGTTGCACGCTGCCGTCATTTTCATCCACGTCTTCGAGCATGGCGCGCACGGCAATCGTGCCTTCGCGGGTGAACTTGATGGCGTTGTTGACCAGATTGGTCAGGATTTGCTTGAGTCGCAGCGGGTCGCCAATCAACGACAGCGGCGTGTCGCGGTACACCAGGCTCACCAGCTCCAGGCCTTTTTCGTGGGCGGAGGGGGCGAGGATGGTGAGGGTGTCTTGCAACAGGTCGCGCAGGTTGAACGGCGTGCTGTCGAGCACCAGTTTGCCGGCTTCGATTTTTGAGAAGTCGAGAATTTCGTTAATGATGCCCAGCAGGTTGTCGGCCGACTTTTCAATGGTGTGCAGGTAGTCGAACTGGCGCGGGGTCAACTCGCTTTTTTGCAGCAAGTGGGTAAAGCCCAGAATGCCGTTGAGCGGGGTGCGAATTTCATGGCTCATGTTGGCCAGGAATTCGGATTTGATGCGGCTGGCTTCAAGGGCCTCTTTGCGAGCCAGGTCCAGCTCAAGGTTCTGGATTTCGATGGTTTCAAGGTTTTGGCGCACGTCTTCGGTGGCTTGATCAACGCTGTGTTGCAGTTCTTCCTGAGCGTTTTGCAGGGTTTCGGCCATGCGATTGATGCCCGACGCCAGCTCATCCAGTTCGTGACTGCCCAAGGGTGGCAAGCGAGTTTGCAGTTGACCGTCTTTGAGTTGCGCGACCGCCTGTTTGATCTGCCCCAACGGTGCATTGATGGTGCGGCTCATGCGCAGCGCCAGCAGGGCGCTAAACACCAGGCCGCTGACAATCAGCAGCAAGCTGGCAAACAAACTGCGGTAGCCGCGCAGCAACATGTTGCTGTGGGACAGTTCAAGTTCGACCCAGCCCAGCAGGCGATGCGCTTCGTTGGGAATGACGTCACCGGCCAGGTTGCGGTGGCGGCCAAACACCGGCAGTAGATAGCGGGTGGCGTCGTTTTCGGTGCGTTGCAGCAAGTGCGTGCTGTTACCCAGCGGGGCCTGATTGAGCATGACCGGCCCGGCATGGGCGAGCGTTTCGTGATTGGCGTCGAGGAACGACACAGCACGCACATCTTGCTGCTCAAGCGACTCGGTGGCGATGCGCGCTAACAGGGCGGTGTCATGGCGGCCCAGGGCTGGCGCCACCAGCGGCGCGAGTTGCTCGGCAATCATTTCACCGCGTTGCAGCAGTTGAGCCTGTAATTCCGATTGTTGCAGCCAGGTGAAATAGCCGCCAAGCAGCATCGCCATCAAGCTGACGGGCACTAACGTGAGCAACAATACGCGGCCTTTGATACCCAGATTTTTAAGCACGCAACTCTCCAGCTCCACGTCTTTCTAATTTTTTGCCCCGCGCATCCGGCGCGGGTTTGCTGGCAGTGTAGCGATTTGACTGTCACCCCACGCGCAGAAATTTCAAGTTCTGGCCCTGCCTTTGATCGACATCAGCCCCGCTTACCCCTGTGCCGGTTGCTCGCGCAGGCTCAATCTTGAATAATCGACGATTGAGAATGACTTGCAGACGCTAATGAATCCCGTCGTAATTAGCCCCTCCCGCCTTTTGGCCATTGAAGATGATCCCGTGCTGGGGGCCTATCTGCACCAGCAGTTGCAGCGCAGCGGCTTTGAGGTGGTGTGGTGCCAAAACGGCCAGCAAGGTTTGGCCCTCGCGCAACACGAACACTTTGACGTGGTGCTGATGGACATTCTGTTACCCGGCATGAATGGCCTGCATGTGCTCACGCAATTGCGCCAGACCCACGCATTGCCGGTGATTCTGATGTCGGCGTTGGGCGCGGAGGCTGACCGTATCAATGGTTTTCAATTGGGCGCCGATGACTACTTGCCCAAGCCGTTCAGCATGGCCGAGCTTGAGGTGCGTATTGCCGCCATTTTGCGGCGGGTGGCGCTTGATCGCTCGCCCCGAACCAGCGTTTTGCCCGTGTCGCCTGCGATTGAGGACGAGCTGTTTCTGGATGACAGCGCCAGCGACGTGCGCTACGGCGTGCAGTGGGCCGGGTTGACGCGCAGTGAGTACCGCTTGCTCGACACCCTTAACCGTCATGGCGACGAAGTGCTGAGCAAAGCCTTTCTTTATCAGCATGTGCTGCAACGTGGCTACGCGCCGCATGATCGCAGCCTGGACATGCACATCAGCCAAATCCGTCGCAAGCTCAAAACCCTCGGCTACCACGCGCGTGAAGTGCGCACGGTGTGGGGCAAGGGCTACGTGTTGAGTGCCAATGATGCGCTATAAGGTGCCGGGCAAACACTCGGTGTTCTGGAAGCTGGCGTGCCTGCTGGTTGCGTTCTGCCTGCTGATGATCTGGCTCAGTTGGTCTTGGGGACGCTACATGGACAAGCGCACCGGGTTTCTGTCCCAGGAGGCGCGCAGCACGCTGGTGCGGTATGCGAGCGAGGCCGAAAGGGCCTGGGAAAGCGGCCAGCAAGCCGGTGTCGACCAATGGTTGCAAGCGCTGGGGCAGGTAGAGAGCGGCTGGATCGGGGTCATCGGCCAGGATTTGCAGTCGCTGAGCAGCTACCCGCTCAGCGATGCCGAAAGTCAGCGTTTGACCTTTTTGCGCGGTCTGGATTGGCCTGTCAGCCATTTGAAGGCCACGCGGCCGTGGATCAAGGTGCCGTTCCCGCGCGACTCATCGTTGGGGTATCTGGTCATCGAGTTGCCGCAACGTTTTATGCCGGGGCGCTCGCAGTTCATCTGGCGCATCATCACCAACGGCGTCATCCCCGGTTTATTCACGTTGCTGCTGTGCGTCGGCCTCTATCGGTTATTGATCGTGCCGCTCAATCATCTGCGCGAACAGGCCAATGCCTGGCGCGCCGATCAATTGGGCACGCGGCTGTCGAGCCAGACCACCAGTCGTCAGGATGAGTTGGGCGATTTGGGGCGTGCGTTCGACCAAATGTCCGAGCGTTTGCAAAGTACCGTCAGCCAACAGCAACAGTTGCTGCGCGATTTGTCCCATGAATTGCGTACGCCTTTGAGCCGCTTGCGGGTGGCGTGTGACAGCGAGCAGGGCGAAGCCGCGTTGCGCGAACGCTTGAGCCGCGAAGTGGACGGCATGCAGCGGCTGGTCGAAGACACCCTGCAACTGGCGTGGCTGGATGCCGAGCGCGGGCCGTTGCCGCTGGAAGACATTCAAGTGCAGGCACTGTGGGAAATGATCAGTGAAAACGCGCGCTTTGAAAGTGGCTGGACCGAGGACCGTCTGCCCTGTTTCGTGGAGGCCGATTGCTGGGTGCAGGGGCATCTCAATAGCTTGGCGCAAGCCCTGGAAAACATCCTGCGCAATGCGATTCGTCACTCACCGCCTGAGGGCGTGGTCAGTTTGAGTGGGCAGCGTGAGGGCGATAGGTGGCACCTATGGCTCGACGATCAGGGCGGCGGCGTGGCGCCACAAGAGCTGGAGCGAATCTTTGCACCGTTTATCCGCCTCGATGGTTCACGGCCCGGTGATGGCGGGTTTGGGCTGGGCTTGAGCATTGCGCGCAACGCCTTAAGGCTACAGGGCGGCAGTTTGTGGGCTGAGAATCACGGGCCGGGGTTGCGCGTGCATTGGCGTCTGCGAGTCTGTGAGCCTTCAGACCAAAAGCTCGCTTATAGCCTTTCGCCATAAGCTGCGCACTTTGCGTGATATGGGCAATTGGCGTTTGTCGGTATGATGTGCGGCCCCGCAGTCCGGATTGCGAATACGCCATGACCTTGCAGTACCCCACTATCGCCGACTGCGTCGGCAACACGCCGCTGGTGCGCTTGCAGCGCCTGGCCGGCAACACCACCAATACCTTGTTGCTCAAGCTCGAAGGGAATAACCCGGCGGGTTCGGTCAAGGACCGGCCTGCGCTGTCGATGATTGACCGTGCTCAAGCGCGCGGCCAGATCCAGCCCGGCGATACCCTGATCGAAGCCACCTCGGGTAATACCGGTATCGCATTGGCCATGGCCGCCGCGATCAAGGGTTACAAGATGATCCTGATCATGCCCGACAACTCCAGCGCCGAGCGCAAGGCCGCCATGACGGCCTACGGTGCCGAGCTGATCCTGGTCTCCCAGAAAGAGGGCATGGAAGGTGCCCGCGACCTGGCCGATAAGTTACAGGCCCAAGGCCGTGGCAAGGTGCTCGATCAGTTTGCCAACGGCGATAACCCCGAGGCGCACTACACCAGTACCGGCCCGGAAATCTGGCGCCAGACCGAAGGCACCATCACCCATTTCGTCAGTTCGATGGGCACCACCGGCACCATCATGGGCGTGTCGCGCTTCTTGAAAGAGCAAAACCCGAACGTACAAATCGTGGGTTTGCAGCCGATGGAAGGCGCCGCCATCCCCGGTATCCGTCGCTGGCCGACCGAATACCTGCCCAAAATCTATCAGGCCGATCGTGTAGACCGCATCGTCGACATGGCTCAGCGTGAAGCCGAGGACGTGATGCGCCGACTGGCCCGCGAAGAAGGCATCTTCTGTGGTGTGTCGTCGGGCGGGGCGGTGGCAGCGATGTTGCGCTTGTCTGAGGAAGTCGAGAATGCGGTCATCGTCGCCATCATTTGTGACCGTGGCGACCGTTACTTGTCGACCGGCATTTACGATGCGCCTAACTGATGGCTAAGCAAGAGAGAGGCCTGCGTTTCCAGCCAACGGGCGGCACCAAAGCCGCGCAAGTGCCGACCGGCAAGAAACAACGTCTGCGCATTGAGCGTCTGGCCAACGACGGCCGTGGCATTGCCTTTATCGAGGGGCGTACCTGGTTTGTGTCGGGCGCCCTGGCCGGTGAAGAGGTTGAGGCGCGGGTGTTGGGTGCTCACGGCAAAGTGGTTGAGGCGCGCACCGAGCGCGTGTTCAGCGCCAGTGAGGTGCGCCGCACAGCGCCGTGTGCCCATGCCGGACGATGTGGCGGATGCAGCGTGCAACATATGCCCCACGAAGAGCAGCTCGCACTGAAACAGCGCATGCTCACCGAGCAATTGTCGCGTGTGGCCGGGGTAGAACCCGACGAGTGGGCGGCGCCCTTGACCGGTCCCGAGTTTGGCTATCGCCGTCGCGCCCGCATTGCGGTGCGTTGGGACGTGCGGGCCAAGCATCTGGAGGTCGGTTTTCGGGCTGCCGGCAGTCAAGACATCGTGGCAATTGATCACTGTTTAGTGCTGGTACAGGCTTTGCAACCTATCATGACCGGGCTGCCCGCCATGTTGCGTCAGTTGAGCAATCCCAAGGCGCTGGGCCATGTCGAGTTGTTCAGTGGCTCGGCGATTGCCGTGTTGTTGCGGCACATGGCGCCCCTCAACGAGGCAGACATGCAGGTGTTGCAGGCGTTTTGCGCAGCCCATGACGCCCAATTGTGGCTGCATGGCGACGGCGATCCACAGCCGGTCGATGCGCAGCAACGCTTGGGCTACCGTTTAGAGCAATGGGATTTGGAGCTGGCGTATCGGCCCGGTGATTTTGTTCAGGTCAACGCAGGCGTCAACGAAGCCATGGTGGCGCAGGCGCTGACATGGCTCGCGCCACAGGCCGAGGAGCGGGTGCTTGACTTGTTTTGCGGGCTGGGTAATTTCGCCTTACCTCTGGCCAAGCAGGTTCGCGAAGTGGTGGCCGTTGAGGGGGTTACGACGATGGTCGAACGCGCCGGGCAAAACGCGGTCACTAACAACCTGCATAATGCAGCGTTTTTTCAGGCTGATCTGTCGCAGCCGCTGGCGAACGCACAATGGGCCAAACAAGGGTTTGGTGCTGTGTTGCTCGACCCGCCCCGCGACGGCGCTTATGAAGCCGTACGCACGTTGTCTGGCCTGGGGGCCAAACGTTTGGTGTATGTGTCGTGCAACCCGGCCACGCTGGCGCGCGACACGGTTGAGCTGATGAAACAGGGTTATCGGTTAAAACGTGCCGGAATCCTCGATATGTTTCCGCAAACCGCGCATGTCGAGGCGATGGCGTTATTTGAAGCAGACTAGGACGGTCTGTCTATTTCGACGGGCCCGCAGTTCCACGCGACTTGGCCCAGTGGCGTGGAGTTGGGATTCGGGTCGGTGATTTCGGCGCATTGAATGTGCGCCGTAGGGAAGGTAAGCAAGATGGTACAGGTCAGAGCACACCAGCCGATCAACACTGACGGCAGTCTCAACCTTGAGGCATGGCTTGACCATGCCGTGAGCGTTGACGTCGCGCTGGACCGAGAAGCCTTGAAAGAAGCCTGTGAGTTTGCACGCGAGGCCGAACAACAAGCCAATGCGGCGAAAAACCTGTGGACCGAGGGCACGTCGAGCTTTCGGACCGGGTTGGAAATCGCTGAAATCCTGGCGGACCTCAAGCTGGACCAGGATTCGTTGGTCGCCGCGATTTTGTATCGCGGCGTACGTGAAGGGCAGATTCAACTGCCCGCCGTCAGTCAGCGTTTTGGTCCGGTGGTGGCCAAGCTGATTGATGGCGTGCTGCGCATGGCGGCCATCAGCACCAGCCTCAGCCCGCGCCAGTCTATGGTGCTGGGCACGCAGGGACAGGTTGAAAACCTGCGCAAAATGCTGGTGGCGATGGTCGATGATGTGCGTGTGGCGCTCATCAAACTGGCTGAACGTACCTGCGCCATACGGGCGGTCAAGAATGCCCCGGACGAGAAGCGCAATCGCGTCGCCCGTGAGGTGTTCGATATTTATGCGCCACTGGCGCATCGCTTGGGCATTGGCCATATCAAGTGGGAGCTGGAGGACTTGTCCTTTCGCTACCTTGAGCCTGAGCAATACAAACAGATCGCCACCTTGCTGCATGAGCGTCGCCTTGATCGCGAGCGCTTTATCAGTGATGTAATGAACCAGTTGCGCACCGAACTGGTGGCCACCGGGGTTGACGCTGACATCAGCGGTCGGGCCAAACATATCTATTCCATCTGGCGCAAAATGCAGCGCAAAGGCCTGGCCTTCAGCCAGATCTATGACGTGCGCGCCGTGCGGGTGCTGGTGCCCGAAATGCGCGATTGCTACACCGCGTTGGGGATCGTCCACACGTTGTGGCGCCATATCCCCAAAGAATTCGACGACTACATCGCCAACCCGAAAGAGAACGGCTACCGCTCGCTGCACACCGCCGTCATCGGCCCTGAGGGCAAAGTGCTTGAGGTGCAGATTCGCACCCACGCCATGCACGAAGAAGCCGAGCTGGGCGTGTGTGCGCACTGGCGTTACAAGGGCACCGACGTTAAAGCCGGCTCCAACCAGTACGAAGAAAAAATCTCGTGGTTGCGCCAAGTGCTGGAGTGGCACGAGGAACTGGGCGACATCGGTGGTCTGGCCGATCAGTTGCGGGTCGATATCGAACCGGACCGGGTCTACATCTTCACGCCCGACGGGCATGCCATCGACTTGCCCAAAGGCTCGACGCCACTGGACTTCGCGTATCGGGTACACACCGAAATCGGCCATAACTGCCGGGGCGCGAAGATCAACGGGCGCATTGTGCCGCTCAACTACAGCCTGCAAACCGGTGAACAGGTCGAGATCATCACCAGCAAACACGGCACGCCGAGCCGCGACTGGCTGAACCCCAACCTGGGCTACATCACCACCTCGCGGGCGCGGGCCAAGATTGTTCACTGGTTCAAGTTGCAGGCGCGTGATCAAAACGTCGCGGCGGGTAAAACCCTGCTTGAACGTGAACTGGGGCGCCTGGGCCTGCCGGCCGTCGATTACGAGAAGCTGGCCGACAAAGCCAACATGAGAACCGCCGAGGACATGTACGCGGCGTTGGGCGCGGGTGACTTGCGTTTGGCGCAGTTGATCAACCTCGCGCAGCAAATGGTCGAGCCGGAACGCGGCAACGAGCAAATGGAGCTGATCCCGCGCAAGGCCACGGGTTACAAACCGGGCAAGCGCGGCGACATCCAGATCGAAGGCGTGGGCAACTTGCTGACGCAAATGGCTGGCTGCTGCCAGCCGCTGCCGGGCGATGCGATTGTTGGTTACATCACCCAGGGCCGTGGCGTGAGCATTCACCGGCAGGACTGCCCTTCAGTGTTGCAACTGGGCAGCCGCGAGCCGGAGCGAATCATTCAGGTCAATTGGGGCCCGATTCCGGTGTCGACCTACCCGGTGGATATCGAGATTCGTGCGTACGACCGTTCTGGTTTGCTGCGTGATGTGTCGCAGGTGCTGCTCAACGAGCGCATTAACGTACTGGCCGTCAACACCCGCTCGAACAAAGAGGACAACACGGCGTTGATGTCCCTGACCATCGAGATTCCGGGGCTGGATGCGCTGGGGCGTTTGCTGGGGCGTATTTCGCAACTGCCCAACATCATCGAAACCCGCCGCATCGGGCGCAGCGAGCCACGCTGATGCGCAGCCGCTGGCGCAGGCTTTGAATACTGCCTGCGCCAGCACTACGGGGTTTGAGTGCACATTAGAAGAGATCCGCGATGTACAACCTCGACGACTTGCTCCATCTCATGGCCCGGTTGCGTGACCCGCAGTACGGTTGCCCGTGGGACATCAAGCAAACCTACAAGACGATCGTGCCCTACACCCTTGAAGAGGCCTACGAGGTCGCCGATGCCATCGAGCAAGGTGACTTTGAACACCTGCAAGGCGAGTTGGGCGATTTGTTGTTTCAGGTGGTGTATTACAGCCAGTTGGCGCGCGAAGAAGGGCGTTTTGAGTTTGCCGGGGTGATCGACAGCATCACCCGCAAGCTGATCCGCCGTCATCCCCATGTGTTCCCGACCGGTGATTTGTATGCCCCGCTGGACGTCCCGCGCCTGAGCGAAGAACAGGTCAAGCTGCGCTGGGAGCAGATCAAGGCCCAAGAGCGGGCAGAGAACGCCGAACGTCCTGAGCAGCTGTCATTGCTCGATGACGTGCCAGTAGCGTTACCGGCCTTGTCGCGCGCCGCCAAATTGCAGAAGCGCGCCGCGCAGGTCGGTTTTGATTGGCCTGCGGCCTTGCCGGTACTGGACAAGGTGCGCGAAGAACTCGACGAAGTGCTTGAAGCGATGGCGGACAACGATAGTGCTGCGGTTCACGATGAAATCGGCGACCTGCTGTTCTCAGTGGTCAATCTGGCCCGGCACCTTAAAGTTGACCCTGAAACCGCCCTGCGCTGCGCTAACGCCAAATTTGACAGACGTTTCCGGTTTATCGAACAGGCATTGCGCGATACCCTGCGTCCCATTGAAAATTGCACCCTTGAAGACCTGGACGCCCTGTGGGGCGAAGCCAAGCGCCAGGAAAAGAATTTACCCAGCTGCGGCTGAGTTTGCCTAAGTGAGTAAGTAGATGAGCATTTCCCTACGCGACCAGTTGCTCAAAGCCGGACTGGTCAACGAGAAGCAGGCCAAGCAGGCCGGCAAAGAAAAGCAAAAACAGCAGCGTCTGGCCCACAAAGGCCAGATCGAGCTTGACGACACTCAGCAGCGCCTGGCAGCAGAAGCCAAGGCCGAGAAGATCAAACGCGATCAGGAACTCAATCGTCAGCAGCAAGAAAAGGTCGAGCAAAAGGCCCGTGCTGCCCAGATCAAGCAATTGATCGAAGTGTCGCGCTTGCCCAAGTTGACCACTGAGGACTACTACAACTTTGTGGACGACAAGAAGGTTAAGCGCCTGTCGGTCAACACGTTGATGCGCAACAAGCTGGCCAATGGTTCGCTGGCGATTGTGCAGCATCAGGGGGGCTACGAAGTGATCCCGCGCGAGGCCGCGCTGAAGATTCAGGAACGTGACCCGCGCCGTATCGTGCAATTGAACATCCTCGTCGAACCGAAAACACCGGAAGAAGACGATCCGTACGCGGCTTACCAGATCCCTGACGACCTGATGTGGTAAACGGGTCACTCGGACGCTACGGGGGCTGAAGAACGAGGCTGCATGGCTTTACGACCTATCCGCGCGGACGCAGCCTCGTGTTACTCGTCAGCGGCTACAGGTATCCGTTACGGGCCCGTAAACAACAAACCCCGCTTCGGCGGGGTTTGTGTTTTCAAGACAGTAGTTTCAGTACTTCAGGCCTGACGTTTCTGCGCTTCTAGCTGTTCCAGCTCGGCTTTGTAGTTGTGAGCGTCGCTTTCGCGGTGAAACATACCGACCAATATGTCTTCCTGGTGAACATCCCACAGGTGTACGCCGTGGGCGACAAGTTGGTGAAACATACGTGAATCGTCGCGCTCAGTTACTTTGATAGTCATCTGCTTGCTCCAAATTCTGATGAGGTATGCGGCAAGTCGTCGCAGGCCTTCTTTATAGAATCTGTTAGCTTCCTAAGTAAATAGGTATTGCACAGGGTGTCATCTGCCGGGAATTCGTGAAATTCACGCAGGCCACGGTTGGCGCGGTGTTTAGCGATTTGGCCAATAGTTTTATGACAAAAGCTTCATCTTGCGCGGGGGTATCCGGGCAAAAAAAAACCTCGCCGAAGCGAGGTTTTTTGCAGCCCGAAGACGGTCGTGACTCAGTTGCCTTTGACCGACTGGCCGTTCACCGTGCCGTCGAGCAGCATGATGTTGTATTCCTTGCCGTCTTTTTCGACCTGACGCAGTTTGACCAGCAGGCCGTCCCATTTTTTGGCGAACCACATTTCGGTGATGCGCTTGTTTTGGGACGGATCACGCACACGCTCGACCTTGATCGCGTCTACTTTGCCTGCTTTGGTGTCGACCACTTCAGGCCCAATGACGCGAAAGTCATAGGTGTCCACGTCGTTGCCATCAACCACTTGATAGCTCATGGACTTTTTACCCGCCAGAACATCGCGCTGGAGAGCCAACTGGTAGGTGGACTTGTCGAGCATGCCGGTCAGCAGCTTTACGTTTACCGCTTCGCTGTTGTCGGTGCCGGTCACCGTCATGTCCGACCAGTCAAACTTGAGGTCGATGTTTTTGCTTTTACCCAGCCCGCCACGCTTGAAGTGGTAGGTCAGGGGAACCGGTTTGTCTTTGTCCAGCTTGAGGGTGCTTTCTTCGTTCAGGCTGGCCACCAGCATCGACGCCTGGAAGTTCAGGGTCCAGACGTTGTCGGCGCCTTTGGTCAGGCTGCGCTCTGCCGAACCGCTCATGGGTAACTGTTTCCAGTCGGCGGTGTAGCTGGCTTTGAAAGGCTGAAGATCGGCCGCTTGCACTGCTGGGATGGCCAGCAAGCTAAGGGCAAGGAGCAGGGCACGACGCATAAAATCTCCTAGATTTGTATCTGGTGGCCGCTGGCCGGGAGTAATTGACCGTCCAATAATGCGCCTTGTTCGTTGAGAGACAAACGACCCTCGGCAAACCAGCGCACTGCAAGCGGGTAAATCAGGTGCTCTTGGGTGTGAACCCGTTGCGCCAGACTGCTTGGCGTGTCCTCGGACTCTACCGGTATCACTGCCTGTACGACCAGTGGGCCGCCATCGAGTTCCTCGGTAACAAAGTGCACGCTGCAACCGTGCTCACGATCACCCGCTTCCAATGCGCGCTGATGCGTGTGCAGGCCTTTGTATTTGGGCAATAAGGAGGGATGGATATTGAGTAGCCGCCCTGAGTAGTGACGCACGAAATCAGCGCTGAGGATGCGCATGAAGCCGGCCAGGACCACCAGGTGCGGATTGAATTGGTCGATGATTTTGATCAGTGCAGCATCGAAGGCCTCGCGGCCCTCGAATGCTGTGTGATCCAGTACGCGGGTGTCGATACCCGCGTCTGTGGCGCGTTGCAGGCCGTAGGCATCGGCGCGGTTGGAAATCACCGCGCGAATCGTGGCCGGGCTGCCCTTGACGTCATCGCTGTCGATCAAGGCCTGCAAGTTGCTGCCGGTGCCGGAAAGCAGCACCACTACATCACAGGTATCAGGCATTAGTGCGCCTTGAGGTTTTGCAGCTCAACGTGTGCAGCGCCTTCAGCGGCTGTTGCAATGCTGCCGATGACCCAAGGCTGCTCGCCGGCTTCACGCAGTACGTTCAGCGCGGTTTCAACGTCGGCCTGAGCCACGCAGATCACCATGCCGACGCCGCAGTTGAGCACGCGGTGCATTTCGTTTTCGTCCACGTTGCCTTGTGCTTGCAGCCAGTCGAAGACGGCCGGACGCTGCCAGCTGGCCACGTCAACCAGGGCTTGAGCGCCTTTTGGCAGCACGCGCGGGATGTTGTCCAGCAGGCCGCCACCGGTGATGTGGGCCATGGCTTTGACCACGCCGGTTTCTTTGATCAGCTTGAGCAACGGCTTCACGTAGATACGGGTCGGGGCCATCAGCAGGTCGGTCAGCGGCTTGCCGTCCAGCTGGGTATTTTCGATGTCGACGCCCGACACTTCGATGATCTTGCGGATCAGCGAGTAGCCGTTGGAGTGCGGGCCAGAAGATGGCAGGGCGAGCAGCGCATCGCCAGCAGCCACTTTGGAGCCGTCGATGATTTCGGATTTTTCGACCACGCCGACACAGAAACCGGCCAGGTCGTAGTCTTCGCCTTCGTACATGCCTGGCATTTCAGCGGTTTCGCCGCCTACCAGCGAGCAACCGGACAGTTCGCAGCCCGCGCCGATACCGGTAACCACTTGGGTCGCGGTTTCTACGTTGAGCTTGCCGGTGGCGTAGTAGTCGAGAAAGAACAATGGCTCGGCGCCGCATACGATCAAGTCGTTCACGCACATGGCAACCAGGTCGATGCCGATGCTGTCGTGCTTGTTCAGGTTCAGTGCCAGACGCAGCTTGGTGCCGACACCGTCGGTGCCGGAAACCAGAACAGGCTGCTTGTAGCCAGCAGGAATTTCGCAGAGGGCGCCAAAACCGCCGAGGCCGCCCATCACTTCCGGGCGTGCAGTGCGCTTGGCCACGCTCTTGATGCGTTCGACCAATGCTTCACCGGCGTCGATGTCTACACCGGCGTCTTTGTAGCTCAGGGATGGTTGCTTGCTCATTAATCCAGGCCTTTAGGGGGGATTCGGGGAGGTCGACCGATCTCAGAGGGCCCACTGGCAAGTGCTCATCGTTGGGGATAGAGCATTTGCCGGGTGCCCGGCTGTCGCCGGTCTGCGAAGGCGCGCGATTTTATCAGGCTTGAAGGGCAGCGGCCATCCTCGGGCCGACGGGCAGGGTTATATAGCGCGAAAAAAACCTTTTTTAGTCGTACTGGCCGCTGCGCGCAGCCCTGTATAAGGTATACGGGTTCACTTTTGATTTTTTACGGCTGGATGAAAACCGCTGTGGCCGGGTGAATGATTGGGCGCGAGCCCTGTCTGAAGCCTGCTTGCGTATTTTTCTCGGGTCTTTCAAGACTACTTTTTTGTCGTCAGGAATCTTTCATGCGTTTTCATCATTTTTTAGCGGCGGGCTGCTTGTCATTTTTCAGTCTGGCGAGCCATGCCGAAATTCTGACCAATCTGTATCAGGTGCGTGAGCCGGTGAGCAGTCAATCACCCGAAGAGCGCACTCAGGCGACACAAAAAGCGTTAGAAACCTTGGTGCTACGCCTGACCGGCGATGCCAAGGCCGCGCAAAGCCCGGCACTTGAGGCGGTGCGCAAAGACCCGCAGCAGATTATCAGCCAATACGGCTACGACGCAGGCCCTCCTGAAAGCCTGCAAGTGGATTTCGACCCGGTGAGCACGGAGCGTGCGTTGCGTCAGGCCGGTTTGTCGCTGTGGGGCAGCAACCGTCCGGCGTTGCTGAGCTGGTGGCTTAACGATTCGGTCGACGGCTCAAGCCTGGTGGGCGACGGGCAATCGGCCGCCGAACCCTTGCGCCGCGCCGCACAGCACCGAGGTTTGCCGTTGCGCTTGCCGCTGGCGGACTTGAACGAACAGTTGGTGGGGACGGTCGAAAATCTGGAAGGCACTAATCCTGCACCTTTGCGCGAAGCGTCTGAGCGTTATGGTGCCGATGCCTTGCTGGCGGTGCATGCGCGTGAAGAGGGCGGTCAATGGCAAGCCAAATGGCGTCTGTGGCTGGGCGATCAGCAGGAGCAAGGCAGTGCGCAGGCAGCTGATCAGGCAGCGTTGGCCGATGCGGTGATGTTGGCGGTGAGCGAGCGTCTGGCGCCGCGCTACGTGGTCAAACCGGGTGTCTCGAGCGACCAGTTGCTGGAAGTGCAGGGCATGACCCTTGAGCGCTATGCCTCGCTGGGCCGTTTGCTCGAACCGTTTGGCGGACAGCTCAAGCGTGTCGAGGGTGACCGGATTGTGTATCAGGTAAACGGCAGTGCCGAGCAGTTGCGCTCGCAACTGGGGTTGGCGCATTTGCAGGAAGTGTCAGCGCAAGAAGTGCCCGCGGTGACGGACGCCGGACAGCCGCCTGCGGATAACCCGGTCGTGCAGCTACGTTTTCGCTGGTAGGTTTTTTCTTCTCTATAAAGGATGGGTGCTTGATGACGGATTCGCGGCGATGGGTATGGTGGGGCGTGGCGCTGGTGTTTGCCCTGTTTGTGTATTTTCTGCATCCGATACTCACGCCGTTTCTGGTCGCGATTGTGCTGGCTTACATGTTCGATCCGGTGGTTGATCGTCTTGAAAAGGTCGGTTTTTCCAGAACCTGGGGCGTGGTCACGGTGTTCGCGCTGTTCACCATCATCGTGACAGCGCTGGTACTGGTGCTGGTGCCGCTGCTGGCCAAGCAGTTGATGAAGCTCTATCAACTGGCGCCGCAAGTGCTCGACTGGTTGCAGAACACTGCGATGCCGTGGGCGCAGAGCAAGTTTGGCCTGAGCGACGGGTTCTGGAAGTTCGACAAGATCAAGGCTGCGATTACCGGGCACATGGGGCAGGCCTCAGACATCGTGGGCATTGTGCTGTCACAGGCAACGGCATCGAGTCTGGCGCTGATCGGTTTTCTGGCCAATCTGGTGCTGATCCCGGTTGTCGCGTTTTACCTGCTGCGTGACTGGGACGTGCTGCTGGGCAAGATTCGCAGCTTGCTGCCGCGTGATCGCGAAACGCAAATTGTGTCGCTGGCCAAGGAATGTCATGACGTGCTGGGGGCGTTTGTGCGTGGGCAGTTGCTGGTGATGCTGGCGCTGGGCGTCATCTACTCGGCGGGCTTGATGATGCTGGGCCTGGAGCTGGGGCTGTTGATCGGCTTGATGGCGGGCATCGCCGCCATCGTGCCGTATATGGGGTTTATCGTCGGCATTGGTGCGGCGTTGATCGCGGGGTTGTTCCAGTTTGGTGGCGACCTGTACCCGATGCTCGGGATCGTGGCGGTGTTCATGGTCGGTCAGGCGCTCGAAGGCACGGTGCTCACGCCATTGCTGGTGGGCGACAAAATTGGCATGCACCCGGTGGCGGTGATCTTTGCGATTTTGGCGGGCGGTGAATTATTCGGTTTCACCGGTGTGTTGCTGGCCTTGCCCGTGGCCGCCGTGATTATGGTGCTGGTGCGCCATGTGCAAGATATCTACAAGGATTCGCAGGCTTATAAGGGCACCGAAGACCCTGAGTTGTAAGTGTTTGTTGCGTTAATAAAGGCAGGTCAGTCAACGCGCTGACCTGCCTTTTTGTTTAGCGTGGCGTGCGCGAGAGCGCAAAAAAACTTGATCTAATCCAAGGTCTTAACGCAAACCTTTGATTTTGCTCGTGGTCTGTTACATTGTGCGCCCGGCTACACGGGTATAAACTTTGCAAACTTTACACAGAGGCCACTAACGGTTCGTTTGAACTGTTCAGTCAGCATGAAACCGATTCAGCTGCCCCTAGGTGTGCGTCTGCGTGATGACGCTACCTTCATAAACTACTATCCAGGCGCCAATGCCGCTGCACTCGGCTATGTCGAGCGTCTATGCGAAGCCGACGCCGGCTGGACAGAAAGTCTGATCTATCTTTGGGGTAAACACGGGGTAGGGCGTACGCACTTGCTCCAGGCAGCCTGCTTGCGTTTTGAACAGATGGGTGAGCCTGCTGTTTATCTGCCGCTGGGCGAGCTGATGGACCGTGGCATCGAAATCCTCGACAACCTTGAGCAATACGAGCTGGTGTGCCTGGACGACCTTCAAGCCGTGGCCGGTCGTGCTGATTGGGAAGAGGCCTTGTTCCACCTGTTCAACCGTCTGCGTGACAGCGGTCGGCGGTTACTGATTGCCGCTTCGGCCTCGCCGCGCGAATTGCCAATCAAGCTGGCTGACCTCAAGTCGCGCCTCACGCTGGCGTTGATTTTCCAGATGCGCCCTTTGTCTGACGAAGACAAACTGCGTGCCTTGCAGCTGCGCGCTTCACGCCGTGGCCTGCACCTGACCGACGAAGTCGGGCACTTCATCCTGACCCGCGGCACCCGCAGCATGAGTGCATTGTTTGACCTGCTTGAGCAGCTCGATCAAGCCTCGTTGCAAGCACAGCGCAAGCTGACCATCCCGTTCTTGAAAGAAACATTGGGCTGGTAAAGTCGGCACTTCCTCTCTGTTTGGCAAGTTTCAGGCGCCAGAAAACCTGCGGGCTAGAAGGGCTGCGCGCGCAGAATCTATCGTCAGGGGTGTAAAACCTTAGATGTCATGAGAAAACTGGCGAGTCACATTTAGATCGATTGAATTTGCAAATGAGGATCATAGTTGGCATAGTCGCGACTACTTTTCCTACAAGCCACGGTCGTGCCCATGCTAAATCGCTTCGCACCCCTCGTGCCTCTCGCACTCGTTACCCTGTTGTTTGGTTGCGCTGCGCACTCGCCCGTGTCTCAGCAAGTGGTCGATCATCAGGTTCAATCGTCATCTTCGTCCCAGGCTTCCGCTATTTATCAGGAAGAGTTGGCGACCGAAAAAGAACTGGCTCAATTCTCCGAGAACAGCAAGCCTTACGAACTGCCAGCCCTGGCTGACAGCATCCTTGAGCGTGGCATGTCCTTGATCGGTACCCGCTACCGTTTTGGCGGCACCTCTGAAGCAGGCTTCGATTGCAGCGGCTTTATCGGTTATCTGTTTCGCGAAGAGGCGGGCATGCAATTGCCGCGTTCCACGCGAGAAATGATCAACGTAAAAGCACCGCTCGTCGCGCGCAACAAACTCAAGCCGGGTGACTTGCTGTTCTTCAGCACCAACGGTCGTGGCCGCGTCAGCCATGCCGGTATTTACCTGGGCGATGACCAGTTCATCCACTCCAGCAGCCGCCGCAGCGGGGGCGTACGGATCGACAACCTGGGTGACACCTACTGGAGCAAAACCTTTATTGAGGCCAAACGTGCCTTGGCGATGGCGCCTACGAGCGTAGTAGCCCGCAAGTAAAGTTAAAGCTTCACTTGAAGTTTGGCCTCTAAGGGCTAGAATTCAGTCGCATTGTTAAACTCTTGAAGCCGCGAAGGTGCTCCCTCTCGCGGCTTCAGGTTTCGCGGCCGAGTTGCCGTATCCAGAATCAGGAACGTTCTGTTTATGCCGATCATCGCCCGCGTTGCCGTTTTAACTCTAGCTGCCTTGCTCAGTGCTTGCGCCAGCAACCCGCCGCCAGCCCCCGTGGCCAAAAAGCCGGTGGTATTTACCAATTCCTCTGAAGACTTTTCGCCGGTCGCGGCCGATGTGCTGTTTCGCGCCTTGGGTTTGGTCGGTACGCCTTATCGCTGGGGCGGTAATACCCCGGATTCGGGTTTTGATTGCAGCGGTTTGATCAAGTACGTCTATAACGACGCGGCGGGTATTTCGTTGCCGCGCTCAACCCGCGAAATGATCGTGATGAGCGCGCCGAATGTGGGCAAAGACAAACTGCAAACCGGTGACTTGCTGTTCTTCGCCACCAGCGGTGGTACGCAAGTCAGCCATGCAGGGATTTATGTGGGGGAAGGGCGCTTTGTGCATGCGCCTGCCACGGGCGGCACTGTCAAGCTCGACAGCCTGTCCAAAGCCTATTGGCAAAAAGCCTACCTGAATGCCAAGCGCGTCTTGCCGACCGAGCAGCACCTGGCGCGTAATCCTTAGGCAATCTGAGCGCCTCTTAAAAGCTCGCAACCTGCGCCAGTTCCTACGGGACGTCTGTAGGAGCTGCCGAAAGCTGCGAGCCTGAGGTTACTTGGCTGACACCCGCCAAATCTTGTTGCCGACGTCATCGGCCACCAGCAAATCCCCCTGTTTATCAATCACTACCCCCACCGGGCGGCCCATGGCTTTTTCGTCGGCGTTGAGAAAGCCGGTGAGCACGTCCATCGGCATGCCTGTGGGTTTACCGTCAGCAAAGGGCACGAAGATCACTTTGTAGCCACTGTGCGGTTTGCGGTTCCAGGAGCCGTGCTGGCCAATAAAAGCCCCTTCAGTGAAGTTCGGCAACTTGCTGCCATCGGCAAAACTTAAACCCAGTGAAGCGGTGTGTGGGCCGACGGCATAGTCAGGCGCGATGGCTTTGGCCACAAGTTCGGGGTTTTGCGGATCAACCCGCACATCAACATGCTGGCCGTAATAGCTGTAGGGCCAGCCATAGAAGCCGCCGTCTTTGACGGAGGTGATGTAATCCGGCACCAGATCGCTGCCGATCTCGTCACGTTCGTTAACCGCCGTCCAGAGTTTGCCGGTCGCAGGTTCCCAGTCCATGCCGTTGGGGTTGCGCAGCCCGGAGGCGAAAATGCGGTGGCTGCCGGTCGCCGGGTCAACTTCCCAAATGGCGGCGCGGCCTTCTTCCTTGTCCAGGCCGTTTTCACCCACATTGCTGTTGGAGCCGACGGTCACGTAGAGCTTTTTGCCGTCGGGGCTGGCGATGACGTTTTTAGTCCAGTGATGGTTCAGCGGCCCACCCGGCAAGTCGACCACTTTGGTCGGTTGGGCGCTGATGGAGTCTTGGCCGGCTTGATAGGGAAAGCGCAGCAGCTTGTCGGAGTCGGCCACGTACAGGTCGTTGCCCACCAACGTCATGCCGAACGGCGAGTTGAGGTTTTGCAAAAACACGGTGCGGGTCTCGGCGATGCCGTCATGGTTGGCGTCGCGCAGTAACGTGATGCGGTTTGCGCTGGGCACGCCGGCACCGGCTTTGCCCATGACCTTCTCCATCACCCAGCCGCGAATGCCTTTGCTGTCATCCGGTTTGGGCGGGGCGTTGGTTTCGGCCACCAGCACGTCGCCATTGGGCAGTACGTAGAGCCAGCGCGGGTGGTCGAGGTCTTCAGCAAATGCGCTGACGTTCAAGCCTTCAGCTGCAATCGGCTTGGCGCCTTGGCTCCAGCCCACGGCGGGGGCGATGTTTACGGTGGGGATCAAGGTTTTATTGGGTTCAGGCAGCTTGGGCGAGGGGCCGGTGCCATCCGCCACTTGCAGTGACGAACTCTCACCACAGGCGGCTAAACCGGCCGCGAGGACGATGACGACGGCGTGTTGGCGCTTGAGCATGTGAATCTCCATGAGTTCAGGGGGCGTAAGTGATAGATAAGCCTAGTCGCTTAAAGGTTCAGGGCAATGCGAGGCGTGCCGATATGCGCACCACCTTTAATTGACGCTCCACCCCCAACCCTCTAACCTTTGGCGCTTGTTTCAGGTGCCCTGCAATCCAAGGTTCGCAGGGTGAAACAGGGAAGCCGGTGAGGGCGCGTGCATTTCGCACAGCCGCCACGATCCCGGCGCTGCCCCCGCAACGGTAAATGAGTCAACGCCGCGCTGAGTGCCACTGTGTTTATTCACGGGAAGGCGCGCGGTCAGGGCTGCCCCGCGTCAGGGCCGCCTGCTTGTGAGCCCGGAGACCGGCCTGAGCCATCCAGCACCTTCGCGGCGGGCGAGTGTGTGTCGTTATTGACCTATTCCCCCCGCCTCCCGTTTGCTTAATTCAGCCCCGACGGAGAGCTGCCATGAATGAATCCCCCGAACGCGACGAACGTCATCAGGCGCGCATGCTGCGCAAAAAAGCCGTCATGGATGAGCGCATTGCCAGCGCTCCCAACGAGTGTGGCTTGTTGCTGGTATTGACCGGCAATGGCAAAGGCAAAAGCAGCTCGGCTTTTGGCATGTTGGCCCGTGCCATGGGGCACGGCATGCAATGTGGCGTAGTGCAGTTCATCAAGGGCCGCAACAGCACTGGCGAAGAGATTTTTTTCCGCCGCTTCCCCGAGCAAGTGCGTTACCACGTGATGGGCGAAGGCTTTACCTGGGAAACCCAGGACCGCCAGCGTGACATCGCCGCTGCTGAAGCGGCGTGGGAAGTATCGCGCGAGATGTTGCGCGACCCCTCCATCGGGCTGGTGGTGCTGGATGAGCTGAACATTGCGCTCAAGCACGGCTATCTCGACCTGGAACAGGTGCTCAGTGACCTGCAAGCCCGTCCGCCCATGCAGCATGTGCTGGTCACCGGCCGTGGCGCCAAACCCGAATTGATTGATCTGGCCGACACCGTGACGGAAATGAACGTGGTCAAGCACGCGTTTCAGGCCGGAATAAAAGCCCAGAAAGGCATTGAATTGTGAGTGCTCAAGCATGAGAGAGTCGCGTCATTGCCCGGCGGTGTTGATCGCCGCACCGGCTTCCGGTCAGGGCAAGACCACCGTTACCGCCGCTTTGGCCCGATTGCATCGCAATCAAGGGCGCAAGGTGCGGGTATTTAAATGTGGCCCGGATTTTCTCGACCCCATGATTCTGGAGCGCGCCAGCGGTGCGCCGGTGTATCAGGTTGATTTATGGATGGTGGGCGCGGACGAAAGCCGACGCCTGTTGTGGGAAGCCGCAGGCGAGGCCGACCTGATTCTGATTGAAGGGGTCATGGGCCTGTTCGATGGCACCCCGTCCAGCGCTGATCTGGCGCGCCACTTTGGTGTGCCTGTACTCGGGGTCATTGATGGCACCGCAATGGCGCAGACCTTTGGTGCGTTGGCGTTGGGGCTGGCGATGTATCAGCCTGATTTGCCATTTGCCGGGGTTCTGGCCAACCGCGTCGGTACGGTACGCCACGCGCAATTGCTCGAAGGCAGCTTGACCCAAGGCTTGCGCTGGTACGGCGCACTGTCGCGTGAAACCGGTATCGAATTACCCAGTCGTCACTTGGGGCTGGTGCAGGCCAGCGAGTTGAACGATCTGGACGCACGTCTCGATGCTGCCGCCGATGCGCTCGCCAGCACCTGCGAGGTAGCGCTGCCACCGGCGGTTGAGTTTGCCGCGCCGCAGCCGGTCGCGATCGAACCGCTGTTGGCCGGTGTGCGCATTGCCGTGGCCCGCGATGAAGCGTTCGCCTTCACCTACGGCGCGAGCCTGGCCTTGTTGCGAGACATGGGGGCTGAATTGCTGTTTTTCTCGCCGATTCGCGACACGCACCTGCCGCAGGCGCACAGCCTGTATTTACCGGGCGGCTATCCCGAGTTGCATCACCTTGAGTTGTCGCGTAATCGCCCGATGCTGGAGGCCATTCGTGCTCACCACGCCGCCGGTAAACCGCTGCTGGCTGAGTGCGGCGGCATGCTGTATTTACTCGATGCGTTGACCGATGTTGAAGGCCAGCGGGCTGAGCTGGTGGGGTTGTTGAAAGGCGAAGCCACCATGCAAAAACGCCTGGCGGCATTGGCGTTGCAAGCGGTGGACATGCCCGAAGGCCTGCTGCGCGGTCACACCTACCATCACTCGCTGACCCGCACCGAGCTGCTCCCTATCGCCCGTGGCCTTAGCCCCAATGGCGGGCGCGGCGCCGAAGCGGTGTATCGCGAAGGCCGGATGACGGCGTCTTATGTGCACTTTTACTTTCCCTCCAACCCCCAGGCCGTGGCTGCGCTGTTCGCACCGTGTGCCGTGAAGGTGCCATGAGCGACAACGCATTTAGTCCCCAAGAACGCGCAGCGGTGTACCGCGCCATCGCCGAACGCCGCGATATGCGTCATTTCAGCGGCGGTACGGTAGCGCCCGAGCTGTTGGCGCGCCTGCTCGAAGCGGCGCATCAAGCCCCCAGCGTGGGTTTGATGCAGCCGTGGCGGTTTATCCGCATTACAGATCGTGCGTTACGCGGCAAGATTCAACGTTTGGTCGAAGCAGAGCGCGTGCGCACCGCCGAGGCGCTGGGCGAGCGTTCGGATGAATTCATGACGCTCAAGGTCGAAGGCATCAACGACTGCGCCGAAGTGTTGGTGGCCGCGTTGATGGATGACCGCGAAAAGCACATTTTTGGCCGTCGCACCTTGCCGGAAATGGACATGGCGTCGTTGTCCTGTGCCATTCAAAACCTGTGGCTGGCCGCGCGGGTTGAAGGGTTGGGCATGGGGTGGGTGTCGTTGTTCGAGCCGCAGGCACTGGCAGATGTACTCGGCCTGCCACCCGGGGCGAAGCCGCTGGCAGTGTTATGCCTGGGGCCGGTTGCGGCGTTTTACCCGGCGCCGATGCTGGTGCTGGAAGGGTGGGCGCAAGCGCGACCACTGAACGAATTGGTGTACGAGAACTATTGGGGAGTGAGTCCATGAGTGTGGCGTTACTGTGCGTCGCCGGTGTGGCGTTGGATGCGCTACTGGGTGAGCCAAAACGCTGGCATCCGCTGGTTGCGTTTGGCCGTATGGCTGAGCGTATCGAGCAACGTTTTAACTCCGGCGGGCGGGGTTGGCGCAGTCATGGGGTGACGGCCTGGGTGCTGGCGGTCGTCCCGCTGACGATCCTGGCCACGGCGCTGTCGTGGCTGCCCTATATCGGCTGGTTGGTGGAGATCGCGGCGCTGTATTGCGCGCTGGGCATGCGCAGCTTGGGCGAGCATGTGCAGCCGGTGGCCGAGGCGTTGCGCAGTGATGACCTGGAGACCGCACGCACCCGCGTCGGGTATCTGGTCAGTCGCCAAACCAGTGAACTGGACGCCACCGACGTCGCACGCGCCGCCACCGAGTCGGTGCTCGAAAACGGCAGCGACGCTGTGTTTGCCGCCCTCTTCTGGTTTGCCGTGGCGGGCGCGCCGGGCGTGGTGCTCTACCGGTTGAGCAACACGCTGGACGCCATGTGGGGCTATCGCAACGAACGGTTTGAGCGTTTTGGCTGGGCCGCTGCGCGCATCGACGATGTACTCAATTACATCCCGGCACGTCTGGTGGCGTTAACGTACGCCCTGTTGGGCAAAACGCGGCTGGCCTTGCAGTGCTGGCGCAAACAGGCGCCGCAGTGGGACAGTCCCAATGCTGGCCCGGTTATGGCGGCGGGTGCCGGTGCGCTGGGTGTGGAGCTGGGAGGCCCGGCGATTTACTACGGTGAGTTGCACCAACGCCCGCAGTTGGGTGAAGGCCCGCCCGCCGATGCCGACGCCATCGAGCGCGGCTGGCAGTTGGTACAGCGCGGTGTGTGGCTGTGGTTGTTGATCTTGTGCGTGTGGAGTGAATTCTATGCTTGAGCACGGTGGGCGTTTACGTCAGGCAGCGCTGCAATACGGTATTGGTGAAACCGACTGGCTGGACTTGTCCAGCGGTCTGGCGCCCTGGCCTTTTGCGGTGCCTGCGATTGCTGAACGGGCCTGGGCGCGTCTGCCTGAAACCGACGACGGGCTTGAGCACGCCGCGTGCGCCTATTACGGCGCGCCGAACGCGCTGCCCGTGCCGGGTTCGCAATGTGCCATCCAGTTGCTGCCGCGCCTGCGGCGTACGGGCAAAGTCGGGGTGTTGTCCCCGTGCTATGCCGAGCATGCCGAAGCCTGGCGGCGCAACGGGCATGTCGTGCGTGAAGTCATGGAGCAAGAAGTCGACTTCTACCTCGACACGCTGGACGTGCTGGTGGTGGTCAACCCCAACAATCCCACCGGCCTGAGCCTGTCGCCCGAGCGCTTGCTGGAGTGGCATGCGCGGTTGGTGACGCGTGGCGGCTGGCTGGTGGTGGACGAGGCGTTCATGGACAACACCCCCGATTTGAGTCTGGCAGCGCAGAGCCATCGTGCCGGTCTGATCGTGTTGCGTTCATTCGGCAAGTTCTTCGGCCTGGCGGGCGTGCGTCTGGGCTTTGTGCTGGCTGAACTCAAATTACTCAAATTGCTCGCCGAGCAAGTCGGGCCATGGGCTGTCAGTGGCCCGACGCGGGTCCTGGGGCAAGCGTGCCTGCTCGATTACGAGGCGCATGCGCGTCAGCGCGAACGCAGCGAGCAGGCCAGTGAACGTTTGGTTGCGCTGTTAAGCCAATACGGCCTGCCGCCTTTGGGCGGTTGTGCGCTGTTCCAGTGGCTGATCACGCCGCATGCCGAACGCTTGTACGACTTCATGGCGCGGCGCGGCATTCTGTTGCGTTTGTTCCCCCACAACAGCAGCGTGCGTTTGGGCCTGCCTGGCGAAGAGGCAGACTGGCTCAAACTTGAACACGCCTTGCAGGCTTATGCCCAGGAAACCCCATGAGCACATTGATGGTGCAAGGCACGACGTCTGACGCCGGTAAAAGTACGTTGGTGACGGCGTTGTGTCGCTGGGTGACCCGTCAGGGCGTCGGCGTGGTGCCCTTCAAGCCGCAGAACATGGCGCTCAACAGTGCCGTGACCCCTGAGGGGGGCGAGATCGGCCGCGCACAAGCGGTTCAGGCGCAGGCCGCGGGGCTAGCGCCACACACCGACATGAACCCGGTGCTGCTCAAACCTAACAGCGACACCGGTTCGCAAGTGATTATTCACGGCCGCGCCGTGACCAGCATGAACGCGGTGGCTTACCACGATTACAAAGCCATCGCGATGCAAGCGGTGCTGGCCTCGCATCAACGCCTGAGCGCGGCCTACCCGGTGGTCATGGTCGAAGGTGCCGGCTCGCCCGCCGAGATCAATTTGCGCGCCGGTGACATTGCCAACATGGGGTTTGCCGAAGCCGTAGATTGCCCGGTGATCCTGATTGCCGACATCAATCGCGGCGGGGTCTTCGCGCATTTGGTCGGCACCCTTGAGCTGCTGTCCGAGAGCGAGCAGGCGCGGGTCAAAGGGTTCGTCATCAACCGTTTTCGCGGTGATATCGCGCTGCTGCAACCGGGTCTGGACTGGCTGGAGCAGCGCACCGGCAAACCGGTGATCGGCGTGCTGCCATACGTGATGGACTTGCACCTTGAAGCCGAAGACGGCATTGATCAGCGTCAGATCGAGAAACACGCGCACGTGCTCAAGGTGGTGGTGCCCGTGCTGCCGCGCATCAGCAATCACACGGACTTTGACCCGCTGCGCCTGCACCCGCAGGTGGACTTGCAGTTTGTGGGGCCGGGGCAGCCGATACCGCCTGCGGACTTGATCATCCTTCCGGGTTCCAAAAGCGTGTGCAGTGATTTGGCCTACTTGCGCGCCAATGGCTGGGACACGGCCATCAGCCGTCACCTGCGCTATGGCGGCAAAGTGCTGGGGATTTGTGGGGGGTTGCAGATGCTCGGCGAGCACGTCCACGACCCGCTGGGCCTTGAAGGGCCGTCGGGTTCGAGTGCCGGTTTGGGTTTGTTGGCGTTCAGCACCCGGCTTGAAGCTGAAAAACAACTGCGCAACGTGCGCGGGCGTCTGACTCTGGAAAACGCTGAGGTCAGCGGTTATGAAATCCATGCGGGCGTTACGACCGGGCCTGCGCTTGAGCTGCCCGCGGTGCAGTTGGAGGACGGGCGCTGCGATGGCGCGCTCAGTGCCGACGGGCAGATTCTGGGCACCTACCTGCACGGTATGTTCGAGTCACCGCCAGCCTGTAGCGCGCTGTTGCGCTGGGCCGGATTACATACCGTGCAAACCGTGGATTACCACGCCCTGCGTGAGCGTGACATTGAACGGCTGGCCGACTTGGTAGAAAACCATCTCGACACCGCCTTTCTGCGCGAACTCTGTGGGCTTGCCTAACCGCGTGATGACAGGCGCAGAGTGCTGCGTCTTTTAGAGGTGGACGAACATGTTGCAACTGATTTTGGGCGGTGCCCGCTCGGGTAAAAGCCGCTTGGCCGAGAAGCTTGCGGCCGACTCGGGCTGTGCGGTGACCTACATTGCTACCAGCCAACCGCTGGACGGCGAGATGAATGAGCGCGTGCGCCACCACCGTGAACGCCGTCCGCCCCATTGGGCATTGATTGAAGAACCTATCGAACTGGCCCGTGTGCTGCGTGAAAACGCGCGCGTCGATACCTGCCTGCTGGTCGACTGCCTGACGCTGTGGCTGACCAATCTGCTGATGCTCGAAAACCCGCAGCGCCTGACTGAGGAGCGTGATGCATTGCTGCAATGCCTGGGCGAGCTACCGGGTGAAATCCTGTTTGTCAGCAACGAGACCGGCATGGGCGTTGTCCCGCTGGGCGAGCTGACCCGTCGCTTTGTCGATGAAGCCGGCTGGCTGCATCAAGCGTTGGCCGAGCGTTGCCAGCGCGTTGTGCTGACCGTTGCAGGCTTGCCCCTTACCTTGAAAGGAACTGCTTTATGAACACGCCGTGGTGGCTGCTGCCCTGCAAATCAGTTGACCTTGATGTGCAACAGGCGGCAGCCGAGCGTCAACAGCAACTGACCAAACCTGCCGGTTCGCTGGGTCAACTGGAAGCGGTGGCGATTCAATTGGCCGGGCTGCAAGGCCAGCTCAAGCCGCGTGTCGATCACCTGTGGATTGCCATTTTTGCGGGCGATCACGGCGTGGTGGCCGAAGGTGTTTCGGCGTATCCGCAAGCTGTGACCGGGCAAATGCTGCATAACTTTGTCAACGGCGGTGCGGCGATCAGTGTGCTGGCACGGCAATTGGGCGCGCAGCTGGATGTGGTGGACCTGGGCACGGTTTCGCCGATGCTTAACCTGGCAGGCGTGCGCCATGTGCAATTGGGCGCGGGCACGGCGAACTTTGCGAACGGTCCGGCGATGACTGACGCGCAAGGGTTGAAGGCATTGCAGGCGGGGCGCGACAGCGTTTTGCGGGCACGGGAGCAGGGCTGCCAATTGTTTATCGGTGGCGAAATGGGCATCGGCAACACGGCGTCCGCCAGTGCCGTGGCCAGCGCGCTGCTGCAATGCCCAGCCTCTGTGTTAACCGGGCCGGGCACCGGGCTGGATGCAGCCGGTGTGAGCCATAAAGCGCGGGTCATCGAGCGGGCGCTGGCGTTTCATGCCGGGCTGCTCGACGACCCGTTGCAAGCCTTGTTTCGTCTGGGCGGCTTCGAAATTGCCGCCTTGGCGGGCGCCTACGTGGCGTGCGCGCAAGCGGGTGTCGTTGCGCTGGTGGATGGTTTTATCTGCACCGTTGCCGCGATGGTGGCTGTGCGTTTGAACCCTGAGTGCCGCCAGTGGTTGATATTCAGCCATCGCGGCGCCGAGCAAGGGCATCGTCATGTGCTTGAAAGCCTTGAAGCTGAGCCTTTGCTCGACTTGGGCTTGCGCTTGGGCGAGGGCAGCGGCGCTGCGTTGGCGGTGCCGTTGCTGCGCCTGGCCTGCGACCTGCACGCGCAGATGGCGACGTTTGCTGAGGCGGCCGTGGCGGATCGTCCGGCATGACCGTGCGCCTGGACCTGCTGCGTCATGGCGAAACCGAGCTGGGCGGGGGCTTGCGCGGCAGCCTGGATGATGCGCTGACCGAACTGGGCTGGTCGCAAATGCGTGAGGCAGTGATCGGTCAGGGGCCGTGGGATCGTATTGTCAGCTCACCTTTGCAACGCTGCCGTTTGTTTGCTGAAGAATTGGCGGCCTCACTCAACCTGCTGTTGAGTCTGGAAAAGGACCTGCAAGAGCTGCATTTCGGTGCGTGGGAAGGGCAGAGCGCCGCGGCGCTGATGCAAACCGATGAGCAGGCGCTGGGCCTGTTTTGGGCCGACCCCTACCGCTTTACCCCGCCTGATGGTGAACCGGTGGTTGAGTTCGCCGAGCGGGTGTTGGCGGCAGTGCTGCGTTTGCAGCGCAGCTGTGCGGGTGAGCGGGTGTTGGTGGTCTGCCACGGTGGCGTGATCAAGCGACTGCTTGCACAGGCCCGAGGCTTGCCACGCGAGCAGTTACTTAACGTTGCAGTCGCGCATGGGGCTTTGTTTGGCCTGCAAGTGATGGCGGACGGTCAGTTGCATGAGGTGATGGACTGATGCTGCCCTTCTGGATTGCTGTGCAGTTTCTGAGCAGTTTGCCGGTGCGGTTGCCGGACATGCCGCAGCCCCAGGAACTTGGGCGTTCGTTGCTGTTTTATCCATTAGTGGGTGTGCTGTTCGGTGCCGTGCTGTGGGGGGTGAACGCTGTGCTGGCAGGTGCTCCGGCCATGCTCCATGCCGCCTTGCTGCTGACGGTGTGGGTGCTGCTCAGTGGCGGGTTGCACCTGGACGGTCTGGCCGACAGTGCCGACGCCTGGCTGGGCGGGTTTGGTGACCGCGAGCGCACCCTGACCATCATGAAAGACCCGCGCAGCGGGCCGATAGCCGTGGTGGTGTTGGTGCTGGTACTGCTGCTGAAATTTTGCGCGCTGCTGGCGTTGATTGAGCAGCAACAGTTTGCGGCATTGTTGATGGTGCCGCTGATAGGGCGCAGTGCGTTACTCGGCGTATTCTTGACCACGCCTTATGTGCGCGCCGGTGGATTGGGGCAGGCGTTGGCCGACCACTTGCCGCGCCAAGCGGGTTGGTGGGTGCTGGGGTTCAGCGCGCTGGCCTGTGTGCTGCTGGCGGGCGTGAGCGGTGTGTGGGCGCTGGGGTTGGCAGTGCTCGGGTTTGCGTGGTTGCGCCAAGTGATGATGCGCCGGTTGGGCGGCACCACCGGCGATACGGCGGGCGCCATGCTGGAATTGCTGGAAGTGCTGATGCTGGTAGGTCTGGCACTCGCATAGGCACAGGTGCGTTGATCTTCCAACGTGATTCTCTTTTATTGCGGGTATATGCATACAGAATGTTACCGACCCAGTGTTTATGCACCAACCTGCGGCGCGCCGCCCGTGGCGCCAGCAAACATTACGACGGCGCCCTTGAAGGCTTCGGAATTAACGTTGCGCAGTATTCACTGCTGAGCAATCTCAAGCGTCTTGAGCAACCGAGTATTTCCAGCCTGGCAGAGGCTATGGGGCTGGACCGCAGCACCTTGGGCCGTAACTTGCGTGTGCTTGAGGGCGTTGGGCTGGTGAAGCTGTCCGGGGGCGCAGACCAACGTAATCGTCTGGTGTGCCTGACCGAGACAGGAAATGAGCGTCTGGCTGCTGCCCTGCCTGCGTGGGAAGCCGCACAGCAGCGTTTGATGGATCGCTTGGGTGAAGAGCGACGTGCGCAGTTGTTGGCGCTATTGGATGAATTGGCCGACCCTGGTTGAAGGTCAGTCGCTTGGGCTTAAATCGAAAGATATACCTGCTCCCGGAGAACAATAATGACAACGGTGTGGCGTAACAGTGGTTGGGTGTTGCTGGGCAGTGCTTTGATTTTGGCACTGTCTTTAGGTGTCAGGCACGGTTTCGGGCTGTTTCTGCCGCCCATGAGTGCGCAGTTCGGTTGGGGGCGTGAAGTGTTTGCATTCGCCATCGCCCTGCAAAACTTGATATGGGGCTTGGCTCAGCCGTTTACCGGAGCCTTGGCAGACCGCTTTGGGGCCGCCAAAGTGGTGATTGTCGGCGGGGTGCTGTACGCCGTCGGTTTATTGCTGATGGGGTTATCGGATTCGCCGCTGTCGTTGTCGCTGAGCGCCGGTCTATTGATCGGCATTGGCCTGTCTGGCACCTCCTTTTCAGTCATTTTGGGCGTGGTTGGTCGCGCCTTGCCCCCGCAAAATCGCAGCATGGGCATGGGGATCGCCAGTGCGGCAGGTTCGTTCGGTCAGTTCGCCATGTTGCCCGGTACGCTGGGGCTGATTGGCTGGCTGGGCTGGTCGGCGGCGCTCTTGGTGCTGGGCCTGTTGGTGGCGCTGATTGTGCCGCTGGTGAGCATGCTCAAGGATCGCCCCATGCCCAAATTGGGCGGCGAGCAAACGCTTAAAGAAGCCTTGCACGAAGCGTGCAGCCACTCGGGTTTTTGGTTGCTGGCGTTTGGTTTTTTTGTGTGTGGTTTTCAGGTGGTGTTTATCGGTATTCATCTGCCAGCCTATCTGGTGGACCAGCATTTACCGGCCACCGTGGGCACTACGGTGCTGGCGCTGATCGGCCTGTTCAACATTTTTGGCACTTACACGGCTGGCTGGCTAGGCGGGCGTATGTCCAAGCCGCGCTTGTTGACCGGGTTGTATCTGGCCCGCTCAGTGGTGATCGTGCTGTTCTTGTGGGCGCCGGTTACCCAGTTCAGTGCTTATCTGTTTGGCATGGTCATGGGCTTTCTATGGCTGTCGACAGTACCGCTGACCAACGGCACGGTGGCGACGATGTTTGGTGTGCGTAACTTGTCGATGCTGGGCGGGATCGTGTTCCTATTTCACCAGCTCGGGGCCTTCCTCGGTGGCTGGCTGGGAGGCGTGGTCTATGATCAAACTGGCAGTTATGACCTTATCTGGCAGGTTTCGATTGGCCTGAGCCTGTTGGCGGCAGCGCTTAACGTGCCGGTACGCGAACGACCGGTGGCGCGCTTGCAAGCACAGGAGGGGATGGCATGAGTTCAACCTGGCTATGGCTGAGCGGCGTAACTATTGGGTTCGCGTTGCTTGCAGGGGTGTGGTGGGGTTGGCATCAGGGTGGACTGGCACTCATGCAACTGGGCATGGGGGTTTGCTAGGTGGCAACCTGTGCGCGTAAATTCAGAACCGATTCTTTCATTCAAGGATAGCGATGATGCTCAAACGCTGGATTGCGATGCCCGTGCTGCTGTTAGCGTGCGCAGGTTCTGTCTGGGCGGCCGATTGCCCGCCGCTGCTTGATGGCTCATTGCCCAAGTTGCGCGCCAAAGAATCAATCGACTTGTGTCAGCGATTCGCGGGCAAGCCCTTGTTGATCGTAAACACCGCAAGTTTTTGCGGTTTTGCCCCTCAATTCAAAGGGCTTGAGGCTCTGAGTCAGCGGTTCAAGGATCAAGGTTTGGAAGTGATCGGTGTGCCGTCGGATGACTTCAAGCAAGAAGCCAAAGATGGCGAAGAGACCGCCAAGGTGTGCTACGTCAATTACGGCGTGACGTTCACCATGACCGACCCACAAAAAGTACGGGGTGCTGATGCGGCGCATTTGTTCAAAGTGCTGGCTGAGCAAAGCAGTGCGCCGAAGTGGAATTTCTACAAGTACGTGGTGGACCGTCAGGGCAATGTGATTGCCAACTTTTCCAGCCTGACCAAACCGGACAGCCCGGAACTGATCGAGGCGATTGAACAAGCCATTGCTTCAAAACCTTGAGTCGGCGCCATTAAAAATCCCCGCTCTCGTGACCGAGGCGGGGATTTTTTATTTCAGCAGGCGAGGGGTTGAGGCTCGTTGCGAATTAGAACTTGTAGGTTGCGCCTACTGCAAAGCCGTTAGCGCTGTTTTCATATTTGGCGCTGTAGCTGTTGATGCCTTTGGTGTCATTGACTTTGACTGACTCTTCTTTGAGGTAAGAGTAAGCCGCGTCGATGGTCAGGTCGTCGGTGACGGCATAACCAGCACCCAAGCTGAAGATTGTCCGGTCGCCGGTAGGAATACGTGGCGAGCGGTTAGTGTTGTTGGTAGGCGACTGATCCCAGGTTAGGCCGGTACGCAATACCCACTGCTTGTTCAACTGATACGACGTACCGATAGCGTAAGCCCAGGTGTCGTGCCAGTTTTGTTCTTCTTTGATGGTGCTGAATGCAGCCGCACCGCCAAACCCGGCGTTGGCTACGGTCACGCCTTCGTTCTTGACGGTAATGTCTTTCAGGCGGCTCCAGCGAGTCCAGGTAGAACCGGCATACACTTTCCAGGCATCAGACAGGTCTTGTGTGACAGACAGATCCCAGGACTCTGGGGTGTCGATCGACAGGGAAGCGTCATAACGATTGCTTTTCAGAATTTGAGCCGGAGTGCCTGGACCTGCTTCGATGTCAGTGTGGCCCTTGAGCTTATAGCTGACTTTGGAGTGGTAGGTCAGGCCAACGCGGGTGGTGTCTGTCGCTTGCACCAAAACACCGGCATTGAAACCAAAGGCAGTGTCGTCACCTTTGATCTTGACGTGGGTTTCGGGCAGTCCGCGAGCCAGTGGCAGATCGGACTCTAATTTGCCGGAAATTCGGTTGAATGTCGGGCCGAAACCTATCGAAACTTTGTCGTTGAACGCGTAGCTGATGGTCGGTTGGAACGTCACAACAGCGACATCACTGGTGCTGCCGAATGCACGGCCCGGGAAGTCACTTTTGTACTCGGTTGCCAAACCAAACGGGGCATACAAGCCAAAACCGACGGCCCACTGATCGTTAAGACGGTTGGTGTAAAAGCCCATAGGTACGCCGGTGAACGGCACCATGTCACCTTTGTTGCGGCCTTTGAGGTTACTGCGCTCATCTTTGATGTCAGTGGAGGCATCAATTACAGCGATACCGCCGGTCACTTGCTGACCTTGCAGACGGGACATACCGGCAGGGTTACCAAACACGGTGCTTGCATCATCAGCGGAAGACGAACGACCTGCGAAACCGGTCCCCATACCGCTGACGCTTTGTTCGTTGAGGGCGAAGCCACTTGCGAAAATCTGGCTGGAAGCCAAAGTGACGGCGAGGCTAAGTGTGGTCTTGAGCATTACTTTTTTCATTATTAGAACTCCTTTTGATCACCGGATGGAAAGCTACCAACATTTTTGTTTAAGCGCTATAGGCCAAATCGAAGGAGATAGCGTGTTTTTGTAGGACAATCCTACCGGTTTTAGGTCTTTTTCTGATTGGATGTAGCGGTTGAAAATCTCAAGCCACGTGGTTGAGAGGTGTTACGCAGATGCGCCAGGCATCGATGAAGTCACGTAAACGTCCTTGTGGTTCAAAGGCTTGGCGCCAAATTCTGGCCATACCCAACACATCCTCACGTTCCGGGATGATGGCTTTTTGCTCTTCAATCAACAGCCAGGCAATGGCGGTGGCGTAGCGTAAATTCACGGTCAGTTCTAAATGCGGGCTGCATAAAAAAGCGTGTTGGCTGGCGAGGCCGCGAACCTGACTCGCCAAATCCGGATCGTGGGCCAGGTAGTCATCCCATAACGCGGCATGGCGAAGTTCGCGAATACAGTAAAGGCCGTGGTCGCGTCGGTCGTGCAGGGCTGACCCCAAATGTGACTGGCTGGCAGCAATACCCAGCAACAAAGCTTCTGCATTTGGGTTGTTAAGACCCAAGTAGAGAAGTGTTGGCCGAATCACATACTGGTTCAATTCCTTGGCAGCGATACCCATAGCGTCCTCGACACCTGAAAATGGTCGGCGACACCCAAGGGCTTGGCAGCAATGAGTCGGGAGGGTTCGCCGTAAACGGCACAGGCCGCTTGAGTTGAAGTGTAGTGTCATATCTTTGCTGTAAAGGACTGTTTTTAAAACATTTGCAGCTTCGATGTGTCGGCTATATACCCGCAAGTAATTAAATCATGCTGGATATTTCGTAAATAGCAGGCAACAAAAAGCCCTGCTATTGAGGCAGGGCTTGTTGTATAGACGCTTACTGCGTGATCAGGCGATGAGTGCCTGACGAGTACGTTCGATCACAGCTTGCAGGGGTTCTGCGCTGGAGTATTGATCGGGGTACAGGCGTTCGCTGTGACGTGCGATACCGTGTTCGTTGACCAGCGTGAAGCTGAAGCAGCCTTTGCGAGCGGCCATAATCAGGCAGTTCATTGGAGCGAAGGCGTTGGTTAGGGTGCGAATGGCATCCTGAGTATGGATTTGAGTAGACATAGTTATTAGGTGTTCCTACAAATGACACGGATATGATCCGCGCAACGTTAAAACGTTCCAGTGACGTCGGGCCATCTTTGGCGGGACGAAGAACCTGACTGGAACAAAGCCGCCAGTTGGAGCGCATTTAAGTTGTAGCGCTTGGGCTGGCAGGTAGGTACTTAGGAGGGCAGGCAATCACAACAAGAGCTAAGGTTCCGTGCTCGGGGTGAAGATCCTGATCAATTTGCAGGTTGGTTCGGTCAGAGTAAAAGAACTTCGCGATACCCTTTGTGTTTGTTCAAAGGCTGTATCGTCGCAAGATTTACCTGGAAACCATCGAGGGGGTCGATCCCATGTGCCTTGGCTCGTCTTCTCTTTAGGGAAGGTGACCATGAGGGGATTTGTTCAACCCGAATTGACTTTCAGCTTGGTACTAACGCTGCGGATACTAACGGCTTGAAAATTTAAACGCAAGTGTGTTAGCAAAATACTTTTTGGAGTCACTCCAAATCAGCGTCCGATCAGAGCCTCGCACGGCTCCTCAGTCAGCGTTATGTATCAGAGTGGGGTGCCGCTAGTCGGTTTCTGACAATATTCCAGTGTTGTGGATGGCCTTTTAGGTCCTTACATCCTGATGAGAAGGCTGTGCCCGCTGGCGATGCAGTCCTACAGAATTTAGTGGTTATAAGGCCATATCCTGCTTCTCAATGTGAACTTGTGCACATTTGCAGTGCGCTGCGTCAGTTCGCCACACAACCGCGAGCAAGCCTTCGCTTAGCCTGTTATGCAAATTTAAGTCAATGAAAAACATCGTTTTTTTTAATTGGTGAAAAAATCGTCAGTTTGACCTTAGGCCCCGTAGGGTGGGGGTTTGCGGGAGTTAAAAGAGGGTTGTCCACTGACTTATCCACAGGATCTGTGGATTGTCCCAAGCGCTTGCTCTAGATCGCGGGTGTAGACTTTTTTCGACTTTACCCAAACGAAAAAAGGAGTAGAGTGGCGCGCCTTCTGTTCTGCCCCACAGTGTTCTATGAAGTTTCGTTCAAACTCTGCCTCTGTTACTCCGGCTGGCTCTCCAGCTGAAGCGCCAAAACGGTTTTCTCTGCGCGTGGCTATCTGGCTATTGGATAACCCACGGCTGGGTGCGAACCCCAGCGTCAAGCATGTGGCCGGTCATCTACTCAAACAACCTGCACGTCAAGGCGTGGTGCTGGCGCAAAGCCGTCTCGGCCAATTGATGTGCCGCGATTGCGGCAGTGCCCGCGATCAGCGCATTGGGCAGGCGCTACTCCGGCATGCCGCGCGGGCAGGTGACCAGAGCGCTCAGCAAGAACTCAACAAGATCGAAGACTGAGCTGTCTTCGACTCGCCAGCTTGGTTAACCTTGCTCTTTTACCTCGTGTGGAGGGGTCATGGCCCTGGACTTGAACAGCCTTTTGCTGGGCTTGGCAGTGGCAGGCGTGCCGTTGTTGGCGTTTATCTGGCAGTTGCAACGTCGAGCCAGCGCGTTAAACGCTGAACGCACGCTGCTGGATGAGCGGCTGAGCATGGCGCAACTGGCCCAAGAGGGCCTCAACGCGCAACTGGATGCCAGTCGAGACGAGATCAGTGATCTGGGCCAGGCCAATGCCGCCAAACAGGCCGAGCTGGCCGCACTGCGCCGTGAAGTTGAGCTGTTGCAGCTTGAACGTGACAACGCACGGGATGCCGCCCATGCCTGGAACCTTGAGCGGGCGCAAAAGGAAGTCGAACTGCGCAGGCTTGATGCTCAAGTGGCTGCGCAGGCGGCCGAGTTGCGTGAGCAGCAAGAAAGCCATCAACAGCGTCTCAGTGATCTGCAAGGCTCGCGTGATGAGTTGCGCGCGCAGTTCGCGGAGCTGGCCAGCAAGATTTTCGATGAGCGCGAGCAGCGCTTTGCCGAGACCAGTAACGAGCGCCTGGGGCAACTGCTTGACCCCCTCAAAGAGCGCATTCAGTCGTTTGAAAAGCGCGTTGAGGAGAGTTATCAGCAAGAAGCGCGCGAACGCTTCTCGCTGGGCAAGGAGCTGGAGCGCCTTCAGCAACTGAACCTGCGATTGAGCGATGAAGCCACCAACCTTACCCGGGCACTCAAAGGCCAGAAAACCCAGGGCAACTGGGGTGAACTGATTCTGGAACGCGTGCTGGAGCACGCGGGGCTGGAGAAGGGCCGCGAATACCAGACGCAAGTCAGCCTCAAGGGCCCGGATGGCGAACGCTTTCAGCCGGACGTGCTGATCATGCTGCCGGGTAACAAGCAGGTGGTGGTCGATTCCAAGGTCAGCCTCACGGCGTACCAGCAGTTTGTAGGCGCCGATGATGAGGTGATTGGGCAGTCAGCGCTCAAGCAGCATGTGCTCTCGCTGCGTAACCACGTCAAAGGGCTGGCCGGTAAAGACTATAAGCGCCTCGAAGGGCTGCACAGCCTGGACTTTGTGTTGTTGTTCGTCCCGATAGAAGCGGCGTTTTCCGCCGCTTTGCAGGCTGAGCCGAACCTGTTTCAAGAGGCGTTTGATCGCAATATCGTGATCGTCAGCCCTACCACGTTGCTGGCGACACTGCGGGTGATCGACAGCCTGTGGAAGCAGGAGCGACAAAGCCAGAATGCGCGGGAGATTGCAGAGCGGGCGGGTTGGTTGTACGACAAGTTCGTGCTGTTTATTCAGGATCTGGATGAGGTCGGCAACCGCTTGCAGCAACTGGACAAGGCCTACGCCGCCGCGCGTAACAAGTTGACCGATGGGCGTGGCAACCTGGTGAGTCGCAGCGAACAGCTCAAATTGTTAGGTGCGCGGGCCAGTAAAAGTTTGCCGGCCGACCTGCTGGAGCGCGCCATGACCGATGTCGATGGTGTGGCGCACCCGGCAGAATAATGAGAGATAACGCCGTAGCCGACGTCCGGTTGGGCAGTGAGTGGTTGTTTCTGGGGCGCCGTGTTGAACGCCCGCCCGCCGCCGCGTGTGGCTCGTCAGCGGCTACGGGCCTTACTGAACGCCGTCTTAAAGCGGTACGTGCCGACTCACCAGTGCCCGCAGCACGGCAGGTTTGACCGGTTTAGCCAAGTACTCAAGGCCCGCGGCATGCACTTGCGCAATCATTTCCGGGCGACCGTCAGCACTGATTACCACGCCCGGCACTGGCTCGCCCAGTTCGGCGCGTAACCAGCGCATCAGTTCGGTGCCGACTTCTCCGTCATCCAGGTGGTAGTCAACCAGCACTAACTGCGGCCGTACGCCCTCATTGAGCAGGGCGGCGCATTCTTCGCGATTGCGTGCCGTCCACACGCGACAGCCCCAGCGCGTCAGCAAACTTTGCATGCCGATAAGGATGCTGTCTTCGTTGTCGATGCACAGCACTTGTGCGCCTGTGACCGGCTGGCCGTTTTGTTCGGCCACCACCGGCTGCGGCGCGGTCTGGCTCTGCGCCAAGGGTACGCTGACACTGAATACGCTGCCTTTGCCGGGCCATGAGCGCACTTGCAGACGATGGCCCAGCACGCGGCACAAGCCATCGGCAATCGCCAGCCCCAGCCCCAGGCCTTTTTCGGCGCGCGTCTGATGGCTGTCCAGCCGTTTGAACTCTTCGAAAATGACCTGCAATTTGTCGTGCGGGATGCCCGGCCCGCGATCCCACACTTCAAGGCACAGTTCACTGCCACGGCGACGTACGCCCAGCAGCACCGGCCCCTTGGCGTAGCGCAAGGCATTGGTCAGGAAGTTTTGCAAAATGCGCCGCAGTAATTTGATGTCACTGCTGACCCGCAAACGACTGCCACGCATGCGGAAGCTCAGCCCTTGTTCCTGCGCATGCGCTTTGAACTCATTGCCCAGGGTGTCAAACAGGTCGTTCAGAGCAAACGGCTTGATATCGGGCGTGAACTTGCCGTTTTCCAGGCGTGAAATGTCCAGCAAATCGCTGATCAGGTCTTCGGCCGAACGCAGGGAACTGTCGAGATGCTGGACCAGTTTTTGCGCTTCCGGGCTTAAGCCTTCTTCTTGATGGGAGAGGGCGGCTGAAAACAGCCGTGCCGCATTCATCGGCTGCATCAGGTCGTGGCTGACGGCGGCCAGAAAACGGGTTTTCGACTGGTTGGCTGTTTCGGCAATCCCTTTGGCTTCCGTTAACGCCTGGTTCAGCTCCGATAGCTCACGGGTACGTTCGTCGACCCGTTGCTCAAGCCCTTCGTTGGCTTCGGTCAACGCCTGTTCGGCTTCGCGGAAGGCGGTAATGTCGGTGAAACTCATGACGAATCCGCCGCCCGGCATCGGGTTGCCAATCAGTTCAATCACACGGCCATTGGGGAACAGGCGTTCAGAGGTGTGCGCGCGGCCCTGACGCATCCAGTGCAGGCGGCGGGCCACATGCACTTCCGCCTCGCCGGGGCCGCACAGCCCGCGCTCGGCATTGTGACGGATGATGTCGGCAATCGGCCGACCCACGCTGATCAGGCCCTCTGGATAGTTGAACAGCTCCAGATAGCGGCGGTTCCAGGCGACCAGGCGCAGGGATTGGTCGACCACGCTGATGCCCTGGGTGATGTTCTCAATGGCGCCTTGCAGCAGGGCGCGGTTGAACTGCAACACTTCTGAGGCTTCGTCCGCGATGCGTACCACGTCTTCGAGCTGCATTTCGCGACCTTCAATGGCCGCTTTGACCACTGCGCGCGTGGATGACGCACCCAGCACGCCCGCCAGTAATCGCTCGGTGTGTGCGATCCATTCGCCATCAGCGTGTTGGTTGGGGTTAAAGCCTTTGCCTTGGCGGTAAGCGAAGCGAATAAAGCTCTGGCGAGCGCGCTCTTCACCGACAAAGCGTGCGGCGAGGGTTAGCAAATCATTGATTTGCACCGAAAGCATCGAGCGCCCGCTCGGATGGCTGCTGATTTCCTGACCGATGAAACGTCCCGCCTGCCAATGCTCGGACACCCGTGTGCGCGACAGCACCGACACCCAGGCAAACACGGTGAAGTTGCCCGCCAGCGACAGCACCACGCCTTGGGTCAGTGGTGTGATTGGCAGGCTCAGCGGGTTGCCGTGCAGCCAGGCCAAGCCCGGGAAGTGGCTTAAGTGCCAGCCAAGGCTGTGTGCAATCAATGGCAGCACCAGCGTGTAAAACCAGATAAAGGTCCCGGTGGCCAAGCCCGCGAACACGCCACGGCGGTTGGCCTGCTTCCAGTACAGGGCGCCGATCATCGCGGGCGCGAGTTGGGTAACAGCCGCGAAGGAAATTTGCCCGATGGTCGCAAGGCTGGCGGTTGAGCCGAGCAGGCGATAGCTGACATACGCCAGCAGCAAAATCACCACAATCGAGACGCGGCGCACCGACAGCATCCAATGGCGGAAAACCTCAAACGGGCGCTCGGCGTTTTTGTGGCGCAACAACCACGGCAGCAGCATGTCGTTGGACACCATGGTCGACAGCGCCACGCTGGCCACAATCACCATGCCGGTGGCGGCCGATGCGCCGCCGATAAACGCCAGCACGGCCAGCGCCGGGTGCGCTTGCGCCAGCGGCAAGCTGATCACAAACGAGTCGGGCAGCACGGAGCTGGGTAGCAGCATTTGGCCAGCCAGCGCGATGGGCACCACAAAGAGGGCTGCCAGGATCAAGTACGCCGGAAACACCCATTTGGCCAAGCGCAAGTCTTGCGGCTCAATGTTTTCGACCACCGTCACATGGAACTGGCGCGGTAAACAGATGATCGCCATCATGGCCACGCCGGTTTGCACCACCATCGACGGCCAGTTGACGGTCTCTTTCCAGTATTCCTCAAGGCGCGGGGCGAGCATGGCCTGATTGAACAGGTCGTCAAAACCGTCGTACAGGCCGAAGGTGACAAACGCCCCCACCGCCAGAAACGCGAACAGTTTGACCAGTGACTCAAAGGCAATGGCCAGTACCATGCCCCGGTGGTGCTCGGTCGAGTCGAGGTTTCGGGTGCCAAAGACGATGGTAAACAGCGCCAGTACCAGCGACACAATCAGCGCGGTGTCTTGCGCGCGCGTACCGGTCGCGTCAGCCCCGGCACCGATCAGCAGGTTTACGCCGAGCACGATGCCTTTGAGTTGCAGGGCGATGTAGGGCAGCACGCCCACCAGGCAAATCAGTGCGACCACAATGGCCAGCGACTGGGATTTGCCGTAGCGCGCGGCAATAAAGTCAGCAATGGAGGTGATGTTCTCCTGCTTGCTGATCATCACCATTTTTTGCAACACCCACGGCGCACATACCAGCAGCAGCACCGGTCCCAGGTAGATGGGCAAAAATGACCAGAGTTGTTCGGCGGCCTGACCGACGGCGCCAAAGAACGTCCAGCTGGTGCAGTACACCGCCAGCGACAGGCTATAGACCCACGCGCGAACCCGCGGCGGCAGCGGTTTGCTGCGCCGGTCACCATAAAAGGCAATGGCGAACATGATGGCCATATAGGCCAGGGCAACGGCGGCGATCAGCCCGCTGGACAACGACATGGTGACTCCTGGAGGTAAAGGCCGCAGCTATCCGTCTGCGGCGGGCTAGTCTCGCATGATGTTTGGGCGGCGTCAGTGTCGACGATGGTCGCAGCGCGGCCAAGCGCCGCAGGGCTTGAAAGCCTTTTGGATTGTACTTATCTGTTAAGTCGATAACAGTTAGAGATATTACCCGTTATATAGATATTCGATTCAGTTCTACTCTTGCATCACCTCATACGAGGAACAGGAGGAACCCATGACATGCCCTAACACCCCCAAAGCCACTTTTCGGCCCTTGAGCGCATTGCAGCACCCGCGCGAAGTCATTCGTCAGTTCACCCCGAACTGGTTTGCCGCGACGATGGGCACCGGTGTGTTGGCGTTGGCACTGGCTTCATTGCCCGTACAGATCCCGGGTATGTACGCCGTCGCCGAAGGGCTGTGGCTGTTCAATATAGGCTTGTTCATTTTATTCAGCGTGCTCTACGGCGCCCGTTGGGTGCTGTATTTCGATGAAGCACGGCGCATTTTCGGTCACTCCACCGTGTCGATGTTTTTCGGCACGATCCCTATGGGGCTGGCGACCATCATTAATGGCTTTCTGCTATTTGGTGTCGCCCGGTGGGGCAGTGGCATGGTGCAGGTCGCTGAAGTGTTGTGGTGGCTCGATGTGGCCATGTCGCTGGCATTCGGGGTGATGATCCCCTACATGATGTTCACCCGTCAGGAGCACAGCATCGACCAAATGACTGCGGTCTGGCTGTTACCCGTGGTGGCGGCTGAAGTGGCGGCCGCCAGTGGCGGGCAGCTGGCGCCGCACTTGAGCGATACGGTGGCGCAGTTCCATGTGCTGATTACCAGCTATGTGCTGTGGGCGTTCTCGGTGCCGGTGGCTTTCAGCATCCTGACCATTTTGATGCTGCGCATGGCGCTGCATAAGTTGCCCCACGAAAGCATGGCGGCATCGAGCTGGCTGGCCTTGGGCCCGATTGGTACCGGGGCGCTGGGTTTGCTGTTGCTGGGGGCGGATGCTCCCGCCATTTTCGCGGCCAATGGTTTTACCGGCACAGGCGAGGTGGCCGAAGGCCTGGGCTTGATCGCAGGCATTGCACTGTGGGGCTTCGGCTTGTGGTGGATCGTCATGGCCGTGCTGATCACCCATCGTTACTACCGCGCGGGCATTCCCTTCAACCTGGGCTGGTGGGGGTTCACGTTCCCGCTGGGCGTGTACTCGCTGGCGACCCTGCGTCTGGGCAAGGTGCTACACCTCACCTTCTTTGATGTCGCGGGCTGTGTGCTGGTGGCATTGCTGGTGCTGATGTGGCTGATCGTGGGTAAACGCACTGTGATCGGGGCGTATCGTGGCGAGTTGTTTGTATCGCCCTGCATTGCAGGCTTGAAGAAGTAAGACGTTGCCTCAGGTTCTGTATGAAAGCGCCGAGTCTGGCGTGTTGCGTACAGAACCTGAGTAACGTTGTGCCTTGAGTGTTAAAACAGCACTCCAATGAGAAAGCCTCTGGCGCAACGTGAGTACATGGAAGATGAGTCACCCCTCGCAGTTCAGCTTGCTAAGGAAGCGACGCTTCCTGCCCTTCTTCGTGACCCAATCGCTGGGCGCTCTCAATGACAACCTGTTCAAACAATCGCTGATTCTGGCCATCCTTTATAAGCTCGCGATCGAGGGTGACCGCGGGATCTGGGTCAACCTGTGCGCGTTGTTGTTCATCGTGCCGTTCTTTTTGTTCTCGGCCCTGGCGGGGCAATTTGGCGAAAAGTACGCCAAAGATCGTCTGATCCGCCTGATCAAACTCGGCGAAATCGCGATTATGTTGGTCGGTGCCATTGGCTTTGCGTTCGATCACTTGGCCCTGATGCTGATTGCGCTGTTCGCGATGGGCACTCATTCGGCGCTGTTTGGCCCGGTCAAGTATTCAATCCTGCCTCAAACCCTGCACGACGATGAGCTGGTGGGTGGCAATGGTTTGGTCGAGATGGGCACGTTCTTGTCCATTTTGGCGGGCACTATTGGTGCCGGGATCATGTTGTCTTCCAGCCATTACGCAGTGGTGGTGTCGGTGGTGATTGTGTCGGTGGCCGTCCTGGGCTATCTGGCCAGTCGCGCCATTCCGGGGGCGCCTGCTGATACGCCCGATTTGCGCCTGAACTGGAACATTTTCAGCGAGTCCTGGGCCACCTTGAAAATGGGCCTGAATCAGACGCCAGCGGTGTCGCGCTCTGTGGTGGGCAACTCGTGGTTCTGGTTTGTCGGGGCCATTTACCTGACGCAAATTCCGGCTTACGCCAAAGAGTGGCTGTACGGTGATGAAACCGTGGTTACGCTGATTCTTACGGTGTTCTCCGTGGGGATCGCTTTAGGCTCGATGCTGTGCGAGAAGCTGTCGGGTCGTAAAGTCGAGATCGGTCTGGTGCCCTTTGGCTCGTTCGGCCTGACCGTGTTCGGCCTGTTGCTGTGGTGGCACTCCGGGCACATGCCGCACAACATTCAGGCCAGCAACTGGCTGGACGTATTGGGTTTCAGTCAGGCGTGGTGGGTGCTGTTCGACATTCTGGGGCTGGGCGTGTTTGGCGGGTTCTACATCGTCCCGCTCTATGCGCTGATTCAGTCGCGCACGGCCGAAAATGAGCGGGCGCGGGTGATCGCGGCCAACAATATTTTGAATGCGCTGTTTATGGTGGTCTCGGCCATCGTTACGATTTTGCTGCTGAGCGTGGCCAAGCTGACCATCCCTGAGTTGTTTTTGGTGGTGTCGCTGTTGAACATCGCGGTTAACACGTACATCTTCAAAATCGTGCCCGAGTTCAGCATGCGCTTCATGATCTGGCTCCTGAGCCACTCCATGTACCGCGTGCAGCACAAAAACCTGGACGCAATCCCGGATGAGGGGGCGGCGTTGCTGGTATGCAATCACGTATCGTTTGTGGATGCGTTGTTGATAGGCGGTGCGGTGCGTCGACCCATTCGCTTTGTGATGTATTACAAAATCTACAATTTGCCGGTGCTCAACTTTATCTTCCGCACGGCCGGGACGATTCCGATTGCTGGGCGCGGTGAGGATGAAGCCATTTATGAGCGCGCTTTCAAAAAAATTGCGGAGTATTTGAAGGACGGCGAATTGGTGTGCATCTTCCCGGAAGGCAAGCTCACCACGGATGGCCAGATCAATGAATTCAAGGCAGGGGTCACGCGAATACTGGAGCAAACACCGGTGCCGGTGATTCCAATGGCCTTGCAGGGGTTGTGGGGCAGTTTCTTCAGTCGCGATCCGAACAAAGGCTTTTTACGCAGGTTGTGGTCGCGGGTGACGTTGGTGGCAGGTGAGCCGGTCGCACCGTCTGAGGCCACGCAAAAATGGTTGCGTGAGCGGGTGATGCAGTTGCGAGGTCAGAACCTGTAGTGACTGCCGCAGGCTGCGAAGGGGATGTGAATACCCCTTCGCAGCCTGCGGCAGCGACTACAAGGATGAGTGAGCGCTTATGCGCTCACTTTCAAACCGATCAACCCGGCAATGATCAGCGCAACGCTGGCCAGGCGGAACAGCGCCATCGATTCGCCAAACAAAATGATGCCGGCGATCACCGTGCCCACCGCACCTACACCGGTCCAGATGGCGTAAGCGGTGCCCAACGGCAGCTCTTTCATGGCCAAACCCAACAGGCCCAAGCTGACCGCCATCGCGGCAATCGTCAGTGCAGTGGGGAGAGGGCGGCTGAAGCCGTCGGTGTATTTCAGGCCTACGGCCCAGCCAACTTCAAATAGACCGGCGAAAAACAGAATAATCCAGGCCATGGTTGCCTCCATCAATTGATGGGGTCGTCCCCAGAAAGTCACTCGATGAGTCGCGAGGTCGTCCTCGCAGTGCGCAGTATATTGCCCATGATTGTTCTGACAGGCAACTCTGATTTTTCATGTGCGCCTTCTATTAAAGAAGGCTGCTGGCGGGCGACATTGCATCGCAGGCCAGCCGTGCCTTCTTTATAGACATAGACGCGGGGGCTAAGGGTTATTCGATACCTTGAGGCACTTCTTCGCCACCCAGTGCTTCGAACAACTGTGGCAAGAATTCGCCGAAGGTCAGCATCATCAGGGTGAAGCTGGCATCTTGTTGGCCCAGATCGTCATCACCGCCGTTCTGCTCGGCCTCGTCTTGCAGCAGGTCTTCGAACTTCAGGCGCTTGACCACCAGTTTGTCGTCCAGCACGAACGACAGTTTGTCCTGCCAAGCCAGTGACAGTTGAGTGACGACTTTGCCAGTACTCAAGTGCAGCTGGATTTCGTCGCTGGTCAGGTCCTGACGCTTGCAACGGATGATGCCGCCGTCTTCATGGGTGTCACGCAGCTCGCATTCGTCGAGTACGAAGAAGTTATCAGCCGCTTTTTGGGTTTTGACCCATTCCGTCATGGTGGCACTTGGCGCGACTTTGACGGCCAGCGGGCGAACAGGCAGCGAACCGACGACTTCGCGCAGTGTGGACAGCAAGTCTTCGGCGCGCTTTGGGCTGGAGGCGTTAACCAGAATCAAACCCTGTTTAGGCGCAATGGCGGCGAAGGTCGCCGAGCGACGAATAAAGGCGCGCGGCAAGAAGGCCTGAATGATTTCATCCTTGAGCTGGTCGCGCTCTTTCTTATAGACCTTGCGCATTTGCTCGGCTTCGATCTCTTCGACCTTTTCCTTTAAGGCATCGCGCACAACGCTGCCGGGCAGGATGCGTTCTTCTTTACGGGCGGCGATCAGCAGGAAGTCCTGGCTGACATGCACCAGGGGCGCGTCTTCGCCTTTGCCGAAAGGGGCGACGAAACCGTAGGTGGCTAATTCCTGACTTGAACAGGCGCGGGCCAGTTTGGTGGCCAGTGCAGTTTCCAGCACCTGCGCATCAAAAGGCAGATCTTGGGTCAGGCGATAGATAAGCAGGTTTTTGAACCACATGGGGTGAATCACTCCTTTATACAAAGACGGCATTATTCGCTTCATGAGCTGATAGGCCAACCCTGCGCTAAGCCTTTGTCACGCATAAGAAAATTATTTTAAAAAGTGCTTGCCAGACTCAAGGTCGCTCCGTAGAATGCGCGCCACACCGAGAGTGAAAGGGTGATTAGCTCAGCTGGGAGAGCATCTGCCTTACAAGCAGAGGGTCGGCGGTTCGATCCCGTCATCACCCACCATTCGCTCACAGTGTTACGCGCAGCGGTAGTTCAGTCGGTTAGAATACCGGCCTGTCACGCCGGGGGTCGCGGGTTCGAGTCCCGTCCGCTGCGCCATATTTTTACCACAAGCCCCTTGAACGCTTGTGGTCAGGGGAAGCCCGCTGAATGCGGGCTTTTTCTTGAAAGGCTTCGAGTCAGCAGTTCGCTGTTGATTCAAAGATGCAGGTCGCAGGAAACGGAAGTTTTTCTGAAGTTTTGAAAAAAACTTAATAAAAACAACCACTTACACGAAATGTGTGAGAGAATGCGCCCCGCAACGAGAGTGAAGTGAAAGGGTGATTAGCTCAGCTGGGAGAGCATCTGCCTTACAAGCAGAGGGTCGGCGGTTCGATCCCGTCATCACCCACCATTCGCTTTCAGTGTTACGCGCAGCGGTAGTTCAGTCGGTTAGAATACCGGCCTGTCACGCCGGGGGTCGCGGGTTCGAGTCCCGTCCGCTGCGCCATATTCTGAACACAAGCCCCTTGAACGCTTGTGATCAACAAAAAGCCTGCCTTGTGCAGGCTTTTTTGTGCGCGTCTATTTTGTGGTGCGTAACCGCTCCCGCAGGCAGTGTGCGAGGGCGAAGCGCTCGTAAAAACCGCATTGGGCAGGTTGCTGCCACACACGTTCACGCAGGCTGCTTCATCGCAAGCAGCCTGCGCCAGTTATTGCCTAAACGTCATGTAGCGTTTGCGCGTGGTCTTAGAAATCCCAACGGGTAGTGACCATCACGTTGCGTGGGTCGCCGTAATACGACGAGTTGTAGAAGCCAATGTTGGTGTAGTACGACTTGTCGAATGCGTTGTTCAGATTAACGGTGGCCGACAGGTTTTCCGTGACCTGATAGCGCGCCATCAGATCCACCAGCCAATATGCCTCTTGGGAGAATTTCTCCTGGGTGGCGCCTTTGTTGTAGTTGGTCAGCACCTGCCAGCCCGTGCCCTGCCAGCGAACTCCGCCGCCCAGCGTCAATTTGTCGAGGCTGCCGGTCAGTTTGTAACGGGTATACAGGTTGATCTGGTCTTCAGGCTCCCAGGTAGAGACTTTTTTACCGCCCTGATCGCGACTGATTTTGTGGGTGTAGCCTGCTTGTAGCTGCCAGCCAGGCATTAATTCGCCGGAAATTTCTGCTTCGTAGCCTTTAGTCGTGGCTTTGATGCCTTTGTAGGCGTAATCAATGTCGGGATTAGTGGGGTGAGCGTTGTAGGCGGTGTCTGCCTCAGGCCGGTTATCCTGATGCACTTCGAAGTACGCCAGGCTTGAATTCAGGCGACCGTCAAAGAACTCACCTTTAAGCCCCAGCTCATAGTTGGTGCCTTCATCCGGCTCAAGCATTTTGTTGTCGCTGTTGTGGTAGTACGACTGCGGCAAGAAGATTTCGGTGTAGCTGGCGTAGGCCGAAATATTGTCGTTGAGGTCGTAGATCAGGCCCGCATAGGGCAGCACTTTGCCGGTGTCTTTGGCCTGGCTGGTGCCGGTCAGCGTGTAGTTGGCGACGCGGGTCCCAAGCATCAGGGTCAAATCATCGGTCAGGCTAAAGCGGCCCGTGATGTAAGTGCCCGTTTGGCGCGTGGTTTCATCGTTTTTGGAGGTGACGTTACCCCAGTCGGGTTCCAGTGCGTCGCCCTTCCAGTTGTAGTAGTCATAGGCGTTGTTGATCATGACCGCGTTGGTGTAGTCCTTGCCGGTCCAGTGCGATCGGGACACCGAACCACCGATCACCAGTTGGTGCTCACGGCCCAGCAGGCTGAAAGGGCCGGTGGCATACACGTCGCCGCTGTCACTCACGTATTCGCCGGTGTACTTGCGGGCCAGGATCTTGGCTTTGCCGGTGATGGCATCCGGGTCAAGCAGTGCCCCCAGTGGCGCGTTGTAGCCATTGATCTGGTGGTTGTACTGGCCTTTGGCAACCCAGCCATTGTCGAAACTGTGCTCCAGGGTGGCGAATACGGTGCGGGTGTATTGCTCCCAACTGCTCCACTGGGTGCCGTTGTTGAAGTCGCGCGGGTTGCTGATGCGATCCCCGGCGGAGTTGAACAGCGAGGCGCTGCCTGACCAGCTTGAGCCTTTGGGGTTGTTGTCCTGATAGTCGGCGCCGAGGGTGAGCAGGGTGTCAGGCGTCAAATCGACCTCAAGAATCCCGTAATAGACCTCGCTGTCGCGTTTGTAATGGTCCATGAACGAGCGCTTGTCTTGATAGGCCGCCACGGCCCGGCCGCGTACGTTGCCGCTTTCGGTCAGCGGGCCGCTGACATCGACTTCAGAGCGGTAGTTGTCCCACGACCCAGCCCCCAGATCGATATGGCCCTTGAATTCGTGGGTCGGTTTTTTGCGCACCATATTGATCGTGCCGCCAGGCCCACCAGCGCCGGTGAGCAATCCGGTGGCGCCTTTGAGAATTTCGACGCGGTCGTAAATCGCGGTGTCGGTCAGGGTATGGCCCGCGGAGTATTGCGGGTCTTGCAGGATGGGGATGCCGTCGTACTGGAAGTTCTTGATCGCAAACCCGCGCGAATAATAGCTGGTGCGGTCGCTGTCATAGGTGGCGACGGTAATGCCGGGGGTGTGGCGCATTACGTCATCAATGGAGGTGAGGCCAAAGTCATCCATTGCCTGGCGGGTGACCACTGAAATCGATTGCGGCGTTTCGCGCGGGGTGAGCACCATGCGGGTCGCGGTGGCGATGCTGCCGGGGGTGTAAGACCCCGTGCCCTCAGTGATGGTGCCGAGCTGGTTGGCACTGACTTCGGTCGCGCCCAGCTCCATTGCACCGCTCACGGTGGGCGTCGCTTCCAGCAGATAGCCGTTCTGGCCTTTGATTACGCTGAAACCGCTGCCGCGCAGCAGGGTGTCAAAGCCCGATGCTTCGCTGTAGCTGCCGTGCAGGCCTTGGGTGGTGATGCCGTCCAGATTGTGCGACTGGAACAGGATGGCGACACCGGCAAGTTGTGCGAAGCGATTCAGTGCACTGCCCAGTGGGCCGGCCGGGATGTCATAGGCTTGTACCGCGCTGCTGTTTTGCGCCAGCGCCGCTGTGCTGACCAGTGCGCCAGCCGCAGAAGCAACAATCAAATGGATAGCGAGCGTCAGGGGGGCGTAAGCCTTCGAGCGCAAGCGCCCTCGGGAGATTGGGGTGGTCAGCATGGTAGGCGCAGTCCTTTAGGGTCTATGTACCTACCTTGACGAGCGAGGCTCAAAAAGCGGAAGCAATGCGAATCATTATTTTTCAGGCGCGCTGTTTTTGTTGATGGAAATCAGCCAGGGCGTGACGTGCTTGACCGTGACAGGCAAGGTTTCAACGATCAAGTTCAGTGCGCGCTCCGGGTCGTCCAGCGGTAAGACCGCCGTCACACGCATGTCGGCCAATGCCTGGCGATCGAAATGCATGAAGCCTGGACGATGGCGAGAAATTTCATCGAGAACCTGCGCCAAGGGCAGGTTCTCGACCACCAGTTGGTGGTGTTTCCAGGCTTGGTCAATGCTCGACGGGTCAATGGCGCCGAGCAATTCGATGGCGTCGTGCTTGATCAAGGCTTGGGAGCCTGCATTGACTTCGAGTGTTTGCTGCTGGTTTTCGCTTTGCGCCGCGACACGCGATTCGAGCATGCTCAGCACGGTTGTGTCGCCCGTGCGCTTGACCACAAACCGGGTGCCCAGCGCACGCATGTTGCCTTGCGCGGTGTGCACGATAAACGGCCGTGCGGGGTCGTGCGCTACTTCGATCAGCACCTCGCCTTGCAGCACCTCGATACGGCGTTGTCGGGCGTCGAAATGCAGATCTACGGCGCTGGCACCGCTGAGCGTCAGGGTGGACTGGTCGGGCAGGCGCACGGTTTTCCACTCCACCGCAGCGGTGCTGATGTCGGCCAGCCACACCTGCGGGTACTGACTGCGCAGTAACAGGGTGGCCGGTACGATCAGGCAGCCCGCCAGCAACAGGGCGCGCAATGTTGCCCTGCGCGGTAAGGTTTTTCGGGGTGCCGCGAAGGCTGCATTCAGTGCCGCCTTGGCTGGCGATGCTTGGGGGCGCAACAATTGCATGCGTGAAATGACCTCTTGCATGCGCGCTGCCGCCGAAGCGTGGTGGGGACTGAGGTGTTTCCAGCGTTCGAATTCCAGCCGCAGCTCATCCGAAAAACCCCCTTCATGCAGACGAATCATCCATTCAGCCGCTTGTTCATCAATCTGTTGGCGAGAGGCAGGCATAGGGGCTCAGGTGTTCATGCTGTGGCTGCAATGCAGCAGCGCTTGAATCAGGTATTTGCGCACCGTGCGGTCCGACAACCCCAGCTGGCGGCCGATATCGGCCTGGTTCAAGCCGTCCAGGTAATACAGGACGAAGGCTTGGCGAGTTTTTTCGGGCAGGCCTTCGAGAATAAACGCGATCTGCTCCAGGGCTTCCAGGGTGGCAATAATGTCTTCGGGGGATTGGTGGCCTTCCAGCGCCTCGGCGGTGAGGGCTAGCTGCGACAGGTAAGCGTTTTCAATTTTCTTGCGGCGGGCCTGGTCGATGATCAGGCGTCGGGCGGTGGTGCTCAAAAAAGCCCGGGGTTCGCGCAAGCTTGCCACTGACTCGCGGGCATTGAGAATTCGGGCGAAGGTGTCCTGCGCGACGTCGGCGGCATTTTGTGCGCAGCCCAGCTTTCGGCGCAGCCAACCCAGCAGCCAGCCGTGATGCTCACAGTAGAGGTGGGAAATCGCGGCTTGGAACGGAGGCTCACCCGAAGACATAGAACTAAGCTCAAACGCTATTGAGAATAATTGCTAATTCTGTGCTCAAGTCTTGAATAAACGCAAGGCGGGGATTTTTTGTAGGCGCTGGGGCAAGCGGCGAGCATTTGATGGGGTCGTCAAAAGATCGCAGCCTGCGCGAGTCGAGCGTCAGTGTTTGGCGATCAAGTTGCCCGCGTGCAGCCCGCATTCTTTTTGCGTGGCTTCTTCCCACCACCAGCGGCCTTCGCGCTCGTGCTGGTTTGGCAGCACCGGGCGGGTGCAAGGTTCGCAGCCGATGCTGATAAATCCGCGCTCGTGCAAGCTGTTGTAGGGCAGCTCCAGCATGCGGATATACCCCCAGACTTCTTCGCTGCTCATTTGCGCCAGCGGGTTGAATTTGTACAGCGGGCGCTCGGGGGTGGAGAAGGCGCCGTCGATTTCCAGCGCGGCAACCTGGCTGCGCGTGCCGGGGCTTTGATCGCGACGCTGGCCGGTGGCCCACGCTTTGACCTCTGACAATTTGCGACGCAAAGGCGCGATTTTGCGCACGCCACAGCATTCGCCGTGCCCGTCTTTGTAGAAGCTGAACAAGCCTTTTTCTTTGACGAACGGTTCGAGCGCGCGTTGGTCGGGTGAGATCAGCTCAATGTGAATGTTGTAGTGATCGCGCACTTGCTCAATAAAACGGTAGGTCTCAGGGTGCAGGCGACCGGTGTCGAGGCTGAACACTTTGACGTTTTTATTGAGCTTCCAGGCCATGTCAACCAACACCACATCTTCGGCGCCACTGAACGAAATCCAGAGTTCGTCACCAAAGTGCTCAAAGGCGAGCTTGAGAATGTCCTGCGGGGATTTGCTGGCGTATGTCGCGGCGAGTTCAGCGACGTCAAACGGATGGCTCATCAGGCGGCTTCCTACAGTAAATGGCGCTGGGCGCTCTCTAGTGGCGCGATGTTAGCAAAAACCGCGCGTTACAGGGTTTGTAGCGTGTCGAGCAGCACCTTCACTTTGGTGACAGATTCTTCATATTCGGCGCGCCAGTCCGAGTCCGCGACAATGCCGCCTCCGCCCCAGCAACTCACGCGCCCGTCCTTGATCAGCAGGCTGCGAATGGCGATGGAGCTGTCCATTTCGCCGCGCACGTCGAGGTACAGCAATGAGCCGCAGTAGATGCTGCGCCGTGTTGGTTCCAATTCGTCGATGATTTGCATGGCGCGAATTTTCGGTGCGCCGGTAATCGAGCCGCCGGGGAAACTGTCACCGATCAGGTCCAGGGCATCTTTGCCTGGCGCCAGTTCGCCTGTGACGCTGCTCACCAAGTGGTGCACGTTGGGGTAGCTTTCAAGGCTGAACAGCTCAGGCACACGGACCGAGCCGGTGCGGCACGTGCGCCCCAAATCGTTGCGTAGCAAGTCGACAATCATCAGGTTTTCAGCGCGATCTTTAGGGCTTGCCAGCAGTTCGGCGGCGTTGGCGGCATCTTCGCCGCGGTCTTTGCCCCGTGGACGGGTGCCTTTGATCGGGCGGGTTTCGACCTGATTGCGGCTCACGCGCACAAAGCGTTCGGGCGACAGGCTCACAATGGCGCCTTGCTCAGGCAGTTGCATGAAGCCTGAAAAAGGCGTCGGGCACGCTGCGCGCAGGGCGCAATAGGCGGTCCAGGCATCGCCCTCGCACTCGGCGCTGAAACGCTGGGTGTAATTGACTTGGTAGCAGTCACCGGCCTGGATGTAGTCATGAACCTGGGTCAATGCCTGCTGATACTGCTGAGCGCTGAGGTCGGGTTGCATCGGTTGCTTGAGGCTGAAAGGCGCAACTGGCGCAGCTCGTGGTCGAGTGAACAGGTTGATCAGGCGTTCGCGCTCGTTCATCTCAAGGCTGGGATGGAACACCAACTGGCTGCTGGCGTGCTGGTGGTCGCTGATCAATGCCCAGGCATACAGGCCAAGGCGCGCATCCGGTAACTGCAAGTCGTCGTGTGCCAGTGCGGGTAACGGTTCAAGCTTTCGCCCGAAATCGTAGCTCAGATAGCCCATCAAACCGCCTGCGAAGGGCAGTTCATGCGGTGCGGGGATTTGCGCACGGCCCAGTCGGGCCAGATGTTCACGCAAGCGCTGCAAAAAATCGCGCCCCGACTCTTGCGGCTGCACCCACAACTCTTCGAGCGGCCATGCGCTCATCAGGTCGTAGCGGCCGCGTTCGGCTTCGGGGCGTCCACTGTCCAGCAACACAGCACCGGGTGCATGGCGAATCGCCGCGAAATAGTCGGCCGGGTTGGCAAGGTAAGGGAGCGGGTGAACAGAGCAGATCAACATGCGAAGCAAATCAGCCAGTGGGGCGGGGGTGGGGATTGTAATCCTGTGGGCGGCCGCAAAGCGAGTTGCGTAGCGGCTGCCGCAGGCGCTGCGGCATCACGGTTGGCGTTTGCCCGGCAACCGGGCGTCGCCTGCGGCAACGCCTGTGCGGGTTTTATTCGTTGGGGTGGATATGGCCGAACAGTTCTTGCGCAAAACGCACGCGCTCTTCGGGGGTTTCCTTGATGCCTTTGGCGGCCAGCGCTTCAACGTGCGCTTCGACCGCATGGGTGCGCAGGGTCAAACCGCAGTCGTTGGCGATCTGGATGTTCAGCCCCGGACGGGCGTTCAGTTCCAGAATCAGCGGGCCTTTGTCCTGATCGAGCACCATGTCGACACCGATATACCCCAGGCCGCACAGCTCGTAACAACCCGCCGCCAGCTTCATGAAACCATCCCAGTACGGCAATTGAACGCCGTCTACCGCATTGGTGGTGTCGGGGTGTTTGCTGATGATGTTGTTCAGCCAGGTGCCGCGCAGGGTCAGGCCGGTGGCGAGGTCTACACCAACCCCAATGGCGCCCTGGTGCAGGTTGGCCTTGCCGCCGGACTGGCGGGTCGGCAAGCGCAGCATCGCCATCACCGGGTAGCCCATCAGCACAATGATGCGGATGTCCGGCACGCCTTCGTAGCTGATGCTTTTGAAGATTTGATCCGGTGTCACGCGGTACTCGATCAGCGCGCGGTCGCGGTGACCGCCCAGCGAGTACAGGCCGGTCAGGATGCTGGAAATCTGATGTTCGATTTCTTCGTGGCTGATGATCTTGCCCGAGACCGTGCGAAAGCGGTCTTCGAAACGGTCGGCAATCACCAAAATGCCGTCACCGCCCGCGCCTTGTGCGGGCTTGATCACGAAGTCACTGCGGCCACCGATGATCTCGTCGAGCTTGTCGATTTCTTTCTCGGTGGAGATCACGCCGTACATTTCCGGGACGTGAATCCCGGCTTTGATGGCGCGCTCTTTGGTGATGATCTTGTCATCCACAATCGGGTACAGGCTGCGTTTGTTGTACTTGAGTACGTAGTCCGCATTGCGCCGATTGATGCCCATGATGCCTCTGGCTTCCAGGGCCTTCCAGGTCTTCCAGAAGCCAAACATCAGGAGTCAGCCTTCAAGAATGCTTTGAAACGCACCAGCTCGGTCAGGCGGTAACCGCGATAACGGCCCATTGCCAGCATGAAGCCCACCAGAATCAGCAGCACCGCCGGGAAGGTGAACACGAAGTACACCAGTTCCGGGATGCTCATCACCAGATACGCCAGGGTGGCAGCGAAGAGGGTGCCGATGGCGACTTTCATCGCATGGCCGCCGCCACGTTCTTCCCAGGTGATGGACAGGCGCTCGATGGTCATGGTCAGGATCACCATCGGGAACAGGGCCACGGACAGCCCGCGCTCCAGCCCCAGTTTGTGGCTGAACAGGCTGATGGCCGCGATCAGTATTACCACGAAGGTCAATACCACGGAGAGTCGCGGCAGCATTTGCAACTTCAGGTGCTCAAGGTAGGAACGCAACATCAGCCCGAGCGCGGTTATCACCGTAAACAGGATGATGCCGAACTCCAATTGAGTCTCGCGGAACGCCAGGGCAATCAGTACCGGGGTGAACGTGCCCAGGGTTTGCAGGCCGATCAGGTTGCGCAGCACCAGAATCACCAGCACGCCAATCGGGATCATCACCATGATCATGAAGGTTTGCTGGGTTTGCAGCGGCAAGCCGTACAGCGAGTATTCGAGGAAGTTGGCGTCGGTGTTTTCGTCGGTCAGCTTGGCCAGGCGGATGGCGTTCATTTCGCTGTTGTTCAGGCTGAACGTGACATTGGCTTTTTTGCCGCCGTCGACCGTGATCATGGGCTCGTCGCCGGTCCACCACAGCAGGCGGTCAGACGGCAGGCCCTGTTCGCCGGTTTCCGGATTGAAGTACAGCCAGTCGTTGCCATTGAAGCTGCGCAGCCACAGTTCGGGGCTTTGCGGCTGGTCGGCGACCAAGCGAATGGTGTGGACTTTTTCCAGTGGTACGTGGGCAATCGACAGCAGCAGTTCGATGATTTGTGCCTTGTGCGCGGTCGATGGATCGCCGGCCAGCAGCAGCTTCACGTTGTCATCGCTGGGGTTGCTCACCCGCTTGATGGTCTCGCTGATAAAGGTTTCAACGTCGGCCGAGTGTTGGCGAATCGGTGCCAGCAGCGCTTCGGCGGCGATTTTTTCCGGGCCTTCCACGGCGATGCTGTCGCGAAATACCGGGCCTTTGACTTTGGTTTTGTCGCCGGTGTAGCGCTTGGTCAATACCAGGCGGTAATACAGGGTTTGCTTGCCGCTCACCCGCCGGGCCGACCAGGTGACCTTGCGGTTGCCATCGACCCGATTGACGCTCACCCCGTAGTTATTGGAGATAAAGCTTTCATTCAGGCTGACGTAGTCGCGGTTCAGAGGCGGCACGAACATCTGGATCTTGACCGGGTCTTTGGAGCTGGCGACAAATTCGACTTTGGCGTCGATGTTCCACAGGTCGTCCGTCGCGTCTTCGGTCACAGGAATGCCGATGACGAAAATCTGATAGGCCGTAATCGAAATGCCCAGCACCACGAGGATGGTGATCAAGATTTTCAGGTGAAGGGTAAGAGCGCGCATTTCAATTACTCTGCGGTTTGAGCGTTGGCGGCGCAGGCAGGTTTGCCAGCAGCGTATTTAAGGCTTGGGTCGACCAGCGCATCAAAGCGTTTGAGCGCTTCGGAGCCGATCAACAGCGGGTATTGGAACGCACTTCGGTCGGTCAAGTTCACTTCGATGGTGCGTAAAGCTTTGCCCATGCAGATTTGCAGTGAAATAACCGGGCGCGAGGTGTAGTTCTTGTCCGATTCGGGATCGTAATCACCTGAGCGGCGCTTGATCTTGCTGACCCGTGCCAGCGGACGTTCGATCGGGTGCGAGTGTGCATCATCAATGGCCAGATAAAAGCGCACCCAGCTCTCACCGTCGCGCTTGAAGCGTTTTATATCACGCGCGCTGAGCGAGGCGGTTTTGGCACCGGTGTCGAGTTTGGCAGCCACTTGCAGGTTAATGCCCGACAGTTCGGCGTATTCGTTCAGGCCGTACACGGTTTTTTCGGCGCCAAGGCTCAGGCCCGGCAAGGTCAGCAGGCAAAGGCATATAAAGAAGGGGGAAAATTTCATAAATCCGGGGGCAGTCTCTTGCAATCTTCAGTTCAAGGCGACTGGCAATACAGCGCAAGTGTCCTCGTGCGGCTGCCCTATAAAGAGGGCAAGGCTGATGCGGGCGGCATTCTAGCATGATGGTTTTATGACGCCAGCGCTGGCGCCGCGTTTAGCGAGGCGTGAAGCACTCGATTAAACCCACGTCGTATTAGACGATTGTCGACAATCCATATTTATTCTTTGACGTTGAAGTCTTAAATGGCTAGTTTTGGCGCTATTGATTTAAAAGGTGTCGACAATATGCTGGATTCGCTGGAAAGTGCCGCGGTGGCTCAAGACGACTCGGAGACCTTGTCCGAGAACGTCTTCAGGCGTATTCAGGCCGCTATCGTCAAAGGCGAGATTGCCCCCGGCAGCAAGATTTCCGAGCCGGAACTGGCCCGCACTTATGGCATCAGCCGCGGGCCGCTGCGTGAAGCCCTGCACCGTCTTGAAGGTCAGCGCCTGTTGGTGCGGGTGCCGCATGTAGGCGCTCGCGTCGTGTCCTTGAGCCATGCCGAGCTGATTGAACTCTACGAGATTCGCGAGTCCCTCGAAGGCATGGCCTGTCGTTTGGCCGCCGAGCGCATGAGTGATGAAGACATTGGCGAGTTGCGCCGGGTACTGGAAACCCATGAGCGCGACGAGGCCTTCCAGGCGGGCGTTGGGTACTACCAGCAAGAAGGCGATTTCGATTTTCATTACAAGATTATTCAAGGCAGCGGCAATCGGACCCTGACGCAGATGCTGTGCGGTGAGCTGTATCAATTGGTGCGTATGTACCGCATCCAGTTTTCCTCCACGCCCAATCGTCCCCGTCAGGCGTTCGCCGAGCACCACCGGATTCTAGATGCCATTGCCGACCGCGACGGCGAACTGGCCGAGTTATTGATGCGCCGCCACATTGGCGTATCCAAACGCAATATTGCGCGTCACTACCAAGACAGCGCCCAGCAGACAGCCACTCCACGAGGTGAGTCATGAGCAATAAAAACAGTCCAGGCCAACGTTTCCGTGATGCGGTCGCCAGTGAGCATCCGCTGCAAGTCGTCGGCGCCATTAACGCTAACCATGCATTACTGGCCAAACGTGCCGGGTTCAAGGCTATCTACCTCTCGGGTGGCGGTGTGGCAGCGGGTTCGCTGGGCGTGCCGGACCTGGGCATTACCGGTCTGGATGACGTGTTGACCGATGTGCGGCGTATCACCGACGTCTGTGACCTGCCACTGCTGGTGGACGTGGATACCGGCTTCGGCTCCTCGTTTTTCAACGTGTCGCGCACCGTCAAGTCGATGATCAAGTTTGGCGCAGCGGCGATTCACATTGAGGACCAAGTGGGCGCCAAGCGTTGCGGCCATCGCCCGAACAAAGAAATCGTCTCGCAGCAAGAGATGGTCGACCGCATCAAGGCCGCCGTCGATGCCCGTACCGATGACAGTTTTGTGATCATGGCGCGCACCGACGCACTGGCGGTAGAAGGGCTGGAATCGGCCCTTGAACGTGCAGCGGCCTGTGTTGAGGCGGGCGCGGACATGGTGTTCCCCGAAGCCATCACCGAACTTGAGATGTACAAACTGTTCGCTGATCGCGTCAAGGCGCCGATTCTGGCCAACATCACCGAGTTTGGCGCCACGCCGCTGTACACCGTTGATCAACTGCGTGAAGTCGACGTGTCGCTGGTGCTGTACCCGCTGTCGGCGTTCCGTGCGATGAACAAGGCTGCCGAAAACGTATACGGCGCAATTCGCCGCGACGGCACTCAACAGAACGTGATCGACACCCTGCAAACCCGCATGGAGCTGTACGACGCCATCGACTACCACGCGTTTGAACAAAAGCTCGATGCGCTGTTTGCCAGCAAAAAGTAACAGCGCATTAAACCGTTCTTGCCCAATCCCTAACAAATTCAAAAATTGGAGAAGCGCAATGGCCGAAGCAAAAGTATTGAGTGGTGCCGGACTCCGTGGCCAGGTGGCCGGTCAAACGGCGTTGTCGACCGTAGGTCAGGAAGGTGCCGGTCTCACCTATCGCGGTTATGACGTACGTGAATTGGCCGCCCAAGCCCGTTTTGAAGAAGTGGCTTACCTGTTGTTATACGGCGAACTGCCGACCCAGGCTGAGCTGGACGCCTACACCCTTAAGCTAAAAAACCTGCGCGACCTGCCGCAAGCCTTGAAAGAGGTGCTGGAACGCATCCCTGCCAACGCCCACCCGATGGACGTGATGCGCACCGGCTGCTCGTTTTTGGGCAATCTTGAGCCGGAAAAAGACTTCACTCAGCAGCGGGACAAGACTGACCGTCTGCTGGCCGCTTTCCCGGCGATCATGTGCTACTGGTATCGCTTCAGCCATGACGGCGTGCGCATTCATTGTGTGAGTGATGAAACGTCAATTGGCGGCCACTTTTTGCACCTGCTGCACGACAAAAAACCGAGTGACTTGCACGTCAAAGTGATGAACGTGTCGCTGATCCTGTACGCCGAGCACGAATTCAACGCCTCGACATTCACCGCAAGGGTTTGCGCCTCGACATTGTCCGACCTGTATTCGTGCATCACCGCCGCCATCGGTTCGCTGCGCGGTCCATTGCACGGCGGCGCCAATGAAGCGGCCATGGAAATGATCGAGCGCTTCAGCTCTGCGCAGGAGGCCGTCCAGGGCACGCTCGGCATGCTCGAACGCAAAGACAAGATCATGGGCTTTGGCCACGCGATCTACAAAGACAGCGACCCGCGCAATGAGGTGATCAAGGGTTGGTCGAAAAAGCTCGCGGACGAAGTGGGCGACACGGTGTTGTTCGCGGTCTCCGAGGCCATCGACCAAACCATGTGGGAGCAAAAGAAGCTGTTCCCCAACGCCGATTTCTACCATGCCTCGGCGTACCACTTCATGGGCATCCCGACCCAGCTGTTTACCCCCATCTTCGTCTGCTCACGCCTGACCGGCTGGGCGGCGCATGTGTTCGAACAGCGTGCCAACAACCGCATCATTCGTCCAAGCGCCGAGTACATCGGCGTCGAACAGCGCAAGTTCGTGCCAATCGAGCGTCGCTGAACAGCAGGGCAGGTGCAACCGCCCCGGCGGTGCGCCAGCCCTCAGACCTACCCGTGATCGAGTCCCGCGCCAATGAATACTGAATTTCGCAAAACACTGCCGGGCACCCGGCTGGATTATTTCGACACTCGCGCAGCGGTCGATGCGATCAAGCCCGGCGCTTATGACACGCTGCCTTACACCTCGCGTGTACTGGCCGAAAATCTGGTCCGTCGCTGCGATCCGGCAACCCTCAATGCCTCGCTGAGCCAGTTGATCGAACGCAAGCGCGACCTGGATTTCCCGTGGTTCCCGGCCCGTGTGGTCTGCCACGACATCCTGGGCCAGACCGCTCTGGTCGACCTTGCCGGGCTGCGTGACGCCATCGCCCTGCAAGGCGGCGACCCGGCGCAAGTTAACCCGGTGGTGCCGACGCAACTGATCGTTGACCACTCGTTGGCGGTGGAGTGTGGCGGTTATGACCCCGAAGCGTTCGAGAAGAACCGCGCCATCGAAGACCGGCGTAACGAAGACCGTTTCCATTTCATCGAGTGGACCAAAAAAGCCTTCAAAAACGTCGATGTGATCCCGCCGGGCAACGGCATCATGCACCAGATCAACCTGGAGAAAATGTCCCCGGTGATTCAGGTGCGTGACGGCGTGGCCTTCCCGGACACCTGCGTCGGCACCGACAGCCACACCCCCCACGTCGACTCGCTGGGCGTCATCGCCATTGGCGTGGGTGGACTGGAAGCCGAAAGCGTGATGCTGGGCCGTGCGTCATGGATGCGCCTGCCTGAAATCGTCGGCGTGGAACTGACCGGCAAGCTGCAACCGGGCATTACGGCCACTGACATGGTGCTGGCCCTGACCGAGTTCCTGCGCAAACAAAAAGTGGTCGGTGCCTGGCTGGAATTCTTCGGTGAGGGCGCCTCTGCGCTGACCCTGGGCGACCGCGCGACCATTTCCAACATGGCCCCGGAATACGGTGCTACGGCGGCCATGTTCTACATCGACCAGCAAACCATTGACTACCTCAAGCTGACCGGTCGCGATGACCAGCAAGTGCAGTTGGTTGAGCATTACGCCAAGGTCACAGGCTTGTGGGGCGAGAACCTTAAAGACGCGCAATACGAGCGCGGCCTGAGTTTTGACTTGTCGTCTGTGGTGCGCAACATGGCCGGCCCGAGCAACCCGCACGCGCGCGTGGCCACCACCGAGCTGGCGGCCAAGGGCATTGCCGGTCAATGGGACGACGTACCGGGGCAAATGCCTGATGGCGCGGTGATTATTGCGGCCATCACCAGTTGCACCAACACCAGCAACCCGCGCAACGTGATCGCGGCGGGCTTGATGGCGCGCAACGCGAATAAACTCGGCCTGACCCGTAAACCGTGGGTCAAAACCTCGCTGGCGCCGGGGTCCAAGACCGTGGCGTTGTACCTCGATGAAGCGGGGCTGACCAGCGAACTGGAGCAATTGGGTTTTGGCGTGGTGGCCTTCGCGTGCACCACCTGTAACGGCATGTCGGGAGCACTGGACCCGGCCATCCAACAGGAGATCATCGACCGCGACCTGTACGCCACCGCCGTGTTGTCGGGTAACCGCAACTTCGACGGACGTATTCATCCTTACGCCAAACAAGCGTTTTTAGCCTCGCCTCCGTTGGTGGTGGCCTACGCGATTGCGGGCACGATCCGATTCGACATCGAAAAAGACGTGCTGGGCCTGGACGCCCAGGGTAATCAGATTCGCCTGAAAGACATCTGGCCGAGCGACGAAGAAATCGACACTGTGGTCAAGGCCGCAGTGAAGCCTGAGCAGTTCCGCCAAGTCTATATTCCGATGTTCGCCATTCACGAAGACACCGGCCCTAAAGTGGCGCCGCTGTATGACTGGCGCCCGCAAAGTACTTACATCCGTCGCCCGCCGTACTGGGAAGGTGCGTTGGCCGGGGCGCGGCCGCTCAAAGGCATGCGCCCGCTGGCGGTGCTGCCGGACAACATCACCACTGACCACTTGTCGCCTTCCAACGCGATCATGCTCGACAGCGCCGCGGGTGAATACCTGGCGAAAATGGGTTTGCCGGAAGTCGACTTCAACTCGTATGCCACCCACCGTGGCGACCACTTGACCGCCCAGCGCGCCACGTTTGCCAACCCGAAACTGTTCAACGAAATGGTGATTGAGGACGGTAAGGTCAAACAGGGTTCGCTGACCCGGCTGGAGCCTGAAGGTCGTGTGATGCGCATGTGGGAAGCCATCGAAACCTACATGGAGCGCAAGCAACCGCTGATCATCATTGCGGGCGCCGATTACGGTCAGGGATCGTCCCGTGACTGGGCGGCCAAAGGCGTGCGTCTGGCGGGTGTCGAAGCCATTGCGGCGGAAGGCTTTGAGCGCATTCACCGCACCAACCTGGTGGGCATGGGGGTGTTGCCGCTGGAGTTTCTGCCGGGCACCAATCGTAAAACCTTACAAATCGACGGCAGTGAAACCTACGACGTGATCGGCGAGCGCACCCCGCGTGCCACGCTGACGCTGGTGATCACGCGCAAAAACGGCGAGCGCGTGGAGGTGCCGGTGACCTGCCGTCTGGACACCGCCGAAGAAGTTTCGATCTATGAAGCGGGTGGCGTGTTGCAACGTTTTGCCCAGGACTTCCTGGAATCGGCGTCGGTTTAATCACATACCTCTGTAGGCGCCAGCGCCTACAGAGGTCACTTCACAGGACTCTGTTCTATGGCCTACGCAGCGCAAATAAAAATCCCTGCCACTTATATGCGTGGCGGCACCAGCAAGGGTGTGTTTTTCAACCTGCTTGACCTGCCAGCGGTGGCGCAGGTGCCGGGGGCTGCGCGTGACGCGTTGCTGTTAAGGGTCATTGGCAGCCCCGACCCTTACGAAAAACAAATCGACGGCATGGGCGCCGCGACGTCCAGCACCAGCAAAACAGTGATCGTGAGCAAAAGCCTGCGTGCCGACCACGATGTTGATTATCTGTTTGGCCAGGTCTCCATCGACAAACCGTTTGTGGACTGGAGCGGCAACTGCGGCAACCTGTCGGCGGCGGTGGGTTCGTTTGCCATCAGCAGTGGTTTGGTCGACCCGGCACGCCTGCCCCAGAACGGCACTGCCGTGGTGCGCATCTGGCAAGCCAATATCGGTAAAACCATCATCGCCCATGTACCGATGACCGACGGCGCGGTGCAGGAAACTGGCGACTTTGAGCTTGACGGTGTGACTTTTCCTGCGGCCGAAGTGCAGTTGGAGTTCCTCAACCCGGCAGCGGATGAAGAGGGCGGGGGCGGTTCGATGTTCCCCACCGGCAACCTGGTCGACGCGCTTGAAGTGCCGGGTGTGGGCACGTTGAACGTGACCATGATCAATGCGGGCATTCCGACGATTTTCGTCAATGCGCGTGATGTGGGTTACACCGGCGCGGAGCTGCAAAACGACATCAACAGCGACCCGAAAGCGTTGGCCCTGTTCGAAACCATTCGGGCGCACGGAGCGTTGCGCATGGGTTTGATTGCTCATTTGGACGACGCTGCCAAGCGTCAGCACACCCCTAAAGTGGCGTTTGTTGCAGGCCCGACAGAGTACGTGTCGTCTAGCGGCAAGGTGGTCAAGGCGCAAGACGTGGATTTGCTGGTGCGGGCCTTGTCGATGGGCAAACTGCACCACGCGATGATGGGCACGGCAGCGGTTGCGATTGGCACGGCGGCCGCGATACCGGGCACGTTGGTCAATCTGGCGGCCGGAGGCGAGTTGCGCAGCGCAGTGCGCTTTGGCCATCCGTCCGGGACTTTGCGCGTGGGTGCTGAAGCGCAGCAGGTTGACGGCGAGTGGACTGTCACTAAAGCCATCATGAGCCGCAGTGCGCGGGTGTTGATGGAAGGCTGGGTGCGGGTGCCGGGCGATTGCTTTTAATTGCGTGAACCCTTGGCCTTCACCCCAACCCTCTCCCAAAGGGAGAGGGGGCTTGACCGAGTTGCTTGTGGATTCAGTGCAAGAGCCAAGGTCGCCGCTGATCTATAGCATCCCCCTCACCCTCACCCTAACCCTCTCCCTCCGGGAGAGGGTTAGGGTGAGGGGGGGGTGATTTTGATACATCAAGCGGGCACTCCAGACCCGCAAAAGCACGATAAGCCTGAGGATGGACCACGACACTTACCCACTCTTTGGAGACACCCATGAGCGCTAACGTCGACCTCAACAACCGCCCCGACTACGATCAGGTTTTGCAGGACATTGCCGATTACGTCCTCAGTTACCGCATCACCTCGCCACACGCCCTCGACACCGCCCGTAACTGCCTGATGGACACGTTGGGCTGCGGCTTGCTGGCGCTGCGATTCCCAGAATGCACCAAGCACCTGGGGCCCATCGTGGAGGGCACCCTTGTGCCGTTTGGTGCCCGAGTGCCCGGCACCTCCTTTCGCCTCGACCCGGTCAAGGCCGCCTGGGACATTGGTTGTATCGTGCGCTGGCTGGATTACAACGACACCTGGCTGGCGGCTGAATGGGGGCATCCTTCGGACAACCTGGGCGGTATTTTGGCCGTGGCCGACCACCTGTCGCAAAAGCGCGTGGCCAATGGCGAGGCGCCGCTGACGGTGCGCGCCGTACTTGATGCAATGATCATGGCCCATGAGATTCAGGGCGTTATTGCATTGGAAAACTCCTTCAATCGTGTCGGTCTGGATCATGTGCTGCTGGTCAAAGTGGCCTCAACGGCGGTCTGCGCCAAACTGATGGGGGCCAACCGTGAACAGTTGTTGTCGGCGCTGTCCCATGCCTTTGTCGATGGCCAGGCGCTGCGCACGTATCGCCATGCACCGAACGCAGGGTCGCGCAAGTCCTGGGCGGCGGGCGATGCGTCCAGCCGGGGGGTGCGCCTGGCGGACATTGCGCTGCGCGGTGAAATGGGTATTCCGAGTGTGCTGACGGCGCCGCAATGGGGTTTTTATGAGGTGCTGTTCAGTCATACCAACAAGGATCTGGCACTCAAGCCCGAAGGGCAGCGCGCGTTCAAGCTTTCACAGCCTTATGGCACGTACGTGATGGAAAACGTGCTGTTCAAGATCAGCTTCCCGGCAGAGTTTCATGCGCAAACGGCCTGTGAAGCGGCAGTGACTTTGCATCCGCAGGTCAGAGATCGTCTGCACGAAATCGAGAAAATTGTCATCACCACCCACGAATCGGCGATTCGGATCATTTCCAAGCAAGGTCCATTAGCCAACGCCGCCGATCGCGATCACTGCCTTCAATACATGACCGCCGTGCCGTTGGCGTTTGGCAATCTGGTGGCCGAGCAGTACGAGGATGACTTCCATGCCGCGCATCCGATCATTGATGAGCTGCGCGAAAAAATGGTGATTGTTGAAGATCCACGCTACACCCGTGAATACCTGGAGGCGGATAAACGCTCCATTGCCAATGCCATTCAGGTGTTTTTCAACGATGGCACGAGCACTCAGCAAGTGGTGGTGGAATACCCGATTGGCCATCGTCGCCGCCGTGCCGAAGGCATTGCGCTGCTGGAAGACAAGTTCAAGGCCAATCTGGCCACGCGCTTTGCAGGGCAGCGTTGTGAGGAGATTTTTGCCCTTTGCAAGGATCAGGCTGCACTTGAAGCGACCCCGGTAAACCGGTTCGTGGATTTACTGGTGATCTAAAGCACACCCCGAAGGTTGCGATCTTTGACGATGAAAAGATCGCAGCCCTTAATCGCCGCTGCGCTGTTATTTGAAGCGTCGCTCCACGCCTTTTTCGACCAAAATTTTGGCCGAGATTTCTTCCACAGAAAAATGCGTGGAGTTGATGTGCGGGATATTTTCGCGCTTGAACAGGTTTTCGACTTCGCGCACTTCAAATTCGCACTGGGCAAAGCTTGAATAGCGGCTGTTGGGCTTGCGCTCGTTGCGGATGGCGGTGAGGCGATCCGGGTCGATGGTCAGGCCGAACAGCTTATGCTTGTGTTCGCGCAAGGCCGCCGGCAGCTTCAGGCTTTCCATGTCGTCCTCGGTCAGCGGGTAGTTGGCCGCGCGGATGCCGAATTGCATGGCCATGTACAGGCAGGTCGGGGTTTTGCCACAGCGTGAGACGCCCACCAGAATCAGGTCGGCCTTGTCGTATTTGTGCGTGCGGGCGCCGTCGTCGTTGTCGAGGGCAAAGTTCACCGCCTCAATACGCTCCATGTAATTGGAGTTATGGCCGATAGAGTGGGACTTGCCTACCGAGTAGGACGAGTGTTCGGCGAGTTCCTGCTCCAGCGGGGCCAGGAAGCTGGAGAAGATGTCGATCATGAAACCATTGGACGTTGCGAGGATTTCGCGAATGTCCTGATTGACGATGGTGTCGAAGATAATCGGGCGAACTCCGTCTTTTTCGGCGGCGTTATCGATTTGTTGTACCATTGCCCGCGCTTTATCCACGCTGTCTATATAGGGTCGCGTGAACTTGCTGAAGGTCACATTTTCGAATTGGGCCAACAAACTCTGGCCGAGGGTTTCGGCGGTGATGCCGGTGCCATCGGAGATAAAGAAAGCAGATCGTTTCATTTGCGCCTTGGGCCTTAAGCTGGTGACGATTCTTGGATATGATAGGCGCGATTTTGTCGCCCTGAATGGCAGGCAGTGTCACTTATTTTCCAGGTCCAGGCCACATTCGCTGAGATGCCGCCCTTTGTAGAGCGTCCAGCGCCCTGAGCTTTTCCCAACACAGTTAGTGGAGAGATCACCTTGGTAGAGTACGTAGTTTCCCTCGATAAGCTCGGCGTCCATGATGTAGAGCATGTGGGGGGCAAGAACGCATCCCTCGGCGAGATGATCAGTAATCTTGCAGGCGCTGGTGTTTCGGTTCCCGGTGGTTTCGCCACCACCTCTCAGGCCTATCGCGATTTTCTTGAACTCAGCGGTTTGAACGATCAGATCCATGCCGCGCTCGACGCGCTGGATGTGGACGACGTTAACGCACTGGCCAAAACCGGCGCCCAGATCCGCCAATGGATCATGGAAGCCGAGTTCCCTGAGACGCTCAACGCGCAAATTCGCACCGCATTTGCCACCTTGTCCCAAGGTAATCCGGACATGGCGGTTGCCGTACGTTCCTCGGCCACCGCTGAAGACTTGCCGGACGCTTCCTTTGCCGGTCAGCAAGAAACCTTCCTTAATATCCGTGGCGTAGAAAACGTCATTCGTGCGGCCAAGGAAGTGTTTGCGTCGTTGTTCAACGACCGTGCGATTTCTTACCGCGTGCACCAGGGCTTTGACCACAAACTGGTCGCCCTGTCGGCAGGCGTGCAGCGCATGGTGCGTTCCGAAACCGGCACTGCGGGCGTGATGTTCACCCTGGACACTGAGTCGGGTTTCCGTGATGTGGTCTTTATCACCGGCGCTTATGGCCTGGGTGAGACCGTGGTCCAGGGCGCGGTCAACCCGGATGAGTTCTACGTCCACAAGCAAACGCTGGAAGCGGGTCGTCCTGCGATTTTGCGCCGTAACCTGGGCAGCAAAGCGATCAAGATGATTTACGGCGACGAAGCCTCGGCCGGTAAGTCAGTCAAGGTGATCGACGTTGAGAAGGCCGATCGCGCGCGTTTCTGCCTGACCGACGCTGAAGTCAGCGAGCTGGCCAAGCAAGCGATGATCATCGAACAACACTACAAGTGCCCAATGGACATCGAATGGGCCAAAGACGGTGATGACGGCAAGCTGTACATCGTACAGGCCCGGCCTGAAACCGTAAAAAGCCGCTCCCAGGCCAATGTGATGGAGCGTTACCTGCTCAAAGAAACCGGCACAGTGCTGGTGGAAGGTCGGGCCATTGGTCAGCGGATTGGCGCGGGCAAGGTTCGGATCATTAAGGACGTGTCCGAAATGGACAAGGTTCAACCCGGCGACGTACTGGTTTCCGACATGACCGACCCAGACTGGGAACCGGTGATGAAGCGCGCCAGCGCCATCGTGACCAACCGTGGCGGCCGTACTTGCCACGCAGCAATCATCGCCCGTGAGCTGGGCATTCCGGCCGTTGTAGGGTGTGGCAATGCGACCCAGTTGCTCAAAGACGGCCAGGGCGTGACCGTTTCGTGTGCCGAAGGCGACACCGGTTTGATTTTTGAAGGCGAACTGGGTTTCGACATCAAGAAGAACTCCGTTGATGCCATGCCGGACCTGCCGTTCAAAATCATGATGAACGTCGGTAACCCGGACCGCGCGTTTGACTTTGCGCAGTTGCCGAACGCCGGTGTGGGCCTAGCCCGCCTTGAGTTCATCATTAACCGCATGATCGGCGTGCACCCTAAAGCGCTGCTCAACTACGACGGTCTGCCGCAAGACATCAAGGACAGCGTCGACAAGCGCATTGCCGGTTACGACGATCCAGTAGGTTTCTACGTTGAGAAGCTGGTCGAAGGCATCAGCACCCTGGCCGCAGCCTTTACCCCGAAAAAAGTCATTGTGCGCCTGTCGGACTTCAAGTCCAACGAGTACGCCAACCTGATCGGCGGCAAGCTGTACGAACCCGAAGAAGAAAACCCGATGCTGGGTTTCCGTGGCGCGTCGCGTTACATCAGCGAAAACTTCCGCGATTGCTTCGAGCTTGAATGCCGTGCGCTCAAGCGTGTGCGCAATGACATGGGCCTGACCAACGTCGAGATCATGGTGCCGTTCGTACGGACCCTGGGCGAGGCGAGCCAGGTTATCGACTTGTTGGCTGAAAACGGTCTGGTGCGCGGCGAAAACGGTCTGCGCGTGATCATGATGTGTGAGCTGCCTTCAAACGCGATTCTGGCCGACGAATTCCTGGAGTACTTCGACGGTTTCTCCATTGGCTCCAACGACCTGACTCAGCTGACGCTAGGTCTGGACCGTGACTCCGGGGTTATCGCGCACCTGTTCGACGAGCGTAACCCTGCGGTTAAAAAGCTGCTGTCCAACGCGATTCAGGCGTGCAACAAAGCCGGTAAATACATTGGTATTTGCGGGCAGGGCCCCTCAGACCACCCGGATCTGGCGCTGTGGCTGATGGAGCAAGGCATTGAAAGTGTGTCGCTGAACCCGGACACCGTGCTGGAAACCTGGTTCTTCCTGGCTGAAGGTCAAGCCCAGGCTTGAGTCGTTGAGAGAGGAGCAGGGCGGCCGCAAGGCTGTGCTGCTCTTTATAGGCAGTGGTAGGGCGAGCGCCTGTTCGGGATCGCCCTTTTTTGTGCAAGAGCATTATGCAAAGCAGCAGTCATCTTTTTCCCGTTGCCCTGATCAGTGCCGAGCGTCGGGGTGATCTGAGCGAGGATGTTTATCGCTTAAAACCCGCTAATAGCCCGGACATCTCCGTGGAATTGGCGGTCACGCGACTGGGCATGGCGGATGCCAGCCAGGCGCGCGGTGTACCCGTGATTTTGTTGCATGGCAGTTTTTCTAACCGGCGCTTCTGGTACTCACCCAAAGGTGTCGGCCTAGGCGCTTATTTGGCCCGTGCCGGGTTTGATGTGTGGCTGCCCGAGATGCGCGGTCATGGACTGTCGGTGCGTAATCAACAGTGGCGCACCAATCGGGTGGCGGATTACGCCCGCTACGACTTACCGGCGATTGCGGCGTTTGTACGCGAGCAAAGCGGCCAAGTCCCGCATTGGCTTGGCCATTCCCAGGGCGGTATCACGTTGGCGGCCGCATTGGGGGGGCAGTACCTGGGTGAACCTGCGGTGGCGTCCGCAGCGTTTTTTGGCTGTCAGATCAATCGCCGCTATTGGCCGCTGAAAATTCCGCCAGTGGAATGGGGCGCTTATCTGCTCTTGAAGCGCTGCACGCAGTTGTCGGGTGTTCAGCTCAAGCGCGGCCCCGAGGACGAACCAGTAGGCATCGCCCTCGAAACCTTGCGCTGGAATGGCTTTTTGGGGCGTTTCAAGGATTCTGAGCGCGATTGGTGGGCGGGATTATCTGACGTCCAGCTACCGGTTCTGGCCGTCGCGGCGGCAGGCGATCAGCAGACCCCTGAGTGGGCGTGTCGAAAGCTGTATGAGCAATTGGGTTCTGAGCAGCGCCAATTTATTGCCTTGGGCCGTGAGCATGGGTTCAGTTCAGATTTTGGTCACACTGAAATGCTGGTCAGCGCGCCTGCTCAAGCTGAGGTCTGGCCGTTGGTGCGCGATTGGCTTGAGGAGCAATGCCTGAAGCAGGCAGTGAGTGAGCCGGGTTCAGGGTTTCGGCAAGCCGCGCTTGCGGCTACTATGTGACGCGATTTGCGACCTTGGTCATATTCTGTGATCTTGGTGGTGTCGCAGTGTCAGGGTATGGCTGGTCGTGACATTTAAAGCTTGCCCGTGTGCCAACGTCTATAAACAGTAGAGTCCTTTAACTCTGACTGCTACGCCCTCTCCACAGGAGTTTCCATGAACCACTACATTACTCCCGATTTGTGCGATGCCTACCCTGAGCTGATTCAGGTGCTGGAACCGATGTTCAGCAACTTTGGCGGGCGCGATTCATTTGGTGGCGAAATCGTCACCATCAAATGTTTTGAAGACAACTCGTTGGTTAAAGAGCAGGCAGAGCTGGATGGCAAGGGCAAAGTGCTGGTGGTGGACGGAGGGGGTTCGCTGCGCCGGGCCTTGCTGGGGGACATGATCGCCGAGAAGGCGGCTAAGAATGGCTGGGAAGGGTTGGTCATTTACGGCTGTATTCGGGATGTGGATGTCATCGCTCAAACCGATCTGGGTGTGCAGGCGCTGGCCAGTCACCCGATGAAAACCGACAAGCGCGGCGTGGGCGATCTCAATGTGGCAGTCACCTTTGCAGGCGTCACATTCCGTCCGGGCGAATTTATCTATGCCGACAATAATGGCGTGATCATTTCGCCTTCTGCTTTGAAAATGCCGGAATAATCGCCCAACTGCTAAGGATCACGGATGTTTGAGGAAGACAACGCTCAGTGGGGGCTGGTGCATGCACTGGTGCTCGATGGAGAAGGCGGTGCCCGTGCGATTGCCCGTACCGAACTCAATGACCTTGAGTTAAAGAGCCATGAAAGCCTTTGGTTGCACTGGGATCGCAGTCATCCTCAAACACAAAGCTGGTTACGCAACGCCAGTGGTTTGAGCGAGTTCAGTTGTGACTTGTTGTTGGAGGAAAATACCCGTCCGCGGCTGTTGGGGCTGCCCAATAACGAGTTATTGCTGTTCTTGCGCGGGGTCAACCTCAATCCTGGTGCAGAACCGGAAGACATGGTCTCGCTACGCATTTTTGGCAGTGCGCAACGGGTTATCTCGTTGCGTATGCGTCCGTTGCGGGCCACGGATGAATTGTTGGGCGAGTTTGAGCAGGGGGAAGGTCCAAAAAATCCAGCCGAATTGATCCTTTATTTGGCTCAACACCTGACGTTAAAGGTCCAGGATTTGATCGGTGAACTGTCCGAAATCGTCGATGACGAAGAAGATAAGATAGATGCCGACGAACGGTATACGCCCGAGCATGGTTCTATTTTGCAGATTCGTCGCCGGGCTGCCGGGCTGCGTCGTTTTCTGGCCCCGCAACGCGATATTTTTGGGCAACTGACGCGTACTAAATTGCCGTGGTTCACGGCCGACGATGCAGATTACTGGAACGAATTGAACAACAGCCTGACCCGCTATCTGGAAGAGCTCGAGCTGACCCGCGAGCGCGTGGGGCTGGTGTTGGAGGCTGAGGATCGGCGTTTGAATGTGCGCATGAGCCGCATCATGTACCGCTTTGGCGTGCTGACCGGGATCTTTCTGCCCATCACGTTTATTACCGGTTTATTGGGGATTAACGTGGGCGGTGTTCCGTTCTCCAATGACCCCTACGGCTTTGCGGTCACCTGCGGTGTGATGCTCGTGATTGGTGTAGGGCAATGGTGGTTTTATCGTCGTTTGCAGTGGCTTTGAGTGTAGGCCATGTGACCTCTTTCATTTTGCCCGCGTCTTTCACTGACATACCGAGAGGTGCTTATGCACGATCCGTTTGAACAGTCCTTACGTGAAATGCTCAAGGCCGAGCCGTCTGCCCGTGACGACGATGCCTGCCTGGGCCGAGTGCTGAAAACCGCGAACCGTCAGGTGGGCGCGGGCGACCTTTTCAGCCTGCTGGGGCGTTGGGTTCAAGCACTGATGATTGCTTTGAATAGCGGTTCGGCTCATATTGCGCCCGTTTCGCGACGCAAACCTGTTGCTCGCCCTGCTGATAAGGCTGATTGAACATGGAACTTGATCTCTGGACCCAGAGCCTGGTCACCGCAATGACCGCTCTTTGGACCAAAATTGCCAACTTCATCCCCAATTTGTTCGGGGCGTTGGTGGTGGTGCTGCTGGGCTTCGTGGTTGCAAAACTGCTTGATACCCTGCTGTCGAAGTTGCTGGCCAAGTTGGGCCTTGATCGGTTGATGGGGGGGACGGGGCTGACCAAAATACTGGGCCGTGCAGGCATTCAAGTGCCGATTTCGACCCTGATCGGCAAAATTGTCTATTGGTTCATTCTGCTGATTTTCCTGGTTTCGGCCGCTCAGTCCCTGGGCCTGGAGCGCGTTTCAGCTACGCTGGACATCTTTACGCTGTACCTGCCCAAAGTATTTGGTGCCCTGCTGGTATTGCTGGTAGGCGTTCTGCTTGCGCAGTTGCTCAATGGCCTGGTGCGTGGCGCTGCCGAGAGCGTGGGGTTTGATTATGCGGGCGGTCTGGGTCGAGTGGCCCAGGGTCTGGTCATAATCATCAGCATCTCCGTGGCAATCAGCCAGCTGGAAGTGAAAACTGACCTGCTGAACCATGTGATCGTCATCGTTTTGATTACCGTTGGTCTGGCTGTTGCCTTGGCAATGGGTTTGGGAAGTCGCGAAATTGCCGGGCAGATTCTGGCTGGGATCTACGTGCGTGAGCTGTATCAGGTTGGGCAAGATGTACGTGTGGGTGAGGTAGAGGGTCAGATCGAAGAGATCGGCACGGTTAAGACCACGTTGCTGACCGAGGAGGGTGAGCTAGTCTCCATCTCCAATCGGATCTTGCTGGAGCAGCACGTGACTAGCCGCTGATGCGGCAAACCCTGCTAATGTATGCCGCCGCAAAAAAGCCCGTGTTCCGGGCTGTGGCGGACATTGACCTGACTGTCGGCACGACTCGTTTTGAATAAAGCCCAATCGCTGTCCATGCGCTACGACCCCCGCGAACTCTCTGATGAGGAGTTGGTGGCGCGCTCGCATGATGAGTTGTTTCACGTTACGCGCGCCTATGAAGAGTTAATGCGGCGTTACCAACGCACTTTGTTCAACGTTTGTTCAAGGTATTTAGGGAACGATCGTGATGCTGACGATGTCTGTCAGGAGGTAATGCTTAAGGTCTTGTATGGCTTGAAGAATTTCGAGGGCAAATCGAAATTCAAGACATGGCTATATAGCATCACTTACAACGAATGCATTACGCAGTATCGGAAGGAACGGCGAAAGCGTCGCTTGATGGACGCATTAAGTATTGACCCCCTCGAGGAAGCGTCTGAAGAGAAGGCGCCGAAACCTGAGGAAAAGGGCGGACTTGATCGCTGGCTGGTGCATGTGAATCCGATTGACCGGGAGATTCTTGTGCTGCGTTTTGTCGCAGAACTGGAATTTCAGGAAATCGCAGACATAATGCATATGGGTTTGAGTGCGACGAAAATGCGCTACAAGCGTGCTCTTGATAAATTGCGTGAGAAATTTGCAGGCATTGCTGAAACTTAGTTCAGCGCAAATAGCTCTACGTGTAGGTAAGTTCTGATAGACTTGCCGCCGAGTTGTCCCCCGGTATGTGGGACTGCTTTACAATCACCAGATGGGGATTTAACGGATGAAACTGAAAAACACCTTGGGCATTGCCATTGGTTCCTTTGTAGCCGCAACTTCGTTCGGTGCCCTGGCACAAGGCCAAGGCGCGGTCGAGGGTGAACTGTTCTACAAAAAACAGTACAACGACAGCGTCAAGCACGTAGAAGACGGTTACAACCCAGGCGCATCGATCGGTTACTTCCTGACCGACGACGTTTCGTTGAACCTGACCTACGACAAGACTAACCACACCCGTTCGAATGACGGCACTGGCAACCAGAAAATCAAAGGCGACAACTTTGGTCTGAACGCTCAGTACCACTTCGGCACCGTTGGTGACGCTCTGCGTCCATACGTTTCCGGTGGTGTTGCTCACAAGAGCATGACCAACGTGAAAGACGATGGCCACAGCGGTCGTGACCAGTCGACTTTCCTGACTGCAGGCGCTGGTGTTAAGTGGTACATCACTGACAACCTGTTTGCCCGTGCAGGCGTTGAAGCTGACTACAAACTGGACAACGGCAAGTGGGACTACGCGCCTACCGTTGGTCTGGGTATGAACTTCGGCGGCAGCGGCGGCAAAGTAGCTCCTGCTCCAGTTCCAGCTCCAGCACCAATCGCTGAGCCAGAACCAGAAGCTCCAATCGCTGAAGTTGTTCGCGTTGAACTTGACGTGAAATTCGACTTCGACAAGTCGGTTGTTAAGTCGCAGTACATGCCTGACATCAACAACGTTGCTGATTTCATGAAGCAGTACCCTGCGACCACTACCACTGTTGCTGGTTACACTGACAGCGTAGGTCCAGACGCTTACAACCAAAAACTGTCCCAGCGTCGTGCTGACGCTGTTCGTTCAGCTCTGGTTAACCAAGGTGTTGAGTCTAACCGTGTAGCCGCTGTTGGCCACGGCGAAGCTAACCCAGTTGCTTCCAACGCAACTGAAGAAGGCCGTGCTCTGAACCGTCGCGTAGAAGCAACCGTTCAAGCTGAAGCTAAGTAATTTTTAGCTAGCCTGTACAGAAAAGCCCGGCTTAGGCCGGGCTTTTCTTTGCCTGCGATTTGGTGAATGGTGCATTTTTGACCCGTATACCTCATTGCCCGCGACTGCCTCTCGCTTGCCAAGGCGATGCCCGGCTATAATCGCCGGCTCTTTCAGTTGCCTTTCGAGACCATCGAGCCCATGTATAACCTGGCCCGCCAGTTGCTCTTCAAACTCTCCCCTGAAACCTCGCATGACCTGTCTCTGGACTTGATCGGTGCGGGTGGCCGTCTGGGGCTCAACGGTTTGCTGTGCAAGGCGCCCGCCAAGCTACCTGTGACGGTGATGGGCCTCGACTTCCCGAACCCGGTCGGTCTGGCCGCAGGTTTGGATAAAAATGGGGCGGCCATCGACGGGTTCGCGCAGTTGGGTTTTGGTTTTGTCGAAATCGGCACGGTCACACCGCGGCCACAGCCGGGCAATCCCAAACCGCGTATTTTCCGTCTGCCTGAAGCGCAAGCGATCATCAATCGCATGGGTTTTAACAACCTGGGGGTCGATCACTTGTTGGCGCGGGTTGAGGCGGCCAAGTACAGCGGCATCCTTGGGATCAACATCGGTAAAAACTTCGACACTCCGGTTGAGCGGGCCGTCGACGATTACTTGATCTGTCTCGATAAGGTCTATGCCCACGCCAGCTATGTGACCGTTAACGTCAGTTCGCCGAATACTCCGGGGCTTCGTAGCCTTCAATTCGGCGATTCGCTCAAGCAGCTTCTTGAGGCCCTACAGCTGCGTCAGAACGAGCTGACTGAGCGTCACGGCAAGCGTGTCCCGTTGGCGATCAAGATCGCCCCTGACATGACCGACGAAGAAACCGTTCTCGTCGCCCAGGCGCTGCTGGAGACCGGGATGGATGCGGTCATTGCAACCAACACCACTCTTAGCCGCGCAGGTGTTGAAGGCATGGAACATGGTGATGAGGCAGGCGGCTTGTCGGGTGCGCCGGTGCGTGAAAAAAGTACGCACACCGTTAAGGTGCTGGCAGGCGAGTTGGCCGGGCGCATGCCCATCATCGCGGCGGGCGGTATCACCGAAGGCAAGCATGCGGCTGAGAAAATCGCCGCAGGTGCCAGTCTGGTGCAGATCTACTCGGGATTCATTTACAAAGGCCCTGCCTTGATTCGTGAGTCCGTCGACGCCATCTCTGCCATTGCGCGCCAATAAGCGCGCAATAAAAAGGGCTCCTCGAAGGAGCCCTTGGGCCGCAGCCCGCCGCCTGGATGAGACGGCAAGGTTAAATCATTGCCTATTCATGGTGGTGTCGGAATGTGCCCAGAGTTAGCCGACCGCGTGAAGTTCGTTGAGTCTGTGGATGCCCGCAGTGCCTGTCATACCGTCCCAGTTGTCGCCGCGTCCTTCGCGCCAGCCGTTAATCCAGGACTGGCGTACCGACGGTAGAGTAAAAGGGCAAAGCTCACGGGATTTCCCGCTAACGCCGTATTGGTATCCGCGTAAAAAAGCTCTTTCCAACGGATCACGCTTAAGTCTTCTCATAGGGTGTTGCCCTCACTTGTTGACTGTTTATATCGCGTCGACCTGACTCAGGTCGGGGCAGAATGCTTCTGCCGTTGGTTGCTCGCTGCCGGCGTGGCGAGCATTTTTGTTATCACCTGCGCGGTGACAACCTGAGTCCAGTTCTAACCAATGTGCTTAGGTGTGTGAATGATCGTTTTGTCATAAGGACGTAACGATAGTGGTGTTAAGGCCATAAGAAACACCGGTTTTGAGACCCCGGATGCGACCAAAGCCTGATATGACCAGTGTTTGCAAAGATGATGAGTTTCATTCTCGGCTGTGAATGACCGTCCTTTTTGCTCGGGTACTATTCGACGAAGGGTCTGAATATGTCCCTTTGTTTCAAGATAAATGATCTGCCTCTGCGTCTAGACTCTGTGTGCCTGCGGGCATGAGTGGCGCCTTGGCGGGACGGCACAGTTTCGTGCCACGCGAGCGCTCTTCAAGAAAAGCGCTTGATTGAAAACGGAGCAGGCAATGCGTTGCCTCTTCACACATAGCTAAAAGCTCAGGAATCCCATGTCGGATCGTTACGAACTCTTCCTTACCTGCCCCAAAGGCCTCGAAGGTCTGCTTCTTGAGGAGGCCACCGGCCTTGGCCTTGAGGAAGCTCGCGAGCACACTTCGGCCATTCGTGGCACGGCAAATATGGAAACTGCCTACCGTCTGTGCCTCTGGTCGCGTCTGGCCAACCGCGTGTTGCTGGTACTCAAGCGCTTCCCGATGAAGGACGCTGAAGACCTGTACCACGGGGTACTGGATGTGGACTGGCAAGACCATATGGTGCCGGATGGCACGCTGGCCGTGGAATTCAGTGGCCACGGTTCAGGTATCGACAACACTCACTTCGGCGCGCTGAAGGTCAAGGATGCCATCGTTGACAAGCTGCGCACGCCGTCGGGTGAGCGTCCTTCGATTGATAAAATCAGCCCTGATTTGCGCATCCACCTGCGTCTGGATCGCGGTGAAGCCATCCTGTCGCTGGACCTGTCGGGCAGCAGCTTGCACCAGCGCGGCTACCGTTTGCAGCAGGGTGCTGCGCCACTGAAAGAAAACCTCGCGGCAGCGATCCTGATTCGTGCAGGTTGGCCGCGTATGGCTGCCGAAGGCGCGGCCTTGGCTGACCCGATGTGCGGTGTGGGTACGTTCCTGGTTGAGGGCGCGATGATCGCGGCCGACATGGCGCCAAACCTCAATCGCATCCACTGGGGCTTTGACGCCTGGCTTGGTCACGTGCCGGCTATCTGGAAAAAGCTGCATGAAGAAGCCACTGAGCGCGCTGAAGCCGGTATGGCCAAGCCGCCGCTGTGGATTCGCGGTTATGAAGCTGACCCGCGCCTGATCCAACCGGCGCGCAACAACATCGAGCGTGCAGGCCTGAGCCACTGGATCAAAATCTATCAGGGTGAAGTGGCAACGTTTGAGCCGCGCCCGGACCAAAATCAAAAGGGTCTGGTCATTTGCAACCCGCCGTACGGCGAGCGTCTGGGTGATGAGGCGAGCTTGCTCTACCTCTACCAGAACCTCGGTGAGCGGTTGCGTCAGGCTTGTTTGAACTGGGAAGCAGCGGTGTTCACGGGTGCCCCGGATCTGGGTAAGCGGATGGGTATTCGCAGTCACAAACAGTATTCGTTCTGGAACGGCGCCTTGCCGTGCAAGTTGCTGCTGATCAAAGTGGCGCCAGACCAATTCGTGACGGGTGAGCGTCGCACGCCTGAGCAGCGTCAAGCCGAGCGTGAGCAGGCTGAGTCGGATCTGCCGGGCAACCTCGAAGCGCCTGGCAAGTACGAGAAGTTCAACAAGAACGGCAACCCGATCAAACCGGCACCGGTGGTGATTGAGCAGCCACGCTTGAGCGAAGGCGGGCAGATGTTTGCCAACCGCCTGCAAAAGAACCTCAAGGCCCTGGGCAAGTGGGTCAAGCGTGAAGGCATTGATTGCTACCGTGTTTACGATGCCGACATGCCTGAATATTCGATGGCCATCGACCTGTACCACGACTGGGTTCACGTCCAGGAGTACGCGGCGCCAAAATCCATCGACCCTGAAAAAGCCTCGGCCCGTATGTTTGACGCGTTGGCGGCGATTCCTCAGGCGTTGAACGTCGACAAAAGCCGCGTCATCGTCAAGCGCCGTGAGCGCCAGAGCGGCACCAAGCAGTACGAGCGACAAAGTGCGCAGGGCAAGTTCACCGAGGTCAATGAAGGCGGTGTCAAACTGCTGGTCAACCTTACCGACTACCTGGACACCGGGCTGTTCCTCGATCATCGCCCAATGCGCATGCGGATTCAGAAAGAGGCGGCTGGCAAGCGCTTCCTTAACCTGTATTGCTACACCGCCACTGCCAGTGTTCACGCCGCCAAAGGCGGAGCGCGCAGCACCACCAGCGTTGACTTGTCCAAGACCTATCTGGACTGGGCTCGCCGTAACCTGTCACTCAACGGTTTTTCGGACAAAAACCGTCTGGAGCAGGGTGATGTGATGGTGTGGCTGGATGCCTGTCGCGAAGAGTACGACCTGATCTTCATCGATCCGCCGACCTTCTCCAACTCCAAGCGCATGGAAGGCATCTTTGATGTTCAGCGCGATCACGTACAGTTGCTGGACTTGGCCATGGCGCGTTTGGCACCGGGTGGCGTGTTGTACTTCTCGAACAACTTCCGCAAGTTCATCCTCGATGAGCATCTGGAAGCGCGTTACGCGGTTGAAGAAATCACGGCCAGCACCATCGATCCGGACTTTGCCCGCAACAGCAAAATCCACCGCGCGTGGAAAATAACGGCCCGCTAAACTGCCGTATCGTCGCTGCCACCGGTGGCGACGTTTTTCCAGTGCACACAAAAACGCCCCGGTTCTCACGAGCCGGGGCGTTTTTTGTTGCCGGTGAATGACTTACTGAGCGATTGAAATCGCGTTGTTAGGCAATTGCGGCTGGCGATACAGGTCGAGCAGTATCTGGTCGAGTACCGCAGAAGCGCCCCAAGGGCGCGGATCATTAAGAATCGCGACCACAGCCCACGTGTTGCCATTGCTGTCGCGGCTAAAGCCCGAGATGGCGCGCACTGTATTGAGGGTGCCGGTTTTGATGTGGGCCTGACCGTTCATGGCGGTGGTCTTCAGACGCTTGCGCATGGTGCCGTCTTTGCCGGCGATAGGCATGGAGCTGATGAACTCGGCAGCGTAGGGGCTTTTCCAGGCGGCCTGGAGCATCTGCGCCATTTCACGCGCGCTCACACGTTCTGCACGGGACAGGCCGGAGCCGTTTTCCATGACCAGGTGCGGAGCCGTAATGCCTTTTTTGGCCAGCCATTGACGCACGACGCGTTGCGCAGCCTTGGCATCATCGCCGTCGGCGTCGGTGCGGAACTGCGCGCCCAGGCTCAGGAACAATTGTTGAGCCATGGTGTTGTTGCTGTATTTGTTGATGTCGCGAATGATCTCGGCCAGATCAGGCGAGAAGGCGCGGGCCAGCACTTTGGCGCCCTTGGGCACTGAGCCCTGGCGATCCTGACCCAAAATGCTGCCACCCAGCTCTTTCCAGATCGCGCGCACAGCACCCGCGGTGTAGGTCGCATGGTCGAGCAGGGACAGGTAGGTCTGCGAGTTGCAGCCATCGCCCAGTTGCCCGTTGACGGTCACCAACACCGACCCGTCGGCTTGCGGCACCGGGTTGTAGCGCACATCGCCTGCGCATTGCTTGGAATTGACCGCTTTGACCTGGTTGTCGACGCGGATGCTGGCAATTGGCGGCTCGACTGAAATCAACACCTTGCCCGCATCGTTACGGGCAACAAACCGCAGGGCCTTGAGATTGACCATCAAGGCATCGGGCTTAACCAGAAACGGCTTGTTTTTATCATTGCCGTCGTCGTCAAACACCGGCAAGTGAGGTTGTTCGAAGAAGCCGCGATCCAGAATCAGGTCGCCGGTCACTTGTTGCACGCCATTGGCCCGCAGGTCGCGCATCAATAGCCAGAGTTTTTCCATGTTCAGCTTGGGATCGCCGCCACCCTTGAGGTACAGGTTGCCTTGCAGGATGCCATTGTTCAGGGTGCCGTCGGTGTAGAACTCGGTTTTCCACTGATGGGTCGGGCCGAGCATTTCAAGGGCGGCGTAGGTGGTGACCAGTTTCATGGTGGAGGCCGGGTTCATCGACACGTCGGCATTGAAGACGGTGGGTACGCCGGGGCCGCTCAGGGGCAGCATCACCAGCGACAGTGCGTCGTTTTGCAGCTTGTTGGTTTTGAGCGCTTGTTGAACCTTGGGTGAAAGCGTGGTGTTGACCGGGGCGGCGTGAGCCCCAAAGGCGAGTGGCAGAAAAAAGCCGGCAAGTAACAGAGGACGTAAAGATTTGATCATAAGAAGTAAAACCCTGCACGCGAGGGGAAAAAATACGAGGGCATGATGATAAGTTCCCTCAATGGTCATAAAAGTGACGGCATTATGCCCCAAGGTGGCTGGACTTGTGCATTACCGTGTTACACCCATCTGTTGATTAAATGCACAAAACGATGAGCCGTCCACACGGAACCGGGCACGTGCAGCCTGAAACTGGTAAAGTGCCGCCGTTATTACTTAAGAGGATTGTTCAATGGCTACTAATCGTTCCCAGCGTCTGCGCAAAAAACTGTGCGTTGATGAATTTCAGGAGCTGGGTTTTGAGCTGAACCTGGATTTCAAAGAAGACCTGTCGGAAAAAGCTATCGACGCATTCCTCAGCGCCTTCTTGGCTGATGCCATGGAAGCTAACGGTCTGGGCTATGTTGGCGGCGACGACTACGGTCTGGTTTGCCTGCAAAAGCGCGGCTCGGTCAGCGAAGAGCAGCGTGCTGCGGTTGAAGCCTGGTTGAAAGCTCGCACTGAGCTGACCAGCGTTGAAGTCAGCCCGTTACTCGACGTTTGGTACCCGGAAAAGCCAATCAATCCGGTAGCCTGATGTGACGCAGGGAGGCGGCCCATGGGGTTGCCTCTCTGCTGCTTTACTGCAAGATCCTCTAGCCCGTTCGGGCGTCGCTTAAATCCTCGTTATTGTTGGTCAGCTTTTATGGCGCGATCCTGCGTGCCTGGCGCCTGAGAGCCTCTGCAAAGGGGCAATGCAACTGCGGTTGCAGTCGCAGGCCAAAAAGCGTGCAAAAAAAAGGACAAGGGGTGAGCTTGTCCTTTTTGCGGGCGGTTAGAAATCAGTCGTAAATCACTTTCTTCTTCCAGTCGGCATCCGCGTCATCGGTTTTCAAGCCTTCAGTCAGTTCGTTGACTTCATCTTTCGCCGGTTCAAGGTTGGTCAGCACCAGCGAGTTGGCGCGCACCAGTTGCTCTTCCATTTCTTTGAGTGCTGCGCTGTACATCGCAGGCTCTGGTTGCTTGCGCAGGTATTGAGCGCCGCGCTCATAGGCAAGACGCGCTTGGCCCGGCTGATTTTGCTGAAAAGCGAGCTGGCCCAGATTATTGAAAAACTCGATGTGCAGCACCACGAGCAAGTGCCGAATTTCTTTGATCCAGCGCTTGGCTTCGTTGGTGGGTAGGAAGCCGTCCTGAACGGCGCGGGTGATTTGCCCGTGCAGGGTTTCCAGCAAAAAGCGCACATCTTTGGCTTTGGCTTCAGTCAGGATAGGGCCGGGCGGGTTGTTGACCGGGATCGATTCACCCTGGCCGATCAATGCATTGAGTTCGGCGATCCGGGTCTTTAAAGGCGCGCTGTTTTTTTGCAGGTGCAACAGGCGTTGTGTGGCGTTAAGTTCCAGGCGTGCCAGCAGGTGTTTGAGTGCGGGCGACATCAGTTGGCCAGGGAACGTCTCGCTGACTTCGCTGCAACGACGCACACGGTCAGTAAGCTCAACCTTTAAGCGGGCCTTTTCCAATTTGTTGTTTTCCACCACATGGTTCATGTAACCGATGGCGATCAATAGGACGATCCCGGCTACTACAAGCAGGGTGATCATGGATGGCGTCAACGTAAAAACCTCTTTGGATGGTCGGTGGGCTTTATTTTCTAAACGTGCAAACGGTCTTGAGGTTGGCTGCCCTCGTCTATTAAAGAGGTTGGACTGCTAGCGGAAGTACAGAGTGCCACTATTGCACGGTGCCAACTATAACTCCTTGTAGGATGTCGGAATATAGGCGTCAGGACATCGGCGCCGTACGGTGCATGAAATGAGGTGAAGATGGGCGAAGTCATTGATTTCAATATATTTTCATATTGGGGTTGACGACTTCCCAAACCATCCCTAGAATGCGCGCCAATTGCAGCGTAAAGCACACAGCGAAACGCAGTAACCAGTGAAGTTGTAGCGTGTCCCCTTCGTCTAGTGGCCTAGGACACCGCCCTTTCACGGCGGTAACAGGGGTTCGAGTCCCCTAGGGGACGCCATTGCGGGAATAGCTCAGTTGGTAGAGCACGACCTTGCCAAGGTCGGGGTCGCGAGTTCGAGTCTCGTTTCCCGCTCCATTTTTAAGCAGCTTCGCTCTCGGGCGGGGTTGAGTGAAAGCCAGATCCTTAGCTTCGGTTATGTGATTGGCACTGAAATGTACGTGTGCATTTCGGGCAACGTCCCCTTCGTCTAGTGGCCTAGGACACCGCCCTTTCACGGCGGTAACAGGGGTTCGAGTCCCCTAGGGGACGCCATTATTGCGGGAATAGCTCAGTTGGTAGAGCACGACCTTGCCAAGGTCGGGGTCGCGAGTTCGAGTCTCGTTTCCCGCTCCAAATTTTGTTTTCTGACGCTCAATAGTGTTGAGAAAGCATAAAAAGATCAGCCAAGGCTGATTTTTTTTGTGTCACAAGCAGCTTTGCTTTCGAGTGAAGTTGGTGAAAAGCCAGAGCGATAACTTCGGTTACTGTGCCTGGCACTGAAATGTACGTGTACATTTCGGGCAACGTCCCCTTCGTCTAGTGGCCTAGGACACCGCCCTTTCACGGCGGTAACAGGGGTTCGAGTCCCCTAGGGGACGCCATTATTGCGGGAATAGCTCAGTTGGTAGAGCACGACCTTGCCAAGGTCGGGGTCGCGAGTTCGAGTCTCGTTTCCCGCTCCAAATTTTGTTTTTTGGGGCTACGCAGTTTCAAAAAACACCAGAAAAGCAGCCTTATGGCTGCTTTTTTTGTGCCTGCGATTTTGCAAGGTCACGCCCGGTCAATCCGCTCTAAGCAAATAACCAATCGATCTGCAAGAAACTCACCGCTCGCGCCACAGAAGGTTCTTCTACTTCTTAATTGAGCTTCAGGATGGCGCACTACTTTGATCTTGCCCAGCAACAAGACATTCACACCTTGGCCCGCAGCTTTACCGGTCGTACGCAATGGCCCACCTGGCTATTGTTGATCGCTGTTCCCGGTGCGTGGTTTGGCCTGCTCTTAATCAGCCCGTTGATAGGGGCTTTTTGGACACTCCTTTTGTTGATACCGGTGGTCGTGTTGTGGATGTCGGTGCAGCACGAACTGTTGCACGGGCATCCCACGCGGGCGCTGTGGTTCAACAAACTGCTGGGGTATGCACCTTTTGCCGTGTGGTACCCGTACACCTTGTACCGAGACAGCCACTTGCTGCACCACCGAGACCATGATCTGACCCTGCCCGGCATCGATCCGGAAAGCCGTTACCTGCTCAACCGCCAATGGCCTCAGTCGCCCAAATGGCTGCGTGGGTTGCTCTGGCTGAACAAGACTGTGGCGGGGCGGGTATTGATCGGGCCGCCACTGGCCTTATGCGGGCTGGCCACGGAAGAGTTTGCGCGGTTGCGCCAAGGTCAGCGACAGGCGTGGTGCATGTGGCTGACGCACGGTTTTTGCACAGGGTTGATGTGTGCCTTTATTGCTCACTACAGCGTGCTTTCGATCTGGCAATACGTGTTCTTGGTAACGGTTCCTGCACTGTCTGTGGGCGCGTTGCGTTCTTACTATGAGCATCGGCCTGCCGAACGGCCCGAACAGCGAACGGTGCTCAATGAGGCCGGTTGGCCCTGGGCGTGGCTGTTTTTGCACTTGAATTTGCATTTGGTGCATCACGACATGCCGGGCTTACCGTGGTTTTACTTGCCCACGGTGTACCGGGCTCGGCGCGCGCAATGGATTGAGCGCAGTGGTGGCTTCTTGGTTGAAGGCTATGGCACGTTCCTGCGCAACAATAGCATGCGCGCCATCGACAGCCCTCAGCATCCCTTCCATTAATTGCACCAGGAGTGTCCTATGTCGGGTCGTTACGCCGCCCTCGCGATGTATGTAGCACCGAAGCCGGTGCAGGCCGCCAATGAGCAATGGCTGACACGCATCATGCACTTGTTGGGATACATACGCGCTGATGCGCAGGGGCTTGAGCTGAGCGCGTTGTTTCGTGCGCCTGAGCTGCTGCTGACACAAACCTGCGGCTACCCGTTGATGACTCAACTGCGCGATCAGGTGCAATTGATTGGTCGTCCGCGCTACGAATGGCCGCACAGTACGGGTGGCAGCCATTGCAGTGTGATTGTCTGCCGCGAACAGGATCCGCGTCGCACATTGGCTCAATTTCGTGGCTGCCGAGCGGTGATCAATGACGAGCATTCCAATAGCGGCATGAACCTGTTTCGTCATCAACTGGCGCCCCTCCAGCAGGGTGGGCGCTTTTTTTCGTCGGTGACAATCAGCGGGGCGCATCAACACAGCCTGCGTTGGGTCCAGGCTCAGCGCGCAGATCTGGCCGCTATCGACAGCGTGACCTTTGCCTACCTTGCGCACTACGCGCCTCAAGACGTGGCGGGTATTCGAATCGTTGCCCGCACGGCCCCCAGCCCGACCTTGCCGTTTATTACGTCTATCGGCACGAGCGCGCAGGAGGTACAGCGCATTCGCACTGCCATGAACGCGGCACTTGAACAGTTACCGCAGGTGGGCGACTGCCTGCGGCTGCGTGAGGTGCTACCTGCCAGCCTGGCAGACTATGAATGCGTACTCGATTACCAGCGCGAGGCGACGCTTCAAGGCTTTGAGGTGCTGCAATAGCACGCCACTGCGCGCGTTTATATATCAAAAGTTAATGTTTAAATCATTTTTTAATATTTAAAAGAAATAAAGGCGTTTGCTAGGATCGCCGCACCGGATCACCGGACACGTTGCTTTCATCTTATTTTTGGAGCCTGTATGTCCGGGGCCGACCTTTCTCATCGTGATTACGTGAGTCATCTTTTCAGCGCTCACTATGTTTGGCTGCACACTCGTTTGCGGCGCAATCTGCATTCAGACAGCTACGCTGAAGACATTGCAGCCGACACCTTTGTCCAGTTGCTCAACGTGCCAACCCCAGGGAGTATTCGTGAGCCGCGGGCGTTATTGACGACCATCGCACAGCGGCTGGTGTATCAACTATGGCGCCGTCGTTCGGTAGAGCGGGCCTATTTGATGACCTTACCCCTGCACGATACGCAGGACGTGCCTAGCCCTGAGTCTATGGCGCAGTTACATCAAACCTTGCGCACGGTGCAGCGTCAGCTCGAAGGGTTGCCCGACAAGGTCAAATCAACCTTTGTGCTCTCGCGGGTGAACGGCATGACCTACCCCGAAATAGCCGCGCAGTTGGGGATTTCCCAGCGTTCGGTCAGCGATTACATGAACCTTGCGCTGCGCAGGTGCTCCAAAACAGGCATTGCACCGTTTCAAGACCACTCCTCCAAAACAAGAGAATCTGTATGAACAATCTGAAAAAGTGGCTCGGTGGCTCGCTTCTGGCGTTAGGACTCATCACACAACCGGTCTTGGCGCAAAGCCAGAAGCCCCCTGTTTATTTCGGTGATATCACTTGGGAAAGCGGCAGTTTGATCACCGAAGTGCTGCGCTTTATCACCGAGAAAGGCTACGGCGTCGCCACAGACACTTTGCCCGGCAGCACGGTCAGTCTTGAAGCGGCCCTGGCTAAAAACGACATTCAGGTGATTGGCGAAGAGTGGGCGGGTCGCAGCCCGGTGTGGCTCAAGGCGCAAGCGGAGGGCAAAGTGTTTGGCGTGGGCGATATTGTCAAAAACGCCAGTGAAGGCTGGTGGGTGCCGGAGTATGTGATCAAGGGCGATGCCGAAAAAGGCATCAAGGCGCTGGCGCCGGACTTGAAGTCGGTCAACGACCTGGCGCGCTACAAAGAGGTGTTCCGTGATCAGGAAGACCCGACCCGTGGCCGTTTCCTTAACAGCCCCACCGGCTGGACGTCTGAGATTGTGAACAGCCAAAAGCTCAAAGCGTATGGCCTGGACAAGGATTTCGTGAATTTCCGCACCGGCTCGGGCGCGGCGCTGGATGCCGAAGTCAGTTCCTCGATTCGCCGTGGCAAACCGGTGTTGTTCTACTACTGGTCACCGACCCCGCTGATTGGCCGCTACAAACTGATCAAGCTCGAAGAGCCGGCCTTTGATGCTGAGGCCTGGAAGACTCTGGCTGACGTCAACAACCCTAACCCCAAAGGCACGCGCTCATTACCGGCGAAACTGGCGATTGGCGTTTCAGCGCCTTTCAAAGCCGAGTACCCGCAATTGGTCGCGTTCTATGAAAAGGTCGACTTTCCGATTGATTTGCTCAACACAACGTTGGCCCACATGAGCGAAAAACGCACGGAGCCACGCAAGGCCGCTGAAACTTTTTTACGCGAGCAACCGCAGATTTGGCATGCCTGGGTAACCCCTGACGCGGCACAAAAAGTCGATGCAGCGCTGAACTCCAAATAACTCACTGACACGAGCACTGCATGTTTCCAGACAACATGACGTTTTCCATCGCAGGCTGGGTCAATGACGGCGTGGACGCGCTGGTCAGCCATTACGGCGATGTGTTCAGGCACATCTCCGACACGCTGCTGTGGGCCATCATCAACCTTGAAAACCTGCTGCGCATCACCCCCTGGTGGCTGATGCTGGCCATCGTGGGGGCGATTGCCTGGCACGCCACCCGTAAAGTCCTCAGCACAGTGGTGATTGTTGGCCTGCTGTTTCTGGTCGGTGCCGTCGGGCTGTGGGACAAGCTGATGCAAACCCTGGCGCTGATGATGGTGGCCACGGTCATTTCGGTGATGTTGGGGGTTCCGCTGGGTATTCTCGCGGCGCGCAACAATCGCTTGCGAGCGGTGATGATGCCCTTGTTGGACATCATGCAAACCATGCCCAGCTTTGTGTATTTGATCCCGGTGTTGATGCTGTTCGGCCTGGGCAAGGTTCCGGCCATTTTTGCCACGGTGATCTATGCCGTACCGCCATTGATTCGCCTCACCGACCTGGGGTTGCGTCAGGTCGACCGTGAAGTGATGGAGGGGATCAACGCGTTTGGCGCCACCCCTTGGCAGCAACTGTTCGGCGTGCAACTGCCGTTGGCGATGCCGAGCATCATGGCGGGCATCAACCAGACCACCATGATGGCACTGTCGATGGTGGTCATTGCATCGATGATTGGTGCGCGGGGTTTGGGCGAGGACGTGTTGGTCGGCATTCAGACGCTCAACGTGGGCAAGGGCCTGGAGGCCGGGCTGGCGATTGTGATTTTGGCAGTGGTCATTGACCGTATCACCCAGGCCTATGGCCGACCTCGGCATGGGCCTCAGGAATGACAGACGTGACGATCAATAAAATCGAAGTGCGCAACGTGTTCAAGGTGTTCGGTAATCGCGAAAAAGACGTGCTGGCGCTGATCGGCGAAGGCAAGAGTAAGGAAGAAGTGTTGGCCAAAACGGGTTGCGTGATCGGGATCAACGACTTGTCGCTGTCGATCCGTGCCGGTGAAGTGTTCGTCATCATGGGCTTGTCCGGTTCCGGCAAGTCGACGCTGGTGCGTCACCTCAATCGTTTAATCGACCCCACCAGCGGCCAGATCCTGGTCGACGGTCAGAACATCCTTGATTACGACATGCCTGCGTTGCGTCAATTCAGGCGGCACAACGTCAGTATGGTGTTCCAGAATTTCGGCCTGTTGCCGCATCGCAACGTGCTGGAGAACGTCGCGTATGGGTTAAAGGTCAGGGGCGAGCGTCAGGCGCAATGCGATGAGCGCGCACGGCACTGGATCTCAGTGGTGGGCCTGCAAGGCTATGAGCACGCCTTTGTTCATCAGTTGTCGGGGGGAATGCGACAGCGCGTTGGTCTGGCACGTGCATTGGCCACCGACACCGACATCATCCTGATGGATGAAGCCTTCAGCGCCCTCGATCCGTTGATTCGCGCTGAGATGCAAGATCAACTGCTTGAGCTGCAACGCACATTGCAAAAAACCATTGTGTTTATCACCCATGACCTGGATGAAGCGCTGCGCATTGGCAATCGCATTGCCATTCTCAAAGATGGGCAATTGGTTCAGGTGGGCACGCCGCACGAAATTTTGCAGGCCCCTGCCGATGACTATGTTGACCGTTTTGTGCAGCGCCACCGGTCCAGCATTTAGCAATATCTGCTTACCACCACCCCCCGTGTTTCATCACGTTGAATCGCTTACTCGGTTGGCGTTGACGGTTACCCCGTCAGCCGGACTGTCTTTTAGCGATTCAATGCGATGGATTGACCATGAAAAAACTCTCTTCAACACCCGATTTAATTGCCCGATACAGTCCGTTGGGCAGCTTTGTTCATCAGGACTTTGCGCCTCGCCCTACCTTTCGCGGTGCAGCCATGCAGTGCTTCAACAGCCTGTTGCTCGACAAGTATCCGAACCTGAATGTGGGTGACAGTACGCCGCTGTGGATTGCTGAGCCGTTACCCATCACGAGCCAGGGGCAGCCCCCACGCTACCGGTTCATGGCGGTGGTTGAGGTACTGATTCAGTGTTATATCGATACTGAGCCGGTGCACTTGGTCCAAGGCTTTCATTGCCTGACCACGGACTCAACTGCCCAGCCCCCCACAGCCTTACCGGTTGATATGAGTGAGGTGCAAAAGCGGCTCAATGACTGCGCCGAATTATTAATGGATGCCTATCAACAGGCCTTGGCGCAGTTCTGGAGCGAAGCCACTGGGCGCGGTATCAGCCCGGTTCAATGGATACAGCAGGTACTGCAAGGAAGCCTGAACGCCGTCACTGCGCAACCTGGATCATTGCCGACTTTGACCGGGGATCAGGCGGCCGCATTGGCTGTCGTGGCCAACTTTCCCTATGCTGCGGTCCGTTCGAAAATGGCCGAAGAAACCCCGCTGCATGCTTATCTGATCAATATCCAATGCGTTGAAGCCACGCAGACCCAGCGCTTTCAGTTACCGGGGATGGGCCTGATTACACGTCTGATGCCCGACAAACTGTTAGTTCTCGGCTACTCGCTGGCGCATGGGGTCGAGGTGTTTGATTCTGTGCAAGCGTTCGGCACCGCCTTGACCCAGCGCTTGCAAGGGACACTCGATGGGCCGTTATTTACGTGGTCGTTACATGAGCCAGAAGGCAACTTTTTTACCGGGTTGGCGTTGACGCTGCTTGATCAACAGTTACGTCAACTGACCCGTGCTGGGCAGCGCGCTCAAACAGAGCGCTGGAGTGTGGGGCGGTTAATGCAAACGCTTGAGTCTGACAGTGCCATGTTCGATTTTTTCAGCCGCCCTGATCGTGCTGAGCTTGAGTGGGTGATGGCCAAGATGCCTGCGTGGCTCAGTCAGGCTGGGGCGCAGGATCTGATGGAATACAGCGCCTTAATGGCCGAGCAAGCGTCGCATAGACAGACTTTTCTGGACGGTATCGTGTCGCTTCCCGCCTACGCCGCCCAGGTTCTCAATACACGTTTCCAGCTCGATCACCCGGGTTTCAGTGTGGATGCCGCTAAGGTCGAAATCCATGATGTGTCGATCCAGAGTCTACAGTTGGGATGGCTGACAGAAGAAGTCATCCCATTACCAGAATTTGCGTTGATGTACGTCGGTGGAAAACCCGCTGGGCTTATGAATCTGAGTCTTCAAGATCAGCAGCGATTGCCGCACTGGTTGACCTCGGCTTACCTCAAAAAACTACTGGACGAACTTGATATTGGCAGCCAATACATTGCATTGATCAAGCGCCTGCTGGTGGATGATCGGGTTGAGTCCGCGCGCCGCCTGGCCTTGTACAAGCAGCAGCTGAGGGTGCAGTTGCCCCTGCAAGCGCTGGAAAAAAAGATTAAGGCGCAAGCCGGCTTTACGGCGGCAGGGTGGCAAATGCTCAAACATGTGCTCAACCCTGACTCAGTCGCGAGAGCGGTGTATGACCGCCTATGTGTCAGGCCGTTAGGCTTTTACGCTTATGAAGGGGCAGTACCTGATTATGTCGCCAACATGTTTGTGTTCGGCGCAAGAGATATTGGATCCGGGCCTTTTGTCCTCTACCGGCCACTGGCAGGTGAGGCCCTGCTGGAGTTTGCAACGTGGGGGGCCTTATTGGCGGCCATCAATCAGTCCGGTGAACTGCAAGAGACAGTGCTGGCGTGGCTTGATGACGACGCGCGCGGTTTTTATGCCGATGGCGGCTTTGAGCGACCGCATCTGGAAGGCGTTTTATTAGAAGGATTTTTGGCGCTTTTACCGCGCAGTGCAGCCAGGCTCAGTACGGAGCGCGTCGTGGGTGATGTTTTCACAGCGATGTTTAATAGCAATGCCAATGCATTAATAACCCTGTCTGACAGGCAAACGGTGTCGCGTTCAGAGCGGCGCTGGATGTTGTTCAAGCGCTATGCATGGACTGTCTTTAATGGTTTGACGTTTTTTGTCAGCGGCCCGTTGCAAAAAGCGGCGTGGCTGTTTCAAACCTTGGTTAGCCTTGAGAGCGGCTTACAGGCCCGTATCGAGGGTGATAAAGAGGCTGCCACGCAGACCGTGATTGATCTGCTATTCACTGTTAGCTTGGCGTTATTGCATGCAGGAATGAAATTTAAAGCAGGGCCCCATGAGCCACCAGACCTTAAAGCGCCCATTGATGAACCGACGTTCACGCTAATCGGGGATGAAAGACCGACGCCTGTTGAGCTGCCTGTGATGTCACCCCTGGCACAACAAAAGGTCCCCTCCATCAGTGGCCATTCAGTGATGCGTTTTTCAACCCTGGACTTTTCCTGGTTCAGTGCTTCACCCCAGCTCTCACAGAGCCTGCGCATCAGTCTGGAGACGTTCGCCGCAGACGTAGACCTCACCTCGGGTACGTCAATAGCGGTAGGCCCGTTAAAAGGCGTTATTAAATATCAAGGTAAGTCATATGTACGACTCGACGGCAAGGCTTACCGCATCACCCGCCAGGGTGATGGGTTAGTCGTGCAGGATGACAAGCAGCCTGAGCGGCTGGGGCCAAGGCTTAAAACAGATGGCTTGGGCCAATGGGATCTCGATTTGCGCTTGGGATTACGCGGGGGCGGGCCGAAGAAGCGTATTCAGGCATTACGTGCGCAAAAAAACGAAAAGCTGACCGAACTCGCCCAGGATGAAGAGCGCCTCTTGGCCGAGCTTGAAAGGCGTGATGGCGTACTGAAAATCAGTGAACAATTGCTGACCGCTAATCCTGAGCGGCTGACACAGCTGCTAGACCGCTATGAGCGCGATGTGGGCCTCTGGCGAACAACGACGCTTGAGCTAATCAAGGTCATGGGCAAGGCCAATAAGTTGATGCCGACGCAGCATTATGAAAAAAAGATGCAGGAGGTGTGGCCACGCGTCGTGCTCAGGCTGTTCAAGTTGCAGAATTATTTAGACGATGCGCTGCGAGGGTTGCCGGTCTCAAGCGTGCACCCGGCTTATCTCGATGGGCTAAAGGCCGTACTGAGCGGTATTAAAGACGCCAACAACGCGCCGTACGAACAATGGGTTGAGCATTTAAAGCAGGCAGAAAAGTTGGAGGAACGGCTTTTTAATAATTCTGTGTTTGAGTCTGAAGCCATTACACAAGCCATGCTCAGACCTTTGCCCAAAGGAAGTTCCTTGGCCGAACTCATGCAGCGGCCTGATCGGCAATATTTTGATTGGCATTGGGCGGTTGGATATCTGGAAACCCTGTGTGAGCTTCTGATTCGACGTGATGCAACGGATCTTCTGCCTGAAGAGCAATTTGCGTTTGACCTGTTTGGCCAAGGCACATTGAGTGATACGGCGTGGTCACAGCTGTACATCCCACGCGAGGGGGGATTTCTTGGTCTCCAACCTATCGACGTGTTCGACAGTGCAATCGAGCAATATGCGTCGGCTGATGCCATTTGCGTAAGCCTTGAGCAGCTTGGCTCCGAGCACTTTCGTAACGAGTATTTGCCTTCCATTCGCCGAGTGCTGGAGCATCTCAGGGGGCTTGCCGAAACGCAGCTGGAAATGGCCATTCGTGAGCCAGAAAGCGCCTCATCTCAATTGGATGAGCCAAGGCCTGGGCCAAGCAGTCAGATGCGGGTACCCGTTGCGAAAGCCGTGCCATTAAGCCCGGCACACAAGATCATCAAAACCACTAAGAAGCAGACATTGGTGGGCATAAAGCGTGAGTCTCCCACCCAGCCCGGCGATGAAATCGTGGACGTGACCGAGGGTGTGGATCGTATGCAGATTCGCTCCTTTCGCCAGCTCGAAAATGGCCATTGGGAAGAGTTCGGCAGTACCCGTCCCTCAACGGCACAGGTTTCGCATACCAAGAATCTGGTGAGGCTGGAGGCCGATGCACGGAGCTTACTGGGGCGTTTGCCCAAGGTGATTCAAGACAACCGGGCAAGTGCCGCGACATCAAAAATCCCGATTGAAATTGAAGAAATACTGACGTTCAAAGCCCAGTCAATGGAGGAGGTGGGCCGGCAGATCGAACAGATCGTCATGGCCACGCCTGCGCACACCCCGACGTTAACTGAGGCCCGCAGAAGCGTTGTGCTGGCGTTGAGCCAAGAACTTGCGATAGAAGCGAAAGTGCTGCGTTCAGAGGGCAAAAATTTACGGACTCAGATCATTAAACGACTGCCACCGACAGGGCCAAATGTTGACTATTTAAAGACCCAAAATGAGATCACCATTGTGCGCGAAGGCCCTAGGCGGCATTTATCCAAGGGGCAACGCAAAGATTACCTTCAGGAATATACGATCAGTGACAAGGACGGCAAGGTGCTGTGGTTTGCGCATTTTCACTATCCTGCGCTCGACACCCCCGAGGCTGCTTTTGATGTGGCGCACTTGAAAACCGCCAATCAGAGAACGTTGAGTGAAAGGGCGCTTTATGCCAGAGCCAAGACTGCCCACGATTATATCGAGGTGTACCGCGCCAAATTAGACAAGGATTTGGCGCAGCGTCTTTTTCTGTCGACGCCATAGTGCCGCAAGTGGTGGAGGCAGGCGGTGCTGTCAGTCCAGTTCATAACGCACTGACAGCACCCCTTTTTTCTCGGTAACCGATAGCACCTTCACGGCCTGCAACTCGCACAGCGAACGCACATGGGTGCCGCCGCACGGGTACCTTGGCAGCTCACCAAAACTGACCGCGCGCTGTGGGGCGTCGAGGTGCAAATGCCGGGGCAGGTCGGCGCTGATCCAGTGCGTGAGTTGCTGCTCAATGGCGCTTGCATCCAGTGTTTGGGGCTGCTCGCCGGGTACAAAGCTGACTCGGCATTCACCCGGCCAATGGTGAGCTTTGGTGGGTATCCAGCCAGCTTGTTCGCCCACCACGCCGATCAAGTGCCCGGCCGAATGCAGTCGGGTATTCAACTGGCGACGCTGGGCATCGACGCGAACCTGTACCGGGCCAAGGGCAACGGGTTGCTTGAGGTAATGCACGATGCTGTCGTGTTCTTGTAGCGCTTTGAGTACTTCACTGTCGCCGATCCAGCCAATGTCTGACGGTTGCCCGCCACCTTGCGGGTGAAACGGCGTGGCCTGCAGGGTCACGGCAAAGCCTTCCTCGTGGGGGGTGCATTGCATCACCACGGCATCGGCAGTCAGTGTGTCGTCGGAAAAATAAAGGCGTTGAGTCATCACGGTGTCCTGATCGAATTCTTTTTCTAGTATAGAAAAGCGCACTCGGTGTGATAATTCCTGCAAATTTCAATGGACCTGTGCGTCATGAGCATAAATCTACCGTTGTCGTTGTTGGCTGAAATGGTCGTGTTTGTGCGGGTGGCTGAGGCCGGGAGCTTCTCTGAAGTGGCACGCCAGCTGGGTACCTCACCGTCGGCTGTCAGTCGCAGTATTTCGCGCCTTGAAAAAGCGCTGGCGCTGCGTTTGCTACAGCGCACCACGCGTAAATTACGTTTAAGCGAGGGCGGTGAGGCCGTATTCAAGCGCTGCTGCGAGGTGGTGGGGGCGGCCCAATCGGTGATGGAGCTCAGTGGCCAGTTTACGCAGGAGCCTGAAGGCTTGATCCGGGTCAGCGTGCCCAAGGCCATCGGGCGCTATGTGATTCACCCGCACATGGCGGATTTTTTGCGCCGTTATCCAAAAGTCGATGTGCAGATGATGTTGGAAGATCGCTACGTCGACCTGATTGATGACAACGTTGACCTGAGTATCCGCATCACAGACCAACCCGCGCCGGGGTTGGTGGGGCGCCAGCTGTTTGCGCTGGAGCACGTACTGTGTGCCACGCCCGCTTACCTGGCTGAACACGGCCTACCGGCCCGGCCCGAAGACTTGCGTGCGCACAGTTGCATTTACCTGGGGGAAACCCCGGCGGATGCGCGCTGGAAGTTCAAGCAGGGTAGCAAGTCCGTGACCGTCGGGGTGCACGGGCGGTATGCGGCGAATCACACCGGGGTACGGCTGGAGGCGATCTTGCAGCACATCGGGATTGGCAGCGTGCCGTATTTCACGGCGCGCCACGCATTGGCCCAAGGGCTGGTCGTGCAAGTGCTGCCTGAATGGAGTTTTATTGCGTCCTACCATGGTGGCGTGTGGCTATTGCATGCGCCATCGCGTTATCTGCCGCCCAAGCTGCGGGTGTTTATTGATTTTTTAGTGGAGCGAATGGCGCAGGAGCCGACACTTGGCATGCCGCATAAGCAGGTGTAGCCGCAGGTGCAGCATGGGGCGCTGTGTGCCAAAAAAAGGCCCGCCCGGTTAAACCGGGCGGGCCTTTGAATGTTCAGACAAGCATTCAGTGCTGGGTGCTGTCTTCAGTCACGGGCATGACCATGAACTGCTTTTCCTGATTCCAGTCGAACGGTTCGCCGTTCAGTTCAGCTTCATGACGGCGCTCTTCCAGTGCCTGATACATGTCCAGTTCTTCATCCGAGAGGAAGTTGAAGCACGCACCGCCGAAGTACCACAGCAGGTCACGGGGAACCAGATGGGCGATCTGCGGGTAGCGTTCGATCACTTGGCACATGATGTCCTGGCCCAAGTACTGGCTGTTGATCGGGTCAACCGGCAGCGAACTGCGCATGTCGTCAAAGCGTTCCAGGAATAACGCGTGGCTTTCCTCAGGGATCTGCTCAGCGTCACCGACAGCAACCAGGATGCTGCGCAGAATATCGAGCAACACGAGGTTGTGGTTCAGATCGTTGGTGGCCATTGCGGTGTCCTCTAAACAAAACGGGCGCGGGAGTATAAAGCCCCGCGCGCCCGCTGTCGTGCTATCGAATCTTTCCTTCGCTGAGAGTTAGCTCATCTTTGGAAAAATCATCCACGTCAATCACCTTGCGACGTGCGGCTTCGGCCTCGCGCAAGGTCTGCGCCTCGTCGGGTTGCAGCACGCCTGCTTTCACGCCTGCCTCAATCGCCGGTTCGCCGGCGGCGGGGTTGACCTGACCGCTTTTAAGGCCCTCATGCAATTTTTTGAACAGTGGATGGGCGGCGCTGAGCAGTTCGCTGGCGTGTTGCAGGGCGCCGACAGGATCGTCAGCCGATTGTGGGCGATAGCAACCTGCCAACACCGCTTCAAGGGTCGGGTCGCCCTTGGCGCGGCCCAATACAGCGGCGACTTCAGCGTCCAGCGCATCGGACGGCCCGGTGTGGCGACGCCCAAACGGGAACACGATGGCGCGCAACAAGAAGCCCAGTGTGCGACTCGGGAAGTTTTGCAGCAGCTCATCCAGCGCGCGCTCGGCATGGCCCAGGCTTTCTTGCATGGCCCAGTTGAACAGCGGGTTGAGGTACTCGGGCGAGTCCATGTCGTGGTAGCGCTTGAGTGCGGCCGAAGCCAGATACAGGTTGCTGAGCACATCGCCCAGACGTGCGGACAAGCGCTCACGGCGTTTTAACTCACCGCCCAGCAGCATCATGCTCAAATCGGCCAGCATCGCAAAGGCTGCGGCCTGGCGATTAAGCGCCCGGAAGTAACCTTGGCTCAATGCATTGCCGGGGGCTTTTTCAAGGCGCCCAAAGCCCAGGTTCAACACGAAGGTGCTAGCGGCATTGCTCACCGCAAATCCGATGTGGTTGAGCAGCAGTCCATCAAATTCGTGCAACGCTTGCGCGTGATCTTCGCGCCCGGCCAGCGCCATTTCCTTCAGTACAAACGGATGGCAGCGGATTGCGCCCTGGCCGAAGATCATCAGGTTGCGCGACAGAATGTTTGCGCCTTCGACGGTGATGAAGATCGGCGCCCCTTGCCAGCTGCGGCCCAAATAGTTATTGGGCCCCATGATGATGCCCTTGCCACCGTGAACGTCCATCGCATGGCTGATGCATTCGCGGCCGCGCTCGGTGAGGTGGTACTTGAGAATGGCCGACAGGACCGAGGGTTTTTCGCCCAGATCCACAGCGTTGGCGGTCAGCATGCGGGCGCTGTCCATCAGCCAGGCATTACCGCCAATACGGGCCAGGGCTTCTTGAATGCCTTCGAAGGCGGCCAGCGGTACGTTGAATTGCTCACGCACTTGCGCATATTGCCCGGTCACCAGGCTGGTGAACTTGGCGGCGCCTGTGCCGACCGCCGGGAGTGAAATCGACCGCCCGACCGACAGGCAGTTCATCAGCATCATCCAGCCCTTGCCAAGCATTTCCTGGCCGCCGATCAGGTAGTCCAGCGGGATGAACACGTCTTTGCCGCTGTTCGGGCCATTCATGAAGGCCGCGCCCAGTGGCAAGTGACGGCGGCCTATGTCGACGCCCGGTGTGTCGGTGGGGATCAACGCCAGGCTGATGCCCAGGTCTTTTTCCTCGCCCAGCAGGTGGTCCGGGTCGTGAGCCTTGAACGCCAGCCCCAGCAGCGTGGCGACCGGGCCGAGCGTGATGTAGCGTTTTTCCCAATTCAGACGCAGGCCGATCACTTCTTCGCCTTGCCACTGACCTTTGCATATGATCCCGGTGTCGGGCATGGCGCCCGCGTCAGAACCCGCGAGCGGGCCGGTGAGCGCAAAACAAGGGATGTCATCCCCCCGGGCCAGACGTGGCAGGTAATGGTTGCGTTGCTCGTCGGTGCCGTAATGCAACAACAGCTCAGCCGGGCCGAGTGAGTTGGGCACCATCACCGTGGAGGCCAGATCGCCGCTGCGGGTGGCAAGCTTCATCGCCACTTGCGAGTGTGCATAGGCCGAGAAACCTTTGCCGCCGAATTCTTTGGGGATGATCAGCGCAAAAAAACCGTGCTCTTTGATGTGCGCCCACGCTTGGGGGGGTAAGTCCATGCGCTGGCCGATGTCCCAATCACTGACCATTGCACACAGTGCTTCGGTCGGGCCGTCGATGAAGGCTTGTTCTTCTTCTGTGAGTTGGACCTTGGGGTAGGCCAGCAACTGGTTCCAGTCGGGGCGGCCACTGAACAATTCGCCGTCCCACCACACGGTGCCCGCGTCGATGGCGTCGCGTTCGGTTTGCGACATGGGCGGCAGTGTTTTTTGAAACCAGTTAAAAAGCGGCGCGGTGAATACTTTGCGCCGCATATCAGGCAGTAACAACAGGGCGGCGGGGACCGCCAGCAGGATCCAGAAAATACCCAACAGCCAGCCCGGAGCATGACTGAACAGGCCCATGGCGAGTAGATAGACCGCGACCACGCCCATGGCGGGCAGCGGGGCAACGCGACGATGCGCCAGCCAGGCGACGCCAACGATTAAAACCACAATCCACAACAACAGCATATTCAATCCTCCGTGAAGCCAGGGGCGGGCACCTTTGTGAGCTTAGTCGCAAGTCGTGATCAAGGCGTTATGGATAGTGACCTCGCGCGGGAGGCGGAGTTCGTCTGGCAAGGTTAGACTGCCCCGGCGTCTATCAATCAGGAGTTGAGTCATGCTCAAAGTGTGGGGTCGCAAGAATTCGTCAAATGTCAGAAAAGTGCTGTGGTGTGCCGAGGAGTTGGCGTTGCCTTACAACCGGCAAGAGGCCGGAGGTGCTTTCGGTGTGGTCGATACCCCCGAATATAGGGCGTTGAACCCGAATGGCCGGGTGCCAATGATCGAGGACGATGGTTTCGTGTTGTGGGAATCCAACACCATCGTGCGCTATTTGGCGGCCAGATATGGGTCAGACACCTCTTGGTATCAACGTGATGTTTGCGTGCGGGCGCAGGCCGACAAGTGGATGGACTGGACGACATCTTCATTCGCCGGGCCGTTTCGTGATCTGTTTTGGGGCATTTTACGGACCCCCGCCGAACAGCAGGATTGGGGGGTGATTAACGCCGCGAGTAAACACTGCGCCGAATTGTTATCGCTGGTTGACCAGGCGTTGTCACAAAAGCCTTACCTGTCCGGTGATGAAATCGGCATGGGGGATATACCGCTGGGATCGTTTATTTACGCCTGGTTTGAAATGCCCATCGAACGCCCGCGCATGCAGCATCTTGAGGCGTGGTACGAGCGTCTGAAGCTGCGTCCGGCCTATCGCAACTCGGTCATGACTGCGTTGACTTAATACCCACTATTAATACGGGCGACTGTACTTGTGCGTCGAGGCCAAGCACCATGCACCTTGCGTGTCGGACTTGTATGACTGACGGCTCGCCCTTATCTACACCTCCCATTCCCTCATCTTGGTGCGTAATCAGATATGAGTTCCGCTCTGTCCATACGGCAGCTAACCAAAACCTACGGCAACGGTTTCCAGGCCCTGAGTGGTATCGATCTGGATGTATCCGAAGGTGACTTTTTCGCGTTGCTCGGCCCGAACGGGGCTGGCAAATCCACCACCATTGGCATTCTCTCGACGCTGGTCAACAAGACGGGCGGCACGGTGAATGTGTTTGGTCATGATCTTGACCGTGAACCTGCTGCACTCAAGCGCTGTATTGGCGTGGTGCCGCAGGAGTTCAACTTTAACCAGTTTGAAAAAACCTTCGACATTGTCGTGACTCAGGCGGGGTATTACGGCATTCCGGCGAAAATCGCCAAGGAACGTGCCGAAAAGTACCTCACCCAGCTGGGGTTGTGGGACAAGCGCGACACACCTTCACGTTCGTTGTCCGGCGGCATGAAGCGCCGTCTGATGATTGCCCGCGCCTTGGTGCATGAGCCGCGGCTGTTGATTCTCGATGAGCCGACCGCAGGCGTGGACATTGAGCTGCGTCGCTCGATGTGGAGCTTTCTCACCGAGCTGAATGAGCAGGGCACCACCATCATCCTCACCACCCACTACCTGGAAGAGGCTGAGCAGTTGTGCCGCAACATCGGGATCATTGATCACGGCACCATCGTTGAAAACACCAGCATGCGCCAGTTGCTTGGCCAGTTACATGTCGAAACCTTCCTGCTTGATTTGAAAACCCCGTTGCAGGCTGCACCGCAGTTGATCGGCTACCCAAGTGCGTTGCTCGACAGCGCCACGCTGGAAGTCCAGGTGGACAAGGCGGTCGGCATCACGGGTCTGTTCACGCAATTGGCGGCACAGCACATTGAAGTGGTGAGCCTGCGCAATAAAACCAATCGCCTTGAGGAGTTGTTCGTGTCGCTGGTCGAAAAAAATCTGGCAAAGGTGGCGATATGAGCTCGGAGCTGCGCCCCAATCTGATTGCGTTAAACACCATTGTTTACCGTGAAGTGCGACGTTTCATGCGCATCTGGCCGCAAACCCTGCTGCCACCAGCGATCACCATGGTTTTGTACTTCGTGATCTTCGGTAACCTGATTGGCCGACAAATCGGTGATATGGGTGGTTTCACCTATATGGAGTACATCGTGCCGGGCCTGATCATGATGTCGGTGATCACCAACGCCTACGGCAACGTGGTATCGAGCTTCTTTGGCGCCAAGTTCCAGCGCTCGATTGAAGAACTGATGGTGTCGCCGGTATCGCCGCACATCATCCTCATCGGTTTTACCGTGGGCGGGATTTTGCGCGGGCTGATGGTGGGTGTGATCGTGACCTTGCTGTCGCTGTTCTTTACCGACCTGCAAGTGCACCACTTGGGACTGACGGTGGCCGTGGTGGTGCTGACGGCGACTATCTTTTCGCTGTTGGGGTTCGTCAACGCGGTATTTGCGCGTAACTTCGATGATATTTCGATCATCCCAACCTTCGTGCTGACGCCCTTGACCTACCTGGGCGGGGTGTTCTACTCCATCAGCTTGTTGCCGCCGTTCTGGCAGACGGTCTCGATGGCCAACCCGGTGCTGCACATGGTCAACGCCTTCCGTTACGGCATTCTGGGTGTCTCGGACATCAAGATCAGTGTGGCACTGACCTTCATGGTCATTGCGACCGTGGTGCTTTACCTGCTGTGCGCGCGGTTGCTGGTCAGCGGTCGCGGCATGCGTCAGTAGCAAACATGACGGTAGGTTTTTTTTGCGCGAAACGACGCCCCTTCAGGGGCGTTTTTTTTGTCGGCGTTTCCATTGGCGGTTCACCCACCAACGCCAATACAGCTGGGTCAGGCAATAAGCCAGCGCACCCAACACCACGCCACACACCACCGAACCCAGTAGAAAAGGCTGCCACACCGTAGACAGTTGCCCGCTGATCCACTCCCACGTCAGGTTCTCGGGCAGGCTGCGTGCCGGCACATTCATCAACCACGCCCCCAGTTTGTAGGTGCAATAAAAAACCGGCGGCATGGTAATCGGATTGGTCAGCCATACCAGGCCAACCGAAATGGGCATGTTGCTGCGCACGGTAATGGCGAGGAAGGCGGCCAGTAGCATCTGGAAAGGCATGGGGATAAATGCCGCAAAAATGCCCACTGCCATTGCGCGGGAAACCGAGTGCCGATTCAGGTGCCACAGATTGGGGTCATGTAGCAGGGTGCCCATAAAGCGTAAGGATTTGTGTTCCCTGATGCTGGCTGGGTCTGGCATGTAACGTTTAAACAAACGCCGTGGCATGGGCCTCTCCCGGGAATGAATGGGGCAGTATGCCCAAATTCACTCTTCTGCCTATTCAGACTTTGTGACAATTATTTAAGCGCGTATTACCCGCATCGACTAATCCGAGGTAAAGGATCTCGGTGGGCTGGCTATGTATACAGGGATGTTAGGGCTGGCGTCGGGCTTGATGGCTTTGCGTTATTTACCGGTGTTGCCGCCGGTGGGGTGTCTGTTTCTTCTGTCGGCAGTGGGACTGGCGCTGTTGTTTTTTCGTACCTATCCATTTGGATTGTTTTTGTTCGGGCTGGTATGGGCGTGCGTACAGGGGCAATCGGCGCTGAACGATCGTTTGTCGCCATCGCTCGATGGTCGCACCCTATGGGTTGAGGGGCGTGTGATTGGCCTGCCGCAACGCACAGGTACAGCGCAGCGGTTTGAATTACGGGACGCGACCTCGCGTCATGCCGAGCTGCCGCGCACCCTGCGTTTAAGCTGGCATGGCGGCCCGCCGCTCAACAGTGGTGAGCGTTGGCGTCTGGCGGTCAAGCTCAAAAAGCCCCATGGGTTACTCAATCCACAGGGGTTTGATTACGAGGCCTGGTTGCTGGCGCAGCGTATCGGGGGGACCGGTTCGGTCAAGGAGGGCCAGCGTTTAGCGCCCGCGGCCTATGCATGGCGAGACGGTTTGCGCCAACGCTTGTTGCAGGTTGATGCTCACGGCCGAGCACCGTGGCTGGCAGCCCTGGTGATGGGGGACGGGTCCGGGCTAAGCCGTGATGACTGGGCGCTGCTGCAAGCCACGGGGACCGTGCATCTATTGGTGATTTCGGGTCAGCACATCGGGCTGTTTGGCGGGTTGCTCTATGGGCTTGTCGCGCTGCTGGCACGTTATGGCCTATGGCCGCGTACCTGGCCGTGGCTGCCGTGGGCCTGCGGCCTGGCCTTTGCGGGTGCACTCGGTTATGGCCTGCTCGCAGGGTTTGAAGTGCCGGTGCAGCGGGCCTGCGTCATGCTCGGGCTGGTCCTGCTATGGCGTTTGCGGTTTCGTCATGTGGGCATGTGGTTGCCGTTTTTGCTGGCTCTCAACGCGGTGTTGATAGCACAGCCTCTGGCGAGCCTGATGCCGGGGTTTTGGTTGTCATTCATGGCAGTGGCCGTGCTGATATTCACGTTCAGCGGGCGCTTGGGTGCGTGGCGGTGGTGGGCGGCCTGGACCCGGCCCCAAGGTTTGATCGCGCTGGGGCTGTTTCCTGTGATCTGGGCACTGGGTTTGCCGGTCAGCGTGACCGGGCCAGTGGCGAACCTGGTGGCGGTGCCGTGGATCAGCTTGCTGGTGCTGCCCTCGGCGTTATTGGGCACGCTGCTGTTACCTGTGCCTTGGCTCGGGGAGGCACTTTTGTGGCTGTCGGGCGGTTTATTGGATGCCCTGATACGCGGGTTAGCGTTGTTGGCCGGTACTTTTTTGCCGTGGATGCCCGCACAAGTCACAACCGGTGTGTGGTGCTTGAGTGCTATCGGGGTGCTGATTTTATTGCTACCCGCAGGGCTTTTACCCAGGCCGTTGGGCTGGCCACTGGTGCTGCTGGCGGTATTCGCGCCACAAGAGCAGATTCCCCATGGTCAGGTCGAGGTCTGGCAACTGGACGTCGGGCAGGGGTTGGCGATGGTGCTGCGTACACGCCATCACACCTTGCTCTATGACGCAGGGCCCAAGGTCAGGGAGGTGGATCAGGGTGAGCGCGTGGTGGTGCCGGTGCTGCGCGCGTTGGGTGTCGGTAAATTGGACGTGATGCTCATCAGTCACGCCGATTCTGACCATGCCGGTGGCGCGTTGGCCGTGCAGCGCGCCATGACCATCAAAAAAGTGATCAGTGGTGACGTGCCCGGGTTGGCACTACAGTTACAGGCGCAGCCGTGTGTCAGTGGCGAGCGGTGGGAGTGGGACGGTGTGAGTTTTTCACTCTGGCAATGGGCGGATGCGCAGACGGGTAATCAAAAATCCTGTGTGCTGCTTGTACAGGCCAGCGATGAGCGTCTGTTGCTGACGGGTGATATTGACGCGTTGGCCGAACGCGCCTTTTTGAAAAGCCCTCTGGCGATGCCGGTGCACTGGTTGCAATCGCCGCATCATGGCAGTCGTTCATCGTCATCCAAGGTGTTTCTGAATGCGTTAAAACCTGAACATGTGCTCATATCGCGAGGTCACGGCAACAGCTTTGGTCATCCGCACCCGCAGGTACTGGCACGTTACAACGCCTTGGGCATGAACGTGCTGGACAGCGCAGAACAAGGGGCGCTGCGGTTCAGGTTGGGGACGAGGGGGATGGCCCGCAGCCTGCGTCAACCCAGCAGGTTTTGGCGCCAGGGTGGATAACCGGGGATTTGCCTGCGCCTGAGCGGGCGCCCAATCCTATGGTAGAGTGGCGCACTTTTTCGAGGGGATTGTCACTGTGTGGGAACTGGTCAAATCCGGCGGCTGGATGATGCTGCCGATCATTCTGAGCTCTGTTGCCGCGCTGGGCATTATTGTCGAGCGTCTTTGGACTTTACGCGCCAGCCGCGTAACTCCGCCCCACCTGCTGGGGCAGGTGTGGGTCTGGATCAAGGACAAGCAACTGGACAAAGAAAAACTCAAGCAATTGCGCGCCGATTCGCCGCTCGGTGAAATCCTTGCAGCGGGGCTTGCCAACTCAAAACATGGTCGCGAGATCATGAAAGAGTGCATTGAAGAGGCTGCGGCCCGCGTCATTCATGAGCTTGAACGCTACCTCAATGCGCTGGGTACGATTGCCGCGATGGCCCCATTGCTCGGTTTGCTGGGCACGGTGCTGGGCATGATCGACATTTTCAGTTCGTTCATGGGGGCAGGCATGAGCACCAACGCAGCGATCCTCGCGGGCGGTATTTCCAAGGCGTTGATCACCACGGCCGCGGGCTTGATGGTGGGTATCCCGGCGGTGTTCTTCCATCGTTTCCTGCAACGGCGCGTTGATGAGTTGGTGGTGGGCATGGAGCAAGAAGCCATCAAGCTGGTTGAAGTCGTTCAAGGCGACCGCGAAGTCGACATGGCCGGGAGCAAAGCGTGAAATTTCGCCGCAAGCCACGAGAAACAGTGGATATCAACCTCGCGTCATTGATTGATGTGGTGTTTATCCTGTTGCTGTTTTTTGTCGTGACCACCACTTTCACCCGCGAAACTCAACTGCGTGTTGATCTGCCGCAAGCGGTGAGCGGTGCCCCGAGTGACGATCAAAACGCCAAGCAGTTAGATGTCGCCATCAGCGCAGACGGTGTGTTTTCGGTGAACAACCAGATACTGCCGAAAAATGACCTGGCCACTCTGATGGAGGCCTTGCAGAAAGAGTCTGAGGGTGACACCACGCTGGCGCTGTCGATCAGTGCTGACGGCAAGGCCCGGCATCAAGATGTCGTCACCGCGATGGATGCGGCGGGTAAATTGGGTTTCAGCCATTTACGCATGACCACCGTCGAGGCACAGGCAGCTCCCTGATGGCTATGTCCGATCGTTTGTTACGCGCCTGGTATGCCGGGCACCCGCTGCTGTCGCTGCTGCGGCCGCTTGAGTGTCTCTACCGTCGCGTGGTGGCGGGTAAGCGCGCGCGTTTTGTGGCAGGGCAGGGCGATATTTACCGAGCGCCGGTGCCGATTGTAGTGGTGGGCAATATCACGGTGGGCGGCACCGGCAAGACGCCGCTGATCCTGTGGCTGATTGAACACTGTCAGCGCCACGGCCTGCGGGTTGGGGTGGTCAGTCGCGGCTATGGGGCCAGGCCTGCGCATTTCCCCTGGCGTGTGACGGCTGAACAACGTGCCGCGCAGGCCGGTGATGAACCTTTGCTGATCGTGCAGCGCAGCGGTGTTCCCTTGATGATCGATCCTGATCGTAGCCGTGCAGTCAAAGCCTTGCTGGCCAGTGAGTCGCTGGACTTGATCCTGTCGGATGATGGTTTGCAGCATTACCGCCTGGCGCGTGATCTTGAGCTGGTGTTGATCGATAACGCCCGCGGTTTGGGTAACGGCCGTTGTTTGCCCGCAGGCCCCCTGCGCGAGCCGGCCGAGCGGCTGAACAGTGTCGATGCGGTGCTGTACAACGGTGCAATGACGGACCCGGCATCGGGATTTGCCTTTGCTTTGCAGCCCACCGCGCTGATCAACCTGTGCAGTGGCCAACGTCAGTCACTGGACTATTTTGCGCCGCAGCAAGCGTTGCATGCGGTCGCCGGTATCGGTAACCCGCAGCGTTTCTTCACTACCCTCGAAACGTTACACTGGCGGCCAATTGCCCACGCGTTTGCGGACCATGCGCCGTATAGCGCCGAGGTGCTGAATTTTACGCCGCCTTTGCCGTTGGTCATGACGGAAAAGGATGCGGTGAAATGCCGCGACTTTGCCGCGTCTAACTGGTGGTATCTGGCGGTAGACGCTGTACCTTCGCAAGCCTTTGTGCGCTGGTTTGATCAGCAGCTACTGCGTCTTTTACCTGATCGTCTTTTGCCCTAACTCCTCTTATTCAGGGAAACCCTTATGGACACCAAACTGCTCGATATCCTTGCTTGCCCTGTTTGCAAAGGCCCGCTCAAGCTCAGTGCCGACAAGAGCGAACTGATCAGCAAGGGCGCAGGCCTAGCGTACCCGATTCGTGATGGCATCCCGGTCATGCTCGAAACAGAAGCCCGTACGCTGACTGACGAAGAGCGTCTGGATAAATGATCCCGGTGTTTACGGTCGTTATCCCCTCGCGGTTTGCTTCCACACGCTTGCCCGGCAAGCCCCTGCAAATGATTGCGGGCAAGCCGATGGTTCAGCACGTGTGGGAACAAGCGTGCAAAAGCAGTGCGCAACGGGTGGTGGTGGCTACGGACGATGCGCGGATTGTTGAGGCCTGTCAGGCGTTTGGGGCCGAGGTGTTGTTGACCCGCGTCGATCACGAATCAGGCACCGACCGCCTGGCCGAAGTGGCGACGCTTCTGGGGTTGGCTGACGATGCCATTGTGGTCAATGTCCAGGGCGATGAGCCTTTGATTCCCCCTCGGGTAATTGATCAGGTGGCGGTTAACCTGGCTGCCCACAGCGAAGCGAGCATGGCGACGCTGGCCGAGCCCATCGAAGACGTAGCCGCGTTGTTCAATCCCAATGTGGTCAAAGTGGTCAGTGACCTCAATGGGCTGGCGCTGACATTCAGTCGAGCCTGCCTGCCGTGGGCGCGTGATGATTTTGCGCAGGCCAGCGACCGCCTGCCAGAGGGCGTGCCTTATCGTCGGCATATCGGCATCTACGCCTACCGTGCGGGTTTCCTGCATGACTTTGTGAGTTGGGGCCCTTGCTGGCTTGAAAATACCGAGCGTCTTGAGCAGTTGCGCGCGCTGTGGCATGGCGTGCGTATTCATGTCGCCGACGTGCTCGAAGCACCGCCTGGCGGTGTAGACACCCCTGAAGACCTTGAGCGCGTTCGGCGTTTGTTGGAGGTTTGATGCGCGTCCTGTTTGTGTGCCTGGGCAATATTTGCCGCTCGCCGACGGCTGAGGGTGTCCTGCGCCATAAATTGCAGTTAGCCGGCCTTGCATCGCAGGTTGATGTCGCTTCGGCAGGGACTGGCAACTGGCACGTAGGGCAGCCTCCTGACAAACGCACTCAGCGGGCGGCAAAGCTGCGCGGTTATGACTTGTCCGCGCAGCGCGCGCAGCACGTCAGCGCCGCTGACTTCAGCCGCTATGAGCTGATCTTTGCGATGGATAACAGCAACCTGCGTGATCTCAAGGCATTGCAACCGGTCAGTGGGAAGGCTGAGCTGGATTTGTTCTTGCGACGTTATGAGGGTGTGAAACACGAAGTTCCCGACCCTTATTACGATGGCGAACAGGGCTTTGAAGAAGTGCTGGACCTGATTGAACGCGCGTGCGACTTGCTAGTGATCGAATTGAAAGGACGTTTATGAGTTTGCAGTTGCAGGTTGAAGCGTCACTCAAGCCGTTCAACAGCTTTGGTGTCGATGTGCGTGCCCGATTGTTTGCCCAGGCGCATAACGACGATGACGTGCGTGAAGCGTTGCGCTATTCGGCTGAGCACCAGTTGCCTTTACTGGTGATTGGTGGTGGCAGCAACCTGCTGTTGACCGGCGATGTGCAGGCGTTGGTAGTGCGCATGGCCAGTCGTGGCCTTCGTGTGCTAGTAGATGACGGCGAGCGCGTGGTGGTTGAGGCCGAGGCGGGTGAGGTGTGGCATGACTTTGTGTTGTGGACGCTTGCGCAGGGCTTTGCCGGGCTTGAAAACCTGAGCCTGATCCCGGGCACCGTCGGCGCTGCGCCGATGCAGAATATTGGTGCCTATGGGGTTGAGATCAAGGATGTGTTTGCCGGGCTGACCGCGCTCGACCGTCAAAGTGGGGAGTTGCGTGATTTCACCCTGGCTGAGTGCAATTTTGGTTACCGCGACAGCCTGTTCAAGCAACATCCGGGTCGATGGTTGATTCTGCGGGTCAGGTTTGCTCTGAGTCGTGCTGCCAGTCTGCACTTGGAGTACGGCCCGGTACGCCAGCGCCTGATCGAACAAGGCGTTGATCTGCCGAGCGCCAGTGATGTCAGTCGTGCCATCAGCAGCATCCGCAGTGAAAAACTGCCCGACCCTGCGGTCTTGGGCAATGCGGGCAGCTTCTTCAAGAATCCGGTGGTTTCATCGGTGTTGGCGGCTGAACTCAAGCTGGCGCACCCCAACCTGATCGGCTATCCGCAAGCGGACGGTCAGGTGAAACTGGCGGCGGGTTGGCTGATCGAGGCGGCTGGCTGGAAAGGCTTTCGTGACGCGGATGCGGGCGTACACCGTTTGCAGTCGCTGGTGCTGGTCAACTACGGCGCGGCGACCGGTCTGCAATTGTTGGCGCTGGCGCAGCGTATCCAGGCCGATATTGCGCAGCGCTTTGCCGTGCAGTTGGAGATGGAACCCAACGTGTATTAATCGGGCACTCGCGTTGCTCCATCATCCGTGGCCGTAAGGAAAACCAATGAAGCATAAGCCTGCTTGGGCCTTGGCGTTGACCTGGGTGGCGCTGGCCGGTTGCACCACCGCGCCGCCCAGGGATCAAGGCAATCTGTGCAATATCTATCGTCAGTACCCGCGCTGGTATGAAGACTCGTTAAGCATGCAGAGCCAGTTCGGCACGCCGCCACAGGTGGCGATGGCAATCATGAAGCAGGAAAGCAGCTTTGTGGCGGACGCACTGCCGCCGCGCGCCTATTTGTTGTGGGTCATTCCGTGGGGGCGGGTCAGTCAGTCTTATGGCTATGCCCAGGCTCAGCCACCAGCGTGGAGTGACTTCAAAAAAAGCACGGGCAAGGGAGGTTCGCGTGACAACTTTGCGGATGCCATTCGCTTTATTGGTTGGTATGCGGCGGGTACTCAGCAGCAGCTAGGCATCTCCAAGTGGGACGCCTATAACCAATATTTGGCCTATCACGAGGGGCGGGGCGGCTACAGTCGTGGTACGTATCGTGCCAAGCCTTGGCTGGTGCAGGTCGCACGCAAGGTTGAGCAGCAATCAAAGACGTACGGCGCACAGCTTAATCAGTGCCGGGGTGAGCTGGAGAGCAATCGTCGTTCGTTCTGGTTCTTCTGATCGGCACGCCTTCAACGCATAAAAAAAGCCCCGCCAGTGCAAACTGGCGGGGCTTTTTAGTGGCCTTTGGAATTAGGCGAGGGGTTTAGGCTCGTGCTCTTCTTCCAGGGCTTTAGGGTTTTGCTCGACCACTTCCTCAACAGAACGCAAGTTCTCGTCGATGGCAGGTGTCGTGTGCTCTGCGACGGCTTCGGTGGCTTGCGCTTGAGCGGCGGCAGCGGCAGCGGCGGCCTCTTCACGCTTGCGACGACGCACTTCACGCGGATCGTTCGGGGCACGACCATTGCTGGTCGGGCCGCTGGCGACAGGTGCTGCGACGATGGCCACTTCAACCACTTCAGCTTTTACCAGCACTTCAACAGGCTCTGGTTGTGCGATCACAACCGGTTCTGCTGGCGTGGCGTGGGCCGGTGCGGCTTGAGCGGCGGCAGGCTCTGCAACGGGCTCGCGTACAGTGCGGGCTTCCTTGACAGGCTCAGGGCGCTTTTCGAAGGCAGGCTTCTCAACAACCGGGGTTTCTACCACTGGCGCTTCAACTACAGGCTCAGGTGCAGCAACAATCGGTGTTTCGATGGCTGGAGCAGGTTCTGCGGCTGCCTTGGGTTCAGGCTGGGCTTCTTGAACCGGAGCCACTTCAACTTCAGGCGCTTTAACGGCTTCGATTGGCGTGATGGCTTCAACCACAGGGGCTTGAACCACTGGCGTTTCGATCACTGGCGTCTCAACGACCGGTGCTGGCGCTTGCGGTGCTTCAACGACAGTCACAGCCTTGGTTTGAGCTTCAACGGCAACCACGGTTTCGGCCGGGGCTGCTTGCTCGGTGGCTGCGCTGGCTCGTTCAGCTTGCTGATGAGCCTGAGCTTCGGCCGGAGCGCTGATGACGGTACTGGCAACGGCTTCTGTGACGGCCAGTCCGGCAGCCAGCTGCTCGGTGTTGGCAGGCACGTTTTGCGCGTTGGTCTCTTCGCTGCCTTCTTCAGAACCGTCATCGCTGCCTTCGATCACGTTGCCATTGGCATCGCGTTGACGCTCGCGACGGTTGCTGCGACGACGCTGACCGCGGGAGCGGCGACGTGGACGATCGCCTTCGGCGTTGTCCTGAGTCTCGTCCTGCAATTGCTCTTCGTTGTTCAGAGCGGTTTCGTCTTCAGCGGCGACGGCGGCTTGCTCGGCGCGTGGTGCGCGCTCTTCGCGAGGTGCGCGTGGTTGGCGTTCTTCACGAGGTGCACGGGCCGGACGCTCTTGCTCGGTGGTTGCAGCGGGTGCGGCATCCAGCGGTTCTCGCAGTTCGCGTACGCGTTCTTCACGCTCACCGCGAGGTTTGCGATCATCGCGAGGTGCGCGTGGAGCACGCTCTTCGCGCGGTGGGCGCGGGGCACGTTCTTCGCGGGCAACGACTACCGGGGTTTCTTCGCGTGGTTCACGCACTTCGCGGGCTTCACGCGGGGCGCGCTCTTCACGAGGTGCACGTTCTTCGCGCGGCTTGCGTTCTTCGTCACGACGACCGTTGCGGTTACGGCTTTGCTGGCGACCGTTGCGACGTTCTTCATTACGTTGCGGGCGCTCGGTGGTGGCCGGTTTCTCGGTCACGGTTGGCGCGGCAGCCGCAGGCTCATCCTTGGAGGCGAACAGGCTGACCAGTGATTTCACCAGACCTTTGAACAGGCTGGGTTCGGCAATGGTAGCGGCGGGTGCCGGGGCGGCAGTCGCGGTGGCTGCGGCTTCGGTCGGAACCGGTGCCGAGGTGCGCGCCGGAGCTGTTTTGACCGCGGCTTCCTGGCGAACCAGGGTGCGGGTGGCAGCGGCCGGTTGCACTTCTTCCACTTCAGCAGCAGCGGCAGCGATTTCATAGCTGGACTGATTGGTGTGGGCTTCCGGGCTGTCATCGCGCAAACGCTGAACTTCGAAGTGCGGCGTTTCGAGGTGGTCGTTCGGCAGGATGATGATGCGCGCGCGAGTGCGCAGTTCGATCTTGGTGATCGAGTTGCGTTTTTCGTTGAGCAAGAAGGCGGCGACCGGGATTGGCACCTGGGCGCGCACTTCGGCAGTGCGGTCTTTCAGGGCTTCTTCTTCGATCAGGCGCAGGATGGCCAGCGACAGCGATTCAACGTCACGGATGATGCCGGTGCCGTTGCAGCGTGGGCAGACGATACCGCTGCTTTCACCCAGCGATGGGCGCAGGCGCTGACGGGACATTTCCAGCAGGCCAAAGCGCGAGATACGGCCCACTTGAACGCGGGCGCGGTCTGCTTCCAGGCATTCGCGGACTTTTTCTTCCACGGCGCGCTGGTTTTTGGCAGGGGTCATGTCGATGAAGTCGATGACGATCAGGCCGCCGATGTCGCGCAGGCGCAACTGACGGGCGATTTCTTCAGCCGCTTCAAGGTTGGTTTGCAGGGCGGTTTCTTCGATATCGCTGCCTTTAGTGGCGCGCGCCGAGTTGATGTCGATGGACACCAGGGCTTCGGTCGGGTCGATAACGATAGAGCCACCGGAAGGCAGTTCAACAACGCGCTGGAAAGCGGTCTCGATCTGGCTTTCGATCTGGAAGCGGTTGAACAGCGGAACGCTGTCTTCGTAGAGTTTGATTTTGCTGGCGTACTGCGGCATCACTTGGCGGATGAAGGTCAGGGCTTCGTCCTGGGCTTCAACGCTGTCGATCAGCACTTCGCCGATGTCCTGGCGCAGGTAATCGCGAATGGCGCGGATGATCACGTTGCTTTCCTGATAGATCAGGAACGGCGCCGCGCGGTCCAGCGACGCTTCTTTAATAGCAGTCCACAGTTGCAGCAGGTAGTCGAGGTCCCACTGCATTTCTTCGCTGCTGCGGCCCAGGCCTGCAGTGCGCACGATCAGGCCCATGTCGGCAGGTGCGATCAAGCCATTGAGCGCTTCACGCAGTTCGTTGCGCTCTTCACCTTCGATGCGGCGCGAGATGCCACCGGCACGCGGGTTGTTAGGCATCAGCACCAGGTAACGGCCAGCGAGGCTGATGAAGGTGGTCAGGGCTGCGCCCTTGTTGCCACGTTCTTCTTTCTCGACTTGCACGATGACTTCCTGGCCTTCGCTCAGGACGTCTTTGATGTTGACGCGGCCTTCTGGGGCTTTTTTGAAGTATTCGCGGGAGATTTCTTTGAGGGGCAGAAAACCGTGGCGCTCAGAGCCGAAATCGACAAAGGCAGCCTCAAGGCTTGGTTCGATGCGAGTAATACGGCCTTTGTAGATGTTGGCTTTCTTCTGCTCGCGTGCACCTGACTCAATGTCCAGGTCGTAGAGGCGTTGGCCATCTACCAGTGCAACACGCAACTCTTCGGGTTGAGTCGCGTTAATCAGCATTCTTTTCATGTTGTACCGTCGGTTTCCGGGCTGCCGGAAACGGCGTTCGGCACACACGACTTCTCACGGTCGGTGTCAGGTGCGTCAGGAGTAGTTGGCCACTCCATTGTCCAGCGAGGTTCGGCCCTGGGGGCCGAGTCGCGACTAACGCTTCCTGCTTGCTGTGGTGCTAAAGCACCGCTTAAGCAAAAGTCTGGTCAGGAGGAGGAATCAACCGGCGGCTGTGGACGAGATGAAGCGTCTTGATAAAGCCTATTGCTACACAGTCCGGCGGTTGTGCATCTCCACCCCACACGTATCCCTGATAATTCGGGTGCTGCCGCGCGCAGAATCCGCAGCGGGTTGGCATTTACCGTGAACTCCAAAAGGGGAGGTCACGCATCATGGCTAATAAAGGCGAAGTTTCCGAAACATTCGCTCGAAATTCCCGAGGCTGACTGCACTTTGTGAACTGGCCGTGAATATCGGCGTAAAAGGCGAGTTTTCACTCTGCTTTCCAGGCTCGCTTCAGGCCTCATGTCACCTGCGCTTGTTACAACTCCAGGCGTTCCGTATGCAGCAAAAGTCCCGTAGGACGGCCTCGCGTCCTCGTGAAGAGCGTAGGGCAGGGCCGGTGACTCACCGTTAATCCGCTGTCCAGGCCGCTTTTGGCGGCGTTCGCGACTATAGCAGCAATGATTAAGTGCTTCAATTCCATAAAAAATTGTTATCATCCGCGGCATGACGACGACTACCCCCCCGACCCCCAGCGTCCAGCTGCTTGAGGTCTCGCCGGAATATGCCGGCCAACGCATTGACAACTTTCTTCTTGCCCGGCTCAAGGGCGTACCCAAGACCTTGATTTACCGCATTTTGCGTAAAGGCGAAGTGCGCGTGAACAAGGGCCGGATCAAGCCTGAGTACAAGCTGCAAGCGGGCGATATTGTGCGCGTGCCGCCTGTGCGCGTGCCTGAGCGCGACGAACCGGTGCCCCTGGCTCAGGGTTTGTTGCAGCGCCTGGAAGCGGCAATTGTCTATGAAGACAAAGCCCTGATTGTGCTCAACAAGCCTGCGGGTATTGCTGTTCACGGTGGCAGTGGCCTGAATTACGGTGTGATCGAAGCCTTTCGTCAGTTGCGTCCCGATACCAAAGAGCTGGAGTTGGTGCATCGCCTTGACCGCGATACGTCCGGTCTTTTGATGATCGCCAAAAAGCGCAGCATGTTGCGCCACTTGCATGAAGCGTTGCGCGGTGACGGAATCGACAAGCGCTACATGGCGTTGGTGCGTGGCAATTGGGCCAGCTCGATCAAGCAGGTGCGTGCGCCATTGATGAAGAGCAATCTGCGCTCGGGTGAGCGCATGGTTGAGGTGAACGAAGAGGGTAAAGAATCGGTCACGGTGTTCAAGGTGCTGCGTCGTTTTGGCGATTTCGCCACCATGATTGAAGCCCGGCCGATTACCGGGCGGACCCATCAGATCCGCGTGCACACCCTGCATGCGGGCCACTGCATTGCGGGCGACACCAAATACGGCGAAGAAGGCTTTTCTAAAGAAATTCGCGAATTGGGCGGCAAGCGTCTGTTTTTGCATGCCTACATGCTGACCGTGCCCATGCCTGATGGCGGTGAAATGAAGTTTCAGGCGCCCGTCGATGAGATGTGGGCTAAAACCGTGGAGCGATTGAGTGCCGTCTGAGTACAAATTACTGATCTTTGATTGGGATGGCACGTTGGCGGACTCCATTGGCCGCATTGTCACTTCGATGCAGGGGGCTGCGCAGCGCGCAGGTCGCCCTGAGCGTGATGATGAGGCGGTCAAAGGCATTATTGGTCTGGGGTTGCCGGAAGCGATTTTGACGCTTTACCCTGATTTGACCGAGGCGCAAGTTATTGCCTTCCGTCAGCACTACGCGGATATCTATATCGCGTCGGATGCCGAGCCTTCACCGCTATTTGCCGGTGTGGCCGAGTCGCTAGAATCCTTCCGTGATCAGGGTTACCGCTTGGCCGTTGCGACGGGCAAGGCGCGTCGCGGTCTGGATCGGGTGCTCAAGGCGCAGGGTTGGGAAGGCTTCTTTGATATCACCCGTGCAGCCGACGAAACCGCCAGTAAGCCGGATCCGCTCATGCTCAATCAGATTCTGGCTCACTGCGATGTGCCCGCGCAGCAGGCGTTGATGGTGGGTGATGCGTCGTTTGATTTGCTCATGGCGCGTAATGCAGGCATCGACTCGGTGGCGGTGAGTTACGGGGCGCAGTCAATTGAACGTCTGCGCACGTTTGGGCCTACGCTGGAAATCAATCATTTTTCTGAGTTGCGTGCCTGGCTGCATGGGCGCGCTCACTAATAACGTCTTAGCTGGGGTAGTGCATGGTCGATCAATGGAAAGCGCCCGCTGAGTCTGAGCCTGCTGCGGGTGATGACAAAAGCTGGAAGTTGCTGGAAAGAACCTTGTTGGCAGGTATTCAGGAGCAGCGCCGTGCACGTCGCTGGGGTATTTTTTTCAAGTTGCTGACCTTTCTGTTGCTGGTGGCGGTGCTGCTCACCTTCACGCCGTTGATGGATATGGAGCGCAACGCTACGGCGGGTTCGGGTTACAGTGCGCTGATCGAGGTGCGCGGGGTGATTGCCGATAAAGAGCAGGCCAGTGCCGATAACCTGGTGACCAGCTTGCAAGCGGCGTTTGATGATCCCAAAGTCAAAGGCGTGGTGCTGCGTATCAACAGTCCGGGCGGCAGTCCTGTGCAATCGGGTTATGTCTACGACGAGATCCGTCGTTTGCGCGGCTTGCACCCTGAGACCAAGGTGTACGCGGTGATTTCGGACCTCGGTGCCTCGGGTGCCTACTACATCGCCAGTGCGGCTGACGAGATTTATGCCGACAAAGCCAGTCTGGTGGGTTCGATTGGCGTGACAGCGGCAGGTTTCGGTTTTGTCGGGGCTATGGAAAAGCTGGGTGTTGAGCGTCGCGCCTACACTTCGGGCGAGCACAAGGCGTTCCTTGATCCCTTTGAGCCTCAAAAGCCGGACGAGACCAAGTTCTGGCAAGGCGTGCTAAATGTGACGCATGAGCAGTTCATTGCCAGCGTTAAGCAGGGTCGTGGCGATCGCTTGAAGGATAAAGAGCATCCTGAGTTGTTCTCGGGGTTGGTGTGGACGGGACAGCAAGCGCTGCCGCTGGGTCTGATTGACGGCTTGGGCAATGCCAGTTCGGTTGCCCGTGATGTGATTGGTGAAAAAGAGTTGGTTGATTTCACCGTGCAAGAGTCGGCATTCGATCGCTTCTCGAAAAAACTCGGTGCCAGCGTTGCAGAGCACGTTGCCTTGTGGATGGGTTTTCAGGGACCCACCTTGCGCTAACTTGCGACTGCACCAAAAAAACGGCCTGTGAAGGCCGTTGTTGTTTGGGTGGGGTCGGGTTTGCTGTGTTAAGGGATGCTGATGCCTTCATGGGTCAGCATGTCCACCAGTCGGATTAATGGCAGGCCAATCAAGCTGGTCGCGTCGTCCCCTTCGGTGCGCTGAAACAGACTCACGCCCAAGCCTTCGGCTTTAAAGCTGCCTGCGCAATCGTAGGGCTGCTCAGCGTGCAGGTAGCGTTCAATCTGTTCAGCGCTGAGCGTGCGCATGTGCACCGTGAAGGGCACGCAGTCAGTCTGGTGCTGCCCGGTGCGGCTGTTGAGCAGGGTCAGGCCGGTGAGGAAGCTGACGCTGGCGCCACTGGCGTCCAGGAGTTGTTGACGTGCCTTGTCGAAGGTGTGAGGTTTGCCGATGATTCGGCCATTAAGCACGGCCACCTGGTCTGAGCCGATGATCAAGTGGTCGGGATGGCTGCCCGCCAGTGCACGGGCCTTCTCCAGCGACAGGCGCTTGACCAGGTCGGCTGCGCTTTCATCTGTGTGGTGGCTTTCGTCGATGTCAGGTGAGCTGCAACTGAAGGGTAGGCGCAGACGAGCCAGTAATTCCCGGCGATAAACCGAGCTTGAGGCGAGTAATAAAGGCAGCATTCGCGGCTCCTGTAGATGAATGTCGATTCTAACGGGCGCACGGGATGTCGCACAGGCACAATTTCCTTTGACAGGTGAGGGGGTCGTCCCTAGAATGCTGCGCCTATGTTGAATGACCCGATTCCACCTCACGTTGACCCGCGCAAATTAGCTGATCGTGGCACTACCCTTCAAGGTGAAGTGCTGCTGGCTGATTTGGAGAGACTCTGCGACCCGCTTTCCGACAATGTCGGTACGGTCCAGGCTAAATTTGTTTTTGAGCGCGACGAGCGAAGATCTGTGGTAATACACAGCTCCATCGACGTCGAGGTCAAGATGGTTTGCCAGCGTTGTCTTGAGCTGGTCACCCTGCCGATCCATAGCGAATGCAGTTACGCTGTGGTGAAAGAGGGTGCGAATACCCAGTCGTTACCGAAAGGTTATGACGTGCTGGAACTGGGCGAAGATCCATTGGATCTGCATGCACTGATCGAGGAGGAGCTTTTGCTCGCCTTGCCCATTGTGCCTGCTCATCATCCGGAAGAATGCCAGCAGCCGGCGGGTCTCGATGAGCCCGATCCAGGCGAGGACGAGGTAACGCGGTCCAACCCGTTCAGTGTATTGGCGCAGTTAAAGCGTGACCCAAACGTTTAGGAGTTAATCAATTATGGCTGTTCAGCAGAACAAAAAATCCCGCTCTGCCCGTGACATGCGTCGTTCGCACGATGCTCTTTCGGCTAGCACGCTGTCTGTAGAAAAAACCACCGGTGAAATTCACCTGCGTCACCACGTATCGCCAGAAGGCGTATACCGTGGTCGTAAAGTGATCGACAAGGGCGCTGACGAGTAATCACTTGTCCGTTCAGGTCATCGCGATCGACGCAATGGGCGGGGACTTCGGTCCCCGCAGCATTGTTCAGGCTTGCATCGCTTGTCTGTCTGCTACACCCTCGCTGCATCTGACCCTCGTTGGTCAACCCTCCGTACTTGAAGATTTGATCGCCAGCCATTCGGTTGTGGATCGCTCGCGCCTGACCATTACTCCAGCCTCAGAAGTTATCGCCATGAGCGAGCGGCCTTCCCATGCGTTGCGTGGCAAGCCGGACTCCTCCATGCGGGTGGCGCTTGAGCTGCTGCGTGATGGCAAAGTGCAAGCTTGTGTCAGTTCGGGAAATACGGGGGCTTTGATGGCGCTGTCGCGGTTCGTCCTCAAAACACTGCCCGGCATAGATCGCCCTGCGATGGTGGCGGCGGTTCCAACGCAGACGGGCTATTGTCAGTTGCTGGATCTGGGGGCGAATGTCGATTGCACGGCTGAGCAGTTGTTTCAGTTCGCGGTGATGGGGTCGGTGGCGGCGCAGGCCCTCGGCACGCTTCGCCCGCGCGTAGCCCTGTTGAATATCGGTACCGAAGACATCAAGGGTAACCAGCAGGTCAAGGAGGCCGCCGCCTTGTTGCAAGCGGCGAGTGCTTTGCATTACATCGGCTTTGTCGAAGGTGATGGGTTGTACCGCGGCGAGGCCGATGTGGTGGTGTGTGACGGTTTTGTAGGTAATATCCTGCTCAAATCCAGTGAGGGCCTGGCGACCATGATCTCAGGCCGGATTGAGGCGCTGTTCAAGCGCACGCTCTTTGGGCGATGTGTCGGTGCGTTGGCGATGCCGTTACTGCGTCGCTTGCAGGCTGATTTGGCCCCCGCACGGCACAATGGCGCGAGTTTTCTGGGGTTGCAGGGAATTGTCATTAAGAGTCACGGTTCGGCAGGTGCTCAGGGCTTTCAAAGTGCGATACAACGGGCGCTGATTGAAATCCATGAAGACCTGCCAAAGCGTTTGCATGGGCGCCTTGAAGGGTTGTTACCGTAGGCGTATTGCCGGTCGAGCGTGTAAATGTGACCGCACGGTCTAAATCGCCATCCAACTGTCAGTTTCTTGCGTCCGCCACGGCAGGACGTCAATTCACCGACGACAAGATCATTAGGGGCTTGTTACATGTCTACATCCCTCGCATTCGTCTTTCCAGGGCAGGGTTCGCAGTCCCTCGGCATGTTGGCCGAGCTGGGCGCGGAACACCCGCTGGTCCTGGAAACATTTAAAGAAGCTTCTGATGCTCTGGGTTACGACCTGTGGGCGTTGACCCAGGTCGGCCCTGCCGAGAAGCTGAATCAAACAGATATCACCCAGCCCGCCATTTTGACCGCCTCGATTGCCCTGTGGCGTCTGTGGTTGGCAGAAGGCGGCAAGCAGCCTGATTTTGTTGCTGGCCATAGCTTGGGCGAGTACAGCGCGCTGGTTGCTGCCGGTTGCCTGAGCCTGGCTGATGCCGTGAAGCTCGTTGAGCGTCGCGGTCGCCTGATGCAAGAAGCTGTTCCTGCCGGTCAAGGCGCCATGGCAGCGATCCTGGGGCTGGACGATGCTGATGTGCTGGCTGCCTGTACTGACGCGGCGCAAGGCGAAGTGGTTAGTGCGGTTAATTTCAACTCGCCGGGCCAGGTGGTTATTGCCGGAGCCAAGGCGGCTGTTGAGCGCGCCATGGAGCTGTGCAAGGCCAAGGGCGCCAAGCGTGCGCTGCCGCTGCCGGTGAGTGTGCCCTCGCACTGTGAATTGATGCGACCCGCAGCTGAGCGTTTTGCCGAGTCGATCCAGGCCATTGACTGGAAAATGCCGCAAATCCCGCTGGTGCAGAATGTCAGCGCCGCCGTGGCGAACGATTTGGATACCCTCAAGCGCGACTTGCTTGAGCAGCTGTACAAGCCTGTGCGCTGGGTTGAATCAGTTCAATGTCTGGCGGCCAATGGCCCGGTCGAGCTGGTTGAATGTGGCCCGGGCAAAGTTCTGGTGGGCATCAGCAAGCGTTGCGCTGAGGGCATCACCACTCACAACTTGAATACCCCAGACGCCTTCGCTGCCGCTCGTGCGGCACTGGCCTGAATTAGGAGAAGCCTGCATGAGCTTGCAAGGTAAAGTTGCACTGGTAACGGGCGCTAGCCGTGGCATTGGCCAGGCGATCGCATTGGAGTTGGGTCGTCAGGGCGCCATTGTCATTGGCACTGCCACCACTGCTTCGGGTGCTGAGCGCATTGCTGCCACGCTGAAAGAAAACGGCGTTCAGGGCACGGGCATGGAACTCAATGTCACGGATGCAGATTCCGTTGCCGCCGTGCTGAACAGCATTCAGGAGCAGTTCGGCGCGCCGGCGATCCTGGTCAATAATGCTGGCATCACCCGCGATAACCTGATGATGCGCATGAAAGACGACGAATGGCATGATGTTATCGATACCAACTTGAACAGTCTGTTTCGCCTCTCCAAGGGTGTTTTGCGCGGCATGACCAAGGCGCGTTGGGGACGAATTATCAACATTGGCTCTGTTGTGGGTGCCATGGGCAACGCAGGCCAAGTAAACTATGCCGCCGCCAAGGCCGGCCTCGAAGGTTTCAGCCGTGCTCTGGCGCGTGAAGTGGGTTCGCGCTCAATCACTGTCAACTCGGTGGCTCCTGGGTTTATCGATACCGACATGACCCGCGAGTTGCCGCAAGCACAGCGTGAAGCCTTGCAGACGCAGATTCCGCTGGGTCGTTTGGGTCAGGCTCAAGAGATCGCGAACGTGGTCGCTTTCCTGGCTTCGGACGGTGCAGCTTACGTGACTGGGGCTACAATTCCGGTCAACGGCGGGATGTACATGAGTTAAATGTGACGGATTGCTGCAAAAAAATGTCATACGAGCTGTCTAAAATCCGTTATAAAGCTGCAATCTTTTTATAGGCAGCCGGTTGTAGCGGGGTAGGTGCAAAGCTTTCAGTTGAAAAACTGAAAAGTCTTTCGATACACTTGCCCACTGGCCAGCTGCCTGAATTTGTCCATTAGGAGTGAAAACAAGGTATGAGCACCATCGAAGAACGCGTCAAGAAAATCGTTGCCGAGCAACTGGGCGTTAAAGAAGAAGAAGTGACCAACGCTGCTTCCTTCGTTGAAGACCTGGGTGCCGACTCCCTTGACACTGTTGAGCTTGTGATGGCTCTGGAAGAGGAATTCGAGACCGAAATTCCTGATGAAGAAGCTGAAAAGATCACTACTGTACAAGCTGCTATCGATTACGTTACTGCCCACCAGGCGTAATAGTTTGTAATCGTTACATGCTGTCATGGAAAAACCGCACTGCCACTATGGCGTGCGGTTTTTTCTTTAGGCTTGATGCAAAGTGTCGTCAATAGAATAAAGGAGAGTGCTGTGTCGCGTAGACGCGTCGTAGTCACCGGTATGGGGATGTTGTCGCCACTGGGTGCGGATGTTCCGAGCACCTGGCAAGGCATTCTGGCAGGCCGAAGTGGCATTGGTCTGATCGAACACACGGATCTTTCTGCCTATTCCACCCGTTTTGGCGGCTCGGTACAGGGCTTTAACGTTGAGGATTACCTCTCCGTCAAAGAAGCCCGAAAACTTGACCTGTTTATTCAATACGGTTTGGCAGCTGGTTTTCAGGCAATACGAAATGCTGGCCTGGAAGTCACGGATGCCAATCGTGAGCGTATTGGTGTGGCAATGGGGTCGGGTATTGGGGGATTGACCAATATCGAAGAAACCAGCCGTACCTTGCACGAACAAGGCCCGCGACGGATTTCTCCGTTTTTTGTGCCTGGCTCGATCATCAATATGATTTCCGGTTTTCTGTCTATCCACTTGGGTACACAGGGACCTAACTACGCCATTTCGACAGCGTGTACCACGGGTACGCATTGCATCGGTATGGCGGCGCGCAACATTGCCTACGGCGAAGCCGATGTGATGATTGCCGGCGGTGCTGAAATGGCCGCATGCGGTTTGGGCATGGGCGGCTTTGGTGCCTCGCGTGCGCTATCGACCCGCAACGATGACCCGACGCGTGCCAGCCGTCCCTGGGACAAAGGCCGTGATGGCTTCGTGCTGTCTGATGGCGCCGGTGCACTGGTGCTTGAAGAGCTTGAACACGCCAAGGCGCGTGGCGCGACGATCTATGCCGAGCTGATTGGCTTCGGGATGAGCGGCGACGCGTATCACATGACCTCGCCCCCGGCGGATGGCGCAGGCGCTGCACGCTGCATCACCAATGCCTTGCGTGATGCCAGGGTGAACATCGATCAAGTGCAGTACATCAATGCCCACGGTACGTCGACGCCTGCCGGTGACCTGGCGGAAGTGTCGGCGATCAAGTCGGTGTTCGGTGATCACGCCTACAACTTGGCGGTCAGTTCGACCAAATCGATGACCGGGCACTTGTTGGGTGCTGCTGGCGCGGTTGAGGCAATTTTCAGCGTGCTGGCGATTAACAGTCAGATTGCCCCGCCGACCATCAACCTGGACGAGCCTGATGAAGGCTGCGATCTGGACTTCGTGCCGCACACGCCGCGTGAAATGCCGATCGATGTCGTACTGTCCAATTCGTTCGGGTTTGGCGGCACCAACGGCTCACTGGTTTTCCGCCGGTTCGCCGAGTGATGCACAGCTGGGTCGACGGTCTGACAGCGCACGGTTTATCGTCGCTCAAGGACCGTGGGCTGGCCTACGGCGACGGTCTGTTTGAGACCGTCGCCGTCAAGGCCGGGCGGCCGGTGTTGCTGGAGCTGCACATGCAGCGCCTGGTGCGGGGCTGCTCACGACTGGCGATTACTGCGGATCAGTCACTGATTCGCAGTGAAGTGCTGGCGTATGCACAGGCGATGGGCGAGGGCGTTCTCAAGCTCATCCTGACCCGCGGCGACAGCCTGCGCGGTTATGCCGCGTGCCCCGAGGCTCAGCCTCGCAGAATTCTGCAAGCCAGCCCTGCGCCGGCTTATCCCCTAGCGCACGCCCTTGAAGGTGTTCAGTTATTTGACTGCACCACGCGATTGGCTGAGCAACCGCTGCTGGCGGGACTTAAGCATCTCAATCGGTTGGAGCAAGTCATTGCCCGTTCGGAATGGCAAGACCCGACTTACGCCGAAGGCTTGATGCGTGACACCTCGGGACGCGTGATCGAGGGCGTGTTCAGTAACCTGTTTTTAGTGCGTGACGGGGTGTTGATCACCGCCGACCTGCAACGCTGTGGGGTGGCGGGTGTGATGCGTGCTGCATTACTGAGCGAGGCCGAGCGCCTGGCGATCCCGTGTCATGTCACTGATATCAGCGTTGAGCAGCTTCAACAGGCGGATGAACTCTTTGTCTGCAACAGCGTGTACGGCATTTGGCCTGTACGGGGTGTTGCTGGTCTGAGCTGGCCGGTGGGGCCACTCACCCGTAAACTGCAAAGCATTGCCCGCACCCTATTGGATGTTTGATTCGTGAAACGTAAATTCTTGTTGCTGCTGGAGACCGGTCTGGTGTTGGCGGGCCTGGTGTTGGGCGCCAGCGCCTGGAAACTCAATTCGGCGCTCGAGCAGCCGCTAAGCCTCACGCAAGAACAACTGCTTGATGTACCGGCGGGCGCGACCCCAACCGGTATGTTCAATCGCCTTGAGGCAGACGACACGCTGCAAGACGCCTTTTGGTTGCGCGTGTATTGGCGCTTCAATCTGGCGGAGCAACCGCTGCACAGCGGCGAATACCGCATGACGCCCGGCATGACAGCCCAGGACCTGATCGGCCTTTGGCAGCGTGGAGAGGTGGTGCAATACAGCCTGACGCTGGTCGAAGGCTGGAATTTTCGACAAGTGCGCAGCGCGTTGGCCAAGCACGAGAAAATCGAGCAGACCCTCGACGGCCTGAGTGACAGTGAGGTGATGGCCAAGCTCGGTCATCCGGGTGAGTTCCCGGAAGGGCGGTTCTTCCCCGACACCTATCGCTTTGTGCGTGGCATGAGCGATGCGCAGTTGCTTGAAAAGGCCTATGACCGTTTGCATAAGGTGTTGGCTGAAGAATGGGCGCAGCGCGCCCCGGACCTGCCCTACGCAGACCCTTATCAAGCGCTGATCATGGCCTCGCTGGTAGAAAAAGAAACCGGTGTGCCGCATGAGCGTGGGCAGATTGCCGGGGTGTTTGTGCGCCGTATGAAGATCGGCATGCCATTACAGACCGATCCCACCGTGATTTACGGTTTGGGCGAGCGGTACAACGGCAAGCTCACCCGCGCCCACTTGCGCGAACCGACGCCTTACAACACCTACACGATTCCCGGTTTGCCACCGACACCGATTGCCATGGTAGGCCGTGAAGCCATTCATGCCGCTTTGCATCCGGTCAGCGGCAGCAGTTTGTATTTTGTGGCCAAGGGTGATGGCAGCCACACGTTCTCTGATGATCTGGACGCGCATAACAGCGCCGTCCGTGAATTCCAGATCAAACGCCGTGCCGATTACCGTTCAAGCCCTGCGCCGGATGCCGTCGCCCCTGTTTCCCCGTCGCCCGGCGAAGCCCAACCGCAAAGCGCGCAATGACACTGATAAAGGACTGCTGCCTGTGACTGGCTTGTTTATTACGTTGGAAGGCCCCGAAGGCGCGGGCAAAACCACCAACCGCGAATACCTGGCCGCGCGCTTGCGGGCTGAAGGTATTGATGTGGTGCTGACCCGTGAACCGGGCGGCACGCCGCTGGCTGAGCGCATTCGTGAGCTGTTGTTGGCACCGAGCGACGATGCCATGTGCGCAGACACCGAGTTGTTGTTGGTGTTTGCCGCCCGCGCGCAGCACTTGGCCGAGGTGATCCGCCCGGCGCTGGAGCGTGGCGCCGTGGTGCTGTGTGATCGCTTTACCGACGCCACCTACGCGTACCAAGGCGGTGGCCGCGGCTTATCGAAAGAGCGCATCGCGACCCTTGAGTCATTTGTACAGGGTCACCTGCGTCCCGACTTGACGCTGGTATTCGATTTGCCTATCGAGGTTGGCATGGCGCGCGCCAGTGCGCGGGGCCGCCTGGATCGCTTCGAGCAAGAAGGCCGGACCTTTTTTGATGCCGTGCGCAGTACCTATCTGCAGCGCGCTGAAGCCGCCCCGCAGCGTTACCGTTTGATTGACGCGGCGCAAAGCCTTGAGCACGTTCAGGCGCAGCTGGACGCGTTGATGCCGCAAGTGCTGGGTCTGTACCGTGGCTGAAGCCTATCCGTGGCAAGACGGCCTCTGGCAGCAAATGGCCGGGCGCGCACACCATGCGCACGCCTATCTGCTGCACGGGCCTGCCGGGATCGGCAAGCGCGCCCTAGCCGAGCGCCTGATGGCCCGCCTGCTGTGCAGACAACCTGCCGGGCTTGAGGCCTGCGGTACCTGCAAGTCTTGCCTGCTGTTGGCGGCGGGCAGTCATCCGGACAACTACATTCTGGAACCCGAAGAAGCGGACAAGGCGATCAAGGTCGACCAAGTGCGTGATCTGGTGAGTTTTGTGGTGCAAACCGCTCAGTTGGGCGGGCGCAAGGTGGTGTTGGTCGAGCCGGTGGAGGCGATGAATATCAACGCGGCCAACGCATTGCTCAAAAGCCTGGAAGAGCCGTCGGGCGATACGGTATTGCTGTTGGTCAGTCACCAGTCCAGCCGTTTGTTGCCGACCATCCGCAGTCGTTGTGTGCAGCAGGCGTGCCCGCTGCCGAACGAAACGCTGAGCCTGGCGTGGCTGGCTAAAACCTTGCCCGATTGCAGTGCTGATGAGCGGGTGGAGTTATTGACCCTGGCGGCCGGTTCGCCATTGGCCGCAGTCAAGTTGCACGCACAGGGTGTGCGAGAGCAGCGGGCTGGCGTAGTGGAAGGGGTTAAAAAGCTGCTCAAGCAGCAGATCTCGGCCACTCAATTGGCAGAAAGCTGGAACGCGATTCCCCTTTTATTGCTGTTTGATTGGTTCTGTGACTGGTCGAGCCTGATCTTGCGCTATCAACTGACTCAGGACGAAGCCGGCCTGGGCCTTGAAGACATGCGCAAAGTCGTGCAGTACCTGGCGCAAAAAACGCCGCAGGAAAAAGTCCTGAACATTCAGGACTGGATTCTGGCCCAGCGTCAAAAGGTGTTGAGCAAGGCCAACCTCAACCGAGTGCTGTTGCTTGAAGCGTTATTGGTGCAATGGGCAAGCCTGCCCGGCCAGCGCTGAGTTGATTCACATTTTTAAGCAGGTGATTTTCCATGCTCGTTGACTCCCACTGCCATCTTGATCGCCTTGATCTGAGTGCCCACGACGGTTCGCTGGACGCCGCCCTGCAAGCGGCGCGTGATCGCGGGGTGGGGCATTTTCTGTGCATTGGCGTCAGCGCTGACAACGCGGCCGATGTCAAAGCCCTGACCGAGCGTTATAGCGATGTGGACTGTTCGGTGGGCGTGCACCCGCTGGACGTGCAACCGGGCGCCGCTCCGGCATTGGACTGGCTGCTGAGCGAGCTGAATCACCCGCAGGTGGTGGCGATTGGCGAAACCGGCCTGGATTATCACTACGAACCTGAAGCGGCCGAGTTGCAGCAGTTGTCGTTTCGCGTTCACTTGCAAGCCGCGCAGCAAACCGGCAAACCGGTCGTGGTGCATACCCGTGGCGCACGTGCAGACACCCTGGCGCTGCTGCGCGAAGCCGCATTGCCGCAGGCCGGTGTGTTGCATTGTTTTACCGAAGACTGGGATATGGCCAAGGCGGCGCTGGACCTGGGTTTTTACATTTCGCTTTCCGGCATCGTGACGTTCCGCAACGCCGACGCCCTGCGAGACGTGGCGCGCCAAGTGCCGGCCGATCGTTTGCTGGTGGAGACTGACTCGCCGTACCTGGCGCCGATTCCTTACCGGGGCAAGCCCAACCTGCCGCAGTACGTACGTGAAGTGGCAGAGTTTCTGGCCATGTTGCGCGGTGAGTCCTACGAGCGTTTTGCCGAGCAGACCACCGAAAACTTCCAGCGCCTGTTCCCGCTGGCGCGGGTCCAACACTGACCCGTCGGCAAAAAAGACAAAAAAAACCCGGGCTCTGGGGGAATCCGGGTTAAGACCATTAGGAGTAAAACAAAGGCGCACACTCCGTTGTGACCCTTATCGGCGAAGCATTTGGGGGGTATGTCACGCCGACACCCTAAGTATTGGTCAGCTTTGTAGGGCGTCCAGTCGGCATTGATCATTTTTTAAACAGATTTGGAATACCCGTGATTCGTTTGAGTACGCATTGTGCTGGGCATTATTCATCCGCAGACATCGATAGGCAGGATGATCCGTGCAATTTAGCGTGACTTAGGCATAATACCGGGCTTCGATTTTGACCCCTACAGACCTTTTCTTATGCACAAAGAACCCCGTAAGGTCCGTGAGTTTCGTCGCCGCGAGCAAGAAATTCTCGATACCGCGCTCAAACTGTTCCTCGAACAGGGTGAAGACAGCGTCACCGTCGAGATGATTGCGGATGCCGTCGGCATCGGTAAAGGCACGATCTACAAGCATTTCAAGTCCAAGGCCGAGATCTATCTGCGCCTGATGCTCGACTATGAGCGTGATTTGAACGAGCTGCTGCATTCCGCCGATGTGGATAAAGACAAAGAAGCGCTGTCGCGCGCCTACTTTGAATTTCGCATGCGTGACCCTCAGCGTTATCGGTTGTTTGATCGCCTTGAAGAGAAGGTGGTCAAAGGTAATCAGGTGCCTGAGTTGATCGAAGAGCTGCATAAAATCCGTGCGTCGAATTTTGAGCGCCTCACGCTCCTGATCAAAGGTCGGATCAGCGAAGGCAAGCTCGAAGACGTACCGCCTTATTTCCACTACTGCGCTGCCTGGGCGCTGGTTCACGGCGCGGTGGCGCTGTACCACTCGCCGTTCTGGAGCAATGTCCTGGAAGATCAGGAAGGTTTTTTCCAGTTCCTGATGGACATCGGTGTGCGCATGGGTAACAAGCGCAAGCGCGATACAGACACCCCGGCTGTCGAGTAACGCCGTCGGTTCACCGCGCATGGCGCTTTGCCGTGCCGCCTATACTCAGGTGTAGGTCTTGCCAAAACCTGATACATGAGTCAGGTTTTGGGGCGTCCTACTTCCCTCGTGCCGGAGTCATCCATGATTGTTGACCGCCAAGGCAGACAATTTCGCAACTTGCGCATTAGTCTGACCTCCGCTTGCAACTATGCCTGCACCTACTGCGTGCCGAACGGCAAGCGATTAGTGGCGGCGCAGGATGAGTTGTCAGCTCAAGTAATGGCGCGTGGCGTGGCGTATCTGATTGAAGCGGCCGGAATTGAGCGTTTACGTATTACCGGCGGCGAGCCGTTGGTCAGTCCCAAGCTGGAAACCTTCATGCGCGAAGTCGGGCAGTTGGGCCTGAGTGATATCAGCCTGACCACCAATGGCCAATTGCTCACGCGCAAATTACCGTTGCTGCTGGACGCGGGCATACGCCGCCTCAATGTGTCCCTCGACACCCTCAACCCCGACGCTTTTCGCAGCATTGCCCGCGGCGGCGATTTGGCGACCGTGCTCAATGGCCTGCAACACGCCAGCGAGGCGGGGATGAAGATCAAGGTCAATATGGTGCCCTTGCGGGGTCAGAACCTGGATCAGGTCCTGCCGCTGTTGGAGTACTGCCTTGAGCGAGGGTTCGAACTGCGCTTTATCGAACTGATGCGCATGGGCCATCTGGCCAGCGATGGCAATGCGTTTTTGCATCAGTTTGTGAGCTTGCAGCAATTGCTTGAGCTGATTGGCGAGCGGCACGACTACCTGCAAGCCGATGCGCCGATTGATGCCACGGCCGTGCGCTATCAGATCCCGGGCCGGGGGTATTTCGGTGTGATTGCCAACGAGAGTGTCCCGTTTTGTCGGACGTGTTCGCGGTTGCGCCTTTCATCGACCGGCTGGTTGCACGGGTGTTTATCGTCGAGTAATCGTCATTACGTCGGGGATTTGCTCAACAAGCCCCGGCACGAAGCGTTGCCGGCGTTGCAAGGTTTGTTGATGAAAGCCTTGGGTGACAAGCAGGACGTCGCCTTTTCGGGGGGGGCCACGGTGATGAAAATCATTGGTGGTTGATGTGTGTGTCCTGCGATGTTCAGCTTCGGCTCAAACTGGCGCGCAAACTGCATTACGCGGCTATTCGCCGGTTTTTTGTCACCGGCCATCGGGAGATCGTGATGCGTAGTCTGTTTGTGTTGCTGGCTTTTTTGGCGCTGGGTGGTTGCATGAAGGTCAGCGACCTGGGCGAAGGCGCGCGCTATCAAATGAGTGACGCCGGTTTGCTCGACCACAGCAACACGCGTCGCAGCAATTCGCTGCGCATCCAGCCCGACTCCTTCATTTACATTGCTCAAGGCCCGTTTAAGCCCATCGGCGACCCTTACGTGCGGCCCAACGTTGTGGCAGAAGAAGCCTACAGTGGTTTTATCGAATACTTCCCGATGGTGCGTCGTGCCAAGGCACCGCTGGGATTGGACGAAGCGATGACTGAAGCCCGGGGTTTTGGCGCGCACTATTTGCTCTACACCCGATTTGCCCGTGCCGATGACCGCATTGGCAACAGTGACGAGTGGCTGGACCAGGAAGAAATCAGCCGTTTGGGTATCGACAGTGGTGTGATTCAGGTGATGTTGATCGAGACCAGCACCCAATACTTGATCGACACGGCCACCATTCGCAGCCGTGGCGGTTTGCTGACGTTTCATGACAACAAGCCTGCCGACCTGATTGGCCCGCCGCTGGCTAAGTACGCGCGCAGCTTGATAGGCTTGAGCGATCAATAAATTCAGGAGGGCAGTATGAGCGAGCCGGTGGACGTCAGTGGCCTGTTGGCGCAAATCCCCAAGCCCGGCAAAGGTTTGCCGCCGGTTCACTTGTGGGACACCGCATTTTGCGGCGACATCGACATGCGCATCGCCCGTGATGGTACTTGGTATTACATGGGAACGCCGATTGGGCGCAAGCCGATGGTCAAGCTGTTCTCAACCATCATTCTCCGTGAGGGTGACGATTACTTTCTGATAACACCGGTGGAAAAGGTCGGGATCAAAGTCGATGACGCGCCCTTTGTGGCGGTTACCCTTGAGGTCGAAGGGGTGGGTGAGCAGCAGGTGTTGCGCTTCACCACGAACGTGGATGAGCAGTTTGAATTGGATCGTGAACACCCGTTGCGGGTGGTGATTGATCCTGTCACTCAAGAGCCTTCGCCTTACGTGCGGGTACGACGCAACCTTGAGGCGTTGATCCATCGCAATGTGTTTTACCCGTTGGTCGAGATGGCGCAGACGCTGGTCATTGATGGCCAGCCTTGGCTGGGCGTGTGGAGCAACGGGGAGTTCTTCCCCATTGCTCCCGCCCCGGCGGGCTAAACGCTTAGGCTTTCAGCGTTTTCATATCAATCACGAAGCGGTATTTCACATCACCTTTCTGCACGCGTTCAAACGCTTGGTTGATGTTTTTGATGTCGAGCATTTCGATGTCACAGGTGATGCCATTCGCGGCGCTGAAATCCAGCATTTCTTGAGTTTCAGCGATACCGCCGATGAGCGAGCCGGCCAGCACGCGACGCTTGAACACCAGGTTGAACGCATCCACAGCCGGTTCAACCGGTTCGATCAAGCCAACCAGAATGTGCACGCCGTCAAAACGCAGGGTTTCGAGGTAGGGGTTCAGGTCGTGTTGCACCGGAATGGTGTCGAGCAAGAAATCGAAGCTGCCAGCGGCGGCTTTCATTTGCTCGGCGTCGGTGGACACGATCACGTGATCGGCACCTTGACGGCGCGCTTCTTCAGCTTTGGCGGCGGAGCGTGTGAACAAGGTCACTTCTGCGCCCATGGCCTTGGCAAACTTGATCCCCATGTGGCCCAAGCCACCCATGCCCAGCACGCCCACTTTGTCGCCCGGCTCAACACCGTAGTGTTGCAGCGGCGAGTAAGTGGTGATGCCGGCGCACAGCAGCGGGGCTGCACTGGCCGGATCGAGGTTTTCCGGAATGCGCACTACGAAGGCTTCGCGCACCACGATGCTGTCCGAGTAGCCGCCCATTGTAGTGGTGCCGTCAATACGGTCCGGTGAGCCGTAGGTCTGGGTGAAGCCTTCCAGGCAGTACTGCTCCAAATCTTCTTTACAGGCCGAACATTCGCGGCACGAATCGACCATGCAGCCTACGCCGACCATATCGCCCACTTTGTATTGAGTGACGTCGCTACCGACGGTGGTGACTTTGCCCACGATTTCGTGGCCTGGCATGACCGGGTAAACCGCAAAGCCCCAATCGTTGTGCACTTGGTGGATATCGGAGTGGCACACGCCGCAGTACAACACCTCAATGGCGACGTCGTCCGGGCGCGGGGCGCGGCGGTTAAACTGCATCGGGGCCAAGGGGGCCGAGGTGGTTTGAGCGGCATAGCCGATGGCGTTGTAAGTGACGTTGGACATGGAAGGCCTCGCGAAACGTTGACGGTGAACAAGGAGGTCATTTTGCGCTCGCCAGTCTTGCAGGACTATGACAATTCCTCCGCCTGTTATGCCTATTCCTCCGGCGTGTCGGGCTGGAGGTGGTTTTGGTGGCCAATTCTGCGAAGATGCGCCTGTCTATTCCTCCTGTGAAGTTGTCTTCATGTTTTTGACTCGCCATCGCGATGAGAACGCCACGCTGGTCTCGTTGATCGAGCCGCTGGCCTCGCAAACCGGTTTTGTATCGACTTTATTGCCTGAAGTGCGCGTGGTGTCGGCGTGTCGGGCTGTGGCGCGCATGCCGCAGATTTATGAGCCTAGCCTGATGGTCATCGCGCAAGGCAGTAAGTTGGCCTATCTCGGTCAGCGCACCCTGGAATATGGCGCAGGCCATTACCTTGTGCAGGCGCTGTCGGTGCCGTTTGAGTGTGAAACCTTTGCCTCTGAAACGTTGCCACTGCTGGGGGTGGCGATCAGTATTGATCGGGCTGTGCTGGGGGAGCTGGTGCTGGCGATGGGGCTGGACCCGGACCGTAGCGCCGTGGCGCAAACGCCGGAATCCATGACCTCGGCGGTGTTGGATGACGAAATGCGCCAAGCGGTTGAGCGTTTGCTACGTTGCCTGCATGACCCGCTGGAGTGCCGGATCATGGGTAAAGCGCGCTTGCGCGAAGTTCTTTTCGCGGCACTGCGTGGGCCGCAGGCCGGGGTGTTGCGGGCACTGGTTGAGCAGCAGGGCCAGTTCGCCCGGGTTGCCGCCTCGCTCAGTCATTTGCATGAGCACTTTGCCGAGCCGTTGAATGTCGACACGCTGGCACGGTGCGCCAACATGAGCACGTCCACCTTCCATGAGCATTTCAAACGCAGCACTTTGCTGTCGCCGGTGCAATATCTCAAACGTTTGCGTTTGTTGCGGGCGCAGCAGTTGTTGTTGAGTGAAAGGCTGGGTGTGGCGCAGGTGGCCGAACGCGTGGGCTATCAGAGCGCCTCGCAATTCAGTCGTGAGTACAAGCGCTACTTTGAACGCAGTCCCGGGCATGAGGGGGCAGGGTGCTGAGGGCCTTACAACCGTTGTGTAGTCGATGACCAGGCACGAGGCTGCGATAAGAACTGCAGGGCCTTCGATCAATAAAGCGGGGCCGCTTTGCAGCCCCTGCCTTGTCAGCGACTAAACGAGTCGGGCTTACATGTTCGGGTACGTCGGGCCGCCAGCGCCTTCCGGGGTGACCCAGGTGATGTTTTGTGACGGGTCTTTGATGTCGCACGTTTTGCAGTGCACGCAGTTTTGCGCATTGATCTGGAAGCGCTTTTCACCGCTTTCCTGCGTGATCACTTCATACACACCTGCCGGGCAGTAACGTTGCGCCGGCTCGTCGTAGAGCGGCAGGTTCACGCTGATCGGAATGCTTGCGTCGCGCAGCTTGAGGTGACAAGGCTGCTCTTCTTCGTGGTTGGTGCTGGAGAGAAACACCGAGCTGAGTTTGTCGAAGCTCAACTTGCCATCGGGTTTCGGGTAGTCGATCTTCTTGCAGTCTTTGGCCAGTTTCAGGCAGGCGTAATCTGGCTTCGTGTCGTGCAGGGTGAACGGCAGTTTGCCGCCGAAGATGTTTTGATCCATCCAGTTGAAGCCTGCGCCCATGATCGGGCCAAACTTGTGCATCGCCGGGCCGAAATTTCGGCTTGCAAACAGCTCGTCGAACAACCAGCTGGCTTTGAAGGCTTCAACGTAGGTGTTGAGTGCATCGCCGCCTTCGGAGTCTGCGAGCAGCGAGTCTGCCACCGCCTCGGCGGCAAGCATGCCGGACTTCATCGCCGTGTGACTGCCTTTGATCTTGGCCACGTTCATGGTGCCCAAGTCGCAACCGATCAGGGCGCCACCGTTGAACACCATTTTTGGCAGCGAGTTCAGGCCGCCTTTGGCCAGGGCGCGCGCGCCGTAACTGATGCGTTTGCCGCCTTCAAGGTATTGCTTGAGCACCGGGTGGTGTTTGAGGCGCTGGAACTCATCGAACGGCGACAGGAAGGTATTGCTATAGGACAAGTCAACGATCAGGCCCACCACCACTTGGTTGTTTTCCAGGTGATACAGGAAAGAACCGCCAGTGTTTTCGCTGCTAATGATGTCCAGTGGCCAACCAGCGGTGTGAACCACCAGGCCGGGTTGGTGTTTGGCCGGGTCGATTTCCCAGATTTCCTTCAGGCCGATGCCGTAGTGCTGGCTGTCGGCCTCGCTGTCGAGGTTGAAGCGCTCGATCAGCTGTTTGCCCAGGTGACCGCGGCAGCCTTCGGCGAACAGGGTGTATTTGCCGCGCAACTCCATGCCAGGGGTGTACAGGCCTTCTTTAGGATTGCCTTCGCGGTCAACGCCCAGATCACCGGTGATGATCCCGCGAACCACGTTGTTTTCGTCAAACAGAACTTCTTGAGCCGCGAAACCTGGGTAGATTTCCACGCCCAAGTTCTCGGCCTGCTGCGCCAGCCAACGGCACAGGTTACCGAGCGAGATGATGTAATTGCCTTCGTTGTGCATGGTTTTAGGCACAAACAGATCCGGCACCTTGGTCGCGGTGGCTTCGCTGCGCAGTACATAGATGTCGTCGCGGGTGACTGGGGTATTGAGCGGAGCGCCCAGTGCTTTCCAGTCCGGGAACAATTCGTTCAGGGCGCGTGGTTCAAATACGGCACCGGACAGAATGTGAGCACCGACTTCGGAGCCTTTTTCAACCACGCAGACGCTGATTTCTTTACCGGCTTCGGCGGCCTTCTGCTTTAAACGGCAGGCGGCGGACAAACCGGCAGGGCCGGCGCCGACGATGACCACGTCGAATTCCATGTATTCGCGTTCCACAGGCTATCTCCTACTCAAGGCTCAACGGTATTTTTCTAATTGGAGGTTTGGCGTTCCATCCATTATTTCCTCGCCTGCTGGCTGAAGATGCAATGGATGAGGCGCCGCTCTCTCTATGGCCGGGCATTATATCTACACCACTGTCAGGGTCCAATACAAACGTTTGTTTGAATCTGCTGGAACCCAGACAAATCAAAGTCGAGAGGCTCAAAAGTGACCGATTTGCTGTATTGACCGCAAAAGGCGTTCCGGTCAAGATACGGGCGGTTTTGCGCTCGCCGTAGGCTGATTGTCGGTTTCAAGAGCACCTCTAAAGACAGGGCACAGGCATGAGCCTGTAGGAGCCCGCTATTTTTTGAGCGAAGTTTACACGTCCTTTTGGTGGATGACTCGTGAGTCACACCTGACAGACGGTCGCACGGGAAGTATTTGGCATTCGTCATTCTTTATATAAGAAGGGCACAGCAACGATCTTTGGAGGTGCCCTTGTGCTGATGAGCTTCAACCGCCAGGTTCGCCTAGGCGACTTTCTTTTCACCGGAGAGTAACGAGGAATCCATGAAGGTTCTTGTAGCTGTCAAACGAGTGGTCGATTACAACGTTAAAGTACGCGTCAAAGCGGACAACTCCGGCGTTGACCTCGCCAACGTCAAGATGTCGATGAATCCTTTCTGCGAAATCGCAGTGGAAGAAGCCGTACGCCTGAAAGAGAAAGGCGTGGCGACTGAAATCATCGTCGTCTCCATCGGCCCGACCACGGCTCAGGAACAGCTGCGGACCGCGCTGGCACTGGGTGCAGATCGCGCCATCCTCGTCGAATCCGCCGAAGACCTGACTTCGCTGGCCGTGGCCAAGCTGCTCAAGGCAGTCGTGGACAAGGAGCAGCCTCAGTTGGTGATCCTGGGCAAACAGGCCATCGACAGCGACAACAACCAGACGGGCCAGATGCTGGCTGCGCTGACCGGGTATGGTCAGGGCACATTCGCGTCCAAGGTTGAAGTGGCGGGTGACAAGGTTGCCGTGACCCGTGAAGTTGACGGCGGCGCGCAAACAGTTTCGCTGAGCTTGCCGGCCATCATCACCACCGACCTGCGTTTGAACGAGCCGCGTTATGCGTCCCTGCCAAACATCATGAAGGCCAAGAAGAAGCCGCTTGAAGTGCTGACGCCTGAAGCGTTGGGCGTTTCGACCGCTTCGACCAACAAAACCTTGAAAGTTGAAGCGCCGGCTGCTCGCAGCGCGGGTATCAAGGTCAAGTCGGTGGCTGAACTGGTCGAGAAACTGAAAAACGAAGCGAAGGTGATCTGATCATGACTATCCTCGTAATCGCCGAACACGACGGCAAAGTACTGGCTCCGGCCACGCTGAACACCGTTGCCGCCGCTGCCAAAATCGGCGGTGACATTCATGTTCTGGTTGCAGGCCAGGGCATTGGCGCAATCGCTGAAGCCGCTGCCAAAATTGCTGGCGTGGCCAAAGTGCTGGTTGCTGATAACGCGGCTTACGCGCACCAGTTGCCAGAAAACGTTGCCCCGCTGGTCGCTGAGCTAGGCGCTGGCTACAGCCACATCCTGGCGGCCGCTACCTCTAACGGTAAAAACATCCTGCCGCGTGTGGCTGCGCAGCTGGACGTTGATCAGATCTCCGAGATCGTATCGGTCGAAAGCGCGGATACATTCAAGCGTCCGATCTATGCCGGTAACGCCATTGCCACCGTGCAGTCCACTGCACCGATCAAAGTGATCACCGTGCGTGCTACCGGTTTCGATCCGGTTGCTGCTGACGGTGGTTCGGCTTCGGTTGAAGCAGTTGGCGCTGTTCATGATGCAGGCACCTCCTCGTTTGTAGGTGAAGAGCTGGCCAAGTCGGACCGCCCTGAGCTGACCGCTGCCAAAATCGTCGTGTCGGGCGGTCGTGGCATGCAGAACGGTGACAACTTCAAACACCTGTACGCACTGGCTGACAAGTTGGGTGCTGCTGTTGGCGCTTCCCGTGCCGCAGTCGACGCAGGTTTTGTACCCAACGACATGCAGGTCGGTCAGACCGGTAAAATCGTTGCGCCACAGCTGTACATCGCTGTGGGTATTTCTGGCGCGATCCAGCACTTGGCCGGTATGAAAGACTCCAAAGTGATCGTTGCGATCAACAAGGATGAAGAAGCACCGATCTTCCAGGTGGCTGATTACGGCCTGGTCGCGGACTTGTTCGAAGCTGTGCCGGAGTTGGAGAAGCTGGTTTAATCCAGCCGCTTCACTTATAAAGAGCCCGACCATTCGGGCCGTGGAGAAAGGCGAAACACCGAGTGTTTCAGCTGATTTTTCATGGTCGTATGGTCGGGCTTTTTTGTGTGTCTGAATCGGATTTTCGGGGTGTGAGGTATGGGTGTGCGGCAAGTAAGCAGGTGGTTGCTGGGTTTGGTGTTTTTGCCAGTGTTGTCGCAGGCGGCCGGAAAGTGCGAGCGCCTGATCGTGACCGGCAGCCCGGATGCTCCTCCCTATCTGTGGCGCGACCCTGCTGATCCTGCACATTTGATTGGCGCCAGTGCTGACCTGCTGCAACACGTGGCGCAAGACCTCGGTATCAACATTGAAGTGGTGTATGGCGGCAAGCGTGCAGAAGCACAAAACGAAGTGCGCACCGGGCGCATGGACATGCTGCTGGATGCGCCGCTGACGTTGGCCGGCCTGACGGCGCAAGATTACATTCACCCCCCGCTGGTGCGTAACGACTACTTGGTGTGGACGCTCAAGGGGTCAGCCCTCGCTTATGACACGCCTGCCGATCTGCATGGGCATAAAGGCGCACTCTCCGATAAAGCTCGCCTCACAGAGGCGTTTGATGCCTTTGCGCAACGTCAGCTTACGCTGGAGCGTCGCTCGAGCTTGGCGCAAGCGTTCCAGGCGTTGTTGCTGGGTGACGTCGAATACGTGCTGGCGGGGCGTTATGCGGGCCTGGCTACGTCTCAAACGTTGGGCATCACCGATGACGTGCGGGCACACGATCAGCCAGTCGATCAGCCGGGACTGTTTGTGGCGATTTCCCATGACTCCGCTTGCAATGAACCGTGGTTGCGCGGACAGCTCGCGCAAAAGATGACAGAATTGCCCGCCTCTGGCCTGACCGAGGCCGCAGTGCAACGCAACCTGGAACGGTGGAAAGCTCAGCTGAAACAGCCGGTCAGCGCCCCAAAACAGTAGGAATACCCAGTGACAATTCGACCTCTTTTCGCTGCCCTGGCCGTTCTGGCTTTGGCGGGCTGTGCAGCTGATCCTGCGCCGAATGAACAAATTCGTTTGACTGAGCAAGCCTTGGAGCAAGCCAAAGCAGTGGGTGCCAGTGCTGATGATGTCACCGAGCTCAAACAAGCCGAAGACAAGCTGGCCGAGGCATTGGCCGAAATGGCTGAAGCGTCTTACAAAGATGCGCGCATGCAGGCTGAACAAGCCGAGCTGGATGCGCGATTGGCCGAAGCGCGCGTGCTGACCCAAAAGAGCCAGGAGCAATTGAACGTGTTGAACACCCGAATTACACGCTTGCGCAAGCAACTGGCGGAGGACCAATGAGCCTTAAGTCCGTCATGATCAGCGCGAGCGTGTTGCTCGCCAGCGTCAGCCTGGCCGGTTGCGCCGGGCACCACAACAGTGACCAGGCCTTGCAACAGGCCGCCAGCGATTTTCAGGTGGTCAAAGAAGACACCAATGTGTTGCGCATTGCTCCCAAGGATGTCATCCGTGCTGGTGAATCGTTAGCCCGCGCTGAGCGCTTGTCCAGTTACTGGGGCAGTGGCGAAGATGTGGCCCATTACGCGTATTTGAGTCAGCGCTATAGCGAGATCGCGCGCGAACACACGCAGCAAGTGCTCAACGAAGAGCGTGCGGCCAAGCTCGAACTGGAGCGTCAGCGCTTGCAATTGGCCCTGCGCGAAGCCAAGTTGTTAAGCGTTCAGCAGCAAGGGCAATGGCTGGAAGAGCAAATCCTGAGCCTGACGACCAACGAGACAGATCGGGGGTTGGTCATGACCCTGGGGGATGTGTTGTTCGATACGGGTGAGGCTGACTTGAAAAACTCCGCCAACCGTACGGTCCTCAAGCTGGTGCAATTTCTACAGCTGAACCCCAAGCGCGTGGTGCGTATCGAGGGCTATACCGATAGCACGGGCGGCAAGGATGACAACCTCAAACTGGCGCGTGATCGGGCACAAGCCGTGGCTGATGTGTTGATTGACCTGGGCATCGACGAAAAACGCATTCAGGTTGAAGGCTATGGCGATGAATACCCGGTGGATGTGAATGCCACTGAGCGTGGTCGGGCGCAGAATCGTCGCGTTGAGATTGTGTTCTCTGACGAAAAAGGTCAGTTGGGCGCTGCCCGCTAACACCCTGAGGTCTGCGTAACCTGCTGGCGAAAGCGACGTTCGATTGCGAAGCGAGCACCGTGTTGAATTGCTGTGCGAGCGCTGCGCGCCCGGTCGCAGCCTCGCATTACTCGTCAGCGACTACAGGTTTAGGTCTGCGTAAATCTGTTGCCACTCTGTACCCATACAGTTTCACCCCGTTGAGCACTGTACGGCTTAGATGGATGACAACTGTGCCCGTACACTTCTAAACTGTTCCGGTATTGTTCTACACAACAAAAAAAACGCCTGAACATTGAGTGCTGCGCCATGACCAACCTTTTGCTTTATCAACGTATCGCTCAGCAGTTGGCTGAGGATATTCGGCGTGGCGTTTATCAGCCCGGCGAGCGTGTGCCTTCGGTGCGTAAGATGAGTTCGCAGCTCAATGTCAGCCATGCCACAGTTTTGCAAGCCTACGCCAACCTTGAAGATCAAGGGCTGATTCGCGCCCGGCCACAGTCGGGGTATTACGTCCACCAAACCCCGGCACTGACCGCGCCAACCCCCGATATCGCCCGCGTTGAGCGCCCAGGTTTGGTTACACGCAGCAGTATCATTCAACAGGTGTTGGTCGAATCGCGCCGCGAAGGGGTGTTTCCTCTGGGCGCTGCGGTGCCCAGTGTCGACTATTTACCCGTACGCGCCCTGCACCAGCAGTTGGCCAAAGTTACGCGCTTCCATAGCCCTCGCGCGTTCAGTTACATGTTCAGCCCAGGCTTTGAGCCGTTGCGTCGGCAAGTGGCAATTCGCATGCGTGATGCCGGGGTGGTGGTCGATCCTTCAGAAGTGATCATTACTCATGGCTGCGTCGATGCACTGCAAATGTCGCTGCGCACCCTCACGCGCCCCGGTGACCTGATTGCAGCCGAGTCGCCTACCTATTACGGGTTGTTGCAACTGGCGGATTTACTGGGCTTGAAGGTGATCGAGATTCCCAGTGATCCTGCCACCGGTATGAGCCTGGAAGCCCTGCAATTGGCGGCCAATCAATGGTCGATCAAAGCGTTGGTGTTGACCACGCGCCTGAGTAATCCGCTGGGCGGCACCATGCCCGAGGAGCGGCAGAAGCAGTTACTGCGCCTGGCTTCCGATTTCGATATCCAGATCGTTGAAGACGATATTTATGGCGAGTTGATGTTCGAAGTCGGCCGTACCAAGGCGCTCAAGGCCTATGACCGGCTGGATCGAGTAATTTACTGTTCAAGTTTTTCCAAGACTCTTTCGCCCGGTGTACGGATTGGCTGGATGATCGCGGGTAAGTTTCAGCAAGAGATCCAGCGCTTGCAGACGTTTACTACCCATTCAGCGTGCAGCGTGACGCAGATGGGTGTTGCGGCCTACCTTGAAAATGGCGGGTATGACCGCCATTTGAGGCATATCCGGCAGGAGTACCGGAAAAACCTCAGCGCATTTCAGTTGGCGGTCCAACAGTATTTCCCCGAGGGCACGCAGATGTCGCGTCCCAGTGGTGGGTTTATACTGTGGGTCAGTTTGCCAGGCCGGGTTAACACCCAAGAGCTGCATGTGCGGGCGTTGCAGCAAGGGATCAGCATCGCGCCGGGGTTGATTTTCAGTAATACCGAGCAATTTAATCATTGCATACGGCTCAATTGCGGTACGCCCTGGAACCGGGAAGCGGAGCGCGCCCTGATGACCTTGGGGATGCTTGCCAGCCAACTCTGTCAGGAGGCGACAAGCCTCTATTGAGCCCGCATGCGGCAATCGGACATGGCGATGTGCCTACATGTGACTTGTCACACGAGGTCTAAAGCGCCAGCATATGCACTTGAACCGTTAACGCTGTGGGAGTTATGAAAGCGACATTTAGCGTGGTGATACTGTTGATCGGCGTGTTAACTGCCTTTGCGGCTGTCGATGTGGCAGCGGTGCAGTCACAGGCCCAGACAACCAACACCAAGACCGTCGAGTCGCCTGAAAAGCCAGCTGCCAGTGCTCAAAAGGCACTCGCAAAAAAGCGTGCACCTGTTGCGAGCAAATCAAAGTCGGCGCGTGAGATCGCAAAAAAACGCTTGCCCAGCGCCAAGCTTGACTTGAGCCTGCCTCCTGAAATGGTCAAGCAACTTCAGCCGATTGGCACTATGCCGATGCCCAAGCACAAACCCTTGTTGCCCAATCTGTTCGGTGAAAAACCCGCAGAAGACAGCCCGTTTCAATTAAACGGTCGTCTGTTGAGCAATGAGATGGAACTGCAATTGCGTAACGAAGCCCGTGACCGACAGATTGAAGGCGCGGCCCTGGATTTCGAGTTCAAGCAATAAGTGCCTCATGCGCCAAAGCAGGCTTCTAAACTGACTGTTCAGTCACGTGCGTCTATGCGCACTTTCTGCTGAACGGACAATTTCAAACGCCTGTTCCAGCGAGTACTATCCCTTGTCATCACCACACTTTGCCCCGAATGAGGAGCTAACGTCATGAATTGCCGTGAAGGCTGTGGCGCTTGCTGTATAGCCCCCTCCATCAGTACCCCGATCCCTGGCATGCCCAATGGCAAACCTGCCGGGGAACGCTGTCTGCACCTTTCTGTCGAAAATCTGTGTGGGTTGTTTGGGCGCCCTGAACGTCCCGCCGTGTGTGGTTCGTTCAAAGCAGACATCGAGGTGTGCGGCAGTAACCGGGAAGAAGCCATCAACCTGATCGGGTGGTGGGAACAGATGACCGCAGCATAGTGTGTTCATGTCCAGTGAACAAACCTTCAACAATAAGGAATAAGACAATGGGTTCGTTGCATCGAGTAGCAATTGCATGTGGTCTGAGCGTGTTGATGGTGAGCGCTGCTCACGCTCAAGACTGGAAAGTGGCGAAGAATGAAGACGGCATCAAAGTGTCGTTGAGCGAGGTGGCTGGCTCGCAATACAAGGCTTACCAGGGTGTGACCACGATCAAGGCGCCGATTGCCAAAGTGCGTGGCTTGCAGGAAGACGTAGCGGGTGCGTGCAAATGGATTCACGAGTGCAAATCCCAAAAGCTGCTTAAAACCGAAGGGGACAAGAGCTGGACTTACACCCAGTTCAATACGCCTTGGCCGGTAACACCGCGTGATTCGATTTTGCTGGTGACTACCTCGCTCGGCAGTGATGGCGCTGTAATGCGTAAGCTTGAAGAAGTCCCGACGTACCTCCCTGAAGAAAAAGGCTTTGTGCGGGTAGCTCAGGTAGAAGGCTTCTGGAAGTTGGTGCCCAAAGGTGCTGATGAAACTGAAGTGACCTATCAGGTTCACACTGAGCCGGGCGGCAGCGTGCCATCCTGGCTGGCCAACAAGTTTGTAGTCGATGCACCGTTCAATACGCTGAAGGCGCTCAAAGAGCGCGCAGAGAAGCAATAAGCCCTCTGCCAAGGCTGGTCTGGCCCTGGGTAGCGCATCTGCTCGGGGTCAGGCGGTTATTTTCCAGGCGCTCGTAAGTTAATCTGAAATAAATCATTAATTTCATATTCCGGCACTTGGCAGATATTGCGCGCCAAGGCTAATCTGCACCCAGACCGGCGAAGTGTTCGACTGGCTCTGATCTTGTTCGCTACATGCTTGCATCCCCGTAACGGCCTGACTGTTGCACCACGGGGAACGTTGAATGTCTATCCATTGCGAGGAGGACGTTTCATGAGCACAGCCCATCAAGAAGACCTCAGCAGCTATGTGCTGCGCCGCATGAAAGAAGGCGGTTTTGATTTTTCACGTATCCATCCTATTGAGTTCTACGCCATCTTCCCGGACGAAGAGCGGGCGCGCCGAGCAGCAGGAAAGTTTTGTGGTGAGTCCCTGAATGCGCAAATCAATGCGCGCGATGATGGCGCCTGGAATCTGGAGCTGAGCAAAGTGATGTATGCCACCTACGGTGGCATTGGTGATTTTGAACAAGACTTCGAAGCGGTGGTTGTACCGCTGGGTGGGATCATAGAAGGCTGGGGCGTTAAGCAGGAGGTGCGTGGCCTGTTGAATTAATCGTCAATCCAACGACTCACGGTCGGCCCTTGGGCTGGCCGTTTTACGTTATGAGCGCCGAAAAAAAGCCACCGCAAGTGGGTGGCTAAAGGGAAGTTCGACAATGGCGGCAAGTATCTGTCGGTTCGTGACGTTCGTGAAATTGCCGATGCCTATGTCGTTGATAGTTAAAACCTTGGGCGCATTATTCATGGCAACGTCACTTTGCGCGTGGCCATGTGCTGTAAGTAACTGACCAACTGATCCAGCTCGTTTTCGGACAGCACGCGGGTAGAAAATCCGGGCATGCGCGCTTGTGGCCAATGACGCAGGCTTTGTGGGTCACGCACGTAGCGCTTGAGAAAGTCAGCGCCAAAATACTCGGTAGGGTTGTACGGGATGTTCAGGTCGGGGCCAAACTGTGAATCCCCTGCACCGTTCAGGCGATGGCAGGCCAGGCAGTTCTTTTGAAATAAGTTAAAGCCTTGAGTGATCGGTGAGTCAACCGGGAGTGCCGGGTCAGGGCGCATCACCGGGAACCGTTCGGCGACGGGTCGCAGACGTGTAATGCGGGCAACCTGAAAGGGCCATTGTTCAGGGCTGATGTGGCTGGCTTGAGGGTGGGTCCACACCAGGTAAAAAGGCCCGGCGCTGGGCTTGCCTTTGCCCAGTGCGGGCCACGGCTGTTCAGGGTCTTCAATGGCCAGCCAGGCCTTGGCGCCGTTTTGACTCAGCAGCGGGCCGGCGCTGAGTTCAGCCGCAAAGCCATCCAGCGCCACCGCTTGCAGATGGTCTTCAGGTTGGATGCCTTCCAGCAAGGTGGCCACAGGTACTGCGCGATAGATCATGGCGCGCTTGTAAGACACATCGTCATCTATGCGCACTTCTTGCGCGGCCGGATGCTTCAGCAGCTCGGCGGTTTGCCAAGTGCGGCGGGTATCACCCAGCTCCAGGGTGAGTTGGGCGGCGTAAGCAGGCAGGCTGAGCAGGGCGGTAATAAAAAGCGTCAGGCGTTTCAATTGATGGCTGTAATGTCGTCGTCAGTGGCTTCGTCGCCGGGCAGTACATTCTCGGTCAGCGAAACATGGTCAAAAAGCGCGTCGCGCAGTTCTTCATAGTTGCCACCATTTACGACACCAAAATAACCACGCTTGATCAGCGTATCTTCGGCGTCGAGGGCGTGTTGATTGGTGTCACTGTAAATCACGATAGTGTTGTTGGGATCCAGCACAACTTGTCTCAGTTGGTAGGCAAGCCCTTCTGCACTGATGCCCGTGCCGTCTTCGAGTGTCAGGTCTACCTGCAATGAGTTATGCAAGTTGCCTGCGGCGAAATCACTGTTGTTACGCAGATCAAGAATCAGCGCGCCATCTTCGATTTCATCCACTGCCCGGTTCACATCAATGATGCCTGCTTGAGCGGCCCCCCCGCCACAGAGAAGTAGAGCAACTGCCAGCCAATGACGCATAAGGTTCCCTCCCTCCAAACGTGCTTGAAGATTGGCACACAAGTGCCAATCCCGAAAGCAGTGGTCATAAATAAGACGAGGGCCTAATGACAGGGATGCTAGCCGATCACCTTGGTCAGGTTGGGCACAATCAGCAGCAGGGCGGTGGCAAAAAGGATGAGTCCTGCTTGACGAAGTTTGGTGTGTTTGAACATGGCTATCTGCCTTTATTGTTATTAACAAGCAACGATCCTTAGCCGCATGTGTGCTTGTGGGTCAGCAACGCAGCGGTTCACAGGTTTACCTTAGAGCCCGCGTATCGAAGGGCTTAGAACGCTTTCACATCATCTGAGTGCGCAATGTTTCTAAAACGCTATTACGCAGTGAAGGCGCTGCCTGACAGGCCGTTGCTAGACGCAACGGGCATTCAAAGGGTTGGAGTGCTTAGCGACCTACCGTTCGTCAGCGCGTGGGCTGTGCAGCGTTTTCATTCAGTTCTGTGTACACAAAGCGTAAGGCTTACATGAAACCCGGTGTTCAGTGCTTGCCTTGAATTACGCTTTCAAGGCAGGCTCTAGCCCATTGCTGTGATCATTTCGTCTTCATCGTGCCAGGTACTTTTATGTCGCTACACATTTGCATTCTGGAAACCGACGTTCTGCGCCCTGAGTTTGTTGATCAATACCAGGGCTATGGGCAGATGTTCAAACAACTGTTCACCCAGCAGCCTATCGCCGCGCAATTCAGCGTCTTTAACGTGATGAACGGTCAATACCCGTCTGATGACCAGACCTACGATGCTTATCTGGTAACGGGGAGCAAGGCGGACTCGTTTGGCACAGACCCGTGGATTGAAACCCTCAAAAGCTACCTGCTCACACGGTATGAGCGTGGCGACAAGTTGATTGGTGTGTGTTTTGGTCACCAGTTGCTGGCGCTGTTACTGGGCGGCAAAAGTGAGCGCGCGACCCAGGGCTGGGGGGTTGGCACTCACCAATACAAATTGGCCGCCAAGGCGCCGTGGATGAGTCCGGCAGTCGAAGACCTGACGCTGCTGATCAGTCATCAGGATCAGGTCACGGCCCTGCCTGAAAACGCCACGGTTATTGCTTCAAGTGACTTTTGTCCGTTTGCGGCCTATCACATCAATGATCAAGTGCTGTGCTTTCAAGGTCATCCGGAGTTCATTCACGATTACTCGCGTGCATTGTTAGACCTGCGCCAGGAACATTTGGGGGCGCAAATCTACGGCACAGGCATTGCCAGTCTTGAAAAGGCCCATCACGGTCAAACGGTGGCAGAGTGGATGATGCGTTTCGTTGCGCACAAGTCTGAAACGCAAGTCGTTTAAGCGTCAAGGATTTGCGGGCAGGCGCAGACTGCCCGCATGCTTACAGCCAGCCAGAGCGCTTGAAACTGGCCCACAACCCTGTGACCCCAATGCCAATAAAGCCCAGAACGCCGAAGTAGCCGTAATGCCAACTCAGCTCTGGCATGTTTTGGAAGTTCATCCCGTAAATCCCTGCAACAGCCGTAGGAAAGGCCAGAATGGCCGCCCAGGCGGCGAACTTGCGCTGCACAGTACTTTGGCGCGACGACTCCAGCAGCACCACCACTTCAATGGTCTGACTCGCGATGTCGCGCAGTGTCGAGAGGTCTTCCATCTGGCGGGTGACGTGAATCTGCACATCTCGAAAGTAGGGGCGCATGTTCTTGTCGATAAAGGGAAAGGTCAAGCGTTGCAGTTCTTCGCTGATCTCAACCATCGGGGCTACATAGCGGCGCAAGCGCAGTACATCGCGGCGCAAGCTGTGCAAGTGCACGATGTCGGCTTCTTTAAGCGAGTTGCCCATGATGCTTTTTTCCAGCGCATCGATTTCGGCGTGGATGGCTTCGCTCACCGGTTGATAGCTTTCGGTGACGAAGTCGAGCAAGGCATACAAGACAAAGTCTTCGCCATGATCGAGTAGCAAGGGCCTGGCTTCGCAACGCTGGCGCACGGCTTTGTAAGAGGCTGAGTGCCCGTTGCGGCTGGTAATGATGTAGCCATTGCCGGCAAAAATATGGGTTTCGACAAACTCCAGCTTGCCCTCGTGACGAATCGGCGAATAGATCACGATAAACAGCGCGTCGCCAAAGGTCTCCAGTTTGGGCCGGCTGTGTTGCTCAAGGGCATCTTCAATGGCCAGTTCATGCAAATTGAACTGGCGTTGCAGGTTGCTGATCTCTTGCGCGTCGGGCTGCTCCAGACCAATCCAGACGAAGTGGCCGGGCTTTTTCGCCCAGTCGCTGCCTTCGTCCAGCGTGATGTCAGTGATTTTTTTGCCAGCGGAATAGACCGCCGCAGCAACAACTCTCCCCATAGTTCTAATCGCTTCTTCTTCAAAGGGTTAGGGCACGAAGGTGCAGCTTAGCGTGCAATGTCATCCTTTGAGTCAACAAACCTTCAGACGTTCGGGTTGGAGGCAGCGCCCTTGCTGTCGGTCAAGGTTGGCGTGGCGTGCTTTTGCCCGGCCAGCACTTCACGGTCCATTGCCTCAATGCAGGCGCGCATTTGCTCGCGGCACTGCTCCATCAACGCAGGCATGTCGTCCAGTGTTAAGCCCACTGTCGGGATGGCAGGTAAGGAGCGAATAAGGATGTCGGCACTGTGCCAGCGATTGAGCTTCAGGTGCTGGCTATAAGTGCTGGCGCAGACCGGCACGATAGGCACGCCCGCAGTAATGGCCATTTGGAATGCGCCTTTTTTAAACGCCAGTAATTCTTTACCTAAATTGCGTGTGCCCTCTGGGAATACCCAGATCGACGTGTCCTTTTGTTGCAAGGTACGGGTCGTGGTCAGCATTGACTTGCGGGCTTTATCAGCATTGCCGCGATCTATCAGCACGTTGCCGGCCAGCCAGAACAATTGACCGAATAGCGGGACCCACTTCAGGCTTTTTTTGCCGATGCACACCGTGCGACGCGGCACGACGTTGCCGAACACGAATAGATCGTAATTGGACTGATGGTTGGCAATGATTACGCAGCTTTGCGGTTTATCCATCAATGGGCCGACTTCAGTCTTCAATTTATAGCCCAGGATCCATCTGGACGGCAGCGCATAGAGGCGCGCGCAAAGACGACTGTTGTCAGGGTTGAAAGGTCGGCACAGGCCCAGCAGCACTCCCAGTACTCCGGCGGTCATAAAATGCAGACTCATCAACAGCATACGAAACGAAAGTAGCATTTACAGGCTCGTCAACACAAAAGGTGGCGCAGTGTACGGACGTGCACTGTATTCGGCAATTACTCCGATACACACAGGAGATGACTGATGTTTAAGCGCATGTTTCAGCAGGGCGTTAAGGGGCGCGACAGAGCGGCTTTGCTGGAATGAGCAGGCCAGGCAGGGGAGGTGAGCGACAGAGCTTGCGCCCCGACTGCGCATGCAGTCGGGTCGCAAGAGGTTCAACCCATATGGTCTTGATCAAGGGTGATGGCAGCTTCCAGAGTTTCCAGCAATGCCTTGCGCACTTTGAGCTTGGTGTTCTTGTGCGCTTTCATATTGATCTTCTTCAATTGGCGTGCAGCCTCAAGCGCTGCGCCGTGCAGCTCTTGCGGCTGAACCACCTTGTCGAGAAAGCCTGCGTCCACTGCGCTTTGCGGGTTAAACATCTCGCCGTTGATCACCGAACGATGGAAGGCCGACTTGCGCAGGCGATCGCGGGCCAGCTCAATACCGGCGTGGTGCATGGTCATGCCGATCTGCACTTCGTTGAGGCCGATGCTGAAGGGGCCATCGACACCGATCCTGTAATCGACCGACAACAGCAAAAAGGCACCCTTGGCGACCGCATGCCCGGAGCAAGCCACGATCACCGGGAAAGGATGCGCCAACAGGCGACGTGCCAGCGTCGAGCCTTGAGTCACCAGATCAACCGCCTGCTGAGGGCCTGCCGTCATCACCTTCAAGTCATAGCCGCCGGAGAGAATGCCCGGTTGCCCGGTAATAATCACCACGGCGCGATCTTGTTCCGCTTGATCCAGCGCGGCATTAAAGGCGGTGATTACATCCGGTGAAATCGCATTCACCTTGCCATTGCACAAAGTCAGCGTGGCGATACCGTCTTCCAGGTGGTAGGCAATCAAGTCACTCATGGCGTCATTCCTTGTATTGAAGTGGAGCAGACGTTACCCAGCCCCACGGCACAGGTAAAGCGCTGTGACTGACTGGTGAGTCAGCTGATCGCGGCGCATCTTCTATATAGACGCTGGCGCAGCGGCGTATGGCGCCAACCAAGGCGTGGTGCAGGGGCCGACAATTGGCCGATTTGCCCCCCTGCAAGAGGCCAGTCATCAGCAAATCGCGTAAGCACATGAAAATTCTGAAAAAAAGATTTGTCATATCGAAAGGTTTCGACTACATTAGCGCGCCTCGACAGACAGAACATGTTTGAAGAGATACGGTGAAGTGTCCGAGTGGCTTAAGGAGCACGCCTGGAAAGTGTGTATACAAGAAATTGTATCGAGAGTTCGAATCTCTCCTTCACCGCCACATTAAGTAAACACAAACCCCTGATTTTCCTAGAGAAAGTCGGGGGTTTGTGGTTTCTGGCGTCTGGAAAAAGAGGGATGTGAATACGGTAGGCAATTTGAACCATGCCTCCCGCTGGGAAAGACGCCGGTAGCCACGCACTGTTGAATCCGGAATGAAGATATCAATGGCTGAGTAGGTGCACGGCCACATACTTTCCATTACATGGACCCTCCTTATTGGTAGACAGCTGGCTATGGAGCGGACTTTGCGCTTGATAACTATGAACGGATGCCCGACTTCATGTGCCGCTGCAAAGGCAAGGTGATGGTCAGCATTAATGATCACCCGGATATGCGGCGGGGATGTGAGGGGTGTCATTTTGAGAGGGTGGATATTCGTTATAGCGCTGCGAATCAGCCGCAGGGGAAGGCAGAGGTTAGCGGTGAGGTGGTGATTATGAATTGGACGCCGGAAGCGCTGGGAATGTTGTTTTGATGTGAGGGTGTAGCGGGTATGAGTTCGTACCCGCTACGAAGATCATCAGAGGCCTTATTTCAGCTCATGTTACAAGTGAGTTGAAATATGTGTTTGTCATCGTTGAAATGCTTACCTGTCAATGCCTCGATACTAGATAGTTGGCAGCTGTTAAGGTTGTAGCCCTCATCACCTCGCTGTGGAGATGACCCGTTTATGATTTTGGCTAGTTGGGCTTCGCAGTCATCTGGTAGAACACCTTCAAAATCTTGAAATTCGCTCTCTTTATGGAATGCTTCGACGATAAATTTCAGGGTTCTACCTTTCTGTGTTTATCAGCATCTTTAGTTTGTTCACCTGTTTCGTGATTAAACGCCCCAAGATGTTTTCCCCACTTGTTGTATTTCTCAACAGCGCCATGCTGGCTATCCCACTCAACAATAGTGCCATCTCTTGTCTTCCATCTTTTTCGTAGTCCCCCTCCGCCCTGTGTCGATGTTTTACGCGGGGTAATATTTCACTTCGCCTGCGCGATACGGTTTCCGGTTCAGTAGGCGCTGCTGCATAGGGCGGTGTGGTGCTGTTTACTTGCGAGGCAAGTGTGTCCAGTTCATGGGGCTTCATGGTTTACAGCCACGGGTTGGTTTGAGTTGCCAGCTGAGTGTGTCAGCGGGCCGATGTACGCCGGAACTGGGGCGGCTCTTGTCGATTTCCTACACCAGTAAATATCGAATGATTACTTGGATTTAAAGTATTCCCTGCAATGTTTAGTGTTTTATCCAGAATGCTTTTCAGTTCATCAAGAAGCTTCCCGTGCAAAAAAGACGACTATTACTAATGAGTAACGGCGCACCGTGCTAACACGTGCGCTACTTAAGTCATTAAGAGGATTAGAGATGATAGACAATATCAAGAAAAAAATCGCTGTTATGTCGCTGATGTTCGTGTCTGTGGCAGCCATCAGCAACGCGTGGGCGAACGATGTGACGACGATCAGTTTCGAAGTTGTTAACGATACGTCAAGTGCGCTAATTATGAATTCATCGAGCTGGGACAGGTCGTTAGCGGCGCCAGGTTATTTTGATGTAGGCCCCTTGAGTGAGCATTCTTTTGCCGCGAATTATTCGACCAATTTCACTTACCCAAGCAAGAAGCCGCGTTATCTGCGAGAGACTCTTTCATATACCAACGGTGAGCAGGAGTGTACTTATAGCGTGGTGCTGAAGGTTGTTCAGTCCTTTGGGGTATTCAGCCCGACTCTCAGTGCAACGCGCGAGGTTTATGCAGCATCCACCGGTACTAAAGAGGCTCATTGTTATGCTGAAGTTGTTGAGTATGACGACTCATCGCCTTTCGATTTTAGTGTCGAATACCGCATTAGTTAACCCTTACGTTGCGGCGTTTTTTCAACGTTGCTACCTATCAATCAGGAGTGCCTCTATATATTTATCTACGCCCCTTGCAAATAGTCAGTTTTAGATTGGGCGGCGTGAAGTGTGAAAAGCGGATGCAAAAGTGTTCGATACCATTCGTCGCCCTTGTGAGGTTTTTCTAAACCTTTGCCACCACACGCCTTCAGATTCTGTGCAGGGCAAAACCTGCCTTTTTTTGGAGGATGTTATGACTACCCCGTGTGCCCCTAAACGTTTTGTCGCTGGCTGCGCAGTGGTTTATGCCGTTTTCATGGCCGGTTCTGCTGCGGCTGCAAGCCCGGCCGAGTTTGTTGACGAGGCGTCTGCGGCTGGGATTGCAGAGATTGAAAACAGCCGTATGGCGATTCAGAAAACCACCTCTGTGGACATCAATAGCTACGCCGTAGAAGTCATTAGGGATCATACCGATGCCAATCGCGATTTGAAGGAAATCGCCCATAAACAAGGGTGGGCCTTGGCGACTGAAGAGGACATGTTGAGCAAGGTGAAGAACATGATGCTTCAAGTGCAAGAGGGCGCGTCCTTTGATGTGGCCTATGCGGCTAATCAAGTCACCACTCATGAGGATGCAATCGCCCTGTTTAAGCAAGAGGCGCAACAGTCTAAATCTGCGGAGTTGAAAGCGTTTGCCCAAAAGTATTTGCCGAAACTGGAAATGCACCTGGAAATGGCCAAAAAGCTCGCGGCGGCTCACCAAAAAGGTGACGCCGCAACGCTCCAGAAATGAATCTCAGTGCTGCGCGGGTGTGTGATAAAAGCCAGCGTCCAGTGCTTTACCAGCCTGCCTAAGGCTCGGCCGGGCCTGATGGGGTCAGGGGCGTGGATGTGGGCTTGGATCATCGCCCACTGGGCCATTTCCGTCGGTATTCATACCGCCCTGGCGGCCAGGGTCATTGCCCTGAATCCTGGGGTCAACTGAAGGATGGGTAGGCGTATCGGCATCGTTATGGATTTTGGAATCCTGATTGATGCTGGGTTCAACCCCTTGAGTTGCAGGCGGGTTGACGGGATTTTCGGGGATGGTCGGTCCCGTTGAAGACGGTGCGGCATACGAACTGGCGGATAAAATGCCTAGCGCGGCGGCGAAAGAGAGGTGTTTGAGCAGCGTCATCATGAGGTCAGCTCCAAGGTGGGCGAGGACTACATGATATTGGTGTGTGCGTGTTATCGATTGGTGCCACTCAAGTGACGAACGGTTGGCTGACAACCGTTGCGTCACTCAATGCGCGCGCCACTCACACCGCGATGTCGTTGAATCCGCAGTATTCTTCCCAGCTCATGTCCAGTGCTTCAGCCGCCTCTTGATGAACCTCCCGGCGCATGGCTGCGAGTTCTTCAGGTGAGCGTGCAATCAGCTCCAGCGCCAGTTCCCACGTGTCCAGTCCGCGGCTTTGTGCTTCATCTTCAAATGCCCAGAGGATTTGCTGTTGCCGGTCTTCGTGGCTCAGTTCCTTCATTTCTTCGATTAAGTGCGGGTGCGCCTTGATGAATGTGTCCAGGGCGAGTTCGTTGCGCGATTCTTTAGGGATCATTCGTTATCTCGGAGCTATAAGAGGGTCTGCGCGGGCAGGTTATTTTCAGGGGGAATGCATCCTAGCGACTAAGCCAAGTGATGAGAAGTGCTGTAACACTCTCTAGTCGACGGGTTGCAGCTTGCTTTCGCGTTGCAAGGCGTAGCCCCAGACAGCCAGGGTTAATGTGGCGATGACGGCCCCGACGAGCACGATGCCATCCCACCCATAGACCGGATAGGTTTGCGCACCCACCAGTGAACCCAGCGCGCCACCGATGAAATAACAGGTGATGTAACCGGCATTGAGGCGATTACGCGCAGCAGGACGGACTTGAAACACCGCATTCTGATTGCTGACGTGAACCAGTTGCACGGCAAAATCCAATGCCAGCACGCCGATCAACAAGGCGGTCAACGAGGTGCCGGCAAACGCCATCGGTAGCCAGCAAGCAAGCAGGACCAGCAAGCCGACGGTGGTGGCCTGCTGCCCTTTGCCTCGGTCAGCCATGCGTCCGGCCCAGCTGGCCGCCAGTGCGCCGACGGCACCGGCCAGGCCGAACAGGCCGATCACAGCGTCTGAGTAGCTATAAGGTGGCACCGCCAGCAGAAAAGCCAGCGGGGTCCAGAACAAGGCAAACAGCGAGAACGTCAATAAACCCAATGCGGCTCTCAGGCGCAGCACTGGCTCTTCGACGAACAGGCGAAACACCGACCCCAGCAATTTCGGGTAGCTCAAGCCCGCACTGTGGTGATGGCTGGGCAGGGCGACAAACAAAGCGATGGCGCTGATAAACATCAGTGCTGCCGCCAGCAAGTAGATAGTTCGCCAATCACCCGCCGAGGACAACGCCCCCGCAACCGTTCGCGCGAGCAAAATCCCCAGCAGCAGGCCACTCATCAAGGTGCCTACTACGCGCCCGCGACTTTGCGGATCTGTCAGGCTGGCCCCCATGGTTACCAGTATTTGAGCTGACACTGAAAACAGTCCCGTCATCGCCGTGCCCAGTAACAGCCAGGTCAACGAAGGAGAAAATGCGCTTAAAAGAAGCCCCAGCGCACTGAGTACCGTCATGATCACAATGAGCCGGCGTTGCTCGAACAAGTCCCCCAGTGGTACCAGCAACAAAAGGCCTGCGCCGTAGCTCAGCTGCGCGGTAATGACCACGGAGCCAACGCCGCTCATGCTCAAGCCCATGTGTTGGGCGATGGTGTGAAGCAACGGTTGCGCGTAATAGTTGCTGGCAACCGCCAGGCCGGTGGCGGTCGCCATCAGCAGAATCAGGGCGGTACTTAAGGGCTTGGCGGCAGCAGTTGAGGCTGACATTGACTGTCTCGAAGGCGTTGGGAGTGGCGTGAAGTATCGGGACTGTCGGGCGTCAATGTCACTGAGTATGTCGAAAAAAATAACGGCTCAAACAACAAAGCCCCTCGCCAGGGAGGCGAAGGGCTGTGCAGGTGCAGCGCTGTCGGACTAAAAAGCTGATTAGTTGCGGCGCCCCAGTAACAGGCCAACCACCAGGCCAAAGCCTGCCGAAATCGCCACGGTCTGCCATGGATGGCCACCGATGTAATTTTCTGTGGCGTCCACGACGGGCTTGGTGCGCTCGCGCACATTGCTCACCGAATCCAGCGCCTGTTTAAGTTTCAGGCCAACTTGCGCACGCAGCGTCTCACCCTCTTCGCCGACCAGTGACGCACTGTCTTTAAGCAGCTTTTCCGATTCGGCAATCAGGTCTTGCAGCTCACTGAAAGCCTGGTCTTTGATTTGGTCTTCAGCGGCGTGTACGGCGTTTTTTCGAGCCATTGCGGTACTCCTTGCAGGTGAAAGGGTGATGAGTAATGGAGTCAGTCCCGTGCTGAAAAGTTGCATCTGTTTTCGCACGGGGTGCGGTACTAGGGTGACAGCGTAGTTAAAAACCAGGCTGAGACACTTCTTTTGACGGTGTAAGATGTAGCCCAATTTACGCCGCAGGAAAATCTCATGAGCTTCAACCTCGCCAATAAGTCTCTCGCTGAGCGTGCTGCGCTTGAAGATGAAAAGTCCCGTCTGTTTGATCTTTGGCAGAGCAATCTGGGCAAGGCCAAAGGGGATGCGGCGCGTTTGTTTGGTGAGCGCTCCAAGCGCAAGGGCAAGTGGGCTGAATGGGTGCGCTCGGAACTGGACGCGATGTCACCGCCGGAGTACGCCAACATGGTGCGCAGTGAAGTGAACCGTCTGATGGCGGCTGCCAAGTAAGTCGAAGCGAGTAGCCCCGCAGGCGCAATCCGGCTCGCGATCCAGCGCAGCCCATCTATTCAATCGTGCAGACGCTGAAGTATTGCGCTGTAGCGCCCACGGTGATCTGCACGTCATCGTCCACCTGTTTGCCCAGCAGCGCTGTGCCTAGCGGTGAACGCGGGGTGATAACCGTCACGGTTTGCCCTTCAACACAGAGTGTGAGGCCGGCGGCATCAGGCGCCAGAAATAGATGCTGCGCATTGCCGTTTTCGGCTTCCAGGTTGACCAGTGCGCCGACCTGAATCCCGCGCGCCGCATTGAACGGCTCTAGCGCCATTGTCCGACAGCTTTTCAGCGACTGGCGGATCTGCTCAACCCTGCGCGCTTGCCCCGTCGCCAGATACGAGGCTTCCAGGCCCAGCGTGTCGTATTTGTTTTCCGCGACATTCTCTTCGTGCGTGGCGGCTTCATAAGCCGTTTGAGCGGCGCGCTGGAGTACGTCGAGGTCCACCTCAAGCTTTTCCAGTAGCAGGCGGTGCACAACAGTCTTGTTCATAAGGGAGGTGTTTTATGTCTGAGGTTAATTGCAAAAGCGCAGCACATTAGCCCGGCTTTTATCGGTTGGGGCATTTTGGTCTTGCTGTAACCAAAACTGGCACGTTGGGTTGGACAGGTTGCGATAGTTGCTGCGCGCTTGGTCGAGACGTTGCTGTTGCTCGCTTTGATAAAGATTCTGCTGGTACTGCTCAAACATCACGTTGCTGGCTTCAGGCGTTTGAACGGGCGGTTGCGGTTGGATGATTTGTCGCAGGTCGTTGACTACTGGCGCCAGAGGGGCAGGCCCGAGCGTGCGATAAAGTAGCCAGCCGGTCAGCGCAATCGCCATGCAACCTAGCCAAAGGCCAGCGGCGATACAGCCGATCAACGACAGCGGGCTTAACCTGACAGACAATCGACGGCGAGCAATCGGACGGGCGGGCATGACAGCCTCCTGACAGGCGCGAATGGATGAGAGCGGCGATTGTCGCACGACTCCCGAGCAGATTAATCCGCGTCAGCGCTTCTGTATCGACTGTTTTATGCGGACAATCCGCCTTTTAAGCGTTGGAGCCCGGAATGAAAGCCTCCTGGGATATTTTTTGCAGTGTGGTCGATAACTACGGCGACATTGGTGTGACCTGGCGGCTGGCCCGGCAATTGGTTGCTGAACATGACGTGGCCGTGCGGTTGTGGGTCGACGACTTGCAGGCGTTTGTCGCGCTTTGTCCCGAGGCAGACGCCACGGCAACCCAACAATGGCGCCAAGGGGTTGAGGTGCATCTGTGGCCGCAGGAGTGGGAGGCGGCGCAGGTGGCTGATGTCGTCATCGAAGCCTTTGCCTGCAAACTGCCAGAGGCTTATCTGCTGGCCATGAAAGCCCGGGCTGTGCCTGCGCTGTGGATCAACCTTGAGTATTTAAGCGCCGAAGACTGGGTGACCGGTTGTCACGGATTACCCTCGCTGCGGCCTGACGGGCTCAAGCGCATGTTCTTCTTTCCCGGCTTTGAGAAAGGCACGGGGGGCCTGTTGCGAGAAGCGGATCTGATTGCCCGACGCCAGGCGTTTGAGCGTGATCCGCAGGCACGACGTGCTTTTTTGCAGGCGCTGGGGGTGTATGCGTTAGACGGTGCGCGCCTGATTTCGCTCTTTGCTTACGAAAACACCGGGCTGGCCAGCTGGCTGGAGGCGATGGCTGCGGGCGCTCGACCCACGCATTTATTGGTGCCGCAAGGTCGCATCATGGGGGACTTATTGCGCTGGCTGGGTGTTGATCAATTGCCACTTGGAACGGTTGAGCAGCGGGGTCAACTGAGCGTTCAGGCACTGCCGTTCGTCCGGCAAGAGGATTACGATCGCCTGTTATGGAGTTGTGACTTCAATGCCGTGCGTGGTGAGGATTCATTTGTGCGGGCGCAATGGGCGGGCCGTCCGCTGCTGTGGCACATCTATCAGCAAGAAGAGGACGCGCACTGGATCAAGCTCAAGGCGTTTTTGGCGTTGTACGTCAAAGACTTGTCCGCGCCCGCCGCGCAGGCGTTCACCGAGCTGTGGCTGGCCTGGAATGCTGGCGCAGACATGGCGCACAGCTGGAATGCGGTGCTTGAACACTGGCCTGAAATCACCGCGCACAGCGAGCGCTGGTGCTTGCAACAGGCAATGCAGGCTGATCTTGCGCAAGCGCTGGTACTGTTTTATAGAAATTGGATATGATACGCGGCCTAGATTTTTGTAAATCTCAATCCAAATTCGGATACTCGCAATGAAAACTGGTAAAGAGCTTAAACCCGGCACCGTCATCAAGCTCGAAAACGACCCTTGGTTGGTTCAGAAAGCTGAATTCACCAAGTCGGGCCGTAACAGCGCGATCATGAAGACCAAGCTGAAGAACCTGCTGACCGGCTACAAAACTGAAATCGTTTACAGCGCTGATGACAAGCTGGAAGACGTGATCCTGGATCGCAAAGAAGCGACCCTGTCGTTCATCTCCGGCGACACCTACACGTTCATGGACACCACTGACTACACCATGTACGAGCTGAACGCTGAAGACATCGAAGCCGTTCTGCCTTTCGTTGAAGAAGGCATGACCGATGTTTGCGAAGCCATCTTCTTTGAAGACCGCCTGGTTTCCGTAGAGCTGCCGACCACCATCGTGCGTCAGGTTGACTACACCGAAGGTTCCGCGCGCGGCGACACTTCGGGCAAGGTGATGAAGCCTGCCAAACTGAAAAACGGTACCGAGCTGAGCGTTGCAGATTTCGTTGAAATCGGCGACTGGATCGAGATCGACACCCGTGACGGTGGCTCCTACAAGGGCCGCGCCAAGGTTTAAACCTTGCGTTAACCGCACCACAAAAGAACCCGGCCTTATGGTTGGGTTTTTTTTGCTCGATGAAATCGTGCGCAAGGCCCGGTTTTGAGCTTTGCCACAGGCGAGTGACTGGGTAGCATGGCGGCTCACCAAGAGGGCCAGTCATGCTGATCGATTTTGCAATGTATGCCGCGCTGGGGATTGCCTTGGGCGCGCTGGGCGGGTTGTTCGGCATTGGTGGCGGCTTGATCGCCATTCCGGTACTGGGCTTGTGGTTCGGGCTGGATCAACAGATGGCGCAGGGCACGGCCTTGGTGATGTCGGTGCCCAATGTGTTCGTGGCGCTGTACCGCTATAACCAGCGCAACCGTATCGATTGGCGCCAGGCATTGCCCTTGGTGGTGATGAGCTTTTGTTTTGCCTGGCTGGGCGCCATGCTCGCGGTCGGCCTGGACCCAAGCCTGATCCGCTGGGGGTTTGTCGGATTCTTGCTGACCATCACCCTCTATAACCTGATCAAACTTTATGGTGCTTCGGCGCAAGCCGCTGCAAACACTCGCTTCGGTTGGCCGTGGTATGGCGTGCTGGGCGCGCTGGCGGGGACGACAGGCGGACTGTTCGGTGTGGGCGGCGCTGTGGTGGCGGCCCCCGTACTGACCAGCGTCTTCGGCACTTCGCAAGTGGTGGCTCAGGGGATGTCCCTGGCGCTGGCGGCGCCCAGTACCAGCGTCACGCTGCTCACCTATGCCGTGCACCATGAAGTGAACTGGCACATGGGGGTGCCGATGGCCATTGGTGGCCTGTTGAGTATCAGTTGGGGGGTCAAGGTGGCCCATGCGCTACCGGAGCGCGTATTGCGTGGCATGTACTGCGGCTTTTTGCTGATCTGTGCCGGGCTGCTGGCGATCAAGGCTTGAAGCCGTCGATGATGTACTGAGCAAAACACTCGATGATGGGGGAGGGCGTGGTGGTGGCCTTGCGCAGCAGCACGATACTGGCCGTAGGCAAGAGCGGCAGGTTTTCGGCTTCGCCCACGATACGCAGGTCGGGTGTCAACAGGCTTTCGAGCTGTGCAGTCACTGCAAGTCCTGTGCTCACGACTGCATTGATGGCTGCCAGGCTGGCGCTGGTGTAGGCAACGCGGTACTCGCGCTGTAATGCATCCAGTGCATTGCAGGCCCAGATCCGGCAAAAGCACTCGGTATTGAACATCGCCAGGGGCAAGGGCGTTTGCTCGTGCGGCGAGAAACCTTGAGCCACCATCCACACGAAGCGTTCCTGGCGCAAGATCTGGCCCCTTTCAGAGCCGGGTTTGCGGGTGACGATGGTCAGGTCCAGATCGTTACGCTGCAACAACTGCGCTGAAGGTTCGCAATGCACTTCGACATTGATCAGCGGATAGTCCTGGGCAAAGCGCGAAAGAATGCCGGGCAAAAAACGCATCACATAATCATCCGGCGAGCCGATTTTGATCATGCCCACCATCTGCGGCTGGCGCAGGGTATTGAACACCTCACTGTGTAATTTAAGAATGCGCCGCGCATAGCCCAGCAACACCTGCCCTTCGGCAGTGAGCACCACGTTGCGCCCCTCGCGCTGAAAGAGCGGGCATTGCAGCACGTCTTCCTCCAGCCGTTTCATTTGCATGCTCACCGCCGATTGAGTGCGGTTGACGGCTTCGGCTGCGCGGGTAAATCCACCGTGATCGGCGATGGCTGCGAACGTGCGCAGCAGGTCGGTGTCGATGCTCGGAAAGTCAGCCATTGATCAATCTCGCAAATGAATTGCATAAGAAGCATTCGTTGGATTGATCTTATGCCGGCGCGCAGACTTGAGTCATCCCCAAGGAGGATTTGAGCGATGAAAGGTCAGATACGTGCAGGCTGGTTTACGCGGGTGGTTCGCTGGCATCAACTGTCGCGCGAACGCGCACATTTACGGCGGGTCAGTGATGCCACGCTGAAGGATTTGGGGTTGAGTCGGGCGGATATTGAAACCGAAAGTCACCGGCATTTTTGGGAAGACCCGTTCAACAAATGAGCCGCAATCCGTGTTGGCGATGGCGCAGGTTGCGATCCTTTTTAACAGCAAGAGATCGCAACTGCGTGCTCACTCAGCGGTTAACCTGCTTGAGCGTTTCGGCAATCAAAAACGCCAGTTCCAGCGACTGATCGGCATTCATGCGTGGGTCGCAGTGGGTGTGGTAGCGGTCCGACAAGCCATCTTCGGTAATCGGACGCGCGCCACCAATGCATTCAGTGACATTTTGTCCGGTCATTTCGATGTGAATGCCGCCTGCATAGCTGCCCTCGGCCTCATGCACCTGGAAGAACTGCTTCACCTCGCCGAGGATCTGCGCGAAGTCGCGGGTCTTGTAACCGCTGCTGGCCTTGATCGTGTTGGCGTGCATCGGGTCACAGCTCCAGAGCACCTGCTTGCCTTCGCCTTCGACCGCGCGGATCAGGCTTGGCAGGTGATCGCCCACCTTATTGGCGCCCATGCGCACGATCAAGTTGAGGCGGCCCGGGTCGTTGTCCGGGTTGAGGATATCGATCAGGCGGATCAGGTCTTGGGTGTTCATGCTCGGGCCAACCTTGACCCCAATCGGATTATTGACCCCGCGCAGGAACTCGACATGTGCGCCGTCGAGCTGGCGCGTGCGATCGCCGATCCACAGCATGTGGGCCGAGCAATCGTAATAATCGTTGGTCAGGCTGTCGCGACGCACGAACGCTTCTTCGTAGTTCAACAGCAGCGCTTCGTGAGCCGTGAAGAAGCTGGTCTCGCGCAACTGCGGTGAGCTGTCCATGCCGCAGGCACGCATAAAGGCCAAGGTTTCGTCGATGCGGCTGGCCAACTGGCTGTATTTATCCGCCAGTGCCGAGTTGGCGATGAAGTCCAGGTTCCATTTGTGAACCTGATGCAGGTCGGCAAAGCCGCCCTGGGCAAAGGCGCGCAGCAGGTTCAGGGTCGCCGTTGACTGGTTATAGGCTTGCACCAGACGATCGGGGTCCGGCACGCGGCTTTTTTCATCGAAGCCGATGCCGTTAACTATGTCGCCCCGGTACGCTGGCAGGGTTACGCCATTGATCGTTTCATCGTTGGCCGAACGCGGCTTGGCGAATTGCCCGGCCATGCGCCCGACCTTGACCACCGGGCAACCTGCGGCGAAGGTCATGACGATTGCCATTTGCAGCAACACTTTGAACGTGTCGCGAATTTTGGCGGCGGAAAACTCGGCAAAGCTTTCAGCGCAATCGCCGCCCTGCAACAGAAACGCCCGACCTTGTGTGACCTCGGCAAACTGACGGCGTAATTCGCGAGCCTCGCCCGCAAAGACCAGTGGCGGGTAACTCGCCAGGCTCTGCTCGACACGCAGTACGTGCGCGGCATCAGGGTAGTGCGGTTGTTGCTGGATTGGCAGGGCGCGCCAGCTGTCGGGGGTCCAGGGTTGGCTCATCGCAGACTCTAGTGTCAAGGGGAGATGGCGCATGTTATCAGCAATTAGTGCGTGACCTGTTGCGTGGCAATGGCCGACAATCGCGCCTTTCTGCTCGGCGCCGAGTGGTGTTTTTTTAGAGCGATGCCCGGGTTGTGCCGGGTCGCGGCAAGGAGAGGAAATGTCTGAGGAGCGCGTTGAGCGTCTGCTCGCTGAGGTTCATGATGACTTCGGCATGATTCGAGTACTTGAAGTGGAAGACTACCGCTTCCTCGAATTTGGCGATGCGATCGAGCAAAGTTGTGTGTTCACCGCTGATCCCAGCTGGCTGGAATACGACTACACCCGCGCCATGCTGATTGGCGCGCTGTGCCATGAAACCCCCGAAAGTGCCTTGTTTCTAGGTTTGGGCGCCGGAACCCTGACCCAGGCCTGCCTGAAGTTTTTGCCCCTTGAGGATGTCGAAGCCATTGAGTTGCGTCCGGATGTTCCGCGTCTGGCCATCGAGTACCTTGGGCTGGACGATGACCCGCGCTTGTACATTCGCATCGGCGATGCGCAAGAGTTGCTGGAAAGTGCGGAGTCGGCGGACCTGATTTTTGTCGACCTGTACAACGACTTGGGGCCTGCGCCTGCTCATCTGGGCTGGAACTTTCTTGAAAGCTGCCAGAACAAGCTCAATCCCAACGGTTGGCTGATCATCAACCAGTGGGCCACGGATGATGGCAAGCCGCTGGGTGCAGCGCTGCTGCGCGGGTTATTCCATCGTCACTATTGGGAGCTGCCGGTGAAGGAGGGGAACGTCATTTTGATGGTGCCTGCCGATCTGGAACAAACGCTGGAGCTGCCGGCTTTGACGCTGCGGGCCGAGGGTCTGGCCTCGCGTTTGGGCTACTCCCTGGAGTCCTTGATCAAGGCCATTCGCCCCGCCACGTGAAGGGCGAAGGTGAAACGTTTTAGCCCGCGGGCGAGGGTTTGATCATTTTGCAGTGTGCAAAATATCGTCAAGGCCCGGTCTACAGAGGCGTTCAGCGCTTTTATCCTTAAAAAAACGCTTCTTTTTTTTGATAAATCCGGTATAGTGCGCGCCGGCCTTTAGCCGGGCCACGTTTAGGTGTCGCATTTCCCGAAGCACGCTTCGGCTGCTCGTCCGTTTCGCGGACAACCCTGAACGCTCCATTCATTTAAACGTTTTCGCAAATCCCCGCCGACAAAGCAGCCAGGGCGACTCTTGAGTCTTACACGGCATGCGCAGCTTTGGAGCATGGGTCTTTGCGGATGCACTTAGAGGCAGACCCATGACCCAGGAAACCGGCGGCTTCGCCGCTTTTAATCTTAATCCGAACATTCTTGCAGCCGTTGCAGCAACTGGCTACGAAGAACCTTCGGCTATTCAGCAGCAATCGATCCCGATCATCATGGCCGGTCACGACATGATTGGTCAGGCGCAAACCGGTACGGGTAAAACCGCCGCGTTCGCCCTGCCGATCCTGCACCGCATCGATCCTGCTAAGCGCGAGCCGCAAGCCCTGATCCTGGCGCCAACCCGTGAGTTGGCGCTGCAAGTAGCAACCGCTTTCGAAACCTACGCCAAGCAAATGCCGGGTGTAACTGTTGTGGCCGTTTACGGCGGCGCGCCTATGGGCCCACAACTGAAAGCAATCCGTAATGGCGCACAAATCGTTGTCGCCACACCGGGCCGTCTGTGCGACCACTTGCGTCGTGACGAAAAAGTACTGGCGACCGTGAACCACCTGGTTCTCGACGAAGCTGACGAAATGCTCAAGCTGGGCTTCATGGATGACCTTGAAGTGATCTTCAAGGCCTTGCCAGCGACTCGCCAGACCGTATTGTTCTCGGCGACCTTGCCGCAGTCGATCCGTGCCATTGCTGAGCGCCACCTGCGCGACCCGCAACACGTGAAGATTCAGACCAAGACTCAGACCGTTACCGCGATCGAACAGGCTCACCTGTTGGTTCACGCTGACCAGAAGACCTCGGCTGTGTTGAGCCTGCTGGAAGTTGAAGATTTCGACGCCCTGATCATGTTCGTGCGCACCAAGCAAGCGACCCTGGACCTGGCCAGTGCCCTGGAAGCCAAAGGCTATAAAGCTGCTGCGCTGAACGGTGACATTGCTCAGAACCAGCGTGAGCGCGTTATCGAATCCCTCAAAGATGGCCGTCTGGACATCGTTGTGGCGACCGACGTAGCGGCACGTGGTCTTGACGTTCCACGTATCACCCACGTGTTCAACGTTGACATGCCTTACGATCCAGAGTCCTACGTTCACCGTATCGGCCGTACTGGCCGTGCCGGTCGCGAAGGTCGCGCCCTGTTGCTGGTTACGCCGCGTGAGCGTCGCATGCTGCAAGTGATCGAGCGTGTAACCGGGCAAAAGGTTGCTGAAGTCCGCCTGCCGGATGCCCAAGCTGTTCTCGATGCTCGCATCAAGAAACTGACCAACAGCCTGACGCCGCTGGTGGCTGACGCTGAATCGACTCACGGTGATCTGCTGGATCGCCTGATTGCCGATATCGGTTGCAGCCCACGTGCATTGGCCGCAGCGCTGTTGCGCAAAGCCACCAATGGTCAGGCGCTGACCTTGGCTGCGATCGAGCGTGATCGCCCACTGGTGCCTAACAGTGCACCGCGTGAGCGTTCCGAGCGTTCGGGTGACCGTCCGGACCGTGGTGATCGTGAGCGTCGCGCTCCGGTGGCATTGGCCGAAGGCCGTGCTCGTTGCCGTACCGCGCTGGGCGCGCGTGATGGCATCGCTGCCAAGAACCTGCTGGGCGCTATCCTCAACGAGGGTGGTCTGGCACGTGAAGCCATCGGTCGCATTCAAGTGCGTGATAGCTTCAGCCTGGTAGAACTGCCGGAAGATGGCCTGGAAAAACTGCTGGCCAAGCTCAAAGATACTCGCGTTGCAGGCAAGCAGCTCAAGCTGCGTCGCTATCGCGAAGATTAATCACTGTTGCAGTGATTGATCGCTAAAAAAATCCCCGACTGGTTCGGGGATTTTTTTTGCCTGCCTTTTTTGGGGACTGCCCGTAGAGGCAGCCAAGGCACGCAAGCTGCGAATGTTGACTGAGCCGGTTCTTTGCTCAACCGGATCGCGTTGTAGCGATTGCAGGTTCACCCGAACCGATAGATGTCCATCCCCAGAGCGCCCATCGTCCAGCCCTCGTGTTCAATACGAGGAGCATCCCCGGCACCGCGAGCGAAATAAAGCGGCAGCAAGTGCTCGTCACTCGGGTGGCTGCGTACGGCACTTGGCGCCTGGCGGCGATAGTCGTGCAGCGCTGCCTCGTCATCATGGGTGAGCTTTTCAATCATCCAGTCACGAAAATCTTTGGCCCACGTCTCGATGCTCTCTGGCCCCGCACGCCAGTCAAGCTCACGCAAGTTGTGGGTAATGCTGCCAGAACCGATCAGCAAAATGCCTTCTTCACGCAAACTCGCCAAAGCGCGACCGATTTGTGTCTGATAAGCCGGGCCTTTGTGGCTGGGCAGTGAAACTTGTACAACCGGAATATCCGCTGCCGGGTACATCAATGACAGCGGCACCCAGGTGCCGTGATCGAAAGGGCGTTTGGCGTCGAGTTGTGCGGGTAGGCCGCCGTCTTGCAGCATTTGAGCAATGCGCGCCGCCAGGGCAGGCTCGCCCGGCGCGGGGTATTGCACGGCAAACAACGCAGGAGGGAAACCGCCAAAATCGTGCCACGTTTCAGGCGCTGCGGCGCTGCTAACGCGCAGTTCGGGGCTTTCCCAATGGGCAGACATCACTACAATTGCTTTAGGTCGTGGCAATTCACTGGCCAGGCGAGTCAGGGCGGGGCCACTGGCGCCTGGCTCGAGTGCCAGCATCGGCGAGCCATGGGAGATAAAAAGACTGGGGAGCATGGCGTTATGTCTCAAGGTTAAGATGCGTCATCTTCATCCTGATCATTGATCTAAATCCAATATAAGTTTTAGTACTTATCTATCGAATTTAAAGGTGAATCATGCAGCCTGAGTTTTGGCACGACCGGTGGAAGAACAATCAGATTGGCTTTCACCTGGACCACGTCAACCCGTATTTGGCACGATATTGGCCAGCCTTGGGGTTAGAGGCCGGTGCGCGTGTGCTGGTGCCATTGTGTGGGAAAAGTCTGGATATCACCTGGCTGGCCGCTCACGGTTACCAGGTGTTGGGTGTCGAGTTGTCTGAGGCTGCTGTAGAGCGCTATTTCAGCGAGCATAACCTCAAACCCGACATTACCCGGCGTGGCGCGTTGAGCGTCTATGAGGCAGGGCCTGTGACGCTCATGTGTGGTGACGTGTTTGCGATCAGCGCAGACGATGTGGCGACGTGTCAGGGGTTATATGACCGTGCGGCAATCATCGCCTTACCGCCTGAGATGCGAGCAAATTACGTGACCCACTTGACGAACGTTTTGCCGCGCGATTGCAAGGGCCTGTTGATTACCCTCGACTACGATCAATCCGAAATGCAGGGGCCGCCATTCTCAGTGCCGGATACAGAGATTCAGCGCCTGCTGACCCCAGAGTGGTCACTGGAGGTGCTGGAGCAATCCGACATTCTGGACAAGAGCTGGAACTTTCTGAATAAGGGCGCCACTCGTTTGGTAGAGCGCGCGTATCGCTTGCAAAAAAACGTCTAAGCCCGCTGCGGCGAACATGAAAAAGGGCGACCGAAGTCGCCCTTTTATTGTGCCTGTGCCGTCAGGTTAGCCGCGACGACGCAATGCATCGATACGTTCTTCCAGTGGCGGGTGGCTCATGAACATGCGCGCCAGGCCCTGCTTGATACCGCCATTGATACCAAAGGCGGCCAAGGTGTCAGGCATATGCACCGGCAGGCCCTGTTCGGAGCGCAGACGTTGCAGGGCGCTGATCATGGCGGCGGTACCCGCCAGATGAGCACCGGCTTCATCTGCCCGGAACTCACGTTTGCGCGAGAACCACATCACGATGGCGCTGGCCAGGAAGCCCAGTACCAACTCGGCGAAAATGGTCGCAACGTAGTAGGCGATGCCGCGGCCTTCATCGTTCTTGAAAATCACTTTGTCGACAAAGTTGCCGATAATGCGTGCAAAGAACATGACGAAGGTGTTCACCACGCCCTGAACCAGTGCCAGGGTGACCATGTCACCGTTGGCCACATGGCCGATTTCGTGAGCCAGCACGGCTTTCACTTCATCGGGCGAGAAACGCTCCAAAAGCCCTTGGCTAACAGCCACCAGGGCATCGTTCTTGTTCCAGCCGGTTGCAAAAGCATTGGCCTCATAAGCCGGGAAGATCCCGACCTCGGGCATTTTGATCCCGGCCTCCCGAGACAATTGCTCAACGGTTTGCATCAGCCATTGTTCATGACGAGTACGAGGTTGAGTAATCACCTGGGTGCTTGTGCTCATTTTCGCCATCCATTTGGAGATGAACAGCGAGAACAGAGACCCTGCGAAACCAAAGACTGCACAGAAAACCAACAGCTGACTGAGGTTCAGATCAACCCCGTTGGCCGCCATGAACCCGTTAAAGCCGAACAGGCTCAGGGTGATGCTGGCAATCAGCACGACCGCCAGGTTAGTGGCCAAAAACAGCAAAATGCGCATCATGGTTGTAAGAATCTCCTCGTCTTTAGGTATTGCCGCATGCGGGGTATATAAGGTGCTGTTACAGGCTATTCAACCAAGTGACTATTTCAAACTGTGTCCTACAGCGTGATTCTAGTTGCAAGAGAGCCATTTCCTAATACGGATTGACTTTTTTTAGGCTCAAAAATTCCCACAAAACCCAGTGGATACGAGGCTTAAGGATTTTTTAAGGCGTATTCAGGCGCGAAAAGGCCCGGAGGGTACAGTAAGTGAAGAATGTTTCATTAGACACATGCTGTGCGACATTTGATGCGTCGCACAGCATGTAGAGAAATTACTGACGGTAGGTTTTCAGGAAGTTACCGATTCTGCCGATCGCCTGATCCAGTTCGTCCACGCGTGGCAGTGTTACCACACGAAAGTGATCTGGCCACGGCCAGTTGAACGCCGTGCCTTGAACCACCAGCAGTTTTTCCGACAGCAGCAAGTCGAGCACGAATTTCTCGTCGTTAAGAATCGGGCAGACTTTTGGATCAATGCGCGGGAAGGCATACAGCGCGCCCATCGGTTTTACGCAACTGACGCCCGGAATGTCATTGAGCAACTCCCAGGTGCGGTTACGTTGCTCCAGCAGGCGGCCGTTGGGCAGCACCAGGTCATTGATGCTCTGGTAGCCACCGAGCGCGGTCTGGATGGCATGCTGGCTAGGCACGTTGGCGCACAGGCGCATGTTGGCCAGCATGTCGATGCCTTCAATGTAGCTTTGGGCATTGTGCTTGGGACCGGAGATGGCGATCCAGCCGGAACGGAAACCTGCCACCCGGTACGACTTGGAGAGGCCGTTAAAGGTCAGGCAGAGCACGTCCGGTGCCAGCGACGCAGTGCAGATGTGCACGGCATCGTCATACAGAATTTTGTCGTAGATCTCATCCGAGAACACCACCAGGTTGTGCTGGCGAGCGATTTGCAGCATGCCTTGCAGCAGTTCTTTGGAATACACCGCACCCGTTGGGTTGTTCGGGTTGATGATGACCATCGCTTTGGTGTTTGGGGTGATTTTGGCTTTGATATCGGCCAGGTCAGGGAACCAGTTGGCTTGCTCGTCACACAGGTAGTGCACCGGATGGCCACCTGCCAGCGTTACGGCTGCGGTCCATAGCGGGTAATCGGGTGCGGGCACCAACACTTCATCGCCATTGTTGAGCAACGCTTGCAGCGACATCACGATGAGTTCGGAGACGCCATTACCCAGGTAGATGTCTTCAATGCCCACGCCTTCTACCTGCTTTTGCTGGTAGTACTGCATCACGGCTTTGCGAGCGCTGAACAGGCCCTTGGAGTCGCTGTAGCCCTGAGCGGTAGGCAAATTGCGGATCACGTCCTGAAGGATTTCGTCCGGCGCTTCAAAACCAAATGGCGCCGGGTTGCCGATATTCAGCTTGAGGATGCGGTGGCCTTCCTCTTCCAGACGTTTGGCGTGCTTGAGCACTGGGCCGCGAATGTCATAACAGACGTTGGCGAGCTTGTTTGATTTGCTGACCTGCATGGCGATGTGATCCCGAAAATGAACGATCCAGCCAGGACGTGACGCCTGCACTGGGAAATTCTGTGTCTTCACACAGCGGCAACCCGCTTTGCTTCAAGAATCCGTTTGAATGCACATAACGCGGGTGCCAGACTGGCGCTTAACGAGGCGCAATCATACGTGCCACCCGACCCCTGGAAAAGCCACTGGTCGGGGTTTTTCAGTGACAGGGGCTTAAGCATGCAAAAGTTGGAAAAAACACTGGACGAGTGGAAGGCCATGCTCGACCCACAGCAATACAACGTGTGCCGCCTCAAGGGCACCGAGCGGCCATTCTCCGGCAAGTACAACGCCACCAAAACGGACGGTGTTTATCATTGCATTTGTTGTAATGAGCCGTTGTTCGACTCTGCGGCCAAGTTTGACTCAGGCTGTGGTTGGCCAAGTTTTTATCAACCCATTGGCGAGAGTGCGATGGTCGAGATTCGTGATGTGAGCCACGGCATGGTCCGCACTGAAGTGAAGTGTGCCAAATGTGATGCGCATTTGGGCCACGTATTTCCTGACGGCCCGCCACCTACCGGTTTGCGTTATTGCATCAACTCGGTGTGCCTGGACTTCGTGGCGCGCGACTGAACTTCACGTTATCGAGGGTGGCGTCATGACTGACAACCTGTTGAACATTGCTTGCACCACACTGAGCGGTGAGCAAAAGACCTTGGCCGACTTCGGGGGCAAAGCCGTGTTGGTGGTTAATACCGCGAGCAACTGCGGGTTTACCTCACAGTACAAAGGGCTGGAAGCGCTGTGGCAGCAGTACAAGGATCAAGGTTTGGTCATTCTGGGGTTTCCCTGCAACCAGTTCAGGCAACAGGAACCCGGGGATGAAGCGGCAATCTTGCAATTTTGCGAGGTGAACTTTGGCGTGAGCTTCCCGTTGTTCAAGAAAGTCGAAGTGAATGGCCCTCAGGCGCACCCTCTCTTTACTGCCCTCAAACAGCGCGCCCCTGGACTGTTGGGGTCCACAGGCATCAAGTGGAACTTCACCAAGTTTTTGATCAGTGAGCACGGTCGCAGTATCAAACGCTATGCCCCTGCGACGAAACCCTATGCCTTGAAAGCTGACATCGAAGCACTGCTGCGTGTGCAGGCGCGGCCCTAAAGGCGAGGGCTGAGGTGTTTATGTACGAGCGTTAGCCACGCTTCTCATTCGTTCGCAGCTACGCCCTGTGCCTAAGGCTTGAGCGGCACCCAGGTATCGAGCAGCGCTTGCAACTCTTCACGCCGGAACGGCTTGGACAGGTAGTCATTCATGCCTGCCGTGCGGCAACGTTCACGTTCCTCAGGCATGGAATTGGCTGTCAGAGCAACTATCGGCAGGTCTGGCCACAGTCCGCTTTGGCGTATTTGCCGACTGGCCTCATAGCCATCCATAACGGGCATGTTGCAGTCCATCAGCACCAGATCAAAACGGTTCTGCGCTAACTGCCTCAAGGCTTCCCCGCCGTGGGCAGCCACCACTACTTCGCAGCCCAGTTTGCTCAGCATGCCTTTGGCGACCAGCTGGTTAACCGGGTTGTCTTCCACCAATAGAATGTGTGCCCGGTGCGGGGTGGGCAGGTGGTGGGTCGGTGCACGCAAGGTGTCGTCATCGTCTTTTTGCAATAAGTGCTGCAAGGTTTGATAGAGCGCTTTACGCGAAAGGGGCCGGGCTTTCTGCTGGAGCGGCGCCAACGCATTGACCTGATCGCTCGGCATGAAATTGCCATAGGCGGTGACCAGTAAGATCGGTGTGCTGATCGCCGGGCGTAAGCCAAACAGGCATTCGGGGCAGTCCGTGATCAACAAGTCAGGATTGACCTTGGCCAAGGAGTCGTCGATCGAAAAGCGCTGAAATTTCAGGCCCCAGATCGGCAATAGGCTGCTCAGTAACTCTGCCAGGCCACTGCTCGCGGTTGTGACCGCAATCACATTACCCAAAAGGGGTTTGGGCGTAATCGCCTCTGTGTGGCAGGGCAGGGGCAGTTCAGCGCAGAACTGACTGCCAAAACCCACTTCGGAGCTGATGGTCAAGCGCCCTTGCATGACTTCACACAGGCTGTTGGTCAATGCCAGGCCCAAGCCTGTGCCGCCGTACTGGCGAGTGATACCGGCGCCCGCTTGGGTAAAAGGTTGAAAGATTCTGGCCTGTGCCTCTTGAGCAATCCCAATCCCTGTGTCGCAGACCTCGATACGCACGCGATCATGCTGTGCGCTCAGGCGCACATCCACCCGCCCGAACCGGGTGAACTTCAGGGCGTTGGATAACAAGTTGCTGACGATCTGACGCACCCGCGTCGGATCGCCCAATACCAGCGCCGGGAACTGCGGGTCGATCAGGCACGTTAGCTCGACGCTGGGCGCAGCGTTCTGCGACAGCAGGTTGGCGGTGTCCTCAACCAGCGTCCCAAGATCGAACGCAATGTGCTCCAGTTCCAATTGCCCGGCGTCGAATTTGGACAGGTCGAGAATATCGTTGAGCAGCTCGACCAGCACTTTGCCCGAATCATGGGCAATCGACAGTTGCTGGTGTTGTTCAGCATTGAGCGGGCTGTCCAGGGTCAGGGCGAGCATGCCCAACAACCCATTGAGAGGGGTGCGTATTTCGTGACTCATATTGGCCAAAAAGGCGGAGCGTGCCTGGGCCATTTCCAGCGCCGTGCTACGGGCGGCTTCCAGTTCTTCATTGGACTGGCTGAGGCGGTCATTGATCGCTTTTAATTGCTGGGTGCGGGCAGACACAATGTGTTCCAGCTGCGCCAGGTATTCGTTCAGACGGTTTTCAGCGCTGCGCCGCTGTTCGATTTCACGCACCAGTGCATCAAACTGCTGATTGGCAACGTTGACCAACACCCCGATTTCATCGTCTTCGTGGCCGGGCGGGCAATGGATACGTGAAGGTTGAGGGTCGCCGGGTTTGCTGTTGCTCAGCTCACGGATCACCCGCACCAATGGCTGGGTCAGCATCACATAAAACAGGCCGAGTAAAATGCCTGACAGGATGAGGCTGCGGGCGAAGCCGCTGAGCAAGGTCACTTCGGCCCGGTGTAAAAAACGGCTGCCAAAAGGGTAGGTGTCTACCTCAAGGTGCAGCACGCCAACGCTTTGTTCCGGCATGTGATTGAAGTAGAGCCGGTCATCAAACGAACGATTGGCCCCGAACAGGAAGTCACTGAGTGCCCGGTAGCGCCCGGATTCGGGCTGATCCTGCACCGATGCCAGCACCGACTTATCGTTGTCGTTCAATTGCGCGCCGATGATTGCGGGCGAGCGCAACAGCCCCAGCACTAACTCTTGAGCCAGCTCTGAGTCCAGATTGTAGGCAATCCGTGAAGCCGGGTTATGGCTGATCTCAAGCAAGGAATAGATTTCACGATTGATGGCAGCGTTTTCGCTGGCATAATCGATGCCGATTTGCAGCAGGCTGAGCAGCGTTCCCAGTACAAAGCCGACCAGCACTGTCAGCCGTGCCTGCTTGAACGACAGGCGATGGGTGAGTTTTATGTCCATAAGGTGCTGCACCTGTTTCCATGTCCTGTCGGCTGGCAAGAGATTAACAGGTTAGCTGGCAGACTTTGCCCAGTTAACCGCTGGTAATTACGTATCCGCTAATCCGGGGATGGGCATCCGTGTCCACTCCATCAATGCGCTTTGTGTGTATCAGTCTGAGGAGATGTTGTGGATTCTAAACTGAATGCCTTTCTTGAGCGTGCTGACGCGGTGCTTGCGCGTATTGAACCGTTGCTGCCGGCGATCCGCCAACCGGTGGATTGGGATCGCTCACTCGCCGCACGCTGGCAGCGCGAAGGGCGTACGGGTTATTTGATGCCGCTGGATGTCAGCCTTCAGATGCGTCTTACCGACTTGATTGGCGTCGATCAGCAGCGCGATCAATTGGGCCGCAATACTAAACAATTTCTGGACGGTTTACCGGCCAACCATGCATTGCTTTGGGGGTCGCGCGGCACGGGTAAGTCCTCCTTGATTCGGGCGTTGCTGGCCGAATACGCCTCGCAGGGGTTGCGCCTGATTGAAATCGAGCGCGATCACCTCGCCGACCTGCCTCGCGTGGTTGAAGCCCTGCAAGGTCTTGAGCAACGTTTTGTACTGTTTTGTGATGACTTGTCTTTCGAGGCCGGCGAGGGCGATTACCGCGTGCTGAAAAGCGTGCTGGATGGCTCCCTTGAGCAAGCCCCGGAAAACGTTCTGTTGTATGCCACGTCTAACCGCCGGCATTTAGTGCCAGAAAAAGAAAGCGACAACGAAAACTGGAAGCACGTCGACGGTGAACTGCATCCCAGCGAAGCCGTGGAAGACAAGATTGCGTTGTCTGATCGATTTGGCCTGTGGCTGTCGTTTTACCCGTTTACGCAGGAACACTTTCTGAGCGTGGTTGAACACTGGATCGGCGTGTTGGCGAGCAAGGCCGGTTTGCAGTGGGAGCGCAATGAGGCGCTGGATATTTTGGCCGTGCGCTGGGCAACCGGGCGTGGCAATCGTAATGGACGCTGCGCTTACCAGTTCGCACGCTACTGGGTTGGATTGAAATTGTTGGAGCAACCGAATGATTGATTTGAACGCAACAGGTGATGGTTTGGACGGTTATGCCTTGTTGAAGGCGCAACTGGAGTCCTTGTTGGCTGATGAGCGTGACTTTATTGCCAATGCCGCACAGTTTTCGGCATTTTTGTATCACCAGCTCGACGATTTGAATTGGGCCGGGTTTTACCTCAATCGTAATGATGAGTTGGTACTGGGCCCTTTTCAGGGCCAGATCGCCTGTGTGCGCATCCCGTTTGGTCGGGGGGTGTGCGGAGCTGCGGCCGCAACCCGAGAGACCCAGCGGGTTGAGGATGTACACGCGTTTGCAGGGCATATTGCCTGCGACAGCGCGTCCAACAGTGAATTGGTGGTGCCTTTGATCAAGGACGGTCGTTTGATCGGTGTGCTGGATCTGGACAGTCCGAGCATCGGGCGTTTTTCAGCGCAGGATCAGCAAGGCATCGAAGCACTTGCGGCTATCTTTTTGCGTTTGAGCGATTGCTGAGCCTATGGGCCCAGCCCGGCCTTGCGTAGCAGCACGTCGACTTCCACGCTGTCGACCTGCTCAGGCGCCAGAAAGCGCTGGGCATACTGCATATAGATCTGCTCGTGCATAAACAGCGCGAACAATTGCGGGTCAATATGAGCATCGTGGCACATGGCTGCCATGATGCTCAGCGCTTCGCTCAGGGTTTTACCGCGTTTGTACGGTCGATCGGACGCGGTTAACGCCTCAAAGATATCGGCAATCGCCATCATGCGTGCCGCCAGGCTCATCTCTTCGCGTTTCAGCCGTTTCGGATAACCGGTGCCGTCCATTTTTTCATGATGCCCGCCCGCTATTTCAGCAATGTTGCCCAAGTAGCTGGGGAAGGGCAGGTGCTTGAGCATGAGGATGGTTTGCACGATGTGGTTATTGATGATGTAACGCTCTTCGCGGGTCAGGGTGCCCCGAGTAATGCTCAGGTTGTACAGCTCGCCGCGATTGAACTTGTACGCAGGCACGTCCAGTTGAAAGCCCCATATATTGTCCGGCTCCATGCATTCGGCCTCGTTGCGTACGAACAGGTGTTCCGGCTTGTCGGCCAGCAGTGATTCGGTCACCGGTAACGCTTGCTCCGTTCGGGTTGCCTGGCGTTTGTTTTCTTCCCATGACACGCCCAGCCGATCATCCAGCGTGCGGGTCCAGGGGCGCAGGGCAATCGTCTTCAAGCGTTCCAGGTCGACCTCGGCCATGGCCTCGCTGCCCAGATTGCTGCGTGCAACAAAGGCAAAGTCATCGTCCAGTGCGCCCAGGCTGGCGTCACGGGTTTGAGCCAGTTGCTTCTCGTCTGCGCCTAGAGCCCGGCCCTGCCAATAGCTGACCCAGGCATCGCGCTTGAGGACCTCGAAACGGGTGCGTATTTCGTGGATCCGGTCGTACAGGGTTTCAAGTTTGGTGGCTTTGTCGACCACGTATTCTGGCGTGGTGACCTTGCCGCAATCATGCAGCCAGGACGCGATGTGCAGCGCTTCCCACTCTTCATCGGTGGGTTGATAGTGCGCAAATGCGGTGTGTTGGCTGGCGGCAGCCGCCTGGGCCAGCATCAAGGTCAGGGCGGGCACGCGCTGGCAATGACTGCCGGTGTAAGGGCTTTTGGCGTCAATCGCCCCGGCCAGCAATTGGATGAAGGCGTCCAGCAGCTGCTTTTGTCGCGCTTGCAGGCGCTGGCTTTCAATAGAAACCGCCGCCGCGCCCGAGACGGCCTTGATGAAGGCAATACGGTCGGCGCGCAGGTGCTCCTGGTCTTCACGCGAGCCGCTGTTGTTGAGTAATAACACCAGGATGCCCACGGTCTCGCCATGACGGTTGTGCAGACGAATCCCGATCAGGTGCACGCTTTGGCTGTCGAACGCCTGCATCACGGGTTGCAAGTCACCGGCCTGTGCATGGCTGAGGGTGCACACCACGCTGTCGTTGCCTTCATGCAGCGTACGCAACCAGGGCGGATATTCGCGCTCCTGAGCATTCAGCGCGGGGTGAGTCAGTGTGCTCAAGTCGCGAGGTTGATCGTTAATGATCAACCCTTTGAGGGCGAAATGAGGCCCCTCACTTTCGGTCAGATAAATCAGTCCAGCCTGCGCCTGGGCAATCTTCATGGTTTCGCGCACCACCGATTGCAGCAGCGGTTCGAAGCGGGTGTGCGCCGACAGGCTGGCGGTGATCTCAAAAAAACTGGCCAAGGTCTCTTTCATGCGGCGCATGGAGGCGGCCAACTGGTCGATTTCAAGCACCGGTGAGTGCTCAATCGCGGGGTAATTGAAGTCAAAACGGCGTATCGCTTCGGCTTCTTGCACCAGGGCACGCAGGGGTTTGACCAACAGCCGAGAGATTAACCAGCCTAAGGGCAGGCACAGCAGCAGGATCGCCAGTGTGACAATTGCGCCTTCCCAACGCAGTTGATAAGCATCGCCCAACAGTTCGTCTTCAGGAACCATCAGGGTCAGATACAAGCCGTTCAGTCCACCATCGGTCAGCCTGGCCTGTGAGACGATCCACTGGCGTTGGTCTGCCTGGAGGCGATGCTCGTGGTCGATGCCTTGGCGGGTTAAGGCCGCGAATGCGGGGCTAAGTTGCTCAACGCGGGACAGGTGAGTGGACTCAGGATCGGCCAGTGACGGCTGGTAATCAGGGTAAGCAACGGCCTGGCCTGTGTCATCAAATAACGCGATTTCTGTGCCGGGCGTGACCTTGTGCCGGGCCAGCGTGGTGGAAAGTTGAGAAAGCGTGAGGTCTGCTCCGATCACCGCTTTGGCCGAACTGCGACGGGATAATGTAGTGCCCACCTCGCGTGTCGAGAAAAACAGATAGGGGCTGGTGGTGAGTTGGTCGGTGATGCCCCGCGCCGGAATAAACCAGCTGCGGGCACGTGGGTCGTAGGTTTCATCGGCTTTATTGCGTTGTTCAAGCAGCGACAGGGACTCATCAAAAAACAGAATTTTCGACTCAACTGCGCTCAGTAGCCCCGACCGTTGAATGCTCCAGACCTGATACATGGCTTGTTGCGGTGCTTTCAGGCGGTTCTTGGTTGCTTGATTACGTAAAGGGCGAACCAGAAAGAAGTTCCCTTGGTTGTCCCCCAGATAAAGGGCGGCGAGTGCCGGATTGTCATTGAGTGTTTGCACAAACGGTTTCAACAATGCCATCCGGCTTTCGAATTGATCGGTAGTGCCATCGGTACCGAGTGAAAGCAGGTTCAGCGCTTGGCGTATCGGCTGGTAGGTGTGCAGCAAGTCTTGCTGCACATCCTGTGCTATCTGGCTGAACACCTGTTGGCTGCTGTTGAGAATGATCCGGGTGGTTTGCACATAGTTAAAAACGCCCAAGGCCACACCCAGCAATACCAGCAACAGCGTGAACATCACGCTGATATGGACATGCAGCGGAAATTGGCGCTTTTTAGCTGACCCAGTTTTGGGCATACAAGGTGTCCCCGCAGATAGGAGTGCGCTGGTCCCTGTAAGCATAGTTAGGCCAGGCTCACGAGCCCCTTTTTTTGTGCAGGGTGACGCCTGGGTTATTCGGCAAGCTTGGCCAGTTCATTGAGCAGCGTTTGCTCAAGTGACGCCATGGCATGCCTGACCTCATCACAGGCGTGTTGCAAGGTGTCGGGGCTGGCCGTTTCCAGCGCTTCACACCGCTCAATCAATTTCACGGCCCCGACAATACGTGCGGCGCCTTTAATTCTGTGGGCCAATTCAGTAAAGCCGTCCAGCCCTTCGTCTGCGCGCAGTATGCGCAGCGCCTCAAGGTCAGCGCGGTTGCTGTGTAACAGCTCTTGGAGCAATCGTTTGATCCTGATGGGGTCTGCACCTGACAGCGCATAAAGGCTTTCAACATTGAATGCGACTTCGGCGTAGACAGGCTTGAGTACGTTCAGACGCTTGCAGAGCAATGTGAGGCTGATGGGCTTGAACATGCAGTCGTCCATGCCTGCCTGTTGGCAGTTGAGACGCTCCTCTGGTTGGGCGTTGGCGGTGAACCCCAGGATCGTGCACGGCACTCGCTGGTCAATGTGTTCGATATGTCGAATCGCGCGGGTCAAGTCATAGCCATTCATGACGGGCATATTGCAATCAGCAATGACCACGTCGAACCCCCCTTGCTTCCAGAGTTCAAGCCCGGCGGCCCCGTTTTGTGCCGTGGTGTACACATGGCCTAAAAAGCCCAATTGCTGACACATCAACAAGCGATTGGCCGGGTGATCGTCCACAACCAGGACATTGAGCGTCCGTGTGCTGTGGGTGATCTCCGGCTCTTTTGCGGTCTGACTCAGGCTGGGCGCCAGAGACGGTACTTTCAGGGTGACCTGAACCCGTGTGCCCACCGTATGTTGGCTGCTCAGCGTCAGCGTGCCGCCCATCATTTCGCACAGGCTTTTACAAATCACCAGCCCGAGTCCTGCGCCCCCCAAGGCAAACTGGCCGCTGTTTTCTACCTGGGAAAAAGGTTCAAACAGGCGCGCCTGATCGCTGCTGCTGATACCAATGCCTGTGTCTTGCACGCTGAGCTGCACCTGAACCTGATCCGGGGCGTCTGTGGGGAGCAGGTTCAATGTCAGTGTTACATGACCGCGGTCTGTGAATTTGATGGCATTGCTGATCAGATTGGTGAGGATTTGTTTAAAACGCAGAGGGTCGACCTGTACATCCGGGGCGTTATGCTCCGGAGTGAAAATCAGTGACAGGGTCAGATTTTTTTGCCGTGCCAAACCGTCGAACACCCGAATAACGGAGCTGGCCAATTCGCGTAAGTTGACGCGCTCAGCTGACAGGTTCAGCCGGCCCGACTCGATTCTGGCGATATCAAGAATATCGCCAATCAGCTCCAGCAAGTCTTTGGCAGAGTTGTACGCCACCTCAATTGAAGGTCGATCGAGCTGGCCTTTATCCGCTCGTTTCAACGTGAGTTCCAGCAAGCCTATAACCGCATTCATGGGGGTACGGATTTCATGGCTCATCGTCGCCAGGAACGTACTTTTGGCGCGGTTGGCCTCATCAGCCAGCTCTTTGGCGGAGCGCAGTTTGTCCATCAATTGACGGCGGTCACTGATGTCGATCCAGCCACCGATGATGCCTTGCACCTCACCCAGCGAATCCCTGTAGGGAAGAATCCAGTGGTAAATGGTCATGATCTGATCGCCGATGTGCAATTGGCGATCCATGATCAGTGGCGTGCCTTCGCGTATAACGCGCAGATAGTCAGCCTGAAAGTCCCGGGCTTCGTGTTCATTACTGATGGCACTGCGAGTTTGTATGACCGTTTTGCCGATGACTTCTTCGCGCTTGGCGCAAAAGGCTTCCAGATAACTGTCATTACAGGTTTGCAGAATGCCCTGGCGGTCTCGCACATAAATGGGGTGGGGTGTTTCATTGACCATGGCGCGCATAAATTCGAACTGATCGCTGAGGGCGCGCTCAGCCTGTTTTCGCTGCTGTATCTGGCGGCGCATGTAAGCGTTCCAGACCAATGACAGCAGCAGTAAAAGGGTGGTCCCGATGATGATCTGGTAAATCAAGCGATGATAATTACGCCAGTAGCTATCAGAGGCGGGCACATAACCGCGCCAGCGACTGTTGATAATGCCCAGCTCGCAGGGTCTAGCGGTTTCTAATAATTGTGATCTAGGTCGCCAAAGGTGCGGGGACTTGTACCCGTGGCTTTGGGGGCTGAAAATACTGGACTTAGGGGAAAACGGTGGCGTGCCGTAGATGGTAAGGGATCTGGCCTGTATGGGCACGAGAATGGCTCATTCGAGCGAGAATTTTTCTGTAGGTGGGTGAGGGCATTAGTAATAAAAAGCCCCGTGAAAGGGCTTTAAGATAGAACTCTCTTGAGTAAATGAGAGCGAAAGTCTCTTCTGGTATTGATAAGTAACTGAATAATTATTTTTGACTCATTAAACTCGTAAACAATTTTTGTTTGTCTAACTAATCTGTATAGTATGTGGTTAATTCCTAAGTCTTTAAGCTCGTCAACAATTTTTCCGGCTTCAGGTTTGTCTCTGATTTTTTTAAATTCCGCTGCATATTCAGCGTGAGCCTTCTTCCATGTGCTTTTCCCAAACTCTTTCGTGACGTATGACTTTATCTCGGATAAGTCTTTTTTCGCATTCTCAGTGATGATGAACTGTCTAGTCATTATCAGTCACCCAGTTCTTCAATAAATTCCATGGCATCGCTGAATTTCCCATCGGCAACCTGTTTGTGCCCCAGTGCAATGAGCTTTAATAGAGCCATTGTTTCTTGCTGACGTTCGAAATCATTGATCTCTACGATAACCATTTTAGGTTCTCCATTTTGAGTAATTATTATCGGTTCAGGATTAACAGTAAATTCTTTAACGATGTCTGCGGCACTATTTTTTAAATAAGTAATAGGTCGAATATGAGTTGCTAATGACATTGGTATTTTCTCCATTTATAGTGAGTGGTTCAATTGGTATAATAAGGCCAGAATTCTGGCCTGTCAAGATGTGTGACAATATAATACGTGTGAGTTCCCTAGAAAGAAGTATCGAAAATAATGGAAGGGTTTGGAGTAGTAGGTGATAGTTAAAGCTTCGGAGATATATCTCTAAACCTATGGCTGCCTGATTTAAACGAAATGGAATGGGGCGATTCTACTCTGTGAGAGTAGGTTATATGTCCGTGAAGGTAAGGTTTTGGTTAAAGGATACAAGTATGTATCGTGGCAGGATACATAGTGGTTGTAAATTCCTACGGTGTAGGAATGTGTATATCCGCAAAGCGAAAATAGCTTCACGGGTATAAGTATGTAAAGTGGGGCTTTACATGTATTTATAGTTTAATGTCCAGCTTTTCGATAATAGATTGCTTGTATTCGTCGGCTTCAATGTCTATCTTTATTTTTGCTTCTTTCCACTGTTCTTCATAAAGGTCTTGCCATCGTGCTGCTAATGAATGGACAATCATATCAAGGTTTTGTTGTTTTACACTATTCCCGCTTCTTGCAAACTCCTTGATTAGAACATCATTGGATATTGATTTGCAGCCTGAAAATGCTGCTATTAGCTTTTTGGCGAGGTTTGAGGTCATTCGGATATCATGAAGCTCATCCATTTCTACTATCTTTACGAACATAATTAAAAATTTTTGACGCTCACGTCTTTTAAATCCACCAACCATACCGCCTATTTTTCCTGCATATTCCATCCTGTTCATAATTAGAACTCCTATGTTGTTATAATACCAATACCATAGGGTTTTGATATGTCAATGCTTCAAGGTCATATCTCCAAACCTTTAACTGTTTCAGGTTTTGCTTCCGGGATACATCTTGTAGGAAATTGGCTAGTTTCGTTTTTTTTAAAATTTTAACGTAACCAAGACCCCATGTTTTTTTGTGAAATAAATATGGGGGCGATTTTTAATTTTTTCAGGGTTGATTTTTTGATGTGCTTTGTTGCAGAACCCAACTAAGTAATTTAGTTATAGTCGAATCCTATTCACCTATTAACCTCCGACCTTATATTTATTTTCGTTTTGCTATTGACAAGGATTTTTGCCGTAAGTAAGCCATAATTCAATGGTTGGAAAAATTAAATATCTAAAAAATTCGATAAAAAAGTTAAATTTTCATGATGGTTTTTTCAAGAAAATCATTTTTCTAAAAAGTCGATTTTTGGTTACTGCCCCAAATCGCTTTCGGGATATTTACGCTCACCAGCCCAGTGAGTGATGTTCACCGTTTTCGATGAATTTGGAAAAGTGTGAATTTTTCATCAGGAAATAAATTTGATATGTATGTATACATACATATAGGTTGGGGGATATATCTCCAAAGCATGGTAAGCGATGGGTTGAGTGGTTAACGCTGTTTTGGACTGTTTTGATATAGGTTTTTTACACTAACCATAATGCTGCGAGGTGTAACGCACTTGGCTATTTTAGGCGTGTAGTGGGGTGGCTTGGTGTCGTTGTATCAACGGAGTGGAAGAAAGCCGATTTTGACTATTCTCAGGCATTCTAGGGCTATCGCCTTATAGGTCTTTTTATAGGTAGGTGAGTACGGTCGGAGGGAGGGGGATGGGCGGAAGGAAGAAGAAACACCCGCTGAGGGTGCTATTATCTGATATAGGCTTTTGCACTAATTATAATGCTATGGTTACTTCCTCCAATAGAATACAGTTCTACGGCTGACATTTAACTCCTTCATCACTTCCGTAATAGTTGCCCCAGCTTCAAGCAAGATAATGCCTCGCTCTCTCTTGGTCTTACCTTTTTGCTTGCCTCGGAAGCTCTGTATCTCGCTGGTGTGGGTTCTGGCGACATAATCGTCAAAGGTGCCACGGTTGAAGTTTCTATGCGTCCACTTGGCTACGCTTTTGGCCGTGTGCTTTACTTCGGAAATGTCCAACGGCGTAGTAAAATTAACGTTGTAGCCGGTGGCACGGTCTAGGCAAGCGTTTAGCCATTGTTCATAGGTCGGCCAACCCTGACGTATCGCCTTGTATGCCCACGCTCTTAATTGGTCAAAAAGCATACAGTTACGACCCAAGCCGTAATCCTCTACGGGCTTCTCTCTGGCTTTTTCCGGGGTTAGATCGATGTAGTCGGCCAAGTCGTCCAAGGTGTAGGGGGCGGCCTGCCACTGGTGGGTCATCCAGTGGGAATTGATCGGGTTCTTGCAGATCAGGCCGCTGTAGCCTCTGTCTGCTCCTAGACGACTACGCAAGCCCGCCTCAACGGCTGCCGCATAGCGTAAAGGGGCGGTTTTGCCGTCGATTGCGGTTCGGACAGGGGTTTGTAGCAGGTAGAGCAAATGGGCGTGCCCATTGGCCGGATTTCGAGCGATTAGGTTAGGGGCTGGTGCCCCCACGTCATCCCAGTGCATCCCTGCATTAGATTTATCGAGGTCAAATACCATCCAATATCTATGCGTAGGGCCGTTTGGTTGCACAAGCCTTGCAAGTTTTGCTTTTTCTTTTTTGTTTATTTTTAAGCCACTGAGTAAATCGTCAGTGTGGTAAGGTCTCTTTGGTAAGTAGTCCTCAAATAGTTTTACGCATCCCATCGTTGTCCTCTTCTAATAGTTATATTTAGAAAAAGAAAACCTTGGGAGATGACTTGACAATAATTTTTATAATGATTAAATGGTTGTGTTGATTGAAGTTTTTTAAAATTTTATTGTAGTATCTGGCCACCTTCCCCAAGGTGGTTTTCTTTTTCTGCTCCTTTCAAATTGCCATACTTTAGAGGTTTGTCAAACTTGGATGCTAAAAAGCCCGTTTGCTTGCGGGCTTTTCTATTTTATTCTTTGGGGAATTTTCTTTTGCACATGTCGTATGCTATTTGGGCGTGAAATTTGCTGCCCCCATTTTTTGCGTTATATAAAACACAATCTTCAAAATTTCTAGGAGTTACGAATAATTTGTAAGAGGTTGCCAAAATAAAAATCGTCAAAGCGAATATAATGGCATTTCTTAAGCTTATATTTGAGAACTCAAAACGCATTTTCTGGTAGCCTCTCGAAGTCCATATTTCCGTTGAACATTGTGTAGATTGTCAGGGATATATCGCTATATTGAATGCCTTGAGCTGTTTGGATTTGCTCAACGTCAAAAGGGTCTGACTTTGAGTTGCACCCACTCTTAATGTCTTTGTATTTAATTACATAGTTGCCCGGTTCAATTTTATTCATTTTGAATGTGCTCCCTGCTGGAATGTACGCCTCTCGGATTCCAGAAGATTTTCCATCAGAAGGGCGAGCAAGCTTAATGTAAATGTTTGAGTTGCCCTTACCATTGTCAATCGTAATAGTCGAATAACCATTGGCTCTAGTGATCGGCCCTACATAGGCAGCACGAGCGGGCCAAGCCTGTCCATTAGGGGCTTTTGTCATTTCAGGAGAGCACATGGTAGGAGCTGTTGGCTTTGTAGGAGCTTTAACAGTCGGTGCTTGAGTGCCTGTGGTGCCCGTTGGTTTGATATTAGTTTGTGTTAAAAGCTTTTTACTTTGTTCCGGTGTTAAATTATATGCTTGCTGAAATGGCGATGTTTTCGTGGTTTCACTATTTTCTGTTGTTGATTTAGAATTGTTATAATCAAAAAAGTGGTCCCAGTATCCGGCAATCTTGTTTTTCATATCTGTTGGAGTAAGCGAGTACCCCCAACCTAGAAGTATCAGTAAAGGTAGTATTGTCCTTGACCATTGAAACGGTTGTTTTTTTGAACTGGCGGGTTCTACCGGCTTTTTTTCCCGCCATTTATCTGAAGAGGCCGATGCTTGTGGCTGTGGCTGTGGCTGTGGCTGTGGCTGTGGCTGTGGCTGTGGCTGTGGCTGTGGCTGTGGCTGTGGCTGTGGCTGTTCTTTTTTTGGATCAACTCTATGAGCAGCTTTCCATTCTTCAAATCTTATCCATTTATCATGGTTATCTCGTTTTTCTGGATCAGAGAGAACCTCATATGCTTCATTGAGATGCAGCATAATTTTAGCTGCTTGCGGATCGGGGTTACGATCAGGGTGGTATTTCTGTGTTAACGACTTGTAAGCTGCACGTATAACCTCTGGAGGGGCGTCCCGTGAAACTTTTAAGTTATCGTAATGGGTGCGGATTTTCATTGGCATATCCGTTGCGTTCAATGCTGGCATTCTACCATTGAGATGCCATCAATCCAAGAATGGCGTTGAAGGGGATAGAGGCTATAAAGCCGCTATATTGCGGCTATTGATAGGGGTCGTAAGGGTCTTGGAATGGGCTTGGCGGTTTGAGCTTTAGCAATCTTCGCCTTCTGGCTTCTTTTGCCTGCAGGGCTTCCTCTTTGTCAAATTCAACCACTTGTTTTTTTGTGAAGGTGTCGGATGCCCAAAGTTTTACTTTTCCTGTCAATCCAAGCTCCACTTTAACATGGTCTAATCCTTGCTCTTTTAGTTGTTCTCCGACATTAAATAGGTAATCCTTTCGCTTCTCGGAACCCAACCGGCTTGCCATTTTATAGGTGTTTTCTCTAAGTCTTTGGTAGTATTGCTCTGGATTTTCATCGAGCCTCTTAGCTTCAAGTATTCTATCAACGAGAATGTCAAATTTCTTGATTAATGGTTCTAACTCTACCTCGTAGACCTTAATTGCTCTTTCTAACACTGATTTTCTTTCGGTATCCTCTTCTATTTTCTTCCTTAGCTCGCGTAGTTCCTTGGTCATTTTTTCTTTGGCGGTTTTGAAATTTACCCTAAGCTCTTCGGTTTTGTTTGTTTTCTTGGTTATGTCCTCGGACAGTATTTGCCTATCGTGGTCGAGCTTCGCATTTTCTTTCTGCTGCTCCGTGGCGTGCATCTCTAAATTTTGGATTGTATTCTGGTATGTTGAAACAGTATTTTGAAGGTTGCTTATCGTGGTATTAAGTCTTACGACAGTGGTCTTTTGCTCGGTCAGCTCTTCTTTCTTCTGTGTAAGCTCCTGCTCAAGTTTTTCTACTTGTCTGGTGTAATAGTTATGGCTTCGCTCGCTCTTGGGCTTCTTGGCCTCCTGCTCAATCTTGCTTAGGAATTCTTGTTTTTCCTTGGTTTTAGGTAGGAATTTTGCTTGTAATCCATATGCAGCGGCTAATCCGTTAAAGTGTTCATAAAAGGCTGCCTGCATTACTTTTGACTTCCATGACTCGCGTTCTCGGATAAACCTATGGTTTTGCTTTTCTTCGCTACGGTTGGGAAGTTTGAAGTCTTCTAATATTGGTGGCTCAGATATTTTGTCAAGGTGAGCTTTATTCCTCGCATAGTATTGTGATGCGAATTCAAATTCTTGGGCTGAAAAATCATATTTCCCAGTTTTTGTATTTTGAAGGTCAAGGAAGGCGTGGACATGGTTTGTGGTTTCGTCCAAGTGACTGAACGAAAATAGAATGTCGTTGTTGGGGAAGTTCTTTTGGTAGAACTGGTGCATGGCTTTCTGCAAAAGGTCTGTGTATCCCTTTGTGATTGCCAATTTATTGGGTTCGGGGATCACAAGGATGATTTCTTTAACCCTGTTGACCGTCCTTGATACGGCTCGTTCTGGTGCGTTTTGCTCGATCTCTTGTTTCTTTGTGGTGTAGTTCTCTAAGAGGTCGATTCGCTGGGATATACGGCTGATTTTGTGCTGATTGAGTAGGGCGGCGTAGTCTTGGACTACTAACGGCCTTTCTCCTTCCATTATCGATGTGACGTATTCTTTTATCTCAGTCGATTCGGTTGCGTTGATGAATTTGACCAGCTTCGATTTTAGTTTTCGGAGCTTTTCTTTCTCTGCTGCTATCTCGTCAGTCGCTTCTGTTGCTTTGAGTTTGGTCTGTAGTTGGTCGTTGAAGTCGGCCAGCAATTGCTCGGCCAATTCCCTAGTTAATACCTGTTCAACGCCACCTACAATGGCGATATTTGGGTGGTCTGGATTGAGGTTGAATTCAAAGTCGTCATACTCGTTTTGGTCCAGTCTAAGCGAGTGCTTCAACGAACTGTCCAACCCCTTCAGGTTGGAGTAGTTTCGATCTCTTTTGGTCAGTGTGATTGTCTGCAAATTAGTATCATTCATTTTATCCTCAGTAGTGGGTTGGTCTTTTCTTTTGGCTTTTGCTTCTGTCCTGCCGACTAGGCACCTGCGTTAACCGTCACATCTTTTGCGTAGCAAAAGTGGGATGGTTAACATAGCAGGTATGCTTTAAAGGGCTTCTTTGAGAACTTGAACCATATACATATATTGAACCACATAAAAAATGTATATCAAGCATGATGGTGTAGGTAGTTTTGTATGGGGGGGTTGGGTATGTGCGTGTGGTGTAGTAATCTTTATTATGGTTATGTAGTCTACATGTTATCTATATATTGATAACTAAAGACGTGTGTGGGTGCGTGCGTATGCATGAGGCGTGTGCAGGGGCGTGCATTATGCTAGGCGATTTGTAAAAAAAGATCGTGGTTTAGAAAAGGTCAAAAGCTCTTCTGGTGGGTAAGAGCTTAGGAGTCTTTGATTATTGTTCTGAATTTTAACGTGTAACGCCTTGGTTATTTAATGTGTAACCCCCTCCAATTTTTGGTTTATTAGAGGGGCTTACGTTTATTTTATGATGTGGGAAAGGTCTGGTATTCCAAATGGCGTTAGTGGAGCTTTTTGTTTGAAAAATTGATGGGTGTAAAGGTTGAAGTCTTTTTCACCTTTTATACGAATGTCCATGCCGACGAGATTTGTTTCTTTGTCAATTTTAACGTCGAAGGTGATTCCTCTGGTGATGAAAAATGTGTTGAGCTTCAATCGGCCTTCTTCTGTTTCGTATAGGGCTATTATGTCTTCGTAGGTGGTGATTTCGAGCGTTTCCGCTTCGATTGCTAACGTGCCTTCAAGTTTTTGGATCTCGCTTTCTAACACGGTGATCC
>NZ_JYLF01000020.1 GCF_001043055.1 Pseudomonas weihenstephanensis
GTCCCAGCGCATTTGGCTTTGTTGGCCGTTGTGCCAGCGGCGGATCTGGTTGCCGCGCTCGTCGTATTCGTAGTGGGTGCCGGTGTATTCGCGCAGCAGGTTGTCCATCAGTTTGTTGCGCTTGGCGTCCGGGTCCAGCGGGCGTTGGTACTGTTGGGTTTTTTCGTCCAGTAGGTTGCTGGCCGGGTCGAAGGCGAAGGTTTCGACGCCCAGGCGACTGGTGGCGCTGAGCAGTCGACCGACCGGGTCGTAGCGGTAGGACAACGGCCCGCGGCGGCTGTCGTTGAGGTCGGTCAGTTGGCCCGCGGCGTCGTATTTGTACTCGCGTTTGAGCAATGTGGACTGGTTGTCGCTACGGCTCAGCAGTTGGGCTTGCAGACGGCCGACCGGGTCCCATTGTTGGGTTTGCAGCAGGCGGTTGCCTTGGTGGCGGGCGACTTCGCGGTGCAGGTCGTCGCGCTCGTAGCCGATCAGTTCGTGTTCGTCGAGGCGCATGCCCAGCAGGTGGCCGCTGCCGTAGGTCAGCCAGCTGACTTTGTGGCCGTCCGGGCGGGTGGTGGCGATGCGTTGGTTGAGCACGTCGTACTCGTGTTGCCACACGGCGACTACCGGTTTTTGCAGGCTCAGGTAGTGCTGGTGTTCGCGCAGCAGGTTACCCGCCGGGTCGTGGAACCATTGCAGGCGGCTGTCGGCGTTGGTGGCCATGACCAGGTTGCCGTTGCCGTCGTAGGCGAAGGTTTCGGTTTGCGCGGTGTCGTTCAGACGTGCTGTGCGCTCGATCAGGCGCCCTGTCGGGTCGAACTCGACGTGGGTGGTGCGCTGGCCGTCGACGGTGCTCGCGAGGCGGCCGGTGCTTGAATCGTATTCGTAGAGGGTGCTGCGCCCGTCGAAGCCGGTCTCTTTGAGCAGGCGGCCCACCGGGTCGTAATGGAATTTGGCCTGTTGCTGGTTTTCGTTTTCCAGCGCGAGCAGTTGGCCGAGGCGGTCCCAGCGGTAGCGCAGGGTGTGTTCGGCGGCGTCGACACGTTCGTCGATCAGGCCCGCCGCCGTGTAAGTCCACGTCGTGCAGCGGTTAAGGCCGTCGGTGTGGGCCAGCAGCCGCCCCTCGGCGTCGCGGTTGAAACGCTCTTCGGTGTTGTCGGGGTGCTTGATCAGGATCAGTTGCCCGGACCTGTACTCGTACTCGGTTTTGTTGCCCGCCGCATCGGTGAAGCAAACCATTTTCCCGAGGTCGTTGTAGGCCCAGGCGCTGGTTTTGCCGGAGCAGTCGACGTACTCCACCAGTTGGCCTGCGTCGTTGTAGTCGAGGGTTTTTTCGTTGCCGTTGGCGTCTTTGATCGCGGTCGGCAACCCGGCGTCGTTGTAGGCGTACTCGGTCTTGTTGTCCAGCGGGTCGATGGCTTCAATCAGGTTGCCGTGGTCGTCGTAGTCGCGCAGCCACAGGCCGCCTTCGGCATCGCGGATTTTGATCAACTGGTCCTGATCGTTGTAGGCGTAGTGCATGACGCTGTGGTCGGCGCGGATGTGTTCGAGCACATTGCTGCGCTCGTCGTAGCTGTAGCGGTCGGTGCTGCCGTCAGGGTGGACGTGGCGCAGGATGTTTTTCGCGTCGTCACGGAACAGCCATTCCGAACGCCCGTCGGCATGGCGGATGCGGTAGGTGTAGCCAAGGATGTCGTAGTAGTGCCAGGTCTCGTTGCCGTGGGCATCGGTGACGTAGGTCAGGCGGATGTTTTCATCCCATTCCAGGCGGGTATCGAAGCTGCCGTCGTCGGCCCATTCGCGGATGGCCTTGGCGTCGGGACCGGTGCCTTGCCATTGCAGGTTCATGCCACGGGCGGTGCGGTCGGTGTAGCGGGTGATCAGGTGATGCTGGTATTCGTAGCTCCACGCGGCGCCGTTTTCGTCCTGCGCGTTGATCAGGTCGCCGTGAGCGTCGTAGTAGTACGCCGCCAGTTGACGCACCGGCGCGCCGTCGCGGATTTCCCACAGGCCTTTGAGGTGGCCGTGGTCGTCGATCATGGTGCCCAGATGCAAGTGGACGTTGGTGAGGTCACCCTGATAGGTGATCAGGTCAGACAGCACCGGCTGGTCGGCGTGGCGGTATTCGTGATGCAGCATCACGCCCGCGCCGTTGCGCAGCTCGATGTGGGCCAGCAGGAAGCAATCGCCGTGGCGAACGTAGGTTTCCCTGCGTTCGAAGCCTCGGCAGAGGAGTAAGGAGTTGTCAGTGACGCGGACCAGCGTCAGGTTTTCGATGGCGTCGTAGTGCGCTTCGCCGACGGGTTTCAGGG
>NZ_JYLF01000021.1 GCF_001043055.1 Pseudomonas weihenstephanensis
CCTCGGAGATTCTGGCCTTTGCGCAACGGTTCGCCATCGTCGACGAAGTCACCGGGCAGCTCAGAACACCCTTTGTGGTGCAGGGCGGTCAGGTGTTCATCAACTACGCCATGATCGATACGGCGTTCATTCAGAACCTAGTGCTGGGGATGACGTTGCGGTCGAGTGCGGTGAATGAACAGGGTTTGCCGTTGCTGGAAATCAACATCCCGGCAGGCAAGCTGATCTTGCGCGGCTCAGCAGCCGATGGCAGTTCAGAGCTGGCCAACACCGGGCTTAAGTTCTTCCACGGGAATGGCATTACGGCCATCGATTTGGGGTTAGGGGTATGAGTGTCGGTTTAGTTGCTCGCGAAATTGGCGGTCAGGTCATTCTCGATATGACCGCCAGCATTAGCCAAGAGGTTGGTTTCGTTGTGACCAATGGGGCAAATGGCTCAATTGCCATACCGCCGCCTCCTGCCGGGAAGACCAGTTATTTCTCGGTGGTTTCGTTAGTCAATATGGATGGCTGGAGGGCCAGGTTGCCTGGCGTAGTGCTCTCGGGCACAACGCTGAGTTGGGCTTATTCATACCCAACAAGAGGGTGGGGATTCTTTTCTGCTAATTGCAGAATCCATTACGGGTATTACTAATGGCCGGATTAATTGTTAGGAAAGAAGATGGCAGTATCTTGTTTGACACGCAAAAAATAACCTATGGCCTTGTAAAAAGTGGGTATATGGAACATCAGGGTATGTATCCACGCTTTGTATGCGTAAGCAACGCCTGCATGAAAGATCCGTCATGGGGGGGTAACTGGGAGGAGAAGGGAAACTATAACGATCAAGTCTTTGGGTTTAGCGTCGCTAATGTCACCGCACCGATTGTCTTTATAGTAGGACATGGTGTTTTTGCAGGGACTAGCAAAACAGGTAACGTGACCACCTTCAATTATTCAGACGCTTCAGCAGGCACAAAGTTTTACTGCTTCGATCTTATGAAAGATGGTGGTGCCGGGCCTGCATTGCGCACCTATAAGGAAGATGGAACGCTAACATTCAACTCAAGGCAATCGCCACTTAATATCGTCGCCGCCGTACGAGCGCCAGATCCCGGTCCAAGGCAGGGGGTATGGCACGCGTTGGTGTACACAGGGGGTTACAACGAAAGGTATAACGGGACCCTGACCCCTTACGGCAGCACCTCATATGCAAGCGTAAGGTCGTCCGTGGATATCCCGCTTGTCGGTATGGGAGAAGTAGCGGCATTCCTTCCTTGGTCACGGGGGGTAGGTTGTGCTTTCTCCACGTTCACGGAATTCAATTATCCCGTAGGGGTATCTGTGACCGAGAGCTGCTTTGGTGGGAACAGCAAAATCACGTTCAGTTGTGCTATTTCAAGAACGACAATGGGCGACCTCTCGCCAACTTCCGTCCCTATGACAATCTGTTTTCGGGATATCCCGGTGGATAGATTTCCGACTGCTCTCGTTATTAAGACGGCCAACCTTCCGTTTCCATTTACCTTCAATTAATTAGCGCTGAAATAAGCCCGCCACGTCGCGGGTATTTTTTTGTCTGGAGAAAAGTATGTCTTGGTACAGAACCGGCACCGTATCGGTCGTAAAGGGCTCAACGACTGTGACCGGCGCGGGCACCGCCTTTGCGGGTAACGCAC
>NZ_JYLF01000022.1 GCF_001043055.1 Pseudomonas weihenstephanensis
GTGCGTTACCCGCAAAGGCGGTGCCCGCGCCGGTCACAGTCGTTGAGCCCTTTACGACCGATACGGTGCCGGTTCTGTACCAAGACATACTTTTCTCCAGACAAAAAAATACCCGCGACGTGGCGGGTTAGGTTCGACGCTGATCAGCTGAGGCTAAAGGGGAATGGAAGCCCCTCAGTTCGTATTACAAGTGCCGTTGGATATCTGTCCACAGGGATATTTCGAAAGTAAGGCACACTGGGATTGGCGGGAGTCGAAGTAGGCATGATTTCACCAAACGTTGTTTCAGATGCAATAGCAAACTGAAACGTTATTTTACCCATGCCTCCGAAGGCTCCCTCCGTAAGGGCCATTCTGTAAGAGAACCCGTCCTCAATATCAGCGCTACAAGATCGACTCCATGGTAAGAAAGCAGCGACTTCACCGGCACCCAAGATGGGGACATCGACTGAGCTTGTAACTTTCTCACCAACTTGCCTGTTATACCCACCTTGATAAGTGGTGTAGTAGAAGCCTCGAATATAGTAATTACTGTATTCATTACCTCTTACAGGTGCCATGACAGCCTGAAAAACATTTAATGGCACTTGCCTCGAGTTGAAGGTTAGCGTTCTATCGTCCCTGTAAGTTCTCAGTGCAGGCCCCTCCCCTCCTTCTCTCATCAAATCAAAACAGTAGAACTTCGTGGCTTCGCTTGCAGTCCCGCCATAAAAGAATGTTCTTACATCCCCTACCACCTGTGTCCCGGCCAAGCAACCACCACCAGTAATAAACACGATGGGCGATTTGGCGCCTACCACGCTGAAGCTGAATATTTGATCGCCATAATCGCGACCTGACCAATTACCACCCCAGCTTGGGTCCTTCAGGCAGGCCTTCGAAGTGCAGACATAGCGATTCCAGTTTCCCGCATAGGCAAGATGGCCGCTCTTTATTAGGCCATACGAAATTTTATCGGTATCAAACAGCAGGCTTCCATCTTCTTTTTTTACGATTAACTCAGCCATTAGTAATACCCATAATAGATTTCGCAGTTTGCCGAATAGAACCCCCAACCATTCCCATCGTATGAGTACTGCCAGCTTAACGTTGACCCACTCAACATGACACCTGGCAGCTTGCCTTTTGATCGATTCATATCCACAAGTGGCGCAACAATAAAGTAAGCAGTTTTACCCGGTGGAGGTAACGGAACTTGAATGGCACCATTACCCCCATTAGTAACAACACTGCCTACGTTTTGACTAATGCTACTGGTCATATCCAGAATGATCTGACCGCCCTTGTTGCGAGCAACTAAACCGACACTCATACCCCTAACCCCAAATCGATGGCCGTAACGCCATTCCCGTGGAAGAACTTAAGCCCGGTGTTGGCCAGCTCTGAACTGCCATCGGCTGCTGAGCCGCGCAAGATCAGCTTGCCTGCCGGGATGTTGATTTCCAGCAGCGGCAAACCCTGTTCATTCACGGCACTGGATCGCAACGTCATCCCCAGCACCAGGTTCTGAATAAACGCCGTATCGATCATGGCGTAGTTGATGAACACCTGACCGCCCTGCACCACAAAGGGTGTTCTGAGCTGCCCGGTGACTTCGTCGACGATGGCGAACCGTTGCGCAAAGGCCAGAATCTCCGAGG
>NZ_JYLF01000023.1 GCF_001043055.1 Pseudomonas weihenstephanensis
TTCAATCGGCCTTCTTCTGTTTCGTATAGGGCTATTATGTCTTCGTAGGTGGTGATTTCGAGCGTTTCCGCTTCGATTGCTAACGTGCCTTCAAGTTTTTGGATCTCGCTTTCTAACACGGTGATCCGTGCTTCGCTATCGGCCACACGCCTGATAAATGTATTTGGAATTATTCCGTCAAACTGAGCTAGCGAAGCCTCTAACATCTCCAATGTGGTTTTTTCGGTTGTTAGCTTGGCTTTCTTGGCTCGTATTTCTTCTTTTGGTGCCGAAGTATCACGAACGGAAAAGAAACGGCTGAATGCGTCGTTTACGGTGTCCATTTGCTTATATTGGTCTTGGCTGAACCAAGTGAAGTCTTTTCGCTTCTTGTCTGTCCGCTCGTCAATGTAACGATTTTCCGATAATTGGCTAACGAAAGCGAGGAATGTGCCGAAAACAAGCTCAAATCTAATTCTGTTACTACATTCGCATACTCGTTCGGCTCTGTTAGAGCAAACAAGGTAGGCGTAACGTTTTTTCTCGGTTCCTAATATTTGTAGGTTGAAAATCATTCCGCATTTATGTTCTTCGCATTGGATGCAGTGCCGGAAAATATTGTAGTGGTGGGGGGTTCTACGTCCGTATTTTCGCCCGGTTAATCTGGTTTTCATCGCTGCAACGGCTGCACTGAATTCTATTTCATCAATGATTTTTGGAAAATAATTAGGGACATAACGGTCAAACGCTTTAGTGCCGTTCTCGTTGCGTCGTTGCAAACGTAGCACGCCAATTGGGCTTTTGCTGTTTATAAGTTGAAGGACTGCTGTTCTAGTCCAACGGCGTTTTGAATGTTTATTTACTTGCTTAACGCTCTCCAATACTCCAACGTGTTTGAGTAGGTCGAAAATCTGGCGAATTTCTTGGGCTTCATCTTCAACGATGATAAAAGATTGACTTTGCTCATCAAAGCGAAAGCCGTAGGGGCATCGTTTACCTATAACGTTGGTTTCTGCAGTGTCTCGCTTCTTTACCCACACGGATTTCAGGCGTTTGCTCTTGGTGTCGCTTTCTTCGTGTGCCCGTTTTGCGATTACACCTACTAGGATCAAGGTTTCGAGGTCGCGGCTTGGATCGTCGTAGGAATATGTCTTGTTGTCGAAAACGGTGTGTAGTCGCACGCCTTTTTTGAGAATTGACTGGATTAGATCAACGGAGTCGGTGAGTTTCTGGCGGGTTAGTCGGTCGATTGATTCGACAATGATGTAGTCGCCATGCTCAATTTCTCCACTCTCTATCCTGTCCAACAACCCTTTTAACTGGCCGATCCGGGCGTTTGCACCACGGAATGCACTGATCCCCTTGTCGATAACGGTTTCGACCACGGG
>NZ_JYLF01000024.1 GCF_001043055.1 Pseudomonas weihenstephanensis
CATCAGGCAGATGATCAAGTGACCGTTGCTACGGGTGATGTCGCCGATGATGTATTCGCAGTTGATAGCCGACTCAGGCAACACCGCGCCTTCGGGAATGGTGGTGAAGTCGAATGTTTCGCCGTTGATGCTCAGCGTGTCGTTGCGCTTGATCAGCGTGAGTGGTTCGGCGCCGAACTTCGGCGAGAGCTTGATAATCATTAGAACCACCGGCCTATGGCTGTCAGTGTGATGAAGTAGTTTTGCGCAGCGCTGAAGTTGCCGGTGATGGCGGCAGCCGTGACGCTTGAAGGCGCGGCCTGAAGCTTGTTGATGGTGAAGGTGTTGGTCGACGCTGGCCCGCGCAGCGCCACCAGCACGGCCGGTGCTACGGCGAACACGCACGGAAATTGCCAGTTGACTGCGATGTCGGTATTAGCCGCGGCCGACATGCTGAGTTGCAGGTAGGTGCAGATGGCCGTGCCATCGGCCATCAAGCAGAACTCGCCATTGGCGTTGCTGCCGCGCTGGAAGATCGCGCCCGTGGGCACACCGCCCACTTGGGTCACGCCGCCCAATATGTCGGCCACGGCCGCGCTTTTAAGCCCAAGTCCCGAACGGGCTGCCGCTTGTGTTGTGGCCCCCGTACCGCCCTTGGCCACCGGCACGACGTTCTCGGTTGAGACGGAGCCCAAGTTGGCCACGGCTGTTCCCCACTGTGTGAGCATCAGACGTATTTGATCGGCCAGGTCTTTGACGTGGGTTTGTGCAGGGGTGATGGCATACGGCGCGCCGTTTGCTGAGGCACCGTTGTAGGCCGAACGAATAGATAAAACAGTGGCGCTCGGGATGTTGACGATTTCGTAAACGGCGCCATCAGGGCCGACGAAAATGTCGCCAACCAGTGCGTTACCCGCAAAGGCGGTGCCCGCGCCGGTCACAGTCGTTGAGCCCTTTACGACCGATACGGTGCCGGTTCTGTACCAAGACATACTTTTCTCCAGACAAAAAAATACCCGCGACGTGGCGGG
>NZ_JYLF01000025.1 GCF_001043055.1 Pseudomonas weihenstephanensis
GACAAGGTCGGTCTCGATCCGGCAGGTATCGGCGCGATTCTCGATGCCCTGGTCGAGGCCGGTGTCCCTGAAGAGAAGGTCATCGGCATTTCACAAGGCTGGAAACTGGGAGGCGCGATCAAAACCGCCGAACGCAAACTCGCTGAGGGCGGCTTGATCCACGGCGGCCAACCGATGATGGCCTGGTGCTGCGGCAACGCCAAAGTTGAGCCGCGCGGCAACTCGATCCTCATTACCAAACAGGCTTCAGGCTCGGCCAAGATTGACCCGCTCATGGCCACTTTCAACGCCGTCACGCTGCTCTCACTCAACCCCGAAGGCCGGGGCAATGACGACTTTATGGACGCCATCAGGAACCCGATCATCGTATGAACATGCCACTGCTTATCTTTGTGTTATCCGCGCTGGCCGGTTTGCTGCTGGCTGTGGCCGGGGTCTTTGTGTTGTCCGGTCCAGGCTGGGCACTGATTGCCAGTGCGATCGCGCTCTTGCTGGTCGCAGCCTTTGTGCGCAAGGGGCTGATCAGTGAGTAAATCCTTGGCGACTGTCATCGGTCGCGCGGCTTCACGGCCCAGTGCCTCACTCAGTGGCTTCTTGGGCAAAGCAATCAAGCTCACCGACGGCGAGTTCTGGAACAACGTACTCGGCAACACCTCAAGCTCCGGCAAAACCGTCACCATCGACAGCGCCATGCACCTGTCCGCCGTATGGGCATGTGTGCGGATCATCTCCACCTCAGTGGCAGGTCTGCCGCTAGGGGTTTTCAAGCGCGAGGCAGACGGCGGGCGCGTGGATGCACGGGACTTCGCGCTGTACGACGTAATTCATAACAGCCCCAATGAAGACATGACGGCGTTCCAGTTCTGGCAGGCGGTCGTGGCCTCAATGCTGTTGCAGGGCAATGCCTACTGCGAGATTCACCGGG
>NZ_JYLF01000026.1 GCF_001043055.1 Pseudomonas weihenstephanensis
AACGCCGTATCGATCATGGCGTAGTTGATGAACACCTGACCGCCCTGCACCACAAAGGGTGTTCTGAGCTGCCCGGTGACTTCGTCGACGATGGCGAACCGTTGCGCAAAGGCCAGAATCTCCGAGGTGTCGCCATCAGAGCCCAGCGCAAGGGCCGCCATGACCTTACGCCCACCCACAATGGTTTCAGCTTTAATTGTGGTTTGGGCCGACACCCGCCCATTCACATCGACCACAGCCTTACTGACCTGCTCCACCGAGGCGGAGGTTTGGTTGAGACTGACTTGCAACTGCTCGGTTTTCATTGCCAAGGCTTCTTCAGCCGTGGCGCGCACCCTCTTCTCCTGCACAAAGTTGGCTATCGAGTTCATTGCCTCCAAAGCACTGGCCAGCTCTCCTTCGCCCGAGTCACTGCGCGCCTCTGCCCGCAACGATTCCAGGCTGCTGGCCGTGGCCACAATCTCGCCGTCGATGCGCGCCACTTCACCGCTGAGGGTTTCCAGCGCCTGGGTGTTGCCTGACACGCCCTCGCCCACATCGACCAGTTCGCCTTTCAGTTCCGTGATGCGTTTGGCGGCGACTGAATCGTTGGTGGCCACCACCTTTTCAAGGCTCGACAACCCGGCCTTGTTCTGGCCGACCTGTGCACCGAACGTGGTCACCCGCTCGGAAATGGCCTCGTCTTCAGTGGCCCGCACACGCTTTTCAACGGCCAGCTCAGCCGTGGATTGCCAGCTCTTGAGGGCGTCGGCCAACTCGCCCTCGCCTGTGTCGGCGCGCGCGGCTGCCCGCAAGGCTTCCAGCGATGACGCTGACGCCGTGACCTTGCCGTCGAGATCATCGATGTGGGTGGTGTTCTGGTT
>NZ_JYLF01000027.1 GCF_001043055.1 Pseudomonas weihenstephanensis
CTGAAAATGCTGTTGCAGAAAAACGTGGCCCACAAGTGGCCATCGTGCCGATCAGTGCTATCGACATTAAAGACGTGGCCAGCGGCGCGGCGGTGTTCGATGCCTGGTTGCAGGAAGTCAGCGGCGGTATGGTCACGCTGGAACGGATTCAGGGCGTTGCCGGGGCCTTGCCCGTGGTTGGCAACATCATGGCGCTGGTGGATGCGCTGGGCGATGTGGTCACGCTGACCAAGACCGAAAAGCGCGACCTGCTGCTGTGGGCCAGTTTGGCGATCAACCTGATTGGCGTGTTGCCGCTGCCACCGACCATGGCGGCGGCGCGCATGACCCTGCGCCCGACCCTGCACTTGGTGCGCCAGGAGATGCGCTCCACCACCAAGCTGATGCTCAGTGCCTCGGTCATCGAAATTCTGGTCGGCCACCTCAACGCGTCCATCGTCGGCAGCCTGGATGACTTTGTCACGCAGGCCAAAGCCAAGTTGCCCGACATCCTCGCGGATGCGGGCAAGCTCGGCGAAGACGTACTTAATGAAATCGCCAAGGGGCTGGAGGCCGCGGTCAACGGCACGCTCGATGCCGGTGGTGATCTGGAGGCGGCCGGTACGCAAATCAGCGCGGCCGGTGATCAACTGCTGCATGACCCAAAAGCGGCGATCAGCAACATCTTCGGGGGCTTGTTCAGTGCCTACAAAGCCGCTGGCAAAGGCATGGCCAACAGCGCCACGCAGCACCTGCTGCCCGACGACATCAAGCAGTCGGTCCTGACCCACACCGCTCAACTGCGGGCCATGGGGCCAGAGCTGCGCACGCAACTGAACAAACTCACCGC
>NZ_JYLF01000002.1 GCF_001043055.1 Pseudomonas weihenstephanensis
AGCATTGGAACCACCTGATCCCATCCCGAACTCAGTAGTGAAACGATGCATCGCCGATGGTAGTGTGGGGTTTCCCCATGTGAGAGTAGGTCATCGTCAAGATTAAATTCCAGAATCCCTGTCTGCTCACGCAGATGGGGATTTTGTTTGTGCGCTCGAAAAACAATGATTATCGGCTCAGCTTGCAACGTGATCTCAGGCCACTGACCAGCCATGCCGGGCACCACTCCGGCGTGCTTCACCTAAAGTCCTACAAATAGACGCAGTCATTTCATGCTCCGCACACTAGAATGGGCGCAGTTATTTCAAAGCCAGAGACTCCTTATATGCCAGATCCGGTTGACGCCCGCAGGGTGTCAGATTTACCGCTGGACGAGTTAGTGGCCTGCCATGAGTGTGATCTTTTGATGCGCAAGCCGCATCTTGCCCTCGGTGAGAAAGCTCAATGCCCGCGCTGCGGATATGAGCTTTATGCCCATCGTCATAACGTGGTTGAGCGCAGTCTTGCGCTGGTGATTGCTGCTCTGCTGCTCTACGTGCCTGCGAACTTTCTACCCATCATGCAACTCAATCTTTTGGGCCAAGTCTCACAAGACACCGTCTGGAGCGGCGTAGTCGGGCTGTTCGATACGGGTATGCAAGGTATCGCTGTTGTCGTGTTCCTGTGCAGCATGGGCATCCCATTGCTCAAGCTACTCTGCCAGCTCGCGGTGTTACTCAGTATTCGTTGGAACATAGGACGCGAATATGGCCTGCTCATTTACCGTATTTATCACCACCTGAAAGATTGGGGCATGCTTGAGGTCTACTTGATGGGGGTGTTGGTGGCGATTGTGAAGTTGGCCGACCTGGCGGAACTCAGTCTTGGACTTGGCCTGACCTGCTTCGTCAGCCTGTTACTGGTTCAAGTCTGGCTGGAGGTCGTCATGTCGCCTCACCAGATATGGCAGGCCCTCTCAGGGGAGGATGCTCATGCGTGCAATTGATGCCGGGATCTTGATCTGTACCGAGTGCCACGAACTCAACCGGCAAGACGCTCAAACAGATGAGCAAACATGCACTCGATGCGGTGCCTTAGTGCACGCGCGTCGTCCCGACAGCCTGATGCGAACGTGGGCGCTGTTGCTGACGTCAGCGATTCTTTATATCCCCGCCAACTTGCTGCCGATCATGACGATCAGTTCGTTAGGGCAGGGCTCGCCAAGTACTATCATGGCCGGCGTCATTGAGTTGGTGCAGCACGGCATGATCCCGATTGCCGCCGTGGTATTTATCGCCAGTATTCTGGTGCCAACCTTTAAATTGGTGGGCATTGCTTTGCTGCTGTTCTCTGTTCAGCGCCGCCAGCCTTTATCCGCCCGACAACGCATCATCATGTACCGATTTATTGAATTCATTGGCCGCTGGTCGATGTTGGATATTTTCGTTATCGCCATCTTGGTGGCAGTGGTTAACTTTGGCCGTATAGCCAGTGTTGAGGCCAACCTGGGCGCTGTGGCGTTTGCCAGTGTGGTGATACTAACAATGCTTGCAGCTGTAACTTTCGATCCCCGACTAATTTGGGATAACACGGAGTCGGACGACGACCATGAGTGATTTACCTACCGCTAAAACCCGCCCGGCTTCTAACTGGTCGGCCATCTGGATTCTCCCCCTCATTGCGCTGATTATTGGCGGCTGGCTGGGCTGGCGTGCTTACAGCGAAACCGGGATCAACATCCAGGTTCGTTTCGAAAGCGGAGAAGGGATCGTCGCCAACAAAACCGAAGTGGTCTATAAGGGCATGCCAGTCGGTAAGGTAAAGACCTTGGCGCTGGATGAAGAAGGCCCCAGCAAAGGCGTCATCGCCACCGTCGAAATGGACAAAGATGTTGAGCAGTATCTGAAAACCAACACCCGCTTCTGGTTGGTTAAGCCGAGCGTGACATTGGCAGGTATTACTGGTCTCGAAACCCTGGTGTCCGGTAACTACATCGCTGTTAGCCCAGCGGATGGGGAGCCTACGCGCAAGTTCAAAGCACTTTCGCAAGAACCGCCGCTGTCTGATGCAAAGCCTGGATTGCACCTCACGCTCAAGGCAGACCGTTTAGGTTCACTGAACCGCGGCAGTCCGGTGTTTTACAAACAAATCCAGGTCGGCCAGATCAAAAGTTATGTGTTGTCTGAAGACCAGAGCACAGTCGAGGTCAAAGTTTTCATTGAACCGACTTATGCCAACCTAGTGCGCAAACACACACGTTTCTGGAATGCCAGCGGCATCAGCATTGACGCCAATCTGTCCGGTGTAAAGCTGCGAAGTGAGTCGTTGGCCAGCATCGTCGCTGGCGGCATTGCTTTTGCGACACCGGAGAATCGCAAAGACAGCCCACCGACCGACTCAAGTTTGCCGTTCCGCTTGTATGAGGACTTTGATGCGGCGCAGGCCGGGATCAAGGTCAAAGTTAAACTCAGCGACTTCGAAGGTTTGCAGGCAGGCCGTACGCCGGTCATGTACAAAGGCATTCAAGTCGGCAGTCTCAAAGGCTTAAAGGTTGATCCGGATCTAACCAGCGCCAGCGCTGAGTTGGCGCTGGACCCGTTGGCCGAAGATTACTTGGTAGAAGGCACTCAATTCTGGGTCGTCAAACCCTCTATATCGCTGGCGGGCATTACCGGTCTGGAAGCCTTGGTCAAAGGCAACTACATCGCCATACGTCCCGGCGATAAAGGCAGCACACCTGAGCGCGAGTTCATTGCCCGTCCCAAAGCACCGCCGTTGGATTTACGTTCGCCAGGTCTGCATATGGTGCTGTTCACTGACAACTTGGGATCGCTGGATGTTGGGAGTCCGATTCTCTACAAACAGGTGAAAGTCGGATCGGTTCAGAGCTACCAGTTCTCACGCACCAAGAAGCAACTGATCATTGGCGTTCACATTGAGAAAGAATATGAAAATCTGGTGAATGCCTCTACGCGATTCTGGAATGCCAGCGGCATAACCCTGACAGGCGGATTTACTGGCGGCATCCAGGTTAAAAGCGAATCGCTGCAAAGCCTGATGGCAGGCGGCATTGCCTTCGAAACGCCGAAAGCAACTGCTCCCTTGCAAAAGCGCATTCCACGTTTCCGCTTGTTTACTGATCGCGATGCGGCAATGGAGCAAGGCGTGCCCATCACGATAAAAGTAGACCGAGCCGACGGCTTAAGCAGCGGTTCACCCATTCGCTTTAAAGGGCTGACAGTCGGAAAAGTCGAAAGCGTTGATCTGAGTGATGATCTGCAATCTGTCTTGCTTCAGGCACGTATTACCGAAGTTCCTGATCGCATTGCACGGGTCGGCTCACAGTTTTGGGTGGTTAAACCGGAACTGGGTTTGATGAAAACGGCCAACCTGGAAACCCTCGTCACGGGTCAATACCTTGAGGTGCAGCCTGCGGCCAAAGACCGAGGCCAGCAAACCAGCTTCGTAGCACTGGATCGCGCGCCTGATGCTGCTCTGCCTCAGGCCGGGCTTAGTTTGGTGCTGAGTGCTGCGCGCCGAGGATCGCTGAAGGAGGGCGTGCCGGTGACCTACCGCGAAGTTACCGTGGGTAAGGTAACCGGATATGAGCTCGGCAATACGGCGGATCGAGTGCTGGTGCACATCTTGATCGAGCCACGCTACGCACCTCTGGTGCGCAGCGGCAGTCGCTTCTGGAACACCAGTGGGTTTGGTGTCGACTTTGGTTTGTTCAAGGGCGCGACAGTGCGCACCGAATCACTTGAGACCTTGATCCAGGGCGGTATCGCATTTGCCACGCCGGATGACGGCAAAATGGGCAATCAAGCCCGGCCCGAGCAAACCTTCCCATTGTTCGATGCCTTCGAAGATGAATGGCTTCAATGGGCGCCGAAAATACCCCTCGGCAAGTAACCACCCATAGCCTTTAAAACCGTGATCACTGATCACGGTTTTTTTTTATTCATTTTTCACCACCACGTTCCCGTGGCCTGCATGACACGCAGGAACGATTTTTTAATGTTCAGTAAATTCCTACAAGCGAATTGAAAATTAACAGTTAAATTCTTTTCTGTTTCATCAGGGGTAGATAGTTGATCTACGTATATAAGTCTTCGTGCTCAGTACGTGGCGATATTGAAGCCATTGATAAAACAATGCAGAAATTAACGATTGCTTTAATTGTGCGTTGTTTCGGTGTTCGGATACTCATAGGGCATTCATTTGTCCTTGAATGATGAGCGTCGTTGTGAACTGGCGCGTGTTGAAGCAACTTGCTCGGGTGCAAGGTGTTTCTCAAGTGTTCACGGTCACGCAAACGTGTGAGTAATTAAAGCAGCGTATTTTAATTGGCTTACATAGGAATAATTTAGATGAACATTGCAATAAAAGCTGCGTTGGCGTCCATGGTTTTGTTGGCAGGTCCTGCCTCAGTTGCTCATGCCGCGGGCGCAGGCGCAGGCACTGTTACTTTCAAAGGAGCGATTATTGAAGCCGCCTGCTCCATCGACCCCGAAAGTGTGGATCAAACCGTCGGACTTGGCCAGGTTGCAAAGTCGGCACTGGCGGGGGGTGGCACGGCGACCCCTCAAGATTTCCACATCAAGCTGGTGGGGTGCAATGTAGCCTCTCTTACAGATAAGACGGTCACCACTACTTTCACCGGGGCTGGCTCGGCTGATGTTCCTGGTGCGTTGGGTATCGTTGGGACGGCTAAAGGCGCTGGCATCATGATGGTCGATGGCAGTGGTACCGCGGTGGTACTGGGCACAGCGACCAAGCCGCAACTCCTTCAAGACGGTAATAACCAACTGTCGTTTGGTGCTTTCTTGAAAGGTCAGGCAACGGGCGATATCACCCCGGGTGAGTTTAGCGCCGTGACTAACTTCTCCCTGGCTTACCAATAAGTGTTTGTCCTGCCGCCGTGAAGTCGGCGGCAGGACAAAGCTGGAGGGGGAGTTTCATGTGAACGTATTTACGGTGCCAGCGTTTACTTGCGTGCTTGTCATGTTTGCAACTTCCTGCCTGCCTGTATTTGCAGGGCAACAACATCAAGGCAGCGGTCTTGTAACGTTGGAAGGGCAAATTCTCGATTCTGCGTGTGCTCTGGATGCGAGCAGTGCTTATCAAGTGATTGATATGACGCCCGTCCCTGTCGGGCGATTAATTCGCGAAGGCGAGAGCGATCCACATCCCTTTTCATTGCGCTTGGTCAAGTGCTCGCTCACCCGCCCTGACCCCGCCCGTCCAGGCCACTATTTGCCGGATTGGGAGCATGTACGGGTGACCTTTGAAGGTTTGACTGATCGCGAAGGGCGCTCTTTCGCGGCCTTAGGATCTTCACAGGGTGTGGCCTTGCATATAACAGATGCAAATGGGCAGGAAAGTATTCCGGGCGTGCCCATGGACCTGACGCCCTTGGCGGGAGAGGACATGGTGCTCAACTACGTGCTTCAACTGGTTGGCAATGATCAGCCAATGGCTGTCGGAAGTCATCGTGCTGCGGTGCGTTTCAGGCTGGAGTATTACTGAATGTATGGGCTGTACGCGTTATTAAACCCTTTGATTGGAAAGCTAAGACTGCAACCCGGTTTGCTTGTTGGGCTCATGTCGATAAGCGGTAGTGTATTGGCCACTGGGGATATTCAGTTCAACACCGATATTTTAGATCTGAACGATCGCAGCAATTTTGACCTGTCTCAATTCTCGCGCAGTGGCTTCATCTTGCCGGGGACTTACCCGATGGCTGTGCAGATAAACAGCGACACACTCCCGGAGCAGTCGGTGGTGTTTTATCCTCCCGAGCAAGACCCCAAAGGCAGCCAGGCTTGCCTGTCCCCCCAATTGGTGGACCAGATGGGATTGAAGAAAGAGTATGTGTCTCAGTTGGCATGGTGGAAAAGTGGCGAATGTCTAGATACACGCAGTTTGCCCGGAATGGATGTCTCGGGTGATTTGAGCTCCTCTACGCTGCACATCTCGCTGCCGCAGGTTTACTTTGAATACAGCGCACCCAATTGGGACCCGCCATCGCGGTGGGATGAAGGTGTTCCGGGTCTGCTGCTTGATTACAACATCACGGCGCAGAACATCCATCAGCGAGACGAGGCGGTACGCAATAATTTCAGCGGCAACGGCACTGTTGGCGCCAATGCAGGACCTTGGCGTTTTCGCGCCGACTGGCAAGGGCGTGCCGACAGTGCTGATACAGGCAGTACGCAAAAACTGGAATGGAGCCGTTTTTACGCTTATCGCGCATTACCCGCGATTCAGTCGCGCCTGACATTGGGCGAAAACTATCTGTACTCAGATATTTTCGACAGTTTTCGGTATATCGGCGCCATGCTGAATTCTGATGACACGCAGTTGCCTCCCAACTTGCGCGGCTATGCGCCTGAAGTAACAGGTGTGGCCTTGACCAACGCCAAAGTTGTCATCAGCCAGCAGGGCCGTGTGCTCTATGAAACGCTGGTTGCTGCCGGGCCGTTTCGCATTCAGGACCTTAATGATGCCGTTAGTGGCTCCCTGGACGTTCGCGTTGAAGAGCAAGACGGTACTGTCAGCACTTTTCAGGTGCAGTCAGCGAGTATTCCTTACCTGACGCGCCCGGGCACTGTTCGTTACAAGGTGGCCGGTGGCCGTCCATCAGACTTGCATAAGGGCGGACAGGGTAATGCTTTCGCCACGGGTGAGTTCTCGTGGGGGGTGAGTAATGGCTGGTCCCTGTATGGCGGCGCAATCACAGATAACAATTACAAAGCATTTTCCATGGGCTTGGGGCGTGACTTGCTTGCATTTGGAGCGCTGTCATTTGATGCCACGCGCGCACAAACATCGCTGTCGGATGAAACATTGTCGGGTGCGTCCTACCGCTTGAGTTATTCGAAACGATTTGAAGAGTTTGATAGCCAAATCACTTTTGCCGGTTACCGTTTTTCGGAAAAAAACTACCTGAGCATGAGTGAGTATTTGGACGCGAGTCAGTATGGCGGCCCGGTCGGAGGCAGTAAGGCGCTCTACACCGCTACGTTTAATAAGCAGTTTCGTGATGCCGGCGTCTCTGTTTATCTCAACTACAGCAACCAGTCTTATTGGGACCGCCCCGTCAGCGAACGATGGAATTTATCGTTGGCCCGTTATTTCAGTGTGGGCACGATCAAGAACATGAGCCTGTCCATGAACCTGTTTCGTAATCAGGAGCGAGATCAGCGCAGCGGAGCACAAAGCAGTACCGGGATGTACGTATCACTCAGTTTACCGTTGGGCAGATCGGGGACGTTATCAACGAATGCCAGCAGAACACTGGATAAAAACAGCTATTCAGCGCGGTTCAGTGATCGGCTCGATGAGCGCAATAGCTATCAACTGTCGGCCAGTGATAACGCTGTCAGCGGATACCTCAGTCATGTCGGTGATCGCGTTAACCTGGACCTCAGCGCCAGCGCACAAGAAAACGACTACACCAGCCTCAGTGTTTCTGCGCGTGGCGGCGGCACGCTCACCACCAAAGGGGGAGCTTTGCATCGGGCCGGCACGATGGGCGGTACGCGTTTGATGGTCGACACCGCCGGTGTGCCCGGCATACCGATCCGAGGATATGGTGTAGCGAGCCGCAGCAACGCGTTTGGCAAAACCGTTATTGCAGACATCAGCAGTTACCACCGCACGGCGGCAAGTGTCGATCTGGAAAACCTGCCAGCCAATGCCGAGGCAACTCAATCAGTGACCCAACTGACGTTGACTGAAGGGGCTATTGGCTACCGCTCACTGGATGTGATTTCCGGTGAGAAGGCTATGGCGATTATCCAACTGCTTGATGGCAGTGTGCCTCCATTTGGCGCCACGGTGAAAAATCAGAGGCAGCAGGACACGGGGATCGTCAACGAGGACGGCAGTGTTTACCTGAGCGGTATCGAGCCTGGCCAACAGATGACCGTGAGTTGGGGCGGTGCAGAACGCTGCACGTTGATGTTGCCTGCGAGCTTGCCGGCCGATGGTTTGGCCTCTGCGCTGAGCCTGCTTTGCCAAGGTGCAAGTGCGCATGACAGGTTGCCTGCGCTCACCCCCTTGACTGATAACGACACGGAGAACAAAACCTTATGACACTCAATTCACGTTTAACGCCTTTGGCGCTTGCGCTGGTCGCGTTGTGTGTATTCAACAACGCTAAAGCAGCCATTGGCCTTGATCGAACCCGGGTCATTTTTGACGGCAGTAAAGATGCTGTCAGCATGAGCATCACCAACAACAACACGCAGCTCCCTTACTTGGCTCACGGCTGGATCGAGAATGAACAGGGCAACAAGATTACCACTCCGTTGACGGTGCTTCCCCCCGTTCAACGGCTGGAGCCTGGCAAGCAGAGTCAAGTAAAGGTTCAGGCATTGCCAGCCGCTAAATTCCTTCCTCAGGACAGGGAGAGTGTCTACTACTTCAACTTGCGTGAAATTCCGCCCCGCACTGACAAGGCCAACACGCTTCAAATTGCTCTGCAAACACGGATTAAGCTGTTTTATCGGCCAACTGCGATCGTGCCGAGCCAGCAACAGCTGTCCAATCCTTGGCAGCAAAAGCTGACCCTCACCCGGGTTGGGGACCAGTACCAAGTCAACAATCCAACCCCTTACTACATCACGCTGGTGGATGCGCGCAGCAGTAAGGATGCCAAGACAGCCGAGGGTTTTGAGCCATTAATGGTACCGCCCAGAGGCTCACTCGCCTTAGCCCCTAGTGCCAAAGCGCTCGGCGTTACGCCGTATGTAACCTATGTGAATGATTACGGTGGCCGCCCGACGCTCGCTTTCAGCTGCTCGGGTGATACCTGCACAGTGGACCTGAAAGCGTCCCCGGGTGATGAGTAATGCTTGCTACAGGAGGCGCGCATGAAACCTGACAGTACAAAGGTCCTCGGTTGCCTCTTGTGGGTGCTACTGACGTCTAGCACCCAGGCTGCGGATGATGACGGTATGGGCGGATTACTGGATATCACCGGTTCGCTGCACCATTCCGCCTGTGTCGTGGACATGCCTTCTGCGTATCAGACGGTGGAGCTTGGTAATGTCCCGCGCAGTCTATTGCAACGACCGGGTGATAGGGCGGCCCCCATTGCTTTCCACTTGCGTTTTTTTGACTGTCGACGGGCCGCGGGCAGTATCACCAATCAACGTACGGGCAAGCTGGTCTGGAGTGCTTATCACCCGGTGGTGTCAGTCGCTTTTCTGGCGCCTGCCGACGCGGATGATCCCCGTTTGGTCCAGGTACGCGGCGTCACCGGGTTAGGTTTACGCCTAAGCGACGCAATGGGGCGGGATGTGCGTTTGGGGTCCAGAGGCGAACCTTTATTTTTGGCCCACGGCAGTGACACGTTGACGTGGTATGTCCAGCCCACCCGCACCCCGGCAGCGCTGACCAATGGCACTTTCAGGGCCGTGGTGGATTTCAGGCTCAATTATGAGTGAGGGTGCAACCATGGCTAAAGCCGTAAATGCCAGGTCCTTATGCGTGTGTAGCCTGCTGCTTTTAGCTATCAGCGAAGCTGCTTTGGCACAGGTCACGTTGGCTATCCGGGGGGTCATCATGGCGCCTCCCTCTTGCGTCATTAATGGAGGGAGCACGCTCAACGTCCCCTTTGGTAATGCCCTTATGACGACCCGTATCGACGGTCTTAATTATCGACGTAAGGTGCCTTATACGGTCACATGCACGGGCTTGCCCTCCAATGGCATGACCCTCAAATTGCAAGGTACCGGGGCAGGCTTCGACAGTGCATTTCTGAGTACCAGCAATGCGGACTTGGGCATCAAGCTTTTTATCAACGGAGTGGTCTGGCCCCTCAATAACACCGTGAGCTTCACCTATCCGACATTACCGAGCATGGAAGCGGTGCCCGTGAAGAAGAGTGGCAGCGTACTAAACGCCGGTACTTTTTCGGCATCGGCAACGGTTGTGGTTGCATGGCAATGACAAGGAAAAACACATGAGACTCTGGCAACAGCCTGCTCTGCTGGCACTGTGTTCTATGGGGCTTGGGAGCCATGCAATGGCGAACCTCACGTTCGACGGGACATTAGTAGAGCCCCCGCCGTGTACGATCAACAGTGGCAGCACAATAGAAGCCGACTTCAAGGATGTCGGTATCAACAAGGTTGACGGCATTAATTATCGTCAGTCGGTGAGCTACACGATTACATGCTCTTCGGGCACTTTACCTTGGGAAATGGTGTTGACTGTTAAAGGCGTCGCCACGTCTTTCGAATCATCCGCTGTGCAGACCAGCGTTTCCGATCTAGGCATTCGACTTCTGCAAGACGGTACACCCTTCGACCTCAATACCTCGCTGATCATCAACCCCACAACACCGCCAGTGCTTGAAGCAGTACCGATCAAGCGACCAGGCGTACAGCTCACCACGGGCGGTTTTTCGGCATCGGCCACCTTGTTGGCCGAGTTTCAGTAAGGAAGGGCGGTTATGAGAAGTGCAATGCAAATCAGGGGTGTCCAGATGGGCACATTGTTCTTTTTACTGGTGGCATTCCTACTGATGTCCGGGCGAGGCCATGGCGCTGATAATCTGACGTTCAAGGGCAACTTGGTGGCTGAGGCCTGTACCCTTCGTCCAGGTGACGAGGCGTTGGAACTTAACATGGAAGAAGTCTCAAGCCGCGAGCTCTACTCAAACTCTCGCACGATGGGCAGGCGTTTCGAAATTCATCTTGAAGACTGCGATACGGATACTGCTGATTCGGTCACAACCACGTTCAGTGGTGTGGAAAATATGGCACTTCCCGGACTGCTTGCGCTGGACGCAGGCAGCGTTGCGAACGGTATTGCAATCGGGCTTGAAACACCGGCCAATCAACCGCTGCCTCTCAATGTCATTAGCGATGAACAAACGCTCAGCGACGGTAACAACGTTATTGCCTTCAACGCTTATGTAAGGGGGGAGCCTCAAGCCTTGGCAGATAAATCGATAACCGCTGGCGTATTTAGCGCGACCTCGACATTTACCCTGGATTACCCATAACGGTTTAAATCGTCCCCCTATCCTACGGAGTGCACCGACGCGCTCGTGTGAAGAGATTACTTCAAAATGAAATACTTGACCGGCCTCTTACTGTTGTTGTTCATGCACACGGCTATGGCCTCGCAATGCCGAGTGGATAGCGGTCCTTGGGAGAGTGTGGCTGGCGGCTGGTTCCCGCTAACCGTCCCTTTGATCGCTAACCCCAGTACGGGACGAATTGATCTCAATGGCTACCGCATGGAGTGCCGTTACACACCGGAAAGCGGGCCTGTATCAAGGACGGATCGTTTGTACACAAAGCCTGGGGCTTTACAGTCACCCTATTTTGGAAATTACAAGGTGGGGCTGCGCATACGGGGCACTGACTATCCCAGTCCCGTGACGGGAAATATTCTGCTTGCCACGATGCGCAATGACTCAAAAAGGCATGACCTTGATACCTACATGTACATCCTGACCCGAGGCTCTCCCGGCAAACCTATTAATATCCATGCTGGCCAGCAGTTTGCCACCTTCTATTTTTATCAAAAAGGCTTTCATAAAGACCATGAAGTGGAGGTGCTTTTGTATGCGGGCAATGACTTTATGACTGAGCCGTCCACCTGCACGATTAATAGCAATCAGCCCATCGACGTCAACTTCAATACTGTCGACCGTACGCTCATCGGCGAAACTGTCAGCAGCACGCCGATACGCACGACTCTACGGTTGAGCTACGCCTGCCCTGATCCCGGGATCACCATGCCCATCACCATTACGCTAAAAGGCATTCCCGCCTCGTTTGACGCCGGTGTCCTGAGGATGAGCAATCCGAACCTGGGAACGGGCATGCTGCGAGGGACAGGACAAGTGGCCCCGGAGAATTCATTCACCACCAACATCGTCAACAGTTCGGGTGGGGACGATGTGACCTTCGCGCTCACCCGTCGACCGGGCAGCGCTCCTGCCACCGGTGCTTTTTCTGGGAGTGGCACGTTAGTCATGGGTATACCGTGAGCCCCAAGGGTATGCCCACGTGTGCTGATGGCCCGTGCGAGGTGAACGTTCACTGCGCACGGGCCTTGATCAGACCCGATACGCCTCAATCACTTCCATCACTTGCGCCATTGCTTCGTATTGTTCATCGACCCGCTGTGCCAATTGGCTCCACTCGGGGCTTAAGCATGCCTGCTCCAGGCTTTCACAGCAGCGCGCCAAATGCGTTGCCTTGATCATTCTTGCCCCGCTTTTGACCTTATGGGCAATGTCACTCAGGCCCGGTAAGTCGTTTTTGGTGAATGCTTTTAACAGGCTCGCCATATCGTCTTCGAGGCTGTCGATCAAAGGCTCAAGCAGGCTTTTCAGGGTATTGGCGTCCCCCCCGGTTAATTGTTCAAGGGCTTGCAGATCGATCAGTTGGCTTTGGGGCGAAATATAACGTTCGTTATGCAGATCGACGCTGACCCGATTTGCCGACGTTAATCGGGCTTCCAGGCTTTGCAAACTGATGGGTTTGAACAGGCAATCATTCATCCCCGCCGCCAAACAGCGTTCGGCCTCTCCGATCTGGGCATTGGCGGTAAATCCCACGATTAAAATAGCGCAGGCGCCAGTGGCCGCTTCCTCGGCGCGAACGGTACGGGCCAGCTCGTAACCATCCATGACCGGCATTGAACAGTCGGTCATGATCATGTCAAAGCGTTCTGCCCGCCAGGCTTTTAACCCTTGTGCACCGTCTTTAACCTCAATCGCGGTATGCCCCAAATACCCTAACTGTTGGGTCAGCAGCCTGCGATTGGGCGCGTAATCGTCAACCACTAATACTTTTAAAGGTCGAGTTTGACAGCCCGCTACACCGGCTACAGGTGCAACCGGTATCTGTGATAGCAACGTCACGATCTCGAGTTGCATGTTGATGCACGTTCCTTTGCCCAACGTACTCTCCAATGTCAGCGTGCCGCCCATCATGGTGCACAACTGACGGCTGATCATCAGCCCCAGCCCCGAACCGCCCGGTGTTTGCTGCGGTAGATTCACTTGGGAAAAAGAACTGAACAAGCGTTGTTGATCGTCGTTTGAAATCCCGATGCCCGTGTCTTCAACCTGTAGATAGAGGTGAAGTCTTTCACCATCATCAGAGCGCTTGGCGCGAACACTTAAGCGCACTTGTCCGGCGTCAGTGAACTTGATCGCATTGCTGAGCAGGTTGGACAAAACCTGCCGGAAGCGCAGCGGGTCGATTAATACGTCGGTGCTGATTTTCGGGTCAAGCTCAACGCTCATCAGCAGCCCTTTTTGTTGGGCCATACCCTCGAATACCCGAACGGTGGACTGCACCAATGACATCAAGTGTGTGCGTTGCTGATTGAGTGACATGCGCCCGGATTCAATTTGCGCGATGTCCAGAATTTCACCAATCAGCTCAAGCAAGCCATGTGCCGCTTCAGACGCCACGTTGATTGACTCTTTATCGGCAACGCCTTGTTCGGCTTTTTTCAGCGCCAGTTCAAGCATCCCGATTACGGCGTTCATCGGCGTGCGAATTTCGTGACTCATGGTGGTCAGAAAATCACTTTTTGCCAGATTGGCCTGATCGGCGTGATTTTTAGCTTCTTTTAGCTGATCAAACAGCTGTGCGCGTTCACTGATGTCGATCCAGCCGCCGATCATCCCTGCCACCGCCCCGTCACTGCCCCGATAAGGCAGCACCCAGTGATAAATCGTCAGCACCCGCCCGTCCGGCAGTGTCAGCGGGTGGTCGCGCAGCAGTGGGCGAGCGTCTTGCATCACGCTCATATAGTCGGTGTGGTAGGCCTTGCTTTGTTGTTCGGGGCAAAACGCAAGTTCCAGCAGGTTTTTGCCGATGACGGCTTCGCGACTGACGCCAAAGGTTTCTAGATAAACCTCGTTGCAAATCAACAAGCGTCCTTCGCGGTCACGCACATAGATGGGGTGGGGCGTTCCGTCGATCAATGTACGCATGAACGCCAGTTGATCGCTCAATGCGCGCTCAGCGTGCTCGCGTTTCTGGATGAGTCCGCGCAGGTAGGCAATCCACACAACGGCCAGTACCAAAATGCTGGCCAGAATCATCGAGGCTTTTAGAAGCGTTGAGCGGTGACGCTCCCAATAACGACTGTCCAGCACGACTGCGCTTTGCCAGCGTTTGGTCAGCACATCCATTTCTTCCGGGGGAATACTGGTCAGCGCCTTGCTTAAAACTGAGTGCAGCGCAGGCGCGTTCGCATCAACCGCCAATGAAAATTGGGCAGGCACAATCCCCACGGTGCTGCGAATTCTTAATTGGCCGCTGTAGTGCTGTTTGATCAAATAACGTGCGCTGATCAATGAGTTGACCGCCCCTTCAACTTCGCCCCTGGCAACCATCGCCAATGCCTGCGCGGAGTTAGTGGCAGCAATCAATTTCACACCCGGGAAGTTTTGTTTCAGGTAAGGCAGCGTCGTGTTATCGATCACCAACGCCACTCGCTTTCCATTCAGCATATCCAGCGTCAGCGCGCTCCCGGGCTTTGCAGGAGTGACCAATACAAAAGGGGTGGTGAGATAGGGTTTGGTAAAGCGCAGGACATTTCCACGGCTGTTACTGGGGGTGAGCGCGGGGGTCAGGTTGGCATCACCTTGTTTGATCATGTCAGTCAATTGCGCCACGGACGTGGTGCGAACCAAATCGAATTTCAGCCCCGTACGCGCACTGATCTTGGCCAGCAGGTCGGCCGCGAGACCGCTGAAAGCGCCACTTTCATCAAAAAAACTGAAGGGCAAAAAGTCTTCATTGATAGCGACTTTCAGCCGGGGATGCTGAGCGATCCAGAGCTGTTCTGAGGGTGAAAAATGCAACGGTTCGCGGCCCTCGAACCTGATCCCGCTGCCCCCCCAGCGACTTAAAATTGCATAGCTTTCGTCAGAGGGAATCCGGGCCAGCGCCGCATCGATTATTCGCAGTAAACGCGGATTGGGGTGATGGACTGCAAAAGAAAAAGGATGCCCCTCGATAGGGGAGAAGTCTTTGATATAAACGTTGTTCAAGTAGTTCTTATTGATCAGGTAATGGGTGGTGATGGCGTCCCCCAAGTACATGTCCGCCTGACCGAAAGCGACTGCGCCAATAGCGCTCAGGGTAGAAGCGTATAACTGCACATCCGCATGCGGATAAATGGCTTTTACCTCTTCAACGGGCTGGTAGTGATAAAGCATGGCCAGTCGCAGCCCTTTTGGCTGCTCAGCGTTTTGCGGCGTGTTGCCAGTGCGCGTGACGAGTACTGGTGTATCCAGTGCATACGGTGAAGAGAACGCCAACTCGGGGTCGGTCATTTCATAGGCATTGGCGGTTCCCAGTAAATCAATGTCTCTTTTTTTTAACGCTTCAATGACCTCGGCGCGAGAATCATACCGGCGTACCTTGAACGGAACGTGTAACAGTTGGCTCAAGAGCCCTGCATAGTCGGCCGTTAATCCTTCGAAGTAATCACTGCCGGTTGAAATATCGAAGGGTGCATAGTCCGGTGCGGAAGTGCCCAGCGTCAGCGAGCCTTTGCTCATTAACCATTGTTTGTCGTCCTCGCTCAGATCAAGAGGAGGACTGTCGATGTGCGAACGACCCAGCAGTTGCAAGTCGATGGTCTCTGCACACCCCGTCGACGTCATACATAACGAGAAGAGCAAGGGCAGGCATCGTCGACGTGACAACCTGCTCATTCGACCAGATTGTTGCGTTTTGCGAACTCAGCCAAATAGACCACAGACTTGATGTTGAGTTTGTTGAGAACGCGGGTTTTATATGTGCTGACGGTCTTTTCGCTTAATAACATGGTTTCGGATATTTTCTTGTTGGATAAACCTGATACTAAATATTGCAGCGTTCTCAGTTCCCGGTCTGACAGTGTCTTGATCAATTGTTGATCGCTTTGGTTGTCGCTTCCCGCCGTGGCAACATTGGCGTTGATATCGTTTAAATAAATGCTGCCACTCATCACACGATGGATGGCGTGCGTTAACGCATCTACATCTTCGGTTTTTTCCATAAACCCGATGGCACCTGCACGGATACAGCGGTCTGCAAAAAACGCAGACCCCTTGGAGGTGAGGACCAATACTTTTATGGGTAAACCGAGTATGTGCAGGCGTTTCAATACTTCCAGCCCGTCCAGCTTGGGCATCGACAAATCTAGAATGATTAGATGTGGAATATGCGATCGCGCCAAGTCCAGAGCGGTTGCCCCATTATCTGTTTCTGCCGCGACCTGAAAATTGGCTTTCTCTAATACCAGCCTGACAATACGTCGAATAAAAGGATGGTCGTCTACTATTAGGGCCTTACGCATGATTTCTCCTACAACTTTCAAGATTGCTTTGTAGGCTGCTGGCTTTCACTATCTCAATGTATTGATAGAAAAGGATGTTCTGATATGAAAGTTCCTACGGCGTAACGAATTGGATAAACAGCTAACTTTTCAAGTCACACAACGTGTAAAGGTTACGGCTTTCTTGAGTGCTTGAGGTAGATGAAATAGGTATGAGCCATCACCGTTGTTAGCGATAAAACATCTAAAGCCAGGGCAGTAGCTTTATAGTGGCAAGCCCTGCGGCGCTAAGCACTTAGCAGTGTGCTGTTTGGTTGTTGGAGAGCTGGTAGGAATTTTCTGAAAATTAAAATATATTTTTGTTCTAGATGTAAGACGCATTTGTTGACGTTTCAATCTCACCGGCGGGGGCTTCCTGGAGGTGGTGAGTCTTGCATGTTGCACGTGCGCATGAACCAAAAAAGGCCGCTATCCTGTGATCGCGGCCTTTTGGTGTGCTTGTGGGGTGCGTCAGACCTCGTCTAGCTCCGGCTGTTGTGCCGCCCCCGCTCCCGCATGTTTTGCCTCGTCATGGCGACGAATGTATTTCCAGTCATCCTCATCGATATAAATCCCGTTAGGCCCGCTACCCCCCTCAAGGTCGATGGCCACATGGGCACAGACTTGCGGCTTGACGCTGGCCAGAATCGGTACAAAGCCCAATTGCAAACTGGTTTCGAGCAGCGCGGTCTGGTTTTTCTCATCGATGTCTGCCGCCTCATCAAGGTAGTACGGCAAACGAATGCGCCCGGCCAGGTCGCGGTCCATCAAGTGCAGCAACAAATACATGTTGGTCAGCGCCTTGATCGTCATGGTGGTGCCGTTGGACGCCGCCCCGTCGATGTCGGTATGAATCACCGGTTGTCCATTGACCTTGGTGATCTCGAATGCCAGTTCAAACAGGTCCTTGAGGCCCAACTGGTTATGGTTGGCGGCCACCAGACGCGCCAGGTATTCCTTGGCTTCTTCGTTTTTGTTGTCTTGCTCGGCGCTTTGGCTGAGGTCGAACACCGACAATGTTTCGCCTTCTTCGTATTGCCCGGCGCTGTGGATAATTTGATCGATGTGCTTGAGCGCTTCCTTGTTGGGCGCCAGCACAATGCGAAAGCTTTGCAGGTTCGATACCTGGCGTTTGTTGATCTCGCGGTTGAACAGCGCCAGTTGATGCTCAAGGCTGTCGTAGTCGCTGCGAATGTTGCGCAAGGTACGGGCGATGTCCGTGACGGCTGCGCGCCGCGCTTTGCCGAGGGTCAGGGCTTCTTCAGTGCGGTGCGCGTACGCGTTGATCAGCAGTTGCAGACGGCGCTCCATATCGTCTTCGCTGTCGAACTTGGCCACACCTTTCAAGCGCACTTGTGCATACAGCGCTTCGATCTGGCCGTCGCAGCGCAATAGCCCTTGCCACGTGTCCTGATAGTCGTTGAGCAATGGCAGCAAGTTGTCCATCGAGTCGTCGATCGGGTCCATGAACGGGGTGCCGAACGGCAGGTCGGCGGGCAACAGTTGGCGGCGGCGCAGGCTGTCATCCAGCGTGCGCTGTTTGGCTTCCATGTCGCCGAGCTGGCGCCCGACCAGTTGCAGCTTGGCCGACAGTTGCTGCACGCGTTCGGTGAACGCATCGCTGGAGCGCTTCAATTCATCTTGCGCCGCTTCAGCCTGAGCCAGTTGCTCCAGTTTTTCGCCTTCTTCGGCACTCAGCGTCTGGCTGCGGCGGAAGTCTTCCAGCGCCTTTTGCGCGTCCAGCACTTGCTGGTACAGCGACTCGGCTTCGTGCTTGCTCGCCGCGCGGTCCGAGGTCACGGCCTGTTGGGTTTTCAGTTGCTTGAGTTCTTTGTCCAGACGCTCTTTTTGATCGCGCAGTGCGGCCCGGTCTGCCAGTGCTTGCAAGGCGGGCGGTTCGATATGGCTGAGGTCGATGGACAGCCCCGGCGCTTCAAAGCGTTCACCTTTGAAGCCCTCCAGGATCATTTCCAGCGACTTGACCCACGCGTCGCTGTCGTCCAGCGCAATCCCGTGCTCGCCCAGCGGCAAGCTGAACAGAGCGCTGTTGAACAGCCGCATCAGGCGCTCAACGTCCTGCTGCGAAAACTCTTCGCGCAGACGGGCGTAGCTGTTGTTGTCGGCGTGATCGAGTTGCTGCTTGACCGACTTCAGGCGTTTTTCCAGATCGCGAACCCGCTCGTCCAGATCTTCGGCGCTGAACTGACGCGATTGCGCGAGCGCGCCCGCCAGTTCGTCGTGCGCGTCTTTGGCGGCGAGCAACTGTTGTTCGAGTACTTTCACATCGGCCACCAGCGCGAAGCGGTGCTTGAGCACCGACAGCTCGCCCAGCCAGCGCTGGATGCCGGTGATTTCGCGCTCCAGGCGCATCAGTTCCTGGGTGCTGCTGCGCTGATCGTTTTGCAGTGCGTCTTGCTCGCCGCGGTAGTGCTCGGACTGAATCAGCAGCTCCTCTTTGCGCGCCCCGGCATAGTCCTGCCAAGCGCCGAGCAATGAATCAAGGATCGGTGACAGGCGATGCAGCTTGCCGCGTAGCAGGTCGCGCTGGCGCACGCCGCCTGCCAATGACTCGACCAGAGGCCCGGCGCCGACCAGTGCGTTGTAATCCTGCTCCATGCGCCGTACATCGCGGAACGCTTCTTCACAGGCGGCGATGTAATCGACACTGCCCGAGCGCAGGCTGTGTTCAAAGGCATCGAGGAACAGTTGCTTGAGTTTGGCGGCCGTGATTTCGCGCATGTGCAGCAGGTTGATAAACAGCGCGCGGAAAGTTTTGAGGCTTTGCTCGCTGGTGGAGCGCAGCGGGATCAGGGTGAGGTCGAGCGGGATCGAGGTGTGACCGCCGACCAGCAAGCGCCGCAGTTCGTCAGGCTTGAGTTCGTAGGCTTTCAGGCCGTTGCGCTCAAGGTTGCTGAACAACTCTTTTTGGCGCAGACAGGTGTCGTCTTTTTGGTAATGGGCCAGGTCCAGCTTGCCGGCGTAGGCGAAAAACTGATGGCCGAAACCGCCTCCGGGGCCGCGCCCGACCACACCAATCACATGCGGGCCGTGGGGCAGGGACACCTCAACGAGGATATAGCTGGTGTCGGAGGCGAAGTAAAAACGCCGCGATTGTTCAAGGCTGTATTTGCCGAAGCTCATGTCCGACATGCGTGCCAGAATCGGGAACTGCAAAGCGTTGATCGACGCCGACTTGCCGAGGTTGTTGGCCCCGTACACCGACAACGGATGTTCCAGCGGGAACAGGCCCAGGCTGTAACCGGCAGTGTTCAACAAGGCAAAGCGGCGTATTCCGTAACGTTCTTGGCTCATGCGTCCATCTCCTGTTGCTCGGCGGCAATGGCCCGCGCCAAGGCGGCGTCTTCGTCTTCGTCCTCGACCTCAGGGTCGTCCCCTGCCAACACGGGCGTGGGCAACGGCAAGATGCTGTGCAGGCTGGCCGCCAGATCGCGGTCCTGTTGCACCGACAGGCACACATCGAGAAAGCGGTGCATCGGCGGCAAGAAGCGATAAATCCCGCTCTCTTCGTTGGCGAAGCCCAGTTGCGTCATGCGGCGCATGATTTTTTCTTCCAGCTCGTCCTGGGTCGTGACTTCGGCTTGCACAAACAGGTCGCGGTATTTTTCCAGCAGCGCGGGCAGTTCGTCGCGGCCCAGACTACCGCCATCGAGCACGGCAATCGGGTCGCGCCCCTGATCGGCCAAATGCTCAACGATGATGAACGTGAACAGCGCCAGACGCTGCGCGGTCTTGTTGACCTGCGCTGTGGCGGTGTCGGGCACGAAGTAATAAAAACCGCGGGTATCACACACCAGCTCAAAGCCCAGCGCCTTGAACAGGGCGCGGTACTGATCCTGGAAGTTCGACAACTGCGCGTACAGCTCCGGGTCGCGTCGGCTCACGTGGTAGCCCTTGAACAATTCACGAAAAATCGGTGCCAGTTGGGACAGTTCAGACAGATCAAGATGCATGGAGAGGGCTCGCAGTAGGCTCGGCCGCGTCTTCGCTGCGTGAAAGCAGGGCGAAGGAGCGCAGGCTGACCAAATGTTCGTGGGTGTGATACTCGCGACGCTCAAGACGTTCGCGCACGAAGCGTTTCTCGCGCGACAAGCGCGAGAACCAATACAGCAATTCGTCGGTGTCGCCGTTGGGCTCTTGGGCCAGCAACCAGCTCATCAAGTCCGGCATGGGCAGCGCGTCACTGCAACGGTCGAGCATTTCCTTTACCGTGCGCGGTGCTTTAGGGGCCTCGCCCACCTTGTGGGTTTTGTGCGCTTTGGGGAACCGTGCGGGTTTGGGTTCAAAGCGCGCGAGCGCATACACGTAGGCCTCGACCTGGCTGGCGCTGCCCAAAAAGGTGCTTTGCGGGCGAGTGAACATCGGCATTGCCGCTTGCGGCACTGCGTCCAGCCCTTTGCGTCGAATGGCCGCCAGGGCCAGTGCCGCGCCACGGGTGACGGCGTTGTGGCGGCGGGCCTCTTCACGCAGCGGCAGCAGCAGTTCGCGGGCGTGGCGCAGCGTCAATTGCGCACTGGTTTGCATTTCGAGGATGCGCGCATGGGTGCGCAGCAGCATGTCGTCATCGACCAAGTGGCCAAGACGTTGCTGTTCACTGAGCATGCGCAGCAGCACATTTTCGACCTTGCGCACGCCTTGTTCGAAGGCGCCGTCGGCATTGACTAACTGAATCATCGGCTCGACGTATTCATCCCACGTCGCCAGCACTTCGGCGTAACGCTGGCGCAACGGGATCTGCCGGTCGCTGGTCTTGGCACGTTCTGCCACAGCCACCAGCGCCTGTTCATCGTTGGCCAGTTTTTTCAGCACATCGCGTACCCGCATATCGAGCAGACGCAGCTGGCGCGCCAGATCGTTGCCGTCGCGGACATCGAACGCATCCTGGATATAACCCGCCAGGCGCTCCAGATGGCGCAGGTAGGCTTCGATCTCCAGGCACAGGCCGAGGCGGTGTTCACGTCGCAAATAGGCCAGGAAGTCATGGATTTGCGCGTTCAGCTCAAAGCGGTTAGGGCTTTTGGCGACCGGCACCAGAATGTCGAGCCGGATCCAGCTATCGAGCACCTGGGTGATGTCTTGCGGTGTGCTGTCCACCTGATGCGCTGCCAATTGCAGACGCAGTTCGCTGAGGCTCAAGGTGCCTTGGTCGAAGTGTTCACACAAAGGCTCAAGGAGTGCCCAGTGCTCGGCGAGGGCACGTAAAACGCGCTTGGGTTCGATCATGGGAGGGCCGGTCGATTGGCAATGAAAGGCGGCGATTGTACTGCGCACATCTTTACTTGGCGATCTGCCGCCGGATGGGCCCAGCCACCATCGGGCGATCAACAGCAGGCGTGAAGGGCAGAAGGGCGGTAGAATCCCCGCTCTTTTGTTATCCACAGATGGCCGACCCTTGTTGAATGAGTCCCGCCGCCGCGCTTACTTGACCGCCATGCAGGTGGTCAGTTGGTTACCGCGCACTGAATTGCCGTTTGCCGCCCCGTCGCGGCCAGAACTGCTGGTGTTTGATGAGGCGCCTGTAGCGCCCGTGATTGCGCAGCCTGTGGCCAAGGCCAAGGTGGTGGTCGCACCGAGCGCACCTGCCGAGCGGCCAAAGATCGAAGTGCCACGGCCTTCGGTCACCGTGCGCGCGGCGAGCAAACCAGTGGTCGAAGGCGACGTCGCGCCCGTGGTGGCCAAAGCGGCGCCCGTGCCGCCCCCGCGTTTTGCCTTGCAGTTGCTGCGCGCAGGCCGTTGCCTGGTGTTGGTGGAGTTACCCACAGGTGGGGCGTTCCAAAGCCGCGATCCAGCCTATTTGTTGCTCAAAGACATGCTGCGTGCTGCGGGCTTGCCCGACAGCCCGCAAATCATTGGCGAGCCGATTCGCTGGCCTTTGCTGCGCCGTGGCAACGTCGATCAAGGGCCGGATGCGGCCCGTGAATTCGTACAGGGCTTTCTGATGGCGCGCCTTGAAGAGGCCGAGTGCGCCTGCTTATGGTTGATCGGATTGCCTGCGGTGCGTTTCGCCGGTGAGGTCAACGCCGAGTCGTTTAATCGCGAACTTGAAATTGAAGGGTTGGGCTGCGCATGGGCGCTGCCGGGCCTGGAACTGTTAATGGATGAGCCACACCGCAAAGCGGATGTGTGGCAAGCCATGCGCCGGCTGATGGCGCGCTGGAAACCTATCAATGAGTGACGCTGTAACGTTCCGCCCGATGACCGAGGCGGACCTCGATGCCGTACTGAAAATTGAATACGCGGCATTCAGCCACCCGTGGACGCGAGGCATTTTTCTCGACGGGTTGGGCAAATATCACATCTGGCTGATGTTCGAAGGCGAGCAGCAAGTGGGCCACGGCGTGGTGCAGATCATTCTGGACGAAGCGCATTTGCTCAACATCACGGTCAAGCCAGAAAGTCAGGGCCGTGGCCTGGGGCTTAAACTGCTGGAACACTTGATGTCGATTGCCTATCGGCACGAAGCCCGTGAGTGCTTCCTCGAACTGCGCGACAGCAACACCGCGGCCTTCAAGTTGTACGAGCGCTATGGCTTTAACGAGATCGGCCGCCGCCGCGACTATTACCCGGCAGTGGGCGGTCGCGAAGATGCGGTGGTCATGGCCTGTACATTGGTGGACTGACCGTTTGGCCCACCCCAAGCCTCTCCTTTTGGGAGAGGCTTGGGGTGAGGGGCTTTTAATCTTTACGCCCCACCGGGTCAATATCGGCCAGTTCGGCCTCATCCAGCCCACGGCCTGCGCCGATCTCGTCTTCATCCACCACGCTTAAATCCCAATCGGCCGCGCCGCCACGCGCTTGCGCGGCTTCCTGGGCATCGCGTGCGCCGTCTTCAGGGGTGAGCATGTCGGCGTCCAGATCATCCGGGTTTGAGTCCCGGCCAGGCAGTGCGGCGCCACTCAGTTCTTTATTACGGGGACGATGGGCGGCCACATGGCGCTCGTATTCTTCATCGCTCAGCAAGTCAGTCAAAGGCTCATGCGTGTCTTCGTCATCGTCGAAATCCAGCGGCTCAACCGCTCCCATGCGGTCTTCGGTATCGTCGATTTCTGACGGTTCTTGCGCCCCGAATGGGCGGCGTGAATCGGTCATGGTAAATCCTCTTACTGTGGGGCCTGATACGGTGGACTGTAGCTAAGCTTGAAGATTCCACCTGATTGCCCACTGGATTTGGCAGTTGCCCACGTGACCCCGACCGCCGGTCGGCTGTCAAAGCTGCGCATCAACTCTTGAGGCCTTACCGTATGAACGAACTACAAGATCTGATTGATAACAACGCACGCTGGGCGGATGCGATCAAGCAGCAAGATCCCGAATTTTTCGCCAAGCTGGCTCGCCAGCAAGCGCCGGAATACCTATGGATTGGTTGTTCGGACGCACGCGTACCGGCCAACGAGATCGTCGGCATGCTGCCCGGCGATCTGTTTGTACACCGCAACGTCGCCAATGTGGTGCTGCACACCGACCTCAACTGCTTGTCAGTGATTCAATACGCGGTCGATGTTTTGAAGGTCAAACACATCCTGGTCACCGGCCACTACGGTTGCGGCGGTGTCCGCGCCTCGATGCAGGACCAGCAACTGGGCCTGATTGACGGCTGGTTACGCTCGATTCGCGACCTGTATTACGAAAACCGCGAAGCGCTGGCGCTGCTGCCCACCGAAGAAGAACGGGTTGACCGCCTGTGCGAACTCAACGTGATTCAACAGGTGGCTAACGTGGGGCATACCAACATTGTGCAAAACGCCTGGCACCGCGGGCAGAGCCTGTCGGTTCATGGCTGTATTTACGGGATCAAGGACGGTCGCTGGAAAAGCCTGAACACCACCATCAGCGGCCTGGACCAGTTACCGCCGCAATACCGCTTGCGCCCGGTAAAACCGGTCTAAACAGCCCCCTCACCCTAGCCCTCTCCCAAAGGGAGAGGGTTAGGGTGAGGATTTTTTATGGCATCACAGGTGGCACATACGTCAGCGTCGTTCCCAACGCCCACAGTAAAAACAGCACCAAGGGTGCATGCACCAACAACTGCACGAACGAAAACCCGATCAAGTCCCGAGCCTTCAACCCCAGCACACCCAATAACGGCAACATATAAAACGGGTTAATCAAGTTGGGCAGCGCTTCAGCCGCGTTGTAGATCTGTACCGCCCAGCCCAAGTGATAACCCAGGTCATTGGCCACTTGCATCACGTACGGCGCTTCGATGATCCACTTGCCGCCACCCGACGGGATGAAGAACCCTAGCACCGCCGAGTACACGCCCATCAATACGGCATAGGTGTCGTGAGACGCGATGTGCACAAAAAACGTCGAGATGTGATGCGCCAGGGTTTGCCCGTCGGTGCCTTTGACCACGGTCATCAATGCGGCAATCGAGCCGTACAGCGGAAACTGAATCATCACCCCGGTTGTGGTCGGCACGGCGCTGGCGACGGCATTCAGAAAACTGCGCGGTCGCCAATGCAGCAGCGCGCCGAGCATCAAGAACAAAAAGTTGTACGTGTTAAGCCCCGAAATAGCGCTGATTGCCGGCTTGGTCGAGAACTCGTGAAACAACCAGCCTGCCGCCAGCAGCACCAGCAATAGGGTCAGCAGTGGGCTGTATTCCAGCCATTCGCCCGGTCGGGTGCGTTCAGGCAGCTTGGGCAGGCTGAAACTGGGGTCAATGCCGCACGCTGCGGCATCGCGCGCCGACGCCGGGCCGGGGGCCGTGGCGTATGCCACGATCAACGACACCACCACCAGCGCCGCCAGTAACACACCGGACTGCCACAGAAAGATGGTTTCAGTGAACGGGATGACCCCGGTAATCGCCAGAATAGACGGCGGCAAACTGGCCGGGTTGGCCTGCAACTGCGCCGCCGAAGACGACAACCCCAAAGCCCACACCGCGCCAAGGCCCAGGTACGCGGCCGCGCGGTAGTCCATGCGCAAGTTCGTACGGCGCGCCAGTGCCCGCACCAGCAACCCGCCAAAGACCAGTGACAAGCCCCAATTGAGCAAGGAGGCGACCATCGAAATCAACGCCACCCAGCACACGGCCTGGCGTCCGTTCCTGGGTACTTGCGCGAGTTTGTCGATCAGTTTGACGGCGGGCGGTGAGCTGGCGACCACGTAGCCACCGATGACCACGAAGGCCATTTGCATGGTGAAGGGGATCAGGCTCCAGAAACCATCGCCAAACGCCATCGCCGCGTCTGTGGGTTTGGCCCCCATTGCCATCGTGGCCAGCGCCACGGTGATCACTGCAACGGCGGCAAACACCCATGAATCGGGGAACCAGCGTTCGGCCCAATTGGAACAGCGCAGGGCAAAGCGGGCATAACGGCTGGCTTCAATCTCAGCGGCCATGGGACATACCTCAATTTCTTATGATTATGGTGACGCCTGCACCCAGCCTTTGAAGGTTCAAGGCATAGGCGGCGACTGAGCACACCATAAATCAATCCTGAGGTATTGCCGATGGGCACCCGCGCAGGCTTAGGTGGAGGCCGAGCGCCATGTCACGTTGGCGACGCCTTTTTTTTCCATGTCGGCGCGGCTGAGTTTTTTCGCAGCATCGCGATCATTACGCGCGATACGTTCGACCCCCGCGTCGCAGCCAGCCCAATACCATGCCGTGGCGTCGTTCAGGCGGGGCTGGCGGATGATGAAAGATTTCGGTGTGCCGTGCAGCGTGTAGTCAATAACGAAAAGTTTGGCTGAGTTCATGGCTTAACAATGGCTCCCTGTGATGTATTTGGGATTGCGTGCATCTCGAAAAATTCACTTCAATTGTCGGTGTCACGCACACCGGTTTAAGGGGGTGGGTCGGCCAGGTTTCGTACGTAAAGTATTTTTGATCAACGGTCGTGTTTTGTCCTTCAGAAAAGGCACTCCTAGCCGATTCTGTTTCACGCAGACCATCATTGCCCCGGGTATCCCATGTTTAACAAACGCTTGAAGCAAGAGCTAGCGGCTCTTCGCGAAGAACTGTCCAGCTTGCAACAAGTTAAAGAGAGCCTGGACAGCGAAATGCTGGTGCTCTCGTTGGGGGCAGATGGACGCATTGAGACCGCAAATCACAATTTCACCCACGAAATGCTTTACGCCCATGGCGCGCTGATTGGGCGGCACATTGACGACCTGTTCCCTGCGCACCTGAAAAACGACGAGCACTTGCGTCGTTTCAAAACGGCCATGACGCGCAGTGAGCATTTCAGCGGCACCGTACGGTTGCTGCGCGGCAATGGGCAAGAAGCCTGGCTACGCTCGATCGTGCAGCCGATTCTTGATTCCAGTGGCCGTGTGTTGCGTATTTCGATTTTTTCCAGCGACCTGACGCGCACCATCGAAGCGTCCCGCGACCACGAAAACCTGATGAGCGCATTGCTGCGCTCCACCGCCGTGATTGAGTTCAACCTCAATGGCGAGGTGTTGACCGCCAATGACCGCTTTCTCAATGGCATGGGCTACTCGCTGGCGCAGATTCAAGGCAAGCATCACCGCATGTTCTGTACCCCGCAGGAGCAAGGCAGCGCCGAGTATCAGGCGTTTTGGAAGCGCCTGAATGCGGGTGAGTTTGTCGCCGGTCGCTTCCAGCGCATTGACAGCCACGGCCGCGACGTGTGGCTCGAAGCGTCGTACAACCCGGTATGTGACGCCAATAACACGCTGTACAAAGTGGTCAAGTTCGCCACGGTGATTACCGATCAAATTCATCAGGAGCAAGCGGTGTCCGAGGCAGCCAGCATTGCCTACAGCACGTCTTTGCAAACCGATGAGAGTGCGCAGCGCGGAACCAAAGTCGTGACCCAGGCTGTGGATGTGATGCGTGACCTGGCCAAACACATGCAGCAGGCCGGGGACGGCATTGAGGCGTTGAATGATCAATCGCAAGTGATTGGCACCATCGTCAAAACCATCAGTGGCATTGCCGAGCAAACTAACTTGTTGGCACTCAACGCCGCCATCGAGGCTGCGCGTGCCGGTGAGCAGGGGCGTGGGTTTGCTGTGGTCGCCGACGAAGTGCGGCAGTTGGCGTCTCGTACCAGCAAAGCCACCGAAGAAATCATTAATGTGGTGCGTCACAATCAGGACATGGCCCGCGACGCCGTGGCCTTGATGGCCGATGGCAAGTTACAGGCTGAAGAAGGGCTGGCACTGGCGGCGGAAGCGGGCACGGTGATCGTTGAGATTCAGGACGGTGCGCAAAAAGTGGTGAGCGCGGTCGGGCAGTTTGCTAACCAACTCTCGTCTTAAACCTTGATATGCCGGGGTTGTACTCAAGAAAAGTAAGCTCCGGGTGACGGAAAAAGTACGGGTAGGCGTAAACTCTGCGCTTTCCAAAGGAGTTTCTATGAGTCTCTACCAGTCGAGCATTCTGGCTAAGCCGATCCCTTCGCAAGCGCGTTATATGTTTTTCGCCCTCAAGTCAGTAGAAGCCTTGCCGGCTGCACTTGACGTTTTGTCGCAGTGGGTGGACGGCAAAAGCGTGGTGGCGGGTTTTGGTTCGCCGCTGGTAATGGCTTTGGGCGCTAAAGTTCAGGGCTTGCGCGTGTTCCCGGCGCTCAATGCGATGGTCGAAAACCCGTCAACCCAACATGCACTGTGGCTTTGGCTGCTGGGCGATGACCGTGGCGAGCTGCTGCACCGCAGCCAAAAGATTGAAACCGCGCTGGCCTCTGCGTTTAACCTGCTGCAAGTCACCGAAGGCTTTCGCTACGGTACCGACCGCGACTTGACCGGCTACGAAGACGGCACTGAAAACCCGGTGGACGAGGCGGCCGTCGACGCCGCCATCGTCGCCAACGCAGGACCGGGGCTGGATGGCGGCAGTTTTGTGGCCATTCAGCAGTGGCAGCATGACTTGAACGGCTTCGCGGCACTGCCGTGCGAGGAGCAGGACAACATCATGGGCCGTCGCATGAGCGACAACGAAGAACTGGACGACGCCCCCGCATCCGCCCACGTCAAACGTACTGCGCAAGAGAGCTTCAGCCCTGAAGCCTTTATCGTGCGCCGTTCCATGCCGTGGACCGAGAACGGTAAGTCGGGTCTGATGTTTGTCGCCTTTGGTCGCACCTTGAACGCCTTTGAAGTGCAACTGCGCCGCATGAGCGGTCTGGAAGACGGCATTATTGACGGCCTGTACCGCTACAGCCGACCGCTCAATGGCGGCTATTACTGGTGCCCGCCGCTCAAGGACGGGCGCCTGGATTTCAGGGCCGTCAGCCCTGCCTGAGTTTTATTTGCACGCCTACAGTGCGTTGGCTGAACCGTTTTTTTAAGGTTTGTCTGATGTTTCAAAAGCCGCCAGATCCCTAGTCTGGCGGCATGAAGCTCAAACAGTTTTTCCGTCCGTTAGATGCCTCGTTCTCGACCTCAATCGCAGCGCGTACCTTGCTGCGTTCTTTTTTCGTCGCGTTGCTGCTTTCGTTGTTCGGCGGGCTTTACGTTTACCTCAATTCCAGCTTTGACCGGGAAATCTCCCAGCGTCGCGGTTACATGAGCGGTGCCATTCTTGAGGCCCAACGTTTTTTTACGGGCCATGAAATTCTTCTCAAAAGCCTCAGTTTGTCGGCGGTGCGCAATAACAAACCGGCGGTGATGGAACCTGAAGAAGACAGTGACGAATTCCAGTTGGTGCTGGGTGAGGGCGCCCACTCCTGGAGCCTGTGGCAGACATCTCGCGAACTGGACTACCTGCGCAGTAAAAAAATCAATCTGCTGTACGTCAAGGCGGGCAGTGTCGTGCAGGCCGAACGATTGACTCAGACAGCACTTAACCCGGTGGCAGTGGACCAGGACGTGTTGCGCCAGCTCAAAGCGCTCGAACACTCGCAGGTTTCGGTCGTGGGGGAGCACTGGTTCAACGCCACACCCAACCTGGTGCTCACTGAAAACTCCGCGTTGTACCTGTTCACGTTGCTCGACAAGCGTGATCCCGCGTCGGGCTGGTTGGGGCTGGAAATAGAAGGGACTGATATTTCCGCCGCGATGGACCGCAAGTATGCGGGTGATTTTGTGGTGCTCAATGCCCAGGGCGAAGAGATTTTTGCCAGCGCCTTGAACCCCGGTTTACGCCAGGCCCTGAAAAGTTTTGCCGGTGACAAGCACTTTGGCTTTACCGGCGAAGGCGTGTGGCCGGACTACCTGATCATGCGCAACCAGTTGGGGTACGCCGACCTGAACGTGGTGTATTCGATGGAGTTCGGCCATTTGCTGCTGGCCATGCGTGAGCCGTTGCTGATTGGGCTGTTGCTGGCTGTGGGCTGCACGCTGGCGTTGGGCCTGTTGGTGCGGCGCATTGAACGGCAATTGATTAACCCGGCGATTAATCGCAAACAGGCGTTGATAGAGAGTGAAGCGTTCAGCCGCGCAGTGATCCAGACCGCGCCCGTGGCCCTGTGTGTATTACGGCGTGCCAACGGCGCAGTGGTGCTGGAAAACACCCTGGCCCAGCAATGGCTGGGACGTGGCCGTGAGCGCGACGCGTTGTGCCATGACTGGATCGATCAGGCGTACCACGGCGACGGCCTGCCCCGTGTCGACGAGTTTTCGGTGGCGGGTCGGCATTTACACATCAGCTGTGTGGCCACCCGTTACAAAGGTGAGGACGTGTTGCTGTGTGCGTTCAGCGATATTAGCGCGCACAAGGACGTCGAGCTGGCGCTGGAGCAGGCCAAGCGCGAGGCCGACAAGGCCAATGAAGCCAAAACCTTGTTTCTTGCCACCATGAGCCATGAGATCCGCACCCCGCTCTATGGTGCCTTGGGCACCCTTGAGTTATTGAGCCGCACCCAGCTGAACCCGCGACAAAAGGAGTACCTGCACGCCATCCAGAACTCCTCATCAACCTTGCTGCAATTGATTTGCGACGTGCTGGATGTGTCAAAGATCGAGGCCGGTCAGTTGGTGCTGGAGGTCAATGAGTTTGCGCCACTGGACTTGATCCAGGACGTGGTCAATGGCTATTCGGCTGCCGCGCAAAGCAAAGGTTTGCAACTGTATGCCCACATTGATCCGCAGTTGCCCGAGCAGCTGATCGGCGATGGCCCGCGTATCCGTCAGATCCTGAACAACTTGCTGAGCAATGCGGTCAAGTTCACTGAAAGTGGGCAAATCGTTGTGCGGGTCAAGGTTGAAAGCCGAAACGATGAACGGGTGACGGTGCTGTGGCAGGTCACGGACACCGGGCAGGGCATTGCTCAGCAGGACCAGCCATTTTTGTTCGACCCGTTTTATCAGACCGGCACCCGTGCCAACGTGATCACGGGCACGGGGTTGGGCTTGTCGATCTGTCAGCGCCTGATGTACCTGATGAGCGGCAGCATGCGCGTGGTCAGCGAGCCGGGGCTGGGTAGCAGTTTTACCTTGAGCTTGCCGCTCGAACAGGGCTATGCACCACGGATCACGACGCCCGTTGAGTTGCTGCCTGAAACCGTGTTTGTGGTGTCGTCGATGCCGGAAATGGCCGAGAACATCAGTGGCTGGTTAAGCCGCTGGGGCGCCAGGGCACAAGTGCTGCGCCCCGGTATGGACATCAGCGACCGCAACGCGGTGCTGGTTGAAATTCACCCCGGTGATTGCACACATAACCATGAGCTGGAATGGCCGGGACCGGTGGTCGTGGCCTGCGGCAGTGTGTGCTTTGCCCAGCCTGAACAAGAAACGCCGCAGTGGCATGTCAACTTGAGCTACTTGCAGGATTTGCGTCGCGCGGTCAGTCAGGCGCAAGGGCTAAGCCCGTATGCGCGACCTGCTGGCCTGGCAACCAGTGTTTTCAAACCCTTGGGGTTGCACGTGTTGGTGGTTGAAGATAACGCCATCAGCCAGTTGATTCTCAAAGACCAGCTCGAAGAGCTGGGCTGCACGGTCGACCTGGCCTCGGACGGCTTGGAGGCGCTGGCGCTGTGGCAGCCGGCGACCTTTGACCGGGTGCTGACGGACGTCAACATGCCACGTATGAATGGTTACGAACTGGCCGCACAATTGCGCCAGCTCGATAGCAGCGTGCCCATCATTGGGGCCACCGCCAACGCGCAGCACGAAGAGCGTGCCCGTTGCCTGGCGGTGGGGATGAATGAATGCCTGGTCAAACCGTTTGGCCTCAGCGCCTTATTTACTTGCCTTGAGCAAACCCAGAGGAAGCCGCATGCCGTATAGCGTTCTGATCGTCGAGGACCATCCTTTTCAGCATGAATACTTGCTCAACCTGTTTCGTGACTTGGGCAATATTCGGGTCGAAGCGGCCCGTGACGGCAATGAAGCGTTTGAGTGGCTGCAAAAGCGGCCTTTTGATCTGGTGCTCACCGATTTATTGATGCCAGGCATGGACGGCGTGCAACTGATCCAGCGGCTGGCATCTTTGCCGCACAAACCGGCACTGGCGATCATGAGCGCGGCCTCGCGGCGCATGATTGTCAGTGCCAGCCTGGTGGCGCAAAGCATGGGGTTGACGGTGGTAGGGCAATTGTCCAAACCCGTGGTCCCCGCGGCGGTCCGTACCGTGATGACCACACTGGACAAATTACTCACCAGCGATCAACCCCTTAAGCGCGAGCCGTTGGTGCTGGAGCGTGAAGCCCTGCGCGCGGCAATGGCAAGTGGTGCGTTGCAAGCGTGGTTCCAGCCCAAAAAATCACTTCATGACGGCCACATCGTGGCGGCCGAGGCCCTGGCGCGCTGGGTTCATCCTGAGCTGGGATTGTTGATGCCCGCTGACTTTTTGCCGTCGTTGGTGGGGCATGGGCTGGAAAAAGAACTGTTGCTGCTGTTTATCAAGCAAACCATTGCCGCCCAGAGCAGTTGGGCCAGCCAGGGCTATGACATTCCCGTGTCGATCAACTTGCCCACCCACTTGCTCGATGACGATGACCTGGCCGACGCCTTGCATGATTACGTGCGCGCCGAAGGCGGGATACCGGCCAAGCTCGCCTTTGAGTTGATGGAGTGCTCCACCACGCAGGGCATCAGCAAGTATTACGCTGGCGCCTGCCGGTTGCGCATGAAAGGTTTTGGGCTGGCCCAGGACGACTTTGGACAGGGTTTCAGCTCGTATTTCAATTTGGTGTCGACACCGTTCACCGAACTGAAAATCGACCGTGCGCTGGTGCATGGCTGTGTCGAAAATGAAAACCTGGCCTCGGCGTTGGCCAGTATTGTGGCCTTGGGCCGCCAGTTGGGTCTGGAGGTGGTCGCCGAAGGGGTCGAGAGTCAGGAAGAGCTGGCCCTGCTGCGCAAGCTCAACTGTGACCGGGTGCAGGGTTTTCTGATATCGCGTGCCGTATCATCAGGTCACTTCGGGCACCTGCTGCATGAGGATGCTCCGCCGCTGCTGCACTGACCCCGGCAAGTGGCAGCATCTGGCCTGAAAATGGACCGCCTTCATCCGCCGCCATCCGCTCGTCTACGCTATACGAGCCTGAGCCCGTTGGGCCATCACGCCAAAAACAGGAAGTAACATGACCGCCGACAACACCTCGCTGGGCAAACTCGCATTGAGTTCCATGCGCTTGAACCGTGGCGTCTTGATTTTGGTGGGCGTCGCGGTGGTGCTGGTGGGCACCTGCGCCTGGGCGTTGCAGCGCTTGCTGGAAGTGGAAGTGAACAAGGTCGATTATCACTTTTCACTGCTGGTGGAGAACCTGAATGAAAACCGTCTGTTTTTGAACAACGTTAACAGTGCCGTCAAAGATGCTCAGGATGTATTGGACAAGAACATCACCCCGCTGCAAAGCGCTCTGGTGTTTCAAGGCGCCGGGATGAACATCTATGAGGGCAAGGAGTTCTCGTTTTCGACACCGTTCAACCTGGCGCAAAGCGATGCGAGCCAGACGATTAGCCAGTCGGCGTTTTCGCTGGGCATGCACTTGTCCAACTTCTACAGCGGTTTTTGGTCGGGGTCGGTGTACCCCTCGCCGCAATTGTTTCTATTGCCGCCCAACCATGATTTCACCCTTGCCGTACCCGCCATCGGCGCTCGTCGCGGACATGTAGCGATTCTCAGCCTTGAGTCGTATCTGAACACCAGCCGAAGCCTGCTGCACCTGTTCAAGGCGCGCAAGGATGAGCTGCAAGAGGGGCAGGTGTACTGGTCCAACACCGGCAGTGTCAGTGAAGGCAATGCCCAGGTGTTTGCCTTCATAAAAATCAACTTGCCCTCCAAGTTTCTGGATGTGGCGGGGACTGACCGAGAGGTGCTGCTGGCGGCCCTGATCAATGTGCGGCGCCTGGCCCAAACCCCTTCGAGTGTGACCTCCCCGAAGTTTGACGACCTGACGCTGATCGCGCCAACGGGTGCCGTGTTGCTGGGAAGTGTGCATGACAACAACACGCGGCCCGATGGCATGCGCTTTACCTCCCACGGGCTGGAAATGAAAGTCTCCAGTGAGGGTGAGGATCGCTGGACGGCGCTATACCGGATCAGCTACGACAGCTTTTTTCATTATGCAAAATGGCAACTGTTGAGCATTTTGTGTATCGCGCTGTTCAGTGTGTACGTGGGCTGGCTGGTCAATCGCTGGTACCGGCTACGCGTGGTACGCCCGGCTGAACGCGCACATCGGCGGGTGATTGAAAGTGAAATATTCAGCCGCGCAGTGATCGACACGGCGCCCACGGGCTTATGCGTGGTACGCCAGTCCGATAACCATATGTTGTTGGCCAACAAGCGGGCACAAGAATGGTTGGGCAATTCGCAGTACATTTCACGGCTGGTTCGTGAGCAGCAAGCGGACATGGGAGAAGCCTGCGTGGAAGTCGGCGGGCGCTATTTCCATGTCAGTTTCAGCAGCACACGCTACCAGGAGCAGGATGTCATCGTGTGTGCCTTCAGTGACGTGACCGGGCACAAGGACGACGCCGCTGCGCTGAACCACGCCAAGCATCAGGCCGAAGAGGCCAGTCATGCCAAGACCACCTTTTTAGCGACCATGAGTCACGAAATCCGCACCCCGTTGTATGGCGTACTCGGCACCCTTGAGTTGCTGGAATTGACGCCATTGGACAGTCGTCAGCGGGTGTACCTCAATACCATCTCGCGTTCCTCGTCGACCTTGCTGCAATTGATCAGCGACATTCTTGATGTGTCCAAGATCGAGTCCGGGCAAATGGCACTGGAGACGGGGCGTTTTTGCCCGCTGGACATGGCCGAGGAAGTGGTGGACGCGTACGCGGCCTCCGCCGAAAGCAAAGGCTTGCAAATCTATGCCTGCATCGATGCCGATGTGCCCGACCAGTTGAGCGGTGATCAGTCGCGCATCCGCCAGATTCTCAACAACCTGCTCAATAACGCGATCAAGTTCAGCGACTATGGTCGCGTAGTACTGCGCCTCAAGGTATTAAGCCGGGATGCGCACAACGTGACGTTGCAGTGGCAGGTGACGGACACCGGCGTAGGTATTTCCGAGGCCCAGCAGCAGCGTTTGTTCGAACCGTTTTACCAGGTGTTTAACGGCCACTCAGCGGGCGGCACGGGGCTGGGACTGTCAATTTGTATGCGTCTGACGCAGTTGATGGACGGCCAATTGCGTGTGGTCAGTGAACCGGGACTGGGCAGCAGTTTCAGCTTGATGCTGGAGATGCCGATCCTTGAGGGGGCCTTGCCGGCGGTCAGCGACCTGCATCTGCGCCCAACCCCGGTGTATGTGCGGGCACCGGTCATTGAGCTGGCGCAAACCACCTGTGACTGGCTTAACCGCTGGGGTGGCCATGCGCTGGTTGCACCCAGCGGTTCGATCAGCACCTCGCCTGGGGCGGTATGGGTGGATTTATTGCCCAGCCGTCACTCGACCGTGCAATGGCCTGGCCCGTGCGTGATTGGCCTGCCCGGCTCCGGCCAGCCGGAGTACACGGCGCAGGGCTGGCTCGTGGGCGTGAACATGATTCGCGGTGTGGCCCGTGCCGTCATGCTGGCGCAGCTTGGGCGTGTGGACACCACCGTCGGCCAACCTCCTGTGCGACGCGAGAAGCTCGACCTGCGGGTGCTGGTGGCCGAAGACAACCCGATCAATCAAACCATTCTCAAAGAGCAGCTCGAAGAACTGGGGTGTCGTGTGGTACTCGCTTCTCACGGGCAAGAGGCCCTGAGTTTGTGGTCGCCGCAGGCGTTTGATGCGGTGTTGACCGACGTCAACATGCCGATCATGAATGGTTACGAACTGGCTGGCGCCATTCGCCAGCAGGATGCCCACATCCCGATCATCGGGGTCACCGCCAATGCCATGCGCGAGGAAGGCGAGCGGTGTATCGCGGTGGGTATGAACGCACGCATGGTCAAGCCTATGACCTTGCAGAGGTTATGGGCCGAGTTGGTACGCGCCTGCGGCATAAAACTGCCTGAGTCAGAGCCTCCTTCTGCGGCCCAGAATCCCGCGCCAGTCGAAGTACCCATCGTGGTCTCTGCGCGGATGCGTGATTTATTTATCAACACCATGGGCGCCGATATAAAAAACGCGCAGCAGGCGTTGAATGCTCGCGACAGTGATGCGCTCAAGGCCCTATTGCATTGTATTCGGGGGGCTTTGGCGGTGGTTCAGGCACATGCGTTGACCGAGCGCTGCGGTGAACTTGAGCACCGCCTGGAAGGTCATGTATTGGATGAGTCTTTGTACGATCAGATCGAGGCGCTGTTGGCTCGCATCAAGCGGGCTGTAGCTACGGTTTGATATTTTCGCTTTCCCACACCACCGATTGAGCGCGTCACAGAGTGATCGTTCTTTTGACAGGATGTACCTGTGCCAAAAATAAAAGTCGTATTAGCGGATGACCACCCGATCGTGCTGATGGGCGTTAGGGATCTGATCGAGCGTGATGGGTGTTATGAAGTCGTGGGCCAGGCTCAGACCCCCACAGAGCTGATTGAGCAGTTGCAACGCTTGCAGCCAGACATTGTGGTCACCGATTACAACATGCCGGGGGATGAAACCTATGGCGACGGGGTCAAGCTCATCGAGTACCTGATCCGGCATTTTGCGCAGGTCAAGATCCTGGTGCTGACCATGCTCACCAACAACTTGATTCTGTCGCGTCTGTATGACTTGGGGGTCGGCGGGATTATTTTGAAAAACGGCGACCTTAATGAGATCCCGCTGGCGCTCAGCGCGCTGGCAAACGGAGAGAAGTGGCACAGCAAGGCCGCCCAGGGAGCCGCCAGTGTCGTGGAGCGTTCAGATGCCGTGCAGGCGCGGATTTCCAGCCTGTCGGTCAAGGAGTTTGAGGTGTTGCGCCGCTTTGCATCGGGGATGAACGTGCGCGATATCGCTCACTCGCTTAATCGCAGTGTGAAGACCGTGAGTTCGCAGAAGGTTTCAGCCATGCGCAAGCTGGACGTGGAAAACGATCACGCCTTGCTGACCTTCTGCATCAGCATGAACCTGATTTGAACCGCCGCAGGTTTAGGGATTGAGCACAGGGGCGGTGGCGGTGTGAAAGTGACCGCCGTCATCCACCCAGGTAAAGCTCACTTTCAGTCCTTTGGGGTTGATCTGGCTGCCAGGGGCCATGCGATAGCGCTTTTCGCCATACGGTGGCGCCATCATGTCCAGGGTTTGCGGCACGGCCATCTGCTTGTCGTTGTCGACCAGGCGCAAAGACGCCATCGAGGCGTGATAAGGGGTCGGGTTACGCAGCACCAGCACCCATTGCTCGCCTTGTTGCTCCAGGGTGAACGTCAGCACCTTGGGCATGTCTTCGGCCGTACTTGGCAAGTTCTTAGGGCGGTAAAAAATCTTCATCTGGGTGTTCATGGCCAGCGCTACGGCTGCCTGCGGTGCAGGCGTGGTGGTGGACTTGGGAGCAATCTCATAGAGGTTGAGCCAAAATACCGACTCGCGGTCTTTGGGCAATTGATCGCCGTTATAAATAATGCGCAAGCCTTGCACCGCCCCCGGTTGCATACGAAACACAGACGGCAGGGCGATCATTGGTGAGGTGCTTTTTTCCGGTGCCTGCTGGTCTTCGCCGTCGTTGACCCAGGTTTGCACCACCACCGGATACGGATTGATATTGGCCAGCATCAGCGAGTGCTGATTTTGCCCCTCTTCATAAATGACCCGCGTGCGTGATGCCATGACGCCTGCCTGTGCGGGGAGAATGAACACGCACAACAGGGCGAGCATTAATAGCCGGGTGAGGGTGAGTGTTATTTTTTTAGTCATGTTTACTGCACCTTAACGAGGACGTAAGCGGTGGCATTCACCTTGCCCGGTGTGGCTTTACGCCCCGGCAGGGTTTTGAGAATGGCGGTGAGGGTCTGGGTATAGGTGGTGTAGCCCGAGGCGGCGCTGCCATTGGCACTGGCGCCGTCTTTGACCGGGTACCAGCCACTCGCGTTACCGCCGCCCGCCACCCCCGTGCCCAGGAAGTTCATTTGCTTGCCGTTGTTGCTCAAGGCAATGCCAACCCCGGTGGCAATGGAGGGGTCTGTGCCGTACCCGTTGGAAACCAGATGCGTGACGCCTTGGGACCCGGTCAGCAGCCCCAGTTCCGCGGCCTTGGCATACGCGGCGGCAGACACTTGCACGCCCATTGCCGTCTGGTTGGTATTAACACCGGACACCGCCTGATCGCTGCATTCAATCTCGATGCTGAAATCACTTTCGCGGGTCATGTTGTCATTCAGTTCCTGAGCCGTGACGGGCATGAACATCACCAGCGGCGTGACGTTGCGCGCCACGCAGGTGGCGGTGTAGCTGATCGACGCGGCGCTGCGCATGCCAAAGCCAATACCGTTGTACTGGCCCCAAAAGTAATAGTTGGTGTTGGAGTCAGTGCCCACGGTGTCAGACTTGTAGCCCGGACCTTGAAATTGCACATAGCCATTGGGCTGGGTGCAGGTGTAGCTGTAATTGCCGCTGCCGCTCGCCGCCGCTTGACCGCCGCAGTAGTTACTGCCGCTGCCGGATGTGGGTGGCAGGCTGGACACGCGCGCCAGGTCGGCCTGCACCATGCTCAGGTGCTTGGGTTTGATTTGCAGCTTGTTGCCGACCACGTCGTATTGGGTGATCTTGCTTTGCTGCCAATAGCGGGTGAACACTTTGCCGGAATTGAGGTGCGTCAATTTGAGGCCGACATACGGAAAGTACGTGGCGTAGTAGCCGGGCAACCCGTCATTGGTGGATGTACCGGCACCGTTGCCGATTTCCCAGTAGCCGCCCACCCGGTCGTCGCCGTTGGTGGCAAACACTTCATACAGCTCATCTTTGTCCGCCAGGTCGCACTGCCAGAGCACGGTCTCGCTGTTTAGCCCCGTCGCGGTGGCGCTGTCGACGATGGTGGTGCCCAGCGGCGTCCCGACCGGTTGCAGGTAGGTGCTGGTGAGGTTGACCCGGCCAAAGCTGATTTGCGCCGAGTAAGGGTCAAGCACGTTAATGCCGTTGTAGACGCGGGTACAGGTGGCGTGTGCAGCGGGCAGCGCGGCGAGAGTCAGCGCCAGTAGCAATAACTGATTCAATCGTGGGCGTAGAGTGAACATAAAAGGCCTCGATTTTCAGGGTGTGAATAAAGGGGAAATCAGAGCGCACGGCATTCGCTGGTCACGCGCAGCAATGGCTGCTCCAGATCGCGATCCGACACGTCGTAATGCAGAACGCATTGCTCTTGCGGCCGATCACCCCAGCGCAGGGTCAATGCGCCTTCAGGCTTCTCGCTGCGCAAGTAAGCCTGGCTGCCTTGACCGACCATACCGATCACGCTGCCACTTTCGTCGAGCACGTCCGCACCCATAGGGACGGCCTGATTATTGGCCAACAGGGCCTTGACCAGCAGGGCGTTGCCGCTACGGGTTTTGAACTGGATTTTGACGGCAGCACCGGCATACGGCGCGATGCGGCGCTGACCGTCGTCGAGTTCGGTTTTCTGGTTCATGCCTTCCGGGGTGATGGCCACGGTGTTGTAGCGGTACGGCGTGAGCGCGGGCACGAGTGCGTAGCCTGAGTCATCAATGGTCGTGCCCTGGCTGTTCATGATTTTTGCGCCGCTGGCGCCTTTGGCTTCCACCAGGGCGAAGGTGTCACCCAAATACGGTCCAAAGGTTACCCCACCGCTGTGAATCGCCACGGCACCGCGGGCGCTGCCGGAAGCTTGCCAGTAGTCTTCGCCCTTGGAGGCGCTGAGGGCGAGGCTGGTCTTGGGCAAACGTTTTTGCAGGTTGCCACTCCAGGTGTTCTGTTTTTGCTCGGCGTCGTGAGACACGTCCATCCCGTAGCTCAGGGTTTGTTCTGCGCCTGCTGTGCCGGACAACGAGGTTTGATACACATTGCCGTAGGTCGAGCTGTGGCTGACCGAGCTGCTCAAGGTCGGCGTGTTGTTCTTCGACGGGCTGCCCAGCGGGAATGACACCGAGAGCAAGGTGACGGTTTCAGTCGAGCCGGGCGAAGAAGGGTTCCAACTGCCGCCGTTGACGTTGTTGCCGTTGTTGTGACCGTCGAAGCCGCCGTAACGGGTGTTTTCGAAGCTCCCCGTGGACTGGCGTGAGACCGACAGGTTGAGGCTCACCGAGTTTTTCAGCGTATTGGCATAGCCCAATTGCAGCTGTGTGTCGCGTTCACGGCCGTTGCGGTAATCCTGAGTCGAGCCGGACACGTAAATGGAGCCGTACTCGGCCAGGCTTTGGTTGACCGACACTTCAAATCGCGAGCGTTGCAGGTAGCTGGCCGAGTCCCACTCTTCCCCTTTGCGCAACGATTCACGCACGCCGAGCACGTCGCCCAGGTCGCGATAACCAGCGGTGGAGTAACGGTAGCCGGCAATCGACAAGGTGGTGTTGGTCGGTGCGAAGGTGCGGCTGTACGACAAGCGCGCCATCCAGCCATCGACCAGGCCCTCTTGCGGCATGTCGGCCCGTGAGTAGGTAGCGTCCAGGCCAAACGCGCCCAGCCAGTTGGCGTACACGCCACCCAATACCAACGCCTGATAACCGTCCGCCACCCGTAAACCGGTGTTGGCGGTGACGGTGTTGGTCAGGCCGCGCTGGTAGGTGAACTCGCTGAACAGGTCGTTATCGCCCACGTCACTGGTCTTGCCCACGGCGGCGCTGTAGCGCGAGGTCCCGGGGCGCAGCGATTCGGGTACGGCCGAGAACGGCACGCTGAATCGGCTGATGCTGCCGTCCGCTTCTTGTACCGAGACTTCGAGGTCGCCGTTGTAGTTGGTGGCGTAGAGGTCGTTGATTTCAAACGGCCCCGGCGCGACGGTGGCTTCGTAAATGTCATTGCCGTTTTGGCGCACGGTGACCTTGGCGTTGGTCTTGGCGATCCCGCGTACGGTCGGCGCATAGCCACGTACCGACTCGGGCAACATGCGTTCGTCTGAGGTGATTTGCACCCCGCGAAAGCCAAGCCCGGAGAAGAAGCGCCCTGAGGTGTAGCCTTCGCCCGCGGTCAGTTCGCTGCGCAGGCTTGGCAATGCGCGTTGCACGTAAGTGCGCGTGGCATTCCAGTCGCTGCCGTGTTGCGAGTCGTAGCGCAGGGACGCTTGCTGGCGCAGGCGCCACATGCCCAGGTTCAGGCCGCTGTTGAGCGCCAGATAGCTGGAGTCGGTGTCTTGGGCGTGACTCCCGCTGCGACTGACGTGGTATTGGTTGGCGCTGTAGTTGATAAAACCGATGGTGCTGCCCGCGTCGAGGTTTTGCGGTGAGACATAACCGCGCGGTACGTGCAGCATCAAGCTTTGCGGCATGCTGATGTCGAGGCGCAGTTGGGCGAAGTCAAAATGGCTGCTGGCGTCTTTTACCGTGTCGCTGAGCAATTGGCATTCGCTGCCTTGCGTGTCGGTAATGGCACTGGCCAACACGCCTGCGCCTTCCAGCAACTCGCGCGCCAAGCACGGTTGCACATCGCCCTGGGCTACGGCCACAAACTGCACGGGCACGCGTTCGACGAAACGATCATTGAGGTACAGGTCGACGGTGTAATGGCCGGGGTCGATGGCGTTGATTTTGTTAAAGCGCGACAGCGAGCCGCCGCCAAACATCATGTTGTCGTCAAACTGATAGTCGTCGTTACTGCTGCTGGTTTCGGTCTCGGCCTGGGCGGTGCCCGCGCTCAATCCGCTGCACAGGATCGTCGACGACACCAGCAGCATTGCCCACAGCCAACGGCTATGGGGGGCGCGGTTGCGGATCCGGCAAGGGGTGAAGTGAGTCACGGTCATGTGCATTTTCTCAGGGCTAGTGAAGCGGCAAGTCAGTGGTGACGTCAGCGCCGTAATCGTTCACCAGCGTCAAGCGCAATTGGTTGCCCGCGTTGGCCCCTTTAACCGGCCATTGAGCGTTGGAGTAGGGGGCGATCATCACGGCTTTGGCCACGTTGACCGGTTTGCCGCCGACCAGCAGGTTGGCCTCACGGATCACCGCGTGATAACCGCTGTTGTTTTCGGCGCTCACGCTCAGGTTTGAACCGCTGCCTTGCAGCTTGAATGTCATCGATTTGGTGATGTCTTCCGGGTTGCCAGCGATGCTTTCAGGGCGATAGAACACCTTCATCCGGCTGCTCACGGTGAGCATCAGCTTGTTGGCGTCCATGTCGTGGGCCTTGAGGGCTGGCATCTGCATGAAGTTGATGTAAAACACGGACTCGCGGTCTTGCGGCAAGTCTTTACCGGTGTACACCAGGCGCACGATTTGCCCGGCCTTGGGGTTCATCCGAAAAATCTGTGGGCTGGCGATAAACGGCGCATCAGCGGTTTGCGGCGTGGACGCCGGGTCGCCTTTGTCCACCCAGATCTGCACCAGATTGGGATACGCATCGTGACTGGTGAGTTGCAGGGCTTTTTCGCGAATGCTGGCGGGGTAGATCACCCGTGTGCCGCTCATGACCACACTGGCCAGTGCGTTTTGGGCAACGGTGACGCCGATCAGCAAACCAACGGACAGGGCTAAGCGTTTCAGGCAGGTCATGACCAACTCCTTCCGAAATGCTGGGGATCAGATAAGGGCAATCGAGGTGCGGACCCGCCGCTTCGCGAGGTGCGAAGGCGGCAGGTCAGAGGGCTACGCTTACAGGTAGTCGAGGGCGTACTGAGCCGAAGCCGATACGGTACCGGCCGTTGCTGCGCCCGTGCTGATGTAGCGCGCAGCGAAGTCGTGGCTGGTCGCGGTCTCGTCTTTTTTCAAGATCAGGCCGGAAACCGAGGTCATGCCGCTCAGCGCGATCGGGTTGCCGCCGGTAGCATCCAGCAGTTGGATGGCGACGTTTTGTGCGGTGCCGGTGTTACCCAGGTTGCCGCCGGCGTTCACGTCAGCGCCCAGGAACGTGGTCTTGATGTTCAGGTCGCCAGTGGTCGGTGCCGTGCAACCGGTCACCGCGATGGTGAACGGCGTTTCGCCTGCGAATTTACCGGCGGTGTCCAGGTCGCTGGAAGCAACGGTGGGCAGAACCACGATTGGGCTACCGGAGTTACCGTTGACCGACACCTGGCACGTCTGGTCAGACACCTGGCCCTTGAAGGTGATGGTGTTTTGGCTGGCGGCAGCGAAAGAGATCGCCGGGAATGCCGTCATCGCGATGAGCAGAGCAGTACGCTTCATAGTAATAATCCTGATAACTGGAGATGAGGCTCGAGCCCAACCCATTCTTCGTGGAGTCGGTCAGGAGCAGGTTTAGCCAGTTCAGGTTATCGATCGGGGGGCAGATCTTTAATCAGACGATTCTTAAAAGCCCGCGGGCTGCGGTTCAGAGGCGCTGATTTTCTACAGGCATAAAAAAATGGCTTACCTTGCGGTAAGCCATTTTTAGTATTGGTGGCTACACAGGGACTTGAACCCCGGACCCCAGCATTATGAATGCTATGCTCTAACCAACTGAGCTATGTAGCCAATGGCGCGCATTATTCCCTCGAGTGGGGCATGTGTCAAGCAAATATCTTAAAAAATTTGCTGTTCTATCAACCGCTTAAGGTTTTCCAGCGTTTGCATGGAAATATGTTGTTAAAAAGTGGCACATTGACGTCCCCTGCAAGTGCGCATTCACCTGATGTACGGAAACGCTTATGGCCCTTAGCAACGCTCAAACAAAAACAACGACAGCCTCGTCACCCGCTCAAACCAGCCCGTTAGTGCTGCGCATCATCGGCGCAGTCGCATTGGCGCATCTGATCAACGATTTGATTCAAGCCGTTCTGCCTTCGATCTATCCGATGCTCAAGGCTAAATATGACCTGACCTTCACTCAGATCGGCCTGATTACCCTGACCTTCCAGATGACCGCGTCGCTGTTGCAGCCGTGGGTGGGTTATTACACGGATCGACACCCCAACCCATTGCTGCTGCCTGCGGGCATGGTGTGCACACTGGTCGGGATTTTGATGCTGTCTCAGGTGGGCAGTTTCCCCTTGATTCTGCTGGCCGCAGCATTGGTGGGCATCGGGTCGTCGACCTTTCACCCGGAGGCCTCCAGAGTGGCGCGGCTGGCTTCAGGCGGGCGCTATGGTTTTGCGCAGTCCACTTTTCAAGTCGGTGGCAATGCGGGTTCTGCCTTCGGGCCGTTGTTGGCCGCCGCGATCATCATTCCGTTCGGGCAGGGCAATGTCGCCTGGTTTGGCTTGTTTGCGCTGTTCGCGGTCGGATTGTTGTATGCCATCAGCCGCTGGTATCGCAGCCACTTGAACCTGTTCAAGCTCAAGTCCGGGCAAAAGGCGACCCACGGGTTATCGAAACAACGGGTATTGGCGGCACTCGTCGTGCTTGGGCTGTTGGTGTTCTCCAAATACTTCTACATGGCCAGTCTGACCAGTTACTACACGTTCTTTCTGATTGAGAAGTTCGGTGTGTCGATCGCCAGCTCGCAAATGTATTTGTTTCTGTTCTTGGGCGCTGTGGCGGCGGGCACCTTCTTTGGCGGGCCTATCGGTGACCGTATTGGACGTAAGGCGGTGATCTGGTTCTCGATTCTGGGCGTGGCGCCGTTCACCTTGCTGCTGCCGTATGCCGATCTGTTCTGGACCAGTGTGCTGAGTGTGGTCATCGGTTTTATTCTGGCCTCGGCGTTCTCGGCCATTGTGGTGTATGCCCAAGAGCTGGTGCCGGGCAATGTGGGCATGATCGCAGGTATTTTCTTCGGCCTGATGTTTGGCTTTGGAGGGATTGGTGCCGCGCTGCTCGGGCATTTGGCTGATATTCATGGCATCGAGTACGTATACACCTTGTGCTCGTATCTGCCGCTGTTGGGTGTATTGGCTATTTTCTTGCCACGCTCGCAAAAAGCGTGAGGCCATTGTCTGACTCAAAACCACGGGACTTGGCAGAACAGTCCCGTGGTGAGTCAGTACCTTCACGCGGGTAATCGTCTTTAACGGTGGGTGGCTATCTTGAGCTGCTCTCTCGCTCGAGAGATGCGTGAGCGAACCGTGCCGATGGGGATTTCAAGGGCGAGCGCGGTGTCTCGGTAATTACCGCCGGTTTCCAGAGAGGCATAGAGCGTATTGCGCATCTCTTTGGGCAGGTGGTCAATGGCAATCAGGGTGCGCTCAAGGCGTTGCTTGATCTCGAACTGCCCACCCAAGTCTTGAGCGTTATCCAGGTCCGTGCACAGCGCTTCATCAAATTCGCAATGTATGGGTTTTGCGTAAAGGCGGCGAAAGTGATTGCGGATCAAGTTCTGTGCAATACCGCACACCCACGTACTGATCGTTGCCTGGCCACTGTATCGGTCTTTACCGCGCCATGCTTCAAGGCAGGTTAATTGAAAAATATCGTCAGCATCTTCGGGGTTCAATACACGTTTGTGGATAAATGCCTTCAATTTTCGTTGAAGTTCGGGTGATAAATCCAACACGTTCTGCGGCGCGTTTACAGGTCGGGTGAGTGAAACATCTTTACGCTGATTCATTATTCATCCTCAGGATAAGCGGCCTCGAAATAATTTCGAGAAAGACCTCCTAAGCACTGCGTGTGCCAATCTTCTGAAGTGATTTATCAAGTTGATTTATATGTGGTTTTATAATTGCCGCGGTTTTTTTTGTGCCGTTATTTGCATAATCATGCGTGCGCGTGCGCCAACTTTTTCAATTTAAAAAATAGTCACATTAATAAGGAACTGTTCACGCGTACTTGGCCACACAGAGGATCGAAACTTCTCTGATGGGCGATTACGCTATGAAAGTTGACGTGCGACATGACCCCTCGCGAGCAGTGAGCTCTTTGCTCGCTGCGACAAACGTTCGACCGCCGGTACCTCAGGCCACTCAGCAAAGTTCTGCCGAAGAGGTCGGCATGCTCTTTAGTCAAAAGACCGAGAGCAGCAGCAAAGAAACGGCGCAGCGAACGTTGCGTGCCTCGGGGGCTGAGATTCGAGTGCGCAGAATTGAGGGCATCGAGCAACTCATGGCTTTGTACGAGCAGTTGGGCCATCCCGGTCAGGCCAGCTTGAGCCAGGTAGCCAGACAGGTCCGTCAGGAGATGTCGTCCAGGTCTAGCCTGGACAGTCTGATTGAACTGACCGGAGGTGATCCGGCCCGGACCAGTGTAGTGCTGAGTTACGTGACTGCATGGGCACAATCAGAAGGTCATGACGCTGATGTTGCGTTGTCGCACAGCTATCAGGATCAGCTGCACACGCAGCACGCAGAGCCTGTTCAAGCGGGGATGAACATTGCGCGTGGGCTGAGCACTATCAGTGATGATGCTTCTTTGCGCCAGGCAGTTCGCACGCTGTATTACGCCAATGTGGTAAGGCGCCAGTCACCGGCGATCATCATGCAGGCACTGCTGGGAATGTTTGGGGACAAAGGGTTCAGCGTAGGGTTAAAAATGATGAGTCGGGCACTGGCTGACGATATGGCAGCGCAACGTCCATCGTTGCCGACCAACAAGTTAAGGTCCGTTATGTTGGGTCTGCAAAGTTGCAGGCAATTAGGCAGTGTATTGAACAGTTGTCGCCGATTTATTGAGCAAATGCCCAGGCACGAAAAATCAATCGAACTGGCTGCGGTTTCGCTGTTACAACGTTTGCTGGGGTATGCCAGCGAGGGTATTGACCTGCGCGAGAGTCAATCGTTGGGTCGTGATTTGGGCGCGACCAACCCTGACAGTCATTTGCTCATGCTCAATCGTGTCTACCCACTGATTCAGCGTCTTCCGCTGGCCATATGGTGTGATCAGCGAAACCGCCAGGATACGTTGCGTTTTCTGATGGGCTTGATGGATGAGCTGACTCAGTCCGAAGGGCTTGTACCACAGGCATTCGGGTACTCGAGCATCGTTAAATGACGTGGGCTGGCACCTTCAATAATGTGCTCTCCAAAGTCTCCGGGGGAGGGGAAGTGCTGGGGGCGATGGTCGTGCTCGGGATTGTCTTTATTTTTATTGTCCCGCTTCCCACCTGGCTGATTGATATTCTGATTGCGGTCAATATTTGTATTTCTTGTTTGTTAATTGTGCTCGCGTTCTATTTACCGAACCCGTTGGCTTTTTCCTCCTTTCCCTCGTTGTTGCTGTTAACCACTATGTTTCGCCTGGCGCTGTCGATTGCGACCACGCGCCTGATCTTGTTGGAACAAGACGCGGGCGACATTGTGGAAGCGTTTGGTAACTTTGTAGTGGGGGGGAACCTTGCCGTAGGGTTGGTGATTTTTTTGATCATCACGCTGGTGAACTTTCTGGTGATTACTAAAGGATCGGAGCGAGTCGCTGAAGTGGCAGCGCGTTTTAGTCTGGATGCGATGCCCGGTAAGCAGATGTCCATCGACAGCGATTTGAGAGGCGGTTTAATAGACGGTAAACAGGCTCGCTATAAACGCGAACAACTGTCCCGCGAAAGTCAGTTGTTTGGTGCGATGGATGGCGCCATGAAGTTTGTTAAAGGCGATGCGGTTGCCGGACTGATTATTGTGGTTATCAATATACTGGGTGGTTTCTCCACCGGGATTATTCAACACGGGATGAGCGCTGCGGACGCCATTACGCTGTATTCGGTATTAACTATTGGTGATGGCTTGATTGCGCAGATCCCGGCGCTGCTGATTGCATTGACCGCAGGCATGATCATCACCCGTGTTGCGCCTGATGATGACTCAGAAAGAACAAACATTGGTACGCAAATAGGGCAGCAGATCACCAGTGAGCCCAAGAGCTGGATGATCGCTTCGGCAGGCATGCTGGCCTTTGCCGTACTCCCGGGTATGCCGACCCTGGTGTTCATTTTTATTGCACTGAACACCTTTGCGCTGGGTTTTTACCTGTGGTTTCGCGGCACTAAGGGTGAGTCAGTCGAGTCTGCGTCTGTGCCCCAGACCACCCCTGAGTTGAATGGGGATGAGGACCTGCGCAGTTTTACACCTACGCGCCCCTATGTGCTGCAATTTTCAGCTCTGCAGCAGGACGAACAGCGCACCCTTCAGCTGATTCATTCCATCCGCCAGGCTCGAAACAGCATTGTCACTGCGATCGGTTTAACCCTCCCTCCCTTTGAGATCGAATACAGCGCCTCGCTGGCCGATGATGAGTTTCGCTTTTGTGTGCACGAAGTACCGATGATCAAGGCGACTTTTTCTCCGTTGATCGCACTGATGCGCAGTCGCTATCTGGACCTATGCCCTGAGGCTCCACGAGGCAGTGAAGAGCGGGATGAGCAGGAATGGTTATGGCTGCAACCGGAAGATCCGATCTTGGCTGGTGAAGAGATCGAACCGTTCACTGCGCACGACTTGATCGTCGTGCGCATGCAGCGGGCCATGATGATCAGTGGGCCGCAGTTTCTGGGTATTCAAGAATGTAAATCCATCCTCTCCTGGCTAGAGCAGAGTCAGCCAGAGTTGGTTCAAGAGTTGCAGCGCATCATGCCACTCTCACGTTTTTCTGCCGTACTGCAACGCTTGGCCAGTGAAGGTGTACCCCTGCGAGCTGTGCGTCTGATTATCGAAGCGCTGAATGAGTATGGGCAGCATGAGCGTGAGGTCAATGCGCTTGCGGACTACGCGCGGATTGCTCTGAAATCGCAGATTTATCATCAGTACAGTGAAAGCGACGGGCTGCATGCCTGGCTGTTTTCATCCAACGCCGAAAATATTTTTCGTGAAGCGCTCCGCCAGACTCAAACCGGTGTATTTCTGGCCCTGGAAAGCGGTCCCAGTGCACAGCTGATCAACTTGCTCAAAGAGGCTTTTTTACCCTATCAGCGTGAGCAAAGGGTGCTGTTGGTTGCCCATGATTTACGCAGCCCCATACGGACTTTGTTGTTCGATGAATTTAACCATGTACCTGTTTTGTCCTTTGCTGAGTTGATGGGCACGGCAAAGGTAAAAGTATTGGGTCGTCTTGATTTTGAAGGCGACAGTGACGAGCACGAGGCGGATTTTTGAACGTTCTAACGTACAGCATGGATACGTCTTGCGAGATATTCGAGCTACGCGTACTCAGCGGCTTGCATCAGGGTGCGGCTTTGCCTCTGTTTGGTGAGTGTTGGAGCATCGGTGCCAGCGAAGAAGCTGATCTGGGTTTATATGATCCTGGCGTTCATGTTCGACATGCGCAGTTGCAGCGCACTGGCGAACACTGGTCGTTGCAAGCTCAAGAAGGCCTTTTGCAGGACGATGCGGGCGCTACCTTGGCGTACATCTCAAACCTTGTTCCAGGAGCTGAGTTTTCCTTGGGTGGCATTCGTCTCTGCGTTGCGCATGCCGAAAGCAGTTGGCCGCAAGCGCCAAGTCATTCGCCCTTTGAACCTGGCGATACCCTGACTGGCAAAGTGCAAGAAACGTCGAAAAAGGCAGCAAAGAAACCAATAGCAGGCGCATTGGCAGCGCTAGTACTGGTGATGGCCGGCTCTTTTTTTCTGTCGCGCGATGAGGACGTACCCTTGGAGGTGCCTGCCCCTGTCGTGAATGAAAAACGCGTTCTCCAGACGGCCATCGACGTTCATCGGCAACTGCTTTCGATGCTGAACGACCGTGAACTGAGTACCCACGTCATTCTGGAGTCCACAAGCCATCAAGTGACTCTGAGGGGGGACGTTCAGGTTGAGCAATTAGCACTGGTCTCGCGGATGCTCAAACGATTTCAGCTTCAATTCGATACCTCGATAACCATCCATAACAAGGTTCAGCTCATTAGCCGTGAGTTGCCTTTCAAAATTGTTCAAATCATTGGCGGCCCAAAGGCCCATGTGGTGTTAGCGGACGGGCGCCGTCTGTTTTTTGGTGACGAAGTGGATGGGGTGCGCCTGACGGTTATCGAAAATAATCGTCTGTTGTTTGAAGGGCGCCAGCGCTATGAGGTGAGCTGGTGAGTCAGGGTTTTGAGGAAAGACTTGAGTCTTGGCAGCAACGCCAGTCGGCTTATCTGGCTCGTTTTTCACCGGTGACGGTGTGCGGCCGGATCCAGCGGGTCAATGGCACGTTATTGCAATGTCGCTTGCCGCAGTCGCGTATCTCCGATCTGTGTGAGGTTCAGACGGCTGATAACAACTGGATCCTGGCCGAGATTATTGGTTTTGATCAACAAGACGCGATGCTCAGTGCATTGGGAAGCCTGGAAGGTATTTGTGTAGGGGCTGCGGTTAAGCGCTTAGGCGGAGCTCATCATATTTGCGTTGCAGAGAGTTTATTGGGGCAGGTGCTGGATGGCTTTGGTCGCCCACTCACAGGCAGCGGCTGGGGTGCATTTGCCACACCGTCCAGCGCCGACGCGGGTCCTGTGATGTGTGAAGCGCCGCTGCCCACCGAAAGACCCCGTATCAACCGTGCCTTATCCACAGGCATACGCGCAATTGATGGTCTGCTGACCTTGGGTGAAGGGCAGCGGATCGGGCTTTTTGCGGGCGCTGGCTGCGGTAAAACCACTCTGCTGGCTGAGATCGCTCGTAATGTTGATTGCGATGTCATCGTCTTCGGGTTGATCGGCGAGCGTGGGCGTGAATTGCGCGAGTTTCTTGATCATGAACTCGATGATGAGTTGCGATCCAAAGCCGTTCTGGTGTGTGCAACGTCTGATCGCTCCAGTATGGAGCGTGCGCGCGCAGCCTTTACGGCGACGGCTCTGGCTGAGGGGTTTCGTCGTAAAGGCCAGCGAGTTTTATTGTTGATTGACTCGTTGACGCGCTTTGCCCGTGCCCAGCGTGAGATTGGCCTGGCGGCTGGCGAACCTTTGGGGCGAGGGGGCTTGCCGCCCTCCGTATACAGCCTGTTACCGCGCTTGGTTGAACGTGCAGGGCTGACCCAACAAGGGGTGATTACCGCGATTTACACCGTGCTGATTGAGCAGGACTCCATGAATGACCCGGTTGCGGATGAAGTGCGCTCTCTGCTGGACGGCCACATTGTGTTGTCGCGCAAATTGGCAGAGCGCGGTCACTACCCGGCGATTGATGTGCTGGCCAGTTTGTCGCGGATTCTGAGCAATGTTGCCGAGCCGGGCCATGTGCAAAACATGACGGCTTTAAGGCGACTGCTGTCAGCGCATCAGCAGATCGAGCTGATGCTCAAATTGGGTGAGTACCAAGCAGGCAATGATGCGCTGACTGATATGGCTGTAGAGAGCCGACATCAAGTGGATGCTTTTTTACGGCAGGACCTGCGTGAACCTACGCCGTTTTTGGCAACCCTGGACCAACTGAGTGAGCTGACTGCCTATGTCCCCTCCTGAAATGTTTTTGTGTGAAATACAGGCTTTGCAGCAACTGCGTCAGCATCGCGCAGACAGGGCCGCTCGGCAGTTACAAAGAGCTTACATGGCGCAGCGTGTGTTGAGCGGGCGCATCCAACAGGCCCGCGAGCGTGTTGAGCAGGTACGAGGGCTTGAAACCCGGCAATGCAATGAGTTGCTGAATCGTCACCGTGGACAGGTTCTTTCGCCCCAGGCCCTGACGAGCTGGGATGAGGATGAACGCAAATTGTCGGCGCAAACGACTCAGCAAAAAGTGCATTTGCAGGAACTGTTTGATCAACAGGCACGCGAGAACGAACAGCTTGAACAGGCTCGACTGCAATCGAGCATCTGTTCGCGACAAGTTGAAAAACTCCGCGAGTTGTCTGCGTTGCTGGCGCAGGAGGAGGAATGACCCAACGGCTTGACTTAACCCCTTTACGCGTACAAGCACTGTCGTTTGAGGCTCATCCCGCGTCTGCCCGGATGACTGACAGCAGTCTGTTCGCTCGCTTTGTGGCTCAACAGGGCACTGAAAAAAGTTGGGGTTGCAGTGAATCATTTACGCGGGCTGGTACGGGGTGCGATCTGCTTCAGGCCATCGGTGAGCGTTGTGGACCTCGCTGGACGAGAGGCGTCAGCACACCCATGCAATTTGTGATCAGCCTGGCGCGGCGCGGGCGGATCAATGTCCGCGCGCACCATGAATATGCCGGGTGGACGTTCTCGTTGGAGGCCGAGCAATCAGCAACCCATCAATGGCTTATCGGCCAGCAGCCGGACTGCCAAGCGCGACTTTCACGCACGTTGGGTCAATCGGTCAGAGTGTTGTTGATATGGGATCGTGTGCAGTGACCGCGCCGGTGATCAAACTTCCCGTGCTGGACAGCCTGACTGTCCAGGCTTACCGCCGGTTGGGGCGAGGCTTGCGTTTTTCGTTCGAGGTCGCTGGTGAGGTGGGCGAATTATTGCTTGAGCCAGGGAGGGCTCCAGAGTGTGGCGTGTCGCTCTCATTAGAGACGCGTTGTGGAGTGATGACATTCAGCGATGCGGGCCCTCTGCTGAGTTTGATGGGCGATTGCCCTGTGGTGCTGGCTGATACTGAGAATGATCCGTGCTCATGGTTTTGGGCTTTATTTGAGCAGCGCATGAGTACGCAACTGGTCTCCGTTTTTGGCTATGTGCGGCCGATTTGCGACGTACAACCGCAGACTTTTGAATGTCGGGCCAGCATTGCGTTGGGGCAAGCGCGTAGCGTCAGTCGGCTGAGGATGGCGCCTGAATCGTTACTGGCGCTGTATGAGTCCGGCCATTGGCACCCCCTTAAAGCATCTGTGGCTGATCGCTTTCCATTTCTGATTCCAGTGATTTTGGGGCAGTTGCAATTGTCCGTTGAGCAACTGCGCTCCGTTCAACCGGGAGACGTTGTGTTGCTGGAGAGCACGCAATTGGACGTTGAGGGCGTTGGCCAACTGAATGTTGGGAAACTTCGGCTGCACGTGATGATTGACGATGAAGGTGCACGCAGGTGCTTGAACATTTGTTCTATCGAGGAAGTGGCTGTGGATGATGTTTTTTTTGCAAGTACGGACGTTGATGCAAATGCAAATGCAAATGCAAATGCAAATGCAAATGCAAATGCAAATGCAAATGCAAATGCAAATGCACAGGCGCAACGAGTGCTGGATGAGGACCAGTCGCTTGAAAACCTGCCCTTGGCGTTGAGCGTCAGGTGCGGCGCACTGAAGCTGAGTCTGGGTGAGCTGCGCCAGCTAGCGCCGGGCGTGGTATTGAACATTGAAGGTTATAGCCCCGGCATGGCGGGACTTTATTACGGGGATCGGCCGATTGGTCAGGGGCAATTGGTGGAGGTGGATGGACGCCTGGGCTTGCAACTGTCACGCATCATTTTTTCGCGATGACCGTTCAAGGGGTTGATCCCCTATTGCTGGCGCTGTTTCTTGGCAGTTTGTCGTTGATGCCCATGCTGTTGGTGGTGTGCACAGCGTTTTTGAAGATATGTATTGTGCTGATGATCACCCGCAATGCCATTGGCGTTCAGCAAGTGCCTCCAAGCATGGCGCTGTATGGCGTTGCACTCGCGGCAACATTGTTCGTGATGGCTCCGGTGGGGTATGAAATTGCACAAAACCTCAAAGAGACACCGGTTGATTTAAGCAGCGTAAAAGCACTTCAAGAAAGCGGATTGCAAGCGGTAAAACCGCTGCAGGCTTTTATGAACCGCAACACGGACCCGGATGTGCTGACTCATCTTCAGGAAAGTGCCAAGCGCATGTGGCCCCCCGAAATGGCGCAACATGTTCAACGTGATGACCTGATTTTGTTAGTGCCCTCTTTTGTACTTTCGCAATTACAGGCCGGGTTCGAGATAGGTTTTTTGATTTATATCCCGTTCATTGTCATCGACTTGATTGTGTCAAACCTGTTGCTCGCGTTGGGTATGCAAATGGTTTCACCCATGACCATTTCACTGCCACTCAAACTACTGCTGTTTGTGTTGGTATCGGGGTGGACGCGCCTGCTCGACAGTCTTTTTCTTTCGTACCTGTGAGAGATGCCCTATGGACCCTACGCTGCTTTTCAAACAAGGCATGTTGTTGGTGGTGCTGCTGTCTGCGCCTCCGCTGATTGTGGCTGTGGTGGTGGGCGTCTTGACGTCCCTGGTCCAGGCATTGATGCAGATACAGGATCAAACCCTGCCGTTCGGGATCAAACTGGTGGCTGTGGGCATAACGTTGGCGTTGACGGGACGCTGGATCGGGGTCGAGATGATTCAACTCCTTAACCTCATGTTCGACATGGTTTCGCGCTCGGCGCGCGGATAGGGAGCGGTCATGACGCCACACATCCCCTTTCTTGAATACCTGCCCAGCATGGCCATTGCCATGGCGCGCTTGTATCCCTGTTTTTACATGGTTCCGGCCTTTTGCTTTCAGCATGTGCGCGGTATGCCGCGTCACGTCATTGTTTTTTCAGTCGCCCTTATGCCCGTCCCGGGGGTTCATCACCATTTGATGGGGTTTGATTACACGTTGTTGGCACTCTGTGGCCTGGTATTCAAAGAAGCGATTTTAGGTTTTTTGTTGGGCATGCTGCTGTCCATGCCTTTCTGGCTGTTCGAGTCGGTGGGCGCTTTGCTCGATAATCAACGAGGTGCGCTGATCGGTGGTCAACTCAACCCGTCGCTGGGGCCGGATGCCACGCCCATTGGACATATGTTTAAGGAATTGAGCATTTTTCTGCTGATTGTGACACTGGGTTTGACCAGCCTGACTCAGGTGCTATGGGACAGTTATTTGATCTGGCCACCGACCCTGTGGGTTCCGAACCTGGCAGCAGATGGGTATGCAGTTTTTTTAACCCTGCTGGGAGATACCTTCACGCATATGGTGTTGTACGCAGCGCCTTTTATCGCGTTGCTGTTGATCGTTGAGTTCGCCATCGCCCTGCTAAGTCTTTACAGCCCGCAATTGCAGGTTTTTGTGTTATCGATGCCAGCCAAGAGTTTGGCCGGGTTATGTTTTTTGATTATTTACTTACCACAGCTGCAGGATTTGATTGTGGGACGTATGGGGCTGCTGGATGACTTGAAACACTCACTGACGTTGTTGTTCACAGTGCCCGGCTCATGAGTGACTCTGGCGAAAAAAAATATGAAGCGAGCCAAAAAAAGCTCAAGGATCAACGCAAGAAAGGGCAAGTGGCACAGAGCCAGGATGTCGGCAAACTGCTGGTTTTGGCGTTGTTGAGTGAGCTGGCGATGATGACGGCTCATGGGGTCATGCAGCGCCTTCAACAATTATTGGTATTGCCTGTTTCCCTGATCGGACAGCCCTTTATCCGTGCTCTACAAGAGGTAGTGGCAGAGGTCACTCAGGTGTTTCTTGGTTTGGCGTTGTTGATGACGGGCGGCGCCATTTTGATGAAGCTGATCAGCAGTTGGTTTCAGTTTGGTTTTCTGTTTGCCCCCGAAACGCTCAAGCCGGACTTCAATCGCCTCAACCCGATTAACCAGGCCAAGCAAATGTTCTCGGCCCAGTCGGTGATGAACATGTTGATGGGGCTGTTCAAAGCCGTATTGATCAGTTTTGTGCTCTATCGGGTAATAGGGCCTTCACTGGGCGCCTTGGTGGGTTTGGTCAACGGTGATTTACCGGGTTACATCGATGCGTTGATTGTGTTGTTTCGGCATTTATTGCACGTTTGTCTGGGGATGCTGTTGGTTCTGGCGATGATCGATTTATCGCTTCAACGGTACTTTTTTGCAAAGCGTATGCGCATGACTTATGTCGATGTGGTCAAGGAATACAAAGATATGGAAGGCGACCCTCACGTGAAAATGATGCGCAGGGCACTGGCACAAGAGATGTCGCAAGAGGGAGAGTCGGCCAAACCGCCGCCGCTCGAGGACGCGGACATGCTGCTGGTGAACCCGACCCATTTTGCTGTAGCGCTGTATTACCGGCCTCCGCACACCCCATTGCCGGTGTTAATCGACAAAGGCACGGATGCTCAGGCGCGTGACATGATCGTCAGAGCCAAGGCTGCGGATGTTCCGGTTGTTCAATGTGTATGGTTGGCCCGAACGTTGTATCGCGAAGAGCTGGGCCATTGCATCAGTCGAGAGACGTTACAGGCTGTGGCTTTGATTTATCGTACTTTGCAGGAACTGGATGCCGAGGCACTTCGTGAAACCCTTGAGCTGCCGGAGCTTGATCGGTTGTAAGGGCTAAGGGAACCGAGTGTGAGTTAACGGTCACTCAGGTTATATCAGCCAGTCAATCGAGTGTCTCATGCCCTTAAGTCCTTTAGATGCCATCGTTCCTAATCTGAGTAATCTCAATACGTCAAGCGCAGCGAAGCCTGGCCATGACGCCATAGCGCAAAAGCCAGCCTCTCGTGGCTTTGTTAAATGCTGCAGTGACCTCTTTCACCGAGGGCGAGCCAGCAAGCAACCTGTCGCACTGACTCAGTTTCGTCACTATCACGTGTCCTCAATGGCGTTCAACGCAACGTTGCAACACGGAAAAGTAGTTGTGCAAGGGTCGCAAGCCGGCCGAGAAATGGCCGATCGACTTAATCAGCTCCCCAAGCGCTTTATGCAAGACTCCGCGGGGGTAGACAAAGGCCAAGGGCTACGTTTTGTGGATCAAAAACTCAATGTTTTTCATCTTTCATGTACGCCGGCCGCTGCGGCTGTGTTCAAAAGCAGCCGCACTCAGGCTGCCAGTCCTGAGGTCATAAATAACCCGGGGAGAGCGCATTTAGGGCAAGTCAGCGGTGTACACACAACGCAAGAAGGTGATCAGTTTCGCTTGATAGAACAGCGTTTGCATCGCTTTGAACCTCAAACGGACACCTGGTTACCCGACAAAGATCAGGGGCAATACCAACGACTTGGTTTGACCAATGAGGGCGCGTTGATGAAGGTGCCGCAGGGCATCAGTGACATGAGTGTTGAAGGCACCACGCAGGTGAGCCTGATGCAATCAGAAGACGACATGTCCCTTGAAATTGCTAACACTGCAACAGGTGGTGCTCCTGCACGGCTGACACCTGTCAGTGAGTCTGGTGAGCCTGTTGCACTGACCCGAATCGGGTTGGCAGGTCATACGCTCTTTGCCACCACTGAAGACGGCGAGCTGCTTCGCGCAGATTTGCGAAGTGCTGATAAAAGCCTTTTGCAGATGCACCAGGTGCCCGTCGAGTTGCCCAAAAGCGGCGCTCATGTCAAAGGCTTCATGCATGACGATAATGGCCAGCTTAATGCGTTGGTGGCTGACAACTACAAGCAACTGCATAGCAATCCATTAACGGATAACCCCCGATTCTTACCGGAGTGGAACCTCACTGACGTGATGCTCAAAGTCGTCGACAGAGGGGTGCCAGGCCTTGATTTGAAAGCATTGGCGGGCAGTATCGATCTTGGGCAGCGGGGTAAAGTTGCGCTCGAGGGTGGCACGCTGATGTCTTGGGACTCGGCAGCACAGAGTTGGGACAAGACCCCCCATGTGGATGTGGATCATCTGGCGCGCGGTCTGGATGGTCGTGCTTATGCGCTGCAAGCAGGCCAGTTGAAAGAACTGACAACACTCAAAAGCCAAGAGCCGGTCCATATGGGCGGCAGTTATGACTTGGCCCCTCCCGCCCGTGCACAGACACACGTCACTCTCGCTGAGGTCATGGCTGGAGATGAGGCGCGGATAATCACCGGCTTTGCAGTTGAAAACGGCAAGCGCTTTGTGAGCCTCGATGATAAAAATCAGTTACACGCGCATATTGATGGAAAGGAAAAAACCTTAACGTTTACCACTCCCACTCCTCTGAAGGCTCTGGCGCTGGATCACCTTGGCAACCTTTATGGGCAAACCCAAACGGATGGGTTAGTCAGGCTGGACAAAGCAGATTGGCAATCCCCTGACGTATCGGACGTCGCCTGGAGGCGTGTTCAATTGCCGGACAACCAGCCGCTTAAATCATTACGCATGGGCGCTGACCAGCATTTGATCGCCAGTTGGGGTGAAAATAATCCTCAGGAGAAACGTTGGGGCGAGAAAAACCGGCGACTGGATATCTCGGCGCAGGGAGCGCTGCAATGGGGGCCGGTTACTTCATCGAGCAACAAAGATGCATCGCCGATAAGTTCGGTCTTGATGCAGGGACAAATGAAAGGGCACATCAACGGCACTAACGCGTGGAGCGCGTCCTCAACGGTCTTGGGTCAAACTCAAGAAGGTGTCACTGAGAGCAGTGCGTACTTCAAGGGTTTTGGAACTCATTTCAAGCCTGTAGAAAGCTTTAAAGAAGTCGGGCGCGATATTCAGCATTACTTTAAAGGGCGGGTGGGGCTGCAGGGTTTATACGCGAATGACAAGGCGTTGCGCACCGAGCTTAAAAACCTGGCGAATGCCCAGCCTGCTACGACAGACATGACCACACGCCTGGAGCAGTTGAGCCTGAAGACATCGACTCAACCGCTCGCCGATGAGCTCAAAAGCGCGCTGGTTTTGGTCGAAGGTAAAAGTGCACCTCTGGCGACCCGTTTGGGTGAGATGCATGGGGCAACAGTCACCCCAGAGCACAATGGAGTCACAGGCAAAAGGCCCCCGTCTTCCGACTCAAGCCTTAATCAGATGCGACAGGCTTTTGAGCGGTTGTCGCCCTCTCAGACCAACGTCACGGCTGCTTTGCTACGCAGTTATGAGGGGCAGGGTGTTGCCTTATCGAAGTGGTCAGCTGATGTCACTCGGGACGTGAAAAACCCGACTGCGTTAGTTGAAGGCGGTTTGATTCATCATGCGCTAACACTGTCTCGGTTGAGTCATTTAGTCACGGCACTGGAGGGCGAAGCGCCGGACCTGGTAAAGCTTGGGGGTGAACTCAAAGGCATCATGCAGGACTATCACGACAGTCCGGTACACAAAAAATCCTCGCAAAACATCAATAACTTCGCGCAAGCCGAAGCGCTGTATAAAAACTTCAAATTGTTATCCAAAGATCTTGGCACGCCTGGCGGTGCATTGAGTTTCCATATTTCCCGCCTGCTGGGTGTTGCCGAAGGCAAGGGTCTCAAAGAAGCGCTGTTACAAGACATCTTGCAGTCCTCCAGCGGGCAATCTCTGACCTCAAGCAGAGACAAAAAGAAGAGCGTCGGCCTGATAGCGTTTGATATTCAACCCGTGCCTATCATTGAGTTTTTTGTCGGCGCCTCGAGAGAGAAATCCAACAGTGTGAGCATTAGCCGAACAGACACCGGGGCCAATGTAAAAATCGGCATGAATACCGCACACTCCTTGTCAGGTTCGATAGGTACCGGGGTGACGCCGTTATCAACAGGAGGCGGAGGGGTGGTGGGGAATGTCCGATTGGGCACTGAACTTGAATTGACAGTGGCGCATGGCAGAGGGAGTGCGATTGATTTTGATGTAAAGGAGGCTGATCTTCCTAACATGCTAGATAGCCTTTTTGGGGGGGACTTAGACGGCTTACTGAGTTTGGGCGCGGACCATAAATCGGGTAAAACAGCGAAAACAGGTGCGGACCTCACCGTTAATGTCTATGCACAAGCCCGCGCCAATGTGATTGGTCAAGAACGTTCAGGAACACTCAGTGGTGTGATGCGCGCAGCCATCGGGGGTGCGGCCAGTCTTAATCTTGCCCACTGGGGCAATAGCCATTCCGTTACCCAGGGGGATTTGGATATCAGTGAAAGTCATGGATCGGATACCCAACTTCTTAGTCGGGGTGGCGTTTCGGCAGGTAATTTTCTGGGTGCCACGTTGGGAATGGCACAAGTTGAGCCCAATGGTGCAAAGTTGGCCAGCTATGCTTCACCCACTGTGTCTTTCGCGGTGAGTTTCGATCGCAGTGTGGCGAACAGCTTTAACTTTACGTTCACACGGCCTGACGCTGTAAAGCCTGAAGCACTCGCACAAGTGTGCGATGCCTTCGCACAAGCGTTCCCTGAATACAGATCAGCACTTCAGGCCCTACCTTTGACGGCGACACAAGACATCGGTGAGCAACTGCAAACGGTTCAGCGCTTATTTGATACAGCGTCGGCTCCGGTGCATAAGCGTGAGCAACAACATGCGCTCAAGGATCAACTCGACGGCCTTCAACGCCAGCATCAGCAGCATGCACAGAACGGGCGAGCCTTAAGCTCAGTGGCTCGCACGGTTTCCTATGTGGGCTTGAATGGTGATTCACGTCACTCTTGGCTGAACGATGCGTCACCTGCCAACAAGGCCGCAATCATTCGGTTACTCGAGAATCAGCCAGAGTTGGCTCGAACGGTTAAGTCACTGGAGAGCAGCGAAGGCACGTCTGTGAGCATCGGCCTGGAATTGAAGCCGAGTGTGTTACGCGCACTTGAAAGCACACTGATGAAAGGACAGGATGGCGACGGTGAAATCGAGCGGGCCTTGCAAAATGTCGATAACGTGCGGGTGAAAAGTTTTGGCGTCAGTTACAGCGCCAGCCGCTCGGATCGTCGGGTGTTTCCACTGCCTTTACCACTGCTTTCAATCTCCAGTGCTGCTGGAATCAGCCATGCACATAAATTGCTGAGTGCGGAGTTTGAATACGGGCAGGATCAGAACACGCCCCTGAGAATGAAATTCAAGGATGCAATGGCGGCTCCCGAGCGTACGGATTCAAACCCGGCGTTGAGGGAGCAGAAAATTCGGGATCAGCTCAGGACAGAGGTTTAAGACGGGGTTGGCGTTACGTTGTATCGAATGATGCAACGTAACGCCAATGTGGCGAAGGCTTAGGCGGTTTGACTGAGAAGTGCGCGGGTTTCGCCGACTTGTTCAATAAAGCCTGTGACCCATTGGCAAAATGATTCTTCCGTTAAAAAAACCATCGGGCACTGTGCGCATAAACGCTCTTCCCCTGTTTCATCCAGTGCCAACCAGCAACCGTTGAGCTTATCGGGTTGCAGGTTCAACTTGAGCAACTGGCTGTGCCTGTCAGGCGCATGGCTGCGAGTACCCATCGCACAGTGCAATATCGCCGTCGTGCTCATGGGTAAAAGCTCGATGATGCACATTTCCAGTTGTTGCTTGTCGAACAGAGCGCACACCCCATTCTCCAGTTGCAAATTAACCTTGAGGTACTGACTAAGCGCCGCCACCAGTTGGTGGGGCGCAGGGCTATTTTTATGCATGCCAGGTTCCTGAGGGATTGTGAATACACGCGAGCTCAGCTATGAAGTCAGGCGCTGCAAGCGAATTGGCCTGAGCGCCTATTAAGGCTTAGCGTTTTAGCGACACGGCCTGATGGTCTGCCTGTTCTGCGCTATGCCCTGTTTCAACCCGCATGTCTGCAGGCCACCAAATCACCAGCGTTTCAGCCTTCGACTCCGGACGTTCACAAGAGTCACCGCGACATTGGGGAGTACAGCCTTGAAGTATGAACAAGATGCCGGCAGCGAGGCCAATGCGTATAAATCGGGTCATTTAGGAGTGCTCCTCGCCGCAGGGGCTAGTAATGAAGGGCGTGTGACGGCGGTACTTTGATTTTTATTGCGCGTGCGCGTGGCAATGAACACTTCAGCTTTCTCACCTGGCGCCAGCCAGGCTTGAGGCCAGACACTGACCGCCAAGGTATGCTCATTACTGCATTCACTTTCATCAATGCGCACGTAGCGATCGCCCTTGTTGTGCAGGACCAGTACTGCCACGTTGTAAAGCGCGCCTGAGTACCATTGACTTGCCCCAGGGACAGGGCTTAAGAGGCTCGGCGTTTTACAGACAACCCCAGCGCCAGTGGGCATCGGTCCCGCCTTGAACTTCTTGGGCACTTGTCCCGTGACGAGATTGGCGAGTGTTTCGGCGACATCTGCGCGTTTCACAATGGGAAGATGTTCAGCCCTGCGCCGCGCCAATGGCGCGAACGCTGCGCTCAGATGATCTTGATCCGACTGTGGCAGATAACGCTCAGGATTGACCTGATCCCCAACCAGTCGAGGGGTCAATATGAAAAGGCGTTCACGTCGGTTGTTACTACTTAGCGTTGAAGAGAACAGGGCTTTGCCTATCAACGGGGTTCGGCTCAATAACGGAACACTGTTAACGCGGTCAACTTCTTCAGCCACATGAAAACCACCAATCACCAGTGATTGCTTTTCGGCGATAACCGCTTGGGTACTGACCCTGGCCTTGCGGACGTCTGGGGTGTCATAGGCGATATCTCCGCCAACGACTTCAGAGAAATTACCATCCTCGATATCCACGATCAGATGAATCTGACTGCTCCCATTGGTGTTAATCACGCGTGGGATTACCTGGAAACTGGTGCCCACCGTGACAGGCATGATATTCGCTACGCCATCACCTACCGCTTTGATGTATTGCGTACGGTTGAAATCGATAATCGCCGGTTGATTTTCCAGTGTCATGATGGACGGGTTAGAGATGACAGTGGCTAAACCGCGCTCCTCCAAGGCTCTGATGTCGGCAGCGAAGCGACTTCTGTTGGTAATGGATAAGGTTGACGAAGAGCCTGCTGCGAGGTTTTGCATGCCAGCCCCGAAACGGCTGTTTTGAAACCCCCAGTTGACGCCTAGCTCTTTGAGTTGGGTGCGATTGATATCAAGAATGACAGCATCAATTTCAACCAGCTTGCGGGCAACATCGAGTTTGGCGATCAAGGTTTGATACAACGCATTGCGTTGTGGCAAGTCATAGATCAACACGCTGTTATTTCGTACGTCGGCTTCGACTCGAACTTTAGGCAGGTCCGGCGGGATTATGTTGCTCAGTGTTGAGTCGTAAGGCGTAGCGGTCGGCGAGTTGGACAGTGTGGACATCATTTGAGACGTGGGCAGAACACCGGTTTTGTTTGCCGAGGCAGGATCGAGAAGCCCGCGCAATAAACTGGCAATTCCAGGAACTATCAGTTTCTCTCCGCGGTAGTCGATCTGACGATCCGCCGCATTTGCAAACTGCAAGGAGAAAGTCAAAACATCTTGTTTTTCGGCCAGATCGGAGTCTTTGCGTGTAAATGATTTGATCTGTTCTACATAGCGTTTTGGGCCTGAAACTAGGACCTGACCAATCTCAGGCAGCTCTCCCCAACCAAAACGATCGTCCAGCAGGCCGATATGAATAAGGGCTTGTTTTAAATCAGACACGGCCTCTTCGGCGACCTCAAGCCGTTCAGAGGTTTGCTGACTCAATGAGCTGATGTAGAGCGTATTGTTATAGACGAACCATTGGAAGCGATGCTCCAGTGCCAACCGCTCCATTAAATTGAACAGAGTATTGGACCGGATTTTCCCATGCACGGCGCCTTGTAACTCGCCTTCAATTTGAAGTTGAAGCCCTGCTGAATGAGCCAGGTCTTCCAGAAAGTCGCGCAGCGTTCTGTTGACAGCATCATACGCGTAAGGTGTTTTCTTCCACTCTTCTGGCACTGCGGCCATGGCCTGTGGAGTGTGCATATGAAGGAACAGTAATAATGCTAAACCGCCCGCGCGTCTGAGTGATGCGCGCAGGAAAAAATTCAAGCCGGTTGGGCCTGGGGAGGTGTTAGGCATGGAAAGCACTCTATTTATTGCACCGTTACAAGATGCGACTTTTATCGAGGTGACGTTTTATTCACCGCTCTTCGAGTTGTCGTGCAAAGAACAGGTGATTTATTGCACTGCATCAATGATGGATTTGGTCAGGCTATGTTTAAAACGGGTCTGCTCAGTAATTGAGAACGTGGCAGAGGCCATTTTTTTCGACGCGCTAAGGAAACTGAGCATGTCTTGTTGACTGCCCTGATTACTCATCGCAATAGAGTCCATATTTTTTTGGGCCTTTTCAAAACGGTTATCAATTCGACGCTGGATGCTTTCGAATGAAGGCATGTAGTTCTCTCCTAGTGATGAACTGACTACTGTGTGGTATTGAGTTTTGAATCGGTTCCATCAGGCGGGTCAGGTAGCAATAAGGCATCCCGCGTTGTGAACCAATCGATATGCAGATCGCCATGTTCTGATACCAGCACGAGGGACAACGGGGGAAGTGATTCATCAGGCTCAAGCTGCCAAACGTTGTCTACGTGGGTAGATAACCACTGTTGGATGCTTTCTTGAGCGTCCGGATGACAGCGCAAAACGGTGCTAAGTGAAGGGCATTGAACCCGTAGCAGTTGTGCAAGTAGCGCTGTGATACGCGATGTGGGCGGCACCTCATCAAGCAAATGAAGCAAGGCCTGATTTACCACTTGAGTGGCGTTGGACTCCAGCGCCTGGCACAGGGCTGAGTGTTGCGTTGCCCATTGCGCCAGTTGTGCATTGGCCATATCCCAAAACTCAGACCGGGCCTTTTCACAGGCTGCTTCTGAAGCGGTGTGTGCGGCCCTGAGCAACGCGTCCACTTTGCGATGTGCCTGCGCCAGCATCTGCTGAGCTTGGCCGCAGTCGAGGAGTGTTTGATGGGGCATCAGTAGTGACGGCAGCCCTGGCAAGTCTGCTCGCAGTTCAATCTTGCGTCGTAACAACATCCTCACGCTCCTGTTCATCAATAAGAGAGGGTGCGGCGGCTTCGTTGAACTTAATGCTTTTCCACAGCACGGCTTGCCACAGTGATTGAAGCTTTAGTGGTGCAATGGCGTGAGGTGTTATGAGTTCAAGCGCACTGACTCTGGAGCGAGCAAAGCTCAAACGCAGGCGTTGCCAAACGGCTGGCGTTACCCAGGCCCTTAACAGCTGTAGAGTGTCATCGCTTGTCGCAAGCCAGTCAGTGGGGCGCAAGACCTTGGATAAACGTTGGCACCAGAGTTGCTGTGTCGTGCACAACGAGTTGGGCAGTTGGGGGCGACAGATGCAGTCGACCAGTGTCAAAACGAACGCCTGGTGCGTAGCTGGCGCCAATATGAAATGAAGTAAAGCGCGATCAGGTTCAATAGGTAGGCAGGGCGTAATAGCAAAAGCCCTGCCAGTGCGAGCGTGCTGGCTACGGGTTAACGTGCGTGCCTGTTCAATGGGCAACGCATGGAATTCGGCGTCATACCAATCCGGGTGAGCCTGCATCCAGGCCATCGCCCACCACCGTGCCCATAACTCACCCTCGCTCATGGTCCACCCGTGATGTGAGGCTCGTTGTCAGGCGACGCTGCCGCGAGGTCTTCAGGTTTAGGTCGACGCGAAGGTTTTTTTAACCAAATCAGAATCGCAACGACGACCAACGGCGGAGCGGAAATAAGGGCCACGAAGATTTTTTTCCAAAATCCCTGGTTCTGTTCGGGAATAAGAAAAGGCCCCAGAAAGACCAGTGACTGTTTTTCCAGATACGCCGTGGAGGGGACGAATACTGTGGTTATTTTATTCGGAGTTTCAATGGCTGATGCCATACCGGGAATGCTGCTGGCAACCAGTCTTCGTACGCGTGCCTGAATACTGTCCGGGTCCAGTTTTGTATCGTGCTTGATAAAAACTGATGCAGATGCAGGTTGTACCGGCTCTCCAGGGGCTACTCGCTCAGGCAACACGACATGCACGCGAGCCACAATGACGCCGTCAATCTTTGACAGCGTGGCCTCGAGCTCTTGTGAAAGCGCATAGATATAGCGCGCACGTTCTTCCAGGGGGGTTGAAATGACCCCTTCCTTACGAAAGATGTCCCCAAGATTAGTGCGTTGGGCACGCGGTAGTCCTGCGGCTTCCAGTACATTGACGGCGCGGCTTATATCGCTAGCGCCGATACGAACGGACACACCGCTTTTAGCAGGGATTTTTTGTGCATTGATCTGCTTGTTAGCCAGTTCAGCGATAACTTCATTAGCCTCCTGTTCGGAGAGCTCACGGTGAAGCTCCACATGTTCGCCACACCCCGCCATGCTTAACATGGCGATAAAGAACAGGCCTTTGAAGAGGTCACGCACCATGTTTTTTACCTAAGAGAGGTTGGTCAGTTTTTCGATAGCTTGTGACGTTTTGCTGATCATTTTGGCTGTCAATTGAGTTTCAAGATGAAAGGCTGACATGGCGCGGGTTGATTTGACCATGTTCATAGGGTCCGTATGACGGCCTACTTTTTGCAGCGCGCGTGCAGCCTGATTTGATAACCCTTGCAGGAAATCTGAGCGCTGTACCAATGATTGACCTGCCTTGTTGTCGAGCGAAACTCTGTTGACGGATGCGGGGTCGTTATTTTTTAAAGCAGCATTAAACCAGCCCACGTCAAGTTGCTCGGGTGCCGGTGTAGAGGTCTTCGTATAGGCGGATAAAGAAGGTGTCTGTACGTCCTGGATATTGATATTCATAAAGACGCTCTGGTAGATAAGAAGGCTTGGCAGAGATAACAGCCCACGTGCCGTAGTTTAAGGTTCCCCCGCTGTGAGAGCGGGGGATAAACAGCCCTGCCGAAACGCTAGGGCTGAACCTGGCAGGTTAATATTGAACTTGTTTCGCGGAGCTGCTGACAGAGTTAGACGCTTTATTACCGGAGTCAAGAGCACCGGCCATGATGGCATTAATGCCATCCGTGACGATCTTGCTTTGAGCCGCTTTAGATTGCATTTCAGTCATGCGTGCTTGCGTTTCATCTTGTTCTTTCAACGCTTTTCGAGCAGCTTCTTCCGCTTTGTTGTTTTCGCCGCCAACACTGCCGCCATTGCCAACACTGCCGCCATTGCCACCAATGACGCTGTTAAGCAAGCCACCAATATTTCCGATCATAGTGCATTTCCTGTGTTGTTATTGCCGTGGGTGTATGAATAGCTGCATGAACTCGTTGTTAGTACGAGATAGGTGCCTCGGTTTGTGAATCAGGAGCCTTGATACTTTCCAAGTGCTTGTCGATGCCCTTGGAAATATTGTCCAAGCCAAATTTAACAACGTCTTTGGCAATGCTGCCAACGGTATCAACGACTGATTGCACGATGGGCGCAACAAGAGGCGCTAATAGCGTGACTAATGGAATCATTGATTGACCTCCAGGAACACTTGTTTGTGGGAGTGCTTCTTGTGTTCATCTAATGAGTGCTGTTTTTTCTCAGGGTGTTCCAATAAATTTTTATTATGAAATGTCTAATTGTTTCATTCGGTGGTACAGCGTGCGTTTCGCGATCCCTAACTCAAGGACAACGGCATCGATGCTGTGCAGGTGACGTCGCAGTGAGTCTTGTATCAAAAGTTTTTCTATTTGTTGTAAACGGAACTTCAAACTCATGTCGGTGCCCGCATCCTCCCTGGCGCCTGATGAAATGGGCAGTAGCCCAAGTACCAGTCGTTTGGCAGTGGATCGTAATTCCCTGACATTGCCCGGCCAGTCATGGCACACCATTTGTTGCAGCAGCGAGCTGTCGGGAATGGGCGCGTGTGATTTGAAATGCTCTGCTTCTTGCTGGATAAGGCTCATGAATAAAGGAATGATTTGCTCACGCTTTTCACGCAAAGGCGGCAAATTGAGGCTAACGACATTAAGACGGAAATAAAGATCGCGCCTGAACAGACCTTGTTCAACCAGGTCGATCAACGAGGTTTGGGCTGAGGCAATAACGCGCATGTCCAGCGCTATAAGTTTTGTAGACCCCAGGCGTTCAACGCCACGGGTTTCAAGTACCCGTAACAATTTGGCCTGCAAGGTCAGGGGCATGCTATCTATTTCATCGAGATACAGGGTGCCCATATTTGAGGCTTCAATAAAACCTGCGCGTGACTGCACTGTTCCAGTAAATGCTCCGTGCGTCACACCAAAGAGTTGGCTCTCGGCAAGCGTTTCAGGAATGGCAGCACAATTGATGGCTATAAAATTGCCTCGTCGGCCTGACAAGCAATGAATGCGTTCTGCCAATGTATCTTTGCCTGTACCTGTCTCTCCATGTAACAAGATATCAATGTTGAGCGTGGCGATATTGTTGACGATTTCGTCTAGCGCTGGGTCTTCAAGTTGAAATGTGTCGTGAACATCATTTTTTTTATGTGGAGACACCATGTTTCTACTCCAATAATCAATTTTGCAACTGATCTTGCACGCGGGGCATTACTCTGAAGGGCGAGGTAAAAGGTGTTTTCATTTAATATAAATTATTTCGATGCAACCCCCTCCTATGGGCCAGCCACCTGGAGGTGAAAAATAAAAGGGGCTCAGTATGCTCGGTGTGCTTAGAGTGAAAGGTATGTTGAAAACTCTCATGCTCCTCAGGTTTTTGATTTTAGAGTGGTCGAGGCATGGATTGAGTGCTTATGTTCCTTGATTGCAGTAGGAAAGTTCTTTGGTTTGGCGGGTAAGTGTCATTCATCAATCACTTTTTATGAGGTTTGTATGTTTTTACACAATGATTGGCAGTCAGTTGGGTCGATATATAAAGCTGGGTGGTTATGGTGGTATGCATGCTCTGTTTTAATTAAGGAAGTCAGTGAGTTTCGGATGTCTGAAACTGTCGAGAGACTCAGCATGTGTTTTGCTTTCTCCTTTAGATATCAAACGTGCTCGATTTTCATTTTTCAGTATCTCTATGTGGAGTGAGTCTGAATGTTAATAATGCACTCTCAACCGTTTGTAAGTGTTCTAAGCAACGTTGCCAAGGTGCAGCGCTAATACCCGCTACGTCGTAAGGGGTGTTTGGGGTAGGGGGCGTTTTGTTGTCTTCCCTCGCAAGGGCTAAACAACGGGTGGCGACGCAGCTCAAGCGTTCATGCAGTGAGGGGGGCGGTGTGCCTTGCTCTTTGCGCAAGGCATTGGCAAAAGCTTCAGAGAACAGCAAGGCGCTGGCGTAGAGTCGAACGGCGTGGCGTTCGTAACGACTGGCAATGTCTTTGACCTCACGTGAAGCAAAACGTCCGCGTAACGTCCACCGAGCAGTATTTCGAGCCATGGCGATGCCGTTTTCCAATGTAATGAGGCTGTCGTGAGCTGAAGAAAAAATCTGTACTGCATTGTGCGCTTTGGACGCGTCATTATTTTCGAGAGCCTCAAGGCTTTTTTCAAATCCTGAAGCGAGTTTTTCCAAGAGCTCTTTGGCTGAACTATCGATAATGCCAATGGGGTTGGGAGTCATCAGTATTTGGCTGAAGACCAATCCAACACCTGCCCCCATGATCACATCCAGCATGCGTACAGCACCGGCGCTCTCAGGGCCTACTGCCAGCATCAATACAGCGGAGACTCCTGCCTGGATGGGGACTACAGGAGCCAGGCCATATAGGGCGGCAATGGCAATAGCCGCGAATGTGGCAAAGCCAATTCGTAATAATGGATAAGAATCAGGGAGCCACAGAGCGGCTTCGCCCACCAGAATTCCGGTTGCAACACCTACCATCAAGCCTATTGCTTGCTTGCCGTGACTTGGGAGGCCTGGCGCGAGGCACACAACCGCACTGATCGCCGCAAAAACTGGGTGCGCATGACCGAAAAAGTGCTGGGCAAGGATCCATGCCAGCGCGGCTGCAATAGCTGAAGCCAGTGCATCTCGCCAAGCGGATGACCAGCGAGAGACAACCCGCTCAATCAGGGAACTAGTGAAGCGATTGAAGAACAGCTTAGCGAACATTGAACCCCCCGATCGGCCCGTCAATGGGCGTAGTAACTGACTATAGATCCTTTGTTTCTGGGTTTGACTCTGCGCACAGCGCTAGCCGTTCCATTCCAGAATCGGTGAGTGCTCCATCGGATGTGTAGAGTGCAATGCGCGCACTCATAGCAGCATCTATTTATGTAGGAAAGATGCTACGTCACGTCAAGAGCTTGCCGCGTCGAACCTAGACTCACAAGACACATTTGGGATGTAGTGAATTTTCTTCAAGAACAAAGGATTCTTCTTACGCTTGTTAGGGAATAAACACAAAGAACAAGAGGCATTGATAGCAAAGTTAAAAAATCAGGCCAAAAAAAAACGCGCCTGAGCGCGGTTTTTTTTCGTGTTGTATTTACACGTTGAAGCGGAAGTGAAGAACGTCACCGTCTTTAACGATGTATTCCTTGCCTTCCAGACGCCATTTACCAGCTTCTTTCGCACCCGCTTCGCCGTTGAATTTGATGAAATCGTCGTAGGCGATTACTTCAGCGCGGATAAAGCCTTTTTCGAAGTCGGTGTGGATCACACCGGCGGCTTGTGGAGCCGTTGCACCGACTTTCACGGTCCAGGCGCGAACTTCTTGAACGCCGGCGGTGAAGTAGGTTTGCAGGTTGAGCATTTCGTAACCTGCGCGAATCACGCGGTTCAGGCCTGGCTCTTCAAGGCCCAGCGCTTCCAGGAACATGTCTTTTTCTTCGCCGTCGTCCAGCTCGGCAATTTCGGCTTCAATCTTGTTGCAGACTGGCACCACGATGGCGCCTTCTTCTGCGGCAATCTCCATTACCACGTCAAGCAACGGATTGTTTTCGAAGCCGTCTTCGGCCACGTTGGCGATGTACATCACCGGCTTGGTTGTCAGCAGGTGGAAGCTTTTGATGATGTGTTTCTCATCAGCGTCCATGTTCTTGATCAGGCTGCGTGCCGGCTTGCCCAAGGTGAAGTGGGCAATCAGTTGCTCCAGCAAGGCTTTTTGAGCCACAGCGTCTTTGTCACCGCCTTTGGCGTTACGCGCGACTTTCTGCAATTGCTTTTCGCAGCTGTCGAGGTCGGCGAAGATCAGCTCAAGGTCGATGATTTCGATATCGCGTTTCGGGTCAACGCTGTTGGAAACGTGAATCACGTTTTCGTCTTCAAAGCAGCGGACCACGTGAGCGATGGCATCGGTCTCACGGATGTTGGCCAAGAACTTGTTGCCCAGCCCTTCGCCTTTCGATGCGCCAGCCACCAGGCCTGCGATATCGACGAACTCCATAGTGGTAGGCAAGATGCGCTGAGGCTTGACGATGGCAGCCAGCGCGTCCAGACGTGGGTCGGGCATCGGCACGATGCCGGTGTTCGGCTCGATCGTGCAGAAGGGGAAGTTCTCAGCCGCAATACCGGATTTGGTCAGGGCGTTGAACAGGGTGGACTTGCCGACGTTAGGCAGGCCGACGATGCCGCAGTTGAATCCCATGGTGTTTTCCCCGAGGAGTAGAGTCAGGCCTTCTGGCTGTGCAGGTTTTTCATCGCACGGTTCCATTCCCCGGCGAGGATATCCGGCAGCACGCCGAGGGCAAAATCGATGCTGGCGTCCAGTTTTTCCTGTTCGGCGCGTGGCGCACGACCCAGTACAAAGTTGGACACCATGCTGGCGACGCCTGGGTGGCCAATGCCGAGCCGCAGACGGTAGAAATTATTGTTGTTTCCCAGTTGCGCGATGATGTCGCGCAGCCCGTTGTGACCTCCGTGGCCGCCGCCCAGCTTGAGCTTGGCAACGCCGGGAGGGAGATCCAGTTCGTCGTGGGCCACCAATATGGACTGCGGTTCAATGCGGTAGAAACCGGCAAGTGCCGCTACGGCCTGGCCGCTTCGGTTCATATAGGTGGTGGGAATCAACAGGCGAACATCCTGACCTTGGTGGCTGAAACGCCCGGTCAGGCCAAAATACTTGCGATCCGCAACGAGATTGACCCCGTTTGCTGACGCTAGACGCTCAACAAAAAGGGCCCCTGCGTTATGCCGGGTCTGTTCGTATTCGGTGCCTGGATTTCCCAGGCCAACGATCAGTTTTATGGCGGTCACGACAAGGGCCCTTCTATGGCGTTGTGAATAACATCACCGCTGACAGCAGCGGCGAAAACGGACAAAAATACGGGTTTACATGAGTAAACTTCGCGATCTTGTCCGCTTTACTCGCTGCGTGTTAGCTCGCGATGTTTCTCAAAACTCCAACAACAGAGTAATGAATTACTCTGCGTCTGCTTCTGGTGCAACACGTGGAGCGTGAACGTTGGCTACTGCCAGGTCGTTACCGTGTGCCAGAGCTACGAACTCAACGCCTTTAGGAGCGGTGATGTCCGACAGGTGAATGATCGAGCCGACTTCAGCGTTAGCCAGGTCAACTTCGATGAATTCAGGCAGGTCTTTTGGCAGGCAGGAAACTTCGATTTCAGCAATAACGTGCGAGATCTCGCCGCCTTTCTTGATCGGAGCAGCTTCACCCACAAAGTGAACTGGAACGATTGCAGTCAGCTTTTGACCGGCAACAACGCGAACGAAGTCAGCGTGCATCACGTGGCCTTTAGCCGGGTGACGTTGCAGAGCTTTGATGATCACGTTTTGCTTAACGCCGCCAACAGTCAGTTCGATAACGTGGCTGTAAGCCGCTTCGTTTTCGAGCAGTTTGGCAACTTCTTTGGCCAGCATGCTGATGGATTCAGGGGCTTTTTCGCCACCGTAAACTACAGCTGGAACCAGGCTTGCGAGACGACGCAGGCGGCGGCTCGCACCTTTCCCCAGGTCGGAACGCACTTCAGCATTCAGAGTAAAATCGTTCATGTTGTATCTCCAAAATAACCACATCCGGCCTAGCGTTTGCGACCAGCGCTATGGACGGTATGGGCAAAAAAGCCCCGCCCCAACAGGCTGTTGGGGCGGGGCGCTTTTCGTCAACGTGATATCCGATAAGGGCAGGGCCCTTATCGGAACATCGCGCTGATCGATTCTTCGTTGCTGATGCGGCGAACCGCTTCAGCCACAACCGGTGCGATATCCAACTGGCGGATACGCGAACAGGCTTGTGCGGCAGCGGACAGCGGAATGGTGTTAGTCACCACCAGCTCATCCAGCATGGAATTTTCGATATTCTCGATTGCCCGACCCGACAGCACAGGGTGTGTGCAGTAGGCGAACACTTTGGATGCGCCATGCTCTTTCAAGGCTTTAGCCGCATGGCACAGAGTGCCGGCGGTATCGACCATGTCATCAACCAGAATGCAGGTACGCCCTTCGACATCACCAATGATATGCATCACTTCCGAGTGATTGGCTTTCTCACGGCGTTTGTCGATGATACCCAGATCAACGCCCAGGGATTTTGCAACAGCGCGTGCACGCACGACGCCGCCGATATCCGGGGACACAATCATAAGGTTCTCAAAGCGCTGATCTTCGATGTCATCCACCAAAACTGGGGAGCCATAGATGTTATCTACAGGAATATCGAAGAAGCCCTGAATTTGGTCAGCATGCAAATCAACCGTGAGAACACGATCGATGCCGACTACGGTAAGCATGTCAGCAACAACTTTTGCGCTGATAGCCACACGTGCGGAACGCGGACGGCGATCCTGACGGGCATAACCAAAGTAAGGAATAACAGCAGTAATACGAGTCGCTGAGGAGCGGCGGAAGGCATCAGCCATCACGACGAGTTCCATCAGGTTATCGTTGGTCGGAGCACAAGTCGGCTGAATGATGAAAACGTCTTTACCGCGGACATTTTCATTAATCTCAGCGGTAATCTCGCCGTCGGAAAACTTACCGACAGAAATGTCACCGAGTGGGATATGCAGCTGACGTACGACACGCCGAGCCAGATCGGGGTTAGCGTTCCCCGTAAAGACCATCATCTTGGACACGCGCAGTACCTGAAGGCTGAGGGTAACCTGGATGAGTATAAGAAATGGCAGGGGCGGCTGGATTCGAACCAACGCATGGCAGGATCAAAACCTGCTGCCTTACCGCTTGGCGACGCCCCTGTATCTGTTGCTACGAGTACCGTGTACCCGTTTCCGCTTACAGATTTTGTAGTGTGCGATGCAACATCGAAACGTTGCTTCCCTTTGCTACAAACCCTGTATGGGTCTCTGTAAGAAGGTGCAGGACTTTATCAGCATCTGCTTCGTTTGGGAAGGCCCCAAATATACAACTTCCAGTTCCAGTTAATTTTGCTTCGGTATATTTACCTAACAAATTCAAAGCTTTACGTACATCTGGGTAAAGCCCCTTCACTACTGCTTCGCAGTCGTTTCGGCTGTTTCCCTTGGGAACGGGGCGCACTGTAATGGGCAAAGTGTTACGTGTCAACAAAGGATGTGAAAAAATTTCTGCTGTGCTTACAGAGACTTGCGGTACAAGCACCACATACCAAGGCTCTTCGGGGTATTCGTGTGACAGGATTTCGCCCACGCCCTTAGCGAAAGCGGCGTAGCCGCGTACGAAAACCGGAACGTCAGCCCCCAGACTCAAACCCAATGCGGCCAGGCGATCCTCATCCCAGCCCAGTTGCCAAAGATGATTGAGGGCCAGCAATGTGGTGGCGGCATTGGAGCTGCCACCGCCAAGGCCTCCGCCCATAGGCAGCACTTTTTTGATCCGGATATCAATGCCCAGCGGGCAGGCGGCGTCTTGTTGAAGTAGTTTTGCCGCTCTGACGATCAAGTTTTGATCGTGGGGCACGCCAGGGAACTCGGTGTGCAGGCAGATCTTTGCGTCATCGCGCACCGAAAACGTCATTTCATCGCCGTAATCGAGAAATTGAAACAACGTTTCCAGTTCGTGATAACCGTCTTCGCGACGGTCAAGGATGTGCAGCATCAAATTCAGTTTTGCCGGTGAAGGTAACGTCAGTGGATTTTTTTGCATGTCATTGACCCAATTCACGGGGTTGCCAATCTTTCACCACCAGGGTGACGTCCAGGTCGGTACCGTGCAGCTTGACGCGCTCAGGTACCCAGAATCCGTTTTGTTCGACGTAACTCAGGTATTCAATTTTCCAGCCGTCCTGTTCCAGATTGGCCAGACGGCTGTCTGCGTTGAGTGTGACCCGGCTTTTGCTGCCGGGAGCAGGTAGTCCGCGCACCCACCAGACCAAATGTGACACGGGCAGGCTCCAGCCCAGTTGCTCGCCCAGCAGTTCTTCTGGTGTGGACGCTTCATAGCGGCCCTGATTGGCAACTTCCAGGCTCACATTTCCGGGCCGTCCGGTCAGGCGGGCGGCACCCCGGCCCAGTGGGCCTGACAAGCGAATGTCGTAATAGTCCTGGCGCTGCAACCAAAACAAGGTCGCGCTGCCGGAGTCTTTAGGGGCGCGAATTCCGACTTTGCCGTTGATCTGCCAGCCGTCGAGTTGCGTCAGATGCTGTTTGTGTTCTGTCCACAACGCCGGGCTGCCGTGACCCTCGACCGATTCACGGGCGCCAAACATCGAGCAGCCGGCCAAAAGGGCGATCAAGCCAAAGGCAATAAGGTGTCGCAGGTGGCGATAAAACATGATTTAAAGAGTCTCGGATCCGGTCAGGCGCAAAACGGTTTTGCGCAGGAGAGGGCTGTCGGGGTTTTCTTTAAGAAACCTGGCCCAGATTTGCTTGGCTTCGCGCTGCTTGCCATTGGCCCAAAGCACCTCGCCCAAGTGCGCGGCGACTTCTTGATCCGGGAAGCGCTCCAGAGCCTGGCGCAACAAGCGCTCGGCTTCATCCAGATTGCCAAGGCGGTAATTCACCCAGCCCAAGCTGTCGAGCACGGCCGGATCATCCGGGTTGATGTCGTAAGCCTGCTGAATCAGTGCTTTGGCTTCGGCGTAGCGCGTCGTTCGATCTGACAGGGTGTAGCCCAACGCGTTCAATGCCATTGCGTTGTCAGGCTCGCGGGCAATGATGGCGCGCAAGTCTTTTTCCATTTGCGGTAGGTCATTGCGCTTTTCGGCCAGCATGGCGCGTGAGTACAACAGGTTCAGATCATCCGGGTACTGTTTCAGCGCTTGTTGCAGCACGTTCCAGGCGCGGTTTGTCTGATTGTTCGCGCTTAAGGTTTCTGCTTCGATCAAAAACAACTGAATCGCGTAGTCCGGTTGCTCATCTCGTGCCGTGGCAAGTTTGGTGGACGCTTCAGCGCCCCGGCCGTGGCTGATCAAGATGTCAGCCTGGCGCAGCTGGGCGGGCAAATAGTCATTGCCGGGGCCAACCAGGGCGTATTCGATCAGTGCGCCTTGCGGGTCGTTGCGCTCCTCGGCAATCCGGCCAAGGTTTAAATGCGCTGAATCTACGTGACTGTCGCGCTCAATCAGTGTTTGCAGATAGCCTTCGGCCTCGTCCCAGGCTTTGCCTTCAAGGCACACCAATGCCAGCGAAAAGCGCAGTTCATCGTCTTCGGGGTATTGCTGGAGCAGGCTGGCGAACTGGGTTTTGGCTTGATCCATGCGGTTCTGTTCAACCAGTGTGCGGGCATACGTCAGGCCCAGGCGCTTGTCCTCAGGGTACTGTTCGACACTTTTTTTCAGCAGCGGCAGGGCTTCATCGCCGCGATCAAGCCCTTGCAAGATGCGCGCTCGCAGCAGCACCGGTGCGACTTCACCGGCTTGCGGCGGATTGCGTTCCAGCAGCTTGAGTGCGCCTTGTGCGTCACCATCCTGCTGCATCAACAAGGCTTTGCCGAAAATAAGCTGGCCGTTATCCGGATGCCTGGCGAGTAATTGATCAAAGCTTTTGAGCAATCCGCTGCGGGTGTCTGGGTCTGTTTCGGCGGCCGATAAGGCTAAAAAGTCAAAGTGAGTATCGCCTTTGGCTTGCAGGACTTTTTCCATGTACACCATGGAATCGTCATACCGGCCGTTGCGTGCCAACTGAATAGCGGCCGCGCGTTGTGCTTCCAGATCATCCGGTGCGTTTCTGGCCCAAATCAGCGATGTGTCGAGTGCGGCCTGATCGGCGCCCAGGTACTCGGCAATGCGAAAGGCGCGCTCGGAAATACCCGGGTCCTGGGTGTTGATGGCCTGGGTCACGTAGTTATCCAGTGCCAGGTCCAGTCGATTGCGCTGGCCCGCCAATTCGGCGCTTAACAAGCTGTACAGCGTGTCTTCGCTGAATGAGCTGTAGACCGTTGGTTTTTCGGGTGCGGAAGTGGCGTCTTCGACCGGGGACGATTCGTTCGGCGACGTGGGGGCCAAGACTTGGCAGCCACTGAGGAAGACGAGAGCAAGGAGCAACGCGGAGGATCTATTCATATAAGAGAAGGGCGACTTACCTGCGGTCGGGGCATCATGACACATGCGACAGGGCAAACCCTAACAGCTGCGACTATCGATATGAAGGGCCAGGATGATGGCTAATTGGGCGTCAACAGACCTTAACTATAGAGACAATAGTCAGCAATGGTTGTTCTCAATCTGGCGAAGTAGGACAATTGCCGGCTTCTCGTCATCATCAGCGATCTTGAATGGCCTTCCTTGCACTCGGTATTAACCACAAGACTGCTTCAGTAGACGTCCGCGAGCGCGTGGCTTTTACCCCCGAGCAGTTGGTTGAGGCCTTGCAGCAGCTCTGCCGACTCACCGACAGTCGCGAAGCTGCGATCCTCTCAACCTGCAATCGCAGTGAGCTGTATATAGAGCAAGACCACCTTTCCGCCGATACGGTCCTGAAATGGCTGGCTGACTATCATAAGCTCGACCTTGATGCGTTGAGGTCCTGCGCCTACATCCATGAAGAGGACGCAGCGGTTCGCCACATGATGCGAGTGGCGGCGGGCCTTGACTCGCTGGTATTGGGTGAGCCGCAAATTCTCGGTCAGTTGAAGTCAGCGTATGCCGTGGCGCGTGAAGCGGGCACTGTCGGGCCATTGTTGGGGCGCCTGTTTCAGGCCACCTTTAACTCGGCCAAGCAAGTGCGTACTGAAACGGCTATTGGCGAGAACCCGGTGTCGGTGGCGTTTGCCGCGGTCAGCCTGGCGAAGCAGATTTTCAGCGACTTGCAGCGCAGTCAGGCCTTGCTCATCGGTGCTGGTGAAACCATTACGCTGGTCGCCCGTCACCTGCATGACCTGGGGGTTAAACGTATCGTGGTGGCAAACCGTACGCTTGAACGCGCCAGCATTTTGGCTGAACAGTTCGGCGCACATGCGGTGTTGTTGTCGGACATTCCCCAAGAGTTGGTGCACAGCGATATCGTCATCAGTTCCACCGCCAGCCAATTACCGATCTTGGGTAAGGGCGCGGTTGAAAGCGCTTTAAAGCTGCGCAAGCACAAACCTATTTTTATGGTCGACATCGCTGTTCCGCGCGATATCGAACCTGAAGTAGGCGAGTTAGACGACGTTTACCTCTATACCGTCGATGACTTGCATGAGGTCGTAGCTGAAAACCTCAAGAGCCGTCAGGGCGCAGCGCAAGCGGCAGAAGAACTGGTCAGTATTGGCGCTGACGAATTCATGGTGCGTTTACGTGAATTGGCCGCGGTTGATGTGCTCAAGGCGTACCGTCAACAAGGCGAGCGTCTGCGTGACGAAGAATTGCAAAAAGCCCAGAAAATGCTCGCCAATGGCGGTAACCCTGAAGACGTGCTGGCACAACTGGCACGCGGCTTGACGAATAAATTGCTTCACGCCCCCAGCGTGCAGCTGAAAAAGCTTTCCGCCGAAGGCCGCCTCGATGCGCTGGCCATGGCCCAAGAACTTTTTGCCCTCGGTGAGGGCTCATCGGATAGCTCTGCGGATAAAAAATCGTAATGAAAGCGTCACTGCTTAATAAGCTGGACATCCTCCAGGACCGTTTTGAAGAATTGACCGCGTTGCTTGGCGATGGCGAGGTCATTTCGGATCAAACCAAATTTCGTGCGTATTCCAAGGAGTACGCAGAAGTTGAGCCTATTGTTGGTGCTTATAGCCAATGGCTAAAAGTCCAGGCTGACCTTGAAGGCGCACAAGCGTTACTCAAAGACAGCGACCCCGACATGCGTGAAATGGCGGTTGAGGAGGTGCGCGAAGCCAAAGAGCGGCTGATTGAGCTCGAAGGTGATCTGCAACGCATGCTGCTGCCCAAAGACCCGAACGACGGGCGTAACGTATTCCTCGAAATTCGTGCCGGTACGGGCGGTGATGAGGCGGCGATCTTTGCCGGTGACCTGTTTCGCATGTACTCCCGTTACGCTGAGCGTCGTGGCTGGAGGCTGGAAATCCTGTCTGAAAACCCGGGTGAGCATGGCGGCTATAAAGAAGTCATTGCTCGCGTCGAAGGGGACAACGTTTACGGCAAGTTGAAGTTCGAGTCCGGCGTGCACCGCGTTCAGCGAGTCCCTGCCACCGAGTCTCAGGGCCGTATTCACACCTCTGCCTGCACCGTGGCAGTGTTGCCTGAACCCGATGAGCAGGAAGCCATTGAGATCAATCCTGCCGATTTGCGTGTTGATACCTACCGTTCTTCCGGCGCGGGCGGTCAGCACGTCAACAAGACCGACTCGGCCATCCGTATCACTCACTTGCCTTCGGGCATCGTAGTTGAGTGTCAGGAAGAGCGTTCGCAGCATAAAAACCGTGCACGGGCGATGTCGTGGCTTTCAGCTAAATTGAATGACCAGCAAACCAGCGCTGCGGCCAATGCCATTGCCAGCGAGCGTAAGTTGCTGGTGGGCTCGGGAGACCGCTCCGAGCGCATCCGGACCTACAATTTTGCGCAAGGACGAGTGACCGATCACCGCGTCAATCTCACCTTGTATTCATTGGATGAAGTGCTGGCAGGCGGCGTTGAAGCCGTGATCGAGCCGTTGTTAGCCGAATACCAGGCCGATCAACTGACCGCGTTGGGTGAATAAATGACCATTATTGCCAGCTTGTTACGGGCTGCCGAACTGCCTGACTCGCCCACGGCCCGACTGGATGCCGAGTTGTTGTTGGCCGCCGCCCTGGGCAAGTCGCGCAGTTACCTGCACACATGGCCCGAGAAAATTGTCAGCAGCGAATCGGCACTGATCTTTGCCGACTACCTGCAACGCCGTCGCGCGGGTGAGCCGGTGGCCTACATTTTGGGTCAGCAAGGGTTCTGGAATCTTGACCTGGAAGTGGCGCCACACACGTTGATTCCGCGCCCGGATACCGAACTGCTGGTTGAGACCGCATTGCAACTGCTGCCTGCAACGCCGGCTAACGTGCTGGATCTGGGCACCGGCAGCGGCGCCATTGCGCTGGCCTTGGCCAGTGAACGTGCGGCCTGGCAGGTGACGGCGGTTGACCGTGTGCTTGAAGCCGTTGCTCTGGCCGAGCGTAATCGCCAGCGCTTGGCGCTGGACAACGTCACTGTGCTCAACAGTCATTGGTTCAGTGCTTTGGCCGACCATCGTTTTGACCTGATTATCAGCAACCCGCCTTACATTGCCGCAGGTGATGTTCATCTGGCTGAAGGCGACGTGCGTTTCGAACCCGAAAGTGCGTTGGTGGCGGGCCCCGACGGGCTGGACGATATTCGCCAGATTGTCGCCGCAGCCCCGCAGCACCTCAACCCGGAGGCATGGCTGATGCTCGAACACGGTTACGACCAGGGCGCGCCCGTGCGTGACTTGCTGCAAGGTGCCGGTTTTACCCAGGTTGAAAGCCGCAAGGACCTGGGCGCTCATGAGCGTATTACGCTGGGCCGGCTGCCGTGCTGACTGATCAGGAGCTGTTGCGCTACAGCCGACAGATCCTCTTGCAACAGGTCGACATCGACGGCCAGTTAAAACTCAAGCACAGCCGCGTGCTGATCGTCGGTCTGGGCGGGTTGGGCTCGCCAGTGGCGTTGTATTTGGCTGCGGCGGGTGTGGGTGAACTGCATGTGGCTGACTTCGATCACGTCGATGTGACCAATCTGCAACGCCAGATCATCCATGACACGGCCAGTGTCGGTCAGAGCAAGGTCGACTCGGCCCTGGCTCGACTGGCCGCGATCAACCCTGAAATCACCTTGCTGGCCCATCGCCGCGCGCTGGACGCCGACTCGCTGGCCAAGGCCGTGGAAGCGGTGGATTTGGTGCTCGACTGCTGCGATAACTTCGGCACTCGCGAAGCCGTCAACGCCGCCTGTGTCGCAGCGCGCAAACCGTTGGTCAGTGGCGCGGCCATTCGCCTTGAAGGCCAGTTGTCCGTGTTTGACGTGCGCCAACCTGCCAGCCCCTGCTATCACTGTTTATACGGGCACGGCAGCGATGACGACCTGACGTGCAGCGAAGCCGGGGTGATCGGGCCGCTGGTGGGGGTGGTCGGCAGTTTGCAAGCCCTTGAAGCGCTCAAGCTACTGGCAGGTTTTGGTGAGCCGTTGGTGGGGCGCTTGTTATTGATTGATGCGCTGGGTACGCGGTTTCGCGAGTTGCGGGTCAAACGCGACCCGGCGTGCAGTGTGTGCGGCCCTGCCCATGAGTGAAGCGCCGATTGGGGTGTTTGACTCCGGTGTAGGCGGGCTGTCGGTGCTCAATGAGATCCGCGCACTACTGCCCAATGAGTCGCTGCTCTACGTCGGCGACTGTGGGCATATTCCCTATGGCGAGAAAACCCCTGAATTCATCCGTCAGCGGTGTGTAGTGATGGCTGACTTCTTCCAGCGTCAAGGCGCCAAAGCGTTTGTCCTGGCCTGTAATACCGCCACCGTCGCAGGTGTGGCAGATGTGCGTCAGCGCTATGCGAACTGGCCCATTGTTGGCATGGAGCCGGCCGTCAAACCGGCCGCGGCGGCTACGCGCAGTGGCGTGGTGGGCGTGCTCGCCACCACCGGTACATTGCAAAGTGCCAAGTTTGCCGCCTTGCTGGATCGGTTTGCCAGCGATGTACGCGTCATTACCCAACCTTGCCCCGGTTTGGTTGAACTGATTGAAACCGGCGACCTGCACAGCGAAGCCTTGGTCACGCTACTGCGCGGCTATGTGGAGCCGTTATTGGCCGCAGGGTGCGACACGATTATTTTGGGCTGTACGCATTATCCCTTCCTCAAGCCTCTGCTCAGTCAGATGCTCCCGCCCTCGATCTGCCTGATCGATACCGGTGCCGCCGTGGCCCGGCAACTGCAACGCTTGCTCCACGAACGTGGTCTGTTAGCCAGTGGCCCGGCCCAAGACACGCAGTTCTGGACCAGCGCCTCACCTGAACAAATGCGAAAAATCCTACCTGTGCTATGGAATAAATCAGGTGTTGTGCGAAGCTTCGACCTGTAAAAAAATGTGTGCTTGTTCAAATAGGTTGAACTTCACCTTGTGATTGGATTCATACCGCCTGCCTGATGTGGCACACAACACACGACCTATGCATTCGAAAATAGGATTTTCTTATGACTCGTTTTTTTAGCTTGGCTGTTCTTACAGCAACCGTTCTGGGGCACAGTTTCACGGCACAAGCGGCCGGTATCGAATTTGGGGTAGGGCATACCAGTCAGTCGAGCATGACGTATCGCTTGGGCCTGAAGTCCGACTGGGACAAGAGTTGGTTACAAAGCGATGTCGGCCGTCTTACGGGTTATTGGGATGGTGCTTACACGTATTGGGATGGCAAAAAGTCATCCAGCAGCAACAGCCTGTCGTTCTCCCCGGTATTTGTGTACGAATTTGCCGGTGAAACGGTAAAGCCTTACATCGAAGCCGGGATCGGTATGGCGCTGTTTTCCAAGACCGAAGTCGAAGAGCAAAAGCTGGGGACCGCGTTTCAGTTTGAGGACCGGATTGGTTTCGGTTTGCGCTTTACCGGCGGGCATGAGGTGGGCATTCGCGCTACCCACTACTCCAACGCCGGACTTTCCAGCACCAACGACGGGGTGGAAAGCTACGCACTGCATTACACGATGCCGTTGTAGCCTAACGATAGACGGTGGCGATGCCTTGGCGTTCGTTGAGGCATTCAACGTCACCCATCTCGAACTCGCGGCAAATCAGCGGGCGCTTCTCGTAAATGGTGCACATCATGGTGTTGCGGTCCAGGGCCGCACACCAGCCATCGTCAAGGCGCAACATCACTTCGCCCCCCCAGTCATCGGTGTCGATAAAGCGTTCGGGCACACCGGTTTCGGTGATCAGCATCACTTCCAGTTGGCAGCAGCACGCCGCACACGTCGAACAGGTGACGGCGGGTTCGGTAATTTCAGTCAGGGGGATGTTGGTCATAGGCGCGCAGTGTAAGGCAGTGCTGCGTTCAGGTGTAAAACAGCTGACAATCGCACACCCTGTCACTGCGCTACCCCCGAGGCGTCGCACCGTGGTTAAGTCGGGTCGCGAGCAAGCTCACGGCTACGGGGGTTGACGTGTTTTGCGGCGATCCATTGCAGTGCTGCAAACAATCCCGCCCACAACACGCCTAGTCCAAGCAGCGTTGGCCACACACCGAATGGGAACGTCACGGCTCCCAGCCGTTGCCCGGCGTAATAGGACAGCGGCCCGCCGACGGCACCCAGCAGTGCGGCCCGCCAACGAGGTTGTGCGGTCCATGCCAGGCAATGGTTCAGCGTCGTCGCCAGTAAGGCCCAAAGCACCATCAACCAGAACGGGATCAGCCACTGGGCCTGCGTGAACGCAAACACGCCCGCGTTGAGGAGCAGACTGTCGACCAGCGTACCGAGCATGCACACGCACACCATCAAACGCAGTTCGGCCCACGATCGACTTATCCACACCACGTGGATCAGCAGCGCGCCAGCCGCCAGCCAGAGCCAGGCACTGTTGCCGCCCAACACACAGGCAAACCAGCCGAGCTGAAACAGCACGGCATTGGCCAACTGCTTTTCAAGCATTGAAGCGGCCGAGTAATGGTGGGTTCATGGCGGCGGGTTTAGCCAACAGTAATTGTGCGGTGCCGATGCTGCGCTCCAAAAAGCCGCCTTCGCAGTAACACAGGTAAAACTCCCACAAGCGCAGGAAGTATTCGTCGTAGCCCAGCTCCGTCAAACGCCCGTGGGCGCGGCGAAAATTCTCATGCCACAGGCGCAGGGTTTTGGCGTAGTGCAGGCCAAAATCTTCCATGTGCATGAGGTTCATGTCGGTATCGCTGCCCACAATGGCGAGCATTTTTTGCACGCTGGGCAATGCGCCACCGGGGAAAATGTAGCGTTGGATAAAGTCCACACTGCTTTTGGCCTGCTCATAGCGCTGTTCGCGAATCGTGATGGCTTGCAGCAGCATCAAGCCGTGGGGTTTGAGCAAGTGCGAACATTGCTTGAAATAGTTCGGCAAGAAGCGATGGCCAACCGCCTCAATCATTTCAATCGACACCAGCTTGTCGTATTGCCCTGTCAGGTCGCGGTAATCCTCCAGCAGCAAGGTCACTTGGTCCTGTAAGCCCAGGGTTTCAACGCGGGCCTGGGTGTAGTCGAACTGTTCTTTGGACAAAGTGGTGGTGGTCACTTTGCAGCCGTAATGCTGTGCTGCGAACAGTGCCATGCTGCCCCAACCCGTACCGATTTCCAGTAAATGGTCTTCGGGTTTGAGGTCGAGCTTTTGGCAGATACGCTCCAGTTTATTGAGCTGGGCCTGCTCCAGCGTGTCGTCGGGGCTGAGGAACTGCGCCGCGGAATACATCATGGAGGGGTCGAGAAACTGCTCGAACATTTCATTGCCCAAATCGTAATGCGCGGCAATATTTTTTTGCGAGCCTTTACGCGTATTGCGATTGACCCAATGCAGAGCGCGAATCAACGGCCGCCCCAGTCGCGCCAGCCCGCCTTCCAGGGCATCCAGTACCTGCATGTTGCTGACCAGCACCTGAATCACTTTGGTCAGATCGGGTGAACTCCAGTAGCCGTGTATGAACGCTTCGCCTGCGCCAATCGAGCCGTTGCTGGCGATCATGCCCCACACGCTGGCGTCGTGAATCTGTACTTCAGCGACCATGCTCGCACTGCGATCCCCGAAAACATGCGGCTCACCGTTTTCGATGATGACCAGATGGCCATTTTTCAATTGATTCAATTGGCGCATCACCCCGCGCCTTAACAGCACGCTGGTCAGATTGTGGGTGGTCGAGAGCGAGGACTTGCTCACCAGACTAGGGCTTTTCATGGCGTTGATCCTTGGGTTGCAGGGCAGCAATGCGAAAGGCGCCGTCGGCGGCCTGGTGAGAAACAATCGGTGTACGTTTAAGAAAAAGGCGTAAGGCTTGCCAGTAAATAGCCAGGCAGGTTTTGGCCGTCATCCACGGAAATTGGCGCAGGTAGCGGTGCAAACTCGCGCGGTCCAGTTCTGTACGGTGCAGGTTGAGCGTGGCATCGAAGACCTTCAGTTCGCCTTGCCAGTCCGCCATGTGCACCCCAAGACGGGCGCCTGGAGGGCTGAAACTCATGCGGTATTCCAGATCGCGCGGCAAAAACGGCGAGACGTGAAAGGCCTTGGCCACGGCGACATGCGCAAAGCTGTCACCCTCGACGGGCAGTACGTAGTGGTAGCGTTCGCGCCACGGTGTGTTGGTCACTTCGCACAAGATGGCGGCCAGTTTCCCATCCGTTTCGTAGCAGTAAAAGAAACTCACCGGGTTGAAGGACAGCCCCCAACTGCGGGCTTGAGTCAATAAACGAACCGCACCTTGTGGTGTGCGCCCTAACGCTATGCCCACTTGCTGGCGCACTGCATCAATCAGGCGCATGCCGGCTTCGGTGTAGGTTTTTAAGTAATCGCTTTCACGAAAGGAGAAGGGCGCAAAGCGACTTTTGCCGGCCAGCGGTGACAACCCCAGTACAGCGTCTTGCTCATCCAGGTCCAGATACAGCAGGCCGATGCGATAGCGGAACGCATGACCACGCGCTGTAAAACGTCGATGGGCGATCCAGCCGCTGTACAGGGCGCTGTTCATAACGTTTGGCCGAAAGCTTTGGCCACGCGCAGTGCGCTGACCACGCCGTCTTCATGGAAGCCATTGGCCCAATAGGCACCACAAAAATAGCTGTGCTGAGGCCCCAGCAGCTCTTGCCAGCGGGCTTGAGCCTCTACGCCAGCCAAACTGTATTGCGGGTGAGCGTAGGTGTAGCTGGCCAGCACTTTGCGCGGATCAATCGCTGAGGTTTGGTTGAGGCTGACGCAAAAAGTGGTCTCGCTCTGGATGCCTTGCAGGATGTTCATGTCATAGGTCACAGCCGCACGTTTTTGTCCTGCGTTACCCAATCGATAGTTCCAGCTGGCCCACGCCAGTTTTCGATCAGGCAACAGGCGGGTATCGGTGTGCAACACCACATCATTGTCGGCATAGGGCAGCGCGCCGAGGATGTGTTGCTCGGCGGCTGACGGTGCGGCCAGCAGCTTGAGGGCTTGATCGCTGTGGCAGGCAAAAATGACTTTGTCGAAACGTTCAGTGCCTGCGCCGCTGTGTATCAGTACACCTTGTTCGTAACGTTCGACCTGGGTGACCGGGCACTTAAGGTGGATGTTGTCGGCAAAACCTGCGCTCAACGGTTTGATGTAGGCACTGGAGCCGCCTTCAATCACACGCCATTGCGGGCGATTGCTGACGCTGAGCAAGCCGTGATTCTTGAAAAAACGCACAAAAAATTGCAGCGGAAAGCGCAGCATGTCGTCCAGTGACATGGACCAGATCGCGGCGCCCATCGGTACGATGTAGTGCTCGATAAAACGTGTGCCATAGCCGCGCTGCTGTAGGTAGTCGCCCAGCTGGGTGTCACTGGCAATACGTTGCTCCTCCAAATCGCGAATGGCTTCGCGGTTGAAGCGCACGATATCGCGCAACATGCCCCAGAACCTGGGCGACAACAGGTTGCTGCGCTGGGCAAACAAACTATTGAGGGTATTGCCGTTGTATTCGAGCGAGCTGCGGGTGTCGTGCACAGAAAAGCTCATTTCTGTGGCCTTGGAGCGCACGCCCAGTTGCGTCATCAGTGTGATGAAATTGGGGTAGGTCCAGTCATTGAACACAATGAAGCCGGTGTCCACGGCATGGGTCTGGCCGTTTACATTCACCTCAACGGTGTGCGTATGCCCCCCGATCCAGTCACTGGCTTCGAACACACTGATATCGTGCGCTTTGTGCAGTAAGTAACCGCAGGTCAGCCCTGAGATGCCGCTGCCAATGATCGCGATTTTCATGATGGTTTTCCGTCAGAGGTGCGCGCCAAGCGTCTGCCCAACGCCACTTGGAGGCGTTTGGGCAGGCTCGCCAACAGTCGCAATGTGGCAATGAACAGGGTCGGGAAGGCGATCTCCAGCGGGCGTTTTTGCAAGCGCTGGCAAATATGCCGGGCGGCTTTGTGCGCAGGCCAGCGCATGGGCATCGGGAAGTCATTTTTTTCTGTCAGCGGAGTGTCGACAAAGCCTGGGCTGACAAGGGTGACGTCAATCCCTTCCTGGGCCAGATCGATACGCAGGGATTGGAGCAAGTAGCGCAGGCCGGCTTTGGATGCGCCATAGGCTTCGGCGCGTGGCAGTGCCCAATAGGTGACCGAACTGACCACGCCCACCACATGCGGGCGCGAACCGGCGCGCAGTAAAGGCAACGCGCTTTCAAGGCAATAACTGGTGGCCAGCAAGTTGGTGCGCACCACGCGCTCAATCACCGTAGCGTCAAAATGGCGCACGTCCACGTATTCGCAAGTGCCCGCGTTGAGGATCACCGTGTCCAGAGCGCCCCAGAGTTGGGTGATGCGGTTGCCGATTTCACGCACCTGCGAGCGGTCAGTCAAATCTCCCGGCACGAGGAGCACTTGGTCGGGATAGCGATCGGACAAGGCTTTGAGCGGCGCCAGTGTGCGGGCGGTTAATGCGAGGCGGGCGCCGCTTTTAAGCAGCTCCTCGGCCATGTGTGCGCCCATGCCACTGCTGGCGCCTGTGAGCCAAATCCGTCGCCCGTCAGCCATGGCTCACCTCGAGCATTTGTTTGGAGGGTAAGTTTTTGAAGGCACTCAGGGCCCGTTCGCGGCTTTGGCTCAAGTTGACGATGGGGGCCGGGTACTCTGCCACGCCAAACAACCCGCCTGCCGAGGCCGGGTTATGCACCTGTTTTTTGTTCAGGTCCGCCAGTTCGGGCAGCCAGTGTTTGATGAAAACTCCGTCGGGGTCGAAGCGTTCGGACTGGCTCAGGGGATTGAAAATTCTGAAATAGGGGACCGAATCGGTGCCGGTAGACGAACTCCATTGCCAGCCACCGTTGTTGGCGGCCAGGTCGCCGTCGATCAGGTGCTGCATAAAGAAACGCTCGCCTTCACGCCAGTCGATCAGCAGGTTTTTGGTGAGGAACATGGCCACTATCATGCGCAGGCGGTTGTGCATCCAGCCGGTGTCCAGCAATTGGCGAATGGCGGCATCAATGATCGGGAAGCCGGTGCGGCCCTCTTTCCAGGCGGCCAAGTCTTGGGGAGCGTCGCGCCACGGCAAAAACTCGGTTTCAAGTCGAAAGGCACGATGGCGAGAGACGCGTGGGTAACCGACCACTATGTATTTGTAGAATTCGCGCCACAGCAGTTCGGTGATCCAGGTAAGCGCACCGGGGCTGCCGCTTTCGAACTCGCCGTTATTACTTTGCAAGGCGGCGTGCAGGCATTGGCGGGGCGAGATGACCCCAGCGGCCAAATAAGCTGAAAGCTGGCTGGTGCCGGGTTTGGCCGGTAAGTCGCGTTCGTCTTGGTAATAGTGAATCTGTTGATCGGCAAAGCGCGCCAAACGTTGCTGTGCCTCCTCTTCACCGGCAGGCCAGAGCGCACGAATGGATGCGCTGGGTGATGCAAAACCTTCAACTGAATCAGGCACGGCATCGCGCGCAATATTGAGCGGTGCCTGGGCTTTTGGCGGTGCAACGGTTTGCGGCAGGGCCATGTACAAGCGCTTGTAGCAAATTTTGCGAAACTGGCTGAAGACCTGAAAGTAGGAGCCCGATTGCGTCAAGATGCTGCCCGGCTGAAACAACAGTTGGTCCAAGTAAGAGTGGAACTCAATGCCCCGGGCTTCAAGGGTGTGAGCCACCGCCTCATCGCGTTGGGTTTCGTTGATGCCGTATTCCTGATTGGTGTGCAGCGCTTGCACGCCCAGTTGTTGGCATAACTGCAGCAGTACCACGGGCGCTTGATCCCACGTCGGGCAGGTGCGAATCAGCAGCGGGATATTGAGCTGTTGCAGGCTGTCACTCAGCGTGCGCAGGTTACGCAACCAAAAATCGACTTTGCATGGCGCGTCGTCATGGGCCAGCCATTGTTGCGGGCTGATCAGGTACACGGCTGTGGTGGAGCCGCGGTGGGTGGCAGCACTCAGGGCGGTGTTGTCGAGATGGCGCAGGTCGCTTCGTAGCCAGATAAGTTGCATGTCAATTCCTTGAGCAATAGCGCGGTGCTACACCAGCCCGAGTTGAAAGAGGCGTTGGTGGGCCTCAATGGGGTCGTTGGCCAGACACAGTCCAGCGATCTCAGTCGTACTTACGGACAACACGTCGTAATGGATGCATACCGTTGGTCCGGCAATCACGATGGGGCACGCGATGCCGTTCAAGAGTTTTGGCAGTTGGTGGGTATTCAGCGTTTTGCTGGAGTACAGCACCACGGCGCGTGGTTTTAAGCGCTCAACCGCCAGCCCCAGTTCACCGACCGGCAGTGGGGCATCAAACATTTCAACCGGGCAGTGGCTGTTGCTGATGAGCAAAGCGGTGAGCCACAGATGAGGTTCGAACGCCAGATCAGAATGATTGATCAGCAACACCGGGTCGCCGCTAAGCGAGCGGTTGTTGTGATAAATCCGTGCGCCCAATTTGCTGCGTAACCAGGAGTGGAAGAACACGCGTTCCAGTTGGGCGCCAAACTGGCCTTGCCAGCGTTGTTCCAGCTCTTTGAGCAACGGCATCAATAATTGCTCGCACAAGGCGCGGGCCGGGTAGAGCGACATCACTTGGTTGAAGCAGTCATCCAGCTTGCGCTCTGCCAATTCGCTGATGGCTTGAATCAGGGTTTGCCGCCAAACCTGCCAGTCATTTGCGAGTGAGTCGTCAGGCGCGTCGGGGGTATCGAGCAGGGGTTTGATTTGGCTGACAGCAACCCCGCGATTGAGCCACAGCAATATGTGCTGGATACGCTGGATATGTTCATTCGAGAACAGGCGATGGCCCTTGGCCGTGCGCTGCGGCACGATCAGGCCATAGCGGCGTTCCCAGGCGCGTAACGTCACCGCATTCACCCCCGTGATGCGTGACACGTCACGAATGGGCAGCCAGCCTTCAACCAGTGCCTGGCTGTAGTCGGTGTGAGGGGTATTGGACATGATCAAGTCATCATTCATGGTCAGATAGCATTTCGCAGGCTGAGATTTTCCGGATGCGGTTGCAGGTAAACCTGACGCGAGATGTAAGGGTCGGGGTGGAGGCGAAAGTGATGCTTGAGTAAGGTCAGCGGCACCACTAATGGCACGATGCCTTGCAGGTATTGGCCAATCAGGTGCTGCATTTCGCGTTTGTCAGCGGGGCTGATGGACTTTTTGAGGTAGCCGCTCAGGTGCTGCAATACGTTGGTATGGGTGCGGCGGGTGGCGCATTTTTTAAGGGCCTTCATCAGCTCGCTGAAGTACTGCGGCGCAATTTCTCGCGGGTCTTGCTTGCCGAGGTTGCCGAGTAAATGGCCCAGAGTTTTGTACTGCACCGGGTGATGTGCCATCAGTTGGTATTTGTAGCGCGCGTGGAACTCGGTGAGGGTACGACGGGTGATGCCCTGTTTGAGCAGGGCCTGCCAGGCGCTGTAGGCGTACACCCGGGTCATGAAGTTTTCGCGCAGCACCGGGTCATTCAGGCGGCCGTCTTCTTCGACCGGCAAGTTGGGGTGAGCCGCGCAGAACGCATGGGCGTAGATGCCGCGCCCGCTCAACTCGGCAGGCCGCCCCCCGTCCTGATACACCTTGACCCGCTCAAGGCCACACGAAGGCGACTTTTGCATGAAGATGTAGCCACAAATATCCGTGTGGGAAGCCGCCATTGCCACACCGTAATCGTGCAGGGGCCGGGTCACGTCCAGGGCACTGTCGACACTGCCCACCGCGAGAGGCTTTGCAGGGTCACCTATCAAACGGATGGGTTGGCGTGGAATACCCAGGCCGATGGCAACCTCGGGGCACAGGGGCACAAATTCGAAATGTTCACTTAAGGCCTGGCTGCACAGGCGCGATTCTTTGTGCCCACCGTTGAAGCGCACTTCAGCACCCAGTAAGCAGGCGCTGATGGCTATTTTCGGTTTGTGTCCGGTAGCGGCGATGCAGGCCATGGGATGAACCTCCAAGAATTTCTTGTACATCTTTTTATTAACGTACAACTTGAGGTCATCATAGGCTTGATATTGTACAAGTCAAACTTCTTGTATAAGTTTTACCGTGCACTGCTCGGCAGTGGCCTTAATCGCCTGCCATTCATTCCAAATGCTCAAGCAGGCGGCGTGCTGCCTCCTGGCCGCTGAGCCATGCGCCTTCGACCCGGCCGGACAAGCACCAGTCGCCGCAGGCATAAAGGCCCAGGTCGGCGTCAGCCAAAGCGCCCCATTCGTGGGCTGCTGCGGGCCGAGCATAAAGCCAGCGGTGGGCCTGAGTGAAAATGGGCGCCGGAATCGCAACGTGCATCAGCTCGGCAAATGCGCCGTGCAGGTGTTCAATCACGGCTTCTTTGCTCAGGTCGAGGTTTTGCCGGCTCCAGGCGCTGGTGGCATGCAGCACCCAAGTGTCGGGCTGGCTGTCCCGTCGGGGTTTACTGCTGTTTCGCGCGAGCCAGTCCAGCGGGCTGTCTTGTACAAAGCAGCCATCCATTTTGGTGTCGAGGGCGGTTTCGAATGCCAGCGCCACCGCCCACGTCGGGTCCATCTTGACCCCGGCTGCGGCGCTGGCCAGTTTCGGCGCGCTGGCCAGTAGCGCCGTGGCTTGGGGGGCGGGGGTGGCCACGATCACATGGCTGAACGGTCCGTGATCCTTGCCGTCTGCATCTTGCAGGTGCCAATGTTTTTCGCCGCGAATCAAGTCTGTAATGCGGCAAGTAAAGGTCACTGTCAGGTGCTCCAGCAGGCCCCGGGTAATGGCGCTCATGCGTGGGCTGCCGACCCAGCGGGTTTGCTCGTCGGGAGAGGGCGTCAGTTGGCCATTTTTGTGGTTATACAGGCGGGGTTCCCACTCGCTAGCCCAACCTTTGGCTTGCCAGTGTTGAACCTCATCGACAAAACGCCGGTCGCGGGCTGTGAAGTACTGTGCGCCCAGATCGAGCGCACCGGCCTCGCTGCGTGTGCTCGACATGCGCCCGCCGCTGCCGCGGCTTTTATCGAACAGGTGCACGGCGTGCCCTGCCTTGTGCAGGGCATGTGCAGCCGAAAGCCCGGCAATTCCGGTGCCGATTATTGCGATAGGTACAGTCATATTGGCCTCGATTCCTGTTTGCACAGACGACGTCGTCGATAATACCTGTACAAATCTATTTATTAGTATAGGTTTCTACGTGCTCGCTGGGGTCATTTGGCCTATTCTTCATGCAAGCCAGCAGACCGATGAAATGGGTCTTTGTTTAAAAATAGACCAGTGCTTGCGATAAAACTCCCTGCGAGGTTGAACTGATGCACATATTGCTGACAGGCGGTACGGGCTTGATAGGCCGCCAACTGTGTCGTCACTGGTTGGCGCAAGGTCATCGTTTGACGGTATGGAGCCGGCGCCCTGAGCAGGTGAGTGAACTGTGCGGCACGGGTGTAAGAGGTATCGCCCGTCTCGATGCGCTTGGGCAGGAGCCGGTGGATGCGGTGATCAATTTGGCGGGCGCGCCTATCGCAGACAGGCCGTGGACGCGTAAACGCAAAGTGTTGCTTTGGAGCAGCCGGATCACGCTCACAGAAACCCTTCTGACCTGGCTCGAAAGCCGCGAACACAAGCCTTCGGTCTTGGTCTCTGGCTCTGCTGTGGGATGGTATGGCGACGGCGCTGAGCGCGAGTTGACCGAGGACTCGCCTACGGTGAACGAAGATTTCGCCAGCCATTTGTGCATCGCATGGGAAGAGACCGCACAACGGGCGCAGGCTCTGGGCATCCGTGTGGTGCTGGTGCGAACGGGTTTGGTGTTATCGGCCGATGGCGGCTTTTTGTCGCGTCTACTGCTGCCCTTCAAGCTGGGCTTGGGTGGGCCAATAGGCAATGGTCGGCAGTGGATGCCGTGGATTCATATCAATGACCAAATTGCCCTGATTGATTTTCTTGTGCATGAGAATGCCGCGACGGGTCCTTATAATGCCTGCGCGCCGCACCCGGTACGTAACGCAGCGTTCGCCAAGACCTTGGGCCGTGTGCTGCATCGCCCGGCCTTTATGCCCATGCCGGCGTTTGTATTGCGTGTGCTGTTGGGCGAGATGTCGCAATTATTATTGGGTGGCCAGCGCGCAACACCTGCCAGATTGCTGGAAGCCGGTTTCACTTTTCAGTTCACCGATTTGCGTGCGGCACTTGATGATGTGTCCGCCCGCCTCTGAAATAGGATGTTGCATGACCGACCACGCGCTGTTGCTGGTTAACCTAGGTTCGCCGGCGTCTACCTCGGTAGCGGATGTACGCAGTTACCTGAACCAATTTTTGATGGACCCCTACGTCATCGACTTGCCGTGGCCTGTCAGACGTTTGCTGGTGTCGCTGATCCTGATCAAGCGCCCTGAGCAGTCGGCACATGCCTACGCGTCTATCTGGTGGGATGAAGGCTCGCCTTTGGTGGTGCTCAGCCGTCGCTTGCAGCAGGCCATGACCCAGGAGTGGACGCAGGGGCCGGTGGAGCTGGCCATGCGCTATGGCGAGCCGTCGATTGAAACTGTGCTGACCCGGTTGGCCGCTCAAGGCATTAAAAAGGTCACCTTGGCGCCGCTTTATCCACAGTTTGCCGACAGCACCGTGACCACGGTGATTGAGGAAGCCAGACGCGTGGTCACGGTCAAAAAACTCCCGATTCAGTTCTCGATTGTGCAGCCGTTTTACGACCAGCCCGAGTACCTGGATGCCTTGGTGGCCAGTGCCAAGCCGCACCTGGAGCAGGATTACGATCACCTGTTGCTGAGTTTTCACGGCTTGCCCGAACGCCATTTGCACAAGCTCGACCCTACCGGCAATCACTGTTTTAAACGTGAAGACTGCTGCCAAAACGCCTCACCTGCCGTATTGGCCACCTGCTATCGCGCGCAGTGTTTGCGCACAGCTGAAGCGTTTGCCCAGCGCATGGGCTTGCCAGACGGTAAATGGTCGGTAGCGTTCCAGTCGCGCTTGGGACGAGCGAAATGGATCGAACCCTACACTGAGGCTCGGCTGGATGCGTTGGCCAAAGAGGGCGTGAAGAAGATATTGGTCATGTGCCCGGCGTTTGTGGCCGATTGCATCGAAACGCTGGAAGAAATTGGCGATCGCGGTCGTGAGCAATTTATTGAGGCGGGAGGCGAAGAATTGGTGCTGGTGCCGTGTCTCAATGACAGCCCGCAGTGGGCGGCGGCATTGAATACGTTGTGTGAAAGAGCGCCGCTGGCGCTGTAAACCCTTCACCCTCTCCCAATGGGAGAGGGTGGGGGTGAGGGGCAAGCCGGTTTAGAGAATCGGATCGTCACCTTTCTTCTTTTTCCAGGCGTCATTGCCCGGCAGGATCAGGTTCAACGCTATCGCCACAATGGCGCACAGCGCGATGCCTTTAAGACCGAAGTCTTCAGGCCCCATCCCCGTACCGATCAATACGCCGCCGATCCCGAATACCAGCGTCACCGAGACGATCACCAGGTTGCGCGCTTCGCTCAGGTCTACCTGATGGCGAATCAGGGTGTTCATCCCCACGGCGGCAATCGAACCGAACAGCAGGCAGAGAATCCCGCCCATGACAGGCACTGGGATGCTTTGCAGCAGTGCGCCGAACTTACCGACAAAGGCCAGGCTGATCGCGAAGATCGCTGCCCAGGTCATGATTTTCGGGTTGTAGTTCTTGGTCAGCATCACGGCGCCCGTCACTTCGGCGTAGGTGGTATTGGGTGGGCCGCCCAGCAGGCCTGCGGCGGTGGTGGCAATGCCGTCACCGAACAGCGTGCGATGCAGCCCCGGCTTTTTCAGGTAGTCACGCCCAGTCACGCTGCCTACAGCGATAACGCCGCCGATATGTTCAATGGCCGGGGCCAGGGCCACGGGGACGATAAACAGAATCGCCTGCCAGTTGAACTCCGGTGCTGTGAAGTGCGGCAGGGCAAACCAGGGGGCCGCAGCGATCTTGGCGGTGTCGACGACGCCAAAGTAGAACGCCAACGCAAAACCTACCAAGACGCCGGCAATGATCGGCACCAGACGGAAAATCCCTTTACCGAAGACCGCCACGATCAGTGTGGTCAGCAACGCTGGCATCGAGATCAGCATGGCGGTTTGGTAGTGGATCAGTTCGGTGCCGTCTTCTGCCCGGCCCATTGCCATATGTGCGGCAATCGGGGCCATTGCCAGACCGATCGAAATAATCACCGGGCCAATCACCACCGGTGGCAGCAGGCGATCAATGAAACCGGTGCCCTTAATTTTTACGGCGAAGCCAAGGAAGGTGTACACGAAACCGGCTGCCATTACGCCGCCCATGGTCGCGGCGAGGCCGAACTGGCCCTTGGCGAGAATGATGGGGGTAATGAAGGCGAAGCTCGAAGCCAGAAAGACCGGCACCTGGCGCCGGGTAACGATCTGGAACAGCAGAGTCCCGAGACCCGCCGTGAACAGCGCGACGTTAGGGTCCAGGCCTGTAATCAAAGGCATCAACACCAACGCGCCAAAGGCCACGAAGAGCATCTGCGCGCCAGAAATAATCTGGCGCCAGAGCGGGTCATTGAACTCGTCCTGCATGTTAGGCGTCCTTTTGCTTGGTGCCGAAGATCTTGTCGCCGGCATCGCCCAAGCCCGGAATGATGTAGCCGTGTTCGTCCAGACGGTTATCGATCGACGCGGTGTAGATGGTCACGTCCGGGTGAGCGGCTTGAACGGCGGCAATGCCTTCTGGGGCAGCAACCAGCACCATGGCGCGAATTTCTTTGCAGCCGGCTTTCTTCAGCAGGTCAATGGTGGCAACCATCGAGGAGCCTGTGGCCAGCATGGGGTCGATGATCATCGCCAGACGTTCGTCGATTTCCGGTACGAGTTTTTCCAGGTAGGTGTGCGCCTGCAAGGTTTCTTCGTTACGCGCCACGCCGACAGCGCTGACTTTGGCACCCGGGATCAGGCTCAGTACGCCTTCAAGCATGCCGATACCGGCGCGCAGGATAGGCACAACGGTAATTTTCTTACCGGCAATTTTTTCAACTTGAACAGGCCCGCTCCAGCCTTCAATCTCGTAGGTTTCGAGGGTCAGGTCGCTGGTGGCTTCATAGGTCAGCAACGCGCCGACTTCCTGAGCAAGCTCGCGGAAGTTCTTCGTGCTAATGTCGGCGCGGCGCATCAGGCCAAGTTTGTGACGAATCAGTGGATGTCGGATCTCACGGATGGGCATAGGGAAAACTCCGGGGGCAGGCAAAAAAACCGGCCTAGATTAATCTAATCCGGGGTGATGTCCTACAGACATTAGTGCACGTTAGTCCATAAACGCTTGATCTGAGCCATGCGGATGCGTACCTTTGCCCGCTTTTCTTGAGCAACCCCCCCTGGAGAGCGTCATGTCTGCTGATCTCGAGCATATCCGTCAAATCATGCGAGAGGCTGACTGCCTGTACACCGAAGCTGAAGTCGAGGCGGCCATTGCCCGCGTTGGCGCGCAAATCACGGCCGACATGGCCGAGATGAATCCAGTGGTTTTTTGTGTGATGAACGGCGGGCTGATTTTTGCCGGTAAGCTGCTCACCCATCTGAAATTCCCGCTTGAGTCGTCTTACTTGCACGCCACGCGTTATCGCAACCAAACCAGCGGTGGCGATCTGTTCTGGAAGGCCAAGCCTGAAGTGTCGTTCATGGACCGTCATGTATTGATCATCGACGACATTCTGGATGAAGGCCACACCCTGAGCGCTATCGTTGATTTCTGTCACCATGCGGGCGCGCGTCAAGTGCACACTGCCGTGCTGATTGATAAAGACCATGACCGCAAAGCCAGTCCCGGCCTGAAAGCCAACTATGAGGGCCTGCCGTGCGTTGACCGTTATGTCTTCGGTTATGGCATGGACTACAAAGGTTACTGGCGTAACGCCGCCGGCATTTATGCCGTTAAAGGTATGTAAACAAGGACGTTGAAACCATGATTACCCCAAGCTTTCTCGATCAAACGTTGTTTAACGAACTGGCTGAGAAAGCGGCCGGTAACCCCCGTGGTCGTCAGCACCACAACCTGCATCAGATGGAGGAGCCGTGCCATCGCATGGTGGTGGGGCTGCAACCGGACACCTACGTGCCGCCGCACCGGCACTTGAGCAGTGACAAGGCTGAAACCTTGTTGGTGCTCAAGGGTAAGTTGGGCGTGCTGATATTTGATCAGGACGGTCAGTTGCTCGACAAACGGGTGCTGGTGGCGGGAGGCGAATGCCTTGGGGTCGACCTGCCGCCGGGGGTGTTTCATGGTTTGGTGGTGCTTGAAGCCGACAGTTTGATGTTCGAATGCAAAGCAGGGCCGTATCGGCCTGTGGGTGAGGGCGAACTGGCCCATTGGGCACCGCGTGAAGGTGATCCCGGCGTGGCCGAGTACCACCGCTGGATGTGTGCACAGTTTGATTGATCATTGCCTGTCGTTGCTGTCGCAAGCGGCGAGCCCCTTGAACCGGGCGCCACAAATCGCGGCCGTCGGCAGCGACGACAGCGCGTGTTCAGTGGCTAGGCAGTGGTTCAGTGGCTGACATAAGATTAGCCGCCTAACGATTGCAATCGGAATTGCTTGGCATGCTGGCTATTTTCCTTCAGACGCTCACCATCACCGCTCCAGTATTTGCCATGTTGTTTCTGGGCGTCGTGCTTAAGCGCGTTGGCTGGATCAACGACAGTTTTATCCACACTGCGTCGGCTCTGGTGTTTAACGTCACCATGCCGGCGTTGTTGTTTCTGGGTATTTTGCATGCGGATTTGAACACCGCATTACAGCCTAAAGTCCTGGGGTACTTTACCGCGGCCACCTTGCTCAGCTTTTCACTGGCGTGGACATGGTCGATCTGGCGCTGCCCGCGTGAAGACCGTGGCATCTATACCCAAGGCGCGTTTCGCGGTAACAACGCGGTCATTGGCCTGGCACTGGCTGCCAGCATGTACGGCGACTACGGCATCTCTTTGGGGGCTGTGCTCGCGGCGCTGGTCATCCTGCTTTACAACACGTTGTCGACCATCGTACTGGCGGTGTACAGCCCGGTGATCAAGTCCGATCCGTGGAGCATCTGCAAAAGTGTGTTCAAAAACCCGTTGATTATCAGCGTGCTGGCCGCGGTGCCGTTTGCAGCGTTCAAGATTGCGCTGCCCAATTGGCTGCAAGCCAGCGGCGAATACCTGGCGGCGATGACGTTGCCACTGGCGTTGATTTGCATCGGCGGCACCTTGTCATTGGCCGCCTTACGCAAAAGTGGCGATCTGGCCCTCAGTGCGAGTCTGGTCAAAATGATCAGCTTGCCAATCATCACCACGTTGGGCGCATGGTTGTGCGGCTTTCGTGGGCCGGAACTGGGTACGCTGTTTCTGTACTTCGCCAGCCCGACCGCCGCGGCCAGTTTTGTGATGGCCCGCGCCGCCAATGGCAATCACGAACTGGCCGCCGCGATTATCGTGATCACCACCCTGATGGCCGCCATCACCACCAATATCGGGATCTTTGTGTTGCAGTGGGGTGGCTGGATTTAAGCCTGTGGCGTGCAAAACCCTGCGCACGTTACGGTATGCAGTGCGCCTCGCACGGCCCCTCAGTGTTGTCGACGCCAGGCGCGCAGGGTGCTGAGCAGCAGAAACACCAACAGTGCCGGCAAGAGGTAAAACAGCATCAGGTGTTCGAGCTTGCCGGCCAGTGGCATGCCGGTGGTAAACGACACTACGTGCAGGCCATACGCCAGATACAACCCCAGAAACAGCAGCCCCTCAACCCGTGTCACGCGGTAGCCGGTGTAGAACACGGGCAGGCACAGTACGGCAACCCCCAGCATCACCGGCAGGTCGAACGCCAGGGCATTGGGCGAGACGGACAGCGGCGCGGGTGCCAGCAAAGCGGTGAAACCCAGCACGCCGAGCAGGTTGAAGACGTTGCTGCCGATCACGTTGCCCACTGCAATCTCACGTTGACCGCGAAAAGCGGCGATCAGCGAGGTGGCCAGCTCGGGCAGTGAGGTGCTCACCGCAATGATGGTCAGACCGATGATGCGTTCCGACAGCCCCAGCTGGGTCGCGACGTCGACGGCGGCAGTCAGCAAAAGATGACCGGCCAGGCCGAGCAGGAGCAAGGCGCAGAACATCATCAGTACATTGCGTGGCCACGTGTGTTGCGGCTGGTCGTGGCTGGCGTGATGGTGGCTGCTGTGGCGTGACTGGCGCAGCAGCATGCCCAGATAGACCGCCAGGGCACAGAGCAACACAACGCCGTCCAGTCGGTCGAGATCCTTGCTCAAGGCCAGCCCGTAGACCAGTGCGCTGGCGAGGATCATCAGCGGAATATCGAGGCGCACCAACTGGCGGGATACGCGCAGCGGGATGATCAGGGCAGACAACCCGAGGGTGACCAGAACGTTAAAGATGTTGCTACCGATCACGCTGCCGACGGCAATGTCTGAAGTGTCATTGAAGGCCGCTTGCAGGCTGACGGTCATTTGCGGCGCGCTGCTGCCGAGTGCGACCACGGTCAAGCCGATCAGCAAGGGGCGAACTTTCATTTTTGCAGCCATGCTCACCGCGCAGCGCACCAACAGCTCGGCACCTGCGATTAGCAGCCCGAGGCCGCACAGCAATTGCAGCAGGTTCCATGTCGATAACGCGTTCAAGCCCAAGATTGCAGCCGCTCCCTGATTTAGTCGCTCAAGCCCTGAATGCGGACTTTTGCGGTGCCGCTGCGCAGCATACCCAACTGTTGGGCCGCTTGGCGCGAAAGATCGATCAGGCGCCCACGGGTGTGCGGGCCGCGATCATTGATGCGCACCACAACGCTCTGGTTGTTACTTAGATTGGTGACCAAAACCCGGCTGCCGAAGGCCAGTTGGCGATGGGCGGCGCTGAGGGCGTGCTGGTCGAAGGGTTCGCCACTGGCGGTACGTTTACCGTGGTGACGAGCGCCGTAATAAGAGGCGACGCCGATTTTGTCATAGCCGCGTGGGTCTATGTCGTGGCTGGCGCAGCCGGCGAGCAAGCTGAGCAAGGCGCAAGCGCCGAGTAGCCGCTTCATGGGGGATCCTTATAGAACTCAGAAAAACGCCCCGTAGCCGCAGGCAGCGGCTACGGGGTTCGCCTGAAACCTAGCCTTCGAGCTTGCTTTTGAGCAGTTCGTTGACCTGTTGCGGGTTGGCTTTACCTTTGGACGCTTTCATTGCCTGCCCGACAAAGAAGCCGAACATTTTGCCGCGCTTGGCTTCGTCAGCCGCACGGTACTGCTCAACTTGCTCGGCGTTGGCGGCCAGCACTTCATCCAGCACTTTTTCAATCGCGCCGCTGTCAGTTACCTGCTTGAGGCCGCGTTTTTCGATGACCTCGTCAGCGCTGCCTTCGCCATTGGCCATGGCTTCAAGCACCACTTTGGCAATTTTGCCGGAAATGGTGTTGTCCTTGATGCGCTGCAACATGCCGCCCAGTTGCTCGGCGGTGACGGGTGACTGGTCGATGTCCAGGCCCTGCTTGTTGAGCAGGCTGCCCAGCTCAACCATGACCCAGTTGGCCGCCAGCTTGGCGTCGCCGCTGATGCTGACCACTTTTTCAAAGTAGTCCGCTTGCTCGCGGCTCGAAGCCAGCACGCTGGCGTCGTAGGCGGACAGGCCGAACTGTGACTGGAAACGCTCGCGCTTTTGCGGTGGCAGTTCGGGCAGGGTCGCGCGCACGTCTTCGATGAACGTGTCTTCGATGACGACGGGCAGCAGGTCCGGGTCGGGGAAGTAACGGTAGTCGTTGGCTTCCTCTTTGCTGCGCATGGCGCGGGTTTCGTCTTTGTTCGGGTCGTACAGACGGGTCTGTTGAATGACCTTGCCGCCGTCTTCGATCAGTTCGATCTGGCGCTGAACTTCGCTGTTGATCGCTTTTTCGATGAAGCGGAACGAGTTGACGTTCTTGATCTCGCAGCGGGTGCCGAATTCAGCCTCACCAAATCTGCGAATCGACACGTTGCAGTCGCAACGCAGCGAACCTTCGGCCATGTTGCCGTCGCAAATGCCCAGGTAGCGCACGAGGGCGTGCATGGCTTTTACGTAGGCCACGGCTTCTTTGGCGCTGCGCATGTCCGGCTCGGAGACGATTTCCAGCAACGGCGTGCCCGCACGGTTCAGGTCGATGCCGGTGGCGCCGCTGAAATCTTCGTGCAGGCTTTTGCCTGCGTCTTCTTCCAAATGTGCGCGGGTAATGCCGACGCGTTTGACCGTGCCGTCTTCAAGGGTGATGTCCAGGTGGCCCTTGCCGACAATCGGCAACTCCATCTGGCTGATCTGATAACCCTTGGGCAGGTCCGGGTAGAAGTAGTTTTTGCGCGCAAAGACGTTGTGCTGAACGATCTCGGCATCAACGGCCAGGCCGAACATCACGGCCATGCGCACGGCTTCTTCGTTGAGCACCGGCAACACGCCCGGCATGCCCAGGTCAACCAGGCTGGCCTGAGTGTTCGGCTCCGAGCCAAAGGTGGTGGCGCTACCGGAGAAAATTTTCGATTGGGTGGCGAGCTGGGAGTGAATTTCCAGCCCGATCACAACTTCCCATTGCATATGTTTCTCCTCAGAAGCCGGCAGGTGAGCGCGTGTGCCAGTCAGTGTTGAGCTGATACTGGTGAGCAACGTTGAGCAGGCGACCTTCCTGGAAGTACGGAGCCAGCAGTTGCACGCCTACAGGCAGGCCATCGACAAAACCGGCTGGCATCGACAGGCCCGGCAGGCCCGCGAGGTTGGCGGTGATGGTGTACACGTCTTCCAGATAGGCAGAAACCGGGTCGCTGTTTTTAGCGCCGATTTTCCAGGCCGGGTTAGGCGTGGTTGGGCCGAGGATGATGTCGACTTCATTGAACGCCGTCATGAAGTCGTTTTTGATCAGGCGACGGATTTTTTGCGCCTGCAGGTAATACGCATCGTAGTAACCCGCTGACAGTGCGTAGGCACCGACCAGAATCCGGCGTTGTACTTCCGGGCCAAAACCTTCGGCGCGCGAGCGCTTGTACAGGTCGGTGAGGTCTTTGGGGTCTTCGCAGCGATGACCGAAGCGCACACCGTCAAAACGCGACAGGTTGGAGGAAGCTTCTGCCGGCGCGATCACGTAGTACGCAGGAATCGCGTGCTGCATGTTGGGCAGGCTGATGGGCTTTATCACGGCACCGAGTTTTTCAAGTTCTTTGATGCTGGTGTGGATCAACTCGGCGATGCGTGGATCGAGGCCTTCGCTGAAGAACTCTTTTGGCACGCCGATGCGCAGGCCTTGCAGCGAACCATTGAGGTTGGCGCTGTAGTCCGGCACGGGTTCGTCGATGCTGGTGGAGTCTTGCGGGTCGAAACCGGCCATGCCTTGCAGCAGGATGGCGCAGTCTTCGGCGGTGCGCGCAAGCGGGCCACCCTGATCGAGGCTGGACGCGTAAGCAATCATGCCCCAGCGCGACACACGACCGTAGGTCGGTTTCAGGCCCGTGAGGTTGGTCAGTGCGGCGGGCTGGCGAATCGAGCCGCCGGTGTCGGTGCCAGTGGCAGCCGGTAACAGACGAGCGGCAACGGCTGCGGCCGAGCCACCCGACGAACCGCCGGGGACGTGATCAAGGTTCCACGGGTTTTTGACCGGGCCGTAGTAGCTCGACTCGTTGGCCGAGCCCATCGCGAACTCGTCCATGTTGGTCTTGCCCAGGCTCACCGCGCCCGCAGCGGCCAGTTTCGACACCACGGTGGCATCGTACGGGGCCTTGAAGTTGTCGAGCATCCTGGAGCCGCAGCTGGTGCGTACACCCAAGGTGCAGAACAAGTCCTTGTGACCAATTGGCGCACCCAGCAGGGCGCCGGTTTCACCGTTGGCGCGACGTGCGTCGGCGGCCTTGGCCTGCTCTACAGCGAGGTCTTCGGTGAGGGTGATGAAGCTGTTGAGCTGAGGATCGAGCTGGGCGATACGCGCCAGCAGGGTTTTGGTCAGCTCTTCAGACGAAAACTTTTTATCGGCGAGTCCGCGGGCGATCTCGGCCAGAGTCAATTGATGCATGCAGGCTCTTCCTTTTACTCGATGACCTTGGGAACCAGATAGAGGCCGTTCTCGACCGCTGGCGCGATGGCCTGGTAAGCCTCGCGATGATTGGTTTCAGTCACGACGTCTGCACGCAGGCGCTGGCTGGCTTCCAGTGGGTGGGCCAGCGGCTCGATACCGGTGGTGTCGACAGCCTGCATCTGGTCAATCAGCCCCAGAATGCTATTAAGGGCTTCGGTGGTGCGTGGCAGATCGGCATCATTCAAACCCAGGCGGGCCAAATGAGCGATTTTTTCCACGTCGGAGCGTTCAAGCGCCATGGGATTCTCCAGTGGAAAACAAGACGGATGCTATCCGTGTGTTAGATTGTCGGAACACTACCGCATTTCTACGGTCATATGGCCGCGATTGTGGGGGCTGGTGCTCGGAAAAGCGGCCAATTTAACATATTGGCGCCTTGCCCAAAATCCCTGTCGTTGTTAGAGTTTGCCGCACTTTTTTACCCACGCGTTGCCTAGGGTCCCTTTCCCATGTTCAAGAAACTGCGTGGCATGTTTTCCAGCGATCTTTCCATCGACCTGGGCACTGCCAACACCCTTATTTACGTGCGCGAGCGCGGTATTGTCCTGAATGAGCCATCGGTTGTGGCTATTCGGACACACGGTAACCAGAAAAGTGTCGTTGCCGTCGGCACCGAGGCCAAGCGCATGCTGGGCCGTACACCGGGCAACATTGCAGCCATTCGTCCGATGAAAGACGGCGTTATTGCCGATTTCAGCGTGTGCGAAAAAATGCTGCAGTACTTTATCAACAAGGTTCACGAAAACAGCTTTCTGCAACCCAGCCCTCGGGTACTGATTTGCGTACCGTGCAAATCGACTCAGGTTGAGCGTCGCGCCATTCGTGAGTCGGCACTGGGTGCCGGCGCCCGTGAAGTCTTCCTGATTGAAGAGCCAATGGCCGCCGCCATCGGTGCCGGCTTGCCGGTAGAGGAAGCGCGCGGTTCGATGGTCGTCGATATCGGTGGTGGTACCACTGAAATCGCGCTGATCTCCCTGAACGGCGTGGTTTACGCCGAGTCCGTACGGGTTGGCGGCGACCGCTTCGACGAAGCGATCATTACCTACGTGCGCCGTAACTACGGCAGCCTGATCGGTGAATCGACGGCTGAGCGCATCAAGCAGGAAATCGGCACAGCCTATCCGGGCGGAGAAGTGCGTGAGGTTGACGTACGCGGCCGTAACCTGGCTGAGGGCGTACCTCGTGCTTTCACCCTGAACTCCAATGAAGTGCTGGAGGCGCTGCAAGAGTCGCTGGCCACCATCGTTCAGGCCGTGAAGAGCGCGCTGGAGCAGTCCCCGCCAGAGCTGGCTTCAGACATCGCCGAGCGCGGTCTGGTGCTGACCGGTGGTGGCGCCTTGCTGCGTGACCTCGACAAGTTGCTGGCGCAGGAAACCGGTCTGCCGGTAATTGTTGCCGAAGACCCGTTGACCTGTGTTGCGCGTGGCGGTGGTCGTGCGCTGGAAATGATGGATAAACACACGATGGACCTGCTCTCCAGCGAATAAGATCGGTGGTCGCAGTTCGATGGTTATCACCAGAAGGTAGCACTTTGCAGTGCTGCCTTTTGGCGTTTATCTTTTGTCAATCTTCATCCAGGCCGCTTGAAGCCGTATGAATACATTGAACACTTGCCCCGGAGGAGCGGCTTATTAAACCGCTCTTTTCCAAAGGCCCCTCTTTGGGCGTACGCCTATTGGTGTTGGTCGTGCTATCGGTCGCACTGATGGTGGTCGATGCCCGTTTCACGTTGCTCAAGCCGGTGCGCAGTCAAATGTCACTGGTGCTGATGCAGACCTACTGGATTACCGACTTGCCGCAGCGCCTGTTTCAGGGTGTCGCGAGTCAGTTTGGCAGCCGTACGGAACTGGTCGCGGAAAACGAGAAACTAAAAACCGAAAACCTTCTGCTGCAAGGCCGCATGCAAAAACTGGCCGCCTTGACCGAGCAGAACGTTCGCCTGCGCGAGTTGTTGAACTCCTCGGCACTGGTCAACGAAAAGGTTGAAGTGGCCGAGTTGATTGGCATGGACCCTAACCCCTTTACCCATCGCATCATCATCAACAAGGGTGAGCGCGACGGGGTGGTGCTCGGTCAGCCAGTGCTCGATGCGCGTGGGCTGATGGGGCAAGTGGTCGAGTTGATGCCCTACACCTCGCGAGTACTGTTGCTGACAGACACCACCCACAGCATTCCCGTGCAGGTCAACCGCAATGGCTTACGTGCAATTGCCAGCGGCACGGGCAACCCCGAGCGTCTGGAGTTGCGCCATGTGGCAGACACCGCCGACATCAAAGAAGGCGATCTGCTGGTCAGTTCGGGTCTGGGCCAGCGATTCCCGGCCGGTTACCCGGTGGCAACCGTCAAGGAAGTGATTCACGACTCCGGTCAGCCGTTTGCCATCGTGCGTGCGGTGCCGACGGCGGCGTTGAACCGCAGCCGCTATCTGTTGTTGGTGTTCAGTGACAGCCGCAGCCCTGAAGAGCGGGCCAATGACGCGGCTCAAGCGCAAGAAGCCGAGAAAAACGGCGAGCCGCTACCCATCATTCCCGCCACCGTCCCCAAACCGGTTGCTGTGCCTGCTGTTGCCCCAACCGCGACACCAGTGCCTACGGCCACCCAGCCGGCGGCGCCAACGCCCGCGAGCGGCGCGGTTAAAAAACCGGCTCCAGTTGTAACCCCTGCCGCCGCCACGCCGCCAGCCGCTGCGCCGGCCACCACTCGGGAGAGGCAATAATGGCGGGTATCCGTTCGCACAATGGCTGGATGATCTGGCTGACGTTTGCCATTGGCCTGCTGCTCAGCGTTTCGCCGATGCCGCAGTTCATGGAAGTCTTTCGCCCGCTGTGGCTGGCCTTGCTACTGGCTTTTTGGGCGCTGTACATGCCGCACAAGGTGGGCATGGTCACCGCATGGTGTCTGGGCCTGACCGAAGACGTGCTGTACGGCACGTTGCTGGGGCAGAACGCGTTGATTCTGACCCTCATCACATTCTTGGTGCTGTCCCTGCAACAGCGGTTGCGCATGTTCCCGATGTGGCAGCAAAGCCTGGTGTTGCTGGTGATCTTCGGCCTGGCGCAGTTGGCGCAGTTGTGGCTCAGTGCCTTGACCGGCAACCGCCAGCCCACGCTGGCGCTGGTGCTGCCAGCCTTGGTCAGCGCGTTGCTGTGGCCCTGGGTCAGTTATGGACTACGTGGATTGACCCGACGCTTCAAAATTAATTGACCGGATCGCGAGCCATTTCCTGGTTTGTGCACATTGACAGGGAGATGTCGTGATGACTTCGCTTTATCTGGCTTCAGGCTCACCCCGCCGACGCGAGTTACTGACTCAAATCGGCGTGCCTTTCAGCACCGTCAGTGCTGGCATTGATGAAACCCCTCTTGCCCATGAATCCCCAGCGGCCTATGTCGAGCGCCTTGCGTGTGAAAAAGCACGCGCCGGGCGTGAGCATTTGCGCACATCTGTCCCTGACGCCGCCTTTTGCGTGCTGGGCGCCGATACCGCCGTGGTGCTGGACGGGAAAATTCTGGGTAAACCCGTCGACGAGGCCGATGCCTTGGCTATGCTCATGGCGTTATCGGGTCGTGAGCATGAGGTGTTGACCGCCGTTGCCGTGTTGGACGCTGAGCGGTGTGAGACGCGCGTTGTACGCAGCACGGTTCATTTCAGACACATCAGCACACAAGAAGCTGCGCGGTACTGGGCCAGTGGTGAACCTCAGGACAAAGCCGGTGGCTACGCTATTCAAGGCTTGGCTGCGGTGTTTGTGTCCGGGCTGCATGGCAGTTATTCGGCTGTCGTCGGCTTGCCTGTGTGCGAAACCGCAGAAGTGCTGGCGCATTTCGGCATACCCTGTTGGCAAAACCTTACCGTGCGTTAAATACCGCACCTACGAGACGTGGCACTAATGTGATGACGCCTGAACGAGACCCAGCCATGAGTGAAGAGATCCTGATCAACATCACGCCGATGGAATCGCGCGTGGCGGTGGTAGAGAACGGTGTTTTGCAAGAGGTGCATGTCGAGCGCACCCAGCGCCGAGGCATCGTTGGCAACATCTATAAAGGCAAGATCGTTCGCGTATTACCCGGCATGCAGGCCGCCTTTGTTGATATCGGCCTGGACCGCGCAGCCTTTATCCACGCCTCCGAAATCTCCCTGCGTGAAGGCCAGGCCGTTGAAAGCATCAGCGCCTTGGTCCATGAGGGTCAGAGCCTGGTGGTGCAAGTCACCAAAGACCCGATTGCCTCCAAGGGCGCGCGCCTGACCACGCAGTTGTCGATCCCTTCGCGTTATTTGGTGTACATGCCGCGCACCGCGCATGTCGGTATTTCCCTGAAGATCGAAGACGAAGCCGAGCGTGAGCGCCTCAAGCAGGTGGTCAGCGACTGCGTGGCTCAGGAAGGCATCAAGGAAGCCGGTGGTTTTATCCTGCGTACGGCGGCCGAAGGTGCCGGGGCGGATGAAATCCTGATGGACATTCGTTATCTGCGTCGCCTGTGGGACCAGATCGGCGCACAAATCAAAACCGTGGGTGCGCCGACCGTTATCTATGAAGACCTGGGCCTGGCCTTGCGCACACTGCGCGATCTGGTCAGCCCCAAGATCGAAAAAATCCGCATCGACTCACGCGAAACCTTCCAGAAAACCACGCAGTTTGTGGCCGAACTGATGCCGGAAATCGCGGATCGTCTGGAGCATTACCCCGGCGAGCGGCCGATTTTTGACTTGTATGGCGTAGAAGGTGAAATCCAGAAAGCCCTCGATCGCAAGGTGCCGCTCAAGTCCGGCGGTTATCTGGTGGTGGACCCGGCCGAGGCCATGACCACCATTGACGTCAACACCGGCGCGTTCGTAGGGCATCGCAATCTTGAAGAGACCATCTTCAAGACCAACCTCGAAGCGGCCACCGCCATCGCGCGCCAGCTGCGCCTGCGTAATCTGGGCGGCATCATCATCATCGACTTCATCGACATGGAAGACGAAGAGCATCAGCGCCAAGTGCTGCGCACCCTCGAAAAACAGCTCGAACGCGACCACGCCAAAACCAACATCATCGGGATTACCGAGTTGGGACTGGTGCAAATGACCCGCAAGCGCACCCGCGAAAGTCTTGAGCAAGTGCTGTGCGAGCCGTGCGTGTGCTGTCAGGGGCGTGGCAAGTTGAAGACCCCAGAGACCATCTGTTACGAAATCTTCCGCGAAATCTTGCGTGAGGCGCGTGCGTATCAAGCCGAAGGGTATCGCGTGTTAGCCAGTCAGCGCGTGGTAGACCGCTTGCTTGATGAAGAGTCGGGCAATGTGGCAGAGCTGGAAGGCTTTATCGGGCGTACGATTCGTTTTCAAGTAGAAACCATGTACTCCCAGGAACAATACGACGTGGTGCTGCTCTGAAGCATCACGCACTTTACGGATATACCAAAGGGGCTGAATCCAGCCCCTTCGATCATTACTGAAGGGGCCACCTGACATGGAGCGTCTGACACGCTTTTTTGCCGCGCTGACCCGCTGGGGATTAAGTCTTTGTGCGTTGCTGCTGGTGCTGACGGCGTTGTACGTCAGCCTGGGACGCGAACTCACGCCACTGATTGCTGAATATCGCGCCGAAGTGCAGAGCAAGGCGCGTGAAGCCTTGGGCATGCCGCTGAGCATTGGCCGTCTTGAAGGCCGCTGGAGCGGCATGGCGCCGGTGCTGCTGGCGCATGATGTGATGGTGGGTGAAGGCAACAGCGCCTTGCGCCTGGACGAAGTACAAGTGGTGCCCGATATATGGGGCAGCGTGCTGGCCCGTGAAGTGCGCATCGGCCACGTGCAGCTCGATGGCTTGCAACTGAGTGCGCGTCAGGACAAAGACGGTCACTGGACCCTCGAAGGTTTGCCGGTCCAGGATGACAAGCCGTTGGACCCCGAGCAGTTACTGAATCAGTTGCAACGGGTCGAGCGTTTGTCGGTGCTCGACAGCCAGCTCACACTTGAGCCGTATAAAGCCGCACCGATGACCCTGACCTATGTTGGCCTGAGCCTTGATGTCGGCGCGTCTGATCAGCGCCTTGATGCGCGCTTGACGTTGCCTGATGGTCAGCCGGTTGCGTTGAGTGTCAAAAGCCAGATTCAAGCCAGCCGCTGGCGCGATGGCGCAGCGCAAGCCTATGTCAGCCTGCCGCAAAGCGACTGGGCCAAGTGGTTACCCTCCAACCTCACCCAAGGCTGGAACATTACCGAGTTAAAGGCTGGCGGTGAACTTTGGTTCAACTGGGGCAACGGCACCGTACAAAGCGCGACGGCGCGTCTCAATGCACCGAAGTTTCGCGGCGCTTATGCACAGCGCAAACCGAGCACCCTGGAAAATGTCGCCCTGCATGCCTGGCTTGAACGGGGTGATCAAGGCGTGAACGTGGTGCTGGACTCGCTGGCGATGAGTATTGGCGACCTGCGCTGGGAGACGCGGGCGCAGGTGCAGCAATTCAAGGCCACCGATACCGACCCGCAACGTTGGCATTTTCAGGCCGACCACCTGAACCTGACACCGATTACGCCCCTGCTGGACTCGCTCGCACCCTGGTCCGACAGTGTGGCCAGCGTCATCGACCAGCTCAACGTCACGGGTACGCTGCGCAATGTGCTGGCCGACTTTCGCCCGCAAGCCACAGACGATCAAAAGCTCAGCTTCGCCGCCAACCTGCAACAGGTCGGTTTTAACGCCACCCACGGCGCGCCTGCTGCGCGCAATGTCAGCGGTTTGATCAGTGGTGATCTGGGTAAAGGCGAACTGCGTCTGGACAGCAAGGACTTCATGCTGCATCTGGATCCGATTTTCGCCAAGCCGTGGCAGTACCAGCAGGCCAATGCCTTGCTGACGTGGACGCTGAGCAAAGACACCTTCACCCTGATCGCGCCTTATATCAAGGTGTTGGGCGAGGAGGGCAAGATCGCTGCCGATTTCCTGATCCGTATCCACATGGACCACGCCCAGGAAGACTACATGGACTTGCGGGTCGGTCTGACCGATGGCGATGGCCGCTTTACCCCCAAATATCTGCCAGAAGTCTTGAGTCCGGCGCTGACCGAATGGCTCAGTACCGCGATTATCAAGGGCGATGTTGAAGAAGGATTCTTCCAGTACCAAGGCTCGCTGAGCCATGACGCTGTCGCGGCGGCTCGCAATATCAGCCTGTTCTTCAAGGTGCGTGGCGCAGAGTTGGACTTTCAGCCGGGCTGGCCCCATGTGCGCAATGTGTCTGGCGATGTGTTTATCGAAGACAGCGGTGTGCGAATCATGGCCAGCAAGGGGCAGTTACTCGACACCCAGGTGCGCGACGTTGCGGTGAGCATCCCCCATGTGCCGAGCGGTAAAGTCAGCCATCTGTTATTGCAGGGCAACTTTGCGGGCGGTCTGGGTGATGGGTTGAAGATCCTTCAAGACGCGCCGATTGGCACGGCTGAAACCTTCGCCGGCTGGCAGGGTGAAGGCTCCCTCAATGGTCGGGTAGACCTCGATATCCCGCTGGAGCACAGCGTAGAACCTAAAATCGTGGTGGATTTCAAAACCGAAAAAGCACGCTTGAAAATCAGCGAGCCCGAGTTCGAGCTGACACAGCTCAAAGGCGACTTCCGCTTTGACAGTGCAAAAGGATTAAGCGGCAAAAGCATCACGGCCCGCGCGTTTGACCGGCCGATCAACGCGCAGATTTTTGCCGATGGCAGGCCCGGCAGGATCAGCACCCGGGTGGTGGCTAAGGGTCAGGTCGGGGTCAAGAAACTCACGGACTGGCTGAAATTCAATCAGCCGATCCCGGTCTCAGGCGATTTGCCTTACCAGCTGCAATTGACGCTGGACGGCGCCGACAGTCAGTTACGTGTCAACTCCAGCCTTAAAGGTGCGGTGATTGATCTGCCGGCACCGTTTGGGCTGGCGGCCAATGAAAGCCGCGACAGCGTGTTTCGCATGACCTTGCAGGGCGCCGAGAAGCGCTACTGGTTTGATTACGCCAACCTGGCGAGCCTGACCTTAGCCGCCCCGGACGGCAAGCTTGAGGCCGGGCGCGGTGAATTGTTCCTCGGCGCAGGCGCGGCCACGTTACCCACCACCAAGGGCCTGCGTGTGCGCGGCGTGTTGTCTGAGCTGGATGTTGCACCTTGGCAGGCATTGGTCGAGCGTTACGCGGGCAAGGATGCAGGGGGCAGCGCGCAGCAACTGCTCAGCAGCGCCGATTTCAAGATTGGCAAATTGACGGCGATGGGCACGCAACTCGATCAGGTCCGCTTGCAGATGAATCGTTACCCCGCGTCCTGGGGGCTGAAAATCGACAGCAAACAAGCGGTTGGCTCGGCCACGTTGCCGGACGCGAAAAACGCCCCAATCACCATCACGATGCAAATCGTGCGCTTGCCCGCTGCTGATCCCAAGGCTGCGGCGGACGACAACGCGCCTGATCCGTTGGCGTCGGTTGACCCGCGCAACATTCCTGCGCTGGACATCATCATTCGCCAGCTCTATCAGGGGCCGGACCTGATTGGCGCCTGGTCGCTCAACATACGCCCCACCAGCCGTGGCATTTTGCTCAACAACCTCAACTTGGGGCTCAAAGGCTTGCTGCTAGAGGGGTCGGGCGGCTGGGAAGGTTTTGCCGGCGCCAGCAACAGTTGGTACAAGGGCCGTCTGGGCGGCCGTAATCTGGCGGACGTATTGAAGAACTGGGGCTTTGCGCCCAGTGTGACCAGCGATAATTTCCGCCTGGACGTAGAGGGTAAGTGGCCAGGTTCACCGGCGTGGATTGGCCTCAAACGCTTCAGTGGCACACTGGATGCGTCATTGAACAAAGGCCAGTTTGTCGAAGTTGATGGCAGTGCCCAGGTCCTGCGTATTTTTGGCCTGCTGAACTTCAACTCCATTGGCCGGCGTTTGCGTCTGGACTTCTCCGACCTGTTCGGCAAAGGCTTGAGTTATGACCGGGTCAAAGGCTTGTTGCAGGCTAATCGCGGGGTGTACAGCGCAAATAAACCCATCACCATGACCGGCCCGTCGAGCAACCTTGAGTTGAGTGGCACCTTGAACATGGTCACCGATCAGGTCGACGCCAGGCTGCTGGTCACTTTGCCCGTGACCAATAACTTGCCGATAGCGGCATTGCTGGTCGGTGCTCCAGCAGTGGGCGGGGCGCTGTTCTTGATCAACAAGCTGATTGGTGATCAGGTGTCGCGTTTTGCCAGCGTGCAATACAGCATCAAAGGGCCGTGGCAAGACCCGAAAATCACGTTCGACAAGCCATTCGAAAAGAAATAATGGCGGGCTATTGAGGAACACGTCATGTCGCTAGCAGTCATTCAAATGGTCAGCCAGAGCGATGTGCTGGCCAATTTGGCACAGGCGCGTGGTTTGCTTGAAAAAGCGGCCGAGGGTGGGGCGCGACTGGCCGTACTTCCGGAAAACTTCGCCGCGATGGGCCGCCGTGATGTCGCCGCCTTGGGCCGTGCCGAGGCATTGGGCGAAGGTCCAATCCTGCCATGGTTGAAACAGGTCACCCGCGACCTCACGTTATGGGTAGTTGCAGGCACGTTGCCATTGCCCCCTGCGGGTCAACCGGATGCCAAGGCCAACGCCTGTTCCCTGTTGATCAATGCCGACGGCGAGCAGGTGGCGCGTTACGACAAGCTGCACTTGTTTGACGTTGACGTGTCTGACAATCGTGGGCGCTACCGTGAATCCGATGACTATGCTCAAGGTGAGCGCGTGGTGGTGGCGGACACGCCGGTGGGTAAATTGGGTTTGAGCGTGTGTTATGACCTGCGCTTTGCGGAGTTGTACAGCGAGTTACGCGCTGCGGGCGCAGAGTTGATCAGCGCACCGTCAGCGTTTACTGCCGTCACGGGGGCGGCGCACTGGGAGATTCTGATCCGTGCCCGGGCCATTGAAACCCAATGTTACGTGTTGGCGGCCGCTCAGGGTGGTGTGCATCCGGGGCCGCGTGAGACCTTCGGCCACGCCGCCATCATCGACCCCTGGGGGCGAGTGCTGGCTGAGCAGGCACAGGGCGAAGGGGTGCTGATCGCCGAACGCGACAGTGTTGAACAAGCGGCCATCAGGGCACGCATGCCGGTGACTGACCACCGGCGATTTTTTTCGCAGGGCGCCCAGCGACCTGCCACGCAAGGCTAATTCAGGCCCGTGCGTTCAGCCCTCACAGCGGCTGAAGCAGGGGTCAAGACGGAGTAACTATGAGCGAGTTGTTGACCTCAGTCAGCGAACATCTGTTGGCACCGGGTGGTGTCACCATTGAAAGCCTGCAAAGCGTATTGGGCGACCTGGCCGGGCCGGGCATCGATGCCGCCGACCTGTACTTTCAGGGCCAGATTTCTGAATCCTGGGCCCTTGAAGACGGCATCGTCAAAGAAGGCAGTTTTAACCTGGACCAAGGCGTAGGGGTGCGGGCTCAGTCGGGTGAGAAAACCGGTTTTGCCTACAGCAACGCCATCACCCTTGAGGCGTTGGGGTTGGCCGCCCGTGCTGCCCGCTCGATCTCGCGCGCCGGTCAAAACGGCACCGTGCAAGCCTTCACCACGCAAGACGTGGCGCAACTGTACGCGCCAGACAACCCGCTGGAAGTCATCAGCCGCGCCGAAAAGGTCGAGCTGCTCAAGCGTGTTGATGCCGCCACCCGTGCGCTAGATCCGCGTATCCAGCAAGTGACGGTGAGCATGGCCGGGGTGTGGGAGCGCATTCTGGTGGCGTCCACTGATGGTGGGTTGGCCGCTGACGTGCGGCCTCTGGTGCGCTTCAATGTCAGCGTGATCGTTGAGCAAAATGGCCGCCGCGAGCGGGGCGGGCATGGCGGCGGCGGGCGTACCGACTACCGTTATTTTCTGAGTGACGACCGTGCGATGGGCTATGCCCGTGAGGCGTTGCGTCAGGCATTGGTCAACCTTGAAGCGGTGCCGGCGCCAGCCGGTACCCTGCCCGTGGTCTTGGGCTCGGGTTGGTCTGGCGTGTTGCTGCACGAAGCTGTGGGCCACGGTCTGGAAGGTGATTTCAACCGCAAGGGCAGTTCGGCCTACAGTGGCCGCATGGGTGAAAGGGTCGCCTCCAAGCTGTGCACCATCGTCGATGATGGCACCCTGGCCGGTCGTCGTGGTTCGCTGAGCGTGGACGATGAGGGCACTCCGACCGAGTGCACCACCCTGATCGAAAACGGCGTGCTCAAAGGCTATATGCAAGACAAGCTCAATGCCCGCCTGATGGGTGTGGCGCGCACCGGTAACGGTCGTCGTGAGTCATACGCTCATCTGCCGATGCCACGCATGACCAACACCTACATGTTGGGTGGCGAAAGCGACCCGGCTGAGATCATTGCCTCGGTGAAGAAGGGCATTTACTGCGCCAACCTTGGTGGCGGGCAGGTCGACATCACCAGTGGCAAGTTCGTGTTTTCCACCAGCGAAGCGTATTTGATCGAAGACGGCAAAATCACCCGTCCGGTCAAAGGTGCAACCCTGATTGGCAACGGCCCGGAAGCGATGAGCAAAGTGTCGATGGTGGGTAATGACCTGTCGCTGGACAGCGGCGTAGGTACATGTGGCAAGGATGGTCAGTCGGTGCCGGTTGGCGTGGGGCAGCCCACCTTGAAGATTGACGCGATTACAGTAGGCGGTACAGGCGGTTGAGGGGGATTGGCCGGGTTGCAGGGCAACCCGGCCATGTACGAGGTTTAACGCAAGCCGCGTTGAGTCTCGTCCAACCCACGAATGTACTTGAACAATTTGCGGCTCGAAGCCGGTGCCTTGTTGTGAGCCAGTTCGTGTTTGGCCTGGCGCACGATCGAACGCATTTGCTGGCGATCGGCTTCAGGGAACTCGGTAACAAACTTTTCCAGTACGTCGTCATCGCCTTCGATCAGGCGATCACGCCAGCGCTCGAGGCCGTGGAAACGTTCGTTGTACTGACGGGAAGAGGCGTCAACCTGTTCCAGCAAGGCCATGATTTCGTCAATCGGTTGATCGCGCATCAGCTTGCCGATGAACATCATGTGCCGCTTGCGCGCAATATTGGCCGTGTGTTTTGGAGCATCTGCCAGGGCCCGGCGCAGGGCGTCGGTCAAAGGCATTTTGTTCAGCAAGTCAGGCTTGAGCGTTGTGAGGCGCTCGCCCAGATCAACCAGAGCATGAAGCTCGCGTTTGACCTGCGATTTGCTTTTTTCGCCGTCGAAGGCGTCGTCGTAAGAATCAACCATGGTGGCAGTCCGCAAAGAAACGCCGCCATGATAACCAGTCGGGGGCCGCTTGTCCGGCCCGGTCGCTCGGCGGCCCTACCGAAAACAGAATTTGAGTGGAGAAAACCATGAGTGCAGTAGAAAGCGTCGGCCCGCAGGCCTTGCCGGCACTGCAAGCGCAGGTCGAGCAAATCATCGCCGAAGCCAAGCGCCAAGGCGCTAGCGCCTGTGAAGTGGCGGTGTCAGTGGAGCAGGGCCTGTCGACCTCGGTGCGCCAGCGCGAGGTCGAAACCGTCGAGTTCAACCGCGACCAGGGGTTTGGTATCACCCTTTACGTGGGCCAGCGCAAAGGCTCGGCCAGCACCTCGGCCACCGGTCCCGATGCTATTCGTGAAACCGTTGCAGCCGCGCTGGCGATTGCCAAGCACACCTCAGAAGATGAAAGCTCTGGCCTGGCAGACCCAAGCCTGATGGCCCGTGAGCTTAAAGATTTCGATGTGTTCCACACATGGGACATCACGCCGGAGCAGGCCATCGAAAAAGCCCTGGCCTGCGAAGCCGCTGCATTCGAGGCCGACAGCCGCATCAAAAACGCTGACGGCACCTCCTTGAGCACTCACCAGGGCTGTCGCGTCTACGGCAACAGCAACGGCTTTATCGGCGGCTCGGCGTCTACCCGGCACAGCCTGAGCTGCGTGATGATCGCCGAAGGTGATGGCCAGATGCAGCGCGATTACTGGTACGACGTTAACTGTCAGGGTGAGTTACTGATGGAGGCGGCCCTTATAGGCCAGCGCGCGGCAGAGCGTGCGGCACGTCGTCTGGGCTCTCGCCCGGTGCCCACCTGTGAAGTGCCGGTGCTGTTTAGCGCTGAGCTGGCGGGCGGTTTGTTCGGCAGCTTTCTGGGCGCCATTTCGGGTGGCAACCTGTACCGCAAATCATCGTTTCTGCTCGATGCGATGGGGCAGCAGATCTTCCCTGAGTGGTTGACCCTGGATGAGCGTCCACACCTGATGCGCGCGATGGGCAGTTCGTCCTTTGACAACGACGGTTTGGCCACCTTCGCCAAACCGTTTATCAAAGACGGCGAGTTGGTGTCCTACATCCTCAGCACTTATTCCGGCCGCAAGCTGGGTATGCCAAGCACGGCGAATGCGGGCGGGGTGCACAACCTGTTCGTGACCCACGGCGATGAAGATCAGGCCGCATTGATCCGCCGCATGGGGCGCGGGCTGTTTGTGACTGAGCTGATGGGCAGCGGTTTGAACATGGTCACCGGCGACTACTCCCGTGGTGCGGCGGGTTTCTGGGTCGAGAACGGCGAGATCCAGTTCCCGGTTCAGGAGGTCACTATTGCAGGCAACATGCGCGACATGTTCAAGCAGATAGTCGCCGTGGGCAATGATCTGGAACTGCGTAGCAACATTCGTACGGGTTCGGTACTCATTGAGCGAATGATGGTAGCGGGCAGTTAATTTTTTTGCAGTGAACTGTCCTGGCGCGCCGTTCCACGCGTAATGCGCCAGGACATAACCCCGCTAAAGCCCTGGCGTTGATGCCAGCACTCCCACCGTTACCGTGCCTATATCTGTAGATAGGTTTCGACGTTCACCCGGTACAACACTGCTTTTGTATTTATCGTCCCTGATTCGCGCCTATGGCCGGGGCAATGGGCTACTTGAGCATGTGTGAGTGTTTCTCTGTGAGTGATGCCTTTCAATTATCTGATGCCTTGAGTTCTGAAACCGTGAGGAGGCCAGAAAGCTGCTGGATCAATATATTTCCCGAAGCGCTCAGACCGGCACCGAAGCTTGATTTGGCCAGAGTCTCTGGTTAAACACAAAACGCTGCCCTTTCTTTAGCCTTGAATGAGGTCATTGATCGCACTCTTTAGCCCTGGGCGCTTTAAACGAGCGCTTTGGTCGGGGTTGTTTTGATAATCAATATCGCTTAATAATGAATCTCATTATCGAGTGAGCCAGAGTCATGAGTGCTGCCTTGCATGAAGGGCCTTATCTGGAAAGCTGGCGCTGGATGAGCCGCCAGATCCGTTGCGGGCTGGCGCCCGACGAGCCGCGCCTGATTGAGCACTATTTAGCAGAAGGCCGTTATCTGGCCTGCTGTACGTCAACCTCCCCCTGGACGATTGCCGTGACCTCGTTCCGGCTTTTGCTGGATACCGCTGCCGACACTGCGTTGCCCTGGCATTGGCGCAATGTGTGTCTGGACCATGCGTGGCGACCGCTGCGCGACCTCGAAACGCAATCTCTGTGCGGGTGCCGACTCAAGCGCTGGCAAAGCTTTGCCTGGCAATTGGCAACCTGTGAACTCGAACCGTCAATTTCTTTAATCGAACTGGTGCAAGGATTTCCCGATGACTAATACCCGTATCGAACGTGACAGCATGGGCGAGTTGCACGTGCCTGAGACGGCGCTGTACGGTGCCCAAACCCAGCGTGCGGTGAACAACTTTCCCGTCAGCCATCAGCGCATGCCTGCGCAATTCATTCGTGCATTGATTTTGGCGAAAGCCGCAGCGGCCAAGGCCAACGTGGAGTTGGGGCAAATCAGCGAAGCACAGGGCAAAGCCATCGTTCAATCCACGCAAATTCTGCTTGAAGGCGATTACATGGAGCACTTTCCGGTGGATATTTTCCAGACCGGCTCGGGCACCAGTTCCAACATGAATGCCAACGAAGTGATTGCCACCCTGGCCACGCAGGTGCTGGGTGAAGCGGTCAACCCCAACGATCACGTCAACTGCGGCCAAAGCAGCAACGACATCATTCCCACTACCATTCACGTCAGTGCAGCATTGGGCTTGCATGAACAACTGCTGCCAGCGCTGACGCATCTGGTGCAGGTGATCGAGCGCAAGGCCGAGCAGGTACATATGTACGTCAAAACCGGCCGTACGCACTTGATGGATGCGATGCCGGTGCGCATGAGTCAGGTACTCAACGGCTGGGCGCAGCAGCTCAAGGCCAATATTGAGCATTTGCATAATCTGCAACCTGCGCTGCAATCGCTGGCTCAGGGCGGTACGGCCGTGGGCACCGGCATTAACGCGCATCCCAAATTCGCCGGGCTGTTCAGCCAGCAACTCAGTGCGTTGACGCAGCTTGAATTCACGCCGGGCAAGGATCTGTTCGCGCTGATCGGCTCCCAAGACACAGCGGTGTCGGTTTCGGGCCAGCTCAAAGCAACAGCCGTGTCGCTGATGAAAATTGCCAACGACTTGCGCTGGATGAACTCTGGCCCGCTGGCCGGTCTGGGCGAAATTGAACTGCAAGCCTTGCAGCCTGGCTCTTCGATCATGCCGGGCAAGGTCAATCCGGTCATCCCGGAGGCGACGGCGATGGTTGCGGCTCAGGTGATCGGTAACGACACGGTGATCACGGTGGCGGGGCAATCGGGCAACTTTGAGCTCAACGTGATGTTGCCCGTGATTGCTCAGAACCTGCTGAGCAGCATCGAGCTGCTGGCAAACGTCAGCCGGTTGCTGGCTGACAAGGCGATTGCCAGTTTCAAGGTCAACGAAGCCAAACTCAAAGAAGCGCTGTCGCGGAACCCGATTCTGGTGACGGCGCTCAACCCGATCATTGGTTACCAAAAGGCCGCTGAAATCGCCAAGACCGCTTACAAGCAAGGTCGTCCGGTGATTGACGTCGCCCTTGAGTTTACGGACCTGCCGCGCAGCCAGCTTGAAGCGCTGCTGGACCCCGAAAAGCTGACGGCTGGCGGCGTTTAATCCCCCTGACACTGTTTTGGAGGCGCACATGGAACACTGGAAACGCACGATCGAAAGAGCCAATCGCTGTTTCGCTGAGGGCGAGCTGGTTGATGCGCGAGAGCACTATTTGCAGGCGCTGGCGCTGGCTCAAGTGTTGTTCGAGCGCTGGAGTGATGCCGACGAAGCAGTGGCAGCCTGCGTGATTTCACATCACAACCTGGCGGACTTGCATTTACGCCTCAATCAGCCGGAAGAAAGCGTCGAGTACCTGTGTTCGATTCATCAACGCTTGTTACACACCATGCAGAACCTGCGATTCAAGCCCGAACTGCGTGAAGCCGCGTTACGTCACAGCAGTAAAACCTATGTGGAGCTGTTGAATTTCATCAGTGAACACGGCGAATACCCGCGCTCTGATCTCTTGCTCAAAAATACGGCTGCCCAATCCAGTCGCGCACTCTCCACAACCAGTGGTCACATTCCAGGAGTCCATTGATATGACGTACACCTTGCCTGCCTTGCCTTACGCCTACGACGCGCTTGAGCCACATATCGATGCGCAAACCATGGAGATCCACTACACCAAGCATCATCAGACCTATATCAACAACTTGAATGCGGCAGTCGAGGGCACCGAGTGGGCACAGTGGCCCGTCGAAAAACTGGTGGCCGGCGTGCATCAGTTGCCCGAAAAGCTGCGCGCAGCGGTGATTAATCAGGGCGGCGGGCATGCCAACCACTCATTGTTTTGGGAGGTGATGAGCCCTAAAGGCGGTGGCAAGCCCGAAGGTGCCTTGGCCAAGGCAATTGATGAGCAACTCGGTGGACTGGAGGCTTTCAAAGACGCGTTTACCAAAGCGGCATTGACGCGTTTCGGCAGCGGTTGGGCCTGGTTGAGCGTCACCCCGCACAACACCCTGGTGGTGGAGAGCAGTGGCAATCAGGACAGCCCGCTGATGAGCGGTAACACGCCGATTTTGGGCCTGGATGTGTGGGAGCACGCCTATTACCTGCGTTACCAGAACCGACGGCCTGAATACATCAATGCGTTTTACAGCGTCATCAACTGGCCTGAAGTAGCGCGTCGCTATCAAGCAGCTATGGTCTAAGCCTACACAAAAGGATTAGGCGGATATGGGCACGCAAATTTTGGCGGTCGGCGGCGTGCGAATGTTTCGCTATGCCCTCGGCACGCTGTTGCTGTTGGCGGGCACTGCATTGTTGGTGGCCAAAGGATTGGTGTGGCTGGATCTCGAACCCAAGATGCTCAGGGCCCTGCAAGGCGGGGCCTTGTGTGCCTTGGGAACAGCGCTGGGCGCCGTACCGGTGCTGGTGATCCGTAATATGCCGGTGGCGGTCAGCGATACCTTGTTGGGATTTGGTGCCGGGGTGATGTTGGCGGCCACGGCCTTCTCCCTGATTGTGCCGGGTATAGCCGCTGCGCAAAGCCTTGGACTGTCGGCGTGGGCGTCAAGCGGGCTGGTTAGCGGGGGCATTCTGCTGGGTGCCCTGTGCTTGTTTCTGGTGGACTTGAAAGTGTCGGGTGCCGGGCCTGAAGTCATTGTCAGTCGCCCTGGAGAGCCTGTTATTGCCCCGCGCATCTGGTTGTTCGTGATTGCGATTGTGGCTCACAACATTCCTGAGGGTATGGCTGTCGGTGTATCTGCTGGTGGTGGAATGCCGGATGCCGACAGTCTGGCAATGGGCATTGCGCTGCAAGATGTGCCCGAAGGCTTGGTCATTGCACTGGTGCTGGCAGGTGCGGGCATGTCGCGGGTCAGGGCGTTCTTGATTGGCGCAGCGTCCGGTCTGGTCGAACCCGTGTTTGCAGTGCTGTGCGCCTGGCTGGTGAACCTGGCGGAGTTGTTGTTGCCATTGGGACTGGCCCTGGCTGCGGGGGCGATGCTATTGGTGGTTACGCAGGAAGTGATCCCGGAATCGCGACGTAATGGTCACGAAAAGCTGGCCAGCCTTGGGTTGTGTGTGGGGTTCTGCGTGATGATGGTGATGGACACGGCGTTGGGATAAATCACGGCCTGTAGTCGCTGTCGAGGTATGAGACTGCGATCGGGCGCGAAGCGATCGTAAAACCGCTAACAGCGGGGTATCTGGACTCACGAGGTTAAATGGCATGACGGCTGCTTCGCAGTCGGACGCAGCCTGGCATTACTCGTCAGCTGTTACGAGTCATGCAGCGCAGTAGCTATTCGCCTTCATCGAAGAAGTTGTTGATGAGGGCGACCAGCGCATCCAGCGCTTCCTGTTCTTGTTCACCTTCAGTTTTTAGATGGATTCGGGTCCCTTTGCCTGCGGCGAGCATCATCATTGCCATGATACTTTTGCCGTCGACCATGGTCTCAGGCGTGCGACCTGCTCGCACCTGGCAAGGGTACTTGCCCGCAATACCTACGAACTTGGCGGATGCCCGAGCGTGAAGGCCCAGCTTGTTGATGATTTCGATTTCCATAGCTGGCATTGCGGGGTAGGTCCTTCAAGTAAGGTCGCGGTGGCGAACCTGAACGTTTTTCAGGGTTTCTTGCAGGCATTTGCCCAAGCGCTCAGTCAGGTACACGGAGCGGTGATGCCCGCCAGTGCAACCAATACCAATGGTCACATAGGCGCGGTTACTGGCAGCAAAGCGGGGCAACCATTTGAGCAGATAACTGGAGATGTCCTGATACATTTCCTCGACATCCGGTTGTGCTGCCAGGTACTCGGCCACCGGTTGATCCAGCCCGGATTGCTCACGCAACTCGGGTTTCCAATACGGATTGGGCAGGCAGCGCACGTCAAACACCAGGTCAGCATCTACCGGCATGCCACGTTTGAAGCCAAACGACTCGACCAGAAAGGCGGTGCCAGGTTCAGGCTTGTTCAGCAGACGTAGTTTGATGGTGTCGCGTAGCTGATACAGGTTCAGATTGGTGGTGTTGATTGTCAGGTCGGCCAGATCTGCGATCGGACCAAGCAGTTGGGTCTCATCGCGAATGGCCTCGGCCAGCGAGCGGCTGGCGCTGCTCAGCGGGTGCCTGCGGCGGGTTTCCGAGAACCGTTTGAGCAGCGTCTCCTCGTCAGCGTCCAGGTACAGCACATCGCACTGAATATGGCGGTTGCGCACTTCTTCAAGCAGCTGTGGAAAGCGCGACAGATGGCTAGGCAGATTGCGCGCATCAATCGACACGGCCACCAATGGCTGCGCCAATTCAGTGTGAATCAGCGCTCGCTCTGCCAGCTCAGGCAGCAAACCGGCGGGCAAGTTGTCGATGCAGTAAAAGCCGTTGTCTTCGAGGACGGCCAGGGCAGTGCTTTTACCGGAGCCGGAGCGTCCGCTGACAATGATTAAGCGCATGTTTATTGACCGTTCTGTTCGTCCAGAACAACCTGATACAACGCTTCGTTGCTGGGTGCAAGGCGTAGTTTTTCGCGAACTTCTTTGCGATCGAGCATGCTGGCGATCTGCCGGAGCAGCTCCAGGTGTGCGTCGGTGGCCGCTTCTGGCACCAGCAAAACGAACAACAGGTCGACCGGCGCGCCATCAATGGCGTCGAAATCTATGGGGGCATCCAGGTGCAGCAAGGCGCTGACAGGCGTCTCGCAGCCCTTGAGGCGGCAGTGGGGGATTGCGATGCCGTTGCCAAAACCGGTTGAACCCAATTTTTCACGGGCGATCAGGGCCTCGTAAACAGCTTGCGTATCCAGTTCAGGCACTTCTCGGCCGATCAGGTTGGCAATTTGTTCGAGGGCGCGCTTTTTACTGCCGCCCGGCACGTTCACGAGTGAACGGCCGGGGGTCAGGATGGTTTCAAGTCGGATCATGGGTAGGGAGTGTTAGCGGCCAGTGCCTTGAAGGAGGCTCTGCTGCTTTTCCTTATGCTTTTTGATTTGGCGATCCAGCTTGTCGGTCAGGTCGTCAATGGCTGCATACATATCTGAATGCTCCGCATTGGCGACTACTTCCCCGCCGGGTATACGCAAGGTGGCTTCGATTTTCTGCTTCAGCTTTTCGACAGTCATAATGACTTGCACGTTGGTGATTTTGTCGAAATGCCCCTCAATTCGTTTGAGTTTTTCGCCGATATAAGCGCGCAGCGGTTCAGTCACTTCCAGTTGGTGTCCACTGATGTTGACTTGCATACAGTTTCTCCTTCGTTGCCAGTGCATAAAGCGGCGGGTGGGAATACCCGCCACTGGAACGCGGTGGCAGGCCCGTCACATCAAACGCTTACGCTCGCTCGAAGGCGCGATCCCAAGGGACTCGCGGTACTTGGCGACCGTACGACGGGCTACCTGAATACCTTGTGCCTCCAGTAAACCAGCGATCTTGCTGTCACTCAACGGCTTTTTCTGATTTTCAGCCGCGACCAGTTTTTTGATGATCGCGCGAATCGCTGTGGACGAGCATTCGCCGCCTTCAGAGGTGCTGACATGGCTGGAGAAAAAGTACTTCAATTCATAAATGCCCCGCGGGGTATGCATGAATTTCTGGGTGGTGACCCGTGAAATCGTTGATTCGTGCATGCCGACGGCTTCTGCAATGTCATGCAACACAAGTGGCTTCATGGCTTCGTCGCCATACTCCAGAAAACCGCGTTGATGCTCGACAATTTGCGTCGCCACTTTCATCAGGGTTTCGTTGCGGCTTTGCAGGCTTTTGATAAACCAGCGGGCTTCTTGCAGTTGATTGCGCATGAACGTGTTATCGGCGCTGGTGTCCGCACGGCGTACAAAACCTGCGTATTGCGCGTTAACCCGCAGACGTGGCACGGACTCTTGATTGAGCTCCACCAGCCAGCGTTCGTTGTCTTTGCGCACGATAACGTCCGGCACGACGTATTCGGCTTCGCTTGATTCAATTTGCGAGCCTGGACGCGGGTTCAGGCTTTGCACCAGCTCGATGACCTGGCGCAGTTCGTCTTCCTTGAGCTTCATGCGCCGCATGAGCTGGCTGTAATCACGCGCGCCCAGCAGGTCGATGTAGTCGGTGATCAAGCGTTTGGCTTCAGCCAGCCAAAGCGTTTTTTCCGGTAACTGACGCAATTGCAGGAGCAGGCACTCGCTCAGGTTGCGCGCCCCGATACCCGCAGGCTCGAATTGCTGGATGCGATGCAGGACGGCTTCGATCTCATCGAGTTCAATGTCCAGTTCAGGATCAAAGGCTTCGAGGATCTCTTCGAGGGTTTCGTCCAGATAGCCCTGATTGTTGATGCAGTCGATCAGGGTTACACCGATCAGTCGGTCGGTGTCCGACATGGGCGCTAGGTTCAATTGCCACAGCAGATGACTTTGCAGGCTTTCGCCAGCGGATGTGCGCGTGGTGAAGTCCCATTCGTCGTCATCGTTGCTGGGCAAGCTGCTGGCGCTGGTCTGGTAGACGTCTTCCCACGCGGTGTCGACAGGAAGCTCATTGGGAATACGGTCGTTCCACTCGCCGTCTTCCAGGTTGTCCACAGTGGGGGCGGACTCTTGGTAAGAGGGCTCTTGGATCTCGTTGATATCGTTTGTGGGTTTTTGCTCGATGTTGTCAGCCAAGGGGTCCGTATTGTCGAAATCTTCGCCTTCTTCCTGGCGTTCGAGCATCGGATTGGATTCCAGGGCCTCCTGGATTTCCTGTTGCAGGTCCAGGGTCGACAATTGGAGCAGGCGTATGGCTTGTTGCAGCTGAGGTGTCATTGTCAGCTGCTGGCCCATTCTCAGGACTAGCGATGGTTTCATGGCAGGGGCTTAACACCTTATTCGCCGGCGCACATGGCGCCATCCACTACAAGGGCGCGTGAGCGCCAAACATAAGCAAATTATATGCCTGAAACCGTAGCGTTTGCCTAGAGGCGTTTTCAATTTGCCCGAATGAGGTGGGCAAATTGAGAACGCCTGCAAGGCAGGTTGAAGCAGGGGAGGGGCTTACAAGCGGAACTCGTTGCCCAGGTACACTTCTCTCACCAGTTTGTTGGTCAGAATCGTTTCAGCGTCGCCTTCAGCAATCAGTTGTCCGTCGTTAACGATGTAAGCTGTTTCGCAAATATCGAGAGTTTCGCGGACGTTGTGATCGGTGATTAGCACGCCAATGCCTTTGGCCTTGAGGTGATGGATGATTTGCTTGATGTCGCCCACAGAGATCGGGTCGACACCGGCAAAGGGTTCATCGAGCAGGATGAACTTGGGGGCAGTGGCCAATGCGCGGGCGATTTCTACCCGGCGACGCTCGCCACCCGACAGACTCATGCCCAGGTTGTCGCGAATGTGGTTGATATGGAATTCCTGCAACAGGCTTTCCAGCTCTTTGCGACGACCTGCTTTATCCAGTTCCTTGCGCGTTTCGAGGATCGCCATGATGTTATCGGCGACCGACAATTTGCGGAAAATGGAGGCTTCTTGCGGCAGATAACCGATACCGGCGCGTGCGCGACCGTGCATCGGCTGATGGCTGACATCCAGGTCATCAATCAACACGCGGCCCTGATCGGCCTGCACCAGGCCCACGATCATGTAGAAGCAGGTGGTCTTGCCGGCACCGTTAGGGCCGAGCAAGCCTACAATCTGCCCGCTGTCGATCGACAGGCTGACGTCACGCACTACCTGACGGCTTTTGTAGCTTTTAGCCAGATGCTGGGCTTTCAGAGTTGCCATTACTGGGCCTTCTGCGCGTCAGTTTTTTTCTTCGGCTGGATCACCATGTCGATACGAGGGCGAGGCGCAGTAACGCTGCTGCCAGTGGCGCGACCCGCATTGGCGACTTGTTTGACCGTGTCGTAGACGATTTTCTCGCCTTCGGTGGTGTTGCCGTCGTTGATTACCTTGGCTTTGTCGATCAATACGATGCGGTTTTGCGGCGCATGGTACTGAATGGTCACGCCGTAGGCTTGAACCGGTTTAGGGTCTGTGGCTTTTTGCAGTTGCTCAAAGTAGGCCAGGTTGCCGACCGAGGTGACCACGTCAATTTCGCCCGCAGCATTGCGCGTGATAGTGACCGTGTTACCGGTAATTTTCATCGAGCCTTGAGTGATGATTACGTCGCCCTTGTAGGTCGCGACGCCTTTTTTATCATCCAGCTGCGCTTCGTTAGCCTGAATGCGGATAGGCTGTTCGTTGTCGTTCGGCAGAGCCCAGGCGCTCACGCTTCCCAGTGCTGCGCTCAGGCTGAGCAATAAAGGGAGGGTTTTAACGAGACTCATACTGTCCTCTTACGTTGGACAGCAGGTCCATCCTGCCGTCTTTCAAATATGCTTTCATGCCATTGGCGGTGGTCACACCGCCAGCGCCGTCGATTCTAACGGCTTGCTCGGTCTGCGCATATTGCTTCTGTGGGAATACTGTCATGCGTGAGCTGGTGATGATCAGCTCGCGGTTTCGTTCGTCGGTACGCGCGACCCGTACCGAGTCGATCAATTCGACTTCAGTGCCATCCGGGTTCACTTCGCCACGCAGGCTTTGAACGTGCCACGGGAAGGTGGTTCCGCGGTACATCTGCAAGTCCGGGTTGGTCAGCAACGTCACTTCGCTGGCCTTGAGGTGCTCGACTTTGTCGGACGTCATTTCGTATTGCAGCTTGCCGTCCGGCAGGTACTGAAGGCTGTGCGCATTGATAGCGTAATAGTCGATAGCGGTTTCATCGACGGCCACGGCGGGTTTGTCGAGGAAGCGCTCCGGGCTGATATTCCAGTAGCCAACGGCGGCAAACAGCGCAGCAATGACCCCGAATAACAGGAAATTGCGAATTTTTTTACTCAGCATAGAAAGCTCTATAGGTAGGCAGCGTGAGCGGCATCAAGGCGGCCTTGGGCGCGCAGGATCAATTCACAAAACTCTCGGGCGGCACCCTCACCGCCCCGCGCTTGTGTCACGCCGTGGGCGTGCTCGCGCACGAAACTGGCGGCATTGGCCACGGCCATGCCCAGACCTACGCGGCGGATAACCGGCAAGTCCGGCAAGTCATCGCCCAAATAGGCGACCTGTTCATAGCTTAGGTTGAGTTGGCCGAGAAGCTCGTCCAATACCACTAATTTGTCTTCACGCCCCTGATACAGGTACGGGATACCAAGGTTTTGCGCACGACGCTCAACCACAGGGGTTTTGCGGCCACTGATAATTGCCGTTTGCACGCCGCCAGCCATCAGCATCTTGATGCCCTGGCCGTCGAGGGTATTAAACGTTTTGAACTCGCTGCCGTCCTCAAGGAAGTACAGCCGGCCGTCGGTCAGCACGCCATCAACGTCGAAAATGGCGAGTTTGATCCCTTTGCCGCGTTTGAGTAAATCGCTGCTCATTACATCACTCCTGCGCGCAGTAAATCGTGCATGTTCAAGGCGCCGACAGGGCGGTCATCCTTGTCGACGACAACCAGCGCGCTGATTTTGTGGTCTTCCATGATTTTGAGGGCCTCAGCGGCCAGCATATCGGCACGCGCTGTCTTGCCGTGCGGGGTCATGACGGTGTCGATGGTTGCGTTGCGGATATCGATTTCCCGATCCAGCGTGCGGCGCAAGTCGCCGTCAGTGAAGATCCCGGCCAGACGGCCATCGGCTTCGGTGACAACGGTCATGCCCAGCCCCTTGTGGGTCATTTCCATCAGTGCGTCCCGAAGCAGCGTGCCGCGTACCACTTGCGGAAGCTCTTCGCCTGCGTGCATGACGTTTTCTACTTTAAGCAGCAAGCGACGGCCGAGGGCGCCACCAGGGTGCGAAAAAGCGAAGTCTTCAGCGGTAAAACCACGCGCTTCAAGCAAGGCAATGGCCAGTGCATCACCCAGCACCAGCGTCGCGGTGGTGGAGGAGGTCGGCGCCAGGTTCAGTGGGCAAGCCTCTTGGGCCACGCGGGCATCCAGGCTGACGTCAGCGGCTTTGGCCAGTGGTGATTCAGGGTTGCCAGTCATGCTGATCAATTGAATGCCCAGGCGCTTGATCAGCGGCAGCAAGGTGACGATTTCGGCGGTCGAGCCCGAATTGGACAGCGCGAGGATGATGTCATCGCGGGTGATCATGCCCATGTCACCGTGGCTGGCTTCGGCGGGATGAACAAAAAAAGCCGTGGTGCCGGTGCTGGCCAGCGTGGCGGCTATTTTGTTGCCTATGTGCCCGGATTTGCCCATGCCGACGACGACTACTCGGCCCTTGCTCGCCAGAATCATCTCGCAAGCGCGTACGAAATCAGCGTCGATACGGGGCAGTAAATCTTCTACGGCTTCCAGTTCGAAGCGGATGGTGCGTTGTGCAGATTGAATCAGGTCGCTGGATTGGCTCATGTTTGAAGTCGGGTAGCCTGAGAAAAGGCGGCGATTATAGCGGTTCTGCGCAATTCCCTCACGTTAGATCGTCATGCTTTGTTGTCGCTGGTAACAAAGCGTCATTGGACTTTAGGATGAATTGTGATTTTTTCACTGTCTTGAACCTGAATAGGCACTCCTTCGGCCTTGGGCGGTCAGTATCAGCAGTGATATAGTTCGCCGCCAGTTCGGCCCGCTCAAGGAACGCGCGCTTCCTGAAAAGAAGCTTGGTGTCCGGTTAGAGGCAGAGGCTGCATCGCAAGGAGTTTAGATGAGTGCCGATAACGCCTACGCGGTCGAGCTGAAGGGAGTTTCCTTCAAGCGCGGTGCGCGCAGCATCTTCAATAACGTCGATATTCGTATCCCGCGTGGCAAAGTCACGGGGATCATGGGGCCGTCCGGTTGCGGCAAGACCACTCTGTTGCGCTTGATGGGAATGCAACTGCGTCCCACTAACGGAGAAGTGTGGGTTAACGGTCAGAACTTGCCTACGCTGTCGCGCAGTGGCCTGTTCGACGCCCGCAAGCATATGGGTGTGCTGTTTCAGAGTGGCGCGCTGTTCACCGATCTGGACGTGTTCGAAAACGTTGCCTTCCCGTTACGGGTTCATACCGAATTGCCGGAAGAAATGATCCGCGACATCGTGCTGCTTAAATTGCAGGCGGTGGGTTTGCGTGGCGCCATCGACTTGATGCCGGACGAGCTGTCCGGCGGTATGAAACGCCGTGTGGCGTTGGCCCGGGCGATTGCGCTGGACCCGCAAATCCTGATGTATGACGAACCGTTCGTCGGTCAGGACCCCATTGCCATGGGCGTGTTGGTGCGTCTGATTCGTCTGCTCAATGATGCGCTGGGTATCACCAGCATTGTGGTTTCTCACGACTTGGCCGAAACAGCGAGCATTGCCGACTATTTATATGTAGTGGGCGATGGTCAGGTGCTGGGGCAGGGCACGCCTGAAGAGTTGATGAACGCTGATAATCCGCGCATTCGTCAGTTCATGACCGGCGATCCGGACGGTCCGGTACCGTTTCACTTTCCGGCGTCGGACTACCGAACCGATCTTCTGGGGAAGCGCTGATGCGCAAACAATCAATAATGGACCGTGTCGCACTGTTCGGCCGGGCCGGGATCGATATTGTCTCGGTGCTGGGGCGTTCGACGATTTTCCTGTTTCACGCCTTGCTGGGGCGTGGCGGTCTCGGCGGCGGCTTTGGGCTGTTGCTCAAACAACTGCATTCCGTCGGCGTCATGTCGCTGGTGATTATTGTGGTTTCGGGCGTGTTTATCGGCATGGTCCTGGCGCTGCAAGGCTTCAGTATCCTGTCCAGCTACGGTTCTGAGCAGGCGGTCGGGCAGATGGTAGCCTTGACCCTGCTGCGCGAGTTGGGGCCGGTGGTAACCGCGCTGTTGTTCGCCGGGCGCGCCGGGTCTGCGTTGACCGCTGAAATCGGCAACATGAAATCGACCGAGCAACTGTCCAGCCTGGAAATGATTGGCGTCGATCCACTGAAATACATCATCGCGCCACGCTTGTGGGCCGGGTTCATTTCCCTGCCGGTGCTAGCGATGATCTTCAGTGTGGTCGGGATCTGGGGTGGTTCGTGGGTGGCGGTGGACTGGCTGGGCGTCTATGACGGTTCCTACTGGGCCAATATGCAGAACAGCGTGACCTTCAGTGGTGACGTGCTTAACGGGATCATCAAAAGCATCGTCTTTGCGTTTGTAGTGACCTGGATTGCCGTGTTTCAAGGTTATGACTGTGAGCCCACTTCAGAGGGGATCAGCCGTGCCACTACCAAGACCGTGGTGTATGCCTCTTTGGCTGTACTCGGGCTGGACTTTATTTTGACCGCCTTGATGTTTGGAGATTTCTGATGCAAAACCGCACCATGGAAATCGGTGTCGGCCTGTTCCTGCTGGCTGGCATCCTGGCTTTGCTGTTGCTCGCCCTTCGGGTCAGTGGACTGTCCCCGACCGCCAGCAACGACACCTACAAGCTGTATGCCTATTTCGACAATATTGCCGGTCTGACCGTGCGCGCCAAGGTCTCGATGGCGGGCGTGACCATCGGTAAAGTCACTGCGATTGACCTGGACCGTGACAACTTCACGGCCCGCGTCACGCTGCAACTCGAAAAGAAAGTCGATAACCTGCCGACCGATTCGACTGCGTCTATCCTCACGGCGGGCCTGTTGGGCGAAAAATACATCGGTATCAGCGTGGGCGGGGAAGACACCCTGCTCAAAGACGGTGGAACTATTCACGACACCCAATCGTCACTGGTTCTAGAAGACTTGATCGGCAAGTTCTTGCTCAATACCGTCAGTAAAGACGCCAAATAAGGAGTGTTTTGATGATTTCTCTTTTACGTCGTGGCCTGCTGGTGATGTTGGCAGCAGCCCTTCCGCTGATGGCTAATGCGGCACCGGGGCAATCTGCCCATGACATCGTTCAAGACACTACCACCCGTTTGCTGGCTGACCTTCAAGCCAACAAAGAGCAGTACAAGCAAGACCCGAGCAGGTTTTACGATGCCTTGAACAGCATTGTCGGACCGGCTGTAGATGTTGAAGGTATTTCCAAAAGCATCATGACCGTTAAGTACTCGCGAAATGCAACGCCTGCGCAAATGCAGCGCTTTCAAGAGAACTTCAAGCGCAGCCTGATGCAGTTCTACGGTAACGCCTTGCTTGAATTTAAAAATCAGGGCATCACCGTCGGGTCAGCCAAGGATGAAAGCGGCGACCGCACCAGCGTTGACATGATCGTCAAAGGCGATAACGGCGCCACTTACCCGCTGTCCTACACCCTCAACAAGGTGAAAGGTGAGTGGAAAGTGCGCAACGTGATCGTTAACGGTATCAACATAGGGAAGTTGTTCCGCGATCAGTTCTCTGATGCCATGCAGAAAAATGGCAACAACCTGGATAAAACCATTGATAACTGGGCAGGCGAAGTGGCCAAGGTCAAGCAAGAGACTGACAAGGCCATCGACAAATGAGTGAGGGCGCCGTAACCCTGGCCGGTGAAAGCGAGTTGCGACTCAGTGGCGTGCTTGACTACCAAACCGGCCCTCGTTTGCGCAAGGAAGGCCAGGCCCTGATCAAAAAGGCGCTGGCCAAATCCTTGGTCGTCGATTGCTCGGGCGTCACCAAGTCCAGCAGCGTGGGGTTATCGCTCCTGTTGTGCTTCATCCGTGACGCACAGGCCCTGAACAAGCCATTGAGCATTCGTGCCATGCCCGAAGACATGCGCGAAATCGCGCAGGTTTCGGGCTTGACTGAACTGTTGGCACATCATTAATCGCCATTTATAGAGAAGCCCCCCGTCAGAGTCCTGTTTTACGGGGTTCGCAGGCGCGGGGCTTTTTTGTATGATGGCCGACCCGCGCGCGATAGGCGCTGATTGAGGTTGAGCATGCAGGCCGTAGAAGTGAAGCGCTTTCTTGAGATAAAGCTGCCTGATATCCAGATAGAAGTTGAGGGCGAAGGCTGCAACTTTCAGCTGAATGTGATCAGTGACGAACTGGTGGCCTTAAGCCCGGTGAAACGTCAGCAAAGCATCTATGCCCATTTGAACCCGTGGATCGCTGATGGCAGCATCCATGCGGTCACTATGAAATTCTTCAGCAGCGCGGCCTGGGCCGAGCGCACCTGAGCCCATTGGCGTCGAGATTGTTATGGATAAATTGATTATTACTGGCGGTGCCCGTCTAGACGGCGAGATCCGCATTTCCGGGGCAAAAAACTCTGCCCTGCCGATTTTGGCTGCAACCCTGCTGTGCAATGGCCCGGTGACGGTTGCCAACCTGCCGCACCTGCACGACATCACCACGATGATCGAGCTGTTCGGGCGCATGGGCATCGAGCCTGTGATCGATGAAAAACTCAGCGTCGAAATCAACCCCAACACCATCAAAACCCTGATCGCCCCGTACGAACTGGTTAAAACCATGCGTGCATCGATCCTGGTATTGGGTCCGATGGTGGCGCGTTTTGGTTACGCAGAAGTGGCCTTGCCGGGCGGTTGCGCCATCGGTTCGCGTCCGGTTGACCTGCACATCCGTGGCCTTGAAGCCATGGGCGCTGTGATTGACGTTGAAGGCGGTTACATCAAGGCCAAGGCACCAGAGGGCGGCTTGCGCGGTGCAGACTTTTTCTTTGACACCGTCAGTGTGACCGGCACTGAAAACATCATGATGGCCGCCGCACTGGCCAATGGCACCAGCGTACTGAAGAACTCGGCGCGTGAGCCTGAAGTCGTCGACCTGGCCAACTTCCTGAACGCCATGGGCGCCAAGGTCAGCGGTGCTGGTACCGACACCATCACCATTGAAGGTGTTAAAGAGCTGCACTCTGCGACTTACCGCGTAATGCCCGACCGTATCGAGACCGGTACGTACCTGGTCGCTGCTGCCGTGACCGGCGGCCGCGTGAAGGTCAAGGACACCGATCCGACTATCCTTGAAGCCGTGTTGGAGAAGCTGAAGGAAGCGGGCGCAGAAATCACCACCGGTGATAACTGGATCGAGCTCAACATGCACGGCAAGCGTCCTAAAGCCGTTAACGTGCGTACCGCTCCCTACCCGGCGTTCCCGACCGACATGCAGGCGCAGTTCATCTCGTTGAACGCCATTGCTGAAGGCACCGGCGCTGTGATCGAGACCATCTTCGAAAACCGCTTCATGCACGTGTACGAACTGCACCGCATGGGCGCCAAGATCCAGGTCGAAGGCAACACAGCCATCGTGACCGGCACCGAAACACTCAAGGGTGCGCCAGTGATGGCAACCGACTTGCGTGCATCGGCCAGCCTGGTGATCTCGGCGCTAGTCGCTGAAGGTGACACCTTGATCGATCGCATCTACCACATAGACCGTGGCTACGAGTGCATCGAAGAGAAACTGCAAATGCTGGGTGCCAAAATCCGCCGCGTTCCGGGCTAGTTTTTGGTGTCAGGCATCATGGGCACACGGACTGTGCCCAGCCGCCAGGTGACGTAATGCCTTGTACGCGCTACCTTACCTGGCTTCGAATCGTTCAAGTCGAGCCTGATTATCAGGCTCGATGTTTGTCCGGCGCCGATTGCGTCCGGGCATAAGTACCCTGATAAGGACTTACGTTTCCCATGCTGACCATTGCATTGTCCAAGGGCCGTATCCTTGACGACACTCTGCCGCTTCTCGCTGAAGCGGGCATTGTGCCGACCGAGAATCCGGACAAAAGCCGCAAGCTGATCATCCCGACCTCTCAGCCAGACGTACGTTTGCTGATCGTACGCGCCACCGATGTGCCGACTTACGTTGAGCACGGTGCTGCCGACCTTGGTGTCGCCGGCAAAGACGTGCTGATGGAGTACGGTGGTCAGGGCCTGTACGAGCCGCTGGACCTGCGTATCGCCCAGTGCAAGCTGATGACCGCAGGTGCTGTGGGCGCCGTTGAGCCTAAAGGGCGTTTGCGCGTTGCCACCAAGTTCGTCAATGTGGCCAAGCGTTACTACGCCGAACAAGGGCGCCAGGTTGACATCATCAAGCTGTACGGCTCGATGGAACTGGCCCCGCTGATTGGCCTGGCCGACAAAATCATCGACGTGGTCGATACCGGTAACACCTTGCGTGCCAATGGCCTGGAACCTCAGGAATTCATTGCCGCCATCAGCTCCCGTCTGGTGGTTAACAAGGCTTCGATGAAAATGCAGCACGCCCGTATTCAAGCCCTGATCGATACCCTGCGCCAAGCAGTGGAATCTCGACACCGCGGCTGACTCTCCTGCGCGACTGACCCTAAAGTCGCGCCCCTCTATCCGCGTAATCGCCAGAAATCTCAGGTATCCGCGCGGATGGCTTGTTAGTCTTGCTGTGCTCGCTGTGTAACATTATGAAATCTAAGCATTCGCCAATTACCGAGGCCCTCGCTATGACCGCTCCCACTGCTATTCGTCGTCTCAACGCTGCTGACCCGGACTTCGCGCAGCATCTGGATCATTTGCTGAGCTGGGAAAGTGTGTCTGACGACTCGGTCAACCAGCGTGTGCTCGACATCATCAAGGCCGTGCGCGAGCGTGGCGATGCAGCACTGGTTGAGTTCACTGAGCGTTTCGACGGGCTGCAAGTGGCCTCGATGGCAGACTTGATCCTGCCCCGTGAACGTCTGGAACTGGCATTGACCCGTATCACGGCACCGCAGCGTGAAGCGTTGGAAAAAGCTGCACAGCGTGTACGCAGCTATCACGAAAAACAGAAACAGGATTCCTGGACCTACACCGAGGCTGACGGCACGGTGCTGGGCCAAAAAGTCACTCCGCTGGACCGCGCCGGTCTTTACGTGCCAGGCGGCAAAGCGTCGTATCCCTCGTCGGTGTTGATGAACGCAATCCCGGCCAAGGTGGCTGGCGTGGCTGAAGTGGTCATGGTGGTGCCGACCCCGCGTGGCGAAATCAACGAACTGGTGCTGGCGGCCGCGTGCATCGCGGGCGTGGACCGGGTGTTCACCATCGGTGGCGCGCAAGCGGTGGCAGCACTGGCGTATGGCACCGAAAGCGTGCCTAAAGTCGACAAAGTGGTGGGGCCGGGCAACATTTATGTTGCCACCGCCAAGCGTCACGTATTCGGCCAGGTGGGGATCGACATGATCGCCGGGCCTTCGGAAATTCTGGTGGTGTGTGATGGTCTGACCGATCCGGACTGGATCGCCATGGACCTGTTCTCCCAGGCCGAGCACGACGAAGACGCGCAAGCGATCCTGGTCAGCCCGGACGCCGAGTTCCTCGACAAGGTGGCCGCGAGTATCGCCAAGTTGCTGCCGACGATGGAGCGTGCCGAGATCATCAACACGTCGATCAATGGTCGTGGCGCGCTGATCCTGGTGAACGACATGCAGCAGGCCATCGACGTGGCCAACCGCATCGCCCCGGAACACCTGGAGTTGTCGGTGGCTGACCCGCAGGCCTGGTTGCCGCAGATTCGCCACGCGGGCGCTATTTTTATGGGCCGTCACACCTCAGAAGCGTTGGGCGATTACTGCGCAGGCCCCAACCACGTGCTGCCCACATCGGGCACCGCACGGTTTTCTTCACCGCTGGGGGTGTATGACTTCCAGAAGCGTTCCTCGATCATCTTCTGCTCCGAGCAGGGCGCGTCCGAGCTGGGCAAAACGGCATCGGTACTGGCCCGTGGCGAGTCGTTGACCGGACACGCGCGCAGTGCTGAATACCGGATCATCGCCGACGAACAGGGGCAATAAGCATGAGCAAATTCTGGAGTCCATTCGTTAAAGAACTGGTGCCTTATGTGCCGGGCGAGCAGCCGAAACTGACTCGGCTGGTCAAACTCAACACCAACGAAAATCCTTACGGCCCGTCGCCTAAAGCGCTGGCGGCGATGCGCGCTGAAATCAACGATGACCTGCGCCTGTACCCGGACCCCAACAGCGACCTGCTCAAGCAGGCGGTGGCCGAGTACTACGGGGTGCAGACTCAACAGGTCTTCCTCGGCAACGGTTCCGATGAAGTGCTGGCGCATGTCTTCAATGGCCTGTTTCAGCACGACAAACCGCTGTTGTTTCCAGACATCAGCTACAGCTTCTATCCGGTGTACTGCGGCCTTTATGGCATTGAATTCGACGCGGTGCCGCTGGATGAGCAGTTCCAGATCCAGCCTGCGGATTACGCCAAGCCTAACGGCGGGATTATTTTCCCCAACCCCAACGCCCCTACTGGCTGTTTGCTAGCGCTGGACGCCATCGAACAATTGCTTATCGCCAGCCCGGATTCCGTGGTGGTGGTGGACGAAGCCTATGTTGATTTTGGTGGCGAGACGGCCATCAGCCTGGTGGATCGTTACCCGAACCTGCTGGTGACACAAACCTTGTCCAAGTCGCGTTCGCTGGCGGGTTTGCGGGTGGGCCTGGCGGTGGGGCATCCGGATCTGATCGAGGCGCTGGAGCGGATCAAAAACAGCTTCAATTCATACCCGCTGGACCGTGTGGCCATCGCCGGGGCCGCCGCTGCGTTTGCAGATCGCGACTACTTCGAGCAAACCTGCAAGGCGGTGATCGACAGCCGTGAGCAGATGGTTGAGCAGTTGCAGGCATTGGGTTTTGAGGTGTTGCCGTCAGCGGCCAACTTCATCTTTGCCCGCCACCCGGAGCACGATGCGACTGCGCTGGCAGCAAAATTGCGTGCGCAGGGCGTGATCGTACGGCACTTCAAACAACTGCGAATTGCCCAGTTCCTGCGTATCAGCATCGGCACGCCGCAGCAGAACGCGGCGTTGATTGAAGGGTTGTCGGGTGTGTAATCGGCCAGGCTAAAACCTGTGGTTACACTGTTGCCGATCAGGCATCGCGGGGCGCGAAGCGCTCGTAAACCATTCAGCGCGGTGCCACAGAGGCATCGCAAACATCGGGTTTACGATCGTTTCGCAATCGGACGTCGACTTCGCCAAGGGCTACTCCAACCTCGGTTTCTTCGGTTATGCGGGATTTATTCCTGCTGTGGCGGCTGTTCTTGCGGTGGGCGCAAGCCTACTTCGGCCGTGAGCTTGAGCTCTTTACCGTTGCGCATGACCTGAATACTGATTTTGTCCGAAGGCTTGATTCGGGCCACTTGGTTCATCGAGCGACGCCCGTCGCTTGCCGGTGCGCCATCAATGCTCAGAATCACGTCACCCAGTTGCAGGCCTGCTTTTTGCGCAGGGCCATCGCGGAAAATACCCGCCACGACAATCCCCGGACGACCGCTCAGGCCAAATGATTCGGCCAGATCCGGGGTCAATGGTTGCACCTCAATCCCCAACCAGCCACGAATCACCTGGCCGTGTTCAATGATCGACTTCATGACTTCCATTGCCAGGTTGATCGGAATCGCAAAGCCAATGCCTTGCGAGCCGCCGGACTTGGTAAAAATAGCGGTGTTGATACCGGTCAGGTTGCCATTGGCATCCACCAGCGCGCCGCCCGAGTTGCCGGGGTTGATCGCGGCATCGGTTTGGATAAAGTCTTCGTAGTTGTTAAGACCCAGCTGGTTACGCCCGGTGGCGCTGATGATGCCCATGGTGGTGGTCTGGCCCACACCGAACGGGTTGCCGATGGCCAGGGCAATGTCACCGATACGCAGCGTGTCGGAGCGACCAATGGTGATGGCTGGCAGGTTTTTCAGGTCAATTTTGAGTACTGCCAAATCTGTTTCAGGATCGCTGCCAATGACTCGGGCCAGGGTTTCACGCCCGTCTTTGAGTGCCACCACGATCTGGTCAGCGTTCAACACCACATGGTTATTGGTCAGCAAGTAGCCTTCCGGGCTCATTAGCACGGCTGAGCCGAGGCTGGACTCCATACGCTTTTGCTTGGGTGCGTTGTTGCCGAAAAAGTGCCGGAACTGCGGGTCTTCAAACAACGGGCGGGCGTTTCGGTTCACCACCTTTGTGGTGTACAGGTTAGCCACGGCCGGTGCGGCGCGAACTACGGCATCGGCGTACGTCACCGGGCCCTGTTGCACGTAATTGGTTTGCGGCGCTTGTTGCAGATTAACGTCCAGACTCGGCAGCCCGACCCATTGCGGGTAACGCTGAATAATCAGCAAAGCGATAAGCACGCCAGCCAGCAGTGGCCAGCCAAAAAAACGCAAAGCCTTGAGCATTGAACTAAGTCCTGAAGGTTGCAGAGCCTGCATCACGGCCCATAATGGCGGCCATTATACGAGGGCTGCGCGCCTCTGAACGCTATATTTAGGAGTCTTTTATGGCTGTCGCCTTGAGCACCCTGGTTGAAGAAGCCAATCGTTACCTGAACTGTGCTGCCATCGGCGATTACTGCCCCAACGGTTTGCAGGTCGAAGGGCGGCCTCAAGTGCTGCGTATTGTCAGTGGCGTGACCGCCAGCCAGGCGTTGCTGGACGCCGCCGTTGAAGCTCAGGCGGACTTGGTGCTGGTGCATCACGGTTACTTCTGGAAGGGTGAAGACCCGTGCATCACGGGCATGAAGCAGCGTCGCCTCAAAACGTTACTCAAACACGACATCAGCCTGCTGGCCTATCACTTGCCGTTGGACGTGCACCCTGAGGTGGGCAATAACGTGCAGCTGGCCCGGCAACTGGACATTACCGTCGAAGGCCCGCTGGACCCCGCCAATGCCAAAGTGGTGGGGTTGGTCGGGTCGCTGGCGGAACCGGTGACTGCGCGTGATTTTGCCCGTCGGGTGCAAGAAGCTCTGGGCCGCGAACCGCTGCTGATTGAAGGCAGCGACATGATCCGTCGCGTGGGTTGGTGCACGGGCGGTGGCCAGGGTTACATCGATCAAGCCGTGCTGGCCGGTGTCGATTTGTACCTCAGTGGCGAAGCGTCGGAGCAGACCTTCCACAGTGCGCGCGAAAACGACATCAGTTTTATTGCCGCCGGGCATCATGCCACCGAGCGGTATGGCGTACAGGCATTGGGCGATTACCTGGCCCGACGCTTTGCCCTTGAGCACCTGTTCATCGATTGCCCTAACCCTATCTGAAACGACCCCGCAGGCTGCGATCTTTCAATTGTTCGCAGCCTGCGGCGGCTCCTGCGAGTAATCAATCGGGCAAACTCCGCGATCTATTCTTAGACGTTTTCGATCTAGTCGGCGCCCTCTATATAAGAGGGCGCTGTGCTAGCATTCTGAGCTCGAACACGGCCCGCAGGCCGTTCATAAGATAGCTTTCGTGAGTAGCCATGGTCGACAAACTGACGCACCTGAAACAGCTGGAGGCGGAAAGCATCCACATCATCCGCGAGGTGGCCGCCGAGTTCGATAACCCGGTCATGCTGTACTCGATCGGTAAAGATTCCGCCGTGATGCTGCACCTTGCGCGCAAGGCATTTTTCCCTGGCAAGCTGCCGTTTCCGGTGATGCATGTAGACACGCAGTGGAAATTCCAGGAGATGTACCGCTTTCGCGACAAGATGGTTGCCGAGCTGGGCCTGGACTTGATCACCCACGTCAACCCGGACGGCGTGGCACAGGGCATCAACCCTTTCACCCACGGCAGTGCCAAGCACACCGACATCATGAAAACCGAGGGTCTCAAGCAGGCGCTCGACAAATATGGTTTTGATGCCGCATTCGGTGGCGCCCGCCGCGACGAAGAGAAGTCCCGCGCCAAAGAGCGCGTGTATTCATTCCGCGACAGCAAACACCGTTGGGACCCGAAAAACCAGCGTCCAGAGTTGTGGAACGTGTACAACGGCAACGTCAACAAGGGCGAATCGATCCGCGTGTTCCCGTTGTCGAACTGGACCGAACTCGACATCTGGCAGTACATCTACCTCGAAGGCATCCCGATTGTGCCGCTGTACTTCGCCGCCGAGCGTGAAGTGATCGAGAAGAACGGCACGCTGATCATGATTGACGACGAGCGCATCCTTGAGCACCTGTCTGACGAAGACAAAGCGCGCATCGTCAAGAAAAAGGTCCGTTTCCGCACGCTGGGTTGCTACCCGCTGACCGGCGCGGTGGAATCGGAGGCTGAAACCCTGACCGACATCATCCAGGAAATGCTCCTGACGCGAACTTCCGAGCGCCAGGGCCGGGTCATCGATCACGATGGCGCAGGCTCAATGGAAGATAAAAAACGTCAAGGTTATTTCTAAGGGGTTGTCATGTCGCACGTATCTGATTTGATCAGCGAGGACATCCTCGCCTACCTGGGCCAGCATGAGCGCAAAGAGATGTTGCGTTTTCTGACCTGCGGCAACGTCGACGACGGCAAGAGCACCCTGATCGGGCGCCTGCTGCACGACTCCAAGATGATCTACGAAGATCACCTGGAAGCCATCACCCGCGATTCGAAAAAAAGCGGCACCACGGGCGATGATATCGACCTGGCGCTGCTGGTGGACGGCCTGCAAGCCGAGCGCGAGCAGGGCATCACCATTGATGTGGCGTATCGCTACTTTTCCACGGCCAAGCGCAAATTCATCATCGCCGACACCCCGGGTCACGAGCAGTACACCCGCAACATGGCCACCGGTGCGTCGACCTGCGATTTGGCCATCATTTTGGTGGATGCCCGTTATGGCGTGCAGACCCAGACCCGTCGCCACAGCTTTATCGCCTCGCTGCTGGGCATCAAACACATCGTGGTGGCCATCAACAAAATGGACATCAACGGGTTTGATCAAAGCGTATTTGAGTCGATCAAGACCGACTACCTGGCGTTCGCTGAAGGCATGAAGGTCGAGCCCACGAGCTTGTACTTCGTGCCGATGTCAGCCCTTAAAGGCGACAACGTCGTAAACAAAAGCGAGCGCTCGCCGTGGTACACCGGGCAGTCGCTGATGGAAATTCTTGAAACCGTGGAAATCGCGGCGGACCGCAACCTCACTGACCTGCGCTTCCCGGTGCAATACGTGAACCGTCCGAACCTGAACTTCCGTGGCTTCGCTGGCACCCTGGCCAGTGGCATCGTGCGCAAGGGCGACGAGGTGGTGGTGCTGCCGTCGGGCAAGAGCAGCCGTGTCAAATCCATTGTTACCTTTGAAGGCGAGCTGGAACACGCAGGCCCTGGGCAAGCAATCACGCTGACCATGGAAGATGAGATCGACATCTCCCGTGGCGACCTGCTGGTGCATGCCGACAACGTTCCGCCGGTGACTGACAGCTTCGAAGCCATGCTGGTATGGATGGCCGAAGAGCCGATGCTGCCGGGCAAGAAGTATGACATCAAGCGCGCGACCAGCTATGTACCGGGTTCCATTGCCAGCATCGTCAACAAAGTCGACGTGAACACGCTGCAAGAAGGTCCGGCCAGCGCCTTGCAGTTGAACGAGATCGGCAAGGTCAAGATCAGCCTCGATGCACCGATTGCGCTGGACGGTTACGAAAGCAACCGCACCACGGGTTCGTTCATCATCATTGACCGCCTGACCAATGGCACCGTGGGCGCAGGTATGATCGTTGCCCAGCCGGTGAGTCATGGCGGCACCGGCCATCATGGCGAGCTGGCGCATGTGACCACTCAAGAACGTGCGCAACGTTTTGGTCAGCAACCGGCCACGGTGTTGTTCAGCGGCTTGTCGGGCGCAGGCAAAAGCACCTTGGCCTATGCGGTTGAGCGCAAATTGTTCGACATGGGCCGTGCGGTGTTTGTGCTGGACGGTCAAAACCTGCGGCATGACCTGAACAAAGGTTTGCCTCAGGACCGTGCTGGACGCACAGAAAACTGGCGCCGCGCCGCGCATGTGGCGCGTCAGTTCAACGAAGCCGGCTTGCTGACACTGGCGGCGTTTGTGGCGCCGGATGCGCAAGGCCGTGAGCAGGCCAAAGCGTTGATCGGGGATGAGCGTTTAATTACCGTGTATGTGCAGGCATCACCAGCGGTCTGCGCCGAACGTGATCCGCAGGGCTTGTACGCGGCGGGCGGCGATAACATTCCGGGTGATTCCTTCCCGTATGACGTGCCGTTAAATGCAGACCTGGTGGTAAACACCCAGGCGCTGACGGTCGATGAAGGCGTGAAGTTAGTGCTGGACCTGTTGCGTCAACGCGGCGCGATATAAGCCGTATCAAAAAGCCCGCCACCGAGTGATCGGTGGCGGGCTTTTTATTGGATAACGGCTTCTCCCTCACCCCAACCCTCTCCCAAAGGGAGAGGGAGCTTAATCGCGGTGTTGCGTAAAACGTGAACCTCCCCGATCAGTCCCACTCTCTCTGTGGGGGAAGGGTGGTGCATTTCCCCCAATCAGTCCCCTCTCCCTCTGGGAGAGGGTTAGGGTAAGGGGCTTTTGAGCGGTGGCAGCGAGTCAGACCTTTGGGTACTCGTGGTGCAATTGGTCCAGCTGCCGGTCCTTGTCTTCCCACAACTGATTGATCCAGCCCTGAAACGCCAGCTTGTACTCAGCGTCCTGATCGTAGTTCCTGCCAATAAACTCAGCTGGAATGGGCAACTCTTCGAACACCACCACCACCTCGCGCACATTACCGCACAGTAAATCCCAATAACCCGGACGCCCTCCAGGATAGTGGATCGTCACGTTGACGATGGATTTGAGCTGCTCCCCCATCGCATCCAGCACAAAGGCAATCCCGCCGGCCTTGGGCTTGAGCAGGTAGCGAAACGGTGATTGCTGCTGCGCATGCTTGGCCTCGGTAAAGCGGGTGCCTTCAACAAAGTTGAAAATACCCACCGGCTGGTTTTTGAACTTCGCACAGGTTTTACGCGTGGTCGCCAGGTCGGCGCCTTTTTTCTCCGGGTGCTTGGCCAGATAAGCCTTGGAGTAGCGCTTCATGAACGGGAAACCCAGCGCCCACCAGGCCAGACCAATGACCGGCACCCAGATCAGTTCTTGCTTGAGGAAGAACTTGAGCGGGCGAATACGTTTGTTGAGCACGTATTGCAGCACCATGATGTCAACCCAGCTCTGGTGGTTGCTGGTCACCAGGTAAGAGTGCTCGTAATCAAGCCCCTCCAGCCCTTTGATGTGCCAGCGTGTCTTGCGCAGCAGGTTCATCCAGCGCTGGTTGTTGCTGACCCACGCTTCGTGGATACGACGCATCAACTCGTCGGTGACCCGTTGCGCGGCCGGGAAGGGTAGGCACAGTTTAAAAATGGCCACCACGAATAACGGCGTGCAGCACACGATGGTGTTGATCGCCAACAGCAGTGAAGCAATGACGCCGCGTAACGGCGCAGGCAGGAAATCCAGCATTTACACATCCATAGGTCGGTTGGCGGCTTGGATCGCCGTGAGGGCGATGGTGTAGACGATATCGTCCACTTGGGCGCCGCGTGGCAGGTCATTCACCGGTTTACGCAACCCTTGCAGCATAGGGCCAAGGCTGACGCAATCGGCGCTGCGTTGCACGGCTTTGTGCGTGGTGTTGCCGGTGTTCAGGTCCGGGAACACAAAGACCGTCGCGCGGCCCGCCACCTGGCTGTTGGGGGCCAATTGTCTGGCCACACTTTCGTTGGCCGCCGCGTCGTATTGCAACGGGCCATCAATCAACAGCGCATGTTGCGCTTCGTGAGCGAGAAGGGTGGCTTCGCGGACTTTTTCGACTTCTTCACCGCTGGCCGAATCGCCACTGGAGTAACTGATCATCGCCACGCGAGGCGTGATGCCAAATGCGGCCGCCGAGTCGGCACTTTGCAGAGCGATTTCGGCCAGTTCGGTGGCAGACGGGTGCGGGTTCATCACGCAGTCGCCATACACCAGCACTTGCTCGGGGAAGAGCATGAAGAACACGGAGGACACCAGCGTGCACCCCGGCGCCGTTTTGATCAGTTGCAAGGCCGGGCGGATGGTGTTGGCGGTGGAGTGAATCACCCCCGACACCAGTCCGTCCACTTCGTCCAGCGCCAGCATCATGGTGCCGATCACCACCGGGTCTTCCAGTTGCTGCTCGGCCATCGGCGCGTTGATGCTTTTGGTTTTGCGCAGCGCCACCATCGGCTCGACGTAACGCCCGCGAATGACGTCAGGGTCGAGAATCTCCAACCCCTCAGGCAGCTCAAACCCGTGGGCCTTGGCCACGGCGTGCACCTCTTCAGGCTTGGCCAGCAGCACACAGCGGGCGATGCCGCGAGCGTGACAGATGGCCGCCGCCTGCACGGTCAGCGGTTCGCTGCCTTCGGGCAACACGATGCGTTTGTTCGCCTGCTGGGCGCGCTGTATCAACTGATAACGGAAGACAGCAGGTGTGAGGCGCATTTCCCGAGGCGTACCGCAGCGCTGGTGCAACCATTTGGCGTCGAGGTGGCTGGCGACGAAATCAGTGATGATTTGCGCACGTTCGCGGTCATCGATGGGGATTTCTTTGTTCAGGTTGTTCAGGCGATTGGCCGTGTCGTACGAGCCGGTGCTCACTGACAGCACAGGCAGCCCGGCTTGCAGGGCGCCGCGACACAGCTCCATCAGGCGCGGGTCGGGTTGGGTGTCACTGGTCAGCAGCAGGCCGGCCAGCGGCACGCCATTCATCGCGGCCAGGCTGACGGCGAGAATGATGTCGTCGCGGTCGCCCGGGGTGACCACCAGCACGCCAGGCTTGAGCAGTTGCAGCGTATTGAGCACGGTACGGGCGCACAAAATGATTTTCGACATGCGCCGGGTTTCATAGTCCCCGGCGTTCAGCACCTGGGCGCCGAGCAAATCTGCCACGTCGCGGGTACGCGGTGCGTTGAGTTCCGGTTGATAGGGTATACAACCCAGCAGTTTGAAGTCACCGGAGCGCAGCAAAGGCGAATGCTCTTTGAGCCGTGCAGCGAAGTCTTCCATGCTTTCGTCAGTGCGCACCTTGTTCAGGATCACGCCCAGCACTTTCGGGTCTTTGGGGCCGCCAAACAGTTGAGCCTGTAGTTCAACGCGCCCGGAGAGTTCAGTCAGGACTTCGTTTTCCGGGGCCGAGACCAGAATCACTTCAGCATCCAGGCTTTTGGCCAGGTGCAGGTTGACCCGTGCGGCGTAGCTGGCGCTGCGGGTGGGCACCATGCCCTCGACGATCAGCACATCTTTGCCAATCGCGGCCTCTTGATACAGGCGGATGATTTCTTCAAGCAACTCATCGAGCTGGCCGTCGCCGAGCATCCGCTCAACGTGCGCCAGCCCCAAGGGTTTGGGTGGCTTCAGACCGTGAGTGCGGGCCATCAGCTCGGTCGAGCGCTCAGGGCCCAGATCGCCTGGGTGCGGCTGGGCAATCGGTTTGAAAAAGCCGACTTTCAAGCCGGCGCGTTCAAGGGTGCGCACCAGACCGAGGCTGATAGAAGTCAGGCCCACACCAAAATCAGTGGGGGCGATAAAGAAAGTTTGCATGCGAGCTTCCTGACGTGAGCAGTGCAAGGGCACACCCGCCGAGCGGGTCATGTGCCTGAATCAATTGCCAAGATTAGCGCTATCCGCCCCTTGAGCACACCAGCCACAGGCAAAGGGCTGACCTATTTTTGCGCGCCGTTGCTCGGGGTCAAGCACCCAGGCGCGCGATTGCCAGGGCGGTTGATGACGATGGTGCTGGGTGTGGCCACAAGACAGCACGGCCACCCAATGCGCCTCCTCATCCTGTCGCCAACCAATGATTATTGAGCTTTTCAAAATTATCCGTTGGTCTTGGTTGTGTTTCGTTGTGTTCGCTTTCGTGCGTTTGCTTGGTTAAACTTGCGCACTCTTTATTTTCTGCAAAAGGTCTCGCCCCATGACGATCGCCGCCAACAAGGCTGTCTCCATCGACTATACCCTGACCAACGACGCTGGTGAGGTCATCGACAGCTCCGCCGGTGGCGCGCCACTGGTTTACCTGCAAGGCGCAGGTAACATCATCCCGGGTCTGGAAAAGGCGCTGGAAGGCAAGGCAGTCGGTGACGAGCTGGAAGTTGCCGTAGAGCCAGAAGACGCTTACGGCGAGTACTCCGCTGAACTGGTCAGCACGTTGAGCCGCAGCATGTTCGAAGGCGTTGACGAACTGGAAGTCGGCATGCAGTTCCACGCTTCCGCGCCGGACGGCCAAATGCAGATCGTGACCATTCGTGATCTGGACGGCGACGACGTGACCGTTGATGGCAACCACCCATTGGCCGGTCAACGCCTGAACTTCAAAGTGAAGGTTGTGGCCATTCGTGACGCGAGTGAAGAAGAAGTTGCTCACGGCCACGTACACGGTGAAGGCGGTCATCAGCACTGATAATGGCTGCTAAGCTCACCTGAGCTAGCCAGGAAAGGGCGCCTACGGGCGCCTTTTTCATCTTTAAAGCGTAGGGCAATTGGCTTTTGAGCGGTTGTCTGAACCTGGTCCCGAGATTTTTGGAGTCCGTCATGAGTGCCTTTCACGAACTTACCCTCGACGCGCTGGACGGCAAGCCGCTGCCACTGGAAACCCTCAAGGGCAAGGTGGTGCTGGTGGTGAACGTCGCCTCTAAATGTGGTTTGACCCCACAGTACGCGGCGCTGGAAAACATCTATCAGCAGTACAAGGATCAAGGTTTCAGCATTTTGGGCGTGCCGTGCAATCAATTCGCGGGACAAGAGCCTGGCACAGACGAGGAAATCCAGTCCTTTTGCAGCCTCAACTACGGCGTGACCTTCGATCTGAGCGGCAAAATGAACGTCAACGATCCTGATCGTCATCAGTTGTATCGCTTGTTGGCAGGCGAGGGCGCTGAGTTCCCGGGGGACATTACCTGGAACTTCGAGAAATTCCTGCTGGGTCAGGACGGTCGCGTATTGGCGCGTTTTTCGCCGCGCACCGCTCCAGACGATGCCGCAGTGATTCAGGCGATTGAAAAAGCGTTGAGTTAACGCTTTTTCACCGGTACGGAGATGGGGATGGCCTCTGCGCAGGTTTCAGCGCGACAGGCGTTGTGCAGCACCCCTTCGAACTGCCTGATGATGTTTGGCCAGCCATGACGACTGGCATGCTGACGCGCATTCAGACGAATGGTGCGCAGCGTCTCAGGGTCATCCAGCAGCCAGCTTGCGGCTTCGATCCACGCGTGCTCGTCCCCGGTCATGGCCAGTACGCCGTTATAGCCATGACGGATATGCAACCCCGCTGCCGCCTCGTCATACGCCACCACGCCTAAACCTGATGCCAGGGCTTCGAGCACAACGTTGCCGAAGGTTTCGGTCATGCTCGGAAACAAGAACACGTCACTACTGGCGTAGTGACTGGCCAGCGTTTCTCCCGTCTGCACACCACAAAAAATAGCCTCGGGCAGCGAGGCTTCGAGGGCCGCCCGTTTGGGGCCTTCCCCGACAATGATCAACGTGAGCCGTCGCGCCGGGTAACGGGCTTGCAGTGCCTGCAAGCAGCGCTTGAGGGCTGTGAGGTTTTTTTCCGGCGCCAGGCGGCCCACGTGCAGCAAGGCAATGTCGTCTTCACGCAGGCCCCAGTGTTGACGCAAGGTGTTCTGGCGTTTGGCCGGGTTGAACAGGCGGCTGTCAACACCACGGGTCAGCAGTTGCAGGCGCTCGAAGTGCCGGCGTTGCAGTTCCAGACGCTGGCTGGTGCTGGGTACCAGCGTCAGCGCCGAACGGTTGTGAAACCAGCGCAAATAGTGGGTCAAGGCGCGGGTAATAAGCCCCCAACCGTACTGGCTGGAGTACTGCTGGAAATTGGTGTGAAAGCCACTGACCACCGCAATCCCCAAACGCCTGGCCACTCGCAACGCGCACAGCCCCAGCGGCCCTTCGGTGGCGATGTACACCACGTCCGGGCGCTGTTGCTGCCAGCGTTTGCTCAAGCGATGGATTGAAGTCATGCCCCATTGCAGGGTGGGATAGCCCGGTATTGGCCAACCGCGGCACAGCATCAATTGATCGGTGCTGTGTTGATGGCCATCCCCGCTTTGGCGCGGGCGCACCAGTTCCACGTGATGATTGAGTGCACATAAACCTTCATATAAATGGCCAAGGGTATTGGCCACGCCATTGATCTCGGGTGGGAAGGTTTCTGTGACGAGGGCGATATGAAGGGCAGTGGTCATGACCCCAGTGTCGGGTAGGGCCATGACGTCGATGTGTCACGCTGATGATGGATTTATGAAACGTTCAGCGGCTTTTGAGGGCGTCTTCGCCGCGTTCACGCACCCAAAACAGGGTAGCGCCTGCGACAGCGGCGGGCATCATCAGCACGTTGACCAGCGGAATCAGCAGTACGAGATAGACGATCCCGCCAAAACTCATGCTCTGCCAGCGTTTTTCACGCAGCCAGGCGAGCATCTCGTTCCAGCCCAGTTTGTGGTTATCCGCCGGGTAATCGATGTACTGAATGGCCATCATCCAGATCCCGAAAATCAGCCACAGCGGTGCGGCGATCAGGTTCAGCACCGGAATAAACGACAGGATCAACAAGGCAATGGCGCGGGGCAGAAAATACCCCAGTTTGCGCATTTCTCGCGCCAGGGTGCGCGGCACCATGGCGATCAGCTCGCCCCAACTGAACGCCGGGAAGTCATCCGTGCCGCGCACCACCACCTCAACCTTCTCTGAGAGAAAACCGTTGAAGGGTGCAGCAATGATATTGGCGAGCAGGGTGAAGGTAAAAAACACCATCAATGCCACCAGCACCACGAACAACGGCCACAGCAGGTAATTGAGAAAACTCAGCCAGTTAGGCAGCGCGGGCATCAGGGTATTCACCCATAGGCTGAACTGATGCCCTGCGAAATAAATCAAGCCGACGAACAGCACCAGGTTGATCAGCAATGGCAGCAATACAAACAGGCGCAGGCCGGGGGTGAGCACCAGCTTGAGACCCTCACGCAGGTAGTGCGGGCCGCAAAGAACAGGGGCGGGCATAGTTGTACTCCGAGCAATGAGAAAACGGGGCGACCTTAGCGGCTTTATGAATGGCGTGAAAGCCTTGGATCAGGATCGACAATAACTGTTACAAAGGCGGCCTCAGACGGCTGCGGTCTCATTGAGACCTGCTATGAGCTGGATTGTTAAAGCGTATTTCCTTAATCTCTGCCACCTCGATACGCTGCACCCACATTTTTTCAGGATCGATGCGTTTCAGGTCTAGCCTGTACTGCTTTGCGATCCTTTTATATTCCAGCCGCTCAAACGGCGTTCCGACCCGATTTCGACGCGGGCGGTCATAGGAGTGAGTCATGTCTGAAGTACGTCATTCGCGAGTGATTATTCTGGGTTCCGGCCCTGCCGGTTACAGCGCTGCTGTGTACGCGGCCCGCGCCAACCTCAAGCCACTGCTGATTACGGGCATGCAGGCAGGCGGTCAATTGACCACCACCACTGAGGTCGACAACTGGCCGGGTGATGTTCACGGCCTGACCGGTCCGGCGCTGATGGAGCGTATGCGTGAGCACGCCGAGCGTTTTGAAACCGAGATCGTGTTCGACCACATCAACGAAGTGGACCTGAAAAACAAGCCGTTCACCCTCAAGGGCGACAGCGGTACTTTCACCTGTGACGCCCTGATCATCGCTACCGGCGCCAGCGCCCGTTACCTGGGCTTGCCGTCTGAAGAAACCTTCATGGGCAAAGGCGTCTCGGCGTGCGCGACCTGCGATGGCTTCTTCTATCGCAACAAGCCGGTGGCTGTGGTCGGTGGCGGCAATACTGCCGTTGAAGAAGCCCTGTACCTGGCCAACATCGCCAGCAAAGTAACGCTGGTTCACCGCCGCGAAACCTTCCGTGCCGAGAAAATCCTGATCGACAAGCTCAATGCCCGTGTGGCGGAAGGCAAAATCGAACTCAAGCTGAACGCGACCCTGGATGAAGTGCTGGGCGACAACATGGGCGTGACCGGTGCGCGCTTGAAAAACAATGACGGCAGCTTCGACGAAATCACCGTCGACGGCGTGTTTATCGCCATCGGCCACACCCCGAACACCTCGTTGTTCGAAGGCCAACTGGCGCTTAAAGACGGCTACATGGTTGTGCAGGGCGGCCGCGAAGGCAACGCCACCGCCACCAGCATCGAAGGCGTGTTTGCTGCCGGTGACGTGGCCGATCACGTCTACCGTCAAGCCATCACCTCGGCCGGTGCCGGCTGCATGGCTGCACTGGACGCGGAGCGCTACCTGGACGGCTTGCAGAACGCTGAGTTCTGATACACCGCTTGACCCGAAGGGCACCGTGACTGTTTAGTCCTGCGTGGCCCGGTTCACACCAATGCCCGTATCGAACGATACGGGCATTTTTTTGTGCGCATTTTTGCTTGTCCCTGCTCACCCTCCATCCGACGCGTCAGGTTCTGCTCGATACACTTCGGCAAAAATGTCGGTGATGTCGCGCTGTGGTGAGCGTTGCTTCAAGGCCCTGACGTTGGCGCTTAAACGCAACAGGTCGTGGCTGGGTGTGGCCCTGTGTTCGGGTGGCAAGGGTTTCGACCATTCGCGCATGGCCTGTGGCAGGGCGCGGCGGCCGACTTTGGCGATGCGTTTGATTTCCCATTCGACCAAACGGTTGGGCAGCGTTCAGAACGTCATGACGTGATAGACGTACCAGAAAACGCGTACACCCAACCCACCTCCTTCTCACGCCAACGACGGTGCATGGCGGCATGGGCATTGCGGAGCGCAGCCCTTCGTGAGGCGGATCGTCAGGGCCTTGAAGTTCCAGCGGGTCTTGAAGGGCTTTGGGATCGTGCCGCTCGTACTCCATGTAACCGAGCCTCCCAATGAGCGATGGATTAAAACGAATGCGGTGGGTGTGCCAGCCCCGTTGGCCTTGTTCATCCAAAGACCACAACCTGATCTCAAACAGCCGTGTTGATGCGTTCGGGATGGCGCGGATAGCTCAGGCTTAAGATCAGTCCCGGCCTGTGCATATGCATACGCAACAGACGTGCCGATACTTGCTCGCTGATCTCTTCACTGTGCTCATGTGCACGTTTGCTGTGCTCCAAAACAGTGGTGAAGCGCTGAGCCCCGATCTTTAATCCATGATCAAGCGTTACGGCGTCAGCCGCCCTCATCTGCGTCAAGAAGCTTTGGGTGTATCATGTCGCGCAAACGCCCCAGCCGTGACGATCCTTGCCGATGCCTGATGTAGCCAGCCCTGTTTTCCCTCCTGAACTGATTGCCGGTTTTGCGGCCGTGCAGCAGCACTTTCGTCAGGTGATCGTGCCGCTGTGGCAAGGCCCCGGCTGGAATGCCGAGCTGGCGTTGCCTTACGAGTCGCTGAGCGCAACCCATCAACCGTTGCCCCCTGCGCGTTACCGTGCGATGGCTTGCGCCCGGCAGTTGTATGTATTTGCCAGCCTGATGGGGGACGCTCAGTTCCCTGGCGCGGGCGAGCGCGCAGCGGCGCTGTTTCGCGCCTTGCAGCAGCATTTTCATGACGCCGAACACGGTGGCTGGTTCTACAGCATCGACCCGCAGGGCGCGCCGCTGGATCAGCGCAAAGACCTCTACACCCACGCCTTCATCATTTTTGCCTGTGCGCATTACTGGGCCAAAGTCCGTGAGCCGTTGGTGGCGTCGGTGCTCAATGCGGCTTTGGAGGTGGTTGCGCAGCGCTTCAATGATGGCAACGGTTTGTACGAAGCCAGCTTGAACCGGGATTGGTCCACAGTGGGCAGCGGCCCGCTGCAAAACCCGCTGATGCACTTGGCTGAAGCCTTTCTCGCCACCTTGTCGGTGCGCGAAGACGCCGCCACTCACGCCGCGCTGCTGGCGCTCGCCGAGGGCATGCAGCAACGCTTCATCGCGCCCGAACACGGGGTGATGCTGGAAAAACCCCGCGGTGCAGCCGATAACTGGTTTGAGCCGGGCCATCAATTCGAATGGTATTTCCTGCTGCAATCCTCACCTTTGCTGCGCACTACGGCGCTGCACGATTCACTGGATCGCGCGTTCGGGTTTGCCGAGCAGGTGGGTGTCGATCCGCAGAGCGGGGCGGTCTGCGGCATGTTGGGCAGTGATGGCAGCCTGCGTGATGGCACGCAGCGAATCTGGGCTCAGGCCGAATACCTGCGGGCACTGACGTTGCGCGAAGATGGCCTGGTGCGGGTGCAACGCCAATTGCAGGCGTTGCAGCAGCACTTTTTACACGCTGGGGGTTGGTACGAATGCCTTGATGCGCAAGGCCAGGTCAGTCGCGAGGACATGCCCTCGACCACCCCTTATCACCTGGCCACCTGTTACAGCGGCCTGGCGCAGTACTTCAATTCAGGCGGCTCGATTTAAGCCTTGCGGGTCAATGGCCGGGCGTTGAATTTCACCCCGGCCAGACCGTGAGCGATCAGGGCGCGAATGTTGCCGTGATCGCTGCCTTCAGGTGTCGCGAGCACTGAGCGGTAATGTTCGCCAAACGCCAACAGGGCCTCTGGGTCGCTCAACCCTTCCAGCACCGCCAGGCCCAAGGTCTTGCACGACCCTTCGTTTTGCCCGGCAGCATTTTCCACCTCGCCGTTGGTGAAGGCTTGTGGCTGGTAATCGTAGTGCGCGGCGATAAAAGCCAGGGTGTCGGCAAACAGGTGTTCGCCGCTGTTGAGGCTGACGCGCAGAGCGGTTAGATCAGTCATGCTTTTTTCCTTGGGCAAACGCCGCTGTCTGTTCGGCAGAGGCTTCTTTCTGGTACTGGGCTTTCCAGTCGGCGTACGGCATGCCGTACACCACTTCGCGGGCGTCATCGAGGCTGACCTCGATCTGGCGCTCATCGGCCGCAGCCTTGTACCACTTGGACAGGCAGTTGCGGCAAAAGCCCGAGAGGTTCATCAGGTCTATGTTTTGCACATCTTTACGACTGTCCAGGTGCGCGACCAGGCGACGAAAAGCAGCGGCTTCGAGTTCAAGGCGTTCTTGAGGCGTCATGGGTTCACCGAGTGAGAGAGGGGGGCAGCTTAGCGGCTTGCCGCCAGCGTAATGGAGACCGATTCGGCAAAGCGCAGGGCGTGCGGTTTGTCGACTTCGACTTCGGCATACAACACAGCGCTATTGGCCATCACTAAATCCAGCAGCTCTTGGGTCAACCGTTCCAGCAACGCGAAACGGTTTTCTTCAACGTGGGCAATCACAGCTTTGGTGATGGTGCGGTAATTGAGCGCGTGGTCGATGTCGTTATCTCGTACGGCCTCTTGCGCGGCATACAGGATGGTGAGGTTGATCAACACATCCTGCTTGTTGAGGATTTCTTCTTCATTGATGCCAATGTAGGTGCGCAGGCACAGGTCTTTGACGCGAATACGGGCCATTCCTGGCTGAAGTTGTGGCATTACGACTTGCTCCGTCCAATCAGTTGCAGGAACTCCATGCGGGTGCTGGGCTCGCGAAAAGCACCGAGCATCACCGAGGTGTTCATGGTCGAATTCTGTTTTTCTACGCCGCGCATCATCATGCACATGTGCTTGGCTTCAATCACCACGGCCACACCCGCCGCCTGAGTGACGTTCTGAATAGCGTCGGCGATTTCTCGGGTGAGGTTTTCCTGAATCTGCAGGCGGCGGGCAAACATGTCGACGATGCGGGCCACTTTCGACAGGCCGAGTACTTTGCCGGTCGGAATATACGCCACGTGCGCCTTGCCGATAAATGGCAGCAAATGGTGTTCGCACAGCGAGTACAGCTCGATATCGGCCACGATCACCATTTCGTCGCTGTCGGAGGCGAACAGAGCGCCGTTGACGATATCGTCAACGCTTTGGTCATAGCCGTGACACAGGTATTGCATGGCCTTGGCGGCGCGTTTCGGGGTGTCGAGCAAGCCTTCGCGGTCAGGGTTCTCACCGAGACCCAGCAGGATCTCGCGGTAGTGCTCAGGCAATGATGTGCTCATGAAAATACTTCCTCGCGGACGACTTATTTGAGATGCCGACCGCCATTGACGGTCAGAGTGGTGCCGGTCACATACGGGTTGTCCAGCAGATAACGCAGGCTTTGATAGATGACCTCGGGCCCGGGTTCGATCCCCAGTGCTGACTTGGCCAGGGCCTTGGCGCGGTACGCCGCGTCGTCGTCCGGGTTGAACAGCAGCAGCGCGGGCGCAATGCCGTTGACTTTGATCCGTGGCGCCAGTTTAGCCGCGAATGACAACGTCAGGCTGTCGAGACCCGCTTTGGTGGCGCAATACGCAATGTGCTTGCTGCTGCCCTTGCGGGTCACATCGTCACTGATGTGTACGATATCCGCCGGGCTTGAGCGCTCCAGCAGCTCGCTGCATTGCAGGTTGATCAGGTACGGCGCGAGCATATGCACACTGAACATCTGTGTGAAGTCGCTGATTTGTGTATCAGTGCTTTCTGGCAACCAGGCCGACGCGTTATGCACAATCGCCCGTAAAGCCTGGGTGTGATTTTTCAGTTGTTCGATAAACGCGAGAATGCCGTGCTCGGTTGAAAAGTCGCCATATACCGCTGTGGCCCCCAGATCGCGCAACATCTGCACGCCGGGCTTTTCGCTGCGGTAGCTGAAAATCACTCGATAGCCGTCTGCCAGCAATTGCTGCGCGCAGTGCAAGCCAATGCGCTGGGCAGCGCCCGTGATCAGAATGGGTGCAGATTGAGATGGCATGACAGGCTCGGCGTCAGAGAACAGGGGAGAGCGGCAGCGTGATGGCAAAACTATACCAGCGTCCGCTGCGCCACGGCCATGCCTGTACGGATCCCCTGTTCCTGATGCCGTTTCAGTGACCGTTGGAGGTCGCGGCGCTGCCCAAAGGTTTGGCAGGTGTGCGGTGCAGCCAACCTGACAATAAGTGGGTCGATAAAGGAATAAAGAAGTAAACCATCAAGGGTGTCAGGGCCAGCGTGCTGACGAACACCCGGGGTAGCAGGCTCAGCTCGCTCAGCAAGGGGTTGAGCACGAAATTGAACAGCAATGAAATCGGAAAAAACGCGAGCCAAATAGCCACGGCTTGCTTCCAGCGGGGTGGGCGCTGCCCGGCGGCGCCAAACCAGCCGTCGATGCCGCTGACCCGGTGTTCGTGCGGGTGGGCAAACAGCTCGCTGCCGCGCAGCAACCAGGCCGTGCGCGAGACTGAATGTTCCCACGCGTGCAGGGTGGCTTCATCGGCAAAGCGGAAAATGATTTGAAAGGCGTCATCACCGGGTGGCGGCGCCAGCACGCCAGAGCCCAGATAACCTGGGAAATCGGTGGCCAACTGTTCGCCTTCATGCAGCCAGGCAATCATGTCTTGATAGCGACCTTCGGCGACACGGCGTGCAACCATCAAGGTGACAGGGGAGGTAGACATTGTGTATCTCCATGTGGCTGATGCTGCCAGGGTAAGGCAGGCATAAAACGCAGCGCCGGGGTGGTGGGCTGCGTTGGGGAGTGCAAGCAAGGATTGTTCCTCTTTTCAATTGACTCAGCCGTTGCTCGGGCACACAGACTTCACTGTTTTCGCGTGGTCTGTGGAACCTTGCCCCGCTTAATGGCCAATCATTAACCACCCGATACTCAGAGGACAGAGCATGCTTCTTCAGAGCCTCAATGCTTTTGCGCCCAATGACAGCCTCTGTGTTAATACGCGAGCAGGCCATGCGGTTCATGCATCTTTAAAAACTGGGGATAATTCACGTCCCGAGGACATAAGCGCGGCGTTCTCTAGGGGTGGGGTGCTGGTGCGCACGGTGCAATTGCCTCATGCCCATAAAGAGCTGCACCACTGTGGCATCAGCGTCGACAACGCCAGAAACTTACACGCCAGTGGCGCCAGTCAGCACGGCGGGTTACGCAAGTGGACATTGGCACACGCGAATCTCGTGCCCAATTATTTCGCAATGGGCCCCAACGTCACCGGTATGCCAAGGCATATGGCATTTTTGGCGCTGCCAGAAAAAGTTGGTCGGCATATTGTGGGCATTCATGAAAAAGACAACGCATCAGGTAATGTTGCACCGGATATGTCTGTGATTCATGACGCAGATGCCCGTTTTCACTTGAATAAAATGCTGGCGAGTTTGATCAAGGAGCAGAACGTGCGGCAGAGCGAGCGGCTGGAAAATAATGAAGTGCAAACGGTGGGCATTGAACCCGGCGCGATCGCGGGACTGCTTTTTTACCCCGTACCGTCCAAACCTGATTGGCTTGCGGCCAGAGCAGACTTTCAGAAAGTCATTGATAAAGGAGGGCCTGAGTTTGCAGGAAGAGCATTCCCTGTATTTACCTATCAGCAGGATGAGGGAACTCAGGTGCCCGCGTTAAAGCTGCTCGACACCCTCGTTAAAAGGGAACGTGAGGCCCATGAGGAGTAGACTCGCCAGACTTATTTTCGGCTTTGGGCTTTCTGATGCCTGTGATGACAGATATTGAACGCACTGTAGCGGCTGCTGCTGACCCTTTAGAGCAGGACGGCCTTTATCCGATCCGTGAAGTGTCGCGCCTGACCGGTATCAACCCGGTCACGCTGCGCGCCTGGGAGCGTCGTTATGGCTTAATCCAGCCAAAACGCACCGAAAGTGGGCACAGGCTGTACTCCGTGACCGATATTGAGACAGTGCGACAGGTTCAAGGGTGGATCGAGCGCGGTGTTTCAGTCAGCAAAGTGGGCGAGTTATTGACGCGTAGTGTCAACCCCACGCCTGCTCAACCCAGTGCCCAAACGGATGAATACTCACAGTGGCAGTCCCGCATTGGTGCCGTGCTCACGGCCTTTGATGAGCCTGAACTCGAACGTCTTTACGGACAGGTTTTTTCCAGCTACCCGCTCAAAACCGTATTTCATGAGATTTTCTTGCCGCTCTGGCAGCGTTTATTGCGCGTGCAAGATGAGTTTGGTCGCACCAGTGAATGGCTGTTGCTGGACCGCTTTTTACGCGGTCGTGTTCAGCACCGTCTGCAATTACAGGTTGTAGCTGCGCCGGCGCAGTGTGTGGTGCTCGTGGCCTTGCCAGAGTTGTGCCACGAATTGCAGTTGCTGGTGACGGGGTTGTTGCTGGCGCGTAATGATCGAGTTGTCAGGGTTTTGGCCATCGGGCAGCCGCTGGAAGAACTGTCGCTGGTATGTGAAAAAATCCGCCCCCAAGCGGTTGTGCTATTGGGTACCCGCGCCCTGAGTGCGGCGCGCCTTCAACGTTTGCTGAGGCTGACGCAACCCCTCAACAGTGCGGTCTGGTTGGCTGGCGAAGCGTCGGATCTGGCCTGCGAAGCATTGATGGCGTCCTCCATCGGGTGCTTGGGCAGTGAGGCGAGTGTGATGAGCCAGCGTCTGGATATCTCTCTGAAGGGCGTTTGAATCTAAACGTGCAGCGCGGGGTGGGCCAGGCGGTGTTGTTGCAGGATGAACTGGCGCAAGCGTTCGGTTTCGCCCTGGTCGCGTTGACTTAACCGATAGGCGTACAGGCCCAGTTCGGTTTGGCGTTCGAGCGTGCCGTGCACCGCAATGCGTTCATAGCCGGTGGGGCTGAACCACTGAGCGAACTGGCGCGGAGGGCGGGTGTCGTTGCGTACCTTGATCAACAAACCCTTGAACGACACTTCAGTGACCCACAAGTGGCCGCTGCGCCCGCGCACATTTTCCAGGGCTACCGGTTCGGGCAGTGTCAAACGCCACGGGCGCACCATCGGCCCGTCTTCAAAAATGCTCGGCGCGCCCAATTGCAGATGTTGGGCATGAAATTCGTCTTCAACCAAACGCAGCGGAAAGCTCATTTGCTGATTAGCGAATTGAGCCTGAATCGTGACTTGCTCATGGGCGGCCAGGCGGGTCAGCAGATCGCGTATTTGCGACACCCCATTTACCAGCAGACTCGACGAAGCATCCCGCTGATTAAGCAGCGGGTTTTGATGCATGGTCTGGATAAAATCCAACTCGTCTTGAGTCAGAAGGGCATCGTGCGACATGGTGTAACTCGGTTTTTTTGGCAGATGAAAGTCGTAACTGTTTACAACAGACCATCATTTTTACGTTTTGTTGAGGCCGCTCGTCGCCTTGAGTGTTTGCAGCTCTGCGGTCAGGGCCGCCAGCTGGGCTTCTAGCTGCGCCACTCGTTGTTCTGCTTTGACCTGTTGGCTGACATCTTTTTGCACGCCAATAAAATACGTCAGTTGATCGCTTTCATTGAACACCGGGGTAATCGACAGTTCGTTCCAGAAATGCGTGCCATCCTTGCGATAGTTACGCAGCCGCTGGCGGGTCGGTTGACCGTTGGCGACCGCTTCGCGGATCAATTGCAGTGCGTGTTGATCGCGATCGCCCGCCTGCAAAAAGCGGCAATCCTGGTACAGAATTTCGTCACGGCTATAACCGGTGAGGGTTTCGAAAGCGCTGTTCGCGTAAATCAGAATGGTGTCATCACCTTCCCGCTCGGCGACCACGATGCCGTCCTGGGATGCGTCGACCATGCGTTGCAGCAAGCGTGCGTTGATCATTGAACCGCTCTTCTGAAAGTGGGGAATCCTTTACGGATGCATGTTTTTGACTGACGGCAAGCGCGACCTCGCCAAACGGACGATAAACCAGTGATTGATCGCCAGATTGTCGCCAGCGGTGTTCTGCATTCTAAGACATCGGTGATAGCTGTCCACGTGCCATCACCGAAACGCCGTCTCACCTGTTAATATCCCGGCCTTTTAGTCAGTAACAGGATCAGATTGATGAAAGTCGCCATCCTATGTGGCTCGGTGTACGGCACCGCAGAAGAAGTTGCTCGTAATGCCAGGCAACTGCTGACGGATGCCGGGTTTGAAGTCTTGCTTAACCCGCGTGCAACCTTGGCCGATGTTCAAGCATTTGCCCCCGATGCCTTTTTGGCGGTCACCTCGACCACGGGTATGGGTGAGTTGCCGGACAACCTGATGCCGCTTTACAGCCAGATTCGCGATCAGCTACCGGCGCCCTGGCGTGGCTTGCCGGGTGCGGTCATCGCGCTGGGCGACGCAAGCTACGGCGACACGTACTGCGGCGGCGGCGAACAGATGCGCGAGCTATTTACCGAACTGGGCGTGCAGGAGGTGCTATCCATGCTGCGCCTGGATGCCAGCGAAACTGTAACGCCTGAAATTGACAGTGAGCCTTGGCTTGTTGATTTCATCCGAGTGCTGAAGCTGTAACCGGCCGCTCGCGCAACAACTCCAGCCAGGCGTGAGCGGCACGCGACAGATACGCGCCCTCGCGCCAGATAAAGGCGATGTCCCAGCGCAGATCATCCGGCGCAATGAGTTTTAGCCTCACCACGCCGGGGCGCACCAGCCCGCGCGCGACGACGCTGGGCAACAATACGACGCCTTGGCCGGCTGCCACCAGCGCCACCAAAAAATCAGATTGCCCGCTGCGACCACCTTCCTTGGGGGTAAAGCCCATTTGCTGGCAAGCCTGGAGCAAACGATCATTGAGTACGAAACTGCGCTGATACAGCAGAAACGGTGTTTCAGCCAACTGCTCCAGTCGCACACTGCCATCTTCTGCCAGTGGATGATCGATGGGCAGTAAGGCATCCAGCGGTTCATCGCAAAACGGTTGGTAGGCAAAGGCCGGATTGTTGGGCGTCAAACTGCCACCTATCTCCAGCTCGCCGCTTAACACCGCTTGCTCGACCACCAGGCTACCGCCTTCGAGCAATTGCACCTGAATGTTGGGGTAGCGTCGGCGGTATTCGGCAAACAGCCCGGCGAACAGCGCATCACTGCCCAATAGCGGCAGGCCCAGACGCAATTCGCCCCGCGTCAAATGACTCAAGTCATCGAGTTCACTCAACAACTCTTTTTGCAAACGCAACATGCCTTCTGCCCGTTGCAGCACCACATTGCCCGCTGCGGTCAGCCGTACATGTGAGCCCAAACGGTCAAATACAGGCGTGCCCAGGCTTTGTTCGAGCTGAGCCACTTGTTTGCTCACCGCCGATTGACTGATATGCAAGGTGTGCGCGGCCTGGGTGAACCCACCGAGGCGGGCGACTTCAACGAAGGTACGAAGTTGTTTGAATTCCATTGAATGAATTCCATTTTGGAATGACTGCCAGTCTAACAATTCGTTTTCGAGATGGAAGAGGGGTCTTTACACTGAAGGCCTGTCTGGGATGGAAACAAAATGAAACGCTTCGATGTAAAACGCTTGGGTCGACTGGTCACTGAAATCGTTGTTCTGCTGGCCATCTATTTTGCCGGGTGTCAGATTGCCAGCGGCTTGCAGCTACCCATACCGGGTGGCGTGGTGGGCATGGCGCTGTTGCTGCTGGCTTTCGCGTTGGGCTGGGTCAAGCCTGCGGCGTTGCAGCTGGGAGCGGGCGTGCTGATGGCCGAAATGCTGCTGTTTTTTATTCCGGCCCTGATGAGCCTGCTCGACTACGGCATATTGGTGCGTGATGAAGGCTGGCGCATTTTGCTGGTGATTGGTGTCAGTACGTTGCTGGTGATGGTGGTGACGGCGTTTACCGTGGAAGCGGTGTGCCGCTGGAGGTTACGCCATGAAGTTTGAATGGATGCCGATGTTCTGGTTGCTCTTCACACTTGCCACCTATGGCCTGAGCCGCTGGTTATACCGGCGCACGGGTCGCTATCTGTTGTCCCCGTTGATTCTGGTGCCCGCTTTACTGCTCGCGGTGGCTGTACCGCTGCACACCGCGTACGCCGAATACTCCAGCAACACCCATTGGTTGATGCTGGTATTGGGCCCGGTAACCGTGGCGTTTGCGGTGCCTATCTGGCAGCAGCGTAAATTGCTGGCCAAACATTGGGTGGCGCTGTTGATGGGCATGTTGGCGGGCAGTGCTGTGTCCATTGGCAGTTCATTCTGGCTGGCCAAGGCGCTGTCGCTAGACACCTCGCTGACCCTGTCGCTGGTGCCGCGCTCCATCACCACGCCGTTTGCCATGCCGCTGGCGCAGGACTTGGGTGGCATCCCAGAACTGACGGCGGTGTTCGTGATGTTTACTGGTGTGTTTGGTGCGCTGCTAGGCGGCGTGTTGCTCAAATGGCTACCGTTGCGCAGCAGCCTGGCGCGGGGCGCTTTATTTGGTATCGGGGCGCACGGTGCAGGTGTCAGTCGTGCTCGTGAGGTGGGCAGCGAAGAAGGCTCTGTTGCGGGGCTGGTGATGGTGCTCACAGGTATTCTCAACCTGTTTGCCGCCCCGTTACTGGCGATGTTGCTGTAGCACCGCCGACCGTGGCGTGTGTCGGCACTCGCGATGCATTCGCCTTAAATCGCGCGCATAAAAAAGGCCGCTGTAAATACAGCGGCCAAGGAAGACGTTCGATCAAGGAGCTACAAATCAACGTCAGGGTGAACCCGGTTGCTTCTTGGCCTGTCAGGGCCAAGTGCTGAATAAAACCGACGCAGGCATGCGCACTCGTCAGTCGGGACGCTTAAGGCATGTGCCTGAAACGTGCGACAAGAATAAAGTCTGGTTGTTAATGGAGTAAGCCCACTTCAAGACAATCTCTGTTACAGCTTTGGCAATAGTGAAATCCTCTCTCAACCTCTCTGGCTCAGGCTTCGTGGGGCTCTTTGCGTGTGAGCGAAACGATAAATATGCAGTGCGCCGTTTAATCGTGAGCGGCGCTTAATACGTCATCGAAAAATTTCTGTCTGCACAACGACTTTCAGCATGAGGCTGGATGGCAGACCGCATAAAAAGGAGTTTTACCTTGAACAAGACAGAAGAACATATCCATTCCACAGGGGCATTCGCTCTCAAACCAAGCCCTGAAATTGATGCACGTGTGCGCGAGTTCTTGAACCAGCAACTGGCGCAATATGAAGCGGACAGCCAGCGTCTTTTCATTACCACGGTTCATAGCGCCGTTAATCCTGTGGTGACGTTTAGTCAGGACCTGAATGCGTTGGGTAACGACACGCTGGAGTGGGGCGAGGTGCAGTCACACGATAGTGAGGTGACCGGTTGCTTTTCCGAACATGGGCGCTATGAAGAAACGCTTCGCGTGAGCCGTCCCTCAATTCGTGAGGTTGAAGGCCTCATGCAAAAACTTCTGGACCATGCCAAGGCTGACTGGAGCAACTGATCCAGTGGCCTTTGTAACCCTCACCGGCACCCCGCTACTTTGGGGCGAATCGATCCCCGTAACAAAAGAGGTAAGGCCGGCACACGGTAATAACAGGAATTACACCATGAATATTTTGAACGATGCTCCAACAGATCCACGCGTATCAGGTTTGTTATACGAACGAGTGCGGGTATTTCTGAATAAAAAACTCGAACCGTTTGCGCTTAACAGTGCAGACGTTTACATCAACACAGTGGACGACCCGATCAATCAAAGACTGGTCTCCAGCCAGTCTCTTTACGAAGAGGCTATTGATTCACTGGAGCGTGGCAGCGAGCCTACGTACGTTCAGGGAATTACGTACGTGTTTTCCCTGCCGTGGACGTTTGAGCAGGCGTATAGCCTGCGCAAACCATCACTGGATGATGTCGAGAAAATAATGCGCAGCCTGCTGGATGAGGCCAAACACCAGTGGCGCGTTTAATACCCGTGGGGGTTAGCCGGGTTGATAGCCCATTCGCCAACTGATGGCTCGACTGGTCGCGAGTACAAGCTTGGCTGCTGGCCCATTTTCATCGGCATGGAACACCGACGTGGGGCCGACAACGGTGAGCACCCCGGCCACTTTACCGGTGGCATCAAAGACCGGCGCCGATAACGCATCGACGCCGGGCATCAACAGGCCGTGTACAAAATGCAGGCCGCGTTCTCGTATTTCATTGCACAACTGCACGTAGGTTTCAGCTGATTGCAAAGGATGAACCGGCTCGGCATTAAACGCCTGCTCGCGCAACTCTGCGGTTTCACGGTCGGGCAAGTACGCATTGAATACCAGACCCGTAGACGAACTCAACAACGGCAGCACCGACCCCAATTGTGTTACCACGGTCACTGCGCGTACGGCTGGCTCAATGTGGACCACGGTTGCGCCCTGATTGCCCCACACCGCCAAAAAGCAGGTTTCATTCAAATCATCGCGTAGCTGCGAGAGCGGTAAGGCCGCGACTTTCACCACATCCATGCTATTGAGCGCTGCCAGGCCCACGCGCAACGCTTCGCGGCCCAGACCGTAATGGTTGGTGGCGGCATTCTGTTCCGCAAACCCGCTGGCAATCAGCGCCTGCAAATAGCGATGCACTTTGCTTGCAGGCATGTGTACGTGCTCGGCCAGGCGCGACAGCGAGGTGGCGGGCGACAGTTCGGCCAATGCTTTGAGAATGTCCGTACCAACCTCGGCAGAACGTACTTTTTGCTTGCCAGAACTGTCGGTGCTTTTGAGGGGCTTTTCCATGGTGTCGCTTACATCTCGGGATCAATGGGCGTCTTTATAGCTTGACGCTTAATACCAATCAAATTACGTTATGCGTAATCAGATTACGATAAAATAACGCAGCGGTGCGCACGCAGATTCAGAGCAGGGCGCAGTCACCTGCATTCTCCACGCTGGAGGCTCCATGAACCTCGACTCGCCTATGTCAGCCCTTGATTATCAATCCGGGTTTGGCAACGAATTCAGTAGCGAAGCACTGCCCGGTGCGCTACCTGTCGGTCAAAACTCCCCGCAAAAAGCCCCTTATGGCCTGTACGCCGAATTGTTATCGGGTACTGCGTTTACCATGACCCGCAGTGAGGCCCGTCGCACCTGGATGTACCGCATTCAGCCGTCGGCCAATCACCCGGCGTTTGAAAAACTTGAGCGGCAATTGACCGGTGGCTCACTGGGCCAAGTCACACCGAACCGTCTGCGTTGGAATCCGCTGCCAATTCCCAGCGAGGCAACGGATTTTGTCGACGGGCTAGTGGGCATGGTCGCTAACAGCAGCGCGCAACATCCTTCAGGGATCAGCATTTATAACTACTGCGCCAATACGTCGATGCAGCGCGTATTTTTCAACGCCGATGGCGAGTTGCTGATCGTGCCTGAGCAAGGGCGGCTGCGTATCGCCACTGAGTTGGGGCGTATGGAACTCGGGCCTTTAGAGATCGCGGTGATCCCGCGTGGCATGAAATTTCGTGTCGAGTTACTCGATGCCCAGGCACGCGGTTATGTGGCCGAGAACCACGGCGCACCCTTGCGCCTGCCGGATCTGGGGCCAATTGGCAGCAATGGTCTGGCCAACCCACGAGACTTTTTGACCCCGGTCGCGCATTACGAAGACCGCCAGCAACCCACCACGCTGGTGCAAAAGTTCCTTGGCGAACTGTGGGGCTGTGAGCTGGATCATTCGCCGTTGAACGTGGTCGCATGGCATGGCAACAACGTGCCGTACCTCTATGACCTGCGTCGTTTTAACACCATTGGGACGGTCAGTTTTGACCATCCTGACCCTTCCATTTTTACGGTGTTGACCTCGCCCACCAGCGTTCCCGGCCTGGCCAACCTCGACTTCGTGATTTTCCCGCCACGCTGGATGGTGGCTGAAAAAACCTTCCGCCCGCCCTGGTTTCACCGCAACTTGATGAACGAGTTCATGGGGCTGATTCAGGGCAACTACGACGCCAAGGCCGAAGGCTTTTTGCCAGGCGGCGCTTCGCTGCACAGCTGTATGAGTGCCCACGGCCCGGACGGCGAAACCTGTAGCAAAGCGATTGCGGCCGAGCTGCAACCGAGCAAAATCGACAACACCATGGCCTTCATGTTTGAAACCAGCCAAGTGTTGCGTCCCACCCGGTTTGCCCTCGAATGCCCGCAACTGCAACCCCATTACGACGCGTGCTGGGCTTCCTTGCCTGCCACCTTCACCCCGAATCGGAGATAAGCATGACCCAGTCCACTCTCACCCGTAGCTGGATCGCCTCTGCCAACGGCCATACCGATTTCCCTTTGCATAACCTGCCTATGGGCGTGTTCAGCCTCGACGGTTCGCTGCCGCGCAGCGGCGTCGCGATTGGCGACCACATCTTCGACCTGGAAGCGGCGCTGGCGGCGGGGCTGTTTGAAGGTCAGGCCAAGGTCGCTGTAGAAGCCACCCTCGGCGGTACGTTGAATACTTACTTTGCTTTGGGGCGCAGTGCCCGCGTTGCCTTGCGCGAGCGCTTGATCGAACTGCTCAGCGAAGGCAGCACACTGCGCGGAAAAATCGAGGCCCAAGGCGCCACACTGCTGCCTTTGGCGGCGGACTGCCAACTGCATCTGCCAGCGAAAATTGGTGATTACACCGATTTTTACGTGGGCATTGAGCATGCAAAAAACGTCGGCAAGCTGTTCCGCCCGGACAACCCGTTGTTGCCCAACTACAAATACGTGCCGATTGGTTATCACGGCCGGGCTTCAACCATTCGCCCTTCAGGTGTTGAGGTACGTCGCCCTAAAGGCCAGACCTTGCCGGCCGGTCAGACCGAGCCGAGCTTTGGCCCGTGCGCCCGGTTGGATTACGAGCTGGAGCTGGGCATCTGGATAGGTCAGGGCAATGAGATGGGCGACAGCATTCCCGTGAGTGAAGCGGGCGAGCACATTGCCGGTTTTTGCCTGCTTAACGACTGGTCGGCACGTGATATTCAGGCGTGGGAATACCAGCCGTTGGGTCCGTTCTTGTCTAAAAGTTTCATCACCACCCTCTCGCCGTGGGTGGTGAGCGCCGAAGCTCTTGCACCGTTTCGGCGTGCGCAGCCGCCACGTCCAGAAGGTGATCCGCAACCGCTGGCGTACCTGCTCGATCCCGAGGATCAAGCCAATGGCGCGCTGGATATCGAACTGGAAGTGTTGCTGTTGACCCAAGCCATGCGTGAGCAACAACTGCCCGCGCATCGACTGGGGTTGAGCAACAGCCTGAACATGTACTGGACGGCCGCTCAACTGGTCACTCACCACAGCGTCAATGGCTGCCAACTGCAAGCCGGTGACTTGTTTGGTTCGGGCACGTTGTCGGGGCCACAGCGTTCGCAGCTGGGCAGCCTGTTGGAAATCACAGAAGGTGGCAAACACCCGGTTGAATTGCCGTCTGGCGAGGTGCGTAAATTCCTCGAAGATGGTGACGAAATCATCCTGCGCGCCCGTTGTGTCCGTGAAGGTTATGCCTCCATCGGCTTCGGCGAATGCCGTGGCACCGTGGTCGCGGCGCGCTAGAAGGAGCGGGTCATGGAACTCTTTACCTACTACCGCTCGACATCTTCCTACAGGGTACGCATCGCGCTGGCGCTCAAGGGGCTGGATTACCAAACGGTTGCGGTCAACCTGATCGCGGCCAATGGGGGTGAACACCGTCAACCGCCGTACCTGGCAATAAACCCGCAAGGCCGTGTACCGGCCTTGCGCACCGACAATGGCGATGTACTGACCCAATCACCGGCCATCATCGAGTACCTCGAAGAGCAATATCCGCAGGTGCCGTTGTTGTCCAGCGACCTGATAACGCGGGCCCATGAGCGAGCGGTGGCGAGCCTGATCGGCTGCGACATACACCCGCTGCATAACGTCAGTGTCTTGAATCAATTGCGTGCTTTAGGGCAGGACGAGCCGCAGGTGGTGCAGTGGATCAGCCACTGGATCACACAGGGGTTGGCAGCCATCGAGCAATTGATTGGCGACAGTGGTTACTGTTTTGGCCCCCAGCCAGGCCTGGCGGATGTGTATTTGATGCCTCAGTTATATGCGGCCGAACGCTTTAACGTGGTGTTGAGCGCGTATCCGCGAATTTTGCGAGTGGCGCGGTTGGCGCAGGACCACCCGGCATTCATCAAGGCACACCCGGCGCGCCAACCCGACACACCGGGTTGAACGTCGTCAAGATCAAAAGCCTGCCTTGAGCCTGTCCGTTAATCGGGGGGCTACTTCCAAGGGGGCTTTGCCTCTTTAAAAAGCCAAAGCATTCTCTGTCTTTGCGCAGATATGCCCGAAGTAACGAATGCCACTCAGGCTTATGCCTGCTCACTTCAACGACTTTTCAGGCGACGCCTATACTGGCGATTACCTGTCACCGTTCGAGGGCTGGATAATGTTTGCTCTCATGCAAAGTGCTCATGTGGAGTCACTGCACCTCACTGTCGACCCGGTTACGGGTCTAAAAGCCATCATCGCCATTCACAGCAGTCGCCTGGGGCCTGCGCTGGGTGGCTGCCGTTATCTGGCCTATTCCGATGATGAAAGTGCAGTCACAGACGCTGTCCGCCTGGCGCAAGACATGAGTTATAAGGCGGCGCTGGCGGGTTTGGCTGTGGGTGGCGCGAAGGCGGTCATCATGCGCGCCCCGCATGTTGAAAGCCGCGCAGCCTTGTTTGAAGCCTTCGGGCGATGTGTTGAACAGCTCGATGGCCGCTACATCACCGCCATCGACAGCGGTACATCAATGGCCGACATGGACTGCATTGCCCAATACACCCGGCACGTCACCAGCACCACGGCCGCGGGTGATCCTTCTTCGTCCCACGCGGCAATGGGCGTTTTTGCGGGCATCCGCAGCACGGCGTCTTCACGCTTGGGCAGTGACAACCTCGAAGGTCTGCGGGTGGCGATACAGGGTTTGGGCAAGGTGGGATTTGCGCTGGCGCAGCAGTTGCACGCAGCGGGTGCCGAGTTACTGGTCAGCGACACGGACCCCGGTAAGGTGCGGTTGGCGATGGAGCAATTGGGCGCACATCCGGTTGCGCCAGAAGCCTTGCTCAGCACGCCGTGTGACATCCTCGCGCCCTGTGGTTTGGGTGGCGTGCTCAATTGGCACAGCGTGGCGCAACTGCGGTGTTCAGCGGTGGCGGGGTGTGCGAATAACCAGTTGACCAACCTGCAAGTGGCCGACCAACTCGAACGGCGCGGCATTTTGTATGCGCCTGACTATGTGATCAATTCGGGCGGTCTGATTTACATGGCGCTCACCCATCAAGGCGCGCAACCCGAAGCAATCAACCTGCAACTGTTGCGTATCAGTGAGCGTCTGACAGGCATTTATGCCCATGCGCAGGCAGAAAAACGCTCACCGGCGCGAGTGTCGGATGAACTGGCGAAAAAGTTGCTGTACGGCGAGTGATGCGCGGCCGTGTCAGCCTATGACGTCAAACAGCCTCCCCTCACAACCTGCGGTTTCCTCTGTTAATGCGCGCTACACCCGTTGGTCAGCGCGGCAAGTGCTGTGATTGGAGTTCAATCGGCCGCTGCGGGCAACGCGTGTCGTCAGCAAAACCGAGGCTCTGGACCGGCTGTTCTTGGTAAAAGGCTTCAAAGGCTTGCAGCCCCTCATACACGGTTTGCAGTGCTTGTATTTGCTGCATCACGGCCATTTTTTTATCCGCAATGGCCTTGTTTACTACGTCCCACGGTACTGTCTGGTCTGGCTGGTTTTTAAGAATCGCCTGCATTTCTTTAAGCTTGAAGCCCAGTTGTTGCGCGCATTTGATGAAGGTCAGGCGTTCAACGCTGTGCTCGGTGTACACCCTGTAGGCCCCCCGGCGTTGTGGGCGGGGTAATAACCCGATGGCTTCATAGTGACGAATGGTTTTGATGGTGGTGCCCGACAACTGAGCGGCTTTGCCGATGTACATGAAAAATCCCTTTCCAATCGAAGCGCCGGGTATCGCTTAACGCAATGCCAGGGCGCGGGCGTGTTGCAGCCAAGTCTGTCTTTTTGCGGGGGTGGAGTCGAGCAGGGGACCGAACGTCAGGGTCGCAAGTGGTTTGATACCGCAAAACGCCAGCGTGGTTTTGCGAATTTGATTCAGGCCGGGCATTCGATAAACCCACTTGTAGTACCAGGGCGGGGTGTCCATCGTTACCAGCAAATGGGCCGTGCGACCGGTGAGGAGTTTGGCGGGGAAGGGATTGCCTTTTTGGTATTTGAAGGCAAAGCCAGGCAGCAGCACGCGATCAAGAAAGCCCTTCAACAGGGCAGGTACACCGCCCCACCAGATGGGGAAAACCAACACCAGGTGCTCGGCCCAGGTGATGTCGGCTTGCGCATTGAGCAGGTCAGGCTCCAGCGGCTGAACCTGTCGATACCCTTCATGCAGCACAGGATCAAAACGCAACGCCCCAAGGCGCAGCACGCGTACCTCGTGGCCTGCGCGTGTAGCCGACGCAACATAACAGTCACTCAGTGCGCTACAAAAACTGTGGGCAGAAGGGTGGCCCAGAATCACCAGCACTCGCTTGCTCATTAAGACACCAACCACAAAGAGGGTCTTGCAGCGTAGAGCCTGCCCCTAGGGGGAGAGTCAAGCGAGTGCCGTGTGCGATTACTCGCTTGCGACCAGCAACTCGGAGAGTGCGTCGGGTTGACTCTTGAACGCCTTGGCAAACACATCGCGGTTTTTCGCCATGTAGATACCAGCTTCTTCAACTTGCTGCTCGCTCAAGGACGGCACAGCTTTTTGCAACACTTCAGCCAGCAACTCTGCCAGTTCAAGCATTTTGTCATGACGGTCAGCTTCGGCTTTATCCATGAACAAACGCTCCAGATCTCGGCTGCTGCGGTATACCACTTCGACGGCCATTTACCACCTCATATGCCTTCACGATAAGTTGTCTTGCGATTACTGTATTTATATACAGCTAAAAGGATAAGCCAATCGCCAGCATTTGAATAGCGGCTTTTTTACTCTAGCTGCAATTGGCGTGTGAAGCGGGGTACACGACGTGTCTAATAGCGGCCTGCCATCTTCTCATCCGTGGTGCTGGCCTTTTTTCTGCATGCAGAAAGTGTCATGAGCATCGCGGATGATCCGTTCGAGTCGTTTCAAGGAGCTGCATCGTGAAAGTGAATAAAGCCGAAAAGCTACGGCGCCAAGTGCATGAACTGGCTGAGTCGATGGGCAATTTGTTTGTCGAAACCTTCCATTACCTGGCGTTGTTCGCCATTGGTGCGGTCACGGCATGGGCTGCCGTGATGGAATTTCTGGGCATGGTGGAGAAGGGCAATATCTCCATCGATGACATCCTGCTGCTGTTTATCTACCTCGAATTGGGCGCCATGGTCGGGATTTATTTCAAGACCAACCACATGCCGGTGCGCTTCCTGATTTATGTGGCGATCACGGCGTTGACCCGTTTGCTGATTTCCAACGTGTCGCATCACAACCCGCCAGACATGGGTGTGGTGTATTTGACCGGCGCCATTTTGCTGCTGGCCTTTGCGATTCTGGTGGTGCGCTATGCCTCGTCGCAGTTCCCGTCGGTGAAGATCGAAAACCCGCACCGCAAGACCGGTGCTGGCTCCGGGGAGCACCCTGAGGTCGAGAAGGGCGAGCTGTAAACCCGGCACAGCAGTACAAAAAAGGGCGGGACTACCTGAGTAGTCCCGCCCTTTTTTAGTGCGTCTTGCCAGCTGAATCAGCTGATTTTGTCGAGTTCTTTTTCTTTTTCCAAAAACTCTTCTTCGAGCAAGTCGTCAGCGCTTTCTTTTAACTCTTCTTCACCAAAACCTTCAGCGGGCAGTTTCGCCGAAGGTTTGTTTCGCAGTTTGCCAAACAAGTGCTCAAGTGCGTGTTGCAGTTTTTCGGCAGCGCCCTCGATGGCTCGGTATACGGAGTCGGCGTCTTCAGAGACGATCAGTGGTTGATGACCTTTTGGGCGCGCTTCCATTTTGCAGCGCTTGTCGTTTGGCCCGGACTTGCCACCATTCTCATCACTCAGGAAAACATCGACACGTGTGATGTCATCTTCGAAACGGTCGAGCCTCTCTACAACAGTGGTCTTTACCCACTCCTCCAGTCGAACGTCATTGGTGATGTGTGTATCGCAATGGACCTGGATTTGCATAGTGCTTCCCTTATTTCAGCGTGCTCGTGTGAGGTCTGACGGCCTTGAGTGGACAAAGGTTCATCGTCATCGCTCAGTTACAGTGTTTGAGCCGATGGACAAATATTTCAAGCTCTATTTTCAGGAAAGATCATATGCCGTGATCGGCGTCAGTCTTCGGTTTGTAGGAAAGGCCCGTGGGTGCGGGCCTTTGCCGATTTATATCAAAATGCGACAGATGTCTGCACGTACACCGTGCGCGGCTCCCCCACGTATTTGCCCTTGTTGTTGTCGTCAAACGAGCGGGTGAAGTATTCGTGATTCAAGATGTTTTTAACCCCGACCGCGACGTTCAGGTCTGACAATTGATGCCCGAAGTCATAGCCCACGCGGCTGTTGAACAGCATGTAGCCGGGGATCTTTCCGGTGCTGCCGTCAGCACTTTCTTTACGGGTATTGGCGTTGTCAGCGAACTGGTCGGTCTGGTAGCTGCTGTCGAGGTTGGCTTTCCATTGGCCCTGGGTGTAACCGATACCCAATGTGCCTTTGTTTTTGGAGGAGAACGGCACACGATTGCCCTTGTTCGGGCCGTCTTCGCGGATGGTCGCGTCGACATAAGCGTAGGTGGCATACACGTCAAACCCTGCCAGCGCAGGGGTCAGGCCGTCCAGTGCGTAGTTCACACTGGCCTCGATGCCCTGGTGACGGGTTTTGCCGCGGGCGATCACCGTGTCGGTGGTCTGGTTGCTGTCGTATTGGTTGTTGAAGTTGATGAGAAACGCGCCGATCTCCGCCCGCAGGTTGCCATTGTCGTAGCGTGTGCCCAGCTCCCACGTGCGGGCTTTTTCTGGCTTGACTTCGCCGCCGCTGACCCGGTTCGGCATTTGGCTGTATTGCACGCTGCCGAACGAACTTTCGGTATTGGCGTAGATATTCCAGCTGTCTGTCACGTGGTACAGCACATTCAAGGCAGGCAGCGGGGTGTTGTAGTCGCCTTTGTATTTAACGTGGGTCAGCAGGTTGGTTTGCTCTTGCTCAATCATTTCGTAGCGAATGCCGGGGGTGAATGTCCACTGACCGATGTCGATCTTGTCATCGATAAAGAACGCATGGGCTTCGGTGGCGCCACGGGTGTCGCGGTCGTTGCGGCTGTTGGTGGTCGGTAACTGGTTGGCCGCAATCGGAGTGCGATAGCGCAACTCGTGACCGGCCTCACTGATATAGCGATACCCCACGCCGAATTCATGGGCCGTGTTGCCCAGATCAAAGCCTTGGGAGAAGCGAGTTTCAATGCCGCGCACCCAATATTCGCGGGGTGACAAGGACAGGAATGAACCCTGATCCAGATAGCCGCTGCGCAGGGTTTTGGTGAAGAAGCTGTTGACCGTGAATTCGCGGCGATCGTGCTGATAGCGATAACCGAAATTGACCAGGGTGCGACGGCCCCAGAATTTGTCGTTCGGGCGTGTCGACTGATACGGGTCTGCTTTGTAGTCCGCTGTACTCAGGCCGCCCGGCATATCGGCTTCGCCGTCGTAGTATTGCGCCATCGCGTGCAGGCTATTGGCGTCATCGATGGGGTAGTTGCCTTTGAGAATCAAGTCATCGATGCGCGTGTCGCTGTGTTCGCGCCAGTCGCCGCCGCGTGTGCCGGAATAAATCAATGCACCACCCAGCCCGTTGTCGGCCGTGCCGCCGGCCAGCAGGTTGCCGGTGGTCTTGAAACCGTCATGGCTGGACGACGGGCTGGTCTCGGTCTGGAAACCGGCCTTGACCGTCGGCTCGTCGGGAATGGCGCGAGTCACGAAGTTGACGATGCCGCCTACGTTCTGCGGGCCATAGCGCACCGCGCCGCCACCGCGCACCACGTCGACGGCGTCCATGTTGCCCATGCTCACGGGCGCAAACGACAGTTGTGGCTGGCCATACGGGGCGAACGGCACCGGGATGCCGTCCATCAGCACCGTGGAGCGGGTGGCCAGGCGCGGGTTGAGACCACGAATGCCAAAGTTCATGGCCATGTCATGGCTGCCAGTGCCGTTGTTTTCCGGGGCGTTGACGCCGGGGATGCGGTTCAGCACCTCACGGGCCGAGGTGGCGCCCTGGCGTTCGAAGTCTTCGCGGCGGATCACGTCACGTGCACCGGGGTGTTCGAACACGTCCGTCTGTGCGGCGTCACCCAACCAGTCGCCGACCACACTGGAGGCGCCCAACTCAATGCTGGCGCGGGTCACCGGTTGCAGGCTGAACGCGCCTTGGCCCTCAGCGCGGGCTTGCAGGCCAGTGCCTTCGAGCAAGGCTTGCAAGCCTTGCTCCGGGCTGTAGTTGCCTTCCAGGCCACGGCTCTGAATGCCACTGGCGGTGGACGAACCAAATGAGATCAGCACCCCGGCTTCGCGACCAAACTGGTTCAAGGCCGCTTCCAGTGAGGTGGGCGCGATGTGATAGGCCCTGGCCTCGGCAAACGCCATGGGTAAGGCACCCAGAGTGAGACTGGCACCTAACACTAAACGGGCCAGGCAGGTGAGACGCGAAGGCTGAACGGGCATGAAGTGGTCCTGAGAAGATGAGAATCGAAGTGGCTTACCTTCTCTGTCACGCCAGATGTGAAATCAGCTCAACCGCGCAAAAATAAATCGCACCGTGCGCCAATGAGGGGCTAAACGTTGGATTCAACCGTGACCCAATAGCGGGTAAAGCGCCTGACCCGTACCGGCAGGCTGAGGGGCAACACATCGAGCACGCGCTCGGTATCGTCAATCGGGTAAGTGCCGGAGATCAGCAGGTTGGCGACTTTAGGGTCGCAGTTGAGCTGACCACGACGGTAGCGCCCCAGCTCGGCGAGAAAGTCGCCTAAACGCATATGCGCGGCCACCAGCATGCCGTCGACCCAGGCGCCACTGCCTGCATCCAGTGCGTGCGTCGCATTCCACGCCTTTGCGGTGAAACTCACTTGCTGGCGAGCCTCGACCACCAGCGCACCGCCGCTGTGCGCCACAGGCGATAGTGTTACCTGCCCTGCAAAGACCGCCAATTGAGTGTGGTCACGCAACTGGCGCACATTGAATCGCGCGCCTTGGGGCTGTAAAAGACCGTGCGCGGTCACAACCTGCAACGGGCGCGGATCGTCAGCCACGGTCAGTTGCATCTCGCCTTCAAGCAAACGAATCAGCCGCTGTTGTGCGTCAAAGGTCACGTCCACCGCGCTGGCGGTGTTGAGCTGGATCTGGCTGCCATCCTGCAACGTCACCGTGCGGCGTTGACCCACCGGGCTACTGTAATCGGCCAACAGAGGCGTGATGGGCAGTTGTTGGCGCAGGCCATAAGTCACGGCCGAGCCTGCCCCCACTAGCAGCAACACTTTGAGGGCTTGGCGCCGAGTGTTGCTTTTAGGCGCGTTCAGGGCGGCGTGGGCGAGGGGCGAATGCAACCCGCGCAGGCGCTGATTGACCCGTTGAATGTGATCCCACGCACGCTGATGTTCGCTGTGAGCGTCTAGCCAGTGCTCCCACGCCTGCTGACGACGCGGGCTGAGTGCACCGCCCTGCATTTCGACCAGCCAGCTCACCGCTTGCTCAGCCACCTGCGGCGCGATATCCGGGGGATTGTTGAATGTGCCGTTCATAAAGCGAAATAGCAGCGCAGGGCGGCTTTGTTCAAATGACGTTTGACCGTCGCAATGGAAATGCCCAGTTGCGCGCCGATCTGCGCGTAGCTCAGGCCATCGAGTTGCGCCAGCAAAAACGCGCGTTTGACCGGGGAGGGCAGGCCGTCGAGCAATTGGTCCAGCGCCACCAGGGTTTGCAGGATGATTGCGCGTTCTTCTTCACTCGGCGCGACGGCTTCGGGGAGATCGGCCAGGGCTTGCAGGTAGGCGCGCTCCAGGTCCTGGCGACGGTAGTGATTAAACAGCACGCGCTTGGCGACGGTGGTCAAAAACGCGCGCGGCTCGGTCAGGGTCGGGGTTTCGCGCGCCGTGAGCAGGCGCATGAACGTGTCCTGAGCCAGGTCAGCGGCGCTTTGCGGGCAGCCAAGCTTGCGCCGCAACCAGCCTGTGAGCCAGCTGTGGTGGTCCACATACAGGACCTCAACGTGATTTGACGGCGACAACCAACACTCCGACTGCGCTAAAAACGCTTTAGAGAACAAGAATTGTTCGCATTGTAGGGGTGTGTGATTGCATTGGGCAATCACCCTTGATCAGCAACGTGCGTGCAGGCCGTCATCTGCTTTTGCATATGAGAATATTTATCATTAGTATCGCTTTCCTTTTGAACATCTGCTTGCGACGCCCATGAATCCTCCCGACCTTCAGGAAGGCCCCGACAGCGAATCGCGCCATGGACGTGCGCATTTCCTGCAGGTTTTTTTATCCCAACGCTTGCAAATGGAAGCGCTGGTCAGCCGCCGCGTGGGTTGTCGTGCGACGGCAGCTGATTTGGTACAGGACTTATTTGTGCGTTTTTGGCGCCGCCCTCTGGTGCAGGTCGAAGAGCTGGGCACCTACCTGCTGCGGTGCGCGGGCAACATCGCTATTGATCATTTACGCCGTGAAGGCTCGCGCGGGCGAATCAACCAGCAGTGGCAGACTGAACCCGATAGCCACGGCTGTGAGCCGCAGGCAGCGCTTGAGGCGGGCAACGATTTACGTCAGGTCGAAGCCGCGTTGCGCACCTTGCCCGAGCGCACGCGGCATATCTTTTTGCTTAATCGCATTCATGGCCGTACCTACGCCGACATCGCCAAGGTCATGGGCGTGTCCCAAAGTGCCGTCGAAAAACATATGATGCGCGCCCTTGAAGCCTGCAAGGCCAGCTTGCGTGAGCCACCGACAGGGACAGCGCCGTGATCAACCGTTCGAACATCCCCATTACCGCTGAGCAAGAGCGCACGGCGCTGGCGTGGTTGAGCGTATTGCACGACCAGCCCGACAGCGGCGACCAGGCCACCTTCAGCCGTTGGTTACAGGCAGACCCAGCCCATGCCGAGGCCTACGCCCAGGCGCAAGTGGTGTGGGAATTGACCGAAGTCGCAGGTAGCCAGTTGGCTGATGAAGACGCGTTGGCGATGCAGCGTTACCTGTCAGCCATGAACGAATCCAAACGCAGTCGTGTGTGGCAGTGGTCCAGTGGGCTGGCCGTCGCCGCATGCCTGCTGCTGATGGTTGGCGTGTTTGCCGGGTGGCAGCCAGCACGCTGGGTCGATGATTTGGGCGCCGACTATGTGAGTGCGCCGGGGCAAGTGCGCACCATCACGCTGGTGGACGGTTCGCACATCACACTGGATGCCGACAGCGCCCTCGCGGTGAACTTCAGCGCTGGCGAGCGCCATGTGCAGCTGCGCCGTGGCGCGGCTTTTTTCCATGTCACCCACACGGGCGAGCCGTTTGTAGTCGATGCCCATGAGGGGCAAGCGCGGGTGCTGGGCACTGAGTTTGAAGTGCGTTTGCAGCCCACCGGTGCGCAAGTGACGGTGTTGTCCGGGCGGGTGGGTGTGACGGCTGGCAAAGGCGCGCCGCAGCAGATTCTCACCGCTGACCAGCAAGTGGCATACAGTGCCGGCGTTACGCAGACGCTGCATGCCGCGCACGCTAAAAGTCAGCTGGGGTGGCGAACCGGGTGGCTGACGTATGCAAAAACGCCGCTGGTAGACGTAGTGGCGGACCTCGAACGTTATTTTCCGGGGCACATTGTGTTGCTCAATGCCGAGCTGGGGCGTCGGCGTATCAGTGGCAGTTTCCCCAGTCGCGACCCGCAAGCGGTGCTGGATTCTTTGCAGAGCGTGCTGGGGTTTGAACAGCACAGCGTGCTTGGACGGGTGATTGTGTTGCGTTGACGCCTTCGCCCATCGCCATCCTCTCCTTTCGGGAGAGGATGGCGATGAGGGGAAAATCGTCACCGCGATTATTTTTTCAATCCTGGGTGAGGTAAACCCCTCGCCGATCCGTGTAGTGCTTGAAAATGCGAAAAATTCGCATTACGTAACAGGTCGACACACAGGTCATGAGCATGAAGTCCAAGGCAATGTCAGCGCCAAGCGGTTTGGTTAAACAGTGGTTAGGTGCGTCTGCGTTATTGATGGCCGGTCTGGCATTGGCCCCGTTGAGCGTGGCTGTGGCCGCAGAGGCCACCGCCCATCACACCGAGCGTGAATTTGCCTTCAACCTGCCTGCCGAATCCTTGCCTCAGGCGTTGAATGACTTCAGTCGGCTGACCGGCCTGAGCGTGGTCTACACCGACGAAGCACCGTATGGTTTGCAAGCCCCCGCGCTCAAGGGCCGCATGAGTGCCGAACAGGCATTGCTTACCTTGCTCGCGCAGTCTGGCTTCACGGCTCGACGCACAGACGCCCACACCTTCGCCCTCGAACCCGCGCCGACCGCAGGTGCCTTGAACCTGGGCGCCACCCGCATCACTTCGCTGGCGCACAACGACACCAGCTACCAGCCCCCCGCCGTGACCTCGGTGATGCGTGGGCAGGGCGACACCCTGCAAATCCCACACACCATTAACGTGGTGGCAGCGCAGGTGATCCGCGATCAGGTGCCGCGCAATCTGGACGATGCACTGAACAACATCAGCGGCATCACCCAGGGCAACACGCTGGGCAGCACCCAGGACTCCGTGATGAAACGCGGCTTTGGCGACAACCGCGACGGCTCGATCATGCGCGACGGCATGCCGCTCGTGCAGGGGCGCGCATTGAATGCCACCGCCGAGCGAATCGAAGTGCTCAAAGGCCCGGCCTCGTTGTTGTATGGCATTCAGGACCCCGGCGGGGTGGTCAACGTGGTGAGCAAAAAACCGCAACTGGAGCAGTACAACGCCCTGACGGTGCGCGGCTCAACTTACGGCTCGGGAAAAAACGGCAGCGGTGGCAGCTTTGATAGCACCGGCGCGCTGGGGGATTCGGGGCTGGCGTATCGCATGATCGTTGATCACGAAGATGAGGATTACTGGCGCAATTTCGGCACGCACCGCGAGACCCTGATTGCCCCGTCGCTGGCGTGGTACGGCGACACGACCCAAGTGTTGCTGGCTTACGAACACCGCGAGTTCCTGTCGCCGTTTGACCGGGGCACCGCCATTAATCCTGCGACCAACCACCCGTTGGACATTCCGGCCACACGTCGTCTGGACGAGCCGTTCAACAACATGCAAGGACGCTCGGACCTGTACCGCTTTGAAGTCGATCACGACCTTAACGATGACTGGAAAACCCACTTCGGCTACAGCTGGAACCGCGAAACCTACGACGCCAGCCAAGTGCGGGTCACGGCGGTCAACCCGAAGACCGGCACCCTCACGCGCAAAATGGACGGCACTCAAGGCGCAATCACCACTGATCGTTTTGCCACGCTCAGCCTGCAAGGCAAGGTGCAGGCGGCAGGTATGCAGCATGACGTGGTGTTCGGGCTGGACGATGAATACCGCAAGATTTACCGCGCCGATTTAATCCGCCAAACCAGCCAATACCCCTTCAGCTACCTCAACCCGGTGTATGGCCGTGAAGTGGCCGGCACCACCGTCAGCGCCAGCGACAGTAACCAGACCGACCTGCTGCGCAGCGATTCGCTCTTTATGCAGGACTCGATTCACCTTACCGACCAATGGATTTTCGTCGCAGGCGGGCGCTTCCAGAAGTACGACCAGTTGGCGGGCAAAGGTCGCCCGTTTACTGCCAACACCGACAACAACGGTCAGAAGTGGATCCCGCGTGCCGGGCTGGTGTATCGCTACACCGACGAGCTGTCGTTCTACACCAGCTACACCGAATCGTTCAAACCCAACTCCACCATCGCCCCGCTGACCAGCGGCGTGGTGCTGGACTCGGCCATCGCACCTGAGCAGTCCAAGTCTTGGGAAGTGGGGGCCAAGCTGGACATGCCGGGGCGCATCACCGGCACCGTGGCGTTGTATGACATTAAAAAACGCAACGTACTGGTGTCCACCACCGTGGGCGAAGACACGGTGTATTCAGCGGCGGGCGAAGTTCGTTCGCGGGGCCTGGAGCTGGACGTCAGTGGCCAGCTCAGCGACCAATGGAGCCTGATTGGCAGCTACGCCTACACCGATGCCGAGGTGACCAAAGACCCGGTCTACAACGGCATGCGCCTGCAAAACGTGGCCAAAAATAGCGGTTCACTGTCGGCCGTGTATGAGGTCGGCAGCGTGTTTGGCGGCGATCAATTGCGTCTCGGTGCGGGTGCGCGGTATGTCGGCGAACGTGCAGGGGACGCGCTCAACGACTTCGACCTGCCGGGCTACACGGTGGCCGATGCGTTTGCGACCTACGACACGCAGGTAGAAGGGCAAAAGGTCAAATTGCAACTCAACATCAAAAACCTGTTCGACCGCACTTACTACACCTCGGCGGCCAGTCGCACCTTCGTTTCGATGGGCGACTCGCGGCAAGTGTCCGTGGCCAGCACGCTGGAGTTTTAACTCACTGCGCCGCCTTGGGCAGCGACTGCGGGTTTATGGCCTGAACGCCGCGCGGTACTCGCCCGGCGTACCGCCCAGCGTGTGTTTAAACCGGTTGGTGAAGTGGCTGGCGCTGGCGAAACCGCAGCTCAGCGCGATTTCGCCCAATGCCAGCGAGCTGTGCCGCAGTAATGAGCGCGCTCGACTCAAGCGCCGTGCCAGCACGTATTGATGCGGTGCCACACCAAAGCTTTCACGAAACATACGCGCAAAGTGATAAGGCGACAGCGCGCACTGCGCCGCTAGCTGGCCGATGCTTAACGGCTCGGCCAGTTGCTGTTCGATGGTGTCCACCAACTGGCGGCGCTGATACGCCGCCAGTCCGCCCTTGAGTTGCAAACCCTCGCGTAACCCCACCTGGCTCAGTACGGCGTGGTCGAGCAATTCGTTGGCCAGGCTGCTGGTGAGCATGCGCTCGCCCGGTTCAGTCCAGTTCATCTTCAGTAATTGATGAAAGCGCAAGGTTTGCTGCGCATCGTCCAGAAACGTGTATTCACGCAATTGCAGGGTGCGCGGTTCTTTATCGAGCAGGCTGATGCAACCGAGGGCGAATTGCGCCTGACTGACATACACATGGGCCAGACGGATTTCGCCATTGATGACCCATGCCGATTGGTGCTCGGCAGGCAACACGCACAGTTTGCCCGGTGCCCCTCGGGCGCTGGGTTGCTCACGCCGAAACGTACCGGTGCCGCCCGAGATGTAGCACGACAGGGTGTGATGGGTGGGCGCTTCATAGTCGCGGGCATCGTGATGGTTGGTCCACAAAGCGGCGGCCATACCGTCACCCAGCTCGGCGCAGTGCTCAAGGCGAGCATTGGGCGAGCGGCTCATGGACTGAAACACTTGCAGGGTGTCGAACGCGGTCATGGTCATTTCTCCAACGCCTTGCATCCTACGCTGCCTTGTCAGCGCCGCCAGCCCCCGAGCGACAAAAGCGCAAGAATCTGCAAGTGCCCGGGCAGGGCGCCATTCACACTGAAGGTCATCTTCAGGAGCGTGCCATGAACCTATCTTTGTATCTTTTGACCGTGCTGATTTGGGGCACCACTTGGCTGGCGCTCAAGTTGCAGTTGGGGGGGGTGGCGATCCCCGTGTCGATTGTGTACCGCTTCGGTCTGGCGGCGCTGGTGCTGTTTGTGTTGCTGCTGCTCACGCGCAAATTGCAGGTGATGACCCGGCGCGGGCACCTGATTTGCCTGGCGCAGGGGGTGTGCCTGTTTTGTGTCAACTTCATGTGTTTTTTAACGGCCAGTCAGTGGGTGACCACCGGTTTGATTGCCGTGGTGTTTTCTACCGCGACGCTGTGGAATGCGCTGAATGCGCGGATTTTCTTCAAGCAAAAAATCGCCCGTAACGTGTTGCTCGGCGGTGGTTTGGGGTTGCTGGGGCTGGGTTTCTTATTCTGGCCGGAACTGAGTGCCCATACCGCGACCCCGGACACCTTGCTCGGGCTGGGCCTGGCCTTGCTTGGCACGATGTGTTTTTCGGCGGGCAACATGCTGTCGAGCCTGCAACAGAAGGCCGGGCTTAAACCGCTGACCACCAACGCGTGGGGCATGCTTTACGGTGCCAGCCTGCTGGCGCTGTACTGCGTATTTAACGCCATTCCCTTCACCATGGAATGGAACACCCGTTACATCGGTTCGTTGTTGTACTTGGTCATACCGGGTTCGGTGATTGGCTTTACCGCGTATTTGACCCTGGTTGGGCGCATGGGGCCGGAGCGGGCCGCCTATTGCACGGTGCTGTTCCCGTTGGTGGCGCTGAACGTATCGGCGTTCGCCGAAGGTTATCAATGGACAGCACCGGCCTTGGCGGGGCTGGTGCTGGTGATGCTCGGCAACGTGCTGGTGTTTCGCAAACCCACGCGTGTCATGCCCGACGACAAGGCGGCCCAGTTGGCGTAACGAGTTGTCATAGGTCGTACATATCTAACGTTTTACGCCGGCTCAGGTCGTTAATCTCAAGGTTTATCACCCTGAGTACGCCCTATGACCCTGTCAGCCAATGAAGCTCTCCCTCTGTTTACTTCTGAGTCAGAGTGGGTAGATGGTCGCGTGTTGGATATGTTGCGTCAGTCAATCACCGTTCAACTGGCCTCACTTACACAGGCAGAGCAACGTCGATACCGTCAGCTTGTGCGCCAGCATTTGACGTCGTTAAACAACCTTGAAAAAGAAGATCAGGCGATCAAGGAGGCATTCAAAACCCGAGGTGCGGGATTGATTCGGGCTCGACTGTTAGCGTTGACGGGCAAAGACCTAGACCCTCATAAGGTCTATATACACACCCGGTTTCTCTATATACCAGAACGGTTCTCTGCGTTGGCGACGCGATTAAAACGCTCCTCCGGCGCAGCAGAGGATGAAAGCGACGTAGACGTTTTGCCTGAGCCGCAGCCGATTCGTGATGAACATGCGCCTGTGGTTCATGTCCTTAGCATGAGCCTGTGGCAAGCCGCCTGTATGAACTTTGGTTTCCTGTCTTATTTCGCCAGTTTCAGAGGCGGCAGCCTGATAAACGCCAGCTATATCAATGCCTCTAAGGGCACTGACTTTCGGCACCCTCAAATCCCCGAAAGTATTGATTCAACTTCAATTATCTCCGTCAGAACATTTGTTGACGTGGCACGCGCGCTGAACCTGGGGATGAAACTTCGAGAGCAACTTGAGGTTTCAATGGCCGAAGGCGCAAGTTTGCAGACGCTTTTGCGCACGTATACAAAAGCCCACCTACAGTTTTGCTTAATGGAGCTATACCGAACGTCTGCGCGCTCGCGCAGCGCGAGAACGGATATCCAGGCCCTCAGTGACGTGCTTGTTAACCCATTGGGCCGATTGCGTGTCACCCCTATCGTCCTGACAAAAAAGTTTAAAGTGGCGGAGTATTGGTTGGGTCATGGTTTTCGTCCGCAAAGCGGAATGACTATCTCGAACCGTCCCGCGCCTGAATTTGAGTGGGAAGAGCATCACATTACTATTCCGCTCTATCAGATTGAGTATGTGGGCGGGCAGGGGCTGTTCAGTTTTTTCCCAGGGCGTCCAAACGGTGAGTTGCGTTTGCACGCCAATCAACGCCAATTGATTGCCGATTTCAGGGCTCAACTGCTCAAGGCCCGCGCGGACAATATGTTGGATTGGTTTGAGGCGCATTTGACCGCTCCCTTCTACGAGAAGCTGACCGAGGTTATTCCCGACGTCATTGACGCCACTCACTTCAACTTCGTTGGCAGACTGCCCAGCATCAAACGTGGCTGGATCGCCTTCGACGAGTTGGGGTTCAAGCCAATGAGTGTTCGTACCTCGCTGGAAGAGACGCTGTACACCTTCACCCGCGAGCAATACCTCTACCGCCTCACGCAAATGGCAGTAGAAAGGTCGGTCAAGGATTGGGAAGACGTGGTGACGATGGCCAGCACGTTGCTTGACGAAGTGTCGAGTCTCTTGTTGATCCCGATCCCCGGCGCGACAACGGGATTGTCGCGGGCGATTAAATTTTTATTTCTCGGTGCGACGGCGCGTAATGTCTTCGGCGCATTACAGCAAGCTAGCCAGGGCAACCATGCGGGTCTGGCTCAGACGCTGGTCGATGCGCTGGATATTCTGATTACCTCAGTGTTGCACTCAAAAGCAGGGCGACTGGCGCACCGCAGGCACTTAAACGTGTTGCAAAGCATGGGGCAGCCCCGACCCTATGCTCGCAGTGACGGGACCACCGATTTATGGATGAGCGATCCGGCCCGCTTTGCAGCCGTACCTCAGGACGTCACACACAATATGGCGCCCGATGAGCACGGTATTTACCGGCACGCCGGGCGTGATTATGTGTGGATTGAAAAGGACGGCCTTAAATCGGTCGTTGAGGTTGTTCGCAATCCACAAGGCACATGGCAAGCCATCGCCAGCGCAGCACCGGCGTCATATCGACCGCAAGTGGTGTGGGATAGCACACAACGGCGCTGGTCCTTAAAAGCCTATGACCTGAGTGCCTTAAGCGATGCCCAATTTTTGCGCATGATGACGCTTGATTTGACCGAGCAATCGGCCAGCGTCGCGCTGGGTATCAGCGCTGTGACGCGCGACCAGTTGCAAGGCATGTGGGCGGGTGGCACGGCTCCACCGTCATTGGTCGATGCGGTCACCCGAGCCCAGGCAGATAGGTTGCTCGAGCACTGTTCGCAAAGTTTGAAAGATGACGCCTCGGCTTTATCCGTTATTGAGCGGCCTGTGCTGGCGTTAATGACGCAACTTGACTATTGGCCTAAAGATAAGCGTCTGCGTGTGTTTGACCACGACGGTCATTTGAACGAGGTCTATGGCCAGTCCTGGCGAGCGGGCGACGGATCCAACACGTTGGACATCAAACGTCTGGATGACGGCGAGCTTGTATTGAATTCGCCTTCAGTCCTCAATGCCTTTGGTGAGGATTTTTTTAGCGCGGTCATCCGGGAGCTCTCGTTACCGACCACTAAAGCACAGATGCTCCAGTTGCTCTCAACACAACTCATTACCCATAAAGCCGCATTATTCAATGCCCTGACCCTCAACCATGGCCGTCTCCCGCCAAGTGGTGTGGCAAGCAGCCTGGACCTCAATTTTCTCCCGCTGGAGTCCCCAAGGAAGGTGCCGGAGTTGCCCGTTATCCGCACGCTACGGGATTTGCATGTGGGTCTGTCACAGGCTCGATGTGCTGAATTAATACGGTCTTTTCCCGAGCTTGTGCGTTACATGGCCCACCTTGATGAGAGCCGTACACCGCGTGTCGCCTCTGAGATTTACCACCTGCCTGAAACGCTATACAACGCGATCCGCCAGGCCATCTTCACGGCCCGGGTCGAGCGCATGCTGGATGGTATTTACTACCCGCGGGTGTTTAACCCGGATGTAGATCAATGGTCTCGCCTCACCAGTGCAGCGTTGATCAAAGAGTGGCAGGGCGCGGAGTTGATCATTGACATGAGCGCTATCGACAAGGGGGCCGCTCCCTACAAATACAGCAACACGGGGTGGGTGATTATCGACCATGGCCGCGGCAAGTACTCCGCTTATGACACGCACACCCATGCGCCTATCCCGGCGATAGAGGGCCCGGACAGCTTTTTTGAAGCATTGATCGCGGGGTATAAACCCTCTCCCCTGCACGAAAGACGGCTCAGTGATCACATGTTAACGGTACAAGGCTGGCGTACAGCCGTGTTCAAGCGGCTTATAGGCCAACGAACCGCGCAGGGGTTCATTGATCCCAAGCGGCCACAAGTAAAGAGTTATGCACTGAAGGATGCAAGGGTGATAGCCGATGTGCAGCCTGACAACCAAGGGCAGTACACCCTTGATAATGCTTCGGCCATCGTCATTGACGCTCACTGCTATGAAGTGCAGCGGCCCTTCAATGGCGTAGTCACTTCAATCATTGATCCCGACAGTTTTGCCAAGGCACCGATACGTGCCTATGGCAACGGCGCCGGGGCCTGGCGTCATCAATTTGAGCAGCCAATGGAGTGGGACGGACAGTATTTGTTCAGGCGTTTGGGGTATGACGCCTCGCACTTTGACTCCGACCAAATCACGGCCATTTTGCACACCAGCGGTACGAGCGAAGAGATGCTCAGGCGCGTGCACGTCAACCATGAAAAACCGCCGCCTTTATTGGTCGATACACAGCAGCGATTCAAGCTCGTGCGCAGCCTTGAGAGCTTGCTGTCTAAAGCGGCTGGCGATGTTGACGGCTCATTTCTCAACGACATCACCGACGCGTTTGAGGGGGCGCAACAGCAGGGCGTTATGGCGGCTTTAACCTTTGAGCAGTTACAGGCATTCAGGCAGCTACTAAAACCGGGTGACCTCTTTTATGACGTGCTGACCCAAACCCCGAATAAAGTGGTGAATGCCCATGTGCTTTACCACTATCTAACCCGATCTGACGGTCTCATTACCCCCGCTCTGTTTGACCTCATCGATCAACTTTCCGAGCGCCAGCCTGACCCTGGCGTGGCATTAATCAAACGTGTTTACCCGAGCCTGCCTGGCTGCATCGCCGCAGACCTGGTGGGAAGTGCGAAAGCGTTTGAAGTTGCGCAGATGAAAAATCAGGGGCATGTGCCTTTGCGTTTGGCGCAAGAGGCGCGATGGTATGGACGGGAGCTGCGGATCAACCGCGCCATTGAAGGCTTTTATTTACCTGCTCTGCAAAATAACGACAGTGTGAAGTTAATGATGCACTGGCTCGCAAAGCTCCCCACGTGGCCAGCCAGCGTCAAGATCAACGTGCATGAAGACGCCCTTGGCGGGACCTTGATCAGTACGCTGGGGGCTGACAGTGCTGCTGTGCAGATCACGGTTTTGAAAACAAGGCAGGGCTGGAGCGCATCTCTGGTATCAGATGAGGCTGTCAGCGTCAGAGGGCCTGACCTTTTCAGTGTGCTATTAGCAGTCCTGCCCAATAACGAGCGTCAAGCATTGGGGGATACCGATGTGGGCGCAGCCGTTTTGCTCAAGGAGCAGTTGACGTTAAAAGCCGCCGAGAATCGTGATGTGGCGTTTCAAGCCCTGGGCATGGTTTTCCCCAAGCCGTGGTTTTCGCCTCCCCAACGATTGGCCGGCGGGCGTATCGGCTACACATTGAGTGGCCGGGGAGGCGCCACCGAGCGTTGGTCGGGCGATCTTTCATTAATCAGGCGTTATAAAAACCTGTACCCCGCCAGTCACCAGGGCGAGCCAGCGCGGGCCATTCAAAGAATGCGTGATCGCGGATTGAACATGGGCGTCGAATTTACTCGACTCGAAGCCGAGTTCGCTGTGTTGGAGCAGCAGCTGAAAGAGTGGGTGTCACAAAAAGTTGACTTTGAAACGTGGAACCTGAGTGCCAGTGACCACAAGGCCGAGATAGCCCGCGCACTGGTTCGCGCGTGGCGCAAAGAAACACCGGTCCTTACAAATGAAGACGGGGCGATTGTGGGGTACACCCTGAACCTGGAGGGGTGGCGGGTTGCTACCTTGCCAGTTCTGACGGCGAACTTTGGGCGCATCAGGCAACTGACCTTGAACGACACACGGGTCGGCGCCGGAATGGGGCAGGGAGTGACAGAAAATATCAATCAGTTCCTGCGTTGTTTCCCCGCGCTGAGTGTTTTGAAAATGGAACGCTGCATCCTGTCTCACTTTCCTGAGGCCATTGGTCAGCTTGACAACCTGACTGAGCTGTCCCTTTCCCACAATGCGATGCGTTTGGATGAAGCTAATTTAAATGCGTTAGCCCTGCTGATTCGGTTGCAGCGTCTGAACCTGCAAGGCTGTAAGTTATCGACGAAATTCGATGCCCAAAATCTGACAGCGTTGCGGGTATTAAACCTTGCCAATACCGAAACAACGACCTGGCCACTGGGCGCGTTGCAATTGCCTCACCTCACACGTCTGGATTTAACCGATAACCACATTCATGAGTTACCGCCCGCTGTACTGCTAGGTTCTGAGGCCATCAATCGCACTACCTTTTTGCAAGGCAACCCGTTGGAACCCGCTGCTTTGAGTGAGTTGCAGGCTTACCAGAGGCGCACCGGTATCAGTTTTGGTCTGCATCACAATGCCAGCCACCCATCACTACAGCCGTTTGACGCTGGGGTTTGGCTCAACGGGCTTGATCCTCGCGTAAGGACAGTCCGGCAGCAGGAATGCCAATTGCTGCAAACAGACCCTCAGGCAGAGGCCTTTTTTGAATGGCTTGGCCGGTTGACCACGACGGCTGACTTTACCAATGCCCCGCAGGATCTGGCCCTGCGTGTTCAGTCACTGCTCCACGCAGCCGCCCTTGACGAGGGCCTGCGCAGCGCACTCTTTGAATTGGCAGCCGAGCCCAGGCAATGCTGTGATTCAGTTTCGATGCTATTTAGCAGGCTTGAGCTGCACGTGCACGTCAGTGCTGCGCTGGCCTCTGATGATCCGGTCCAGGCTGAACTCAACCTAGCGCGCCTTATACGCGGGGAGTTTCGCGGGCATCAACTGGATCGGTTGGCAAGCGTGGAGGGTAGAAAAAGAGGCGGCACCGACGTGGTGGATGAGCTTGAAATCGCCCTTTATTACCGACTGCAATTAGCCGATGTGTTGCAGTTGCCGGCGCAACCTAAACACATGCGATTCAATACCCTTGGCACCGTAGATGCGCATGTAATTGAGCGGGCGCGAGATGCGGTGCTGGTTTTGGAGGGGGGCGAGTTAATGATCAATTACATGACGCTGAACCAGTTTTGGGTCGGCTTTTTAGAGAAACGTTACGCCGATCAGTTCAAAGCGTTGAATGCCGCAAAGGCTGAAATTGATTTTGAGGCAATGGGCGATACCGAGAACGAGCGCTACACCGCGACCGTGGGCAATTTTGAGAGCTGGAAGCGAGAGCGTCAGGTCTTGCTTAATGCCTTGACTCACACCGCGCTGGGCAAGTTGACGTGATTTAAAACAACCCCGGCGCCTTGTTATCAAGACGCCGGAGCCGCATCAGGCTGTCCACACCTGCGGGTTCACCAGATCCTGCGGACGCTCACCGAGCAATGCGCTGCGCAGGTTAGCCAGCGCACGATTGGCCATCGCTTCGCGGGTTTCATGGGTGGCCGAACCAATGTGCGGCAGGGTGACGGCGTTTTTGAGCTGGAACAATGGCGATTGAGCCAGTGGCTCTTTCTCGTACACATCCAGCCCGGCACCGCGAATCGTAGCGTTTTGCAGGGCCTGGATCAGTGCGGGTTCGTCCACCACCGGGCCACGGGAAATGTTCACCAGAATCGCGCTTGGCTTCATCAGTGCCAATTCGCGCTGGCCGATCAGGTGTTTGGTTTTGTCGCTCAATGGCACCACCAGGCACACGAAATCAGCTTCGGCCAGCAGTTGGTCGAGGCTGCGGTATTGCGCGGCCAACTCGTGCTCAAGCGCCGTCTTGCGGCTGTTGCCGCTGTAGATGATGGGCATGTTGAAACCGAAATGGCCACGGCGTGCCACCGCGGCGCCAATGTTGCCCATGCCGACGATACCCAGGGTTTTACCGTGCACATCGCACCCGAAAAGAGCGGGCGCAACGCTGGCTTGCCATTGACCGGCCTTGGTCCAGGCGTCGAGTTCAGCCACCCGGCGGGCGCTGCTCATGATCAGGGCGAAGGCCAGGTCGGCGGTGCTTTCGGTGAGCACATCGGGGGTGTTGGTGAGCATGATCCCGCGTTCGTTGAAGTAATCGACGTCGTAGTTGTCGTAACCCACCGACACGCTGGACACCACCTCCAACTGTTTGGCGTTTTCCAGTTGCTGGCGCCCCAATTTGCGACCGACGCCGATCAAGCCATGGGCGTGAGGCAGGGCGTCGTTGAACTGCTGGTTGATATCGCCGAGTTTGGGGTTGGGCGCGATGACGTTGAAGTCCTGTTGCAGGCGCTCGATCATCTCGGGGGAGACACGGCTAAAGGCGAGAACAGTTTTTTTGGTGCTGGGAAGGCTCATCGGAACAAGACTCATCGGCTGTCGGGAATGCAAGCACGCTAACATTCATGGCTGAAGATTGCAGCGCCTCAACCCCTCTCCCAGAGGGTGAGGGGGCTAAAAGCGGTCTTGTGTTCAGTGAAAAGGGGGCTAAAAGCGGGGCGCCAATGTCTGAAACACCACCTGTCTGCTCCCTCTCCCTCGGGAGAGGGTTGGGGTGAGGGCTGTGACTCAGCTATACGTCGCGAGTTCCGTCTGGTGCGCGGTCAAGATTTCTGGCAACGAACCACGCAGGTATTCCACCCACGTCTTGATCTTCGCATCCAGGTATTGGCGCGACGGGTAGATGGCGTACAGGTTCAGTTCTTGGGAGCGATATTTGGGCAGCATGCGCACCAGTGTGCCGTTGCGCAAACCGTCGATAGCCGCATACACCGGCAACACGCCCACACCCATGCCACTGGTGATCGCGGTTTTCATGGCATCCGCCGAGTTGACCAAAAACGGCGAGGTGTTGATCAACACCATTTCTTGACCTTCAGGGCCGTCGAACACCCATTTATCCAGCGGAATCACCGGGCTGACCAGCCGCAGGCAGGCGTGGTTGAGCAGGTCGCTGGGCTTGGTGGCGGTGCCGTTGGCTTTTACGTAACCCGGCGAGGCGCACACGATGCTGTAGGTAATGCCCAGACGCTGGGACACAAAACCCGAGTCCGGCAGTTCGCTGGCCAGCACGATCGACACGTCATAGCCTTCGTTGAGCAAGTCCGGCACGCGGTTGGCCAGGGTCAGGTCGAACGTCACGTCCGGGTGGGTCTTGCGATAGCGCGCAATGGCGTCGATCACAAAGTGCTGACCGATGCCGGTCATGGTGTGCACTTTCAGTTGCCCGGCAGGACGCGAATGAGCGTCGCTGGCCTCGGCTTCGGCTTCTTCTACATAGGCCAGTATCTGCTCGCAACGCAGCAAATAACGTTTACCGGCCTCAGTCAAAGCGATGCGCCGGGTGGTGCGGTTCAATAGTCGAGTTTGCAGGTGGGCCTCAAGGTTTGAGACCGCGCGCGATACGTTGGCGGTGGTGGTATCCAGCATGGCGGCGGCGGCCGTAAAACTTCCGGCTTCGGCCACGCAACTGAACGCGCGCATGTTTTGCAAGGTGTCCATGGGGTGCTCTCAGAGGGCAATAAAAGGGACAGCAACAAAGTAGGCAGCAACAAATTGTGACATGAAGTTTCAGTGTTTACCGAGGGTTATGCATTCGACCAACGGATTATCCTGATAACGGTAATAAAGATTCACAGTTATGCCAGCTTATCGTTGCGCCTGCCAACCCATAGACTTATCCGACTCAAGCCTCCTTCCCCTCATGCAGGAATTTGCAGCAGTGCCGCGTCGCATCAGCAGAGAGCTTAAAGCCCTCAGTGTTCTGGCTTTATCGTTAGCATTAAACGGCTGTATCGGTTTTGGTGGCATCGGCCCCAAAAGCCAGATGTTGACCGCCAATACGTTGGCCACTGACGAGGCGATTGCAAGCGCCGCGAAAGACGCAAACTGGCCCAAAGCCCAATGGTGGCACGCCTATGGCGACCCCCAGCTGGATGCCTGGATCAGCCTCGCGGTGCAGGGCAGCCCGAGCATGGCCATGGCCGCTGCCAGGGTGCGTCAGGCCAAGGCGATGGCGGGCGTGGCCGAGTCTGCCGAGTCGTTGCAGATCAATGCTGACGCCACGCTCAAACGCCATAACTGGCCGTCCGATCAGTTTTATGGGCCGGGCGCACTCGACAACTCCACGACCTGGGATAACAACGCCGCACTGGGCTTGAGCTTTGCCCTCGACCTGTGGGGCCGTGAAAGCAATGCCACCGAACAGGCCGTGGACATGGCCCACATGAGCGTCGCCGAAGCGCGTCAGGCCCAGCTCGAATTGCAGAACAACGTGGTGCGCGCCTATATCCAGTTGTCGCTGCATTACGCCCAGCTTGATATCACTGAGTCGACCCTGCACCAGCAGGAACAGATCCTCGACCTGGCGCAAAAACGTCTGGACGGCGGCATTGGTACGCACTTTGAAGTCAGCCAGGCGCAGGCGCCGTTGCCCGAGATTCATCGTCAGATCGACGCTCAGGAAGAAGAAATCGCCCTGACCCGTAACCAATTGTCAGCACTGGCGGGTAAAGGACCGGGTGAAGGTGCGCGCTTGAAGCGTCCAACACTGGCGCTGGGCACCGCCCTCAAATTGCCCTCGGTCTTGCCTGCCGAGCTGCTGGGTCAGCGCCCTGACGTGGTCGCCAGCCGCTGGCAGGTGGCCGCACAAGCGCGCGGGATTGACGTCGCCCACGCCGGTTTTTACCCCAACGTCGACTTGGTGGGCAGCATCGGCTTTATGGCCACGGGTGGCGGCGCACTGTCATTCCTGAGCGGTAAAAAGCTTAACTACAACGTCGGCCCGGCGATCTCGTTGCCGATCTTCGATGGCGGTCGACTGCGCTCTGAACTGGGCGTGGCTTCAGGCGGTTATGACATGGCCGTGGCCAAGTACAACCAAACCCTGGTCAGCGCGCTCAAGGGCATTTCCGATCAATTGATCAAGCGTGAGTCGATGGAAAAACAGCAGGCCTTCGCCGTCGAGTCGGTGCAAGCGGCGCAAAAAACCTACGACATCGCCATGGTCGCCTTTCAGCGCGGCCTGACCGATTACCTCAACGTGCTCAACGCCCAAACCCTGTTGTTCAAGCAGCAGCAAATCGAGCAGCAGGTTCAGGCCGCCCGCTTGAGTGCTCACGCTGAACTGGTGACGGCGTTGGGTGGCGGTCTGGGGGCGGGCAACGATGTGCCCAAAGACGACCGTTACGTGCCGGACAAACCGCCCGCCGTGATGGCGATTTTCAACCCTTGACGATCGGATGAATAACCCCCGTAGGCGCTGGCGCTGGCTGCGATCTTTTTATGCTTCGATCCCCGCCTGCAACAGCCCATCACCCCTGATGGCTAATTTTGAGAGCCTGTAGATGAACCATTTGCCCGCCCCGGTACGCTGGCTGTATTCGCTGGAATGGCGCCGGGGCTTTTTTGACTGGGCACGCAGCGATGGCGTGACCTGGGTGCATATCTTCAAAGTGCTGGTCGCAGCGTTCTTGACCCTGTGGCTGGCCATGCGCCTGGAATTGCCGCAACCGCGTACCGCGATGATCACCGTGTTCATCGTGATGCAGCCGCAAAGCGGCCAAGTGTTCGCCAAAAGCTTCTACCGTTTTTTAGGCACCCTGACCGGCTCGGCGGTGATGGTGGCGCTGATCGCCTTGTTCGCGCAAAACACGGTGCTGTTTCTCGGTGCAATGGCGATCTGGGTCGGTCTCTGTTCGGCCGGTGCGGCGCGCTGCCGTAACTTTCGTGCCTATGGGTTTGTGTTGGCCGGGTACACCGCCGCGATGGTGGGCTTGCCTGCGCTGGCGCATCCCGATGGCGCATTCATGGCGGCGGTGTGGCGGGTGCTGGAAATCTCCCTCGGCATTCTTTGTTCGACGGTGATCAGTGCCGCGATCCTGCCCAAAACCGCAGGCGCGGCCATGCACAACGCCTTGTACCAGCGCTTCGGGGTGTTCGCCGGTTTTGTGGCCCAGGGTTTGCGCGGCCAGTCGTCCCAGGAAGACTACGAAGCCAGCAACGTGCGCTTTATCGGTGAAAGCGTGGGCCTTGAAGGCATGCGCAGCGTGACCGTGTTTGAAGACCCGCACATGCGTCGGCGCAGCGGTCGCCTGAGCCGCCTCAACAGCGAGTTCATGGCCATCACCACACGCTTCAACGCCTTGCACCAGTTGCTCGCGCGGTTGCGCAGCCGGGGCGTGGTGCAAGTGGTGTCTGCCATCGAACCAGAGCTGGAACTGCTGGCGCAACTGCTCGACACCTACAACGCTCGCTCGCTCACCGACAAAGACGCCACCTTACTGGCCGAGCAATTGGCCGCGTTCAAAGCGGGCCTGCCAGAGCATGTGCGCAGTTTGCGCGTTGAATTTCTGCACACCGAGCCAAGCCCTTCGGACTTTCTGGACTTCAACACCGCTTATGAACTGCTGTACCGGTTTGTCGACGACATGCACAGCTACGCGCTGACCCATGCCTCGCTGGCCGACCACACTCACGAACGGGAGCGCTGGGACCAGCCGTTTATATCGCAAACCAACTGGTGGTCGGCGGCGGCGTCGGGTATTCGCGCTTCGTTCATTTTGGTGGTGCTGGGCACGTACTGGGTCATGACCGCCTGGCCGAGCGGCGCCACCATGACCTTGATCGCGGCGGCGACGGTGGGCCTGTCTGCCGCCACGCCAAATCCTAAACGCATGGCCTTTCAAATGGCCTGCGGCACGTTCATCGGTGCGCTGGTGGGTTTTTTCGAGATGTTCTTCGTGTTGCCGCACATCGACGGCTTCCCGTTGCTGTGCCTGGTGCTGACGCCGGTGATCATGCTCGGCTCTTTCTTGACCTCGCGGGCCAACTACGCGGGCGTGGGGCTGGGGTTGTTGATCTTTTTCAGCACCGGTTCGGTGCCGGACAACCTGACTATTTACAACCCGTACCAGTTCATCAATGACTACATCGCCATGGTGATTGGCATGCTGGTGTGCGCCGCCGCGGGCGCAATCATCCTGCCGCCCAACAGCCGCTGGTTGTGGAGCCGCCTGGAGCAAGACCTGCGTGAGCAAGTGGTGTACGCCATCAGCGGCAAGCTCAAAGGTTTGAGTTCCAGTCTTGAAAGCCGCACCCGCGACCTGATGAACCAGGCGTATGGCTTGGCCGCTGGCCAGCCCAAGGTGCAACGCGAGCTGCTGCGCTGGATGTTTGTCGTGCTGGAAGTGGGCCACGCGATTATTGAGCTGCGCAAAGAGCAGGCGATTCTGCCGATTCACCCAGCCTATGCCGAATCTCAGCCTTGGCGGCAGGCGATCCGCGTCATGGGCCGCGCCCTGGTGCGACTGTTTATCAGCCCCGGCGAAAGCAACCTTGAACGCGCCCTGATCGCCGTTGACCACGCCATCAGCCGCGTGCAGGCCACCGACGAACCCTTTGCCCGCAACTTCGACACCTCGGCGCTGGTGCGGGTGCAAAGCTACCTGCACTTCATTCGTACCTCACTGCTTGACCCGCAATCGCCACTGGCGGCCTACGCGCAGCCGCAAGGACTGAACCATGCCTCGTGAAATCGCCTTCCACGGCGTCTATATGCCCACCATGACCCTGATGTTTTTTATCGCGGCGGGGTTGGCGTGGGGCTTTGACCGACTGTTTTCCGGCTACGACCTGTACCGCTTCTTCTGGCATCCGGCGCTGCTGCGCCTGAGCCTGTTTGCTTGTCTTTTTGGCGCCATGGCGCTCACTGTTTACCGTTGAGACCGATCCGATGAAAAAGTTCTTCAGCCTGCTTGCCACCTTGCTGGTTTTGGCCCTTGCGATATGGATCGGCCGAACCCTGTGGGTGCATTACATGAACACCCCCTGGACCCGCGACGGCCGCGTGCGTGCCGACATCATTAACGTGGCGGCCGACGTCAACGGCTACGTGGTCAACGTGCCGGTCAAAGACAACCAACTGGTGAAAAAGGGCGACGTGCTGCTGGAAATCGACCCCGAGCACTACGAAATTGCGGTCAAACAGGCTCAGTCGCTGGTGGCCTCACGCAAGGCCACGTGGGAGATGCGCAAGCTCAATGCCCATCGCCGGGCGGACTTGGACAACCTGGTCATCTCCAAAGAAAACCGTGACGACGCGAGCAACATCGCGGACTCCGCATTGGCCGATTACCAGCACGCACTGGCGCAACTGGATGGCGCGCAGCTCAACCTCAAGCGCACGCGTGTGCTGGCGACGGTCGATGGCTACGTCACCAACCTCAATGTGCACCGCGGTGACTACGCGCGCATCGGCGACCCGAAAATGGCGGTGGTCGATAAAGACTCGTTCTGGGTGTATGGCTTCTTCGAAGAGACCAAGCTGCCGCATATCCGTGTGGGCGACAAAGCTGACCTGCAAATGATGAGTGGCGAAGTATTGAAAGGTCACGTCGAAAGCATCTCGCGGGGCATTTATGACCGTGATAACCCTGAGAGCCGCGAACTGGTGGCTGACGTCAACCCGACATTCAACTGGGTGCGTCTGGCGCAGCGGGTCCCGGTGCGTATCCACATCGACGAAATTCCGGACGGCTTTTTGCTGGCGGCGGGCACCACCTGCACCGTGATCGTGCAGCAGGATGAGGTTGACGCGCATCCGGGACATTCTTTGTAGTCGCTGTCGAGGAACGAGGCGGCGATCACGAGTGGAAGATCGCCGCCTCGCGCTGCATCTCAGCGACAACTGTGGTGCAGGATCAAACCGCGCAGAAGGTTTCATGCAAATGGCGCCACAGGACGTTGCCTGCCGCGTCCTGTTCAAACGCCACGGTGGCACGCCGATCAGTACGGTTGCCGTTGTGTTCTTCTTGCACCTCGCGGTAACTGACCACCGCGCCGCCCGCGTGCAGGGCAATGCCGTTGAACTCGCTGAGCGTAATGGCCAGACCCGGCCGGGCACCGCGCAGTGGTTCGAACAGGCGTTCTACACCGTCGATATCCAGGACCTTGCCGTGGGGCGTGATCATCGTAAATTGCGCTGAAAAACGGGCCAGCAACGTCGGCAATACCCCCGGTTCCAGCCCGCTGAACCAGCCTTCAATCTCGACATGGGTTTCTTTTACAAGGTCGAAGTAGCGCGAATAATCAGTCATCACTTTCTCTTGGGTCAGGGTGCCAGCAAGGCCAGCACGCGTGGAGTATCGAGGCGTAACGCAGGCATGAGCGGCACCAGCGTCAACGCGCATCCGATGGCAAAGCATAGGGCAAAGGCGTGGGGCGTCGAGGTGATCGCGGTCAAGGCCGCGAACAGCGCCATCATCAACGCCGGGCCGAGCAGAAAACTCAACTGCCGATTGAGGTTCCACACGGCACTGGCGTGGGTCATGTGCTCGGTAGCTACATCAATAAAGGCGGTGCTTTGCGCGGTACTGCTGCTCAGGCTGCCACCGAACCCCATCAAGGCATACAGCGCCATCGGCAGCAGCGTGTGCCCCGCCTCCAGCTGCATTAACAGCGCGATGCCCAGCGCCTGAGCGCTCATGCCCAGCAGCAATAATGGCTTGGGCCCCCCCCGGTTGAATTGATAGCGACTCAGGCCAATGCCCAGGGCCGAAGCCAATGCCCACGGCAACATCAGCGCACCCGTTTGTGCAGGGGTGTAACCCAACTGATGCAAATACAAAATACTCACCAGCTGGGTGCCGATAAAAACCCCCGGAATAAACAGGTACGTCAGCATCGCAATGCGCAGCAACGGGCTTTTGAGCAGCTGAGCCATTTGTCTGAATTTGACGGGGGTGGGGCGCGTTGATTGCTCCTTCGCCCTGATCCAGCACTGCGCCAGCAACAACGCAAGCAGGGCCAGCGGCACATTGGCGTAAAACACCCAGCGCCATGACCGCGCCTCAACCACCCAGCCGCCCAGCGCAGGCGAAAGGGCGGGCACCAGCAGCGCCACCAGCAAAATTACCGAGGTCAGGCGAGCGCGTTCATGGGGGCGAAACTCGCGATACACCATTGCTTGCCCCACCGGGATCAACAACCCGCCCCCCAGCCCTTGCAGCAAGCGCCAGCCAATCAGCGTTTCAATCGACGCGGCCTGTGCCACCCCCCATGAGGCCGCCGTGAACAGCAGCAGTGAAATCAGCAACAGGCGTTTTTCACCCACTGCCGCCGCCAGCCACACGCTGGGCACAATAACCACGATCAGACCCAGCATGTAGGCATTGCCGATCCAGGCCAGTTGTGTGACAGAGGCGTGCAGTTCCAGGCCGATCTGCGGGTATGCAATCGAAACGGCAAACATGTTCACCAGATCCAGCGCATAGCCCAACAGGTACACCCCTGCGATTTTGTTGCGATAGGCCATGACCGGCTCCTTGATGCGAAGCCACACAGTAGGCGGGTTTTGCCCATGGAGGAACGGCGCCGACGCTGCTAGATTGTCAAAATTATTTTGACAATGGGCGGTATTCAGCATGGTCAGTCTTGACCGATTCGACACTTTCAAAGCCGTGGTCGAGGCCGGGTCCCTCACTGCGGCCGCCGATTTGTTAGGGCAAACCCGGGCGGTGGTGAGCTTCAATATCAAGCGCCTGGAAGCTGAGCTGGGCGTTACTTTGCTCACGCGCAACACCCGCAGGCTGGCCCTGACAGAGGCGGGCGAGCGGTTTTATCAGCGCTGCCTGAGCATGCTTGAAGCGGCGCAACTCGCCATTGACGAGGCGCGCAGCGAGCACACCGAACTCAAGGGCACGCTGCGCATTACCACCACTGTGGAATATGCGCTGGCCAAAGTGGTGCCAGCGCTGGAAGTGTTTCGTACCCTGCACCCGGACCTCAATGTGCACCTCTCGACCTCATCGACCCACGCCGACTTGATCTCCGAGCGGTTTGACGTGGCCCTACGTTTGGGCCGCATTCTGGACTCCAGCCATCGCGCCGTGCAGTTGAGTACATTCGAGATTGTGCCCGTGGCCTCGCCGGGCTTTGTGCAGGGCCAGCCGCCCATCGACAGCGTGCATGCCCTTGAGCAAACGCCGTGGCTTGAACATGGGCGCGTCGGGGAGTTGAGTATGACCGAGGTCGGCACGGCCAGCGTGCGGCCTTATCAGCCCAATCCGGGCAGGGCACGGATCAAGGCCGATAACTCGTCGGTGCTGCGTGCTTTTGCACTGACCGGGCAGGGCGTGGCGATCCTGCCTGACTGGCTGATTGAAGACGACCTGCGCGCAGGGCGACTGCTGCGTTTGCTGCCCCACTGGCACTTCACCCGCCAAGGGGTTTACGCGCTGTACCCCGACACCCGTCACCTGCCGCTCAAAGTGCGGGTGTTTATCGACTTCATGAAAAACCATGCCTGATGAACGTAGGGGCGTTATGCGCAGGTGTTCAGACCAAAGCGTTTCATCAAGATTTTTTGCAGCAACCTGCGCGGCAACAGCGCCGCCAGCAGCGGCATGGCGCGGCTGCCATTGCCGTAGCGCAACAGTGCAGGCGGGCGAGCTTTTTGGGTGGCCTTGAACACTGCGTTGGCAAACTCACTGACCGGCGTGGGGTTGTCTTGCGAGGCCTTGGCGCGTGCGCGAATCCCCTCGCGCATGGGCCACCAGGGCGAGTCTTCGCCAATGTGCACTTCGGCCTGAGCGCTGGCGTTTTTCGCGAAACAGGTGTCAATGGCGCCTGGCTGCACTTCCATCACCCGCACACCAAAGGGAGCCAGCTCCATGCGCATTGCCTCGGTCAAGGCATGCACGGCGGCTTTGGACGCGCAGTAGGCCCCGGCAAACGGCGTTACCAGCACACCGGAAACGCTGCCGATATTGACCACCAATCCACGGTTGCTGCGCAGCGGTTCAAACAACGCCTGTGTCAGGCCGACCACGGAAAATACATTGGTTTGAAACTGCAGGTGCATGTCCGCCACGCCGCCATCGAGCACGGGCCCCATCGCGCCATAGCCGGCATTGTTGATCAACACATCCAGACCTTTGCCATGCTGCTTGAGCCGCGCACTTAAACGGTCGATCTCAAGGCTGTCGTTCACGTCCACTTGCACCGCGACAAAGCCGTCGGCCCTGAGCTGTGCCACATCGGCCGTTTTACGGGCCGTGGCCCATACCTCGTAACCGGCCTGTTTGAAGGCATCGGCCAGGGCGCGGCCAATGCCGCTGGAGCAGCCAGTAATCAACACGAGAGGCATCAAAACATCCTTGATCAAAGCAAAAAAACAATCAGTTGGAAAAGCTGCCTTGCAGGCGCTCAGCACGAAATTCGAGGGTTTGCGGGCGGTAACCGGTGCGCAGGGGCGGCACTGGCAGGCAGTCTTGCCACACGCCGCCTGCTTGCAGTTCACCCGGCCCACGGTAACGCGGGGCGGTGTACAAATTGTCAGCGAGGTTGACCGTGTCCCCCGGCGCATAAGCGGCCACCCGCCAGCCGAGTGCGAGCAGCGGCACTTCGTTGCCATTGCGCAGGGTCAGGCGCAGGGGGCGATCGGCAGGGCATTGGTCGGGCGCGTAGACCATACGCAGCTCAAGGCGGGCCAGTTGCTGGGCTTCACGGTGATCGAGCCAGGCGACCGACGCGGCCACGAGGCCCAGTCCCACCAGTGCGGCCATTGAAACCGGCAACGCCTTGGACGGGTAGCGCAACAGAAGAACCAGCCAGGTGATGATCAGTAGAACGCCGATAAGCATGACGCTCGCCTCGCAAAGAGTGGAGGGACATCCTACTGAAGCTTAGGTGGGAATGGCGAATCGGTGTTGCACCAGATGCGACCCCAACCCTCTCCCTTTGGGGGAGGGTTGGGGGGCGGGTAAAAGGTCAGCCACACCCGATCACCTGTTTACTGGGCAATGGTCTTGATTGAAATGCCGCGCTCAATCGGCGTCGAGCGACCGTACACATCTTCAAAACGTTCGATGTCGTCCTCGCCCAAGTAGCTACCGGACTGTACTTCAATGATTTCCAGCGGGATTTTGCCAGGGTTGCGCAGGCGGTGTACCGAGGCAATCGGGATGTAAGTCGATTGGTTCTCGGTCAGCAAAAACACATTGTCGTCACACGTCACTTCCGCCGTGCCCGAGACCACAATCCAGTGCTCGGCGCGGTGGTGGTGCATTTGCAGCGACAGGCAAGCCCCCGGCTTGACCGAAATGTGTTTGACCTGAAAGCGCCCGCCCATGTCCACCGAGTCGTACGAGCCCCACGGGCGATACACCTCGCAGTGGTTCTGGGTTTCGCTGCGGCCCTGCGCGTTCAAGGTGTTGACCATCTGTTTGACGCCCTGAACCTTGTCCTTGTGGGCAATCATCATCGCGTCTTTGGTTTCCACCACCACGATGTTGTCCAGGCCAATCACTGACACCAGTTTGCCGTTGCCGTGGATCATGCAGTTGGTGCTGTCCTGAATCACCACGTCACCTTTGCTGACGTTGCCGTTGGCGTCCTTTTCGTTCACGTCCCACAACGAAGACCAGCAACCCACGTCGCTCCAGCCCGCCGTCAACGGCACCACGCAGGCACGCTGGGTTTTTTCCATCACGGCATAGTCGATGGAGTTGTCCGGGCAGCAGGCGAAGGTGGCGTCGTCGATGTCCACGGTGTCGGCGTCTTGCTGGCTGCGTTCAAGGGTCAACAGGCAGGTGTCGTAGATGTCTGGGTCGTGCTTTTTCAGCTCTTCGAGGAAGCGACTGGCGCGGAACATGAACATGCCGCTGTTCCAGAAATAACCGCCGCTTTTCACGAATTCGGCGGCCCGCTTGGCATCGGGTTTTTCGACAAACGAAGCCACGCGGCTCACGCCTTCGGGCAGCAAGGCATCGGCAGTGGACTTGATATAGCCATAGCCGGTTTCAGGCTTGAGCGCAGGCACGCCGAACAACACCATTTCGCCGCGTTCAGCTGCCACGGTGGCCAGTGCCAGTGCGCGTTGCAGGGCTTTTTGGTCTTCCAGCACGTGGTCGGCCGGCAGCACCAGCATCAGCTCGTCGCGGCCTTCATTGATCAACATCATCGCGGTCAGTGCCACGGCGGGTGCGGTGTTGCGGCCGAACGGCTCCATCAGGATGCGCTGGGTGTCGAGGTTGCGGTTGGCCAACTGCTCGTTGACGATAAAACGGTGCTCTTTGTTGCACACCACAATCGGTGCGTCCATGCCATCAAACACCAAACGCTCCAGGGTTTGCTGGAACAGCGTTTGATCGCCGGTCAGGGCCAGAAACTGCTTGGGGAACTGCTTGCGCGACAAAGGCCACAGACGCGAACCGCTACCACCTGAAAGAATTACCGGAATCATGATGTCTCTCCAAAAACTGAAATGGGTTGCTGGCTTCCCTGTAGGCGCCGCCCAAGGCTGCGATCTCTTGATCTTGAAAGCACTTGGCGGCTACAGAGCAAAAAAGGGTTAGCGGGTCGAAACCGGGCGCTTGACCCAGGTCGGTGACACGTTGCTGCCGCTGCCGGTGACGTACAGCACCGCCGCCTCACCGCGCTCCAGGGCTACCGGCTTGAGGTCGCTGACTTTTTTGTCGCCCTCGAACAGCGCGAAGCTGACTTTCACCGGGTTGATTTCGCGCTCGCCACGGCCTCGAGCGGCCACGGGCTTGACCACGTCGGTCTTGCCGTCGGCGGTCTTCAAGGTCAGCGCCTTGTCGGTCAGGTTCTGCACCCTTACCAATGATTTCTGCTTGTTCTTGAACGGCGGTTCTTCGATCAATTGCGGCTGACCGCTGCTGGTGTTGACCAGCGTGTAGTAGTGATCGGCGCTCAGTTTGACGGGCAGGCTGTGGCTGCCGACTTTGGCGCTGTAATCGCCCTGTGGCAGGAAGCTGAAATCGCTGCTGCCTTGCGCCGCGATGTCGTTGAGGGCGGTATTGCCCACGGTGGCGCTGACTTGCTGATTGCTGGCGTTGAACATGCGCACAAAGCTTGAGCCTTTTGGTGCGCTGGGGCCGTACAGGGCGGCATCGCCACCGGCCCACGCTTGCAGTGACAGCAGGCTCATACCGGCGATCAGCGCAAAGGATTTGGCGAGACGACGTGGAGCAGGTGTGAACGGCAGGGTTTTAATAGTCATTAGTCGAACCTCTCTTTCAGTGTTGCGCCCGGTTGGGCGTCTCGGATTTCGCAGTGTTTTGTGCAAGTTGCGGTTGGCGTGCGCCCGCTTCTTTCAAGGTGGCGACCCACGAGGGGTCGGCGTCACCGATCTCGTTGTCCACGGGCAGGTAACGCTCGGGAAACTCCCAGATCAGCACTTGGGGCGGGGTGTTCTTGAAGGCATCGCTTTTCAGGTAAGCGAGCATCGGCAGGATCGGCCCGTGGCCATCCTTGGAATCGTTGATCACGTCGCTGCGCAGCGCTTGTTTCAGCGCGCCGACGAAGTTCCAGTTCGGGTTGGCGCTGTAACTGGTGCCCACCAGCGTGACGGGCACTTCGCTGTCGGCGAAAAGCGCGTCTTGACTGTCGGCGGCCGTATCGGCGGCGCGGGTGGTGCGTTTTTCCAGCGGCTCGGGCGGTGGCAGCAGGTGGCTGAACAACGGGTCAAGCGGCAGGAAGCGCTCCAGGTCGCCGTTGTGCTGTTCGGTTGTTTGAGCTTCGGTGACAAATGGCTGCGGTTCGCCACTGAGCGGGAACTGGCTGCCAATCGCCGCGGCCAGTTGCTGGGCCGCGACTTGCGCGCCGTCTGGCGTCCAGTGCGTATCGGTGCGCAAAAACACCTGCGCGCCGCCCTGTTTGGCCTGTTGCAGGGGGCCAAGCAAGTCGGGGGCGATGATCTGGCTGGCAGCCAGTTGCGCGTGGAAGTCGCGGTACAGATCGGCATGAATGCGGGCAGGGCGCTGCTCACCCATGTGCTCGGGGTACAAGCGCACTTTGGACGGCACCACCGCCATCACCAGTTTCACGCCCTGTTCTTTGAGGGTGTTGCGCACCCCTTCGACCAGCGCGTAGTTGTCAGCCACGTTCTGCTGCGCGTTGGGCCACGGTTTGAACTCTTCGTCGCTGAACAACCATTGATCGCGGCCCAGCACCACGCCGGGACGGCCTTCGTTGAACAGGGTGAAATCCAGCGCGGCCCACAGATTGGTGCCCAGGCGCTTGATCGGGAACTCGTCGTCGTAATGGGTTTCGACGGCTTTGCTCCAATGGCCATTAAGCACAGTGGTTTGCGGTGGCGTGTCAAAGCCGATAAAGCTGCGCAGCGAGACCGCGCCCAAACCCAGCAGCAGGCCGCAGAAGCTGGTGACGTAGACGATGCGTAATGTTCGGTTCATGGTCGGCTCCCCTTAGAACTGGAAGTACAGGAACGGCGAGAAGCTTTGCGCCGAGAGTTTGAAAATCGAGGCCACAAACAACAGCCCGATCACGCTGCGCAGTGCATAACGTGACCAGTCAGCGGGCAGTGTTTGATCCTTGCTCAGGTCCAGCTCTGTGGGCTTGCGGTACAGATCACGCAGACCGAAGAAGGCCAGCGTCAGGTAGGCCACCACCAGCGTGGCGACTTGCAGACCGGTGAGGTTGGCGCGGTTGAGTTCCGACAGCGACCATTCACCAAAGCTGAACATGGCGCTGTACATACGCCCGGCTACATGCAGGTTTTCGGCGCGGAAAACCACCCAGCCGATGACCACGATCAAGAAGGTCAGTGCCCAGCGGATCGGGTTCAGCGCCCGCGGGTTAGTGTTCAGGCCCAGTGCTTTTTCGATGGCCAGCCACAGGCCGTGCCAGGCGCCCCACAGGATGTAAGTGATGTTTGCGCCGTGCCACAGACCGCCCAGCAACATGGTCAGGAACAGGTTGCGGTAGGTAATGAGCGTGCCTTTGCGATTGCCGCCCAGGGTGATGTAGAGGTAGTCACGCAGCCAGGTCGACAGGCTGATGTGCCAGCGCCGCCAAAATTCGGTGATCGACTGGCTGATGTAAGGCTGTTTGAAGTTTTCCATGAAGCGAAAACCCATCATCAAGCCCAGCCCGATGGCCATGTCGCTGTAACCCGAGAAGTCGAAATACAGCTGCGCGGTGTACGCCAGCGCACCGAGCCAGGCATCGCCGGTGGTCGGGTTTTGCAGCGCGAAACAGTGATCGGCGACCACCGCCAGGGTGTCGGCGATAAACACCTTCTTGATGAAACCCTGCATGAACCGCGTGGCGCCCTCGCTGAATTTATCGAGGGTATGGGTGCGGTTGTTGAACTGATCGGCGAGGTCGCGAAAACGCAGCACGGGGCCTGCGATCAAGTGCGGGAAGATCGCGACAAAGGCGGCGAAGTCGATCAGGTTGCGGGTGGCCGGGGTGTCACCGCGGTACACGTCGATGATGTAGCTGATGGACTCGAAGATGTAGAACGAGATCCCGATCGGCAGCAGCACGTGGGTGAGGATGAAGGGGTCAAGACCGACCGAACCCATCATCGCGTTGATACTGTCGACGCCGAAATTGGCGTACTTGAAATAGCCCAGAATGGCGAGGTCGACGATGACCCCCAGCAGCAGCCAACGCTGCGCGGGTTGGGTGCGAACACCTGCGGCACCGACTTTGAGGCCGATCCAGTAGTTCCAGACCGTGACCCCGATAAACAGCGCCAGAAAGTCCACGCGCCACCACGCGTAAAACGCGTAACTGGCGATGAGCAGTAGCAGGTTGCGATAGCGTTGCCCGCTCAAGTAATACAGGGCGAGAAACACCGGCAAGAATAAAAACAGGAACACATTGGATGAAAAAACCATCCTGACCTCTCCGTGTGGACCAACAATAAAGGGCTCAGCCCCCCCCAACCCCCCCGAGAAAAAGTGGGGAGGTGAATGTGTTTCTTTTGAGGTTTGGGTGTCGTTTGATCGACCCTCACCCCAACCCTCTCCCAAAGGGAGAGGGGGCTTGATGTGTGGTGCTGCGCGTATCTGCTGTTGCTGTTGCTTTTAGTCCCCTCTCCCTCCGGGAGAGGGTTAGGGTGAGGGCTGCTGTCAGCCTTTTTCGTGCGCCGGGTCGTAGACCCTGGTCAGGTCCCCGCCCAGTCGAAAGGTTTTGAACGGCTGCATGCCGCGCTTCATTTCAATCACCTCGGGCGCGCAGGTGTAGAGCGTGCAGAACGGTTCCAGCCAGGCAAACTTGGCGTCGATCTTCAAATCCGTCATGTCTGGTGCTTTGCCGTTTTTCGCTTCAAACGTTTCAGGGTCTTTCACCCCGCTCAACACGCGCTCACCCAGGCGTTTCAATGCCGCGTTGTTTTCGTTGCGCAGGTCCACACCATTGACCTGCGCAAAGCTGGCGATCATCGCCAAGGGCGGCAGGGCGTAGTTGTGATAGGCGAGGGCGCGCTGCTGGCGCTTGAGTTCGTTGGGCAAAAAGCCTTGGGCGTCGACTTGATGAGCGCCGACCTTGAACTCTTTTACCGACCAGTCGAACAGGTCGCGACGGTTGGTGGCGATGGACGTGGCCATCACCGACCACGCAGCCCAGTACGAGTGGTTGTTGGTTTTTTCCAACGGCAGGTTGTCCCAGTCGCTGACCACTTGATCGGCCATTTTGCTGAACCAGGCTTCGATTTCGCGGGCTTGCTGCGCATGGTGCGCCAATGGCTGCGACGCGGAGAATTTCAGGCGCAAGTACGAGGAGGCCATGCTGCCCAGCGCCCATTTGCGCATCGACTTACCGGTGTGGTTGAACTCCTGGCTCATCAGTGCGTCGGCCTGTGCCCACGCAGTCAGCCAGCTCAGGGTGCAGTCGAGCTGCTCCGGGCGCCCGTCACGCATGTACTGCATCACGCGTTTGCTGGTGCCGCGCTCAAGCGTGGTGATGCCGGACGTTGCGTCGCGAAAGGCTTTTTCCGAGGCCACGTTGAGGGTCGAGCGGGCTTTGTCCGAACCTTCGTACTTGCTGCGAAACTCCAGCTTGTCGGTGTACGGCTGGGGCATTGACTCGCAGTCGTTTTTGAAAACGCCGGTCTTGAAGGCTTCGACCGGGGCGTAGTAGCCCTGGGGTGGGCGTAAGGGCGCGGCGGCATGGGCGGTGCTGGCAAACATCGCCAGGCCGAGCAACGTCGGCGCCAGCAAGGTGCGCAAATTGATCGGTGCAGTAGGCATCAGAAACCTCATCGTCCGGCCTGCGCATTGAGCTGCGCAGAGGTGGGGAAAACGTTGCGTTTGCAGATTTTGGCGTCGACTTTCTGTGCGTCGCCCGCGTCTTGCGGGCCTTGAATTTCAATGGCCAGCAGGTTCTGGCTGGCCCAGTCTTCATCGGTGCGCAGTTCAAAGGCGAAGCGCCCGTCTGTGTCGGACGTGGTCGGTTTGTCGATTTTCAAATCTTCGTGCCGACCGTTCATGTACCAGAGCGTGGCTTGCAGGGTTTTCACCGACGGGTCGGCGAAGCGGATGTCGATTTGGTGATTGGCGTTGCGCAGGTCTTTGTTGCTGCTGTTGACCAGCATCTGGTTTGCGCCCGGTTTGAGCGTGGTGCTGCTGCTCATCAGCGCAGGCTTGCCTTCGCAACCGTTGTCGAGCAGGGCCATCATCTGGCGGTAGATGGTTTCCTGGTCGAGGCGATACAGCGGCGAAAACTCCCAGATCAATATTTTGGGCGGGGTTTTCTGGAATTCGTCGCTGCCCAGGTACTGCAACATCGAGCCTTCCAGGCCGCCGCCGGGGAAGGCGACGTTGAGCACGTCAGCGCCGATGTATTGCTCCAGAAAACCGGCAAAGTTGTAGTTCTTGCCGCTGTGGCTGGTGCCCACCAGGGTGATTTGCGGGTTGCCCGCGTCGCTGAACAGGTCACCGTCAGCCGCTTCGCCCTTTGGCTCGGTGCTGAACTGGTCCATGTACTGCACCGCGTAACTGGTGCCGCACAGTTGGCCGGCCATGTTGTGCAAGGTGCCGGTTTTGCCCATGCGCCCGGTGATTTTGGTTTCGAATTCACGCTGCGGGATGTCGGCAAAGCCCGGCACTTTTTTCACCGTCTGCGCCACGATTTTCGCCGTGCGCCGGGCACCGTAGGGCGTCCAGTGCTGGTCGCCGCGAAAGTAGAAATCGTGGGCGCTGTTGCCCGTGGTATCAGATTCATCAGTCAGGGGCGACAAATCGGGTACGTGGTAGCCCATCTTGGCGAAGCGCCCGAGCATGGCCTGGTAGTTTTTCAGCGCGCTGTCGTAGTCGAACTTATCGCGTTCGGTGGGCATCAGTTTGTTGCGATTGACCAGCCCGCGAGTCGGTTGGTACACCACCACCAGTTCCACGCCTTTGCTTTTGAAGGCGTCGTGCAACTGCTGCATGCGTTTGTATCCGGCAGGCGTGGTGTCGAACTCGGTGCGCAGGTCTTCTTGGGTGCGGAACAACCAGTCGCCTTCAGCCTGCACCAGGGTGGTGAAGTTCTGCTGATAGCGCGTGGTGTAGTTTTTGGCGTCGTGGGCTTCGGGGCACAGGTTGCAGCACGCCTGGGCGGTAAAGGCTGGCGCTTGAATGGCGTCTGCCTGTGCGCCTGCGGCGGCGCCGAGGAGGGCGGCTGTCAGGCCCGACAGGCTCAAGATCTTGATCAGATGGGGGGGCATAACAGTCATCCTCAGTGGCGCAATTCGGTCTGGCGTTCAACGGGGTCGATCAGCACGGCTTTTTGCTGGCGCACCATCAGGTCGAGAATTTCGTCCTGACGCTCACCCAGAATGCCGTTGAAGCTGATGCCGCTGGATTTGGTCGGGGCCAGCATCGACACCCGGTACAGCTCGATACTCAGCGGCGAGTCAATCGCCAGCGGGCCGCTGCCATTCCCGGCCAGCTCACCGCCGACCATGATCAGCGACACCTCGGCGTCGAAGGGATCGAGGTCAATGTCACGGTCGGTGTCGGTCAGGTCTTTGATGTGGCCGTACACGCCGGTCAGGCCGTTGGCCATCGCCACGTTCTCGTACAGGCGAATGTTGACGCTATTGCGCACGCGAATACCGTGACGACGGTTGTTGATGACTTTGTTGCCCCACAGCAGGTTGTCGCCGCTCTCATAGAGGGTGATGCCGTCGGTGTGGTTCTGGAAAATCTCGTTGTCGGCGATCAGGTTGTTGACGCTGTTACGGTCAATCACCAGCCCCGAGAGTTTGTTGTCGTGGCTGCGGTTGTTGAAGATGAAGCTGTCGTTGACCTCACGGGAAATAATGATCCCGTGTTTGCGCTGAGTACCGAACACATCGTTCTGGGCAATGATCAGGCCGTGGGAACGGTCATGCGGGTCAATGCCGTAGACGATGTTGTCGCGGTAGGTGTTGCCCTTGACCACGAAATCGCGGGTTTCGTAGCAGTAAAAGCCGTACCACATGTCCGAGAACTCGGAGCCGACAATCCAGCCGGTGGGTTCGTCACGTTTGACCACCTTGGCCATGTTGGGCGTGTACTGGGAAATACTCACCCCGTACGACTTGCTGTTGGCATAGCCCAAGCTCGCCATTTTGCTGTTGATGATGTACGTCTCGGTGCCGCCCCACGACAGCAGGAACGGGCGAAACTCTTTGGCATCGCGAAAGGTCGCCGGGCCGTTGGCTTTTTCACGCCAGCCTGTGACGCGGCTATCACGCACGAATAACTGGCCATCGTTGACCAGAAACGAACCGGCTTCCTGGGACAAGCGCAGCTCTTGGGTAGTGGCGTCGACTTCCAGAATGCCCTTGTGCCCGACCACAATCGGCAAGCGTGCCAGGTAAACGCCCGGCGCGGTTTCGCTGAAGTACTGTTTGGGCAGGCGCTTGGCCAAATCCTTGAGGTTCACATAGCCGTCGTCGATGAAAATCGCCTGCGGAATGCCGCCTTGGCGCACCACCCATTCGGCCATTTTGTTGTCGCCGCCGATAAAGTCCTTGAGCGCGTTTTCTTGCATCATGCGGCGCACGCTGACCTTGCCTGCGGTGCTGCGCACGATCTTGGCCGCTGCCGCCTCGGCGGTGTAGCCCGAGAGGTCGGGCAGCGCCGGTTTCGCGATATTCAGCGGGGCGGTGGGCGCTGTGCTGACGGTGTACGTTTTGGCGTGTTGCAGTTCTTTGGCCACGCTCGGTTTTACCGGTTCGGCGCTGGCAAACGCCGGGGCGCTGGCCAGCAGCAGCGCGCCGGCCAGCAGGCTGATCGCGCCGCGATAGGCAGGATGATTCATGTCACGCACTCCCGTTGGCGTTGTCATTAAAAGCGCCAGATCACGTCAACGAACGCGCGGTGCATGTATGAGTCCACGCCTTTACCGTAGGCATCGCCGGGTTTGAATACCCCGCCGCGAAAGCGCACCAGCGCTGAAGGCTCGTCGATGGACTGGCTCAGCGCGGCTGGTAACAGGCCTTGCTTGAAGTACTTGGTGACGACCAGGTCCATCTCCTGACCGAGGTCTTTTTTGCCATCCATCATCGGTAATGACGTGCTGGAGAGCAGGCCGCTGGTAGGGTCTTCGCTGTTTTGCACGGCATTGATGCCGTTGCTGCCAATCGGCTTGCTGGCATCGACCCGCCAGAACTTGTGGTAGACCAGCGAGGCGTCGTAGTCGTCGCGCAGTTGCCATGAACCGAACAGGCTGGCGCTCTGGATGTTTTGCATTTCGCCACGAAACGCCTCACCAAAACGGTGAACCCGCGAGCGCGTGCCGGTGAAGTTGGAGCGGTTGCTCTCAAGTCCGGTCTGCTGATAGTTGGCACTGGCGCGCGAATAGGCAGCGCCGACTTGCCAGTTGGGATCGAGGCGCAAACGCACCCCCAGATCGGTGGCCCAGCCATCCACATCGTCACGGGTTTTGGCGCCGGCGATGTTGCGCCCGCCCACGGTTGAGGTGGCGAGTGTGTCGCGCGTGCCGCTCATGCCGGTGACGCTGGCCCAGTAATTCACGGTGTGGGTGTTGCGGTAGTTGTAGGCGTCGCTGTTGGCTTCGATACCGAGCCAGGTCAGGTCGCCGTTTTGGGTTTTGTCCAGCGCATCGACTTCTTCGCCCTGATGTTTGAGCGAACCATCGTCCTGGCTGTGGTGGGCGCGCAGGCCGACCCATTGGCCGGGTGTCCATTGCGCGGCAATATCGCCAAACAGGTGCAGCCGGTCTTTGTCGTCCGGGGCCAGTTCGGTCAGGTCGGTGCGGTACTCGCTAAAACGTTCAGCCGCGCCCACATTGGCCTTGAGCAGGGTGGTATCGAAGGTCCAGTTCAGCGCTTCGATGTTGGTGTCGCGCCACGTGCCGTCGTCATTGCGCAGGCGTTGGCGACCGAACTTGAGCTGTTCGCCGGGGTAGGCGGTAAAGCCTTTGTAGCCGACCCAGAACTCGCGCAGGGCCAGGTAGCTTTTGTCTTGTTTGCGCGCATCGCTGCTGCTGTTTTGCTCAAGATCGGACTGTTGCAAGGTGTCGGTTTCGATGATGTCGCTGGAGGTCACGGCCTGGCCCATGGCGTAGGCGCTCCAGTTGCCCCGTTCGCCGTACACCCACGGGCGCAGGTCCAGACCGATGCCGTTGACGTCACCGCCATCGCGGGTGCCAAGGTCACGGTCGTCTTCCGATTGCGCAGTGATTTTGGTCTGAAGGCCGAAGTTTTTTTCATCGGTCAGGGCCGCGAGGGTCGGGCATGACCACAGCAATGCGAAAGTCAGGCCGATGCCGGCTTTTACAAAAGGATTGAGGGTCATAGGGCTTCCTCGCCGTTTTCTGCTTGCAGTGCCTGTACGGCCACGGCGTTCTGGCTCAGGGTGGCGCGCAAGGCTTGCTCTTTTTGCAGCAGGCGCTGGGCGCCAGCGCGTTGCTCGGCGGGCAATTGCTCGTCGAGTTGGGCGGCCAGTTCGTTGGCTTGCGGGGTGTTTTGCAGCGTGGCCAGTTGGCTGAACACGTAGGCGTTCAGGGCGTTGGGCTGCGTGCCTTTGCCTTGCGAGAACAACTGGGCGATGGCGAAATCGGCGCTGTTCTGACCGTTGCGCGCGGCCTTGAGCAGGTGGTCGAGGGCTTTTTGCGGGTACACCTGGCCCAGGTAACCGCGACGGTAGAGTTGGCCAAGGTAGTAATCGGCAGCCACTTCCTGGTCCACGGCGCGCAGGAAGTGCGCTTCGGCTTTTTGCGCGTCCGGGGTCAGCCATTTGCCGTCGTAATAGAGCTTGCCCAGTAACAGTTCGGCGCGCGGCTGGTCAGCGGCGCGACCGTTGTCCAGGTATTCCTGCAACTGCGCGACGTCGCCCTGATCGGGAAAGTCATAGAGCAGCTGCGCAAGGCTGACCCAGGCTGCGGGGTAGGCCGGTGCAATGCGTTCCAGCAGCGACTTGGCGGTGTCCGGGTCGGGGGTGCCCAAGGTGGCATCGGCCAGCACGCGGGCCACGCCATCGACCTTTTGCGCCGAGGCGCTGCCACGGCTGTAAGCGCTTTGCAGTTGCTGGATCAGCTCGGCCTGCTGATCGGTGTTGCCTTGTTTCTGATACACCGTGGCCAGCTCGACGTAACAACTGTCGTTGGCGGACAGCGCCTGACGGCAGATGGATGCGATTTCATCCAGATGCTGATCGTACGTGCCGTCGAGGCGGTACAGCGCCACTTGGGCCAGGCCTGCTTGCGCATAACCTGCGGCGCGCCACTGGCTGATTTGCTGCTGGGCATTGATCTGGGGGAAGCTTTGCGGGTGTTGCAAATACAGCATCGCCAGCGGCGTGAGGCTGCTCGCGTCGCCACTGGCAAAGGCTTGTTGCAACAGGGCTTGCGCTTCGTGCAACTCGGCCTCGGTAGCGCCGGGTTTGCTGGCCAGCAGACGCCCCAGGCGCGCTTGAGCGCGAGGCGAGGTTTTTGCGGCTTCACGGTACGTGGCTTCGGCCTGTTTCAACTGCTCGGCGTCCGGGCTTTGCATCCAGATATCGGCCAGCCCCACCTGCGCTTCGGTGTAACCCAAATCCGCCAGTGCCTGATAGTTACGCTGTGCGGTGGCGGTGTCGCCGTTTTTCAAGGCTTCATTGGCCAGCCGCTGATCGGGCAGGCCCGCGCAACCGGCGAGTGCGAGGGACAACAAGCAAAGCGCTGGCCCTTGTAGTCGTTGCCGCAGGCTGCGAGCGGTTGCGAAACCGCTGTGAATGCGAAAAAAACCGTCGCGTGGTTGGCGAGCGCCTGGCTCGGGATCGCAGCCTGCGCCAGCGACTACCGGGAATGAGTTTTTCATGGTTACAGACCTGCCGCCGAGGCTTTGCTGATCAGCCAGTTCATCGACGGGCCACGGTCGCTGCGCACGTCCACCGGGCGGCCGGCAAGGGCGCTGTCCAGAGGTGCATCGGGCTTGATCTGCACGCGGATGTCCGAGGACAGGTCATCGCTGTTGAGGCTGGTGCTGCTGATGATCTTGCCGGTGCGCAGGTAGTCTTCACCGGCGACTTTGAAGTTGACCGGGGTGCCGGGCAGTACGTTGTCAAACTGGCGATAGCTGAAGCGCGCGGCGATGTTGGCTTCGCTGGTGCGCGGCACCAGTTTGAAGATCACGTCACCTTTGCTGGCGTATTGGCCGTTGGCAACCACTTGCTCAGCGACGACGCAGTCACACGGCGAGGTCAGGGTGCCGGTCATTTGCTTGCCAAACAGCGTTTCGATATTGGCCGGCTGCAACTGGTTTTCGTCCAGATGGCCTTTGAGCACGTCCAGCATGCTGGTGCTGAAGGTGGCAATGGGCGCGCCGTTGGCTGCCAGATTGTCGTCCTTGACCAGGCTTTGCACGGTGCCGTCACGCGGCATGGTGATGTTCATGCCCGGCACACTGACCAGCGCCGACTGCGCGTGGGTGACGAAATACAGGCCGTACACCGATTTGACGACAAAACCGAACGCCACCAGACCGACGACAAATACGCCCGCACTCAACACCACGGCCTTCATGCGCCCGAACGGGGTCATGCCGCTGCCGCCGTCCTTGACCTTGCGCGCCTTGGTGAAGTTATCGCGCTGCAAGGTGGCGAGCACGTCGCCCATCGTCACGAGGTCGCCGCTCAGGTGCGAGGTGATGAGGTGACGCAGGGTCGAGATGTCTTGCTGGTCGAGGTTCTGGAACTGGCAGCCGACACGCCCGGACTGTCGGTCGACGTTGCGCACCAGCAGATCGACGTCCATCGCCAGACCGAGGTTGTCGATCACAAACTGCAAGCGACCTTTATGGACTTCGCCCACGCTCAGTGGCTGATTGGCCGCGTAGAAGCTCAGGCCGCCCGCTGACAGGTCGATGATGTTGACGTCCATCGGCGTGCGGTCTTTGCCTGTAAACCGTAATTTGGCCGGGATTTTGACCCGTGCGTGTTGGCGCTGGGCTTCGGATTCGTGGACAACGTTGGTGTTTACTTGAGTGTTCATAAGGTCTTGTTCCTGGTTAATTCGATCGTGTCGGTTCAGACCATCGTCAGCAGCACGGCCACAAAGATGCTGGCGGCTGAGAAGGTCATGGTGCGAGACGACCAGGTGTTGAACCAACGTTGAAAGCTGGCCAGATCACGGGTCAATTTGGTGTCCTGACGGGTCCAGGACTGTTGATCGAGGCGGAAGAACACGTAGATCTTCACCAGCGCACCGACGATCTGGTTGTAATAAAGAATCACCGGGTAGGCCGGGCCGATGGTGTGTCCCGAGCAGGCCAGCAGCAGGGTCAGAATCAGGCGGGTAATGCCGATCCACAGCAGGTAAGCGATGAGGAACGTGATGCCGTATTTGAGGCTGGCAATCAGTGCAACCGTCAGCCCCAGCAACGAGGTCCACATCGACACGCGCTGGTCGAACAGCACCACGCTGGTGAACAGGCCGAGGCGTTTGACCCCAAGGCCCAGTGCGCGGGCGTTCTGGCGCAAGTTGTTGCCGTACCAGCGGAACATCAGTTTGCGGCTGGCCTTGATGAAGCTTTTTTCCGGCGGGTGCTCCACGGTGTGGATGGCTGCGTCAGGCACATAAAAAGTGTCGTAGCCCAGGCGCATCAGGCTGAACCAGCTGGATTTGTCGTCGCCGGTCAAAAACTTGAAACGGCCCAGACGCCAGTGCTGCAACGAATCGCTTTCGACGTCGGCGATGAAGTCGGGGTCAGTCACCACGTTGGCGCGGAACACCGACATGCGTCCGGTCATGGTCAGCACGCGCTTGGACAGGGCCATCGAGCACATGTTGATGTGGCGCTGGGCGAAGCGCAGTTTGTGCCACTCGCTCATGATGTAGCCGCCGCGCACTTCGCAGAATTCGTTGGTGGTCAGGCCGCCGACGTTGCCGAACAACTGGAACCAGGGCACGGTTTTGCGTACTACGCCGGGTGCCAGCACGGTGTCGCCGTCGATCACGGCAACCACGGCGCGGCTGTCCGGCATATGGCGTGAGATGGCGCGAAAACCGAAGGCCAGACCGTCGCGTTTGCCAGTGCCGGCGATACGCACGAAGTCGAGTTTGACCCGCTCTGGCGGGTTCATTCGCTCCCACAGGCTCTTGACCAGTAACTCATCGGACATCTCAACCAGCGAGCAGACCACGGTGGTGGGCAGGCCGCAGTCAATGGCTTCGCGAATGACCGAGCTGTACACCTGAGCGGTGGTCAGGGCGTCGATACGAAAGCTGGTGACCATCAAAAATACATGGGAAGGGTCAGCGGCCTTGCCCAGTTTGCGCACCTTGCGTCGCAGGTGCGGGTACACCACATATAAAAACAGCATGCCGCGCAAAAAGTGCGTGGCACCCATTGAGTAGCGCCAGATACCCACGGCGCCAATCAGGAAAATAAAGTTTTTCGACTCGGCGTCGAAGGTCGATGTTGGCAGCGCCAGCGCGAGGCCCATCAACAACGTGAGGTAAAACAGCCAACCGGCGGCTTGAAGAAGGCCGTGTTTTAGCCTGAGCATAATGAGGTTCCGTGTGAGCATGAAGGCTGTGGTGCACAAGCTCTGCAGGCACTGGCGCAGCCTGCGCCAGTGCCTGCAGTGGGCGGCGTGTTACCAGCAGATGCCTTCGGTACGGCCTACGGTGCAGGTGGCTTTGGACATGAAGCCCACCAGGTCGATGATCTGTTTGCCATGCGGGGCGTTTTGGGCCAGTGCGCGGAACTTCTCGTCGCGGTTACCCAAAATGATCACGTCGCTGTTGTTGATCACCGCGTCGAAATCCGAGTTGAGCAGGGAGGAGACGTGGGGAATTTTTGATTCGATGTAGTCTTTGTTCGAACCATGAACGCGGGCGTACTCGACGTTGGTGTCGTAGATGCTCAGGTCAAACCCCTTGCCGATCAGCATTTCGGCCAGTTCCACCAGCGGGCTTTCGCGCAGGTCGTCAGTCCCGGCCTTGAAGCTCAAACCGAGCAGGGCAACTTTGCGTTTGTCATGGCTGGCGACGATGTCGAACGCGTTTTGCACTTGCGACACGTTGCTGCGCATGAGCGAGTTGAGCAACGGTGCGTCCACGTCCAGCGAGCTGGCACGGTAAGTCAGGGCACGCACATCTTTGGGCAGGCAGGAGCCGCCAAAGGCAAAGCCGGGGCGCATGTAGTACTGCGACAGGTTCAAGGTTTTGTCCTGGCACACCACCTCCATGACTTCGCGACCATCAACGCCGACGGCCTTGGCAATGTTGCCAATCTCGTTGGCGAACGTCACTTTGGTGGCGTGCCACACATTGCAGGTGTACTTGATCATCTCGGCCACTTCGATGTCCTTGCGGATGATCGGCGCGTCGAGCTCTTCGTACAGCGATTGCAGGACATCGCCCGAGGCTGTGTCGAGTTCGCCGATCACGGTCATCGGCGGCTGGTCGTAGTCGGCAATGGCCGTGCTTTCACGCAGGAATTCAGGGTTGACCGCGACGCCGAAGTCGACGCCGGCTTTTTTGCCCGAGCACTCTTCGAGGATCGGGATCACCACATTTTTCACGGTCCCCGGCAACACGGTGCTGCGTACCACAATGGTGTGGCGCGAGGTTTTATCGCGCAGTACGGCGCCGATTTCGCGGCACACGGCTTCGATGTAGTTCAACTCCAGGTCGCCGTTTTTCTTGCTCGGCGTACCGACGCAAATCATCGACAGGTCGCTCTCGCGAATGGCCGATGCAAAGTTGGTGGTGCCTCGCAGACGGCCGTTCTGGATGCCTTGGGCCAGCAGTTCGCCAAGCCCCGGTTCAACGATGGGCGACTTGCCGAGGTTGATCAGGTCGATCTTGTCTTGTGAGATGTCAACGCCGATGACTTCATGGCCGCGAGCGGAAAGACAACCGGCGCACACTGCACCGACGTAACCCAAACCAAATATGCTGATGCGCATCGCAATTACCTCTGTCGTGTATAGGCCAATTAATGACCGGACTTAAAGTGTGGGCTCACAGGGAACTACGGCGCATATAAGCCGCAATGCCCAGTGCAGGCATCGTTAAGTTTCAAGTTGTTGAAAGTTGCACAGTTAAAGTGCAGCTCATCACTATTACTAAGGCATGTCAGATGATGGGGACGGCCTTGGGCGGGCGCTGTGCGCCGCGATGTTTCTTATTTTTTAGCCTTTATAAACAAAGGGTTATAGCTGAATTTCGATCACCTTTGCCTGGGCCTGATTACAGCGGATAAAACCTGAAAGTTAGGTTTATCGTTGTAAGCGATATCTCACAAACTCTGTAAGAATCGTTACGGGTTGTATGAGCAGTCGTACCAAACATAGTTCCGGGCCGTTTATCCCGTTTTCGACGAAAATTAACAAAATGGAAAAAGATGGCACTGGTTCCATATTGATAGCACTTAAGGTTTCGTCCTTTAATTTAAGGGCGTTCGTCGGCGAGGATAGTTAAGTGCCACTACTGATAAAAAAATTAGGTGCCACTATGAAAAAAAGTCACATTTGTCGAGTGAATTTATGTTGATAGAAATTTCAAGTCGTATTTTTGGCGTCAATTATTTGGCTATTTAAGCAGGAGTGTGAAGGGGTTCACAGCGCGACGCGCCCTCGATCAGGCCGAGGGCGTCAAAAAGGCGGGGGGTTATTCGGGGGTGTGATCGCGTAAGAAGACCAACAGATCCGGTTTGGAGTGTTCGGCGCTGTAATAGTAACCCTGGGCATCAAATTGCTTGAGCTGCTCAGGGTCGTTGATGCGTTCCTTGATCACGAAACGGCTCATCATGCCGCGCGCTTTTTTGGCGTAAAAGCTGATGATTTTGTGCTGGCCGTTCTTAAAGTCCCGGAATTCGGTGTTGATGATGCGTGCGTTCAAGGCTGACTTTTTGACCGCCGAGAAGTACTCGTTGGAGGCCAGGTTGAGCAGCACGTCATCGCCTTGCTCGGCCAGTGCTTCATTGAGCCAGTCGCTGATGCGCGTGCCCCAAAAAGCATAGAGGTCTTTGCCGCGCGGGTTTTGCAGCTTGGTGCCCATTTCCAGGCGATAAGGCATCATCAGGTCCAGCGGGCGCAGCAGGCCATATAGCCCGGAGAGCATGCGCAGATGGGTCTGCGCGTAGTCGAAGTCCGCTTCGCTGAAATCCACGGCATTCAATCCGGTGTACACATCGCCCTTGAAGGCCAGCAATGCTTGCTTGGCGTTGTCGGGCGTGAAGGCCGGGGTCCAGCAGCCGAAGCGTGCGGCGTTAAGGCCGGACAGCTTGTCGGACAGGTGCATCAGCTCGCCAATCTGTTGCGGGCTTAATTCGCGCAATTGCCCGATCAGCTCTTGGGAATGATCCAGGTATTGCGGCTGAGTGAAGCGCTGGGTGGCCGGCGGCGTCTCATAGTCGAGGGTTTTAGCGGGTGAAATCACCATCAGCATGGGTATCGTCTCCTTTTAGCGTGGGAGGGATTCTAGGGGGTTGGGCGGTTTGACTCCACCTATCACGCTGATAGCACGTATGCCGCGCAATTGAGTCGTCGCCGTCGAGGGACGGGGCTGCGATGGAAGGCGCAGGTTTTGCCGCGCTATTGCAGCCTGTGGCAGCGACTACAGGTATTTGCCAGGTTGCAGGTTATAGTGCGCACAGTTTTTACAGGGAGATTGACCCGTGCGTATTGCTCTTTTTTTGTCGGCCTGGCTGGTGTGCCTGAGCGCGGTGGCGGCGCCCACTGAGCCAGCGACGCTGGATCGCAGCACATGGCCTGAGCAATTGATCAGCCCGGCGCTGTTTGATGTGGCGTCACGGGCCGAAATACTGACCTTCGCCCATGCCCTGTTGAGCAGTGAAGCGCTGGACGAGCGTGCGCTCAGCCAGCGGCTGGGCTTGAAAATCATCAACATGGACGCGATTGATACGGTCCGTCAGCGTATGTGGCAACGTCTGCTGACCAATTACAACTTCGCCCAGCAAAGCTGCGATCAGGATGCCTCGTTCTGTTATTACGTGGACGGCATGGACAGCTTGCGTGAGCAGGCAGGCAAGTTTGAAATCGCCCCAGACTCGTTCTACGCCGATTGGGCGCAACCGAGCGCCGAGTTTCACCGCGCCTATCTGGATGAGCAGTTGCGCCTTGCGGCACTGTTCCCGCAAATCGGTAGCGAGGTCGAGCTGTTCAACGATCGGGAGTTCAACGGCGAGGGCATGAACGACCGACTGTTTATGCTGACCTTTGACAGCGGCCCGACTCACCAGCCGGGCACTACTGATTGGGTGGCCGACTATCTGCGCAAGCAATCGGTGAGTGCAACGTTTTTTGTCTTGGGCAACAGCGTTCAGGCGCGGTTGGACAAACAGTCCGTGCAGGCACTGCAAGCGCTCTACAAAGGGCAATGCGTAGGGGTGCAAGGCTGGGAGTACCGCTCGCACAGCCATTGGACCGACTGGCAAGATTCGATTGTGCGCAGCTCGGCGCTGGTCAAAAAAGTATTGCCCGACAATTACGTGCCTTTATTCCGCCCGCCCTACGGGCATCGCCGTGCCGACAGCGGGGCTTTTTTTGAGGCCCAGGGTATGCAGGTTGCATTGTGGAATATTGACTCCCAGGACTTGGCCGGCAGCCTGAGTGCTGAACAGTCTGCGCAACGCGTATTGAGCCTGATGCTGTTATGGCGCCACGGCGTGATCAGCTTTCACGACACTCAAAGCAAGGTGCGCAGCGCTTTGCCCTGGCTGATGAAAGCCACTGCGCAAAGCGGGCTGGGGTGGCAGGAGTGTTCGGCGCTGGCTCAGCCGTAGCGTCGATAGCCCGCACTGGATCAGGGCGGGCAGTGAAGAGTCTTACAAAAGCCGCAGCGCCAGTTCGCTGCCTGCACGCAGGTATTGGACCTGGGCGGTGATGGCGTCTTTGACGATGGCTTCGCCGGTGTCAGACAGTTTGCCGTTTTTAGCGTCAATGACCGACAGTTGCAGCAGTTGCATGGTCACGTCCATCGACTTTTGAAAGGCCGTCATATTGTTGTGTTGACCAAAGTGTTCGATAACCCTGTCCATGCGTTCGTCGGCACTGTCGCGCAGTTGCTTGAACTCGGTAAATGAAACTCTGTCGTCTTTATAGATCTCCAGCAGCATCTGTTCGAGCGTTTTGGAAATAGGGGTCATAGCGTCGTCCTTTTGTATGGGCGCGGTCGGCGTATTGGCGCGTACCCTGTGTTTTTGCAGGGCATGTCACGACACGAACACGGTCATAAATGAAAGTGGTTGCACGGGCCGGTGTCGGCACAACCACCACGGCGTGGCGCATTGCGCAGTCTTGGCGGGTGCGAGGTGAAGCTTAGTGCGGGCAAAAGGGCGGGGGGTGTAGGTCGGATCTTTGCTTGCTGTCGGCGCGGGCCGGTCTTTGGTGGCGAGATTTCAATGTTTTGTGTTGGGGCGAACGCTTAGCCTTTTGAACGGCTTGCAAATCACATTGGATACTTTTTTGTTACAGGTTGATCCCTCAGCCTAGTAGCGGTTTGGCATTGCGCCAAGGGCTGTTCGTCATTCAGAAAAAAATAGTGCCAAACCGCTAAAAAGACTTTTTCTTGTCACACGTTTTGGAGTATTACGAAGACAGACCGCCGAAACCTGCCACACAGGTGGCGTCTTCCAAGACCTATCGGGCAGGGATTCATCTGACATGGGCAGATGAGCCGGCAGTCACATCGAGGCGCAGCACTGTTGCGGTATTGCGTCGAATGGCTCCCACAAAGGTGACCGAGTATGGATGATCACGGACGCACTCCTTCTTCCAACCAGCCAATCCTTTATGTGCTCGATACCAATGTTCTGATTCACGATCCAAATGCCATGCTCAACTTCGAGGAACACCACGTCGCAATCCCGATGACGGTGCTTGAAGAACTCGACAAACTCAAAACCGGCAAGCTGTTGGTCGCCGCCGAATGCCGTCAGGCCATTCGTTTGATTGACCAGGTGCTGGGCGTGGCTTCGCCGGAAAACGTTGAAAAGGGCGTGCCCATTCAGCGCGGTAAAAGTGGCCCTAAAGGCTTTTTGTCGATTTTGATGAACAAGCGCCGAGAACCTAACGCGCTGCTGCCCGAAACCCTTAACGACAACATCATCATCAACCAGTTGATTGATTTGCATGCCCGCTCGCCTGAAATTCAGGTGGTGCTGGTGACCAAAGACATCAATATGCGCCTCAAAGCCCGTGCGTGCGGGATCGAGTCCGAGGACTACAGCACCGACCAGTTGGTCGATGATGTGTCGATGCTGTCGCGTGGCTACCACACGATGACCGGTTCCTTCTGGGACCGTGTCAGCAAGGTGGAAACCCGTCAGGGTCACGGCAGTACCTGGCATCAAGTGCAGATGATCGAGAACCTGCCGTCGGTGCATATCAACGAATTCATCATTGACGAACAGGGGTTTGTCGGCTGGATCAAAGAGGTGCGCAAGGACCACCTACTGATCCTCGACATGCATCAGGAACCGTTGCTGCATCAGGAAGCCTGGGGGCTTAAACCTCGGGATATTTACCAAGGGCTGGCGTTGTATGCCTTGCTCGACCCGGACATTCATCTGGTCAACCTGTCGGGTGCGGCAGGTTCGGGTAAAACCATCCTGGCGCTGGCGGCGGCGATTGAACAAACCATGGTCAGCAAGCGCTACCGGCGCATCATTTGTACCCGTAGTGTGCAAGGGCTGGACCAGGAAATCGGCTTCTTGCCCGGCACCGAAGCCGAGAAAATGGAGCCTTGGCTGGGCGCCATCACCGATAACCTCGAAGCGTTGCACATGGAGGATGAAAGCACCCACGGCAGCGTCGACTACATCCTGAGCAAGGTGCCATTGCAGTTCAAATCCCTGAACTACATCCGGGGTCGTAGCTTCCAGCAGAGTTTAATCTTGATCGACGAGTGCCAGAACCTCACGCCGCACCAGATGAAAACCATCATTACCCGTGCGGGGGCGGGCTCCAAAGTAGTGTGTCTGGGCAACCTGGCGCAGATTGATACACCTTACCTGTCAGCCACCAGTTCTGGGTTGACGTACCTGACGGAGCGTTTCAAGGACTTCCCGAACGGTGTTCACATTGCCCTGCAAGGGGTGCCGCGTTCGATACTCGCCGAGTACGCCGAATCGCACCTTTAAACCTACGTTTACACCTCTGATCCGGGCGGCCTTGAGCCGCCCGTTTTGTGTGTGATTTCGCATGCAGGTCCAGATGGAAGCTAATGGCCAGTATGCGCAAGAAGTTGCGCACTCATCTGTGGATAAACCTGTGCATACCTTTGTGTGGCTCATATAGATATTGGCCTGTAGGCGAGTGCGCAAGAAGTTGCGCAGTACTGCGCAACTTCTTGCGCACTTTATTCATGCTTTCTATATGAAAATCAGTCTTCCAAACGACATGATTGATCTAACTTTCTGTTCTTAATGGCTTTTTAAACTGTGGCACGAACCTTGATGTGTCTAATCAGTACTTGGGCGGCATTTGCTCGTTCCAAGCCCTTATTTTTCAGCGCATTTTCAGCAAGGAGAGCCACCATGGCCACGCCAGCGTATATATCCATCACGGGCACCAAACAGGGTCTGATCACTGCCGGTGCGTTCACCGCGGATTCAGTAGGCAATACCTATCAGGAAGGTCATGAAGACCAGGTCATGGTTCAGGGCTTCAGCCACGAATTGATCATTCCTCGCGACCCGCAGTCCGGCCAACCGACCGGCCAACGCGTTCACAAACCGGTAAAAATCACCAAGGTGTTCGACAAGTCCTCGCCGCTGCTGCTGGCTGCGCTGACCTCCGGCGAGCGCCTGACCGAGATCGAAATCCAGTGGTTCCGCACCTCGGCTGCCGGTACTCAAGAGCATTACTACACCACCAAACTTGAAGACGCGATCATCGTTGACATCAAGGACTACATGTTCAACTGCCAGGACCCGTCGAACTCGCACTTCACGCACCTGCAAGACGTGGAATTCACCTACCGCAAAATCACCTGGACGCACGAAGTGTGCGGCACATCCGGTTCCGATGACTGGCGTTCGCCTGTAGCGGGCTGAAACTGACCTGCTGCTTGACGGCATCCATCGTTGATCACGGTGGGTGCCGATGAAGCCGTTAAGGTGTTCACCTTGAGGAACAATGGATGTTCAGCCCTGCCAACGAAACGCAATTCACTCTGACCATCACGGGGCTTGCTCACGATTTGCGTGTGCTTAAGTTTGAGGGGCAAGAGACGATCAGCTCACCGTTTGCAATCAAGGTGGAGCTGGTGAGCGAGCGCCCCGATCTCGACCTTGAAAGCCTGCTGCATCAACAGGCATTTCTGGCATTCAACCACAGCGGTAACGGTATTCACGGGCAGATTTATCGCATTGCCCAAGGCGATTCTGGCGAGCGCCTGACCCGTTACAGCCTGACACTGGTGCCTCAACTGGCGTACCTGCGCCATCGCTCCAACCAACGTATTTTTCAGCAGCGCACGGTTGCGCAGATCATTGCCAGCATCCTCGAAGAGCACGGGATTCATGGCGATGCCTATCAGTTTCAATTGAATTCGACCTACCCGGCGCGTGAGTACTGTGTTCAGTACGACGAGTCGGACTTGCACTTTATTCAGCGCCTGTGCCACGAAGAAGGCATTCACTACCACTTTCAACATTCAGAACAGGCGCACCTGCTGGTGTTCGGCGACGACCAGACGGTCTTCCCTCAGTTGGGCATGCCTACGGCCTACGTGCAGGGCAGCGGCATGGTGGCGGATGAGCCGGTCGTCAAGCATTTCAATGTGCGCCTTGAAACCCGCACCAGCCGTACCACCCGCCGTGATTACGATTTCCAGAAAGCCGGCTTTCGGGTCGAGGCCGCCCACAGCCCGCAAGCGCAGAGCCCGCAACCCGATCTGGAAGACTACGACTATCCAGGCTTGTTCGTGCAGGGCGAACGTGGCAAACCCTTGACCCAGCGCGCCCTTGAGCGCCATCGCGCCGACTACCGTCTGGCCGAAGGCAAAAGCGATCAGCCGACGTTGGTCTCGGGGCATTTCTTGTCCCTTACCGAACACCCGCGCAAGGCGTGGAATGCCCTGTGGTTGCTGACTGAGGTCCATCATCAGGGCTATCAGCCGCAAGTGCTGGAAGAGCACATCACCCACGACAGCGATACGCACACCGAAGCGTTTGAGCAGGGCTATCGCAACCGCTTCGTGGCCACCCCGTGGGATGTGTTTTACCGCCCGCAACAGGCCTACCCCAAGCCCAGGGTACTGGGCAGCCAGACCGCCTTGGTGACCGGGCCTGCGGGGGAAGAAATCTATTGCGATGCCCACGGCCGGATCAAGGTCAAGTTCCATTGGGACCGCGAAGGCAAGGTCGATGACAAGTCCAGCTACTGGTTGCGGGTGGCTTCCAGTTGGGCGGGCAGCAACCACGGCAGCGTGACGATCCCGCGGGTCGGCATGGAAGTGCTGGTGACCTTTCTGGAGGGGGACCCGGATCAGCCGGTGGTCAGTGGCTGTCTGGCCAATAGCCTTAACCCGGTGCCTTACCCCTTGCCGGCCAACAAGACCCGCAGCGTGTTCCGCAGCCGCAGCTCACCGCAGAGCACCGGGTTCAACGAGCTGCACCTTGAAGACCGTGCGGGTCAGGAACTGATCTACCTGCGCGCCCAGCGCGACATGGAACACAAGGTCGAACATGACAGTCGCCTGGAAGTCGGTAACGAACGGCATGAAACCATCATGGGCAACAACATCGTGGTGCTTGAGGCCGAAGATCAGCGTACGGTCACTGCCGACCGCAAGGTCGAACTCAAGGCCAATGATTATTTGCAGGTCGCCAGCAGCAGCCACACCCGCGTCGGGCAGACGCTGGTGGCCGAAGCGGGGCAGGAAGTGCACCTCAAGGCGGGTGCCAATTTGATCCTCGACGCGGGCGCAAGCATCACCCTTAAAGCGGGCGGCCAACACATCGTCATTGGAGGCGGGGGGATATTCAGCAGCACCCCCATTCAAATCGGCGGGGCACCCGCCAGCGGCACGGCTGCCGCACCGTTGTTACCCGGTTTGCTCGGGTTGTTGGCTGTGCCCTCGTTGCTTGAACAAAAGCAGGCTCAGACCGCTCAAGCCCCCGAGCAGCCCGAGACGCCAGCGCCGCTCAAGCCGGTGTGCAAAGACTGTTTACTCGCCGCGCAGGCCAAGGCTGATGCGCTGGTGGCACGTTAACGTTTATGTGACGCACACAAAAACAAGGAAAGGTCATGTTATCGACCGCACAGGACTGGCTGCATCACTTGATGGATGAGGCGCGCAACGCTGGCCTCAATCACCTGGACTTGCTGCTCAATGGCGCCGTGTTGCCGCACGGGCTGTTAGCGCCCCTGCTGGAACAGGTTCCGGCCCCTGAGTGTGCCTGGTTGTTCGAGCACACCCTTGAGCACGCATTGGCGCACCAAGGGCCGCTGTTGTTGCGCATTGCATTGGGCAATCAAGCGCAGTGTGCAGAGGCGGCGCAGTTGCTCAATGCCGTCCACACGCACTTTTGTGTGCTGGCCCTGACCAGCCGCTGGCCTTTCGAGGCGTTGGCGGCGCACCTGCGCGGCGCTACGCAGGCGACCTGGAACAAAGGCGCCAGCAGCGGTGTGTTGCGCTACTACGACACGCGCCTGTTCCGGCATTTTTGCGAGCAGCTCGAGCCTCAGCAACTCGGGCAATTCCACGCCCCGGTGAGCCAGTGGCACTGGATCGACCACGACGGAAAACAGGCCTCGCTCTCAGGTTTTGATGCCCGTATTCAGGAGCAGAGCGGGTTGACCGGCTTGTCCCTGAGCGATGATCAGGTGCAGCACCTGCAAGCTGTGAGCGCAGCCCTTTTATGGCTCAACAGCCATGAGTGTACGCCGCACGCACATGGCTTCACCTCGCACGAAGGCCTGATCCGCTGCCTGACCGGTATACATCTGGAAGTCAGTCGCCAGCAGTTGCCAAAACACCTCCACGAAGACTTCATCGCCAGTGCATTGAGTGAACACCCGCCCTTGAGCCTTAGCCCTGGCAACGTTGTTTTATGAGGTGCGCCGTGTGTGAGGTTGACCGGCGGCTTAGCGTTGCAAAATGGCGAGCAGAACAAAATGGAGGAGCCGCCCACATGTCCAACATCATGATTCGAGCACTGTGGCTGACGTTGATCAGCGGTCTTTCGCTGCAAGGCTGCGCCCAGCCCAAACCTGAGTACTTGGGGGCACCCATCGAGGGCTACAGCCATACCTCGGCGGCGATTAACCGGTTTTCGGTGAATGGGAATGGCGGGCCAAATCTGGCTCCGTATGGGTACGGTGGCGGTCAAATGTGCTGTGCGCCGATGCCAGTGAAATGGCATTCGGGGCTGACGGTGTTGGTTGAGTGGGAGAAGGACACTGATCCGTATGCTTCAGCGAATTGGCCTCCACTCGGAACTGATGGATATCGGGCTGCTTACAAGTTGCATGCGGCCAAGTACACCCACCATCGAGCCGTTGTACCTGTTGCGCGGTATGAGCGATTGGGCGTGGTGAATGTGCATTTCTTACCCTGTAACCAAGTGGCGGTTAGCGCAGGACTCATGATGCCCGGCACGCCTAACTACCCTTATAAGTTCCCTCAAAAAATGGAGGAGCCGGCCACATGTCCAACATCATGATTCGAGCACTGTGGCTGACGTTGATCAGCGGTCTCTCGCTGCAAGGCTGCGCCCAACCCAAACCTGAGCGTTTGGGGGCACCCATTGAGGGCTACAGCCATACCTCGGCGGCGATTAACCGTTTTTCGGTGAATGGGAATGGCGGGCCAAATCTGGCTCCGTATGGGTACGGTGGCGGTCAAATGTGCTGTGCGCCGATGCCGGTGAAATGGCATTCGGGGCTGACGGTGGTGGTTGAGTGGGAGAAGGACACTGATCCGTATGCTTATGTGAATTGGCCTCCACTCGGAACTGATGGATATCGGGCTGCTTACAAGTTGCATGCGGCCAAGTACACCCACCATCGAGCCGTTGTGCCTGTTGCGCGGTATGAGCGATTGGGCGTGGTGAATGTGCATTTCTTACCTTGTAACCAAGTGGCGGTTAGCGCAGGACTCATGATGCCCGGCACGCCTAACTACCCTTATAAGTTCCCTCAAAAAATGGAGGAACCGGCCACATGTCCAACATCATGATTCGAGCACTGTTGCTGACGTTGATCAGCGGTCTTTCGCTGCAAGGCTGCGCCCAGCCCAAACCCGAGCGCTTGGGTGCTCCCATTGAGGGCTACAGCCATACCTCGGCGGCGATTAACCGGTTTTCCGTGAACGGGAATGGCGGGCCGAATATCGGGCCGTATGGTGGCGGCGGTAAGCAGAACTGCTGTGCGCCGATGCCGGTGAAATGGCATCCAGGGCTGACGGTGGTGGTTGAGTGGGAGAAGGATCCCAAGCCGCATGATTATGTCAATTGGCCTAAACCCCGCTATTCGGAGGCTTGGCGAAAGGCAGGCAGAGAGCACGAGACGCACTACACCCACCATCGAGCCGTTGTACCTGTTGCGCGGTATGAGCGATTGGGCGTGGTGAATGTGCATTTCTTACCTTGTAACCAAGTGGCGGTTAGCGCAGGACTCATGATGCCCGGCACGCCTAACTACCCTTATAAGTTCCCTCAAAAAATGGAGGAACCGGCCACATGTCCAACATCATGATTCGAGCACTGTTGCTGACGTTGATCAGCGGTCTTTCGCTGCAAGGCTGCGCCCAGCCCAAACCCGAGCGCTTGGGTGCTCCCATTGAGGGCTACAGCCATACCTCGGCGGCGATTAACCGGTTTTCCGTGAACGGGAATGGCGGGCCGAATATCGGGCCGTATGGCGGCGGCGGTAAGCAGAACTGCTGTGCGCCGATGCCGGTGAAATGGCAACCGGGGCTGACGGTGGTGGTTGAGTGGGAGAAGGACCCTAATCCACATGACTCAGCCAATTGGCCTGATCCGCCTTTTTCTGATGCTTGGAGCAAGGCAGCCAGAGAGCACGAGACGCACTACACCCACCATCGAGCCGTTGTACCTGTTGCGCGGTATGAACGATTGGGCGTGGTGAATGTGCATTTCTTACCCTGTAACCAAGTGGCGGTTACCGCAGGACTCATGATGCCCGGCACGCCTAACTACCCTTATAAGTTCCCTCAAAAAATGGAGGAGCCGGCCACATGTCCGAAGCCATAACTGCGCCCGTTAGAAAACCATCTCCAGCATTCCTTAGCCCGACGCCTGATTTCAAAGAGGGTGGCTTATTGCCAGAGTCCCCGGTTGATGTGCTACGTAACTATCGAATTCAACAGGCGGCTTACCAGCCGTTTGAGCAAAAGGCGATGGATGAGGCGCGTGCGGCGGGCAAGGTTTACGCGGGTGCACCCTGCATGAAGATCATTACCGTCACCCTTTGCTTTGACGGCACTAACAACCATGAACCGTCAGATAGCAAGGCGCGGCCTTCGACGACGACCAATGTCGCTCGTCTTTACCATGCGAGTGTGGGCCGTAACGGTGATGAAGCCACAATCCGTGAAGGATTTTATGCTTATTACATGCAAGGTGTAGGCACCGAGTTCAAAGAAATAGGCGAGTTCGCGCCTGATAATCAGGGCCTGACCATGTCGGTGGGCGGTGAGAAACGGGTCAACTGGGGGATCACCCGCTTGATTGACGCGTTAAAAAGAGCTTCCGGCGAAACCTTTCTGGATACGGGGGATGCATATGCTCTTGTGCAGAAAATGGGCACCAGCCTCACCGAAGACCTCCTTGGCGCATCAATATTTAAAAACAGCTATGGCCGGCGCAAAGAAGTGCTGCAAGCACCGCTGGCAGCGCTTAAAACCCAAATTGATGCGGTGCACGCATCCAAGACCACTCCCGAAATAAAAGCCGTGCGCCTGTTCGTGTACGGTTTTTCACGGGGTGCAGCCGAGGCGCGGGCGTTTGCCAACTGGCTCGAAGCCTTGACCAAGGTCGAAGTAGCAGGCGAAACCTGTTACCTGTTTGCCGGCCTGCCGATCAAGATTGTGTTCCTGGGGCTGTTCGATACCGTGGCGTCGGTGGGCCTGCCTTATCTGGTGCCTTTTGCCGCCGGGCACATGGGCTGGGCCGATGGCAGCCTGCGTTTAAGTGATGACGAAAAGTTCCTTGAGCACTGCGTGCACATGGTGGCGGCCCATGAGCAACGCAGTTGTTTCCCGGTGGATTCGATCCGGCGCAAAGCCAACCCTGACGACCCGATGTGCCCGTCCACCTACCGCAAAGGCACTGCGGAATACATTTACCCCGGCATGCACTCCGACGTGGGCGGCGGTTACCCGCCCGGCGATCAGGGGAGGGCATCGGAGGGCGGAAAAGAGGTGTTGTCGCAGATCGCTTTGCACCATATGTATGACGAAGCATACAAAGTCGGCGCTCCGTTGCAGGCGCCCGTTAAGGTTCTTTCTGAAAAGTTAAAAGATGAAAAGCCTTGGCTGGTTATGAGCGATTCGACTTATCTTGAATTCGCAGTCGGCCCCACCGTCACCCACCGCTTCAACACCTGGCTGGACGCTATGGACAATGGCCCTCTGGAAGAAGTGATGAAGCGCGAAGCGGGGTTGATCACGGGTTGGCGCATCAGTCGTTACGCCAAGGGGCGGGCCAGTCATACGCAGGCGTACGGCAATGTCACGAAGTACGGCACGGCTAACGACATGACCCGCGATGAAATCACTGCTTTTTCGGCATTACACGCCATGCAGTTGAAGGAGGATGTCGCCATCTTTGCGGGCGATCCTGCGCCTGTCTTGTCCGAGCGCCAGCAGGCCACCAAAACAGCCCACGAAGCCACCAAGCTGGAATATGAGCGCCGCACCAACACCAAGGAGCCGATCACCTTCAACACCAGCAAGATGTACGAGCCCAACCTGGATTGCCGTCAGTTGCTCAACGGCATGGCCGACTTTCGACGCGATTACGTGCCGGAATGGAACATGACCGCCAGTGAGATTTTCAGTTTTGGCACGCTCATTAATACCGCGGTCGGCGGGTTGGTCTACATGACCAACGAGCAAGATGAAGCGCAGCACTATGCCGACATGCGCCGGGACGGAGAACTCAGCTACGCCAAGCTGTTTGGGGAAGATGGCAAATCACGGAACGACAACGTGTTGCCGATCATCCGTCTGTTTGATGAGCATGTGCACGACTCCCGCGCCTGGTTCATGAATGCGGCCTTGAATGAGCGCGAGATATTCAGTGACTACTTTCGTTATCGCGGGATCTTTTTCGACAATGAGTCCAACAACGAGTTGTCGCTGTTGGTGACCACCGAGCGGGTGGTGGGTGTAGCCATTGCCGTGGCCAGTGTGGGCCTGAGCGTGAAACGCCATGACCCGCGCTTCCTGATGGGGCTGATTATCCCGAGCCTGGGCACCCCGGTGTTTCGCGGCAAGGTGGGTTTGCCGAGCATCACAGCCTTTGACACCGTCACCGGCCGTGCGCTGCCTATGCTGGAAGGGCTGACGTCCATCCGCAACTTCACCCAAGACCCAGGCAGTGCAGTGAAAGCGGTACAGGCCTTGCCATTACCTGCCGCGTTGACGGAGAAAACCGCCATTACGGATGATCTGATGGCCATCTTCAAAGGCGAAAAAGGCGACCCGGCAGCGACACCCGCGTTGCACCCGGCGCAGGCCGTGCAGAGCGTCGCCTGGCAAGCCCTGACACGCCGCCCCGTCGCAGTGAACGCAGACGATCAAGCCATTGCTGCGTTGATCGGGAGCCATGTGGTGGGCCAGGCGGTCGATTTCGATATTGATTCGTGTGTGTAGAGGCGGTTGCGGCTCGGACGTGCGCGTAGGGGGCTTGATCGCTGCCTGATGTCCACCCCGGCCCGTTGTTCGGCGTAATGGGCGCGTAATTCGGGCTCCCAAGCCATCACCGTATGCAGAATGACGATGGCTTGTGGCTGGCTCCGCTCGTGAGGGATGTGCTGAGTCGCTTGAAAATTGAAAGCAGACATTGAAAGTAGAAATGCCCCTTGTGTCAGGGGATTTCTACTTTTTTCGAAGCTGTTTAGCCGCTACAACATGAGGCTTAAGCCCGTTATGCCTTGCTGTAAAGGGGCTTAAGCTCAGCGGGTTGGGGGGCGTGCTCCGGCACACGACGTTTGGAAATCAACGTATAAATCGACGGCAATACAAACAGCGTAAACAACGTGCCCACCACCATGCCCACCACGATCACGATGCCCAGCCCGAAACGGCTACTGGCACCCGCGCCGCTGGCAAACAGCAGCGGCACCAGGCCCACCACCATTGCTGCGGTGGTCATTAATATCGGCCGCAGGCGAATGCGCGCCGAGCGGATGATGGCGTGGGCCGGTGAGCAGCCGCTGGCCTGTTGCAGTTCGTTGGCAAATTCGACCATTAGGATGCCGTGTTTGCTGATCAGGCCGATCAAGGTCACCAAGCCGATTTGCGTGTAGATGTTGAGCGTCGCCCAGCCCAGCGCCAACGGGATCAAGGCGCCGCAGATCGACAGCGGCACGGTGATGAGGATGATCAGCGGGTCGCGCAGGCTTTCGTACTGCGCGGCCAGCACCATGTAGATGACGATGAGGGCGAACAGGAAGGTCAGCATCAGCGCGTTGCCTTCGTGGATAAATTGCCGCGAATCCGATTGCCAGTCATGGCTGAAGCTGGCAGGCAGGTGCGCGCTCTGGGTGGTCAGAAAGGCCACCGCTTCGCCCAGGCTCACGCCCGGCGCCGGGATGCCCTGGAAGGTGGCCGAGTTTTGCTGGTTGAACTGTTTGAGGCGGTTGGGCTGGATGTCGCTGTGCAGGCTGACCACGGTGGCGAGCGGTACTTGCACGCCGCGGTCGGTGCTGACGTAGAAGCCATTGAGCGATTGCGGGGTCAGGCGCTGATTGGCCTGGGTCTGCGCGATTACGTCGTAGGAGCGGCCCTGCAAACCAAAACGGTTGGTGTAGTTTTCGCCCACCAGCACCGCCAGGGTGCTGGCGATGTCTTGCAGGCGAATGCCCAGGCTGTTGGCCTTGCTGCGGTCGATGCGCACCTCGGTCACCGGGTTGTTGAAGTCCAGGTCGCTGTCGACCACGGCGAACAACCCGCTGGCCCGTGCCTGTTGTTTGATCTCGTGCATGGCCTGATACAGCGCGCGGTAGTCTTCGGTGCTGCGAATCACCCATTGCACCGGCAAGCCACCGGTGGAGGCGGGCAGCGGTGGCATCTGGAAGACGAAGATCGAGTCGCCTTCCACTGCGTCGACAGCCTGTTGCAGCTCGCTTTGAATCTGGGCGGCGCTGCGCTCGCGCTTATCCCACTCACTGAAGTTGACCCCGGCAAAACTCGCCGCCACACCATCCGTGCCGTTGATGATCCAGGTGCTGGTGGTTTCCGGAAGCTTGGCCAGCAGCTCGCTCAATTGGGCGGCGTAGCGCTCCACGAAGTCGAGGTTGGCGTGTTGCGGAGACTTGATCGCGAGCAGCAAGTTGCCTTGGTCTTCATTGGGCGCCAACTCTTTATCGGCCTGGCCATAGAGCAACGGCAAGCTGAGCAGCACCAGCCCCCCGAACGCCAGCACTGCACCGCGTGCGCGCAGTGAACGCAACAGACCGCGTTGATAGCGGCGCGATAAACGCTCGAAGAAGCGCTCGGCCAACAGGCTCATGCGGCCTTCACTTTGGCCGGCGGGCAACAGTTTGGCGCACATTACCGGGGTCAAGGTCAGGGCGATGACGCCCGATACCAGTACCGCTCCGGCGAGGGTCAGGGCGAATTCCTTGAACAGCGCGCCAGTCAGGCCGTTCATCAGACCGATGGGCATGTACACCGCGGCCAGGGTGATGGTCATGGCAATCACTGGCGAAGCGATTTCCCGCGCGCCGATCAAGGCGGCCTGCAACGGCGCGAGGCCGCCCTTGATGTGGCGGTGAATGTTTTCGGTGACCACAATCGCATCGTCCACCACCAGCCCGATGGCCAGCACCATCGCCAGCAATGTGAGCAGGTTGATGCTGAAGCCGAACAGCGCCATCAGTGCCAGTGCGCCGAGCATCGACAGCGGGATGCTGAGGATCGGAATCAGCACCGTGCGCCACGAGCCCAGGCACAGGAAGATGATCACCACCACGATCAAAATCGCCTCGAGCAAGGTTTCGATTACTTCCAGGATCGAGGCTTGGATAAAGTGCGCCGTCTCGAAGGCCAGCGCCACGTCGACGCCGGGCGGCAGGGTTTTCTGGATCTCGGGCAGCAGGCGTTTGATGCCTGCGACGATCAGCAGCGGGTTGCCTTTGGGGGTGGCGTATAGCCCTAGGTGAACGGCGGGCTTGGCGTCCATCAGGGCGCTGGTTTCGTAGGCGGCGGAACCCAGTTCTATCTCGGCGATGTCGCGCAGGCGTAGCAGGTGATCGCCGCGATTGCTGATCACCATGTCGCGAAATTCTTCGAGGGTATTGAGATCGCTGTTGACCTGGATCGACGACACCACGTACTGGCCTTTGATTTGACCGGGCGCCGCCTGAAAGTTGTTGGCACGGATCGCCTGTTCCACCTGCTCGGCGCTGATGCCGTGACCCGCCATGCGTTGCGGGTCGAGCCACAGGCGCATTGCCAGGTGTTGGCCGCCAAATGTCTGGACCTTGGCCACGCCTTCAATCGTGGCGAACAAGGGTTGCACCACACGGCTCAGGTAGTCGGTCATGGCCGCCGCCGATAACGTTGTGCTGGCAAACCCCACGTAGGCCACGGCGGTGGCGTCGCCGGCCGAGCGCTCGATGACCGGGTCGTAGGCTTGCTCGGGCAGGCGGTATTTGACTTGGTTAACCTTGGCGATCACCTCGCTGAGTGCCTTGGCCGAGTCTTGGTTGAGGGCCATGCGCAGAGTAATCACACTGTGGCCCTGGACTGACGACGAGCTGACGTAGTCGACGCCTTCTACCGAGGCCAGCGACTGGTTGATCGGCTGCGTGATAAAGCCTTGCATCAACTCGGCGGGTGCCCCGGGGTAGTCGGTGCTGACCGTGATCACAGAGCTTTCCAGCAGCGGGTACTGACGCACCGGCAAGCCCATATAGGCTTTAAGCCCCGCCAGCAGGATCATCAAGCTGACCACCAGCGCGAGCACCGGGCGGTGGACAAAAATGTCGGTGAACTTCACGGGTTTGTTCCCCCATCGGCCGCGAGCGCGGTGCTGGTCATGGGCTCGATGCTGGCGCCATCGCTGAGTTTGATCTGGCCTGACGTCACCACTTGATCGCCGGGCGCAACGCCCTGATTGATCACGACCCAGCCATCGCGCCGCTCGCCGGTCTTGACTGACACGCGCCGTACGGTGGGTGCGCTCTGAGCATCGAGGGCCGGTTGAACCAGGTACACGTCCTCGCCGTAGGCGCTGTAGGTCACGGCAGTTTCGGGCAGGCTCAAGGTGTTTTCCGGCAGGGTCTGAGGCAGGCGCACGCGGGCGAACATGCGTGGCAGGGCAGCGGCGGGCGGGTCTTGCAAGCGTGCCTGAAGGCTTAAGGTGCGCGAGCGATCCAAAAACGGGTCGACGCTGCTGACCACGGCCGTTAACGGTTGGCCGGGCAGCGCATCAAGCTCAATCAGCAAAGGGCTGCCGGTCTTGAAGTGCAGCATGGCTTGCTCCGGCACGCTGAAGTTGACGTACAGGCCTTGGTTGCCGATCAGGTTGATCAGCGTATCGCCGGGATTGACGTATTGCCCCACATGCACTTTGCGGATGCCCAATGTGCCGGCGAAAGGTGCGCGAATGGTGCGTTGTTCAATCTGCGCCATCAATTCCTGCAAGGCGCCGCGAGCGGTGGTGTATTGGGCCTGGGCATCGTCCAGTGCCTCGCGCGAAACAGCGTTGGAATGGATCAGTTTTTTCAGGCGATCAAGGCGTACGAGGGCGTTATCGACCTGACCTTGCAGCCGCACCTTTTGCCCGCGTTGCGGCGCATCGTTGAGGCGCACCAGCACCTGCCCGCGTTCAACGCGTTGGCCGGACTCAATCGGCAGCTCGACGATACGTCCACCCACTTCGGCGGGCACGCTGACTTCTTCGACCGCTTCCAGTTCGCCGATGGCTTGCAGGTAGCGGGTAAACGGCTGCTGACTGACGGGCGCGACTGCGACCTTGACCGGTGCCGCCACATAACCGGCTGCGGCCGGTTGCCGCGCGTACCACAGGCCCCATGCCACACCGCCAAGTACGAGTCCAGTCATGGCCCAAAGGGTTTTGTGCCGGATTAACGGGCGAGTGCTTGCTGCAACGTGTGCCATGATCTTTTTCCTTAAAGATGCAGTCAGTAAATCGGCCAACAGCCCGGCGTGAGCAGTTCGATGAGGTTGTGGTCGGGGTCGCGAAAATAGATGCTGGAGCCGCCTTTGGGCCATTCGGTTCGGCCTTCGATGGCTACGCCGCTGTCGCTCAGTGTTTGCTTCCAGCCGGGCATGTCATCGGTGTCGATGGCGAAGCACACGTGGATCGAGCCACGGGCATCGTGCGGGGGGATTTCGCCGCCACTCAGGTATTTGGTTTGCAGTGAGGCGCCGCGTCTAAATAGCAGCAGGGTGTTGAGCCCGCCGACGTTGAATGCAACGAGCACGTCGCTTTCGACCATGACCTCCAAATGGAGTGTTTTATAGTAAAAATTTTTCGCTGCTGTAAGATCTTTCACGTAAAGCGCGGTTTCAATAATCCGTTTGAGTTGCAGCATGATGCGCTCCGTATCGGGCAGGTAGTCCCGGATTGGTGAATGACAGGATGGTCATGGTTTTACTGCGCAATATTGATTTGAACCTGTTGGTGGTGCTCGACGCGTTGCTGACTGAAAAACACGTGACCCGTACCGGCGCCCGATTGCATTTGAGCCAACCGGCCATCAGCCACTCGCTGAGCAAGCTGCGGGTCCTGCTCGACGATCCGATCCTGATTCGTCAGGGCAGCGAAGTGGTGTTGAGTGCCCTGGCGCAAAACCTTCAGGCACCGCTCAAGGAGATCCTCAGCCAGATCGAAATCCTGCTCGGCAAGTCGATCGACTTTGTGCCGGCCAACTCCCATCGCACTTTCCGTTTGGCCATGTCTGACTACGGTGCCGCGATTGTGTTGCCCAAATTGTTGCGCCAATTGCGCGTCGAGGCGCCCAACACCACGCTGGTGGTCACTCAGGACAGCCGTCACGGCATGTTTGAACAGATCGCTCAAGGCAAAATTGATCTGGCATTGGGTGTGTTCCCCCACCTGACAGCGGACATTTCCAGTGAAGTGCTGTTTGAAGAAACGTTTTCTTGCCTGCTGGACCGCAGTACGTTGCCGGCCAGCGGCCAACTGGACTTGGACAATTACCTGCTGCGCCCGCATATTTCGGTGTCGGTGGACGGCTGCACCCATGGTGAAATTGATCGACTGTTGCGCGCCGAGGGGTTGCAGCGTCGCATAGCGGTCAGCGTTCCCCACTGGCGCACCGCGCCCAGCATGATCAGCAACACCGACCTGATCCTCACGGTGGCCACCCGCACCCTGGACAATGCCCCGCTTGACGATGACCTGGTCAGCCTCAGCCCGCCCTTGCCGATTCCCCCGTTTCCGTTCGTGCAGATCTGGCATAACCGTTTTGGCGAAGACCCGGCCCACATCTGGCTGCGCGAGCAAGTCAGGCAAGTGATGAGTCATGGGGCGCCCGCTACCTGAACCGGTCGCAAGCGCAAGCGCAAATCTTCACCCAGTTGTGTGACGTCAAACAGGGTGAAATTCAGCGCTTGCTTGAGGTGAACCAGCTCCGGCATGTGCACCAACGGGCGGGCCAGATCACCCAGCAGTTTGGGCGCCATATACACCAGCACTTCATCTACCAGCCCGGCCTTTAGAAAGGCGCCCGCCAAGGTGGGGCCTGCTTCAACCATCACCTCGTGCAGACCGCGCAGGCTGAGTTGGCACAGCAGTTCATGCAGGTCCAGCCCATAGATATCGCCGTCCACACGCAACACTTCAGCGCTGTGCCCCTGGGGTAACGGCGTGTCGTTGTGCAACACATGCAGGCTCGGTGCGCTGGCGTTAAACACTTGCGCACCCGCCGGCACGCGCGCGCTGCTGTCCAGCACTACGCGCATGGGCGCCACAGCTTCAGGCGATGAAGGTTGGCGCACCGTCAGTAACGGGTCGTCTCCCAACACCGTGCCGCTGCCGGTGATGATGGCCGCACAGCGGGCACGCCAGTGTTGTACATCCATTCGCGCCTTGGGCCCGGTGATCCATTGCGAACGGCCATTACTCAGCGCCGTGCGCCCGTCCAGGCTCATGCCCATTTTCAGCTGCACCCAAGGGCGCTGGCGCTCAATGCTGGAGAGGAAACCTCGGTTCAGCTCACTGGCCGCCTCACGCATCAATCCCACCTTGACCTCGATACCGGCCGCTTTGAGTTCGGCGATGCCTTGGCCGTTGACCTGCTTGAACGGGTCTTCGAGGGCCACCATGACTTGACTGACGCCACTTTCAATCAATGCCTGATGGCACGCCCCCGTGCGGCCAACGTGGCTGCACGGCTCCAGCGTGACGTAGGCCGTGGCGCCTTTGGCCAGGGCACCGGCCTGGCGCAAGGCGAACACTTCTGCGTGCGGGCCACCGGCCCGCCGATGCCAACCTTCGCCCACCACACAATTACCGTGGGCAATCACACAGCCCACCCGCGGGTTGGGCCATGTGGAATGGCTGCCACGTTCGGCCAACGACAGCGCGTGTTGCATGTGCTGAAAGTCGACTTCGGTGAAATAAGTCATGACACTAAATGCCCGCCTGCACGGGCCGCGATCGGGTAAATACGCCCGTCATACGCACTGGCCAGGAAACCATTGCCGTTGGCGGCCTGGGTCAGGCAGGAGATCCCGCTGGCGGTCGGTTTTTCGAATTTCTCCCAACGGCGGGTGCGCACATCAAACAGGGCTACGGTGCCGCCGTAACTGCCGGTGGCGATCAGGTTCTGATCCTTGGAGATGGCAATGCATTTGATGGAGTGGTGATGCGGTGTCTCGAACACTTCGCTTTGGGCATCACGCCACAGGCGCAGCTTGAGGTCGCGACCGATGCTGGCGAAGCCGCCCTGGATTTGTGTGCAACCGTTGGAGATTCGGTCGTGCGCCTGGTCCAGGTAGGTGTGTTCAGTGAAGTCAGCAATGTTGAAAAAGGCGGCAGCGGCGGTGGCGCACACGCTGAATATGAAGGTCTCGTCAGCGGCAATGCCTTTGATGGCGTTGTTGTGCATGGCCACTTCGGTGATGAACTCCGGTTGCTGGTGTTGCAGCTTGAAGATCAATGCTTCACCGGTGTACGTACCAATGGCGGCGTGCAACTGGCCATCTTTGATAAACGTGGTGCCACAGTTTAACGGTGAGCGGTGCTGGTAAATGGCCTGGCCGGTGCGTGCATCGAATACGGTGCCCATTTGGCCGCCGGTCAGCACACTGTCACCAAACGCCAGCAAGAAGTTGCACAGGCTGCCAGCCTTGGTGTTGGCGACGCCGTTGACGTGCAGGATGCCCGCGTCGCCGATGCTGAAAATGTCGTCGTTGACCAGTGCGACCGCGTTCAGGCTGATGGCAGGTTCGATGCCGCCCAAGTCCCAGATCTGGGTGCGGAAGTTCCAGGTGGCGTAGCACGAGCCGAAGGTCACGAATGCGATTTGGTCTTCGCCAAGCAGGGCGCAACTGCGTGGCCAGATGATGCTCGGCAGCGAGGTCTCGGCGGTTTTTTCCAGCCGATTGTGGCTGTTCAGGTGCCAGAGCATCACGGAGCGGTCATAGCTGAGGCTGATCAACAGGCGTTGGGCGTCATCCCAAATGATGCGCTTGATACCCGCCGTATGCGCCGGTTGCAGATAAGTGCCTTGAGCGCTGATCAACGATATTTTGCCTTCGTCATCCCCGGCGAAAATGATCCCGTCACGCGACAGGGCCACGGTGTCGGTTTCAACGCCACCCAAGTCGATGATTTCCAGTTGCTCGCCGGTCATTGCATCCCAGCGGCGGATCGAGCCGTCGTCGCTGCTCGACACCAGCGTCGCGCCATCCACCGCCCAGCACACCGAGATCACGTCGGCGGTGTGGCCTTTGAGGATGCGCAGAGTGCGGCCATTGAGATCAAAAATACGCAGGGTATGGTCGCGTGAGCAGGTGGCGATGGTCTGGCCGTCTGGCGAGAAGGCTGCCATTTCGATGTCATCGTCATGGCCAATTAAAACAGCCTTCATGCGCAGGCTCGGGACTTCCCAGACTCGCGCGGTGTAATCGCTGCTGGCGCTGACCAGCAGTGTGCCGGTGGGGTTGAACGCACACTGGTTGGCCAGGTGGTCATGCACCACGCGCTGGATGGGGGTTTTGGTTTTAGCGTCCCAGAGAATGACCTGATTGTCATAACCTGCGGTGGCGACATAGCAATCTTTAAACGTGGCAATACCGCTGATAGGGCCGAAGTGTTTCATGGTTATTCATCCTGAATAATGTAAGCGTGCGTCATGCCGTTGAGTTCACACCGGTATTAACGGCCAGACTTAGTTGAACAAGTTGATGTGGTGATTCTTTTTATTGATCTTGGCTTGTAAATAAGGGCGGTTATGTTGGGTCAAAAAAACACCGGTCGGGATTACGTCGTCGACCTGCACGCCATTGTTTTGCAAGGCGACCACTTTTTCCGGGTTATTGGTGATCACGCGGCAGTGTTGTACGCCCAGGGCTTTCAACATGTTGGCGGCTTCGGTGAAGTCCCTATCGTCTTCACCGAAGTTCAAATGCTGATTGGCTTCGAACGTGTCCATGCCGGTGTCTTGCAGGCGGTAGGCCTCTAACTTGGCATATAAACCAATCCCGCGGCCTTCCTGGCGCAGGTAAATCAGATAACCGCCTTCTTCGTGCATGCGCTCAATGGACTCGGACAATTGCGGGCCGCAGTCGCAGCGTTGGGAACTGAACACATCCCCGGTCAGGCATTCCGAATGCAAACGCACCAAGGGACTGTTGAGGGAGGCCGGTCCCAGTTTAATAACGATGTGCTCTTTGTCCGCTTCAAGCCCTGTGAAACTGAAGAACGTACCCGGGATACCCGACTCATTCAGATGAATATCAACTTGGTTTCTAACGCGCAGCGGGTTCATAGAATTCCTTTCCTATTAACAGCATTTTTTATTCGACAGGGTTACAGCGTTTCAGCGAGCCTGAAGCCCATGACATAAATATCGCGCGGGTATTTGCCATGGCGGCGGCAATTGCGTGCCAAATCACGAAAGCGCGTAAAGCTGCCGCCGCGTGCGATGCGATGCGTGCCTACCACTTGCACCAAGTCATCGTTGATGGCTTTGCCGCCGGGGTAGGGCGCGTAATTGTCCGCCACGTATTCCTCGACATTGCCAGCCATGTCCAGGCAACCAAAAGGCGATGCGCCCAACGGAAACATACCCACGGGGGTGGTGTTGAAAATGGCCATCTCGGCCGTGTTGGCGTGCTCCGGCAAAAAGCGCTCGCCCCACGGGAACTCGAAGTTTTCAGGCCCGGCGCCGGCGTATTCCCACTCAGCTTCAGTCGGCAGGCGAAAACCGCGTCCTGATCGAGCGCTCAACCATGCCACGTAAGCATCGGCATCTTCGGCCTCCAGCCCATAGACCGGGTGATTCGAGCGTTCGACCGGAAACTGCCCAAATGCCCAGTTATTGGGGATGCGCGGCTGTAGCGAGTCTTCGAGAAAGGCTTTGTATTCGAGGTTGGTCACCGGGTACTTGCCGATCGCATAGCGGGGCAGGTGCAGGGTATGGCGCGGCACTTCCTTTTCAATCCAGCTGCGGTCCAGCCCCAACCCTTGCAGGGTATCCATCACGCCGTCGACGTTGGCTTCGTCCAGTCCGCTCTCGACCCAGCCACCTTCGATCGTGATCATCGGCGGGTTAAGCACATCCAGACGCGGGTCCATTGTTTCGGCCAAATAACGCCCGGCGCCCAAGCGCAATGGCAACGCAACTTCTGGGTCTTCTACGCGATGGCACAGCAGGCTGGCTGGCGCCTGGGTCAATTGCTGCCACTCAGCTAGCGGCAGTGCCAGGTTGAGTCCGGGCTGGAAGTGCTCTTCCAGGCCCATTAATTGGCGGTCCGTCATTTGCGCCGTCAGTGGGCCGTCAAACACCGGCCAGTGAGCAAATGCTTTGGGTGGGTTAGCCACGTCGAACTCCAATACAAGTAAAAAGGGTGTCAGAAGGTGCAGACCAGACCGGTTTGCAGGCAGTTGCGCTCAAAGTCACCCCAGTAGCCTTCAGGGAATTTCTGACGATTGGCTTTGGAGATCAACGGGCGTTGCCAGTGGTAGTCACTGAAACCCGCCTTGCGAATGGCACGTTCGTAGTCTTCGTGGCTCCAGCGGTAAAAGGTGAACTCGCTGGGTGGCGTGGTGACAAACTCTGACGGGCAACGGAAACCGCCTTCGTGGGCATTTTCACTTTTGACATGAACGCCGTACTTAGTGAAGTTGCCGTCGTCCAGGCGAAAGCTCGGGTCTACGGTGTAGGCGATCAGCTTGCCACCCGCTTGCATGTTGTCGGCCACGGCCTTGAACATGGCGTCCAGTTCGGCGGTGGATTGGGCATAGTTGAACAGCCAGGCGGCGGTCACGCGTTCGAATTGCCCCATCACCGGCATGTCGCACACGTTGGCGACATGAAACTCAATGGCTTCGTTATGCTGTGCCGACTCTTTGCGCGCCAGATCAATCATCGCTGCAGAGATATCGACCCCTACCACGCGGGCGGCTCCTCGCCGATAGAGTTCGCGGCCGAAATAACCGTAACCGCACGCCAGGTCTAATACAGACTTGCCTTTGACATCCCCCACCATATGAAAGAATGTCTCGGTTTCAACAGACCGTTGTGAGGCGGTGTCCGTGAACACTTCGAAACGATCGCCAATGGCGTCATACGCAGTAAAAGAACTCATTGCTCACCTATTAAATGTGATTGCTGTTATTAAATGCCGCTGCAATAACCCTGCTCCGGGTCTACAGGTGCACGTCTGGATATTCAACGTTAACTGCGCACGGCAATAAGAAAGCCGGCCAGTACGACACTCACGCCAATGATTTTTTGTACATTGATCGCTTGTTTAGGCAGCCCGACCAAACCGAAATAATCGATCAGTAGCGAGATGGTCAGTTGGCCGACAATCACCGCCATGATGAAGTTGAGAGCCCCCAGGCGTGGCACCAGAATGAGGGCGGCGGTGATATATAAAACCCCGGCAACGCCACCAAACCAAATCCACCAGGGACCGTCTTGCAACGCCGTCAGGTTTGGACGAGGCACTTTAAATATCAGCATGACCAGCATAATGGCCACGCCACTGACCAGCAGTGAAACGGCCGTGGCCCACAGCGGATGACCTAATAAAACGCCCAGTTTGGCGTTAGTGCCCGCTTGTAAAGGCACGGCAAAACCTGCCAGTAAACTTAAAACAATAGAAACAAATAAGCTCATGGGCGGGGGTGTCCTTTTTTTTAATCTTTTACGGGGAATGTAAAAACAGGGCCAATTCTTTGTTCTAATACGCGATATTCGCGCGCTGGATTGCCGTGCTGTAGCCCTTTGGGCATAAGGCGTGTGAGGCCACTGGCTGATCGGACGTGCGCTTGATTAACCCAGAGGTTTACAATCGGCGCACTTGAATGGAGTAACCCTGTGCTGACTCATTTAGATTCTCAAGGCCGCGCCAACATGGTTGATGTCACCGACAAAGCGGTAACAGCCCGTGAGGCCGTGGCACAAGCCGTTGTACGAATGCGTGCTGAGACGCTGGACATGATCGTCAGTGGTGGGCACCCCAAAGGGGATGTATTTGCCGTTGCGCGGATAGCGGGCATTCAGGCAGCGAAAAAAACCTCCGATTTGATTCCCTTGTGCCATCCGTTGATGCTCACGAGCGTCAAGGTTGAACTCAGCGCTCACGGCACTGACGCGGTACTCGTGGTGGCGCGTTGCAAACTCGCCGGGCAAACCGGCGTCGAGATGGAAGCGCTGACCGCAGCCAGCGTTGCCGCGTTGACGATTTATGACATGTGCAAAGCGGTCGACCGCGGCATGACCATCGAAAGCGTGCGCGTGCTGGAGAAACTCGGCGGCAAGAGCGGGCATTTCACGGCGGATGTGTTATGACAATTGCGGTCAAGTATTTCGCTCGCTACCGCGAAGCCTTGGGGTGCGATCACGAGGAGGTTGAGGGCGACTTTGCAACGATTGAAGCACTGCGATTGTGTCTGGTGCAGCGCGGCGGTTATCAGGTTCTGACGGAGGCTAATCTGATGTGCGCGCGTAACGAAGAGTTGTGCAAACTTGATGAGCCGCTAGTCAATGGCGATGAGGTAGCTTTTTTTCCGCCAGTGACGGGGGGCTGATGCACATGACCCTTCGAGTTCAGGCAGCGGCCTTTGACCCGGGCGTTGAAGTGAATGCCATGCATGCTGCCAACGCGGGTGTAGGCGCTGTGGTGAGCTTTGTCGGGTACGTGCGCGACTTCAATGACGGGCGCGACGTGGCGGGTATGTTTTTGGAGCATTACCCTGGCATGACCGAAAAAGCGCTGGGCAAGATTGTCGTCGAAGCTCAACAACGGTGGCCGCTGCTCAAACTCCACGTGTTGCATCGGGTTGGGGCGCTGGAACCGGGCGAACCCATTGTGTTTGTCGGGGTGGCCAGCGCTCATCGCCAAGCGGCGTTCGACGCGTGTGCGTTTGTGATGGACTACCTCAAAACCCGCGCACCCTTCTGGAAAAAAGAACACACCGCTGACGGCCCGCGTTGGGTAGAAGGGCGGGCTAGCGATCAGGCCGCAGCGGATCGCTGGGCGTAACGTCAAACCCGCGCGATCATTAAATCGATCCGTTTCTTCTAAAAGTTTCAGAATCCTTCTATGCGTAATGACTGAGCTTATCCATGAGCGTTGCTCTCGGTCTCAGAGCAAACCGGGGGGGCTCACGCTTGCGCGTAATCCGAGTCAGCAATACCTTGGCGCTTACGTTGCCTATAGGCGTAAAAACGAAGTTTATTTGGATGTTGGAACATACGCCGTAGGCTCGGTGGTAATGAGTTTGCGGCCGAAAGGCTGGCCGATGGCGTTGCTGTGGGAGGGTTTTTTCGGGTTATTTATTTTCAATATCGTGCTGATCATTGCTTTGCAGCGCTGGAAGTTAAACCCACCGCCTGATTTGACCTAGCCCGACATCATTGAATGGTCGAAACCATTACCCCCCCAGCAATGGGCCAAACGTTCGCCTGAGCTTGAAGCCGCGATAGCTCAGCGCGAAGCGGAGCTGGCAGCGCAGAAGAACCTGTGGCCGCTGACGAGTAATGCGAGGCTGCGCCCGGGCGCGCAGCGCTCGCTAAACCCTTCAATGCGGTGCTTGAGATGCACTGCAATCATCGGGTTTATGATCACTTCGCAATCGAAAGTTGCCTTCGGCCACGGTTACACAACCTCGGCAATTTTCCGTGGAGCGATCAGGCCGTTTCGCTCGGATCGTGAGGTTTACGTACGGCCCGCACCACGGGGCGCAGCAGTTCGGTCGGCGGGGTTTCGCAACTGATTTTGCGGCCCAGCTTGGTTTCGATTGCGGGCAATTGGTACGAGTCGTCTTCACCGGCAAAGCTGATGGACACGCCGTCAGCGCCCGCGCGGCCCGTGCGGCCAATGCGGTGCACGTAATCGTCCGGAACCTCCGGCAGGGTGAAGTTGATCACATGGCTGATGCCGTCGATGTGAATCCCGCGCCCGGCCACGTCGGTGGCAACCAAGACGCGGACTTTTCCTTCGCGGAAGTTTTCCAGGGTCTTGATGCGTTTGTGTTGCGGTACATCGCCCGACAGTTGTGCGGCGTTTATACCGTCGCGTACCAGGCGTTCTTCGATGCGGCGCACTTCGTCTTTACGGTTGGCAAAAACGATGACCCGCTCCCAACCGTTGTCGTTGACCAGGTTGAACAACAATTTGTATTTGTCAGCACCGGCCACGGCGTAGACATGTTGCTCGACACGGTCGCTGGCGACGTTTTCGGCTTCGATTTCAACAATGGCCGGGTCGGTGGTCCATTGTTTGGCAAGGTTCATCACGTCTTCGGTGAAGGTCGCGGAAAACAGCAGCGTCTGGCGTTCGGCTTTCGGGGGTGTCTGGCGAATGATCTGACGTACTTGCGGGATGAAACCCATGTCCAGCATGCGGTCAGCTTCGTCGAGCACCATCACTTCGATCATGTCCAGGTGCACTTCACCGCGCTGGTTGAAGTCCAGCAGGCGGCCCGGTGTGGCCACCAGAATGTCGCAATGGCGGGCTTCGAGTTGCTTGAGTTGCTTGTCGAAGTCCATCCCGCCAACGAAGGTCATGACGTTGAGGTCGGTGTATTTGGTCAGGTCGGCGGCGTCTTTGGCGATTTGCACCACCAGCTCGCGGGTCGGCGCGATGATCAGTGCACGCGGCTCGCCCATGTAACGCTCTTTGGGCGGCGGGGTTTGCGTCAGTTGGCTGATGATCGAGATCAAGAACGCCGCCGTTTTGCCGGTGCCGGTTTGTGCGCGACCAATCGCGTCACGGCCGCTCAGGGTGTAACCCAATACGCCTGCCTGAATCGGCGTGCAGTACGGGAAACCCAAATCTTGAATGGCGTGCATCAGTTCAGGTGCGAGCTTGAAGTCGTGGAAACGGGTTTTGCCTGCTTGCGGCTCAACCGCAAAGTCTTCGAGTTTCCAGGGAATGACCGGTGGCTTGGGTGCCGCCTCGCGCCGCGGTTTGGCAATTTTTGGTTTTTCGCTGCGCGTGGGTGGCTCAACAGGCTGGGCGTCGGGTGTGTTCACCGAGGCTTGAGCGGGAGCAGGGTGGCCAGGCTGTTGCGCGTCGGTTCGCGGGCTGGGGCTGCTGGAAGGAGGTGTGCAAGCTGGCGCGAGCGGCTCAGCCTCGCTTTTACCGAATATTTTTTTGAGTGCTTTGAGCACGGTCATCTCATCAGTTGGTTAAGGAGTGTACGCCGGGCAGTGTAATGCAAGTCGCGTGCTCGGCGTAGTGAACGACTGGATGTTTAGGATTTAACCCAAGCGAGCGGCGAGCCATTCACCGATGTCACGGATTTCTTCGGGTAACACTTCGTGACCCATTGGGTATTCCTGCCATGCAACGGTGACGCCACGTGTTTTCAGGTGTTCATACGCCGTACGCCCCATGGCGTTTTGGACTACATCATCGTACTGCCCGTGCAGGCACAAGGCCGGAATACGTTGCTGGCTGGCGGACAGTTCCAGTTCATCACTGAAGGTCGGTGCATAAGTAGAGAGGGCAATTACGCCACCCAATGCGCCTTGCCATTTCAGATAGGCGGTGTGAAACACCACCGCACCGCCTTGAGAGAAGCCCGCCAGAACAATGCGGTTGGCATCAATGCCCGAGGCTTTCTGCGCTTCGATCAAACCGATCACGGTATCGGCGGACTCATTGAGCTCATCTTCACTGATCGAGCGGGCGGGACTCATGGCCTTGATGTCGTACCAACTGGGCATGGCATAACCGCCATTGATCGTGACTGCACGTGTGGGTGCCTGCGGCAAAACAAAACGTGTGCTTAGCAACTGTTCTTGCAACGCCTCAGCCACTGGCAAGAAGTCATAACGGTCAGCGCCTAACCCGTGAAGCCAGATAACGCAGGCGTCTGCGGGCTTTTGCGGCTCGATTGTCAAAGGGGTGTGCATGGCTGCTCCATCGTTGTGCGTGCGCGCAGTTCGGGTGCGCGGCTACGGTGCGTGATCGTTTAACGTTTGACGAAAATGTGTACTGCTTGAACGTTTTTTCTGAAATAGGAGGGCGAAATCACTGAGGCCGCCAGTGTGGTACGCGCTTTGCTATGTGGTCTGGGCGCTTGTGCGTTCCCTCCGGCGGTAACACTAACAGGCAACTGCCGACGGGGGGATAGCAAAAAACCTGAGGGTGAAGTTAGACAAGGAATTCAACAGCTCACGTGAGCGCTTCAGTTTGACGGTTTGTGCGATGCATCCATCGCCCAAGACTTAAGCCGCTTGACCTCATAAAAAAGCCAACGCGGGTCAACAGCGCCTCACAAGGGGGCGGCGGGTCTTGTTCAAACACAACAAAAGCAGCACTGGAGGTTTGAATGAAGCAGTTGAAATCCACCTTGGCCCTGGCCACCGCAGTGGTAGTACTGAGCGTCAGTGGTTTTGCTCATGCGGGGGCGACGTTGGACAGCGTCAAGAAGAAAGGCTTTGTGCAATGTGGCGTGAGCGATGGTTTGCCCGGTTTTTCGGTACCGGATGCCTCGGGCAAGATTTTGGGGATCGATGCGGATGTGTGCCGCGCGGTGGCTGCTGCGGTGTTTGGGGATGCCACCAAAGTCAAATTCAGCCAGTTGAACGCCAAGGAGCGTTTCACTGCCTTGCAATCGGGTGAAGTGGATGTGCTCTCGCGTAACACCACCTGGACCAGTTCCCGTGATGCGGGGATGGGCATGGTGTTTGCCGGTGTGACGTATTACGACGGCGTCGGCTTTTTGGTGAACAACAAACTGGGCGTAAAAAGTGCCAAAGAGCTGGATGGCGCAACCATCTGCATTCAGGCAGGTACTACCACCGAGCTGAACGTTTCGGACTACTTCCGCGCCAATAACCTCAAATACACGCCGATCACTTTCGATACCTCAGATGAAAGCGCCAAGTCGCTGGAAAGCGGGCGCTGTGACGTGCTGACCTCTGACAAATCACAGCTTTACGCCCAGCGCAGCAAGCTAGCCAGCCCGAACGACTACGTGGTGTTGCCCGAAACCATTTCCAAAGAACCGCTGGGCCCTGTGGTGCGCAAAGGCGATGAGGACTGGTTCAGCATTGTGAAATGGACCCTGTTCGCCATGCTTAACGCTGAAGAAGCGGGCGTGACCTCGAAAAATGTCAAAGAAGAAGCCAAATCGACCAAGAACCCGGACGTTGCCCGCTTGCTGGGTGCTGATGGTGAATACGGCAAAGACTTGAAGCTGCCCAAAGACTGGGTGGTGCAGATCGTCAGCCAGGTCGGCAACTACGGCGAAGTCTTCGAGAAAAACCTCGGCAAGAGCACTCCGCTGGCCATTGACCGCGGGCTGAATGCCCTGTGGAACAACGGCGGCATCCAATACGCACCGCCTGTGCGCTGATAGCCCTGTCACCCGGCAGGCCAACTGCCGGGTGATGGTGTTTTGATCCATTTCTGTTGGGGCACTTCATGCAGACAAAAGTCAGCGCACCCAAGCCGAGGCTCAGTCTCAGCGATCCACGTGTGCGTGCGTGGTTATTTCAGATCATCACCGTTGGGTTGGTGGTCTTCATGGGCTGGTACTTGTTCAACAACACCCAGACCAACTTACAGCACCGGGGGATTACCTCGGGCTTTGACTTTCTGGAACGCAGTGCCGGGTTTGGCATTGCGCAACATTTGATTGATTACACCGAGTCCGACAGTTACGCCCGGGTCTTTGTGATCGGCCTGCTCAACACCTTGCTGGTGTCGGTGATTGGCGTGGTGCTGGCAACGATTCTGGGTTTCATCATCGGTATCGCGCGTTTGTCGCCGAACTGGATGATCAACAAGCTGGCAACCGTGTACGTTGAAGTGTTTCGCAACATTCCGCCGTTGCTGCAAATCCTGTTCTGGTACTTCGCGGTCTTTTTGACCATGCCGTTGCCGCGTAATAGCCACCATTTTGCCGACATGTTCTACATGAGCAGCCGTGGGCTGAATATGCCGGCCGCGATTGGCACCCAGGCGTTCTGGCCGTTTGTGGCCAGCGTGGTGCTGGCGGTGATCGCGGTGGTGTGGATGGTGCGATGGGCTAACCAGCGCTTCGAAAACACCGGCGTGCCGTTTCATAAGTTCTGGGTCGGGTTGGCGCTACTGCTGGTGATACCAGGATTGTGTGTGCTGATGGTTGGCACTCCTGTGCACTGGGAAATGCCGCAGCTCAAGGGCTTTAACTTTGTCGGCGGCTGGGTACTGATTCCCGAGTTGCTGGCGCTGACCATTGCCTTGACGGTGTACACCGCTGCTTTTATCGCCGAGATCGTGCGTTCGGGGATCAAATCGGTCAGTCATGGCCAGACCGAAGCAGCGCGCTCATTGGGCCTCAGACCTGGGCCGACGTTGCGTAAAGTGATCATTCCGCAAGCACTGCGCGTGATCATTCCGCCGCTGACCAGCCAATACCTCAATCTGGTGAAAAACTCGTCGCTGGCGGCGGGCATCGGCTACCCGGAAATGGTCTCGCTGTTTGCCGGTACGGTGCTGAACCAGACCGGGCAAGCGATTGAGGTCATCGCCATCACCATGAGCGTTTACCTGGCAATCAGCATCTGCATTTCGCTGCTCATGAATGTGTACAACACGCGCATCGCGCTGATTGAACGGTGAGGACGCGCTTATGACCACTCATGTTTTTAAACCCGACATGCCGCCGCCGGGCAATCGCATCGGCATCGTGGCCTGGGCTCGGGCCAACCTGTTTTCCAGTGGGCTCAATACGCTACTGACGTTGTTCGCCTTTTATCTGATTTGGCTGATCGTGCCCCCGCTGCTGAGCTGGACGGTCTTTGACGCCAATTGGGTCGGGACGACGCGTGCCGATTGCACCAAAGACGGCGCGTGCTGGGTGTTTATCCAGCAGCGATTCGGCCAGTTCATGTACGGCTATTACCCGCAGGCGTTGCGCTGGCGCGTGGATGTGACGGTGTGGCTGGCCGTGATCGGTGCCGCGCCGCTGTTTATCTCGCGCTTCAAACACAAGGCCGTGTACGGGCTGAGCTTTTTGGTGGTGTACCCGGTTTTGGCCTACAGCCTGCTGCATGGCGGTTATTGGGGGCTGAGCAACGTGGCCACCAGTCAGTGGGGCGGGTTGATGCTGACCTTGGTGATTGCCACGGTGGGTATCGCGGGCGCACTGCCGTTGGGCATTTTGCTGGCGCTGGGGCGACGCTCGGACATGCCGGCCATTCGCGTGGTGTGCGTGACCTTTATCGAGTTCTGGCGCGGGGTGCCGCTGATCACGGTGTTGTTCATGTCCTCGGTGATGCTGCCGCTGTTTCTGCCAGAGGGCATGAACTTCGACAAGCTGCTGCGGGCGTTGATCGGGGTCATTTTGTTCCAGTCGGCGTATGTGGCCGAAGTGGTGCGCGGCGGGTTGCAGGCCATCCCCAAAGGCCAGTACGAAGCGGCCGATGCGATGGGGCTGGGCTACTGGCGCAGCATGGGGCTGGTGATCTTGCCGCAAGCCTTGAAGCTGGTGATCCCCGGCATCGTTAACACCTTTATTGCCCTGTTCAAAGACACAAGCCTGGTGATCATCATCGGCCTGTTCGACTTGCTCAACAGCGTCAAACAAGCGGCCGCCGACCCCAACTGGTTGGGCATGGCGACCGAAGGTTATGTGTTTGCGGCGTTGGTGTTCTGGATTTTCTGTTTTGGTATGTCCCGCTACTCCATGCATTTGGAGCGCAAGCTGGACACGGGCCACAAGCGCTAGGAGTTGTGTGACATGAGTGAAGCCATCAAAAAAACGGCCAGCGCTGAAGGCATTATTCAGATGCTGGGTGTGAACAAGTGGTACGGCCAGTTCCACGTGCTCAAAGATATCAACCTCAACGTGCAACCGGGTGAGCGGATTGTATTGTGCGGCCCGTCTGGCTCGGGCAAATCCACCACGATTCGCTGCCTCAATCGCCTTGAAGAGCATCAGCAGGGTCGCATTGTGGTAGACGGTGTCGAGCTGACCAACGACCTCAAGCAGATCGAAACCGTGCGCCGGGAAGTGGGCATGGTGTTTCAGCATTTCAACTTGTTCCCGCACCTGACCATTTTGCAAAACTGCACCCTGGCGCCGATGTGGGTACGCAAAATGCCCAAGCGCCAGGCCGAAGAAATCGCCATGCATTACCTGGAGCGAGTGCGTATCCCCGAGCAGGCGCACAAGTATCCGGGGCAGTTGTCAGGAGGTCAGCAACAGCGGGTAGCGATTGCCAGGGCGCTGTGTATGAAGCCCAAGATCATGCTGTTCGACGAACCGACCTCAGCGCTTGACCCGGAAATGGTCAAGGAAGTGCTCGATACCATGATTGGCTTGGCCGAGGACGGCATGACGATGCTCTGCGTGACCCATGAAATGGGCTTTGCCCGCACGGTGGCGAATCGGGTGATCTTCATGGACAAAGGTGAAATCGTTGAGCAGGCAGCGCCGAACGACTTCTTCGACAACCCGCAAAACGACCGGACCAAACTGTTTTTGAACCAAATCCTGCATTAATCCAACCCCTCTGTGCAGGCGCAGGCTGCGAGCTTTTGATCGGGTAAAACGGTTATAAAGCGCGCAGCTGGCGCCAGCTACTGCGTATATGTGGATTGCCCCCTACGCCGTCGTCTGGCTAAGATGTCCGAAAATTCACCCTGTGATTGGATGAAAGGGCGGAACACGTGACAGACGAATCCCCCTGATAAAGCATGCTCGGGTTGACCCCGCCCGCGTTTTATCGGCGCTGCATACTTCCCTGCACCTTGCGCACCGTCTTCAGCCTAGTGCGTAAACCCTTGCTACACATCCGTGTCGCCAATCGATGCTTGACCTGCGCATCGATCACTGGAAGGCCGCGGAACAACAAGACCCACAACGGGCGATGGCGCTGTGCCGGACGTTGATCAATGAACCCTGAACCGGAGAAGGCCATGACCCGCCCCCCGTCCCCTGTTAACGACAGCGTAGATCCTGTGCGTCATCTGGATGAGCTGGATGAACTGCTGATTGACGCCGAGGCGGACGATGAAGCCGTTCAGCAAATGCCGCCCGTGGTGGTGCGTGCGTGGTTATTGCTGTTGGGCATGGTGCTGGTGGCCTTGAACCTGCGTCCGGCGTTGTCGAGCATGGCGCCGTTGTTGGGCGAAGTGTCCGAGTACTTGGGGTTGTCAGCCGCCCAGGCGGGCTTGCTGACGACCTTGCCGGTGCTCTGTCTGGGGTTGTTTGCGCCGCTGGCACCGATTCTGGCCCGCCGTTTTGGTACTGAGCGTGTGGTGCTGGGCATTTTACTGGTACTGGGCGCTGGCATCGTATTGCGCAGTTATCTGGGGGAGACCGGGCTGTTTGCCGGTAGCATTTTGGCCGGTGCCAGCATTGGCGTTATTGGCGTGTTGCTGCCAGGCATTATAAAGCGCGATTTTGCCGGGCATGCCGGCACCATGACCGGTGTCTACACCATGGCCTTGTGCCTGGGCGCTGCGTTAGCCGCCGGGGCAACCGTGCCGTTGAGCCATTACTTCGATGGCAGTTGGCAATTGGGCTTGGGCTTTTGGGCCTTACCCGCCGTCATTGCAGCGATTTTCTGGTTACCGCAGGCCGGTAAACGCAATGGCGCCCACAACGTCGCCTATCGGGTACGCGGTTTGCTGCGTGATCCGCTGGCCTGGCAAGTCACGCTGTACATGGGCCTGCAATCGTCGTTGTCGTACATCGTGTTTGGCTGGCTGCCTTCGATCCTGATCGGGCGTGGCCTGACGCCGACTCAAGCGGGGCTGGTGATGTCGGGCTCGGTAATCGTGCAATTGGTTACGGCGCTGACTGCGCCCTGGCTGGCCACGCGGGGCAAGGATCAGCGCTTGGCCATTGTGCTGGTGATGAGCATGACGTTGGCAGGGTTGTTCGGCTGCCTGTATGCACCGCTGGACGGTTTGTGGGGGTGGGCGATTGTGCTGGGGTTGGGGCAGGGCGGCACCTTCAGTCTGGCGCTGACCCTTATCGTGCTGCGCTCACGGGACGCGCATGTGGCCGCCAACTTGTCAGGCATGGCGCAAGGCATCGGTTATACCGTGGCGTCCATGGGGCCGTTTGCGGTGGGTTTGGTCCATGAGCTGACAGGTGGCTGGAACGCGGTCGGCTGGATTTTTGCCGTGGTGGGCATCGGAGCCATCATTGCCGGGTTGGGCGCCGGGCGTGCGAAGTACGTGAATGTCGTCAGCGAGAAGGTCTGAGACCGTAGTGTTTCTGCTCATTGCAGATTATCGTGCTCAGATTCCAGCCCCGCACGGACCCTGCCATGAGCCAAGCCCACCACGCGTTGATTACCCGCTTCTACCAAGCCTTTCAGCAGCTTGACGCGCAAGCGATGGCCGCGTGTTACACCGATGACGTGCTGTTCAGTGATCCGGTATTTGGTCAGTTGCGGGGCCAGGATGTGGGTGACATGTGGCGCATGCTCACCTCGCGAGCCAAGGATTTTACGTTGACCTTCGATCAGGTTCAGGCCGACGCGCAGCGCGGCAGTGCACATTGGGTGGCCACTTACGTGTTCAGCCAGACCGGGGCAATTGTGGTGAACGACATTCAGGCGCGCTTCGTGTTTCGTGACGGCAAAATATGCGAACACCATGACCACTTCGACGTGTGGCGTTGGTCGCGTCAGGCGCTGGGCATTAAAGGTGTGTTGCTGGGATGGACGCCGCTGGTGAAAAACGCAATCCGGGCGCAAGCGAAACAAGGCCTCAAGGCCTTTCAGGCGCGTGGTTAAGGGTTGAAACAGTGACTGCGCCCGTTTTGACGAAACCCTGGTTTGTGTACTTGGTGCGGGCGGCTAACGGCGCGTTGTACTGCGGTATCAGTGATGATCCGGTCAAGCGTTTTGCCAAGCACCAAACGGGCAAAGGTGCGCGCTTTTTTGCCTCCAGCCCGGCGGTGGCCTTGGTCTATATCGAGCGCTGGCCCGATAAAGGCGAAGCGCTGCGCCAGGAACGGCTGATCAAAAAATTGCGCAAAAGCGCCAAGGAGTGCTTGGTGCAAAGCCAGGCAGCAGACCCCGACATCGCGCTTGCGCGATGAGGCTCAAGACGGTAGCGACAGGTTGTGTGGCGATCGGCGAGACGTTTATTTCAACGCGTGCAGGATCGCGTCGGGCTTGAAGTCGCGGATCAGCGTGCCGTTCACGTCTAGGATCGGAATCCCGCGCCCGCCCAATGCTTCATAGGCTTTGCGCGCAACGGGATCTTTCTCGATATCAAATTCTGAGTACGGGATGCCTTTCTGGTCGAGAAAGCGTCGTGTGGCTTTGCAGTAACCGCACCAGTCGGTGGCGTACAGCACGACGCGGGCGTTGGCCTGCGTGTGCTGTGAAACCACCCCGGAGGGGTTGAGCACGCGCTCGATCTTGCCCCAGTTCTGAAACACCACCACGACCACCAGCACAAACAGGACTTTTTTCAGGATCCCGTTAAACATTATTTGTTGCGCTTGAGCTGGTCGAGGAGCTGAGTCGGCAAGCCCTTGAGGATCAACGTACCGGCTTCTTCGTCGAATTCCACCTTGGACCCCAGCAGGTGCGCTTCAAAGCTGATCGACAGGCCCTCAGCACGGCCAGTGAAGCGGCGGAACTGGTTAAGGGTGCGTTTGTCAGCCGGGATTTCAGGTGACAGGCCGTAGTCTTTGTTGCGGATGTGATCGTAGAACGCTTTCGGGCGCTCTTCGTCGATCAGTTCGGACAGTTCGGCCAAGCCCATTGGCTCGCCGATTTTGGCCTGGCTGCTGGCGTAGTCGACCAGGGTTTTGGTTTTTTCACGGGCCGATTCTTCCGGCAGGTCTTCGCTTTCAACGAAGTCGCTGAAAGCTTTGAGCAGGGTACGGGTTTCGCCCGGGCCGTCGACACCCTCCTGGCAACCGATGAAGTCGCGGAAGTACTCCGACACCTTCTTGCCGTTTTTGCCTTTGATGAACGAAATGTACTGCTTGGACTGCTTATTGTTCTGCCACTCGGAAATATTGATCCGGGCTGCGAGGTGCAATTGGCCCAAGTCCAGATGGCGCGAGGGGGTCACGTCCAGCTCGGCGTTCACCGCCACGCCCTCGCTGTGGTGCAGCAAGGCAATGGCCAGATAATCGGTCATGCCTTGTTGGTAGTGCGCAAACAGCACATGGCCACCGGCCGAGAGGTTGGATTCCTCCATCAGCTTTTGCAGGTGCTCAACGGCGACGCGGCTGAACGCGGCGAAATCTGTGCCACCGTCCAGATACTCTTTGAGCCAGCCGCTAAACGGATGTGCGCCAGATTCAGCATGGAAAAACCCCCACGCTTTGCCTTGCTTGGCGTTATAGCTTTCGTTGAGGTCGGCGAGCATGTTCTCGATGGCCTGCGACTCGGCCAGTTCAGTGTCGCGGGCGTGGAGGACTGCGGGCGTACCGTCAGGTTTTTTCTCAATCAAGTGGACGATGCAATGACGGATCGGCATGGGCTTCTCGGCGAATAATGTGAGGGTTACGGGCGGGCCCCGCAAAAGCACCCAGTGTAACGCACCTGAGCGTCTGGGCAGCCTTTGCGCCGGGGTTTAGGGGGCGAGTGTGCGGCTGAAGGTGTTTTTTTACCGTTTTAACGCGATAAAGCAGACCAAATGGGCAGGTAGAGGCGGATATTTGGCCGTCTCTGTGCTAGTTTTGCCCCGTCTTGCGCCGGGTAACGGCGCAAAGCGCGGATTCAGCATGTGTCAGGTCGAACCAAACCCCGTTTTAGCACTCTACATCCGCGATTCGTCGTGAAAGCAAACGGGCGTGCCAGAGCCCAAATATCTGGCTCGATAGCTGACTTTGCACTCTGCAAACCAAATGAATTTGATAGGGAAGGAACATCTCAATGGCTATTACTAAAGACCAACTGATCGCTGATATCGCTGAAGCTATCGACGCGCCAAAAACTACCGCGCGTAACGCTCTGGACCAACTGGCTCAGATCGTTGCTGATCAATTGGAAAATGGCGGCGAAATCACTCTGCCAGGTATTGGCAAACTGAAAGTGACCGAGCGTCCTGCCCGCACTGGCCGTAACCCTTCGACTGGCGCTGCCATCGAAATCGCTGCCAAAAAAGTTATCAAGCTCGTTGTGGCCAAAGGCCTGACTGACGCTGTTAACAAGTAAGACTGCTGTAAAAAAGCCGCACCCGGGAGTGATCCCGGGCGCGGCTTTTTTGTGGGCGCTGTCTCGTCCTGAATAAGGTTTACACCTTCTGACCTATTTTCAGGACTAGACGCGCAAATCCTGTAGCCGCTGACGAGCTGCGCGAGGCTGCGTTCGAGTGCGCAGCGCTCGTAAAACCTGAGCCCGTAATCTAACGGGCAGACCGCAACTTAAGGTTTTGAGACGGCTGGGCCGTCGAACGCAGCTCGTCAGCGACTACGAGGTTTCGCGTACTCACACGATTACTTCCAGTTCTTTTCGCGCCACAGTTGCTGTTGATCTTTGTCATGGAACGTCCAGGCCACAAAGCGGCTTTGCTTGTTGCCCTGGGACATGTCCACGACCTGGCTTTCGCGTGCACCGGCCTTTTTCAGCGCGGTCTGGATTGCCGGCAGGTTGGAGGCTTTTGACACCAACACGCTGAACCACAGCACCTGACGGGCCACCTGCACGCTTTCGCGGATCAGTTGGCTGACAAAGCGCTGTTCGCCGCCTTCGCACCACAACTCGGCCGCCTGGCCACCAAAGTTCAGCACCGGCAATTTGCGTTTCGGATCGGCCTTGCCCAGTGCGCGCCATTTGCGCTCACTGCCGCGCGTGGCTTCGTCCAGCGAGGCGTGGAACGGCGGGTTGCACATGCTCAGGTCGAAGCGTTCGCTGCTGTCGAGTACATCCAGCAGGATTTTCTTCGGATCAGGTTGCAGGCGCAGGCTGATGGCTTTGTTCAGGCTGTTGGACTGCACGATCGCCTTGGCCGCTTTGACGGCGGTCGGGTCAACTTCGGTGCCCAGGAACTGCCAGCGGTATTCGCTGTGGCCGATCAAGGGGTAAACGCAGTTGGCGCCCATGCCGACATCCAGCACGCGAACGTTTTGCCCACGCGGGATCTGACCATCGTTCATGGTTGCCAGCAGGTCAGCCAGAAAGTGCACGTAGTCGGCGCGCCCCGGAACGGGCGGGCACAGGTAGTCAGCCGGGATGTCCCAGTGAGCAATACCGTAAAACGCTTTGAGCAGGGCGCGGTTGAACACACGCACAGCACTCGGGTTGGCGAAGTCGATGCTCTCTTTGCCGTACGGGTTGATGATGACGAACTCGGCAAGCTCGGGGCACACCGAAATCAGCTGCGGGAAGTCATAGCGGCCCTGATGGCGGTTGCGCGGGTGCAGGCTGGGCTTGACGCGCGGCTCGACCGGTTTGGCATCGCTGGCAGCCTTAGGCTTGTGGCGTGTGGCTTTGGAAGTGCGGGGGGTAGTCATGTTCAATTCATTCCACAAAAGCAATCGCGGGCAAGCCCTAAAACCGTGTAGGAGCAAGCTTGCTCGCGATGATCTTGATGACCATCGCGAGGCAAGCTCGCTCCTACACAAGAGTAGGTCTTGCCCGCGATCAGGTGCGCAGCTTAATTACAGGCTGGAAATCCGCGCGTGCTGTTCAGCCAATTTGCTCAAGGCTTGTTCGGCCTCGGCCAATTTGGCGCGTTCCTTGTCAATGACTTCGGCCGGCGCCTTGTCTACGAAGGCTGCGTTCGACAGTTTTGCGCCTACGCGGGCCACTTCGCCGTGCAAACGCTGGATTTCCTTGTCCAGTCGCGCCAGCTCTGCATCCTTGTCGATCAGACCGGCCATTGGCACCAGCACTTCCATTTCGCCTACCAGTGCGGTGGCGGACAGAGGGGCCTCGGCGCCGTCTTGCAGCACGGTGATCGCTTCGAGTTTAGCCAGCTTTTTGAGCAGTGCATCGTTCTCGCTCAGACGGCGCTGATCTTCGGCACCGACGTTTTTGAGGTACAGCTGCAAAGGCTTGCCTGGACCAATGTTCATTTCGCCGCGGATGTTGCGGATACCGAGCATCAGGCCCTTGAGCCATTCGATATCGTCTTCGGCGCCCTGGTCGATACGCGACTCGTTCGCCACCGGCCACGGTTGCAGCATGATGGTCTTGCCTTCAACACCGGCCAGTGGCGCGATGCGCTGCCAGATTTCTTCGGTGATGAATGGCATGAACGGGTGCGCCAGGCGCAGCGCGACTTCCAGCACGCGAACCAGCGTGCGGCGGGTGCCACGCTGACGTTCTGCGGGCGCATTCTCGTCCCACAGCACAGGCTTGGACAGCTCCAGGTACCAGTCGCAGTACTGGTTCCAGATGAACTCGTACAGGGCTTGCGCCGCGAGGTCGAAACGGAACTGGTCAAGATGACGGGTCACTTCGGCTTCGGTGCGTTGCAACTGCGAGATGATCCAGCGGTCGGCCAGCGACAGTTCGTAGGCTTCGCCGTTTTGGCCGCAGTCTTCGCCCTTGTCCAGCACGTAGCGGGCGGCGTTCCAGATCTTGTTGCAGAAGTTGCGATAGCCTTCAACGCGGCCCATGTCGAACTTGATGTCACGACCGGTGGAGGCCAGCGAGCAGAAGGTGAAGCGCAGGGCGTCGGTGCCGTAGCTGGCAATGCCGTCGGCGAATTCGTCGCGGGTCTGCTTTTCGATCTTCTTCAGCAGTTTTGGCTGCATCAGGCCGGTGGTGCGTTTGGCCACCAGGTCTTCGAGTTCGATGCCGTCGATGATGTCCAGCGGGTCCAGCACGTTGCCCTTGGACTTGGACATCTTCTGGCCCTGACCGTCACGTACCAGGCCGTGTACATACACGGTCTTGAACGGAACTTGCGGCGTGCCATCTTCGTTTTTCACCAAGTGCATGGTGAGCATGATCATCCGGGCAACCCAGAAGAAAATGATGTCGAAGCCCGTGACCAGCACGTCGGTGGAGTGGAAGGTTTTCAGCGCTTCGGTTTTTTCCGGCCAGCCCAGGGTGGAGAAGGTCCACAGGCCCGAGCTGAACCAGGTGTCGAGCACGTCGTTGTCCTGTTGCAGCGCAACGTCCGGCCCCAGGTTGTGCTTGGCGCGCACTTCGGCTTCGTCGCGGCCTACGTAAACCTTGCCCGACTCGTCGTACCAGGCCGGAATGCGGTGGCCCCACCACAGCTGACGGCTGATGCACCAGTCCTGGATGTCGCGCATCCAGGAGAAGTACATGTTTTCGTACTGTTTAGGCACGAACGCAATACGGCCATCTTCAACGGCTGCAATGGCAGGTTCTGCCAGTGGCTTGGTCGATACGTACCACTGGTCGGTCAGCCACGGCTCGATGATGGTGCCCGAACGGTCGCCTTTCGGCACTTTCAGGGCGTGATCGTCTACGCTGACCAGCAGACCGGCTTCGTCGAAGTCGGCAACGATTTTCTTGCGCGCTTCGAAGCGGTCCAGGCCGGCGTACTGGGCTGGCAGGGCGCCGTCGATGGTTTCGTTGAGCGTGCCGTCGAGGTTGAACACCTGAGCGGCTGGCAACACTTTTGCGTTTTTATCGAAGATGTTCAGCAGCGGCAGGTTGTGGCGCTTGCCGACTTCGTAGTCGTTGAAATCGTGGGCCGGGGTGATTTTCACGCAACCGGTGCCGAATTCTGGGTCGCAGTAGTCATCGGCGATGATCGGGATGCGGCGACCGACCAGTGGCAGCTCGACGAATTTACCGATCAGGGCCTTATAGCGTTCGTCTTCCGGGTTCACGGCGACGGCAGCGTCACCCAGCATGGTTTCGGGGCGGGTAGTCGCCACCACCAGGTAGTCCAGACCTTCAGCGGTTTTGGCACCGTCAGCCAGTGGGTAGCGCAGGTTCCACAGGAAACCTTTCTCGTCGTGGTTTTCCACTTCAAGGTCGGAAATCGCGGTGTGCAGCTTGGTGTCCCAGTTAACCAGACGCTTGCCACGGTAGATCAGGCCGTCTTCGTGCAGGCGTACGAAGGCTTCCTTCACGGCGTCGGACAGACCGTCGTCCATGGTGAAGCGCTCGCGGCTCCAGTCTACGGACGAGCCGAGGCGGCGGATCTGACGGCTGATGTTGCCACCGGACTGGTCTTTCCATTCCCAGATTTTGTCGAGGAATTTTTCGCGGCCCAGATCGTGGCGGTTCAGGCCTTGGGCTTCGATTTGGCGCTCGACCAGCATTTGGGTGGCGATACCCGCGTGGTCGGTGCCCGGCTGCCACAGGGTGTTGCGACCCTGCATGCGACGGAAACGGATCAGGGCGTCCATGATCGCGTTGTTAAAGCCGTGACCCATGTGCAGGCTGCCGGTGACGTTCGGCGGCGGAATCATGATGGTGTACGGGTCGCCCGCGCCTTGCGGGGCAAAATAGTTTTCTTCTTCCCAGGTTTTGTACCAGGAAGTTTCAATGGCGTGCGGCTGGTAGGTCTTATCCATGCGCGGCGGGACCCTATTGGCATTAATTCAGGAAAGCCGGCAAGTATAGCGGGGCGGGACGCTGAGGGCGAGGTGTGGGTTGCTTTATGTACCCGCTGCCGCAGGCGGCGATGGAGTGCGTAGCGATCCCGATGTTTTGAAGGCCCTGCGGGCCTTATCGCAGCCTGCGACAGGGGCTACAGGGTTTGAGTCTGCATCAGTTCTGATGTTGGGCGAGCAGGCGCTCCATGTGCGCATCAAGGCGGCGCTTGATCTCGGTTTCGATGTGCGGGGCGAAGTCGTTGATCACGTCTTGCATGATGGTCTGGGCGGCGGTGCGCAGCTCTTTGTCCAGATGAACCAGCAGGGCGTCGGGGGCTTTTTCTGCGTGTGCGGCAGGCGCCATGGCCAGCGGGATTTGCACGGGCGCCGGCGCGATCATGTCGTCGAGCAGCGGAATCTGAATGCCTTCCTCGCCCACCATCTCGGTCAGCAAGGGCGGTTGCAGGCCCTCGTCGCCCAGCAGCTGACGAATGGACTCAAGATCATCGAGCAGGTGTGCAGCTTTTTTCGGTGAATTGGGGGTGTCCATCGTGTGCTCAGAGTCGTTGTAACTTGTGGTCTTGCAGAGGATAGCCCTGTTCACGGTAGAAGCGGAAACTCTCCCGTGCGGCCTGTCGAACGGCAGGGTCTTCGACGACCACTTCGGCCACGCGGGCGAAGCGTTTGAAGCATTCGGGGACTTTAAGGTCCAGGTTGATCATTAAGTCTTGATGGCTGGCAGGTGCGTCGGCGATGCCCATCACAATCACGCCATCGGGTTCGTCCTCAACATGGCTGTGAGGCACAAAGCTTTCGCCCTTAAAGCGCCACAGGCGTTCATCCAGCGCTTGGCGTTGGGCTGTGTCCGTGCAGTGCAGGTACACGCGATGCCCGAGGCGCCAAGCTTTGTCGGTGAGTTTGCAGGCGAAGTCCAGTCGCGCGGCGGGGTCGGCGCTGGGCAGGATATAAAAGTCGACTTTGGTTTTTTCAGAGGTCATTGCAGTTCCTGAATCGGGGCTGCACCGCCCTCAAGCGGCGCAGCCTGCGATCATCAGCTTCAAGCGTTGGCGCGATCCAGCAGGTATTGCGTCAGCAACGGAACCGGGCGGCCGCTGGCGCCTTTGTCCTTGCCGCCGCTGACCCAGGCGGTGCCTGCGATGTCCAGGTGAGCCCAGTGATAGGCCTTGGCAAAGCGTGACAGGAAGCAGCCTGCGGTGATGGCGCCGGCTTTAGGACCGCCAATGTTGGCCATGTCGGCGAACGGGCTGTCCAGTTGCTCCTGATACTCGTCGAACAGCGGCAGTTGCCAGGCGCGGTCGTCGGCTTGTTTGCCGGCGTCGAGCAGTTGGTTGATCAGTTCGTCGTTGTTACCCATCAGGCCCGAAGTGTGGGCGCCCAGGGCAACCATGCACGCACCGGTCAGGGTCGCGATGTCGATCACTGCCTGCGGTTTGAAGCGCTCGGCGTAGGTCAGGGCATCGCACAGCACCAGACGGCCTTCGGCGTCAGTGTTGAGGATTTCAACGGTTTGCCCGCTCATGGTGGTCACGATGTCACCCGGACGCGCTGCACCGCCGCTTGGCATGTTTTCAGCGCAGGCCAGAATGCACACCAGGTTGATTGGCAGTTTCAGCTCAAGGACGGCGCGCAGGGTGCCGAACACGCTGGCCGCGCCGCCCATGTCGTACTTCATTTCATCCATGCCGGCGCCCGGCTTGAGGCTGATGCCGCCGGTGTCGAAGGTGATGCCTTTGCCGACCAGCACGAACGGCTTCTCGGATTTTTTACCGCCCGAGTAGTTCATCACGATCAGGCGCGGCGGCTGGTCGCTGCCTTGGCCCACGGCGTAGAACGCGCCCATGCCAAGCTCTTTGATCTTCTTCTCGTCGAGAATCTCGACTTTCAGGCCCTTGAACGCTTTGCCCAGTTCTTTGGCCTGTTCTGCGAGGAACACCGGGTGGCAGATGTTCGGCGGCAGGTTGCCCAGATCGCGGGTGAAGGACATGCCGGCAGCAATCGCCTGCGCGTGAGTCACGGCCAGCTGGACCTCGGCCTGAGCGGCTTTGATGGTCAGCAGGGTGATTTTTTTCAGCGCGCGGGGTTCGGCTTTCTGGCTTTTGAAGCGGTCGAAGGTGTACTCGCCATCGACCAGGGTTTCGGCCAGCAGGCGGGTTTTGCTGTAGCTGTCACGGCCTTTGACCACCAGTTCGTCGAGGGCAAACACGGCGTCGCTGCCGCCCAGGCCCTTGAGGACGCCCAGGGCGCCGCTGATGATTTTGCGAAACGGACGGTCGCCCAGTTCTTCATCTTTACCGGTGCCCAGCAACAATACGCGCTCAGCCTTGATGTTCGCCAGGTTGTGCAGCAGCAGGCTTTGGCCGGTTTTACCCGCCAGGTCGCCGCGCTTGAGGACTGCGCTGATAGCACCGCCGGTGAGTTCGTCGATGGCTTTGGCGGTGTGGCTGAGCTTGCGGCCTTCGCCGACGGCGACCACGAGAGTGGCCGTTTTCAACGTTTCTGGGCTAACGCTTTTTACAACCAGTTCCATGTCCGGGTCCCTGAATCAAATGGTCAACGTGCGCCCAAACCCTGCGGTTTGAGTGCTTATGGATGAAACGCTTCACCTGTCTATGCGGGCATGCGTCAAGGCGGGCAGTTTGGACCCCGTCGGTCGCGGCTGACAACCCTCGCGTGGTCTTCAATGAGTGCTTTGTAACCTTGGGTAAGCAAGCGCAGTGACAGGCGAGGGTATTCACAGGATAATGCGCCATCTTTTTAGTCCGCTGCGCTCATCTATGATGAGTGTCTGGCTGGCTGGTAATGCCGTGTGTTTGGCCGCCTTAGCCTGACGACCCTGGAGTGTCTGGTTTGATCGTCTTCCGTTATTTGTCCCGCGAAGTCCTGCTTACATTGAGCGCTGTCAGCGCTGTGCTGCTGGTCATCATCATGAGCGGTCGTTTCATCAAGTACCTGGCGCAGGCAGCTTCGGGTGCCCTGGACCCGGGTTCTTTGTTCCTGATCATGGGCTTTCGTCTGCCCGGCTTCTTGCAACTGATTCTGCCTTTGGGGCTGTTTCTGGGCATTTTGCTGGCCTATGGGCGCTTGTATCTCGAAAGTGAAATGACCGTACTGTCCGCCACCGGCATGAGCCAGCAACGTTTGCTGGGCATGACCATGGTGCCGGCCGCTTTTGTCGCCTTGCTGGTGGCATGGCTGAGCCTGAGCCTGGCGCCGCAGGGTGCCAATCAGTTCCAGTTGTTGCTCAACAAGCAAGACGCGTTGACCGAGTTCGACACCTTGGTGCCGGGCCGCTTTCAGTCATTGAGTGATGGTTCCCGGGTGACGTACACCGAAGAGCTGACCAATGACCGGACTAACCTGTCAGGCGTGTTTATCTCGCAAAAAAATCTCGGTCAGGACGCCAAAGACCGCAGTATTTCTGTGTTGGTGGCCGAAAAAGGCCGTCAGGAAGTACGCCCCGATGGCAGTCGCTGGTTGATTCTGGACAATGGCTACCGTTATGACGGCAACCCCGGTCTGGCGGACTACCGCGCCATCAAGTACGACACCTATGGCGTGCTATTGCCCAAGCCTGATGCCAGCGATGAAGTGACGGACCGCGATGCGATCCCGACCCTTGATCTGATCGGTAACAAGGAGCCGCGCGCGATTGCCGAGTTGCAATGGCGTATTTCCTTGCCGCTGCTGGTGTTTATCGTGACCTTGATTGCCGTGCCGCTGTCGCGCGTCAATCCGCGTCAGGGCCGCTTCCTCAAGTTGCTGCCCGCCATTCTGCTTTATATGGGTTACCTGACCATTCTGATTTCGGCCCGTGGCGCGCTGGAAAAAGGCAAGCTGTCGCCGACACTGGGCCTGTGGTGGGTACACGTTCTGTTCCTGGCCATTGGCCTGTTGTTGCTGTACTGGGAGCCGCTGCGCTTGAAGCTGGCGAGTCGCCGTAGCGTGAAGGAGATGGCGCGTGGGTAAGCTAGATCGCTACATCGGTAGCAGCGTCTTTATGGCGATCCTGGCTGTGCTGGGGATTATTTTGGGTCTGGCGTCGTTGTTCGCGTTCATCGATGAGATGGGCAGCATCAGTGACAGCTATACCGTGATGGACGTTTTCAGTTTTGTGTTGCTGACGGCGCCACGGCGCATGTACGAAATGTTGCCGATGGCCGCGTTGATTGGCTGTCTGATTGGTTTGGGCAGCCTGGCCAGCAACAGTGAGCTGACCATCATGCGGGCGGCGGGTGTGTCGATCGGCCGGATTGTATGGGCGGTGATGAAGCCCATGCTGGTGTTGATGGTCGCGGGTGTGCTGGTGGGCGAGTATGTGGCCCCGGCTACCGAGACCATGGCTCAGGCCAATCGCGCACTGGCGCAGGGCGGCGGGGATGCACAAAGCTCCAAGCACGGTCTGTGGCACCGCCAGGGTGAGGAATTCATCCACATCAACGCCGTGCAACCTAACGGCACGCTGTTTGGTGTGACCCGTTATCGCTTTGATAAAGAGCGGCACATGCAATCGTCGAGCTTCGCCAAAAAAGCGGTGTTTGATCAGGATCACTGGCAGCTTTCGGATGTCACCACCACGCTGTTTCATGATCGCAGCACCGAAGTGGTCAGTGCGCCGGTCGAGCGCTGGGATGTGGCCTTGAGCCCGCAATTGCTCAATACCGTGGTCATGGCGCCAGAATCGCTGTCGATCAGTGGTCTGTGGAGCTACATCCACTACCTCAAAGACCAGGGGCTGAACAATGGCCGCTACTGGTTGGCATTCTGGGTCAAGGTGTTGCAGCCGCTGGTTACGGCGGCACTGGTGTTGATGGCGATCTCCTTTATCTTTGGTCCGCTGCGCTCGGTGACATTGGGTCAGCGTGTGTTCACCGGTGTGCTGGTGGGCTTCACCTTTAAAATTGCGCAAGACCTGCTAGGGCCGTCCAGCCTGGTATTCGGTTTCTCGCCCTTGTTTGCGGTCCTGCTGCCTGCCGGCATCTGCGCGTTGGCGGGCATCTGGTTGCTGCGCCGGGCGGGTTGATTGCTCATTAATGCTTGAACCAAAAGCCTCTATCTCGCGATAGGGGCTTTTTTGTCAGTGTGCATTGGCCTGTGAACGTGACGCTTGGCGCGATCATCAGGTACAATTCCCGGCTATTTTTCGGCGGGCAGTCTGCCTGCGACTTTTTTTGAGTGTTGACCCGTGAGTGATTTGAGTCATATCCGCAATTTCTCCATCATCGCCCACATTGACCATGGCAAGTCGACGCTGGCCGATCGCTTTATTCAGATGTGTGGTGGCCTGACCGCCCGTGAAATGGAGGCCCAGGTACTGGACTCCATGGACCTGGAGCGTGAGCGCGGGATCACCATCAAGGCCCACAGCGTTACGCTGTATTACACGGCCAAAGACGGTATTACCTATCAGCTGAACTTCATTGATACCCCGGGCCACGTTGACTTCACCTATGAAGTCAGCCGTTCCCTGGCGGCCTGTGAAGGTGCCTTGCTGGTGGTCGATGCGGGGCAGGGCGTTGAAGCCCAGTCCGTGGCTAACTGCTACACCGCTATCGAGCAGGGGCTTGAGGTGATGCCGGTCTTGAACAAGATCGACCTGCCGCAAGCCGACCCTGACCGGGTGAAGGAAGAAATCGAAAAAATCATTGGTATTGATGCCACTGATGCCGTGACCTGTAGCGCCAAGACCGGCCTGGGCGTGGACGAGGTGCTTGAGCGCCTGGTGCACACCATTCCTGCGCCAACCGGTAACTATGAAGATCCGCTGCAAGCGTTGATCATCGATTCCTGGTTCGATAACTACCTGGGCGTTGTGTCCCTGGTTCGCGTGCGCCACGGCCGCGTGAAAAAGGGCGACAAAATTCTGGTTAAATCCACCGGCAAGATGCACCTGGTCGACAGCGTGGGTGTGTTCAACCCCAAGCACACCGCCACCACGGATCTGAAAGCTGGCGAAGTAGGCTTCATCATTGCGGGTATCAAGGACATTCACGGCGCGCCAGTGGGCGATACCCTGACCTTGAGCTCCACCCCGGATGTCGACGTACTGCCTGGTTTCAAACGTATTCAGCCGCAGGTGTACGCTGGCCTGTTCCCGGTCAGCTCTGACGACTTCGAAGACTTCCGTGAGGCGCTGCAAAAGCTCACGTTGAACGACTCGTCGTTGCAATACACCCCGGAAAGCTCTGACGCGCTGGGCTTCGGCTTCCGTTGCGGCTTCCTCGGCATGCTGCACATGGAGATCATTCAGGAGCGCCTTGAGCGCGAATACGACCTGGATCTGATCACCACGGCGCCGACGGTAATTTTTGAGTTGCTGCTCAAAACGGGTGAAACGATTTACGTCGATAACCCGTCCAAGCTGCCGGACGTTTCTTCGATTGAAGACATTCGCGAGCCGATCGTGCGCGCCAATATCCTTGTGCCTCAAGAGCACTTGGGCAACGTCATAACCCTGTGCATTGAAAAACGCGGTGTTCAGCACGACATGCTGTTCCTGGGTAGTCAGGTACAAGTGACCTACGACTTGCCGATGAACGAAGTGGTTCTGGACTTCTTCGACCGTCTCAAGTCCACCAGTCGCGGCTATGCTTCGCTTGATTACCACTTCAACCGCTATCAGTCGGCTAATCTGGTCAAGCTTGATGTATTGATCAACGGCGAAAAAGTGGATGCTCTGGCACTTATCGTTCACCGCGACAACGCTCACTACAAAGGGCGTGCGTTGACCGAGAAGATGAAAGAGCTGATTCCGCGTCAGATGTTCGATGTGGCTATTCAGGCTGCCATTGGTGGCCAAATCATTGCGCGCTCGTCTGTTAAAGCGCTTCGTAAAAACGTACTGGCCAAATGCTACGGTGGTGACGTTAGCCGTAAGCGCAAGCTGTTGGAAAAGCAGAAAGCCGGTAAAAAACGCATGAAGCAAGTGGGTAACGTGGAGATTCCACAAGAAGCCTTCCTTGCGGTGCTCAGGTTGGATAGCTAGGTCCTATGTCACTAAATTTCCCGCTGTTGCTGGTCATTGCTGTAGCCGTCTGCGGTTTGCTGGCGCTGCTCGATCTGGTCTTCCTGGCTCCGCGCCGGCGCAAGGCTATTGCCAACTATCAAGCCAGCGTCAAGCCGGCTGATACGCAGGTGATCGAGAAGCTCAACAAAGAGCCGTTGCTGGTTGAATACGGCAAGTCGTTCTTCCCGGTGTTGTTCATCGTGCTGGTGCTGCGTTCGTTTCTGGTTGAGCCGTTCCAGATCCCGTCCGGCTCGATGAAGCCGACGCTGGATGTGGGCGACTTCATCTTGGTGAACAAGTTTTCTTACGGGATCCGCTTGCCGGTGATCGACAAGAAAATCATCGAAGTGGGTGATCCGAAGCGTGGCGATGTGATGGTGTTTCGCTACCCAAGCGATCCGACAGTCAACTACATCAAGCGTGTAGTGGGCCTGCCGGGCGACAAGATTCGCTACACCAGCGACAAAAAGCTGTACGTCAATGACCAACTGGTGGCTGAACAACTGGTGGGTTCGGAGCCTGGCACGCTGGGCAGTGCCGAGCTGTACAAAGAGAAGCTGGGCGAAGTGGAGCACATGATCCGCAAGGAAATGAGCCGCTACCGCACGCCGCCCGATCATGAGTGGACGGTCCCGGCCGCGCACTACTTCATGATGGGTGACAACCGCGACAATTCGAACGACAGCCGTTACTGGGATGATCCGAACATTCCCAAAGACGAGTTGGGCATGGTCCCCGACGAGAACATTGTCGGCAAGGCCTTCGCTGTTTGGATGAGCTGGCCCGAACCGAAAACCAGCCATTTGCCGAACTTCTCGCGAGTGGGTCTGATCAAGTAGCCAAGACGGCGCTGTTAATAACAGCGCCGAATGCTTTTCAGGTGTCCGAATAAATCGGTTGCCTGACGGTTCTTACAACCGCTTTGTCGCGTCAGACAGGGCGGTCAACAGTATTCAGGATGTGGATTTGAACAAAGCGTTAAGTGTGACGGCGGCGAACAGTGTGTTCCCTGTCCATTTGCTATGCGATAAACGAGCATCACTGATCCCTAATATCGGTCCGGTGGTGACATTCGGCCACGAACTCAGCGTGGGTAAATCGTGAGTTTTTCTTTAGAGCGTTTAGAGCGTCAGCTCGGCTACACCTTCAAAGACCAGGAACTGATGATTCTGGCCCTGACTCACCGTAGCTTCGCGGGGCGCAATAACGAGCGCCTGGAGTTTCTGGGTGATGCAATTCTCAATTTTGTGGCGGGCGAGGCGTTGTTTGACCGCTTCCCGTTGGCCCGTGAAGGCCAGCTGTCGCGTCTGCGCGCACGCCTGGTAAAAGGCGAAACCCTGGCCGTGCTGGCCCGTGGTTTTGAGCTGGGCGAGTACCTGCGTTTGGGCTCGGGCGAGCTCAAGAGCGGCGGTTTCCGCCGTGAGTCGATTCTGGCAGACGCCCTCGAAGCGCTGATCGGCGCCATTTACCTGGATGCAGGCATGGACGTTGCCCGCGACCGCGTATTGGCCTGGCTGGCCAGCGAGTTCGAGACGTTAACCCTGGTCGACACCAACAAAGATCCAAAGACGCGGCTGCAAGAGTTCTTGCAGTCGCGTGCCTGTGATCTGCCGCGCTACGAAGTGGTAGATATCCAGGGCGAACCGCATTGCCGCACTTTCTTTGTGGAGTGTGAAATTGCCTTATTGAATGAAAAAAGCCGGGGTCAGGGTGTGAGCCGTCGTATTGCCGAACAGGTAGCGGCCGCAGCAGCACTGATTGCCCTTGGCGTGGAGAATGGCCATGACTGATTCAACTGCAACACGCTGTGGCTATGTCGCCATTGTTGGTCGACCAAACGTGGGTAAATCCACACTGCTGAACCATATTTTGGGTCAAAAGCTGGCGATCACCTCGCGCAAGCCGCAGACCACCCGTCACAACATGCTGGGCATTAAAACCGAAGGCGCTGTACAAGCGGTCTACGTTGATACCCCGGGCATGCACAAAGGCGGCGAAAAAGCCCTGAACCGCTACATGAACAAAACCGCTTCGGCAGCGTTGAAAGACGTCGACGTGGTGATCTTTGTGGTCGACCGCACCAAGTGGACCGACGAAGACCAGATGGTGCTGGAGCGCGTGCAGTACGTGACCGGCCCGCTGATCGTCGCGTTGAACAAGACCGACCGCATTGAAGACAAAGCCGAAATGATGCCGCACCTGAGCTGGCTTCAGGAGCAACTGCCGAACGCCCAGATCATTCCGATCTCCGCTCAGCACGGCCACAACCTTGAAGCGCTTGAGCGTGTGATCGCCGGGCATTTGCCGGAAAACGAGCACTTCTTCCCGGAAGATCAGATCACTGACCGTAGCAGCCGCTTCCTCGCCGCTGAGCTGGTGCGTGAAAAAATCATGCGTCAAATGGGCGCCGAGCTGCCGTATCAGATCACCGTTGAGATCGAAGAATTCAAGCAGCAGGGCAAAACCTTGCATATCCATGCCTTGATTCTGGTTGAACGTGACGGTCAGAAAAAAATCATCATTGGCGACAAGGGCGAGCGCATCAAGCGCATTGGCACCGAAGCGCGCAAAGATATGGAGCTGCTGTTCGACTCCAAAATCATGCTTAACCTGTGGGTGAAAGTGAAAGGCGGCTGGTCCGACGATGAACGCGCCTTGCGTTCGCTGGGCTACGGCGACCTGTAATCGCAGCCCGCTGCAGCTCCTTCCGCGCGCTGGAGGAGCTGCCAAGGCATGACGCAGCCTCGCTTGCTCCTCAGCGGCTACCTGTACTGATTCCGCGATCCTTGACCGCCAACCAAGTATCTACAGAGATTGTCTGTTGGCCCCCGAGATAGCAGGCAGGCATGTCCAGCAAAACCCCCACTCCCCAACTCGCCTATGTCCTGCACAGTCGCCCCTATCGCGAAACTAGTGCACTGGTCGACTTTATTACCCCGCAAGGGCGATTGCGGGCCGTTTTGCGCAGTGCGCGCGGCAAGGCCGGCTCTCAAGCCCGACCTTTTGTCCCGCTGGAAATCGAATTTCGGGGCCGGGGCGAACTCAAGAACGTCGGGCGCATGGAAAGCGCAGGCCTTTCAACCTGGCTCAGCGGCGAGGCCTTGTTCAGTGGCCTTTACCTCAATGAGTTGCTGGTGCGCCTGCTACCGGCTGAAGACCCCCATCCCGCCGTATTCGATCACTACGCCGCCACCTTGCTGGCGCTCGCCGAAGGTCGTGCGCTTGAACCATTGTTGCGGGCCTTTGAATGGCGCCTGCTGGATGACCTGGGCTATGGCTTCTCACTGACTCAAGACATCCACGGTGACCCCGTCGCCGTGGACGGCATGTACCGTTTGCAAGTCGATGCTGGCCTTGAGCGCATTTATCTGGTGCAGCCGGGGTTGTTTCACGGTGTTGAACTGCACGCGATGGCGGATGCCGACTGGAGCACGCCCGGTGCCTTGTCTGCGGCCAAGCGTCTGATGCGTCAGGCCTTGGCCGTGCATTTGGCGGGCAAGCCGCTGGCCAGTCGCGAGTTGTTTCGCAAGCCCTGAATAGACCGGTATGCTGTGCGCCGAATCTGCAACTCTTCAGGAGAGCCACCGTGACCCACAGCAATCGCATTCTTCTCGGCGTGAACATCGACCACGTAGCCACGCTGCGCCAGGCGCGCGGCACGCGTTACCCTGACCCGGTCAAGGCCGCGCTGGACGCAGAAGAGGCGGGCGCTGATGGGATCACCGTGCACCTGCGTGAAGACCGTCGTCACATACAAGAGCGCGACGTGTTGCTGCTCAAGGACGTGCTGCAAACCCGCATGAACTTCGAGATGGGCGTGACCGAAGAAATGATGGTATTCGCCGAGCGCATTCGTCCGGCGCACATCTGCCTGGTGCCCGAAACACGTCAGGAACTGACCACAGAAGGGGGCCTGGACGTAGCGGGGCAGCAAGCACGAATCAAGGCCGCCGTAGAGCGCCTGAGCCGGATCGGCTGCGAAGTGTCCTTGTTTATCGATGCCGACGAGCGCCAGATCGAAGCTTCCCGTCGCGTGGGCGCACCGGCGATTGAGCTGCACACCGGGCGTTACGCCGATGCACAGACGCCAACCGAGGTGGCTGAAGAATTGACGCGTGTCGCTGATGGCGTGGCGTTTGGTTTGGCCCAGGGTCTGATCGTTAACGCCGGTCACGGTTTGCACTATCACAACGTGCAAGACGTGGCAGCGATCAAGGGCATCAACGAGTTGAATATTGGCCATGCACTGGTGGCGCACGCACTGTTTGTGGGCTTCAAATCGGCAGTGGCCGAGATGAAAGCGCTGATTGAGGCGGCTGCCAAAGTTTAAGCAGTTCTGACTGTAGTCGCAGCCTTCGTTGCTCGGCAGCGGCTACAGGGTTTGACGGGTTTTATCAGTGCAGGGTTAAAGCTGCGGCTCTTCTTTGGGCTTGGTCTTGTCGATGCCGGGGATGTGCAGTGTGCTGTCGGCGGCCTGGTCGCCTTCCAGTTGCGGCTGCGTGGCCCAGGTCAGGATGTCGTAGTAACGACGGATGTTGGCCACAAAGTGCACGGGCTCGCCGCCGCGGGCGTAGCCGTAGCGGGTTTTGCTGTACCACTGTTTCTGCGCAAGGCGCGGCAGCATTTTTTTAACGTCCAGCCACTTGTTCGGGTTCAGGCCTTCTTTTTTCGCCAGTTTGCGTGCGTCATCCAGGTGCCCGCCGCCAACGTTATACGCGGCCAGCGCAAACCAGGTTCGATCCGGCTCCTGAATGTCGTCGTCCAGCTCGCTCTTGATCAGTGCCAAATACTTCGCGCCGCCATAAATGCTTTGCTTGGCGTCCAGTCGATTGGCCACGCCCATCGCCTGTGCGGTGTTCTGGGTGAGCATCATCAGGCCGCGAACCCCGGTTTTTGAGGTGACGGTGGGTTGCCACAGGGATTCCTGATAGCCCATCGCTGCCAGCAGTCGCCAGTCCACGCCTTCTTTTTTGGCGGCCTCCTTAAAGAATTTTTCGTACTTGGGCAGGCGTTGTTGCAGGTGTTGAGCAAAGGTGTAAGCGCCCACGTAACCCAGCACATCGACGTGGCCGTAATAACGGTCTTTGAGGCGCTGCAACGTGCCGTTCTTTTCAACCTTGTCGAGGTAGGCGTTGATCTCGTTCAACAGGCTGTTGTCTTCACCTGCCATCACCGCCCAGCGCTGGCTGCGAGCATCGCCCAGGTCGAAGGCCACGCGCACGTTAGGAAAGTACACCTGGTTCATGGCCACTTCATTGGAGTCAACCAGTGTCAGGTCGATTTGACCTTCATCGACCATACGCAGCAGGTCGACGACTTCAACAGCGTCAGACTCTTCGTACTCAATGCCGGGGTATTGCTTTTTGAGTTCGGCGAGTTGCTCTGCGTGGGAGCTGCCTTTGAGCACCGTGATGCGCTTGCCTGCCAGGTCTGCCGCAGAGGTAGGGCGTGACTGGCCGTTGCGATAGATGATCTGCGGCGTGACCTCAAGGTAGGGGTGAGAAAACTTGGCTTGTTGGAGGCGATTTTCGCTGCTGACCAGTCCGGCAGCAGCCAGCACCGGGCCGTCAGGTTGGCCGAGCTGGGTAAACAGGTCGTCCAGGTTATCGGCTGTTTCGATCTTCAGCTCCACGCCCAGATCATCGGCAAAGCGTTTCACCAGCTCGTATTCAAAGCCGGTTTCGCCGTTGCGATCCTCGAAGTAGGTGGCCGGGCTGTTACGGGTGATCACCCGCAGTACCCCATCCTCCTTTACGCGCTCCAGGGTGCTGGGTTTTTCAACGCAGGCACCGAGCATCAGGAAGAGTCCGGTTGCGAGGAGCCATTTGGCGCAACGCTGGCGGAATACAGATAGAGAAAACATGGGCGCAGTATACGCAAAGCAGCGCGAGTGCCATATCACGGCAATCTGCTGTCAGCCGGTTGATAACCCTCAAATCAGCTCAAACCCTTGTGAAATGGGCCTTTTAGGGTTCTTCAAAGACCCAAACAGACTTGGCCTGGGGACGCTGATAGCCATAAAGAATAAGGCCCTGATCGATTAACGACGTTTGACGTGCGCAAGGTGTGCCGTTTCGGGTGCCGAGACCAAAGGTTTACGTTAGAATGCCGGGCCTCAAAGCACACCCCTCCCGAGGCTGTCCCGAAGATGTTGATCCTGCGCGGCGCTCCTGCCCTATCTGCCTTTCGCCACAACAAACTTCTCGCACAACTGAGCCAAAAGGTTCCAGCTGTCAGTGGCTTGTACGCTGAATTCGCCCACTTCGCCGATGTTACTGGTGAGTTGACCCGCGATGAGCAATTGGTACTGGCTCGTCTCCTGAAGTACGGTCCAAGTGTGCCGGTCCAAGAGCCGAGCGGCCGACTGTTCCTGGTGTTGCCGCGGTTTGGCACCATCTCCCCTTGGTCGAGCAAGGCCAGCGACATTGCCCGTAACTGTGGCCTGGCTAAAATCCAGCGCCTGGAGCGTGGCATTGCGTTCTATGTGGCAGGTCAATTCAGCGACGCTGAAGCCGAGCTGATTGGCGCGACCTTGCACGACCGCATGACGCAAATTGTGTTGGGCGATCTGGAGCAGGCGGCTGGTTTGTTCAGCCACGCCGAACCCAAGCCGCTGACCGCGATTGATGTGTTGGGTGGTGGTCGTGCTGCGCTGGAAAAAGCCAACGTCGAGTTGGGTCTTGCGCTGGCAGATGACGAAATCGACTATCTGGTCAATGCTTTCAACGGTTTGGGTCGTAACCCGCACGACATCGAGCTGATGATGTTTGCCCAGGCCAACTCCGAGCATTGCCGCCACAAGATCTTCAACGCCAGTTGGGACATCGACGGCCAAAATCAGGAAAAAAGCCTGTTTGGCATGATCAAAAACACCTACGTGATGCACAGCGAAGGTGTGTTGTCGGCCTATAAAGACAACGCTTCGGTGATTGTCGGCAGCGTGGCCGGTCGTTTCTTCCCCAACCCTGACACCCGCCAATACGGCGCGGTACAAGAGCCGGTGCACATCTTGATGAAAGTCGAGACGCACAACCACCCGACCGCCATTGCCCCGTTTCCGGGTGCGGCGACCGGTTCTGGCGGCGAAATCCGCGATGAAGGCGCAACAGGGCGTGGTGCCAAGCCCAAAGCGGGCCTTACCGGTTTTACCGTGTCCAACCTGCAAATTCCGGGCTTCGTACAGCCGTGGGAAGTGCCGTACGGCAAGCCTGAGCGCATTGTGACCGCGCTCGACATCATGATCGAAGGCCCGCTGGGCGGCGCCGCGTTCAACAACGAGTTCGGTCGTCCGGCCCTGACCGGCTACTTCCGTACCTTTGAGCAGTCCATCACCACCCCGCATGGCGACGAAGTGCGCGGCTATCACAAGCCGATCATGTTGGCGGGCGGCATGGGCAACATCCGCGCCGAGCACGTACAGAAAGCCGAGATCACGGTCGGCTCCAAGCTGATCGTGCTGGGCGGCCCGGCGATGTTGATCGGTCTGGGCGGCGGTGCCGCTTCCTCTATGGCGACGGGCGCAAGCTCGGCTGACCTGGACTTCGCTTCGGTACAGCGCGAAAACCCGGAAATGGAGCGTCGTTGCCAGGAAGTGATCGACCGTTGCTGGCAGTTGGGTGACAAAAACCCGATCAGCTTCATCCACGACGTGGGTGCAGGCGGCCTGTCCAATGCCTTCCCCGAGCTGGTAAATGACGGCGAGCGTGGTGGTCGCTTCGAACTGCGCAACATTCCAAACGACGAGCCGGGCATGGCCCCGCACGAAATCTGGAGCAACGAATCCCAGGAACGTTACGTCCTGGCAGTGGGCGTAGAAGATTTCGAGCGCTTCCAGGCCATTTGCGAACGTGAACGTTGCCCGTTTGCCGTGGTCGGTGAGGCTACGGCTGAACCGCAACTGACGGTCACCGACAGCCACTTCGGCAACAACCCGGTGGACATGCCACTGGAAGTGTTGCTGGGCAAAGCACCGCGCATGCACCGTTCGGCCGTGCGTGAAGCGGAGTTGGGCGATGATTTCGATCCTGCAACGCTGAGCATCGCCGAGTGCGTTGAGCGCGTGCTGTATCACCCGGCCGTTGCCAGCAAAAGCTTCCTGATCACCATTGGCGACCGCACCATCACCGGCCTGGTTGCTCGCGACCAAATGGTTGGCCCGTGGCAAGTGCCCGTGGCTGACGTGGCCGTGACCGCCACCAGCTTTGACGTTTACACCGGTGAAGCGATGGCGATGGGCGAGCGCACTCCGCTGGCTCTGCTGGATGCTCCGGCATCGGGCCGTATGGCCATCGGCGAAACCCTGACCAACATTGCCGCGTCGCGCATCGGCAAGCTGTCTGACATCAAAATGTCGGCCAACTGGATGTCCGCTGCGGGTCATCCCGGTGAAGACGCGCGCCTGTTCGACACAGTCAAAGCGGTCGGCATGGAACTGTGCCCAGAGTTGGGCATCACCATTCCAGTGGGCAAAGACTCGATGTCGATGCAAACCCGCTGGAGCGAAGAGGGCGCCGACAAGAGCGTCACCTCGCCGTTGTCGCTGATCGTGACCGGTTTCGCCCCCGTGGTGGATATCCGTCAAACCCTGACCCCTGAACTGCGCATGGACAAGGGGCTGACCGATCTGATCCTGATCGATCTGGGCCGTGGCCAAAACCGTATGGGGGCCTCCATCCTGGCGCAAACCTACGGCAAGCTGGGCAAGCAGGCGCCAGACGTCGATGACGCAGAAGACCTCAAAGCCTTCTTCGCCGTGATTCAGGGGCTGAACGCGGACGGTCACTTGCTGGCCTACCACGACCGTTCCGACGGTGGTTTGATGACCAGCGTGCTGGAGATGGCTTTTGCCGGTCACTGTGGCCTGAGCTTGACGCTCGATTGCCTGACCCAAAACGCCAGCGAAATCCCGGCCATCCTGTTCAACGAAGAGCTTGGTGCCGTGATTCAAGTGCGTCAGGACGCTACGGCCGAAATTCTGGCCCAGTTCAGCGTGGCAGGCCTGGGTGAGTGCGTGGCCGTGATTGGCCAGCCGTTGAACAACAGCGAAGTGACCATCAGCCTCAAAGGCGAAACCGTCTTTGAAGGTCAGCGTGGCGCGTTGCAGCGTCAGTGGGCGCAGACCAGCTACCAGATCCAGCGTCTGCGTGATAACGCCGACTGTGCGGATCAGGAATTCGACGTGTTGCTGGAAGAAGACAATCCGGGCCTGAGCGTCAAGCTGGGCTTTGACGTCAACCACAACATCAGTGCGCCGTACATCAAAAAAGGCATTCGCCCGCAAGTGGCTGTACTGCGCGAGCAGGGCGTCAACGGTCAGGTTGAAATGGCGGCGGCGTTTGACCGTGCCGGTTTCAACGCGATCGACGTGCACATGAGCGACATTCTGGCCGGCCGTGTCGACCTGAACGAGTTCAAGGGCATGGTGGCTTGCGGTGGTTTCTCTTACGGCGACGTGCTGGGTGCCGGTGAAGGCTGGGCCAAGTCAGCACTGTTCAACACCCGTGCCCGCGATGCGTTCCAGAGCTTCTTCGAACGCTCCGACAGCTTCTCGCTGGGTGTGTGCAACGGTTGCCAGATGATGTCCAACCTGAGCGAACTGATTCCGGGCAGCGAGTTGTGGCCACACTTTGTGCGCAACCGTTCCGAGCAGTTCGAAGCGCGTGTGGCAATGGTGCAAGTGCAGGAGTCGAACTCGATCTTCCTGCAAGGCATGGCCGGTTCGCGCATGCCAATCGCTATCGCGCACGGTGAAGGCCATGCCGAGTTCGCCAGCGAAGAAGCCTTGCTGCAAGCCGACTTGTCCGGTTCGGTGGCGCTGCGTTTCGTCGACAACCACGGCAAAGTGACTGAAAACTACCCGGCCAACCCGAACGGTTCGCCGCGCGGGATTACCGGTCTGACCAGTCGTGACGGCCGTGTGACCATCATGATGCCGCACCCGGAGCGGGTATTCCGCGCCGTGCAGAACTCGTGGCGTCCCGAGGAGTGGAACGAAGATGCGCCGTGGTTGCGCATGTTCCGTAACGCTCGCGTCTGGGTGGATTAAGCGCGATGTACAAGCTCAGCTTTTTCGTGCCGCCCAGCCATGTCGACGGGGTCAAGGACGCCGTCTTTGCTGCCGGTGGCGGTCGAATCGGCCAGTACGATCACTGCGCCTGGCAGACCATGGGCCAAGGCCAGTTTCGTGCGCTGGACGGCAGTCAGCCGTTTATCGGGCAAACCGGCCAGGTTGAGTATGTGGGGGAGTGGAAAGTTGAGCTGGTCGTTGCCGATGATCTGATTCAAGCCGTGGTGGCTGCGCTCAAGCTCAGCCACCCGTACGAAACACCGGCGTATGAAGTGTGGCGCCTGGCTGATTTCTAGCCCTTTGCCATGCCAAAAGCCCGCTGAACCGGTAACGGTCAGCGGGCTTTTTGCTGTCGGCGGATTCAGCTGTTAAGGGCGAATCTCAACCATCGTGCCGTCTTTGGTGAGGTTCCACACTTCGCGCATTTCGACATTTTTCATGGCGATGCAGCCATCGGTCCAGTCCAGCGTGTGGAACAGGTTTTCCGGGTTTTCTTCGGTGTCGGGCGTGCCGTGGATCATGATCATCGAGCCGGGGCTTACACCTTCACGGCGTGCGTGGGCAGCATCGCTGATGTTGGGATACGAGATGTGCATCGCAAGGTTGAACTTCTCGCTTTTTTTGCGCCAGTCGACCCAGTACAGCCCCTCTGGGGTGCGTTTGTCCCCCTCGCGGGTTTTCGGCCCTTTAGGCTGCTTGCCCAGCGAGATGCGGTAAGTCTTGATCGGCTTGCCGTCGCTGATCAGCTGCAACTGGCGCGCTGACTTGAGCACGAGGATTTTCTCCACCGGCTTGCTGCCACGGGTGGGCTGAGCCGTATGAACCGGCTTTATGACCGCATTTTTATCGACAGGTTTGCCGTTGATCGTGACGACAACAGCGGCTTGGCACGTAACAGCGAATGAGAGGCAAAGGGCGGCGAACAACCAGCGCATGGAGCGGTATCCCTAAAGGTACAAATGGGTGACGGGCGTCGTTATTGTTGGGGCTTGGCCAAACCGGCCAAAGGTGCAACGGCTTCGCTGCGCACGGGGTAAACCTGGTTCGGGCGGTCAGCGAAAAAGCATTCTAAGGTACGACTGACCGTGCGAAAAGCCAGCTCGGACCAAGGGATGTCGGCTTCATCAAACAACCGCACGTCAAGGCTCTCTTCACCGGCCGCATAGTGTGGGTTCAGCATTTGGGCACGGTAGAAAATATGCACCTGATTGATGTGCGGCACATCAATCAGGGTATAGATGCTCAGGTTGGCCACTTCGGCACAGGCTTCTTCGCGGGTTTCGCGTTGGGCGGCCTGTTCGACGGTTTCGCCATTCTCCATAAAGCCTGCGGGCAGGGTCCAATAGCCCTTGCGTGGCTCGATTGCACGTCGGCACAGCAACACCTGCGTGCCCCAGGTCGCGACGCAACCGGCGACGATATTCGGGTTTTGATAGTGAATGACCTGGCAGTGGTCACACACATACCGCAGGCGCGAGTCACCCTGCGGGATGTGCTGGCTGACGGAATGACCACACTGGCTGCAAAATTTCATGCTGTGCTCTCTGTTGTGGCGCCTATCTTGGGGGCTGAAGCAGGGCCTGGGCAAGTGCTGCATCGCGACACTGCGACAGTGTGGGGCTTGGGTGCTCCGGGTGATTTGGTGCATGATGCCCGATAAGTGACGGATCGAGATGACCTATGCTGGACGAGCTGCTTGGCCGCGTGCGCCGCTATACCCCGCGAACGCTGGTAACAGAGCGTAGTTTCCCCGAAGCTGCGGTATTGCTGCCAGTGACCCGCAATGACAAGCCCGAACTGATTTTGACCTTGCGCGCCAGCGGGTTGTCGACCCATGGTGGCGAGGTGGCATTTCCCGGTGGCCGGCGTGACCCCGAAGACCTGGACCTCGTATTCACCGCCCTGCGTGAAGCCGAAGAAGAAATCGGCCTGCCGCCGGGTTTGGTCGAAGTTATCGGCCCGCTCAGTCCCTTGATTTCCCTGCATGGCATCCGCGTCACGCCCTATGTTGGCGTGGTGCCCGATTACGTCGAATACCTGGCCAACGATGCCGAAATTGCCGCTGTGTTCAGTGTGCCGCTGGATTTCTTTCGCCAGGACCCGCGTGAGCATACCCACCGTATCGATTACCAGGGCCGCAGTTGGTACGTGCCGAGCTACCGTTTTAGCGATTACAAGATCTGGGGGCTGACGGCAATCATGATCGTTGAACTGATGAACCTGCTTTACGACGACGTGAATATCAACCTGCACACCCCGCCGGAACGTTTTATCAATATCTAGAGCCTTCTATAGAAAGAAGGTCACGCCTGCCTTGAGGACATTCGCATGAAATACCGTTTGGGCGACTCGTTCGTCGACACCCACCCCGACAGCTGGACCGCGCCCAATGCCACCCTGATCGGTAAGGTCCGGCTGGAAGAAGGTGCCAGTGTATGGTTCAACGCGGTGTTGCGCGGCGACAACGAGCTGATCCTGATCGGTAAACACAGCAACGTACAGGACGGCGCGGTGATGCACACCGACATGGGCTATCCGCTGACGCTGGGCACGGGCGTGACCATCGGTCACAACGCCATGTTGCATGGTTGCACCGTGGGCGATTACAGCCTGATAGGCATCAACGCGGTGATTCTCAACGGCGCACACATCGGTAAGCACTGCATCATCGGCGCTAATTCGCTGATTGGTGAAGGCAAGGTCATCCCTGACGGTTCACTGGTCATGGGTTCACCGGGCAAGGTGGTTCGCGACCTGACGGATGAGCAGAAAAAACTGCTTGAAGCCAGCGCTGCGCACTATGTGCAGAACGGCCAGCGCTATGCCCGCGATCTTGAAGAGCAGCCATCGTGAGCGAGCCGGAGCGCCCGGTCGCATCCCCCTGCGTCAATATCTGCGCATTGGACGAGGCGGACATCTGCACCGGCTGTCAGCGCAGCGTGGCCGAAATCACCCGCTGGAGCCGCATGACCAACCCTGAACGGCGCGAAGTGCTGGCGTTGTGTAATGAGCGTGCTGCGTCCAGCGGGGTGGTGTGGCTGCTGGGCAGTGCGTAATGCTTTTGGAGTCGCTGCCGCAGGCTGCGAAGGGTTGCACACCCCGTTGACTTGACGTCTGCATGGGCCTTGTCGCAGCCTGCGGCAGCGACTACACAGTTGTGATTGACTCAAGTACCCTGTGCGCCTTATTCACAGGTGCTGCCCGTTCCCATGCTGTTTCTTATCGCTTATATCGCCAGCGTCGTACTGATCAACTACGCGTTTTCTACCGCCCCGCATCTGGACATCATCTGGTCGGCCTGGGGCGGGCTGGTATTCGTGTTGCGCGACATGGTGCAAATCCGCTTTGGCCACGGCGCCATTGTGGCCATGCTCGCGGCGCTGGTGCTGTCGTATGTGACCTCAGACCCTTCGATTGCCCTGGCCAGCGCCACCGCCTTTGCGGTGTCCGAATGCATTGACTGGCTGGTGTTCAGTATCACCAAGCGCCCGCTGCAAGACCGCTTGTGGATCAGTTCGGCGCTGAGTATTCCGATTGATACCTTCATCTTCTTCGGCATGATCGACGCCTTCACCCCCGGCGTGATCCTCACCGCGATGGGTTCAAAGTTCGCCGGTGTGACCTGCGTGTGGTTGGCGATGGCCTGGCGTTTGCGCAAAGCCGCGGCTCAATAAGGTCACGCGCCCCAGATCATGTAAAATGCCGGCCTTTCTCCCCCAGCAGGCGCTGGCCTGGCGAGCGCCTTCGATGATTTGTTTCCTTGAGGACCTGAAATGACCCGTATCGGAACTCCACTGTCGCCGACCGCGACCCGCGTATTGCTGTGTGGCTGCGGCGAGCTGGGTAAAGAAGTCGTCATCGAATTGCAGCGTTTGGGTGTCGAAGTGATCGCCGTAGATCGCTACGCCAATGCACCGGCCATGCAAGTTGCGCATCGCAGTCACGTGATCAACATGCTGGATGGTGCGGCGTTGCGCGCCGTGATCGAAGCTGAAAAGCCGCACTTCATCGTGCCGGAAATCGAAGCCATCGCCACCGCCACGCTGGTTGAGCTGGAAGCCGAAGGCTTCACCGTGATCCCGACCGCGCGTGCCACGTCCTTGACCATGAACCGTGAAGGCATTCGTCGCCTGGCGGCAGAAGAGCTGGACCTGCCCACTTCGCCTTATCACTTTGCCGACACGTTCGAGGAGTACAGCCGTGCTGTGCAAGACCTCGGCTTCCCGTGTGTCGTCAAACCGGTGATGAGTTCGTCGGGCAAAGGCCAAAGCCTGTTGCGCGGTGCCGATGACGTGCAAACAGCCTGGGACTACGCGCAAGAAGGCGGCCGCGCCGGTAAAGGCCGGGTCATCATCGAAGGCTTCATCGACTTCGATTACGAAATCACCTTGCTCACGGTGCGCCATGTCGGCGGCACAACGTTCTGCGCGCCGGTAGGTCATCGTCAGGAGAAGGGCGATTACCAGGAATCATGGCAGCCACAGGCCATGAGCCCGATTGCACTGGCTGAATCCGAGCGCGTGGCCAAGTCGGTGACTGAGGCGTTGGGCGGGCGCGGCCTGTTTGGTGTCGAACTGTTTATCAAAGGCGATCAAGTGTGGTTCAGCGAAGTCTCGCCGCGCCCGCATGACACGGGTTTGGTGACGTTGATTTCGCAGGACTTGTCGCAGTTTGCGCTGCATGCCCGCGCGATTCTCGGCCTGCCGATTCCCTTGATTCGTCAGTTTGGGCCATCGGCCTCGGCGGTGATTTTGGTGGAAGGGCAGTCGACCCAGACCGCCTTCGCCAACCTGGGTGCTGCGTTGAGTGAGCCGGACACGGCTTTGCGCCTATTTGGCAAACCTGAAGTCAATGGTCAGCGCCGCATGGGCGTGGCCCTGGCGCGTGACGAGTCGATTGAAGCGGCTCGCGCCAAAGCGACTCGTGCTGCCAAAGCGGTCGTCGTCGAGCTGTAAACAGTTGGAAGTTTCCGCAGGCTGCGATCTTTTAGATCAAAAAACGCAGCCTGCGGGATATAGCTTTTTTACCCGACCTTGTTCAGGTCAGCCTCTCTGGTTTCCTTCAAGCACAGCACGGCGATCAAACTGAGTATCGCCGCGCCTGACACGTAGCCGCCCACCCAGCTCAAACCGCCCATGCTTACCAGCTTTTGGGCGAAGAAGGGTGCGGCTGACGCGCCGACAATGCCGCCCAGATTGTAGGCAGCCGAGGCGCCGGTATACCGCACGCGCGTTGGAAACAGCTCAGGCAGCAGCGCGCCCATCGGTGCAAACGTCACGCCCATCAGAAACAGTTCGATGCACAAGAACAGCGCCACGCCCCAGGTCGTGCCGTGGGTGAGCAGCGGTTCCATCAAAAAACCTGACGCGATCGCCAGCACGCCGCCCACGATCAGCACCGGTTTGCGCCCATAACGGTCACTGGCCCATGCAGAAAGGGGTGTTGCAGCGGCCATGAACAGCACGGCAAAGCACAGCAGCCCGAGGAAAGTCTCGCGGGTATAGCCCAGCGTGGACACGCCGTAACTCAGCGAAAACACGGTTGAGATATAAAACAGCGCGTAGCACACCACCATCGAGGCGGCGCCCAGCAGCATCGGTGCCCAGTAGTTGCTTAACAGTTCAACGATCGGCATTTTCACCCGTTCGTGTTGCGCCACGGCTTTGGCGAACACCGGGGTCTCTTCGAGTTTGAGCCGCACATATAAACCGACCATGACCAAGGCTGCGCTGAGCAGGAACGGAATCCGCCAGCCCCATGAGCGAAACTGTTCATCGCTTAGGGTCATTGCCAGCATCAAGAACAACCCGTTGGCCGCCAGAAAGCCAATTGAGGGCCCCAATTGCGGAAACATTCCGAACCAGGCGCGCTTGCCTTTCGGTGCGTTCTCGGTGGCCAGCAACGCTGCGCCGCCCCATTCCCCGCCCAAGCCTAGGCCCTGCCCGAAACGCAGCACGCACAGCAGAATAGGTGCCCAGGCACCGATTGTGGCGTAGCCCGGTAGCACGCCAATCAGCGTGGTACACACGCCCATCAACAGCAGCGATGCCACCAGCGTGGATTTGCGCCCAATGCGGTCGCCATAGTGGCCAAACACAAAGGAGCCGAGCGGGCGGGCGAGGAAGGCAATGCCGAACGTCAGAAACGCCGACAGCATTTGCGCGGTGCCAGAGGTTTGCGGGAAGAAAACCGGGCCGATGACCAGCGCTGCGGCGGTGGCATACACGTAGAAATCGTAGAACTCGATGGCCGTCCCGATAAAGCTGGCAGTGGCCACGCGGGAGGCCGAGTTAACCGGTTTATCGCACGAGGCTTCGCTGAACGTAGTGGTTGTGGTCATGTGCATATCCCTGACAGTTATGTGCCCGTGGCGTTATCTGCCGGTGAGGCCAGACAAGGCTGAGCGATTTTTTATGGTCATTGGCCCTGAGGGATACCAGGGTGCAAGCGCCGCTCGGGATGGGAGCGTGCGCAGGTACAGCCAGCAGCGGCAGGCCGACGACGCTGAGTGCGGGTAGCACGCGTGTCGGCCAGGCTTGGGTAAGCGGGAGTGATTATAGGGAGCGGCGGTGGGGTGGAACAAGCTGCGCGGCTGGGATCAGGCCGCAGGCTTGACGCTGTTGTGCCAGATCAGTACGCGGCTGACACGGTTTTCTTCGGTCTCTAGAATTTCCAGTCTGTAACGACCGATTTTCAGGCACACCGTGGTTTCGGGGATGGTTTCCAGTGCTTCAGTGACTAGGCCGTTCAAGGTTTTCGGGCCATCGCAAGGCAGTTGCCAGCCCAGGCTTTTGTTCAACTCGCGGATGGACGCGGCGCCATCCACCACGTAACGGCCGTCGGGCAGTGGTTCTACGTGCGGATTGTCGGCGTTTTGCTCGTCTTCAAACTCACCGACGATCTCTTCAAGAATGTCCTCAAGGGTCACGATGCCCAGCACTTCGCCGTACTCATCCACCACGATGCCGATGCGCCGCTGCTGTTTATGAAAGTTGAGCAGCTGTAATTGCAGCGGGGTGCTTTCAGGAATGAAGTAGGGTTCGTGGCAGACGGCCAGAATCGCCTCTTTGGTCAAGCTGGCATCGGGCAGCATGTGCTGGATGTGGCGCGTATTGAGGATGGCTTCGACCTGATTGATGTCGTTGTGAAACACCGGCAGTCGCGTGCGCTTGGTCTGGCGCAGTTGTTCGATCAAGTCTTCGATCGAGTCGTCCAGGTTCAGGCCCTCGACTTCGCTGCGCGGGATAAGGATGTCGTTAACCGTGATGTTGTCCAGTGCATGAATGCCCGACAGCAGCTGTGGGCGGCTGCCAGGTTGTTCATTATCCTCAGCGGGCTGGGCGTTATGCGGCGGGTGGGCGTCGCCGCGTTGTGTCACGGCCTGAGGCTTGCGCGAAACAATCCCGATACAGAATCCCAGCCCTGCAAACACCAGCGCCAAGAGGGCGAGTAATGGCCCGGGGGGCAAGCTATCCATAATCAACGCCCGTCAGATATGCAGAATGTATTCACGAACCAACTTGCTGCCAAAGTAGGCCAGCATCAGCAGGCAGAACCCGGCAAACGTCCAGCGGATGGCTTTGTGGCCGCGCCAGCCAAGGTGATGACGGCCCCACAGCAGCACGCTGAAAACGATCCACGCCAGGCACGCCAGCAGGGTTTTATGCACCAGATGCTGGGCAAACAGGTTGCCCAAAAACAGCCAGCCCGAAATCAGTGACAGCGACAGTAATGCCCAGCCTGCCCACAAAAAGCCAAACAGCAGGCTCTCCATGGTTTGCAGCGGCGGGAAGTTCTTGATCAGGCCCTTGGGGTGTTTGTGTTTGAGCTGGTAGTTCTGCAATGACAGTAACAAGGCCTGGAACACCGCAATGGTGAACATTCCGTACGCCAGGATCGACAGCAGGATATGGGCCAGAATGCCGGGTTGTTCATTAATGACCTGTACGGTGCCGGGCGGGGCGAACTCGGACATCAGTACCGTGAGTGCCCCTAACGGGTATAACAGCAGCAACAGGTTCTCGACCGGGATACGCGCACACGCAACCAGCGTCACGCTGATGACGGCAACAGCAATCAGGCTGGCCGCGCTGAAAAAGTCCAGCTCAAGCCCGGCAGGAGTCATCAAATGGGTAAACAGGCTCGCAGCGTGGGCGAGGACGGCAAGGATGCCGAGCGTCACCAACAGACGATTGTTTGCCTTCGCGCCGTGGCGCAGGCAATTGCCTTGATAGAAGGTCGCAGCGGCGTATAAGCAGGCGGCGGCGAGGCTGGGGAGCAAACTCGGTGACAAGGGGAGCATAAATCCTGTTAGGCAAGCCCGAAAGGGCTGAGTTTGGCATACAACCGCCTGAACACGAAAGGCCACATAAGCTGACGGTAAGGTGTCCGCCGCGATCAGTCTTCGCTATAATCCGCGACCTGCCCACGCCGCAGGCTCGCCGAGCATCAGTTTTACACGGGCTGGGCCGCAATAACCCCGGTCTACTTTGGGCCTGAAAGGATCGCGCATGTTTGAAAATTTAACCGACCGTCTCTCGCAGACGCTGCGCCATGTCACCGGCAAGGCCAAGCTGACCGAGGACAATATCAAAGACACCCTGCGCGAAGTGCGCATGGCGTTGCTGGAAGCCGACGTGGCTTTGCCAGTGGTCAAAGACTTCGTCAACGCGGTCAAAGAGCGCGCTGTGGGCACAGAAGTGTCGCGCAGCCTGACGCCGGGCCAGGCGTTTGTGAAGATCGTCCAGGCTGAACTCGAAAGCCTGATGGGCGCTGCCAACGAGGATTTGATCCTCAACGTCACGCCTCCCGCTGTTATTTTGATGGCCGGTTTGCAGGGTGCGGGTAAAACCACCACCGCGGGCAAGCTGGCGCGCTTCCTTAAAGAGCGCAAAAAGAAAAGCGTCATGGTGGTTTCGGTAGACGTTTACCGTCCGGCGGCGATCAAACAGCTGGAAACCCTGGCGGGTGAAGTGGGCGTTACGTTCTTTGCGTCCGACATCAGCCAAAAGCCGGTTGCGATTGCGCTGGCGGCTATCAATGAAGCCAAGCTCAAGTTCATTGATGTCGTAATTGTCGATACCGCGGGTCGCCTGCACATCGACGCCGACATGATGGCCGAGATTCAAGCGCTGCACGCCGCGGTCAAACCGGCAGAAACCCTGTTTGTGGTTGACGCCATGACCGGTCAGGATGCCGCCAACACGGCCAAAGCCTTCGGTGACGCGCTGCCGCTGACCGGCGTGATCCTGACCAAGGTCGACGGTGATGCCCGTGGCGGTGCTGCACTGTCCGTGCGTGCAATCACGGGCAAGCCGATCAAGTTCCTCGGCATGGGCGAGAAGAGCGACGCGCTGGACCCGTTCCACCCGGACCGTATTGCGTCACGCATTTTGGGCATGGGCGATGTGCTCAGCCTTATCGAGCAGGCCGAACAGACCCTCGATAAAGACAAAGCCGACAAACTGGCCAAAAAGCTCAAGAAAGGTAAGGGCTTCGACCTCGAAGACTTCCGCGATCAGCTGCAACAGATGAAAAACATGGGCGGCCTGGGCGGTCTCATGGACAAACTGCCGAACATGGGTGGCGTGAATCTGGCGCAAATGGGCAATGCCCAGGGCGCAGCAGAGAAGCAGTTCAAGCAAATGGAAGCCATCATCAACTCCATGACCCCGGCCGAGCGCCGCGACCCTGACCTGATCAGCGGTTCGCGCAAACGCCGTATTGCCATGGGCTCCGGCACGCAAGTGCAGGACATCGGTCGCTTGATCAAGCAACACAAGCAGATGCAAAAGATGATGAAAAAGTTCTCGGCTAAAGGCGGCATGGCCAAAATGATGCGCGGCATGGGCTCGATGATGCCCGGCGGTGGCATGCCAAAAATGTAAATCACCTGCGCAAGCGCTTGCGTTTGCGCGGCTCGCAGCAATGCGAGACCCCCAGCAAACCCGCACAGTGCGGGAGCTGACCTGTCGCCATTCGTGGCGGCCTTATAGCAAATCTGGGTGTTATGCCAATAGGCGCCAGAAAAAGACATTTGCAAAAGTCCGGATATTCCTTAGAATATGCGGCCTTTCGGGCACCTATGCCCGCTGTGCATTTAGATTTGCAGCACCGACTACAGGAATGATGTTCACATGCTAACAATCCGTCTTGCCCTTGGCGGCTCCAAAAAGCGCCCGTTTTACCACTTGACCGTTACCGATAGCCGTAACCCACGTGACGGTTCCCACAAGGAACAAATTGGCTTCTTCAACCCGGTTGCCCGTGGTCAGGAAGTTCGTTTCTCCGTTAAAGAAGACCGTCTGGCTTACTGGTTGAGCGTTGGCGCAACTATGTCTGAGCGTGTTGCTCAGCTGGTTAAAGTAAATGCTAAGGCTGCGGCCTGAGCAATATGAGCGTGACGCCTGAAACTGCTGATGATTTGATCGTTATCGGCAAAATCTACTCGATTCACGGCGTACGCGGCGAAGTGAAGGTTTATTCCTTTACGGATCCAATTGATAACCTGTTGGACTACAAAAAGCTGACGCTTCGGCGCGGCAATGATGTACGACAGGCAGAGCTGGTCAGTGGCCGTTCTCATAACGGCAAGTTTCTGGTTGTAAAGCTCAAGGGTCTCGATGACCGTGACGAAGCGGGTCTTCTTCGCGAATTTGAAATCTGCGTGCCGCGTAACCTGTTTCCTGAACTGACCGACGGCGAGTACTACTGGTACCAGCTGCAGGGACTGAAAGTGACCAACCTTGAAGGGCAACTGCTCGGCAAGATTGTTGACCTGATGGAAACTGGCTCGAACGATGTCATGGAAGTCAAACCTTGCCCAGGAAGTCTGGATGATCGTGATCGCTTGTTGCCCTATACAGAGCAATGCGTGTTGAGCGTCGACCTGGCCGCCGGCGAGATGAAGGTGGATTGGGATGCGGATTTCTAAGCGTGGCTAAATTGCGCGTAGAAGTGATCAGTTTGTTTCCCGAAATGTTTTCTGCCATCAGCGACTACGGCATCACCAGTCGCGCGGTGAAACAAGGGCTGTTGCAGCTCACCTGTTGGAACCCGCGAGACTACACAACGGACCGACATCACACTGTGGACGATCGCCCATTTGGCGGTGGTCCGGGCATGGTGATGAAGATCAAGCCTCTGGAAGATGCGCTGGTTCAGGCCAGAAACGCAGCCGGAGAGGCGGCGAAGGTGATTTACCTGTCGCCCCAAGGCCGTCAACTGAATCAGTCGGCGGTACGCGAACTGGCGAATGAGGAAGCATTAATCCTCATTGCAGGTCGTTATGAAGGCATTGACGAGCGTTTTATAGACGCTCATGTCGATGAAGAGTGGTCAATTGGTGACTATGTATTGTCTGGCGGCGAGCTGCCAGCGATGGTGCTGATTGATGCGGTTACACGACTGCTGCCTGGAGCTTTAGGGCATGCGGACTCCGCCGAGGAAGATTCCTTTACGGATGGTCTGCTGGATTGCCCGCACTACACCCGACCGGAGGTGTATGCGGATCAGCGTGTTCCCGACGTATTGCTTAGTGGCAATCATGCACACATCCGGCGTTGGCGTTTACAGCAGTCCCTTGGGCGGACCTATGAACGACGCGCCGATCTTCTGGAAAGCCGCTCGCTTTCTGGAGAAGAGAAGAAGCTGCTCGAGGAATACATCCTCGCGCGGGACGATAGTTAACAACGTATCGATGGTAGATCCGACGATCTACCTTAGGAGCACAGCATGACTAACAAAATCATCCTTGCACTCGAAGCAGAGCAGATGACCAAAGAGATCCCTCCTTTTGCCCCGGGCGACACCATTGTCGTTCAGGTGAAAGTGAAGGAAGGCGATCGTTCGCGTCTGCAAGCTTTCGAAGGTGTAGTGATTGCCAAGCGTAACCGTGGCGTGAACAGTGCTTTCACTGTTCGTAAAATCTCCAACGGTGTTGGCGTAGAGCGTACTTTCCAGACCTACAGCCCGCAAATCGACAGCATGGCTGTTAAGCGTCGCGGTGACGTTCGTAAAGCCAAGCTGTACTACCTGCGTGACCTGTCCGGTAAAGCAGCTCGCATCAAGGAAAAACTGGCTTAAGTCCAGCTTCCCGATGCAGAAAAAAGCAGCCTTCGGGCTGCTTTTTTGTTGCTTGAGATTTGTCAGACCTTTGTCCAGTTGTAGGTAGTAAGCAAGCATGATTTCGCGTGAGCAAGAGATTCAACGCCGGACCGAACTGTCCGTTACCCGCATTACCAAAGCTGTATTCCCTTCGACCACCAACCACCACAACACCTTGTTTGGCGGTACTGCGCTGGCCTGGATGGACGAAGTGTCGTTCATTGCCGCGACCCGTTTCTGCCGGCTGCCGTTGGTGACCGTGTCCACCGATCCCATCAACTTCAACCACCCGATAGCGGCAGGTTCAATTGTGGAACTGGTGGGTCGGGTGGTGAAAGTCGGCAACACCAGCCTCAAGGTAGAAGTTGAAGTGTATGTAGAAAGCATGAGCTGCGATGGCCGTGAATTGGCGATCCAGGGCTTGTTCAGCTTCGTGGCGATTGATGACGACAAACGCCCGGTGCCCGTGTTGCCAGGGTTTGCGCAATAACGGTGTAGCAAGCGCGGTGCACGCCAGTGGGTGCATACTCGTTAGCGGCTACAGGGCTGTCTGATCAACGCCAGTAGCGTCCAGCCAGCGCTCGGCTTCAAGTCGCTGTCAGGTGTCACCACATGCACCCAGCCGGTTTTATCGCGTGCAAACAGCAATGTGGCACGCTCACCATGCAGCGCCTGATAGTCCTCCCACGTGAACGCGTCGGTGAGCAGTGTGCTGTAGATGTCAGCGCCCTGATTCAGGTCGCTCACCAACTGGCTGTAGGTCAGTGCCCGGTCCCCAAAGGCTTGCCCGCGATGTTCATGGCTGGCGCGATGTTTGTCGGTACGACGGCTTTCGTGATTGTTGGTCAGTGTATACAAGCGTTGAGGCCCAAATTCATGCCGAAAGCGTGTGGCAGCCAGTGCGTTGAGCTCACCCGATGGTGACAGCGCAAGCAGGTGGCCCAGGCCGACTAAATCCAGATGCGACTCGGCATGTTCCGACGCCGGGTTGCCAAAGTAAGTCGGCAGGTTGTCCATGCGTGCAGCGCGGATGTTTTCCCAGTTTGAATCCGTCAGCAGCACCCGGCTGCCCAGTTGGTGCAGCGCTTTGGCGATAAGACGGGCAGGGCCGTTGGCACCCACGATCAAAAAACCGCTGGGTGGCGGTTCAGCGACCTTGAGCAAGCGCGCAAGCGGTCGAGCGGTGGCGCTTTGTAACACCACGGTGCCGATGATCACGGCGAAGGTCAGAGGGACCAGCAGCAGGGCACCTTCATGCCCTGCTTCGTCCAGACGAATGGCAAAAATAGCTGACACTGCTGCGGCCACAATGCCGCGCGGTGCGATCCAGGCCAGCAAGGTGCGTTCGCGCCAGTTCAGCGTTGAGCCAAAGGTGCAAAGCAACACGTTCAGTGGCCGCGCGATGAACTGAATGATCAGCAGCAAGACCAGCACCGCCGGGCCAAGGCCGATCATTGCGTTCAGGTCCAGACGGGCGGCCAGTAATATGAACAGGCCCGAAATCAGAAAGATGCTGAGGTTTTCTTTGAAGTGCAGAATATTGCGCACATCAACCCCTTTCATGTTGGCCATCCACATGCCCATCAGCGTGACTGCCAGCAAGCCGGATTCATGCATCACCTGATTGGCCGCGATGAACACCGCCAATACCACCGCGAGCGTGGCGAGGCTATGCAGATATTCGGGCAGCCATTGCTTGCGCAATACGTGGCCAGAGGCCCAGCCGCCCACGATGCCAAACACACTGCCGCATACAATTACCCCGGCAAAGGTCAATAAACTGTGGCTCAGGCCGTCACCACTGGCGCTGGCAATGATGAAGCTGTAGACCACCACCGCGAGCAATGCACCAATCGGGTCGATGACGATCCCTTCCCAGCGCAAAATATTGGCAATTGATGCTTTGGGCCGTACTACGCGTAACATCGGCACAATCACGGTCGGCCCGGTCACCAGCGTCAGGGTGCCGAACAGCAAGGCCAGGAGCCAGTCAAAACCCAGCAGCCAATGCGTGGCGAGGGTAATCACAGCCCATGTCGACAGTGCGCCCACGGTGACTAGCCGATGTACGACGGTGCCGATTTCGCGCCACTCGGACAGGTGCAGCGTCAGGCTGCCTTCGAACAGAATCAGTGCCACTGCCAGTGATACCAAAGGCATCAGCAGGGGGCCAAACAGCTGTTGCGGGTTTAGCCAGCCCAATACCGGGCCGAGTAAAATCCCCGCCAGCAACAAAAACAAAATGGCGGGCAGCTTCAGCCGCCAGGCCAGCCATTGGCAGCCCAGTGCTGCGACCCCGATGCCACCGAACGTCAGCAGAATCTGTTGTTCATTCATAAAGGGTCCTTTGCGTGCCGAGTAAGTGGAGCTTTGTGTTTATGCCCAGAGCCGGCTATGAAAGACTAGCGGCCACTTTCACCGTTCACTTTTTATTTTTGCGTGGCCTTGTGGCTGTGCCTGTCGAGAACCGATGCCTGCTATAGATGACCCACTGATCGACCGCTTTCTGGATGCCTTGTGGCTGGAAAAAGGCCTGTCCGACAACACCCGTTACGCGTATCGCAGCGATTTGGCGTTATTCAATGGCTGGTTGCATGAGCGTGGCATTGAGTTGATTCATGCCGGGCGCGAGCTGATTCTCGATCACTTGGCGTGGCGCCTTGATCAGTTGTACAAACCCCGTTCAACAGCGCGGTTCTTGTCAGGTGCGCGTGGTTTTTATCGTTATCTGTTGCGTGAAAAGCTGATTGCGGTTGATCCAACCTTGCAAGTCGACATGCCGCAACTGGGACGGCCGCTGCCCAAATCGTTGTCAGAGGCAGACGTAGAAGCCTTGCTGACCGCACCTGATTTGAGTGAGGCCATCGGCCAGCGTGACCGCGCCATGCTGGAGGTGCTTTACGCATGCGGGCTGCGTGTGACAGAGCTGATCAGCCTGACACTGGAGCAGGTCAACTTGCGTCAGGGCGTATTGCGCGTCATGGGCAAGGGCAGCAAGGAGCGCTTGGTGCCGATGGGGGAGGAAGCGATCGTGTGGGTTGAGCGCTACATGCGCGATGCGCGGCATGAACTGTTAAATGGGCGGCCCAGCGACGTGTTGTTTCCCAGCCAGCGCGGTGAACAAATGACCCGTCAAACGTTCTGGCACCGCATCAAGCATCAAGCCCGCGTCGCAGGCATCGACAAGTCATTGTCACCGCACACCTTGCGTCATGCTTTCGCGACCCACCTGCTCAACCACGGAGCCGATCTGCGCGTGGTGCAGATGCTGCTCGGGCACAGCGATTTATCCACCACCCAGATTTACACCCATGTGGCGCGTGCTCGCCTGCAAGACCTGCATGCTCAACATCATCCGCGAGGCTAAGTTGTTTGCCGTGCTCTTGCGTTGGCCACAGTCGGCCTTGAAAGCCATTTGTGGTAGGCTTCGCGGGTTTAGAAAACGGGCCACTGACTCCCTTTTTTGTCTCGGGGCATTCAGGTTTGGCCGTTTTGTCCGCCTTCAGGAGTTTTCATGCGCGTGACCCATATTTTTGCCGCCGCAGCCCTTGCGTTGGTCAGTACCTTTTCATTGGCCGACACCGGCGCCGAGCAAGCCATCCGTAAAAGCCTTGAAACGCTGCAACTGGATGTTCCGGTAGAAAGCATCAGCGCAAGTCCGATGGCGGGCCTGTATGAAGTCAAGCTCAAGGGCAGCCGCGTACTGTATGCCAGCGCGGATGGCCAGTTCATCGTGCAAGGCTATATGTTCCAGCTCAAAGACGGTAAGCCGGTCAATCTGACCGAAAAAGCCGAGCGTGTAGGTGTCGCCAAGTTGATCAACGGGATTCCCGTTGCAGAAACCGTGGTGTACCCGGCCATCGGCGAAACCAAGTCGCACATCACTGTTTTTACCGATACCACCTGCCCTTATTGCCACAAACTGCATGAAGAAGTGCCTGAGCTGAACAAAATGGGCATTGAAGTGCGTTACGTTGCGTTCCCGCGTCAGGGCCTGGGTTCGGCCGGTGATCAGCAGCTGCAAGCGGTCTGGTGCTCGAAAGACAAGAAAAGCGCCATGGACAAAATGACCGACGGCAAAACAGTCGACGCCCCTAAATGCGCCAACCCGGTGGCCAAGCAATTTGCCCTGGGTCAGTCCATTGGGGTCAATGGTACGCCTGCCATCGTTTTGGCCGATGGCCAGGTGATTCCGGGCTATCAGCCGGCAGTACAGGTTGGCAAGCTGGCACTCAGTGTTAAATAATCCTGCCTCGTCACGCTAAGCCTTTGACGAGCATGGCCGGGCAGCTCCGTTGCCCAGTCATTTATAGAGAACCGTGGCAGTCCACGGTTGTATTCCACGGCCGGCCTTGAGTCGGCCGTTTTATGGGGAGTTCAGCGTGAATCCGGTCAAAGTAGGCATCTGTGGACTAGGGACCGTCGGTGGCGGCACCTTCAACGTACTTAAGCGTAACGCCGAGGAGATTGCCCGCCGTGCCGGGCGTGGTATCCAGGTTGCGCAAATTGCCCTGCGTACGCCAAACCCTCAGTGCGACATTACCGGTACCCCCATTACCCACGATGTATTCGCCGTGGCAACCAATCCTGAAATCGACATCGTCATCGAGCTGATTGGCGGTTACACCATCGCCCGCGAGCTGGTGCTCAAAGCCATCGAAAACGGCAAGCACGTAGTCACGGCCAACAAGGCGCTGATTGCCGTGCACGGTAACGAGATCTTCGCCAGGGCGCAGGAAAAGGGCGTAATCGTGGCGTTTGAAGCCGCTGTAGCGGGCGGTATCCCGGTGATCAAGGCCATCCGTGAAGGGTTGTCGGCCAACCGTATCAACTGGGTAGCGGGCATCATCAACGGCACGGGTAACTTCATCCTCACCGAGATGCGTGAAAAAGGCCGCACCTTTGAAGACGTATTGGCCGAGGCACAAGCACTGGGCTACGCCGAAGCCGATCCGACTTTCGACGTTGAAGGCATTGACGCCGCGCATAAGCTGACCATTCTGGCGTCCATCGCGTTCGGTATCCCGCTGCAATTCGACAAGGCTTACACCGAAGGCATCACCAAGCTGACAACCGCTGATGTGAATTACGCCGAAGCACTGGGCTATCGCATCAAGCACCTGGGTGTTGCACGCAGCACGGCCAGCGGCATCGAATTGCGTGTTCACCCCACCCTGATCCCGGCTGATCGCCTGATCGCCAACGTCAATGGCGTAATGAATGCGGTGATGGTCAACGGTGATGCTGCCGGCTCAAGCTTGTTCTACGGCGCTGGCGCTGGCATGGAACCGACCGCGTCTTCGGTCGTCGCAGACCTGGTCGACGTGGTTCGCGCCATGACCAGCGACCCTGAGAACCGCGTGCCGCACCTGGCCTTCCAGCCCGACGCACTGTCCGACCACCCGATCCTGCCGATCGAAGCCTGCGAAAGCGCTTATTACCTGCGCATTCAGGCCAAGGACCATCCAGGTGTCCTGGCGCAAGTGGCCAGCATCTTGTCCGAGCGTGGTATCAACATTGAATCGATCATGCAAAAAGAAGTCGAAGAACACGACGGTCTGGTGCCCATGATCCTGCTGACCCACCGTGTGCTTGAACAAAGCATGAACGATGCCATCACCGCGCTTGAAGCGTTGCAAGGCGTCGTCGGCCCGGTGGTCCGTATCCGCGTTGAGCATCTAAATTAATTAATAGCGGCAAGCGTCTTGTTGCGCGCCACATGTTCAAAGCCCCTGTGCTTGACGTGTGGCCGATGGCCAAACCGCTTGCAGCTCACATCGAAGGTTCGCCCTAATGCGCTATATCAGTACCCGCGGCCAGGCACCGGCCCTGAATTTTGAAGACGTGTTGCTGGCCGGTCTGGCCAGCGATGGCGGTTTGTACGTGCCAGAAAACCTGCCACGTTTCACGCAAGAAGAAATCGCTTCCTGGGCTGGTCTGCCTTATCACGAGCTGGCATTCCGAGTAATGCGTCCGTTTGTGACAGGCAGCATCCCGGATGCGGACTTCAAAAAAATACTGGAAGACACCTACGGCGTGTTTGCTCACGCTGCGGTTGCACCCCTGCGTCAACTCAATAACAACGAATGGGTCATGGAGCTGTTCCACGGCCCGACCCTGGCGTTCAAAGATTTCGCCTTGCAATTGCTCGGCCGCCTGCTCGACTACGTGCTTGAAAAGCGCGCAGAGCGCGTGGTCATTGTTGGCGCGACGTCCGGCGACACCGGCTCTGCGGCGATTGAAGGCTGCAAGCACTGTGAAAACGTCGATATTTTCATCCTGCACCCCCATAACCGGGTGTCAGAAGTGCAGCGTCGTCAAATGACGACACTCTTCGGCGACAACATTCACAACATCGCCATTGAAGGTAACTTCGATGACTGCCAGGAAATGGTCAAAGCCAGTTTTGCCGATCAAGGCTTCCTGAAAGGCACGCGCCTGGTGGCGGTTAACTCGATCAACTGGGCGCGGATCATGGCCCAGATCGTTTACTACTTCCATGCAGCGTTGCAGTTGGGCGGGCCTCAGCGCTCCGTCTCGTTCTCGGTGCCTACCGGTAACTTTGGTGACATCTTCGCCGGTTACCTGGCACGCAATATGGGGTTGCCGATCAACCAGTTGATCGTTGCCACCAACCGTAACGACATCCTGCACCGCTTCATGAGCGGTAATCAGTACGCCAAAGACACCCTGCACGCGACCCTGTCCCCGTCGATGGACATCATGGTGTCCTCGAACTTCGAACGCTTGCTGTTCGATCTGCATGGGCGCAACGGTGCAGCGGTTGCAGGCTTGATGGACACCTTCAAGCACAGCGGCCACTTCAGCGTTGAAGAAGACCGCTGGACCGAAGCACGCCGCCTGTTTGACTCGCTGGCCGTGGATGACGCTCAGACCTGTGAAACCATCGCCCAAGTGTTTGCTGAAACGGGCGAAGTGCTTGACCCGCACACCGCCATTGGCGTCAAGGCGGCCCGTGAATGCCGTCGCCACCTGGACACCCCGATGGTCATTTTGGGAACGGCGCACCCGGTCAAGTTCCCTGATGCCGTTGAGAAAGCTGGCGTAGGAAAAGCGCTGGAACTTCCAGCTCATCTTTCTGACTTGTTTGAGAGAGAGGAGCGGTACACCGTGTTGGATAACGATCTCAAAGCGGTTCAAGCCTTTGTCAGCCAGCATGGCAACCGAGGCAAGTCGCTCTAAGCGGCGTTTTCTTACAAACTTTGAAGCCCGTCGCCTGACGGGCTTTTTAGTGTCTGCGTGGCAAACTTGTCTCGTTCTCGCCCTCTTGGGCGGCTGAGTGGTCGGTCAAGGAAGCTGCAATGTTACGGTCTCTTCAGGCATTTGAATCATGGGTTTGTGCAGTGTTTTTCATGGGTATGTTGAGCCTGGTGCCGTCGGCCAGTGCCGCCCAGGGGTTGCCCTTCAAGCTCCCACAAAGCTTTGCCAGCTTTAATCCCTTGCGTCTGGATAACCAGCAAAAGCGCTGGCTTGAGGCGCATGGAGCGCTGCGTGTAGGCATTACCCTCGACGATTACGAGCCTGTCGATATCACAAGCGACCGTAACCGTTATCAAGGCATCAGTGCCGACTACTTGAGCATCATTCGTGACACGTTGGGTGCAAAGGTTGAAGTGGTTGGCTACCGAAAACGTGCTGAGGCCGTCGCCGACTTGCTGAGTGGCAAAATCGATATGCTCGCCAGCGCCAATGGTTTTGAACGCGGTATCGAAGGTCTCGCTTTTTCTGAGGACTACCTGATTGATCGGCCTGTTATTGTCGTTCGAGCCTCAGAGGCGCAGCCCATCGAAAACTGGGTGGGTAAAAAGATCGGCTTTGTAGACGGTTACGTTGATATACAAACGGCCCATGCCTTTTACCCTGACAGCCAGCTCATTATTACGCCCACCCTGCACAGCGCCATGGAAGCCCTGACTGAGGGCGATATTGATGCTTTTATCGGCAATGAGATCATTGTCCAGTCCTTTAAAAGCGTGAGGCCGTACTCCAAGTTGCGCATCTTGGGGAGCAGTGCCTTGCCCGTGTCCGGGTTTTCATTTGCCACGCGCCAGGCCGACCGGCAAATGGTTGCCCTGATCAATCAAGTGTTGGGGAGTGTGGATGAAACCCTTTGTCGGGCGATTCTTGCGCGCTGGACCCACGGGCTTGAGGGCAGCATCGCGCAGCAACATATCGACCTGCTGCACAGCGAGCGAGAGTGGATCAAGGCCAATCCGGTGGTGATGTTGGCCAGTCAACAATTCCCTTTGTATGCCTTCAAAAATATAGACGGTGATTGGGAGGGATTGAACATTGATATTCTGGCGCGCATTACACGCATGACCGGTTTGCAGTTTGCGCATATTGAAACGTTTTCAACGATGCAAACTCTGGACTTGCTCAAGGGGGGGATCGCGCACATGAATTCAACTCTGTCGATCACTCCGGAGCGAAAAGCGTTTTTGAACTTCAGCTATTCGTATGGCGGCGCGCCTTGGGTTTTTGTTGTACGTAGCCATGACGTCCGGTTGGGTTCGCTTGATCAGTTAGCGGGCAAGGTGTTGGCTCTTCCTGCCAAACACGCGCTTGAAGACATGGTCAGGCGTGAATACCCGACCATCACCGTGAAATCCGTAGATACCTTTGAGCAGGCAAGGGACCTGGTTGAAAGTGGCGAAGCCGATGCGACGATTCAGAGTGAAACGCAGGCGCATCTTTATCCCCAAGGCCGACTCAAAGTGGGGCGCAGTGTGGACGGACGATGGTCCGCCGATACTTTTGCGGTCAATACGCAGCATCCTGAACTTCTGAGCATTCTGAACAAAGCACTGGAAGCCATGCCCATGACCGAGATTCGTAGCTTGAGAAGCAAATGGTTAGGCGGTGGTGGTGCAGCGCCAAATGTCGGCAATGCCTTACACCACTCCTACTGGTTGTATGCGCTTATGGCGGTGCTGAGTGCATTCAGTCTGTGCTTGTTTTTGTGCAATCGAAAATTGCACAAACAGATTTTCAGTGGGCAAGTGCGAGAAAACGTATTACGTGAAGATATTCTGTTGCATCAGCGTTTTTTGGACGGTATTCCGAGTCCCATTTTTGTGGTCGGTCTTAAGGGTGAAGTCATTAGCTGCAATCACAGTTATGAAGATCGTTTGTCCATTAAGTTAGAGCGCATTCTGGGCTTAAACAGCATTGAAATTAACCTCTATCCGCAAGCACAGGCCGAGCAGTTTCATAGCGAGTTAATGGGCATGTTGCAAAGCCGAAAATCCCTTTATAAAAAGCGGTATGTCGAGTTCAAATCAGGGGGAAGATATATCTACCAATGGACGGTCCCGTTTTACGCAACCTCGGGGGAGTTGGTCGGCTTGATGGGAGGGTGGTTCGATATTTCTGAAATGAAGAAGTGGGACCCCCTGTGACAGGACGTGCGTGCACGCTGTGTCGAATGGCTATTGGTTATTCCTACTGATATTTCGGACTTATCCTATACCTCGCCCAGGTTGAGGCCACTAAAGTGCGTCCTCACGGCGAAATCATTCAGCCGGCCGAAGGCTCATGATGCGATCCCTCAAAATATTGATCCTTGAAGACAACCCTTTCCAGTTAATGGCCATGCACCAGATGCTGAATGCATGCCGCGTTTTTGATGTGCTGACGGCTTCAAGCATTGAGTCTGCGCGCAACTCCTTGGCCGTACGCGGTGCTATTGATATCGCCATTTGCGATCTGTATCTGGAAGATGCATCGGGGGTGGAGCTGATCAGTGAGTTGGCTGTAAAGCAGCATGCGTCGGCGTTGATTATTCAAAGTTGTGCCGCGCCCCATATCGTCGAGATGGTGGCACGCGATGCCCGCAGGCAAGGGCTCAAGGTGTTGGGTTGCCTGTCAAAGCCCGTAACCTTGAACCGTTTGAATCAGTTGCTTGAGAAATACCAGGTGGCCAATTTCAGATCCTGTTGCTATTGAGCATTTCATCGGCAAGGCAGGGAACCTTTATTCCGATATGCCTGTCAGATTTTTCATCGACAGGGTCAGGCGTTTTGCTCCGATGCTTGTAGCCTGTCGAGCGGATCATTTTGATCCTGTTAAACCCCGAGTCGACACCCCACGGCTCGGGGTTTTTTTTGGGTTTTTTCACCGGGGCAATTGCGGCTGAAGCGGCGCGGGTTGTGCGTTCAGATAATCATCGTGCTGGTCAGGCGCTTGCCATTGGGTTTGTGAATCGAACAGCGCCTGTGAGTCAATTTTGCTCAGCGCATGGTTAATGCTGACCAGCGCCTCACGTCCTGCCGGTGTCGCCGTACAGCCGATGTAAATGGGTTGATAAGTGGGTGCGCCGTGAATGCGATAAAACACCAGGTTCTCGGGTGACAGGCCTTGCTGACGGGCTTTTGACTGAATTTCGGGCCAGTAGCCCAAAATGGCGCCTATTCGCCCCGCCTGCTGCATTTGCAGCAGGCTGCCCAAGGCATCGTTACCGTAATGGATGAAGACAGCGTCGGCTTCGCCTTGTGCCAGTTGTTCGTCTATCCAGACCCCGTAGCTGCGCTTGGCAACAATACCCAGCCTGATGGCCTGCGCATTGAGCATGTTTTTGAGGTCGACGCTTTGATCGCTGACAAACGGCGCAAGCCGTGCCTGGTCACTGCGCCGAATCACCAAGCCGTTGCTGTGCAAACCCATAATGGGTGTGGAATAAACAATTGAACGAGCGCGGGCCGGGTTCCATACCAGTGCCGGATCACAGGCCAGTGTCGTGTCTTCAAGCATTTGCAGGGCGCGTGCCCGATTGACCTTCACCACCTCGTGCTCATATTGGGGCAGGTTGGCGATCAGAAACGGCATGAGCTGGTCGATCACGCCGCGTCCTTTTTGTGGCCCCTCGAACACCGTCAAGGGTGGTAAGTCACGCATTAGCCAAATGAGTTTTTCGGCTGCGTGGCTGGCGGGCGACCCCATCAACACGATCCATGCGATAAGTCCTGCCCACAGGTTTCGCCGCTGTGAGCGAATGGTCATTGTGCTGATCTCCTTGAACAGCCTCTAAAAATGGCGATCGGCATTCGGACTAAATGGCGCCTGAACGCTTGAGTTCTGCAATGGCGTGCGCGTCATAACCCAGCGCGGCCAATACCTCATGATTGTGGGCACCGAGTTCAGGGCCCACCCAATCGGCTGAGCCGGGCGTCTCGGACAGCCTGGGCACAATGCCTGGCATTTTAAAGTCTTTGCCGTCCGGTAGTTTGGCGTGCAAAAACATTTCGCGTGCCAAAAATTGCGGGTCGGTGAACATGTCTTCTGCTGAAAAAATGCGGCTGGCTGGCACTTGTGCCGCATTCAACTGTTCCAGCACCGTCTCAAGCGGTAATGAGGCGACCCAACGATCAATCACCCCATACAACTCATCGCGTCGCACGTCGCGCCCATCGTTACTGGCCAGCGCCGGGTCATTGGCTAAATCGTCGCGCCCCAGTGTGTGCATGAAACGTTTGAAAATGGCGTCGCCGTTGGCCCCGATCTGCACGTGTTTACCGTCCAGGCTGGTATGAATCGAGGAGGGGGTAATGCCCGGCATGATGTTGCCGGTGCGTTCGCGAATAAAACCGAATACATCGAACTCGGGGACCATGCTTTCCATCATCGCGAAAATGGCTTCATACAAGGCCACATCCACCACCTGGCCCAGACCGCCATTGACCTCACGATGACGCAGTGCCATCAACGCACCAATCACCCCCCACAGCGCGGCAATCGAGTCGCCGATGGAAATGCCGGTTCGCACCGGTGGCCGGTCCTCAAAACCTGTGATGTACCGCAAGCCGCCCATCGACTCGCCGACCGCGCCAAACCCCGGTTGGTCTTTCATTGGCCCGGTTTGGCCAAAGCCCGACAAGCGCACCATCACCAGTTTTGGGTTCAGTGCGTGCAACACGTCCCATCCCAGGCCAAGTTTTTCGAGCACACCGGGACGAAAGTTCTCGATCAAAATGTCGGCGTCGGCCAGCAGTTCTTTGAGGACGTTCAAGCCGTCAGGGTGTTTAAGGTTCAGCGTCAGGGATTTTTTGTTACGCGCCTGCACAAACCACCACAGCGACGTGCCTTCGTACAACTTGCGCCACTTGCGCAAGGGATCGCCGCCATCCGGGGACTCGACCTTGATCACCTGCGCGCCGAACTCGGCGCAAATGCGCGAAGCAAAGGGGCCGGCAATCAGTGTTCCAAGTTCAACGACGTTGAGGCCCGAAAGGGGTTTGGCGGCGAGCGGCATAAGTAATCCTTGTCCGGGAGCGAGCGGGTACAGCGTTTTAACATAGGACAGTGCCTGCAAGAAGCCGCAGAATTCGTTGAACACGGACGTATCGGTTAGACTTGGCGCCTTTCTCTGTATCAAGAAGCCCGTTCATGGCCCAGCCGTCCACCACGTACAAATTTGAACTCAATCTCACCGATCTCGATCGCGGTGTGTATGAGAGCGTAAAACAGACCATCGCCCGTCACCCTTCGGAGACCGAAGAGCGTATGACTGTGCGTTTGTTGGCGTACGCCTTTTGGTACAACGAGCAACTGTCCTTCGGCCGTGGGCTGTCTGATGTAGACGAACCCGCGCTGTGGGAAAAAAGCCTGGATGACCGCGTGTTGCACTGGATCGAAGTCGGCCAGCCAGACGCAGACCGTCTGACCTGGTGTTCGCGTCGCACCGAGCGCACCAGCTTGCTGGCCTATGGCAGCCTGCGCGTGTGGGAAGGTAAAGTGATCCCGGCGATCAAAAACCTGAAAAACGTCAATGTCGCCGCCGTGCCCCAAGACGTGCTCGAAACCTTGGCCAAAGACATGCCTCGGGTTATCAAGTGGGACGTGATGATCAGCGAAGGCACGATCTTCGTGACCGATGACCGTGGACAGCACGAAGTGCAATTGCAATGGCTGACGGGCGAGCGCGGCTAAGCCGCACGCGCTGCACCCTTTAATCTTCAGTAACAGAGACTCTTCACCCGCTTATGCGCATCGAACCTCGCCCATTGCCACACATCCTGCCTTTTTTGGGCGAAATGCCGACGCTGCTCACACGGTTGTACGCCGCACGGGGCGTGCAATCTGAAGCAGAACTGGACAAAAGCCTGGCGCGGCTGATCCCGTTTCAGCAACTTAAAGGCATCGATGCCGCAGTGGATTTGCTGGTGGTGGCACTGGATCAGCGCCAGCGCATCCTCATCGTGGGCGACTTTGACGCCGACGGCGCCACGGCCAGTACGGTCGGCATGCTGGGGCTGCGCTTGTTGGGCGCCGCCCATGTCGATTACTTGGTGCCTAACCGGTTTGAATACGGCTACGGCCTGACCCCGGAAATCGTCGAAGTGGCCTTGACCCGCGAGCCGCACCTGCTGATCACTGTCGACAACGGCATCTCCAGCGTTGACGGTGTGGCCGCAGCGAAACGGGCAGGGTTGAGCGTGCTGGTCACCGACCACCACTTGCCGGGCACCGAACTGCCGGCGGCTGACGCTATCGTCAACCCTAACCAGCCCGGCTGCGCGTTCCCCAGCAAAGCGTTGGCGGGGGTGGGCGTGATCTTTTATGTGCTGATCGCCCTGCGTGCCCGTTTGAAAGACCTGGGCCGCTATCAAGACAGCAAGATGCCGAACATTGCCGAGCTGCTGGACCTGGTGGCACTGGGCAGCGTGGCCGATGTGGTGCCGCTGGACGCCAACAACCGCATTTTGGTGCACCAAGGGCTTGAGCGCATTCGCGCCGGGCGCGCGCGGCCTGGGCTTAAAGCCATTCTGGAAGTGGCCAAGCGCGATCACTCGCGCATCACCTCTACCGATCTGGGTTTTATCCTCGGCCCGCGTTTGAACGCAGCAGGGCGTCTGGACGACATGAGCCTGGGGATCGAATGCCTGCTCACCGACGACGCCAATGCGGCGCGGGCGATGGCCGTGCAACTGGACGAAATGAACCAGGACCGCAAAGCCATCGAGCAAGGCATGCAACGCGAAGCACTGGCCCAGCTTAAAGAGCTGCCGCTCGATTCAATGCCCTTTGGTTTGTGCCTCTTTGACCCGCAATGGCACCAGGGCGTGATCGGGATTTTGGCTTCGCGCCTGAAAGAGCGTTATTTCCGCCCCACGTTTGCCTTTGCCGATGCGGGCGATGGCGTGCTCAAAGGTTCTGGGCGCTCGGTGCCGGGCTTTCATATTCGCGATGCACTGAGTGTGGTTGCCGCACAGCATCCAGACTTGATCGCCAAATACGGCGGGCACGCTATGGCGGCGGGCCTGACCTTGCCGGTGGCCAATTTTGAGCTGTTTGCACAGGCGTTCGATGCCGAAGTGCGCCGCCAGCTGCGTGAAGAAGACCTGACCGGGCGCCTGTTGTCAGATGGCAGCCTGGCGGTCGAAGAGTTCCATCTCGAACTGGCGCGGGCGTTACGCACGGCCGGACCGTGGGGGCAGCACTTCCCGGAGCCGTTGTTCCACGGTGTTTTTCAACTGGTCGAGCAGCGTATTGTCGGTGAGCGGCATTTGAAAGTGGTGCTCAAAACCGAATGCGGCAGCGTGAAACTCGATGGCATCGCGTTTGGCATCGACCGTGAGGTGTGGCCCAACCCGACCATCCGTTTTGTAGAGCTGGCCTACAAACTGGACCTCAACGAGTTTCGTGGCAATGAAACCGTGCAATTAATGATTGCCCATATTGAGCCGCGCTAACCCACGGTGATTTATTGAGGCCTGTGCCTGAATGTGAACCCCACCTCTTTCAGTGTTGTCGACTAGTCTCTGGGTACTGCTTGGTCGCCATCACGGGTCTGAGCAGCTTGGAGCCCGCCCACTGAAATGAGAGGTGACCCATGAGCCTGCTGCTCGAACCCTATTCCCTGCGCCAATTGACCTTTCCTAACCGCATCGCGGTCTCGCCGATGTGCCAATACTCCAGCGTCGACGGCTTGGCCAATGACTGGCACCTGGTGCACCTGGGCAGCCGTGCGGTAGGTGGCGCAGGGCTGATCTTCACCGAGGCCACCGCCGTCACCGCCGATGGCCGCATCACCGCCCAAGACCTTGGGTTGTGGGATGACCAACACATTGAACCGCTGCAACGCATCACCCGCTTCATTCGGGCACAAGGCGCGGTCGCAGGTATCCAGTTGGCTCACGCCGGACGCAAGGCCAGCACCCATCGCCCGTGGTTGGGCAAGCACGGCAGCGTGAAAGTCGAAGAGGGCGGCTGGGTGCCGGTCGGGCCATCGCCCATCGCCTTCGACCCCCAACACACCGCACCCACCCAACTGGACGAGGGTCAGATTCAGGACGTGATTCAAGCCTTTGTCGACGCCGCCAAACGTGCGTTAGAGGCGGGTTTTTCAGTGGTTGAAGTGCACGCCGCGCATGGTTACTTGCTGCATCAGTTCCTTTCGCCGTTGAGCAACCAGCGCCGCGACCAGTACGGCGGCTCCTTTGAAAACCGTATTCGTCTGGTCCTGCAAGTCACCGAAGCGGTGCGTGAAGTGTGGCCACAAGAGCTGCCGTTATTCGTGCGGGTCTCGGCCACCGACTGGGTGGAAGACGGCTGGAACCCCGACGAAACCGTCGAACTGGCGCGGCGCCTCAAAGCGTTGGGTGTGGATCTGATTGACGTGTCATCGGGCGGCACCGCGGCCAACGCAGAAATCCCCGTGGGGCCGGGTTACCAGACGCGCTTTGCCGAGCGCATTCGCAAAGAGTCAGGCATCGCTACCGGCACGGTAGGCATGATCACCGAGCCGGCGCAGGCCGAGCATATATTGCGCACTGGTCAGGCCGACTTGATCCTGCTGGCGCGTGAACTGCTGCGCGACCCTTACTGGGCCTTGCACGCCGATGATGACCTGGGCGGCAAACACGCCACCTGGCCTGCACAATACCAGCGGGCCACCCATCGCGATCAGCCGATTCATGAATCGGACCTGCGTGATTGAAGCGGCTCTGTACGATTTGCGTTGTAGGAGTGTCTGATAACGCTGCGGGGCAGGGCGTTATCAGTTGCACTTAATGTGGGCTTGGCCCACGCGGTGCAACATCTGGAAGCAATCGAACTGACCATAGCCGGTGATGGGGCACTACTCTGTCGGCCTGCTTTTTTCCTTAACCCCGTTGCTAGAGGCCTTGTATGAACACTCGTGGATTACTCGATCAGTTACTCAAGTCTGGCCAGGATTTGTTACAGAACAAAACCGGTGCCGCCAAAAACAGCGCGGGAGCTGACAAAGGCGCGTTAGGCGGCCTGCTGGGCGGCGCGGGCGGGTTGGGCAGCTTGCTATCGGGCGCGGGCGGTGGAGCGTTGGCGGCGGGCGCAATGGGCCTGCTGCTGGGCAACAAAAGCGCGCGCAAAATTGGCGGCAAGGCTATCACCTACGGTGGTTTGGCGGCTTTGGGCGTGTTGGCCTACAAAGCCTATGGCAACTGGCAGGCCAACCAGGGCAGCGCGCCCCAAACCGAGCCGCAGACCATTGATCGCCTGCCGCCACCGCAAGTTGAGCAGCATAGCCAGGCCATCCTTAAAGCGTTAATCGCGGCGGCCAAGGCCGATGGCCACATTGACGACCGTGAGCGTCAACTGATCGAAGGCGAGTTCAGCAAATTCAACAACGACCCCGGGACACAGCAGTGGCTGCAAGCCGAGCTGAGCAAGCCGTTGGACCCGGCCGAAGTGGCCCGCGCGGCGAGCACGCCGGAAATGGCGGCAGAAATGTACATCGCCAGCGTGATGCTGGTGGATGAAGACAGCTTCATGGAACGTTCGTATCTGGATGAACTGGCCAGGCAGCTCAAGCTTGATCCGGCGTTGAAAGTCGAACTTGAAAAGCAGGTTCACACCGCAGACCTCTGAGAGGAGGGATCGCCGTGTTGGGCCAAGGATGGCCCGTCACGGCGTGCCCACGCAGCCGTACGCGGGGGCAAGGTCTTGCCCTACCATCCGGCCGCCTACTTTCGTTTGGCGACGAAATGTGTGCAGTTCAATCGTAAGGACTAGCAGCACCACTCATGCCAAAAATCCCTTATATCCCCCTCACCGCCATCGACTGCAACATCCCCTATGTTGATCGACCGCAACGCCCCCTCGACGTATTACATGCCAATGCCACCGCCCGTGTGCTGGCCGTCACACAACGGATGGAAACCTTTGCCAACCGTGAAGTGCAAGAGGCAGACGCCATCGACCTCAAACACTTGGCCACCACGGCAGCGGCGTGACTGCGTGATGGCTGCGACGTGCTCAACGTGCTGGGCTGGCGCCTGCAACCCACCTGAACCGGCTGTGTACCAAGCCGCTCGCCGCCACATGAGGTGGCGGACTGGCGGTAGAACGCCCTGATGGTGTCGCCTTGGCGATTACAGATGTAATCCTATGTAAGTTTTTTACTTGATCCATGTGAGAGCGGTCTCAAACCTCGTGCGAATCATCTTGCACCCTCGGCTATACTCCCCTTCATTTGAACGGCACCCGAGGATTGACTGTGAAGAACTGGACGTTACGCCAACGCATCTTGGCGAGCTTTGCCGTAATCATTGCCATCATGCTGTTGATGATCGTCGCAGCGTATTCACGCCTGGTCTCGATTGAATCCAGTGAAGACAAAGTGCGCACCGACTCCATTCCCGGTTTGTATTACAGCTCCATGATCCGCAGTGCCTGGGTCGACAGTTACGTTCAGACCTTGCACCTGATGAATGATGTAACCGGTCACCCGCTCACCAAAGAGGAAAAAGACCTCTACGCGTCCTATGAAGCCCGTCTGGAAAAAGAACTGGCCGGTTATCGCTCGACCATCAGCGACGGCACGGATGAGACCGAATATGAAGCGTTTTTAGTGCGCCACAAAGCCTACGACGCCTCGCTGGACACGGTGGTCGCGCTGTTCGAAAAGAACGACATGGATCAAGCTCGTCGCCTGCTGGTTGAGCAACTGACGCCCGCGTGGAACGCAGGCCGTCAGCAACTCAATAAAATGATTGAAGACAACCAGAACGCGGCCATTCATGCCAGCAACAACATTTCTGACGCGGTGTTGGCGGCCAAGGCCAGCATGCTGGTGTCACTGCTGATTGCCGTGATCGCGGCCAGTGTGTGCGGCTTCCTGTTGCTGCGCGCGATTATGTCGCCGATGCAGCGCATTGTGTCGATCCTCGACGTGATGCGTTCCGGTGACTTGAGCAAGCGCCTGGACCTGGAGCGTAAAGACGAGTTCGGCGCTGTCGAAACCGGCTTCAACGACATGATGGCCGAGTTGACGGCGCTGGTGTCTCAGGCCCAGCGCTCCTCGGTGCAGGTCACGACGTCGGTCACTGAAATTGCCGCCACCTCCAAGCAGCAACAGGCCACCGCCACTGAAACCGCCGCCACCACCACTGAAATCGGCGCCACGTCGCGCGAAATTGCGGCCACCTCGCGTGATCTGGTACGCACCATGACCGAAGTCACGTCGGCGGCCGACCAAGCCTCGATTTTGGCCGGTTCCGGGCAACAGGGTCTGGCGCGGATGGAAGACACCATGCATCAGGTCATGGGGGCGGCCGATCTGGTGAACGCCAAGCTGGCGATTCTGAACGAGAAGGCCGGCAATATTAATCAGGTGGTGGTGACCATCGTTAAAGTGGCCGACCAAACCAACCTGCTGTCGCTCAACGCTGCAATTGAGGCCGAGAAAGCCGGTGAATACGGACGCGGCTTTGCCGTGGTGGCCACCGAAGTGCGCCGCTTGGCTGACCAGACGGCCGTGGCCACGTATGACATTGAGCAAATGGTGCGTGAGATTCAGTCCGCCGTGTCGGCGGGTGTGATGGGCATGGACAAGTTCTCCGAAGAGGTGCGCCGCGGCATGTCCGAGGTGCAGCAGGTGGGCGAGCAGTTGTCGCAGATCATTCATCAGGTGCAGGCGCTCGCGCCTCGCGTGTTGATGGTCAACGAAGGCATGCAGGCACAAGCCACCGGCGCCGAGCAGATTAACCATGCGCTGGTGCAGTTGGGCGATGCCAGCAGCCAGACCGTTGAGTCGTTGCGCCAGGCCAGCTTTGCCATTGACGAGCTGAGCCAGGTGGCGGTCGGGCTGCGCAGCGGCGTTTCGCGATTCAAAGTCTGATGAGCGAACCTCTCGCCCCGCGCGAAGCCGCCAAGGCGTCGAAAAACAGCCTTTTCCTGGTGTTTTATATTGGCGCCGAGCGCTATGCCTTACAGGCTATCGACGTGGTTGAAGTGTTGCCGCGTTTGCCGCTTAAACCCATCGCCCATGCGCCCGCGTGGGTGGCAGGGGTGTTGGCGCATCGTGGCCAGATGGTGCCGGTGATTGATGTGAGTGCCATGACCTTCGGCCAACCGGCGGTCGAGCGCACCAGTACCCGCCTGGTGTTGGTCAATTATCAGGGCCGTTTGTTGGGGCTGGTGCTGGAGCAGGCCAACGAGATGTTGCGCTGCAACCCGGCGGACTTTCAGCCCTATGGGCTGGATAACCGCGAGGCACCTTATTTGGGGCCGGTGCGCAAAGACGCACAGGGGTTGTTGCAGTGGATTCGCGTCAACGATCTGCTAACGCCAGCAGTACGCGGGTTGTTGTTCACTGACGCGGACCTCGATCTGTCTGGGCAGGCCCGCGCATGAGTGCTGATCAGCGTTTTTTTGACTTTCTTAAACGTCAGATCGGTCTGGATGTGGCGTCAGTAGGGCCAGCGATTATTGAGCGGGCCGTGCGCCAGCGGTGTACGGCATTGAACATGGCCGACCACGATCAGTATTGGCAGTGGCTCAATCGCTCGCAGGACGAGCAGCAAGCGTTGATCGAATCAGTGATCGTGCCCGAGACCTGGTTTTTTCGTTATCCCGAATCCTTTGTCACGCTGGGACGGCTGGCCCGTGAGCGTCTGACGGCGCAAAGCAGCCCACGGGTCCTGCGCATTTTGAGCCTGCCGTGTTCAACCGGCGAAGAGCCTTATTCGATTGCGATGGCGATGTTTGACGCAGGCTTTGCCGCGCATCAGTTCAAGGTCGATGCGCTGGATGTCAGCCCGCTCTCGGTGCAGCGCGCCCAGCGCGCGGTGTATGGCAAAAACTCGTTTCGTGGGCAGAGCATCGAGTTTCGTGAGCGCTATTTCACCCTTGAGGAGGACGGCTATCAGCTGCGCGCGCGGGTGCGTGAGCAGGTCACGTTCCATGTGGGTAACCTGCTCGACCCTGCACTGATGGCCAACCAACCCGCGTATGACTTCGTGTTTTGCCGCAATCTGCTGATTTACTTCGATCTCAAAACGCAGAAGCAAGCACTGGATGTGCTCAAACGCATGACGCGTACCGAGGGTGTGTTGTTTATCGGCCCGGCCGAAGGCAGCCTGCTCAACGGGTTGGGCATGCGCTCAATCAATGCGCCGCAGTCGTTTGCGTTTTGCCACAGCCAGGAGCCGCCGCTTGCGGTGATGCCCGCACTGGTGGAACGCAAGCCGCAAGCGCGGCCTTTTGCGCCGCTCACAGCGCCCGCCAGTCGGCCCTTTATTGCCCGCCCGCAAACGAAAACGCTCACGCGGCCTGCGGCGCAGCCGCCAGCGCCCACGTTGGACGAACCCGCGCAATTGCTCGAAAAAATCGCCACGCTGGCCAATGAAGGCAATAGCCGCGAAGCGCGTGCCGCTTGTGAGCTGAGCTTGCAGCGCCACGGGCCGCAGGCGCAGGTGTTTTATTGGTTGGGCCTGCTCAGCGATGTCGAAGGGCAGACCGCCCAGGCGCAAGCGTTCTATCGCAAGGCGTTGTATCTGGAACCTCAACATGCCCAGGCGCTGGCGCAGTTGGCCGCGTTGCTGGCCTCGTTGGGCGATGTCGCCGGTGCCCAGCGTTTGCAGGCCCGAGCTGCGCGCAATGAGCGCTCGGTTCAGAGTGAGCGTAAACAATGAACGGTTTAACAGCCCAAAGCTTGATCCACACCGAAGCCCTGGCGATTGATGATTGCTGGAACCGCATCGGTGTTTATGGCAATAAATCCTGCCCGTTATTGGCTGAGCATATTCACTGTCGCAACTGTTCGGTGTACTCGGCAGCGGCAACCCGCTTGCTCGATCGCTATTCATTTGAGCAGGACGGCCAAGACCTTGCCGCCCCGCCCGACCTTGAACATAAAGTGGCGACACGTTCGCTGATGATGTTTCGCATGGGCGGTGAATGGTTGGGGCTAGCCACCGGTTGCCTGGACGAGGTGGCGCCGATGCAGTCGATCCATTCGTTGCCCCATCAGCGCTCACGCGCCCTGTTGGGCGTGGCCAACGTGCGGGGTACGCTGGTGCCTTGCCTGTCGCTGGTCGAATTGCTGGGGCTGGACCCGACCGTGAGCGTGACGGCGTCACAGCGGGTGATGCCGCGCATGCTGATTGTGGCCGCGCCGGGCGGGCCGGTGGTGCTGCCGGTGGATGAAGTCGACGGCATTCATAACATTGAACAACGGGTGTTAAACACCGCATCGCTCTCGGGCGAGCACGCCAGCGCCAAATTCACCCGGGGGGTGTTGCCGTACAAGGCCCGCAGCCTGCGCTGGCTGGATGAAGAGCAATTGCTCAGCGCCATTACCCGGAGCCTCACATGACCCCTGAGCAAATGCGCGATGCCTCGTTGCTGGAGCTGTTCAGCCTGGAGGCTGAAACCCAAACCCAAGTACTGAATGCGGGTTTACTGGCGCTGGAGCGCAACCCGACTCAGGCCGATCAGCTTGAAGCGTGCATGCGCGCGGCGCATTCGCTCAAAGGTGCAGCGCGCATTGTCGGGGTGGATGCCGGGGTCAGCGTCTCTCATGTGATGGAGGATTGCCTGGTCAGCGCTCAGGAAGGCCGCTTGTACCTGCTGCCTGAGCACATTGATGCCTTGTTGCAGGGCACTGACCTGTTGATGCGCATTGCAACACCGGGCAATACGGTCAGCGCGGCGGATGTCGAGGCCTATGTGGCGCTGATGAATCGCCTGCTCGATCCCTCGCAGATCCCCGCACCCGTGGTAGCCCCGGTTTTTGATGTGTCGCAACGGCTGCTGGCACCGCAGCCTGAGGCCCCGCAACCCACGATCGAGCCGCCGCTGGCGGCTGAACCTGCGCAGCGCCCGCAACGACGCACTGAAAGTGGCGAGCGGGTACTGCGCGTCACCGCAGAGCGCCTCAACAGCTTGCTGGATTTATCCAGTAAGTCGCTGGTCGAAACCCAGCGGCTCAAGCCTTATCTGGCCACGTTGCAGCGCCTTAAGCGGATCCAGAGCACCAGCCTGCGGGCGTTGGACAGCCTCAGCGATCAACTCAAAGTGGTCGGTCTGAGCCATGAGGCGCAAGAAGCCTTGGCCGAGGCCCGGCGCTTGTTGGCCGAATCACAGCACGTGCTCAGTGAGCAGACCGCTGAGCTGGACGAGTTCGGCTGGCAGGCGAGCCAGCGCGCGCAGTTGCTGTATGACACGGCGCTGGCATGCCGCATGCGCCCGTTCGCCGATGTATTGGCCGGGCAAGAGCGCATGGTGCGTGACCTGGGCCGCAGCCTGGGCAAGCAGATACGCCTGGAAATTGAAGGCGAAAAAACCCAGGTTGACCGCGACGTATTGGAAAAGCTCGAAGCACCGCTGACCCATTTGCTGCGCAACGCAGTTGATCACGGCATCGAGTCGCCCGAGCAGCGGTTGTTGGCGGGTAAATCGGTTGAAGGGCTGATCCGCTTGCGGGCCTCGCATCAGGCCGGTCTGCTGGTGCTGGAATTGAGCGATGACGGTGCGGGGGTAGACCTTGAGCGCTTGCGCCGCACCATCGTCGAGCGCCAGCTTTCGACCGAGGCCACGGCCGCCCAGCTCAGTGAAGAAGAGCTACTGTCCTTTCTGTTTTTGCCCGGCTTCAGCCTGCGCGACACCGTGACCGAAGTGTCCGGGCGCGGGGTGGGACTGGACGCCGTGCAGCACATGGTGCGCCTGCTGCGTGGGGCGATTGTGCTGGAGCAAACGGGGGGGCAGGGCAGCCGTTTCCATTTGGAAGTGCCGCTGACCTTGTCGGTGGTGCGCAGCCTGGTGGTGGAGGTCGGCGACGAAGCCTACGCCTTCCCGCTGGCGCATATCGAACGCATGCGCGACCTGCAACCCGACGACATCGTACAGCTCGAAGGGCGCCAGCATTTTTGGCATGAGGGCCGCCACGTAGGCTTGGTCGCCGCCAGCCAGTTGCTGCAACGCCCGCCCAGCCAGAACGATGACGAAACCCTCAACGTGGTGGTGATTCGCGAGCGCGATGTGGTCTACGGGGTTGCGGTGGAGCGTTTTATTGGCGAGCGCACGTTGGTCGTATTGCCCCTCGATCCGCGTCTGGGCAAGGTGCAGGATATTTCGGCTGGCGCGCTGCTTGATGACGGCTCGCCGGTGCTGATCGTTGACGTCGAAGACATGCTGCGGTCTGTCGATAAACTGCTCAATACCGGGCGTCTTGAGCGTATTGATCGGCGTAATCGGCACACGGCCGAATTGGCCCGCAAGCGTATTTTGGTGGTCGACGACTCGCTCACCGTACGTGAGCTACAACGCAAGTTGCTGCTCAATCGCGGCTATGAAGTGGCGGTGGCGGTCGATGGCATGGACGGCTGGAATGCATTGCGTGCCGAACACTTTGATTTGTTGATTACCGACATCGACATGCCGCGCATGGACGGTATCGAGTTAGTGACGTTGTTACGCCGTGATAACCGTCTGCAATCGATGCCGGTGATGGTGGTGTCCTATAAAGACCGTGAAGAAGACCGTCGGCGCGGCCTGGACGCAGGAGCCGACTACTATTTAGCCAAAGCCAGTTTCCATGACGATGCGCTGCTCGATGCAGTGGTTGAACTCATTGGAGGAGCCCAAACATGAGAATTGCCATCGTCAACGACATGCCCATGGCGGTTGAAGCCTTGCGCCGGGCGTTGGCATTCGAACCGGCCCATCAGGTGATCTGGGTGGCGCGAGACGGCGCAGAAGCGGTTTTGCTGTGCGCCGAAAACACCCCTGACCTGATCTTGATGGACCTGATCATGCCGGTCATGGACGGTGTAGAAGCCACCCGCCGGATCATGGCAGAAAGCCCCTGTGCGATTGTGATCGTGACGGTCGACCGTCAGCAAAATGTGCACCGTGTGTTCGAAGCCATGGGCTTTGGCGCGCTGGATGTGGTGGACACACCGGCCTTGGGGGCGGGTAACGCCAAAGAAGCCGCCGCGCCGTTGCTGCGTAAAATCTTGAACATTGGCTGGTTGGTGGGCCAACCCGACAAGCGGGTAAAACCGGTGGACACCCCGCCACGTCAGCACAGCATACGCCACGGGCTGGTGGCCATTGGTTCATCGGCCGGAGGGCCAGCCGCCCTCGAAACACTGCTAAAAGGGCTGCCGAGGCAGTTTGAGGCGGCGATTGTGCTGGTACAGCACGTTGATCAGGTGTTTGCAGCCGGTATGGCCGAATGGCTCAGCAGCTCGTGCGGGGTCAATGTACGGTTGGCCCGAGATGGTGAAGCGCCCCAGCCCGGTACGGTGTTGCTGGCCGGCACCAACCACCATATCCGGCTCTTGAAAAACGGCACGCTGGCCTATACGGCAGAGCCGGTGAACGAAATTTATCGGCCCTCGATTGATGTGTTCTTCGAGAGTGTTGCCAGGTTTTGGAACGGCGATGCCGTGGGGGTGCTGCTGACCGGTATGGGCCGTGATGGCGCGCAAGGGCTTAAACTCATGCGCCAGCAAGGCTTTTTGACCATCGCTCAGGACCAACAGAGCAGCTCGGTGTACGGCATGCCCAAAGCGGCCGCGGCGATTGATGCCGCGGTTGAAATTCGACCCTTGGACACGATTGCGCCACGCTTGCTGGAGATATTTGGCAAATGAGTGACAAAACCCGGCAGGACTGGCTTGAAGGTGGTAATTCAGGTGAACGCGCATGAATGACTTGCAATTGGACGACGTCAAAAACGACGAAAACGCAGCGATGGTGTTGCTGGTCGACGATCAGGCGATGATCGGCGAGGCCGTGCGCCGGGGGTTGGCCCTTGAGCAAAACATCGATTTCCACTTTTGTGCCGACCCGCACCAGGCCATCGCGCAAGCCATTCGCATCAAACCGACCGTGATTTTGCAGGATCTGGTGATGCCGGGCCTCGACGGCCTGACGCTGGTGCGCGAATACCGCAATCATCCGGCGACCAAAGATATCCCCATTATTGTGCTCTCCACCAAAGAGGACCCGCTGATCAAGAGCGCGGCCTTTGCGGCAGGGGCCAACGACTATTTGGTGAAATTGCCCGACAACATCGAGCTGGTGGCGCGCATTCGCTATCACTCGCGCTCCTACATGACGCTGTTGCAGCGTGATGCGGCCTACCGTGCGCTGCGGGTGAGCCAGCAGCAACTGTTGGACACCAACCTGGTGCTGCAACGGTTGATGAACTCTGACGGCCTGACCGGGTTGTCCAATCGTCGTCACTTTGACGAGTACCTTGAACTGGAATGGCGTCGCGCTTTGCGTGAACAAACCCAGTTGTCGTTGCTGATGATCGACGTGGACTACTTCAAGTCGTTCAACGACACCTTTGGCCATCTGGACGGTGATGAAGCGTTGCGCAAAGTGGCCGCCTCCATCCGCGATGCCAGCAGTCGACCCTCCGACTTGCCTGCGCGTTACGGCGGCGAAGAGTTTGCCATCGTGCTGCCCAATACCTCTCAGGGCGGAGCGCGACTGGTGGCAGAAAAACTGCGCCAGGCCGTTGCGGCGCTGAAGATTGCGCACATCTCGCCCACCGAGGGCAGCAGCCTCACGATCAGCATTGGGCTGGCCACGCTCACGCCGCAACACAGCGGCAACTGTCGCGAATTGATATCGGCGGCGGACAAGGGGTTGTACCTGGCCAAAAACAACGGGCGCAACCAAGTGGGTATTGAGTAAGCCAACTCTCGTCAGGCTCCCCTTAGCTGCTGGCGCAGGCTGCGTCTGTGCGTTCAGATGCAGTCCAGCCTGGGCGTTAGCCGCCTTTCTTTCTGAGCAGCATCAGCCCGGTGGCGTACGCCGTTTTATAACGGCCAGCGCAGTAGTGTGCATACAGCGTTTGGTAGTAGTCAGTGATCGCCTGTTCGCGGATGGTTTCGTCGAACTGGCGGCGTACCTGCGTACTGGCGCCCCAATGCCAGTCCCTGAAGTCGCTGAAGTTCTCAAACTCGACGGTTTCCTCAATGCGCTGTGCGCGCACCATGTCAAAGTCGTGCAGGGTGTCCAGAATGTCCCGGCGGCTGAACCTGAAGTCATCAAACACCACCGGTTCAGTGATGCAGGGGTATTGATGGCGGATCTCCATCAAGGCTCGCTCTTGTATAAAACGCTCGTCCGGCAAGTAATCGAAATCCAGCGCGCACGACAAAAACAAGTCACCGCCGGGCCTGATGGCGGCCGACAGTTTGTCGATCACGGTTTGTTCTTGTGGAATAAACGCTTGCAAGCAGGCCGCGCAAACGACGGCATCAAAGGGCGAAAAGTGGTCCAGGGAGTACGTCAGAAAGTCACTGATGATAAAACGCACGTTGGGCGCGGCATGCGCCAGGTTGGCATAGGTGATTTTGTCCTTGGATTGATCGATGCCGACGTACTGTTCGATGTTGTTCAAGTCCACAAACAGCAGGCTATTGCCGGTGCCACAGCCGACATCCAGCACATTGCCCTGGGGCGTTGCCAATGACAGCAGTAGCTCCAGGCAGCGCTTGTTGACCTGCCGTGAATTGCGTTGAAAGCCTTGTGGGCCACACCTCGGGTTTTCCATTGCCTTGCTCCTGGTGCTTGTTTGTACGGTCAGCCCAAGGGTGTTATCACGCGACAGCAGCGCGTTAAAGGCCGTACTGGTTAGGTATAGCGAGCTTGTTGTGATGTGCAATGAAACGCCGGGTAGTCCATTTCTCTAAAGTTGGGTAACTATTCCCAAGCTGTAGCTGTGATGTGACTTCGCCTGTTTATTGTGGCGTGCCAGATGCAAATTCGCGGTGTGCTGTAGGCCTCGTAAGGCGCGGTCAGTGACGTGTTGCGCCCTTCGGGCTGCGGCAAATGGCCCATATAAGGCCGCCGGGCGGGCTGCTGTAACGGTATATTTTCGGTATACTCTTTGGCTTTGTAAAAATCGCCTACGAGTGCAGTCCGCCATGGAAATCAACCCGATCCTTAACAGCATCAAGGACCTGTCAGAGCGCTCCGAAACCATTCGGGGGTATCTTTGACTACGATCAAAAGCATGAGCGTCTGACCGAAGTCAATCGCGAGCTTGAAGATCCGAGTGTCTGGAACAACCCTTCGTACGCCCAGGAACTGGGACGCGAGCGCTCATTATTGGCGCAAATTGTAGAAACCCTCGATGAGATGCACACCGGTCTGGCCGATGCCAAAGACCTGCTGCTGATGGCTGCCGAGGAAGAAGATCAGGCCGCTGTGGATGACGTTGCCGCTGAGGTTGAACGTCTGCGCGAGTCCCTTGAAAAACTCGAATTTCGCCGCATGTTCAGTGGTGAGATGGACGCCAACAACGCTTACCTGGACATCCAGGCAGGCTCGGGCGGCACCGAAGCGCAAGACTGGGCCAATATCCTGCTGCGGATGTATTTGCGCTGGGCCGACAAGCGCGGCTTCGATGCCACCATCATGGAACTGTCTGCCGGTGAAGTGGCCGGGATCAAAGGCGCAACCGTGCACATCAAGGGTGAATACGCCTTTGGTTGGTTGCGCACCGAAATTGGCGTCCATCGTCTCGTACGCAAAAGTCCCTACGACTCGGGCAACCGTCGTCACACCTCGTTCTCGGCGGTATTCGTTTCGCCAGAGATCGACGACAACATCGAAATCGACATCAACCCCTCAGACCTGCGGATCGACACCTATCGTTCCTCCGGTGCGGGTGGTCAGCACGTAAACACCACCGACTCGGCCGTACGTATCACCCACGTACCGTCCAACACCGTGGTGAGCTGCCAGAACGAACGTTCCCAGCACGCGAACAAAGACACCGCGATGAAAATGCTGCGGGCACGTTTGTACGAGCAGGAAGTGCAAAAGCGCAACGCCGCTTCCCAAGCGCTGGAAGACACCAAGTCGGACATCGGCTGGGGTCACCAGATCCGTTCGTACGTACTCGATGCTTCGCGCATTAAAGATTTGCGTACCAATATAGAACGCAGCGATTGCGACAAAGTGCTCGACGGCGACATCGACGAGTACCTGATAGCGAGCCTGAAACAAGGGCTGTAAGTCGCGCAACAACCGTAAAGTGCGCCGCTGAGGCGCTGCCCCGTGAGGGCCGCCAACGCCCGCTTCCCCCTGCCGCAAGGCGGGGGCAACGAACCTGTGATGGAATTTTTTAAGACATGAGCGACCAACAACTCGACCCGCAAGATGTGCAACAGGAAGAAAACGCCCTGATCGCCCTGCGCAAGGAAAAACTTGCAGCCGAGCGCGCCAAGGGCAATGCCTTCCCGAACGACTTCCGCCGTGACAGCCTTTGCGCCGACCTGCAAAAGCAGTACGCGCAAGCGACCAAGGAAGAGCTGGCCGAGGCGGCCATCCCGGTCAAGGTTGCGGGTCGCATCATGCTTAACCGTGGCTCGTTCATGGTGATCCAAGACATGAGCGGTCGCATTCAGGTCTACGTCAACCGTAAAACCCTGCCGGAAGACACCCTGGCCGCAGTCAAAACCTGGGACTTGGGCGACATCATTGCCGCCGAAGGCACCCTGGCCCGTTCCGGCAAAGGCGACCTGTACGTTGAAATGACCAACGTGCGTCTGCTGACCAAATCGCTGCGTCCGCTGCCCGACAAGCACCACGGCCTGACCGACACCGAGCAGCGTTATCGCCAGCGTTACGTTGACCTGATCGTCAACGAAGACGTGCGTCACACCTTCCGTGTACGTTCGCAAGTGATTGCCCACATCCGCAGCTTCCTGATGGCACGCGACTTCCTTGAAGTCGAAACGCCGATGCTGCAAACCATCCCGGGCGGTGCTGCGGCCAAGCCGTTCGAAACCCACCACAACGCCCTTGATATGGACATGTACCTGCGCATCGCGCCAGAGCTGTTCCTCAAGCGCCTGGTGGTCGGCGGCTTCGAAAAAGTGTTCGAGATCAACCGTAACTTCCGTAACGAAGGCGTGTCGACCCGTCACAACCCTGAATTCACCATGTTGGAGTTCTATCAGGCGTACGCCGACTACGAAGACAACATGGACCTGACCGAAGAGCTGTTCCGTGAACTGGCGCAGCTGGTACTGGGCAGCACCGACGTGCCGTACGGCGACAAAGTGTTCCACTTCGGTGAACCGTTCGTGCGTTTGTCGGTGTTCGACTCGATCCTCAAGTACAACCCTGAGCTGACCGCCGATGACCTGAACGACATCGACAAGGCGCGCGCCATTGCCAAGAAAGCCGGTGCCAAGGTGCTGGGTTTCGAAGGCCTGGGCAAATTGCAGGTGATGATTTTCGAAGAGCTGGTCGAGCACAAACTGGAACAGCCGCACTTCATCACCGAGTACCCGTTCGAAGTGTCGCCACTGGCACGCCGTAACGACGATAACCCGAATGTGACCGATCGTTTCGAGCTGTTTATCGGTGGTCGTGAAATCGCCAATGCTTACTCCGAGCTCAACGATGCTGAAGATCAGGCTGAGCGCTTCATGGCTCAGGTGGCTGATAAAGACGCAGGCGATGACGAAGCCATGCACTACGACGCTGACTTTGTGCGTGCGCTGGAATACGGCATGCCGCCAACGGCCGGTGAAGGTATCGGCATCGACCGTCTGGTGATGTTGTTGACCAACTCACCGTCGATCCGCGACGTGATCTTGTTCCCGCACATGCGCCCACAAGCGTAACGTTGCGAAATAAGAAGCCGCCGCCAAGGGCGGCTTTTTATTGCCTGCTGCCCGGTGGTGTATGCCTTGTTGTGGCTGCCGCAGGCGGCGGTTGCGGCTAAAAGGGGCGCATTTGAGGCACAGTCATCGTCTTCAATAAAAGGAAACATTCGTGAACCTTGTCAAGGCACAAACCGGTGCCGTAGATGTTGCCACGGCGGTGGCCGGGAGCGTCCAGTATCAAGGCCGCAAAGCCAGTCGACATGGCAGTGAGCAGCGTCGGCAACTGATTCTGGATGCAGCGATGCGTATTGTGGTGCGCGATGGCGTGCGCGGTGTGCGCCATCGTGCAGTCGCTGGCGAGGCGGGCGTGCCGCTCTCGGCGACCACTTATTACTTCAAAGACATCGATGACCTGATCCACGATACCTTTGCCCAGTATGTGGAGCGCAGTGCGGCCTTTATGGCCAAATTGTGGCAAAGCACTGAGGGCAAGCTGCGCGAAATGGTGGCGTACGGCGATGGTAGCCCGCAATCGCGCTCACAACTGGCCGATGAAATCGCGGCCATGACGGCGCACTATGTGGAGCACCAACTGCTGACCCGGCGAGACCAGTTGCGCGCCGAGCAGGCGTTCCATCAGGCCGCGCTGCTTAACCCGCGGCTGGCCGTACTGGTGCGGGCACACGAGCAAATATTTTTGCAGGGCACGTGTCAGATCTTTCAGGTGCTGGGTTCCAAACAGCCGCAGCAGGATGCCAATGTCTTGACGGCGATTATCGGTCGGATGGAATATCAGGCCCTACTTAATGGCGCGCAGCCAGCAGTCGATGCAGAGCGGCTCGCTATCCTCACGCGCTACATGCACTTGGTGTTGGCCGCTTTATAGAAGGATGCAGGCATGAAAGGTTGGCGCGTAATGCTTCTGGCAGTCTCGTTTTTACTGTTGAACGGTTGTCTGGTCACCTTCAAGCAAGCCCCTTTGGTGGCACAAACGGCCCCGCAGTCGCTGCTGGGCAAATGGAGCAGCAAAGACGCTTGGGGGCAGGCGCGCCATTTGAACATTCGCGCCATCGATAAAACCCGCTATCAAGCCGAGGTTTACCCCAAGGGCGAGCCCAAGGCCCGTAAGCGCTACACCTTCATCGTCGCCCGGCACGGCAACCGTTGGTACGCCTCGGCGGCGTTGCCGGCGAACGTGGGTGGCGATTACACACTCAATGGCTTTGAACTGACCGACGCGGGCGAACTGGTGGTGTATGACCTTGACCTTGAGCAAATCCGTCAGGCCATCAGTCAGTCCGCGTTGAGCGGCGACACGGTGGAAACCGCTGAGGGGACTGGCGTACAGATCAACAGCCCATCGGCTAAAGTCTTTGCTTATCTGGATGACCCGGCGAACTCCGACGTGTTTGTCGAAATCGCCCGCTATCAGCGCGTGGCCAAGTAACAGCCCACATCAAAGGAGCACCGGGTGGACGATTATCAACGCACGATTCGTACCTTGTCAGACCGCATCGTGCTGGCCCAAACCCCGATCCGCGTGCTGGATGCGGTGAAGTGGGATGACAGCATCCGTCAGGGATTTCTCAAGGCCAAGGGCAAGCAAATGCCAGCCGTGGACCGCGATTACTACCTGGGGCGGCCGCTGTCGTTTGATTCGGGCGCGGTGAAGCTGGAATTTCAGAACATCGAACGTGATATTACCCGCCAGTTGGGTCAGTTCAACCCGGTGGGGCAGATCATGCGCCGCATGTGCAAAGAGTACCGAATGGTGGTGCGCATGCTCGAAGCGCGTGGCACTGAAGATTTCGGGCTGATCTCGCAGGAACTCTACGGCGCGGCCTCCGATGCGTTCCACGCGGGCGACCCGACGCTGGCCGATCTGGGGCTGATGATGTCGGACTATTTGGACAACATCGATGATCGCGGCGCGCTTAAAGACGAAGCCAAAACCCTGACCGCCAAAGACGCGGTGAGCATGCTGCAAAGCCGACTGAACAAGGTGTTCGGTGAGGCCGAGGATACCATTCGCGTTTTTGAGTCTGACGGCATCGTGGCCGATGCGGCGGCAGGTGCGGACTACATCAAGATTCGCACCGATGCGATGTTCAACGAACGTGATGTGCGGGCGCTGGAAGTTCACGAAGGGCTGGTGCATGTCGGCACCACGCTCAACGGGTTGAACCAGCCGATCTGCACCTTTCTGGCCAAAGGCCCGCCGTCTTCGACGGTGACGCAGGAGGGGCTGGCAATTTTGATGGAAATCATCACCTTTGCCTCCTACCCCAGCCGCTTGCGCAAACTGACCAACCGCACCCGCGCCATTCACATGGTGGAGGAGGGCGCGGACTTTATGCAGGTGTATGAGTTCTTCCGTGAGCAAGGCTTTGAAATGCCTGAAAGCTATGGCAATGCGAGTCGGGTATTCCGTGGGTCAGTGCCCAATGGCCTGCCATTTACCAAAGACTTGTCCTACCTCAAGGGCTTCATCATGGTTTACAACTACATTCAGTTGGCCGTGCGTAAAGGCAAGCTGGAGCAAGTGCCGCTGCTGTTTTGTGGCAAGACCACGCTGGAAGACATGCGCACCCTGCGCCAGTTGGTGGATGAAGGGTTGGTGGTGGCGCCCAAATACTTGCCTGAGCAGTTTCGTGACATGAACGCGCTGGCGGCCTGGATGTGCTTCTCCAACTTCCTCAATCATTTGAGCCTGGACCGGATCGAAGCGGATTACTCCAACATCCTGTAACGCTTCGGTAGCTCCCGCGGGGTTACAGGCCCCTCTTTAATAGGATTGCTCCATGAAAACCCTGGCTGCACTCTGCCTGCTGCTTGCCCTCAGCGGATGCAGCTCGCTGCTGTTTTACCCGGAACCCGGCCAGCCCGTCACGCCGACGGCTGCGGGGTTGGCGTACCGCGACGTCACGTTGACCGCCAGCGACGGCACCCGTCTGCACGGCTGGTGGTTGCCGGCCAAACCCGGTGTGCCGCTCAAGGGCACGGTGCTGCACTTGCACGGCAATGGTGGCAACCTGGCTTATCACTTGGGGGCTGCCGCGTGGTTGCCCGCCGAGGGCTATCAGGTGTTGATGCTTGATTACCGTGGTTACGGCTTGTCACAAGGCTCGGCCCGTTTGCCCGAGGTGTATCAGGACATCGACGCGGCGTTCGACTGGTTGCAGCACCAACCGCAGGCTCACGGTGTGCCGTTGATTGTGCTGGGGCAAAGCCTAGGCGGTGCGATGGGGGTTCACTATTTGAGCAAACACCCGCAGCAGCGGGCGCGCGTCACAGCGATGGTGCTTGACGGTGTACCGGCCAGTTACCGTGAGGTCGGGCAGTTTGCCTTGAGCACTGGGTGGCTGACGTGGCCGCTGCAAGTCCCGTTGTCGTGGTGGGTGCCGGACGCTGACAGCGCGCTCTACGCGATACCGGACATGGGCAATTTGCCCATGCTGATCTTCCACAGTCTGGATGACCCGGTCGTGCCGCTTTCCAACGGCATCCGGTTGTATCAAGCTGCGCCCCCGCCCAAGGTGCTGCAATTGACGCGCGGCGGGCATGTGCAGACGTTTGCCGACCCGACCTGGCGGCAAGTGATGCTGCGTTATCTGCAAGACCCGCAACACTTCAATGGCGTGCGGCGCCTGGGTGAAATCCCCAATTACCCCGCCACCCCGAATTCGAAAAACGTTGAACCAGAGAGCCAACCATGAGTGAAGAACGTAACGCCATCCCGCTGATCATCACCGGTATTTGCACCATCATCGGCACCGTGGGTGTGCTGTGGTACTACGGCTACCTGCATTTCGCCAAGCCTGAAGATGCCCTGTTGCTCAGCGACTTCACCATGCTCAAAACCATTCCCGGCGAAGATTACAAAGTGTCGCTGACCCCGGCTAACCAAGTGGCGCAGTGCGTCGATGGCATCATCGTGCTGTTCGACACCGAACAGAAAGGCCTGACCGGTGTACTGGTGAACAACAAGAAACAAGCTGTGCGCTGCCTGGGCCAGGAAACGCCCAAGCTGGAGCAGTAAAACCCTGTACCCGGCGCGAGTTGGCCTCGCGCCGGGCGGTCAGGGCGTGTTAGGCGACTTGCGTCCACAGCGTATCCGCTTGCCCTGGGGCCCACGAAACGTTCGAGATATGCGCTTGCAGGCACTGCCAGTGTTTCCCGTTGTGGCTCACCCGCTCATTCACCAAGTACTTCGTGTTAAGTGCCCAGAGCGGATACTCACCGCCACCTTGATCAGCCTCGGTTTTGACCGAGAGCACATTGCTGGGGGCTGACGCTTGAGCACGTTCGTCCAGCGCCGTGACGTAATAGCGGTATTGCGTGTTCGGTGTCAGGCCGGTGTCATCGAATGAAGTCTTATCGGCCTTGACCCGCGCGATCTCCTGGTCGTTACGGTAGATGAGGTACTGCGTGATGGCAGAAGGCCCCGTCGATGCGCCCCACATCACACTTACAACGGTCGAGGTTTGGCCCATGCTGTGCAGGTTTTTTGGCGCAGTGGGAGGCGCATTTTCTCCGCCCTCTGCTGGCGTGATCACTTCAATGGCGCGGCTGGGGGTAGACATATTGCCGAGTTCATCAATGGCGCTGATGAAGTAGGTGTACAGCGTTTCAGGCCTAACGCTGTTATCCATCCAACTGAGCAGCGGCGCGATGACATCCACCGTTGTAGAGCCGTTGCGTATCAATCGATAGGCGGCAATGGGATGAGGGCCAGTGGAGGCACCCCACGTCAGTGTGATGTGTTTGTCAGTCACCTCCCGGGTCATCAGATGGCTCGGCGTAGTGGGGCGCTCTTCGCCTGCGTCATCGGCTAAAAAGTCCAGGTCGATGACCTGATAAAACGCATTGCCCGTGTTTGCCACTTCCCATACAGCCAACAGCACGTGGTAGCCCTCACGCTGGGGGAGCGGAACGCCATGCACGGTGGGCGACGAGGGCATCATCGCATCGGTATGTTCCCAGAAGGGCTGGAGGTTGATTTGCACGGTGTAAAAAGGTTCGGCCTCGAATTGGTCACGGCTTAAAACGCGCTCTGGGTTCCAGTCTTCTTTGGTCATGAAGTAGTTCCAGCGCCGTGTGGCATGGTTGGCGGTGAAGTGCCAGGACACCTCTAAAGCCTCGCCCCCTCGAACCTCATGTTTTTGCCAATGACTACCCGGTGCATCGAGTGCAGCGCCGGTAAGCTGGTTGGCGCTGGCAATCTTTCCGTCCGGCGGAGGCGCCGCATTGAGGGTGTCCTGTTTCGCGTAAACATCCAACTGATCAGCGGCTGTTGTTGGAAAAAACTTGCCTGACTCCCGCTGGTTTAAAGCGCCTTCATCCAGTTCCCCCGCTTGCCACGCAAAGTAGGCCCGTGAGGCGGGTGAAAAAACATGCCCATGACGCGGCATCTTACTTTTGCTGATGACGTTGTTTGTACGAATTTTGGACATTGTGCGCCTCTGATTTTGATAGTCCTAAAGAGAAACATGCTGACGATTAGGCAGAAAATCCCTCAGCAACGGCAATGACCGCTAACGCGACGAGGCTTTGGTACACGCATGGATTGGCCATCCAACCGTGCAGTCAGAGCGTCATATATAGAGAGGGTACGGGGCGGTGAGAACTGTCAGAACTGACAGTTGGTTAGAGCAATTCGAAATTAATTGGCTATTTTTATGTGTGATTTACGTCTATAGGCTGACCTGCCGCACGTACAAAAACGCCCCCACTGTCGGGATTGAGTCCGACGATGGGGGCGTGGTGTGCTGCGCAGCTTAGATCAAGCTGTTACTGCATCGACGAACGCGGCGCTACGGGCTGGTTGTCGTTGGAGATGGTCACTTCAACGCGGCGGTTCTGGGCACGGCCGGAGTTGGTAGCGTTGCTGGCCACCGGGTATTCCTTGCCATAGCCTTGAGCCACGATGCGTGATGGATCAACGCCGGCACGTACCAGTGCGTTTTTAACCGCGTTGGCACGGCGCTCAGACAGGCCCTGGTTGTAAGAGGCCGAACCTTTGCTGTCGGTATACCCTTCAACGATCACTTTGCGATCCGGGTTTTTGATCAGGTAGTTGGCCAGCGTGGTGATGCTGTCACGGCTGTTGGCCTTGAGGTCTGCACGATCGAAATCAAACAGCACATCACCGAAGGTGACCAGGGTGCCACGCTCGGTTTGCTTGGCATTGAGGCTCTGCAACTGACGGATTTGCGCGTCACGAGCTTCTAGCAGGGCTTGAGCACGGGCGGCAGCGGAGTTTTTCAGCTGGTTTTCAGCAGTGCGCAGCGCGATGGTCTGCTTGGCCACTTCAACACGCTGGTTGGTCAGGTACGCCAGTTGGTCAACCTTGGACTCGTCTTCTTTGTCCAGGTAAGCCTTTTGTGCCTTGTCCAGCCACTCGCTGGCGTCTTTGGTTTCCAGGGCGGCGACCTTGGTGGCTTCCGGGTTGGTTTGCAGCGCCGAGAAGTTGGTCTTGGCGTTTTCCAGGTTGATGTTTGGCTGGTGCGAGCACGCCGCCAAGCCAACGCTGAGGGCCAACAGGGCAGGGATCAGTACTGTGTTACGCATAATATTTAGTCCTTTCTAACGATTAGGAATGCGAAGTCGCAGAGACAGGCAAAAAGGGGCGGCGTTTACTTAACGCTGCGCATGCCTTCCTGACGCAGTTCCTGAACGGCTTTCTGAGCATCCTGAACGGCCTTCTCGGCTTTAGCGGCCTGGGCTTTGCGTTCTGCTACGCGAGCATCCCACTCGGCTTGTTCAGCCAGACGCTTGGCGTCCTTGTAGTTTTTGTCGTGCATGGCCAGCTCGGCTTGCTTGAGCTTGTCTTGCGCCGACTTCATTTCCACCGGGGCGTATTCGGTACCGCCAGCGCTCACGGCGTTATTGACCGCCGATTGAGTCACTGCGTATTGCTCGGACGGCGGGTTGCCAGCACAACCGGCCAAAACGAAGCTGGTACCGATTGCCAACGCAGCCAGTTTTAGCCCGCGCAGGCGAGGTGAGGTGGTTTTGACAGTGCGGGTCATCATGGTCTTCAACTCCATTAGGTAACTCCTGAAAAACTTCAAATTCCATCACGTCTGTGGCGTCAAACAGGATTGCCTGTGATGTCACCCGGAGTGTTGATATCCCTGCCCCGGCAGTGATGGTTAATGGGTGTGACCGAAACGATTTTTGAATAGTTCAAAAAAAAAGATGGCTAATGGCCTAATTATTAGTGACCGATCAGTCACGCTATTTTGCCGCGATCAAAGCGATGCCAAGCACTGATTTAGAGGGTGCGCCGGGTTCTATAAGGGTTTGCGGGCAGGCGGTAACATTAAAAAGCCAGCGTCCGGTCCTTGCTGAAACGCGTCAGCGTGCAGGTTTTTTTTATCGCACGTGCGGCTTGCCATGCACAACGATTGCGACGCACTCTTGGGCCACGAGCTGTCCCCGGATACTGCTGGAGAAATTGCTGATGACCGATATTGCTGCACGCTTGCGCGATGATGTTCACCTGCTGGGTGAACTGTTGGGTAATACAATCCGTGACCAGTACGGCGAAGCGTTTCTCGCCAAAATCGAACACATTCGTCAAGGCGCCAAGGATGACCGGCGTGGCACCACTGGCGAGGAGTTGAGCACCATTCTGGGGGATTTGAACGATGACGAAGTGCTGCCGGTGGCGCGAGCGTTTAACCAGTTCTTGAACCTGGCCAACATCGCCGAACAGTACGAACTCATCCACCGCCGTGAAGAGGGGCAGCCCGAGCCGTTTGAATCGCTGGTATTGCCCACGTTGCTGGCGCGTTTGCTGGCTGAGGGGCATAGCGCCGAATCTTTGGCGCGACAGGTTGCGTGCCTGCAGATCGAGCTGGTGCTGACCGCGCACCCGACCGAAGTGACCCGTCGCACGTTGATTCAAAAATACGACGCCATTGCCGCGCAGTTGGCTGCACAAGACCACCGCGACCTCACGCTCAGCGAAAAAACACACATCGAACAACGCCTGCAACGCTTGATTGCCGAAGCGTGGCACACCGAAGAAATCCGCCGCACGCGCCCCACGCCCATTGATGAAGCCAAGTGGGGCTTTGCCGTGATAGAGCATTCCCTGTGGCATGCCTTGCCGAACATGATGCGCAAGGCCGATGAGGCGCTGTACGCCGCCACCGGGCTGCATTTGCCACTGGAGGCCGCGCCGATTCGCTTTGCGTCGTGGATGGGCGGTGACCGCGATGGCAACCCCAATGTGACTGCCAGCGTCACCCGCGAAGTGTTGTTGTTAGCACGCTGGATGGCGGCGGATCTGTACCTGCGCGACCTCGATAAACTGGCGGCTGACTTGTCGATGCAGCAAGGCACACCGGCGTTGTTGGCCGCCGCCGGGGACAGCGTCGAGCCTTATCGTGGCGTACTTAAACAATTGCGTGAGCGCCTGCGCATAACCCGCAATTGGGCACATAGCTCGCTGAGCGTGACCCAGCCTGCACCTGAAAGCGTATTGCATGACAACCGCGACCTGCTGGCGCCGTTGCAGTTGTGTTATCAGTCGCTGCACGCTTGCGGCATGGGGGTGATTGCGGACGGCCCATTGCTTGATTTCCTGCGCCGCGCGGTGACCTTCGGTTTGTTTCTGGTACGCCTCGATGTGCGTCAGGACGCGGCGCGTCACGCCTCGGCGATGACCGAAATTACCGATTATCTGGGCCTGGGGCGCTACGAAGAGTGGGATGAAGACACGCGCCTGACCTTTCTGATGCGCGAACTGGCCAACCGTCGGCCGCTGTTGCCGGGTTATTTCAAACCTGGCGCAGACACCGCAGAAGTACTCGCCACATGCCGTGAGGTTGCCGCAGCGCCAGAAGCCTCATTGGGTTCGTACGTGATTTCGATGGCAGGTGCCGCCTCCGATGTACTGGCGGTGCAATTGCTGCTTAAAGAGGCGGGGCTGGAACGACCGATGCGCGTGGTGCCGTTGTTTGAAACCCTGGCCGACCTCGACAACGCAGGCCCGGTGATTGAACGCCTGCTGCTGTTGCCCGGTTATCGTGCGCGCCTGCACGGGCCGCAAGAAGTGATGATCGGATACTCCGACTCCGCCAAAGATGCCGGCACCACCGCCGCCGCGTGGGCGCAATACCGGGCACAGGAAACACTGGTCAATATCTGCCGCGATCAGCAAGTCGAACTGCTGCTGTTTCATGGTAGGGGTGGCACCGTGGGTCGAGGCGGCGGTCCGGCGCATGCGGCCATCTTGTCTCAGCCGCCGGGGTCGGTGGCGGGGCGTTTTCGCACCACCGAACAAGGCGAAATGATCCGCTTCAAGTTTGGTCTGCCCCAGATCGCCGAGCAAAACCTCAACTTGTATTTGGCGGCGGTGCTGGAGGCCACGTTGCTGCCACCGCCCTTGCCTGAACCGGGCTGGCGCGTGCTGATGGACGAGTTGGCCGCCGATGGCGTCAAGGCGTACCGCAGCGTGGTGCGCGATAACCCGCAATTTGTGGAGTACTTCCGCCAATCCACCCCGGAGCAAGAGTTGGGGCGCTTGCCGCTGGGCAGTCGTCCGGCCAAACGCCGGGCGGGCGGCATCGAAAGCCTGCGAGCCATCCCGTGGATCTTCGGCTGGACCCAAACGCGGCTGATGCTGCCGGCATGGTTAGGGTGGGAAACGGCCTTGAACAACGCGCTCAAGCGTGGAGAAGGCGAAGTGTTAGGGCAGATGCGCGAACAATGGCCGTTTTTCCGCACCCGTATCGACATGCTGGAAATGGTGCTGGCCAAAGCCGATGCCGACATTGCGCGTTTGTACGACGAGCGCCTGGTGACGCCCGAACTGCTGCCATTGGGTGCGCACTTGCGCGACTTATTGTCGCAGGCGTGCGCGGTTGTACTGGGCTTGACCGGGCAGACGCAACTCATGGCGCACAGCCCTGAAACCTTGGAATTCATACGTTTGCGCAACACCTACCTTGATCCGCTTCATTTATTGCAGGCCGAATTGCTGGCCCGTTCCCGGCGCCAGGAAGCGGCGCAAGACAGCCCTCTGGAACAAGCATTGTTGGTCACGGTGGCCGGAATTGCGGCAGGCTTGCGTAACACCGGTTAACGAAAAAACCGGCTCAGTGACCGTGCCCCTCACGACGCAGCCTGTGCACCAACACCTGCACTGGCTGCGTGGGCACAGCACTTTATTGCAAGGCTGCGCGCTGTGACACCCCGTCGCACGGGCCTGTCAGCCTCTGATTATTCCTACTTTTGCCGTCTTGTGTGGCTCGGGCCTGCTGTGTATCTTGGTCAGCCCTTGGCCATTTTGATGGCCATCACCTGATTCTGAGATTGGCCCAAAGAGGCGAGTCTGTTGTCATTTAAATAAAAATTTTAGGAGCACATCGATGCGCGTCATTCTGCTGGGAGCTCCCGGGGCCGGTAAAGGTACTCAGGCAAAGTTCATCACCGAAAAATTCGGTATCCCGCAAATCTCCACCGGTGACATGTTGCGTGCAGCCGTCAAGGCAGGCACCGAGCTGGGCCTGATCGCTAAAAGCGTGATGGACAGCGGCGGTCTGGTTTCCGATGACCTGATCATCAATCTGGTCAAGGAACGCATCAGCCAGGACGACTGCAAAAACGGTTTCCTGTTCGACGGCTTCCCGCGCACCATTCCGCAAGCTGAAGCACTGGTCAAAGCTGGTGTCGAGCTGGACCACGTACTGGAAATCGCCGTAGAAGACGAAGAAATCGTCCAGCGCATTGCTGGCCGTCGCGTGCACGAAGCGTCGGGCCGCGTTTACCACGTCGTCTACAACCCGCCTAAAGTTGAAGGCAAAGACGACGTGACCGGCGAAGCGCTGGTGCAACGTAAAGACGACACCGAAGAAACCGTGCGTCACCGTCTTTCGGTTTACCACTCGCAGACCAAGCCGTTGGTGGATTTCTACCAGAAGCTGGCCGCTGCTCAAGGCAAGCCAAAGTACAGCCACGTTGAAGGCGTTGGCTCAGTACAGGACATCACCGCCAAGGTGCTTGCTGCCCTGAACTGATCGTCGATTTGCCCTGATACAACAGCCCGCTTGCGGGCTGTTGTTGTTTATACTGCTGCACTTTTTAAATTCTGATTCTGACGGGAACACCGATGAGCACCTTGCTGGCCCTGGATACCGCGACTGAAGCTTGCTCTGTTGCCTTGCTGCACGATGGCAAGGTTACAAGCCACTACGAGGTCATCCCGCGCCTGCACGCGCAAAAGCTGTTGCCCATGATTCAAACCTTGCTGGCCGAGGCCGGAGTCAAACTGTCGGACGTTGACGCGATTGCATTTGGCCGCGGGCCGGGCGCGTTCACGGGTGTGCGCATCGCCATCGGCGTGGTGCAAGGGTTGGCGTTTGCGCTGGAGCGCCCGGTATTGCCCGTCTCCAACCTCGCGGTACTGGCCCAGCGAGCCTACCGCGAGCACGGCGCTACCCAGGTGGCCGCTGCAATTGATGCGCGCATGGACGAAGTGTATTGGGGTTGCTACCGCGAAGTGGCCGGTGAAATGCGCTTGGTCGGGGCTGAAGCCGTATTGGCGCCTGAAGCCGCGCAACTGCCGGACGACGCCACGGGCCAATGGTTTGGGGCGGGTACTGGCTGGGGCTATGCCGAACGTTTGAGCCCTAAGCCGTACGCAATGGACGCGGGCATGCTGCCGCACGCTGAAGACTTACTGACCCTGGCCCGATTTGCCTGGGCACGCGGCGAAGCCATCGTGGCCGACGAAGCCCAGCCGGTGTACCTGCGAGACAAAGTTGCCACCCCCAAGCACCCTGTTCTGGCCCCGTAGCAGTTGACGAAGCCTGCGTGCGGCGGCGTCGCCGTGGTAAAGCTTCACGCCACGATGCCAGCACCACCGGACGCAGCCTGCGCCAGCGACTACAGTTATGGGCAGGGCTTTAAACCTTTTCGCTTTTTTGCAGTCTAGTCTTCACTTGGGCAATTGCTTAGTTCGGCCGGTGCCGCTAAATTGCCATCATTGCAACCGAGCTTATCGCTATGCGCATCGACGGATTTTCCTCACAGTCTTACCCGATCAAGCGCAAGCCGCGTAAAGGCCAGGCGCTGGTTGACGAGTCAGTGGAAGACAGCGAAATCGTCTTCGAAAACGCCCCGCAAGCCGCACGCACGCCTCCCTCCGGTGAGCGCATCAGCCAAGTGCCCGCCCGTCAGCAAGACATGATTTTCCAACGTGTCATGAGCAAAAAAGTCGCCAGTGCCCTGACCAGTTACCTGACCACGGCAGGCTTCGTCGACTGGGACGCTGAAGTGCTGGGGCTAGACCTGTACATTTGAGCCATGACGCAAAATCCTCTCCCGTATTACCTCGGTTGCCCCGCCTGGAGTGAAAACGCCTGGCGCGAAGGCTTGTACCCGCAAAACGCGCGGTCCACCGAGTTTCTGAGCCTGTATGCGCAAGTGTTCAATGCGGTCGAAGGCAACACCACGTTCCACGCCACGCCTGCTCTGGCCACGGTCGAGCGCTGGGCGCAGAGCATGCCCCAACATTTTCGTTTCACCGCCAAGTTCGCGCGGGAAATCAGCCATGGCGGTGATTTGCGTAGCCAAGGGCCAGCCGTGGAGAGCTTTCTTCAGTTGCTGCGCCCGTTAGGCGCGCGCGTAGCACCGTTGTGGCTGCAACTGCCCGCGAGCTTCGGCCCTCAGCGTCTTGCAGAGCTGGTGAGCTTTATAGACGCCCTGGAGCGCCCGTTGGCCGTTGAAGTGCGCCACCCGGCCTTCTTTGCCAAAGGCGATGCCGAGCGCCTGTTGAATCGCGTGCTGAGGGATCGCGGTGTCGAACGCATCTGTCTGGACTCGCGTGCATTGTTCAGTTGCACCTCCACCGCACCCGCGGTGCTGCATGCCCAAGAAAAAAAACCTCGTGTGCCGCCGCGTCCTGCGGCCTTTACCTTGTTTCCACAGGTGCGCTTTATCGGTCGGCCGCAATTGCAAGCCAACGATGCGTTTTTGCTGCCGTGGGTGGAAAAGGTTGCGGGCTGGATCGAAGAAGGGCGCACGCCGTATGTGTTTTTACACACGCCGGATAATCACTTGGCACCCGAGTTGGCGCGGCGTTTTCATGCGCAATTAAGCGAACGGTTGCCGGGAATGCCGGCATTGCCCGTGCTGCACACCCCGCAGACGAGCGAACAACTGGGGCTGCTTTAAGCCGCCAGGCGCAGGTTATTGATGATCAGCGGTCGTGCCCAGCCCAGATCAAAGTCCATTGCGCGCTGCTGCTCAATCAACGTCATGGCATCGAACGGCTCGGCAGGTTTGTCCAGCAAGTCCATTTCGAACTCTGCTATCGGCAGGTGCAAAGGCCGCGGCTCAGGCGCTGGGCCTGGTTCAGGCAGCGGGTGACCGGCGGCCATTACGATCGGGCGCACCCAATGGCTGTCGAAATCTTGCTGATGCTGTTGGGCGAACAGCTCGTCCGGCGGGTAAGGCTTGGCAATGGGGGGCAACAAGTCCAGTTCGAACTCGGCAATGGGCAAAAACAGCGCTTCGGGCGGGCGCAGCTCGGTGTCTATCACGTCGCAATGGCGCTGGGTCACGATGCTGCTCAGCAAATCACTGCCGCCGCGGGGTTCGACGTTTTCATCGCTCTCTACCGGCTCGATGTCGAGCGGTGAGAATTCGTCAGTACCGGACTGCTCGACCAATGCCTGGGCGTAGAAGTCCTTCCACAGGTGATTGACACTGCCCGTGATCTGCGAATTGTGACGGCCAAAATCGCCAATTGGCGCGATAAAGCCTATCGATGTGGAATGAATGTCTGACATAGCTCTCGGTCGACGCCCAGCTCTGGCAAAATGCCGGATATTTCATTTATCGGCAGCGTTTGCCGATCATTAAATTTTTGAGCGTGTTTTTAAATGAGTGAGCAAACAGCAGGCTGTCGAATCAACGTCCAGGCACTGGACGAGGCGTACCAAGCCTTGGCCGAGCAGTGGGCCGAGCGCCTTGGCCTGCCGATGGACGAGGCGGATGCCGAGTTCGCCTTGCAAGTCAGTGCGCACGGTCTGCAATTGCAGCAGTTGGGCGCCGATGCGCCGGGGCCGGTACGTGTCGACTTTGTAGAGGGTGGCGCTGCGCACCGGCGTTTGTTTGGCGGCGGCACCGGGCAAATGATTGCCAAGGCTGTGGGCATCCAGCAGGGCGTGCGCCCACGGGTGCTGGACGCCACCGCAGGGTTGGGCAAAGACGCGTTTGTGCTGGCCAGCCTGGGCTGTGAAATGAGCCTGATTGAACGTCAGCCGTTGATCGGTGCGCTGCTGGAAGACGGCCTGGCTCGTGGTCTGGATGACCATGAGGTGGCGCCAATCGTGTCACGCATGAAGTTGCTCAAAGGCAATTCGATTGAGGTGATGCGTCACTGGGAAGGCGAGCCGCCGCAGGTGATTTACCTCGATCCGATGTTCCCGCACCGAGAAAAAACGGCGCTGGTGAAAAAAGAAATGCGCTTGTTCCGCCCCTTGGTAGGCGATGACAACGATGCGCCAGCATTGCTCGAAGCGGCGTTGGCGCTGGCAAGCCACCGCGTCGTGGTCAAGCGCCCGCGCAAGGCCCCGTGCATAGCAGGCCCCAAACCAAGCCATGCACTGGACGGCAAATCGAGCCGCTACGATATCTACCCCAAAAAAGCTCTCAAGCCCTGAGCCGCCGGGTTAATCCGCCCTGTAGGCGCGCATAAACAATGTGACGACCTCGCGCACATGGGCCTCGGCCTCTTGCGCGCTCAACGGTTCGCCGCAGCCATGCAGCAGGCGAAAGTTGGGTGCGCCCTTGAGCAGGCAAAAAAAGTGCTCGGCCGCATGGTGGGTGTTGTTGATCCGCAGTGTGCCTTGCTGGTGGATGCGATCCAGCAAGCGCTCCATCTCCAGCACCACATGGTGCGGCCCGGCGTCGAAGAATATCTGCGACAGCTTCGGGTCCTGGCTGCCCAACGTGATCATCAACCGGTGCAGGTTTAACGACTCCTCACTGTTGATCAGCGTGTGAAACCCGCGCCCGATGTTTAACAGCACCGTTTCAATCGGCACGCCGTGGGGCAAAGCAAAAAACAACTCCGGCAACTGCTCAGTGCACTTGGCCATCACGGCGGCCGAGAACAAGGTCTCCTTGTCGGTGAAATGGCTGTAGACCGTCAGTTTTGACACGCCAGCCAGGTTGGCAACGGCGTCCATGCTGGTGCTGGCAAATCCCTTGCTCAAAAACAGAATTTTGGCCGCATCCAGGATCGACTGGCGTTTTGCCAGATCTTTGGGGCGGCCGGGGGCATTAGGGACTAAAGGTTGGTCAGACATTTCCGTTTATTACTGGACTGGTGAGTTTAGTATTAATAACATGCCGCCCAGTATAAATATTCCAAGCCCTATAAGCGAAAGGTCGTCTCCATGTTGCGTCATGCCTTGCCCCGCGCTGTGCCTGTCTGTTTGGTGTTTTTGTTAGCTGCGTGCGGGCATGAAGAGCCTGCTCAGGTCAGCATCAGCCCGGCGATTGTGGTGCAACCCCAACCTTCGGCGCTGGCGACCCAAAGCTATCCCGGCGAAGTGCGCGCACGGTTTGACCCGCAGTTGGCCTTTCGCATCGGCGGCAAAGTCACGCGCCGGTTGGTCGATGAAGGTGAGCGGGTCAAGGCCAACCAGCCATTGGCTGAGCTGGACCCGCAAGACGTTCGCCTGCAACTGGACGCGACCCGCGCTCAAGTGGCGGCTGCACAGGCCAACCTTAACCTGGTGCGCTCCGAACGTGATCGTTACAAAACGTTGCTCGACCGTCAGATGGTCAGCCGTTCCCAGTTCGATAACGCCGAAAACCTTTATCGCGCAGGCGAGGCCAAATGGCAGCAGTTGCAAGCCGAGCAAAACGTCGCCAGCAACCAGGCCAGCTATGCCGTATTACGCGCGCCGCAAGATGGCGTCATTGCCCAGCGCCAAGTGGAAGTCGGACAGGTCGTGGCCGCAGGTCAGACCGTTTTTACGCTCGCTGCCGACGGTGAGCGTGAAGTGTTGATCAGCGTGCCCGAGCAGGCGTTCGCGCGGTTCAAGATTGGCCAGCCGGTGTCGGTTGAGCTGTGGTCCCAGCCCGATCAGCGGTTTAGCGGGCGGATTCGTGAGTTGTCGCCATCGGCCGATCCCAAGTCGCGAACCTTTGCAGCCCGTATCGCCTTCACGGCTGGCAAAGTGCCTGCCGAGTTGGGGCAAAGTGCGCGGGTCTTTATCCAAAACGAGGGCGTGAGTTCGTTGTCGGTGCCGCTGTCGGCACTGAGTGCTGAAAACGGCGCGGCCTATGTGTGGCGGGTTGGCCTTGGCAACAAGCTGGAGCAAGTGGCTGTGCGTGTTGGTCCGTATGGCGAGAAAACAGTGCCGGTGCTGGAAGGCCTCACGTCTGTGGATTGGATCGTCGCCGCCGGGGCGCATGTGCTGCATCAAGGGCAGGAGGTACGGCCTATTGATCGTTCCAACCGAACGATCAATGTCATGGCGAAGGAGTAATTCCCATGGGTTTCAACCTATCTGCATGGGCGTTGCGCAATCGCCAGATCGTCCTGTTCCTGATGCTGTTGCTGGCCATCGTCGGTGGGCTTTCCTACACCAAATTGGGCCAAAGCGAAGACCCACCGTTTACGTTCAAAGCCATGGTGATTCGCACGCTATGGCCCGGCGCCACGGCTGAAGAGGTCTCGCGTCAGGTCACTGAGCGCATCGAGAAAAAACTGATGGAAACCGGCGAGTACGAACGCATCGTGTCGTTCTCGCGCCCCGGTGAATCGCAAGTGACGTTTATGGCGCGCGATTCCATGCACTCCGATGAAGTCCCGGCGCTGTGGTATCAGGTTCGCAAAAAGATCAGCGATATCCGCCACACCTTGCCGCCCGCCATTCAGGGACCTTTCTTCAACGACGAATTTGGCACCACATTTGGCAATATCTACAGCCTGAGCGGCGAAGGTTACGACTACGCAGTGCTCAAGGACTACGCCGATCGCATCCAGATCCAGCTGCAACGGGTCAAGGATGTGGGCAAGGTCGAGCTGCTGGGCCTGCAAGACGAAAAAATCTGGATCGAACTGTCCAACCTCAAGCTGGCTACGCTGGGTTTGCCGCTGGAGGCAGTGCAAAAGGCCCTGGAGGAGCAAAACGCGGTCTCGACCGCCGGTTTCTTTGAGACCCCGACCGAGCGTGTGCAACTGCGCGTCAGCGGCAACTTCAAGACTGTCGAAGAGATCGAGCGCTTCCCGATTCGTGTCGGTGAGCGCACCTTGCGCATTGAAGACGTGGCGGATGTACGCCGTGGTTTCAATGATCCGCCTGCGCCGCGTATGCGCTTTATGGGCCAGGACGCCCTGGGTCTGGCCGTGGCCATGAAAGACGGTGGTGACATTCTGGTGCTGGGCAAGGCGCTGGAGACTGAGTTTTCCCGTATCCAGAAAAACCTGCCGGCCGGTATGCACCTGAGCAAGGTCTCTGATCAGCCGGCAGCGGTTAAAACCAGCGTCGGCGAATTCGTGCAGGTGTTGGTCGAGGCCTTGGCGATTGTGTTGCTGGTGAGTTTTTTCTCGCTGGGCGTGCGCACCGGCATGGTGGTGGCGTTGACCATTCCGCTGGTGCTGGCCATGACGTTTGCAGCCATGCATTACTACGGCATCGGCCTGCATAAGATCTCGCTGGGCGCGTTGGTGCTGGCCCTGGGGTTGTTGGTCGATGACGCCATCATCGCAGTGGAAATGATGGCGATCAAAATGGAGCAAGGCTACGACCGCTTCAAGGCGGCGAGCTTTGCGTGGACCAGCACTGCCTTCCCGATGCTCACGGGCACGTTGATAACCGCCGCCGGTTTTTTACCTATCGCCCTGGCGCAGTCGAGTACGGGTGAATACACCCGCTCGATCTTTCAAGTGGTGACCATTGCGCTGCTGGCGTCGTGGATTGCGGCGGTGGTCTTTGTGCCTTATCTGGGCGCCTTGCTGTTGCCAGATTTGGCCAAGCGCCATGCCGCCAGGCATGGCACCGGTGATGGCGCAACAGACCCTTACGGCACGCCGTTTTATCAACGTATCCGGCGGTTGGTGGAGTGGTGTGTGCGGCGGCGCAAAACCGTGATTACGCTGACCGTGCTGCTGTTTATCGGTTCGGTGGTGGTGTTCAAGTACGTGCCCCAGCAATTCTTTCCGGCATCGAGCCGTCTGGAACTGATGGTGGACTTGAAGCTGGCCGAAGGCGCGTCTTTGAGCAACACCACTGAGCAGGTTGAGCGTTTGGAAGCCTTGCTCAAAGACCATCCCGGCATCGTCAACTACGTGGCCTACGCCGGGACCGGTTCGCCGCGTTACTACTTGCCGCTGGACCAACAATTGCCTGCGGCCAGCTTCGCGCAGTTTGTGGTGCTGGCCAGCAGCATTGAAGACCGCGAGCGCCTGCGCAGTTGGCTGATTGACACCTTGAACGAGCAATTCCCGACGGTGCGCTCGCGGGTGACGCGCCTGGAAAACGGCCCGCCCGTGGGCTACCCGGTGCAGTTTCGGGTCACGGGTGAGCACATCGAGGAGGTACGGGCACTGGCGCGTAAAGTTGCGGCGAAGGTGCGTGAAAACCCTCATGTGGTGAACGTGCACCTGGATTGGGAAGAACCGAGCAAAGTGGTGTATCTCAATATTGACCAGGACCGTGCACGGGCCTTGGGCGTGAGCACTGCTAACGTGTCGCGGTTTTTGCAAAGCACGCTGCTGGGTTCGACGGTCAGCCAATATCGCGAAGACAACGAATTGATCGAAATCCTGCTGCGCGGCACGCCCCAAGAACGTACGCAATTGACGTTGCTGCCGAGTCTGGCCGTGCCGACCGATAACGGCCAGAGCGTTGCCTTGTCGCAAATCGCCACGCTTGAATACGGGTTCGAAGAAGGGATTATCTGGCACCGCAACCGTCTGCCCAACGTGACCGTGCGGGCTGATATTTACGGCAAGGAGCAACCGGCTTCGCTGGTACAGCAGATCTTGCCGACGCTTGAAGGGGTGCGTGCCGAACTGCCCGATGGCTATTTGCTGGAAGTCGGTGGCACGGTGGAAGACTCTGCCCGTGGTCAGAATTCGGTCAAGGCCGGAGTTCCACTGTTTATCGTGGTGGTGCTGACCTTGCTGATGGTGCAACTGCGCAGCTTCTCACGCGTGGCGATGGTGTTTTTGACCGCACCGTTGGGGTTGATCGGCGTGACGTTGTTTTTGCTGGTGTTCAACCAGCCGTTTGGTTTTGTGGCCATGCTGGGCACCATTGCGCTGTCAGGGATGATCATGCGCAACTCGGTGATTTTGGTGGACCAGATCGAGCAGGACAAAGCGGCGGGGCTGGAGGCTTGGCAGGCAATCATCGAAGCGACCGTGCGCCGTTTTCGTCCGATTGTGCTGACCGCGCTGGCGGCGGTGCTGGCAATGATTCCGCTGTCGCGCAGTGTGTTTTTTGGGCCGATGGCAGTGGCAATCATGGGCGGGCTGATTGTCGCGACCGCACTCACGTTGCTGTTTTTGCCCGCGTTGTATGCCGCGTGGTTCAAGGTGAAGAAGCCGAGTGCGTAGGTGCTGCCGCAGGATGAGAGCTGTGTGGGTGCAAAAGATCGCAGCCTGCGGTAGCGCCTACAGGGTTCGTTATGAAGCTGGAACTTGATCGACTCGCAGACGCAGCGGTTGCGGCGTTTTGTCGTTGAGGTCAACGCTATTGCGTTCGGTGGTGATGAACAGCAATTGGCCGTTGTCTTCAATGCGGGCGCTGACGGCGTAGGTATGGCCGGGCTTGACTTGAGCAGGGTCGTAGCTCAAGTGAAACGGCAACGGAACCTGGCCTTTGATCTGGCCACTTTGTTTGGCAAGGGTCACGGCCGGGGCGTCAGCCAGTGAAACATCTTGCAGGCTGACTTCCAGAGTGGCGGTTGGCGGCAAGGCGATGCGTTGCAGGTAGAACACTTCGCCGTCGAGTGTGGCGTGTGGGGTTGAGTTCATTGAGCTACAGGCTCCAAGTAGTGCAGCAAGGCTGAGCACAAGCAGTTTTTTCATGGCAGAAAACTCCGTTTCTATCCCTGAGCAAGTGATTTCACCCAGGGAAGCTGAAGGGATTCTAACAATGAAAAGCGGCTTGGGCGCTGGTGGGTGGCCAACATCGCTGTGACCACGGTGCTGGATGTGGCCTTAGCCGTTGTTGCCGCCGTGAACGCCACCGTCCGGATGGTCGATGCGCCAAGGGGTGCCAGGAGGTGTTTCTTTGTCCGGTACGCCTTGAGTGTCTGCGTCGTTGCCAAGGTCTGGGCGGCCTCGGGTTTCGGCATCGCCGCCAAAATCAGGGCGGCCTCGGGTCTCGGTATCGCCGCCAAGGTCAGGACGGCCTCGGGTTTCGGTGTCGCCGCCAAGGTCAGGTCGGCCGCGGTTTTGAGCGTTATGTTCTACGTGAGTGCCTTCATTTTCTTGAGTCATGTTTGATGTCCTTATAGGTTGACTAGCCTGGGTATGTGCCGATTCATTCGGTACATGCCAAGGCTAGTTGCTTATAAGTCGTCGAAAAATGATCGAGAGCTTTCTGCGTTGTTTTGAAGACTTACCCTACGCTCTGCGGTGTGTCAGCGGCATCTTCTGCACGGTGCAGGGCCACCTGACGGATCGACAGACGAATCTCTGCCGGCAATACGCGTTTGGCTGCGCCTTCGGCCAGTTCCCCCAACAGTTCGTGGTAACTCAACTTGCCGTTGGCATCGCGGCGCAGTACCTCTTCTTCAAGCAGCGTCTGGATAAAGTGGCGGAACAAGCTCTTGTCGAAGAACTCCGGGGCATTTAGGCCATGCAAAATGGACAGGCGTTGAGCCATCATGGTGCACAAGTCTTCCAGTTCTTCGGCGCTCAAGGTGTTTTGACCGCTGTTGAGCAGCAGTGAAATCGCCATGTAAAAGCGTTGCAGGGTTTGCGCAATGCTCTTGGACAACAGCGTCAGCAGCACAAAGTGGCGCGAGCTAGGAGCAGGGCGCAGGTACACCTCGTTTTCGAAACGCAGCAAACCTTGTTCGACAAAAGCCTCCAGCCATTGATCGACGACGCCATCCAGTTCGTCCAGCGTCCAGCGGATGAACAATTCCGATTGCAGGTACGGATACAAGGCGCGGGTGTAGCGCAGGATCTGCTCACGCGTCATTCGCGAAGCGCTCTGGAAGAAGCTGGCCAGTAACGAAGGCAGCGCGAAGATGTGCAGCACGTTGTTGCGGTAGTAAGTCATCAGGACGGCGTTCTGCTCATCCAGATACAGAATTTTACCCAATGCATCGCTTTGCTCGGACAACAAGTCCATGTCCTTTACATGCTCGATCAGCGCGCGGCCATCCCCTTCAGGCAAGGTGGTGTGCGGTGAATACGGCACGCGGCGCAGCAGCGCCAGATAGAGGTCGAGCACGCGGGCCATAGCGCGATCATCCAGCGCCAGCTTGCTGGTGGACAACAACGCCAGTGCCACCAGATTCACCGGGTTGATGGCGGCCGCTTCGTTCAAGTGCTGAGCCACTTTCTCACCCAAACGATGAGTGGTGGCGTTCAACCATTCAGGACGGTACGACGGTGCGAGTTCCTGTTGGCGCCAGTTCGGTTGTTCGGTGTCGAGGAATTCCGCCAGTTTGATCGGTTCGCCAAAGTTAACCGCCACTTGACCAAAACGCTGTTTGAGCGCGCCAATGACTTTGAAAATGTCGAAAATCGACTCTTTCTTCTTGCTCGCACCGCGCAATTCACCCAGGTATGTACGGCCTTCAAGCACACGCTCATAGCCGATATACACCGGCACGAACACGATGGGCATGCGCGAAGAGCGCAAAAAGCTGCGCAGGGTGATGGCCAACATTCCGGTTTTGGGTTGCAGCATACGGCCGGTACGCGAGCGCCCGCCCTCAACGAAGTACTCGACCGGGAAGCCTTTGGTGAACAAGGTGTGCAGGTATTCGTTGAATACAGAGGTGTAGAGCGGATTGCCCTTGAAGGTACGGCGCATGAAAAATGCCCCGCCACGGCGCAACAAACTGCCGATGACCGGCATGTTGAGGTTGATCCCGGCGGCGATGTGCGGCGGAGTCAGACCGTTGCGAAACAGCAGGTAGGAAAGCAGCAGGTAGTCGATATGGCTGCGGTGGCACGGCACGTAAATAATTTCGTGACCTTGCGCGACGTCTTGCACGCCTTCGATGTGGTTGACCTTGATCCCGTCGTAAATCTTGTTCCAAAACCAGCTCAGTACCACTTCCAGAAAGCGAATGGCGGTGTAGGTGTAGTCCGAGGCGATTTCGTTGGCATAGCGCAGGGCTTGTGCCTTGGCCTTATCGGGGGAGATGTTCTCGCGCTCGGCTTCGTCGAGAATCGCCTGACGCACGGTTGGCTCATTGACCAGGCCTTTGACCAGATTGCGCCGGTGCGACAGGTCGGGGCCGATGACCGCGGTTTTAAGGTTGCGAAAGTGTACGCGCAAGATGCGCTGAGCCATGCGCACGGTGCGTTCATGGCCTTTGTTATGGTCGAGCAGTTCACGTAAATGAATGGGCGCCGAGAACTGCACGCGGGTCTTGCGGCCCAGAATAAGAATGCGCAGCAGGCGACGCAGACGCCCGGTCACTGCCCAGCTGTCAGCAAACAGCAACTTCCACGGGCTGGACTCGCTGTCAGGGGATTGGCCCCAGAACACACTGACGGGGATGATTTGCGCGTCTTCGCCGGGGTTGGCGGTCAGGCTGTCCACCAAACGGGTCAGCGTCGGCGGGGCCCCGCGTTTGTCCTGGCGCCCTAACCAGTCGGGTTCTGGGGTCAGGTAAAAGAAGGCGGCAGGTTCAACCATTTGCCCCACGGCCACCGGTAATACCGGGCGCGGCAGGCCCGCCTTGGTGCATTCGGCGTCGACCACCGCCAGTTCTGTCACGGAGGGCGATTGCAGGACGTAGAACACCGGCCGGCTGCGGTCCAGATTAAGGGTGAAGGACGACTGATTAATGGTCTCCGAGCGTACCCACAGGTACAGCAAGCGACGCAAGGCGCCAAACACTAGACGACGGAACGGGGAACGGGTCATACGGCTTCTGCATGAGTGGATTAAAACGAGTGTTTACTCGGGCGGGTAGTGTGCCGTATCTCTGGAAAATCGGCAAAAAAGCTGCGAACTAATATTGATTGAGTGTTTTTCGCGCTGTCTTATACTCGATGCTCTTTCGCCATCAAATGTAAGACGTTTTCAGCAAACTATAAGTTCGAGCGAAAGTGCTCAATGGGCTGAATCAGCAAGCCCGCTCAAAAATAATAAAGGGGATGCACGCATGACTACGCGGTTTACAGGCAATGTGAAATGGTTCAACGATGCCAAAGGCTACGGGTTTATTCAGGGCGAAGAGGGCAAGGATGTGTTTGTGCACTACCGCGCAATTCGCGGTGAAGGCCATCGCAGCCTGGCTGAAGGTCAACAGGTCGAATACAACCAGGTGACGGGTGACAAAGGCTTGCAGGCTGAGGATGTGGTAGGGCTGTAACGGTAAAACCTGTAGCCGCTGCCCAAGGCTGGATAAGGTCCGAAGGGCCTTCGCTTTTCAGGCGATGGGTCGCTGTGCAACCCATCGCAGCCTGCGGCAGCGGCTACAAGGCCTGTGGGTCAGGAGCCGGTTTTCCAAGTGATTTCTTCTTCGCCGTCTTCGCTGATGCGCACCCAGCGGTCAGCGTCGGCTTCGCCTTGCTCTTCAACCCAGCTACCCGGCGCGCAGCGCACTTCGATGTTCAGTGCCTTGAAGGCGGCGTGGGCACAGGCGATGTCGTCTTCCCAAGGCGTTTGATCGCTGTCCAGGTACAAACTGTTCCATTTGCCTACGGCTTTTGGCATCCAGGTCACGGGAACGTTGCCAGCGGTACATTTCCAGGTTTCGCCTTTCTTTTTCCATTCCGAGCATGTGCCCAGAACCTCTGAAAGCCAGACTTCTACGTCTTTGTAGGTGACGGTTTCTTTCAGGTAAATCTCAATGTCGGGTTGGCGCATGGATGTCCTCACTGCGGGTCTGAAAAATCCATTCGCGGATTAGTCGGGCCTGGGGCGTGTGCCCCTGGCCGTAAAGTGGGTTATTGAAGCACGAAATAATCGTAGCGCATGGACACCGTCACGATTAAAGGCTCGGGGTGTTCGATGACTTCGGCGCGACGTTCGGCGCTGGCGCGCCAGCCGTGCGGGGTCATGGCCAGCAAGTTGGCGCGATCTTGCGGTTCGCTCAAGCGCAGTTTGAACTCCAGTGTTTCACTGTGTTGCAACTGCATGCCTTCAGGTATCAGCGCCAGATGCTTGTCGTCTGCGTATTCGCGCACTTCGTCGTACAGGCGTTCGCGCAATTCCATCAGGTGCCCGCGTGTGGGGCCGACACGCATCAGCCCGCCGCCGGGGCTGAGCAAGCGTTTGGCCTCAAGCCAGTCGAGCGGGCTGAACACGCTGGCCAAAAACTGGCAGCTGCCGTTAGCCAAAGGCACTCGGGCCATGCTGGCGATCAACCAGGTCAATTGCGGATTGCGCTTGCAGGCCCGTTTGACCGCCTCGCGGGAGATATCGAGGGCGTAGCCATCGGCATGGGGCAGGGCGTCGGCGATTTGTGCGGTGTAGTAACCCTCGCCACAACCGATGTCCAGCCAGCGCTGCGGGGCGCGCTCGGCAGCCAGCTCCGCCAGGCGCTTGGCCACAGGCGCGTAATGACCGGCGTTGAGAAAGTCGCGACGGGCTTCAACCATTGCCTGATTGTCGCCAGGGTCACGGCTGTTTTTGTGCTGCACGGGCAACAGGTTCAGGTACCCCTGACGCGCACGGTCAAAACGGTGGCCTGCCGGGCAGACCACGCCATTATCGACCGCACTCAGCGGCTCAGAGCAAATAGGGCAGGCGAGCATCAGGCGAGCAACTTGATCAGGGTTTGGTAGTAGATCTCGGTCAGCACATCGAGATCGCTGGCCAGTACGCGTTCGTTGACCTGGTGAATGGTCGCGTTGACCGGCCCCAGCTCAACCACCTGGGTACCCAAAGTGGCGATAAAGCGCCCGTCAGAGGTGCCACCGCTGGTGGAAGCCTTGGTTTCGCGACCGGTCACTTGTTTGATGCTTGAGGCGACGGCATCGAGCAATGCGCCCGGCTCGGTCAAAAACGGCAGGCCCGACAGTGCCCACTCGATGTGCCAGTCCAGATCATGCTTGTCGAGGATATCCGCCACGCGCTGTTGCAATCCTTCGACCGTAGATTCGGTCGAGAAGCGGAAGTTGAACACCGCCACCAGATCACCGGGAATGACGTTGGTGGCGCCGGTGCCCGAGTTGAGGTTGGAAATCTGGAAGCTGGTAGGCGGGAAGAAGTCGTTACCGTTGTCCCAATGTTCGGCGGCCAGTTCAGCCAGCGCCGGAGCCGCCAGGTGAATCGGATTTTTTGCCAGGTGCGGGTACGCCACGTGACCTTGAACCCCGCGCACCGTGAGCTTGGCGCCGAGGGAGCCGCGGCGGCCGTTTTTCACCACGTCACCCACCAGCGTGGTGCTCGATGGTTCACCCACGATGCACCAGTCCAGACGCTCTTTGCGGGCGGCGAAACGCTCAACCACCGCTTTGGTGCCGTGATGCGCCGGGCCTTCTTCGTCGCTGGTGATCAGAAACGCGACCGAACCTTTGTGGTCCGGGTAGTCGGCGACAAAGCGTTCGGCGGCCACCAGCATCGCGGCCAGGCTGCCTTTCATGTCGGCAGCGCCACGCCCGCAGAGCATGCCGTGTTCGTCGATCAGCGCATCGAACGGGTCGTTCTGCCACGCTTGTACCGGGCCGGTTGGCACCACGTCGGTATGACCGGCGAAGCACAGCACAGGGCCGTCGTGTTTGCCGTGGGTGGCCCAGAAGTTGTCCACGTCTTCGATGCGCATAGGCTCCAGTGCAAAGCCTGCATCACCCAAACGCTGCATCATCAGCTTCTGGCAATCGGCGTCGATTGGCGTCACGGAAGGGCGACGGATCAGATCGCAGGCAAGTTGCAGGGTCGGCGAGAGGTCGGCGTGGGCCGTCATGGTGGTGGACTCCGAAGCTGGGCGTGTAGGGAAGCAAACTTTGAACGCTCGCGCCTGTAAGGCTGGGCGCAAAAGGGCGGTTATCTTAAAGCAAAACGGCGGCCAGAGGCCGCCGTTTAGTGGTTGCGGTCAATTTATGCCGCAGGCTGCTCTTTCGGTGCGTCCACCGGTTTAGGCAGAGAGGACATAAAGGCCATCACCAGCGCTGCCAGATATGGCAGCGATTGCACCAACAGCATCACCACCCAAAAGCGCATGTCGTTGCTCGGTAACCCTTGTACGAAGCAGATCCCCAAGGCTGCGCCCCAGAGCAACAGCATGATGAAGACTTCTTCCCGTGCTTCGGAGAGCGCGACCCAAAAACCGTGGTTGTCGGCGTTTTTAGGCGTACGAAAGAAGGGAATGCTGGTGGTGAAAAAGCCATACAACACGGCCTTGGCAATGGTGTGCGACAACGCCAGCCCGGCCAGGGCCGCGGCAAATGCATCCTTGAGGTTGACCCCCACGGTACGGCGGTACAGGAAGATGATTTTGCCCACCTTGAATACAAACAACGCCAGCGGCGGGATCGCAAAGATCAGCAGCGGTGGATCGACCCGCGTCGGCACAATAATCATCGCGGCCGACCACAGCAGCGCGCCCACGGTGAAGAAGATGTTCATGCCGTCAGCGACCCACGGCAACCAGCCCGCCAGGAAGTGATAACGCTGGCCACGGGTCAGTTGCGAGTCCTTGCCACGCAGCAGGCTTGAGGCATGACGCTTGATAATCTGAATCGCTCCGTAGGCCCAGCGGAATCGCTGTTTCTTGAAGTCGATGAAGGTATCGGGCATCAGCCCTTTGCCGTAGCTGTTGTGGGAATAGGCTGCGGAATAGCCTTTCTCAAAGATCCGCAGGCCCAACTCGGCATCCTCACAAATACACCAGTCGGCCCAGCCCAGCTCTTCGAGTACCGAACGGCGGGTCATGGTCATGGTGCCGTGCTGAATGATCGCATCGCGGTCGTTACGGGTGACCATGCCGATGTGGAAGAAGCCCTTGTACTCGGAGTAGCAGAGCTTTTTAAAGGTGCTTTCGTTCTGGTCGCGGTAGTCCTGGGGCGATTGCACGATGGCGATTTTAGGGTCGGCAAAGTGCGGCACCATGTGCTTGAGCCAGTTGCGGTCTACGCAGTAGTCAGAGTCGATGACCGCGATGACTTCGGCATCCGGCGCGGTGTGTGGGATCAGGTAATTGAGTGCGCCCCCCTTGAAACCGGCCAGCGGGGCAACGTGGAAAAACTTGAAACGCGGGCCGAGGGTGGCGCAGTAATCGCGCACCGGCTCCCAGACCGCCGGATCTTTGGTGTTGTTGTCGATGATCAACACTTCGAAATCCGGGTAATCCAGATTGGCCAGCGCGTCGAGGGTCTGTTTCACCATCGCGGGTGGCTCGTTGTAGCAGGGCACATGGATCGAAACTTTCGGGCGGTAGGCGTCGTCGGCTTCGACCGGTAAAAATTCCCGGCGGCGCTTGCGAACCCATACCGCTTCGGCCAGTTCGTGGGCTTCGGTCAGCAACACGATAAACACCCCGAGGGCGCCCAAACCCAGTAAGAACCCCACCGTGAGGCTGAACCAGGTGCTGTATTGCTGGCTATAGTCGTAAGCGATCCACACCAGTACCGAACCGCATAAAAAGGCGGTGAACGTGAGGAACGTTCGGCCGCGCTGACGCAGTGCGGAGCCATCAATGAGCAGCAACGCCAGCGACAGCAGGCCCATCACCACCGAGCCGATGGCCAGTACGCGCCACTGCGGGATCGCGACCACTGGGCCTTCGAAGTTGAATTTCTGCTGGCGTGCGGCGTTGTACACGCCCCAGTACGCCCCCACCGAGCCTTCGTCGCTGGCCTTCCAGGGCTGATCGAACGCTTCGATCACGAAGTAGTTGTAACCCCGGCGGTTCAGGGTATTGACCAGGTTACGCAGGTAAATAGCCTGGTCAGCCGGGGTCGCGTCAGCACCACCGCGCATGCGGCCGTTACTCGGCCAGCCAACCTCCGACAGCAGCAAAGGCTTTTTCGGGAACATCTTTTTCAGATCCCGGGCACGGTCCAGTACAAATTCGCCAGCCTTGTCCACCGGGATAAATTCCCAGTAGGGCAAAATGTGCGCGGCAATCAGGTCAACGTGCTTGGCCAGTTGCGGGTATTTCTCCCAGATATGCCATTGCTCGGACGTGGTGACGGGCACCTTGACCGCAGCGCGCACCCGGTCCAGCAGTACGATCAGCTCTTCGGGTGTGATTTCTTCGCGGAACAGCGCTTCGTTACCCACCACGACCCGCACGATGCTGCGCGAGTTATTGGCCAGCTCAATGGCTTTCTGGATTTCCCTCTCGTTGCGCTCCAGGTCAGGGCTGATCCAGATCCCGATGGTCACGCGCAAACCGAACTCTTCGGCCAACTTGGGAATGTCGCCCAAGGTGCCATCGACTGAGTAGGTACGAATGTTGTCGGTCAGCTTGCTCATGATCTCCAGGTCACGACGCATTTCATCGTCGGACGGATATTGGTCTTTCTGCGGGTATTGGCCTTGTTGAAACGGCGAATACGAAAAACCGGAGATTTGCTCTGGCCAGTTGGGCGCCGAGACCGGGCGATTGATCAGCGCCCAGAAACCGGTGAAGAGAGCGGCGATGGCCAACACCACCACCAGATTGAGTCCAAATTTACGCGATGACATAACTATTTCGGGTTCCAAAAGGAGTGGAACGAAGATCGCTCGGCAGGTGCCAAACGGCGCGCATCCTACACTGGGATTTAACTTAACGTACAGCGCATGGAAAACGGCTTGGTGTTTGGCAGCGATCGCCAGCTTAAGTTCTTTCTTTATTACTTGTAGCTCTTATCTTGCTACTAGGTCGGCTATTAAAGCAGGCTTGGTCGGATGACCAGTAGGAAATGTACTCAACATCGGTAAGACCGCCCTATAATGCGCGCCGGTTTTTGGGGTGTTGGTTATGAGTACAGAAGATCCGCGGTTTGCCGGTGTCGCCCGGTTATATGGTCTGGAAGGCATGGACCGTCTGCGTGCGGCGCATGTGGCGATCATTGGTGTAGGTGGCGTGGGGTCATGGGCCGCCGAAGCGATTGCGCGTTGTGGCGTGGGTGAAATTTCGCTATTTGATTTGGATGATGTCTGCGTCAGCAACACCAACCGCCAGCTGCATGCATTAAGTTCGAACGTTGGTCGGGACAAGGTTGAAGTGATGGCTGAGCGCCTGCGTCAGATCAACCCGGATTGCACTGTGCACGCGGTGGCGGACTTCGTAACCCGCGAAACCATGGCCGAGTACATCACCCCCGACATCGACTGCGTGATCGATTGCATCGACAGCGTGAATGCCAAGGCGGCGCTGATTGCCTGGTGCAAGCGCCGCAAGATCCAAATCATCACCACCGGTGGCGCGGGCGGGCAAATTGACCCGACGCTGATTCAAGTGTGTGATTTGAACCGTACCTTTAATGACCCGCTGGCCTCGAAAGTGCGCTCCACGTTGCGTCGTGATTATGGTTTTTCTCGGACCGTGACGCGTCATTACAGCGTGCCGTGTGTGTTCTCGACCGAACAGCTGCGCTACCCCAAGCCCGATGGCAGCATTTGCTTGCAGAAAAGTTTTGTGGGAGATGGGGTCAAGCTTGACTGCGCGGGTGGTTTTGGCGCGGTGATGATGGTCACGGCGACCTTTGGCATGGTGGCGGCGACCAAGGCGGTCGACAAAATCGTGGCGGGTGTGCGTCGGCCTTCAGAAAAACTCAAGCAAAAACAAAGCCCTCACCCTAGCCCTCTCCCCAAGGGAGAGGAGATTGAACGCGTGGAGTCGGCCACATCGGCAGCCTGAAGTTACGCCACGATTGCGGGCGGGCAGTATTTCTCAAGAACTCACCCATCAGTCCCCGCTCCCTTTGGGAGAGGATCAGGGTAAGGGGATTTTAGCCGAGCGCCAATTCCCGCATCCGCACTAAAACGGCATTCAAGCCATTGCTGCGGGACGGCGACAATTGGCGGCTCAAGCCCAACTGTTCGAACCACCCCGGCAAATCCACTTGCAACAATTGCTCAGCGCTTAAACCGTTCACTCGCGCCAGCAGCAGCGCCACCAGCCCGCGAATCAAGCGCGCATCACTGCTGGCCGCAAACTGCCAATGCCCGTCTTTCAATTCGCCCACCAACCACACCAGGCTTTCACAGCCCTGCACGAGGTTGGTGTCGGTTTTTTCGGTCTCGGGCAGTGCGGGTAAGCGTTGGCCCCACTGCATCAGCAAGCGCGCGCGCGACTCCCAGCCCACACACTGCTTAAAACTGTCGAGGGCAACGTGCGCTTCAGCGGGCAAGCTCATCGCAATAACTCCAACGCCTGATCAAGTGCCGTGAAGAATCGCTCAAGATCTTGCGAATCGTTGTACAGCGCCAATGACACGCGTATAGCGCCCGCCAGCCCCAGGCTTTTCAGCAATGGCATGGCGCAGTGGTGACCGGCACGCACCGCAATGCCTTGCTCCGTCAGCAGGTGTGCAAGGTCAGCGTTGTGCACGTCGTCGACGACAAAACTCACCAGTGCCAGTTGCGCAGTGCCCAGCAGGCGAATGCCGGGACGTTGCTGCAAGCCTTTGACCAGCAGCGCATGCAGGGCGGCTTCGTGGGCCTCGACGGCGTGTTGATCGAGGCTCGCCAAATAACTCAGGGTGGCGCCCAGGCCGATCACGCTGGCAATCGGCGGGGTGCCAGCCTCAAAACCCAGGGGCGCCGGGCGAAAGGTCGCGTGCTGGTAGTCGGCGTCTTGCACCATCTCCCCGCCAAACTGCCAATGCTGCAAGCGAGCGAGGGCTTCGTTACGCCCGCACAGCACGCCCAGCCCGTCAGGGCCGTACAGTTTGTGGCTGGAAAATACGTAGAAGTCGCACCCCAACGCGTGTACGTCATGACGGCCATGCACGACGCCTTGAGCGCCGTCGACCACGGTCAGCGCGTTGTGCGCTTTGGCCAGCGCCAACAGGGCGGGCAGGGGTTGCCACACGCCCAGCACGTTGGATAATTGGCTCACCGCCAACAGGCGGGTACGCGGGGTGATCAGTTGGGCAGCGGTGACAAGGTCAATCACGCCATCGCTGTCGAGCGGCAACACCACCAGTTTGAGGTGCTTGCGCTGGGCCAACTGTTGCCAGGGCAGCAGGTTGGCATGGTGTTCCAGGGCGCTGATGACGATTTCGTCACCGGCCTCAAATTGGTGTTCCAGCCCGTAGGCCAGCAAGTTCAGCGCCGAGGTGGCACCGTGGGTGAAAACGATGGTTGCGCGGTCGCCGGCATTGAGCCAGTGGGCGACTTTGGCGCGGCTGTTCTCAAAGGCCTGGGTCGCGTGGGCGCCCGGCAAGTGTTGGGCCCGGTGCACGTTGGCGGCGCCACTGGCGTAGTAGTGCGACAGTGCGTCGAGCAGGGCCTGGGGTTTTTGCGTGGTGGCAGCGTTGTCCAGATAGGTCTGGTCTTGACGTTGCAAGGCGGCGATGGCTGGGAAGTCAGCGCGCCAGGGAGAAGGCAAAAGCATGGTGTTGTGGCTCTGTTGACGAGGCCAGAAACTGGCCCCATCAGTGGCAGACAGACGCTTAGTTGTGCGCGTGCAGGGCTTCGTTCAGCTCGATGGCCGACTTGTGGGTTTTGCATTCCACCGCGCCGGTTTGCGAGTTGCGACGGAACAGCAGGTCGGACTGGCCCGCCAGTTCACGGGCTTTCACCACGTTGACCAGTTGGTTGTTTTCATCGAGCAGTGCCACTTTGGTACCCGCCGTGACGTACAGGCCAGACTCGACGGTGTTGCGGTCGCCCAGCGGGATGCCGATACCGGCATTGGCGCCGATCAGGCAGCCTTCGCCGACTTTGATCACGATGTTGCCGCCGCCCGACAGGGTGCCCATGGTGGAGCAACCGCCACCCAAATCCGACCCCTTGCCGACGAATACGCCCGCCGATACGCGGCCTTCGATCATGCCAGGGCCTTCGGTGCCCGCGTTGAAGTTGACGAAGCCTTCGTGCATCACAGTGGTGCCTTCGCCGATGTAAGCGCCCAGACGCAGACGTGCCGCGTCAGCGATACGCACGCCCGCCGGTACTACGTAGTCAGTCATTTTCGGGAACTTGTCGACCGAGAACACTTCCAGCAGATCGCCACGCAGACGGGCTTCGAGTTGACGTTCAGCCAATTCGCCGAGGTCGATGGCGCCCTGGCTGGTCCAGGCCACGTTTGGCAGCAGCGGGAACACGCCCGCCAGGTTCAGGCCGTGCGGTTTGACCAGGCGATGGGACAGCAGGTGCAGCTTGAGGTAAGCCTCGGGCGTGGACGTCAGGGCTGCGTCTTCGGCCAGCAAGGTGGCAACCAGAGGCTTGTGGCTTTCAGCCAGGCGGGTCAGCAACGCGGCTTGCGCGGCGTCCAGTGGTTTGGCCGCTTCAGCCATTTGCGCCGCTTGCGCGGTGGTGAAGGTGATTGCCTGATTGCCACCGGTGTAACCCAGGATCGGGGCGATGGCTGCAATCAGCTCGGCCGACGGGTTGAGCAGGGGTTGTGCGTAGAACACTTCCAGCCATGCGCCTTGACGGTTTTGAGTGCCGACGCCGAAGGCTGCGCTGAACAGGGTAGTAGACATGCAATTACCTCTTACAAAAATAAATGGGCGCACAATAAGCACTTGGGCTTAAAGAAGGGCTGCCGCATAAAGATCTGGCTTGAAGCCAATCAGGGTTTTGTCACCGAGATCGAGCACCGGGCGCTTGATCATCGAGGGTTGAGCGAGCATCAGTTCAACGGCTTTGGCTTGGTCGAGATCGGCTTTTTGTTCGTCGTCGAGCTTGCGAAAGGTTGTACCGGCGCGATTGAGCACCACTTGCCAGCCGTGCTCAGTGCACCACTGGTTGAGGTGTTCGCGGTCGATGCCCGTGCTTTTGTAGTCGTGAAAATCGTAGTGCAGCCCATTTTCATCCAGCCAGGTGCGCGCCTTTTTCATGGTGTCGCAGGCTTTGATGCCATAAAGGTGCAAGGTCTTGCTCGAATCGGTCACGGAAATTGCCCCTCCTTTGGAGATGCTTAAAATGAGCAGTCGCGGATTATGCCACGAGCGGCGCGCTGGGTGCGCCAGGCGTGGAGGTTGGCACGGTGTTGTGACATATCATCACGCCACTGCGACTTTTGTTGAGCGGTCAGCGTTTGCCATTAAAGGCTACTATGGCTCGGGATGGAAAAGTGTTGCCACTTATGTTTAGTTAAAAGCCGTTCAGTTTGAAGCGGCCCGCTCGGGAACCCTGCTGATATGCAAACCGCCTATACCGTCCTCATCCTGCTGATGCTGGTGGGTGTCTCGCGTCTATTGGGGCGTTTGATCCCGTTGCCATTACCCTTGGTGCAAATTGCCGCTGGTGCTTTGCTGGCCTGGCCAACACTGGGCCTGCATGTGGCGCTGGACCCTGAGTTGTTTCTGTTTCTGTTTTTGCCGCCGCTGCTGTTCTCCGATGGTTGGCGCATGCCCAAGCGTGAGTTCTGGCGTTTGCGTGGGCCGATTCTGACCTTGGCCGTGGGCCTGGTGCTGTTCACGGTGGTGGGGGCGGGGTACTTCATCCACTGGATCTTGCCGACCATTCCGTTACCCGTCGCCTTTGCGCTGGCCGCGGTGCTGTCGCCGACCGATGCGGTGGCCGTGTCGGCCATTGCGCAGAATCGCTTGCCGGCGCCCTTGATGCATATGTTGCAGGGCGAGGCGTTGATGAATGATGCAACGGGCCTGGTGACCTTCAAGTTCGCGCTGGTGGCGGCCATTACGGGCGTGTTTTCGTTGACCAATGCCAGTGTCACGTTCCTGTTGGTGGCGTGTGGCGGCTTGGCCATCGGTGTGGCATTGAGCTGGCTGGTGGGGCGCATGCGTGCCTGGATGATTGCGCGCGGTTGGGACGACCCGGCGACCCACGTGGTGTTTATGTTGTTGCTGCCGTTTGCAGCCTATGTGCTGGCCGAGCGCCTGGGTGCCTCGGGTATTTTGTCCGCCGTGGCGGCGGGCATGATGCAGAGCTGGCTGGACCTGTTGCCGCGCCAGACCAGCACACGCATGCTTAACCGCAGTGTGTGGGGGCTGCTGGAGTTTGCGTTCAACGGCCTGATCTTCCTGCTGCTGGGCCTGCAACTGCCGGACATCATCAAGGCGGTGGTCAGTCACGAAACCACTTTGTGGCCGACACTGATGTACCGCTGCCTGGATGTGGTGGCGGTGTTTTTGGTGTTGCTGGCGTTGCGTTTTATCTGGGTGCAGAGCATTTGGCGATTGTCGGGTCTGCTGCGACGCTGGCGCGGCAAGGGCGAACTGACGATGGTGCCGACGGCGCGTTCGTGCTGGTTGCTCACGGTCGGCGGTGTACGCGGGGCGGTAACGCTGGCAGGTGTGATGTCGGTGCCGCTGTTCATCAGTAAAGGCGTTGACTTCCCTGAGCGTGATTTGCTGATTTTCATCGCGGCCGGGGTGATTCTGCTGTCCTTGATTGCGGCGTGTATTGCCTTGCCGTTCCTGCTGCGCGGGATCGAAAAAAGCCCTGACGACGCCATGCGCAAAGAAGTGCGCGAGGCGTGGCGGCGCACGGCTGAAGCGGCGATTCACGCGCTGGAGACTGAAGAACGGGTGGAGCCGCAAACCCAGCAGGATGCGGCTCAGGCTGCTCTGGCAGCTGAATTGAAGGCGCGGATCATGTCCGAGTATCGGCATCAGTTGGAGGTCTACAACGATTCGGCGGAAGCGCAGGCGCTGGCGTCGCAAATGGACCTGCTGGAGAGTCGCCTGCGGATCAAGGCGCTCAGGGCGCAGCGACTGGAGCTGTACAGCATGCGTCGTCATCACGAGATTGGAGATGACGTACTGAGCGAGATCCTCAAGGATCTGGACATGAGCGAGGCGAATCTGGGTCAGGTCAAGTAGTCCCCCGTACCTCGATCCGCCGGCTGCGATCTTTGCGGATGAAAGATCGCAGCCAGCGACAGCGCCTATGAGGGCGGGTTAGCGGCGGCGCTGGATGAAGTCGCGGATTCGCTCGGCGGCCTCTACGCATTCGGCCAGTGGGGCCACCAGTGCCATGCGCACCCGGCCTGCGCCAGGATTGAAACCCTCGACTTCGCGCGACAGGTAGGAACCCGGTACGACGGTGACGTGTTCTTCGGCGAACAGGTCGCGGCAGAATGCAGCGTCGTCACCTTCCACCTGGGGCCACAGGTAAAAACCGCCATCAGGGCGTTGCACATCCAGCACCGGGCTCAAAATCTCCAGTACCGCGTCGAATTTCTCGCGGTACAGGTCGCGGTTGGTGCGCACGTGGGCTTCGTCGTTCCATGCCGCAATGCTCGCCAGTTGCGTTTGCACCGGCATGGCACAGCCGTGGTAGGTGCGATAGAGCAAGAATGCCTTGAGGATCTGTGCATCGCCCGCCACGAAACCGGAACGCAGCCCCGGCAGGTTTGAACGCTTGGACAGGCTGTGAAACACCACGCAACGTTTGAAGTCTTCACGGCCCAAGGCAACGCAGGCGCTGAGCAGGCCGACCGGTGGGGTGTGCTCGTCGAAATACAGTTCGCTGTAGCACTCGTCCGCGGCAATCACGAAGTCGTACTCGTCTGCCAAGGCAATCAGCTTTTTCAGGGTTTGAAGCGGGATCAGTGCGCCGGTCGGGTTGCCCGGTGAGCACAGGAACAGAATTTGGCAGCGCTTCCAGGTGTCGGGGCTCACGGCATCAAAATCGGGGTTGAAGCCATGTTCGGCCAGGCACGGCAGGTAATGCGGTGTGGCACCGGCCAGAAAGGCTGCGCCTTCATAGATTTGATAGAACGGGTTGGGGCTGATCACCAGCGCGTCGTCGCCACGGTTGACCACGGTCTGGGTGAAGGCAAACAGCGCTTCACGCGTGCCGTTGACCGGCAGGATGTTGCGCGCCGGGTCGAGCCAGCCAGCCGGCACGTTGAAGCGGCGCTCGGCCCAGTGGCCAATGGTTTCGCGCAAGAGGGGGATGCCCAGCGTGGTCGGGTAGACCGCCATCTGGTCGAGGTTATCGGCCAGCGCCTTGGCCACGAAATCGGGCGAGCGGTGTTTCGGCTCGCCAATCGACAGTGCAATCGGGCGTTTGTTTGCGTTGGGCTGCACGCTGCCAAGCAGGGCGCGCAGTTTTTCGAACGGGTAAGGCTGCAACTGGTTCAGAGCGTTGTTCATCGGGTGCGGGTCTCACTCGGCGGCGCTTAAATGCTCAGGCGCCACGGTTCTGGGGTGGCATCTTTATTGACCGTTAATTGCTCGACGATTGCTTCCTGCAGGCGCATGCACAGTTGCGGGTCAGACAAGGGTTGGTTGTTTTCATCGGTGATGAAAAAGACGTCTTCTACGCGCTCGCCCAAGGTGGCGATCTTGGCGTTTTGCAGCGACAGATCGAATTCCAGAAAGATCATTCCGATGCGGGCCAGTAAGCCGGGGCGGTCGGGAGCGCTGAGCTCGAGCACCGTTACAGGGCGCTGTGCATCGTTATGGATCGTGACCTGCGGCGCGAAGGCAAAGTGTTTGAGCTGGCGCGGCACGCGGCGCTGGATGATGGTCGGGTAGTCATCCGGATTGCGCAGGGCTTCGGTCAGGCCTTTGCGGATTTTTTCGATGCGCTCGGGGTTGTTGCCAATCGAGTCGCCGTCGTTGTCGAGCACGATGTAGGTGTCGAGGGTGAACTGGCTGCTGGAGGTGATGATGCGCGCGTCATGGATGTTGAGGTTGAGTTGGTCCATGGCCGCTACGGTCACTGCGAAGAAGTCGTGTTGGTCGGGGGCGTAGATGAAGATCTGGGTGCCGCCTTCAAAGTCGCGCTGGGTGGTCTCTTTGATCAACACCAGCGGGCCGCCGTCGGCAGGCTGTTGCAAGATGGCTTCGGTGTGCAGGGCGACATCGGCCGAGGTGTGACGCAAGAAGTAGTCGTCCCCCAGTTGCGACCACAGTTGCTCGACATCGTCCTGGTCGTTGCCGTTGCGTACCAACGTGTCCAGCGCCGCGCTTTGGGTCTGACGGATCTGCTCTTCACGGTCTACCGGGTTTTCCAGGCCGCGCCGCAAGGCCCGCTTGGTCTCGGTATAGAGCTGGCGCAACAGGCTGGCGCGCCAGGAGTTCCAGAGCGTCGGGTTGGTGGCGTTGATGTCGGCGACGGTCAGTACATAAAGGTAGTCGAGGTGGGTCTCATCGCCCACCGCCTGTGCGAAGTCATGGATCACTTGCGGGTCGGACAAGTCCTTGCGCTGGGCGGTGGTCGACATCACGAGATGGTTTTGCACCAGCCACACGATCAGCCGGGTGTCCCACTGCGGCAACTGATGGCGAATGCAGAAGGCTTCGGCATCCACGGCGCCGATTTCGGAATGGTCGCCGTGACGGCCCTTGCCGATGTCGTGGTACAGGCCTGCCAGATAGATCAATTCCGGTTTGGGCAGTTTGGCCATCAGTTTGCTGGCCAACGGAAATTTCTCGGACACCTGGGTGTACTGCAATTTGCGCAGGTGCTTGATCAAGTTCAGCGTGTGCGCATCGACCGTATAAATGTGGAACAGGTCGTGCTGCATCTGGCCGACGATAAACCCGAATTCGGGCAGGTAACGTCCCAAAATGCCGTAGCGGTTCATCCGTCGCAGGTTGCGATGAATACCGTTCTTGCACTTGAACAGCTCAATAAACAGGCTGGTATTGCGAATGTCATTACGGAAATCGTCGTCGATCAGGTAACGGTGCTCACGCAACAAGCGAATGGTGTCGGCGCGTACGCCTTTGATTTCCGGGTGTTGGGCCATCAGCAGGAAAATTTCCAGCATGGCAAACGGCGTGCGCTTGAACACCTGGTCACTGGTGGCTTCTATATAGCCGTCGTGCAGCTGAAAGCGCGAGTTGATGGGCGTAGGCGGTGCTTCGTCTTCGGGGGCCAGAATGACCTCTTCGAAGTGCTGAATGATCAGGTCGCTGAGCTGAGCGATGCTCATGACCACCCGATAGTACTGTTGCATGAAGTTTTCGATGGTCTGTTTGGTGTCTTCGCCCGCAAAGCCCAGCAGCTCGGCGATGCTGCGCTGGTGATCGAACAACAGGCGGTCTTCAGCGCGCCCGGCCAGCATATGCAGCGCGTACCGCACCTTCCATAAAAATTCTTGGGAGGAGGCGAGCAGGGCGTGTTCGCTCTCGACCAGAAAACCTTCGCCTGCCAACGCGCGCAGGTTGAGGGTGCCGTATTGACGACGGGCAACCCACAAGATGGTCTGGATGTCGCGCAGGCCGCCCGGAGAACCTTTGACGTTGGGTTCCAGGTTGTATTCCGTGTCGTTGTACTTGTGGTGTCGGGCTTTTTGTTCGGCGTGCTTGGCCAGAAAGAAGTCTTTGCTGGGCCACATGTGCGCGGTGCTGGTGACGTCCAGCATGCGCTGGCGTAAATGTTCGGGGCCGGCCACGGTGCGGCTTTCCATCAGGTTGGTGATGATGGTCAGGTCGGCGCGGGCTTGTTCGGCGCACTCCTCCACTGAGCGCACGCTCTGACCGACTTCCAGGCCAATGTCCCAAAGTAACGTCAGAAAGCGCTCAATTGAGTCGCGAAAAATTTCGTGATCGGCGTTGTCCAGCAAGATCAGCAGGTCAATGTCGGAGTAGGGGTGCAGTTCGCCGCGGCCGTAGCCGCCTACCGCCACCAGCGCGATATCGGCTTCGGCGCTCCAACTGAACTGGTCCCAAGCCTGATTCAGGATGCAGTCAACGAACCAGGCGCGATCCTCGATCAAACGTCGAATGTCGCGCCCTGTGCGAAAGCGGTCGTCGAGCACCTCACGTGCCTGGCGGATCGCCTTTTTGAAGGCGGCAATGGGGCTTGCCTTTAATGCCAGTTCGGCCTGGAACTGGCCACGGTCAAAAAGTTCGGGATCCACCTGCGGCATTGATTGGCTTTCCTGTGGCTGGGTTGTGGCTATCTATAGAGAAGCGACTGCAAACATCAGGCCGAAACGCGCGCGATGGTGTCATCGCTGCGCAGGGTAAAGATCTCGTAGCCGGTGTCGGTGACCAGCAGCGTGTGTTCCCACTGCGCTGACAACTTGCGGTCCTTGGTGATCGCGGTCCAGCCATCGCCCAGCACTTTGGTGTCGGCTTTGCCCTGGTTGATCATCGGCTCGATGGTGAAGGTCATGCCGGCTTTGAGTTCCATGCCGGTGCCCGCGCGGCCGTAGTGCAGGATTTGCGGTTCTTCGTGGAACACTTTGCCGATGCCGTGACCACAGAACTCGCGCACCACCGAAAAGCCGTTCTTTTCAGCGTGCTTCTGGATCACTTCACCGATATCGCCCAGGCGGCAGCCCGGTTTGACGATTTCAATGGCTTTGTACATGCACTCTTGTGTCACTTGCGACAGGCGCTCAGCCCAGACTGGCACTTTGCCAACATGGAACATGCGGCTGGTATCGCCGTGGTAGCCGTCCTTGATCACCGTAACGTCGATGTTCAGGGTGTCGCCTTCCTTCAACGCCTTGTCGCCCGGAATGCCGTGGCAGACGACGTGGTTGATCGAGGTGCAGATCGACTTAGGGAAGCCTTTGTAGTTGAGCGGGGCTGGAATGGCCTTTTGCACATTGACGATGTAATCGTGGCAGATGCGGTCCAGCTCTTCGGTGGTCACGCCGGGCTTGACGTACTCGGCGATCATTTCCAGGACTTCGGCGGCCAGTTTGCCGGCGACACGCATTTTTGCGATGTCCTCGGGGGTTTTGAGGGTGACGGTCATACAGGCTCTCTTCGCGCGTTGGCGCTCATCAACGGGTTTGCGGGTGCGTGTTCGGCAACACCCTGACGTAAAAACGCGATTCTAACAGACGACCGGCGTTAATCATGGGCCGCTTGCCATCGTTTCTCTTAATGGAATGGGGCATTCTGGCTCTATTGCGCGCCTTGCGCAAAAGCGCATGGAAGAAAGTCAGAATCCGTGTTTCGTTTTTTGGCCGTCTTGTGTTATAAAATGCGCCGCTTTGCGGGTATAGCCCGCTGAGCACAAACCCACACACGTGTCGACACGATGACCTGGGTGCCTTCAGCTCGAAGCTGCTGGTTGGTCATTGGGATACGTGGAGGCCTAACCCGACTTATTAAGGAACTATCATGTCCCAAGTCAACATGCGCGATATGCTGAAGGCCGGTGTGCACTTCGGTCACCAAACCCGTTACTGGAACCCGAAGATGGGTAAATACATCTTTGGCGCGCGTAACAAGATTCACATCATCAACCTTGAAAAAACCCTGCCAATGTTCAACGAAGCTCTGACTTTCGTAGAGCGTCTGGCCCAGGGCAAAAACAAGATTCTGTTCGTCGGCACCAAGCGTTCCGCTGGCAAGATCGTTGCTGAAGAAGCAGCACGTTGCGGTTCGCCGTACGTGGATCACCGCTGGTTGGGCGGCATGCTCACCAACTTCAAAACCATCCGTGCTTCCATCAAGCGTCTGCGTGACCTTGAAATCCAGGCCGAAGACGGTACGTTCGCCAAGCTGACCAAGAAAGAGGCGCTGATGCGCACTCGCGATCTGGAAAAGCTGGATCGTAGCCTGGGTGGTATCAAGGACATGGGCGGTCTGCCAGACGCTCTGTTCGTTATCGACGTTGACCACGAGCGTATCGCGATCACCGAAGCTAACAAGTTGGGTATCCCGGTTATCGGCGTTGTCGATACCAACAGCAGCCCAGAAGGTGTTGACTACATCATCCCGGGTAACGATGACGCAATCCGCGCTATCCAGCTGTACATGGGCGCGATGGCTGATGCTGTAATCCGTGGCCGTAACCACGTTGCTGGCGGCACCGACGTATTCGTCGAAGACGCTCCAGCTGCAGCGGTTGAAGGCTGAGTAATTAACGCCTAGCGTTTACTCAGTACGCAAAAAGGGGGCTTGGCCCCCTTTTTGCCACCTCGAAATCCATTTGTTGGACACGCCTCTGTCGTTGCTGTATCAAATTGCGGCTGGCAGGGTTGCATCGAGGCAGGCTTCACACGAATTGAACGCCCGTTTGGTCGGGTGGAATGGTTGAAAACCTATCCAAGAGGAATTTTGAAATGGCAGAGATTACTGCAGCGTTGGTTAAAGAGCTTCGTGAGCGTACTGGCGAAGGCATGATGGATTGCAAGAAAGCCTTGACCAAGGCTGGCGGCGACATCGAAAAAGCCATCGACGATATGCGTGCTTCGGGCGCCATCAAGGCCGCCAAAAAAGCAGGCAACGTTGCTGCTGAAGGCGCTATCGCAGTTAAAGTTGCGGATGACAACAAGTCGGCCGTAATTCTGGAAGTTAACTCGCAAACCGACTTCCTGGCTCTGCAAGATGACTTCAAGAAATTCGTAGCTGACAGCGTTGAAAAAGCGTTCGCAGACAAGCTGACCGAAGCCGCTCCGCTGATCGCTGCTCAAGAAGCTGATCGTCTGGTTCTGGTAGGCAAAGTAGGCGAAAACGTTAACATTCGTCGTCTGACCCGCGTTGAAGGTGATGTTGTTGATGCTTACCTGCACGGCAACAAAATCGGTGTTGTTGTTGCTCTTAAAGGCGGTAACGCTGAACTGGCTCGCGACATCGCAATGCACGTTGCTGCCAGCAACCCAGAATTCCTGCTGCCATCGCAGGTTTCCGCTGACGCAATCGAACGCGAAAAAACCGTGTTCATGAGCCTCAACGAAGACAAGATCAAAGGCAAGCCAGCAGAAATCGTTGAAAAAATGGTTGCCGGTCGTATCAGCAAGTTCCTGGCTGAAGCCAGCCTGGTTGAGCAGGCGTTCGTTAAGAACCCTGAAATCAAGGTCGGTGAGCTGGCCAAGAAAGCCGGTGCTGAAATCGTTTCCTTCACTTACTACAAAGTAGGTGATGGTATCGAGAAGCCGGTTGACGACTTCGCTGCTGAAGTAGCTGCTCAAGTGGCTGCAAGCAAGCAATAAGACGGTTTCCAACTGTCGACCCTAAGAGGCTGCCCGCTCACGCGCGCAGCCTCTTTTCAAATGGGTGAGGGTTTTACCTTTCCCGGCGGAACCGGTTTGCAAAATCGTGATCCGATGGTGCTGTTGTGCAGCGCCAAGCTAGAGTAAGCGCAGGCTGAAACCAGCCTCGCACAGATTTTTTATAAAACGCGGCAGGAGAGATTCGCAATGGCTCAGCAGGGCAGTGGTTATCAAGCTCGCTATAAACGCATTCTACTCAAGCTAAGCGGCGAGGCCCTGATGGGCTCTGAAGATTTCGGGATCGACCCCAAGGTCCTCGACCGCATGGCGCTGGAAGTTGGCCAATTGGTTGGCATCGGCGTTCAGGTAGGTTTGGTGATTGGTGGTGGCAACCTGTTCCGTGGCGCTGCGTTGAGTGCTGCCGGCATGGATCGTGTCACCGGCGACCACATGGGCATGCTGGCAACCGTGATGAACGCCTTGGCCATGCGCGATGCGCTGGAACGTGCGAATATCTCCGCCATCGTAATGTCGGCCATTTCCATGGTCGGCGTGACGGATCACTATGACCGTCGCAAGGCGATGCGCCACTTGAACGCGAAAGAAGTGGTGATTTTCGCTGCGGGTACGGGCAATCCATTCTTCACAACGGATTCTGCCGCCTGCTTGCGAGCCATTGAAATCGACGCTGATGTGGTGCTTAAAGCCACCAAGGTTGACGGCGTATACACCGCAGATCCATTCAAAGACCCGCATGCCGAGAAGTTCGATCATCTGACTTACGATGAAGTGCTGGATCGCAAGCTGGGCGTTATGGACCTGACGGCTATCTGTCTGTGCCGCGACCACAAAATGCCATTGCGCGTATTTAACATGAACAAGCCAGGCGCCCTGCTTAACATTGTTCACGGCGGTGCTGAAGGCACTCTGATCGAGGAAGGTCAACAATGATTAACGAAATCAAAAAAGACGCACAAACGCGCATGCAAAAGTCGCTGGAGTCGCTGAGCCATGCATTTGGCCAGATCCGTACCGGCAAGGCTCACCCAAGCATTCTGGGCAGCGTGATGGTGCCTTACTACGGCTCGGATACTCCGATTAGCCAAGTCGCCAACATTACCGTTAAAGACTCTCGCACCCTGCAAGTGGTGGCGTTCGAGCGCAACATGCTCGGTGCAGTCGACAAGGCAATCCAGAGCGCTGGCCTGAACCTCAATCCGACCAATCTGGGCGAGTTGCTGCTCATCTCCATGCCGGCCCTGACGGAAGAAACCCGAAAGGTTTTTGCCAAGCAAGCGCGTGACGCCGCAGAAGATGCGCGTATTGCTGTGCGTAACATCCGTCGTGATGCCTTGAGCCAGTTGAAAGACCTGGTCAAAGAAAAAGAAATCAGCGAAGACGAAGAGCGCCGTGCTGCTGATGATATCCAGAAGCTGACCGACAAGGCTGTTGCTGATATTGAAACGGCGACCAAGCAGAAAGAAGCGGACCTGATGGCCGTATAAGGGTCTGGGCGTTTTATGGAAAAGACCAAGCAGGCTGTGTCGCCATCGGTGCCGCGACATGTCGCGATCATCATGGATGGCAATAATCGCTGGGCGAAAAAGCGCTTTATGCCGGGGGTTGCCGGGCATAAAGCGGGCGTGGATGCTGTCCGTGCAGTGATTGAGGTGTGCGCCGAGGCTAAGGTCGAGGTGCTCACTTTGTTCGCTTTTTCCAGTGAAAACTGGCAGCGACCTGCGGCTGAAGTCAGCGCCTTGATGGATTTATTCTTCAAGGCGTTGCGTCGTGAGGCCAAGCGCCTCAACGAAAACAACATCAGTCTGCGCATTATCGGTGATCGCTCACGTTTCCATCCCGAGCTGCAAGCGGCGATGCGTGAAGCGGAGACGATCACTGCCGGGCCTGGACGCTTTGTACTGCAAATTGCCGCTAATTACGGCGGTCAGTGGGACATTGCTCAGGCCGCTCAGCGCTTGGCGCGTGAGGTTCAGGCGGGTCATTTGCAACCTGAAGACATCACGCCCGATTTGCTGCAAACCTGTCTGGTAACTGGCGATCTGCCGTTGCCTGATTTGTGCATCCGCACCGGTGGCGAACATCGCATCAGTAATTTCTTGCTGTGGCAGTTGGCCTATTCCGAACTCTACTTCTCCGACCTGTTCTGGCCGGACTTCAAACACGAAGCCATGCGTCATGCATTGGCTGATTTCGCTTCTCGCCAGCGTCGCTTCGGTAAAACGAGCGAGCAGGTTGAGGCTGGAGCCCGGGTTTAATGCTTAAACAACGCATCATCACTGCACTTATCTTGCTGCCAATCGCCTTGTGCGGTTTTTTCCTGCTTGAAGGGTCCAACTTTGCGCTCTTTATAGGGCTGGTTGTGACGCTGGGCGCATGGGAATGGGCGCGGTTGGCCGGTTTTACCGCTCAAGCTGCCCGTGTTGGCTTCGCCGTCATCGTTGCGCTCCTGCTGTTTTGCCTGCACTTATTGCCTGACCTCGCGCCCTGGGTGCTGGCGGCTGCGGTGGTGTGGTGGGCGGCGGCCACCTTTTTGGTGCTGACGTTCCCCGAGTCGGCTTCGCGCTGGTCGAGCACGGCGGCAAAGCTGGTGATTGGCCTGCTGATCCTGCTGCCTGCCTGGCAGGGGTTGGTCATGATCAAGGCCATGGCGCTGGGCAATTGGCTGATCATGGCGGTGATGGTGTTGGTGTGGGGGGCAGACATCGGCGCCTATTTTTCAGGGCGTAAATTTGGCAAGCGCAAACTCGCCCCTAAAGTCAGCCCCGGTAAAAGCTGGGAAGGCGTCTTCGGTGGCTTGGTCCTGAGCCTGCTGATCACGCTTGTGGTTGGCATTGTGCGCGGCTGGAGCGCCGGCGAGATGGTTGCTGCGTTGGCGGGTGCGGCGGTTGTAGTATTGATTTCGGTGGTGGGCGACCTCACAGAAAGCATGTTCAAGCGTCAGGCGGGCATCAAAGACAGCAGCAATCTATTGCCGGGCCATGGCGGTGTGCTGGATCGCATTGACAGCCTGACGGCGGCGATCCCTGTGTTCGCGGTGTTGCTGTGGATGGCGGCATCATGAGTCGTCCTCAATTCATCACGGTGCTGGGTGCAACAGGTTCTATTGGCCTGAGTACCCTGGATGTGATTGCGCGTCACCCAGATCGTTATCAGGTGTTTGGCTTGAGCGGCTATAGTCGCCTCAATGAACTGCTGGCCTTGTGCGTGCAGCACAGGCCACAGGTCGCGGTGGTGCCACATGCGCAGGCCGCGCTTGAGTTGCAAGCCGGTTTGTGCGCTGCGGGCCTGAGTACCGAAGTGTTGGTCGGCGAGCAAGGCTTGTGTGATATTTCGTCGGCGCCGCAAGTCGATGCCGTGATGGCGGCGATTGTCGGTGCAGCAGGGCTGCGTCCTACGCTGGCGGCGGTCAATGCGGGCAAGAAAATACTGCTGGCGAACAAAGAAGCGTTGGTAATGACAGGCGCTTTGTTCATGCAGGCGGTGCGCCGCAGTGGCTCAGTGTTGTTGCCCATTGACAGTGAGCACAACGCGATCTTTCAGTGCTTGCCGCAGGATTTTGCGCGCGGCTTGGGTCGTGTGGGTGTTCGGCGTATTTTGCTGACGGCCTCAGGCGGTCCTTTCCGTGAAACGCCATTGGCTGACCTGGAGCGGGTGACCCCTGATCAGGCGTGCGCTCATCCCAATTGGTCGATGGGGCGCAAAATTTCAGTCGATTCAGCCAGCATGATGAACAAAGGGCTTGAGTTGATTGAGGCGTGCTGGCTGTTCGACGCCAAGCCAAGTCAGGTTGAAGTGGTGATTCATCCGCAAAGCGTGATTCACTCGCTGGTGGACTATATAGATGGCTCGGTGTTGGCGCAGTTGGGTAACCCGGACATGCGAACCCCGATTGCCAATGCATTGGCCTGGCCAGAGCGTATTGATTCGGGGGTCGCGCCCCTGGACCTCTTTTCGGTGGCGCGGCTGGACTTCCAACGCCCGGATGAGCAGCGTTTTCCATGCTTGCGCCTGGCGCGCGAGGCCGCAGCGGCTGGCAACAGTGCGCCAGCCATGCTCAACGCGGCCAATGAAGTGGCGGTGGCGGCGTTTTTGGGTGGTCGGATTCGCTACCCGCAGATTGCTCAGTTGATTGAAGACGTTCTAAATAAAGAGCCTGTGGTAGCCGTCGACGAATTGGAGGCAGTATTTGCCGCTGATGCCAAGGCGCGTGTATCGGCTGAACAATGGTTGAGCCGTAAGGGTTGATCAGGGCTGCTTGCCGGAACCGGACAGGATCGCGGAGAAAGTAGATGAGTGCGCTTTATATGATTGTTGGCACCCTGGTGGCATTGGGGGTGCTGGTCACTTTTCATGAATTCGGTCACTTTTGGGTGGCGCGCCGTTGCGGCGTCAAGGTTCTGCGTTTCTCTGTGGGCTTCGGCACGCCGTTACTGCGTTGGCGCGATCGCCAGGGCACTGAATTTGTGGTGGCAGCCATTCCGTTGGGTGGCTACGTAAAAATGCTTGATGAGCGGGAGGGCGACGTCCCTGTCGATCAGTTGGATCAGTCCTTTAACCGCAAAACTGTTGGGCAGCGTATTGCGATCGTTGCAGCAGGCCCGATTGCGAACTTCATGTTGGCGATGCTGTTTTTCTGGATTTTGGCCATGTTGGGCAGCCAGCAGGTGCGCCCGGTCATTGGTGCGGTCGAAAGCGGTAGCCTGGCTGCGCAGGCCGGTCTGGTGGCCGGTCAGGAAATCGTCGCCATTGATGGCGAGCCGACGACCGGCTGGTCCAACGTCAATTTGCAGTTGGTGCGTCGCCTGGGTGAGAGCGGGACGATTCAAGTAGCCGTGCGTGATGCCGGTTCGACTTCAGAGTCCGCGCATCAGGTGGTGTTGCATGATTGGCTAAAAGGCGCCAACGAGCCGGATCCTATCAGTTCTTTGGGTATTCGCCCCTGGCGCCCCGAGTTGCCGGCTGTTTTGGCCGAGCTGGACCCAAAGGGCCCTGCGCATGCTGCCGGGCTCAAGACAGCGGACACGCTGCTGGCCATGAACGATCAGCCGGTCAAGGACTGGCAGCAAGTGGTGGATTGGGTTCGTGAGCGCCCGGGTGCGCAGATCGTATTGCGTGTAGCGCGTGATGGTGTGCCCCTTGAGGTGCCTGTCACCTTGGCTGCGCGCGGTGAAGGCAAGGCTGCCACGGGTTATCTGGGGGCAGGGGTCAAGGGTGTGGACTGGCCGCCCGAGATGATTCGTGAGGTCAGTTACGGTCCGCTAGCCGCAATTGGCGAGGGCGCAAAACGCACTTGGACCATGAGCGTATTGACGCTCGACTCACTTAAGAAAATGTTGTTCGGCGAGCTCTCGGTAAAAAACTTGAGTGGACCGATAACCATTGCTAAAGTGGCGGGCGCTTCTGCCCAGTCGGGTGTTGCGGATTTCCTGAATTTCCTGGCTTATCTGAGTATCAGTCTTGGGGTTCTGAACTTGTTGCCCATACCAGTATTGGATGGGGGACATTTGTTGTTTTATCTGATCGAGTGGGCGCGTGGTCGTCCCTTGTCGGATCGGGTGCAGGGTTGGGGAATGCAGATCGGTATCAGTTTGGTGATCGGGGTGATGTTACTTGCTCTGGTCAACGATCTGGGCCGTCTGTAAACGCTTCGCTGAATTGCGAATCTGCCGCATTTTGCGGCAGTTTGTTTATTGCCAGTTGGAATAAGAAAGGACTTCATGAAACGTCTGCTGCTAACTGCGGTTCTCGCCGTACTGATGATCGCCGAAGTTCACGCCGAGTCCTTCACTATCTCTGATATTCGTGTCAACGGGCTGCAGCGGGTTTCCGCTGGTAGCGTGTTTGGCGCGTTGCCGCTGAACGTGGGTGAGGTAGCGGATGACCGCCGTTTGGTGGAATCCACTCGTGCGTTGTTCAAAACCGGGTTCTTTCAGGACATCCAACTGGGTCGTGATGGCAATGTGCTTGTCATTACGGTTGTCGAACGTCCTTCCGTCTCCAGCATCACCATTGACGGTAACAAGGCGATCTCCACTGACGACCTGATGAAAGGTCTTAAACAGTCGGGTCTTGCCGAAGGCGAAATCTTCCAGCGCGCCACCCTTGAAGGTGTGCGTAACGAGCTGCAACGTCAGTACGTTGCCCAAGGCCGCTACTCGGCTACGGTGGACACCGAAGTGGTGTCCGAGCCGCGCAACCGGGTTGCCTTGAAGGTCAATATCAACGAAGGCACGGTGGCAGCCATCCAGCACATCAACGTGGTGGGTAATACTGTTTTCCCGGAAGACGACCTCGTTGATCTGTTCGAGCTGAAAACCACCAACTGGTTGTCGTTCTTCAAGAATGACGACAAGTATGCGCGTGAAAAACTCTCGGGCGACCTTGAACGTCTGCGCTCTTACTACCTCGATCGCGGCTATATCAATATGGATATTGCTTCGACTCAGGTCTCGATCACGCCCGACAAGAAAAACGTCTACATCACGGTCAACGTGAACGAAGGCGAAAAATTCAATGTGGGTGAAGTCAAGCTGAGCGGTGACCTCAAGGTCCCAGAAGACCAGATCAAATCGCTGCTGCTGGTTCAGCCGGGCCAGGTGTTCTCGCGTAAGCTGATGACCACCACCTCTGAGCTGATTACCCGTCGTCTGGGTAACGAAGGCTATACCTTTGCCAACGTTAACGGCGTGCCGCAGCCAAACCCTGAAGATCACACCGTAGCCATTACGTTTGTGGTTGATCCGGGCAAGCGTGCTTACGTTAACCGCATCAACTTCCGTGGCAACACCAAATCTGAAGACCAGGTGCTGCGCCGCGAAATGCGTCAAATGGAAGGCGGCTGGGCGTCGACTTACCTCATTGATCAGTCCAAGGTGCGTCTTGAGCGTCTGGGCTTCTTCAAGGAAGTGAACGTAGAAACCCCGGCAGTGCCAGGCACTGACGACATGGTTGACGTTAACTACGCCGTAGAAGAACAAGCCTCCGGCTCGATCACCGCCAGCGTCGGCTTTGCCCAGAGCGCCGGTTTGATCCTCGGTGGCTCGATCACTCAGAACAACTTCCTGGGTACCGGTAACCGCGTCAGCCTCGGCTTGACCCGCAGTGAGTACCAGAGCCGTTACAACTTCAGCTACGTTGATCCTTACTGGACTGCCGATGGCGTGAGCCTGGGCTACAACGCGTTCTATCGCACCACTGACTACAAAGAACTCGACGTTGATGTTGCAAACTATTCGGTGGACAGCCTGGGTGCAGGCATCACCATGGGCTACCCGATCAGCGATACGTCACGTCTGACCTATGGCCTGAGCGTGCAGCAGGATGAAATCAGCACAGGTGATTACACCGTCGACGAGATTTTCGACTTCGTAAACCGTGAAGGTGACAAGTACCTCAACTTCAAGGCATCGGTGGGCTGGTCCGAGTCGACGCTGAACAAAGGTGTGTTGCCAACCCGCGGTAGCTCGCAAAGCCTGACGCTTGAGACCACTATTCCGGGCAGCGACCTGCAATTCTACAAACTGGATTACCGTGCACAGCTGTTCCAGCCGTTGACTGATACCTACACCATGCGCCTGCACACTGAGCTGGGCTATGGTGATGGTTATGGTTCAACCTCAGGGCTTCCGTTCTACGAGAATTACTACGCCGGTGGTTTCAACTCGGTACGTGGCTTTAAAGACAGTGCCTTGGGTCCTCGCAGTACGCCAAGTACAGGTAAGAACGGTACCTTGGTCGACCCGGACCAGGATTCGCTGCCATTCGGTGGTAACGTGCTGATCCAGGGTGGTGTTGAAGTGCTCTTCCCAATGCCGTTTGTGAAAGATCAACGCTCCCTGCGCACCTCCGTATTCTGGGATGTGGGTAACGTGTTCGACACGAACTGCAAAGGCGATACCAAAGATTGCGATATCGGCTTTAGCAACCTGGCCAGTTCTGTGGGTGTTGGCGTAACGTGGGTCACTGCTCTTGGTCCGTTGAGCTTCAGCTTGGCGATGCCAATCAAGAAACCGGATGATGCCGATACACAGGTGTTCCAATTCTCTCTCGGCCAGACTTTCTAAAAGCCTGACTTCAGATAACACAACGATTTTGTAGGAGTGCATCGTGCGTAAGTTGACTCAATTGGTTCTCCTGGCTTCGGTTCTGGTAGCAGGTCCGGCGTTCGCCGACATGAAAATCGCCGTACTGAACTATCAGATGGCGCTGCTCGAATCGGACGCTGCCAAGCGTTACGCCGTCGATGCCGAGAAAAAATTCGGTCCGCAACTGACTAAGCTCAAGTCCCTGGAAAGCAGTGCCAAAGGCATTCAGGATCGTTTGGTCAAAGGCGGCGACAAAATGCAGCAAGGCGAGCGTGAGCGTCTGGAGCTTGAATTCAAGCAAAAGGCCCGCGATTTCCAGTTCCAGTCCAAGGAGCTGAATGAAGCCAAAGCAGTTGCTGACCGTGAAATGCTGAAACAGCTGAAGCCAAAACTGGACAGCGCTGTTGAAGAAGTCATCAAGAAAGGTGCCTTTGACCTGGTGTTCGAGCGTGGTGCTGTGATTGATGTAAAGCCTCAGTACGACATCACTCGCCAAGTCATTGAGCGCATGAATCAGCTGAAGTAATTATGACTGCGACTATAAAACTCGGCTATTTGGCCGAGTTCCTCGGTGCCACCTTGCGTGGCAGCGCGGAGAAAGAAATCACTGGGCTAGCCACTTTACAAGAGGCTGGCCCATCTCAGTTGAGCTTTCTGGCCAACCCTCAATACCGAAAATACCTGGTGGATTGTCAGGCTGGAGCTGTATTGCTCAAGTCAGCCGATGCCGAAGGGTATGTCGGTGATGCGTTGATTGTGCCCGACCCTTATCTGGCGTATGCCCGTATTTCCCACCTGTTTGATCCCAAGCCCAAAGCCGTGGCCGGGGTTCATCCTACTGCGGTAATTGCGGCTGACTCAGTGATTGATCCTGCGGCAAGCATTGGTGCCTTTGCGGTAATTGAAAGCGGTGCGCGCATTGCGGCCGGCGTTACCATTGGCCCTCATTGCTTTATCGGCGCTCGCTGCGAAATCGGCGAAGGTGGCTGGCTGGCTCCCCGCGTGACGCTTTATCACGATGTTCGCATCGGCAAGCGCGTGGTCATTCAGTCAGGTGCGGTGCTGGGGGGCGAAGGCTTCGGTTTTGCCAACGAGAAAGGTGTGTGGCAAAAAATCGCCCAGATCGGCGGCGTGTCCATTGGTGATGACGTTGAAATTGGCGTCAACACGGCTATCGACCGCGGTGCACTGGCAGATACGGTCATTGGCAATGGCGTCAAGCTTGATAACCAGATTCAGATCGCGCACAACGTGCAGATCGGTGACCATACGGCGATGGCCGCGTGTGTCGGGATTTCGGGAAGCACTAAAATCGGCAAACACTGCATGTTGGCCGGCGGTGTGGGGCTGGTGGGGCATATCGAGGTCTGCGATAACGTTTTTCTCACCGGCATGACCATGGTGACGCATTCGATTACCGAGCCAGGCGCCTATTCTTCCGGTACGGCGATGCAACCAGCGGCTGAGTGGCGCAAGAGTGCAGCACGTATTCGCCAGCTGGACGACATCGCAAGAAGGTTGAAACAACTGGAAAAGCGCGTCGAGAAGTGACCCCTGAGGGTATCGCTTCATCTGAAAGCTAATACTATTTCCATATCAGGTGCGCAGAACCACTGGTTTGTGCGCTTGATTTGCTAGAGGAGCCCGCCTTTGTCGCGCGCGCCCAATCTTTATTACAGGCTTCCCCACGAAATGATGGACATCAACGAGATTCGCGAATATCTGCCTCACCGTTACCCGTTCCTGCTGGTGGATCGAGTGGTGGATCTGGATGTCGAGAACAAACGCATTCGTGCCTACAAGAATGTCAGCATCAACGAGCCTTTCTTCAATGGTCACTTCCCGGCGCATCCGATCATGCCCGGTGTTCTGATCATTGAAGCGATGGCTCAGGCTGCGGGCATTCTTGGTTTTAAAATGCTCGACCTGAAGCCTGCTGACGGCACGCTTTACTATTTCGTAGGCTCCGACAAGCTGCGTTTCCGCCAGCCAGTCACGCCGGGCGACCAATTGATCCTTGAAGCCAAGTTCTTGAGCTGCAAGCGTCAAATCTGGAAGTTCGAGTGCCAGGCGTCGGTTGATGGCAAGCCGGTATGCTCGGCTGAAATTATCTGTGCGGAACGCAAACTATGAGTTTGATTGACCCTCGCGCAATCATCGATCCGACGGCCATTTTGGCCGACGACGTCGAGGTCGGCCCTTGGTCGATCATCGGCGCAGGTGTGGAAATCGGCGAGGGGACAGTGATTGGGCCGCATGTGATTCTCAAAGGCCCAACCAAAATCGGTAAACACAATCGCATCTACCAGTTCTCCTCGGTAGGCGAAGACACGCCCGACTTGAAGTACAAGGGCGAAGAAACACGGCTGGTGATCGGTGATCACAATGTGATTCGTGAAGGTGTCACCATCCATCGCGGTACGGTTCAGGACCGTGCCGAGACCACGTTGGGTGATCACAACCTGATCATGGCGTATGCCCATATCGGGCATGACAGCGTGATTGGTAACCACTGCATTCTGGTCAACAACGCCGCATTGGCGGGCCATGTGCATATGGGGGATTGGGCGATTTTGTCCGGTTTCACTTTGGTTCATCAGTTTTGCCATATCGGCGCTCACAGCTTTTCCGGCATGGGCACGGCGATAGGCAAGGATGTTCCTGCGTTTGTAACCGTGTTCGGCAGCCCTGCCGAAGCGCGCAGCATGAACTTGGAAGGCATGCGCCGTCGCGGTTTCAGCGAAGATGCCATCCATGCGCTGCGCCGCGCTTACAAAGTGGTTTACCGCCAGGGGCTGACGGTGGAGCAAGCGCTTGTCGAGCTGGCTGATCCCGCCGCGCAATTTCCCGAAGTTGCCCTGTTTGTCGACTCCATCCGTTCTTCCACACGTGGCATCACCCGCTGATCATGGCCAGATTGCGTATTGCGCTGGTGGCGGGGGAAGCCTCGGGCGATATTTTGGGTTCGGGTTTGATGCGGGCACTCAAAGCCCAGCACCCTGATGTTGAGTTTATCGGGGTCGGTGGTCCGTTGATGGAGGCCGAGGGCATGCGCTCTTACTTCCCGATGGAACGTCTCTCTGTCATGGGGCTGGTTGAAGTACTGGGTCGCTTGCGTGAACTGCTCAAGCGTCGCAAGGAGCTGGTTCAGACACTTATTGCCGAAAAGCCGGACGTGTTCATCGGCATCGATGCTCCGGACTTCACCCTCAATATCGAGCTTCAATTACGCCGTGCCGGGATCAAAACCGTGCATTACGTCAGCCCGTCGGTCTGGGCCTGGCGTCAGAAGCGTGTGCTTAAAATTCGCGAAGGCTGCGACTTGATGCTCACGTTGTTGCCTTTTGAAGCCAAATTCTACGAAGAGCACGGCGTGCCGGTGCGTTTTGTCGGGCATTCGCTGGCTGACACCATCCCGCTGCACGCGGATAAAGCCGCAGCACGCGCTGAGTTAGGGTTGGCAGACGGGCCGTTGGTCGCTTTGATGCCCGGCAGTCGTGGGGGGGAGGTGGGCAAGCTGGGAGGATTATTCCTCGATGCTGCGCAGAAAATCCACGCAGTCCGCCCTGAAGTACGTTTTGTGCTGCCGTGCGCCAATGCCGCACGACGCGAGCAAGTCGAGCAGTTGCTGATTGGACGCGACTTGCCGCTGACGCTGCTGGACGGCCGATCGCACTTGGCGTTGGCAGCGTGTGATGCGGTGTTGATTGCGTCTGGTACGGCGACCCTTGAGGCGTTGTTGTACAAGCGGCCGATGGTCGTGGCTTACCGGCTTGCGCGGCTCACGTTCTGGATTCTCAAGCGTCTGGTCAAAAGTCCTTACGTGTCTTTGCCTAATTTGTTGGCCCAGCGCATGTTGGTGCCGGAGTTATTACAGGACGCAGCCACCCCTGACGCACTGGCGCAAACCCTGTTGCCGCTCCTGGACAATGGTGATGAGCAAACGCAGGGGTTTGACGCCATACATCGCACATTGCGCCTCGACGCCTCCAATCAGGCGGCCAAGGCCGTGTTGGAACTGATTGCACAATCCAAATGAGTAAAGTGACTATGCAAATCGGATTGGACTTCAATCTGGTCGAAGATCTTGTGGCCGGCGTTGATGAAGTCGGTCGCGGCCCGTTGTGTGGAGCGGTCGTGACCGCGGCGGTGATTCTCGACCCTGCGCGCCCGATTGCGGGCCTTAATGACTCGAAAAAACTGACCGAAGCGCGCCGCGAAAAGCTCTATGACGAAATCTGCGAAAAGGCCCTGAGCTGGTGCATTGCACGCGCAGAAGTTGAAGAGATTGACGAGTTGAATATTCTGCATGCCACTATGTTGGCCATGCAGCGTGCCGTAGAAGGGTTGAGCATCACCCCGAAACTGGCAATGATCGACGGCAATCGTTGCCCTGCGTTGACAATGCCTGCTGAGGCCGTTGTAAAAGGCGATAGCAAAGTACCGGCGATTGCCGCAGCGTCGATTTTGGCCAAGGTCAGTCGTGACCGCGAGATGGCCGCTTTTGAGCTGCAATATCCGGGTTATGGCATCGGCGGCCACAAGGGCTACCCGACAGCTGTACATCTTGAAGCCCTTGAACGTCTTGGTCCTACACCCATTCACCGACGTTCCTTTGGTCCGGTGCGGCGAGCCTACGAGGCGCGCGAAGGTCTGACCGAGGTTTAGCCTCAAGGCTGATGTTTTTGCCAAGGCCCGGTACAATCCGGGCCTTGTTGTTTCTCAAAGCTTATAGACAGGATCACCATGCCGGCTTCATTCGTTCACCTGCGCCTGCACACTGAATATTCCCTGGTCGATGGCCTGGTGCGGATCAAGCCGCTGATCAAAACCCTTGCGGGCATGAACATGCCCGCTGTGGCGGTAACTGATCAGAACAACATGTGTTCATTGGTCAAGTTCTATAAAGCGGCCATGGGCGGCGGAATCAAGCCAATCAGCGGCGCGGATTTGTGGCTGTCGAACAAAGATCCGGAAAACCCCTTGAGTCGCATCAGCCTGTTGGCGATGAACGGCGTGGGTTATCGCAACCTGACTGAACTGATTTCCCGTGGTTTTATTGATGGCCAGCGCAACGGTCAGGTCATCATTGAGCGCGAATGGGTGGCTGAGGCGTCTGAAGGCCTGATCATGTTGTCGGCCGCCAAAGAGGGCGAGATCGGTGTCGCGCTGATCAGTGGTAACACTGAAGAGGCCGAGACCCTGGCCCGCGAATGGATGGATGTATTTGCGGATCGTTTTTATCTGGAAGTGCAACGCACCAAACGTCCCAATGATGAAGAGCACCTGCATGCTGCGGTGGCACTGGCCGACAAGATCGGTGCACCGTTGGTGGCCACGAACGATGTGCGCTTCATTAAGCAACAGGACTTTGAGGCGCATGAAACGCGCGTGTGCATTGGTGAAGGGCGTGCGCTTGATGACCCGCGTCGCTCAAAAAACTACAGCGATCAGCAATACCTTAAAAGCGCCGAGGAAATGGCTGAGCTGTTCAGCGATTTGCCCGAAGCACTAGAAAACACGGTCGAAATCGCCAAGCGCTGCAATATCGAAGTGAAGCTGGGTAAGCACTTTTTGCCTAACTTCCCGATTCCCGATGGCATGACCATCGATGAATACTTCCGCAAAGTGTCGTTCGATGGCCTGGAAGAGCGCCTGAGCGTCTTGCTGCCCAGAGATACCACTGAAGATTACGACGCCAAGCGTCAGGTGTACGTCGATCGACTGAATTTCGAGCTGGATATCATCATCCAGATGGGGTTTCCAGGTTACTTCCTGATCGTAATGGACTTCATCCAGTGGGCCAAAAGCAATGGCGTGCCCGTGGGGCCGGGCCGTGGGTCGGGTGCCGGATCTCTGGTGGCCTATGTTCAAAAGATCACGGACCTTGACCCGCTTGAATATGACCTGCTGTTCGAACGATTCCTGAACCCGGAACGGGTATCGATGCCCGACTTCGACGTCGACTTCTGCATGGATGGTCGGGACCGGGTCATTGAATACGTGGCCGAGAAGTACGGCCGCAACGCGGTAAGCCAGATCATTACCTTTGGTTCGATGGCGGCCAAAGCCGTGATTCGAGACGTGGCGCGGGTGCAGGGCAAGTCATACGGCCTGGCAGATCGTCTGTCGAAGATGATTCCGTTTGAAGTCGGCATGACACTTGAAAAAGCCTATGAGCAGGAAGAAATCCTGCGCGACTTTATCAAGGTCGATGAAGAAGCCGCCGAAATCTGGGACATGGCACGCAAGCTTGAAGGCGTTGTGCGTAACGTCGGCAAGCACGCGGGTGGTGTGGTCATTGCGCCGACTAAATTGACCGATTTCTCGCCGATTTATTGCGACGAAGAGGGCGGTGGTCTGGTCACCCAGTTCGACAAGGATGACGTCGAGGCCGCAGGTCTGGTGAAGTTCGACTTCCTGGGCTTGCGCACGCTGACGATCATCGACTGGGCGCTCAAAACCATTAACCGCGAGCGCGCCAAGGTCGACGAGCCGGCGCTGGATATCGCCTTTATCCCGCTGGACGACAAACCGACGTATCAATTGCTGCAAAAGGCTGAGACCACGGCGGTGTTCCAGCTTGAGTCGCGCGGCATGAAAGAGCTGATCAAAAAGCTCAAGCCCGACTGCCTGGAAGACTTGATCGCACTGGTGGCCCTGTTCCGTCCGGGCCCGCTGCAATCCGGCATGGTTGACGACTTTATCAACCGTAAACACGGTCGCGCCGAATTGGCGTATCCGCACTCGGATTACCAGTACGAAGGCCTCAAGCCGGTATTGGCCCCGACCTACGGCATCATTCTGTATCAAGAACAGGTGATGCAGATTGCACAGGTCATGGCCGGTTATACCCTCGGCGGGGCTGATATGTTGCGTCGCGCCATGGGCAAGAAAAAACCCGAAGAAATGGCCAAGCAGCGCGGTGGTTTCATTGAAGGTTGTGCCAACAACAACATCGACGCTGACCTTGCCGGTAACATTTTTGACCTGGTGGAGAAGTTCGCCGGTTATGGCTTTAACAAGTCTCACTCGGCGGCATATGGCCTGGTGTCGTATCAGACCGCATGGCTGAAGACGCACTATCCGGCGCCGTTCATGGCGGCGGTACTTTCGGCGGACATGCACAACACCGACAAGGTTGTGACCTTGATCGAAGAAGTGCGCACGATGAAGCTGCGTCTCGACGCACCGGACGTGAATGCCTCCGAATACAAGTTCACGGTGAACGACGAAGGTCGGATTATTTACGGTTTGGGCGCTATCAAGGGCGTGGGTGAAGGCCCGGTCGAGGCCATTACCGAGGCGCGACAGGATGGACCCTTCAAGGATCTGTTCGATTTCTGTGCCCGAGTTGACCTCAAGCGCATCAATAAGCGCACCCTTGATGGCTTGATCCGCAGTGGGGCGCTGGACCGTCTGGGGCCTTGCTTCCATGACGAACCCAAGGCTTATCAGGCCAGCATCGATCAGAACCGTGCAATTCTGCTGGCCGCTCTGGAAGGCGCGATCAAGGCGGCAGAGCAAACCGCGCGTACCCATGACAGTGGCCACGATGATCTGTTTGGTGGCGTGTTTGTCGCAGAAGATGCCGACGTGTATGTCAACCATCGCAAAGCCAAGGAGCTGACGCTCAAAGAGCGACTCAAGGGTGAGAAAGACACGCTGGGCCTTTACCTGACCGGCCATCCGATCGATGAATACGAAGGCGAAATCCGTCGTTTTGCCCGCCAGCGCATTATCGACCTCAAGCCTGCTCGCGATACGCAGACGGTTGCCGGCATGATCATCGCCCTGCGCGTCATGAAGAACAAAAAAGGCGACAAGATGGGCTTCATCACGCTTGATGACCGTTCGGGCCGCATAGAAGCCTCCTTGTTTGCCGAAGCGTTCCATTCTGCGCAATCGCTGTTGCAGACCGATGCGATGGTGGTCGTCGAAGGGGAGGTCAGTAATGACGACTTCTCCGGCGGCTTGCGTCTGCGGGTCAAGCGGGTGATGAGCATGGAAGATGCGCGTACCAGTTTGGCTGAAAGCTTGCGCCTGAAAGTCAATCACGCCGCTCTCAAAGGTGATCAGTTACGTCAGTTGGGCGATTTGCTGAAGAAGCACCGCGGCGCTTGCCCGATTACCATGGAATACACAGGGGGCGATGCCAAGACGATGTTGCAGTTCGGAGAGAGCTGGAGAATCGATCCGGCAGACAGCTTGATTCAAGCCTTGCGTGACCAGTTTGGGCGAGACAACGTCTTCCTCCAATACCGTTGACGGTCAGGGGCGTGACACGCGCCCTGACCTCGACCCTAATTTTTAATCTCGACCTGAGAGCGCCTGTCCCTTAAGGTAGGCGCGATACAGATCAACCGGCTGCCCCAGTCTGTTTGGATGCACCAGCAAATGCTGGGCCTCAGACCTTCTGGCATGCTTTGCCGCCGACCCAAGACGGATGCTTATGAACCCGAATTTTCTTGATTTCGAACAGCCGATTGCTGACCTGCAAGCCAAAATCGAAGAGTTGCGCCTGGTCGGTAATGACAATTCGCTGAACATCAGCGATGAAATCTCTCGCCTGCAAGACAAAAGCAAAACGCTGACTGAAGATATTTTCGGCAAGCTGACCAGTTGGCAGATTGCCCGCCTGGCCCGTCACCCGCGCCGCCCTTACACACTGGACTACATCGACCACATCTTCACTGAGTTCGATGAACTGCACGGCGACCGTCACTTTTCGGACGATGCGGCCATTGTGGGCGGCATTGCGCGTCTGGACGATCAGCCGGTAATGGTGATCGGTCACCAGAAGGGTCGCGAAGTACGTGAAAAGGTGCGCCGTAACTTCGGCATGCCGCGCCCTGAAGGCTACCGTAAAGCTTGCCGTTTGATGGAAATGGCCGAGCGCTTCAAGATGCCGATCCTGACCTTTATCGACACGCCGGGTGCGTATCCGGGTATCGATGCTGAAGAGCGCAACCAGAGCGAAGCCATTGCCTGGAACCTGCGTGTCATGGCGCGCTTGAAAACCCCGATCATCGCCACTGTTATCGGTGAAGGCGGTTCAGGCGGTGCCTTGGCGATTGGTGTGTGCGATCAGTTGAACATGTTGCAGTACTCCACTTACGCCGTGATTTCGCCAGAAGGCTGCGCGTCGATTCTGTGGAAAACCGCCGAAAAAGCGCCGGATGCAGCCGAAGCAATGGGCATTACCGCTGAGCGCTTGAAAGGCCTGGGCATTGTCGACAAGGTGATTGGCGAGCCTTTGGGTGGCGCTCACCGTGATCCTGTGGCCGCGTCTGCCAGCATTCGTGCAGATCTGATTTCTCAGCTGAATATGCTGAAAAAGCTGGATCACGAAACGCTGCTCAAGCGTCGCTATGACCGTTTGATGAGCTACGGTCTCTGATCTCTGATTAAGGTCGGCCCCACCCTGGCCTCTCCCTCGGGGAGAGGGCCAAGGTGAGGGGGCTTTAATGTCTGACATCCCGGCTTTGCTTGTGCATGCCCTCAACCCCTGGCGTAAGGCCAAGGCCTGGCATGTCGCGCTCTCCGGTGGCCTTGACTCCACTGTTCTGCTGCACCTTCTCGTACAACTGCGTAAAACCCATGCACTTCCTGCGCTGACTGCGATCCATGTTCATCATGGCTTACAGGCAATCGCTGACGCGTGGCCAGCACATTGCCAGGCGCTGTGTGACGGGCTGGGCGTGCCGTTGCAGGTTGTTCGCGTACAGGTGCGCGCAGGGCCCAGTATCGAGCGCGCGGCGCGGGAGGCGCGTTATCAGGTGTTTACGGCGCTCACCCAGGCTGACGAAGTGCTACTGACGGGCCAGCACCGTGACGATCAGGCCGAAACCGTGCTGTTTCGCTTGCTGCGCGGGGCAGGTGTGAGTGGGTTGACGGGCATGCCGCGTCAACGCCGTCTGGGTGACGGGGATATGTGCCGACCGCTGCTGGATGTAAGTCGTACAGCGCTTGAGAATTATGCGCACGCCCATGGCTTGAACTGGGTTGAAGATCCTTCCAATGCGCACAGCGACTTTTCCCGCAATTACTTGCGCCATGAAGTGCTGCCGATCCTGACCCGACGCTGGCCGCAAGCTGCCGCGACATTGGCGCGCAGCGCAGCACACTGTGCCGAGGCGCAAGGTTTGCTGGATGAACTGGCCGGGCAGGACTTGGGTGTCGCCCGTACCGCCACCGCATTTGCATGGCTTGGCCTGCCTTCGTTGGAGCTTGCGCCCATTGCCCGTTTGTCGCCTGCCCGCCAACGCAATGCTTTGCGTCATTGGCTGGCTCATTTGAGTCGTATGCCTGATACCGAGCATTGGGCGGGTTGGGAGGTCTTGCGCGATGCGCGTGACGATGCCCAGCCGATCTGGCGTCTGGCCGATGGCGAGCTGCATCGGGCGGGCGGTCGAATCTGGTGGTTGTCCGGCGAGTGGTTGCAATCCCCGTGCGCGCCACTCCAATGGCTGCATCCAGAAGCGCCTTTATCGTTGCCTGGAAATGGTCAGTTACGTTTGATTGGAGATGCCCCGCAGGGTCCCTTGCAGGTGAACTATCGTTTGGGAGGCGAAGTGATGACGTTGGCGCAACGCGGCCGTCGTGATCTCAAACGCTTGCTCAACGAGCGGGGAGTGCCGCTCTTCGCCCGTGGCAGATTGCCGCTTGTGTACTGTAATGAGCAGTTATTGGCCGTGGCAAACGTCAGTGGACTGGACTCCAGCCCCTGTGGGCGCTGGCAATTGCAGTGGTTGCCAACTTCAAGCGATCAAGGTTTGAGCTGAAAGGGGCTTTCCGGTAGACTACGCTCCCTTCTTGATACAGCTTCTGTAGATTCACCGGAATTACAGAAGCTGCCGATTACCAAGCAGTCTTTGCTGGGCGATTTTAAAAAAATGTGTGGCTTGTATCGAACCGATGGTTGCCATCGGTCTGTTTCAACGCAGCAGTTTTTCGAAAGGTGCACTGTGACTAATGCTGGTGATTGGGGGCTTCGGCCTTCCTTCGCTTTCCCCGGCGGCTCTGACCGCTTTAACGCAGACTTCTAGGGTTTTTCATGACGCGCTACATCTTCGTCACGGGCGGTGTTGTTTCTTCATTGGGGAAAGGCATTGCCTCGGCTTCATTGGCAGCCATCCTGGAGGCGCGGGGACTTAAGGTCACCATGCTGAAGCTGGACCCCTACATCAACGTTGATCCGGGCACCATGAGCCCGTTCCAGCACGGTGAAGTGTTCGTCACACACGACGGCGCCGAGACCGACCTGGACTTGGGTCACTACGAGCGGTTTATCCGCACGACCATGACCCAGAACAACAACTTCACCACGGGCCGTGTTTACGAACACGTTCTGCGCAAGGAGCGCCGTGGTGATTACCTGGGGGCAACTATCCAGGTAATTCCGCACATCACTGACGAAATCAAGCGTCGAATCATCAAGGGCGCCGGCGATGCCGACGTAGCGATGGTTGAGATTGGCGGCACTGTGGGTGACATTGAGTCGCAACCGTTCCTCGAAGCTATCCGTCAACTGCGCATCGAAGTAGGCGCCAAGCGCGCCATGCTGATGCACCTGACACTGGTTCCGTACATCGCCACCGCTGGCGAAACGAAAACCAAACCTACGCAACACTCGGTTAAAGAACTGCGTTCTATCGGCTTGCAGCCAGATGTACTGATCTGCCGCTCCGATCACCACGTTGATGTGTCCTCGCGTCGCAAGATCGCGCTGTTCACCAACGTTGAAGAACGCGCGGTGATTTCGCTGGAAGACGCCGACACCATCTACAAGATCCCGGGCATGCTGCACGCTCAGGGTCTGGATGATTTTGTCATTGAGCGTTTCGGCCTCGAATGCAACAGCGCTGACTTGTCCGAATGGGACAAAGTGGTCGACGCCAAGCTTAATCCGGAGCACGAAGTGACCATCGCAATGGTCGGCAAGTACATGGAACTGCTGGATGCGTACAAATCGCTGATTGAAGCGATGAGCCACGCCGGTATTTCCAACCGTACCAAGGTCAACCTGCGTTATATCGATTCCGAAGACATCGAAAACAAAGGCACTGAACTGCTTGAAGGCTGTGATGCCATTCTGGTTCCGGGCGGCTTCGGTCTGCGTGGCGTCGAAGGCAAGATCACGGCGGTTCAATATGCACGCGAAAACAAGGTGCCTTACCTGGGTATCTGCCTGGGCATGCAAGTAGCGGTTATCGAGTTCGCACGTAATGTGCTGGGCTGGAAAGACGCCAACTCCACTGAGTTCGATCGCAGCAGCGGCCACCCGGTTGTCGGCTTGATCACTGAGTGGGAAGACGCCACGGGCGCTGTTGAAACCCGTACTGAAACCTCGGATCTGGGCGGCACCATGCGTCTGGGTGCGCAGGATTGCCAGCTTGCAGCCGGCTCCAAGGTGCACGACTGCTACGCCAAAGACGTAATCGTTGAGCGTCACCGTCACCGTTACGAAGTGAACAACAACCTGCTGCCTCAGTTGATGGAAGCGGGCTTGAAAGTCACCGGTCGTTCTGGCGACGGCGCGCTGGTAGAAGTGGTTGAAGCCCCGGATCATCCTTGGTTCGTCGCGTGCCAGTTCCACCCGGAGTTCACCTCGACGCCACGTGATGGCCACCCACTGTTCACCGGTTTCGTCAAAGCGGCACTGATGCAACACGAGAAAAAGGCGTAATTGAGCATGGCGCAAAAGATTATTCGTGTAGGCAATATCGAAATTGCAAACGACAAGCCAATGGTCTTGTTCGGTGGCATGAACGTGCTGGAAAGCCGTGATATGGCCATGCAGGTGTGCGAAGAGTACGTGCGGGTTACCGAAAAACTCGGTATTCCTTACGTGTTCAAGGCCAGTTTCGACAAGGCCAATCGCTCCTCTGTCAGCTCTTACCGTGGCCCCGGCCTGGAAGAGGGCATGCGGATTTTCCAGGACATCAAGGCAGCCTTTGGTGTGCCGCTGATTACCGACGTCCACGAGCCTGCGCAAGCAGCCGTGGTCGCCGAGGTTTGCGACATCATCCAATTGCCGGCGTTCTTGTCGCGCCAGACCGATCTGGTGGTGGCCATGGCCAAAACCGGCGCCGTGATCAACATCAAAAAAGCCCAGTTCCTCGCTCCACAGGAAATGAAACACATCCTGAGCAAGTGCGAAGAAGCGGGTAATGATCAGTTGATTCTCTGTGAACGTGGGTCCAGCTTTGGCTACAACAACCTTGTGGTCGACATGCTGGGCTTCGGCATCATGAAACAGTTCGAATACCCGGTCTTTTTCGACGTGACCCACGCGCTGCAAATGCCTGGTGGTCGTGCCGATTCAGCCGGTGGTCGCCGTGCCCAGGTCACTGACCTGGCCAAGGCCGGTATCAGCCAGGGCCTGGCGGGCCTATTCCTTGAGGCGCACCCGGACCCGGACAACGCCAAATGTGATGGCCCTTGCGCCTTGCGTCTGGACAAACTGGAGCCGTTCCTGGCCCAGTTGAAGTCGCTGGATGAGTTGGTTAAGAGTTTTCCTGCAATAGAAACCGCGTAACCCTCGATTCTCCGGTAAAGTACCGCACGATTTCTCGGGCCTCAGGGTCCGAGCCTTATCGTCCGCAAGGCTGCCTGTTACTCGACCCTTGCCGGCGATGACCAAATTTCCCTCAGCTGCGTCGTTTTCGTCAACTTTGGAGTATTTACAACAATGGCAAAAATCGTCGACATCAAAGGTCGTGAAGTTCTCGACTCCCGTGGCAATCCCACTGTGGAAGCGGACGTGCTTCTCGACAACGGCATCATCGGCAGCGCGTGCGCGCCGTCCGGTGCTTCTACCGGCTCCCGTGAAGCACTGGAGTTGCGTGATGGCGACAAGAGCCGTTACTTGGGCAAAGGCGTGCTGAAAGCCGTTGCCAACATTAACGGCCCTATTCGTGATTTGCTGCTGGGTAAAGACCCGGTTGATCAAAAAGCACTGGACCACGCGATGATCGCGCTGGACGGTACTGAAAACAAAGGCTCGCTAGGTGCTAACGCGATCCTGGCCGTCTCGTTGGCAGCTGCCAAGGCGGCTGCTCAGGACCAGGACCTGCCGCTGTACGCTCACATCGCCAACCTCAACGGCACACCGGGTGTTTACTCGATGCCGGTTCCGATGATGAACATCATCAACGGTGGTGAGCACGCCGATAACAACGTCGACATTCAAGAGTTCATGGTTCAGCCAGTCGGCGCCAAGACCTTCTCTGACGCGTTGCGCATGGGCACCGAAATCTTCCATCACCTCAAAGCTGTGCTCAAGGCCCGTGGCCTTAACACCGCAGTGGGCGACGAGGGTGGTTTCGCGCCCAACCTGGCCTCTAACGAAGATGCACTGAAAGTGATCTCCGAGGCAGTCGCCAATGCCGGTTATACCTTGGGCACCGACGTGACCCTGGCACTGGATTGCGCAGCCAGCGAATTCTACGAAGACGGTAAATACAACCTGTCGGGCGAAGGTCAAGTCTTCAACTCCGAAGGCTTCGCTGAATACCTGAAGGGCCTGACTCAGCGCTACCCGATCATCTCCATTGAAGACGGCCTGGACGAGTCTGACTGGGATGGCTGGAAAATTCTGACCGACAAGATCGGCGAGAAAGTGCAGCTGGTCGGTGACGATTTGTTCGTGACCAATACCAAAATCTTGAAAGAAGGCATCGATAAAAAGATCGCCAACTCGATCCTGATCAAGTTCAACCAGATCGGCACCCTGACCGAAACACTGGAAGCCATCCAGATGGCCAAGGCGGCGGGTTACACCGCTGTGATCTCGCACCGTTCCGGCGAAACCGAAGACTCCACCATTGCCGACCTGGCCGTGGGCACATCGGCGGGTCAGATCAAGACCGGCTCTCTGTGCCGTTCGGATCGCGTGTCCAAGTACAACCAATTGCTGCGTATCGAAGAGCAGTTGGGGGCAAAAGCCAAATACAACGGTCGCGGCGAGTTCCGCGGTTAAGCGTCTGGCGTAAAAAAACAGCAGGTTGTGTCGGAAAATTCGCCACTGTGAGTTTTTTGACACTAATCTGATGCTTCTGTATACAAGCCTGGTTCGTCCAGGCTTTGTACTATTCGTTGTTTATGTTTGTCGGCATGGCTGTCTTTTCACTGGATACCTGATATTCGATGCGCAGTCCCAATTGGTTGTTCCTTATCTTGCTCTTGCTCTTGCTGCTGGCTGGCCTACAGTATCGCCTGTGGGTGGGGAATGGCAGTTTGGCGCAGGTTACCGACCTGACTCAGCAAATCGCCGATCAGCGTGCTGAAAACGAAATATTGCTGGAGCGTAATCGCGTACTGGATGCGGAAGTGCTTGAGCTGAAAAAAGGCATGGAGACCGTTGAAGAACGTGCTCGCCATGAATTGGGCATGGTTAAAGAGGGCGAAACCCTCTACCAGTTGGCTCAATGAGTGTTTCAACTACGGCCTTCTGGGCCGTGATTCCTGCCGCGGGCGTCGGAGCCCGTATGGCCGCGGACCGTCCCAAACAGTATTTGCAGTTGGGCGGGCGCAGTATTCTCGAACACAGCCTTGGCTGTTTCCTTGACCATCCGGGCCTTAAGGGGCTGGTGGTCAGTGTGGCGTGTGATGATCCTTTCTGGCCGTCCCTACAGTGCGTGGCTGACCCGCGTATTGTTCGGGTTGACGGCGGACGTGAACGTGCCGACTCGGTGCTCAATGCGCTGCTGCACTTGCATGCACAAGGCGCGTCTGACGATGACTGGGTGCTGGTGCACGACGCTGCGCGGCCCAACCTGTCCCGCGAAGACCTGGATAAATTGCTGAGTGAACTGGCTGATGATCCCGTCGGCGGTTTGCTGGCGGTGCCCGCTCGGGACACGCTCAAGCGTGTCAATAAGAACGGCCGCGTGGTGGAAACGGTTGATCGAAGCCTGATTTGGCAGGCGTACACGCCGCAGATGTTTCGCCTGGGCATGTTGCACCGTGCCTTGGCCGATAGCCTGGTGGCGGATGCCACAGTGACCGATGAGTCGTCAGCGATGGAGTGGGCCGGACTTGCGCCGCGCTTGATCGAAGGGCGCTCGGACAACATCAAAGTCACTCGCCCTGAAGACCTTGAATGGCTGCGTTTGCGTTGGGGTCGCACGCACCCGTAGTGGCTGGCGAGGTACGATCGCTGCGCAATCTATCGCAGTCTTCGTACCTCGACAGCGACTACAGAAACCTTGCGCAGTGCCTAGCTCAAATACTCCTCGCGCTGCGCCAACCCTTCCTTCAAGTAGTCCACCAATTTTCTGACTTTGGGCGATAAGTGCCGTTGTTGCGGATACAGCGCCCAGACGGCGGTATTGGGCGGTTGATGCGCTTCAAGCAGTGACACCAGCGCCCCCGTTTTCAGGTGTTCCAGCACGTAGTAGTCCGGCAGTTGGCATAATCCCGTGCCAAATAGCGCTGCATCCAATACCGCCTGTCCACTGTTGCAGCGCCAGTTGCCTTGCACGCGTTGCGAAAATTCACGTCCGTCTTGCTGCAATTGCCACATATCTGAACTGCCAATCAAGCAGTTGTGGCGACTCAATTCAGACACGCTGTGGGGGCGACCATAACGTTCCAGATAGGACGGCGAGCCACACAGATACATGCGTCGTGGGGCCAGTCGCGTGGCAACCAGTCGTGAATCCTGGAGGCGACCCAGGCGAATGGCCAGATCGAGACTTTCGTGCACCAGGTCCAAAGCTCGGTTGCTCAGTTCGATGTCCACCCGCAGTTGGGGATAAAGCGCCATGTATCGCGTCACCAGCGGCACGATAAAACGCTCCCCGTAGGCCACGGCGCAGGTCATGCGCAGTAACCCTTTGGGTTCGCTGGCCAGATCGCCGATCGCGCGCAGCGCTTCTTCGCGTCCGTCTTGCAGGCGCTGGCAATGTTGCAGAAAGGTTTGTCCGGCCTCTGTCAGGGTCACGCGCCGCGTACTGCGATAAAACAAACGTGTTTGCAGGCGCTCTTCCAGCCGGGCGACCTGACGGCTGATGTGTGACGACGACACACCGAGTCGCTCAGCGGCAGCGGTGAATTGACCGCACTCAGCGACCGCGACAAATTCGTCTATACCTTCCCAGCGGTTCTCGGTCATGAGTGATTGTCCCTGTCTGGCAATAATGTTTTGCTTTTGGCTGGATTATTAATCAGCCAGCGCTGATTTACACTGCATGTCTTGTTTTTACTTTGCTGGAGACGATTGATGATCAAGTCACGTGCTGCCGTAGCCTTTGAGGCCAAAAAACCGCTGGAAATCGTTGAAGTGGACGTTGCCATGCCCAAAGCAGGCGAAGTGTTGCTGCGCGTTGTGGCTTCTGGCGTTTGTCATACCGATGCCTACACCTTGTCCGGCGCCGACCCGGAAGGCATTTTTCCGTCGATTTTGGGCCACGAAGGTGGCGCTATTGTCGAAGCTATCGGCGAAGGCGTGACATCGGTTGCTGTCGGCGATCACGTCATCCCGCTGTACACCCCGGAGTGCCGTCAGTGCAAATTCTGCCTGTCGGGGAAAACCAATCTGTGTCAGGCGATTCGCTCGACCCAGGGCAAAGGTCTGATGCCTGATGGCACTACGCGTTTCTCCTACAAAGGGCAGCCAATTTTCCACTACATGGGGACATCGACGTTCTCCGAGTACACCGTGTTGCCAGAAATCTCGGTGGCCAAGATTGCTAAAGACGCGCCACTGGAAAAAGTCTGCCTGCTGGGCTGTGGCGTGACCACCGGGATCGGCGCGGTGCTTAATACGGCCAAGGTCAAACCCGGCGACACCGTGGCCATCTTCGGTCTGGGCGGCATTGGCTTGTCAGCCGTCATCGGTGCGGTGAAAGCCAAGGCTGCACGCATCATTGCCATCGACATTAACCCGGCCAAGTTTGAAATCGCCAAGCAATTGGGTGCGACTGATTGCGTCAACCCCAAAGACTTCGATCGCCCGATTCAGGACGTGATTGTCGACATGACGGACGGCGGCGTGGATTTCTCCTTCGAGTGCATCGGTAATGTGCAATTGATGCGGTCGGCGTTGGAAAGCTGCCACAAGGGTTGGGGCGAGTCTGTGATCATCGGCGTGGCCGGTGCCGGTCAAGAGATCTCGACACGTCCATTCCAGTTGGTGACTGGTCGCGTCTGGCGCGGTTCGGCATTCGGTGGTGTACGCGGTCGCACCGAACTGCCGAGCTATGTCGACATGGCGCAGTCTGGCGAAATCCCGCTGGATACGTTCATCACCCACACGATGGGCCTGGAAGATATCAATAAGGCTTTCGACCTGATGCATGAAGGCAAAAGCATCCGCACCGTCATCCATTTCTAATCGACAGGGGTCAGCCTCAAGTATTTGGGGCTGGCCACCGGGAGTTTTCCCATGACACTGGAAAATATTTCCTGCCAGAAAAGCTTTGGCGGTTGGCACAAACGTTACAAGCACCGTTCTGATGTGCTCGGTTGCGACATGGTATTTGCCGTGTATTTGCCGCCTCAGGCTGAACACGGCGCCAAATTGCCTGTGCTGTATTGGCTGTCGGGTTTGACCTGCACTGATGAAAACTTCATGCACAAAGCGGGCGCAATGAAAATGGCCGCCGAGTTGGGGCTGATCATTGTGGCGCCCGATACCAGCCCGCGTGGCGAGGGCGTGCCGGATGACCCGAACGGGGCTTGGGACTTCGGGCTGGGTGCCGGCTTTTACCTGAACGCCACGCAGCAGCCCTGGGCGCAGCATTATCAGATGCACGATTATGTGGTGCAGGAATTACCTGCATTGGTTGAAGCGCATTTTCCGGCCTCTCAAAAGCGTGGCATCAGTGGCCATTCAATGGGTGGGCACGGAGCGCTGGTATGCGCATTGCGCAATCCGGGGCGCTATCAGTCGGTTTCGGCGTTTGCCCCCATCAGCAACCCGATGGACTGCCCGTGGGGACAAAAAGCGTTCACTCACTATTTGGGCGAGGAACGTTCGCGCTGGCGTGAGTGGGACGCCAGCGTGCTGCTGGGTGAGGCGCGCGAACGATTGCCGCTGTTGATCGATCAAGGTGATCGGGATGACTTTTTGACGGTGCAACTCAAGCCGGAGGTGTTGCAAAAAGCAGCGCAGTTGGCCGATTACCCGCTCACCTTGCGTCTGCAACCGGGTTACGACCATAGCTATTTCTTCATCGCCAGTTTCATCGACGACCATTTGCGTCATCACGCCGACGTGCTATGCGCCTAATAGCGCCCAATGCGGGACAAAGTAGGTAGAATCACGCCCTGACTTAATCGGGGCGTTTTTTATGCGTATTGGCCACGGCTATGATGTGCACTGTTTTGCTGAGGGCGATTTTATTACCTTGGGCGGTGTGCGAATCCCACATAAATTTGGTTTGCTGGCCCATTCTGATGGCGACGTGCTGCTGCATGCGCTCAGTGATGCGCTGCTCGGCGCCGCGGCGCTGGGCGATATCGGCAAGCATTTCCCGGACACCGACCCGACCTTCAAAGGTGCGGACAGTCGCGTGCTGTTGCGTCATGTGGTGGGCCTGATCCACGCCAAAGGCTGGAAGGTCGGCAATGTCGACAACACCATCATTGCTCAGGCGCCAAAAATGGCGCCGCATATTGAAACGATGCGCGCGCTGATTGCTGCGGATCTTGAGGTTGATTTGGACCAAGTGAACGTTAAAGCCACTACCACCGAAAAGCTCGGGTTTGTCGGTCGTGAAGAAGGTATCGCGGTGCATGCCATTGCGTTGTTGGTTCGCGCATGAACGATTTTGATCTGCTCGGCCCACGGGCTTATGGCGACGCTTTGGGGCGCGCTGTACTCAAAGCCGTGGCTGAAGACTTTCAGGTCGACGAAGTGCTGGACATCCCGTTGTCCGGTGATGGCGAGCACTTATGGTTGTGGGTTGAGAAACGTGGCCTGAATACCGAAGAAGCTGCCCGCCGCATCGCCAAGGCGGCGGGGGTGCCCCTGCGTACGGTGAGTTACGCCGGCTTGAAGGATCGTCAGGCGCTGACCCGTCAGTGGTTCAGCGTGCAGTTGCCGGGCAAAGCTGATCCGGACCTGTCGAGTGCTGAAAATGACACGCTGAAAATTCTCAAGACTTCGCGCCATAAACGTAAGTTGCAGCGCGGTGCGCACGCGGCAAACGGTTTTACCTTGCGTTTGACGCAATTGGCCGGTGACAAGGACGCGCTGCAACAGCGTCTAGAACGGATCGCCAAGCAGGGGATCCCCAATTACTTTGGCACGCAGCGGTTTGGCTGGCAGGGCGGCAATCTGGGCGAAGCGCGCGACTATGCCGCGCGCAAGGCATTGCCGGAACAACGCAATGTGCGCTCGCGGTTATTGTCGACAGCTCGCAGCTACCTGTTCAACCAAGTGCTGGCGGCACGCGTCGCCGATGGTACATGGCAGCAGGCCCAAGTAGGCGACCTGCTGGCGTTCACCGACAGCCGCAGTTTTTTCCCGGCCGGGGAGGCTGAATGCAGTGATCCGCGCCTGGCGATTCTGGACCTGCACCCGACGGGGCCGCTATGGGGGGAGGGTGACTCGCCCACGCAAGGCGCAACCCATCTCCTGGAACAATCCATTGCCGAGCGCGAAGCCGCCCTGCGTGATTGGCTGGTTCGGGCAGGCATGAGCCATGAACGACGCATTCTGCGGCTGCCCATTGGCCGGTTGACGTGGCATTATCCGGAGTCTGACATTCTGCAACTGGAATTTGTACTGCCGGCCGGATGCTTTGCCACTGTTCTGGTGCGCGAGCTTGTTGATCTGGTGCCGCTGGGTCAAACGGACAGCCTATGCGTATTCTGATTTCAAACGATGATGGGGTAAGCGCTCCGGGCCTTGCAGCGCTTCACGCTGCGCTGGCCGATTATGCCGAGTGCGTGGTGATTGCGCCCGAGCAGGATAAAAGTGGCGCCAGCAGTTCGCTGACGCTGGATCGACCGTTGCATCCGCACACGCTCGCCAATGGCTTTGTCAGTATCAACGGCACGCCGACCGATTGTGTGCATCTGGGTATCCACGGCTTGCTCGACCCGCAACCCGACATGGTGGTTTCGGGGATTAATCTGGGTGCCAACCTGGGGGATGATGTGCTGTATTCCGGCACGGTGGCGGCGGCTTTGGAGGGGCGTTTTTTGCAGCGACCTTCCTTTGCGTTTTCGTTGGCCTCGCGCCAAGTCGACAACCTGCCCACGGCCGCCTATTTTGCACGCAAGCTGGTGCAGGCCCATGAGCAACTGGACCTGCCGCCGCGCACCGTACTTAACGTGAATATTCCCAATTTGCCTTTGGACAAAATCCGCGGCATTCAGCTCACGCGCCTCGGTCATCGGGCGCGGGCGGCGGCTCCGGTCCATGTGGTCGACCCGCGCGGCAAAGCCGGTTACTGGATTGCCGCCGCGGGTGATGTTGAGGACGGAGGGCCGGGCACTGATTTTCATGCGCTCATGCAAGGTTATGTGTCGATCACGCCACTGCAACTGGACCGCACATTCGCGGACGGCTTCAAGGGCCTTAGTGGTTGGCTTGAGGGCCTGGACTGATGGGGCGTGAGCAGGATGGCCTGATGCATCGCGGTATTGGCATGACCTCGGAGCGGACACGGGAGCGGTTGATTCAGCGTCTGCGTGAAGAGGGCATCGTTAATCACAATGTGCTTGAGGTCATCCGGCGTACACCGCGCCATCTGTTTGTAGATGAAGCCCTGGCACACCGTGCTTACGAGGACACCGCGCTGCCGATTGGCAATAACCAGACCATCTCCCAGCCTTACATGGTTGCGCGCATGAGCGAGTTGTTGCTTGAAGACGGCCCGCTGGACAAGGTCATGGAAATCGGCACCGGTTCTGGTTATCAAACAGCGGTCCTTTCGCAGTTGGTTGAACGGATTTTTTCGGTTGAGCGCATCAAGGTGCTTCAGGATCGGGCCAAAGAGCGTTTACTGGCACTGAACTTGCGCAACGTCGTGTTTCGTTGGGGCGATGGCTGGGAAGGGTGGCCGGCCTTGGCGCCTTACAACGGTATTATCGTAACGGCGGTCGCCACTGATGTGCCCCAGGCGTTGCTCGATCAATTGGCTCCCGGTGGGCGTTTGGTCATCCCTGTGGGTGCGGGCGAGGTTCAGCAGTTGATGCTGATCGTGCGTGAGGAACACGGCTTTGCGCGTCGGGTCATCGGCAATGTGCGTTTTGTGCCGCTGCTCAACGGGCCGTTGGCCTGAGGCTTTGCTCGCAGGCGCTGAATTATAGGACCGGGTAAGGGTCATACAGCCCAGAGGCAAGGCTCTGCTCAGCGATGTTTATGTTTTAAACGGCGCGTTTACAGTTCAGCTTTACTGTCTGTAAAAGCGATGTTGCCAGTTATACTGCGCCACTTTTGGCCGCCACTGGCCTTCTAATATTTAGCCACCATCAAAGGGAGCGGCGGGTGAGTCTCACAGTCATTGCGCAGCGTATGAATACCAAAAGCTATCAAAGACTGGTGGTCGGTCTATTCCTGAGTGCCACACTCGCCTTGTTGGCGGCCTGCTCCAGCACGCCTAAAAACGGTGTGCGGGTCGTTGATCGCAACGGTGTGGCACAACGTCCCGCGGTGACCACCGGGCAGTACGTTGTGCGACGTGGCGATACGCTATTCTCGATTGCGTTTCGCTACGGTTGGGATTGGAAGGCATTGGCCGCACGCAACAATATTGGTGCGCCGTTCACCATTGTTCCGGGTCAGACCATCCGTTTTGATGGCCGTGCGGGCACTCGACCGGCGGCAGTTGCCACCACCGTTACCTCGCCTTCTTCGGGGAGCAAGACCACTGTGATCAAGCGCCCGGCGACCACGACCAAGACGCCTGTGGTCACTGCGCCTCTACCCGCAGGCCCCGCGCCCAAGGGCTGGGGCTGGCCTGCAAATGGTATTTTGATCGGTAAATTCTCTTCAAACGGTAGTTTGAATAAAGGTATTGATATCGCCGGGGATTTGGGACAGCCTGTTTTAGCTGCGTCTGATGGCTCAGTTGTTTATGCCGGGAGTGGATTGAGGGGCTACGGCGAGTTAGTCATCATTAAGCACAGCGATACCTATGTCAGTGCCTACGGTCATAACCGTAGGTTATTGGTTCGGGAGGGGCAGCAGGTCAAGGTTGGTCAGACAATTGCCGAAATGGGGTCAACTGGTACAGACCGGGTGAAACTTCACTTTGAAATTCGCCGTCAAGGTAAGCCTGTAGATCCACTGCAATTCCTTCCACGCCGTTGATCAGTTACCAGCCTGTTCCTGATGTAGCAAAGGAATGGGCTCCAGCATTGCCAAGGATCGGTGACGCTAGAGCTTGAGGTCGAACTCAACAAAGGACTATAAAATGGCTCTCAACAAAGAAGCGCCGGGGTTTGACATCGACGATGAGGTGCTCCTTATGGACGCTTACACCGTCGCGGACTCGATGTCAGAAGATGATGCTTCATCCCCTGCAGTTCGTACCAAATCTAAAAACTCATCTGCTTTAAAACAGCACAAGTACATTGACTACACCCGAGCGCTTGATGCGACTCAGTTGTACCTCAACGAAATTGGCTTTTCCCCGTTACTCTCTCCCGAAGAGGAAGTCCATTTTGCGCGCTTGTCGCAAAAAGGAGATCCGGCCGGGCGTAAGCGCATGATTGAAAGCAACTTGCGATTGGTGGTTAAAATCGCCCGACGCTACGTCAATCGCGGGCTTTCGCTGTTGGACCTGATTGAAGAGGGCAACTTGGGCCTCATCCGGGCGGTTGAGAAATTTGACCCTGAACGCGGGTTCCGCTTCTCGACATATGCCACCTGGTGGATCCGCCAAACGATTGAACGGGCGATCATGAATCAGACCCGTACCATTCGTTTACCGATCCACGTTGTAAAAGAGCTTAACGTTTACTTGCGCGCTGCACGTGAACTGACCCAAAAGCTCGATCACGAACCCTCCCCTGAAGAAATCGCCAATCTGCTCGAAAAACCAGTGGCTGAGGTCAAGCGCATGCTGGGTCTCAACGAGCGGGTGTCCTCGGTCGATGTTTCTTTAGGCCCTGATTCCGATAAGACCCTGCTCGATACCCTGACGGATGATCGTCCAACAGATCCTTGTGAGCTGCTGCAAGACGATGATTTGTCGCAGAGTATTGATCAGTGGTTATCGGAGCTGACGGACAAGCAACGTGAGGTGGTGATTCGCCGCTTTGGGTTACGCGGTCATGAAAGCAGCACGCTGGAAGATGTAGGGCTGGAAATTGGTCTGACGCGTGAGCGTGTCCGCCAGATCCAGGTTGAGGGTCTGAAGCGCTTGCGTGAGATCTTGGAAAAGAACGGCCTTTCGAGTGAGTCGTTGTTCCAGTAAGCAATTTGACCCTTTAAAAAACCCGGCCATGTGCCGGGTTTTTTACATCAGCTAAACGCGATATTTCGACCTCGACCCCCTTCAAAGCCGCTGTTGAAATGGAATGTCACGAACACAATTGAACTTTTGCTTCATCGTTTTGTAAGTCATTACTTACTCTTGTTGTAAGCCAATGGTGGTGAAGTGTTTTATTTATGGCTTTTTCTTACATTGCTTATTTCATAACCTATTGATTAATATGGCTTTTAATATTAGTTGAGGTTCTGTGGTGTAATAAAAATCTATAACTGGTGTGGTTGCAGCTGCTTTGGAAATCTTTAATATCACAACTGTATCGACGGATCGATACAGCGTTCAAGGATGGACGTTGAAGGACATCGCAGGATGCGATTCATCAGGATGATGAAAGGGAAAAAAGGGATTAAGGAATAAATGTGGGCGGGTCAAACCGCCCCTTTTTTTCAGATAACTGCCAGGGACTGTCCGAAGTCTGCATGATGTTTTTTTCGGCAGCGCGTGACCCCCCTCTTAACAGCAAAACGCCCAAGGTCGATGACCTTGGGCGTTTTGTTTTGTGTCACAGGCATTCAGAGCGTGTGGCGTTTACAGGGCAGGGTAGTCGATGTAGCCGACAGCGCCCTTCGAGTAAAACGTTTCTGGATGCGCTTCATTGAGTGGTGCATCAACTTTCTGGCGTGCAGGCAGGTCTGGGTTGGCGATAAAGGGCACACCAAAGGCCACCGCATCCGCTTTACCCGCCGCCAGCCATGCGTTGGCGCTGTCCTTGGTGAAACCCTCATTAACGATGTAAGGGCCGCCGAAGGCTTCTTTCAACTGCGGGCCGATGCTGTCCGGGCCTTCTGCTTCGCGTGAGCAAATAAATGCGATGCCGCGCTTACCCAGTTCACGGGCCACGTAGCCAAAGGTTTCAGCCAGGTTTTTATCGCCCATGTCGTGCAGGTCAGCCCGTGGCGACAGGTGCACGCCTACGCGGCCTGCGCCCCAGACGTCGATTGCAGCGTCAGTGACTTCCAGCAGCAAGCGAGCGCGGTTTTCGATGCTGCCACCGTATTGATCGGTACGCTGATTGGTGCTGCTTTGCAGGAACTGGTCAAGCAGATAGCCATTGGCGCCGTGAATCTCTACACCGTCAAAACCTGCAGCTTTGGCGTTCTCTGCGCCGGTGCGATAGGCCTCAACGATGTCGGCGATTTCGGCCGTTTCCAGTGCACGCGGGGTGGGGAAATCAACCTTTGGACGCACCAGGCTCACATGGCCTTGAGCCGCAATGGCGCTTGGAGCGACAGGCGCTTCGCCATTGAGGTAAATCGGATGGGAAATGCGACCCACGTGCCACAGTTGCAAGAAGATCCGACCTCCGGCTGCGTGCAGCGCTTTGGTGACATTGGTCCAGCCGCGAACTTGATCGTCGGACCAGATCCCCGGAGTGTCGGGGTAGCCCACGCCAAGCGGGGTGACCGAGGTTGCTTCGCTAAGGATCAGGCCGGCCGATGCCCGCTGTACGTAGTATTCAGCCATTAACGCGTTAGGAACTCGTCCCTCATCGGCGCGACAGCGGGTCAGCGGCGCCATGATGATGCGGTTGGGCAGTTGGAGGTCGCCCAGTGTGATTGGATCGAAAATCGTGGTCATGTCTGTAGCCCTCTCAAAGATCAGTGTGTGGCAGTGGCCAGTTCGGTGTTACCGCCCTGGCGAAATGTAATCAGGGTCACCAGCAAAGCCAGTACCGCCAGGGCGGCTGCCGCCAGTGGCACGCTGGTAAGGCCGAAACCGTGGGCAATTACGCTGCCACCCACCCAGGCCCCAAGTGCGTTGCCCAGGTTGAAAGCGCCAATGTTCAGGGTCGACACCAGATTGGGGGCCGCTTTGCCGAATGTGACGACGTTGACTTGCAGTGCCGGTACGGCGGCGAACGACGCGGTTGCCCAGAGGAACAGGGTGATCTCGGTCGGGATGATCGCCACGCTGGTCCAGGTCAGTACGGTGGAAATCACCGCCATGGCAATGAACACGCCGATCAGGGTTGCGGCCAGGCGCTTGTCTGCCAGTTTGCCGCCGATGATGTTACCCACGGTCAGGCCCAGGCCGATCAGTAGCAGGGTCCAGGTCACGCCACGCGGCGAAACGCCTGTGACATCGCCCAACAGGGGCGCCACATAGGTGAACAGGGTGAACATGGACGCTGCAAACAGTGCCGTCATGATCAGTGAAAGCCAGATGCCTGCACCTTTGAGGGCAGCCAGTTCAGCGCGCATGTCGAGTTTTTCTTCGTCGCGCTTGGCTGGCAAGAAGCGAATCAGGCCAATCAATGCCACTACGCCAATAACGGTGACGGCAAAAAATGTCGAGCGCCAGCCAGCGGCCTGCCCCAGTGCGGTGCCCAGCGGCACGCCCAACACGTTAGCCAAGGTCAGCCCGGTAAACATCAATGCTACGGCAGAAGCACGCTTGTTGGCGGGCACCAGGCCTGCGGCGACCACCGAGCCAATCCCGAAGAAGGCGCCGTGGCACAGGGCTGTCACCACGCGGGCAAACATCAATACGTTGTAATCGCTGGCCAATGCACACAGCAAATTGCCAACGATAAAAATGCCCATCAACGCTACCAGCGCAGCCTTGCGCGGTAATTTTGCCGTGGCCAGTGCCATGAACGGTGCACCAATGGCCACGCCCAGTGCATAGCCCGTCACCAGCCAGCCAGCGCCGGGTATGGACACGCCAAGGTCGGTCGCGACATCTGGCAGCAAGCCCATGATCACGAACTCGGTGGTGCCGATGGCGAAGGCGCTGAGCGCCAGAATGAGGAGCGAGAGGGGCATGTAAATCCTTGTTAAAGCGCTTGGTTAAGTTTGGCGAGGAAGGCTTGAATGGTGTCTTCGTTGCGTTTGAAAAAGTGCCATTGACCGTGCTTTTGGCTGGTAATCAGCCCAGCGCGTTGCAGCGTCGCCAGATGGGCCGACACCGTGGACTGCGACAGGCCGCAGTGCTGGTCAAACTGCCCGGCGCAAACGCCGTGCTCGGTGGAGTGCAGCTGGTCGGGGAACGAGGTCTGCGGATCTTTCAGCAGATTGAGGATTTCTCGGCGTACTGGGTGTGCCAGCGCTTTTATTATTTCGTCGAGGTCGATCGTCATGGTGGCAGTGCTCAATGAGGTACAACGTTATATCGCGATGAGGCGAACTTTAAATCGTTATATCGCGATATACAAATATGATTTCGATCTGAGATCAGTTCGAATTGGTATATCGGGTTATAACGATATTGGGAGAGCAGTGCTAAACTGCGCGGCATGAATTATCTCGCACATCTGCACCTGGGCGGCCAGCGCCCTGAAGAATTACTCGGCAGCCTGTACGGCGACTTCGTGAAAGGACGCCTGCAAGGGCAATTTCGGCCGGATATCGAGTCGGGTATACAACTGCACCGCAGCATTGATGTGTTCACCGACCATCATCCGCTGGTTGATCAGGCGCTGGCGCGTTTTAGCCATACCCGTCGTCGCTATGCGGGGATTGTGCTCGATGTGTTTTTCGATCATTGCCTTGCCCGGGACTGGACCCACTACGCCGAGCAGCCGCTGGAGCGCTTTACAGCTGACTTTTATCGGGTGCTGAAGGCCCAGGCGCATTTACCGAGTCGCCTTGCGCGCATTGCCCCCCACATGGCGGCCCACGATTGGCTGGGTTCCTATCGGCATTTCGAATCGCTTGAGCAGGTGTTTTTCGGTATCTCCCGGCGTTTGTCTCGCCCGCAAGAGCTGGCGGGCGCCATGCAAGACCTCAACGCTCTGTACAAGCCACTGAGTGAAGACTTTTACAACTTTTACCCGCAGTTACAGGCTTACGCGGCACTGCAATTGCGTCGCGCGCACGACCAGCCCCCGTCAGTGTGATAGCACAGCGGTCTCACAGTCAGTCTCGGGCGTCGCAACGGGTGTACCCATCAACACACGACTGATAGCCTCCTGCGCTCTGAATGCCAGCACTGCGCGCTCTTGCTGATCGCTGGCAATCGGTTCCAACACGTGAATTTCGACGTCGGCCTGGGCGTGGCTGAACAAGCGCATCAAGTGCGACACCAAATCGTCATTCCCGATAAACGGCGCGATGGTGTCTGGCTCGCCATCACGGACATAGCGGATGGCAACCGGTTGCACAGGCACATGACTGTCGATGGCCGCCGACAACAGGCGCCCGTGAAAGGTACGCACCGAGCGCCCATCAGTGGTCGTGCCCTCGGGAAACATCAAGAGCGGCAGCGGCTGCTGCAAGTGCCGGGTCATGTGCTCGCGAACCCGCTGACTGTCGCCCGCGCCACGGCGAATGAACAGACTGCCAGCCTTGGCGGCCAGCCAACCCGCCACGGGCCAGCCGCGAACCTCGGCTTTGGACAAAAACGATAAAGGGGTCAATTGCCCCAGCAGTGCAATATCAGTCCATGACACATGATTGCTGACCCATAGCATGGGGGTTTGAGGCAGTTGCCCGAACACTTTGATGCGATAGGGTAGGGCATTGCTCAAACGGCTCATGAAAAATTGTGACCAACGCTGGCGCCGGTTCATGGTGCTGTTGAGTTTTAGACGCTCCATCAGCCCAAACACACTGGCCATGCCCAGCCCCAGCGCGACCACCAGCAGCACGCGGGTCACTCGGCCATAACGACGCAACCGGCGCATTACATGGCCGCCTTGAAGTGGCGTGCATAGCGCGGGCAGAGTTCGTCACGCTTGAGCAGGATAAACACATCGGCGACCTGAAAGTCTTCGTCCCAGCACGGCTCGCCGCACACCTTGGCACCCAGGCGCATGTAGGCTTTGAGCAGGGGGGGCATTTGCGCGATGAGGTTGAGGGGCACGTCGTGCGGCGGTAACGGTTTTTTCGGTTCGGCGCGTAAGTGCTCGGTACATAAATATCGTTCACGCAGGCGCTGCATGATCGCCTGTGCTTGCACGCCACCATCCTGCATCGGGATGCTGGCGCAGCCCATCAGGTAGCGATAGTTGCCCTGGTTGAGCACCTCGGCCAATTCCGCCCACAACACCGCAATCGTGCCGCCATTGCGGTAGGCCGGGTCTACACAGGTGCGGCCAATCTCCAGGATCGGTCCTTGCAGATGCGCCAGCCCGTGCAAGTTGAATTCTTCTTCGCTGTAAAAGTGGCCAATGCTGCGTGCGGCGGCGTGATCCAGCAGACGGGTGGTAGCGACCAGTTGGCCGCTGTTTAAGTCGCGTACACCGATGTGCGCGCAGTGCGTGTCGAATGCGTCTTGGTCCAGCCCACTTTCGCCGCCTTTGAGCGTTGCTTTGAGTTCATCGCTGAACACACGAAAGCGCAGCGCTTGCGCCTCGCGCAACCCTTGGGGGTCGACCAGACGCTCTGCCAGCAGGCGTCGTGCGTGAACAGTGTCGCGAATGCGGGCGATCTGAGACATTGCCAATCTCCATGCAGGCCTTTGCCCGCTTAGGGTTGCTGCCAATCGACTGAGGAGTGCAACCTCAGGCTAGGCAGGCGCAATGTCATCGCCATGACAGTTGGATGATGCTTGCATGACAGACGCTGCGGGCGTTTGAGGCCAGATGAACTGTCGGGGTAAGTTAACGTCCTACACGATGCGCGAAAAAAACCTAACGCACGGCTTGCATGTACCCGGACTAGGGGTAATGTTCGCCCACGTCTACTGGCTAAAGAGTCCTTATGTTTAAAGCGTGTTTATCTTCTGTTGGCGCGGTGTTACTGACGCTCGGCGTGAGCCTGCCCGCGCAGGCCAATTGGTATCTGGATGGTGAATCGTCGCGTTTGTCGTTTATCACCACACAAAACGCCAACGTTGCAGCTGTGCATCGATTTTTGGTGTTGCACGGCAAAGTGGATCGCAAGGGGCAAGCGCAAGTGCGTATCGAGATGGATTCGGTCAACAGCGCGGTGCCGTTGCGCGACGAACGCATGCGTGACGTGTTGTTCGATTTCAAGCACTACCCCGAAGCGCAAATCACGGCGCAAATCGACCTTCAGCCCCTCAATGATCTGGCGCCTGGCGCCCAATTTGAGTTGCGTTTACCGGTCACGGTCAGCCTGCGCGGTAAGCAACACACCTATGATGCCGAGTTACTGGCCACGCGCCTGGATGAGCATCGCTTTCAAGTGGTGACCCTGGAACCGCTGGTGGTACAGGCCGAGGATTTCGGGTTGCAACCCGAGCTGCAAACCTTGCGTAAATTGGCCGGTTTGTCGGCGATCAGCTTTTCAGTGCCGGTGGGTGCGGTGCTGATTTTCACGGCGCGCTGAGATGGCAGGGGCCGTGTTCCCGTGGCGCAGTGTCAATCGCTTCGAATTGTTGATCGACGGTCCGCAGTTTTTCCCGCGTATGCTCGCCGCCATTGCCCAGGCACAGGGCCATATCGATCTGGAGCTGTATTTGGTCGAAAGCGGGGCCTGTGCAGACGCGATCGTGCAGGCCCTGGAGCATGCCGCCGAGCGCGAGGTGCGGGTGCGCTGCCTGTTTGACGGTTACGGCAGTTTGGCGTTTTCCTTGAGTTTGCGTCGCCGCTTGATCGACGCTGGCGTGGAGCTGCGCTTTTACAACCGCATCAGTTGGCGCAAGGGGTTGAATAATCTGTACCGCGATCACCGCAAGTTGTTGTTGGTGGATCAGCAATTGGCTGTGGTCGGTGGCACGGGCGTGACCGATGAATTTTGGCAGCCGGGTACCAATACCTGCGACTGGCATGAAGTGATGGTCGAGATTCAAGGGCCGTTGGTGCAGGACTGGCAGATGCTGTTTGACCGGCAATGGCGCGCCAATATCAGCCGCAAAGCCTGGAAACCCGCCACGCACTTCGGGTTGTCCCATTTGCCCAGGGTGCCCGAGCAAGGGCCGGGGATGGGGCGGGTGGCGTATGCCGATGCGCATCAACACCGCGATATTTTGCAGTCGCTGGTCAGGGCAATTAACAGCGCCAAACAGCGAATCTGGTTGGCCACGCCTTATTTTCTGCCGACCTGGCAAGTGCGCCGCTCGTTGCGTCGCGCGGCGAGCCGTGGGGTAGATGTGCGCTTGCTGCTCACCGGTCCTCGTACCGATCATCCCTCTGTGCGATACGCCGGTCATCGCTACTACCCGCGCTTGCTTAAGGCAGGGGTGCAAATTTTTGAGTATCAGCCGTGTTTTTTGCACCTCAAAATGGTGCTGATCGATGACTGGGTGAGTATTGGTTCGTGCAACTTCGATCACTGGAACTTGCACTTCAACCTTGAGGCCAATCTCGAAGCGCTGGACCCGGCCTTGACTCAAGCGGTGGCTACAAGCTTTGTCAGTGACTTCAAACAGAGCCAGCCGGTCAGCTTGGACGCCTGGCAATCGCGTCCTCTTTGGCGGCGGGTCAAACAGCGCATCTGGGGCTGGGTTGACCGCTTGGTGGTCAACATAGTGGGGCGTCGCTAACGCGTGCCCGGATTGTTTGAGGCGGCGATAAGCGGTTTTAATTCAACAGGCGGTTACAGAGTGTTCAAGAACGTGCAGAATCGAGGCGCTCGACGGCCAATTGGAGAGCGTGAGTACGATTTCTGGAGCGTTTTTGCATGACACTTTCGTTGTTGTTGGCGGTACTGGCCTCAGGCTTTATTTATGGCATCACACCGGGGCCCGGGGTGTTGGCCGTTTTTGGGATTGGTGCGGCGCGTGGGCGTCGCGCGGGCGCCGGTTTTTTGTGCGGGCACTTGCTCGGTGATGTGATTTGGTGCAGTACGGCATTGATTGCCATCGTGGGTGCGCGGGAGTTCGGCAGCGCCGCATTTAACGTGCTGGGTTTATTGAGCGGGCTGTACTTGTTCTGGTTAGGGCTGCGTGCCGTCCGTGCGCAACGCAACAGCGGAGCGCAACAAGGTCCGGCTCGCCAACCGTTTGCCCACGGTATTTTTTTTGGCCTGACCAACCCCAAAGCCTATCCCGTGGCAGTGGCCACTTTTACCGCTTTGCTTTCCAGTCGGGCAGAGCTTTTGACGTGGGCGATGTTGCCCTGGCTGATAGCGCTCAGCTTTGTGGGCGGCGCGCTGGCTTACGCCATTTTGGTCGCGGTGGTTGGGGCCAGCCAGGTGCGGGCTGTGTATCAGCGCCATGAATTACTGATTACACGCTTGTGCGGCGTCATGTTTATAGGCTTTGCCATTAGTGCCTTGGGCCATGCATTGCCCGGGTTGTGGTTGAGTCTTGGATGAACTGAGTGGCAAGGATTCACTCGGCGGGTATTACGTAAAAGGATGACGCATGAGGTTTCACCTTCTGGCTTAGAGCTGCCCCATGGATATTAAAAGCTACCTGGCTCAATCCAGCGTTATTGATTTGTTGCTCGATGCCGTATGTGTGGTCGATCGTCAGGGGCGCTTCATTTATGTCAGTGCCGCCTGCGAACGCATTTTTGGTTATGCGCAGGACGAATTGATTGGCACCCGCATGATTGACCTGGTGCTTCCCGCCGACCGCGAGCGGACCCTTCAGGCGGCCAAAGAAATCATGGGCGGTGAACCCAAGCTCAATTTCGAGAACCGTTATGCGCGCAAAGATGGGCAGGTGGCTCATATCCTGTGGTCGGCACGTTGGTCGCAGACCTGGCAGATGCGCATCGCGGTGGCTCGCGACATCACCGAGCGAAAGCACGCGGAGTCTCGCCAGCAGGCATTGTTTGATATCTCTGAAGCGGCGCATAACGCCGAAGACTTGATGCAACTCTTCAAGCGGGTGCATCAGTTGATCGGCCAATGGCTGCCGGCGTTGAATTTCTCAATAGCGCTGTGCGACACCCCTCAAGGTGACTTGAGTTTTCCTTATCTCGTCGATGATCACCCTCAACGAGAGAGGGACGAGGTCAGCCATTTTAGTGAGTTAGTCATTCGCAGTGGCCAGCCTCTGTTGCACAGCGCGCGCGATACGGCCTCATGGCTGGGTGTGCCCTTGGCCACCCACAAAGGCATCATTGGTGCGGTGTTGGTCAAGAGCTCTTTGGGAAACGAGCGGTATACCGAGCAGCACAAAGAATTACTGCAATACGTGTCCACTCAAGTGGCGGCGGCCATAGAGCGAAAGCAACTGCATACCCGCTTGCAGTACTTGGCCCAGTACGATGCCTTGACCCATCTGCTCAATCGCGAGTCGTTGTATGAGCGCTTGCACAGCGCATTGGCCAAAGCCAAACGGGATAAGGGTTTTCTGGCAGTGCTGTATGTCGACCTGGACCATTTCAAACAGATCAATGATCGTTATGGGCATGGTTTTGGCGATACCTTGTTGCAACACATTGCCAGGCGCTTGCAGCATTGCGTGCGCGAGAGCGACACCGTCGCGAGGATGAGCGGCGATGAATTCGTGCTGGTGCTGGATAACCTCAAGCTGCCAGAACATGCGCTGATCGTAGCGGAAAAAGTCCGTATTAATCTCAGCCTGCCGCTATTGATCGAGGGACACACGCTCAATGTACTGCCCAGTATCGGCGTGGCGATCTACCCCGAGCACGGCGACCAGGTGCCGCAATTGCTCCATCATGCCGACACGGCCATGTACAGCGTGAAAAGGCAGGGACGCACGGTATGAGGGAGGTTGCAGTGCATTATTTCGATGTGACGCGTCCGGGCTTTGGAGGCCGGCTTGATCGTAGTACCGGCGGCCGTGCTGGATGGCCATTCAGGAGATCGCTGTAGGCAGGTGAGTTGTGCTTTTGCCCAGTCGAACGCGCTAGCGAGCCGGGACAGTGATGCGAAGGACGTGGATTGCGCTCGAACGGCAGTGGAGGTTGTTGCATTGCGTCACGTTGTGGGAGTCCTGTGTAGGGGGACTACGCGACTGTCTAGAGACTTGCTCAGTTGATTTAAGTGAAATCAATGAGTTTGGAGAAAAGTGGAGCGGGTGAAGGGAATCGAACCCTCGTTATCAGCTTGGGAAGCTGGAGTAATGCCATTATACGACACCCGCTCAGAGCGGCTGACTTTGTACCAGAACGCGGCCTGTTTGAGAAGTTTTAATTCCAGAAATCGTTGACTTACGCGCTCATGCAACAGGGCGTGTGTGAAGGTTTGCTCTGTATGAATGCAGATACAGCCATCGGTTGCAGGAAGTTGAGCAGGGCGCTTTTACAGTGTTGGCTGGCGCTGGCGTGCTCCATGTCCAGAAAATGCCCGGTGTTTTGTACGGCAATGAACTGGCTGTTCGCAATAGCGTCTGCAAAGTGGCGCGCATCACTGGCGGCGGTGTATTCGTCCCAGGCGCCATTGATGAACAGCACAGGGATTGCAATGCCGTATGCGTCACCCAGAGTGTTCAGGCCGCCGGCGCTCAGCAGTTGTTCGATGTGAAAGTGCATTTGTGCGTATTCGTGATCGGCAAGGTTACTGATATGGCGAAAGTTGAAGCGTTTGAACAGGTGCGGCAAGTGTTTGCCCAGCGTGTCATTCACCAGGTTGCCGAGCAGCGTGCGGTTGCCCGCAGCCAGGCCCTGGCGACCGCGTTCCAGGTAGTCGTACATCGCGTGGTTCACGCGGTGTGAGAACGAGCTGATGACGGCTTTTTCGATGCGTCGGGGCGTGTTGGCCAGCGCCGTAAGTGCGACCAGCCCGCCCCATGAAAACGACAGCAAAAATCGGGCATCAAAGTGCTCGATCAATTCGAGCAGCACCTGCGCTTCAAGCTCATTGGTCAGCAGCGTTTGATGGCGGTTGTGCTGCTTTGACTGGCCCGCATACGGCTGGTCGTACAAGACGACATTCAGCGCGGGGTGCAGGTTTTTTAAGGTTTTGGCAAATGACGCAGTGGTGGCCATCGACCCGTTGACCAGAATGATCGTGCTTTGAGCCGTTTCACTGCGATACAACTCAGTGTGAATTCGATACTGACCTTGAATGTCGAGCACAGCGATTTCAGGCGTCATGGCGGCATACTCCAGCGAGCCGAGCGTCGGTTAGCCTGACGATGAACCTCAAATGTGACAGTCGATGGTGGCGGTGCCAACGGTGCGATAGACGGCCCAACGTTTAAAACAAGGCGATTTCTTGCGGGCTGAGCGCTCGATACTCACCGGGTGCCAGCCCTTTATCGAGGCTCAGCGCTCCAATGCTTTCGCGGTGCAGGCGCAGCACTTTGTTATTGAAGTAACCAAACATGCGTTTGACCTGATGGTAGCGCCCTTCAACGATGCTCAACCGGGCGCTGTGCGCACTGAGCACATGCAGCTCAGCGGGCAGGGTAGTGAGGTCTTCGTAGGCGAAGTAAATGCCTTGTTTGAACGTGGCTGCATACGCGCTGCTGATCGTTTGTTCCGTTTCGACGTAATACACCTTGGGCAGCTTGGTTTCTGGCTGGGTCACGTGGCGTGACCAGTGGCCATCGTTGGTAATGAGCATCAACCCGCTGGTGTTGAAATCCAGTCGCCCGGCAATGTGCAGGTCTTCCTTGTCCGGCTCGTTCAATAGATCGAGCACCGTTGGGTGCTCCGGGTCCTGGGTGGCGCTGACGCAGCCGGGCGGTTTATGCAGCATGAAGTACCGCGCCGCTTTACCGGCTTGCAGGGTCTGCCCGTCGAGTTCGATGCGATTGAACGCACGCACTTCATAATGCGGGTCGCTGATGATCTGCCCATCCACCTGAATGCGCTTTTCGATCAGCAACAGGCGAACTTGCTGGCGGTTCAATTGCGGCAGGTTGCTCAGGAAACGGTCTAAACGCATAGCCTTCGATCACATGAAAGTCAGGAGCGCATCTTAACGGCTGACGCCTGCATTCGATGCAGCAAGTTGCTTGAGCACCCCGGCGCAGCGCGGGCAAAGGCACGTCGCATTGCGCAGTTCGGGAGCAAGCGCCTCAATGACGTTGGGGGCAATCGTGACCTCAAAGCACCAGCACGGGCTGGCGGATGGCTCATCATTGCCGACCATCGCGCATTGGTTGCTGGCGCCGCAGGCAGGGCACAGGCTGGGTGTCGACATGGGAGGGCCATAACGCGTAGGGTTCAGGCCGATCTTTATACAACATTTAAGCCGTAACCATGATGTGCGGCGACCACACGTCCCTGATTGCATTGACAAGCCAGACGCGCTTTTTTAGTGTCCGCACCCTAGTTTTTCGAGTAATAGCCATGACGCTGGACGACCGTATAAAAATCGAACCCCTCTGGAAGCAGGCATTGCGTGAGGAGTTCGAAAAAACCTACATGGGCGATCTGCGTGAGTTCCTGCGCCAGGAGCACGCGGCGGGCAAAGAGATCTACCCGCCTGGCCCACTGATTTTCAACGCGCTGAACTCGACCCCGCTTGATCAGGTCAAGGTGGTCATCCTGGGACAGGACCCCTATCACGGTCCCGGTCAGGCGCACGGATTGTGTTTTTCTGTGCAACCCGGCGTGCCCGCACCACCGTCGCTGGTCAACATTTATAAAGAACTCAAACGCGACTTGAATATCGACATCGCCCCGCACGGCTGTTTGCAGTCATGGGCGCAGCAGGGGGTTTTGCTGCTTAACACGACCATGACGGTGGAGCGCGCCAATGCCGCCTCCCATGCCAAAAAAGGCTGGGAACACTTCACCGACCGGATTATTCAGGTGGTGAGTGAGCAACAGCCCAAACTGGTGTTTTTGTTATGGGGCGCCCATGCCCAGAGCAAACAGAAGCTGATCGATGCCACCAAACATCTGGTGCTGACGTCGGTGCACCCGTCGCCGCTTTCTGCCTATCGCGGATTTATCGGCAACGGGCACTTCAGCCGCACCAACAAGTTTCTTGAGCAAAACGGCCTGACGCCCATTGACTGGAAGTTGCCTGACGCTTGAGGCAGGGCGGCAAGCCTTCAGGCTTTAAGTCGCACCCAGTATTGGTAGAGGGGTTCGGCGAGAAACAATACAAACAGCAAACGCATGACTTGCAGGGCCGTGACCAACGGCACGGACAGTTGCAACACTTCGGCGGTGAGGCTCATCTCCGCGATCCCGCCCGGCATCATGCCCAGTGTCATGGAGCGCAGGTCCAGCTGGGTGAGGGCACTTAAACCCACGGCGCAGGTACTGGCGATCAGCATTGTCAGCGCTGTACCGAGCAGCGTGCGCCCGATGAACGACGGTGCGCGCCGAAAGAACGCGCGATTGAAGTGACAACCCAGACCACTGCCGATCAGCCATTGGCCTGCCTGACTACTGCCTTCGGGCAAGCCGGTGTGCAAGTCGAACAGGATACTGACGCTGGCGCTGATCAGCAGTGGTCCGAACAACCACGGGTTGGGCTGACGCAAGCGTTGCCACAGCCAGGCCAGTAAGGCGCCCGCCGGAAACAGCACGGCCAGCCAAAAAACATCAACCGGGGCGGGGTGCACGGCCGGTGTGCCGCCACCCAACATGTATTTGAACGCGGCGGGCACACACAGCACCACGGCCAGCACCCGCAAACTCTGGCCCGCAGCCACGCGGCTCAGCACCGCGCCGTTGCGTGCGCCAAGGTTGACCATTTCGCCAGAACCGCCCGGCATGCTGGAGAAAAAGGCGGTGGCTCGGTCTTCGCCGCTGCGCCGCATGATCCACACGCTGATGATGCTCGACACGCTGGTCAGTAACGCCCCCAAAAAAATCAGCCAGAAGTGCGCGAGCACCTGTTCCATCACCCCGGGTGTGAAATGCAGACCGATACCAATGCCGACAATCCATTGCCCGCACTTTCGGCCGCCCGGGATCTCGGCCAGTTGCCACGGGCTAAGGCAGCGCACCAGGATGATTGCCAACAACGACCCCACCATCCACGGGAGGGGCCAGCCGATCAGGCTGGCGAGGTAACCGCCGGCCAGACCGACCAGCGGTGTTGCCCACCACTGTTTGAACCTGGCCTCAGGCATTGGCCAGTGCACGGCGTTGAGCACTGCGTTTGCGCCAGATGCGCACAATCGGCAGCAGCAACATGAGGCTGGTCAGCACCCACACCCCCAACGTGATAGGGCTGGACCACAGAATGTCCAGCGCACCGTTGGAAATCGACAGCGCACGGCGCAGGTTCTGTTCCATCAGGCCACCCAGAATGAAGCCCAGCAGCACCGGCGACAGCGGGAAGTCGAGCTTGCGCAGGATGTAACCGAAGATGCCAATGCCGATCATCAGGAACAGGTCGAAGGTGGTGGCATGCACCGCATACACACCAATGGCGGTAATGATCGCGATCACCGGCACCAGCGCCCAGTTCGGCACGGCAAGAATGCGGGTGAAGATGCGGATCATCGGAATGTTGAGGATCACCAGCATGATGTTGGCGATAAACAACGACGCAATCAGGCCCCAGACGATGTCGGGCTGTTGTTGAAACAACAAGGGGCCGGGCGTGATGTTGTACAGCGACAACGCACCGATCATCACGGCGGTGGTGCCCGAACCCGGTACACCCAGCGTCAGCATTGGCACCAGAGCGCCACAGGCCGAAGCACCAATCGCGGTTTCAGGGGCCGCCAGGCCGCGCATGTCGCCTTCACCGAATGTACCCGTGGTGCCCGCCAGACGCTTTTCGGTCATGTAGGCCACGGCGCTGGCCAATGTCGCGCCCGCACCGGGCAGCACGCCCATGATGAAACCGAGCAGGCCGCAGCGAATATTCACGGCAAATACCGCTGCCGCTTCTTTGACGTTGAACATCATGCGGCCCGTGGCCTTGACCGCCTCCTGGCCGCGATGGGTTTTTTCCAGCAGCAAGAGAATCTCGCTGATGGAGAACAACCCCAACACCAGCACGACGAACTGAATGCCGTCAGTCAGGTGGATGTTATCGGCGGTAAAGCGGTACACACCGCTGTTGGCGTCGATCCCCACGCACGACAAAAACAAGCCGATCAGTGCGGCGATAAAGGTTTTGAGCGGTCGATCACCTGCCATACCGCCCAGGCACACGATCGCAAACACCATCAGCACGAAATACTCGGCGGGTCCGAAGGCGATCGCCCATTTGGCCAGCAGCGGCGCAAACAGCACCATGCCGCAGGTGGCGATAAAAGCGCCGATAAACGAACTCCAGGCCGACAGCGACAGCGCCACACCTGCCAACCCTTTGCGGGCCATCGGATAACCGTCCAGAGTGGTCATTACGGTAGACGCTTCGCCGGGAATGTTCAGCAGGATCGAGCTGATCCGCCCGCCGTACTCACAACCCAGGTACACCGCGGCCAGCAAAATCAGCGCGGATTCGGGCGGCAGCCCCAGCGCAAAGGCAATCGGAATCAGCAGCGCGACCCCGTTGATCGGGCCCAACCCCGGCAGCAACCCCACCACGGTGCCGATCAACGTGCCGCACAGTGCCGTGATCAGGTTGTACGGGCTGAGCGCGACGCCGAAGCCCTGGCCCAGATAGCCAAAAGTATCCATATCAGTTCTCCAGAACGTCGAGCAGGCCGAGGGGCAGCGGAACATCCATCGCTTTATCGAACAACAGATAAAGCCCCACGCTCATCAAGCTGATGATCACCACGCTGGGCAGCCAGCGCCCGCCGTACAGGCGTGCCATCGGGATGCCAATCAGGATGCTGCTGAGGATGAAACCCAGCGGTTCAAAGGTGCCGGCAAAGATCAGCAACAGCACGACGCACACGCCGATTTTGATCAGGGTGTCGCGGTCCAGTTTCGGGTCGTCTTCGCTGTGCACCACCGGGGTTGGGCGAACGATCATGTAGATCAGGCCCAGCCCCATCAGGCCCAGCATCAGCAGCGGAAAGGCGCGCGGGCCGACGGGTTCGTACGAAAAAGCCGCCTGATACGGCCAGGCCATCAGCGCCAAGCCGACGCAGGCCAATAGCAGCACGGAGGCAAAAATGCGTTGTAAGAGCATGGTTCACTCCTGTGCCGCGCTGCGGGTGTGCAGCGCAGCTCTTTGGCAGTGGCGGTTACTGGATCAGGCCGAACTCTTTGGCCAGCACTTTGTAGTCGCTCACCTGTTGTTTGACGTAGGTGTCCAGCTCGGGGCCAGTCATGGCGAACGGAAAGAGTTCGCGCTGATCGCGCAAGGTGGCGAACTCTTCAGAGGCCAACAGGGTGTCGAAGGCGTTTTTCCACCACGCGTAGTCTTCGTCGCTGACTTTTGGCCCCAGATAGAAACCGCGCACCACAGGCCACACGATGTCGTAGCCCTGCTCTTTGGCGGTCGGGATGTTTTTCATCTCCGGTTCGTCCAGGCGCTCTTTGGAGAACACGGCGAGGATGCGCATATCACCGCTTTGGATGTGCGGCATGGAGTCGGAAATGTCCGTACTGCCCACCTGAATGTGCCCGCCCAACAACGCAGTGGCGATTTCACCACCGCCTTCGAGCGCGACGTAGCGCAAGTCACGTGGGTTGATCCCGGCGGCTTTGGCGATAAGCGCAGTTTGCATCCAGTCCTGGCTGCCGACGGTACCGCCGGAGCCGATGACCACTTTGCTCGGGTCTGCTTTGAGGGCTTTAACCAGATCGTCGAGGTTCTTGTACGGCGAGTCGCTTTTCACGGCAATCGCGCCGTAGCTGGTGCCGACGGCTGCAAGCCAGCGCACGGCACCCTCATCAAAGCGCCCAAATTTCCCTTGGGCCAAATTGAGCAACGAGCCACTGGACCACGCTACCAGCGTGCCTGCATCGCCGGGTCGTTGGGCAACCACGGCGTTGTAAGCCACCGCGCCCACGCCGCCCGGCATGTAGGTGACGCGCATGGGTTTGCTGAGCAGTTTTTCGTTCACCAGCGCGCTTTGCGCCAGCTTGCAGGTCAAGTCAAAACCGCCACCGGGGGAGGCTGGGGCAATGCACTCCGGGCGTTTGGGTTCGGCGATGGAGGGGCCAGCGAACAACAGGCAGCTGGCAGCAAGAGCAACGGCGCGCAGTGATGGATTCATGTTGTCTCCAGGGGAGTTGTTGTTTTTAGAAGAAGGGCGGGCCCTATCGCACGAGCAGCCGGGTTTGACCGACGCGCACGCTTAACGCGGGGCGACAGAGCCTGTGGGTCAGGCCCATGACTGTACCGATCGAGGTGAATTGGCGAATACGAAGTAAACGGACAGGCCAGGTGGCCCGAGGCTGTAAAGCCGGCATGAAGAGGTGCTCCATTATTGTTCTTATTGGCGAAAACGCTTCGAGGCGTTTTTCGGGTTGCTACGGCATTCAGGGCACGGGTAGTTGTAACTGCCCATTTCACGATCCTAGTGGGCGAACCTTTCGCCAACCTTTCAACCGCCGTTCATCCCGTTTCATCCTTTTTCTGACTTCACAGCCTTGCAGGCGTCTGTACACTCCGCGCAAAGAAACGCAGGGCCTGAGGCTGTTCAGCCGTACTTAAAAGAGGCGGCATGTGGGCAGGTCCCAATAAAAATAATGAGGATGATCCCATGCGCGTGCTTTTGGTCGAAGACCAGCCACAGCTGGCGGACAGTGTTGCTCAAGTGTTGAAAAGTACCGGTTTGACGGTGGATGTTTTGCACGATGGCGTGGCGGCCGATTTGGCGCTGGCCAGCGAAGAATATGCCGTGGTGATTCTGGATGTCGGGTTGCCACGCATGGATGGTTTCGAGGTGCTTGCCCGTTTGCGCGCGCGGGGTAAAACCCTTCCCGTGTTGATGCTGACCGCGCGCAGCGACGTCAAGGACCGCGTGCACGGGCTTAATTTAGGGGCGGATGATTATCTGGCCAAACCCTTTGAGCTGACTGAGCTTGAGGCGCGGGTCAAGGCGTTGCTGCGCCGCAGCGTATTGGGCGGTGAGCGTCAGCAGCGGTGTGGCGCGCTGGTCTACGACCTTGAGACGCGGCGCTTCACGCTGGGCGATGAGCTTGTGACCCTGACGTCGCGCGAGCAGGCAGTGCTGGAGGCGCTGATTGCGCGTCCCGGGCGGGTCATGAGCAAGGAGCAGTTAGCCGCCCAGGTGTTTGGCCTGGATGAAGAGGCCAGCCCCGACGCGATTGAAATCTATGTGCATCGGCTGCGTAAAAAACTGGATGCCCAGAAAGTTGCGATTGTGACGTTCCGTGGTCTGGGTTACTTGCTGGAAAGCCGTGATGCGTAAACTCGACAGCTTGCGCTGGCGACTGCTGTGGCACCTGACGTTGCTGTTGGTGGTGTTGATGCTGGCGAGCAGTTTGAGTGCCTACTTCAATGGCCGCGAAGCCGCTGACACCGCCTATGACCGAACGCTGCTGGCGTCTGCGCGTACCATTGCGGCGGGGCTGTCGCAGCGCGATGGCAGCCTGAGTGCCGACGTGCCTTACGTTGCACTCGATACGTTTGCCTACGACAGCGCGGGACGTATCTATTACCAGGTCAACGATATTCATCAGCGCCTGATCTCCGGCTACGAGCATCTGCCCGGCCCCCCGCCGGGTACTTTACGCACCGACGATTACCCGGCGCTGGCGCGTTTTTATGACGCTCAATACTTGGGGCAGAACGTGCGTGTGGTCAGCTTGCTCAAAGCGGTGAGCGAACCCAACATGAACGGCATGGCCGAGATCCGGGTGGCTGAAACCGATGAGGCGCGCGTATCGATGGCGCGCAGCCTGATGGCCGACACCTTGTTGCGCCTGGGCATGCTGGGCCTGGGCGCTTTGCTGGTGGTGTGGTTTGCGGTCAGTGCGGCGTTGCGGCCATTGGAGCGTTTGCGCACCGCCGTGGAGGAGCGCGAGCCGGATGATTTGCGGCCCTTGCCACGGGTCCCGGTGCAGCGCGAGTTGTGGCCGCTGGTACAAGCCCTCAATCATTTCACTGAGCGTCTGCGCGGTCAGTTTGAGCGTCAGGCGCAATTCATCGCCGATGCATCCCATGAGTTACGGACACCGTTGGCCGTGCTTAAGGCTCAGTTGGAGTTGGGCTTGCGTGCCCATGAGCCGGATACGTGGCGCAGCACCTTGGCGCAGGCGGTGCAAGGCACGGATCGGCTGACGCATTTGGCCAATCAATTACTGTCGCTGGCGCGTATTGAGAACGGGGCGCGCGCGATTGCAGAAGGGGGCGCGCAATTACTGGACCTCAGTCAACTGGCACGCGAACTGGGCATGGCGATGGCGCCGCTGGCCCATGCGCGTGGCGTGGCGTTAGCACTTGAGGCCGAACACCCGGTGTGGATGCACGGTGAGCCGACATTGCTCAATGAGTTACTCAGCAACCTGATGGACAACGCATTGGCCCACACCCCGGTCGGCGGCAATGTGATATTGCGCGTCATCGAGCCGGCGGTGCTGGAAGTTGAAGACGATGGGCCGGGCATTCCCTATGAAGACCGCGAGCGCGTATTTGAGCGGTTTTATCGCCGCAACCCGATGGTTGCAGGCTCGGGGCTGGGGTTGGCGATTGTGGGTGAGATCTGTCGCGCACATGTGGCGCAGATCACCCTGCACGATGGCGCGCAGGGGGGGCTGAAAGTGCGGGTCAGTTTTGTGCCTGCGACGGTGGCGCGCAGTGACGTCAGATAAACATGCTGCGGGCGGTGTTCAATTCATCGTGCAGCTTGGCGCTCATGGCATCCAGGCCCAGTTTCTTGAAGGAGGGCAATGCGTTCAGTTCAACCTTGGCAATGGCGCAATGGTCATTTTGATGGGTGAACACCGTAGCGATTTGCACCAGATCAATGTAATCGAGGTTGTCTGAATTGCGCGTGAAGTCCAGGTACTGGCCGGGTAGCTTGACCAGCATTTCAGGGAACTCCCACACGCTGAGCAGTTTGTCGCCGATCAAGGGGTGGATGTTTTCGATGACGTGATTGAGCGACACCGGGTCCGAGAGCAGTTCGTTGTGCTCTTCGGCGTAGGTCAGAATCGGCAGCACCCCAATTTGATGAACCAGACCGCCCAGTGCAGCCTGATCCGGTTTCAGTTGGGTGTAGCGTCTGCACAAGGCATAACAGATGCCAGCGATTTCCAGGCTTTGACGCCACACCTCGCGCATTTTCTGTTCGACCACGTCAGAGCGTGCATGGAAGATTTGCTCCATGACCAGCCCGATGGCCAGGTTGCTGCTGTAATTGACCCCCAGGCGCGTAATGGCTGTGTGCAGGTCGGTGACTTCCTGAGTGGCGCGCAACAGCGGACTGTTAACCACTTTAATCAGGCGGGCAGACAGCGCGGTGTCACGGCCAATGACTTTGCTTAAATGACTGACACTGATATCAGGGTTTTCAGCGGCCTTGCGGATGTTCAAGGCTACTTCGGGTAGCGTGGGCAGAACCAGGTCATCTTTATCAATAGCCTGAATCAAATCCTTTTGGACTTTATGCGCCAACGTGCTCATTTCTGTTCTCTGGGGGTTTCAAGGTACGGCAATTAGCGCTGGATCTCGCGATCACGGTCCAGTTGATAGGGCAGGTCCATCAGCGACAGCGCAGGCCCTTGTAAATCACCGACATGCACATCGCCTGACTGCGCCGCTTCGGCTTGCAGAACGGCCAGTAATTCAACACCGTGTTCGCTTCGGGCGCCGATCACCACTTCGCCAATGGCGCTGCTATGAGTGGGGGCAAACAGCGGAGTTCCCGGTAATGGCACGTCATTGCCTGTAAGCGACAGGCGGTAGAGGTGGCGTTTGAGCTTGCCCAGATACTGCATGCGCGCAACGATCTCCTGACCCGTGTAGCAGCCTTTTTTGAAGCTCACGCCGCCCACTGCCTGCAGGTTGATCATTTGCGGGATAAACAGCTCGCGGGTTTGCGCCATGACTTGGCCGATACCGGCGCGGATCTGGCCCAGTAGCCAATCATTAAGCTCGGCTTGAGGCAACTGAGCCTCCAGTTGGCGAGTCAGGGTGGGCGCCTGCTCGGCAGGCGCCCACAGTTCGGTACGGCCTTCAGAGGCGCGAACCGCGATCAAGTCGTTGGCGCGCGCTACGCTGTCGGTGTCGGCAGGCAGGTGCAGGCCCAGGCTCGCAAGCACGTGGTCGGCCTGTACCAGGCCAAAACGCACCCAGTTAGTGCTGTCATCGGTGAGCGTGGACTTTGAAAACACGGCGTACTTTTTCAGGTCGGCCAATTGTGGTTCTACCAGTTCGCGGGCCATCGCCAGCAAGCAGCCGTCGGGCTGAAGGACGATGCGGAAACTCGATTGCATCCGGCCTTTTTGCGTGCAGCGGGCGCCGAGGCTTGCGCGCGTGTCGCTCAAGTAATTGAGGTTGCAGGTCAACTGCCCCTGTAAAAACTTGCTCGCGTCATTGCCGCGAACAGCAAGCACGCCTTCGTGCGTCAGGGTGCAGAAAAAAGCAGAGTCGGCCATGGTTCATCGCAGGTCAAAAAGTCTGGGACACATCATAGAGGTGCGTTCTGCAAATGGATAGTTCGCGTAGGACCGGTGGAGACCGACCAAAGCCGACTGGTCTCTGGCAGAACGGTCTGTATACTTGCGCACTATTTGAGGAGCGCTCCATGGTCGAAGATGTTGAACTCAATCGTCTTTACTGGCACAGCCGCCGCGGCATGCTTGAACTTGACGTGCTGTTGGTGCCTTTCGTCAAAGAGGTATACGCCACGCTGAACGACGTAGACCGCGAGTGCTATCGCAAGCTGCTTGAGTGCGAAGACCAGGACATGTTCGGCTGGTTTATGGAGCGCAGCGAGTCCGAAGACCCGGAGTTGCAGCGCATGGTTCGCATGATCCTGGATCGTGTCCAGCCCAAGTAATTTTTTCGAATGCCGCTGGCGTGCTTCCGGGCACTTGCTGGCGGCGTATCTTGCAGCCCAGACGCTGGCGCTGATCGCAATCTGCCTTCTTTCTATACCTGCCTGGGCTCAAGTGCTGGGGGCTTTTGTGTGTTTGAGCCACGGGGTTTGGGTGTGGCCACGGCATATCCGCCTGACCCATCCCGCGGCCATTAGCGGCTTGCGGCGTAATGCTGAGGGTTGGCAGTTGTGGAGTCGCGCTAACGGTTGGCAGGCTGTTCAACTGCGTCGCGACAGTATCGCGTTGCCTGCGTTGGTGATTGTGCGTTTTAGTCTGCGAGGCGAGCGTTGGGTGCGTGCTGCTTGCATACCCTGCGACGCGCTGGCGCCCGATCAGCACCGGCGCCTGCGCGTGCGGCTCAAGTTCAGTCGGCGTAGGTGGCTGGCACCAGAATAGTGTCCAGTGCCTCGGGCAGCATGTGCGGGTAGTCGAGTGTGTAATGCAGGCCGCGCGACTCCTTTCTGGCCATCGCGCTGCGGATCATCAGTTCGGCCACTTGCGCCAGGTTGCGCAACTCGATCAAGTCGCGGCTGACTTTATAGTTGCTGTAGAACTCGTCAATTTCATCCAGCAATAGCCGAACCCGGTGCTGTGCCCGTTGCAAGCGCTTGTTGGTGCGCACGATACCCACGTAGTCCCACATGAAGCGCCGCAGTTCATCCCAGTTGTGGGCGATGATCACGTCTTCGTCCGAATCGGTCACCTGGCTCGCATCCCAGCTGGGTAAGGCCACTGGAATGGCGATGTGCTGCAATTGAGCCAAAATGTCGGTGGCAGCTGCGCGGCCATACACGAAACACTCCAGCAAGGAGTTGCTGGCCATGCGATTGGCGCCGTGCAGGCCAGTGAAACTGGTCTCGCCGATGGCATAGAGGCCGGGTACATCGGTGCGCCCATGCGCGTCGACCATGACCCCGCCGCAGGTGTAATGCGCGGCTGGCACCACGGGGATGGGCTGGCGGGTGATGTCGATGGAAAACCCAAGGCAGCGCTCATAAACCGTCGGGAAATGGGTCTTGATGAACGTTTCGGATTTATGGCTGATGTCCAGGTACACGCAATCAATGCCCAGGCGCTTCATTTCGTGGTCGATGGCCCGGGCGACAATATCGCGCGGGGCCAGTTCGCCGCGCGGGTCAAAGCGCTGCATGAAGCGCTCGCCGTTTGGTAGCTTTAAATGTGCCCCTTCGCCACGCAGGGCTTCGGTGATCAAAAAGCTTTTGGCTTGCGGGTGATACAGGCAGGTGGGGTGGAACTGGTTGAATTCCAGGTTCGCAACGCGACAGCCCGAGCGCCACGCCATCGCAATGCCGTCACCGCAGGCGCCGTCCGGATTGCTGGTATAGAGGTAGACCTTGGCGGCGCCGCCGGTGGCCAAAATCGTAAAGCGCGAGCCGAAAGTGTCTACTTCACCTGTGGCGCGATTGAGCACGTAGGCCCCCAGGCAGCGATCACCGTCCAGCCCCAGCCGGCGCTCGGTAATCAGATCAACGGCCACCCGTTGTTCAAGCAATTCAATGTTGGGGCGTTGGCGTGCCTGTTCGAGCAGGGTTTTGAAAATCGCGGCCCCCGTTGCGTCGGCTGCGTGGATGATGCGCCGGTGGCTGTGCCCGCCTTCGCGGGTGAGGTGGAACTCAAAGCCCGGGTGCTGCGGGTCGACGGCTTCATCGCGGGTGAAGGGTACGCCTTGATCGATCAGCCACTGAATGGCCTCGCGACTGTGCTCGACAGTGAAACGCACGGCATCTTCATGGCACAGGCCACCGCCGGCGTTGAGGGTGTCTTCAACGTGGGATTGCACCGTGTCGGTGTCATCGAGCACGGCGGCAACACCGCCTTGTGCCCAGAACGTCGAGCCGTTGGCCAGATCGCCCTTGCTCAGCACTGCAATGCGCATGTGGCCGGGCAATGTAAGTGCCAGGCTCAAACCGGCAGCACCGCTGCCAATCACCAGCACATCATGTTGAAAATGTTGGCTCATTCTTCTGACATCCGCAAAAAAGCGCCCACTAGTATATAGAGGGGGGGATCGGCACAATAGCCGGGCCTTTATGGCATTGTGAAACTACAGCGGGCACGAAGTGTGCCTCACTCGCAGGCGGTCTGTATGCCGGTATGCAGAATTTTTTGCCGGTGCAGGCCGGGTTTAAGCGTGTGCAGAGGCTCATGCGTGGGGCTGTGTTGCAATGAGTGGTACCTCGCTCGGATTAATTGAACTTTTCCTATAGGCCAATGTTCCATAGAGGGTTGCCCATCGTGAAGGGGGACAGCGTTGGCTTTAACGCGGGCGGGCTTGAGGTACGGCCCACAGCAGATAAGCCTGACGACAAGATTATTGACGCAGCCGGCAAGGCCCGAGCTGCGTTTTCGTGCGCGCCAAATCCGAGTGCGCAGGAAACTTACCAGGGGGGGAGAGAACTTTTGCGTAAAGCCCGAGTCTATGTTTGCAAGCCTGATCAATTAGCACAGCAATCTCCCTCTCGGTCTTATGAGGAGTATTCATGCTAACCCAGGAAGAGGATCAGCAGCTGGTCGAGCGCGTACAGCGTGGCGACAAGCGTGCATTCGATCTGTTAGTGCTGAAATACCAGCACAAAATTCTCGGGTTGATCGTGCGGTTTGTGCACGACACCCATGAAGCCCAAGACGTTGCACAAGAAGCCTTCATCAAGGCTTACCGGGCACTCGGTAATTTTCGCGGCGACAGCGCCTTTTATACATGGCTGTACCGCATCGCCATTAACACGGCTAAAAATTACCTGGTATCACGGGGTCGACGTCCGCCAGACAGTGATGTGAGTTCTGAAGATGCTGAGTTTTACGATGGTGACCACGGTCTGAAAGATCTGGAATCGCCGGAGCGTGCTTTGCTCCGCGATGAGATCGAAGGTACCGTTCATCGCACGATTCAGCTGTTACCAGAAGATCTACGAACGGCGTTAACTTTACGTGAGTTTGATGGTCTGAGTTACGAGGACATTGCGAGCGTCATGCAATGCCCGGTGGGTACCGTGCGCTCCCGGATTTTCCGCGCCCGGGAAGCCATTGATAAAGCCCTGCAACCTTTGTTGCAGGAAACCTGAGACAGCGGCGACAGCCAAGAGAGGAACCGCCATGAGTCGTGAAGCCCTGCAGGAATCGCTGTCCGCGGTGATGGATAACGAAGCGGACGAACTGGAACTACGTCGGGTATTGAATGCCTTTGACGATTCGCACACCCGTGACACCTGGTCTCGTTACCAAGTGGCACGTGCTGCGATGCACAAGGATTTGATGATTCCACGCCTGGACATCGCATCTGCTGTATCGGCTGCATTGGCCGAGGAACAAACCCCGGTCAAAGTGGCCTCCAGCCCCTGGAAAAGCATTGGGCGTCTGGCAGTTGCAGCGTCGGTGACAGTCGCTGTGTTGGCCGGTGTAAGGCTCTACAACCAGGATGACATCGTCGGTGCACAGCTTGCTCAGCAAGGTACTCAGCCGAGCATGACCGCGCCGATGGTTAAAGGCCCTGCCGTACTGGCGAATTACAAAGAGAGCGCTGACCAGGCCCCGGGCCCTATGGCCAATGGTGTTCTGCAAGGTCAGTCAGGTTGGCAGGATCAACGTTTGCCGGGTTACCTGCGTCAGCATGCCCAGCAAGCTGCGATGAAAAGCACTGAGGGTGTTCTTCCTTACGCTCGAGCCGCCAGTCTGGAAAACCGTTAAGGCCATCATGCGCGTCCTACCTCTGTTACCGCTTTTGCTCAGTGGCTGGTTTGCAGTGCCAGCCCATGCCGATGAAGCTCAGGATTGGCTCAAACGCCTCGGGCAAGCGGAGCAGCAGCAAAGCTATCAAGGCACCTTCGTTTATGAACGCAACGGTAGTTTTTCTACCCACAGCATCTGGCACCTCGTGCAGGATGGGAACGTTCGTGAACGACTGCTGCAACTCGATGGCCCTGCTCAAGAGGTTGTCCGCGCCGATGGGCGCACCCTCTGTGTCACTGGTCAGCTGGTTTCGGGGCTACGCGGCACATCGGCAGCGTCGGTCAGAACGCTGGAGACCGAAAAACTCAGCAACTGGTACGCAGTGACCAAAACCGGAGATTCACGCGTAGCGGGTCGCAGGGCGGTGATTATTTCCCTGACGCCGCGTGATCAGCACCGTTACGGCGTTGAGTTGTATCTGGATCGCGACACCGGTTTGCCGCTTAAATCATTGCTGCTCAATGATAAGGCGCAACTGCTGGAGCGTTTTCAGTTCACTGAGCTGGACACTCAAACGCCTGACAGCGCACTGCTCAAACCCAGTGGACAGTGTCAGTCGGTTTCGCTCCAGCCGCCTGTCGAACAAACCGGCGCAGTGACTCACGCCTGGCATTCAGAGTGGCTGCCTCCGGGGTTTGAACTGGTCAACAGCACGGTCAATCGAGACCCGAAGACCAAGTCCGAAGTCACCAGCCTGTTGTATGACGACGGTCTAGCCCGCTTTTCGGTATTCCTTGAGCCGCTCAATGGCGCTTCTGCACCTGACACGCGAGTTCAACTGGGCCCTACAGCTGCCGTTTCAAGGCACCTGACGACCAATGATGGCGATATGCTTGCTACCGTGGTGGGCGAGATTCCAATCGGCACCGCAGAACGCATTGCGCTTTCCATGCGTACCGGTAAAGCCGAGCCGCAGGTCAAGCCTTAGTGGTGCGCCGACATGTCTGGTGAAGATTTTCATTTGCCAAACGTTTTATATTTTTCTATAGGTCAGAGCCCTAAAGGCTCTGGCCTTGTTTGTTTGTGGGTGTCCAAAAATACGGTCTATGCTTTGGGCTTGGTTTTTGGATGCCAGCCGCTTAACTCTGCTTGCTATTAACGGGAGCTGTATGTCGATGCCTCGATTGAAACCTTACTTACCCATTCTTGCGGCCGTGATGATGCTCGGGCAGGCAGTTCCGGCCTTGGCGGATGCGCCGTTGGTGCAGTTGCCCGACTTCACGCAGTTGGTTGAACAAGCCTCCCCGGCGGTGGTGAACATCAGCACCACGCAAAAATTACCTGAGCGCCGTGTGTCAAGCATGGGGCAAATGCCAGATCTGGAAGGGCTGCCGCCCGGTTTGCGGGACTTTTTCGAGCGCAGCATGCCGCAGGCACCACGCAGCGGCGGCGGGCGTCAGCGCGAAGCTCAATCGTTGGGTTCGGGTTTTATCATTTCGCCTGATGGCTATGTCTTGACCAACAACCACGTCGTGGCGGATGCAGATGAAATCATCGTGCGCCTGTCAGACCGCAGCGAAATGAAAGCCAAGCTGGTTGGCACCGATCCACGCTCTGACGTGGCGCTGCTGAAAATCGAAGGCAAAAACCTGCCAGTTCTGAAACTGGGCAAGTCGCAAGACCTCAAAGCGGGGCAGTGGGTGGTTGCCATCGGTTCACCGTTCGGTTTTGACCATACCGTGACCCAAGGCATCATCAGCGCCATCGGCCGCAGCCTGCCGAACGAAAGCTACGTGCCTTTTATCCAGACTGACGTGCCGATCAACCCGGGTAACTCCGGCGGCCCGCTGTTCAACCTGGCTGGTGAGGTTGTGGGTATCAACTCGCAAATCTACACCCGCTCCGGTGGTTTCATGGGCGTGTCGTTTGCCATCCCTATCGACGTAGCGATGGACGTGTCCAACCAGCTTAAAAGCGGTGGCAAAGTCAGCCGAGGCTGGTTGGGTGTGGTGATTCAAGAGGTCAACAAAGACCTGGCTGAATCCTTCGGTCTGGACAAGCCAGCCGGTGCGCTGGTGGCTCAAGTGCTCGATGACGGCCCGGCAGCCAAAGGCGGCCTGCAAGTGGGTGACGTGATCCTGAGCATGAATGGCCAGCCAATTGTGATGTCTGCCGACCTGCCGCATCTGGTGGGTGCTCTCAAGGCGGGCAGCAAGGCAAGCCTTGAAGTGGTGCGTGACGGCAAGCGTAAAACCCTGGACCTGACCGTGGGCGCGATTCCTGACGAAGGCAAAGAGATGGACTCGCCGAGCGGTGCCGAGCGCAGCAGCAACCGTCTGGGTGTTTCTGTGGTGGACCTGAGCGAGGAGCAGAAGAAAGCCAACGACATCAAGGGTGGCGTGATCATCAAGGATGTTCAGGACGGCCCTGCGGCCCTGATCGGCCTGCAACCAGGTGATGTCATTACGCACCTGAACAACCAGGCGATTACCGATGCCAAACAGTTCACTGACATTGCCAAGGCGCTGCCAAAAAACCGTTCAGTGTCGATGCGCGTGCTGCGTCAAGGTCGTGCAAGCTTTATTACCTTCAAACTGGCGGAGTAACGCTGGTAGAGGCAATAGGTTGAGGTAATGAGAAAGCCCGTATCGAGTGATACGGGCTTTTTTGTGCGGCTTATTTTTTCTTCTGTTTGGGGACCCTGACCAATTGGCTGTTGGAGTACATGTCATGCCAGGTGCGCTTTTGTTTATCGAAGAGCGACCAGACAAAGCCCAGACCGAAACACAGCCATGAACCAATCGATACGATAAAACGCAGCAACGCTTGCCACAGGCTGATTGCCGTACCGTCCGCGTTCTGTACGCGCACCCCCCATACCTGCATGCCCAGGGTTTGACCTGAGTGGGTCCAGAACTTGGCAAAGAAGCCGAACAGCACAAAAAACAGGAGGGTGGACAACAGCGGGTCGCCGTCCAGTGCGCCGGACTCCGAGAGTGCGCGCATTTTGGCTTCACCGATAAAGCCCATCAAAATCAGTTTGTAAATAAAGGTGGTGACGATCATCAGTGCTGTGCACAACAAGAAATCGTAGAACATGGCTGCCAGGCGGCGCCCCAGGCCAGCGGCTGGAAACGCGCCTTGAGGGCTGAGTGGTTGTTTCGACATGGCAGGGTCTCGTGAAGGAAAAAAGCCATCTTACGGAATTGCGCCCATAAAAAAGCCCCTGATGTCACCATCAGGGGCTTTTCACTGCAATAAAGCTTAGGCTTCGGCTTGTACTTCGTCAGCCTGCATGCCTTTTTGGCCTTGTACGGCGACGAAAGTCACTTTCTGGCCTTCTTTCAGGCTTTTGAAACCGTTGCCTTGGATGGCACGGAAGTGCACGAATAGATCCGCGCCGCTTTCAGGGGTGATAAAGCCAAACCCCTTCTCGTCGTTAAACCACTTGACGGTACCGCTTTGACGTTGGGACATTTCTTAGTTCCTTGACGCTAACAATTAATGACAGTCTCTTTGCTATGAAAGAGAACTGGTGCTGGGTTGCAGGAAAGTAAGAGACGCCGAACGGGTGTAGCAAACTTAGAGCTACTGCCCAGGTCACGATTCCAGCGACCCATGCAAACACAGTGCGCAAACTCTACGACAACCAGGCTTGTAAAAACAAGCCCTGCCAATACGCCGTCTGTCCCTCTGTTTTAAAGGATGTAACGTCGATTTAAGCCGCGTTTTTGGATAGGCATGTTCAATTATTTTCGTGTTCTTTTCGATACTTTCACCCTCGAAAAGTGCGCACTGTTTTGTGGCAGTTGCATGACACTTAAGTGTCGTGAACATGCAACTGTGTTTCAAACTAGGCGTCTTTACCCTCTGTAATAACGTTGCGCAACAAACGGCAGTTTCGACACTTTCATGGGGACACGTTTACCGCGAACGATTGCCCATACGTCGGTATCCAGGGGTGTATAAGCCGTGTCTAGATAGCCCATTGCCAAAGGCGCACCCAGGGTTGGACCGAAACCGCCACTACAGATACTGCCGATCACGTTGCCGTCGGCGTTTACAACTTCGGCCCCCTCACGTACCGGCGTGCGCTCCTGGGGCAGCAGGCCGACCCGTTTACGAGCAACGCCGCTTTGCTGTTGGGCAAACACCGTTTCAGCGCCGGGGAACCCGCCCGCCCGCGGCCCGTCTGCCCGACGAGCTTTAGAAATGGCCCACAACAGGCTGGCTTCAATCGGCGTGGTTTTCTCGTTCATGTCATGCCCATACAGGCACAGACCCGCTTCCAGGCGCAGCGAGTCGCGCGCGCCCAAGCCAATCGCTTCCACTTCAGGTTGAGTCAGCAGGTGACGTGCCAGAGCCTCTGCGTGCTCTGCCGGTACCGAGATCTCAAAGCCATCTTCACCGGTGTACCCCGAACGACTCACATAGCATTCCACGCCCAGCAGCGTCACCGGTGCAAACTGCATAAAGGTCATTTTCGCCACTTGCGGCGCCAGGCGTTCCAGTACCTTGACCGCCTCAGGGCCTTGCAAGGCGAGCAGGGCGCGGTCTTCAAACAGCGGCTGAATCTGACAATGGGTACTCAGGTGTTTACGCAAATGCGCCAGGTCTTGCTCTTTGCAGGCCGCGTTGACCACCAGAAACAGTTCATCGTTACCCAGGTTGGCGACCATCAGGTCATCCAGAATGCCGCCTTGTTCGTGGGTGAACATGGCATAACGCTGCATGCCCACTGGCAGGTCGATGATGTCGACCGGCACTAAGGTTTCCAGGGCTTTGGCCGCCTCCGCGCCACTCAGGCGAATTTGCCCCATGTGCGACACATCAAACAGCCCGGCGTGTTCACGGGTGTGCTGATGCTCTTTCATGACACCCAGCGGGTACTGCACGGGCATGTCGTAACCGGCAAATGGCACCATGCGCGCACCCAGTTCCAGGTGCAGCGCGTGCAGCGGGGTTTTAAGCAGTTGTTCGGTGGACATTCGTGACTCCTTAAAAATCAGCACTCGATAATGTTGACGGCCAGACCGCCGCGAGCGGTTTCTTTGTATTTGCTTTTCATATCGGCACCGGTCTGGCGCATGGTGCGGATCACTTTGTCCAGGGAGACAAAATGCTGCCCATCACCGCGCAACGCCATGCGCACCGCGTTGATCGCTTTGACCGAGCCCATTGCATTGCGCTCGATGCACGGCACCTGCACTAGTCCGCCAATCGGGTCGCAGGTCAGCCCCAAGTTATGTTCCATGCCGATCTCGGCGGCGTTTTCGACCTGCTGCACGCTACCGCCTAGCACCTCGCACAACGCGCCCGCCGCCATTGAGCACGCCACGCCGACCTCGCCTTGGCAACCCACCTCCGCGCCGGAGATGGAGGCGTTTTCCTTGTACAAAATACCGATGGCGGCAGCGGTCAGCAGAAACCGCACCACGCCGTCTTCATTGGCGCCGCCGATAAAGCGCATGTAGTAATGCAACACGGCCGGAATAATCCCCGCCGCACCATTGGTGGGCGCTGTCACCACGCGGCCACCGTTGGCGTTTTCTTCATTGACCGCCAACGCGTACAGGTTGACCCAGTCCAGCACTGACAGGGCGTCGCGCAATGAGGCTTCGGGGTTGGCGCAGAGCTGGCGATGCAGCGCCGCGGCACGGCGTTTGACCTTCAAACCGCCCGGCAGGATGCCTTCATGGCGGCAACCGGCGCTGACGCAGTCCTGCATCACTTGCCAGATGTTGAGCAGACCGCTGCGGGTCTCGGCTTCCGGGCGCCATGCACTTTCGTTGGCCATCATCACCTGGCTGATCGACAGGTGATGGGTGACGCAATGGCGCAGCAAGTCCTTGGCGGTCTTGAACGGGTACTTCAGCTCAGTGCTGTCCTCCACGATGCGGTCAGCGCCAGCGGCGCCTTCATCCACCACAAACCCCCCTCCGACCGAGTAATACTCGCGGCTGCGGATTTGTATGCCAGCGGCATCGAGCGCACGAAAAATCATGCCGTTAGGGTGGTAGGGCAGGGGTTTGCGGATCATTGCCAGGTGCAGCTTTTCATTGAACGCGATGGGGTGTTGGCCCAGCAGATTCAATTGCCCGCTGCTACGGATCGCGGCCAGACGCTGATCCACGGTGTCGGTGTTGACGGTGTCCGGGTGCTCGCCTTCCAGGCCCAGGAGCACGGCTTTGTCGCTGCCGTGGCCTTTGCCGGTGGCGCCGAGCGAGCCATACAGTTCCACTTTGACGCAGGCGGTTGTGTGCAATAGCTCATCACGCTGTAGACCTTCAACAAACCGTGCGGCGGCCCGCATGGGGCCGACGGTATGAGAGCTTGAAGGACCGATGCCAATTTTGAACAGGTCGAACACGCTTAACGACATGGGGTTCTCCGGTTTCTTATGGGTTATTGGCATTAAATACAGATGCCCTGTAGGCACGTTCGCACCTACAGGGGGGTTAGTGGTCTATGCCTCCTGATAGTTCTCAATCGAGGGGCACGCGCACACCAGATTGCGATCGCCAAACACATTGTCGACCCGACCCACTGGTGGCCAGTACTTGCTTTCGATCAACGACTCAACCGGATACACCGCTTGTTCGCGGCTGTACGGATGGGTCCATTCACCGACCATTTCTGCGGCCGTGTGCGGGGCGTTTTTCAGCGGATTGTCGTCTTTGTCCAGCGCGCCATTTTCCACGGCGCGGATCTCTTCGCGGATGCGGATCATGGCGTCGCAGAAGCGATCCAACTCTTGTTTGGACTCGCTTTCGGTCGGCTCGATCATCAGCGTGCCGGCCACCGGGAACGACATGGTCGGGGCATGGAAGCCGAAGTCGATCAGGCGCTTGGCCACGTCGTCCACGCTGATGCCGCTGCTGTCCTTGAGGGGGCGCAGGTCGAGGATGCATTCATGTGCCACCAGGCCGTTGCTGCCCGAATACAACACAGGGAAGTGCTCTTCGAGGCGGCGGGCGATGTAGTTGGCGTTGAGGATGGCCATTTGCGAAGCACGTTTGAGGCCTTCGCCGCCCATCATGCGGATATACATCCAAGTGATGGGCAGAATGCTCGCGCTGCCGAACGGCGCTGCGCACACCGCCCCTTGCTTGCGTGGCAGGCTGGCGTGGCCCGGCAGGAACGGCGTGAGGTGCGACTTGACGCCAATCGGACCCACGCCAGGGCCTCCACCGCCATGGGGAATGCAAAAGGTTTTGTGCAAGTTGAGGTGGGAAACGTCGCCGCCGAACTTGCCGGGTGCGCACAAGCCCACCATCGCGTTCATGTTGGCGCCGTCGATGTACACCTGGCCGCCGTGGTCGTGAATAATGCCGCAGATTTCACGAATGCCTTCTTCGAACACACCGTGGGTCGAAGGGTAGGTGATCATCAATGCCGCCAGGTGCTCGCTGTGCTCGATGGCTTTGGCGCGCAGGTCTTCAATGTCGACGTTGCCGCGTGCGTCGCAGGCCGTGACCACCACGCGCATGCCCGCCATATTGGCGGTGGCCGGGTTGGTGCCGTGTGCAGAAGAGGGAATCAGGCAAATGTCGCGACGTTCTTCGCCACGGCTTTGGTGGTAGGCGCGAATCGCCAGCAACCCGGCGTACTCGCCCTGGGAGCCCGCATTGGGTTGCAGCGAAATGGCGTCGTAACCGGTGGCGGCGCAGAGCATGGCCTCCAGCTCGTGGGTCAGTTGCTGGTAGCCCTGACTTTGTTCGACAGGTGCGAAGGGGTGCAGGCTGCCGAACTCGGCCCACGTGATCGGGATCATTTCGCTGGCAGCGTTGAGCTTCATGGTGCAGGAACCTAGCGGAATCATTGTGCGATCCAGTGCCAGGTCTTTGTCAGCCAAGCGACGCAGGTAACGCATCAGTTCGGTTTCAGAGTGGTAACGGTTGAACACCGGGTGGCTGAGGATCGGCGACTGGCGCAGCAGCGCGGCCGGCAAGGTGCCGCTCACGGTTTGAGCCAGGGCATCGAAGTCCGGCAGCGCTTGACCGTCGGCGGCCAGCAAGGCCCACAGCGCGGTCACATCGGACGGGCCACAGGTTTCGTCCAGCGACACGCCCACACGCTCGTCATCCACCACGCGCAGGTTGATGTGTTTGGCGTGTGCGTTGGCGTGCAGGGTTTGGGTTTTGCCGGCGGTGTGCAGCGTCAGGGTGTCGAAAAATTCGATCTGCTCGACGTTCAGTCCCAGCGCAGTCAGGCCCTTGGCCAGAATCGCCGTCAGTTGATGAATGCGCTGAGCAATCTGCGTCAGGCCTTGAGGGCCGTGGTACACGGCGTACATGCTGGCAATGTTGGCCAGCAGCACCTGCGCGGTGCAGATATTGCTCGTGGCCTTTTCGCGTCGAATGTGTTGCTCGCGGGTTTGCATGGCCAGACGTAACGCCGGTTTGCCATGGCGGTCGACCGAGACGCCGACCAGACGGCCCGGCATGTCGCGTTTGAACGCGTCGCGGGTGGCGAAGTAAGCGGCGTGCGGGCCACCGAACCCCAGAGGCACGCCAAAACGCTGGGCGCTGCCGATGGCCACGTCGGCGCCGAACTCGCCCGGCGGAGTCAGCAGCGTCAGTGCCAGCAGGTCAGCTGCGACGGCCACCAGCGCATTGGCGGCGTGGAACCGTTCAACCAGTTCGCGATAATCGAACACGTCGCCATTGCTGGCCGGGTATTGCAAGAGGGCGCCGAAGAACGGCGACAGGTCCGTGAGGCCACGTTCATCACCCACCACCACGTCGATACCCAACGGCTCAGCGCGGGTGCGCAACACATCGAGGGTTTGCGGGTGGCAGTGACGGGAAGCAAAGAACGCGTTGCTGGACTTGTTTTTGCTCAGGCGCTTGCAGAAGGTCATGGCTTCCGCGGCGGCGGTGGCTTCATCGAGCAGCGAGGCGTTGGCAATCGGCAGGCCGCTGAGGTCGCTGATCAGGGTCTGGAAGTTGAGCAGGGCTTCGAGGCGGCCTTGGGAAATCTCGGGTTGATACGGCGTGTACGCGGTGTACCAGGCCGGGTTTTCCAACAGGTTGCGCAAGATCGGCGAAGGCGTATGGCAGTTGTAATAGCCTTGGCCAATATAGGTTTTGCACAGCTGGTTTTTGGCGGCGATGGCTTTGATCGAGGCCAGCGCATCCGCCTCGCTTTGCCCGGCTGGCAGGTTGAGCACGCTGGTGCCCTTGATGCTTTCAGGGATCACGCTGGCGCTCAGAGCATCGAGGGACTCAAAGCCCAAGGTGGCGAGCATGGCCTGTTCATCGGCCTGGCGCGGGCCGATGTGGCGTGCGATGAATTCATTGGCGGTGCTGAGTTTAGTGGTCATGGCGAGTTCCTCAGGCGTCAGCGTTGGCTTTGATCAGGCGGTCGTAGGCGTCCTGATCCAGCAACTGGCTCACTGCGTTGGCATCGGTGGGTTTGAAGCGGAAGAACCAGCCTTCACCCAGCGGGTCTTCGTTGACCCGTTCCGGGCTGCTATCGAGCGCCGGGTTGACTTCCAGCACCTCACCGTCCAGTGGCATGTACACACCGCTGGCGGCTTTCACCGACTCAACGGTGGCGGCTTCTGCGCCTTTGTCGTAGGCCTGTAGTTCTGGCAACTGAACAAACACCACGTCGCCCAGAGCGTTTTGCGCAAATGCGGTAATGCCCACGGTCACGCTGCCGTCGGCTTCGGCGCGCAGCCACTCGTGGTCTTCAGTAAAACGCAATTCGCTCATGGAAACTCCTCAGGGCCAGACTCGTCTGGTAGTCGCAGTTGATTACTCGTGCTAGGACGAGCGCTTTGAGGAGTGCATTGCAAGATGGCTGCCAATTTGTAAAAGGCCATATTTATCAATGAATTGGTGGTTTCGACAGGCGGCAGCATGGCGCTACCTGTAGCGAAATCGCTACAGGTGTGAGGGGTTTAAAAAATCGAAGCGGATCAAAGCCTTGCAGCAGTGCGTCAGGCCATGTGTGTACTGAAATCGTTCCGCCGTATCGAATTCAATACGATCGCTTGAACGTGTTAGGCGATCAGACCAAAAGCTTGCACCCTGCGGCGGCTACGAAGCAGGATTTTTGCCGGGGATTGCATATTTACGCAGCCGCTGTGCAATCGCGGTGTGGCTGGTTTGCAGGCGGTTGGCCAACTGGCGGGTGGAAGGGTAGTCGACGTAGAGCTTTTCCAGCAGGGCTTTTTCGAACGAGGCAACAGCGTGTTCCAGGGTCAGCACTTCGCCATCGTTTTGCCGTGCCACTGAGGTCCCGGCGATGTCCAGATCGCCAATGTCGACGACGTTGCTTTCGCAAATGGCGGCGGCGCGAAAGATCACGTTTTGCAGTTGCCGCACATTGCCCGGCCAGCGGTTGCCCAGCAGGGCGGGGTAGGTGCCGGGCGCCAGGCGGCACACCGGGCGCTGGATTTGAGTGCAGGCCTGCTGCATAAAGGTGCGCGCCAGCAGCAGGATGTCTTGCCCGCGTTCACGCAGCGGCGGGACGTCGATGTTGAGTACATTCAGGCGATAGAACAGGTCTTCGCGAAAGGTGCCGTCGTTGACCATTTTTTCGAGGTTGCGATGCGTGGCGCTGAGGATGCGCACATTGACCTTCACTTCGCGTTCGCCGCCCACACGGCGAAAGCTGCCGTCATTCAAAAAGCGCAGGAGCTTGGCTTGCAGGTAAGGTGACATTTCAGCGATTTCATCGAGGAACACCGTGCCGTGATTGGCCAGCTCCATCAGCCCCGGCTTACCTCCGCGTTGCGCGCCGGTAAAAGCGCCGGGGGCGTAGCCGAACAGCTCGCTCTCGGCCAGGTTCTCAGGCAGGGCAGCGCAGTTGAGGGCCAGAAAAGGCGCGCCGAAGCGGTCGCTGATGGCATGGCAGGCGCGGGCCACCAGTTCTTTACCGGTGCCGGTTTCACCTTGAATCAATAACGGTGCATCCAGGGTCGCCACGCGTTGAGCGCGGGCTTTGAGGGTGCGGATCGCGGGTGAGTCTCCGAGCAAGGCGTCGAAGCCTTCAGCGTGGTCGTGATGCAGGGCTGCCAGGCGCTCGCCAATACGGCTCGGTTGATACAAGGTGAGCAGCGCCCCCGCATCCGTGATGGGGGTGGCATCGAGCATCAGCGGATGGCCGTTGAGGGTGACTTCACGCAGCGGCAGTCGAAAGCCGTTTTCCAGCAGCGCAGGCAGCAAGCCGGGGTCGCTGAACAACGCGCTGATGCTTTCACCGCCAGGTTCGTGGCCGCACAGCGACACCAGCGCCGGGTTGGCCAGTAGCACGTGGCCTTCGCTGTCGAGTGCCAATACCGGGTCGGTCATGGCCGCCAGCAGCGCATCGAGTTGCAGGTGCCGGCGCTGGCCTGGAAGGATGTCCACCACCTCCACCGATTGCACGCCCTGCACGCGGAATAAGGCTTCGCGTAGCTCGTCGAGCACGTGCGGGCTTAACGTCGGCGCGTCGATGTAGACGTTGGGCGGCACCATCTCCACGGCATCCAGATTGAGATTACGCCCGCCGAGCAGCGCCAGTACTTCCTGGGTGATGCCGACACGGTCGATAAAACTGACATGGATACGCATGGGAACGAGCAACACTTCTGGCCAGCGGAGGTGGCCAGTATGCCTTGGAGCAGAGAATTGGCGAAATTTGCGGCGGGCTTTATGGCGTGGCAGCGGCCGGTGGCTGGCGTGGCGTGCTCAGCGATTAAGCAATCGCTGTGTAACCGGACGTCGCCTGCGGCAACTGCTGCGCGATGGTGGCGAATTCTGTGGTGCGAGTCGTCACTCCAAATGTTCGGGCTTCATCGGTTCGCCCAGTTCGTGACCCAGTTGTTTTCGCACGTCTTCAAACATCATGTCGAAATATTTGTGCATCGAAGCCAGGGACGCATAGGGCGGGATGCCATTTTTTTTGGCGATATCAAACCCGACTTTGGCGAAGTTATAGAACTGGTCTTTGGGCAGAATGAACGTCTCTTTAAAATCCTTCTTGTTGATTTGGCCGTGCATGTCGAACTGCATCGACTTGCCTTCCTTGGGATCCTGAACGACCTGGTAATCGATCTTGATGTCATACCCGAAATCGCTTGGTTGCAGCGGTTCGCGGTGGATATGCAGGTGACCGGGCTCGAACGAGGCCATAGGGTAACTCCTTGGAGAGGGGGTAAAAGGGCAGACCCTAAAGCCTGCCCCGAGGTTCAGAAGTACGTAATACCCGATTTCTCGGTGCTAACGCGAGTACCGGCTTTACCTTGAACGATAGCTTCGATATCGGCCAGTGCGCCGATGACTGCGGTTTTACCGGTTTTACGCGCGAATTCGCACGCCGCTTCAACTTTCGGACCCATTGAACCTGAGGCGAAACCGAGTTTTTCCAGCTCATCGGGGTGAGCCTGGGCAATGCCTTTCTGGGTCGGTTTGCCCCAGTCAATGAAGGCTGCATTCACGTCCGTGGCGATGACCAGCAGGTCGCTGTTCAGTTGCTGCGCCAGCAGGGAGGAGGCCAGGTCTTTGTCGATCACCGCCTCAATGCCTTTGAGCTTGCCGTCTTCGCCGTACATGGTCGGAATACCACCGCCGCCTGCACAGATGACGATGGTGCCTTTTTCCAGCAGCCATTTAATCGGACGGATTTCGAAGATGCGTTTGGGTTTTGGACTGGCCACCACACGGCGGAATTTGTCGCCATCCGGTGCAATGTTCCAGCCTTTTTCAGCCGCCAGGCTCTTGGCTTCGGATTCGCTGTAGACCGGGCCAATCGGCTTGGTCGGGTTCTGGAAAGCCGGGTCTTTGGGGTCAACTTCAACCTGGGTCAGCAAAGTGGCGAACGGTGCGTCCGGTGGCAACAGGTTGCCCAGCTCTTGCTCGATCATGTAACCGATCATGCCTTCGGTTTCAGCGCCCAGCACGTCCAGCGGGTAAGGGCTGACGGCGGTGTAGGCTGCGGCTTGCAGGGACAGAAGGCCGACTTGCGGGCCGTTACCGTGGGCCACGACCAATTCGTTGCCTGGAGCGATGCGAGCGATTTGAGCGGTGGCGGTGCGGATGTTTTCGCGTTGATTTTCAGCGGTCATGGGTTGGCCGCGACGCAGAAGGGCGTTACCGCCCAGTGCAACGACGATACGCATAGGTCATTCCTTAAAAGAGGGGAAGGGCACAAACAACCGGTTCTGTGGGAGCCAGCAGGCTCGCTCCCACAGGGGCACGGCCTTAGATATCAGCCAGCGCAGCTACCAGGATGGCCTTGATGGTGTGCATGCGGTTTTCCGCTTGTTCGAAGGCGATGTTGAAAGGCGATTCGAACACTTCCTCAGTCACTTCAATGCCGTTTTTAAGGTTTGGATGATGCTCGGCCACGTCTTTGCCGACTTTGGTTTCACTGTTGTGGAACGCAGGCAGGCAGTGCATGAACTTCACACGGATGTTTTCGGCGGCTTTGATCAAGTCCATGTTGACCTGATAGGGCAGCAGCAGCTTGATGCGATCGTTCCAGGCTTCCACCGGCTCGCCCATCGATACCCACACGTCGGTGTGGATGAAGTCCACGCCTTTGACTGCGGCTTTCGGGTCTTCGGTCAGGGTGATTTTGGCACCGCTTTCCTTGGCGAATTCCTGACATTGTTTAACGAACGACTCTTCAGGCCACAGGGCTTTTGGTGCGGCGATGCGCACGTCCATGCCCAGTTTGGCGCCGATCAGTAGCAGCGAGTTACCCATGTTGTTACGGGCGTCGCCCAGGTAGGCGTAGCTGATGTCGTGCAGCGGCTTGTCGCTGTGTTCGCGCATGGTCAGCACGTCGGCGATCATTTGCGTCGGGTGGAACTCGGCGGTCAGGCCGTTGAACACCGGCACGCCTGCAAACTTGGCCAGTTCTTCGACGATTTCCTGGGCAAAGCCACGGTATTCGATGGCATCAAACATACGACCCAGAACGCGGGCGGTGTCTTTCATGCTTTCTTTGTGGCCGATTTGCGAAGACACCGGGTCGATGTAGGTGACGTGTGCGCCCTGATCGTGAGCTGCCACTTCAAACGCGCAACGGGTGCGGGTCGAGGTTTTTTCGAAGATCAGCGCAATATTTTTGCCTTTCAGGTGCGGCTCTTCAGTACCGGTGTACTTGGCGCGCTTCAGATCGCGAGACAGATCCAGCAGGTAGTGAAGCTCGCGTTGGGTGTGGTGCACCAAGCTGAGCAGGCTGCGGTTTTTCATGTTAAACGCCATGGGGATCTCCTGGGTTTCTGGTAACCGGCTTGCGCCGCCCTTTGTGAGGGTCAGCGCAAGCATTCAAATGGATGAATTAATAGTCAATTGGGTCGCGGATGATTGGGCAGGTCATGCAGTGACCGCCGCCACGGCCGCGTCCCAGCTCAGAGGCGCTGATGGTGATGACTTCTACACCGGCCTTGCGCAGCAGGGTGTTGGTGTAGGTGTTGCGGTCGTAGCCGATCACCACGCCAGGCTCCAGTGCCACCACGTTGTTGCCGTCGTCCCACTGCTCGCGCTCTGCCGCGAAGGAGTTGCCGCCGGTTTCAACTACACGCAGGGTTTTGACGCCCAGTGCTTTGGCCACCACGTCGAGGAAGCTGCTTTCCTCGCGTCGCACGTCAATGCCGCCCTGCTTGCTTTCATCGGGGTACAGCGAGAAGGCAACGATCTGATTCACGACTTCCGGGAAGATGGTGACCAGGTCGCGGTCGCAGAAGCTGAACACGGTGTCCAGGTGCATCGCGGCGCGGGATTTAGGCATGCCGGCAACGATGACGCGCTCGACCGCTTTGTTCTTGAACAGGTTCTGTGCCAGTTGGCCGATGGCTTGACGCGAGGTGCGCTCGCCCATGCCGATCAGAACAACGCCTTTGCCGATTGGCATCACGTCACCGCCTTCGAGGCTGGCGTTGCCATGATCCTCCGTCGGATCCCCGTACCAGATCTGGAAGTCGGCGTTAGTGAACTCAGGGTGGAACTTGTAGATCGCAGTGGTCAGCAGGGTTTCCTGACGGCGCGCTGGCCAGTACATCGGGTTCAGCGTCACGCCACCGTAAATCCAGCAGGTGGTGTCACGGGTGAACTGAGTGTTGGGCAGTGGTGGCAGGATAAAGCTGGTGTGGCCGAGGAAGTCGCGGAACATTTCGATGGTTTTGCCACCGAAGCTGTCAGGCAGATCGTCAGCGGACACGCCACCAATCAGGTACTCGGCGGCTTTGCGGGGTTCCAGGCTTTTGATCCAGGCTTTGACTTCGTTGACCAGACCTACGCCCACCTGATTGGGGGTCACTTTGTGGTCCAGAATCCAGTCCAGCGCTTCTGGAATGGCAACGATGTCAGTCAGCAGGTTGTGCATTTCCAGCACGTCAATGCCGCGCTCGCGCATCTTGGTCACGAAGTCGAAGTGGTCGCGCTTGGCCTGGTTGACCCACAACACGTCATCAAACAGCAGCTCGTCGCAGTTGTTTGGCGTCAGGCGCTGGTGAGCCAGGCCAGGGGAGCAAACCATCACTTTACGCAGCTTGCCGGCTTCGGAATGTACGCCGTATTTCACTTTTTCCGTGGTCATTACAGTCATCCTCCAAAGTACATAAACAGGGAGTTACAGGGTCAGGAAGCCGTCATAGAGTCCATAAGCCGCCACGAGGGCGCCGATCACTACGGCAGCAAAAATAACTTTTTCGATAGTGGTGAAGATTTGTTGGCCGCTTTCCAGCTTCGCCTTGGCGAACAGAATGGCGCCGGGTGCGTACAGCAGAGCCGAGAGCAGCAGGTATTTCAGGCCGCCGGCATAGATCAGCCAGATGGCGTAGATCAACGCGATGCCGCCGATGATCAGGTCTTTTTTGCGTTCAGCCAGTGCGTTTTCATAGGTTTCGCCGCGTACCGCCAGCAAGAAGCCATAGGCCGCAGACCAGAGGTATGGCACCAGGATCATCGACGTCGCAAGGTAGATCAGCGACAGATAAGTACTGGCCGAGAACAGGGTGATGATGAGGAACACCTGCACCATGGCGTTGGTCAGCCACAGGGCGTTGACCGGTACATGGTTGGCGTTTTCCTTTTTCAGGAACGCCGGCATGGTGTGGTCTTTAGCGGCCGAGAACATGATTTCGGCGCACAGCAGCACCCATGACAGCAGGGCACCCAGCAAGGAGATGATCAAACCGACGCTGATCAATACCGCGCCCCAGTGACCGACCACATGCTCAAGCACAGCGGCCATCGACGGGTTTTGCAGTTTGGCCAGTTCAGGCTGAGTCATGATGCCCAGCGACAGCACGTTCACCAGTACCAGCAACAGCAGCACGGTGATGAAACCGATCACAGTGGCTTTACCTACATCTGAACGTTTCTCGGCACGGGAAGAGAAGATGCTCGCGCCTTCGATACCGATGAACACCCACACGGTGACCAGCATCATGTTGCGCACCTGATCCATCACGCTGCCCAGGTCCGGGTTTTTCAAGCCCCAGATGTCGCTGGTGAAGATGTCCAGTTTGAACGCGAACACGGCAATCAGAATGAACAGCACCAGCGGCACGACCTTGGCAACCGTGGTCACCAGGTTAATGAACGCCGCTTCTTTGATGCCCCGCAGTACCAGGAAGTGGACGGCCCACAGCAAGACTGAAGCGCCGATGATCGCGGCCGGGGTGTTGCCCTCGCCGAAGACCGGGAAGAAGTACCCCAAGGTGCTGAACAGCAAGACGAAGTAACCGACGTTGCCCAGCCAGGCACTGATCCAGTAACCCCAGGCTGATGAGAAACCCATGTAATCGCCGAAACCGGCCTTGGCGTAGGCGTACACGCCACCGTCCAGGTTGGGTTTGCGGTTAGCCAGGGTCTGGAATACAAAAGCGAGGGTCAGCATGCCGACGGCGGTGATTGCCCAACCGATAAGTACAGCTCCAACATCGGCACTGGCGGCCATGTTTTGTGGCAACGAAAAGATCCCGCCGCCAATCATAGAACCGACTACCAGAGCAACCAACGCACCCAATCGTAGTTTTCCGGGAGTATCAGACATTTGTGGTGACTCCAATCTAGGAGAAGTGAGGCCTTAAGATAATGGCGTGGGTATTTCAGCCGTTTGACTTAGATCAGCGCATTACGACATTCCATTGTTAATAGAGCGGGAAGGTCGCAATCACGTATTATTTTGACGCTTCCTCAAACGCGCGCTCCAGAGGTCTTAAAAGGTGGCTAATAGGTGGATAGCCGCGAGGTCGTGGGGATTGAAGCTAGTCACTATTTGAAGATTTGCAAATGTGGCGTTCATGTTTCATTAACCACAGCATGAAATTAAACCTTGGTTCACATAGGGGGATTGTTCTGGGTTTCAATAGACGCACTAGCGATTAAAAAAAAGGGGCTTATTGCGGGGGTTAATAGACGTATAAATGCGACATGTATTTAGTCAGTGAACAGCGGTAGCCTATTAACTGTGAACGATGAATTGTTCGAAACCGTATAACGAGGTGGCGATGTCGCAAAACACCCAGAAGCTTCGGCTTAATGCATTAATTGCGTTAGTGGTCGGGTCCATGATTGGCGGGGGGATCTTTTCGCTGCCGCAAAATATTGCCGAACGGGCAGCGGGTGGCGCTGTTTTGATGGGGTGGGGGATTACAGCCGTTGGCATGCTGGCGCTGGCGTTTGTGTTTCAGACCCTGGCCAACCGCAAGCCTGAACTCGACTCAGGTGTCTATGCCTACGCCAAGGCCGGTTTTGGCGATTACATGGGTTTCTCATCGGCCTGGGGTTACTGGATCAGTGCCTGGATGGGCAATGTCGGCTACTTCGTCCTGCTGTTCAGTACCTTGGGCTATTTCGTGCCGGTATTTGGGCAGGGCAATACGCCGATTGCCATTGGTTGCGCCTCGCTGCTGCTGTGGGGCGTGCACTTTCTGGTCATGCGGGGCATCAAGGAAGCGGCCTTTATCAATCAACTGACCACGGTGGCGAAAATCGTCCCCATCGTGATGTTTATTGTGTTGGCGGGTGTCGCGTTTAAAGCCGATATTTTCACCACGGACTTCTGGGGCCGCGAAACCCCCAGCCTTGGCAGCGTGATGGACCAGGTGCGCAACATGATGTTGGTGACGGTGTTTGTATTTATCGGCATCGAAGGTGCGAGTGTGTACTCCGGTCGCGCAGAAAAGCGCTCGGACGTGGGCAAAGCCACCGTCATTGGTTTTATCGGCGTGCTGGCGCTGTTGGTAATGGTCAACGTACTGTCGCTGGGGATCATGACCCAGCCAGAACTGGCCAAGCTGCAAAACCCGTCAATGGCGGGCGTGCTCAAGCACGTAGTCGGAGAGTGGGGGGCGATTTTAATCAGTATCGGGCTGGCCATCTCATTGCTGGGCGCGTTGCTGTCGTGGGCCTTGCTGTGTGCTGAGATTTTGTACGCCACGGCCAAAGACAACACCATGCCGGCGTTCCTGAAAAAGGAAAACGCCAACCACGTGCCGGTCAATGCGCTGTGGCTGACCAACGGGATGATTCAGATATTTCTGCTCATCACCCTGGTGTCTGCGGGCACCTACACCAGCCTGATCTACCTCGCGTCCTCGATGATTCTTGTGCCTTACTTGTGGTCGGCTGCCTATGCGGTGTTGCTGTGTGTAAAAGGTGAGACTTACTCGAACGCGAGCCGACGCAGGGTCAAGGACCTGGTGGTGGGGCTGCTGGCCCTTGTCTACGCCATCTGGTTGCTCTACGCGGCGGGACCGAAATATTTACTGCTGTCGGCGTTGCTCTACGCACCGGGTGTCTTCTTCTTTGCCAAAGCCAAGCATGAGCAGGGTGAGCCGCTGTTCAAGGCCATTGAACAGGTGATCTTCGGGGCAGTGGTGATTGCAGCATTGGCAGCGGCGTATGCGCTTTATAGCGGTGCGTTGACGCTGTAAAACCATTGGCCTGCACACGCAGGCCAATGGTTTGACCTGCTTTTGATCTGCCCTGCCATCCGGCCGCCTCGCCTAAGCTCGACGTGGCCTTTGCGTCGGCTGGGCTAATTGGGTGGTGGCAGGGGCTGGTTAAAAGCACAAAGCCCAAAGCTGCGGGCCTACAGCGCCGAAGGCAGCCGTTCCGGCCGCGACCAAATCCACAGGTTGCCCACACTCATACCTGCAATGGCCAAAAACACCGGCCATTGATGCTCAAGCACATACAACATCAACCCCGCACATATCAGCATGCTGATGGTGGCACTGACTTTGGCTTTGCGCTGAATGATCTTGCCATTGCGCCAGTTGATCAGGATCGGGCCAAACAACCGGTGGTTTTCTAGCCATGCACTCAGGCGCGGGGAGCTTTTGGTCGCGGCCCAGGCGGCGAGCAAAATGAACTCGGTGGTCGGTAGCCCCGGTATCACGATGGCAATCAATCCAATGCCCAGGCTGACGTAGGCCAGCAGGCCAAAGAGGATTTGGGCTATTTTCGACGAGGATTGGGTTTGGCGGGTCATAAGCTCAAGACGCATAAAAAAATGCCCGGCCAGCACATGCTGACCGGGCAGGTCTAGCTTAAGCCAGTTCTGGCTCAGCCGCGTAGGCGTGTTCCAGTAATACGGTGAAACGCTCAAAGGCGGCAACGGCACCTTTGTCCAGGTCGGCTTCTTCTTCGGCGCTCAATTGCAGGCCGTCGAGGGTTTTGACGAAGCTTTTCCAACCTTCAGCACGACCACCGGCCGGTTCGCCCAGGTGGCGCGCACCAAAGGTTTCGCTCAGCTCCAGGGCCACCGCACGTTTGATCAGGAAGGCGGCACCCAACTTGGAACCTTCCGAAACAAAGATCCAGCCCAGTGCCTGGGCCTTGCTCGGCGCGTTGACCGCACCCGCGACAGGTGCGGGCACTTCGGTGTTGAGGTCGGCCAGGTCAGCTTTGGCGTGCTCGGCGCGGCAACGCTGGGGCAGGTCAGGCACGATTTCTTTCAGGGCCGGGTCGGTGTACAGCGCTTGGAGTTCGGCCTGGAAGAGGTATTGAGCCACCACAAAACGGGCGAAGTTTTCCCGGGTTTCAAACGGCTTGTGAGCTTTGACCAGCGCGTCGAGCTTTTGATGCGGCTCGTTGGTGATCTGGTTCAGGCGTTGTGAACGCAGGGCAGGACGCTGTGCGGTGTCTTGAGGGGTCATGAAGATGTCCTTGAGAATGAGATGCGCTTTGTAACTAGACGAACAAGAAGACGCGTCACAGTAAAAAATCCTCACCGCACAGGTAAAAACGCTGCGCAGTGAGGGGCCGAATCAGATGTCCCAGACCAGGTTGATCGCGAAGTTGCGACCCGGTTGAGTCAAGCGATCCAGGTTGGCCGGGTTGACTGCCGAGGCTTCGCCCACGCCGTCGTAGCTGCGCACGTCATCCCACAACCAGTATTTCTTGTCGGTGAGGTTGTACACGCCCGCGCTCACGGTCACGTCTTGGGTGACTTTGTAATAGGCGCTCACATCCACAATGCCAAAGCCCGGGGTCTTGAATTGTTTACCCTCGATGTCGGGTGCTTTGAACGCCGTGTCGTCGACCCGGTTCTTTTTCTTCACCACGGTCCAGCTCACCAAACCTCCGTAGTTATCCTGGTCGTAACCCAGACCGAATACGCCCGTCAGCGGGTTAACGCTGTTGAGCGGTTGACCGTTGTCATCGTTGCGACCATAGGCGTAAGCAATCGAACCTTTGGTGTAGAGGCCGCGTGGCGCGCCGAACGCGTCGAGTTGCAGTTGGCCTTTGAGCTCAACACCCTTGATGGTGGCGTGCTTGATGTTGCGGCTCTGGAAACTGTCGAGGTCGTAGCCGGGCTTGACGTTGTCTTCGTCAATAAAGTCGCGGTATTTGTTGTAGAACACGGCAACGTCAAATGAACCCTCATCGAAGTGGCCGCGCAGGCCGGTTTCGTAGCTTTTGCTTTTTTCCGGTTCCAGATCGGGGTTGGGTTCTACCACGTAGCCTTCTTGCAGGTTCTCGAACCGGCCATACAGCGCCTTGGCGGTCGGGGTACGGAAGCCTTCGGAGTATTGGCCGAACCAGGTGTAGTGATCGTTGAACGCGTAGGTCACGCCCAGTTTTGGCGACAGACGGTGCCAGGTTTTTTCATCATCGCTGACGGGGTCGGTGCCGCTGGGGTTCACTGCATTGAGGAACTCCTGGGTGATTTTTGGCTTGAGGCGGGTGTAGTCGTAGCGCACGCCCGGCATGAACGTCCACTGGTTCCAGCTGATTTCATCCTGCGCAAACAGGCTGTAGGTGTTGATGGTCGGGTCCGGGAAGTCGCTGATTTTAGCGAACACATCGCCTTTGGCCGTGCTGAGTGCGCCCACCGCTTTACACCCACTGCCGACCGCCAGGCACACCGCGCTGCCACTGCGCGAACCCGTCACTTTGTCGTGTTTGACCGTGGTGCCGTAGGTCAGCAAGTGGTCAGTGGGGCCAATGGCAAAGGCTTTGTCAAATTGCGCATCGAACACCCATTGCTGCTCTTTGTAGAGGGTGTCGCGGGTGCGATACACGTCACGCACAAACGGCAAGTAGCGCTCTTCGGTGCTCTGGTCGGTCTTGGCGACTTGATAATTGAGGCTCCACTTGCCGTGATCAGCCAGCACGCTGTCGAGCACAAAGGTGTTTTCTATGCCAAAACGCTCGCGGCTGACGGTGTCGTTGCCGTTACGCGATTTGTACATGCCCATCGGTGCGCCGAGGTTGAACGGGCCGCCTACCACGCTCTTTTGATTGATGTCGCGGTCGTCTTTGTAGTGCTCGTAGGTGAACGCCAGGCGGTCATCGTCGTTGTAGTTCCAGCCGGCCTTGGCCAGTACGTTGGTGGTGCGCACGTCTTCAGGGTTGGCGGCGGTACGGCTCAGGCCGGTGCCGCCGTGATTGCCATAGGATTCAGTTTCGTGACCGTCGCGGCGGCTCACATGCAGCAAACCATCGAACTGGTCGGCACGGCCCGCGACGGTCGCAGACTTGAGCCAGCTGCGGTCGGCCGAGCTGTAACCGGTTTTAAGGCGTGCGCCTGCGTCTTGTCCCGGCTTGATGATGTCGTCTGGGTTGAGCGTGAAGTAGCTCACCGCGCCACCAATGGCGTTACTGCCGTACAGCACGGACGCCGGACCGCGCAGGATCTCTACGCGTTTGACGATTTCGGGGTCGACGTAGTTGCGCTGGGTCTTGGCGAACGGGCCGTTGAAGAACGAGTTGGGGATTTCAACGCCATCGACCTGAGTCAGGATGCGATCGCCGTCGATGCCGCGAATGTTGTAACCGCTGATGCCACCCCGCAGGCCGCCACCGCCCACCGAGACGCCTGGCTCATAGCGCACCAGTTCTTTGATGGTGTTGACGTTCTGGCGGTCGAGTTGCTGGCGGTCATGCACGGTCACGGTGCTGGGCACTGTGATCACGTCTTGTTCCTGACGCGTGGCGCTGATGGTCACTTGTTGCAGGGCAAGGGTGGCGCTGCTGCCAGCGCGCTTTTCGAGGACGATAGTGTTTGTGCCCAGTTTGCGATAGCTCAGGTTGGTGCCGATCAACAGGCGTTCCAAGGCTTTTTCCGGTGACAGCGAACCGCGCACGCCCGGTGACGAGACGTTCTGCCCCAGTTCGGCGGTCAGGCCCACTTGCCAGCCGGTCACAGCGGTAAAGTCGTTAAGCGCGGCCACCAGTGGCTGTTGCGAAATTGCAAAGGTGTAATTGCCCACGGAGCGACTGGCTGGTTGCGCATCGGTCGCGGCCATGGCCGGTACCGCATGTGCGCCGGCCATCAGTACGGCGACGGTCAACAACGATAACGTGCACGGGTGCTTGGAACGTGTGCGGACGTTGGAAGAGGACCGGCTGTTGAAACGAGTGGGCATTGATAGCGCTCCGTGGTGAACGAATCTTATAGTTGCAAAGCTGACTCAAAATGCGAATCAGTTGCATTGACTACAACGAGACGTATGACCTTCGGCTATCGAGTAAAAAAAACGTCATTAATTGAGAATCACCAGCGCCGGGAATTCCGAAAGGCTGGAAGAGGTGATGTGGGCCAGCGAACGCACGATGTCCAGCGGCTGGTCCAGGCGGTAGTTGCCAGTGACCGCAACACTGGCCAGTTGCTCATTGTTGTTGACGATCCAGCCGGGGTAGTAGCGCCGCACTTCTTCAAGCACCTTGCCCATCGGGCAGTTTTCAAACACCAGGCGCCCTTGAACCCAGGCCAGGTCGGTTTGCGGATTGAGCTTGACCGGTTGTCCGAACCCGTTGGGACCAATGCTCACACTGTTGCCCGCGGACAAGCGCATCTGGGTGCCGACGCTGCTCATGCGTAAATCGACATCGCCCCGTTGCACGCGCACTTGTGCCTGACCATTGAGGTAGCTCACGGCGAACGCGGTGTCCCGCACGCTGACTCGCACCGGGCCGGCCTCGAGTACGAGGGGGAATTCCAGATTGGCCGGCACTTCAAAATAGGCTTCGCCCTGATACAGGCGCGCGCTGCTCTGGGCGTTGACCATGCGGCTGGAAAACGCGGAGTTGGTGTTGAGCAGCACCTTGGAGCCGTCTTCGAGTTGCAGGCGCTGGCGCTCACCCACCACGGTCAGGTGATCGGCTTGCAAACGCAGCGGCACATTGTTGTAGCCGCCTACACAGAGCACCAGCACGGCCGCTGTGGCCAAGTGTTTCCAGTGGCGGGCGATGCGCCGCATCACGCTGGGTGCGCGAGGGGTATTGAGGGTTTGTGCCGCTTCAATCAACGGTTGGCCGTTCCACACGTCATTGGCTTTGGCGAACGCTTGCGCATGGGCGGGATCTGCCTTGAGCCACGCCTGGAACGCTGCTTTTTCGCCATCGTCGGCACACTCAAGCACGATCAGCCAATCCAGCGCCTGATCCATGGCACTGTCTTGCAGAACGTCGTGTGCCACTTTTGGCGCCGCAGGGGGTTGAGTGTCCTTCACGGGTGTTCCTTGGCAATCTGGGGTGCGGTCGTGTTCAACGTCGTGGAATCCTGGGCGCGATGCGGCCAAATCGGATCTTGCTTACGGGTACATCCCGTAAAGGTTAAGGCCGATTCAGTCGCTCGGCTACCCCGACACAGATTGCCATGATCAATTTGAGTTCCTTTTGAACCGTACTCAGTGACACGTCAAGTTCTTCGGCGATCTCTTGATAGCTGCAACCATGCAGGCGGCTGAGGATGAAAATGCGCTGCTGACGCACGCTTAACTGGCTCAGGCTCACACTCAAACGCTCCAGTAATTGCGCGGCTTGATGGGCTTCTTCCGGGGTGCTGAGAGGGGAGGCGACCCCTTCGATCACCTCGATGGGCACGTCTTCGAGCACCGTACGCGACTGGATACGTCGGGCGCGCAAATGGTCCAGCGCCAGGTTGCGTGCGGTCTGGTACACAAATGGCTCAAGGTGTTCAACCGTGCGTTCGCTCAAGGCTCGGGTCACGCGCAGGTACGTCTCCTGCAACAGATCCTCGGCGGTGCTTGGGTTATTGACCATGCGCTGCAAGGTGCGCAACAGGATGACCCGCTGCGTGAGGAAGACTTGATTGAAGTGGGACTGACTCACAGTGCTACCAGACCGATTTTGAGCAAATGATAATGCTTATCATCTGTATGTTTGGTCAAGTGCTGTTTTCGCCAGCGCGCATTTGAGTGGCGCGCCCCACCCCGTAACCTCTGTCGAAGGCGTCGTCTGATCGCGCGCGAGCGTCGAGTGAACGCTGGTTTGATGACGGCTGCGCCAGTGATTGCGCAGTGGAGGACGTGTTTACACGCGGCCCTTCAAGTACGCGCTGTAATCCGGAATGCGGTGTGGGTGGGTCTCGCTCATCAACGGGCTGCTGAGCAGGTAATCGGCACTGCATTCATTGCACGCCACGGGAATGTTCCACACGGCTGCCACGCGTAACAGTGCCTTGATGTCCGGGTCGTGAGGTTGCGGCTCGAACGGGTCCCAAAAAAACACCAGCATGTCGACCTGTTGCTCGGCAATGCGCGCCCCCACTTGCTGATCGCCGCCCAAGGGGCCGCTGATCATGCTTTCGACGGGCAGCCCCAATCGTTGGCCCAGCAACAAACCGGTGGTGCCCGTGGCGCACAGGTCATGTTGGCTGAGAGTCGCTTTGTGGCGTTCGGCCCAATCGAGCAAAAAACCTTTGCAGTGATCGTGGGCCACCAGGGCGATGCGCTTGCGCGCCGCCAGGGTGGCCGTCGTGAAGCTGATGCCGATCATCGCGTTACTCCGCGTTGCACAGCGCCAGGCAGTTATCGAGCATACGGTTGGAGAAGCCCCATTCGTTGTCGTACCAGGCCAGCACTTTGAGCATCTTGCCGCTGACTTTGGTGTGGTTGGCATCGAAAATCGACGACAGCGGGTTGTGGTTAAAGTCGCTCGAGACCAGCGGCAGGCTGTTGTAGCCTAAGACCCTGGAATGCTGGCTGGCCTCTTTGAACAGCGCGTTGACGTGCGCCGCAGTGGTTTCGCTCTTGAGCTCAACCGTCAGGTCGACCAGCGACACGTTGATCACCGGTACGCGTACTGCCATGCCGGTCAATTTACCGGCCAGTTCCGGCAGAACCAGGCCCACGGCCTCAGCGGCACCGGTTTTGCTCGGGATCATGTTCTGCGTGGCCGAACGCGCGCGGTACGGGTCGGTGTGGTAAACGTCAGTCAGGTTCTGGTCGTTGGTGTAGGCGTGGATGGTGGTCATCAAGCCGTTTTCAATGCCCAGCTCGCGGTGCAGAATTTGCGCGATCGGTGCCAGGCAGTTGGTGGTGCACGATGCACTGGAAATAATTTGATGCGATTGACGCAGAATGTCGTGGTTCACGCCGTACACCACGGTGGCGTCGGCATTTTTGCCCGGTGCGGAGATGATCACCTTGCGTGCGCCAGCGCTAATATGCGCCGCAGCCTTGCTGCGTTCGGTGAACAAACCGGTACATTCGAACACCACGTCGATCTTCAACGCGGCCCACGGCAGTTCGGCCGGGTTGCGAATGGCTGTGACAGCAATGTGGTCGCCGTTAACGGTCAGGCTTTCCTGATCGTGTTCAACGCTGGCCTCGAAGGTGCCGTGAACGGTGTCGTATTTGAGCAGGTGAGCATTGATAGCGCTGTCACCCAGATCGTTGATGGCGACGATCTGCAAGTCCTGGCGGTAGCCTTGGGTATACAGTGCGCGCAGGACGTTACGGCCGATTCGGCCAAAACCATTGATTGCGATTCGTAGAGTCATGGAAAGCGCCTGCCATCGATTTGTTGTTGGAATTACAAGATTATTCGCATAGAAATAGAAAACAAGCCATTTTGGTGGCAATATTTTGTTTTATCTACAACGAGTGACCTGAATCAACGGGTCCAAATGATCGAAGTTGCGTGTCTGGCCCTTCGATCAGCATAGGACACGCACAGGTCGCCACATCCGTTAGCCTGGAGTTCAACACATGCATCCCCGCGTTCTTGAAGTCACCGAGCGTCTTATTGCCCGCAGTCGAGCTACCCGTGAGGCATACCTGACGCTCATTCGCGGCGCCGCCAGTGACGGCCCGCAACGCGGCAAGCTGCAATGTGCCAACTTCGCCCACGGCGTGGCCGGATGTGGCACTGACGATAAAAACAACCTGCGCTTGATGAATGCCGCCAACGTGGCAATTGTTTCGTCTTATAACGACATGCTCTCGGCGCATCAGCCTTACGAGCACTTTCCCGAGCAAATCAAGCAAGCCCTGCGTGAAATGGGCTCGGTCGGGCAATTCGCCGGTGGCACGCCAGCCATGTGCGATGGCGTGACGCAAGGCGAGGCGGGCATGGAACTCAGCTTGCTGAGCCGTGAGGTAATTGCTTTGTCGACCGCTGTGGCACTGTCGCACAACATGTTCGATGCCGCGCTGATGCTGGGCATTTGCGACAAAATCGTACCGGGGCTGCTGATGGGCGCGTTGCGCTTTGGTCATCTGCCGACGATTTTTGTACCGGGCGGACCCATGCCATCGGGTATTTCCAACAAAGAAAAAGCCGATGTGCGCCAGCGCTACGCCGAAGGCAAAGCCAGCCGCGAAGAACTGCTCGAATCCGAGATGAAGTCCTATCACAGCCCCGGCACCTGTACCTTCTACGGCACTGCCAACACCAACCAACTGCTGATGGAAGTGATGGGCTTGCACTTGCCAGGTGCCTCTTTCGTTAATCCTTACACGCCATTGCGCGATGCCCTGACCCGCGAGGCGGCTCATCAGGTGACGCGTCTGACCAAACAAAGCGGCAACTTCATCCCGCTGGGTGAAATTGTGGATGAGCGCTCGCTGGTCAATTCCATCGTCGCCTTGCACGCCACGGGTGGCTCGACCAACCACACGCTGCACATGCCCGCGATTGCGCAAGCGGCAGGTATTCAATTGACCTGGCAAGACATGGCCGACTTGTCCGAGGTGGTGCCGACCTTGTCCCACGTTTATCCAAACGGCAAAGCCGACATCAACCACTTTCAGGCGGCAGGCGGTATGTCGTTCCTGATTCGTGAGCTGCTCGACGCTGGCTTGCTGCATGAAGACGTCAATACCGTGGCCGGTCGCGGCCTGAGCCGTTATACCCGCGAGCCGTTCTTGGTGGACGGTGAGTTGGTATGGCGTGAAGGCCCGATTGAAAGCCTCGATGAAAGTATCCTGCGCCCGGTGGCCCGTGCATTTTCGCCCGAAGGCGGGTTGCGGGTGATGGAGGGCAACTTGGGGCGCGGGGTGATGAAAGTCTCGGCGGTTGCACCTGAGCATCAAATCGTCGAAGCCCCGGCCCGGGTCTTTCAGGATCAGCAGCAACTGGCCGATGCGTTCAAGGCTGGGGAGCTGGAGCACGACTTTGTAGCGGTGATGCGCTTTCAGGGGCCGCGCTCCAACGGTATGCCTGAACTGCACAAGATGACGCCCTTTCTGGGTGTGTTGCAGGACCGTGGCTTCAAAGTGGCGTTGATTACTGACGGGCGCATGTCGGGTGCTTCCGGCAAAATCCCGGCGGCGATTCACGTCAGCCCCGAGGCGGCCATCGGCGGCGCACTGGCGCGGGTGCAGGATGGCGACATGATTCGTGTCGACGGCGTCAAAGGCACGTTGCAACTGTTGGTGGATGAGGCAGAATTCGCCGCACGCACCCCGGCCGTCGGCACCTTGAGCAACGCGGTGGGCACCGGGCGTGAGTTGTTTGCGTTTATGCGCCAGGCCTTCAGTTCGGCTGAACAGGGCGCCAGCACCTTCACCTCGTCTCTGGAAAACCTCAAATGAAGTTAGCTTTGGTCGGTGACATTGGCGGCACCAATGCGCGGTTTGCATTGTGGGAAAACGACCAGTTGCGTTCAGTCAGTGTGTTGGCCACTGCCGACTTTGCGTGCCCCGAAGACGCGATTACGGTCTATCTGCACGGGTTGGGCCTGCCATTAGGGGCTGTGGGTGCGGTGTGCCTGTCGGTCGCGGGGCCGGTGAGTGGCGATGAGTTTCGCTTCACCAACAATCACTGGCGCCTGAGCCGCGTGGCGTTTTGCCGAACGCTTGAGGTTGATCGCCTGCTGTTGATCAACGATTTCAGTGCGATGGCGCTCGGCATGACGCGCTTGCAGCCTGAGGATGTGCGTCAGGTGTGTGCCGGTGTCGCTGAGCCGACGCGCCCTGCTGTGGTGATCGGCCCTGGTACCGGTCTTGGCGTCGGCACTTTGCTCAATCTGGGCGAAGGGCATTGGATGGCCTTGCCGGGGGAGGGCGGCCACGTCGACTTGCCCATGAGTAACCCGCGCGAAGTCCAGTTATGGCAGCACATCTACAACGAAATCGGGCATGTCAGCGCGGAGTCGGTGTTGAGTGGTAGCGGCTTGGCGCGTGTTTATCGTGCTATTTGCGCGGTGGAGGGTCACACACCGGTACTCGACAGCGATCGCGCCATCACGGCCGCAGCGCTGGCGGGTGATCCAGTCGCGCGTCAAGTGCTGGAGCAGTTCAGTTGCTGGTTGGGACGCGTGGCGGGCAATAACGTCTTGACCCTGGGCGGGCGCGGCGGCGTGTACATCGTGGGTGGCGTGATCCCGCGTTTTGCCGATCTGTTTCTGGCCAGCGGTTTTGCCCGAAGCTTTGCCGATAAAGGCTGCATGAGCGATTACCTTAATGGCATTCCGGTGTGGCTGGTGACGGCGCCGTATCCGGGCTTGATGGGCGCAGGCGTGGCATTGCAACAAGCATTTGGCCAGGAGGCGTAATCCGTCTACGGTTGTTTGTTTGATCGATAAAAACAATAAGGAACGCCACTGTGAGTGCTCTGGGCAAATCCATTTTGCTGGTCGACGACGATCAGGAAATCCGCGAACTGCTTGATCTCTATCTCACCCGGGCGGGGTTTCAGGTGCGCACCGTGGGTGAGGGAGCGGGGTTTCGGCAGGCACTGGAACAGGCCCCCAGCGACTTATTGATCCTGGATGTGATGCTGCCCGACGAGGACGGTTTCAGCTTGTGCCGTTGGGTCAGGCAACATCCGCGCTGTGCCCAGACGCCCATCATCATGCTCACTGCCAGCTCCGACGAAACCGACCGGATTCTGGGGCTTGAATGGGGGGCAGACGACTACCTCGGCAAGCCCTTCAGCCCGCGTGAATTGCAAGCGCGGATCAAGGCGTTATTGCGGCGTGCGCAGTTTGCCAGTGTCAGCCCGGAGGGCGGCAACCCGATTATGATGTTTGACGCGTGGCGCCTGAACACCGTGTCCCACAGGCTGTTCCATGCCGATGGCGAAGAAGTGATTCTGTCGGGCGCCGACTTTGCGCTGCTCAAGCTGTTTCTCGATCATCCGCAACAAATTCTGGACCGCGACACCATCGGCAATGCCACGCGCGGACGTGACCTGATGCCGCTGGACCGCATCGTCGACATGGCCGTCAGCCGTTTGCGCCAACGCCTGCGTGACACCGAAAAACCGTCACGGCTGATTCGTACCGTGCGCGGCAGCGGTTATCAATTGGCGGCCGAGGTCAGCCACGGGCATGACCATTAAGCGGTTGCGCAAAGTGCGTGTGCCCCGTTCGTTGCTGGGGCGCATGTTGCTGCTCACGTTGCTGGCCATCTTGCTGGCGCAAACGTTATCCAGCGTGATCTGGCTCTCACAATTGCGCGCCACGCAACTTGAGGGGCTGGTGACCAGTGCCCGCAGCCTGGCGCACTCGATGAATGCCACGGTCAGTTACTTGCGTTCCCTGCCGTTGGCCTATCGACCGTTGGTACTCGATCAAATGCGCAGCATGGGCGGTACGCGGTTTGTCGTAAGCCTCAATGAGCGCCCCCTGGAGATGCAGGTATTGCCCAGCACGCAGCGCAAGGAAGCTGTGATCCGTGCAGTGGATCAGGTCCTGCGTAAATCGTTGGGGCCGGATGTCGACATGTCGGTCAAGTTCGTCAGCCCCCAAGACCTGCGTATTTTCAACGCAGGGCTAAAACTCGATGAACTGCCACGCTCCTGGGCGCACTTTGCCTTGACCCTCGAACCTGTCAACCCGCCGGTGCTGGTGACGCAAATCCAGATGGCGCCCGGTGAATGGCTGTACATCGCTTCACTGCTGCCACAGCCCTATACCAGCCTGGAAGAAGAAGGGCTGCCGGCCATGCAACTGTGGTTCATTGCGCTGAGCAGTGTTTTTTTGCTGCTTTCCATCGGTTTGCTGGTGCACTGGCAAAGCCGCCCGCTCAAGCGGTTGGCGCGGGCTGCGCGGGATTTGTCGTTGGGTGAGGAAGAGGTTGAACCCATCGAAATCGGCGGTGGCAGTGAGGTGGTGGAAGTCGCACGGGCGTTCAATACCATGCGTGCGCGCATCAGTCGCTACCTGACGGAGCGCAGCCAACTGTTCAGTGCTATTTCCCATGATCTGCGCACGCCCATCACCCGTTTGCGTCTGCGGGTTGAGTTGCTTGAAGACGAGCAGTTGCAACATAAGTTCGGTCGCGATCTGGATGAGTTGGAGCTGTTGGTCAAAGGCGCACTGCAATGTGTAAAAGACACCGATATTCACGAAAACATCGAGCCGGTGAACCTGAATCTGCTGCTCGACTGTTTGATTGAACCTTACGTGCTCCCACACGGTAATGGCCGGGTGACACTCACCGGGCGGGCACACTGGCCCTATGCAGGCAAGTCGCTGGCGCTGCGCCGATGCATGGGCAACGTGATAGACAACGCGCTCAAATACGGCCACAACGCGCATTTACTGATCGAAGATGACGCGCACGCGTTTGTGCTGCACGTAGACGATGAAGGGCCTGGGGTGCCCGAGCAGCGGCTGGAGCAAGTGTTTGAGCCGCATTTCCGGCTCTCAGGGCAACAGCAGGGTTATGGTCTGGGGTTGGGGATCGCGCGCAATATTGCGCATAGCCACGGCGGCGAGGTCAGTTTGCAAAACCTGCGCCGTGGCGGCTTGCGGGTGACCTTGTTTTTACCGCGCGTGGTGGAATGAGTGACCGGTGTGCGCCTCATCAGTGGGTATTTTCTTTACTGTTGGCCGCCAAGTGCCGGCTGATCGACAAGCTGGCCTGTTCGGCGCTAATGGGCAGTAGCGGCTCCAGAAACGGGTTGGGCGATGGCTCGACGCTGGGTTCGGGCGCCTTTTTAATCATGGCGGCTTTGATGCGGTTTTCACGCACGCGCGCACTGGTTTGACTGAAGTGCTGTTGTAACTTTTCCATGGCCACTTCATACGGTTCGTTGCACAACGTTAATTGGCGTTCGCGTTCTTGTAGCGCCATGAGTTTGGCCTGTTCGTCGCCGTAGCGATCAATGCGAAAACTCTTGCTCAAGTTGTAGCCATGAATACGCGTGGTCGCTCGCCAGTACTCGATGTTGTTTGATTGGATCCGATAAACCCCCGGATGGCCGCTGGTGTTATGGGGCATCAGGCGCTGGCGGTGTTCGTAGCTAAAGGACAGGGGCATTTTCAGCACCCACTGATTACGCACGCGTTCGGCCGCCAGTAATGCGGCTTCTTCGCTGCCATATTCACTGATCTCAAAAACTTGAATATGCACTTTGCCAGAGCGCTGAATATCCACTTTCCACGCGTATATCTCTCCGTTTTGATGTTTGAGGGGGTAAATGAAGTGTTGATTGGGCAGGAAAGGATTGCATTTGGACATGGCGTGTATCTCCTGATGGGCGTCGGCATCCGTTCATAAGTTGTAACGATGTTCAACAGATTCGCTGAAGTAATTTGCGTGTACAACGTGGGAAAACGACTTAGGGATGCGTCCTACAGGTAATGCGGAAATTGCTTTACAGGTTTGATAGCAAGAATTCTGTGATGTATCCGATTTCACCACTTGCAGGAGAATGAATAGTGCTGGCGAAAACCGTGGACGTTTTGTCACTGAGTGGTGACAAATGAGCGTCTTTTCGTTACATGAGCCTCCCGACAGGTGGGTAGACTCTTTGTAAGCGCAAGCAACAGACTTGCTCAGTCATAACAACAAGAAAGGTCCTTCGATGAATGCATTCAACCGCCTCGCCCTTGTTATTTCCCTCGCTTCGCTACTTCCCCTCAATGCCTATGCAGCCGACCCCCAAGGCAATGTTGAAGTGGTGCATTGGTGGACGTCGGGCGGCGAAGCTAAAGCTGTCGATGTCCTTAAAAAACTGATCGAAAAAGACGGTTACACCTGGCAAGACAGTGCAGTGGCAGGCGGCGGCGGTGCTGCGGCCATGACCGTGCTTAAAACCCGTGCGGTGTCCGGTAACCCGCCTTCGGCTGCGCAGATCAAAGGGCCGGACATTCAGGACTGGGCCGCACTGGGCCTGCTGACCAACGTGGATGAGGTCGCCAAGAGTAACAACTGGGACAAATTGCTGCCCAAGACGGTGTCTGACACCATGAAGTTCGATGGCCATTATGTGGCCGTACCGGTGAACATCCATCGCGTGAACTGGTTGTGGATCAACCCGCAAGCGTTCAAAAAAGCCGGTATCGACAAAGCCCCGACCACCCTCGACGAACTCTATGCCGCAGGTGACAAGCTCAAGGCCGCAGGTTTCATTCCGTTGGCCCACGGCGGGCAGCCGTGGCAAGACAGCACGGTCTTTGAGGACATGGTGCTGAGCATCATGGGCCCGCAAGGCTACAAAAAAGTGTTTGTCGAAAACGATGAGGCCACCTTGACCGGCCCGCACATGACTGAGGTGTTTACTCAGTTGAAAAAGCTTCAGGGCTACATGGACCCCGATGGCAGTGGTCAGGACTGGAACCTGGAAGCCGCCAAAGTCATCAACGGCAAAGCGGGCATGCAGATCATGGGTGACTGGGCGAAAAGTGAATGGACCGCGGCGGGTAAAAAAGCCGGCACTGATTATGAGTGCGTGCCATTTCCGGGCACTCAAGGCAGCTTCACCTACAACATCGACTCGCTGGCGATGTTCAAACTGGCCAAAAAGAACGACACCCCCGGCAACAATGCCGCGCGTGACGATTTAGCCAAAGTCGCGCTGGAACCTGAGTTCCAGTACGTGTTCAACCAGAACAAAGGCTCGATTCCGGTTCGCAATGACCTGGACATGAGCACGTTCGACAGCTGCGCACAAGCGTCCGCCAAAGACTTTGCTGCGGCAGGTGAGAAAGGTCAGTTGCCAAGCATGGCGCACAACATGGCCACTTCTCTGGCCGTTCAGGGCGCGATTTTTGACGTGGTGACCAACTTCATGAGCGACAAAAATGCCGACCCGGCCAAAGCCGGCAAGCAACTGGCCTCGGCGATCAAGTCTGCCCGGTGATTGTCTGATACCCGCCGCGCTCGCGCGGCTCCTTTAATTTCGGATCGTCCGGCATTTGCGCAAGCGAATGCCGACACACCCTTGCGGGAGAATTTCGATGAGCGCTGTGGCTGTGTTCCACAAAGCCTCGCCGTTTGACGCGTTGCAACGCTGGTTGCCCAAGTTGGTATTGGCACCCAGCATGTTGATCGTGTTGGTTGGCTTTTATGGCTACATCTTTTGGACCTTCCTGCTTTCGTTTACCAACTCCAGCTTCATGCCCAGCTACACATGGGTGGGTTTGCAGCAATACGCACGCCTGATGGAAAACGATCGCTGGTGGGTGGCGAGTAAAAACCTGGCCGTGTTTGGCGGCATGTTTATCGCGATCAGCCTGGTGATTGGCGTGTTCCTGGCGGTGCTGCTCGATCAGCGTATTCGCAAGGAAGGCTTCATTCGCACCATTTACCTGTACCCGATGGCGCTGTCGATGATCGTCACCGGTACGGCCTGGAAGTGGTTGCTCAACCCCGGGCTGGGGCTGGACAAAATGCTGCGTGACTGGGGCTGGGAAGGGTTTCGGTTTGACTGGCTGCTGGACCAGGATCGCGTGGTCTACTGCCTGGTCATTGCGGCTGTGTGGCAGGCCTCGGGGTTTGTCATGGCCATGTTCCTGGCCGGGTTGCGCGGGGTGGACCAGTCGATTATTCGTGCCGCTCAGGTGGACGGCGCGAGCTTGCCGACCATTTATTTGCGCATTGTCTTGCCGAGCCTGCGCCCGGTGTTTTTCAGCGCGTTCATGATTCTGGCGCACATCGCCATCAAGAGCTTTGACCTGGTGTCGGCGATGACCGCAGGCGGGCCGGGCTACTCGTCTGACTTGCCTGCCATGTTCATGTATTCGTTTACCTTCAGCCGTGGGCAAATGGGCGTTGGCTCGGCCAGCGCCATCATGATGCTGGGGGCGATTCTGGCGATTCTTGTGCCTTATCTGTACTCCGAGCTGAGGAATAAACGCCATGATTAACGCACAGCGTTTGACCTTCAGTCGTTTGGCCATCTACGCCACATTGATCCTGGCGGCGGCGGTGTATCTGGTGCCGTTGGTGGTGATGTTGCTCACCAGCTTCAAAAGCCCGGAAGACATTCGCACCGGTAACCTGCTGAGTTGGCCGCAAGTGATTGATGGCATTGGCTGGATCAAGGCGTGGGACACGGTGGGCGGGTACTTCTGGAACTCGGTCAAAATTACGATCCCTGCCGTGCTGATCTCCACCTTCATCGGTGCCATGAATGGCTACGTACTGTCGATGTGGCGCTTTCGCGGCTCGCAGCTGTTTTTCGGTCTGCTGTTGTTCGGCTGCTTCCTGCCCTTCCAGACGGTCTTGCTGCCTGCCTCGTTCACCATCGGCAAGCTGGGGCTGGCCAACACCACCACCGGCCTGGTGCTGGTGCACGTGGTGTACGGGCTGGCGTTCACCACGCTGTTTTTCCGCAACTACTACGTCAGCATCCCGGATGCGCTGGTCAAGGCTGCGCGGCTCGACGGCGCAGGGTTCTTCACGATCTTCGGGCGCATTCTGCTGCCCATGTCGGTGCCCATCATCATGGTGTGCCTGATCTGGCAGTTCACTCAAATCTGGAATGACTTTCTGTTCGGCGTGGTGTTTGCCAGTGGCGACGCGCAGCCCATCACCGTGGCGCTCAATAACCTGGTCAACACCAGCACCGGCGCCAAGGAATACAACGTCGACATGGCCGCGGCCATGATTGCCGGGCTGCCGACACTGCTGGTCTACATTTTTGCGGGCAAGTATTTCCTGCGCGGGCTGACGTCCGGCGCGGTCAAGGGGTAAGGCATGGCAACGCTCGAATTACGCAACGTCAACAAAACCTACGGCAAAGGTTTGCCCGACACGCTGAAAAACATTGAACTGAAAATCAACGACGGCGAGTTTCTGATTCTGGTCGGGCCTTCGGGCTGCGGTAAATCCACCTTAATGAACTGCATCGCCGGGCTTGAAAGCATCAGCGGTGGTTCGATTCTGGTGGACGACGCTGACATCAGCGGCATGAGCCCCAAGGATCGCGACATCGCCATGGTGTTTCAGTCCTACGCGCTGTACCCGACCATGAACGTGCGGGACAACATCGCGTTTGGCCTCAAGATCCGCAAGATGAGCACCGCCGCCATTGATGAAGAGGTGGCGCGGGTGGCCAAGCTGCTGCAAATCGAACACCTGCTCACGCGCAAGCCGGGGCAGTTGTCGGGTGGCCAGCAGCAGCGGGTGGCGATGGGCAGGGCGCTGGCGAGGCGGCCGAAGATTTATCTGTTTGATGAACCGCTGTCCAACCTCGACGCCAAATTGCGGGTCGAGATGCGCACCGAAATGAAGTTGATGCACCAGCGCCTGAAGACCACCACGGTTTATGTCACCCACGATCAGATCGAAGCCATGACCCTGGGCGACAAAGTGGCGGTGATGAAAGACGGGATCATTCAGCAGTTCGGGACGCCGAAGCAGATCTACAACGATCCGGCCAATTTGTTTGTCGCCAGTTTTATCGGGTCGCCACCGATGAACTTCATCCCGCTGCGTTTGCAGCGCCAGGAAGGACGCCTGCTGGCGCTGCTCGACAGTGGTCAGGCGCGTTGTGAGTTGCCGTTAGGCGTGCGCGACGAGGGCCTTGAAGAGCGTGACGTGATCATCGGCATCCGCGCCGAACAAATCGTGCTGGCGAGCCCTGAGCCGAACGGGTTGCCGACCCTTCGTGCCGAAGTTCAGGTGGTGGAGCCCACCGGCCCGGACACGCTGGTGTTTGTGAACCTCAATGGCAGCAAAGTGTGCTGCCGTCTGGCTCCGGATGACGCGCCTCACGTGGGCGAAAGTCTCAATTTGCAGTTCGATCCTGCGAAAGTGCTACTGTTTGATGCAAACACAGGCGAGCGTCTGGGTGCGATGAGTTCGCCCCAGGCCCAGAGCCGGGCGGATAACGTGGCGCACTTCAAGGGTCGTTGATTCTGTACAGGGAGCCTGTTTTGAGGTGCTCTTTGAGCGGTGCCGCGTTAAACAAAGCCAATAAAAAACAACGAGGATCCAAGGGATGAACAACAGAATGACCCGCACCCGTCTGGCTTGCCAGCTGTCGGCTATTGTTGCGTTAGGACTGGGGGCAAGCAGTGTCTATGCCGACGACGCTTTCAGCGCTGATTCGAAATGGATGACCGGCGACTGGGGCGGTGAACGGACCAGGCTGATCGAGCAGGGCATCGACATCAAGGCCGATTACGTCGGTGAAATGGGTGCCAACCTGCACGGGGGTTACAACAACGACAAGACGGCGCGCTACAGCGACCAGTTCGGTCTGGGCGTGGCGCTCGACCTGCAAAAGCTGTGGGGCTGGGATAACACCCAGGCCAAAATCCAGCTCACCAACCGTAATGGCCAGAACATCTCCAACGACCGCGTGGGCGATCCGCGTGCGGGCACCCTGAGTTCCTCCCAGGAAGTCTACGGCCGTGGGCACATGGTGCGTTTGACCCAATTGTGGATCCAGCATCAGTTCCTCGACGGCAAGCTGGACGTCAAGGCCGGTTACTTCGGCGAAGGCGAAGACTTCAACACGTTCCCCTGCGAGTTCCAGAACCTGGCGTTCTGTGGTTCTCAGGTGGGCAACTGGGCCACCAACATCTGGTACAACTGGCCGGTCAGCCAGGCGGCACTGCGGGTGAAGTACAACATCACCCCCGAGCTTTATGCACAGATCGGCGCGTACAACCAGAACCCGTCGCAGCTTGAGCACGGCAACGGCTTCAAGCTCAGTGGTAGCGGCACCAAGGGCACGGTGCTGCCGGTAGAACTGGTGTGGTCGCCGAAGGTCAACGATCTGCCGGGCGAATACCGTGTCGGCTACTACAAAAGCACGGCGCCTGCCGATGACGTGAGTGTCGACATCACCAGCACCGGCAAAGACTACCGTGTACGTGACAGCAAGCACGGTTACTGGTTCGTGGTGCAGCAGCAACTCACCACGCACAACGGTGATGCATCGCGCGGCTTGCATATCGCCGCCAACGCCACCTTCCACGACAAGGCCACCAATATCGTCGACAACTACCAGTCGCTGATGTTGGTGTACAAAGGTCCGTTCGACGCCCGCCCCAAAGATGACATCGGCATCGGTGCCGCCCGTATTCACGTCAACGATGATGTGAAGAAAAGCGCCGAGCTGATCAACGCCTCGATCGGTGTCACCGACTACAGCGACGCGTCGTACTCGCCGTTGCGCTCCACCGAGTACAACTACGAACTCAACTATGGCTTCCACGTGACCAACTGGCTGACAGTGCGTCCAAACTTGCAGTACATCGCGCACCCAGGTGGTGTGGACAAGGTTGATAACGCATGGGTGGCCGGTCTGAAAATTCAGTCGACGTTCTAAGTGCGCTAAGCTCCTTGCTTTTCTAGCGGGTAGCCCGGGCTATCCGCTTTTTTTCGGGTCGGCACTACCCGACGCATGATTTTCAGGATTGCGGCACATGCACGAGCATCCGCTTCATCGATTTTTTAAATTCAAACGAGAACAGCCGATCTTCCAATGGGAGCGCTTTCAGCAGCGTGACGTGTTGGTGATTAACCATCCGCATTGCCAGGCGGTGTTCAGCCGTCAAGGTGCGCAACTGTTGCACTTCAAGCCAACCGGGCAAAAACCGTGGCTGTGGTGCGCCGAGAAGTGGCCGCAGGTGGGTGCCATTCGGGGCGGGGTGCCGATTTGCTGGCCCTGGTATGGCCGTCATCCGAGCGAGAATGCGTGGCCGTCTCATGGCTGGGCACGGTTGATTGACTGGAAGCTGCTGGACAGTCAAACAGATGAAGAGGGCGTGAGCCTGCACTGGCGTTTAACGCTGTGCGATTGGCAGGTGGATTTGCATGCGCGCTTGGGCGAAAGCATGGAGTTGCGCCTCAGTACCGAGCATCAGGACGACGAGCCCTGCCAAATGAGTCAGGCGCTGCGCGCTTATTGGCGTATTGGTGATGTTGCCGAGGTAGCGCTGTCTGGGCTGGATGGCGTGATCGGTTATGACCAACTGAACCGCGAAGCTTGCGAGCAAAAAGGCGAGTTGCGGGTGGACGGCGGTTGTCAGCGGGTGTTCCAGCATGACGGTGAAATGCAGCTCAACGATCACGCCTGGCACCGGGCCTTGAGTATTGATACGGGAGACAACGCCAACACCGTGGTCTGGCATCCCGGCAGACGGCCGTTGCTGGGCGTCAGTTGGAGTGAGGTGATGGGGTTTGTGTGTGTCGAGTCCACCAGCGGCAGCACCCGCCAGCAAAGCCTGGCCCCCGGCGAGCAAGCGCACTTGAGCCTGCACGCGCGGGCGGGGCTGTGCAGCGCCTGATCGTCGGTTTTGCGACGCTACGCCGCCGGACGCCGCTACACAGTGGGCACTATTGCAGCTCATCCCCCACGGGGTAACGGCTGGCGTTGAGGCTTTCCTTGATTTTGCGCAAGTGCGGCTGGAAGTCCACGCCACGGCGCAATGTCATGCCGGTGGCCAGCACATCCAGCACGGTGAGCTGGATGATGCGCGAGGTCATGGGCATGTAAATGTCCGTGTCTTCGGGCAGCGGGATATTCAGGCTCAATGTACTGGCCTTGGCCAGTGGCGAATTTTCGGCGGTCAGTCCCAATACCGAGGCGCCGTTGGCCCGTGCAATACGAGCCACTTCAACCAGTTCGCGGGTACGACCGGTGTAGGAAATAATCACAAACAACTCGCCCGTGTGAGCCACCGAGGCAATCATGCGCTGCATGAGTACGTCGGCATGCGCCGTGACGGCCAGGTTGAAGCGAAAGAACTTGTGCTGTGCATCCAGTGCTACGGGCGCTGAGGCACCCAGCCCGAAAAAGTGAATCTGCCGCGCTTGAATCAGCAAGTCCACGGCGCGGCTGATCAGGTTGGGGTCCAGCGCCTGGCAGGCACTGTCGAGCGAGGCGATGGCACTGCCGAAAATCTTTTGTGTGTAGGCCTCAGGGTTGTCGTCGGCTTCAACCGCGCGGCTGACATAGGCGGCGCCACTGGCCAGACTTTGCGCCAGTTGCAGTTTGAGCTCCGGGTAACCGCTGACACCAAACGAGCGGCAAAACCGGTTGACCGTCGGTTCACTGACCGACGCGGCCTGCGCCAGCGCCGCGATGCTGAAACGCGTCGCCTGCTGCGGGTTTTGCAGAATCACTTCGGCCACTTTACGCTCGGCTTTGTTCAGCTCTTCGAGGCGGCCTTTGATTTGTTCAAGTAAATTTCGCACGCGGTCCATTTATGTTCCTTGGGGCGTCGATGCAAGAGCCTGGCTGTAATGCGGCTCTGGAAGGTGGCCTATCCTACTGATGGCCCGATACGACCACTAGTAGCAATCTGTATTTAGAGAAAATGTTGTGTTTATTACTACATTTCTCCTTGAGTGATGCCTTGAAAAAAGGTATTTGTAGCTTAACTTGATAAAAGAACCAACATCATGTCTTCGATTACGGTTGAACCGTGCACCTTTGCCTTGTTTGGCGCCTTGGGCGATCTGGCACTGCGCAAATTGTTCCCTGCTTTATATCAACTGGATCGCGCCGGTCTGCTGCATGACGACACGCGCATTCTGGCACTGGCTCGCGAGCCGGGCGATGCACGCACGCACCTGGCCCATATCGACAGCCAACTGCGGCAGTACGTCGGCGACAAGGAAATCGAAGACGCAGCACTCAACCGCTTTGTGGCCCGCCTGAGCTACCTGCATGTCGACTTTCTCAAGGCTGAAGACTACCTCGCGTTGGCAGAACAGGCCGGGACGGCACAACGCCTGATCGCCTATTTCGCCACGCCTGCGGCGGTGTACGGGGCCATTTGCGAAAACCTGTCAAAGGTCGGCCTGACGGACAACGCCCGTGTGGTGCTCGAAAAGCCCATCGGTTCGGACCTCGAGTCCTCGCGCAAGGTGAACGACGCCGTGGCGCAGTTCTTCCCTGAGACGCGCATTTACCGCATCGACCACTACCTGGGCAAAGACACCGTACAAAACCTGATTGCGCTGCGTTTTGCCAACAGCCTGTTTGAAACCCAGTGGAACCAGCGCTACATCTCCCACGTAGAAATCACCGTGGCCGAGAAAGTCGGCATTGAAGGGCGCTGGGGTTATTTCGACAAGGCTGGCCAACTGCGCGACATGATTCAAAACCACCTGTTGCAGCTCTTGTGCCTGATTGCGATGGACCCGCCTGCGGACCTCTCGGCCGACAGCATCCGCGACGAGAAGGTCAAGGTGCTCAAGGCGCTGGCGCCCATTACGGCCGAAGGCTTGACCACACAAGTGGTGCGCGGCCAGTACATTGCGGGCTACAGCGAAGGGCAGTCGGTGCCGGGTTATCTGGAGGAAGAAAACTCCAACACCCAGAGCGACACCGAAACCTTCGTCGCCCTGCGTGCCGACATTCGCAACTGGCGTTGGGCGGGCGTGCCGTTTTACCTGCGCACCGGCAAACGCATGCCGCAGAAGCTGTCGCAGATCGTCATTCACTTCAAAGAGCCTTCGCACTACATCTTTGCCCCCGAGCAGCGTCTGCAAATCGGCAACAAGCTGATCATTCGTCTGCAACCGGACGAAGGCATTTCCTTGCGGGTGATGACCAAAGACCAAGGTTTGGACAAGGGCATGCAGCTACGCAGCGGCCCGTTGCAGTTGAATTTTTCTGACACTTATCGCAGCTCGCGGGTGCCGGATGCCTACGAGCGTCTGTTGCTCGAAGTGATGCGCGGTAATCAGAACCTGTTTGTACGCAAAGATGAAATTGAAGCGGCATGGACCTGGTGCGACCAGTTGATCGCGGGCTGGAAGAAGTCGGGCGATGCGCCCAAGCCTTACGCGGCGGGGTCCTGGGGGCCGATGAGTTCCATTGCATTGATTACGCGAGACGGGAGGTCCTGGTATGGCGATATCTGATTTGAAACTGCCTGCGGGTGTAACGGCGCACACGTTCAACGCACCAGCGGTGCTGGCTGAGGCGTTGGCTAAAACGGTCGCCGGGCAACTGAATGACGCGATCACTGCACAGGGTGTTGCCACCTTGGTGGTGTCGGGCGGTCGCAGTCCGGTGGCGTTTTTTCAGCGCCTGATCGAGCAGCCTGTCGATTGGTCCAAGGTGGTGGTCAGCCTGGCAGATGAGCGCTGGGTGCCAGTGGAGCATGCCGACAGCAATGCCGGACTGCTCAAGCAGCATTTGCTTAAAGGCCCGGCAGCCAAAGCGCGTTTTGTGGGGTTGTACAACGTTGCCCCCACACTGGAGGCGGCAGCCGAACAGGCTGACCGCCAGTTGGCCGAATTACCGCCAATCGACGTGCTGATTCTGGGCATGGGCGATGACGGGCATACCGCCTCGCTGTTCCCTGCCAGCCCGAACCTCAAGCAAGCCCTGGACCTTGATAACCCGCGTCGTTGCTGGCCGATGCTGGCGCCGACGGTACCGCATCAGCGTCTGAGCATGAGCCGCCACCTGTTGAGCACTGCAAAGCACACGGTGCTGTCGGTACAGGGGCAGGCCAAATTGAACACTCTTACCGATGCGTTGGCGGGCGATGATGTTGCTGCTTTGCCGATTCGTGCCTTTTTGCAACCTACGTTAGAGATTTACTGGTGCCCATGAGCCAAGGATCAGCTGCCATGAAAATAACCACCCCGAACGTATCGATGGCCGAGAAAGTCGCCCTGATCGACGCGCTGTGTGCCAAGGCTCGTATTTTGCCGGTGATCACCATCGCCCGTAAGCAGGACATCCTGCCGCTGGCGGATGCGTTGGCTGCCGGTGGCCTCAATGCCCTTGAGGTCACTTTGCGCTCGGAGTTTGGTCTGGAAGCGATTCGCGTGCTGCGTGATCAGCGACCGGAGCTGATGACCGGTGCAGGCACTATTCTGGATCGCCACATGCTGGCGGCGGCAGAAGAAGCCGGCTCGCAGTTTATCGTCACGCCCGGTATTACCCGCGACTTGCTAGAGGCCAGCGTTGCCAGCGACATTCCGCTGTTGCCGGGCATCAGCAACGCGTCGGGGATCATGGAAGGTTATGGCTTGGGCTATCGCCGTTTTAAATTGTTTCCGGCTGAAGTCAGCGGCGGAGTGGCGGCCATCAAGGCGCTGGGCGGTCCGTTTGGCGAGGTGAAATTCTGCCCGACAGGCGGCGTCAGTCCGGCCAACATCCGCAGCTACATGGCGTTGAAAAACGTAATGTGTGTGGGCGGTAGCTGGATGCTAGACAGCGAATGGATCAAAAACGGTGACTGGGCGCGCATTCAGGAATGCACGGCCGAGGCATTGGCGCTGCTGGATTGAGTGTTTTGTAACAGGTTTGTTGTGTGATCTACGGTTTTTGGTGCGCTTGGTCGGCGCACCTTTTTTTTGCCTGCTTTTTACGTGCGGTACCAAAGCCCTCACCAACCCTAGCGCGGTGGGTGAGGGGATTCTAGCCTTGCGCCAGCTCGCGCAACGCCCGGATCAACTGGTTGATGTCATCCAGCGTGGTGGCAAAACCCACGGTAATACGGATGCAACTGCCACAGGCAGACCCCTCACGCGCCACCGTGAACAGGTTGTAGTCCTTGAGCAGGCGCTCGACCATCGGCTGTTGGTCGTCCACATGGGTAAAGCGCAGCGAAGTGATGGCGCCGTTCAGTCGCGGGTCGTCTGGCGTCAGCACTTCAATGCCAGGCAGTTTGCGCGCTTCAGCCACCCACAGGTTGCGCAAATACGTGAGCCGTGCCCCCTTGGCTTTCGCCCCGCCCAGATCAATGTGCTCTTGCAACACTTTGGGCAAGGTCAGCCAGGCTGCAATGTTGGCGGTGCCGTAAGGCGAGCGGTTACGGATGTCGGGTTCGGGATAACGCTGGTTGCCCATGTCCGGCGCAATGTCGGCCAAGCGCTGCGGGTCGATGTACATAAAACCCAGCGTCAACGGGGCGCCGATCCATTTGTGCAGGTTGTAACCTGCAAACGCCACACCCATCGCAGGCAGGTCAAAGTCGATTTGTCCCAGTGCATGGGCGCCATCGAGTATCACGTCAACCCCGTGCGCACTGGCCAGTTCGACAATGGCCTGGACCGGCAACACCAGCCCGGTGCGATGGGTGACATGGGTCAATGCCATCAGTTTGATACGCGGGTGCTGGGCGAACGCCTGGCGATAGCTCTCCAGCAGGCTTTCATAGGTGGCGGGATGACGGTGGGTGATTTCGATCACTTCAAGCCCGCGCTGTTGTGCCACCCAGCGCATGGCGTACTCAACGCTGTGGTACTCCAGATCACAGATCAACAACTGATCGCCGGGCTGCAAGCCTTGGTAGTTGCGGATAAGCGATTGCAGGGCATCTGACGCGCAGTTGGTCAGTGCAATGCTGGCGTGATTGACCTTGAGCATGTCCGCAAGTTGATTACGAATGTCCAGGTTTTGCGTGTGATCGAAGCACTGGCGCACATGCACCGAGTTGCTGCGGTTAATAAACTCGATATTGCGCTGGTAATCCTGTGCGACCCCACGGGTCATGCGCCCGAAATAGCCGTTTTCCAGGTTGATGGGGCCGGGTGCCAGGTCGTAGCGCTGTGTAATGGCGTGCCAGAAGTGTTCGTCGCGGGCGTTGTCTTCAATCCTTGGCATGGGAGGTGCTCTATCAATGGCGAGGTTTGGGTTTTCCGTGTTTAGCGCGCAACGGGTCCAGCAGGTCTGACAGACCGTTGTGATCAATTTCTTGCATCAAGGCCAGCAGGCCGCCCAACTCGCCGTGTGGAAAGCCTTCACGCGCAAACCAGTTCAGGTACTGGCCGGGGAGGTCAGCAATGATCCGGCCTTTGTATTTGCCAAATGGCATTTCGCGGGTCACCAGCAGTTCGAGTTTTTCGGGGTTCATGCGCGAGCCTTCGAGTACGTGAAACGTGTAAATGGAAAATACAGGCATTCTGCATGCAGGCCAATTGACAGTTCATGCAAAAAAACCGGATACAGTTTTGTATGTTATTTTTAAGTTATTGTTCTATAAGGTATTTTTTTAAATTCTAAGCTGGCACGGGGCATGCACTCTCTATTGCACGATCCTCAACCTTGTAAGGAATTGAACAATGACTGACCTCAATAAAGAAGCCATTAGCGTCCTGAACGATCTGATCGAAACCAGCAAGGATGGCCAGGAAGGTTTCAAATCGTGCGCTGAAGACATCAAACACCCGGAACTCAAAGCACTGTTTGTAAAACGTTCGGCTGATTGCGCCACTGCTGCCGCTGAACTGCAAGCCCAGGTGCGCGCGTTGGGTGGGGATCCTGAAACCAGCACCAGCGTGGCCGGTGACTTGCACCGTCGTTGGGTGGATGTGAAATCTATCTTCACGGGCAAAGACGAAGAGGCGGTGCTCAATGAAGCTGAGCGCGGTGAAGACCATGCGCTGAAAGCTTACAGAGAGGCGCTGGAAAAAATTGCAAAACACAACCTGGTGGGGATCCGTGACCTGATAGAGCGCCAATACCACGGCGTACAACGCAATCACGATCAGGTTAAAGTGCTGCGCGATCAGGCCCGTGCTCGTTCTTGAGTGCTATCTGAATGCATGAAAAACGCCGGCTAGCCGGCGTTTTTCTATGCCCCGAATCAGCCAATGCTGATGGCTGGCAGTGTTGGCAACGTGACCGTTTGCTGTTTGCGCGGTGCCAGGATCTCGGCTTCGCCATCCACCACCAACTCGTCGCGCTGGTTAAACACGCGGGTCGCAATGCGTACGCGAAACTTGGGCAGCTTTTCGAGAATTTCCAAACGCACGGTCAAGGTATCGCCAATTTTTACCGGTTTTTGAAAGCTCATTTGCTGGCCGATATAGATGGTGCCCGGCCCCGGTAATTCACAGGCCACCGCGGCACTGATCAACGCACCACTGAACATGCCGTGCGCAATACGCTCTTTGAACATGGTGGCGGCGGCAAATTCAGGGTCCAGGTGTACCGGGTTGTGGTCGCCGGACATGGCCGCAAACAACTGAATGTCGCGCTCTTCGACGGTTTTGCTGTAGCTGGCCGTCTGGCCGACTTCGAGGGCTTCGTACGGGGTGTTGGTAACCTGGGTCATGTAGCGCATGTCCTGTGACGAGTGTTTAATTTCAAATGTTTGATTTTAAAGGCTTTAATAGTTTTTGTGACGACTCATTCGCTGCGTGCGGGCCGCGGGTGCATCAGGGCCTGGTTCAGCCAGGCGATCACATCGCTCGTGACAGCATCGCGATTGGTCTCATTAAAGAGTTCGTGCCGTGCCTGCGGGTAAACCTTCAATTGCACATGGCGGTTGCCCGCCTTGCGTAGCGCATTGGTCAGATCAGTGAGACGCTTGCCCTCACTGACCGGATCACATTCGCCGCCCATGACCAGTATTGGCAGGCTCGGATCGATCTGTGACAGGTTGGAGGCCTTGCTGATTTGCTGCAAGCCGCCCAGCAGATCAATCCAGAACTGATTGGTGCAGCGAAACCCGCAAAGTGGGTCAGCCGCATAGGCATCCACTTCGCCCGGATCGCGGCTCAGCCAGTCATAGGGCGTGCGGTTGGGTTTGAACGCTTTGTTAAAAGAGCCGAACGACAGCCACTCGATCAGGGCGCTGCGGCCTTTGGGGCCTTGGCGCCAACGTTCAACACGGGCAATCAGGCGCGCGGCCCGATACAACAGGACAGGTTGATAGTTTGAAGCGCTGAGTATCGCGCCGTGCACGCTGGCGCTGTGGTGCAGTAAATACGATTGGGCGATGTAACTGCCCATGCTGTGCCCCAGCAAAAAAACTGCAATGCCAGGGTGCGTCTGATTGATGTGCTGCTGCAGGTTGGCGACATCACTGACCACGGCGCACCAGCCCTCCTCATCGGCAAAGTAGCCCAAGGTGCCGCGTTCCGCCGTTTTGCCATGCCCGCGCTGATCGTGGGCATACAGCGCAAAGCCGGCCGCGCACAGGGCGTTACCGAGTCGTTCATAGCGGGCGCTGTGCTCAGCCATGCCATGTGCCATTAACACGATGGCTTTGGGCGTGCCAGCAGGCAGCCACCGTCTGACATACAGACTGCTGCGATCATTTGCATCCAGCCAAAAACTGTCAGAAGCCATGATGATTCCTTCGTCCTGAATCCTTGCAGTGTATAGCGCATTCGCAGTCTCACCAGCGAACACACCCGCTCGCAACAAAACGATTCAAGATGTAAATGGCGAAGATCGCTGTGTTTGCCTACAACTTGAGAACTGTTAACGTCCGCAGGTTCCGCTTTTGATTGCATGAAAGAGGCGGCCAGGCATGCTCAGGTAAGAGGATAAAAATAATGCAACCTGATTTCTGGAATGACAAACGTCCGGCCGGTGTACCGCTGGACATTGATATGACGGCCTTCAAGTCGGTCGTCGATGTGTTTGAACGCTCCTGCAAGAAATTTGCAGACCGGCCGGCCTTCAGCAATCTTGGCGTGACCCTGACGTACGCTGAACTTGAGCGTCACAGCGCGGCTTTTGCCGGCTACTTGCAACAGCACACCGACCTTAAACCAGGCGATCGCATTGCGGTGCAAATGCCCAATGTGTTGCAGTACCCGATTGCGGTGTTTGGTGCGCTGCGCGCGGGGCTGGTGGTGGTCAACACCAACCCGTTGTACACCTCGCGCGAAATGCGCCATCAGTTCAAAAGCGCGGGCATTCGTGCGCTGGTGTATCTGAATATGTTTGGCAAGCGCGTGCAGGAAGTGCTGGAAGACACCGACATCGACTTTCTGATTGAAGCCAAAATGGGCGACATGATGCCGGCCGTCAAAGGGTGGGTGACCAACCTGGTGGTCGATAAGGTCAAAAAACTGGTGCCGCCTTACAGTGTCCCCCGGGCCATTTCATTCAAGAGCGTCCTGCATCTGGGGGCGGGGCAATCCATCCAGCCGGTGACATCGACACTCGATGATATTGCCGTGCTGCAATACACCGGGGGCACCACAGGGCTGCCCAAAGGCGCGATGCTGACCCACGCCAACCTGGTCGCCAACATGCAGCAAGTGCGCGCCTGCCTGTCGCAGCATGACGCGCAGGGGCAGCCGATCCTGCGCGACGGTCGCGAGATCATGATTGCGCCGTTGCCGCTCTACCATATCTATGCATTCACAGCCAATTGCATGTGCATGATGGTGACGGGTAACCACAACGTACTGATCACCAACCCGCGTGACATCAAAGGTTTTATCAAAGAGCTGAAGAACTGGCGCTTTACCGCGTTTCTGGGGCTTAACACGCTGTTCGTAGCACTGATGGATCACCCGGACTTCAAGACGCTGGATTTCTCCGGGCTTAAAGTCACCAACTCGGGCGGCACGGCATTGGTCAAAGCCACGGCCGAACGTTGGGAAAAACTCACCGCTTGTCGCATCGTCGAGGGTTACGGCCTGACCGAAACTTCGCCGGTGGCCAGTGCCAACCCGTGTGGCTCTTTGGCGCGCCTGGGCACGGTCGGCATGCCTGTACCGGGCACGGCGATGAAGGTCATCAGCGATGAGGGTGTCGATTTGGGCCTGGGTGAACGGGGCGAGTTGTGCGTTAAAGGCCCCCAGGTGATGAAAGGTTACTGGCAAAACCCGCAGGCCACGACTGAAGTGCTGGATGCCGAAGGCTGGTTCAAGACCGGTGACGTGGCGGTGATTGATCCTGATGGCTTTGTGCGCATTGTCGACCGTAAAAAAGACCTGATCATCGTGTCGGGCTTCAACGTGTACCCCAATGAGATCGAAGACATCGTCATGGCCCACCCCAAGGTGGCGAACTGCGCGGTGATTGGCGTGCCGGATGACCGCACCGGTGAGGCGGTCAAACTTTTCGTGGTGGCGCGCGCCGGTGGCGTAACGGTCGAAGAACTCAAGGCCTACTGCAAAGACAACTTCACCGGCTACAAAGTACCCAAGCAAATTGTGCTGCGCGATTCACTGCCCATGACCCCTGTGGGCAAGATCCTGCGCCGCGAGTTGCGTGATAACGCCTGATTCGTTCAACCAGGCGACAAGCGCCCGCTTGCCTTGTGCCAGCGGGCGTTTTTATGGGTGTTTATAAAACTGGAATATCCGCGCGAATCGCCCTGCAAAGCCCGTAATAGAAGGCTTCGATACGATGTTGAGTTTTTATTCTAATGATGACTTAGGATTGTCCTACAGTCAGGTTGGTTACTTTGCAGGCCATCTTTGGCTCTAGGCGACCTTTGGCAAAGCTGCTACTCTCGGCGCGCTTTGTGACTTCTCGGTAAGTAAAAAGCCAGAGTTATCAATTATAAAAATCAAACAAATAATAACCGCATCAAATGCGGTGAAGAATTCGCGTCGCTGAGGAGTGGGCTTCCATGTTTGAAGGCTTTTGGAAGGATAAGTACCCAGCTGGGATTGCTGCTGAAATCAATCCAGACGAATACCCAAATATCCAGACGGTATTGCAACAATCTTGCCAGCGCTTCGCCGACAAACCGGCGTTCAGCAACCTGGGCAAAACCCTCACCTACGGTGAGCTTTACGCACTCTCGGGTGACTTTGCGGCCTACCTGCAACAGCACACCGACCTGCAACCCGGCGATCGCATCGCTGTCATGTTGCCCAATTTGCTGCAATACCCCGTCGCTGTGTTCGGAGCCATCCGCGCCGGTTTGATCGTGGTCAACACCAACCCGCTGTACACCGCGCGGGAAATGGAACACCAATTCAAAGACTCTGGCGCCAAGGCGCTGGTGTGTCTGGCGAACATGGCGCACCTGGCTGAAAAAGTCGTGCCGAAAACGTCGGTCAAACATGTATTCGTCACCGAAGTGGCTGACATGCTCTCGCCGTTCAAGCGTGTGCTGATCAATAGCGTCATCAAGTACGTGAAAAAGATGGTGCCGGCCTACCACATGCCTAATGCCATCAAGTTCAATGATGTACTGAGCAAAGGCCATGGTCAGCCGGTCAAGGAAGCCAATCCGCTGAGCAGTGATGTGGCCGTGTTGCAGTACACCGGCGGCACCACAGGCGTGGCCAAGGGAGCGATGCTGACCCACCGCAACCTGATCGCCAACATGCTGCAATGCAAAGCGTTGATGGGTTCCAACCTCAATGAAGGCTGTGAAATCCTGATCACGCCATTGCCGCTGTACCACATCTACGCGTTTACCTTTCACTGCATGGCCATGATGCTGATCGGTAACCATAACGTGTTGATCAGCAACCCGCGTGACCTGTCTGCGATGGTCAAAGAACTGTCGAAATGGAAATTCAGCGGCTTTGTCGGCCTTAACACGTTGTTTGTGGCGTTGTGCAATAACGAGGCGTTTCGCAAGCTCGATTTCTCGGCACTCAAGGTGACGTTGTCAGGCGGTATGGCTTTGCAACTGTCGGTGGCTGAGCGCTGGAAAGCGGTGACCGGTTGCCCGATTTGTGAAGGCTATGGCATGACCGAAACCAGCCCGGTGGCGTCGGTGAATCCGATCCAGAACATCCAGGCGGGCACTATCGGGATTCCGGTGCCGTCGACTTTGTGCAAAGTCATCAACGACGCCGGTGAAGAGTTACCATTGGGCGAAATTGGCGAGCTGTGCATTAAAGGCCCGCAAGTGATGAAGGGTTATTGGGAGCGTCCTGACGCCACCGACGAAATCATGGACAGCGATGGCTGGTTGAAGTCAGGCGATATCGCCGTCATTCAGCCCGATGGCTACATGCGCATCGTTGACCGCAAAAAAGACATGATTCTGGTCTCGGGCTTCAATGTGTACCCCAACGAGCTGGAAGACGTGATGGCCTCGTTGCCGGGCGTATTGCAATCGGCGGCGATCGGCATTCCGGATGAGAAAACCGGTGAACTGATCAAGGTGTTCATTGTGGTCAAGCCGGGCATGACGTTGACCAAGGATCAGGTCATGGCCCACATGCGCGCCAACCTGACGGCGTACAAAGCGCCAAAAATCGTTGAGTTCCGTGATGCCTTGCCGACCACCAACGTGGGCAAGATCTTGCGCCGCGAGTTACGTGATGAAGAGCTGAAAAAGCTCGGCCTGAAAAAGTAACGGCCCGTCTACAACAAAGCCCCGCAGTGCGGGGCTTTGTTGTTTTTGCAGCGGTGATCGTAAACGCGGATCCGCGTTTAATCAGGGCCGTGGCGACTCCTGATGGTACGACAGCCTTTTGAGGCTGTACTTACTTCTGCAAAAACTGCGCGAAGTTTACGCCTGTACCCGCTGGACGTACGTCTTGCAGGTACGAGTCCTTGTCAGCACTGAGCTCCAGGCTCATGGTCGGCGTGCGCTTGTGGGTCGCGCGTACCACCATGCCTTCGCGCTTTTCACGCAAGAACGCGGTGGTCACTTTCAAGTGCAGCAGTTCATCTGTGCTCGGCGTGTGCAGCAGCAAATGCACCCATTCATATTGACCAACAGCCAGGCGGGCCAGCGGAATGTCGAACCACCAAATATTTTTGTTGGTATTCAGCGCTGCGAAGTGACCGTTGTTGACGCCGATCACGGCACCGCCCAGTTCCTGGTTTCTGCGGGCAATGGCCTGCTTTTTATCGAGTTTCATAACCTTCCTACAATTCTGGATCTTCAGCGCCATAGCCTGAATACGTCGCGCATTCTCGGGGGTTAGCGGGCAAACATAAAGCCCAACCTGCGCTGAGCGATGAAATGAGTGACAGAAAATAAATGAAACTCTGTTCAAGCAGCTCAGGTCAATCTCTGTGTCGAGGTTATGACATCCGAAATTTCACTAGGAGAAATCCCATGAGCAGCACTGGCGATAAGATCAAAGGCATGGCGAACGAAGCAGTAGGCAATGTCAAGCAAACGGTAGGCAAAGCCACTGACAACGACAAGCTGCGTACAGAAGGCAAGGCTCAGGAGCTCAAAGGCGAAGGCCAGCAGGCGGTCGGCAAAGTCAAAGAGGCGGTAAAAAATACCGTCGACAAAGCCTGAGAGTGCACCTGTCCATAAGGCGCCAAGCGGGCCTGAGGAAGTGATAGACGGCCATCCTGGGATGGCCGTTTTCATATGTTTGAGTTTTGATATGTTTGAATTGCACATGTTTCCAAAGTCGCCAACTCGACTACTTTGAGGTAAAACCCCTGAGTTGAAGTCGTTGAATGGCTTGTTAAATACCCTCATTAGAGCGGCGAAAGGAGACGCTATGTTATTTCCGGTCTTGAATGGCCTGCCGTTGGGCAAAGTACTGATCCGCACGGTCAAGGAATTCATTGACGACGAAATGTCGACCTACGCGTCTGCGTTGGCGTATCAAATGTTGTTTTCGTTGTTTCCGTTCATTTTGTTCTTGATTGCACTGATCGGCTTTTTGCATCTGCCGGACTTCTTCACCTGGCTGCGCTTGCAATCTGAGCTGGTGCTGCCGCCTCAGGCGCTGGAACAGGTCAACCCTGTCATCGACCAGTTGCAGCAGTCCAAGGGCGGGTTGCTTTCGGTGGGTATCGTGATTGCCTTGTGGACGGCCTCCGCTGGCGTGCGCCTGATGATGAGCGCCATGAATGCGGCCTACGACGTGGTCGAGGGGCGGCCAATCTGGAAGCGTTTTCCGCTGTCGATTTTCTACACCATCGGCATTGCCGGCATGTTGCTGGCGGCAGCGGCGTTGATGGTGCTTGGCCCGCAAGTCATGAGCTGGCTGGCCGGGCAGGTGGGGCTGGAAGACTTTGTGGTGACGTTGTGGACGATTTTGCGTTGGCCGGTGATTGTGCTGCTGTTGATGGTGGCCGTGGCCGTGATGTATTACGTGATGCCCGACGTCGAGCAGAAGTTTCGTTTCATTACGCCGGGTTCGGTACTGGCGGTGGTGGTATGGATTGTGGCGTCATTGGGCTTTGCCTTTTACGTCAAAACCTTTGCCGACTACAACGCCATGTATGGCAGCATCGGGGCCATCATCGTGCTGTTGCTGTACTTCTACATCTCGGCGGCCGTGTTGTTGTTAGGCGCTGAAATGAATGCAGTGATTGAACACATGTCGGCCGAAGGCAAGGACCCTGGGGAAAAGACCTTCGATGAAGCAGACGACCCTGATCCCAAGCAGCATGTCAGCGGCCTTGGCCGCGACCACTCTCTCAAACCCACTTCTGATGAAGCCTGACTATGATTCGTGAAATTCTGAAAATGGGCGATGAGCGCCTGCTGCACGTTGCCAAGCCGGTGCCGGATGACATGTTCGACAGCCCGCAACTCTGGCAGCTGATCGATGACATGTTGCAGACCATGGAGCATGCGGGCGGCGTTGGTTTGGCGGCGCCGCAGATCGGAGTTGATCTGCAATTGGTGATTTTTGGCTTTGAGCACAGCGAACGCTACCCCGATGCAGAAGCGGTACCGCAAACCATCTTGATCAATCCATTGATCACGCCGTTGAGCCCAACGCTTGAAGAGGACTGGGAAGGCTGCTTGTCCGTACCGGGTTTGCGTGGCGCAGTGCAGCGTTATCAGCGCATTCGCTACGAGGGGTTCAGCCCTAAAGGCGAGCCGATTGTGCGTGAAGCCGAGGGTTTTCATGCGCGAGTGGTGCAGCATGAGTGCGATCACCTGATTGGCCGTTTGTACCCGTCACGCATCAAGGACTTCAATAAGTTTGGCTTCATCGACGTGCTGTTCCCGGAACTGGAAGCCGGCACTCAGGCGTAAACCTCGTAATCGGTAGTCGCTGGCGCAGGCTGCGAGCCTTTCAGCCCTCGCAGCCTCGCGCGACTCAACAGCGACTACAGGCCAATCCCCAGCGCGATCATTGCCTTGTTGCGCTGGTAGCGAACTAACCGCTCGTGCAATGCCTGCGGCAACTCGGCCTCCAGCGTAAATCCCAGCCCTTCATAAAAACCTTGCAGCTCAGGGTCGCAGAATAACCACACAGGCCCGTCGCAGGCTGTGACCGCCCGGTTCACCAGCGCAGCTGCCACCCCTTGTTTACGCGACAGCGGTGCGACGAATAAACCCGTCAACCAAAAGCCATGCGCCTGGGTGCGCAGGCACAAGCCGGCAATGATCTCATCTCCACGGGCGACCCATAATTGAGCGTCTTTGACGGCTTTCATCGACGATTGGTGGCTGCGGTAAAACTTGTTCAGCAAGGGCCACTGAGGGGCTTCAAGCGGGGCATAAGTAATTGCGGTCATGGTCAAGCGTCATGGATTGAAGGCGGCGCAGTATAACCAAAGCACCCACGCACGTGACGCATCGTCCACGTGCGAACTTTCTTCAGAGTGGGCGTTCCGTCGCATTCTGATGGCAATTGGCTTGCAGCCTAATGTTGACTGGCTATGCTCGGTATTTACGGGGCTTGAACTTTCATTGCTTCAATCCCGGGGTTGCGTACGGCTCTCGCGTTACGAGCTAAAAGCGCAGGCGGTTTGTTGTGTCTTGAAGCGTATGAATTATCAATAGACAGCATCTCCAGGGATTGAGCCATGTTTGATTTACATCGCAAAGCCGACCTGCTTGAAAATCAACGCCTGAGTTGTTCTCTGAGCGATATGAAGGCCAAGGTATTGGCCATCAGTCGATCGATGGCCATTATTGAATTTGCCCCCGATGGCACCATCCTCGAAGCCAACGACAACTTTTGCCGGGTGATGGGGTATCCCGCGGAAGAGATCCGTGGCAAACATCACCGGCTGTTTTGCGAAGAGCCTTACACCCGAACCGCAGAATACGCCCAGTTCTGGCGTGACCTTGCGCGCGGGGAACCCATGAGCGGTACTTACCTGCGTCTCGATAAATCGGGTCGTGAGGTGTGGCTTGAAGCCAGTTACATGCCAATCGTTGGCGCGGACCGGCAGGTCACCAGCGTCATCAAAGTGGCGTCAGATATCACTGAGCGCATCCACAAAGAGCATGAAAACGAAAGCATCGTGAATGCCTTGAGCCGCTCAATGGCCTTGATCGAGTTTTCGCCGGACGGGCACGTGATTAACGCTAACCAGAACTTCCTTAACACGATGCATTATTCGTTGGGCGAGATTGTTGGCCAGCACCACAGTATGTTTTGCAAACCCAGCGAGCGTGAGTCAGCCGCCTATAAAGCGTTCTGGGCGTCACTCAATCGTGGCGAAGTGCACTCCCGGCGTTTTGAGCGGGTGGACAAATACGGGCATACGGTTTTTCTGGAGGCGTCCTACAACCCGATCTTCGATGCCAAGGGCCGCCTCTACAAAGTGGTGAAGTTTGCCAGTGACATCACCGCCCAAGTGACCCATCTGCAAACAGCGGCGGAGTCAGCCCACAGCACGTCTGTGCAAAACGATGCCTGTGCGCAGAAAGGTTCGCAGGTGGTTCAACAAACCGTGCAAATCATCGAGGCCATTTCCAGGGACTTGAACGAGGCAGCGCAGAGCATTGATGCGGTGAGCAAGCAGTCGGACATCATCGGCAAAATCGTGCAAACCATTCGCGGCATTGCCGATCAGACCAACTTGCTGGCCTTGAATGCGGCCATTGAAGCTGCCAGGGCGGGGGAGCATGGGCGCGGTTTTGCCGTGGTCGCCGATGAGGTCAGAAGCCTGGCCGCCCGCACCAGTGCCGCCACGATAGAAATCGTCGAGGTGGTGCGCAAAAACCACGACCTGTCACTCAGTGCAGTGAACAGCATGCAGTCGAGCTTGAGTCGAACCGGGCTTGGGGTTGAACTGGCGAATGAAGCGGGCGAGGCTATTTTGGAGATCCAGCAAGGTTCCCGGCATGTGGTCGATGCCATCAGCCAGTTCAACTCCACGTTGCAGTTGCACTGAGTCTCGCCCTGTAGTCGCTGGCGCAGGCTGCGATGGCCTTGCAGGATTCGCCGTTAGTAACGTGCGCCAGCGACTACCGGTGGGATTTACACCTGGCTTTGCTGTTTCTGCTGGGCAATTTCAGCCTGCTTGATCGCTTCTTTCTGTTGCATCAAATCGCTGATTTTGTCGTTGATCGCCTGCTGTTTCTCTGGCGGCATGGCTTTTACGTCGTCTTCGGTCAAGCCCATTTCTTTCAGCAATTGCTCACGAATCCGCTGCGCAACCGGCTTGCTCATGTAGTCCTTGAACGCTTCAGTTGCAGAACCTTGGGCCGTGGCCTGGGTGTTCTGGGTGCCAGTGCTTTGCACGGCAGCGGCTTCAGGCACGCTGGATTGCAGCAGTACGCGGGTTTTAGCGAACGCCGCATTCACGTTATCCGCTTGAGCGTTGCCTGCGGCCGAGGCGGGCGTGGCTTGAAGGTTGGTCAGGGGCTGAGCGTTTTGCAATTGCCCGCTGTACAGAGCGCTGGCGGCGCCGGTAACCGGATCGAGATCCGGGCGCTGGGCTTTGAAGATAGATGAAGTGTTTTGCGTAGTAATCAGCATGAGTTGGCCCTGTTCAAATCATTGATAGGCAACTCATGAGCAAATACTGTGCCCAGCGTGCAGCGCCCCGTTTTATTGGGTTTTCCGGTTTGAAGGCCGCGTCAGGCGGACAACCCTTGCCGCCCGCCTGCCGCTTTGTGGCCAAAGGCAGCTTTAACTGCTTTCGCGCACCATCAGTTCAAACCCCATGTCTTGCACGGGGTTGGCGACTTGATTGCCGGCCATAAGTGTCAGCATTTGCTCAGCGGCGCGACGTCCAATTGCTTCTCGCGGCGTACGAATGCTGCTCAGGCGCGGCACCATGAACTCGGAGGAGGGCAGGTCGTTGAACCCCAATATGGCAATTTGCTCGGGGATCTTGATGCCGAAGCGCGCCGCTTCCAGCAAGGCGCCGTGAGCGAGGTCGTCGTTGCCAAAGAAAATCGCATCCACCTGCGGGTGAGCGGCGATTAATTGCAAAAACAACTCGCCGCCCAGGCCCACAGACGAGGGACGCGGCGTCAGCACTTCAAGGTCGGGGTTGTACAAGCCCTTTTCTTGCAGTGCGCGGCGATAACCTTCGCCGCGCAACAAGGTGCGTTGGTCGAGTTGTGCGCCTATATAGGCCAAGTGCTTGCGCCCGCTGCCAATCAAATGATGGGCAGCGGTTTCGCCCGCCTGTAGCTGGGAGAAACCCACACAGTTCAAACCGGCGCCGGCATCCAGCTCCATCATGTACACGCACGGCACATTGCTGGATTCGATCATGAGACGCGAACTTTCGGAGCGATCAAACCCGGTCAGTAATAAGCCGCGTGGCTGGTAGGCCATGTAGTTGCGCAGCAGGTCTTCTTCTTCGTCGCGCGAGTAGTGAAAGTTACCGATCAACACTTCAAAACCTTTGGGCCGCAAAACGGCGTGGATGGCTTCCAGGGTGTCAATAAACAGCAAGTTGGACAGTGAGGGCACCAGCACCACCACCGAATGGCTTTGCGCAGACGCCAGTGCACGAGCAGCAGGGTTGACCACGTAGTTCAAATCAGCAGCGGCCTGGCGCACTTTTTCGGCCAGTTCGGTGGCCACGCTACTGATACCGCGCAAGGCGCGAGAGGCCGTAATAGGGCTGACGCCCGCCAGTCGGGCCACTTCGTTAAGGGTTGGACGCCCCGTGGTACGGGTATTTTTATCGTTTTTGAAGGAGGTCATCGCGGCTTGCCAAACAAAAAACAAGCCACTAAGGTAGCGCTGTCCACGGAGACCCGCAATTGCCTGATTGTCGGGACTGCGATTACCCCAGCTTTGTATGTCGAGAGCGTCACCGCGTCTCCCCACAAAAATGAGAAATAGACGTCGGTAGCTCCGGCTTTGTGCTTTGCTTTCACCGAGTGAACGCATCGACAAAGACAGCGCTGTCTACGGACTGAGGTGTTTCATGAGTCAACCTATCACTGCCCTGGTCATCATGGGTGTTGCCGGCTGTGGCAAATCCAGCGTGAGCCAGGCGTTGTGCCAGCTCAATGGCGCGACCCCGATTGAGGGCGACGCGTTTCACCCTGCGGCTAATATCGCCAAGATGAGCGCCGGTATTCCCCTGACCGATGACGACCGTGCTGGCTGGTTAGACAGCCTGGCTAACGAATTGCGGCTTGCCGTTGAGCGGGGTCAACGACCGGTATTGACCTGCTCAGCCCTCAAATTGCGTTATCGCGAGCGCTTGCGCAGTGCGGTCGACGGTCTAGGCTTCGTGTTTCTTGAGTTAACGCCTGAGGTGGCCGCTGACCGTGTGGCGCATCGTCCTGGGCACTTTATGCCTAAAACGCTGATCGACAGCCAGTTCGCGGCCCTTGAATCACCCGAAGCGGAAGCGTTGGTGCTGACGCTCGATGCGGCAACCCATGACATCCAGCAGTTGGCCAACCAGGCCCGCGATTGGTGGCACGCTCATTCTTTGCTGGCAACCTCATGATTTTTCTTGAAACAGATAGCGCTATCCGCATCAGCCTCGGCTGCACATTCGCATGTCATAACAAAAACAAGCCAGGAGACGCCCCATGCTAGGCATGTCGCAAAATACCTTTCTGCTGATTGACGCAGTGGTGACCATCATCGGGCTGATCGTGCTGATCACCCGTTTCAAGTTGCATCCGTTTATCGCACTGATCATTGCCTCGGCTTTCCTGGGGCTGACCTCGGGCATGCCGACTGACAAGATCATCAAATCGTTTCAGGACGGTTTTGGCGGGGTCTTGGGCTTTGTCGGCATCATCCTGGCGCTGGGCACCATGCTTGGCAAAATGATGGCCGACTCCGGCGGTGCGGATCAAATTGCCCGCACGTTGATTCGGGCATTCGGTAAAGAGCGCGTGCAGTGGGCGATGATGTTCGCGGCGTTCCTGGTGGGCATCCCGCTGTTTTTCGAGATCGGTTTTGTGTTGCTGATCCCACTGGTGTTCATCGTGGCGCGTCGCACAGGTGTGTCGCTGATTAAAATCGGCATCCCGTTACTGGCCGGTTTGTCCGCCGTTCACGGTCTGGTGCCGCCGCACCCTGGCCCGCTGTTGGCGATTGGCGTGTTTGGTGCCGATATTGGCAAAACCATTCTGTATGGTTTGATCGTGGCGCTGCCGACAGCGATTATTGCAGGGCCTATTTACGGCACCTTTATCTCCAAATACATCCCCGGCAACCCGTCGCAGGAGCTGGTAGACCAACTGGCCAGTGAGCCGGAATCCAGCAGTTTGCCGAGTTTTGGCATCACCTTGGCCACTGTGCTGTTGCCGGTGTTCCTGATGCTGCTCAAGACCTTTGCCGATGTGGCGCTGCCGGATGGCAACTTCTTCCGCGGCTGGATGGACATGATCGGTCACCCGATCACCGCCCTGTTGTTGGCGCTGTTGTTGTCGCTGTACACCTTTGGTGCGCGTCAGGGCATCGACTCCAAACGCATCCTTAAACTGCTCGACGCCAGCCTGGCGCCTACGGCGGCGATCATTCTGATCATCGGTGCCGGTGGTGGCTTCAAGCAAATGCTGGTGGCCAGTGGTGTGGGTGACGTGATCGGGCATATGGCGGTCAACGCGCAGATTTCGCCGATTCTGTTGGCGTGGCTGGTGGCGGCAGTGATTCGTATCGCCACCGGTTCTGCGACCGTTGCAACGATTACCGGGGCGGGGATTGTGTTGCCGGTGGTGGACTTGATTCCGGGCGTGAATCGCGAGTTGCTGGTGCTGGCGACCGGTGCGGGGTCGTTGATCCTGTCCCACGTCAACGACGCCGGTTTCTGGCTGGTCAAGCAGTACTTCAACATGACCGTGGCCGAAACGTTCAAAACCTGGACCGCGATGGAAACCATCCTGTCGGTCGTCGGTTTGATCTTTATCTTGCTGCTGTCGTTGGTGGTCTAAACCACACCCATCGGTGGGCGTGAGCTCACTCACCCCACCGATGGATTGGGTGTTTTAACTGGCGTTCAAGCCATCTGCGCGGAACATGGCGCGGATGCCGCGCAGGGCCTGTCGGATACGGTCCTGATTTTCGATCAGGGCAAAGCGCACATGGTCGTCGCCGTATTCACCAAAGCCAACGCCCGGTGACACACAGACTTTGGCGTCGGCCAGCAGTTTTTTGGCAAATTCCAGCGACCCCAAGTGGGCGTACGCTTCAGGGATTTTCGCCCACACATACATCGATGCCTTCGGGTTCTCGACCATCCAGCCCAGTTCATGCAAGCCTTTGACCAAGACGTTACGGCGTTGACGGTACTGCTCTGCAATGTCTTTTACGCACTGTTGATCGCCTTCAAGGGCCGCAATGGCCGCCACTTGCAGGGGCGTAAAGGTGCCGTAGTCGTGGTAGCTCTTGATCCGTGCCAGCGCGTTGACCAATTCGGGGTTACCCACCATAAAGCCAATGCGCCAGCCAGCCATGTTGTAGCTTTTGGACAGGGTGAAAAACTCCACGGCGATGTCTTTGGCCCCCGGCACTTGCATGATCGAAGGGGCTTTCCAGCCGTCGTAGACGATGTCGGCGTATGCCAAATCGTGTACGACCAGCACGTCGTACTGTTTGGCCAGCGCCACCACGCGCTCGAAGAAATCGAGCTCAACGCATTGCGCCGTCGGATTGGACGGGAAGCCCAAAATCATCATTTTTGGCTTCGGAATAGACCCGCGTATGGCTTTTTCCAGTTCTGCAAAAAAGTCCACGCCGGGAATCAACGGCACTGAGCGTACTTGAGCACCGGCAATCACGGCACCGTAGATATGAATCGGGTAGCTGGGGTTGGGCACCAGCACCGTGTCGCCCTGATCCAGGGTGGCGAGCATCAAGTGCGCCAAGCCTTCTTTGGAGCCGATGGTAACGATGGCTTCTTCTTCGGGGTCGATTTCGACGTTGTAGCGATCAGCGTACCAACGAGAAATTGCCCGCCGCAGGCGCGGGATGCCGCGTGAAGTGGAGTAGCCGTGCGTGTCTTCACGCTGTGCGACGGTGCACAGTTTTTCGACAATATGCGGGGGTGTCGGGCCGTCAGGGTTGCCCATGCTGAAGTCGATAATGTCTTCGCCACGACGCCGCGCGGCCATTTTCAGCTCGGCGGTGATGTTGAAAACATACGGGGGAAGTCGATCTATGCGCGCAAAGCGGCGCGGCGAACCTTGGTCTGCCATGAATGCCTCTGGAACGTAAGCGCCCGGAACCGTCCGAGCGACGTTGACCACTGCGGTGGTCTGGGCGAAACAATACGGGCGATGAGGGCGGTGTGTCCAGTTACAGTTAGTCGCTATTTTTGGGCAAAACAGGCTGGTTTTGTATTTGTTCCTATACTGCATCGCGACGTTGCCTACTGACTTGACGAGCACGCGCCATGAACGAAGCACAGACTTTCACCCTGACAGCACCCCGGTTTGCCAAAGGTCAATTTCAATTGATCGCAGGTTTTGGCGGCCGCTTTAACCAGGACACCTCAGGCAACATCCCTGAACTGTGGGAACGGTTTATCCGCGACATGGGCGGTATCGCGAACCAGGAGGGTGAAGAAACCTACGGTGTGTGTTGCAACCCGGATGGTCAGGGTGGTTTCGAATACATCGCCGGGGTGGCCATCAGCAAGCTGGACGACTTGCCCGAGCGTTTTCGCTGGGTGGAGCTGCAACCTCAGGAGTACGCGATTTTTGAACATCGTGGCGCGCTGGCCAGTTTGGGGCAGACCTTTCAAGCCATTTGGCAGCAGTGGCTGCCAGCGTCCGGCTATAGCGCGGCCGATGCTCCGGAGTTCGAGCGCTACAGTGCCGACTTTAATCCAGGCACCGGCACAGGCGTGCTGGAGATTTGGTTGCCGATTAAAGAGCTGGGGTAGGGTGATTCAGCAGGCGTGTCGCGCGGGCTGTGTGCACGCCAACGACCGTATCAAGCGGCGTTCGCCTCGATACGCTTCGCCACTCTCAACCCAGCCCTGGCTCAGGTAAAACGCCAGGGCAGAGGTGTTGAAGGGGCTGACCGAGAGCATGATGTGATGGATATCGGGCCAGTGCTGGCTGAGTTGTTGCGCGAGCAACTGCAAGCATTGCTTGCCTACGCCTTGGCCCTGAACGCGCTTGTCGACCTGCAAGGCATGCAATGTGGCGCTTTGAGGTTCAGCCCAGTGCGCCAACAGCGGCTCACGCTTTAGCAGCAAAAATGCCACGGGCACTTCATCGCTGAGCATGACGAAGCCTTTTATCCCGGCCACTGGCTGAGCGGGCAGGGAATAGAGGGCCGACTCAATGTCGCCACAAAAGGCGATCTGTTCAGGGTGAACTTGAAGGTCACGCAGTTGCCGGTTTTGGCCAGGCGTCAGGTCGTGATAAGTGCAAAGGCGGTAGAGCATGTGGAGTGTCTGTCGTGGCGCGATCGGAGGGTTCGCAGGCAATCTGTGCCTGCAACCCTGAAGCAGTGCGCCAGTTTCTACTCATCCTTGCATCAAATACATCGTTTTCGCGTGCTCATTTGTGCGGTTCTTTTTTACGCCCGATAAAAGGCACCAGCATGCCGACCCGTTTTTGGTAATGGCGGTAGGTGTCACCAAACACTGAGACCAAATCCTTCTCTTCAAACTGCGTGCCGATGATGATGTACAACGTGCTCGTCAGCGCGAACACCAAATGCCCGACAGTCATGTTCGGGGTTGCCCAGAAGGCGAGTAGAAGCCCGAAGTACATGGGGTGGCGTACGAATCTGTAGAGCAGCGGGTCAGTTCGAAATAATGTCGTGCTTCATACATCAGGAGGTCAGAGACGACGTTTGGCGTCAGATCTGATGCTCTTCGGGCAGGGGCATGCGAAAGGTAAACACGGTGCCGTGCTGTTCGCACGAGGCCACTTCAATGTTGCCGCCGTGGGACTTGGCAATCTGGTTGGCAATGTAGAGGCCCAGTCCCAGTCCGGCTTGCGGCGTGTCATTAGCGGGCCGTGAGTAGGGCTGGAACAGTTGAGCCTGCACGTTAAGAGGGATAGGTTGGCCCTGGTTGGTAACGGTGAGGCTGAAAACCCGTTCGATCACTTGCACCTGGACCTCAACCGCGCCGGTTTTTGCACCGTGGGCAATGGCATTGGCGAGCAAGTTGGAGAGCAACTGCGCAAGCCGACCGCTGTCGCAATAGACGTCGTTTAGTACCCCTATCTGCGCATTGATCACGCGCTCGGGGTGTACATGTTGGACTTCGCTGATCACATGCGTGAACACCTTGTTCAGATCGCAGGCGGCGTGCCGCGTCAGCGGAATACCGGCGCCCAAACGCCCGCGAGCAAAATCCAGCACGTCTTCGACCAGTCGCGAAGCGCGCTGCCCACAGCTGAGTATGTGCTGTACCAGCGTTTCAGTGTCCGGGTTGGGGTGTTTACGCAATAACCGCTGCGAGGCGGTGGTGATGGCGAACAGCGGATTACGCAGGTCGTGGCCCAATACGGCAATGAACTGTTCGCGCAGCTCGGCGGTTTCACGTTCCAGCAGTAAGGCGGTTTGAGTGCGTTGCAAGTTTTCTTCGGCGTCCAGTTGCAGCGACAGCAAGCGGGCAAAGGACTCCATCGTGGTTTGGATGGTGCTGCTTTTGAGTTGGGCCGGCTCGGGGTCGAGCGCACAAATAGTGCCGAAAAAACTGCCGTCGGTGCGAAACACCGGGATCGTGATGTAGCTTTCGAAATGATAGATTTTAGGCGTGTGATGGTCGTGGTAGAGCGGGTCTTCACTCACGTTGTCGATGATGATCGGCTGATGCGAGCCCAAGGTTTCAAAGCACAAGGTGCTGACCAGATCCAGCTCGCCGCCTGGCTTGAGTCCAAACCCCAAATTGTCCAGCACTGCGCACGCTGTCCAACTGGTGGGCGTGACGCGCGCGACTGCGGCAAAACGCATCCCGGTCATTTCACTGATGACTTGCAAAATAGCTGGAACTGCACTGATGCGATTGATCGTCGCGATGTCAGTTTCTACGCCTTGCGTCATGGATCGGGGTCTCGGGTGGTCGGTATGGGTGCAATTCTAGCGAGAACCCCTCTGCGTGGTACATATTTGTATATAAATTGTTGAATCCCCCAGGCCGGTAGCGCGCACAAAAAAGCCGCGCCCTTTCTGATAAAGGGCGCGGCTTTTAGAGGGGCGTTACAACTCAGGTGTCTTGTTTGTCTTCCAATACTTCGCCAGTTTTAGCATCCAGCGCTACATCCCACTGAACACCTTTGGCATCGGTCAGCTCAACTTCATAAACCAGTTTGCCCAGTTTGTGATCCAGCTCTGTGTCTTGAATTGTGGCGCCCGGATGTTTGGCCAAGGCCGCTTGGTTGAGCTTTTCAAACGAGGTGATTTCACCCGATTTCAGCAAGCCTTGAATATGGTCCGGGCGAACATCGGCTTGAGCCAGACCGGCAGTCAGTGTCAAAGCAGTGGCAGCGAACAATACGTTAAGTGCTTTCATGATTAATTCCTCTGGGGTGAGCTGTTTAAGTGGGGCCAGATTAACCATTACAACTTAATTCACGCTTAATTTTCGGCCTCACGCTTAAACAGATGTGTAATCGCTCAGAAGCCGTTCTTTTCCAGTAGCTGATTGACGGTCAAAGGCGCAGGACGCTGGTAGTACTTGAGTAGTTCAGAGGCGCGGTTGGTGAAGATGCCGTCTACCCCGGCCGCCATGACTTTCGTGAAGTCCACCGGCTCGTCGATGGTGTATACGTGCACCAGCATGCCTTTGTCGTGAGTGGCCTTGTTCATCCAGGGCTGCACGAGGTCGAAGTAACTTTGGTCGCCGCCTTGCGTCAGTGCGGCTGACGGCCCTGTACCCATTGCGCCGTGGGCTTTGGCAAAGTCCAGCCATTGCAGGAACTCGGCGTGGTCTTTGGGTTGCTGTTTGGCGTAGTAAGCGGCTTTGTCCTTCTCGCCCGAATCGGCGAAGCTCACTTGGCTGTTGGGGGTCATGCCGCCTTCGCCGACCCACAGCAGGAGGATTTTAGGTGTGTCGGGCATTTCTTTTTGCAGCAGTTCCAGGCTGCTTTTTTCAAAGGTTTGCAGCACGACTCGGCCTTTGCCCTGGCCTACTTGAGGTTCGCCAGTGGTGACGGTGGCAGGTTGCAGCCAGCCACGTTTGCTCAGGTTGTTTTTCAGGTCGTGCTCAAGCCCGGGAAATTGCTTGGGCTCTTTGGTTTCGATGTACAGGCCCGGTTTGTGCTGCGGGCTGGCTTGGGCAATATCAATGATTTCGTCCAGCGTGAGGATTTGCAGACCTTTGTAGGACGGACGTGCGCGCTGTGGGTAGGCTTCATTGAACCAGCTGCCGGCATCCAGGGTTTTCAATTCCGCCATAGTGAAGGCGTTGGCCGGGCTGTCTTTGCGCGCCGGGAATTTTTTAGCCACGTCTGTGGTGCGCAGCAGGCTGTTGTCATGCAAAGCAAACAACACGCCGTCTTTGCTGCGCTGCAAGTCCATTTCCAGATAATCAGCGCCCAGGTCGCGGGCCAGTGTGTAAGAGGCAGCTGTTGATTCAGGGGCATCGAAAGAGGCACCGCGGTGGGCGATAACCGCCGGGTGCGGGATGCCATGAGCTTTGGCCACAACCGCTTGCGCGGAGTCCGATGCGCTGGCGGCATGTGCGCCACTCGTGCTCAGTAGCAGGCTGAGGAGCAGGGCGCTTTTGCCAAAAATATCAGGCATGGGATGAAGTCCTTTCGATCAGAAAAATAAGGACGTCTTTTTAACAACTGTCAGCCATTTCGGCTATCGAGAACCCGACATAAACGTGCGTCGTGTTTAATTTGCTGCGCTTTTTAGGTCTGGGCGCAGTATTCTTGCGCTCTAGAGCATCCCCGGCAGAGGGAACAGCCTTCAACCTTGTGTGTAAACCATCGTCCTTTGAGCCTTGCCGGCTCGTTAGTGGGGTTTACCATGCGCATCACTTCAGAACTCATCTGTCAGGCCGCTGATCTACTTAACGGCTTTGTTGGTTTCAATCGTAAGACAGGCCAGCACATTGTCCGTTTCAGTGAAGATTCTTTCGGTATGGACGTCGCCGACGACAACATCACGCCCACGTGCGAGTTTGTTTGGCAGGCAAGCGATGGCGACACCATGACCCTTAAACGGGCGTTGATTCAGTTATTGCTGGATCAAAATATCGATGAGCGTTTGAACATCACCGAGCCTTTGCGCGTTTACATGAGTCGCGAGGCGTTGCCCGAAATCTGCGCCATCCGACGTTGCGTCAACAGCTAAGACGCCTTATGCATGACATTCGGGCGTCTTAGCCTGGGTTACTTAAGGCCTAACCTGGAAGCAGGTCGGCCGCGGCAACGCTGATTTTGTTGCGCCCGGTATTTTTCGCGATGTACAGCGCCTTGTCCGCTTCGTTAAGCCACTGTGAGGCATCATCGAAGTCGGGGCGGTACGAGGCCAGCCCGATGCTGAGGCTCACCTGCAAGCCGGGTTCATCGCCATCCAGCTCTTGGCTAAAGACCTGACGCAGGCGCTCCATGATGTCTTGCGTTTGTTCCAGGGAGCGATTGGGCACAATCACACAAAACTCATCGCCGCCATAACGTCCGGCCAAGTCTTCAGCGCGCAGGTTGTCTTTAAGCTGTTTGCTGAATTTGCGCAGTACGCTGTCGCCCACGATATGGCCGTAGGTGTCATTGATACGTTTGAAGTGGTCGATATCAATCAGGGCCAAGGTTGCTTTAGCGCCTGTTTGCTGACACTGGTTGAAGCTTAGTTGCAGCAGGTCTTTCCATGAACCGTGGTTGAGCAGGCCCGTCAGGCTGTCAGTGCGGCTTAAAGCGCGCAGTGTGCGTTTGTGTTCCGCCAGTTTGATGGCCAGTCGATAGCACACCATGCCCACTGCGAATGGGTAGAGCGCCAACATGGGCAAGCAGGCGTAGATTTGCAGAGGGGTTGTGTGCGGGGTGAAGTTGATGCCCAGTAACGTCCACGCGATCAGTACACCGGCTATTTGTGCCAACGCTCCGCGAACCAGCGTCTTTTGCCCGCCCGCGGCGACATTATTCATGGTCATCATCGACAGAATCGTCACGGTGGGCAGCGGGTTGAACTGAAAGCTGGCAGCCCAAAAACCACCGAAAAGCGAGTCGATGAGCATGTTGCGACGTTCGGTCTGGAACGGATACGCCGAGCGGGTCGATATTTTGAGGGCCACGTGCGGCCAGACAAACCCATTGAACAGCAACAGCCCCCAGATCCAGGGGGGCATATCGAGCGGATAGAGAGCCGCCATCACGCTGAAACAACCAATTCCCAGGCCCACGGTACGCGGCACGTAGATACGTCTGGCGAATGACAGGCCTTTGCCGCGTTGATTGTCCATAAGGGTCTGCATTAAAGAAAGGGTTCGGTGCATGCCTGTGGGGTTTGAGGCATTGCCGCGTGTTGTTTTATTCAGCGCGCATTGTCGATTATGACGTGCGTAATATTCAGCAAAAATTTAAGCATTTGCAGTCATTATGCTCAAGCGTAGCTGCTGGGCACCGATCAAGAGACGGGTTGCAGTCGCTAATGCGCCGCAGTTTTAATTTCGTGACCCGAAAATGACGATTAACCTTCTATCGCTCTTAAAGCGGCGTAGTAATCACGTTCGGTAATGGCACGCTTGATACGACCCTCCATTACGGGCGCGAGCGGTTTGATCGCATTGTGGCGTTGGTTGAGCACAACAGCGTGCTCATCACAACGCCACAGAGGGACGGGACGTTTAACCTGATGGGTTCTCACATGGGGCGGCGTTTGGGGCTTGATGCAATGCGTGTTGAGCGGGTGCGCTGAGAAAAGCGGGCACTCACTCGATCATTGCGAAATCTTCGCGACCTGCAGGGTCAGGTGTTGTGCCGCGAATGTTCCCGCCTCTGCTGGGGGCAAACCCCGGAAAGAACACCAGGCCTTCAGCTTCGAGCCGGTGCGCAAGCGCTAGCAGGGTTACATCCCTGATGGGTTCGCCCGCCTCAAAGCGTTGAATGGCAGGCACCGAAACCTTGGATGCGTGGCTCAATTGCTCAAAGTTCCAGCCCAGTATTTCGCGGGCCTGGGCGCAGTGCAGTGGTGTGAATTGATAAATGATGATTTGCTCAAGCGTACTGCGCATCGCTGATGGGTGCATGAGGATTCTCCGTGGCTGATTCGCTGCTTAAAAATACTGTGTTTTTATACAGTTGTCTTCAAGGGTGATCAAATCCATATTTTTGATCAGTGCCATCGCGCAACAGCGCTCCCAGCCCACCAATTCAGCTGCCGGGCACAGAGGTGATACGTCGAAAATTTCGATATAAACGCTGCGCAAAAAAAGCGGGCCAATAAAAAGGCCGCCCGCAGGCAGCCTTTTTAATTAGCGAATCATCACCTCTGGAATCAATCCCAGCTCAGTGCGCCGCCTGTTTGGTACTCAATGACCCGCGTCTCGAAGAAGTTCTTTTCTTTCTTCAAGTCCATGATTTCGCTCATCCAGGGGAACGGGTTAGTCGTGCCCGGATACTCTTCTTTCAGGCCGATTTGCGACAGGCGGCGATTAGCGATGAACTTGAGGTAGTCCTCCATCATCGCCGCGTTCATGCCCAATACGCCGCGCGGCATGGTGTCACGTGCGTATTCGATTTCCAGCTGAGTGCCTTGCAGGATCATCTGCGACGCTTCTTCCTTCATGTCGGCATCCCACAGGTGCGGGTTTTCGATTTTGATCTGGTTGATCACATCGATGCCGAAGTTCAGGTGCATGGATTCGTCGCGCAGGATGTACTGGAACTGTTCGGCAACGCCCGTCATCTTGTTGCGGCGGCCCATCGACAGGATCTGGGTGAAGCCGCAGTAGAAGAAGATGCCTTCAAGCACGCAGTAGTAAGCGATCAGGTTGCGCAGCAGTTCTTTGTCGGTTTCAACAGTGCCGGTTTCGAACTTCGGATCGGAGATCGAGCGGGTGTACTTCAAGCCCCAGGTGGCCTTTTTAGCGACCGACGGGATCTCGTGGTACATGTTGAAGATCTCGCCTTCATCCATGGCCAGCGATTCGATGCAGTACTGGTACGCGTGGGTGTGGATCGCCTCTTCGAAAGCCTGGCGCAGGATGTACTGGCGGCACTCGGGGTTGGTGATCAGGCGGTACACGGCCAGTACCAGGTTGTTGGCAACCAGGGAGTCGGCGGTGGAGAAGAAGCCCAGGTTGCGCATGACGATGCGGCGCTCGTCGTCGGTCAGGCCTTCGGGGTTTTTCCAGAGGGCGATGTCGGCAGTCATGTTGACTTCTTGCGGCATCCAGTGGTTTGCGCAACCGTCCAGGTACTTCTGCCACGCCCAGTCGTACTTGAACGGTACGAGCTGGTTAAGGTCGGCGCGGCAGTTGATCATCATCTTTTCGTCAACGGCGACGCGGGCGCTGGCGCCTTCGAGTTCGGCCAGGCCTTCTGCGATGTCTAGGTTGTCCAGCGCGGCCTTGGCGCGCTTGATGGCTTCGGAGTCGTTGGCCGTGACGGCACGCGCTTCCTGAGCTGCAACGCCACCGGCGGTGTCTAGCCGGTCCATGTTGGCTTCGGTTGCGTGGCCTGCGTTGGCGCCTTTGACGGCGGCTTCGCCTTCATCTTCTTTGTCGAATTCGTCCCAGCTCAGCATGACGTGTCGTCTCCTGCGTGAGGGCCAATGCCCGTGTAACAACGCTATGGTCAGGTTGTTTCACAGCCATAGGCCGCTTGGATCTAAGGAATGTTGCTTGCAGCAGCGGTAAGCGCACGCAAAAACATGAATGTATTCGTAGGGTTGGCCCGCTGTCGCTGAGGGGATGCAGTGGTTTGTGCATCTCAACCTGGCCGAGGAGCCGGAGCAGCGTGGGTTTATAGCCCAGAGAGGGGATATATCAAGCCCGTTTGACGGCCGCAGTATACGGGTTTTGTACCGGGTATTTCAGCCAGTTTTTTTTCGGACGATGCGACGAAATGCCCTAAATTTGGCCTGGACTTGCGCTTGGGTTAGGCGGGGCGCGGGTTTGTCTGCGAGGATTTATTTTGCAGCATGGCTAAGCGGTCGAGTGACCTGCGGTGCAGAAGGAGGCGGGGGGTGTCGGGTGTGGACTAAGCCCGGCCGAAACCGGGCGTTAAGTCACAGGGGGCATCAGCCCAAACGGTGGCCGTTGGTACGGTCATAGCCGTCCTCAGCAAAAGAGGCTGAGCGAGTGTTGTCATAACCGTCCTCAGCAAAAGAAGCTGAGCGAGTGTTGTCATAACCGTCTTCGGCAAAAGAGGCTGAGCGAGTGCTGTCGTAACCGTCTTCGGCAAAAGTGGCCGCGTGCGTGCGGTCGTAACCGTCGGCCGCAAAAGCTGCGCTGGCCAATACCGATAGACTAAAAGCCAATATCAGTGAGCGTTTCATTAACGTCTGTCCTGAAGGTTTTATTCGCGGGGAGTGAACAGTTCAATACACACTGCCGTGCATCGAAAGTTATAAGTTCAAGCCTGGAGATACACGCCATAAAAGAGGGCGCTTTAAGCATTTAACAACGGCACGTTAGCCGTTGGAGCAACCATTACCCATCACGCGGTATTCGAGGGTGTGTTGCATGCCGTGGGAGTCTTCATAAACCATTTGTGCCGGTACAACTTCACACACGCTGGGCACTTCGCTCATGGAGATAACTTTGGCAATGTCCAGCTCGGAAGAATAAGAATAGTGTTCAACGGCCGGTGACTGGCTGGAAACAGGGGTGCTGACTTCATCCGCCATGGCGGTTAAACACACACTGCTGAGGGCCAGAACTAACAACGCTTTCATTTCAGTTTTACCTGTTTTCGGTCGAGTGGGATCACGTAGCCCTTATGAGGCCACGTGTGAAACTTCATCAGTTAAGTGCGACTAAACTTGCCTTCGTGGGGGCTGTCACTTGCGTTAATCGCAGTGCCTTGGTTGGCGAGATGAATTTTATGCCTGCGCCGGACGGGCATATAGGGGGACTTTTGATAAAGACTGTTGACAGATTTTGCAACAATCGTAGAAAACAAGCCGTGTCAGGTGTTTTTGAGCGTGTCGTTCTGGGTTGCCAAGCCCTGTAAGCACTGTGCTTGAGCCTTCAATACAAAAGCTGTGTTTTTTCTACGCGTTTCTTACTACCAACGTCGAATGGAAGTCGTACGGTAGCCCGGCTAAAACAGGGTCATAAAACAACAACTACAAAAATAATTGAGGTGTGAAACATGAGTGCTGCTTCCCTGTATCCCGTACGCCCCGATGTCGCAGCCACGACGCTGACAGACGAGGCGACCTACAAGGCGATGTACCAGCAATCCGTCGTCAACCCCGATGGTTTCTGGCGCGAGCAAGCTCAGCGTCTCGACTGGATCAAGCCTTTTACCACCGTCAAGCAAACCTCCTTCGACGACCACCACGTCGACATCAAATGGTTTGCCGACGGCACCCTCAACGTGTCCTACAACTGCCTGGATCGCCATCTTGCCGAGCGCGGTGACCAGGTCGCGATCATCTGGGAAGGCGACGACCCTTCTGAGCAGCGCAACATCACTTACCGCGAACTGCACGAAGAGGTGTGCAAGCTGGCCAACGCTTTGCGCGGTCAAGACGTGCACCGGGGGGATGTCGTCACCATCTATATGCCGATGGTTCCCGAGGCGGTGGTCGCTATGCTGGCGTGTACCCGCATCGGCGCGATTCACTCCGTGGTCTTCGGTGGCTTCTCGCCGGAGGCGCTGGCCGGGCGCATCATCGACTGCAAATCCAAAGTGGTGATCACGGCCGACGAAGGCGTACGTGGCGGCAAGCGCACGGCGCTCAAGGCCAATGTCGATGTCGCGCTGACCAACCCGGATACCTCAAGCGTTCAGAAAATCATCGTCTTCAAACGCACCGGGGGTGACATTGCCTGGTACAAGCACCGTGACATTTGGTACCACGACCTGATGGCGGTAGCCTCTACGCACTGCGCGCCCAAAGAAATGGGCGCGGAAGAAGCCTTGTTCATCCTTTATACCTCCGGCTCCACGGGCAAGCCCAAAGGCGTGCAGCACACCACGGGTGGCTACCTGCTGTATGCCGCGCTGACCCACGAACGTGTCTTTGATTACCGCCCGGGTGAAGTCTACTGGTGCACGGCGGACGTGGGCTGGGTCACGGGCCACACCTACATCGTTTATGGACCGCTGGCGAACGGCGCGACCACGGTGCTGTTCGAGGGCGTGCCCAATTACCCGGACATCACCCGTGTGTCGAAAATCATCGACAAGCACAAGGTCAACATCCTCTACACCGCCCCAACCGCCATTCGCGCCATGATGGCCGAGGGGCAGGCGGCGGTTAAAGATGCAGACGGTTCAAGCTTGCGCCTGTTGGGTTCGGTGGGTGAGCCGATTAACCCGGAAGCCTGGAGCTGGTACTACAAGACGGTGGGCAAGGAGCGCTGCCCGATTGTCGATACCTGGTGGCAGACCGAAACCGGCGCTTGCATGATGAGCCCGCTGCCGGGTGCTCACGCCCTCAAGCCGGGTTCGGCAGCGCGTCCATTTTTTGGTGTGGTGCCCGCGCTGGTGGATAACCTGGGCAACCTGATCGAAGGGGCCGCCGAAGGAAACCTGGTCATTCTTGATTCGTGGCCGGGTCAGGCGCGCACGTTGTATGGCGATCACGACCGCTTTGTCGATACCTACTTCAAGACCTTCCGTGGCATGTACTTCACCGGTGACGGTGCGCGCCGCGACGAAGACGGTTACTACTGGATCACCGGGCGGGTCGATGACGTGCTTAACGTTTCGGGGCACCGGATGGGCACGGCCGAGATTGAAAGCGCGATGGTCGCCCACCCCAAAGTTGCAGAAGCGGCGGTTGTAGGTGTGCCGCACGACATCAAAGGGCAGGGCATTTATGTCTACGTCACGTTGAATGGCGGCGAAGAACCGAGTGAGGCGTTGCGCCTGGAGTTGAAAAACTGGGTGCGTAAGGAAATCGGTCCCATCGCCTCGCCCGATGTCATTCAGTGGGCACCCGGCCTGCCCAAAACCCGCTCGGGTAAAATCATGCGTCGGATCTTGCGCAAGATTGCGACGGGGGAATATGACGGGCTGGGCGATATCTCGACGTTGGCAGATCCGGGTGTCGTGCAGCATTTGATTGATACCCATAAAGGCATGAAGGTCGCGTAAGGCGCCGCTTGCTTGAGCAAACCCCCGTCCGGCATTGCCTGGCGGGGGTTTTTATTGATGGGCCAGGCACAATCGGTAGGCGCGCTGACGTGTTAGGGGGGGGGGCGCCTCATATGACTCGTCAACGGCCACCTGTTTTGCGCGCGCGCTGCCTGGCCGGCAGTTGAGGGGCGCAGGTGAGGTGTTACCGCATGTGTAACCGGGTGCGCGAAAACGGGGCCTTGCGCCACGTACAGCACTGTTTTAGAGCCTTGTTATGGGGGCTGAAAAATAAGATGAAACGCTACACTTGCCGGAATAGAAGGCTTTGCGAATAATAGGCCCGCTATTTGCAACTCATATAGGTTCTATATCAATTGCTCTTGCATTAATTTGAAGGGCTGTCAATGCCTCGGGTCGCATTTCTCAGTGCATCTGTAATTTGTTGTCGCATTGAAGAAATAACGGCGTGAAGCCTGTCGTTAGAATGCCGATCACTCGCTCGTCGTTGTTGTGCTGACCCCAGTGCAACGCCAGTAGCACGTGGCGCCGCATTCCCGGTTTAACCTCCGCATATTGGGCTTACGCTCATTCTGCATTTATTGCCCTTTACCGATGGAGTCCTAAGATGAAGAAACTCGTGCTTCTTGGCGCCCTGGCGCTGTCTGTGCTGTCCATGCAGGCTTTCGCTGATCAAAAACCTTTGAAAATGGGTATCGAAGCGGCCTACCCTCCGTTCGCCTCCAAGGCACCGGATGGCAGCATCGTTGGTTTTGACTACGACATCGGTAACGCACTGTGCGAGCAGATGCAGGTCAAGTGCACGTGGGTTGAGCAGGAATTCGATGGCCTGATCCCGGCGCTTAAAGTGCGCAAGATCGACGCCATCCTGTCCTCGATGTCCATCACTGACGACCGCAAAAAATCTGTCGATTTCACCACTCGTTATTACCTGACTCCAGCGCGTCTGGTGATGAAGGAAGGCGCCGTTGTCAGCGACAGCCTTGATGAACTCAAGGGCAAGAAAATTGGCGTGCAGCGCGGTTCGATCCACGACCGTTTTGCCAAGGAAGTGCTGGCGCCTAAAGGGGCCACCATTGTTCCTTACGGCTCGCAGAACGAAATCTACCTCGACGTAGAAGCCGGTCGCCTTGATGGCACCGTGGCGGACGCGACGCTGTTGCAAGACGGCTTCCTCAAAACCCCTGCGGGCAAGGGCTACGCGTTTGTAGGTCCGCAGTTCACTGACGCCAAGTACTTTGGTGACGGCATCGGTATCGCCGTGCGTAAAGGCGACAAGGAGCATCTGGATCAGATCAACGCAGCGATTGCGGCGATTCGTGCCAACGGCAAATACAAGCAAATCCAGGACAAATACTTCGACTTCGATATTTACGGCGCAGACGCCAAGTAAGTCATCGCAGCACTCTGTCCTGAATGGCGCAAGCAACAGAATTTCTGAAGTTTGCGCCATTTTTTCATTCAAATTTTGAGGACCTGAATCATGTTGAAAGGCTACGGGGCTGTCATCCTCGATGGCGCTTGGCTGACGCTTCAGCTCGCCTTGTCGTCCATGGCCCTGGCCATTGTTCTAGGTCTGATTGGTGTTTCTTTGCGCCTGTCGCCGGTGCGCTGGTTGGCCTGGCTGGGCGATTTGTACTCCACGGTCATTCGCGGAATTCCCGATCTGGTGCTGATTCTGCTGATTTTCTACGGCGGCCAGGATTTGCTGAACCGCGTCGCGCCCATGTTGGGTTACGACGATTACATTGATTTGAACCCGTTGGCGGCTGGTATCGGCACCTTGGGCTTCATCTTTGGTGCGTACCTGTCCGAGACCTTTCGGGGTGCCTTTATGGCCATTCCCAAGGGGCAGGCCGAAGCTGGCATGGCGTATGGCATGAGCAGCTTTCAGGTGTTTTTTCGGGTGTTGGTGCCGCAGATGATTCGCTTGGCGATTCCAGGCTTTACCAACAATTGGCTGGTCTTGACTAAAGCCACGGCCCTGATTTCGGTGGTCGGCCTGCAAGACATGATGTTCAAGGCCAAGCAGGCGGCAGATGCCACCCGCGAGCCTTTCACCTTCTTCCTGGCGGTGGCCGCGATGTACCTGGTGTTGACCAGTGTTTCGCTGTTGGCGTTGCGACAACTTGAGAAGCGCTACTCGGTAGGCGTAAGGGCGGCTGATCTATGATCTTCGACTACAACGTGATTTGGGACAGCATGCCGCTGTACCTCGATGGCCTGCTCGAAACCTTGAAACTGCTGGGTATTTCGCTGTTTTTCGGTCTGCTGGCAGCGGTGCCGTTGGGGCTGATGCGGGTTTCAAAATCGGCGCTGGTCAACTTCCCGGCGTGGCTGTTCACTTACGTGATCCGTGGCACGCCGATGCTGGTCCAACTGTTTTTGATCTACTACGGCCTGGCTCAATTCGAGGCGGTGCGCGAGAGCTTCCTGTGGCCGCTGCTGTCCAGTGCGACCTTCTGCGCCTGCCTGGCGTTTGCCATCAACACCAGCGCCTACACTGCCGAAATCATTGCCGGTAGCCTCAAGGCCACGCCGCATGGCGAGATTGAAGCCGCCAAAGCGATGGGCATGTCACGCGCCAAAATGTACCGCCGCATTTTGTTGCCCTCGGCCATGCGCCGTGCGCTGCCGCAGTACAGCAATGAAGTGATCATGATGTTGCAGACCACCAGTCTGGCGTCCATCGTGACCCTGATCGACATCACGGGCGCCGCACGTACCGTGAACGCCCAGTATTACTTGCCGTTTGAGGCTTACATCACGGCCGGTGTTTTCTACCTGTGCCTGACCTTCATTCTGGTGCGCCTGTTTAAATTGGCTGAACGCCGCTGGCTGGGCTATATGGCCCCGCGCAAGGCATGATTGAGCGGTGTGCTCAACGACTGATCCCCTGTTTTCGTGAGAACCGACAGCATGTACAAACTTGAAGTCCAAGACCTGCATAAACGCTATGGCAGTCACGAAGTGCTCAAAGGCGTTTCTTTGGCCGCTAAAGCAGGCGACGTAATCAGCATCATCGGTTCCAGTGGCTCTGGTAAAAGTACCTTTTTGCGCTGCATCAACCTGCTTGAACAACCGCATGCAGGCAAAATCCTGCTCAATGGCGAAGAGCTGAAATTGATCGCCAACAAAGATGGCGCGCTCAAGGCCGCAGATCCCAAGCAGTTGCAACGCATGCGTTCGCGCCTGTCGATGGTGTTCCAGCATTTCAACCTGTGGTCGCACATGACCGCGCTGGAAAACATCATGGAAGCCCCCGTGCATGTGCTGGGTATGTCCAAGGCCGATGCGCGGGAAAAAGCCGAGCATTACTTGAATCAGGTGGGTGTGTCGCACCGTAAGGATGCTTACCCGGGCCACATGTCTGGCGGCGAGCAGCAGCGTGTGGCGATTGCCCGGGCGTTGGCGATGGAGCCGGAGGTCATGCTGTTTGATGAACCTACCTCGGCCCTCGACCCTGAACTGGTTGGCGATGTCCTTAAAGTGATGCAAGACCTGGCTCTTGAAGGTCGGACCATGGTGGTGGTGACTCACGAAATGGGCTTTGCCCGTGAAGTCTCCAACCAACTGGTGTTTTTGCATAAAGGCATCGTGGAAGAAAGCGGTGACCCGCGCGAAGTGCTGGTCAATCCGAAATGTGAGCGTTTGCAGCAATTCTTGTCAGGTAGCCTGAAGTAACTGCGATTTCAAGACTGCCGTTGTGCACCAAAATAGGTCATGCTCCGCACCCTGCGCAGCTGGCCTAGGCTGAGTATCTGGCGCAATTGGTTTCTCTCTCTCGTTTTGTTCCGGATAGCACGCTATGACCGCCCATCGAATTGGTTTCCTTATTTGGCCCAGCACCAAAGCGCTGACCCTGGCGCTGGCCGAGGAAGCGTTGCGTGTTGCTCAGCGCGTGCACCCTGAAGTCGTTTATGAGTTGGTGTTCTTGCAGGCCGAGGCGCCAGCAGAAGGCGCCTGGCAACTGCCGGGGGAGCCGTGGGCGGGCAAGCTTGAAGGCTGTCAAAAACTGTTTTTGCTGGCCGATGAGCCACCGCTGGTCGTGGCCTCTGCACTGGGCAGCGCCCTGAAGCAGGCGGTGCGAGCGGGTTGCGTGATTGGTGGCTTGTCAGCCGGGGTGTACCCGTTGGCACAATTGGGCCTGCTGGATGGTTATCGTGCAGCGGTGCATTGGCGTTGGCAGGATGATTTTGCGGAGCGCTTCCCCAAAGTGATCGCCACCAGCCATTTGTTCGATTGGGATCGCGATCGCTTGAGCGCGTGCGGTGGCTTGTCGGTGCTGGATTTGCTGCTGGCGGTGCTTGCCCGGGACCATGGTGCCGAGTTGGCGGGTGCGGTATCTGAAGAGTTGGTGGTGGAGCGTATCCGTGAAGGCGGTGAGCGTCAGCGCATTCCTTTGCAAAACCGTTTGGGTTCAAGCCACCCCAAGTTGACCCAGGCTGTGTTGCTGATGGAGGCCAACATTGAAGAGCCTCTGACCACCGACGAAATCGCCCAGCATGTGTGCGTGTCCCGTCGCCAGCTGGAGCGCATCTTCAAGCAGTACCTTAATCGTGTGCCCAGCCAGTACTACCTGGAGCTACGCCTGAACAAGGCCCGGCAAATGCTGATGCAAACCAGCAAGTCGATCATTCAGATCGGCTTGTCGTGTGGTTTTTCATCAGGGCCGCATTTCTCCAGTGCGTATCGCAACTTTTTCGGCGCCACTCCCCGCGAAGACCGTAACCAGCGTCGCAGCAGCAGCCCCTTTGAGTTGTCCTCAGCTTCGCCAGAGCGCGGCTGATGTTATTCTTCTGACTCGGGGATGAGAACCGGGTCGATACCGTCTTCGTCTTCCAGGTTAATGTTCATGTCAAACCCTGTTTGGGCAAAGTACTCGCGCACCCGGTTCAGCGACGCCTGTGAAAGAGGGTTGTCATCAAGATCAAGCGCCTCGGCTATAAAGGCGGGCGCCTCGAAAAGTTCGGTGGGTAAATCGCTTATCAGGTTTTCGCTCAAGTCGACGACTTCTAATTCCGAAAGCCCCAAGATTGAGGTCGGGAACTCGGTGAGTTCTGTATTGCGCAAATGCACAGTGTTTAGGTTCAGCATATTGCCAAAGTCCGGGGTTATGTTGAGCGGGTTCTGATCCAGGTCAATGTATTCCAAGTACTCAAGCCCGGCCAGGCCTGCGGCGCTGTCAGGGGTCAAGGTGATGGAACTTTGCTCCAGGCGTAACTCTGTCAGATTTTGCATTGAGAGCACGGCGTCTGGTAAGTGATCGAGTTCAAAACCTCGTAGATCCAGTGCGCGCAATTTCGGGAACCGTTGCAGAAACTCGTTAATGCCAGTTATAGCCCCCCTGCCCGTCAACGACAGGAGCGTGACGTGGCTGAAGTCAGCGTTAATGGGGGGCATATCTTCCAGGATCGGGCGGGTGAACGTCAGTTCAAATCCGTCCCGTGATGGGTCTGTGTAATGGTTGTCGAAGGCTGTTTGCCGACGCCAAGCTCGTTCAAGCTCCCGGCTGAATGCACGCCTGTCCTGAACTCTGGCCACCCGTGAGTTGGGTGAGAGCATGTCGCCGGTTCGTTGATTTGCGGCGGGTGCGTTCAGGGTCCAGACCTCTAAGTCATCTCGCAGAGTGTTCAGCTCTTTTTCCTGCTCGGCAAGCCGCGCCTTAGCCATGCTTTCGGTGCTGGGCAACGTGGCCATGACGCGAGCCCTTTCGCGTGCGTCCAAACTTGGATAAAGCTCATGTACCAGCCTCTCAAGAGTTGAAGGGGCACGCTCAGGCGCATCGGCGCCAAGCAGGGGGTAACTGGCGCGCCCATGCACCAGTTCCATCGGAGATTTGAAGTCCATAGCGACTACTGGATGGTCGAAATGGCTGCTGACGCTCAAGCGTGGTAACAAAGGCTGGGCCTGAACGCGCGCTTTGAAGGCTGCCCCCTGGCCGGGGTGCGCGAACCCTAGGGCTTGACGCTCAAGGTCAGGTAATGCATGAAGCAGGGCGCTGTACAGGTCGTCCGGGCCGTGCAGTTCATGGTTAAGCGCATCACGCGCGCTGTAGCGGTTTTCGGATTTGATCAAGACTTTACGAAGAGGCGCCATTTCGTCGCCAAGGCTGTTTAGAAGGGGGCCGGTAAAGTGTTTTTCACGAATCTCCAGGCGCACGTCCTGGGGCCAGCCGGGCATGGCTTCAATCGTTTTGAGTGTGAGCCATTCACTGTCCGGATTGTGGATAGAGTCCAGAAACATGCCTTCGTAAGCGCGGTTGATTCGGCTTTCCATTAAATGCCAGCGGGCTTCTTCCAGAAGGCGAGGTGCAATGGTCTTTTCATTGAGCAATTGCAGTATTTCATCGCCGCTGGCATGCCAGATCAATTCTTTGGCGGCATTGTTAGGCAGGCCTGGAAGTGCGGTTTGTAACAGCGTTACCTCGGCGCTGCCTCGTTGTTCGAGTGTCTCGTATCGCGAATTGAACAGCTCGGTACGTTTCAGGCGGGCAAGATCAGCCAGGCGCTGATAAAGCCGGGTAATCCTGTCCGGCATTTTAGGCAATGGGTCGCCAGACGCGGGGCTGGTGCCAATCAGTTGCTTGGTTTCGCTGTCTTCCAGCTGCTGGAGCACGCAGGTTACTAACTCGCCATCCCGCATTTTTGATTCAGGGACGGTGATGCGTAATCCCGGCGTTGAGGCTGACGGGTATTGGGCCAGTACCTGGCCTTGCTCGTTGATGAGCGAAATCACTCTGGAGGGCGGCCAAAGCTGCGGCTGGACCAAGAGTTGCAGCTGGGTTTGCGGATCGGCCAAGCGTTGCAGGGCCGGATCGGCGCTTTGCATTCGGGCAATGAAACGTTCAATCTGCGCATCAATTCTGAAACGCTGTAGCGTGTCGGCCAGCAGCGCGGGTGTAGGAAGCGCATCGCTGATCACACGACGAAGCACACCTGGATCGGTTCGGGTTATCGCAAGAATCCGTGACGCTTCAATATCGGAAAAATCACTGTTAAGTGGATTGAGGCGTTTGAACAGTTGCTCGTTGCTCCATTGAAGCGGGGTTTCGGTTTCAGCGATCCAGGCCCCAGAGCCGTTGTGGCGTACGCGGGGTGAATAGGCTCTGCGCTGTGAGGGGTGTTTGATTCGGTAGCCGGGCGGACGTGATGTCGGCTCGATCTGGTAGGTTTTGCCCTCCAGGCTCAAGTGCAAGGCGCTGTCATGCGTATACACCCCGGTCTCGTCGGGTTGCACGTGAGTGGGCAGGGGCGCGGTATGTTCGTAGGGAGCGAGGTTAGGTTCCCATAATCGGGGTTCACCGTTCGACAGGGTCACGCGTTTCAAGCTGTCAACAAAGGGGGAGGATTGGATCTTCAGGGCCTCGCCGATGACTTTGCCACCGATGGCGAACGTAGCCGTCTGGGCCACGGTTTCTAGCACGCTGAATAAGTGGTTCCAGGCTTCGAGGGTTTTGCCCTGGGACCAATCCCGAATGCCTTCATATGTGTCATCTACGATTTGCCAAGCCATTTGTGCCAGCACCAGTCCCCCTAGCACGGGGATAAATGGCGCGGCGACGAATTCGATGGCGTTCAACACAAGCTCGGCGATGGCTTTAAGTTTTTCTTTGCGCTCGTGCCGGGTTTTTTGGTCTTCGGTGTCGGTTGGCACCGCAATTAATGGCGCGTCAGCCAGTATTTTCTGGCGTGTTTTTTGGTAGAGGTATTCTGTGTAGTCTTGCGTGATTTCTAAGAGGGTAAAGGCCAGTGTCGGGCTTTCAATCGGTTCGACACTGATGTCGGGCGGATAGTCTTCTGGTCGGCCTTCCGGAACTTGCGCTGCGTCAATCAGGGTAAACCACAGCGACTGCTTGAGTGTGCTGAAAAACAGGCCCAGTTGAGCGTGGCTGATGAAGCGGCTGAAGTATTGCTGATAGTGCTCACTGCGTAAGTTTTGCGCCAGTACTGCTATGCCTTCAGAGATTGAGGCATACCGTTTAAGTGGGTGTTGTGGGTCATTTGGCAGGTAAATGACGACTTCAGTGTTATGGCCGGAGGTTATCGCTGGGTGAGTAAAAACAAGTACGCCGGTTAAGTCAGTGCCTAGTAGTGTCAGGCTGCAAGTGGACAGGGGGGGATGCAATGCACTCGTCCATGCGGCCTCCTGGCCCAGGATGGACAGCGATTCGAAAATGCTTTGGCTAATATCGCCTTGCACCAGAGCGGAGTGCATGGCGGCCTCAAATGCGGTTCTTTGCTGGTGCCTGACCTTGGTTTTAAGGGTGAGCTCTTGGCTTTTATTGTGGACGCCTAGATGCTGTTCAAGATGTGCTTTGTACTGACCGCCTAAATCCAGTTCTCGGCACAGCTTTATGAAGTCCGCCACGGGCAGTTGCTCCGTGAGTGTGTCCAGTATTTTGTAATACCCGGTGGTGGTGGGTTTGATAATAAAACCGGAATCGAAAGTGTGGGCGCTGACCTCGGTTTCACACTGTTCGAAATTGTGCAGGGCGGCGTCCAGGATTGATACTTTCCAGGTTTTGTAAGCCCCCGTGTTCAGATTTAACAGAGGCACTTTCAACGGGATGTACAGATTAATGAACGTCTCTTTCAGATCGAGTGAACGGTCGACGTTGTAGTGCGTGTGCAAGGCTTGTTTGAGTATTGGCTCTGCAAAGCCATAGATGTCCTGCAGCGTCTCCAGAGATTGCTCCACGTCACTGTGCGCCTTCCAGTGGGCGATGTGCGCGCGATTCAGGGCTGTTCGTTGAGGGCCTGTCATGGCGTGAGTGTTTCGGGGCGGGCGGGGCATGACGTCTTTTAAAAGACGCCGCTTGTGCGCGGGTGAGTGCAGCGCCCAGTCAGGCAGCAACTGCTTGATCACTTCGTAATGAAACGCTGGCGGCGCTGATTGAAGAGGGGGGGTTAGCGTTAGTGGTGCAGGCGTAGGCGAGGGCATGAGGGGGTATCTGCAAAAGTGACTGTTGTTTAAGTGTATGAGGCGCCCGGCCGCGAAATAAGCTTAAAAAACAGGGGTGTTCGTATAGCTATGTAGTTTTATTTATTTGAAAAACCAGCCCTGACGTGGGGTTCGGATGAAGTGGGTTAGGTGCTCGCGGCCACCACGCTGCGCTATCGCTTTGGACATACGGGTTTTGCAATCAATCAGGTAATACGCTGCCGTAAATATGACCAAGCGTTTAAACTGCGCCTTTGTGACGCAATATGTCGCATTGCCGCAAGCCTTGGAAAATCATGGTTGAGCGCTATAAGAAGTTGTCGCTTGGCGGCAAGGCTTGGCTCCCGTGTGTCCTTACAATCCCTCATCGCTTGCCAGTTTAGGCAGGCGTTCCTCTTCAGGAGACTCCGATGTCCGTTGAGCAAGCCCCGGTACAACGCGCCGATTTCGATCAGGTCATGGTTCCCAACTACGCACCTGCGGCATTCATCCCCGTGCGCGGAGCGGGTTCCCGAGTGTGGGACCAGTCGGGTCGCGAGCTGATTGATTTCGCTGGCGGCATTGCGGTCAACGTACTGGGCCATGCACACCCGGCCCTGGTCGGTGCGTTGACTGAGCAGGCGAACAACCTCTGGCATGTGTCCAATGTGTTTACCAACGAGCCGGCGCTGCGTCTGGCTAAAAAACTGGTGGACTCGACTTTTGCCGAGCGTGTGTTTTTCTGCAACTCGGGTGCTGAAGCCAACGAGGCGGCCTTCAAGCTGGCCCGTCGTGTGGCGCATGACCGCTTCGGCGCCGAAAAGTACGAAATCATTGCCGCGCTCAACAGCTTTCACGGTCGCACCCTGTTCACCGTTAACGTTGGCGGGCAGTCGAAGTACTCCGACGGCTTCGGTCCAAAAATCACCGGTATTACCCACGTACCGTTCAACGATCTGGCCGCGCTCAAAGCGGCTATTTCGGACAAGACCTGCGCGGTGGTGCTGGAGCCGATTCAGGGCGAAGGCGGCGTGCTGCCGGCTGAGCAGGCTTACCTGCAAGGTGCTCGCGACCTGTGTGACCAGCACAATGCGCTGTTGGTCTTTGACGAAGTGCAAACCGGCATGGGCCGCACCGGTGAGCTGTTTGCCTACATGCATTACGGCGTGACGCCTGACATCCTCACCAGTGCCAAGAGCTTGGGCGGTGGTTTCCCGATTGCCGCGATGCTCACCACTGAAGGGCTGGCCAAGCATCTGGTCGTCGGCACTCACGGCACCACATACGGCGGCAACCCGCTGGCGTGTGCTGTCGGCAACGCGGTGATCGATGTGATCAACACGCCTGAAGTGTTGAGTGGGGTAAAAGCCAAACACGCGCTGTTCAAAACCCGTCTTGAGCACATTGGCCAGCAATACGGCCTGTTTACGCAAGTGCGCGGTTTAGGGCTTTTGCTTGGCTGCGTGTTGAGCGATGCCTGGAAGGGCAAAGCCAAGGATATTTTCAACGCCGCTGAAAAAGAAAACCTGATGATTTTGCAAGCCGGCCCCGATGTGGTGCGTTTCGCGCCAAGCCTGGTGGTCGAAGAGGCTGATATTGAAGAAGGCTTGAATCGTTTTGAGCGCGCTGTAAAAGCCCTGACACAAGCCTGAGCTTGACCCTGCATGACTCGTAGCAGCGCGCCCTCAGACACGCGTGTGTCTGAGGGCGCCGCTTGAATGCGAGCACACTCGCATCTACAGGTGATGCGCGAATTCCCCCCCTTTTATTTTTTGGATTAAGGAGTGACACCATGCTGGTGATGCGCCCTGCGCAAATGGCTGATCTGGGCGAGGTACAGCGTCTGGCTGCGGACAGCCCGATTGGTGTCACTTCATTGCCGGACGATATCGAACGCTTGCGCGACAAGATCGCAGCCTCCGAAGCCTCGTTCTCGGCAGAAGTCAGCTTCAATGGCGAAGAAAGCTACTTCTTTGTTTTGGAAGATACGGCCACCGGCGCACTGGTGGGTTGCTCGGCGATTGTCGCGTCGGCCGGGTATTCAGAACCGTTCTACAGTTTTCGCAACGAGACCTTTGTCCACGCCTCGCGTGAGCTGAAGATTCACAACAAGATTCACGTCTTGTCGCAGTGCCATGACCTTACCGGTAATAGCCTGCTCACCAGTTTCTATGTGGTCCCGCAGTTAGTGGGCTCGGCATGGTCCGAACTCAACTCCCGTGGGCGACTGCTGTTTGTGGCCAACCACCCGGAGCGATTTGCCGATTCGGTGGTGACTGAAATCGTCGGTTACAGCGATGAAAATGGCGACTCGCCGTTTTGGGATGCGATCGGGCGTAACTTCTTTGACCTGAACTACACCGCCGCCGAACGTCTGTGCGGCCTTAAAAGCCGTACCTTCCTTGCCGAACTGATGCCGCATTACCCGATTTATGTACCGCTGCTGCCCGATACGGCTCAAGAAGCAATGGGGCAAGTGCATCCGCGTGCGCAGATCACCTTCGACATCCTGATGCGCGAAGGCTTTGAAACCGATCATTACATCGACATTTTCGACGGCGGGCCGACCCTGCATGCGCGGGTGTCGGGCATCCGCTCAATCGCTCAAAGCCGGGTAGTACCGGTCAAAATCGGCGAGCTGAGCAAGGGCGGCGGTCGTCAGTACCTGGTGGCCAACGCCCAGCTTCAGGATTACCGGGCGGTGTTGCTTGAGCTTGATTGGGCACCGGGCAAACCGGTCACGCTGGATCTGCAAGCGGCCGAAGCACTGGGCGTGGGTGAAGGTGCCAGCGTGCGAGTGGTTGCGGTTTAACGCCTTTGAGCGAGTGTCGCGAGGTTCGTCAGCGAACCCGTTTGAGGAGATAGCATGATCGTTCGTCCTGTACGCAACAGCGATTTACCGGCCCTGATTGAACTGGCCCGCAGCACCGGCACCGGCCTGACCACCTTGCCGGCCAACGAAGAACGCTTACTGCACCGTGTGACCTGGGCTGAGAAAACCTTCCGGGGCGAAGCGGAGCGCGGCGATGCCGACTACTTGTTTGTACTGGAAAACGACGACGGTAAAGTCGTCGGTATTTCTGCCATTGCTGGCGCCGTGGGTTTGCGCGAGCCGTGGTACAACTTCCGGGTCGGTTTGACCGTCAGCGCTTCGCAAGAACTGAATATTTACCGCGAAATTCCGACCCTGTTTTTGGCTAACGATCTGACAGGTAATTCAGAGTTGTGCTCGTTGTTCCTGGGCGCCGACCACCGTACTGGCCTCAATGGCCGGATGCTGGCCAAGGCGCGGATGCTGTTCATCGCAGAATTCCCTGAGCTGTTCGGGAACAAAATCATTGCTGAAATGCGTGGCATGTCTGACGAAGCGGGACGCTCGCCGTTCTGGGAAAGCCTGGGGCGGCACTTCTTCAAGATGGAGTTCAGCCAGGCCGACTACCTGACCGGTGTGGGCAATAAAGCCTTTATTGCCGAGTTGATGCCCAAGTTTCCGGTTTACACCTGTTTCCTGTCTGAAGATGCGCGTGCGGTGATCGGCCAGGTGCACACTCACACAGAGCCTGCGCTGAACATGCTCAAAAGCGAAGGTTTCAGCTATCAGGGCTACGTCGACATTTTCGACGCCGGCCCGGCTGTGGAGTGTGAAACCAGCAAGATCCGTGCAGTGCGCGAGAGCGAAGCGTTGGTGTTGGCCATCGGCACTCCGGGCGACGACGCCACGCCTTACCTGATTCACAACCGCAAGCGCGAGGACTGCCGTATTACGGCGGCACCAGCACGTCTGGCGGCGGGCACCTTGGTGGTTGATCCACAGACCGCCAAGCGGTTGCAATTGAGCGCGGGCGATCAAGTGCGCGCCGTCACCTTGTCTGCCCAGCCAGTGGCCCCACGGGAGTCGAAATAATGAGCACGTTGTACATCGCAGGCGCCTGGCAAAACGGCCTGGGCGAAGCCTTTGAATCGCTTAACCCGGTCACTCAGCAGGTGCTGTGGAGAGGCAATGGCGCAAACGCTGAACAGGTGGATGGCGCGGTGAAGGCTGCGCGAGAGGCATTCCCGGCATGGGCCACGCGTTCATTTGAAGAGCGCTTGAGTGTGCTGGAGGCGTTCGCGGCCAGCCTCAAAACCCACGCCGACGAACTGGCCCACTGCATCGGTGAGGAGACCGGTAAGCCGCTGTGGGAGTCGGCGACTGAAGTCACCAGCATGATCAATAAAGTGGCCATTTCGGTGCAAAGCTACCGCGAACGCACCGGAGAAAAGAGCGGCCCGCTGGGCGACGCCACCGCGGTGTTGCGCCACAAGCCTCACGGTGTGGTGGCGGTGTTTGGTCCGTATAACTTTCCGGGTCACTTGCCCAACGGCCACATCGTCCCGGCCTTGCTGGCCGGTAACAGCGTAGTGTTCAAGCCCAGTGAGCTGACGCCTAAAGTGGCCGAGTTGACCGTCAAGTGCTGGATTGAAGCGGGGCTGCCTGCGGGCGTATTGAACTTGCTGCAAGGCGCGCGGGACACCGGCATCGCATTGGCGGCGCATACCGGCATTGATGGCTTGTTCTTCACCGGGTCGAGCCGTACGGGCAACGCGTTGCATCAGCAGTTCGCCGGTCGCCCGGACAAAATCCTGGCCCTGGAAATGGGCGGTAATAACCCACTGGTGGTCGATCAGGTGGCGGATGTGGAAGCGGCGGTTTACACCATCATCCAATCCGCCTTTATCTCGGCCGGCCAGCGTTGCACCTGTGCACGGCGCTTGTTGGTGCCCGAAGGCACGTGGGGCGACAGCCTGCTGAGCCGTCTGGTGCAGGTCAGCCAGACGATCGAAGTCGGAGCGTTCGACCAGCAGCCTGCGCCGTTTATGGGCTCGGTCATTTCGTTGGGCGCGGCGCGTGCATTGATGGATGCCCAAGACGTATTGCTCGGCTCGGGGGCTGTGGCCTTGCTGGAAATGAGTCAGCCAGACGCCAATGCCGCTTTGCTCACACCGGGCATTATCGACGTGACCGAAGTCAGTGAACGTTCTGATGAGGAGCTGTTCGGGCCGTTGCTGCAAGTGATTCGCTACGCTGACTTTGACGCGGCCATGACTGAAGCCAACAACACGGCGTTCGGTTTGGCAGCGGGTTTATTGTCGGACAGCGAAGCGCGTTATCAGCAGTTCTGGCTGCAAAGCCGTGCAGGCATCGTGAACTGGAACAAACAACTGACGGGCGCGGCGAGCAGCGCGCCGTTTGGCGGTATCGGCGCATCGGGTAATCACCGTGCCAGTGCGTATTACGCCGCCGATTATTGCGCCTATCCGGTGGCCTCGCTGGAAACGCCGATCCTGGCACTGCCCGCGGCATTGACGCCGGGTGTGCATTTGTAAGCTGACCTTTAACCTGTATGTGCGGGCGAAAGCTGCGATTTCTTGAGAACAGGATCGCAGCCAGCACCAGCGCCTACGGGGCTTGTGTGATTGATGCCTATAACAACCGTTTGCCGGAGCCTCGTTGATGAAGTCCTTTGAAGTCAATTTTGACGGTTTAGTGGGGCCGACCCATAACTACGGCGGTTTGTCGTTCGGCAACGTCGCCTCCCAGAGCAACAGCCAGCAGGCTTCCAACCCTAAGGAAGCGGCGCTCCAAGGCCTGGAAAAAATGAAAGCGCTGATGGACATGGGGTTTGTCCAGGGGGTACTGGCACCCCAAGAACGCCCGGACGTGAGTGCCTTGCGCCGTTTGGGTTTCAGTGGCTCGGACGCACACGTCATTCAACAGGCTGCCAAAGAGGCGATGCCGTTGCTGGTCGCCAGTTGCTCGGCGTCGAGCATGTGGGTGGCCAATGCTGCCACCGTCAGCCCGAGCGCTGACACTCAAGATGGCCGTGTGCATTTCACCGCGGCCAACCTCAATTGCAAATTTCACCGCAGCATCGAGCACCCGACCACCAGCCGTGTGCTGAGCGCGATGTTTGCTGATCAGCAGCACTTTGCGCATCACGCCGCATTGCCAGCGGTTGCTCAATTTGGTGACGAAGGCGCGGCTAACCACACGCGCTTTTGCCGTGATTACGGTGAGGCGGGCGTTGAGTTTTTTGTTTTCGGGCGCAGCGCGTTCGACAGCCGTTACCCGGCGCCGCAACAATACCCGGCGCGCCAGACCCTCGAAGCGTCGCAAGCGGTCGCCCGCCTTCACGGTTTGAGCGAGGCGGGTGTGGTGTTTGCGCAGCAAAATCCGGCGGTCATTGACCAGGGTGTGTTCCATAACGACGTGATTGCGGTAGGTAATGGCGAACTGCTGTTCCATCATCAGGATGCATTCCTGAACACCGATCAGATGCTGGCTGAATTACACGCCAAGTTGCGCGCGCGCGGGGGTAATTTCCAGTCCATTAGTGTGCCGCGAGATCAAGTGGCGGTCGAAGACGCCGTGCGCTCGTACCTGTTCAACAGTCAGCTGCTCAGCCGTGCTGACGGCTCGATGCTGCTGATCGTGCCAGAAGAATGCCGCGCCAACCCCCGTGTCTGGCAGTACCTGCAAGGCTTGACGGCAGCGGGCGGTCCTATCCGCGAGATCAAGGTGTTTGATCTTAAACAAAGCATGCAGAACGGTGGTGGCCCGGCCTGCCTGCGGCTGCGCGTCGCACTGAAAGAAACTGAACTGGCGGCGGTCAATCCGGGGGTTATCATGACGCCTGCGTTGTATGACACGCTCACCCAGTGGGTGAACACGCACTACCGCGACGCGCTGCGCGAAAGCGACCTGGCTGACCCGCAGTTGCTGCTTGAATGCCGGACGGCACTGGATGAACTGACACAAATCCTTAAACTGGGCGCGGTTTACCCTTTCCAGATCAATTGAACACCGGCATGCGGGTTTTAATTCGCCTGCACTGCCACTTCACTTTCCAATGAGTACGAAATGATGAGCGATTCCCTGCAACTGATTCTTGAAGACACCGACGGCAAGCAACTGCAAACCTCCTGCACCCGCGTTGCGGTCATGTGGCAGGGTAAAGAGCTGTGGATTCAACAAGACGGTCGTGGCCAATTGTTGATTGGTGTCGACGTAGAAGAAGGCGACGCCGAATACGCTAACCTGCTGCTGCGTCCTTTGGCGACTAACCTTGTAAGCCTGCAACTGGAAATGGAACCGGCTGACCTGGGCGATGACGAAGATGGTCACGTACACGGTCCAGACTGCAATCACTGATTAAGGATGCACTATGCTCGCCCTCGGCAAACTGCTTGAACTGACACTGGCTGGTCGCGAACCGGCGCAGAAAATTCAACTGACCGCCGATGGCGTGCGATTGCGCTGGCTAAGTGAAGGCGCACTGGAAGTCACGCCGGCGCAAGGGCAGGACGATGGCCTGGACTTGTTATTGTCGGCGGGTATCCACGGTAACGAAACAGCGCCGATCGAGTTGCTTGATCGCCTGTTGCAGGGCATTGCACGCGCAGAAGTAAAGCCGCGTGCACGTATTCTTTTCTTGTTCGGTAATCCGGGTGCAATGCGTACCGGGGCGCGTTTTGTCGAAGAAGACCTCAATCGACTGTTTAACGGTCGGCATGAAAGCAGCAGTGGCCCTGAAGCCCTGCGTGCCTGTGAGCTGGAGCATCTGGCGCAGGCGTTTTTCAATGCGCCGGATCGCACGCGGCTGCATTACGATCTGCACACGGCGATCCGCGGCTCGAAAATAGAGCAATTCGCGCTTTATCCGTATAAAGCGGGTCGCGTTCATTCGCGTCGAGAGCTGGCGCGGCTGTACGCAGCTGGCATGGAAGCGGTCTTGTTGCAAAACAAGCCGTCGATTGTGTTCAGTGCTTACACCTATGACCAGTTGGGGGCCGAAGCATTTACCCTTGAGTTGGGCAAAGCGCGTCCGTTTGGGCAAAACGCAGGCGTGAATGTTGAGCGCCTTGAACTGCGCTTGAAGCACATCATTGAAAGCACTGAACCCTCATTGGAAGATGCCTCTCTGGAAGGTTTGCAGTTGTTCAGCGTGGCCCGTGAAGTGATCAAACACAGTGAGGCCTTTATCCTGCACCTGCCGGCCGATGTCGAAAACTTCTCTGAACTCAGCAAGGGCTATCTGCTGGCCGAAGATGCAGGTAAAACGCGTTGGACGATCGAGGAGAAGGGCGCGCGGATTATCTTTCCCAATCCCAAGGTCAAGAATGGGTTGCGCGCCGGGATGATTATCGAGCCTGCCACCTTGAACGGTATCGATCAGTCCTCTGAGTAACGAATGTAGGTTTTGCGCAAGGGCAACCCGAGTTCTTCACGCATGCCGTTCTCACTGTAGGGTTTGGGGTTGGTCGTGAGGGGCGGCGTGGCAGGATCCTTATCAAAGTCAAAAGGCTTTACGGCACAAGGCAGTCCCACGGCTTGCAATTCAATGTTATTGACTTGCGGGGCTTGTTTGACGCCACTGTGCCCGTCTGGGCTGGCGCCTAAAAACTGCGTGCCCGTCACAAAGTTATAGGCGTGGCACAGTTCATGGTAGAGCGCGGTGAGCGGTATTGCGTGTGGCGTTGAAAATGTTGGGTTGTAATAAACCGTACCGCCGAAATCCGGGAGGCCTGCTTGCCCCACCTGAATGTAAGACCTTCCGTCGCCCAGGTTGGGTATGTAAAGGCCATTGTTCACATGCTTGAGCTCGGCGATGGTGATGGGTTTTTGGCTTTTATGAATACTTTTGCTCAGCTCGGCTATTAATTTTTGCCCATTGGCAGACCCGAGCAGCAACTTCAAATCATCCTGAACACGCTCAATAAACGTTTCGCTACCTTGAATAATCAAGCCTGACTCAGACAGAGGGCTTGAGCTGACTGTCATCACGTACGTGTTGGCGAGAGCGGGCGATTTTGTAGTTGTCCAGCGACCATCGATTATTTCGTCCGTTATGTAATGGGGGGTGCCTTCGGCGAAAATCGTGTCGCTATCCTTGATCCCGTCGAGGACGTTTTCCCCCTTGCCCGTGTAAATAACGTTAGACCCGGAACCCGCGGTGAGTACATCGTCGCCATCATTGCCATATAAGATGTTGTGGCCCTGGCCGCCGACCACGACGTCGTCGCCTTCACCCGCATTGACAAATGATGTACCGGCTCCGCCGCGAAAGGAATCTGTGCCTTTGCCCAGATAAGCCACCGTCGAACTTGCGCCGGTGGCATTCACAATGTCATCGCCGTCTCCGGTATTAACATAGTTGTCTCCTGCTCCTGTCATCACGATGTCATTGCCGTCGCCGGTCAGTACAGTTGTGTGTTGAGCGTTGGTGACCACGGTGTCATTGCCCACACCGGTTTCAATATGAAACGGGTTTTTAAAGGTGTCGGCGATATACACCGTGTCGTTACCATAACGGGTATGAAGTTCGATGATCTGTTTGGTGCTGGCAGGCTTGACTCGATACCGCTCTTTATTGAGGTCAATCAGCAGTGTGTTGTTGCTGCCTTTGCTCACGAAGATGGAGGCCTGTGGCGATAATGCAGCGAAAACCAGTCGATCAATGGGGGTGGGGTACAAAACACCCTCTGTGACGTAACGGACTATGGTGGCGTTGTCGCCGATATGAAGAATGCTGCTCACGGTGGTTTCCGAGATATTGGGCAGCGGTCTGGATACAACGGTTTCGGTTCGGTCCGGTGGGGCTGTGGCGCCACCGTCAAAGTAAAACTCATGGAGGGCAGGCGTAGGGCCTGATGTTGCAGAGGGCGGTAGAGGGCACATAAGTCAGGTTCCGAAGCGTTATGTTCAAGGGTAAAGGGGGCTTGCCCCGTTACAGGCCATTGAAACGCGTCGAGCGCTTGGCTGTGCTTTAGATAGTTATCGCGTGACTCTCGACTGACCTGATGGCCAGGCCAGCCGAGAGGTCAGGTGTTACACGGCGCGCTTTTGCTGGGAATCCATGCGCTTGATGGCACGAATTTTATGCAGCGTATCGACGCAGGTTTTTGCCGCTTCTTCGCCTTTGTGTACGAAGTGGTCGAAGAAGAACTTCTGGTGCTCTTCACCGGCGTGGAAGTGGTGCGGTGTCAGGCTGACCGAGAATACGGGTACTTCGGTTTCCAGCTGAACTTGCATCAGGCCGCTGACCACCGATTGGGCAACGAAGTCGTGGCGGTAGATACCGCCATCCACCACCAGTGCCGCGCCGACGATACCGGCATAACGGCCCGTCTTGGCCAGCAGCTTGGCGTGCAGCGGGATTTCAAACGCGCCGCCGACTTCAAAGAAGTCGATATCGCTTTCCTGATAGCCCTGCACCAGCATTTCGGCCAAAAAGCCCTTACGGCTCTGATCGACAATCTCTTTGTGCCAGGCGGCCTGGATAAATGCGACGCGCTCGTTGTGGTGATTTTTGCTTTTGCTGTCGATTGCGGTGGGTTGCATGTTCTGACTCCTGTTTGTGTGAAAAACAGGGCATATGAATCGAATGGGATTTAAGGGTGCGTTCAGACAGGTGGTGCGTGCGCAAGCGCATCGACACCCCCCGTCTGATTGACGGCCCTTTGGCGCCAATCCCGTTCTCTCTTCATCCGGACTATGACCGTCGGCCCCGGGATCACACCGGGTCTGCTGACCTTGCCAAGTCGTCTGCCGAAGCCTTCGAACCTGCCAAGCGCTCGCGGGCTATGCGCATTGCGCGCAATTACCGCCGGTGGGGAATTGCACCCCGCCCTGAGAACGTTGCCACCAGCCTTTCTGGCGGCGGGCATTTTGTACCACATCTGTTTGAAGGATGCATGGCTGCTTTTGGCTACTAGCTATCAACCATTCAGATGGTTTTATCGGTTATTTGTGACGCAATCGCTTGATTAATGCCGGCTGAACCCGCAGTAATCGTGTTCGACAGGGATTTCCCCGATTAGCATCTGATGCTCATCTCACATGGCCGAGGCTTGCAATGACTGTTATCGATCTTCGTAGCGACACCGTGACCCAACCCAGCACTGGTATGCGCGAGGCCATGGCTGCCGCGCGCCTGGGCGATGATGTGTATGGCGAAGATCCAACGGTCAACAAGCTTGAGGCCGAAATGGCCCAGCGTCTGGGGTTTGCCGGGGCACTGTTTGTGCCCAGCGGTACGATGAGTAATTTGCTGGCGCTGATGGCGCATTGCGGGCGAGGCGATGAATACATCGTGGGTCAGCAAGCGCACACCTACAAATATGAAGGCGGCGGGGCTGCCGTGCTGGGGTCGATCCAGCCGCAACCGCTGGAAGTGCAGGCAGATGGTTCGCTGGACCTGAATCAGGTGGCTTGCGCGATCAAGCCTGACGACTTTCATTTCGCCCGTACGCGGTTGCTGGCACTGGAAAACACCATGCAGGGCAGGGTGTTGCCGCTGGCGTATGTGGCGGCGGCCAGTCGTTTGACCCGCGAGAATGGCCTGGCGTTGCACCTGGATGGCGCGCGGCTGTACAACGCGGCCGTCAAGCTGGGTGTGGACGCAGGTGATATTACCCGTCACTTCGACTCGGTTTCGGTGTGTTTGTCCAAAGGGCTGGGCGCCCCGGTGGGGTCGGTGCTGTGCGGCACGGCGGACCTGATCGCCAAGGCCCGGCGCTTGCGCAAAATGGTCGGCGGCGGGATGCGTCAGGCGGGTCAGTTAGCTGCCGCCGGGTTATATGCGCTGGATCATCAGGTCCAGCGCCTGGCAGACGACCACGCCAACGCCGCGTATCTGGCTGAAGGCTTGCGCGCGTGTGGTTATGAGGTCGAGCCTGTGCAGACGAACATGGTGTACGCACAATTGGGTGATCGTGCAGAGGCGCTCAAGGCCTTTGCCGCTGAGCGCGGGATCACCTTGAGTGCTGCCCCGCGCTTGCGAATGGTGACGCACATGGATGTCAGCCGCAGTCAGATTGAGCAGGTGGTCACGGTTTTTAATGAATTTAACCGCCAATGAGCGCGTAAGCCGTCCAATTGCATGTGCCTATCGTATAAACACGCTGTACCCAAGGCGCTGGGCCGATATAATGCGGCCCTTTGCGAGTCGCACTGTCGAGCGACATGATTGACTTGCCTCTGGCCTCAGCCTCCGTGGAAGAACCTATGAAAAGCGCAGAAATCCGTGAAGCCTTCCTTCGCTTCTTCGAGGAGCAAGGTCACACCCGTGTCCCTTCCAGCTCCTTGGTGCCGAATAACGACCCGACCCTGCTGTTCACTAACGCGGGGATGAATCAGTTCAAGGACTGCTTTCTGGGTCAGGAAAAACGTGCCTATACCCGTGCAACCAGCAGCCAGAAGTGCGTGCGTGCCGGCGGCAAGAACAGCGACCTGGAAAACGTCGGTTACACCGCACGTCACCACACCTTCTTTGAAATGCTCGGCAACTTCAGCTTTGGCGATTACTTCAAGAAAGACGCGATCAATTTCGCCTGGACCTTCCTCACGGGCGTACTCAAGCTGCCTAAAGACAAACTTTGGGTGACTGTTTACGCCAGCGATGATGAAGCCTATGACATCTGGACCCAAGACGTCGGCGTTCCCGCTGAGCGCATGATCCGCATTGGCGACAACAAAGGTGCGCCGTACGCTTCGGACAACTTCTGGACCATGGGCGATACCGGCCCGTGTGGCCCGTGCACCGAGATTTTCTACGATCACGGCCCGGATATCTGGGGTGGCCCGCCGGGCTCGCCGGATGAAGACGGCGACCGTTACATCGAAATCTGGAACAACGTATTCATGCAGTTCAACCGCACCGCCGATGGCGTGTTGCATCCGTTGCCAGCGCCGTCGGTCGACACCGGCATGGGCCTGGAGCGGATCAGTGCGGTGATGCAACACGTTAACTCCAACTACGACATCGACTTGTTCCAGAGCCTGTTGAAAGCGGCGGCCGAGGCCATCGGCTGCGCCAACGAAGGCCAGGCGTCGCTCAAGGTCGTGGCTGACCACATCCGCTCGTGCAGCTTTTTGATCGCTGATGGCGTATTGCCGTCCAACGAAGGTCGCGGTTATGTACTGCGCCGTATCATTCGTCGCGCGTGCCGTCACGGCAACAAGCTGGGTGCAACCGGCAACTTCTTTTACAAGATCGTTGCGGCACTGGTGGCTGAAATGGGCGAAGGCTTCCCGGAGCTGGTGCGCGAGCAAGCCAACATTGAGCGCGTGCTCAAGGCTGAAGAAGAGCAGTTTTCCAAGACGCTGGAGCAAGGCCTCAAGATCCTCGAACAGGACCTGGCTGATCTGAAGGGCACCGTGGTGCCGGGTGACGTGGTGTTCAAACTCTACGACACTTACGGCTTTCCGATGGACCTGACGGCCGACATCGCCCGGGAGCGTAACCTGACCGTTGACGAGGCTGGCTTCGAGCGCGAAATGGAAGCCCAGCGCGTACGTGCGCGTTCGGCCAGCTCGTTTGGCCTGGATTACAACACGCTGGTCAAAGTTGACGTGCCCACCGAGTTCATCGGTTATAACGCCACGCAGGCGTCAGCCAAGATCATTGCGCTCTATAAAGAAGGCAAATCGGTTGAGTTCCTGAATGAAGGCGACGAAGGTGTGGTCATTCTTGATCAAACACCTTTTTACGCAGAATCAGGCGGCCAGGTGGGCGACTGCGGGTACCTGCAAGCAGGTGCTGCACGCTTTGATGTGCGCGACACCACCAAGACCGGCGGCGCGTTCTTGCACCACGGCGTGGTAGCGACAGGCAGCCTGAAAGTGGGCGAGAGCGTTGATACCCAGGTGGATGCCGATGTACGTCACGCAACCGCGCTGAATCACTCGGCGACGCACTTGTTGCATGCCGCGTTGCGTAACGTGCTGGGCGAACACGTACAGCAGAAAGGTTCGTTGGTTGACAGTCAGCGCATGCGTTTTGACTTCAGTCACTTCGAAGCGATCAAGCCTGAGCAAATCAAGGCGCTGGAAGACATCGTCAACGCCGAGATTCGCAAGAACACCCCGGTTGAAACCGAAGAGACCGATATCGAAACCGCCAAGCAAAAAGGCGCGATGGCGCTGTTTGGCGAGAAGTACGGCGATAACGTGCGCGTATTGAGCATGGGTGGTGATTTCTCGGTGGAGCTGTGCGGCGGTATTCATGCCAAGCGCACCGGCGACATCGGCCTGATGAAAATCACCAGCGAAAGCGGTGTGGCGTCGGGTATTCGTCGTATTGAAGCGGTGACGGGCGCTGCCGCACTGGCTTACTTGAATGCTGCTGAAGAGCAGCTCAAGGAAGCAGCAAGCCTGATCAAGGGCTCACGCGAAAACCTGGTCGACAAACTGTCGGCTGTGCTGGAGCGTAACCGTCAGTTGGAAAAACAACTGGAACAATTGCAGGCCAAGGCCGCAAGCGCTGCCGGTGACGATCTGTCGTCGTCGGCCGTGGACATCAAAGGCGTGAACGTCTTGACCGCTCGCCTGGACGGTCAAGATGGCAAGGCGCTATTGGCGCTGGTAGATCAGCTGAAGAACAAGCTCGGCCGTGCAGTGATCCTGCTGGGTGGGGTTTATGAAGACAAGGTTGTACTGGTTGCAGGCGTAACCAAAGACCTGACTGGCCAACTCAAAGCCGGTGATTTGATGAAGCAGGCTGCTGCGGCAGTGGGCGGGAAGGGCGGTGGTCGCCCGGACATGGCGCAAGGTGGCGGTGTGGATGCCGCAGCCCTGGACGCCGCGCTGGCCCTGACTGTGCCATTTGTCGAGCAGGGTATCTGAGGTCCAGAGCGCGCTGTCGTCTAGTGGCAGCGCGTGGTTTGAATGATAAATGGGCGCCCTTTAGGGGCTGAGGCTGCTTTGAAATGGCTTTGATCGTACAGAAATTCGGAGGCACCTCGGTCGGCACTGTCGAACGAATCGAGCAGGTCGCCGATAAAGTTAAGAAGTTCCGTGACGCCGGGCATGACCTGGTGATTGTGTTGTCGGCGATGAGCGGCGAAACCAATCGTCTGATCGAGCTGGCCAAACAGATCAGCGATCAGCCGTTGCCGCGTGAACTGGATGTGATTGTCTCCACCGGCGAGCAGGTGACGATTGGCCTGCTGGCGATGGCGCTGAACAAGCGCGGCGTCCCGGCGGTGTCCTATACCGGCAGTCAGGTGCGTATTCTCACAGACAGTTCGCACACTAAAGCCCGCATCCTGAAAATTGACGATCAGAAGATTCGTGCAGACCTCAAGGCTGGACGTGTGGTTGTGGTTGCAGGTTTTCAGGGCGTAGACGAGCAGGGCAACATTACGACGTTGGGCCGTGGCGGCTCTGACACGACGGGTGTGGCCTTGGCGGCTGCATTGAAGGCGGATGAGTGCCAGATCTACACCGACGTCGATGGCGTCTACACCACCGACCCTCGGGTTGTGGCGCAGGCTCAGCGACTGGAAAAGATCACCTTTGAAGAAATGCTGGAAATGGCCAGCCTGGGTTCCAAGGTGTTGCAGATCCGTGCGGTTGAGTTCGCTGGCAAGTACAACGTCCCGCTGCGCGTCTTGCACAGCTTCAAGGAGGGTCCAGGCACCCTCATTACTATTGATGAAGAGGAATCCATGGAACAGCCGATCATTTCTGGTATCGCGTTCAATCGCGACGAAGCCAAGCTGACCATCCGTGGCGTGCCAGACACCCCGGGCGTGGCGTTCAAGATTTTGGGGCCGATCAGTGCGGCCAACATCGAAGTCGATATGATCGTGCAAAACGTGGCGCACGATAACACCACCGATTTCACCTTCACCGTGCACCGTAACGATTACAGTGCAGCCCAAACGGTGCTGGAGAACACGGCGCGCGAGATCGGCGCACGTGAAGTGGTCGGCGATACCAAGATTGCCAAGGTTTCTATCGTGGGTGTGGGCATGCGCTCTCACGCCGGTGTGGCCAGTCGCATGTTTGAATCGTTGGCCAAAGAGAACATCAACATCCTGATGATCTCGACCTCTGAGATCAAAGTCTCGGTGGTGATCGAAGAGAAGTACTTGGAGTTGGCTGTGCGCTCGCTGCACACGGCGTTTGAATTGGATGCACCTGCCCGACAGGGTGAGTGACGCATTACCCGGAGGGCGCGGTTGAACCGCGCCCTTTGTTTTTTTGATGAATGTGAACGAAGGCCTCTTGTTTCGTCATGTTGGTCAATACTTAAGGAGCGTCGGGCTATAGCTGTTTAGCTAGTAGGCCGAAGCCCTTTTTTTTTGCAGACTGTTGTCCCTGAATGAAAAGCGTGAGGAGAAACGTATGCTGATTCTGACTCGCCGTTGCGCAGAAAGCCTGATCATAGGCGATGGTGAAATTACTGTGACCGTGCTCGGCGTCAAAGGAAACCAAGTGCGAATCGGTGTTAACGCCCCCAAGGAAGTGGCCGTGCACCGGGAGGAAATCTACCTTCGGATCAAGAAAGAAAAGGACGAAGAACCAAGTCTTTAATTTTATTTAAGTTTTTGGTTGCATACGGGGAAAAGGCTGGTTATTATACGCCCCGTGTTGCGGAGAGGTGGCCGAGTGGCCGAAGGCGCTCCCCTGCTAAGGGAGTACATCTCAAAAGGGTGTCGGGGGTTCGAATCCCCCCTTCTCCGCCATTATTCATGTAGCACGTTCGAATCTAGCCAGTTCAGTAAGTTATTGAATTTATTGAAAAAAACACTTGGCAGAGAGATTCAACGGTCTATAATACGCAGCTTCAAATGCACTCGTAGCTCAGCTGGATAGAGTACTCGGCTACGAACCGAGCGGTCACAGGTTCGAATCCTGTCGAGTGCACCATTTAAGAGTTAGTTGCTCCGGTAGTTAACTTGGCTTCAACCAGGGTGGTCTGGTTTAACAAACACACTTGCACTCGTAGCTCAGCTGGATAGAGTACTCGGCTACGAACCGAGCGGTCACAGGTTCGAATCCTGTCGAGTGCACCATTTAAGAGTTAGTTGCTTCGGCAGTTAACTTGGCTTCAACCAGGGTGGTCTGGTTTAACAAACACAACTTGCACTCGTAGCTCAGCTGGATAGAGTACTCGGCTACGAACCGAGCGGTCACAGGTTCGAATCCTGTCGAGTGCACCAAACACCAAGAAGCCCGCCTTTAAAGCGGGCTTTTTGCTGTCTGTGATTTGAGTGAAGTTGCGCCGACACACAGTGCGTTACTGTCATGCGCCAGACTTGTCGCCGCTTCACTGCGCCACGCAGGAATTAACTGGCGTGCAAATGGTCTATGTCAGGTGTTATGCAGAACCTGATGCAGGTTGCGATCATTTCAGTCCTCGCAAAAAACTCAACCCTCGGCAATCGTCACGACAGGCCGTGTCGCCGCGTTAATTTTTTTACACAAAGACTGTGCTCCGGGCCGATCATCTGGCGTCGCAGAGTCATCGCGTGAACAAAGTTCGGTGATGCTGCGCAAGCATTTGTTATCCCCGAGATTTTTAGCGTCATTAATGTTTTAAGCCGTGTATGATTGCGCCCGTCAGCCCCGCCGGGGCTTGTGGAATACCTCCATGGACTTACCCAGTAGTAACTCAGCATCCCGTTTTACCAATCATGAATTGACTGATTGATCCTTCCGGCGTGCCCTGCTGCTGGGAGTGGAGTTCGCCTATGACCGAAGTTGAAGTAAAAAAAACACAAGAAAGCCTGCAAAGCCGCCTGGCTCAAGTAATTGAGCTGCTGAATCGCCAACGTGTGGTCGAAGACCTGACACATCGTCAGGAGGGCCATCACTCTGATCGGGTCGAGAACCTGGTCCATCGGCAAAACCTTGTAGAACTCCAGCGCAAGCTTGAGGACCTGCACTCCGCAGACGTTGCCTACATCCTTGAAGCGTTACCCCTCGATGACCGTCTGACGGTCTGGCAGTTGGTCAAGGCTGATCGCGATGGCGACATCCTGCTCGAAGTCTCCGACTCTGTACGTGAAACCCTGATCGCCGACATGGACGATCACGAGCTCCTGGCAGCGGCCAAGGAGATGGATGCCGATGAACTCGCTGACTTGGCCCCCGAGCTGCCGCGAGACGTCGTCCATGAGCTGATGGAAACCCTCGATGGCCAGCAGCGTGAGCGTGTGCGCTCCGCGCTGTCCTATAACGAGGATCAAGTCGGTGCCTTGATGGATTTCGAGATGGTGACCATTCGTGAGGATGTCAGCCTTGAAGTCGTCCTGCGTTATCTGCGCCGTCTCAAAGAGCTGCCGGGCCATACCGACAAATTGTTCGTGGTCGATTATGACGGCGCGTTGAAAGGCGTGTTGCCGATCAAGCGTTTGCTGGTCAACGACCCTGAAAAACAAGTGTCGGAAGTCATGGCCAATGATCCGGTGAGTTTTCACCCGGATGAAGACGCTTACGATGCGGCTCAGGCATTTGAGCGTTATGACCTGATTTCGGCCCCGGTGGTCGACAAAAACGGCAAGCTCATCGGCCGTCTGACCATTGACGAAATGGTTGATTTGATCCGTGAAGAAAGCGAGACCGAAGTCCTTAACATGGCGGGTCTGCGCGAAGAAGAAGATATTTTTGCTTCGGTCTGGAAGTCCTTGCGCAACCGTTGGGCCTGGCTGGCCGTTAACTTGGTGACGGCATTTATCGCGTCGCGGGTAATCGGTTTGTTTGAAGGCTCGATTGAAAAGCTGGTAGCGCTCGCGGCCTTGATGCCAATTGTGGCCGGCATCGGCGGCAACTCTGGCAACCAGACCATCACCATGATTGTGCGGGCGATGGCGCTGGACCAGGTCAACACGGGCAGTACCTCGCGGTTGATGCGCAAGGAGCTGGCAGTTGGCTTGATCAACGGCCTGGTGTGGGGTGGGGTGATTGGCGTAGTGGCGTATTTGCTGTACGGCAGTTGGTCGCTGGGTGTGGTCATGACCGCCGCGATGACGCTTAACCTGCTATTGGCTGCCCTGATGGGCGTGTTGATCCCCATGACCCTGGCCCGCTTGGGTCGCGACCCGGCGATGGGGGCCAGCGTGATGATTACCGCCATGACCGACAGTGGCGGATTCTTCATCTTCTTGGGGCTGGCCACGATCTTCCTGCTCTGACCCTTAACGGCTTGATCTGGCACTGTCTGATCAAGCCGTTTTTGCTTGTGATGCGTCTTGAGGCGGGCAGAGCGCCCACAAAAAAAACCAGCACAAGGCTGGCTTTTTTGGGCGCTGGTTTTAACTCAAGAAGCGTCGGATGCCATTTCAGCATCGTGTGCAATCAATGAAACCAAAGCGTTTTGCTGGCGATGAGACAGCTGGCGGAAGCGTTGCAACAGCTCGCGTTCATGCATGGACAGCTCGGGGCTGTCCAGGCGCAGCGCAGGCTCGTCGCCCAATGCGCCTTCCTGGATAAGGCTTTGTTCCAGGCGGGCAATGATTTCTGAGTTCATGCTGCGGTGATGGTTGCGGGCCACCTCGGCAATGCGTTCGCGCATTCCGTCTGGCAGGCGCACTACGAACTTGTCAGCCGTGCGGCTGGAATAAATTGCCTGTTTCAATGGGCGCATATAGTTAACCGGTTAGTTCAGGGGAGCGGTTCTCGGAATTGGCCGCAGGATGTTTTTAAGACCGTCCTTAAAGCCAAATGTTCAACCTGAATTGCTAAGAGGCAGGGATCATGCCTCAAATTAGCCACTTCCCTGGCGTCAATTCTGTGACAAATATTGAACCGGATACAGGCTTTTTGCCAGCAACGATTATCAGAAATGAGCATTGGGTTTGATAGCACTTTGCCCACCCGTTCATCTGAAACACATCATATAAGCTGTTTTCAGCGCTTTTATACCTTGAAAGCCCGATTCAGGCCCGCATCTGCACACAGCACAATCCAGCGCATTGCGTGGCAATAGCTCAGTACCGAGAGGATCCATTCATGTCAGGCACATTGATCTATTTGATGGGGCCGTCGGGGTCGGGTAAAGACAGCCTGATCAACGCCGCGCGCCCGTATTTGGCAGGGCGCGGTTGTGACGTGATGCGGCGTGTAATAACCCGTTCGGCTGAATCCGTTGGGGAGGAGGCGGTGGGCGTTTCGCCAAAGGCGTTCGAGTCGCTCAAGCAGCAAGGCGCTTTTGCCCTGCACTGGCAGGCCAATGGCCTTGAGTACGGCATTCCTGTGCAGCTTGATGAATGCCTCGATAGCGGGCGGCATGCGCTGGTCAATGGCTCGCGCGGCTATTTACAGCAGGCGCGGGCGCGTTATCCGGATTTGCTGGCCATTGTCTTACGGGTTGATAGCGAGGTGTTGCAAGGGCGCTTGCTCAAGCGCGGTAGGGAAACGCCGTCTGAGATCAGTGCGCGACTTAAACGCAATGAATTGTTTCTGGATTCTCTGGCGACATTGAGCACCGAACAGGTCCATGTGTTGGACAACTCAGCAGCGTTGTCCGTGGGGGTGCAAGGCTTGTTGAGCTTGATCGATAACGCCCTCGCGTATTCTGCGTCAGCGTAACAGCGGGTCAAACTTGATTCGGCGACCGACCAGCAGGGCAATCAGCCAGGCGATAAAGAACGTTCCGGCAGCAATCAAAGGCAGATCACCCAGATCACCGTATGGCATAAAAATATCCAGGGCCAGACTGGACAGTGCCAGCATTAGAAAGCCGAATGCGAATTTGGACATGATTCTAAAAAGCTCTCTTCAAAATACCCAGTGCTCGCTTTGAACCGTTTGCTGTTGCGCTGCGCTGTCAGAGGTCAGGCGCGATGCGCCACTCTTGCCCTGAATCATCACTGCCAGCTGTGGTAACGGTTTGAGCGGTTTATAGGTGTCAGCCAGGTTCACGCCCGATTCAACTGACGCCTGGTCGGGTTGGAACTGGAAAATGACCAAAATGGCCAGCGCGAGTGCATTTAACAGGATCAAAGTGCTGTTCATGGCGGTCATCTCTGAGGGCATGGACTTAATACACTTGTCATTGCAGCCTTCGTGCCAACGCAGGATACCTATAAAACCCTTTTAAATCAGTCATTTGCTGATGATTTTAAACGACCTAGAGTTGCAAATTGCAAGGACATGATTTGCGGGTCATGCAATATGCACGATGCTAGAGGTCGTTGAAGGGTCGTGTAGCTGCTGATGCGCTCCTGGGAGGGCTGAGGTCGGCGTTGCAAGGCCATCTGTCGCAATGGGCGCAATCTCCTTCATTGAGGCATCGTACTAGTAAGTACTTACAGCCAAAAAGCCAACGGACGACATGACAAAACCCTGCATCGCCGTTACCATGCTCGCCGTCCTGCACGCCACGCCTTGCGTGGTGCGCGTGAATTGTCTCAGTAGCTCAATTGGATAGAGCATCCCCCTCCTAAGGGGAAGGTTGGCCGTTCGAACCGGCCCTGGGACACCATATAATTCAAGGTCTACAGCAGTTTCTGATTTCTCCGCTTATGTCTCATGGGTGCAGGGTGGGTGCAGTAGGAATGCTTCAGGCAACAAAAAGCCCCGCTTGGGTTCTACCTAGTGGGGCTTTTTTATGCGAAAAGGAAAGTCTCGATAGGGATGCCAATATGACGAGAAAGTACGCTCCATTCAGTGAGCGCAGATATGAGACCGCCGAGGAGCTTTGGCTTGCTCTCTCTCCGACCTCGAAACTCACCGAGGGGCCAGAAAACTTTATCTATCGAGGTCAAGGTGATGCGAGTTGGCCACTTGTACCGTCCATCCTTCGGCCGAGGAAACAGCCGCCGATCGTTTCCTATGACGAAATGGTCGATGCGAGCGAAATGGTTTTCCATGAGCTACTAATTTTGAGCGGGTTTGCAGCTCACTGCGACACCATTGGCATCGCCATCCCTAATGATTCTCAGGGCTTTCGCGCTTATGCAATCAACACTCAGACGGCTGATCAATACTACAAAGATCCGTCGCTTTGGCCAAACAGCCACGTGTTGGACTTGATGGCAATGGCGCAGCACCACGGGGTGCCTACGCGCTTGCTTGATTGGACAACTAAGCCATTCACCGCCCTTTACTTCGCAGCCAGCTCGGCCATTGCTGACTACGCAAATTGGGTAGGCGAGAAGCGTTTAGCAATTTGGGCCATAAATCGTGAACAGTTGGGCCTTCATCAACAGGTAACCCTCCATAGCTCACCAGGGTCGATAAGCAAGCACCTGGCCGCGCAGGGAGGACTATTCACTGTTCATCCGCACTCGGGGTTCCGCTCCGGCCAGTTTTTTGTGCAGGGCCTAGAGGAATACTTCGAGGATATCCCTCCATCAATGATCAAGTTGACCTTGCCGGTTTTTGAGGCCGTCAGGCTATTGCGGCTCTGCTGCAAGGCCGGATTCAGCGGAGCCAATGTTTACCCTACTCCAGACGGTGCCGGGAGAGCGGTTTTAGACGATTTAAATTGCGAAGGTGCCCGGAGGTTCTGGAATCGCACTGAAATCTTAGTGAGATATTGATAAGTCACTGTCCCTTATCCTGAGTACGGTCGTCGTCGAGCAATTTGCGTGGCGTGCCGTTGCGCGAATGCCAATACCAGCGCTAAGGAGCTCCTTAACTCGCCTATGCAGATCGGCGTCTACCGGCCGCCCCTGGTACTTACCAGCGGCCTTGGCCTTCTCGATACCCTGGGCTTGTCGATCGCGGCGCTGCTCGTAATCCTTTCGGGCAATGGCGGCCATCATTTCCACCAGCATTGAGTTGATGGCCCCCAGCATCCGCCCGGTGAACTCGTCGCCCTTGGTGTCCTGCATTCCCTGGTGGCTGGTCGGCAGGTCGAGCGCGACGATGCGCAGGCCCTTGGAGTCGATAGCGGCCTTCAGCTTTTGCCAATCCTCCACCGGCAAGCGGGAGAGACGGTCTATCGACTCCACCAGCAACACGTCACCCTTGCGGGCATCCTTCAGCAGGCGCAGCAGTTCGGGCCGGTCGGCGGTGGCGCCGCTGGCGTTCTCCAGGTACACGCTTGCTATGACCTTGTTATGGTCGCTGGCGAACTGCTCGAGCGAAGCCCGGGCACGGCCAGCGTCTTGTTCTTCGGTGGAGGCTCGGAGGTATGCGCGGATGAACATGATGGGTGCCTGTATCAGTTAGGGCGTTCTACTAATAATGTTGCACTATGGGTGTTACTTATCAAGCGAAAAGCACGGAAAAGGTAAAATAAGCCTGTATCTGGATAGGCATATTCGGGTGTAACATCTGAGATGCTGTAACACCCACTTCTACATCACGGCAGAGAACGTGTAACGAATAAAAATCCTTTATATTCAATCAGTTATGTTTTTTGTAACGTATGTAACACCGGTAACACGACTTGTAAGTCCAGTCCCCTTGCCCCTCTTACAGAGGTTCCTACAGCGAGAGTGACCTCCCTCCTGGTTGCAGCATTGAATACCTGACTGTGTTAGCCGGATCCTATTAGGCACCGATGTTGCTATCGGCCTGTACGACGCTTTGTCGCTAAGTGTTTGGGCATGTGCGATGTCCTGCCCTCAGGAATTGGGCAGGCGTGATGCGCTGAGTCCATGTCACACGTGGTCCGTAGTGCGACGTTCCAAATGGTGCACCGAAAAGTCGCCGGGGACCCTGACGACATCCTAGCGACACGGGGCATTAAACCCGCGGGATCGTGGTAGCGGCAACCACACCAGCTTACTGAAATTTCAATGTTGAAATTGAAAGGATCTTGAAGAAAAAAGGGCATCGTTACCGTATTGGTAACGGTGCTCGCAGATGGCTGAAAGGGTAGGGCATATGCACAGGTGAACAGGAGTTCACCAGGTTCACCTGTTCACTAAGCTGGGTGCCCATCCGCTAATACGATCAGGCGGGTTTCCTACCCCGTACCTTCAAGAGTGCTCCAGGGTCCCCACTACCGAACCAAAGCTAAGAGCATGGCCCACATCGCTTCGCTGGAGGAGCGATACTAATGGGGCTAGGGGGATGGATACCCTAATAAAACCGTGTTACGGGTGTTACGCGTGTTACGTAATTATATAGGTGTATGATTTTAAAGGGTTTTTTTTGCGTTACACAGCTGTGGCTGATTTGCCGATATGCGTGTTACATGGCAAATAGGTGTTACATCAATGAACGCCTTGGGAGGAGCTGTTTGTGATGATTACGGTGTTTGTCATCGAAATAGGGGCTTTCGCTTAGAAGGCTCGCTACCGGCCAAAAGCCGCCATTCGACCGAGCATGAATTGATATATCTTCAGTACCGGACTCTGCGACACGTGCAGCCATACCTGCTGAACAAGCTGGCGAAAACTACCTACGCGTAAGAGATATCAATGACAACGTTTTGGAAAAAAAGAATTCTAGTTCTTGTCGGCGCCGGGGCCTCTGTCGATTTCGGTATTCCTCAGACCAGAGACTTTACAGCAGCTCTCGAAAACGAGCTTAGGAACAACCAATATTGCGTCAAAACGGGGGGATTGAAGGCCTACGAATGGGTGAAAAGTACGCTTGAGGAGTATTACGGTGCAGAGCCGTGGGAGGCTCATTTTGAGCGCGTTTACCATTCGCTCCACGAGTTGGCAGCGATGAACCACATCGATGGAGCCGTGCCGAAGTACAAGCCTGTCCTCTACCCCTTTTTGAGACCGCAGCACGACCATACAAACGAGGCCCTACGAGCTGCAGCTAACGCGATGCTGGAGGCCATTTACAAAATCGCGTCTACATCATCCAACACTCCAAAGCTCAGTCTGGCACCACTCAGCGCCTTTATTGAAGGACTAAAGAATCACGGGGTGCCCAGGATATACACGACAAACTACGACGATTTTTTCTCGCAGGCTTGTCCAGGATTGTTCACCGGATTCACAAATAAAAGGGACGAATACAGCCTCTTCAGCCCAAAGGACTATTGGGAGCAGTGGGATACATCTGGGCTTTTCCATCTTCACGGTTCAGTTCACTTTGGTTTCCCCCTGAGCATCAAGCGAGATCCTGACGTTGGAATAGGTGATCTAGGATGGTACGAAAGCAAGGAGGAGGCGATAAGGCACGCGCGTGGCGGCGGGTCAGGTAGTTCACGCTTGGATGGCACACAACTGGAAAGAAGCGCGATCATCACCGGTTTAGATAAGCTCGGCCGACTGCAGCAAGCGCCCTATCTCTCCTATTACGGCGGGTTAACGCGTGAAGCCATTGAGGCTGATCTAATAATTGTGTTGGGGAGCGGGTTAGGAGATCTACACCTCAACTCTTGCCTCTTACAGGCGCGAAGAACTCACCCACCAACCCCAATTGTTTACGTAGGTTGGTGGAAGGGTGGGGATCTGCGGGAAGCTTTGAGGGGCGAGATAACTGACCAGACAATAGCTATGGTCCATGACCTGCGAATCGATATTGGTAGTAGAGACAAGATGCGGTTCGAGGCCTATCCAGGCTGGACGATCAACGGCGATACCAAGGCAGCGGTTTATGCGAAGGGTTTCTACGACTTCCTTGAGAACCCGGCGACGTTTGCCCAAGTACTAAAAGAGATTCAGGCCTGACAGCCTGAGCCTCTCCATCGCTCATTCGTCTCTATAGGGGACTTGCTATCGTCGGATTAGCATATACCGCTATGTTCGACAGGCTAGTGAGCACAACGCAGCGAATACCTTTAAGGTCCTGCGCTGAATGGAGGCTTGCGTATGGACGTGCATGATGGCACATTGGCATCGTTAGTGCATCTCCAAGCCGTTCATGAAATTTTGTAAAACGTGGAGCCCTGCCGATAGCAGCCCAACCACATTCCATTAAGTCACGCATAGAACCATGGCCGCTGAGTGAAGGCATGGTTTACGCTTTCGCAACCGGTACCCTCCAGTGGAATCTAACACTAAAACTACCCCGCCAAAAACGCTCTATCGATACCGTCCGCTAGGAAATTCAGATCTCGTGAAACGAGAGCTCGATGCGATCCTTAATAGCTATCTATACGCACCGCGTTTTGAGCAAATGAATGATCCAATGGAAGCAATGTTCGAGCTCTCCTTTGATGATTTATATACTGCTTTACTACCAAAAGAAATTTTCGAGACTGGTAGAAAAGTTATCAAAGCTGCAGCAGAGACAGCAAAAAAATCAGGATTGATCTCGATGTCGGCTACCCATTTGGACTATCCGTTATGGGCATATTACGCTAGCAATTTTGAAGGCATGTGCCTGGAGTTCGACACTCAGGAATTGGCAATTGCTGATCTGCACCAACATTTATTGGTACCTGTTGTCTACGATTCCGTGGCTCCTGAACCAGTATCATTTGGACTACTTGCTATTTCTCAACCAATGGAAGTTGTTAACAAAAGGTTAATGCAAAAGCGACAGGAGTGGCAACATGAGAAAGAGTGGAGGTATCTCGGGGGCAAAGAGGGGCGTCAGCATTATACCGATCTAGCGTTGAAACGAATTTACCTAGGCCCACGCATTGCATTAAAGACCAAGAAAAATATTCTTTACAAGATGAAAGGTCGCCCAGTCGAAATCTACGAAGGATCCGTGCACGGGTATGACGTTAAGTTCAACTGCATCCAGAAGGGTATATCCCGAGAGGAGTGCAAGCGAACCGGGGCAGGCAGCTTCGACAGGAACTTGATAACGTCCAACAATAAAGAATTACACGCTGTTTTAGGCGAAAGTCTTGACCATCTTGAGCAAACAATTAATGGGCTTTGCTCTCATCCGAATCTAGAGCGTATAGATGGTGTTTGCACGAGCAATAATGAAACCCTCATTCGCATAACTGCCACATACCGCTTAAAAGACGGGTGTGACATTTCGCGCAACCATTGGTTTGATGCACATATGAAGCGAATGCCATAGTTTCATGTGCGGTTAAATCGCTAGTCCCAGAGTGTTGGCACTGATGTCGAATTGATCCAGTTGCCTAGGGGCCTCTAACCAAGACTTGAATCGCCACCGGTTTCGTAGACACATTCGGAAGGCTGCTTCTGGCCGTTTTCTGCCCCTCGCGATAGGCAGAAAACGGCCATAAGCGGTCGGTCGTTCAGAACACTTAAAAATCGCTGAGTGCTAAAATAATCGGGATCCGAAATAGCTCACTCGGTCGAAGGGACGGATGTTTTGCTGCCCAAGCGTATGAGTTCATTAGAGAAACACAGACCGCTATGATCAGTGCTGCTCCCGCATAGAGGCTTTCGCGTGGTACTTCATTGAGTGCCACAAACGCCAGCAGCGTGGCGAACAGTGGCTCGGTCAATTCCAGCGCTTGATGCAAACTGGTCTTCAACGATGTAGATGAGGTCTAACATTGGTTAACGCACTTTGTAGGCCAAACGCTTGGTTACCAAGCCTTAATTTTGTGATCGCTTCCTATGTTGGAAGCGAATTTTGACCCTACTGTGTCGGCCTTGCTCGGCGAATCTTAATGGTTGACACCCTCTGTAACTGGCGGGCGCGGTTATGGAACTCTGAGGCAGAGTGAGATTACCTTGGCATTGAGCGGTGATCTCTCGATGGGCAATGCTATTGACAGGATTTATAAAGCGTTTACGACTCGCTGGTTTAATCAACGCAAGCCGACGTGGGGACAAGCACTCAACTCACCGTGCCATGCCTCTACAATCGACATCAAGAAAATACAGGAGCAGAACAGATATGGGTCTAGGGAGCGCTGATGCTTACATCAGTATGGTGTCAGGTCTTGTAGGGGCGGTGATTGGCGGCTGGTGTACGTTGAACGGGGCAACCAAAGCACATGGATTAGCGTTGAAGAAGGAAGAAGCTGCTGATAGGGAGAGAATGATCACAACGTTAATGCTATTGCGCACCGAGATTGTTGGTTCATGGGAGCTGTTTCATGAAGAATGTGGCGATGAGTTGTTGGGGCAAACTGAGGGTACGCCGTTTTTGAGTATTTTGCCGATCGGGGCTAATCCGTTTCCTATATTTGACTCGGGGCCGGCAGCACTGAACCTTGTACCGCGAGAGCTTGCAAAGAATATCGTCCATTTCTATATGCGTGCGAAGGGTCTAATTGCTGCGATCGAGATGAATAACCGCGATTATGATCAAGCTCTTCAACATGCTCGACTGCGCTTGCTCACCCAGGCAGAACGCGCCCACCAAGCGGGTGACGAGGTCTCTGATGAGACGCACGATGAGGTTTTCAACTATAGCGTGGCGTTTATGGCTGGCCAGTTAGGTATGGGCGATACCGCCGACTCGATCAGATCGCTCACGCAGGAGCTGGCACCTATCGTTCAGCGCATTACGGAGGAGGTCGATAAACTCTTTACCCCTGACTTGGAACATAACCGGGTGAGCTAACGGAGCCACCTTGTTTGAAGCGGCTAGGTGTGAGAAGGCGCGTATACGTCTGTATCGTATCCACCAAATCTAGGTGACAGTAGACGGAGTTGGAAGTTTGGTGGCAGTGAAATAGTGCATTAGTGCGCGCTGACAGGAGAGGACCGTTGCAAAAGCATCAGTTTCCTACTGCATGCCGTCGTATGGGATGTCTAGGCTGAAATTTTGGGTGACCGGGACTCCCCCAAGGATCTGGGGGAATGTTCTCTGCCTGTCCCCCCCATAGTGTTTTATTGGTGGAAGGGCCCGGGGTTGCTCGTTTTTGATTCCAAAGGAACCAAGATGTTGGATAGAATATAAAATATTTTACGGAGTGTAAAGGATGACAACGTTATTATCGTGGACAGGTATTGATCCGCACGGTCCGGCTTCAATCTATATCGCCAGCGACAGCCGAATTTCTTGGGGACTAGGAAAACACTGGAATTTAGGGCGCAAAGTTTTCGCCTCTAAAACAAGCCCTGAAATATTCGGCTATTGTGGCTCGGTCACGTTCCCTATTCAGATATTAGGGCAGTTAATCGAACTTATTGATAACGGTCTTTTGCTAGCAGAAAATGACTGTTTTATAGTTAAGCTGGAAAAAATAAGGGCCAAGATTGAAGAGAGCTATAGAAACCAGCCGGTTTCGCAGCACGATGTATGTGAAATAATTTATGCCTCTAGAGAAGGCTCTAGAATGAGTTCTACGTTTCACGCAGCGATTATCAGAGTTAGTCGATCGGGAATATTGACCGAAAGATGCGTACTCCCAGAGGTTTCTGGAATAATCGCAAGCGCAGGAACTGGAAAGCCTTCACTAAAAAACTCATATGCTGAGTGGATTGGTCCAATGCTCCAAGACCCGGAAGGAAGGAGTAGAACGAGTCGAAGTGTATTTGGAGCATTTTGTGATGCGCTTATGTCTGAGGCAGACTCATACAGTGGAGGGGCCCCTCAGCTCGTTGGTTTGTACAGAGAGGGGCCAGCAAAAAATTTTGGAATAATTTATAACGAATCTAGGTTCATGAATGGAATTGAGGTAGGTTCTAGCCCCTTTCTAAATAATATTGAGTGGAGAAACAGTATGTTTGAACGCTGCTGTGGTGAGACGATGAAAATACTTAAAAATGCGCAGCGCCAGCCAAGACCAAATAACAAGAAAAAGATATAGCTGATCTCGGTACTGTTTAGGGGTGAAGTGATGATTCAGGGGCAGGTTGTTTTTTATATGTGGCATTCGTTCAGACAGTCTCTGATTCATAAGCATTATTTTTTTTTGGAACAAGCGCGTAAACGGCTGCTTTCACAATTCGAAGATATGGGAACTGATTCGAAACGTGCGGCTGTTGAATGGTTAGCTAAACATAGCAGTGGTTTCAACTCAGATCGAGACGATGCTGAATCTTATTATGAGTCCGCTTATGATGCAGGCATTGAACATTATGAACTATTGAATGGAATGCGCGACCAGACCCGGCTTAGTGTCCTTGCTGGATTATTCCACGACTGGGAAAAGCAGTTGCGTGATTGGATGGCTAAAGAAGTTAGGCATTCCTATGGGAGTGAGAATGCTGCAAATAAAATCTGGAAAGCAAATTTTAGCCAGATTATTGATTTGATAGAAAGCTATGGTTGGCCCATTCGGAACGCGCAGTATTTTGAGCGGATTGACGAGTGTCGATGCGTGGTGAATGTTTACAAACATGGGGATGGAGGCTCATTTGTAGAGCTGAAGAAAAAGTACCCCTATTATTTAGTAATTCCATTCGCCGTAATTGACCCAATATTTTTTGATGTTGATCTTCTTGATTATACCAATGTAAAGGTTTCAGACTCACAGCTTCAGGAATTTTCGGATGCGATTGTAAATTTTTGGCAGGATGTTCCAGAGCGTCTTTATGGTCGGGATGGAATGGAGGTTCCCGATTGGTTTGGAAATGCGATCAATACGGATCAGGCAACCCGCTTAGGAAATCGCTCAGTGCCAAAAAATTAAGCGCATATGAGTGTTTTTTTTTTTTGAGTAAAATCCAGTATGTAAGCTTCAAGTTTTGATATTCAGCACATTAGGGCGAATCCCAACTCATTTACTGTACGAAGCGGCAATCGCTACGATCTGCGTGAAGGTTCCGCGAAATCCACTGAAGTCAACATTGCTGAACGGTGGTGCCCCATTAAAAATATAATCGGCAAACTTATTCTTAGGCAATGCTATGTTCTTCTTTTCCTGCAAGTTGATGACTTGATCATCGTATATTAATGACTGCTTGCTGACTCTGCAAAATAACTGAGGGTTGTCTTTGTGGCAACCTAAAGAATCAAACTCATCTTTGGAGTACAATCTCCGGCCCTGACTATCGGGGGTGTAGATCTGAGCGTCTTGGTACAGGTGTTCAATGCAAATTAGATCGCTTGGATCCCTAAATTCCGGCGTGGGTATTATGAGGCTAAATACGTTGTTAGTATGGTCTCTATAGTTCCCTGGAGACCCACTCATCTCATTAATTATGGGGCGTTCATCTCTATCAAAAATGCATATGGTAAGATGTCGCTGAAGCGTTTCGCAAAGGTTTTCACATAAGGCTTTAAGACCCGAACTTCCAGTTTTTTTCGAGTTTCTAAAAATTAGATTTAGCCCGGCAAACTCACCACTCCGCTGAAATGCGCGTAAAGCTGCTTGAAAATGCTTCGTATCAGTAACACCCTCGGTATAAATATGAATCTCGCCTGTGATTGTGCGTGATATTTTCTGTTCGTCTATATGGTAGTCGCTGTCTAACGCCTGTAGGCGTTTCACAAGCGTTAGAAATGTGCCATCTGAATAACCTTTGACATGGCCGACATGAGTTATTTTTCCGCGGAGGACCAATTTCATCTGAGGCGACTCGCCATCAAATCGATTGCTTTTATCTATTTTACGTTTCCAATAATCTTCCGCTGCTTCAAGCCCATGCTGTTCCCAAGCGTAAAGCGCTGCTCGAATCGATTTAATAAGTTCCTTGGGAACGTTGGATTTGCGATTTACGACCACTCCGGTAACTAACTGGCGCTCAGATCTTTTGCGCAATATGGTTTTGTCGAGGTTTATTTCAAATCCTGCGTCGATGATTATTTTTTTGAGAGTGTCGCTTAATTCGGCTGAACCGTCTTCGCCGCGGATGGCAATGGATGGCGGAAACTTACTACCGTTGTTGGAAATAAATATGTCGTCCGCATAGCGAGTGTAATAGCACTTATTTAAGGCTGCGAGTTCTTTGAGTTTATAGTCCAGTCCTTTGCAAAGAATGTTGCTGATTACTGGGCTGGCTGGCGAGCCTTGGGGTAATCGCTGGCCTTTTGTACATAAGAGAGCCGTTGTTTTTGCTGGTGCTTCTGCGAAGTTATACGGACTGCGGTGAAGTATTCCGGCAATTCGAATAAAACTAATTGTGTGAAAAAAATCCTTTAGGTCTAGGCGTAGCAACCAACGTTGGCCAATATGAGTTGCTGCATGTTCGACAATACCTCTATCCTTCACATAAGCGAATACGCACGCTCGGGGCTTGTAGTTTTCTTCCAGGATGTCTGCGATTGATTCTTGAATGTCTTTGAGCCCTTTAATTGGGGCTTCAATTAACCTATCGCCTCCATTTCGTTTCTTAATGGTGAACTCTTTGTACTTCTCGTCGTCGGCCAAATGATAGGCGTAATAAGTTAGTTTGGCCGTTGTTATACCTAGCAATGCGGCCAATTCTTTATTGTTTGCCACCTTGCATTTTGGTGCGATGGGAAAAGGAAAAAGAGACGCATCCATTGCAGGTTCATGCTCCTACGGAATTTGGAGGGTAACTCAGGACCCCAACAACCGCGAGAACTTCTCGGCGGCGCGACGCGAGAGCGTCAAAGGTAAAAGCACTACAAGCTGAGACGTATGCATCTCAGAAATGCGGGTCCTGAGCCCCAGCGCTTATCGTAGCGATGTGACAGCATGCTATCAATGGCTATTTAAGTTGATCCACGCTGTCCAAGCCGACATGTTTTGAGGCGTTTGCGGTGTAGGCGCGCTGGATCATCCGATGCCTCAATCGTGGCGTGCAATTTCATCAACTGCTCTTTCTTTTGAGCTGGAGGTCAATGAAATCAAGCTCTGCCTTGATTGCACCAATCGTGAGCGCCTCGACTTTGGTGTCTTTGTTTGCTCTTGCATTGAGCTTTTTCGTATTGGCCATGGTGAAAATGATCCCGTTCAAATGAAGCTTTCGGGCCTTTAGGTAATCAGGCATCTCAGTGCTGTTTTGTGGTGGTGTATTCATGGTGAGACCGATGGTAGGCCCGAAACAGCCTACCTTTCTCAGGCTGCTTCGGGGAACATTTGGGTTAGGCTGCCAATAGGTCAAGCAGACTGTGTCGCTTTGAGCGATCCACGAGTTCTTGCCAGGTCCAGCTTCCGAAGTTTTCGCCCTGTTCAGGGATGTCCAGCTTCATCAGTGCGACTGGGTCTCGATTTATCAGGTTGCGTGCAGCCCACAGCTTGCCGCCGGTCTCCAGCAGCGCTTTCGCCGCCTCATTCCATTGTTCTTCTAACACTGTGTTTGCCAAATGAGCCGCTTTTTTCTCAATTTTGGCGCGTTCTTTTTGTGCCTCTGTGATATGCAGATCAATCGTTACCAGCTCCTGCTCCAGCGCCGTGATGAGCAACTGTTGGCGGCGGTGATGCTCAACCGCAGCTGTAAGGTTTTTTGCTGCCTTTTGAGCTTCGGCGTTTGCCGCTTTCTCGCCTTCCACATCGCCCCAGGCGACAGCCTGGGCATAAGCAGTGGCCGCGTCCGTTTCAGCTTGTCGCGCTTTTGCCATGTCTTCCTGATCGCTCTGGCGCACTTGTTGCAACCTGGTCTCGATGCTGCTGCGTTTTTCGTTGAGTTCCATCTCGTCGGCTTTCCAGTTCGCCATATCGCTGAGATAGCCCGCAGCCAAGCTCTCACGGTTTGCCAATGTATCAAGGCGGTCTATCTTCTGGTTCAGTGCGCTGATCTCGAGATTTCGCGAGTCGATGCGTCTTTTGTGATCGTTGATTTCATCCTGCACGGCCCGTTGACGGCCCTGTTGGATAACCTCTGGGCTTTCTAGTGCCGCTTCAAAGGGTGCCAGGTCGAGCCGAATGCTCTCCATTTCGTGGGTCAGTGTGTCGCGGCGGTCTTTCAGTTCTTGGATAGTGGTCATCTGTATTATCTCTGGGCACTACGTTTGATAGGCATGGTCGTTGAACGGCTGGCGAGGCCGGGAATGAGCCGGCGCTACCTCGATCTGTAGGCTTACAGCTAGGCGGCTTTTGCCTCGCGTTCGTCCTTTCCTGGAACTGTCTTCACCACATAGCAGCGCTGAGGTCCTAACCCAGGTAGACGAATCAAGCTGTACGCCTTGCCATCGCTTCCCGGTTCGAGCATGCCCCGTTGCAGCAGCTCCTTATTTACTGCACTGATGTTCATGCCTCTGAAGATTTCGGCACGCCAGGCTTCAGGCAAAACGTAGTAGGTGTTGGTGGTGTGCAGGGCGTCGCCCATGCCGTGTTCCAGGGTCTTGCGAAAGCCCAACCGATCAATCGTGCGCGGCCCGTGCTCATCGATCTTTGCGGCGGTAGACTCCCAGCGAGTAAAGCGGCTTTCGCCAAAGCGCTCTATGACCTGACGCAATCGCGCCGAGATCGCATCGCCCTCGAAATTCCCGGCGCCGCCGCGTTCGGTCAGCCATGCATGCAGACACACGCGGGCAGCGGTCGTAGCTGTGCCATCCGGCCAACCAGTCACATCGAAAGCGGTAGCTAGCTCTCCGGCCGCTGCCGCGAGGCCAAAGCGAAGTGCTGCACGCTGTGCCTGACCACTGGCCGAGGCGGGCAGGTTTTGGGTGATGAACTGCTCCACCGTGCGGCGCACGATCACCGACCACCTGAGCATTTCTCCTGGCGCGCACAGTGCGTGCAGGAAGGCGGTGAGGGGTGTGCCGTAGTATTTTGCTACACGGGCCTTGAGCGCATCGGAGAGGGCAGCAGCATCCTCAAAACCGTTCAGCACATCGAACATGCCGAGACCTTTGCTCGCATCCGCAGGCACGGCGAGCATGCGCACCTCCATACCGGCTTTCAGCTCCTTGTTGGCATCCGCCATGTGCTGCGCCAACGTTTTCTCGCCGGTCGAGAGAAACAGCAAGCGCCACTCCTGCACCTGTCGGCCCGCTTGTCCTCGATCATTCGCCCGGGCCTTACCGGTGCCGTTGCCGAGCATGTAGACCGTCTCGCCAATAATGCGCGGGTCGCACATGCCGATTTCATCCAGCACCAGAAGACCGTCTGAGTGGGCGGCGGCGATGGACTCCAGGGCGTTATCCGTGGAACGCCACGAACGCACCAGACGCGGCCCGCCATAGACCGAGGCAGCGACCTGCAAGTGGGTAGTCTTGCCGCCGGAGCTGTCGCCGTAGAGGTGGAAACCGCCCGACTCATGACCAAGCAGGTTCAGCAGAGGTCCCGCAAAGGCCACAGAGACGACAAACGCCAATCGGTGATTACCAACGCACAGCGCGCCGATTTGCTGCTGCCATTGCTCCAGAGAACCCGCTTCGCTGATTGGTGGAAGCTGCGCACCGGCTTCATAAAAATGCAGGTGTTCGGCGTGTGAGCCGATTTGCTGTTCGGGCAATAGGAATGCGTTGTCGTGCCAACCCAAGCGTGTGACCAAACGTGCGCGCTGGGCGCTGTCGAAGCCGCCGAGGTAGCTTTGTAGGTCGTTGCGGGCATTGCGTCCTGATCGGCTCCCGGCAAGGCGCAGGCCCATGTCTACCAGCGGACCAAGCACGTCTTTGCCGAAGTCGCCGGTCATGGTTCGGGCCGGAATGTTCCAGCGCTTTCTGGCGCCGTCTGGGTCGTCAAATTCGACCAGTAAGCCCCAGTTGTGACCCTTGTCGTCGCGAGTGCGAGCGATGATTTCGAGAGGTGAACACACGGGGCGCGCCTCGCCATCATCACCAGAGTAAAACACCCCTTCAGGTGTTAGGCGAAAGCCGCCCGGCAATGAGTCATTTTTCGATTTCGCAGGGCGTTTGGAAGGTGGCTTCCCCTTCGTTTGTTGAGGCTCAGTGGGCTCAACGACAGTGCCGAAAAACTCGCCGTTGCGTACCAACTCGGCGACGTGGCCAGCGGTCCAGCCTTTGGCTAACGCATCTGCTGCGTCGTCGCTATCCGCCCATTTTCCACCCTTAACGATCGTCGGTTTCCCGCCTTTGCTGCTTGGCTTGAGCTTGAACACGTCGAGCGAGATTCCTTGCACTGATGCAGCGCCCAGTTCTATCAGCTTGAGCTCAATGGCCTCCATGCAGGTCTTGCCGCTGGCATCGTTATCTGGCCACAGCACCACCGTGCGACCTTTGAGTGGCGTCAGGTCAGCCTTTTGCCAAGAGTTGGAGCCGTTCGGCCAGCAGGTGGCGACGTAGTCGGGCATCAGTTCAGCAGCGGCATCAGCGGCCTTTTCACCCTCACATAGCACCACAGGCGCATCTGCACGCTGTACCAGCTCATCCAGACGCAGCAAGGGCCTTGGCTGAGGCAAGCCTTGCCAACGCCATTGTGTGGTTTGTCCATCGGAGCGTTTGCACCAGGTCAACGGCGCAAAGACCTTTCGCGGTTTGCCATCTTCATCTGGGCCCAGGTCGAAGCGATACAACGCCATGACCGGCTGGCCCTGAGCATCGCGATAGATCCACACCTTGGACGGGGTGCCGTGTTGTCGGTGCTTGGCAGGGCACTTGTTCATGGCCTCGGCCGGGATCGGCTGAATTGCGACCCACTCAGGCACTGCGCTTTTCGTCGGTGCGCTTTTGGTGGTTGCAGATCCTGCGGAAACACTGAGCAGATCCGCCAGCTTTTTGCAGGCCTCAACGTCGGTGCGGCCATCGATGTAACGCACCAGGTCGATCAGGTCCCCGCCCTTATCTCCAGTGGCAAAATCCGCCCAGGTGCCTTTGCTCAAGTTGACCTTGAGTGAGCCTGCGCGTTTGTCCGTGCGCGTCGGGTTCGGTGCTGTGTATTCCTTACCGCCGTCGACACGTTTGCCGTTTGGCAGCCAGTGAGTAAGGACGCGGTCGATATTCTTCAAAGCGGCACTTTTTACGTCGGCAAAGCTGGGACGTTTTGAGTTGTTGCCAGTGCGCTGAGTCATGGTGTGGTCCTCGACTCAAGCAACGCCTCGTTCACGTCGTCGATCAGTGCCTTTGCCATTTCGCCGAGGTAGAAGGCAGGCCAACTAAAACGCTCGCCCGCATCACTGATGGCTGCATCGAGGATCAGTTGATTGGCGTGGTGCAGAATCTGGGAGACGGCTTCAAGTGCGTCCTCCAGCGGGATACCGGCATTCACCCGAAACAGGTTTTGGCCGTTACCGTTGGCAGGGGAAAACTCGGAGCGTCCACGCGTGCTGGAGTGGGTCACAGCGCACCGCCTTTCTGGCCCATCGGCACAGAGGAGGCATCACCGTACATGGCGAGTGTTTTGATCAAACCCAAGGTGCCGCGCACGTCCCAAATAACAGACGACAGCACGCGGTTGGAAAGCAGGGGTTTATCGCCGTCTAAGTGATCTTCCAACAGCATGAGAACTGAATCGGCACGGTCGAGCGCACAGGTGATGGCGTCGATAGGCAGACCGGCTTCGGCGTCCTGGCTGACGCAGAGCAAATCCTCGGGCAGTGCAAAGCCTGGGAGCATGCTCATTGGGCACCCCCAAAGACTCTCAGATTTTCATGTTTGATTGTTTGGGCGTTTGAGTCCGCCCATTCGGCGTATTGATAATCTTGCTTGTTGAGGGAGTTGAGCGGCACTTGAATTTTATAGGCGCCACAGCAACGAAGGACTTCAAGGTCAACTACTCGTGTCGTGTTCGACATTCTGCGTTGATCAAGAATTACCCCCATATGGTCTATCAAATTTATGGTGATATGCTTAGAAGGTTGCATTGCGGTCTGCTCAGATTTGCTGTGTGACAGTCGAGTCAGTGGTACGAACACTGACTCGACACCCTTTTCTTCGAGGGACAGGTATAGAGCTAAGCTACGCGATAGAATTCTTTGCAGATTTGCCCCCTCGAATAACGACGCGCTCACCTTGATCCTTCCTTTGCTGCGCGTTCAATCCACGCCTTGAGCTCGGTCATCAGAATCAGACGCCGCCGTCCGAGTTTGAAAGCTTTAAGGTCGCCCGCAGCGATGAGCTCATAAACGCCTGATCTTGAATAGCCAACCACGCGGGCTGCGTCTTCAACGCTAACTGCAAGGGGGGAAATGTGTTCGGGATTGTTCATTAGCTTGCCTGTCCTTGATCGGTGGAGCGGACTGTACGATACTGGTCCGGACGTAAACATCCTATTTGTAAGTAACACGATCTGCAAGCAAAAATATTGTGGACATTCAGAGGAGGGAAAATGGCTAATCGTTCAAAGAAGGCGGTTTTATCAGCTAGGGTCGACCCCTACCTCAAAGCCGCGCTGGAGTTGCTGGCGGTCTCGCGAAACGAGAAAATCGTAAAGATCCTAGAGTCATGCCTTGAGAATGGGATGAATGACAGAATCATTGCGAATCCGTTTAAAACTCCGCAAAAAAAATTGGAGAAAGTCAGTTTCATGGTCGCATTCGCGGCGATCTGGTCGGAGAATGAAACGCTTTACAAATTACGCGCTGGAACTCTAGGGCCTGATTTTGCTGGCGAGGAGTTGTCGATGGTCGCTATGTTTATCAACGGCGATAAGTATTTCGACGGGGAATTCGATGTTTTTGGGGATCTAAACGGTTCGAAAGATACGTTTGGCTTTGAACCGCGAATGCAACCTCGCGTGAACCTTGCGTTGGTGGAGAGGGAATGGCCAATTGTTGAGGAATACGTGAGGTTCCTCTCGAACAACAAGCCACTTCAGCCGGGCTATGCCGATTACAAAAGTATGCGAGCTCACTCTCTGGCTAAATGAGTTCAACCGCAGCGGCTTTTGTTTCAGGCGCCAGATGGGCATATCGTAGTGTCATCTTAATATCGGCGTGCCCTAGCAGATCCCGTACCGTGTTGAGCGGTACGCCGGCCATTACGAGGCGTGAAGCGAAGTCGTGACGCATATCGTGCCAGCGGAACCCGTCGATCTGCGCCCGCTCAAGTAACTTGAGCCAGGCGCTTTTCACGTCTTCAAAGCGACCGCCGTCCTGGCCAGGGAACACATACGGCGATTTTTTCACCTGCTTCTTCCAGGCTTCAAGTACGCCCAACGCCTCCTTGTTCATCGGGATGTGGCGCGTATCGCTGGTCTTGGTGGTGGCCCCAGCGACTGTGATTGTCTTGGTGCCGAAGTTCACTGCTGACCATTTCAGGTCGAACAGCTCTCCGCGCCTCATGCCGGTATTCAACGATACCAACACCATTGGCTTCAGGTGATCGGTGAAAGGCAGTTCCAGCAGGCTTGGCATCGGCTCTCTGTGGCGGTCCGTCCGCCAGGTGTTTGCACTCTCGCGCTCGGCCCTCATTTCATCCTGTCGAGCGTCCAGGGCGTCGCGTAGACGCTTGGTCTCGTCAGCAGCCAGGTAGCGAATCACCCCCTTTGAATCGACTTTGAGCTGTTTCAGCTTGGTCAGCGGGTGTGTATCGATGTACTCCCACTCAACGGCACGACTGAAAACACCACTTATCGAGCCCATTTTTCGATTCACCGTCGAGGCCTTGTTGCCGGCCTGCATCCAACCGGTGCGGATCTGCTCCAGGTCTCGTCCGGTGATCGCGTCCAGGCGCTGGGACATGATTGGGGCAAAGTTATTACTGAGGGTGTGCTGCGTCTTCTCGTGGCCTTTGTGATGAGCCTTGAACCACGGCATATAGGTGTCTTCAATGAAGTCGCGTAAGGAGGGCAGGGTGGCGCCCCTTCGGCCTTGACTGACCGTCAGAGGCTCTCCATGTGCTCGGGCTTCTGCGAGGTACTGAGTGGCCTCAGTGCGCGCTTGATCAAGCGTGAGTATGCCGACACGGCCTAAAGTCTTCTTCCGGCCACGGGCCCAGGAGACGACGTAAGATTTTGCACCTGCGGCAGTAACACGCACGAATAGACCGCCGACGGTGGTATCGTGAACTTCGTATTCGTTGCCAGTGACGTGCAGTGATCCGAGCAGTTTGGCTGTTAGCTTCTCTTTCAATTTGTTCCCATGGGTGCATGGTGGGTGCAAAAAGAACTATACGTGGTCGTTTTTACGGACACAATCGGACGCTAGGGCCAATAAACGCTGGGCTTCCTCAATGGTGGCTGGGCTTTATATGACCCTCCTAAGGGGAAGGTTGCAGGTTCGAACCCCGCCTGGGACACCATTTCACGCATCTCCCTTTACTCGCGTATTGCAATTGAGGCTCCTGGCCACAATTCGGTAATGCGTCGATCCAGTTCTTCGAAATCTGCCATGCCGAGCACGCGCGTGGTGTTCAGACCCCGCAAATAGCCCTTGAGTTGATGTGCCGTGGCGCGCTGCGTTTCTACGTGCGCGTGATCGTCAAGCAGGATGTCTTTATAGGCAATGAGGTACTCGGCCACACGATCACGGTACTCGGGGAGCACGGCGTCCAGGATCAGGTCGAAGGTGCGTTTTTTTGGCTGGCTATTCACGGTTTATTCCAGATCGATGAGTAGGTTGTTGTTTTTGTTACATCCAGATTTGAATGTAACTCACCCTTTACCTCGACGGCGACTGTGTGAAGCACTTCTTGTTTGGAGGCTTTATGGCGCTCGTGATGGACGCTTAAGGCATTGATGAAAAGCGATAAGGCGTGAGCGCAGTCGGGTCGATGTTGTGATCGACCGTGGCTATTGCGTCTTTGAGTGGGCACAACAGGCCGACGCGGGTGGCGCGGCAGTCGTTGGCGCTTTTGAAATCGCTGCTCAGCGGTTTTGCTGTGCCCCTGAGTTGGGTCAGGTCCCGGATCTGGTCCATCGACTGCGCCTCAAAGGCGATGCGTAAAAAATAGGCACCGGTTTTGACTTCTTTGTAGCGCTCGAACTGCAAAGTGCCGACGGGCGGGATGTTGTTGTCGATGTAATCGCCCAGTTTCCAGCTGAAACCCAGCATGGTGCGCAGGTACGAAATATTAGTGTCGTGGGCCACGAGCAGCATCAAGGGCACGTCCGGTGGTGCGCCGGTGGCGTCCTTGGATGCCAGTGGGGTGCCTTGTTTGAGTGCCAGCGAAATCTGGTTCATCAGCTCAGAAGCGCCACGGCTGGCGATGTAGGGGATGTCGTTCAAGTAGTCGTATTTGGCCTTGGTGAGCACCATCAGGCTCGACACTTCAGCGGCCGTGCGGGCGTGGCCAAACGCAACCTTGTTCAGCGGCAGGCCCTGGCTGTATTCGAGGCGAAACACTTCGCCCATGTTCGCGCCAGCACTCAGGCCTTTGATCGAGAAACGACCTTTTTCGTTTTGCACCAGCTGCCACGGTTCGTGGCCATACGCGCAATTGACGTCGGGCAGGCAGGCGACTTCACGCAGGGTTTCTTCGAAGGGCGCGTAACGCTTCTGGGCCGCTTCGACGCTGCCGCCCAGGGCCTTGAGAATCTGTGCCTTGGCTTTTTCGGCGTCGAGGGCGGCGAAGCTCATCTCGTTAGCCTGAAACAACGCGTCTTGTTTGCCCGCCACGTAGGTGGGCTGCAACCCACAGCCGGGAAACATGCCGTCGAGTAATGCCTGGGCCGTGGCTTTGGTGCGTTGCCGCGGGCTGGCGTGCACCAGCAGGTGTTTGGCATCGGGGCAGCCCTGCGCGATCAAGCCTGCGTGGCGCAAAACCGCGCCGCGATAGCGGCCCATCTCCACGGCGCCGGTGTAGCCGTGGCCGGTCAGATTGCCCAAGGGCACCAGCCACGTCGGCCATTGGCGCTGGGTGACCTTGGTCAGCCGCTTCTCATTGGACTCGGTGGGCGGGCGCACCCCATGGCGACTGACCTGCACCACTTTGTCCAGTACATAACCATCGCTGCTGGGCGTTTGCGCGAAGGCCATCGGGCTGAGGGTGCTGGCCAGCAGCAGGCCAATGGCGCATCGGGACACAGAAAATACGGAGTGCTTCATCAATATTCCTTATGGCAACGCAGCGCAGGAGCGAGCCTGCGGGTTCTTCCAAGACACAATTGGCGACAGAGTCTAGTTGGCAATTGTTACTGCGAATGTGTTTTCTGCCCTCGGTGTCAGGATCACGCCGTGTTTGTGAGCATTTGTGTAGCGCTCGCTTGAAATACCGAACAGGTGGTGCGTATTTTGTACGGGTTGCCGTTCGCGGCGTGTACAACAACAAGGAAAGCGTCATGACGACCGATGGCCAGGGTTCACTCGCACAGCGACTGTCCGGCATTGATGAGATTGAATGTGTAACGCCCGATTTGAACGGCGTACCGCGTGGCAAGGTGATGACCGCTGAAGGGTTTCTGGAGGGGCGACGCCTGCAAATGGCCCGCGGTGTGCTGCTGCAATGCATCATGGGCGGCTACCCGGAGTCACGTTTTTATGGCAGCGATGACGGCGACCTGGCGTTGGTGCCGGACGCGGCGCACATCCATCGCCTGCCCTGGAGCCTGCAACCTCGCGCCTTGGCCATTTGTGACGCCGACGAGCTGAGCGGTGAAAGCTCGTGCCTGTCGACCCGTGGTCAGCTCAAAGCGGTGATCGCCCGCTACGCAGCCCGCGGATTGGCTCCGGTAGTGGCCACTGAGCTTGAGTTCTTTGTGTTCGCGCCCAATACCGACCCGACCCAGGCGTTCCAGCCGCCAGTAGGGCTGGACGGTCGCCGTGAAGACGGTTTTTCGGCGTTCAGCATCAGTTCCAACAATGGCCTGCGGCCCTTCTTCAGCGAAGTGTATGAATGCATGGCGGCGCTGGGCTTGCCCCGTGACACGTTCATGCATGAGATGGGCGTAAGCCAGTTCGAGATCAACTTGCTGCACGGCGACCCGCTGCTGCTGGCCGATCAGACGTTTTTGTTTAAGCACTTGCTGAAGGAAGTCGCGCTCAAGCACGGCCTGACCGTGGTGTGCATGGCCAAACCGCTGGCGAAAACGGCGGGTAGCTCGATGCATATCCATCAAAGCGTGGTGGAGCTTGGCACCGGGCGTAACGTATTTAGCGATGAGGCGGGTCAGCCGACCGCGACCTTCCGTCACTTTATCGGCGGGCAGCAGGCGGGCATGGCAGATTTCACGGCGTTGTTTGCGCCCAACGTCAACTCCTACCAGCGGCTGTGCCACCCGTATGCGTCGCCGAACAACGCATGTTGGTCCCTCGACAACCGATCGGCGGGCTTGCGCATACCCGCCAGTTCACCTGTGGCGCGACGCGTCGAAAACCGTTTGCCGGGGGCGGATGCCAACCCGTATCTGGCCATTGCTGCAAGCCTGGCGGCCGGTTTGCATGGCATCGAAAACGAGCTGGAACCGACGGCTGCGATTCAGGGTGAGTTTGAAGTGCCTGAGGCATTGTCATTGCCATGTACCTTGCATGCCGCCCTTGAGCGTCTCAAGTGCAGTCACTTGGCGAGGGAACTGTTCGGCAAGGAGTTCATCGAAGGTTACATTGCGTCCAAGACGATGGAGCTGACCAGCTTCTTTGATGAAATAACACCCTGGGAACGCCGTGTATTAGCGGCTCAGGCTTAATCGTCCAGACGGCACAAAGCCTTGCGGCTTGACCGTTTGAACCTGCTGCGCTCGGCTATCGTCAGATAGCCCGACCGCCACTGCATGGAGTCGCGCAACGCCGATGCGCCAAATCTGGAAGTCTTTTAAAGCGCTGTATTTCGCCTCGCTGATGATGTTGATCGGCTCGGGCTTGTTGAGCACCTACCTTGCCTTGCGCCTTGCGGCCGACAATGTTGATGGCCTGTGGATTGGTGGCTTGATGGCGGCCAACTATTTTGGCCTGGTATTGGGCGGCAAGATTGGCCACCGCTTGATCGCGCGCGTGGGGCACATTCGTGCGTATGCCACCTGCGCCGGGATCGTCGGCGCAGCGGTGTTGTGTCACGGTTTAACCGACTGGCTGCCTATGTGGCTGCTGCTCAGGGTTATCGTGGGTTTGGGCATGATGTGCCAATACATGGTCATCGAAAGCTGGCTTAACGAGCAGGCCGACGCCAAGCAGCGCGGCGTGGTGTTCAGCCTGTATATGATTGCCTCGTATCTGGGCCTTGTGCTCGGGCAATTGATTTTGGTCATTCACCCGCAGTTGGGCCTTGAATTGCTGATGCTGGTGGCGCTGTGCTTTGCCCTGTGCCTGGTGCCCGTGGCTATGACCCGGCGCATCCACCCGGCGCCTTTGCACCCCGCGCCGATGGACCCCAAGTTCTTCATCAAGCGCGTACCACAGTCGCTGATCGCCGTGATGGGCGCCGGGCTGCTGGTGGGTTCGTTCTACGGTCTGGCGCCGCTGTATGCCACGCAGCAGGGCTTGTCCACCGAGTTGGTCGGTTTGTACATGGGGTGCTGTATTTTTGCCGGGCTGCTGGCGCAGTGGCCGTTGGGCTGGTTGTCGGATCGCTATGACCGGCCGCTGTTGATTCGTGTGTTTGCGTTCATCCTGGCGGTGGTGTCGCTGCCGCTGGCGATCATGCCAACCGTGCCGCTGGAGGTATTGTTTGTCGCGGGTTGGCTCAGCGCGCTGGTGCAGTTTTGCATCTATCCGCTGGCGGTGGCGTTTGCCAATGACCACGTAGAAGCTGAGCGGCGCGTGTCATTGACCGCCATGTTGCTGGTGACCTACGGCATTGGCGCCAGCGTCGGACCGCTGGTGGCAGGTGTGCTGATGAAGGTGCTGGGCAGTCAGATGCTGTACGCGTTTTTCAGTGTGACGGGGCTGGTGCTGGTGTGGCGCATCCGACCGAATGCGGTCACCAACTTGCACCAGGTCGACGATGCGCCGTTGCAGCACGTCGCCATGCCCGACAGCATGTCCAGTTCGCCCTTGGTGGCAGCGCTTGACCCGCGGGTGGACGAGCAGGTGGTGCAGGAGCAGATGCAGGACAGTGTCGAGCCGGTGGTTGAGCCTGAAGAGCCTCATCCCGGCCCCCTCCCGGAGGAAGAGGGCGCCGATCTGCGTAAGGACTGAAGCAGTGTGCGCTTAAACCCCTCTCTCTTTAGGGGGGGGATCACTCAATAATCGTCGTCTTTATCAAAGCGTCGCGCATCACGTTGCAACTGATACACAAAACGCTCGACCTGACGCTGCACACCGCCGCTCATGTTGTGAAAACGCATGCCGGCAAAGGTGATGTTCAGACGCTCTTCAAAGTGCAGGTAGCGCAACTCCACAGGCGTGGTCATGGCGCCAAAGGGCAGGGCGGCGTTAAAGCGCTCGTAGACTTGCCCCAATTGCAGACGTTCACTGATGTCGCCTTCAAACCTCAGCTTGCAGCCTGTGGCGGACACATCCAGCAACTTGCCTTCGATCGGGAATTTAATCTTGTCCCCGTCGACTTTTACGCTGACCAAGTCCGCCAGCTTGAGTGCTGCGCGGAACGCATTACGGCGCTGGTGGTAAACGATTTCGCTCGGTAAGGCGCCGTGATAACTGCGGTGACCGTCTTTGTCTTCAATGGTCAGTTGAGTGGTGCATTCCCAGGCTATGCGTACGCCATCATGAAAACCTTCAACGCGAAACGGCTCGCCAGCTTCAAGAAAACGCTCACCGTCACGCGGGATCATTTCATCAAAGGCGAGGGTGGCGGTATCGCGATCTACGTCAATCAAATAGCTCTGAAAGCGCTGACTGCGTTCGTGGAAGGTGATGATCAGGGGGTCATGGCTCTCTTTTAGCATCCGCAAAGTGGCGGAAATTTCCAAGGCAGAGGTGAATACCTTTGGAGGCTGCGGAGCATCTTCGGCAGTGGACACGGTTCGTCAATCTCCAGACAAAATACAACAACACGCAAAAGGCGGCATTTTGCCAGTATGTTGCGTCCTTAGGATAGTGCAGGCCGGCGAGCTTAAGCCTGACTGAAGGCGCGTGGTTTGTTGACCAGCGCTGTGGTGCCGCGAGCGTCATACAACGTATGGGCTTCGCCGCCGTGCAGGATGCGCTGTTGATTGGCAGTAATGAGCTGTTGCGTCTGGATGGCTTGGCCATTGACTGCATTGGCAGCTTGGCACTCAGCCAGCAACTGATTCAGTGCAGCGCTTTGGGCCAGCAGTTGCGGGCCAACATCGGAGTGGCTGGCCAATTGTTCAAGGCCGCTGTGGTTGGCTGTCAAGCCGAGGCTAACCAGCAGTTCGCTGCGTTTGCGCCCATGCTGGTCGAGCAGAATGATGAGCGACTGCTTGCGTGCCAGGATCTTTTCGAGCACCAGCATATCGCGCCCTTGCAGGGCGACTGTTTCGTCTTGCAGCAGGCTGAGCAGTGTCTGGGCCGAGCCGAAGTCGTCGTTGATCAGTTGCAGTAAAGTCGTGTCGTGCATGGCTGGCTCTGGAATTTAAGCGTCCAAAAGCCTGGCGCTTGCCGCGAAGGCTAGCGCTGGGCTTCCAAGTTAAGCAATTTGCTGGCGACCCGATTGCTGTCGACGGTGTAGCTACCATCGGCAATGGCCTGTTTCAACTCAGCCACACGGCTTTTGTCGACAACCGGTTGGTCACGCAGCGAATCGCTGATTTTTTGCAACTGTTGTGCCTCGTGGCTCAGATGCACAGATTCCCCGCTCGGGGCGTTGGCATCAGCGCGCTCAGCGTTAACAGGGGCCGCTTGCGTGGCGCTACCTGCTTCCTGAGTGGCGTTGCTGCGCGTACTGCCGGTTAAAGGCGTGGTGCTGTTTAGGCGACTGAAGTCGATGACCATGTTGGAAAACCTCTGGGTATTTGGACGCTTGCCATGTTTTCGGCCATACCCGAGAAAACTTTAGGCTCGATTAATCATAGGTCGACGCGAATCAGTACTGATCTGCGTCAAGCGACAGTGTAGGAAAGTTGAGGTACGTATGCCAACTGTCCTACAAAGCCACCTCGACTTGCCCTGGCCCGGTAATGCGCGCTTTGATCACCCGTTTGGAGTTCAGGTTCTTGACCCGAACCTGTTCGCTGAGGCCGCCGTCGGACAGCGCTTCGCCGGGCATTCTGACAGTCAGTGTGCCGCTGCGGGCGTTGATCACCACCTGATCGCCCTTGCGTACTACGGCGGCCTGCTCCAGATGCGTCAACGTCAGCACTTGGTCGGTGACCATTGGTCGCAGAAGTTTTTGGCCAACGGCCAGTTCCACAGCCGTCATGTAGCCCTGATTGATCAGGCTGATGTCCCGCTCACGCAGGACTACGTCGTCATAGTCGATCACCATGCCGCGCTTGAGCGGGTGGGTAACGGTCACTACCTCGCGGAACAACTTGACCTGCGCCGGTACGAAGATCGTCCAGGGCGAGCTACCCTCACAGCGTACGCGCACGGTGACGCGGCCCATGGGTTGGGCCGGGCTTTCAAGGGTGGCTGTCAATTCCTTGTCGCACTGGGCCAGGCGCAGGCGGGGGTCCAGGTTGTTTACCTGGATCTCGTAGCGGCCTTCTATATGACCAGTGGCGAGGTAGTCTTCGACAGTGAATTCAAGAAAGCCTTGGGTCACGCCGATAAGCTGAGTAGGAGATGTAAACCCATCAGCGTAGGATTGTGCTCCAGCGCTTATCAGGCACCCGGCCGCAAGGAAGCTTAAAAAGCGGCGGCGCAGCGTCTGAGGAATCGGCCAGTGGCGAGAAATTGTCGTTTTTGCATTCATGGCGGATAAATAGCAAAGCCCGTGCCGTTTACCGGGTTATGTGCGTCGCAACTTAAAGTTTTTGAGGGGAACCGAGTATGGCTGGGGTGATGGATGCGGTTAACCAGCGCACTCAACTGGTGGGGCAAAACCGCCTAGAGCTGTTGTTGTTTCGCCTGGACGGGCAGCAGTTGTACGGGATTAACGTGTTCAAAGTCCGCGAGGTGCTGCAATGCCCCAAGCTGACAGTGATGCCAAAATCTCACCCGGTGGTCTGCGGTGTGGCGAGTATTCGGGGGGCGACCATTCCGATTCTCGACTTGGCGATGGCCACCGGCGCAGGCGCTTTGAAAGATCAAAGCAGCCCGTTTGTGATCATTACCGAGTACAACACTAAAACGCAGGGTTTTCTGGTGCGTTCGGTTGAGCGCATTGTCAACATGAACTGGGAGGAGATTCATCCGCCACCCAAGGGCACCGGGCGTGATCACTACCTGACGGCGGTGACGCGGCTGGATGATCAGTTGGTCGAAATCATCGACGTTGAAAAAATCCTGTCTGAAGTTTCGCCCTCATCCGAAAGCATTTCGCACGGTGTAGTTGACGTTGAAACCCAGAGCAAAGCCGTGTCGTTGCGAGTGCTGACGGTGGATGACTCCTCAGTGGCGCGCAAGCAGGTAACACGTTGCCTGCAAACGGTCGGCGTTGAAGTGGTGTCGCTCAATGACGGCCGTCAGGCGCTGCAATACCTGAAGAACATGGTGGACGAAGGCAAAGACCCGTCAGAAGAGTTTCTGATGATGATCTCGGACATCGAGATGCCGGAAATGGACGGTTACACCCTGACGTCCGAAATCCGCAGCGATCCGCGCATGCAAAAGTTGCACATCATTCTGCATACTTCGTTGTCCGGGGTATTCAATCAGGCGATGGTCAAAAAAGTCGGCGCCAATGACTTTTTGGCAAAATTCCGCCCTGATGACCTGGCATCCCGGGTAGTTGACCGGATCAAAGAAGCAGACCACAGCTAGGGGCTTGGCCCTTGGCGGTTAACACGATTGATAGAGGCAGGATCATTTGTCTACGGGTAATTTGGATTTTGAGCAGTTCCGGGTTTTCCTGGAAAAAGCCTGTGGCATTTTGCTAGGTGAGAACAAGCAGTACCTTGTTTCCAGCCGTCTCAACAAGCTGATGGAACAGCAAGGTATCAAGTCGCTGGGTGAGCTGATTCAGCGCATCCAGAGCCAGCCCCGCAGCGGGTTGCGTGAGCAGGTGGTCGATGCAATGACCACCAACGAAACCCTGTGGTTTCGCGATACCTACCCCTTTGAAGTGCTGAAGAACAAAGTCCTGCCTGAGCTGACCAAGGCTAATCCGGGTCAACGTTTACGTATCTGGTCGGCGGCGTGCTCTTCGGGGCAAGAGCCGTTTTCGCTGTCAATGGCCATTGATGAATATGAGCGCACCAACCTTGGGCAATTGAAGGCGGGCGTGCAGATTGTGGCCACCGACCTGTCCAGTTTGATGCTTAACACCTGCAAAACGGGCGAGTACGACAGCCTCGCGATTGGTCGTGGTTTGTCCCAGGAGCGCTTGCAACGTTACTTCGATCCGAAAGGGCCGGGGCGTTGGGTGATCAAGGCGCCGATCAAAAATCGCGTCGAGTTTCGCTCGTTCAACCTGCTGGACAGCTACGCCGGGTTGGGCAAGTTCGACATGGTGTTCTGCCGCAACGTGCTGATCTACTTCTCGGCGGAGGTCAAAAAAGACATCCTGTTGCGTATTCACAGCACCTTGAAGCCAGGGGGGTATCTGTTCCTCGGTGCATCCGAGGCATTGAACGGCTTGCCGGATCACTACCAGATGGTTCAGTGCAGTCCGGGCATCATCTATCAGGCTAAGTAAGTCGATCTGCGCCACATCAAAACGGGAGCCCGCAAGGCTCCCGTTTTTTTGTGCGCCAGCGCCAGCGCGCTGTTCTATTCATGCTCTTGAGCGGTTGTCGAGGAACAAAGCGGCAGAAAAGCGGCAGTCGGCGGTCAGTCATTGCCGCTTTTCTGGCATTGGCGCAGCTCATCTCCTCGCAAAGCCTTGAAATATGGGGATGTGAAAACTGGCACGGGGTTTGCTCTATCCACTGCATGTAAGACCTGAACCACATTCTCAGGTCAGCCCACAAAGGTTTTCCGACATGAGCATCAGCTTCGATAAAGCGCTCGGTATCCATGAGCAAGCCCTTGGCTTTCGCGCACAGCGCGCCGAAGTCCTGGCGAACAACATCGCCAACGCCGATACCCCGAACTACAAGGCTCGGGACTTGGATTTTGCCTCTGTGCTTGCCGCACAGAGTGACAAAAACAAGAACGGCAGCTTTGCCTTGAACATGACCAACAGCCGCCATATCGAAGCTCAGGGCCTGAGCAGTGGCGACGAGTCATTGTTGTACCGCACGCCGATGCAGCCCTCTATCGACCAGAACACGGTGGATGCTCAGCTCGAACAATCGAACTACGCAGAGAATGCGGTCAACTTCCAGGCCAGCTTCACGCTGCTCAACAGCAAATTCAAAGGGCTGGTATCAGCCCTGCGCGGAGAGTAATCCATGTCTCTAGCCAGTGTTTTCAATATTGCCGGTAGCGGCATGAGCGCTCAGACCACTCGACTGAACACCGTCGCCAGTAACATCGCCAACGCCGAGACCGTTTCGTCGAGCATCGACCAAACCTACCGCGCCCGTCACCCGGTGTTCGCCACCATGTTTCAGGGCGCGCAAAGCGGTAACGGCGGTTCGCTGTTCCAGAATCAGGACGCAGCCGGGCAGGGCGTACAAGTGCTGGGCGTGGTCGAAGACCAAAGCAACCTCGACGCCCGCTACGAGCCGAACCATCCTTCTGCCGACGCCAAAGGGTATGTGTACTACCCCAACGTCAACGTGGTTGAAGAAATGGCTGACATGATTTCCGCCAGTCGTTCGTTCCAGACCAACGCCGAAATGATGAACACCGCCAAAACCATGATGCAGAAGGTACTGACCCTGGGTCAGTGATAAGGAACGACGCAAATGAGTGTGACCGATTCCGTCAGCAACAAAACCCTCAATCAGGTGCTGGCCAACTCTGCCCAGGCTAAAACCAAGGACACCAGCCTGGCGGCGGCGTCCAAGGCAGTTGCCGGCAACGATAAAGCCCTGGGCAAGGATGCGTTCTTGCAACTGCTGGTCACCCAGCTGAAAAACCAGAACCCGCTGGACCCGCAAGACAACACCGCGTTCGTCGCGCAGTTGGCGCAGTTCAGCAGCCTGGAAGGCATCACCACTCTCAATGACTCGGTGAACGCCATCACCGGCGGCTTGCAGTCCTCGCAAGCCTTGCAGGCGTCGTCGCTGGTGGGCCGTTCGGTGATCGTGCAAACCGGTGAAGCGTTGGTCGATACCGCCAGCGAAAAACCGTTCAACGGCACGGTCGTGGTGAAAGAGGCAGACACCAAGCCAACCATCACCATCACCGATGCAGACGGCGAACTGGTCAGAACGATTCAGATGCCCGCACAGAAAGCCGGCAATGTCGACTTCACCTGGGACGGCAAAAATGATGACGGTGAGCTGATGCCTAAAGGTAACTACACCTTTACCGCCTCGTCTAAAACCGACACCACCACCACGGCGCTCACCACCTACCTGCCCGCCACAGTTAACAGTGTGACGCTGAGCAAAACCGGCGGTGAAATCATGCTCAATCTCGCAGGTCTGGGCAGCATTGGCATGTCCAAAGTCCAGACCATTGGCCTCTAAGCCGACCCATACGCCTCAAGGAGTGAAACATGTCTTTTAATATCGGCCTTAGCGGCCTCTATGCGGCCAACAAACAACTCGACGTTACCGGCAACAACATTGCCAACGTTGCCACCAGCGGTTTCAAAGCGTCGCGCGCCGAGTTCTCGGATATTTACTCGGCGAGCAAGCTGGGCGTCGGCAGCAAGACCATCGGCAGCGGTGTGAACCTGGCCAACGTCTCGCAGAACTTTGCCCAAGGTTCGATCAACAACACCGGCAACCTGCTGGACATGGGCATTCAGGGCAGCGGCTTTTTCGTGCTGAGCGAAAACGGCTCGCTGAGCTACACCCGTGCCGGTACGTTCAAGGCCGATAAAGAAGGCTACGTCACCAACACTGATGGCAGCGCGCGGTTGCAGGGTTACGGCGTTGACGCCAACGGCAAAATCATCAATGGCGTGCTGACGGACCTGCGTATCGACACCTCGAACCTGGCGCCCAAGGCGAGCGGCTCGGTGGACTCGACCATCAACCTGAACTCGACCAGCGATGTGGTCGATCAGGTGAAAAACCCGTTCGACCCTTCAAAGCTTGAAACCTACAGCAAAAAATTCAGCACCACTGTTTACGATACTCAGGGCAACCCGCACCCGATGGATCAGTACATGGTGAAAACCGATTCCAACACCTGGAAAACTTACACCCTGATCGATGGCCGCAACCCGGACGGCAGCCCGGTCACGGGTAAAGATGCCGAGGCCCCGGTCGCCTCGACCATGGTCTTCGACTCGGCAGGCGCGCTGACCAGCGTCACCACGCCTGACCCGGACCCGACCAAGCCAGACATCATCAGCAGCACCCTGACGGTGGGTAACTGGATGCCAGGAGCCGAGGTTAACGGTAAGTGGGTGTCCAACGGTGCCGCCTCCAAAGATGGCGGTATTGCCATCAACATGGCCAAAACCACCCAGTACAACACCGACACCTCGCGTAACCCGCCGACCCAGGACGGTTATGCCACTGGCCAGATCACCAACCTGACTATCGACGGTTCGGGCGTGATGTTTGCCAACTTCAGCAACAACCAGAGCCGTGCCATTGGCCAGATCTCGCTCGCCAGCTTCACCAACGAGCAAGGTTTGCAGCCTATCGGCGGTACAGCCTGGAAAGAAACCTTCGCCTCGGGTCAGGCCGGTTACGATGCACCGCAAATCGGCAGCCTGGGCGCCATCAAGTCCAACTCGCTGGAAGACTCCAACGTCAACCTGACCAACGAACTGGTTGACCTGATTAAAGCGCAGAGCAACTACCAGGCCAACGCCAAAACCATCTCCACCCAGAGCACCATCATGCAGACCATCATTCAGATGACCTGATGCGTTAGCGCTCCACAGAAAACCCCTCGTAAGAGGGGTTTTTTTGTGTCTCAAACACACATTCTGTCCAGCAGCGGCTGTTCAAATATTGACATGCTTGTAATAGGAACCTCGCGAGACTGCCCGCCACTGATTTAGGTGGAGCCTGATGGCTCGCCAATCTAGGGAGGACAGGATATGAATGTTTCTGGAATACACCGGCGGAGTGCAGCAAACGATGCATTTTATTCACTGGTAGGCCCCGCAGCCAGAGCAGACCCGGTAGGGTCTGAGGTGAATGCCAGTACGGTGAAGAAGCTGCTTAACGAGTTGTTTGATGTTATGAGACCAACTCGGGATCATAGGATTAAAGAACTGACTGAGAAGCTGGAGGCGCTTCGCACAAAGCTCGGTGATGAAAAATTTAAAGAAATTCTTGATCAGTTGCGCAAAGAAGCAGAGGCCTCGGTAGAGTTTCTTGAGTTTCTACGCAGATTGATTAAGTCGATGTGGCAGGATGACGACGTCCCGCCGCCAAGTCCGGGTCCAAGTCCAAGTCCAAGTCCAGGTCCAAGCCCAGGCATTAACCCGTCTCCGATAGGTCCGGGCGACAGGGTGAGCAACAAGCCGATTACTGACGGTGCTAAATATTTCAACTACAAACCTGATCATTCCGATCCGGGCAAACAGCCTGCCAACATCTGGAGCGGCTTCAGTCAGGGACCTGACGGAAATTGCATTACGGTTTCGGCCATCAAGGCCGCCATGATGGCTGCAGGGCAGAAACCCACGGATATTTTCAAAGATGTGAGCGAAACGGCCAATGGCTTTAACGTCACCATGCGCGATGGGTTTTCGCTTCATTTGACCAAGGATGAGTTGAGAGTGGCTGCCAGAGAGGCTCGCTTCAAGGGTGATGATCCGAAAATGATGACCGATGCCAATTTCTTGTACGCAGCCAGTGCCAAGCGTGCACAAATGGAAGGCAACGACGGGCGGCGGAACATGACGTTCCAGCAGGCGGCCCAGAGTCTCAACGATGGGGAGCACGCAGATGAAGGTTTGCAGCGTCTTGGACTGAAGAATTACGTTCGCAGAACCTCGGCGGCAGAGCTGGCTTCTGGCCAGTTGGGCGTCATCAATCGCAATGCTCACTCGATGGCGGTCATCGACGGTCGCGAAGAGCGTTGGGGGAAGCGTGGTGGATACCCACCGTCGTTCTACAACGATGCGTATGCCCTGGACTCGGCAGGTTTGCGCCGTGACAAGCTTAGGGCCGCCTGAGGCGCGGTATTTTTAAGGCAAAAGAAAACCCCCGACAAGCCTGAGGGCTTGTCGGGGGTTTGGTGTAAGCGCCGCGAGGCGCTTACCGATTCAGCTTATTGACACGCTTCGCAATCCGGCTCGTCAATCGCGCACGCTTTTGGCACTGGGGCCGGGCCTGCTGGCGCAGCAGCGACGTCTTCGCTGTTGTTGCCGTTCGATACAGCGTTGAGCTTGCCAGTGTTGACCGTGGACTTCTCGGTGCTGGTCGCCGCCAGTGCACGGAGGTAGTAGGTGGTTTTCAGGCCACGGTACCAAGCCATACGGTAGGTCACGTCCAGTTTTTTGCCCGAAGCGCCTGCGATGTACAGGTTCAGCGACTGAGCCTGGTCGATCCACTTTTGACGACGGCTGGCCGCGTCGACGATCCACTTGGTGTCCACTTCAAATGCAGTCGCATACAGCTCTTTGAGCGCTTGCGGGATGCGTTCGATCTGCTGCACCGAACCGTCGTAGTACTTCAGGTCGTTGATCATGACCGAGTCCCACAGACCGCGAGCCTTAAGATCGCGAACCAGGTACGGGTTGATCACGGTGAACTCGCCCGACAGGTTCGATTTCACATACAGGTTTTGATAGGTCGGTTCGATCGACTGCGACACGCCGGTAATGTTGGCGATGGTGGCGGTCGGTGCGATGGCCATGATGTTGGAGTTACGAATGCCGTTCTGTACACGGGCGCGAACCGGTGCCCAGTCCAGGGATTCGTTCAGGTCAACGTCAATGTACTTCTGGCCGCGCTGCTCGATCAGGATCTGTTGCGAATCCAGTGGCAGGATGCCTTTGGACCACAGCGAACCCTGGAACGTCTCGTAAGCGCCACGCTCGTCAGCCAGGTCGCACGACGCCTGAATGGCGTAGTAGCTGACGGCTTCCATCGACTTGTCGGCAAACTCGACAGCCGCCTGGGAGGCGTACGGAATGTGTTGCAGGTACAGAGCGTCCTGGAAGCCCATGATCCCCAGGCCGACAGGGCGGTGCTTGAAGTTCGAGTTACGCGCTTGCGGCACCGAGTAGTAGTTGATGTCGATCACGTTGTCGAGCATGCGCACGGCCACGTCGATGGTGCGCTTGAGCTTGGCGGTGTCCAGCTTGCCGTCCTTGATGTGGTTCGGCAGGTTGATCGACCCCAGGTTGCAAACAGCGATCTCGTCCTTGTTGGTGTTCAAGGTGATCTCGGTGCACAGGTTCGAGCTGTGAACCACGCCCACGTGCTGCTGCGGGCTGCGCAGGTTGCACGGGTCTTTGAAGGTCAGCCACGGGTGGCCGGTTTCAAACAGCATGGACAGCATTTTGCGCCACAGGTCTTTGGCCTGAATGGTCTTGAACAGCTTGATCTTGCCAGGGTACTGAGACAGTGCTTCGTAGTACTCGTAACGCTCTTCGAAGGCTTTACCGGTCAGGTCGTGCAGATCCGGTACTTCGGAGGGCGAGAACAGGGTCCACGGGCCGTCATCGAAGACGCGCTTCATGAACAGGTCAGGGATCCAGTTGGCGGTGTTCATGTCGTGGGTGCGACGACGGTCATCACCGGTGTTCTTGCGCAGCTCGATGAACTCTTCGATGTCCATGTGCCAGGTTTCAAGGTAAGCGCACACGGCGCCTTTACGCTTGCCACCCTGGTTAACGGCAACGGCGGTGTCGTTCACCACTTTGAGGAACGGCACAACACCCTGGGATTTGCCGTTGGTGCCTTTGATCCACGAACCCAGCGCACGGACTGGCGTCCAGTCGTTGCCCAGGCCACCGGCGAATTTGGACAGCATGGCGTTGTCGTGGATCGCGTGGTAGATGCCCGACAGGTCATCCGGCACGGTGGTCAGGTAGCAGCTCGACAGCTGTGGCCGCTGAGTACCGGCGTTGAACAGTGTCGGCGTCGAAGACATGTAGTCGAAGGACGACAGCAAGTTGTAGAACTCGATGGCGCGGTCTTCTTTTTGCTTCTCTTCGATCGCAAGGCCCATGGCCACGCGCATGAAGAAGATTTGTGGCAGTTCGAAACGCACGCCATCCTTGTGGATGAAGTAACGGTCGTACAGGGTTTGCAGGCCCAGGTAGGTGAACTGCTGATCGCGCTCGTGGTTGATCGCCTGGCCCAGTTTCTCCAGGTCGAAGGTCGCCAGAATCGGGTTCAGCAGGTCGAACTCAATACCCTTGGCGATGTAGGCAGGCAGGGCCTTGGCGTACAGGTCAGCCATTTCGTGGTGAGTGGCGCTTTCGGCCACTTGCAGGAAGCTCAAGCCTTCGGCACGTAAGGTGTCCATCAGCAGGCGAGCAGTCACGAACGAGTAATTGGGCTCGCGCTCAACCAGGGTACGGGCAGTCATCACCAGGGCGGTGTTGACGTCGCTCAGGGCCACGCCGTCGTACAGGTTTTTCAGGGTTTCGCGCTGGATCAGGTCGCCATCGACTTCTTCCAGGCCTTCGCAGGCTTCGGTGACGATGGTGTTCAGGCGGCCCATGTCGAGCGGTGCAAAGGTGCCGTCGGCGCGCGTGATGCGGATCGAGGGGTGAGCGACAACAGCGTCGGCAGCAGGTGCGCGCGTGGCACGTTCTTTGGAGCGGGCATCGCGGTAGATCACATAGTCACGGGCTACTTTCTGCTCGCCGGCGCGCATCAGGGCCAGTTCAACCTGGTCCTGGATTTCTTCGATGTGGATGGTGCCACCCGATGGCATGCGGCGCTTGAACGTCGCAGTGACTTGTTCGGTCAAGCGGGCAACGGTGTCGTGGATGCGCGACGAAGCGGCGGCATTGCCGCCTTCAACTGCAAGAAACGCTTTGGTGATGGCGACGGTGATCTTGTCATCGGTGTAAGGAACCACGGTTCCGTTACGTTTGATCACGCGCAATTGGCCTGGCGCGGTCGCAGATAGATCCAGATTTGAATCAGAACCCTGCGAGTTCTCGCGAGTTGTGTCGGTTTGCATGGGTGTCTCCACGTTCTCTATGTTTATTTGGGCGCCTCAAAAAGGTGCCCACCGTTGCGTCCTGAAGCACTACAACCGGTGGTTAACCGGGCATACCAACCTCGGGACGTACAGAAAGGGGTGTATTGGGCCGCTTCCTTGCCGAAGTTTTGGGTTTGCGCGTACCGCCTCAAACCTTATTCCTGGTGGGTGACAGTTATGGACTGCAACACCCGGGCCGCATTCCGGCATCAGCCAAAAAACGGTTGCCATCCGCATGAGCGGTTTGGGCTTTGAAAACTGCGTTTGGTTCAACCCTACAGGCGCGAGAAAAGGGCTTGAAATTCGCGACTGGGTTGTGTTGGGTTTTTGCCCTGAAACCCTACATGTAGGGTCTTTTGGCGGAATTGATACAAGATATGCGTTTTGCGGGACTCGTGCAATGCACTTCCTGTGGATAACTCTGTGTGTAAATTGTGTATGAAACGCTAAAAATCCATGTAGGCCGCATGGCACCGGCATTACACCGTTTGTCACTGGTTTGTGCGGGATCGTATCGGCGGTCTGAATTTTGAGGGCGCGAACCCTACCACAAAAAACAGCGCTGTCCGAACGCATTTTGGGGCAGGTGCAAAGATAGAAAAGGTCAAGCGCAGATTGGCATCAAGAAGTGCCGGGAAGACCGTTCAAAGCCTTCCCGGCTGTTACGCGAAATTAGAGCAATTGGAAGCTCTTTTGCTGGACGTTTTGTGAATCAAGCCCTAGTTGCACGTTGAACTCACCGGGTTCGGCTGCGTATTTCAACTGTGCGTTGTAAAACTTCAGGGCGTCTTCGTCGATGCTGAACTGCACAACTTTCTCTTCGCCGGGCTTAAGCATCAGCTTGTGGAAGTTTTTCAGCTCTTTGACGGGGCGGCTCATCGACGCACTAACGTCTTGTATATAAAGCTGCACCACGGTCTCACCTGCACGCTGGCCGGTGTTTTTAACCGTCACGCTGGCCGTCAGGGCTGCACCCGGCTTGAGGGTCTCGCTGGAGAGGCGCACATCTGACAGGCTGAAGTCGGTGTAGCTCAGGCCATAACCGAACGGGTAAAGCGGGGTGTTGGGTTCGTCAAAGTACTGCGAGGTGTAGTTGCCAGGTTTGCCTGGGGTGAAGGGGCGACCAATGCGCAGGTGGCTGTAGTAGCTCGGAATTTGACCTACCGAGCGCGGGAATGTGATCGGCAGTTTGCCCGACGGGTTGTAGTCGCCAAACAGCACGTCGGCGATGGCATTGCCGCCTTCAGTGCCGCTGTACCAGGTTTCCAGCACCGCGTCGGCCTGTTGTATCTGTTGATCAATGGACAGCGGCCGGCCATTCATCAGCACCAGTACCAGCGGCTTGCCAGTCGCTTTCAGGGCGCTGATCAAGGCACGCTGCGGGGCTGGCAAGTCGAGGTCAGTGCGGCTGGCGGCTTCATGGGACATGCCGCGAGCTTCGCCCACCACGGCGACCACGATATCGGCCTGTTGCGCCGCTTTGACGGCTTCATCGAGCATGACTTGCGCCGGGCGCGGGTCATTGGTCACATCGAGCATATTGGGGTTGGAATGATTGAGGTAGTCGACCACCGTCTGATCATCCGTCACATTGGCGCCCCGGGCGTAGGTCAGCGTGGCCTGTTTACCCATGGCATTGCGCAACCCTTCACGTACAGTCACTGATTGCGCGGGTACACCGGCGCCCGACCAACTGCCGAGCATGTCGATTTTCGAATCGGCCAGCGGCCCGATCAGCGCGATGCGCGCCTGTTTGTTCAAGGGCAGGGTATGGGACTCATTCTTGAGCAGCACCTGACTTTTTCGCGCTACGTCACGGGCTTCGGCCCGGTGCAGACGGCTTTCAGCGTTGACATCGGCCGGGTCGTCTTCAGCCTTACCTATGCGCAGGTAGGGGTTATTAAACAGTCCCATGTCATATTTGGCGCCAAGCACCTCGCGTACAGCGTTATCCAGATCGCTCTGCGCTACTTTTCCGGACTTGACCAAGCCTGGCAGTTCTTTGCCATACACCAGGTCATTCATGCTCATGTCGACACCCGCTTTGATCGCCAGCGTGGCAGCTTCTCGCTCGTCTTTGGCCACCCCGTGCTTGATCAGCTCAAGAATCGCGCCATGATCACTGACAGCCACCCCTTTGAAGCCCCATTCCTTACGCAATAAATCCTGCATAAGCCACATGTTGGAGGTGGCCGGTACCCCGTTGATCGAGTTCAGCGCCACCATTACGCTTCCAGCCCCAGCCTCAATAGCGGCGTGGTAGGGCGGTAGGTAATCCTGAAACATGCGGGTAGGACTCATGTCGACGATGTTGTAATCCCGTCCACCTTCCACGGCGCCATAAAGGGCGAAGTGTTTGACGCTGGCCATGATGTTGCCGGGCAGGGCGGGAGACACGCCTTGATAGGCCTGCACCATGACCTTGGCAATGCGCGAAACCAGATAGGTGTCTTCGCCAAAACCTTCCGAGGTCCGACCCCAGCGAGGATCGCGAGCGATATCGACCATCGGCGAAAACGTCAGGTCGAGGCTATCGGCGCTGGCTTCCTTGGCCGAAATCCGACCACTCAGGGCGATGGCGTCCATATCCCAGCTGGAGGCCAGTGCCAGACTGATCGGGAAAATGGTGCGATGCCCGTGAATCACGTCATAGGCAAAGAACATGGGGATTTTCAAACGGCTGCGCATGGCGGCGTCTTGCATCGGACGGTTTTCGGGACGCGTCACCGAATTAAACGTGCCGCCGATGCGGCCTGCGGCGATTTCCTTGCGAATCAATTCGCGGGGCATGTCGGTTGCAATGCTGATCAGGCGCAACTGCCCGATTTTTTCATCGAGGGTCATTTGTTTGAGCAGGTCGGCGACAAACACCTCTTTAGGAGGCAACGGAGCCGCAGGCGTTTGGGCCCAGACGGCGTGGCTGGTCAGGCTAATCGCGATCGCCAGCAAACACATTTTGGTCATGAAATTCTTCTGCGCGCCGTTCACTCACGCCACGTAAACCGGTGGCTTGGGAACGATATTGTTTTGGAAGGGGTATTTAGTCTATTTATGGTAGAAATTTACCCTATCTTTATAGGGGAATACTCCTACATCTTGCGCAGTCTTTTAGCTGATTCGTCCCCCGCAATCCAGTGTTGCCAAGAGATATTCAGGGTGCAGTGGGAGTTTTTAGCGCGAGGGTGGTGTCTATGAACGCAATGCAATCATTTCGGAGCGTCACGAGCATGGGAATACAAAGCGTTAGAGCCTTGGGCTGGAAAGTCATCGCACTGCTGGCGCTGAGCAGCGTATTGGCGGGGTGCGGCATCAACACCATACCCACTCTGGATGAGCAGGTGAAAGCGGCCTGGTCACAAGTGCAGAATCAGTACCAGCGTCGTTCTGACTTGATCCCCAATCTGGTCGAAACGGTCAAGGGCGCGGCCAAACAGGAGCAGGCAACGCTCACGGCTGTGATTGAGGCGCGGGCCAAGGCCACGTCTATTCAGGTGGATGCCAGCACCCTGAACAACCCGGAAAAACTCAAGCAGTTCCAGGACGCGCAAAACCAACTGACAGGTGCCTTGAGCCGTTTGATGGTGGTGTCGGAACGTTACCCGGACCTCAAATCCAACCAGAACTTCCTCTCGTTGCAATCGCAACTTGAAGGCACGGAAAACCGCATCAGCGTGGCCCGTCGCGACTTTATTCTTGCGGTAGAGCGCTACAACACTGAAATCCGCACCTTCCCGGGCCGTCTGTGGCATGCCGTGATGTACAGCGACTTGCCGGTCCGCCCAACCTTCGAAGCCACCACGCCGGACGCCGACAAAGCGCCTGAAGTGAAGTTTTAAGTCGCCTGGTCAATACGCGAGTCCCGTAGCAGCTGCCGAGGAACGAAGGCTGCGTTCCTCGGCAACTGCTACGGGTACGCCTTCCCCCTTCCAATCAGCGTGGTGCAGATGCGTATATCAAGACTGGGGTCAGGCCTGCTGCTGTGGCTATTTATAGCCACGGCCCAGGCGCTGACATTTCCCGCACTCAGCGGACGGGTAGTGGACGACGGGCAAATGCTCGATCCCGCCACACGTCAGCAATTGACGCAATCGCTAGAAGCCCACGAAAAAGCCACCGGCGAGCAGGTGGTGGTAGTGACCGTGCCTGATTTGCAAGGCACCCCCATTGAAGACTTCGGCTACCAATTGGGGCGCACCTGGGGCATCGGTCAAAAGGACAAAAACAACGGTGCCTTGCTGATCATTGCCCGTGACGACCGCAAATTGCGCATCGAGGTCGGTTATGGGCTGGAAGACCGCCTCACAGACGCGCAATCGTCGGTAATCCTCAATCAAGTCATCACGCCTGCCTTTAAAGCGGGCCACTTCAGCCAGGGCATCAGCGACGGTGTTGCAGCGATCCTTCAGGTGTTGGGTGGCGATCCATTGGCCGAACCGGCTTACGCCAGCGGGCAGGGCGATGGCAATGACTTGCTGGCCGAACATCCCTTTGTCGTACTGCTGTTATTCGTCCTGTTTGTCATAGTGGTTGCCGCGTGCCAGTTCTACGGCATCTGCAACTCGGGCGGCGGGGGCGGTTCACGCTCCGGCGGTTTTGGCGGGGGCGGTTTTGGTGGTGGCTCAGGAGGCGGCGGCTTTAGTGGCGGCGGTGGCAGCTTTGGCGGCGGCGGTGCCTCGGGCGGCTGGTAATTCAATTTTCAGGCGAGCATAAACACTCATGGCTTTACTCACACAAGCGCAACAACGGCAGGTCGAAGAAGCGGTCACCCGCGCCGAGCAACACACAGACGCCGAAATTGTCACTGTGTTAGCCCCGCGCGCGGACGACTACAGTTACATCCCGTTGCTCTGGGCCAGCTTGATCGCCTTGCTGGTGCCCGCATTGGCGCACTTTTTTATCGGCGGCATTCAGATCTATTCGCTGCTCCTGCTGCAATGGGCCAGCTTTGTCTTCCTCAGCCTGATCTTTCGCATCCCGGCGATTACCACCCGCTTGATCCCGCCCCGTGTGCGGCATTGGCGGGCCAGCAACCTGGCGCGGCGCCAGTTTCTGGAGCAAAAGCTGCACCACACGCAAGGCCGTACCGGTGTACTGATCTTTGTCAGCGAAGCCGAGCGTTACGTTGAAATTCTGGTGGATGAAGGCATTTCTCGCCATCTGGATAACAGCGACTGGGGCAGCATCGTCAGTGATTTCACGCGTCGGGTGGGTCTGGGTCATACCGCCGAAGGTTTTATTGCCTGCATTGAGGCCAGCGCGCAATTGCTGGCGCAACACATCCCCAAAACCCAACCGCGTAATCAATTGCCGAATCGGTTGGTGATGTTGTAATCGTTTTCTTTGTGATCCTGATGTTTCTGATACTTCGCTAAGAAGTATCAGACTTTTGTAATGTCCTCTTTGTGGTTTTATTCTTGTGTCTGCGTAAGTAAGTTCTTGCGAATCTGCAATATAAGTTTCCGCTATTTATAGTTCTCTTTGTTGTGGAAAACTGTGTTGTCATTTTTTTGAATGATGGCTAGGTTGTATTGTGTCCGGGTGTTTTTTTGATGTGCTCTGAGGTTGATAAAATATGGGGGGCGGGAATGAAGCTTACATCTAGGGAGAAAGAGGTGCTTGATTTGCTTATGGGTGGGCGCACAAATAAGGCGATAGCACAACAGTTGCTAATTAGTGATTTTACGGTTCGGGATCATGTGTCGTCATTGTTGTCAAAGCATGGTGTGGGAAACCGTATGGCGCTAATGGTGGTGGTTAGTCGTTTGGGTGACAACGCCCGAAAATTAACGAAACCCCTACGGATGTAGGGTTGCTGTATCAATATTGAGGGTTTAGTTTTAAGTCAATCGCGCAAGAGGCAGGAATGAAGAAGTCACCTTTTTATATACCGCCTGGTTATGTGGCGACTCGGATGGATTTAGTGGTGATGGTCTTTTATTGTCTGCTTATGTTTGGGCTAGGCTTGATGATGTGGGAGGCGCGTGTAGAGGTGCCGCCGGTGCCGAAAGAAGTAGTGCTGCGCAGCGCGTATGTGACTCAGCCTTTGAGTAGATCAAAATCATCAGTGTATTTGTATTTTAATGTGGAGCGGGGCGAGGGTGATTATAAATACAGTATTGAGTTCCCCAGTTATGAGTCAAATTCATTGAATGTTCGCAAGCATGGAAAGTTGTGGGTGGCTGTAGACGCTAATAGTGATAATGAATTTGTTTGGGCAGTCTACGATGATGAGTTTCGACTGATGATGAGCCGTCAGCAGATAGCGCAGTGGGCGAAGGATAATAATTTCAGGAGTTATCTTATGATTGCCTGTTTCTATTTGGCCGTAGGTTATTTTGTATTTTATATCATTAGGTACGGTGTTTTTAATCGATATTGCCAGAGGAAGGTATTCAGTGAGGATAGAGAAAGTTGACGAATCAATTTATGTGATTGATGATTTTTTGACAGAAGCTGAAGAGAGTGAAATCAATATTCAGCTCAAGGGAGAGGTGTGGCGGTATAACTGGCCAAATTATGAGGCTTTACCCTTTGTCAGACCCTGCTGGCATGTATTTATAGCCGGCAAGGGTCGCCCGCTTGGCCAGTCAAGCCTTGATGAATTGAGGGGCAATCAGGCTTGGGGTTTTTTGACGGGGGTGTGGGAACGCTTTTTAGCCTTGCATACATTTAAAGTGACTTTGCTTGGTGTTTATGCAAATGGACAGACGTTTGGTCAAGACACAATTATTCATCGAGATAATAAAGTTCATCCGGGTTTAACCATTATTGTGTTTTGCAATGAATATTGGCCGACCTCGTGGGGAGGTGAGCTGGTTTTTTACGATGAAACTAAAGCAAATATTATTAAGGCGGTTCTTCCTAAATCAAAGAGAGTGGTTGTGTTCGATGGACGAATACCCCATGCAGCCCGATCACCTTCGGCCAAGTGCGATCAGGTCAGGATGACTCTGGCGTTTAAAACAATAATTGAGGAATAGCAGATGGCAGGAAAAACAGAAATAATTATAGGTGTGATTAATGACGGTGCTACCGTCGGTTCGGGTGCAATGGCCATCTCGGATCAGTTTATAATGAATAGCCAAGGAATGGAGTTGGTGAGTCAGACGGCACAGACCGGGGCTGTTATTGCCAGTATTACTTCAGTGACAAAATTGGCTGGCCCTTATGTGCCAATAATAAGTATGCCTGGCAATATCATCGCAGGCACGATCACTTTTTTGAAGGTGGGAGTGGATGTCAGAGAGGGTCGAGAAATAAGACCTGGGGATGTATTGAGTCTGGTAGGGAATGTGGCAGGGATTATTGGTACTTTCGCTATTTTGGTGGGAGCTTCTTCTGGTCTTGTCGCGGGGGCCGTCGTGGCTTCTGCAGTGGCGAGTTTTCTGTCGATTATTAGCTCTGAAACATTTGGTCGAATTATGAAATCGGCTGGAGGTTTCTTTGGCAATAACCCTTCCGATAACTACCTCGATTATATGTGCGCACCGGATATGAAGATTGTTGATCGTAATACGCTGAGGCTGGGGTATGCCAATAGGATGTTGTCCTGTCATTGGATATCGGCGACGGGAGAGTTGCAGCCTTTTTCAACTGTTGCCCCCGATCTTGGCAACGGAATAGGTGGTGGTTTTATCGGCGGTACATATACTCCGTCCAGGCCTGTGATTCCGTCACCACCGCCTCCCCCTCATAATGTAGGCAATGTAGGTATCAGTATTATTATTGGTGGCAACACCTATGATGCAGGGGATGAATATGGATGTTGCACAGGCACCAGTGACGGTTATATATAATTGTTTTCATGATTGACTTGTTTGTCGACGTAATAACGCGTTAAAGCACCACATTTAGGCTGTTCGAATGACCGTTTATGCATGCCGGCCGGTGGCATTTTCAGGGTTTTATCCATGTCAATTTCATGTGGTTGGTTACGCCACTGAGTCTTTGCAATTGCAGGAAGGGTGCTCGTCAGAACCCCACGAAGACTGCGCTGCAAAATTACCCCGTGCCCTGTGCCGCCAACCCGCCTAAAATACCCGCCATTGTTTTCTGATTTCCCCTCCTGCATCCCCCGAGGCACCTTTTTCAATGTCAGTGACTGCTACCACCGCCCCGTCTGTGCCGGATCATCGTGCGCAATTTTTGAACCTGCTGGAAACCGGCCTGGCTCAAAACTCCTTCATCAAGCTGGTGCTGGCCAAGTACGTCGGCCCGGACGCCGAGTTGCAGCGGGTCATCATCAAGCAGGTTACGGTCAAGGATCAGCCTTGCCTGTCGTTTGTCTATCGCTATAAGACCCGCGATATCACCAAGAACTTCCCCCTTGATGAGGCCGTGACGACCATTGCCGGGGTGCTGCCTGAAGCGTTCAAAAATGCGCATCTATTGACCCTCACTGACGAAGTGCAACTGGAGTACAGCAAAAAGGGCAAAAGCTCGCTGTTCAAGGGTAAAAGTCAGCAGGCCCGTGAACTGCCTTCGGCTGAACACAATCGCGAGAAGAACCGTTTTCTGGATTTGACCCGCCCCTTTCTTGCCGACCTTGGGGTGACCAACAAGCAGCAGGAACTGATCCCGGCGATGTCGCGCAAGTGGAAGCAGATCAACAAGTTCATCGAAGTGTTCTCACACGCGCTGAGCAGTTCGCCGCTTGCGCTAGACCAGCCCATCAAAGTGGCTGACTTCGGCTCGGGCAAGGGCTATCTGACGTTTGCCATTCACGATTACTTGCGTCACAGCCTGCAAGCCGAAGGCGTGGTCACCGGCGTTGAGCTGCGTGAAGACATGGTCACGTTGTGCAATAACGCAGCGCAGCGTCTGGAGCATCCGGGCCTGAGCTTTCAGCACGGTGACGTGCGCAGTTTTGCGCCCACTCCGATTGACGTGATGATCGCCTTGCATGCCTGTGACATTGCCACTGACTACGCGATTCACATGGGCATCCGCTCGGGCGCCGCGATCATCATGTGCTCGCCGTGCTGCCATAAGCAGATCCGCCTGCAAATCCAGAGCCCGGCGCTGCTCAAGCCGATGCTGCAATACGGCCTGCATTTGGGTCAACAGGCCGAAATGGTCACCGACAGCCTGCGTGCGCTGTTCCTTGAAGCCTGTGGTTATGAAACCAAAGTGTTCGAGTTCATCTCGCTGGAGCACACCAACAAAAACAAAATGATCCTTGCGGTCAAGCGCGCCGAACCGGTTGATAACGCGCAGTTGCGGGTGAAAATCCAGGAATTGAAGGCGTTCTACAGCATTCAGGAGCATTGCCTGGAAACCCTGCTGCAAGCGGACGGGTTGCTGAAGTAAATCGGTGTAGTACCCGGTTATTACCCGCGTAGGTACTGTGCGTCTACTCTTGCAGGTGTTAACGAGTCCCCAGCACAGCGCCTACCGGCGTCTGTTGGGTATGCACTCCAAGCCTTAACTCACAGGAGTACGCAGCATGGCGGCGAAAAAGATTTTGATGCTGGTGGGCGATTACGTCGAAGATTACGAAGTGATGGTGCCGTTTCAGGCGCTATTGATGATCGGCCATCAGGTGCATGCGGTTTGTCCGGGTAAAAAATCGGGGCAGACAGTGCGTACCGCGATTCATGACTTTGAAGGCGATCAGACCTACAGCGAAAAACCGGGCCATCTGTTTGCCCTGAACTTCGATTTCGACGCAGTCAACGCCCGCGATTACGACGCGCTGTTAGTGCCCGGTGGTCGTGCGCCGGAATACCTGCGTTTGAACGAAAAGGTTCTGGAGTGGGTACGTGACTTCGACAAGGCGGGCAAACCGATTGCCGCGGTCTGTCACGGTGCGCAATTGCTGGCCGCGGCCGGCATCCTGGCAGGCCGTGAGTGCAGTGCATACCCCGCATGTGCCCCGGAAGTGCGTTTGGCGGGCGGTACTTATATTGATATCGACGTGAACCAGGTCCATGTGCAGGGCAACCTGGTGACAGCCCCCGCGTGGCCAGCGCATCCGGCCTGGCTGAGCGCTTTTCTGGGTCTGTTGGGGACTTCCATTTCCTTGTAAGGCGAGGGTGTGACCATGTGTGAGCTGTACGTTAAAGCCGACCCGATTCTGTACGAATCACGCTCGCGCTCTCTGCGTATTTGCGGCGTGGTCACCACGTTGCGACTGGAAAACCAGTTTTGGGACATCCTCAGTGAGATCGCACAAGCGGATGGCATGACCACCAATCAATTGGTGGCCAAGCTCTACGAGGAAGTGATGGATTACCGCGGCGAAGTGGTCAACTTCGCCTCGTTCTTGCGCGTGAGTTGCACCCGCTATTTGAGCCGGCGCTCAGATCAGGCGCCGGGGCTGAGGGTGGTAACGCGTAACACCCGCTGACCTGGCGGTGCAAACCCGCAGCCTGCGCCAGTTCCTCTTACAGGGTGGGGTTAGAAGAACCGCGTTACGCTGATCTTGGCGTTACGCCCCTGACTGTAGGCGTTATCGCCACTGAGCATCGGCTGGTAACTCTTGTTGAACAGGTTGTCCACGGTGAAGTTGACCTCAGTGCCTTTAAGGTACGGCTGCTGTGGTTTCCAGTTGGCGAACAGGCCCTGCACGTTATAGCCGTCGTTGGCGTATTGGTCGTAGTAGCGATCGCCCAAGGCACTGATCGCGGTGCCGTAGTACTTGTCGCTTGGCAAACGGTCGGTCTTGCGCACGAACTCGCCTTTCCAGCCGATGCGCGCATCCCATGCCGGTATTTTGGTGCCGAGTATGGCGACCCATTTCGGGGCGGGAATGTCCCGCGCCCAGACGTTCGGTCCCCACGGGTTGGTGTAGGCGCCTTCGTGCTTACCGGTCATCCATGCGTAAGACAGCGAGCCAAAGACGTAAGTGGACTCGTAGAAGCTTTCAATTTCAAAGCCCTTGATGGTCACACTGCCAATGTTGCGGTAGTTGGGTATATTGCCCGGCCCACAGTCTTTGGACATGCTGCCGGCGGCCGTTTGGGCTGCGCACCCTACGCCGGTGGCTTTGAAAATTTCATTGTCGACGGTGTTGCGAAACAGGGTGGTGCGGATCAGTGCGTGGTCGTTGTCGCCAAAGATGTGATCAAAGTTGGTGATGTTGCCTGCACGCCAGCCCGTGATGACTTCGGGTTTCAAATTGAGGCTGGTCGCGGTGCGGCTACCCAGTCCTTGAAGCTCGTATTGTTCATCGATTACCGGTGCGCGCCAGGTTTTGCTGTAGTCGACAAACAAGGCGGTGTTCGGGTTTATTTTCCAGAAGCCCGACAGGCGAGGCGACCAGCCAGTGTAGGTTTTGTCGCTGTAGTCGTGACCCAGTTCCGCGTGGTTATAGAACGGTGCGTCGTTTTGCTCGCCGCGGTTGCGCACATGGTCGTAGCGCACGGACGGTGTCAGGGTGAAATCACCGTACGTGATCGCGTCTTGCAGATAGAAGCTATTGGTATCGACCTTGCCCTTGGGCATGAAGCTGGGCTGATAGTGGCCGTAGTTGTATTTCTCTACCTCATAGGTTTTACCCGGCATCCACATGTCGACATCACGCTGGTGCTTGCGAATTTGCATGCCAGTGGTCACGGCGTGATCCAGCGGGCCGCTGGCAAACAGGCTGATGTTTTCGATCTGAAGCATGTCGTCGGTGTAGCCGGTGTCCATCTTGCGACCGCCGGTGGCGGGCTGGAAATAGGCTTGAGAGCCGCGCGTGTCCGTCTGCTCTGTGTTTGAGTGCGAGTACTTGACCTCAAGATTGACCAGCGGGTTTTCGATAGGCTGGTACTTGTATTTGGCCGACCAGGTGGTGTCGATGGTCGAACGGTTGGACAAGTAACGTTTTGAGGCAACGTCGTACCCATATTTGTCGATGTTGGCCTGGCTCGGTGGCGCCGGGTAGCTGATGGCCGAGAAGGGCACCCACAGGTAATTGTTGGCGCGTGAATACGACATCCCGAGGCTGTGTTCCTCATTGAAATGCAGGTTCACTTTGAGCAATTGCGCGTCCAGGTCTTGTGCGGTGTTGGGCAAGCGCTTGGGGTTGACCGGGTAGGCGTGCTTGGGGTCTGGCATGTGGCCGGCCAGCTTCATGTCATCGCCATCACGCTTGGTGTAATACACCAGCGCATCCGCGCGGCCATCATCGGTGCGGCCATACACGGCGCCACTGTAAACCTGTTGGTGGTCGTTGCTGCTGTAGCCGTATTTGAGCATGGCGCCGGTGTCTTTGCCCTCTTCGAGCAGGTCCGGTGCATCTTTGGTTTCCATGTGCACGGAACCGGCAAAACCACCGTTGCCGGTGCGCATATCGTGCGGGCCTTTTTCGACGACCAGCCCCTTGATCAGTTCAGGCTCGATAAAGATGGTGCCTTGCATGTAGCGTTCGAAGCCGCTTTTGGTCGCGCCATCCACGGTCATTTGTACGTCTTCGGCTTCACCCATGCCCCAGATGTTGATGGTCTGACCGCCGGGCTTGAGCGAGCCGCCGAGGTTGATACCGGGCAAGGTCGCCAGCAGGCTGGGAATATTGTTGGCCTGATAGCGATTGATTTCAGCTTGGGTCAGGGTCGACTTTCCGACGTTGCTGGAGTCAATTTCATTGCCGGTGCCAATCACGCTCAGCGCACCCAGTTGCAGGCTGTTGCTGGTGGTGGTGCCTTCCTCTTTAGGGCGTACGACAAAGGTGCGGTCGACCTGGATCAGGCTGAAATCGGTGCCGCGCAACAATTGATTGATGGCGTCTTGTGCGCTGTAAGCACCACTGAGCGCCGGGGCTTTGATGTTGCGCAACAGCTCTTCGTCAAACAGCAACTGGATCTTGGCTTGCTGGGCCACTGCACTCAACGAACTGGCCAGCGACTGAGCGGGCAATTGCAGTTGGATCGACTCGGCCTGCGCGTGCAGGCTAAAAGCCATGCATGCGGCGAGCAAAGTCGGGCGAGTGCACAAATGTGAGACGAAATGTGGTGCGCGAAACATGAAACCCCCCAGTGCGGCAACAAAGGCCAAAAAGACATGCGTTAGCAACGCAGACCCAAGGAAGACGCAGCACGATGAGAAAACCTCATACGCGAATGAAAAATATTCGCATATGTTTTTTTAGCGGGGTTCGATGCGTATTTTTCCGTTGTCCAGGCGCACGGTTTTCACCGGTATCAAGGCAGGCAGGGCTTTGACCAATGCCAGCGGATCGTTGACGTCGAGGTTGCCGGACACCTTGTAACGGGCGAGTGGGCCGCTGGCCAGTTCAATGACGCCGGGGCGGTAGAGGTCCAGTTCGTCGATCAGGCTGGCCAGTTCGCGTTTGCGAAAGGTCAGGTGGCCGCCGCGCCAGTCGGCAACCTCGCTTGAGGCGAGGGTTTGCTCGCTCAGCACGTGTCGGGCGTAGTCGTAACTGGCACGCTGGTCAGCGCTCAGCAAGGCCGAGTGTTTGGCGTCGGGCAAAAATGCCACCTGGCCGTGGGCGACGCTGACCACTAATTGCCGCGGGCTGCGGCGCACATCAAAGCCGGTGCCGACCACGCGTATCCGCGCATCGCCTGCGTGCACCACCAAGGGTTGGTCTTTATTGGCTGCCACCTCGATATAGAGCTGGCCGTGATCCAGAAAAATGTCGCGTTGATGCGCGCTGAAGTTGATGCGCAATTGTGTGTTGGCGTTGACGTACAAAGTGCTGCCATCAGGAAGTGTGAGGGTTCTGGCGCCCTTGGCCTGTGTGGCAATGTGTTGCTGGTGCAGTGCAACGGGGGTGCCGAGGTTTAATGCAAACACGGCGCACAACACGGCTGCCGCAGTGGCTAATGCCAGCACTGAGCGGCGCTTGACCGGTGGCTTTACGGGGAGTACACGCGGTTTATTCAGTTGCCTGAGTTCGCCCAAGTCACCCCACAGCGATTCAAATGCAGCATAGGCTTTGGCATGCGCGGGGGTGGCGTACCAGGCACTGAATTGAGCGCGGCTTTGACGATCGGGCTGATTGCGGTTGCGCGCAAACCAACGGGCGGCCTCAGCGTCAATGCTGTCTTCGGCGCTGGCGTGAAAAGAGGTCATTTTGGCTGCTCCTTGCCGCTGTCCCGATGTAAATGTTGCTTGCAGTGCAACAAGGCAAAGGCGATGTGCTTTTCCACCATGCTTACCGAAATTCCCATGCGTTGCGCGATCTGTGCCTGACTCAAACCTTCAAAGCGGTGCAGCATAAGGGCTTCGCGGCGTCTGGGCGAGAGTTCTGCAAGCACGGCCTTAAGCTGTTCCAGGCGTTGCAGGCGCTGTGCAGCCAGCATCGGGTCATCCCTCTCATCGCTTAAAGGCTCGGCGTCGTGCTCAGGCGGCTCGGCGTGAGCCGAGTGGCGCACCTGCTGACGACGCCAGTGATCGCGCAGCAGATTGCGCGCCATCTGGAACAAAAAAGCCCGTGGTTGCTCGACCTTGGCCCGGTCTTGATAGCCCAACCATTGGGTGAAAACGTCTTGCGTCATGTCAGCTGCATCGCTGGCGTTGTCGGTGCGTTTGCGCAGGAAATGCAGAATCTGCGTATAGAACTCGCGGAAGGATTCGGCCAACGCGGGGTCGGGTTTTAAGCCTGGCATGAAAATCCTTGGGGGCTCAGCGATGCAAAATAAGTTGCGAATGGTATCGAGAATTATTGCTATTTGTCTGCATGGAAATTGATCTTTCGTCATTTCATGCAGATAAATGGATAAAAGCTGGGCGCAGGCTTTACTCAGGCATGCAAAAAACCGTCAGCATTCAGGAGAAACGTCATGTCGGGTGGGTACGAGTTGGGCAAAACCAGTAATGGGCAGTTCCGGTTTGTTTTGAAAGCGGCGAATAACGAGCCGATTTTGGTGAGCGAGCAGTACGCCACGCGTGAGGCGGCCAAAAACGGAATTGCTTCGGTACAGGTCAATAGCCCACTGGATGAGCGCTATGAGAGAAAAGTGGCCAAGGACGGTAAGCCGTACTTCAACCTCAAGGCGGCCAATCACCAGATTATTGGCACCAGCGAGCAATACAGCACCGAGGCGGCACGTGAGAAGGGCATTGCCAGCGTTAAAAGCAATGGGCCGACGACGCTGATTAAAGAGCAGCCGTAAAGGCCTGTAGAGGCTCTGTTGCCAGAGTTGTCGCAACTGACGAGTAGCGCGAGGCTGTGTCCGATCGCTTGGCAATCGAACACAGCCTTCGGTCTCTAGAGGTTTATTTCAGTTGGGTGAGTAAGCCTTCCAAGTGTTTAACCCCCGCTTCACCCAGCGCGAATACGGGCAGGCGCGGGTTGCCCGCTTCCAGGCCGGTCAGGCGCAAACCGGCTTTGATGGTGGCGGGCAGGCCGCCTTTGAGGATGAATTCGAGCAGCGGCAGTTGGCGGTAAAACAGCGCCCGTGCGCTGTTCAAGTCGTTGGCCTGCACCGCTTGATACAGCGCCAGGTTCAGCGCCGGGATCAAGTTGGGCGCTGCGGTGCACCACCCTTTGGCGCCTGCCGCGAACGCTTCCAGGGCCAACGGGTTGCAGCCGTTGTAGAACGGCACCTGGCCCTCACCCAGTTGTTGCAGACGGTGCATACGCTGAATGTCGCCCGTACTCTCCTTGACCATGGTGACGTTTTCGACGGCATTGAAAATCCGCAGGATCAACTCCACGGACATGTCAGTACCGCTGGTGGCCGGGTTGTTGTACAGCATGATCGGGGAACTGATGCTGTCGCCGATGGCCTGGTAGTGGGCGAGGATTTCTGCCTCGCTGAGTTTCCAGTAAGAGGCGGGCAACACCATGACCACGTCGGCGCCGTGCTGTTCGGCGAAACGGGCACGGCGTACGGCCTTGGCGGTGGTCAGGTCGGAGACGCTGACAATGGTCGGTACGCGTTTGGCAACGTGGGCAATGCTGAACGCGCTGACGTCATCCCATTCGGCGTCACTCAGGTAGGCGCCTTCGCCGGTGCTGCCCAGCGGCGCGATGGCGTGTACCCCGCTGTCAATCAGTCGGTCAATGGAGCGGCCAAGGGCGGGCAGGTCGAGGGTGTCGCCGTCTGCCGTGAACGGGGTGATGGTGTAGCCGATGATGCCGTGGAGGGTTGGAGTCGTCATGGTCAGTGTCCTGTCAGGTAGGGGAGGCGGATCAGTTCAGGCAGTCGGCATGACGACGCAGGTTTTGCCGAGCATAGTAATTGAAGGCAGCGGCGTGGCGTTTTGGACGGCTGATCCAGTCATGGGCTTCGCGACCGAGTGCCGGTGTAATCGGCTTGATGGTGCCCGCCGCCATTGCCAGCAATTGCAGTTTGGCGGCGCGTTCGATCAGTTGGGCAATCACGCAGGCTTCTTCAATGCTGGCGCCGGTCGACAATTGGCCGTGGTGCGAGAGCAAAATCGCGCGTTTATCGCCCAGCGCACCGGCGATCAGTTCGCCTTCTTCGTTCCCCACCGGCACGCCCGGCCAGCCCTCCAGAAAAGCGCAGTCTTCATACAGCGGGCACAGGTCCATGTGCGACACCTCAAGCGGCACTTCGAGCATCGACAGGGCGGCCACATGCGTGGGGTGGGTGTGAATGATGCAGTTCACGTCGGGACGGGCGCGGTACACCCAGCTGTGGAAACGATTGGCCGGGTTGGGCATGCCGTGACCTTGGAGCACCTCCAGGTCTTCGTTGACCAGCAGCAGGTTGCCCGCAGTAATTTCATCAAACCCCAGGCCCAATTGTTGGGTGTAGTAGGTGCCGGGTTGTGGCCCGCGGGCAGTAATTTGACCGGCCAGACCTGAGTCGTGGCCATTTTCGAACAGGATGCGGCAGGTGAGCGCCAGCTTTTGCCGGTCAGTCCACGTATTATCCGCCAGCGTATGTTGCATCTGCGCCAGCGCTTGCTTGACCAGTTGTTCTTTGGGAAGTGCTAATGTCTTGGCCATGTCGGTGTCCTCGGTGATTGCCGGATGGGCCTGCCCCTATGGCGTGAAAGGTGATGGGGGGCAGTGCGCTATGACACTTAAAAGGCTATATGACACAAAGTGTCATTGGCAAGTAAAACTCGCTACTCCTTTGATGGATTAATCGCTCTACATGTCTATCCGTTTGAAATTACTCAGAAAAAAACTTGGCGTGACCCTTGAGACGCTGGCTGAAAAATCCGGTATGACCAAGAGTTATTTATCGAAAGTCGAGCGCGGTTTGAACACCCCGTCGATTGCCGCTGCGTTGAAACTGGCCAAGGCACTCAACGTCAATGTTGAGGAGTTATTCGCCCAGGAGAATGCCGGGCTTGATGGCTACAGCCTGGTGCGCAGCGATCAGCACCGACTGCTGTCGAGCAATGAAAATTCGCCGGGGTATGCCGTGTTGGCGCATCAGGTCAGTGAACGTCATTTGCTGCCGTTCATGATGTACCCACCCGCCGAGTTCGCCGACCCCAGCTTCAAAGAGCACATGGGGGAAGAGTTTCTGTTCGTGCACGAGGGCGCGGTCGAAGTCGATTTCATGAATGAGCGGGTGATCTTGCAGCGTGGCGATGCGTTGCATTTCAATGCGCAGAAACCTCACCGCCTGCGCTCGGTCGGTGAGGTACAAGCGCAATTGCTGGTGGTGGTGCACAGCACCGAGCAATAGCGCGAGAGGCGGTTTACTCCTCGACCGGCACTCTGTGCCGGGTTGAACCAAGAGGGTGTGTTTTGGAGTTATAGAAGCGCAATGCCACCTTTTTCTCTGCAAATAGCTGCGTGTAGTGGTTTTTCTGGAAGCGGATAAAGGCTTCGCTGCGCGGGTAGATCGAGATGCACAGGGTTTTCAGAGGCGCCACACGCAGGGCGTCGATCAGGTGCTGATCTTGCTCGCCCAAGCTGTGGCCGAAGATGCACAACGTGTCTTTATGAGTCATCAGTTGCTCATGACAAAACGACAGGTAATCGCAATGGCGGATGGATTTACGCTTGTCGTCGCTGGTGCTTTCGCTGACAAACAATGGCACATCGTCCAGCGCGCTGATTGAGTGGTTGATCGCAAAGTTGCTGAGCAAGGTCGACTCGTTACCCGTGCATTTGCGCGCTTTGCCTTCCTGGTTTTTCACCAGGTGCAGCGCGCCGTGCAGGTACAGCACGCGCGTGGTTTTGCCTTTGCTCAGGCTGTCGCCCAGCTCAAACGTGGCGCCAGGGGTATTGAACAGGTCATTGAAGCGCTTGGGGGCCTGCATCAAGGCCCAGGGCGTGAGCAGGTCGTAATTGGCGCAATACACGGTGGCGTATTGCGCCAACGCTTCTTGCCAGCACGCCAAGGTGTGCGGCTGCATCAGGCGCCACGGGATGTGCACGTCCTGGGTGCTGTTGATCAGCGCTTCCTTGATTGCGTAATAGCGTTTGCGCGGTGATGCCGAGTTGATTGCCAGGGCTTTGTTGACCTTGCTCGCGGTTTTAAGCGCGCTGAGCACGTGTTCAAAGTTACGTGTGCCCAAGGCTTCAAACACGCTGAGTTCGGTCTGGCTGAGGGGTTTTTCGGCCACACTGCGGGTTTTTTCAAACAGCGAGTCGTAATAAAAGTCATGCCACACAGCCATGCTTGCGCCATTGCCCAGCAGCAAGCCGCTGCACGGGGTGCTGGTGCGTAAGGCGTTCCAGTCTTCTAGTTCGGCATCAAATTCCTGGAAGGGGGTCATCGCAAATATCGTCTCAAGGCGTGGGCGGTGCAGGACTTTATCACGCCGCTGTGTTGAGCCAGATCAACATCCTTATTAACTGATGGGGTGAAGCTATGCTCATTGACTTCATCAGCGTCGCGGGTGCGCCCGCACAGAGGACTCGCCATGACCAGTACCTTTTTTATTCCTGCCGTGAACATCATGGGCAACGGTTGTCTGGATGAAGCCATGACTGCGATTCGCAATTATGGGTTTCGTAACGCGTTGATCGTGACCGACGCAGGTCTGGCCAAGGCGGGGGTGGCCGCTAAAATTGCCGAAAAACTTGCGTTGCAAGACATCAATGCCGTGATTTTTGACGGTGCCAAGCCCAACCCGAGTATTGCCAACGTTGAAGCGGGTTTGGCAGTGCTCAAGCAGCATCAGTGTGATTTTGTGCTGTCGCTGGGCGGCGGTTCGCCCCATGACTGCGCCAAGGGCATTGCGCTGTGCGCGACCAATGGCGGGCATATTCGTGATTACGAAGGCGTAGACCGCTCGGCCAAACCGCAACTGCCGCTGGTGGCTATCAACACCACCGCGGGCACGGCCAGCGAGATGACACGGTTTTGCATCATTACCGACGAAGAGCGCCACGTAAAAATGGCCATCGTTGATCGCAACGTGACACCGTTGCTGTCAGTCAATGACCCGGAGTTGATGGTGGCCATGCCCAAGGGGCTGACCGCGGCTACGGGTATGGATGCGCTGACGCACGCCGTCGAAGCGTATGTGTCGATTGCCGCCAATCCGATTACCGATGCGTGCGCAATCAAGGCGATGGAGCTGATCAGCCATAACCTGCGCGATGCGGTGAAAGACGGCACGAATCTGACTGCCCGCGAGAACATGGCTTACGCGCAGTTTCTAGCCGGCATGGCGTTCAACAATGCGTCGCTGGGTTTTGTGCATGCGATGGCGCACCAACTGGGTGGCTTCTACGATCTGCCGCACGGGGTGTGCAATGCCGTGTTGTTGCCCCATGTACAAGCGTTCAATGCCAGTGTGTGTGCATCGCGCCTGACCGACGTGGCCCATGCATTGGGTGCGGATGTACGCGGTTTAAGCCCGGAAGAGGGCGCGCAGGCGGCCATTGCGGCAATTCGCACCTTGGCCAAGGATGTAGAGATCCCGGCGGGCCTGCGGGACTTGGGTGCCAAGCTGGATGACATACCGCTGCTGGCCACCAATGCCTTGAAAGATGCGTGCGGGTTCACTAACCCGCGTAAAGCGGATCAGGCGCAGATTGAAGAGATTTTTCGTAACGCGTTTTGATGCCAGGGGCTGTTTAAAACAGCGCCCATAAAAAAACGGCCGGTTTAACCCGGCCGTTTTTGTGTCTGGCTGATCAGTGCTTACTGCACTTCAACAGCCAGGCTCTCGCTGATTTTCTTCTGCCAGATCGCCGGGCCGGTGATGTGAACCGACTCGCCTTTGCTGTCGACTGCCACGGTCACCGGCATGTCTTTCACATCGAACTCGTAGATCGCTTCCATGCCCAACTCGGCAAAGGCCACCACGCGCGACTTTTTGATGGCTTGGGCCACCAGATAGGCCGCGCCACCCACCGCCATCAGGTACACCGCTTTGTGGTCCTTGATCGCTTCGATTGCGGTCGGGCCGCGCTCGGATTTACCGATCATGCCCAGCAAGCCGGTTTGGTCAAGGATTTGACGGGTGAATTTGTCCATCCGCGTCGCTGTGGTCGGACCTGCTGGCCCCACTACTTCGTCGCCAACCGGGTCAACCGGGCCCACGTAATAGATGAAGCGGCCTTTGAGGTCGACCGGCAAGGTTTCACCCTTGTTCAGCATCTCGACCATGCGCTTATGCGCCGCATCACGACCGGTGAGCATTTTGCCGTTCAACAACACGGTTTCGCCCGGCTTCCAGCTTTGTACGTCTTCAGGCGTCAGGGTGTCGAGGTTGACGCGGCGGGCCGATGGGCCTGCTTCCCAGACGATTTGCGGGTAGGCGTCCAGCGGCGGCGCTTCGAGCGATGCCGGGCCGGAGCCGTCCAGTACGAAGTGGGCGTGACGGGTGGCCGCGCAGTTCGGGATCATGCACACCGGCAGCGACGCTGCGTGGGTCGGATAGTCCATGATTTTGACGTCGAGCACGGTGGTCAGACCGCCAAGGCCCTGGGCGCCGATGCCCAGCTGGTTGACCTTTTCGAACAGCTCCAGGCGCATCTCTTCGATACGATTGGACGGGCCGCGCTTGATCAACTCGTGAATGTCGATGGACTCCATCAGCACTTCTTTGGCCATCACAGCGGCTTTTTCAGCCGTGCCGCCGATACCGATGCCGAGCATGCCCGGTGGGCACCAGCCCGCGCCCATGGTCGGAACGGTTTTGAGTACCCAGTCAACGATCGAGTCGGACGGGTTGAGCATGGCCATTTTCGACTTGTTCTCGGAACCGCCGCCTTTGGCCGCTACATCCACTTCCACGGTGTTGCCCGGAACAATGGAGTAGTGGATGACCGCTGGGGTGTTGTCCTTGGTGTTGCGACGGGCACCGGCCGGGTCGGCCAGGATGGAGGCGCGCAGGACGTTTTCTGGCAGGTTGTAAGCGCGACGCACGCCTTCGTTGATCATGTCGTCCAGGCCCATGGTGGCGCCGGTCCAGCGCACATCCATGCCCACACGCACGAACACGGTGACGATACCGGTGTCCTGACAGATCGGGCGGTGGCCAGTAGCACACATGCGCGAGTTGATCAGGATTTGTGCCATCGAGTCACGGGCCGCTGGCGACTCTTCGCGCAGGTAAGCCTCGTGCATGGCCTGGATGAAGTCCACCGGGTGGTAGTAGGAAATGAATTGCAGGGCGTCAGCAACGCTCTGAATCAGGTCGTCTTGCTTGATCACGGTCATGGGTCGCGCTCCTCTATAAGACGGGAACATTCAATTAAGGTGTTTGCGACCTGGGTGTTTCGGTCTGTCGTAAACATCTTTGCAGGGATATACCGGACACGCATGACCGGTACAAAAAAGGCGCGGCAGTATAACCCGGCCAACCTTGTGATACATCCGTTGCGGTTAAAACGAAAGTAGGGGGTGCGCGTCGTCGCTGTCCAAGGCTGTGTCCCACGGCGAAGGCGTCGTAGAATCAGCCAGCGAAATCATTCAGCTAAATCGCGTGCGCCACCTTATGATCGCCTGCAATCAGACGTCTAAGCCCCACAGGAGCCTGAAGTGCCCGAGTTACACGTCGCTGACCAGCACTGGTCAGTTGCCACCGGCAGCAATTTGCTCGACAGCCTGAATCAGGCGGGCGTGCCCGTGCCTTACAGTTGCCGCGCGGGCAGTTGTCATGCGTGCCTGGTGCGCTGTGTGCGGGGTGAGCCGCTGGACTTGCAGCCGGATGCCTTGACCCGTGCGCAGCGTGAGCAAGGCTGGCGCCTGGCGTGTCAGTGCCAAGTGGTCGAAGACATGCAGGTCGAGGCATTTGACCCGGTGCGCGATGGCGAGCCTGCCGAGGTGGCGGCATTGGACTGGTTAAGCCCGTCGGTGCTGCGGCTTGGCCTTTTACCGCGGCGCCCACTGCGTTACCGCGCGGGGCAGCATCTGGTGCTGTGGACCCGCAGTGGGGTGGCGCGCCCGTATTCGTTGGCCAGTCTGCCGGGTGAGGACCCTTTGTTGGTGGTGCATGTCGATTGCAGCGCTCGCGGAGCGTTCGTCAATGCGGCGCGTCAGCTTGCGGTCGGCGACGTGTTGCGCTTGGGCGAGCTGCGCGGTGGCGCGTTGCATTACGACCCTGACTGGCAGGAGCTGCCGTTGTGGCTCTTGGCCGCAGGCACGGGGCTGGGGCCGCTTTACGGTGTGCTGCGCGAAGCCTTGCGTCAGGAGCATCACGGGCCGATCCGCCTGGTGCATGTGGCCACAGACACCGCCGGGCATTACCTCAAGCAGGAGCTGGACGGGCTGGCGCGCACGTATCCAGCACTGTGTGTGGAATACGTGTTGGGCGATGAACTGGCTGACTATCTCGTCCAGATGCGTCTTGTTTCCCGGCAAACGCGCGCTTTAGTCTGTGGCCACCCCGACACGGTTCAAGCGTTTGCCAAGCGCTTGTTTCTGGCGGGGCTGTCGCGCAACCAACTGATGGCGGATGTTTTTCTAACCCGCAGTTGAGCGCAGGTTCTGATTCTTCGGGAGCACGCATGACTCAAGCCATCGTTGTAGAGCGCGACGGCGCGGTGACATCGATTGGCAGCGTTGGCGCCAGCGGCGGTGCAAGACACTAAGCGCCTGATGAAAGCCCCAGGGCGCGAGCAGTTACAGCGCGTGATCGCGAAAGAAAGCTGGCTGTTTATTCAGCGCTGAGTTCGTCCGAGGCGATGGCGGCGCCGACTCTTAACAATGCTTACGAAAAAGCCCCGCCTGATCACTCAGGCGGGGCTTTGGGTTATCGCCTTGTCAGGCTTAAACCATTTTGTCGCCGACATGCAGGATCTTCATGCCGTTGGTGCCACCGATGGTGTGGTAGCTGTCGCCCTTGGTCAGGATGACCCAGTCGCCTTTCTCGACAACGCCGCGCTTGAGCAGCTCGTCAATGGCAGCCTGGCTGACCTGTTCTGGCGGCAACGAAGCCGGGTCGAACGGCACGGTGTAAACGCCACGGAACATGGCGGCACGGGCCTGGGTTTCGCGGTGCGGGGAGAACGCGTAGATCGGCACCGAGGAGCGGATGCGCGACATGATCAACGGTGTGTAACCACTTTCGGTCAGCGCGATGATCGCTTTGACGCCCGGGAAGTGGTTGGCGGTGTACATGGCTGCCAGCGCAATGCTCTGGTCGCAGCTTTCGAAGGTTTTACCGATGCGGTGGCTGGACGTTTTGCTGGTCGGGTGCTTTTCGGCGCCGACGCAAATCCGTGCCATTGCCTGCACGGCTTCGAGCGGGTAGGCGCCCGCCGCACTTTCAGCCGACAGCATCACGGCGTCGGTGTAGTCGAGCACGGCGTTAGCCACGTCGGACACTTCGGCGCGGGTTGGCATCGGGTTCTGAATCATCGACTCCATCATCTGGGTCGCGACGATCACCGCTTTGTTGTGGCGGCGTGCATGCAGAATGATTTTTTTCTGGATGCCCACCAGCTCAGCGTCGCCGATCTCGACGCCCAGGTCGCCACGGGCAACCATCACAGCGTCGCTGGCCTTGATCAGGCCATCGAGGGTTTCGTCATCAGCCACGGCTTCAGCGCGTTCGATCTTGGCCACCAGCCACGCCGTGCCGCCAGCTTCGTCACGCAGTTTGCGGGCGTATTCCATGTCGGCTGCGTCACGCGGGAACGAAACGGCCAGATAGTCGACCTGCATCTCGGCAGCGAGCTTGATGTCAGCCTTGTCTTTTTCGGTCAGGGCCGGTGCAGTCAAGCCGCCGCCACGACGGTTGATGCCTTTGTGGTCCGACAGCGGGCCACCGATCAGCACGGTGCAATGCAGTGCGTCATCCGTGGCGGTGTCAACACGCATCACGACGCGGCCGTCATCGAGCAGCAACTCGTCGTTTACGCCGCAGTCTTTAACCAGGTCCGGGTAATCGATGCCGACGATTTCCTGGTTGCCTTCGGTCAGCGGGTGGCTGGTGGAGAAGGTAAAACGATCACCGATTTTCAACTCGATGCGTTTGTTGGCGAATTTGGCGATACGAATTTTCGGGCCTTGCAGGTCACCCAGCAGGGCAACGAAGCGGCCATGCTTGGCGGCGATGTCACGCACCAGCTTGGCGCGAGCTTTGTGCTCATCGGGGGTGCCGTGGGAGAAGTTCAGACGGGCAACGTCCAGGCCAGCAAGGATCAGCTGTTCCAGCATTTCCGGTGAGTTACTGGCAGGGCCAAGGGTGGCAACGATTTTGGTTCGACGAACGGACATGCAAAGACTCCTGAGTTCAAGCGCTGCCAAAGGCTACTATGGTCTTTGGCTGTAGTCATTGTTCCTCTGCACTACTTTCGACTTAAGTTGTGGTGCATACGGTCATTGGCCTGAAGAATTTGCTCGCGGGGTCGATACACTGCCGAGAACAGGAGATACCCATGCGCATTTTGCTCGTTTTACTGTTGGCCACCACGGTGACCGGTTGTACCCGCTGGTCGATGAATCACCATTTGAACAATGCCTACCGCGCTTACGATCGCGGGCATTGCGAAACCGTCATGCTCGAACTGTCGGAGGTTGATCGCGACAGCCGCAGTCGTCCGTATATCTGGCCGCAAACAGCGATGTTGCGCGGGCTGTGCCTGGAGCGTACGAAGTTTTACCTGGACGCTGCCCAGACTTATCAGTGGATCATCAATGAATTCCCGCAGAGCGAATATGCCTACCGCGCCAAGGCGCGCATTGAGACGCTGCGTATTCTTAAGTTCATTCCGGGTGGCGGCACCACACAAGCGCTTCCCGCACAGATCTGATGATGGATGAAATAGAAGCTGGCCATTTGCCTGGCTTTTACTAATATGACAGGGTGACAGGCCGCATTGTGTGCGCGCCTGCACTGCCTTGCTGCCCGGTCCGGGTAAGCACTTCGCGTGTACACCATGCCTGTGCGCCGTGGTGCGCGGGCACTCAAAGCACTAGCGCGGCCATGCTCAATGGCCTTTCAAAGTGATATTTCGCATGTTTACTGATCGCCGTATCGAGCGTCATCAACTGCCGTATTTCTTGAAAGTCTTTAATCGGTTCACGGACAAGCCTATCGGGTTCCTCGGTTGCGTCTCGGATGAGGGGCTGATGTTGATCAGTCAACTGCCGTTGCTGATCGGTGCCAATTTTGAGTTGCGCCTCAAGCTGCCAGGCGTTGAGGGGCATGTGCAGGTCATCGACCTGGCCGCCCGCTGCCTGTGGTGCCATGAAGATGTGACGCCGCATCACTATGATTCGGGCTTTATCCTGTATCAGCCACCTGCCGAGTACAGCGCGCTGATCACAACCTTGCGTCAGTACTTCAGTTTTTATCCCTTGCCGGCTTCTGCTTGATGTCAGGGCGCGGGGGCTGGTCTTGCTCACGCTTGAGCGCCTAGACTTACGGGGTCTACTGTTCAGGAACACCCCGTGACCACTATTTTTTGGTACGACTACGAAACCACTGGCATCAATCCGCGCTGTGACAGGGCGGTGCAAGTTGCCGGTATTCGCACCGACCTGGAACTCAATGAGATTGACCAGCCGCTCAATCTGTATTGCCAGCCCAGCGACGATATCCTGCCGCACCCAATGGCCTGTTTGATCACCGGTATTACCCCCAGTCGCCTGGAAGATCGGGGCTTGGTCGAAGCCGAATTCATGACGCGCACGCACGCCCAACTGGCGTTGCCGGGCACCTGCGGTGCGGGCTACAACTCGCTGCGCTTTGACGACGAAGTGACCCGCTACAGTCTTTACCGAAACTTCTTTGATCCCTACGCACGTGAGTGGCAGGGCGGTAACAGTCGTTGGGACTTGATTGATGTGGTGCGCACCGCCTATGCCTTGCGCCCTGAGGGGATCGTCTGGCCGCAGGAGCAGGGGCGTGTGACGCTCAAGCTGGAGCGATTGACGGCCGCTAACGGGATTGACCACGGCCAGGCCCATGATGCGCTGTCTGATGTACGGGCCACGATTGCACTGGCGCGATTGATTCGTGAAAAACAGCGCAAGTTATATGACTGGTTATTCCAGTTGCGGACTAAGCAACGGGTGTTGGATCAGGTTCGACTTTTACAGCCGATGGTGCATATTTCCGGTCGATTCTCGGCAGCTCGCCATTATGTGGGGGTGGTGTTACCGCTGGCATGGCATCCAAAGAATCGCAATGCATTGATTGTGTGTGACCTGCACTTTGATCCCCGGCCGTTATTGGAGTTGGATGCAGCCACCTTGCGCCAAATGCTCTACACGCGACGTGAAGACTTGGCCGATGGACAATTACCCGTGCCGCTCAAGCTGATACACGTTAATCGGTGTCCTGTGGTGGCGCCGTTAAATGTAGTGCGTGCGCAGGATCAAGAGCGTCTGCAACTGGACATGGATGAATATCAGGCCCGTGCGCAAACTCTTATCGAGCACCAGGAAGTTTGGCAGGAAAAACTAGCGGCTGTTTATGCCCACGAAGACTTTGTTCCGAGCGCGGATCCCGAGCAGCAGTTATACGATGGTTTTATCGGTGACCGTGACCGTCGACTGTGTGAGCAAGTAAGGCTCAGTGACCCTGAAGCATTAGCCAAAGATACGTGGCCTTTTGATGACGAGCGCTTGCCCGAGTTATTGTTCCGTTACCGGGCACGAAACTTTGCACATACCCTCAATGAGCTAGAACAGGTACGCTGGCGTGAATTCTGTCAACAGCGATTATCCGACCCGAAGATGGGCGCACCGCTGACCCTGGAAGGCTTTAGGCAGGCCGCCGAGGAGCTGGCACGCAGCGCCACGCCTGATCAGCTTCAGGTGTTAGAGCAGTGGCAGCGTTACGCGCAAGCGTTGAGCCGGCGCGTGATGTTGCAGGCTCAAGAAGATCATTGAGCCTTACGTAACGCCCATAAAAAAACGCCAGCGAGCTGGCGTTTTTATTAGCAGCGCAAACAGGCTGCGCGTGCAGTGTTACTTAGTCGAGCAGCGTTGCCCAGCCTTCAACCACGTCACCGCCCCACTTGGCTTTCCACTCTTTCAGCGTTTTGTGATTGCCACCTTTGGTTTCAATCACTTCGCCGTTGTGCGGGTTTTTGTATTGTTTAACCTTACGGGCACGCTTGGTGCCGGTAGTTTTCACAACACCGCGTGGTGCTTTGCTTACTTTGGACTCTGGGTCCAGCAGCGCGATAATATCGCGGAGCGATTTTTGATACTCGCCCATCAGCGTGCGCAGTTTGCCTTCAAATTCCAGCTCGGTTTGAAGTTTGTCGTCTTCGGACAGGTTCTTCAGGCGAGCTTGCAGCTCTTTGATGGCTTCTTCAGTGGCGCGGTATTCGTTGATCAGGGACATGAGGATAACCTTATGTTGAAAAGGGTTAACAGGGACACAGTGCGGCAATAATAGTCAGACACTTTGTGCAAGTAAACCTGTCTGCGCAGAATAATTAAAATTTTTATTCATTAACTTCGCAGCTTCCAATAATCCCTTATTAAATACACGACGTTCCAAGGGACTAATATAAACCGTTCATCTCGGCTCGCCCGTGTGCATTAAATGTGACGCAGCCCGCGGTGCTGCTGACGCGGGCTGTACGCTGCGCGACTGAATGGCACAGGTAATTACCACCAAGGAATACTGTAGTTTTGCCGCGCACTCGCTAGAATGGCGGCCTTAGTAAAGTTTTTTTGGAGTTTGCCCTACATGCGCACTTTTCGATTGGTGATTGCGTGCCCCGACGGTGTCGGCATTGTCGCCAAGGTCAGCAATTTTTTGGCGTCACATAATGGCTGGATCACTGAAGCGAGCCACCACTCGGACGATCAAAGCGGTTGGTTCTTCATGCGTCACGAAATTCGTGCCGATTCGCTACCGTTTGGAATAGAGGCCTTTCGTGAGGCATTTGCGCCAATCGCCGAAGAGTTTTCGATGGTGTGGCGCATTACAGACACGGCGCAAAAGAAACGCGTTGTACTGATGGCCAGTCGCGAATCTCACTGCCTGGCGGATTTGCTGCACCGCTGGCACAGCGACGAACTGGATTGTGAAATCTCGTGCGTCATATCCAACCACGATGACTTGCGCAGCATGGTCGAGTGGCACGGTATTCCTTACTACCATGTACCGGTTAACCCCAAGGATAAAGAGCCGGCGTTTGCCGAGGTTTCGCGTCTGGTTAAACAGCATGATGCTGAAGTCGTGGTACTGGCGCGCTATATGCAAATCCTGCCGCCAGACTTGTGCACCGAATATGCCGGCCAGGTGATCAACATTCACCACAGCTTCCTGCCTTCATTCGTGGGTGCCAAGCCGTACCACCAGGCTTCGCTGCGCGGCGTGAAACTGATTGGCGCAACGTGCCACTACGTGACTGAAGAGCTGGACGCCGGTCCGATCATCGAACAGGACGTGGTGCGTGTCAGCCACAGTGACAGCATTGAAGACATGGTGCGTTTCGGTCGTGATGTCGAGAAGATGGTGCTGGCCCGTGGCTTGCGCTATCACCTTGAGGACCGCGTGCTGGTGCACGGCAACAAAACCGTGGTGTTCTAGGCTGTTGCGCAACCCGCCGCAGTTTTCGGCAGTTGCTACGGGAAAGGGGAACAAAACCCGGCGTAGACGCTGCCGAGCCGCGAGGCTACGATCCGGCGCGAAGCGCCCGTAAGCCAGGAGAGGTGCCATGACCGATCCGCTCGACAAGGCCACATCCTGTGCGCCTGCCACTTTGGGTGAAGGGTGCCTGAGTCGTTACGACCCGGACGCGCTCAGTCCCGAAGACGGTACGGATTTTCCTGACGCCGCGAGGCTTTGGGATGAGTTGCAGCAAGACGCTGAAGTAAACCCTGATCTGTAGCCGCCACGGGCGGCCACAGATTCACGTCCTGTTTAAATGCGGAAACTGCCGACCAGATGTTTCAGGCGCGCGGCCTGTTGCTCAAGGTCTGAGCAGGCGCGCAACGTGGCTTGCAGGTTTTCGACGCCTTCCTGGTTGAGGGTGTTGATCTCGGTGATGTCCATGTTGATCGACTCCACGACCGAGGTCTGCTCCTCCGTCGCCGTGGCCACCGATTGGTTCATGCCATCAATTTCACCAATGCGTTCGGTCACACTGACCAGCCGCTCACCCGCGCTGTTGGCGATCTGCACGCTGTCCTTGCTGTGCCGCTGGCTCTCTTCCATGGTGCTTACCGAATCGCGGGCGCTGACTTGCAACTCTTCGATCATTTTCTGCACTTGTTGCGCGGACTCTTGGGTGCGGTGAGCCAGGTTGCGGACCTCATCAGCTACCACGGCAAACCCGCGCCCGGCTTCCCCGGCACGTGCCGCTTCAATCGCCGCATTCAGAGCCAGCAGGTTGGTCTGCTGCGAAATACTGGTGATCACTTCCAGGATCTGCCCGATGTTCACGGTTTTGTCGTTTAGCGACTCAATGTGACCACTGGAGGTGCTGAGCATTTGCGACAGTTGTTGCATTGAACCGATGCTGCGTTCAACCACCTGCTGGCCTTCTTCAGCCAGGCCACGTGCGTCACTGGCTTGATGCGAGGCTTGGGCGGCGTTGCGTGCAATTTCTTGTGCCGCGGCGCCCAGTTCGTTGATGGCGGCGGCCACGCTGTTGGTGCGGCTGGCTTGCTCGTCAGAATTGAGCATTGAGGAATTGGACGCACTGACCACGCGCAAAGCGACTTCGTTGACATGTTCAGTGGCAGAGGCCACTTCGGTCATGGAGGTGTGGATGCGCTCAACGAATCGATTGAACGCACTGCCCAATGTGCCGAACTCGTCTTTGGACTCAACGTTCAGGCGGCGGGTGAGGTCGCCTTCGCCTTCGGCAATGTTTTGCATGGCACGTGTCATCACATGCAGGGGCTGCATCAACAAACGAATCAGCAAACCGAGCAGGGCAATGATCGAGACCACGGCAATCAGGGTCGCGATGATGGCGGACGTGCGGAACGTGCTGAGCATGGCGAAAGCCTGCTCTTTATCAATCGACAGGCCCACGTACCAGTTGACCGACCCCAGGCCTTTGACCGGGGCAAAGGTCACGATCCGGGTTTTACCGTCGACCTGGACTTCGCTGATCTCGGTGCTGATCGGTGGTGTGCCTTGAGGGTAGATATCGTTGAGGTTTTTTGTCACCAGGTTGCTGTCGGGGTGAACCAGGATCTTGCCGTCCGAACTGATCAGAAAGGCATAGCCCATGCCATCAAAATTCAAGGCGTTGATCGTGTCAGTGATGGTCTTGAGGGTCAGGTCGGCCCCTATCGCCCCGAGGGTCTGGCCAGCTTTTTTAACCGCCGTGCCAATCGAGATAACCATCTGCCCGGTGGCCGCATCGATATACGGTTCGGTCAGGCTGGCCCCGTTACTGTTCAGTGCGTTTTTGTACCAAGGGCGGGTGCGCGGGTCATAGCCGTCTGGCATTTTGCTGTCCGGACGGATGGTAAAGCCGCCTTGGCTATCACCGTAGTACACCAACATAAACGTGTTGCTGAGGGCTTTTTGCTCCAGCAGGCTGCTGACGTTGTCCGCTTGCGGGTTAATGGCGATCGATTCGGCCAGGTTTTCACTCAGCACGATGCGCCCGCCCAACCACGTTTGAATGTTGTTGGCGGTGACGTTACCCATTTCGTGCAGGTAGTTTTCCAGATTGCTGCGGATGGCGTTGCGCTGCAAATAATCGTTGTAGAGCGTAAATAGCGAGAAAGCGGCTATTACGATCAGGGACGCGGCAAGCAGGATTTTATGGCTGAAACGCAGGTTTTTATTCATGGCTTGAAGGGTCCGCTAAGGTCTAAAAGTTCGATGCCTACCAACTTGAAATGCGTGCAACATAGAAATCGCTGACAGAACCGGAGCAATTTCTATATTTGTTTGCGCTCTTTCCGAAATTAAATTCGGATTTTTCTGGTCTAGCATTAACTCTGTATCGACGTGTCATCGCGAAAGATTAATCAAAGGTGGGAAAATGCCTGACTCCTCAGCTCTACTTCTCGGCGCCGACCTTGCGGGTCAGCCTATCGCTCAGTCTTTGCGCCTGGCCAATCGTCATGGCCTGGTCGCGGGGGCGACGGGGACAGGTAAAACCGTGACCCTGCAACGCCTGGCAGAGCAATTCAGTGATGCTGGCGTGGCGGTGTTCGCGGCCGATATCAAGGGTGATCTGTGCGGCCTGGGGGCGGCCGGTAACCCGCAAGGCAAAATCGCTGAACGGATCGCGGGCATGCCGTGGCTCAATTATCAGCCTCAGGCTTATCCAGTGACGTTGTGGGATATCCAGGGCAAAACAGGCCATCCATTGCGCACCACCTTGAGTGAAATGGGGCCGTTATTGTTGGGTAGCTTGTTGGAGCTGACAGACAGTCAGCAGTCAGCGCTGTATGCGGCGTTCAAGGTGGCGGACCGTGAGGGGCTGTTGCTGTTGGATCTTAAAGACCTCAAGGCGCTGCTTAACCACCTGCGTGAACACCCTGAGGTATTGGGGGATGACGCGGCCTTGATGACCACAGGCTCCAGCCAGGCGCTGTTGCGCAGGCTGGCAACGCTGGAGCAGCAAGGCGCAGAAGCGTTGTTTGGCGAGCCGGCGTTGCAGCTGGAAGATATCTTGCAACCGAGCAGTGATGGCCGCGGGCGTATTCACCTGCTCGATGCCAGTCGCTTGGTGCATGAAGCGCCCAAGGTGTATGCCACCTTCTTGCTGTGGCTGTTGGCCGAGTTGTTTGAGCAGTTGCCGGAGCGTGGCGATGCTGAAAAGCCGCTGCTGGCCCTGTTTTTTGATGAGGCGCATTTATTATTCGCGGGCACGCCCAAGGCGCTTCAGGACCGACTGGAGCAAGTAGTCAGGCTGATTCGCTCCAAAGGTGTCGGCGTGTACTTCGTCACACAATCGCCTGCGGACTTGCCCGACACGGTGCTGGCTCAACTGGGGTTGCGTATTCAGCACGGCTTGCGGGCGTTTACGGCTAAAGAGCAAAAGTCGCTCAGGGCTGTGGCCGAAGGCTTTCGCCCCAATCCAGCTTTCGATGCCTTGGCGGTGCTCACGGAGTTGGGCACCGGTGAAGCGTTGGTCGGCATGCTGGAAGACAAAGGTACGCCGGCGATGGTGCAGCGCGTGCTGATCGCGCCGCCTCAATCGCGAATCGGGCCGTTGACGGACGCCGAGCGTGGCGCATTAATCGCCCGTTCCCCGTTGCAGGGCCGTTACGACAAACCCATTGACCGTGAGTCTGCTTATGAAGTGCTTATGGCGCGTAAAGGTGGCGTGCCTGAGGGGCAAGCGCCAGTCGCGCCAAAAGAGCCGGGGTTTCTGGATCAGGCGGGCGAGTTTTTGGGTACCTCGACCGGCAAGGCGCTGCAATCAATGGCGCGCCAGGCCGTAAACCAGATGGGACGCCAATTGGTCCGCGGCTTGTTGGGTTCGTTACTGGGCACCAGCAAACGTAAATAAACGGGCGGGTAATGGCTGTCGCAGGCTGCTCGCTTTTAAAGCGCGCACCTCAAGAGAGGTTTGCAGCTTGCGGCAGTGACTATGTAGGTTCGGGTTTAGGCTTCGCGTGACTGGCCAGGCGTTCAAGGGCTGCGCGCAGTGCGGGGTCGGTAATGCCTTCGGCCGTTGCCTGAATGGTTTGTGCGGCGCCCTCTGACAAATCCAGCGTGTGGCCTGCCACTTTGGCCAGCACGGTGGGCGGCTGCACCTTGAATAAAATCCGGGTCAGACTGGCGAATTCATCAAACGCTTGTAATTGACGCTGCAAGCGTTTTTGTTGATAGCGCAGGCGGGTCGCCCAATGCCCATCGGTCACGATTAACAACAGGCTGCCTTCACGCCATGAGGCTACGTGGCAATGCTCACGCGCTGCCGGTTGAAGCTGGCTCTCAAGCAGGCGTTGCAGGTGCGCCAGGCGCCGTGCGTGGCCAAAAATGGCTTTTAGCGGCTTGGCCTCGCGCAGCAGGACGGAGGGTGCCCGAGCTGGATGTGGGCGAAATGCCATGTTCTAACACCTGGGAAAACTGAGGCGCAATCTTAGCAGAATCCACCCCTGTGGCTGTGTTTGATCCTGCCGTAAACGGCTTTCGCTGCAAAATCAATGGGTAACTTATTCGCCTTATGGGTTGAAGTTCAGCAAAAAGCCCTTATTTTAGTGAAGCCCCGTCACAACGCTGTACCAGTATCGTGGAATAACGCCACTTTCCTCACCGCCGTTTCCGGGTAGAATGCTCGTTCGCATGCGGCCATCAGGGCTGCTCGGGCGACTCTCGGGGCCGCCCTCCATCCCTATGTGTGGAAGATCCTGCCGATATGTTTGCGCCTTTGTTAAAGAAACTTTTTGGAAGCAAGAACGAGCGCGAAGTTAAACGCATGCTCAAGACGGTACAGGTCGTTAATGCCTTCGAAGAGCAAATGGTTGCTCTGACTGATGAGCAATTGCGCGCCAAGACCGAAGAGTTCAAGGCCCGCATAGCCAAAGGTGAGACCCTCGATCAACTCCTGCCAGAAGCCTTTGCGGTGTGCCGCGAAGCGGGCAAACGCGTCATGGGCATGCGCCACTTTGACGTGCAGTTGATCGGTGGCATGACCTTGCACGAAGGCATGATCGCAGAAATGCGTACCGGTGAAGGTAAGACCTTGGTCGCGACCTTGGGCGTTTACCTCAACGCGTTGTCCGGCAAGGGCGTACACGTGGTGACGGTGAACGACTACCTCGCCCGCCGAGATGCCAACTGGATGCGTCCGCTCTACGAATTCCTCGGTCTGACTGTCGGTGTTGTCACGCCGTTTCAGCCGCCACAGGAAAAACGCGAAGCTTACGCTGCCGATATCACCTACGGCACCAACAACGAATTCGGCTTCGATTACCTGCGCGACAACATGGCTTTCAGCATGGAAGAAAAATTCCAGCGTGAGCTTAACTTCGCCGTAATCGACGAAGTCGACTCGATCCTCATCGACGAAGCTCGTACGCCGCTGATCATCTCGGGTCAGGCCGAAGACAGCTCCAAGCTGTACACCGAAATCAACAAGCTGATCCCGCGTCTCGAACAGCACATCGAAGAAGTGGAAGGCGAAGTGACCAAAGCCGGTCATTACTCCATCGACGAGAAGACCCGTCAGGTCGAACTGAACGAAGCCGGTCACCAGTTCGTTGAAGAAATGCTCACCCAGATCGGTTTGCTCGCAGAAGGCGAAAGCCTGTACTCGGCGCACAACCTGGGTTTGTTGACCCACGTGTACGCAGCGCTGCGTGCTCACAAGCTGTTCCATCGCAACGTTGAATACATCGTTGAAGACGGCCAGGTACTGCTGGTTGACGAGCACACCGGGCGTACCATGCCGGGTCGTCGCCTGTCCGAAGGCCTGCACCAGGCCATCGAAGCGAAAGAAGGCCTGAACATTCAGGCAGAAAGCCAGACCCTGGCGTCGACCACTTTCCAGAACTACTTCCGCCTGTACAACAAGCTGTCCGGCATGACCGGTACGGCGGACACCGAAGCGTTCGAGTTCCACCAGATCTACGGTCTGTCGGTGATGGTAATTCCGCCGAACAAGCCGCTGGCGCGTAAAGACTACAACGATCTGGTGTTCCTGACCGCTGACGAGAAGTACGCGGCGATTGTGGCTGACATCAAAGACTGCATGGCCAAGGGCCGTCCGGTACTGGTCGGTACGGCGACCATCGAAACCTCCGAGCACATGTCCAACCTGCTTAACAAGGAAGGCATCGAGCACAAGGTTCTGAACGCCAAGTTTCACGAAAAAGAAGCTGAAATCATTGCACAGGCCGGTCGTCCGGGTGCGCTGACCATCGCCACCAACATGGCCGGTCGTGGTACTGACATCCTGCTGGGCGGTAACTGGGAAGTGGAAGTGGCGTCCCTTGAGAACCCGACGCCTGAGCAAATCGCACAAATCAAGGCCGATTGGCAGAAGCGTCACCAGCAAGTGCTGGAGTCGGGCGGCCTGCATGTGATCGCTTCCGAGCGTCACGAATCGCGTCGTATCGACAACCAGTTGCGTGGTCGTGCCGGTCGCCAGGGTGACGCGGGTTCCAGCCGTTTCTACCTGTCGCTGGAAGACAGCCTGATGCGTATTTTCGCCTCTGACCGGGTGAAGAACTTCATGAAGGCGTTGGGCATGCAGTCTGGCGAAGCGATTGAGCACCGTATGGTGACCAACGCTATCGAGAAGGCTCAGCGCAAGGTTGAAGGGCGCAACTTCGATATCCGTAAGCAATTGCTGGAGTTCGATGACGTCAACAACGAGCAGCGTAAAGTGATTTATCACATGCGTAACACGTTGCTTGCCGCCGATAACATCGGTGAAACCATCGCTGACTTCCGCAAAGACGTGCTCGACAGCACGATCAGCGCTCACATTGCGCCACAATCGCTGCCTGAACAGTGGGACGTGGCAGGTCTGGAAGCCGCCATCGAAAGCGGTTTTGGCGTGAAGTTGCCGATTCAGCAGTGGCTTGATGAAGACGATCACCTGTACGAAGAAACACTGCGTGAGAAGCTGCTGAGCGAATTGATCGCGGCTTACAACGAGAAAGAAGAGCAGGCGGGCGCTGAGGCGCTGCGCACCTTCGAGAAGCAAATTGTGTTGCGCGTGCTGGACGACCTGTGGAAAGACCACCTGTCGACCATGGACCACCTGCGCCACGGGATTCACTTGCGCGGTTATGCGCAAAAGAACCCGAAGCAGGAGTACAAGCGCGAGTCGTTCAACCTGTTCTCCGAGCTGCTTGATTCGATCAAGCGCGATTCGATCCGTGTGTTGTCGCACGTACAGGTTCGTCGCGAAGACCCGGTCGAAGAAGAAGCGCGTCTGCGTCAGGAAGCGGAAGAGCTGGCCTCGCGCATGCAGTTCCAGCATGCCGAAGCACCGGGCCTTGATCAGCCGGACGCATTGGCCCAAGTGCTCGAAGGCGCCGATGTCGATGAAGTGACCACGGCCAATGATCCTGTTCGTAACGAGCAGAAGCTGGGTCGTAACGAGTTGTGCTACTGCGGCTCGGGCAAGAAATTCAAGCACTGTCACGGGCAAATCAACTAAGTAGCCTGTTTCAACTGCTGAAGAAACACCTGCGCCGCGACCGGCAATAGCCGTCGCGGCGTTTTACCTTTGAATTCCCGCCTTTGAGGGCGGCGCACACATCTAAATAGGAGCGCATCATGGCGGTTGGTCTTGGTCCTTTGCCCACTTTGCACCCGGTTGCAGGTTTTGAACTGGGGATTGCTTCAGCCGGTATCAAGCGGGTGGGGCGTAAGGATGTGGTGGTGATGCGCTGCGCCGAAGGCTCCAGCGTGGCCGGAGTGTTCACTCTGAACGCATTCTGTGCGGCGCCGGTGATCCTGGCCAAGCAGCGCGTGCACGGTGCTGTGCGGTATTTGCTGACCAACACCGGCAATGCCAACGCCGGGACGGGAGCGCAGGGTCTGGCGGCTGCGACCCGCACGTGTGCCAAATTGGCCGAGTTGACGGGTGTGGAGGCCAGCGCCGTGCTGCCTTACTCCACTGGCGTCATCGGTGAGCCGTTGCCGGTCGAAAAAATTGAAAGCGCCCTTCAGGCTGCGCTCGATGACCTTAGCGAAAACAACTGGGCACAAGCCGCTACCGGCATCATGACCACAGACACTTTGCCCAAAGGTGCAAGCCGTCAGTTTCAGCACGAGGGTGTGACCATCACCGTGACCGGTATCAGCAAAGGTGCGGGGATGATTCGTCCCAACATGGCGACCATGTTGGGTTACATCGCCACTGATGCCAAAGTGTCGCGTGAGGTGCTGCAAAACCTGTTGCTCGATGGCGCTAACAAGTCGTTCAACCGCATCACCATCGATGGCGATACCTCGACCAACGATTGCTGCATGTTGATCGCCACCGGCAAGGCTGATGTGCCTGAAATCACCGAAGCGCGGGGTCCATTGTTCGATGCGCTGAAACACGCGGTGCTTGAGGTGTGCATGGACGTGGCTCAAGCCATCGTGCGTGACGGCGAGGGCGCAACCAAGTTTGTGACCGTTGAAGTCAATGGTGGGGCGAATCATCAGGAATGCCTGGATGTGGGTTACACCGTGGCGCACTCGCCGCTGATCAAAACCGCGCTGTTTGCCAGCGACCCTAACTGGGGACGTATTCTGGCGGCGGTAGGGCGCGCAGGCGTGCCTGAGCTGGACGTCAGCAAAATTGATGTGTTCCTCGGTGAGGTGTGCATTGCCAGCGGCGGCGCTCGTGCGACGACGTACACCGAAGAGCAAGGCTCGGCGGTCATGGCGCGCGAAGAAATCACCATTCGCATTGAGCTGGGGCGTGGTGCATGCAGCGAGACTATCTGGACCACTGACTTGTCCCACGAGTACGTGAAAATCAACGCCGAATACCGTACCTGAGTGTTTCGACATTGCCTGTCAGTCACCGCGTGAGCATGAATGACAGGCAGGGTTGGCAGGTCTGCGCAAGATACAGCGGTTGAGCGGTGACCTGCGCTCAAGGCATGGCAATAGGCCGGATCAAAGGAAGTACAAGTGTGAAAAGAGTTCATGTGGCTGCGGCCGTTATCCGAGGCGCTGACGGCAGAATTTTGATCGCTCGTCGTGCTGATACCCAGCATCAAGGCGGTCTGTGGGAGTTTCCCGGCGGCAAAGTTGAAGCGGGCGAGACCGTCAGCGCCGCATTGAGCCGTGAGCTTAAAGAGGAGCTGGGGATTGGCGTCACGGCTGCTCGTCCGCTGATCAAGGTTCAGCATGACTACCCTGACAAGCAGGTGCTGCTGGATGTGTGGGAGGTTTCTTCATTCACGGGCGAACCTCATGGTGCAGAAGGTCAGCCTCTGGCGTGGGTCAATCCACGCGATTTGATGAATTATCAATTCCCCCAGGCCAATCAGGCCATTGTGGCGGCCGCACGTTTACCGGACCAATACCTCATCACCCCGGACGGCTTGGAAACGCCGGAGTTGTTGCGCGGCTTGCAGAAGGCCATTGCGGGCGGCATCAAGCTGGTCTCGTTGCGCGCCCCCAATGGCTATGACCCCAAATACCGCGACCTTGCTGTGGATGCTACGGGGCTGTGTGCGGGCAAAGCGCAACTGATGCTCAAGGGGCCTTTGGAGTGGCTGGGCGACTTTCCTTCTGCCGGTTGGCATTTGACGGCGGCGCAGTTACGAAAATACGCACCTAAAGGCCGGCCGCTGGCGAAAGACCGCTGGTTGGCAGCCTCGTGCCATAACGCTGAAGAGTTGGCGCTGGCAGAGCAGATGGATGTGGATTTTGTGACGTTGTCACCGGTGTTGCCTACCCCAACGCATCCCGATACGGCGCCGTTGGGCTGGGAGCAAGCGCAGCAATTGATCGAAGGTTTTAGCAAGCCTGTATTTGTGCTGGGCGGGCTTGGGCCTGCCGACCGTCAGCAGGCATGGGAAATCGGCGCACAAGGTATCGCGGGGATTCGTGCGCTTTGGCCACAAACGGCCTGAGATGCGCTGTTGCCACTGATGAGTAATACGCGCCAGCGTGCGGGCATAGCGGTTGCCCCCCTTGAATGCGGTGCCTCAGAAGCACCGCGGTCATCGGGATTGCGAGCGCTTCGCCATCGGCCTCACCTCGGCACTTTCGGTGTGGCGCGAGGTCGCTTCACGCTTGGGGGTTGGGAGCGGCCTGCCACAGAATCTCCGCAATGCCCTGGCGCTTGGCAATCAAGCGGGCGGCCACAAACAGCAGGTCTGATAACCGATTGATGTAAGCCAGCCCCGGACCTGTCAGTGGTTCCAGTGCATTGAGCTGCTGGCAGCGGCGTTCAGCGCTGCGGGCCAGGCTGCGGCAAACGTGCGCTTGGGCAATCAGCATCGAGCCACCGGGCAGTATGAAGTTTTCCAGGGGGCCCAGTTCCTCGTTCCAGCGATCAATTGCGGTTTCCAGCCGCATCACTTCAGCGTTGTCGAGCGCCTGATAAGCTGGCATCGCCAGTTCGCCCCCCAGATCGAACAATCGATGCTGGCAAGGTTCAAGCACTTCAGACACCTCAATCAAACCTGCGTGTTGGGCGGTGTGTTCGTGGAGTCCGGCCAGCAACACGCCCAGCTGGCTGTTGAGCGAATCGACTTCGCCGATGGCCTCTATGCGAGGGTGATCCTTGGGCACGCGTCGGCCATCGCCCAGACCTGTTTCGCCCTTGTCACCCGTGCGGGTGTAAATCTTGGATAAGCGAAAGCCCATGTCTACAGTTCCACCTTGGTTGATTCATGTGCGGGCATCAGCGGCAAGCGCAGGGTAAAGCAGGTGCCTTGACCCATTGTTGAGTGCACTTCCATTTGCCCTTTGTGGTTGTTGGTAATAATGAAGTACGACACGCAAAGCCCCAACCCGGTCCCTTGCCCGACTTCTTTGGTGGTGAAAAAGGGTTCAAAGATACGTTTGCGTACGTGCTCAGGCATGCCTGCGCCATTGTCTTCGACCTGTATTTCTGCCCACGGCGGGTTCAGTTTTGTGCGCAGGGTGATACGCCCCGGTTCGCTGGGGTCTTTGCGCTGATGAATGGCCTGTGCCGCGTTTTTAAGCAAGTTCAGTAACACTTGCTCAAGCTCGTTGGGAATGCCGGGGACGGGACCCAGCTGGAGGTCGAACTGACGAATGATGGCCTGCCCTTTGAAATCAAAACCCAGCGCCAGATCGAAGTCATTACTGGCAATGTCCAGGGCCTGTTCAATCAGGGCGGGCAAGTCACAGGGACTCATTTGTCGATTGCTGCGACGGCTAAAACTCAGCATGTGGGTGACAATTTTGGCCGCGCGGGTGCCCGCTTGCTGGATACCGTCCAGTAGCTTGGGGATGTCGCGCGCGTGTAAATATTGGTTAATGGCCGCCAGATCTACGCCTGCTGCGATTGCCTGTTCAATGTTCTTGGGCAGTTCATTCGACAAGCGCCTGCGGATGTTCTGCACGTTATGCAAGATGGCCCCCAAGGGGTTGTTGATCTCGTGGGCCATGCCTGCGGCTAACCCGCCGACAGAGAGCATCTTTTCGGACTGCACCATCATGTCCTCCAGCGAAAGGCGCTGTGTGATGTCATCGATCCGAATCACCGCGCCGCGTCCGCCATCGCCCATTAATGGGTAAAAAGTCAGTGCGTAGTGTTTGGGTTCATCGTTTTGAAGCCAGGTGACGCGCTCAATTTTTACCACGCGATGTTGCTCGATGGTGTCCTTAATCTGCCTCAGGTACGGCTTGAGGGGCGCAAACGCTTGATAAACAGGCTGGTTCAGGGCTTCGTCCAGCCGTGTACCCGAAAGCGCGCTGGCTTCCTGGTTCCACTGGGTGACGTAAAGTTGCTCATCCAGTGCAATCAGAGCCGAAGGCATGGAGTCGATGATGTTGTTGAGGTAGAGCTGGAAGCCGGTCAGCTTTTTCTCGATTTTGCTGCGTACTTGCACTTCAAGTTCCAGCTTGCGATTGGTGTGGCGGGTTTCCTGTGCCAGTGCTTGCGCCTGGTCGTAGGCGGCCTGAGCTTGATCCCGGGCGCGTTTGAGCTCCTGCTCGCGCGCTTCAATACGCGACAACATCGTATTAAACGCTTCCGCCAGGCTGCCAATTTCGTCGTGATTACCCGGCGTTGCCCGCAATGCGTAGTTCTCTTCGCGAGTCACCTGACGCGACAGTACTTCAAGTTGATGAATGGGTTGGGTGATCAGGCGTTTGATCTGGCGCGCGATCACGAGCCACAGCAAAACGCTGAACACCAAAATGCCAAGGCTGGCAGTGAGCGTGCCGGTGTAGAAGGCCATGGGCAGCTCACTGCTGGCCACCAGCAGCAAGTGCCCGGGGGGCTGATCCCCCTGGGGGAGTGGCGTAACGTGATGGCTGCGCAGCTCTGTCAGGCTCCAGGCGTCGATCTGCGCGAAGTGCTCGGGCAAGGGCAAATGTTCGCCATGCTGCAATTGCGCCAGTAAATTGCCGGCGCTGTCATAAATTGCCCCGGCCCGCAGGGGGGCGTAGCTGCCAATGGTTTTGAGCAGTGCCTTGGCGCTTTGTGCAGAGTCCAGAGCCTGTGCCATCAGGTCAGGATTAGAGGCCAGGCTGCCCAGTGTTTGCAGCGCTTGGGGAGCGGTGCTTTCGTGGGAAATCCAGTAAGCCACACTGACAAAGGTCAGGTTGGCGACCACTAGCACGGTCGCCAACAGTACGAGCAGGGCGGCCAGCAACTTCTGGCCTACCGGAAGGTTTTCAAGGCGCTGGCGTAAAGGCATGACGTAGCCGTATGAGGGGCAGATAAGCGGGCAGGTTAGCGCGTAGCTCAGTCGCAGGGCAATCCACGCTGCAGCAAGTGTGCGCACAAGCGCTGGTGCAGGTGTTGCAGGTGCGGCACAGCAAGCTGAAGATTGATCGCGGCGTGGTTTGCATAACCGGTTAAGTAGCTGATTTCGGTACGTCTGCCTTGAGCGACGTCTTGATGCATGGAGGCGTAATTGTGTGCGGTCGCGTCAATGATGCGATGAACTTCGTCGTTCAAATTGAACGCAGCCTCTGGCTGGGCGCAGCTTTCAAGCAGGGAGCCCAGCTCAGTGCACAAGGCATCCACTTCAAGGCGGTGAGCCTTTAGGCCGCCATTGCGGCAATTGTGCAGAACGGTCAGCGGGTTGATGGCGCAATTGATTGCGAGCTTGCGCCACAGGCGACTCAGGATATTTTGGCTCCACTCGTGGCTGATGCCGCTGCGTTGCAGTTCTTCAAGCCATGCCGGTGCTGCGCCAGGTTGTGGATCGCCCAGCCAGATATGACCGTGCCCGGCCAATACCACGCGCCAGTCACCCTCGCGAAAGGCACCTTCTGTACTGGAGGCAAAGATACAGCGCGCATGTGGCACCCGAGTGGCAATGGCCTGCTGGCTGCCAAGCCCGTTTTGCAGCAGGATGATGTCGGCGTCGGGTGTCAGTCGATGGGCAACCTGAGCCACCGCGGCTTGTGCGTCATAGGCTTTGCAGGCCACCAGCAAGCGTGCAATCGGCTCGTCGGCTTCGGGTGTTTGTGCCGCAATGGGCAATAAGACGCAATTTTCGCCTTCGACCAGCGTCAAGCCTTGTGCGGCTTCATAGGCTTGCAAGCGGACTTGATTGCGCAGGATCAGGCGCACTGCAAAACCGGCGCGGGACAAGCGTGCGGCCCACAATGCGCCCATGCTACCTGCACCCAATATGTGCCAGGGGGTTGGCGTATGAAGGGAGGTGTGGGTAGTGGTTTGCGTGGGCATGTGTGCTCGCCAGTCAATCAAGTTAAAGAATCGCTATAATGCCCGCGCATTCTAACTGTCAGGCCAGGCGCGCTCCATCTGTGTTGTGCGCGCCCTTTATTTTGGAGATAAACACATGCCGTCGTTCGACGTGGTATCCGAACTGGACAAGCACGAAGTCACCAACGCAGTCGAAAACGCTGTGAAGGAGCTGGACCGCCGTTACGACCTCAAAGGCAAAGGCTCCTTTGAGTTCAAGGAAAAAGACCTGACCGTCAACATGACCGCGGAGGCAGACTTCCAGCTGGAAGCCATGATTGAGATCCTGAAGTTGGCGTTGGTCAAGCGCAAAATCGATGCGCAGTGCCTTGAGATCAAAGATGCCTATGCCTCGGGCAAGTTGATGAAGCAGGAAGTGGTGCTCAAAGAAGGCATCGACAAAGAGCTGGCGAAGAAAATCGTTGCTCACGTCAAAGACGCTAAGCTCAAAGTGCAGGCTGCCATACAAGGTGAGCAAGTACGCATCACCGGCAAGAAGCGTGACGACCTGCAAGAAGCGATTGCGGCCTTGCGCGCCAAGACGTTTGACTTACCATTGCAGTTCAACAACTTCCGCGATTGATCAATGATCATTGGCCGTGGGGGAACCTATGGCGATCATTGACGTCCGAGTGTCCCGGGCACTGCACAAGCGATTGAGCGTTGCCGTTCAATCGTTTAGCTGAATACATAACGTCGCCGGGTATCGGTACGAGGAGAAGTAAATGGATTTGAACGCTGAAGTCGATCAGTTGATCAAGGCCTCTCAAGCCTGGATCCCGATGATCATGGAGTACGGAAGCCGTGTGCTGTTGGCGCTGATTACGCTGGCGGTGGGCTGGTGGTTGATCAACCGTTTGACCGCCAAGCTGGGTAACTTGCTGGCCTTGCGCAAGGCCGATCTGGCACTGCAAGGCTTTATCAGCAGCCTGGCCAACATCATCCTCAAGGTCCTGTTGGTGGTCAGCGTGGCCTCCATGATTGGCATTCAAACCACATCGTTCGTTGCGGCGATCGGTGCGGCGGGCCTGGCGATCGGTTTGGCACTGCAAGGCAGCCTGGCAAACTTTGCCGGCGGGGTGCTGATCCTGTTGTTCCGTCCATTCAAGATCGGTGACTGGATTGAGGCGCAAGGTATCAGCGGTACCGTTGACAGCATCCAGATCTTCCACACGGTGCTGCGTACCGGTGATAACAAAACAGTCATTGTGCCGAACGGTAATCTGTCCAACGGCATCATCACCAACTACAACCGTCAACCGACGCGCAAGGTGGTGTTTGATGTGGGCGTGGATTACGAGGCCGATCTGCAAAAGGTGCGTGAAGTGTTGCTGGCCCTGGCCGATGACCCGCGCGTACTGAAAGACCCGGCGCCAGTGGTGGTTGTGACCACGCTGGGGGACAGTGCGATCACTATGTCGTTGAGAGCATGGGTCGATACACCTAATTACTGGGATGTATTGTTCATGTTCAATGAGCAGTCGCGTGATCGGCTGAAGGCTGCAAATATTGATATTCCTTTCCCGCAGCGTGTCATACGAGTGGTGCAAGAGCGGGCAGAGTAACAAGTTGCAGCGAGTGCCAGCGAATGCCTGATTTAGATCATCAGGGATGAGCAGCAATTAAGGAGGCGAAAGCCTCCTTAATTGTTTCTGGCGTTTGTTTATAGGTGTTGATAGCCGGTGCATTGCATCTAATAAGTTAGTTAGCTTGCTATATAGATAACTTTTGACCGTGCAAAAAAAACCATGCCCTTATGCAAGGGCATGGTTTTTTCTGAAGCGTCTCTGCAATGAAGGCGTTGGGGCGCTTATTACAGAATGTTCAGCGGGTATTCAACGATGACGCGAACGTCGTTGGTGTCTACGCCGTAGTTGCTGGTGGTGCGGTAGATCGCGCTACGCAGGCGGAAGGACAAGTCTTTGGCCGGGCCTTCTTGCATCACGTATTTGCTTTCGAAGTTGAACTCGTGCTCTTTGCCTTCGCCGTCGGTGGTGGAGATGTTGTCACCGGTGACGTAGCGCGTCATGAAGCTCAGGCCAGGCACGCCGTAGGAGGCCATGTTCAGGTCGTAGCGCGCCTGCCAGGAGCGTTCGTCTTTGCCGTTGAAGTCGGAGTACTGCACGGAGTTGGCGAGGAAAATAGTGCCACCGCCGTCTACGCCATAGTAGTAACCGCTGTCACCGGTTGAGCGCTGGTGAGCCAGGGTGAACTTGTGAGCGCCGAGGCTGTAAGCCGCTGCCAAACTCCAGATTTTGTTGTCGACATCGCCCGCCAGTTCCTTGCCTTGGCTGGAGGTCCGGTAGCCGTTGAAGTCGAAGTTAAGGGCTTGGGATTCAGCGATTGGCAGGGTGTAGTTCAGGTTGACGTATTGCTTCTTGAAGTAGTCGTCAACGTCGGACGCTGCCACGCCACCGACGAAATTGTCAGTGAACTGGTAGGTCGCCCCCGCAATGTTTGCAGAAGGCAGGTGCAGGCTGTCGTGGAACATGCCGGTTTGCGAGCTGATGCCGGTAAAGCGACCTGCGGTCAGCTCAAGACCTTTGATTTCTTTGCTGGTGATCAATGTCCCGGTGGCCACTTCAGGCAGCAAGCGGCTGTCGTCGGTAGAGAAAACCGGGCTGGCCACGAACTGGTTGCCGTATTTCAGTACGGTGTCGGACAGGCGGAACTTTACAGCGCCACCGATTTTCGATTGGGTGTCTTCCGGAGAGCCATCGCTTTTGGTTGCGAACAGGCCGTTACCTTGACGACCTGCGCCGCCGTCCAGACGCACGGTGCCCATGGCAAATGCATCAACGCCCACCCCAATGGTGCCTTGGGTGAAGCCGGATTCGTAGTTAAGCAGTTCGCTCAGGCCCCAGTCTTCGCGATAGCCGCTTTTGTAAGGATGGCCGCCCGCCTCACCGTTTTTGCTGATGTTGCCAGCGCCATTACGGTAATCACGGTTCATGTAAAGCATGCGAGTTTTAGAAGTCAGTGTGCTGTCTTCAATAAAGCCCTTGGCGTCATCTTGGGACGAGGCCATTGCGAACTGTGTAGTGCCGGCTGAAACAGCCAGTGCGATCATGCTCCACTTCATCACGCGCATCGTGATTTGCTCCTTTGGTTTTAGGAAGAGTACTGCCGTCCCACCTGAATTTTTATCTGGGCGGCTCTTTCTTTTTGTGTCGGCGCAAACTTATATCACGCCGACCTTATTGGCGATACTTACCCTCAAAAGCTTTCAGCTTCTTTACAGATACGTCGCAAAACAGATTTTTGATGACGTAAATGTGCAGCAGTCATAAGGTTTGAACGGGCTGTTGAAACTACGAGCAGGGCTAAACACATGGCGCGATGTTGTGTGTCCACGGTTTAACAACTCCAATTTTCTGTGGCTGAGCTATGGTTATTTAGCGTAGAGCCTTACGTCCCTTGGCTGGCTCTTGCGACTATGTACGAGCTTTATGCAACAAGCATGCTCAAAGTGGCGATGTCATGAAAAATAATTGATTTGTGCCCTGGTCTGCCTCTAAACCCCGATAAAGCGAGGGCGATGCTTGTATGGGTTTCATCTTTGCGGATGCCTGGCTCCCCGCGTGCCAGCGCTGAAGTGTTCCGGCCAGCCTAAAGCGTTACCGGTTAACACCTGTTTGGGTACGCGGTGACGTTTGGCTGCACTAAAAGCATTCGTGTTGTTCTCTTTTGGTGCAGCAGTGTCTGAACGCTGTTTGGATCGGGTGTGATGCGAGCTTCAATCAAGGGTATCCTGCGCCTTTGCCGTCTGGCGCTTGATGAGTCTCATCGGTGTGAGTCGAGCTGCAAAAAAAACCACCCTTCGAACAGGAGACCGTTCAGTGTTCGCTTTGGATTCACGGCTTAAACAGGACACCTGGCTGATAGGGGATTTCCCTTTGTGCAGCCTGCTGCTGTCCAATGACTCAAATTACCCCTGGTTTATTCTGGTGCCGCGGCGCGAGGGTATAAGTGAATTGTTTCAATTGGATGACGGTGATCAGCAGCTTATGTGGCGTGAAACTAACGCCTTGGCGCGCGTGCTGAAGGAGGTACTGGGTGCCGATAAAATGAATGTTGCCACGTTAGGTAATGTGGTCAGCCAGCTGCATATGCATGTCATTGCGCGCTATACCGCTGACGTGGCGTGGCCAGGCCCTGTGTGGGGTAAATTTCCTGCCAGGCCTTACACCGCAGATGAAGTGGTCGGGCTTTGTAAGCAGCTAAAACCTGTTTTGGGCGATAACTTCACTTTTTCGGAGGTTGTGGCGTGACATTAGAAGCGCGAGTTATGGACCTTGAAAGTCGTTTGGCTTTTCAGGATGACACCATTCAGGCACTGAATGATGTGTTGGTCGCACAGCAAAACGCAGTGGATCGTTTGCAGATGCAAATCGCTGCCTTGCTCAAGCGCCAGGAAGAAATGGGCGGCCAGTTTGAGTCCTTTGACGATGAAGCACCGCCGCCACATTATTAATACGTTCCACCGGCGAAAAAAAACCGCGATCAGCCTGGCTGGTCGCGGTTTTTTTTGGGGTATGAAATCAGCGGCGTGGCAATGCTGCGATAACGTCTTCTGCCTGCAAGCCTTTGTCGCGGTTCATGACCGAGAACTCGACACGTTGGCCTTCGACCAGAACGCGATGACCTTCACCGCGAATGGCACGAAAGTGCACGAAAATATCATCACCCGAGTCGCGTGAGATAAAGCCGAACCCTTTTGAGGTGTTAAACCACTTCACCGTTCCAGTGTCGCGGTTAGTCATGTCGTAATTTTGCGTGGCTTGCGAGGGGGATGACTTGTAGAAGCTCACGGCCAGATGAAGCGCAACGGCTAGCACGGCCGGTGCAAGGCTAAGCAGGACGGCAGGCTGGTCGCCGATTGGCAACAGCAAGCCAAACAAGGTCAATGTCTGCAAAACAACAGACAGTACCAAGAGGGCGCTGACCAGGTTTTGCAGGTGATGGCGCGCACCTTTATTCCAGAACGGAATGACGGGAGCGAGTGTCAGGTTGAGCAGGCCGAGAAAGGCCAGGTAGAGGGCATCAGCGTGTTGGAGGTACGGAACGGCGTCGGGCTGTAGGCTGGGTATAAAGGACAGCAGCAAGGCAGCTGTTCCCGTCACCAAGTGGACGATTTTCAACATTTCAATTAACTCACATTAAGACGGATCACAAGGAAGAGCGGATTGAGTACGGTTCGCTTCTGAAAAAAAGGAGGCGCTGGGCACGTACAGTCATCAGCCTATGCACCACCACCAAGGGCAGGTGAGGGCGACACGCCGCCTATTTAACAGTAAAGCTTGGCGGTTCTCAAATTAAGCCTCCTGAGGGGTAAATAAGGGTGATTCCGTAGGGCTAGTAGTCTCTATCTTTTTTCTGTGTAGGCATCATCCTTAGGATATATAGCTGAATTCCAGTTTTTTGGTGAGGGGTGGGAGGGGCTGGGTGTTGCTTGTTTTTATATTTGTTTTGGTGTCTTGTGTTGGGAAAGTTGTGTGTATCTTTTGGTTGAATTAAGTGCGCGGTCTTTTAATTTGTGACGGTGGATTTGGTTTGATTAATGATTGTGTTGAATACGACTGATCAGTTGATAGTTAAAAGAGGGTAGGGGCTGTGCTGATTGATCGCGATGCCCGAGTCCTTTCCGTTAACGTGTCTGCGGAGCGGAATGCTGGATCTTGTGGTGCCGAGGGGGCTGTGTCTTTGACGATGTTGTGCGCGTGCAGCGCTCAATGCCTGTGGCCTTTAAGCCGCCGCTCTTGAGGGGGCTGAGGCGCTCGAATTCATCGCCCCTATCGAGATGGCTCCTACGTGTTTGAGGGGGAGATCCGCTGGATAAGAACTTTTACATATTGTTTTATGTAAGTGCGTTACAGCAAATATCAATCAACTTAAATGGTGTTGCAATGGAGTGCTCTAATTATGGGGCGATTAATTCGGTATGAAGGTGTGGGCAGCAGGTTGGTGCAAAGAGTCAAGATTGATCCGGCTATTCTTAAGTTTGAAATGTCATTGGCTCGGCCGTTATCCCGGTCGGTGAGGCTAAATGGTTTTGCCACCTGTTTAAGGCTTGAAGAAATTTATTGGGAGGTGCTCGCGGATATGGCGCGTATTAATGAATGTTCAATCAATGCCTTGTTGTCCTATGTCGACAGGGAGGTGCATTTGCGGCATGGGGGGGTGAAAAATTTCAGCGGTCTGATCCGGGTTGTGTGCGTTATGCATTTGTCCGGTGCGGCACGAGGAGTGGCGGGGACGTCTCAAAAGCAGTTCTTTTGGGGGTGAGTGGCAGGTTGTGAAAGGCAGTGCTTGCGCGCAGCGGCTTGTAATCGATCGATATTTATGATGCCTTTAGTTGGTTCTGGTCATTCGTGCGGCTGCAAAGGCTCGATTTAACAGATATAATCTCGCGCTTTGTGGCCCTCTGTAGGGGTTGCCGCTAACGGATTGTCGAGATACGCCAATGCCCATGTACGATTATCAATGCGCTTCCTGTGGTCATCAGTTGGAAGCCATTCAAAAAATCAGTGATTCACCACTGGTTGATTGTCCTGCCTGTCAGGCGCCTGAGTTGAAGAAGATGCTGTCCATGCCAGGCTTTCGCTTGAGCGGAACCGGATGGTACGAAACAGACTTCAAGACAGGCTCGAAAAAGAATCTGGCAGGCGGCGACAAATCCGACTGAGATTGAGCGAAAGCAGTCTGAATATGAGCGGGCTCTTGCACTTTATCAGCACCGACGGTGCGCAAGACCTCCACCGAATTTCGAATTACGAGAAGTGAAACCACTACCATGATGCGCAGCCATTATTGCGGCCAACTGAACGAAAGCCTGGAAGGCCAGGAAATTACCCTTTGCGGATGGGTTCACCGTCGCCGTGACCACGGTGGGGTGATTTTCCTCGATATCCGTGATCGTGACGGTCTGGCCCAAGTGGTTTTCGATCCGGACCGCGCTGAGTCCTTCGCTGCAGCCGACCGCGTGCGCAGCGAATATGTTGTCAAGATTACCGGCAAGGTGCGCTTGCGTCCGGCGGGTGCGGGCAACACCAACATGGCGTCGGGCATGATTGAAGTGCTGGGCTATGAGCTGGAAGTACTGAACGAAGCTGAAACTCCGCCGTTCCCGCTCAATGAGTTCTCGGATGTAGGCGAAGAAACGCGTTTGCGTTATCGCTTCATCGATCTGCGCCGTCCTGAAATGCTCGAAAAGCTGCGTCTGCGTTCGCGCATGACCACCAGCATTCGCCGTTATCTTGATGAAAACGGTTTCCTGGACGTTGAAACGCCGATTCTCACCCGTGCGACCCCCGAAGGTGCTCGTGACTATCTGGTACCAAGCCGTACGCATGCGGGCAGCTTTTTTGCCCTGCCGCAATCGCCACAGCTGTTCAAGCAACTGCTGATGGTTGCCGGTTTTGACCGTTACTACCAGATCGCCAAATGTTTCCGCGATGAAGACCTGCGTGCTGACCGTCAGCCTGAGTTCACTCAGATCGATATCGAAACCAGCTTCCTTGATGAAAAAGACATCATGGGCCTGACCGAAGGCATGATCCGCAACCTGTTCAAGGAAGTGCTGGATCTGGAGTTCGGCGAGTTCCCGCACATGACTTTCGAAGAAGCCATGCGCCGCTACGGTTCCGACAAGCCAGACTTGCGTAACCCGCTGGAGCTGGTCGACGTTGCCGACCAGCTCAAAGACGTTGAATTCAAAGTGTTCAGCGGCCCTGCCAATGACCCGAAAAGCCGTGTCGCCGCCCTGCGCGTTCCTGGCGGCGCGAGCATGCCACGCAGCAAGATCGACGACTACACCAAGTTTGTCGGCATCTACGGTGCCCGTGGCTTGGCCTACATCAAGGTCAATGAGCGCGCCAAAGGTGTTGAGGGTCTGCAATCGCCGATCGTGAAAAACATTCCTGAGGCTAACCTCAATGTGATTCTGGATCGCGTAGGTGCAGTCGATGGTGACATCGTCTTCTTCGGCGCCGACAAAGCCAAGATCGTTAGCGAAGCCTTGGGCGCGCTGCGCATCAAGGTCGGTAATGACCTGAACTTGCTGACGTGCGAGTGGGCACCGATGTGGGTCGTTGACTTCCCGATGTTCGAGGAGAACGAAGACGGCAGCTTCAGCGCCTTGCACCACCCGTTCACAGCGCCGAAGTGCTCGCCAGAAGAGCTGGAAGCCAACCCGGCTACCGCTATTTCGCGTGCCTACGACATGGTGCTGAACGGCACTGAGTTGGGTGGCGGCTCGATCCGTATCCACCGCAAAGAAATGCAGCAGGCCGTATTCCGCTTGCTGGGTATCGAAGAGGCAGAGCAAGAAGAGAAATTCGGCTTCCTGCTGGATGCTCTGAAGTACGGTGCACCGCCTCACGGTGGCCTGGCTTTCGGTCTGGATCGCTTGGTAATGCTGATGACCGGCGCTCAATCGATTCGTGAAGTGATTGCGTTCCCGAAAACCCAGAGTGCTGCGTGTGTCATGACCCAAGCCCCTGGCCTGGTCGATGCCAAGGCGCTGCGTGAGCTGCACATTCGTTTGCGTGAACAGCCTAAGGCTGAGTAAAACTGGCCCACAAAGGCGCATCCCCGGATGCGCCTTCGTCGTTGGGGTCGAGCATTTTTATTGCCGGGCTGTGTTCACGGGCAGGGCCGGGCAAGGTTTCACACAAGGATTCGGAGTAGGTTATGGCAGGTCATTCTAAGTGGGCGAACATCAAGCACCGCAAAGAGCGTCAGGATGCCAAAAAAGGCAAGATCTTCACCAAGTGGATTCGTGAGCTGACGGTTGCTGCCCGTCAGGGTGGTGGCGATCCGGGCACCAACCCTCGTCTGCGCCTGGCGCTGGACAAGGCGCTGGGCGCCAACATGAGCCGCGACATCATTGATCGGGCAGTGTCGCGCGGTACAGGCGCAGCTGAAACCGACGACATGGTCGAGCTGACTTACGAAGGCTACGGCCCGGGCGGTGTGGCGGTCATGGTCGAATGCATGACGGACAACCGTAACCGCACGGCCGCAGCTGTGCGTCATGCGTTCAGCAAGTGCGGTGGCAATCTGGGGACCGATGGCTCGGTGGCCTACCTGTTCGAGCGTAAAGGTCAGATTTCCTACGCTGCCGGTATTGACGAAGATGCGTTGATCGAAGCGGCGATGGAGGCAGATGCCGATGATGTCGTAACCAATGAAGACGGTTCCATCGATGTCTTTACCTCGTTTTCCAGCTTTTATGCCGTGCGCAATGCTTTGGAAGCGGCAGGGTTCAAACCGGTCGATGCTGAAATAGTCATGCTGCCCACCACCAGTGCCGAGCTTGATCTGGAGGGGGCTGAAAAAGTGCTCAAGCTGATCGATATGCTTGAAGACCTGGATGACGTGCAAAACGTCTATTCCAATGCCGAAATACCCGAAGCGGTGCTGGAACAGCTAGCCTGATACCTGCTGCGACCTTGGAAGCCGGAGGTGCAACGCCGCGATGATCGCAGGCTGTGCACCTCCGGCTTCTGCCTTTAAGCTGTCCGGGTTAATGCCCGAGGGCATCACTTCAAAAGCTGTAGGCGTTATGACTCTTATTCTTGGTATTGATCCTGGCTCGCGAATCACTGGCTATGGCGTGGTGCGAGACACGGGGCGTGGCTGCGTGTACGTGGCTTCGGGGTGTATTCGTACGGGTAACGGCGAAATGCATGAGCGGTTGCAGATCGTATATCGCGGTGTGCGCGAGGTCATTCAGACGTACGGGCCGGTTACCATGGGCATCGAGAAGGTGTTCATGGGGCGCAACGCTGATTCCGCGCTAAAGCTGGGGCAGGCACGGGGGGCGGCCATTGTTGCAGGTGGTGAAGAAAGCCTGGAAATTGCCGAGTACACCGCCACGCAAATCAAACAGGCGGTCGCGGGCACGGGTGGGGCAAACAAAGAGCAGGTCATGATGATGGTCATGCATTTGCTCAAGCTCACCTCCAAGCCGCAGATTGACGCTTCGGATGCGCTGGCGATTGCGTTGTGCCATGCCCATACCCGCTCAAGCCTGTTGCCCCACGGCTTGGGTGCGGCACGTAGTCGTGGTGGTCGTCTGCGCCTTTGAAATGATGGCTTTTACTTTATTAAGCGTGCGGGTGATCGCTCCCGCAGTTACCCCTCGCTGCTGTCTTGTGAGCCAGGCGTTGTTCTGGCCAGAGAAAAGGATCTAAAACGTGATTGGACGCTTGCGTGGCACTCTGGCTGAAAAACAGCCGCCCCATCTGATTCTGGATGTCAACGGCCTGGGTTATGAGTTGGAAGTGCCAATGACCACGCTGTACCGCTTGCCATCCATTGGTGAACCGCTGACCCTGCACACGCATTTAGTGGTTCGCGAAGATGCACAGTTGCTCTATGGTTTCATTGGTAAGCGAGAGCGTGACTTCTTTCGCGAGCTGATCCGGCTCAATGGCGTAGGCCCCAAGCTGGCCTTGGCCTTGATGTCCAGCCTGGAAGTCGATGAGCTGGTGCGTTGCGTTCAGGCGCAGGACACCTCAGCGCTGACCAAGGTGCCGGGCGTCGGCAAAAAAACAGCTGAGCGCTTGTTGGTCGAACTCAAAGATCGATTCAAGGCGTGGGAGCAAGTACCGAGCATGTTTGCTCTGGTGCCTAATCAGCCGGATGCACCCGTGCAAGTTGCCAGCGCTGAAAGCGACGCAGTCAGTGCTTTGATTTCTTTGGGGTACAAGCCTCAGGAAGCGAGCAAGGCCGTGTCAGCGATCAAGGACAAGACCTTGAGCAGTGAAGACATGATTCGCCGTGCCCTTAAGGGAATGATTTAAGTGATTGAAGCTGACCGTTTGATAACCGCCTCCAGCGGGCGCGACCGCGAAGAGGTCCAGGACCGGGCGATTCGTCCATTGAGCCTGGCTGACTACATTGGTCAGCCCACGGTGCGTGAGCAAATGGAACTGTTTATTCAGGCCGCGCGCGGGCGTTCTGAGTCACTGGATCACACCTTGATTTTCGGCCCGCCCGGGTTGGGTAAAACCACGCTGGCTAACATCATTGCTCAGGAAATGGGTGTCTCGATCAAAAGTACCTCCGGCCCTGTGCTGGAGCGTCCGGGCGATTTGGCGGCTTTGCTGACCAACCTTGAGCCGCATGACGTACTGTTTATTGATGAAATCCATCGACTTTCACCCATCGTCGAAGAAGTGCTGTACCCGGCAATGGAGGACTTCCAGCTCGATATCATGATTGGCGAAGGGCCCGCTGCGCGTTCGATCAAGCTGGATTTGCCGCCGTTTACGCTGGTTGGGGCGACGACTCGCGCTGGCATGCTGACCAATCCTCTGCGTGACCGCTTCGGCATTGTGCAGCGTCTGGAGTTTTACAGTACTGATGACTTGGCGACGATTGTCAGTCGCTCTGCCGGTATTTTCGGTTTGCCGCTTGATCCTGAGGGTGCATATGAAATTGCCCGGCGTGCTCGCGGTACACCGCGAATCGCCAACCGTTTGTTGCGTCGTGTTCGCGACTTTGCTGAAGTGCGGGCCAAAGGGCATATCACCAAGCCTGTGGCTGACCTGGCGTTAAACCTGCTGGATGTGGATGAGCATGGCTTCGATCATCAGGACCGACGTTTATTGCTGACCATGATCGAGAAATTCGATGGTGGACCGGTGGGCATCGACAGCTTGGCGGCGGCGATCAGCGAGGAGCGCCATACCATTGAAGATGTGCTTGAACCGTATCTGATTCAGCAGGGCTACATCATGCGTACGCCGCGCGGTCGCGTCGTGACCCGGCATGCGTATTTGCACTTCGGTCTGAACATTCCATCGCGCTTGGGTGAGATGCCGACCGAGGACGTAATTTTGAATGCAGTGGACGATTAATTAGCCATCACGGGTCGATTTTTTTGTCGTTTTTGATGTCTCAAAGGCTGGCGCTGAAAATCTTGGGTCTTAAAGTCTAAGAAGAGTGAAAAACAGTGGTTTGGCGGATTGGCAACCTGAGGAGTAAGCACTAGAGTATGCGCGCGCAAAACAGGCTGGAGCCGTTCGCACATCGCTGTCGCGTTTATTACGAAGACACCGATGCGGGTGGCGTCGTGTATTACGTCAATTACCTTAAGTTTATGGAGCGGGCTCGAACCGAAAGGCTGCGGGAACTGGGCTTTGCCCAATCTGCGCTGGCGGGTGAGAACCTGTTGTTCGTCGTGCATTCCAGCGAGGCGCGTTACTACGCACCGGCGCGACTGGACGACGAATTGTTGGTAAGTGCGCACGTAATGGAACTCAACCGTGCCAGCCTGCGTTTCAAGCAGCAGGTCTGGCGGGCTGCGGACTCAATGCTGCTTTGTGAAGGGCAGTTTTTGGTCGCCTGCGTGCGCGCCGATAGTTTTAAACCCCGGGCCATTCCCGAAGCTTTACGTACGGCCTTTGCCGACGTGAGCGGCGCGGGTAAACATTTAGAGCAGGAGATAAAGCGTGGAAGCTAACGTCGTCGACCATTCCTCCATGTGGAGCTTGGTCAGCAATGCCAGCATTGTTGTGCAGTTGGTAATGTTGACCCTGCTGGCCGCATCGGTGACCTCTTGGGTCATGATTTTTCAGCGCAGCACGATGCTGCGCGCAGGTCGGCGTGCTCTGGAAAGCTTTGAAGAGCGCTTCTGGTCGGGTATCGACTTGTCAAAACTGTACCGTCAGGCCGGCAGCAACCCTGACCCGGACTCCGGCGTTGAGCAGATCTTTCGTGCCGGTTTCAAAGAGTTTTCTCGCCTGCGCCAACAGCCGGGCGTTGACCCCGAAGCGGTCATGGAAGGTGTTGCGCGTGCTATGCGCGTGGCGATCTCCCGTGAAGAAGAGAAGCTGGAACAAAGCTTGCCGTTTCTGGCCACTGTCGGTTCGGTAAGCCCGTACATCGGTCTGTTTGGTACGGTTTGGGGCATCATGAACTCTTTCCGTGGCCTGGCCACGGCTCAGCAAGCGACGCTGGCCACCGTAGCGCCCGGCATTGCCGAAGCGTTGATTGCAACGGCCATTGGTTTGTTCGCGGCCATTCCGGCAGTTATTGCCTACAACCGTTTTGCTGCGCGTAGCGAAACCCTGATCGGTCGCTACTACACCTTCGCCGATGAATTCCAGGCGATCCTGCACCGTAAAGTGCACACCAGCGAAGAATAAGCAGGTAATTCCCAATGGCTTTAATCGCTCGAGCTCGCAAAAAGCGCAAGCCGGTCGCCGAGATGAACGTTGTGCCATACATCGACGTGATGCTGGTACTGCTGGTCATTTTCATGGTGACTGCGCCCATGCTTAACCAGGGTGTGAAAGTGGATTTGCCCAAGGTCTCCAGCGAGGCCTTGCCGCAAGACAACAACACTCAGGTTTTGACTATTTCGATCAAGGCTGACAAGACCTATTTCTGGAACCTTGGCAGCGAAGTTGATACCGAAAAGCAAATGGACAAGGCCATGACCTTGCCGCAGATGACGGATGCGGTGACTAAAATCATCCGTGCCGGCAACGAAGGCGGAAAGCATACTCAAGTCTTCATTCGGGGTGACAAGACCGTGGACTATGGCGCGGTGATGGGTGCCATGGGCGGCTTGCAGAAAGCCGGGGTCGGTAACGTTGGCTTGATAACCGAGGCTCCCTGATGCGCGAACAGCGGGAGCCGTCCGCCTCTGAGAACTTTTTTTGGCCTACAGTGTGGGCGGTGGCACTGCACGTCCTGATTTTTGGCATGCTCTTCGCCAGTTTTGCCATGACGCCGGAGTTGCCACCATCCAAGCCCATTGTTCAAGCGACCTTGTATCAACTGAAGTCCAAGAGTCAGGCGACCACCCAGACCAATCAAAAGATTGCGGGTGAGGCGAAGAAATCTGCCGCGCGTCAGACCGAGGCTGAGCAGATGGAGCAAAAAAAGGTTGAGCAAGAAGCGGTAAAAGCGGCGGAACAAAAGAAAGAAGAGGCTGCCGAAAAAGCAGCTGAGGCCAAGAAGGCGGACGAAGCCAAGGCGAGTGAAGCCAAAAAGGCCGATGAAGCTAAAAAGGCAGATGAAGCCAAAAAAGCTGACGATGCTAAAAAGGCCACCGACGCTAAAAAGGCTGAAGAGAAAAAACTGGCTGATATAGCCAAGAAGAAATCTGAGGAAGAGGCCAAAAAAGCCGCTGAAGAAGAGGCGAAGAAAAAGGCCGCCGAAGACGCCAAGAAAAAGATTGTCGAAGATGCGAAGAAGAAAGCGGCTGAAGATGCCAAGAAAAAGGCCGTAGCAGACGAGGCGAAAAAGAAAGCCGCCGAAGATGCGAAGAAAAAGGCGTCAGCCGATGCTGCCAAGAAAAAGGCAGTAGAAGCCGCGCGTAAATCGACCGAAGAGAAAAAGGCGCAAGCCTTGGCAGATTTGCTTTCCGACACGCCGCAACGTCAACAAGCCTTGGCAGAGGAGCAGGGCGATGAGGTCGCCGGTAGTTTTGATGACCTGATTCGTGCCCGGGCAGCAGAGGGTTGGGCGCGCCCACCATCGGCTCGCAAGAACATGACAGTGGTGCTGCAAATCGGCATGTTGCCAGATGGCACGGTCACGTCAGTGACGGTTGCCAAGTCCAGTGGTGACGGGCCTTTCGACAGCTCTGCTGTGGCGGCGGTCAAGAACATTGGCCGTTTAACGGAGATGCAGGGTTTGAAGCCCAGCGAATTTAATCCTTATCGATCATTCAAGATGACATTCACACCTGAGGATCTAGCCTTGTGATTAACTTTTTTCGAGGACTGCTAGTCGTCGTCTGCTGCTTTGCAGGGATGGCGATGGCTGAAGAGAAGAACATTCTGGTCACCAGTGGTAGCGACCGGGCAACCCCGATTGCGGTGGTTCCGTTTGGTTGGCAGGGCGGCGCTGTTCTGCCGGATGACATGGCTGAAATTATCGGCAACGACCTGCGCAACTCGGGTTATTACGCGCCGATTCCAAAGCAGAACATGATCAGCTTGCCCGCCCAGGCCAGCGAAGTCATTTTCCGTGACTGGAAAGCGCTGGGTGCCCAGTACGTGATGGTCGGTAACATTGTCCCGGCGGGCGGGCGCCTGCAGGTGCAATATGCCTTGTTCAACGTGGCTACCGAGCAGCCAGTGTTGACGGGCAGCGTTTCGGGCACCGCCGAACAGTTGCGTGACATGGCGCACTACATCTCCGATCAGTCGTTTGAAAAACTGACCGGTATTAAAGGTGCATTCTCGACGCGTCTGCTTTATGTGACCGCTGAGCGTGCCAGTGCCACCAATACCCGTTACACCTTGCAGCGCTCCGACTACGACGGCGCTCGCGCTGTGACGTTGTTGCAATCGCGTGAACCTATCCTGTCGCCACGTTTTGCGCCGGACGGCAAGCGTATTGCTTATGTATCGTTCGAACAGAAACGCCCGCGTATCTTTATGCAGAACATTGATACCGGTCGTCGTGAGCAAATTACCAACTTTGAAGGCTTGAATGGTGCGCCAGCATGGTCGCCGGACGGTTCGAAGCTGGCGTTTGTGTTGTCCAAAGATGGCAACGCTGAAATCTACGTGATGGACCTGGCTTCCCGCCAACTGACGCGTGTGACTAACAGCCCTGCTATCGATACCGAACCGTTCTGGGGTAAGGATGGGTCTACCATCTACTTCACCTCTGACCGTGGCGGTAAACCGCAAATCTACAAAACCACAGTCGGTAGCGGTAATGCAGAGCGTGTGACATTTATCGGGAACTACAACGCCAGTCCGAAGCTTTCGGCTGATGAAAAGACCCTGGTAATGATTCATCGTCAGGACGGATTCACTAATTTCCGAGTTGCAGCGCAAGATTTGCAGCGCGGAAGTGTAAAAATCCTTACAGATACCAACCTTGATGAGTCAGCTACTGTTGCACCCAACGGCACCATGGTAATCTACGCCACCCGCCAGCAGGGCCGGGGAGTCTTGATGCTCGTGTCCATTAACGGACGCGTAAGGCTCCCTCTTCCTACCGCTCAAGGCGAAGTCAGAGAACCTTCCTGGTCCCCTTACCTGAACTGACGTGGTGATAGCTTTACGTTGCACTTAACACTTGGGGTTCATTAGGAGTTTTACGATGGAAATGCTGAAGTTTGGTAAATTTGCTGCGCTGGCACTGGCCATGGCTGTAGCTGTAGGTTGTTCGTCCAAAGGCGGCGACAATGCCGGTGAAGGCGCTGCTGTTGATCCAAACGCTGGTTACGGCGCAAACACAGGCGCTGTTGATGGCTCCCTGAGTGAAGAAGCTGCTCTGCGCGCGATCACTGTTTTCTACTTCGAATACGACAGTTCGGACCTGAAACCAGAAGCAATGCGCGCTCTGGACGTTCACGCAAAAGACCTGAAAGCTAACGGCGCTCGCGTTGTTCTGGAAGGTAACACTGACGCCCGTGGTACTCGTGAGTACAACATGGCTCTGGGCGAGCGTCGTGCGAAAGCCGTTCAACGCTACCTGGTACTGCAAGGTGTTTCCCCAGCACAGCTGGAGCTGGTGTCCTACGGTAAAGAGCGTCCAATCGCTACTGGCAACGACGAACAGTCGTGGGCTCAAAACCGTCGCGTCGAACTGCGTAAGTAATTCGTCATGCGAACGTGCCGCCGCGCTGTAACTATTCTGACTCTCAGCCTCATGCCGCTTGCGGCCTGGGCTGCGGTTCCTGTGGTCGATGACAACTCTGGCTATAACAATAGCGGGGGGAGTTATCCGTCAACGGGTTACGGTGCGAGCGGCGCCTATGCCGGGGGAGGGGTTTCGGCCCCTGTCTCGGCACAGGGCGAGCTGTTCAACCAGTTGCAACAAATGCAGGAACAGATAGCACGCCAGCAAGGTGTGATTGAGGTTCTGCAAAATGATGTATCGCGCATGAAGCAAGAAAGCCTGGAGCGATACCAGGAACTTGATCGGCGTATTGGTGCTGGCATTGCTCCTGCTGCCACGCCTGATAATTCTTCTGCTGGTGGCGCAACCAATGCCGCCGGCAATACCGCAGCGCCTGCACCTCAGGTGGCTGCAAGTACTGAGCCTGCTGATCCGGCGAAAGAAAAGCTCTATTACGATGCGGCTTTCGATTTGATCAAGGCCAAGGACTTCGATAAAGCCAGTCAGGCATTTACAGCTTTTCTGCGCAAATACCCAAACAGCCAATACGCGGGCAATGCTCAGTACTGGTTGGGTGAAGTGAACTTGGCCAAGGGCGATTTGCAAGCTGCCGGTCAGGCGTTTGCCAAAGTCAGTCAGCTGTATCCAAAGCATGGCAAAGTGCCGGACTCGTTGTACAAGCTGGCTGATGTAGAGCGCCGCTTGGGGCATACCGACAAAGTCAAAGGCATTTTGCAGCAAGTGGTGGCCCAGTATCCGGGCACATCCGCTGCGCAGTTGGCTCAACGCGATTTGCAGCGTATGTGAGTCCACAAAGCTTTCATCGAGAAACCCGCGCCTGTCGCGGGTTTTTTCGTTAGAATCCACGCCCTTTTATGAAATACGCTCTTCTGAGTCCTGCGCAGGCAGATTCTTTGGAGTGCCTGACGGAGGCGGACAGCCTGTTTAGCTGTTACGCCCGTGGCGGATATGCAAGACACATTAAGAATTACCGAAGTTTTTTACTCGTTACAGGGTGAAACGCGAACGGCTGGCTTGCCCACCGTTTTTGTACGTCTCACGGGCTGCCCTTTGCGATGCGGCTACTGCGACAGCGCTTATGCCTTCAGTGGTGGCACTGTGCGCTCCCTCGACAGCATCCTTGAGCAAGTCGCTGGTTTTCGTGCGCGTTACGTTTGCGTGACCGGTGGTGAGCCGTTGGCTCAACCCAACGCGATTCCACTTCTCAAGCAGCTTTGTGATGCTGGCTACGAGGTCTCTATTGAGACCAGTGGTGCGCTGGACATATCAGCTGTCGATCCGCGTGTCAGCCGCGTCCTCGACTTGAAAACCCCGGACTCTAAAGAGTCCCATCGCAATCTCTACGACAATATCGCCCTGTTGACGCGTCATGATCAGGTCAAATTTGTGATCTGTTCGCGCGACGACTACGACTGGGCGGTCTCCAAGTTGATTGAGTACGGTTTGGAGCGGCGTGCCGGTGAGGTGTTGTTCTCTCCGAGCCACCACGATTTGCCTGCGCGCGATCTGGCTGACTGGATCGTGGCGGATAACTTGCCTGTGCGCTTGCAGATGCAGTTGCACAAATATCTATGGAATGATGAGCCGGGGCGCTGAAATGACTGAACAATCGTTAGCCACTGAAAAAAGAGCGGTAATCCTGCTGTCGGGCGGTCTTGATTCTGCGACCGTCGTAGCGATGGCGCGTGCCGAAGGGTATAGCTGCTACACCATGAGCTTTGATTACGGGCAGCGCCATCGTGCTGAACTGGACGCTGCTGCTCGGGTTGCGCGCGACTTGGGAGCCATTGAGCACAAGGTCATCGGCCTGAGCCTGGACGGCATTGGCGGTTCAGCATTGACGGACAGCTCTATCGATGTGCCTGAGGCGCCAAGCGAAGGCATTCCGGTGACTTATGTGCCGGCGCGAAACACGGTATTCCTGTCATTGGCGCTGGGCTGGGCAGAAGTGCTGAGCGCACGCGACATCTTCATCGGCGTCAATGCGGTGGATTATTCGGGCTACCCGGATTGCCGACCTGAGTTTGTTGAAGCATTCGAAGTGATGGCCAACCTGGCGACTAAAGCCGGTGTGGAGGGGCAGGGCTTCAAGATTCAAGCGCCTCTGCAAAATATGAGTAAGGCACAAATCGTCCAGGCCGGAGTAAAGCTGGGCGTCGATTACTCGCTGACAGTTTCTTGCTACCAGGCGGATGGTCAGGGGCGTGCATGCGGTAAATGTGACAGCTGCCGCTTGCGTGCAGAAGGCTTTGCAGCAGCCGGAATTAAAGACCCAACCCGCTATTTTTGATTTATTTGGTATTTATTTTTAATCGGGTGTTGAATTCTCGTTAAAAATCAGTATTATACGTCCCACAACGAAGCGGGTCGTTAGCTCAGTTGGTAGAGCAGTTGGCTTTTAACCAATTGGTCGTAGGTTCGAATCCCACACGACCCACCATATGCAACACCAAAACAGCCGGTCTAATCCTCAGGATTAACCGGCTTTTTTGTGCCCGCGATTTGGCGTGATCGCGGCATGGAGGGGGGGCGCGTGTGTCACGTTTGATACGGGCTGATTCAATTGGGGGGAGATCGGCGTGAGCTGTTGTGCGCATGGAGGGTACTAACGTGTGTAAACGTTCATTATCCGGAGTCAGGAATGAGTATTTCCTCGCTAAGTGCTATTCGGCCCTGTGGCTCTAGCCTTCAATCGCTGAGCAGGTTAAAAGAGCAAAAAGTCTGCACCGCCAGACCTGAATCTGATGCCGCGCGGATGTTGCTGCTCCTGGAAAAAGTTCAACATCGTACTGGCATTGTGGCCAGTCACTTGGTGCCCTTGCAGAGCGTTGCGAAAGAGCACAACTGCATTATTGGCATTCGCCCGGTTGAAGCCGTGGCGACAGGGCTGATCGAGGAGGGGCACCCCACCAAAGATTTCCACATCAAAGGCAAGAGCGCCAATTGGGGGCCTCAGGCCGGGATGATCTGTGTCGACCAAGCGTTCAGCAAGCTGGAAGGGTGTCGGGTGTCGGACCCTGCGCGTATTGGAAAATTCAACGGGCAGACGCGCGAATGCATAGAAAACGGTCACGCCGTTGCCATTCCACTGGTGGTTTCCAGAGAGCGCCTGCACACGTTGTTGGCCGGTGATCTGATTACCGACATGCGGGTTGCGAATGCCGAGGGTTGCATCAGGTTTAGCGCAAAAGCGCCCAGTGGTGAGCGTTACCTGTTCGAAGCCGCACCGGCAGTGGACGCTGCGCAGGGTTTATACCAGATCAGCCAGCAAGGAAAGCCGCTGGAAGTACTGGCAAAAACAGCCGGGGGCAAGGCGCTGACGGCTGACTATGACTTGCATCTGGTCGGGCCTCATATCAGCGATCTTGGGACGCAAGATAACCTGCCGGTCCAGGATATAGCGCACGATCTGTTCAGGGCTCGCATTGATGGATACATCGATCGCACAACCGATTCACGCCCTAAAAATCTGGCGCCCGAACTGCGTCAGGCCTATGCAAGTGCCAGCAATTTTTATCGCAAGGAATGTTCTGAGATCGGTAATGCCACGCACCGTATCGCTAAGATGATTCCTGTGATCAACGCGGCTTTGGTGGGTACGGGGGAGCGCGTGGTTCATCACAACGCAGACTCTGGTAGTCCGGCGAGTGAGGCCGCAGCCAACTATCCGGCCACGTTCTTCTTGCCCGTCAAGCTTGGGGGGTTTGACGAAATGTGTGTGATTGAGGACCGTCAGCAGATGGCTGAGCTTATTCAGCAAGCGAAAAACAGCGGATATCACGTGCCGTTAAATCCGTTATGGGAAGCGGATGTGACCCGTATCAGGCGCGCTGATTTCGTAAACGCTCAGCGGGTACTTAATCGCTCTGGATAACAGGTTCGTGTACATCTACTGCACGGCCCATCTGCCGGGTTCAGAGTGGAGAAACTACAGGGGCTTAAGCCGGACACGACCCTGGGGTCACGTGGTCTATGCTCACAGCCCAATCCCGGGCTGAACCATTTGTGACTGTGTGTAGCCAAAGCAATAGCGTTCGGCTAGGGCTTGGAACACATCCGACATCAACAGGAGGTTTACGATGAGCAAGAAGATTTTGGTGGTACTGACCAGTGTCGAGAAATACCCGAATCTGCCGCGCGCAACGGGATTGTGGTTGGGCGAGGCAGTGCATTTCGTACACAAGGTTGAGGCTGCGGGCTACACGGTGGATTACGTCAGCCCGCAGGGCGGTTACACCCCTATTGACCCGCACAGTTTGGCCAAGGACATGGCAGCCGATATCGACTGGCAGTGGTATCACGACAAAGCGTTCATGAATCGGTTGGGGGCGACGCTCAAGCCCGAAGACATCAAGCCTGAGGACTACGCGGCTATTTATTACGCGGGTGGTCACGGGGTGATTTGGGATTTCCCGGACAACGTAGCCCTGCAAACCATCAGTCGTGAGATTTATGAGGCGGGTGGCGTCGTGTCTTCGGTGTGTCATGGGGCGGTAGGGCTGCTTCACATCCTGCTGTCCGATGGCGAGCTGCTAATCAAGGGTAAAAAGGTGACTGGTTTTTCCAATGAGGAAGAGCAGTTGGCGGGGTTGGCCGAGTTCGTGCCGTACCTGACCGAGACTGAGTTGGTGAAGCGCGGTGCACTGTACGAGAAAGCCAGCGAACCGTGGGCGGCTTATGCAATCGCTGACGGGCGGTTGATTACGGGTCAAAACCCGGCGTCAGGTGGGCCGGTTGCTGATCTGGTGCTTGAAGCGCTGAAATAAAAGAGGGGATGCCCGCAGTCCGTCACTGACAGGCTGCGGGGTTGGTAATCCATGAAATCGCTATCTGGCGTCTTGCCTGAAACATTAAACTTTTGAATCTCAAGCATATTCTGTAGCCTTGGCGCGCTGAATAGCTTGCCCGTGCCTGATAACACACATTCTCCCGGCGGGACTTGACGGTCCGGAGCCGGTGGTACACTCGACTTTCGCGCATAAGCGCTTGCAGGTCTTGCGAACATGACGCACATCTCTGAACGTTTTCTGATTCAAGCTCACCTTGACGCCAAGCAACCCAAAGCCTTGACCCAGGCAGAAGAAGCGACGTTGCGTGCAGCAATTGCTGCCGAACTCAAGGCTCAAGATGCGGTGCTGGTTGCCCATTTCTATTGCGACCCTGTGATTCAGGCGCTGGCAGAAGAGACGGGTGGCTGTGTTTCCGACTCCCTTGAAATGGCTCGATTCGGCGCTGCACATCCAGCTAAAACCGTGCTGGTCGCCGGTGTGCGCTTTATGGGTGAGACCGCAAAAATTCTCACCCCTGAAAAGCGCGTGCTAATGCCCACGCTCGAGGCGACCTGCTCGCTGGACTTAGGCTGCCCGGTGGAGGCTTTTTCAGCGTTTTGCGACAAGCACCCTGAGCGCACGGTGGTGGTGTATGCCAACACGTCGGCCGCCGTTAAGGCGCGCGCGGATTGGGTCGTCACCTCAAGCTGTGCGCTGGAAATTGTCGAAAGCCTGATGGATAACGGCGAGACGATTATCTGGGGGCCGGACAAACACTTGGGGCGCTACATCCAGCGTCAGACGGGTGCCGATATGTTGCTGTGGGACGGTGCGTGCATTGTCCATGAAGAGTTCAAGTCCAAGCAGCTTGAAGACATGAAAGCGCTGTACCCGGATGCGGCCATTCTGGTTCACCCGGAGTCGCCTGAGTCGGTAATCGACCTGGCAGACGCTGTTGGCTCGACCAGCCAATTGATCGCAGCGGCGCAGAACCTGCCCAACAAGACGTTTATCGTGGCCACCGATCGCGGCATTTTTTACAAAATGCAGCAGTTGTGCCCCGACAAGGTCTTCATCGAAGCCCCTACGGCCGGCAACGGCGCTGCGTGTCGCAGTTGCGCGCATTGCCCGTGGATGGCCATGAATACGCTAGAGCGTACGTTGGAGTGCCTGCAAAAGGGCACCAACGAGATCTTTGTTGATCCGGCGCTGGTGCCCCACGCCGTCCGCCCGCTCAAACGTATGCTGGACTTCACCCAGGCGGCGCGTTTGAAGCTGGCGGGTAATGCCTGACAGGCCCGATGACAGCTTGCCCTCACCCTCAGTGGGGAAGGGCAGGCGTTGTCAGTTCATCATTTCCTTGATGGCTCTTTCTTGGTCGAGCAAATCGCGTTGACGGGCATCAATGCGCGATGACAGCTGGAAGTTGTTGGTGAGTTTTTTGGCGAACTCCAGCTGTTGCAGTGCTTGCCGATAATCCCCCACCAATGCGAAGTATTCAGCGCGCGCCTGGTGCAAGCCGATGATGTTGCCCGACAGCCCTCGGGTTTCAGCTACCGAGTACCACACGTCCGGGTCGTCGGGGCGACTTTTGAGCAGTGCTTCGAGTGCTTTGTCAGCCTCGCCCGGGCGGTTTTGCTTGAGTAGCAGGTCGACGCGCGCCTGATTGAGCGGATAGTTACCCGGGTACAGCGTGCGCATCCGGTCTACACGCTGTTGGGCTTCTGCCAACCGGTTGCTGGCCGTGTCGAGTTCAATTTGCGCCAGGTTATACGTGATGTCGTTGGGCGACTTTTCCAGCAGTATTTTTAGATTTTCACGTGCTTCGTTAAATTGGCTGCCTTTGATTTGGGCGATCGCCAACCCATAGCGGGCGACATCGTTTTTCGGGTTTTCATCGAGCAAGACGCGAAAACGCTTGGCGGCCAGGCCGGGGGTTTCTTCGTAGTTGAGCTGGACGCGGGCGCGGATCAGTTGATAGCGCAGACTGTCTTCGGTGCCGCCGAGTTTGGCTTGCTCGGCGCGGTTGCGGGTGTCGGCGATGCGCGATTCTGTCACCGGGTGAGTCAGCAAAAACTCAGGTGGACGTCCGTCAAAACGGTATTGGCGCATCAGGCGTTCAAACATGGTCGGCATGGAGCGTGGGTCGTAGCCTGCTTTCTCCAGATTAAGAATGCCGATACGGTCCGCTTCTTGTTCGTTCTGCCGCGAAAAGCGTCGCTGCTCTTGCATGGCAGCTGCCTGGGTGCCGGCAATGGCGGCGATCCCTGCGTCACCTGCGCCCGCAGCGGCAACGATAATCCCGGCGAGTAAGGCGGCCATCATCGGCATTTGCATGCGTTGCTGGGCTTCTACACCGCGTGCGAAGTGACGTTGCGACAAGTGGGCCAATTCGTGGGCCAGTACCGAGGCGTATTCGCCTTCGGTCTGCGCGTTGAGAAACAGTCCGCCGTTGACCCCGATAATCCCACCAGGCGCGGCAAAGGCGTTGAGCTGCGGGCTGTTGATCAGAATGAATTCCAGGCGCCGATCCTGGACCTGGCTTGTCTCCACCAACTTGTAAACACTGGTTTCAACGTAGTCTTTGAGTTGTGGATCGTTAAGCTGCGAGACCTGACCACGAAGCATGCTCAACCAGGCGCGACCCAGTTGATACTCCTGCTGCGGCGATACGATGGACGAGCTGGCATCACCCAGCGACGGCAAATCGTCGGCGAAACTCGGTGATGCGAGCAGGCAAGCGAGCGTCAACAGGGTCGGGCGCAGAAAAGTCATGCACTAAGCTCTAGTCAGTAAAGCGCTTACTGTAGCTGCACACTTGGCTGGCGACCAGAGGTGGCTCGGCTTGGGGTATTCTAGCCGGCTAAAAATACCCGCAATGGTCGCCTGAGGAGCAATAAATGACTGAAGTGCCGCAGCATGATGTGGAACTCGACACCAGCGGTATGAATTGCCCGTTACCGCTGCTCAAGGCCAAGTTGGAACTCAACCGTCTGGCCAGTGGCGCGGTGCTCAAAGTCATTGCCACCGATGCGGGATCGCAACGTGATTTCCGTACGTTCGCGCGCTTGGCGGGGCATGCCATGTTGCGCGAAGAGGATGCGGCAGGCGTCTATCGTTACTGGTTGCGCAAGGCCTGAGCCTTGGTGTTGCCTTCTTTCAAGGAATATTGATGTTCAAAGTGTTGCGTGATTGGGTTCAGCGCTATTTCTCCGATGAGGAAGCCGTGGTGCTGGCAGTGTTGTTGGTACTGGCCTTTACGGCCGTACTGACCTTGGGCGGCATGCTGGCCCCCGTGCTGGCTGGCATGGTGTTGGCGTATCTGATGCAGGGCCTGGTGGTGGCTCTGGAGCGTATGCACGTACCGGGTGCTGCGGCGGTCGGCTTGGTGTTCGCATTATTCATGGGGCTGCTGCTGGTGTTTATCGTGGTGGTGGTGCCTCTGCTGTGGCATCAACTGATCACCTTGTTCAATGAGTTGCCGGGCATGCTCGCGAAGTGGCAGTCATTGTTGCTGCTGTTGCCGGAGCGGTATCCGCATTTGGTGTCGGATGAACAGGTGCTGCAAGCCATTGAAGTGGCTCGCGGCGAAATCGGCAAGTTCGGGCAATTGGCATTGACCTTTTCGCTGTCCAGTCTGCCATTGCTGGTCAATATGATGATCTACCTGGTGTTGGTGCCGATTCTGGTGTTCTTCTTTCTCAAGGACCGGGACATGATCGGTCGCTGGGTGCGCGGCTATTTACCGCGTGAACGGGCGTTGATCACCCGTGTGGCGCACGATATGAACCGCCAGATTGCCAATTACATTCGCGGCAAGGTGATCGAGATCTTTATCTGCGGTGGCGTGACCTACATTGCGTTTGTGGTCATGGACCTCAATTACGCGGCGTTGCTGGCGCTGCTGGTGGGCGTTTCGGTGGTGGTCCCCTATGTGGGAGCCGTGGTAGTGACTGTGCCGGTGTGCCTGATTGCCCTGTTTCAGTGGGGCTGGAGTGACCAGTTCATCTACTTGATGGCCGTATACGGGATCATCCAGACGCTGGACGGTAATGTGTTGGTGCCGCTGTTGTTCTCCGAGGCGGTGAGCCTGCACCCGGTGGCCATCATTTGCGCGGTGCTTTTGTTTGGCGGCCTGTGGGGCTTCTGGGGCGTATTTTTTGCCATCCCTCTGGCAACGTTGTTCAAGGCGGTGCTGGACGCCTGGCCGCGCAAGCAGCAAGTGGTTGCGCCGCTGTTGTAGCTCGGCGCTTTCTAGCAGGCAAGAAAAAGCCCCAGCTCTCACGAGTCGGGGCTTTTTCGTTACAGCATCAACTTACGCTTGAATAACCGGGATGTTGGCATTGGCTGCCGCTTCACGGAATTCGGCGATCTGATCAAAGCTCAGGTAGCGGTACACGTCCGCCGCCATGGTGTTGATCTCTGCTGCGTAGGCCATGTATTCCTCAACGGTAGGCAGACGACCCAGGATCGAAGCCACCGACGCCAACTCGGCCGAAGCCAGGTAAACGTTCGCACCGTCACCCAGACGGTTGGGGAAGTTACGGGTCGAGGTCGATACAACGGTCGAGTTCGGCTCTACACGTGCCTGGTTACCCATGCACAGCGAGCAGCCCGGCATTTCCATGCGTGCGCCAGCTTTGCCGTAGATGCCGTAGTAGCCTTCTTCGGTCAGTTGATGAGCGTCCATTTTGGTCGGCGGCGACAGCCACAGACGGGTTGGCAGCTGACCTTTGACCTTGTCCAGCAACTTGCCCGCCGCGCGGAAGTGGCCGATGTTGGTCATGCACGAACCGATGAACACTTCGTCGATCTTCTCGCCAGCAACGCTGGACAGCAGACGGGCGTCATCCGGGTCGTTTGGCGCGCAGAGCACAGGCTCATTGATGTCGGCCAGATCGATTTCGATGATTTCAGCGTATTCGGCGTCCGCATCGGCTTCCATCAGTTGCGGGTCGGCTACCCAGGCTTCCATCGCTTGAGCGCGACGTTCAAGGGTACGTGCGTCGCCGTAACCTTCACCGATCATCCAGCGCAGCAGGGTGATGTTGGAGTTCAGGTATTCAGTGATCGACTCTTTGGACAGCTTGATGGTGCAGCCAGCCGCCGAACGTTCTGCCGAGGCGTCGGACAGTTCGAACGCTTGCTCGATGCTCAGGTTGTCCAGACCTTCGATTTCCAGGATGCGACCCGAGAATTCGTTGATCTTGCCTTTCTTCTCGACGGTCAGCAGGCCTTTCTGGATGGCCACGTAAGGAATGGCGTGAACCAAGTCGCGCAGGGTGATGCCAGGCTGCATTTCGCCTTTGAAACGCACCAGGATCGATTCCGGCATGTCCAGTGGCATAACGCCAGTGGCAGCGGCGAATGCAACCAGACCCGAACCTGCCGGGAACGAAATGCCCATCGGGAAGCGTGTGTGGGAGTCGCCACCGGTGCCGACGGTGTCCGGCAGCAGCATACGGTTCAACCAGCTGTGGATGATGCCGTCGCCCGGACGCAGAGAAACGCCGCCGCGGGTCATGATGAAGTCAGGCAGGGTGTGGTGGGTGGTCACGTCGATCGGCTTTGGATACGCCGCAGTGTGGCAGAACGACTGCATCACCAGATCTGCGGAGAAGCCCAGGCACGCCAGGTCTTTCAGTTCGTCACGGGTCATGGGGCCGGTGGTGTCCTGAGAACCCACGGTGGTCATTTTCGGTTCGCAGTAAGTGCCCGGGCGAACGCCGGTCACGCCGCAGGCCTTGCCAACCATTTTTTGCGCCAGGGTGAAGCCCTTGGTGCTTTCAATAGGTGCTTCCGGCTTTTTGAACAGGTCGGTAGGACCCAGACCCAATTCGGCGCGTGCCTTTTCGGTCAGGCCGCGGCCGATGATCAGCGGGATCCGGCCGCCAGCGCGTACTTCGTCCAACAGCACCGGGGTCTTCATTTCGAAGGTAGTGATGACTTCATCGGTACCGTGCTTGCAGACTTTGCCAGCGTGCGGGTACAGGTCGATCACGTCGCCCATGTTGATGTTCGACACATCGAATTCGATGGGCAGTGCGCCCGCATCTTCCATGGTGTTGTAGAAGATTGGAGCGATTTTGCTGCCGAAGCAGAAGCCGCCAGCACGCTTGTTCGGTACATAAGGAACGTCGTCACCGAAGAACCACAACACCGAGTTGGTAGCCGATTTACGCGACGAACCGGTACCGACTACGTCACCGACGTAGGCAATCGGGAAGCCGTCGTTGCGCATTTCTTCGATTTGCTTCATCGGGCCGATGGAGCCTTGAACGTCCGGCACGATACCTTCACGAGCCATTTTCAACATGGCCAGGGCGTGCAGCGGGATGTCAGGGCGCGACCAGGCGTCCGGAGCAGGCGACAGGTCGTCGGTGTTCGTCTCGCCAGTGACCTTGAACACGCGCAGGCTGATTTTGTCAGCCAGGGTTGGACGGTTCTTGAACCACTCGCCGTCAGCCCAGGATTGCACCACTGCTTTAGCGTGGGCATTGCCATTTTTGGCTTTTTCAGCGACGTCGTGGAAGGCGTCAAACATCAGCAGGGTGTGCTTGAGTTGCGCAGCGGCAACCGGTGCCAGCTCAGCGTCGTCCAGCAGGTCAACCAGCGTCACGATGTTGTAGCCGCCTTGCATGGTGCCAAGCAGTTCAACAGCGCGTTTTTTGCTGATTAGTGGGGAGGACGCTTCGCCCTTGGCGATCGCGGCCAAGAAGCCGGCTTTTACGTAGGCGGCTTCGTCCACACCCGGTGGAATGCGGTTGGTGATCAGGTCTACGAGGAATTCTTCTTCGCCAACTGGCGGGTTTTTCAGCAGCTCAACCAGGCCTGCGGTTTGTTCGGCGTTAAGCGGCTGGGGAACGATACCCAGTGCTGCGCGCTCTTCGATATGTTTGCGGTAGGCTTCAAGCACAGTTATTACCCTCATCATTGGTCCCAAATGGGTGTCCGGGACGCTCATCCAGGAATGCCAGGCACTCATGCGCTGCGGGGCTTTTTGGGCCGCTTAGCCAGAGTTGCAGAGATTCCCAACAGAAGCTGTTTTCAAAGTTTTACGCCCTAGGAACGGTGGGGGTGGTGCTGGTGGGTGCGGGGAGTTGCATGGCAAGTACCCATCACCCACACCGTTCTTCAGGATCAACTGTGCTCGTGACGCTTTGAAAACAGCTTCTAACGGACATTGGCGCCTTAAAAGGCAGGCCGATTCTACGGCAAAAACGCGCCAAAGGTAAGTTAGCCCCTGAAGGTTGAGGGGTGATCTGCGTTAGACAAAGGGCTAACATGGGCGCCTGTTTCGCTCTGCAGTGCTCTATTTCGCTATGCCCAATCAAACCATCAAGACCCCTTGTATCGGCCTGTGCTCAACGGTTTACGGCGACCTGGTGTGCCGTGGTTGCAAGCGTTTCCATCATGAAGTGATTCACTGGAACGGTTACAACGACGCTGAAAAACAGGCTGTCTGGCTAAGGCTTGAGCAATTGTTGGTGCAGGTGATGGCGGGCAAGGTCGAGGTGTTTGACGCGCACGCGCTGCGGGCTCAGATGCTGGCGCGCCAAATCCGCTTTGCGCCGCATCAGTCTGAATATTGTTGGGCTTATCAGCTGATTGCCCGCGGGGCGCGGGTCATCAATCAGCTGCAAGCCTATGGCATGGTGCTGTTGCCGGAGTTTCGCGACTGGAGCTTGCCCGAGCTGCGTGATGCCATTGATCGGGAATTCTTTCTGCTGTCCGAAGCTCATTATCAGCGTTACATCGCCCCCAGTTTTCTGAAGGATGCGCTGGGCCGCTAACCGACAATCAGCCTTTGGACGCGAGTTTCTCCAGATGACGGGTCATTTCTTGAGGCTTGAGCACCAGAATGTCGCTTTCCAGTGTGTCGATGACCACTTCTGCGGTGTTACCGATCAAGGCGCCTGAAAAACCGGTCCGTGCCACAGTGCCCATCACGGTCACGGCAGCCTCCAGTTGTTTGGCGATCCGCGGGATAATCACATCGGCTGGGCCTTCTTCGACGTGCAGACGGCTGCTTTCAATGTCGTATTGCGCCTGGAAGCCTTCGCAGGCCTTGCGATAAATCGCTTCATATTCGGTTTCAATCGGGTACGCGGCTTCGACCGCTGCCAGCATCGGCGCCGGAAAAGCACTGACTACGTGAAGGCTGCCTTTCACGAGATTGGCGATATTGAAGCCGTGGTCAACAATGCTTTTGTGCAGTTCCATGTGATCTGCATCGTCGTTGCCTACGTCCACGGCCGCCAATACGACCCCGCCTTCCCAGGCCTGCGCCTTTTTGGCCAGTAACACGGGAGATGGGCAATAACGCAGCAGCTTCCAGTCTTCTGGCGTGAGCAACAGCTTTTTCAAGGGGTTGTCGGGAAGATGCTGCTTGATCACCAGATCGCAATTATTGTCTTGCTGTGTACGGATGATGGTCTGGTGTTTGCTCTCATGCCAGGCGCACTCGCCGGTGACGGTAAAGCCTTCAGCTTTCAGCGTGACTTCAAGCATGCTGAGCAATGAGCTGTGTTTTTTCTCTTTATCGCAAATCAACAGGTGCAGGGTTGCCCCGGTTTTTTCGGCGATCTGTTTGGCGCGCTTCAGTGCGAGGCTGTCCTTTAACTCAGGTTCGATAACCACCAGCAGCTTGTTGATTGTTTGCATGGCCCGGCTCCATGAAAGATTAGTGCAACCACTATAGTTGCTCGCAGGTTGAGTGCGTGTTGATGCATATCAACCTGTCAGGCTGGTGCTGCGGCGTGTGGCCCGTATAATTGGCGGCTTTTGAAACTCCAGCCCTTGTGAGCCTCATGTCAGCCATTCTTGTGAAAACTGCCGGTCCGTTGCGCAACTCTCCTATGCCGGGAGCGTGCGCGTGATTCTTCCTGAAATTCATGAGTTTCTCGGCTGTCGCACCCCGGATGGTTGGATCAAGGCGGCATTGGCGGATCAGGAAACCTTGCTGATCGACCACAAAAATTGCGAATTCAAAGCGGCCAGTACCGCGTTGAGCCTGATTGCCAAGTACCACTCGCATGTTGATCTGATCAATATGATGTCGCGCCTGGCACGTGAAGAGCTGGTGCATCACGAGCAGGTCATGCGGTTGATGAAAAAGCGCAAGATCGAACTGCGCCAACTGTCGGCAGGGCGTTACGCCTCGGGTTTGCGTAAAGTGGTGCGCAATCACGAACCTGTGAAGCTGGTGGATACGCTGGTGGTAGGGGCATTTATCGAGGCCCGCAGTTGCGAGCGTTTTGAAGCACTCGTGCCGCATTTAGATGAAGAGCTGGGCAAGTTTTACTTCGGTTTGCTCAAAAGTGAGGCCCGGCATTTTCAGGGTTACTTGAAGTTGGCTTATCAATACGGCGATGCCAAAGACATCGCCTTGGTGATCGAGCGGGTCAGAGCGGCAGAGCAAGCGCTGATCGAAACCCCGGATGTCGAGTTTCGTTTCCACAGCGGCGTTCCTGCGCAGGCATAAAAACCGCTTGCGCCATGAGCTTCACGTTTTAGGTCAAGACCCATTGTGTTCCTGAATGACGAGGCCATCTGGCCTCGGCGTCGGCGTGCCTGCAACTATAAATAGGTAGCCAGCTATTTATATTCTTGACATTAGCTGCCTAGACAGTAATATTTCGAAACATTACTGCCTAGGCAGCTTCCTGGTGGCCTGATGAAGCACTTCAATCCCGATAACTTTCAACATTGCACCCTGGGTTTGCTCCTGGGGCGAGCCGCGTTGCTTAAAGACCGCATCATTGATCGCCACATGGAGCCTTACGGCATCACCGCGGCGCAGTTCAAAGTGCTGATCATCATGGCGCAGTTTGACGTTGACACCCCGGCGGAGCTGTGTCGCCACCTGTCTGTGGACAGTGGATCGATGACCCGCATGCTGGATCGTCTCGAGCAAAAAAACCTGCTGATGCGCCAACGCTCCGAGGCCGACAGGCGTCAAGTACGGCTCGTGCTGACCGTTGACGGCCAGGCCCTGGCCGACCAGTTGCCAGAAATTGGGGCCAACGCCATGAATCAGTTGGCGGGCGCCATTACTGCGCAAGAACTGCAACAACTTGAACAGATCCTGAAAAAAATACTGCTGGCTGCCGGTGACGCGATCACGGTCCAGCGCTTAGGTGGAAAATGAGCGACACAACCTTGCGTACAGGCTTAGGTCTGGTATTTGCGTCGATGGTACTGGCCGGTTGCGCCAATTATCAGGGGCTTGCGACCGACGGCGTTAGCCTTCAAGCCCATCATCTGAAGGCCGGGCAAACGCTCAGTGGCGCCCGCATCACCCCGGCCGCCTGGCCTGAAAAGGACTGGTGGAAGCGATTAGGCGATGCGCAATTAGACGGCCTGATTCAAGAAGCCCTGCGCGATAGCCCGGACATGCAGGTGGCCAGTGCGCGCACTCACCAGGCGGCCGCGGCTGCCAGTGCCGCTAATGCGCAGCGCATGCCAACGCTGGATGCCGGTGCTGATGTCACGCGCTCGCGACTCTCGCGCTCGCAAGACCCCGGCGGGCAAGGCGGACGTTACAGCACAGAGCGCGACATCAATCTGACCTTCAATTACACCTTCGATCTGTGGGGCGGCCAGCGTGATGCGTGGGAAGCGGCAGTGGGCGAGGCGCGCGCAGCTGAAGTGGATGCTCAGGCCGCACGCCTGACCCTGGCCAGTGATGTGGCCCGCGCCTACAGCCATTTAGGGCATGCGTTCAGTGTGCGTGATCTGTCCAAAGATGATCTTGAACGCACCCGTAAAATGCTTGAGCTGAGCCAGCGTCGTCTGGATTCGGGTATTGACAGCCACTACCAGTATCAGCAAACCGAAAGCCTGGAGGCCAGCGCTGAAGAGCAGCTGATCAACGCCCAAAAGCAGCTCAGCTCTGCGCGTATTGCGCTGGCCGTGCTGTTGGGCAAAGGGCCTGACCGTGGCGCTGAGATTGCGCGGCCCGCGGTGTTAACCCCCAACGCGGTGGCGCTGCCAAGCATTTTGCCTGCGGACTTGCTCGGTCGTCGTCCGGACTTGGTGGCGGCCCGCTGGCGGGTCGAAGCAGCCAATAAACATATCGCGGCGGCCAAGACCCGCTTTTATCCCAACCTCAACTTGACGGCCGCTGCCGGCACCCAGTCATTACTGGGGGATGCACTGTTCGGTCCAGCCAGTCGTTTCTTCAACATTGCACCGGCGGTATCGCTGCCCATTTTTGACGGCGGGCGTTTGCGAGCCGGGCTGGATGCCGAAGATGCGAACTACGATCTGGCGGTCGCGCAGTACAACAAAATGTTGGTGGGGGCGCTCGGCGATGTCAGCGACACCCTTGGGCAGTTGCGCGCTACAGGTCAACAAATCACCGCGCAGCAGCGGGCAACCGAGATTGCACAGAACTCGTACGACACGGTGTTGCAGCGTTACGGCTCGGGTGTCGGCAACTATCTGGAGGTGCTGAGTATTGAGCAGCAATTGCTTGAGGCCCAGCGTCAGTTGGCAGACGTGAATGCACAACAGATCGACCTCTCAATTCAATTGATGCAGGCCCTGGGCGGCGGCTTTGAGCCCGCCCACACGGCGCTGGCCGTTCCTTCCCAAGCCTCGCTGGCAGAATAATTTCAGGTACTCGTCATGGCCACTGTGCAAACACCGAATGAAACGCAACACACCGAAGACGCGGGCAATACGCGCAAACGTAAACTCTGGCTGGGCGGTCTGGCACTGCTGGTCGTGCTCGCTGTAGTGGGCGTGTGGGCCTGGCATGAGCTGTATGGTCGCTGGGCTGAAAGTACCGACGACGCTTACGTGAATGGCAACGTGGTTGAAATCACACCTTTGGTCACCGGTACGGTGGTGAGCATCGGCGCCGATGATGGCGATTTGGTGCACGAAGGGCAGGTGTTGCTCAATTTTGACCCGAGCGACTCGCAAGTCGGCTTGCAAAGTGCCGAGGCTAACTTGGCGCGCACGGTGCGTCAGGTCCGTGGCCTGTTCAGCGATGTGGACGGCATGAAGGCTCAAGTGGCGGCACAAAAATCTGACGTGCAGAAAGCGCAAGACAACTACAGTCGCCGTAAGAGTCTGGCGGCAGGCGGGGCGATTTCTCAGGAAGAGCTGTCTCATGCGCGGGACGATCTAGCGTCCGCACAAAGTGCGCTGCGTCACGCCGAGCAACAACTTAATACCACCACGGCTTTGGTGGATAACACTGCGGTCGCCAATCACCCGGACGTTCTGGCCGCTGCCGCGCAGTTGCGCCAAGCGTACCTGGAGCACGCCCGCACCACGTTGATTGCGCCCGTCACGGGCTATGTGGCCAAACGCACTGTGCAACTGGGGCAGCGAGTTCAGCCGGGCACTGCGCTAATGGCGGTGATTCCCCTGAACCAGCTGTGGATCGACGCCAACTTCAAGGAAACCCAACTGCACAATATGCGCATCGGTCAGCCGGTTGAGATCGAGTCGGACATTTATGGCAGCGATGTGAAATACAGCGGTTCCATCGACAGCATTGGCGCCGGTACGGGCAGCGCGTTCGCGCTGTTGCCTGCGCAAAACGCGACGGGTAACTGGATCAAAATCGTCCAGCGGGTGCCGGTACGCATTCATATCAATGCCGATCAGTTGGCACAACATCCATTACGAGTGGGGTTGTCGACGGTAGTGGACGTGAACCTGCGTGACCAAAGTGGCCCGGTGCTGGCGCAACAGCCGCCGCAAAAAGCCACCTTCACCACCAATGTGTACGACAAGCAACTGGCGGATGCCGAGGCGCTGATTGCGCGCCTGATCGACAGCAACAGTGCCGCCTCGGGCAACTCTGCCGCTACGCGTTGATTCGCCAATCCATAAGCCCCGTCGCACTGGCGGGGCTGCGCCGCCTGTTTTAAAGGATTTGCGATGAGTACAAACGCGTCATTTACCCCGCCAAGCTTGCTGTTCGCCACCATTGGCCTGTCGCTGGCGACCTTTATGCAAGTGCTCGACACCACCATTGCCAACGTCGCCTTGCCGACCATCTCCGGCAACCTGGGCGTGAGTTCGGAGCAGGGCACGTGGGTGATTACATCTTTTGCTGTCAGTAATGCGATTGCCTTGCCGCTGACCGGCTGGTTAAGCCGACGCTTTGGCGAGGTGAAGCTGTTTCTGTGGGCCACGATTTTGTTCGTGCTGGCCTCCTTTTTATGCGGCATCTCCACCTCAATGCCTGAGCTGGTGGGCTTTCGGGTGCTTCAAGGGTTGGTTGCCGGGCCTTTGTATCCGATGACGCAAACCCTGCTTATCGCGGTGTACCCACCCGCGAAACGGGGGATGGCACTGGCATTGCTGGCCATGGTCACGGTGGTCGCGCCCATTGCGGGGCCGATTTTGGGCGGCTGGATCACCGACAGTTACAGTTGGCCGTGGATCTTCTTTATTAACATCCCGATTGGCATCTTTGCGGTGATGGTCGTTCGCCAGCAATTGAAGGCGCGGCCGGTGGTGATCACCCGTCAGCCTATGGATTACGTGGGGTTGATCACCCTGATCATTGGGGTGGGCGCGCTGCAAATTGTGCTGGATAAAGGCAATGACCTGGACTGGTTCGAATCCAACTTCATCCTCTTGGGCACGGCGCTGTCGGTGGTTGCGCTCGCGGCGTTTGTGATTTGGGAAATGACTGACAAGCACCCGATCGTCAATCTGCGCCTGTTCGCTCATCGCAATTTTCGAATCGGCACCATTGTGCTGGTGTTGGGCTATGCCGGTTTCTTCGGCATCAACCTGATCTTGCCGCAATGGTTGCAAACGCAGATGGGCTACACCGCTACCTGGGCCGGTTTGGCGGTGGCGCCGATTGGTATCTTGCCGGTATTAATGTCGCCGTTCGTGGGCAAGTACGCGCACAAGTTTGATTTGCGACTGCTGGCCGGTCTGGCCTTTTTAGCCATTGGCTTGAGCTGCTTTATGCGCGCCGAGTTCACCCATGAGGTGGACTTCCAGCACATTGCGATGGTGCAGTTGTTTATGGGGATTGGTGTCGCACTGTTTTTTATGCCGACCCTGAGCATTTTGATGTCGGACTTACCGCCGCAGCAGATCGCGGACGGGGCAGGGCTGGCCACCTTCCTGCGTACGTTGGGCGGCAGCTTTGCCGCATCGCTGACCACGTGGATCTGGATTCGTCGGGCTGATCAGCATCATGCCTACATGAGTGAAAGCATGAGCACCTATGACCCTGTTACCCGGCATGCGCTGGAAAATCTGGGCGGTGCAAGCACCAAGGCTTATGCGCAGATGGACCAAATCCTGACAAGCCAGGCGTACATGTTCTCTACCGTGGACTACTTCACGATGATGGGCTGGCTGTTTATGGGGTTGATTCTGATCGTGTGGCTGGCCAAGCCACCGTTCGCAGCGAAGGCGGGTCCGGCGGCAAGCGGGCATTGATGAATCGTTTGTCACCCGCCCGCAGGCGCTGGCGACAGCTGCCATCTTTTGAACGCTAGCAGCCCTCGGCAGTGCCTGCAGAGATCAAGCGGCGGGCGGTAATGCCCGCTGAAAATCAAACGGCATCAGTTGCATGCCTTGCTCATCTACTTGCAATACCCAGCCTTGACGGTCCCAGTCACCGAGCACAATGCGCTTGGCGGCGTGCTCGCCGATTTGCAGTTTGTGAATCGCCGGGCGATGGGTGTGGCCATGAATCAAGGTGTGGACGCCGTACTGGGTCATGATTCGGGGGATTTCTTCGGGGGTCACATCGACAATGTCGTTGGCTTTCATGCGGGTCTGAGCACGGCTTTCACTGCGCAGTTTGCGCGCCAGTTTATGCCGGGTGCTCAGTGGCAGGTGCCGCAAAACCCAGAGCGTCACAGGATTACGCAGGTAGCGTCGCAGGCGCATGTAAGCTTCGTCGCGGGTGCACAAGCTGTCGCCGTGCATCAGCAATACCCGTTCGCCGTAGAAATCTACCACGCTCGGGTCTTTGAGTAGGGTGCAGCCAGCGGCCTTGCAAAAGGTCTGGCCAAGCAGAAAATCTCGATTGCCGTGCATCAGGAAAATCGGTGTGCCGCTGTCGCTCAGGGCGCGCAGTGCCTCACAGATTGAGCGCTGATAGGGCGTCATGGCGTCGTCGCCAATCCAGGCTTCAAAAAAATCACCCAGAATGTACAGCGCCTGTGCCGAGCGCGCACGCCCGGTCAGGAAATCCAGAAACGCCCGGGTAATGTCCGGGCGCTCCTCTTCCAGATGCAAGTCTGAAATCAGCAGTATCACTCAATGATCTCGGCTTTCTCGAGGATCACGTCGTCTGCGGGTACATCCTGGTGACCGGCCTTGGAGGTGGTCGACACGCCTTTGATCTTGTCGACAACGTCTTGGCCTGCGGTGACTTTACCGAATACGGCATAGCCCCAGCCCTGAACGTTTTTGCCGCTGTGGTTCAAGAAGCTGTTGTCAGCCACGTTGATGAAGAACTGGGCAGATGCCGAATGCGGCTCCATGGTGCGGGCCATGGCAACGGTGTATTTGTCGTTCGACAGGCCGTTGTCAGCCTCGTTCTGGATGCTTGGGCGCTTGTCTTTCTTTTCTTTCATGCCAGGCTCGAAACCGCCGCCTTGAACCATGAAATTGCCGATGACACGGTGGAAAATGGTGTTTTCGTAGTGGCCGGCTTTTACGTATTCGATGAAGTTGGCGACGGTGATCGGCGCTTTTTCAGCGTTCAGTTCGATCACGATGTCGCCGTGGTTGGTCGTCAGTTTTACTTGGGTCATGGTTGCTGTCGCTCTATCTAATGAATTCGTGGGGCGTGTGCGTATGGCTTGCCGCTCTTGGCCAAGGTACGGCCCAGCGGCGGAGTTTAGCCTGCCCGCCCGGCATTTCGATGCTGTTTTTGCTATATGGGCATTAAAAGCAGGCATTTCAAGGTGCCTGATTGCGTGCCTGCTCTGTCAGTGACTTGACAGCATCGGCTATGATAGGCGCTTTGATTTAGTCGGCCGCCCCAGGCCGCGCACTCGTTATGTTCAAGGATCCTATGAGCAAGCCCACTGTCGACACCACTCTGAATTCAAAGGCTGGCCCTGCTGTCCCGGCCAATTTCCTGCGTCCAATCGTTCAGGCTGACCTTGACTCGGGTAAATGCAAACAGATCGTGACCCGCTTCCCGCCAGAACCCAACGGGTATCTGCACATCGGTCACGCCAAGTCCATTTGCGTGAACTTTGGGCTGGCTCAAGAGTTTGGCGGCGTCACGCACTTGCGTTTTGACGACACCAACCCGGCCAAAGAAGATCAGGAATACATCGACGCGATTGAAAGCGACGTGAAATGGCTGGGCTTTGAGTGGTCCGGCGAAGTGCGCTATGCCTCGCAGTATTTTGACCAACTGCATGAGTGGGCGGTTTACCTCATTAAAGAGGGCAAGGCTTATGTCTGCGACCTGACCCCCGAGCAAGCCAAGGAATACCGCGGCAGCCTGACCGAACCGGGTAAAAACAGCCCGTTCCGCGAGCGTAGCGTTGAGGAAAACCTCGACCTGTTCGCACGCATGAAAGCGGGCGAGTTCGAAGACGGCAAGCGCGTACTGCGCGCCAAAATCGACATGACCTCGCCCAACATGAACCTGCGTGATCCGATCCTGTATCGCATTCGCCATGCTCATCACCATCAAACCGGTGACAAGTGGTGCATCTACCCCAACTATGACTTCACTCATGGTCAGTCAGATGCGATCGAGGGCATCACTCACTCGATCTGCACCCTGGAATTTGAAGGGCATCGTCCACTGTACGAATGGTTCCTCGACAACCTGCCGGTGCCGAGCAAGCCGCGTCAGTACGAATTTTCGCGCCTGAACCTGAACTACACCATCACCAGTAAGCGCAAGCTCAAGCAATTGGTTGATGAAAAACACGTCAATGGCTGGGACGATCCGCGCATGTCCACGTTGTCGGGTTTCCGTCGCCGTGGTTATACGCCCAAGTCGATCCGCAACTTCTGTGACATGGTCGGCACCAACCGTTCTGACGGCGTGGTCGACTTTGGCATGCTGGAATTCAGCATCCGCGACGACCTGGACCACAGCGCACCGCGCGCCATGTGCGTACTGCGTCCGTTGAAAGTCATCATCACCAACTACCCTGAAGACAAGGTTGAAACCCTTGAGCTGCCGTGCCACCCGAAAGAAGACATGGGTGTTCGCGTGTTGCCGTTCGCGCGTGAAATCTATATCGACCGTGACGACTTCATGGAAGAGCCGCCAAAAGGTTACAAGCGCCTGGAGCCAGCAGGCGAAGTGCGTTTGCGCGGCAGCTACGTGATTCGTGCCGACGAAGCCATCAAAGATGCCGATGGCAACATCGTTGAGCTGCATTGCTCATACGACCCTGAAACCCTGGGCAAAAACCCTGAAGGCCGTAAGGTCAAAGGCGTGGTGCATTGGGTGCCGGCAGCAGCCAGCGTCGAGTGTGAAGTGCGCTTGTATGATCGACTGTTCCGCTCTGCGAACCCTGAAAAGGCTGAAGATGGCGCGGGCTTCCTGGAAAACATCAATCCAGACTCGCTGCAGGTTTTAACCGGTTGTCGTGCAGAGCCTTCGCTGGGCAATGCGCAGCCTGAAGACCGTTTCCAGTTTGAGCGCGAAGGTTACTTCTGCGCTGATATCAAGGATTCGAAGCCAGGTCGTCCGGTATTCAATCGCACTGTGACCTTGCGAGATTCGTGGGGCCAGTGAGTCAGTTTTAAGGAAATCTTCGTGTTAACGATCTACAACACGCTCACCAAGAGCAAAGAAGTGTTCAAGCCTCTGGATGGCAACAACGTGCGTATGTACGTGTGCGGCATGACCGTATACGACTACTGCCACCTTGGTCACGGCCGCAGCATGGTTGCTTTTGACCTGGTGACCCGCTGGTTGCGTTTCAGTGGTTACGATTTGACCTATGTGCGCAACATCACCGACATCGACGACAAGATCATCAACCGTGCCCGTGAAAACGGCGAAACGTTTGAGGCGCTGACCGAGCGCATGATCGCGGCGATGCATGAAGATGAAGCGCGGCTCAACATCCGTAAACCGGACATGGAGCCGCGAGCCACCGATCACATTGCGGGCATGCACGCAATGATTCAGACCCTGATCGACAAAGGCTATGCCTACGCCCCGGGTAATGGTGACGTGTACTACCGCGTTGCCAAGTTCATGGGTTACGGCAAGCTGTCGCGCAAGAAGATCGAAGACTTGCGCATTGGCGCACGCATCGAGGTTGATGAATCCAAAGACGATCCGCTGGATTTCGTACTGTGGAAAGGCGTCAAACCGGGCGAGCCGAGTTGGGAATCACCGTGGGGTCCGGGGCGTCCGGGCTGGCACATCGAGTGCTCGGTGATGTCGACATGCTGCTTGGGCGAGACATTCGATATTCATGGTGGCGGCAGTGACCTTGAGTTTCCGCACCATGAGAACGAAATTGCCCAGAGTGAAGCAGCGACAGGTAAAACCTACGCCAATGCCTGGATGCACTGCGGGATGATTCGCATCAATGGCGAGAAGATGTCCAAATCCTTGAACAACTTCTTCACTATTCGCGATGTGCTGGAGAAATATCACCCGGAAGTGGTGCGCTACCTCCTGGTGTCCAGCCACTACCGGAGTTCGATCAACTACTCCGAAGACAACCTTAAGGACGCGAAAGCGGCGCTTGAGCGCTTCTATCACGCACTTAAAGGCCTGCCAAACGCAGAGCCTGCGGGTGGGGAAGCGTTTGTCGAGCGGTTCACCCAGGTGATGAACGACGATTTCGGTACTCCGGAAGCGTGCGCCGTGCTGTTTGAAATGGTGCGCGAGATCAATCGCCTGCGTGAAACCGATCTGCACGCGGCTGCGGGTTTGGCTGCGCGTCTCAAGCAGTTGGCTGATGTGCTGGGTGTATTGCAGCTCGAAGCAGACGAGTTCTTGCAGGCTGGCGCGGAAGGCAAGGTGGATGCTGCTCAAGTGGACGCTTTGATCGAGGCGCGTTTGGCCGCTCGTGCGGCCAAAGAGTGGGCTGAGTCCGACCGCATTCGCGATCAATTGAGCGCAATGGGTGTGGTGCTTGAAGACGGAAAAGGCGGGACAACTTGGCGTCTGGCTGACTAAGTTGCTCGTGTTGTGAACTAAAGCCCGCCCAGTGCGGGCTTTTGTTTGGGTGATCGTTTAGCTGGGCGCATGAAAACGGCACCCGAAGGTGCCGTTGGCAATGCCGCTTTAGACGCTTAGCCGTGCAGGGTTTCGGCTGCGTAGAGTGTGTTCTCCAGCAGGCAGGCACGGGTCATTGGGCCTACACCGCCTGGAACGGGTGTAATCCAGCCGGCGCGGGGCAGGGCGGTTTCGTACACAACATCGCCTACCAGCTTGCCATCGGCCTGACGATTGATACCTACGTCGATCACGATGGCGCCTTCTTTAATCCACTCACCTTTAACCAGGCCCGGTTTGCCGGCGGCAACCACAACCAGGTCGGCGCGGCCGACGTGGCCGGCCAGGTCTTTAGTGAAGCGGTGGGTGACCGTGACGGTGCAGCCTGCCAGCAGCAACTCCATCGCCATCGGTCGGCCCACAATATTGGAGGCGCCTACAATGACGGCGTCCATCCCGTAGAGATCCTGACCGGTGCTTTCCAGCAAGGTCATGATGCCTTTAGGGGTGCAAGGACGCAGCAGAGGGATGCGTTGTGCAAGGCGGCCGACATTATAGGGGTGGAAGCCGTCGACATCTTTGTCCGGGCGGATGCGTTCCAACAGCTTGGATGCATCCAGGTGCTCAGGTAATGGCAGTTGCAGCAGGATGCCATCGATGTTCGCGTCTTCATTAAGGCGGTCGATCAGATCGGTCAGTGCTTGCTGGGTGGTGTCGCAAGGCAGGTCATAGGCTTGTGAAAGAAAGCCTACCTCTTCGCAGTCTTTACGCTTGTGCGAAACATAAACCTGGGAGGCAGGATCACTGCCTACCAGAATCACTGCCAGACCAGGAGTGCGCAGGCCTTGCTCGTGACGCTCGGCGACACGTTTGGCAATCTGCTGGCGCAGGCTGGCGGCGATCGCTTTGCCGTCGATTAGTTGTGCAGTCATTACGCGTGATTAACCATCGAAAAGGGTGGAAAAAGGGCGTGCATTCTCGCATGCCGTGGCATGAGGGCAAAGGCGCTTGGTCTGCTTATTCCCCTAACCCCTTTATATTTCTAAACTTTTTTCAAAAAAGAGTTGACGACTTCCCGACTCACCTATAACATTCGTCGCACTTGTCGGGCACAGCCTAGCACTGGTTAAGAAGGTAGAGCGAAGTTGATGTCTAGCTTGGTGATACTGAAAGCACTTAGTTTGTAGTCGTCACAGAATACAGATTAATAAGGCGCCCGTAGCTCAGCTGGATAGAGCATCCGCCTTCTAAGCGGATGGTCGCAGGTTCGAGTCCTGCCGGGTGCGCCATTAGGCAGCTTTGGCACAAGTAAGGCAACACAGGCAATATGGTGGGCGTAGCTCAGTTGGTAGAGCACGGGATTGTGACTCCCGTTGTCGAGGGTTCGATCCCCTTCGTCCACCCCATATTTAGAAAGACGCCAGATTAATAGTCTGGCGTCTTTGCTTCAAAAGTTTGAAATGCGGATGTGGTGGAATTGGTAGACACACTGGATTTAGGTTCCAGCGCCGCAAGGTGTGAGAGTTCGAGTCTCTCCGTCCGCACCAAATTTGGTAGTTCATCTACCAGCTGAAAAAAGGCGCAGCACCTGAAAAGGGCTGCGCTTTTTTCGTTCTGGCGATTTAATTTATCGGGTTCGTTATGCGTTCCTGGTTAGCTTTGTACGTGTTGCGTTAATGCGTGCAGCGCATCGTTCGTTTTTTGTAACGGTGTGCTCAGGTGTCTGCTGGGTGAGTGGGTGGCATCTGTTGAGCCTCTAAATTAGGGCTTGAGCGTAAAAAATGTGTACTGAGGTGGTAAGCAAATGATTGTTTGCACCTTATTAATGTGTCTGCTGTTTCTTTGCACGAATGCGGTAGGGTGACTTCTTGAGTTTGACCCACTAGAATGCATGCCCTTGATTATGGGGTCGGAAACGGCCGGCTAACGTCTGTGCAACGAGGAATATCCATGCAAGTTTCTGTTGAAAATACTTCCGCTCTTGAGCGTCGCATGACCATTGGCGTGCCAGCTGAGCGTATTGAGGCTGAAGTCAACAAGCGTCTGCAACAGACTGCCCAAAAGGCCAAGATCCCGGGCTTCCGTCCAGGCAAGGTGCCAATGAGCGTGATCCGTCAGCGTTACGAAGCTGATGCGCGTCAAGAAGCGCTGGGCAACATCATCCAGGCTTCTTTTTATGAAGCAGTGGTTGAGCAAAAGCTGAACCCGGCGGGCCAGCCATCCGTAGAACCTAAAGTGTTCGAAAAAGGCAAGGATCTGGAATACATCGCAACTTTCGAAGTTTTCCCGGAGTTCGAAGTCACGGGTCTGGACACCATCGCTGTTGAGCGCCTGAGCGCTGAAGTGGCTGATGCCGACCTGGACAAAATGCTGGACGTGCTGCGCAAGCAGAACACCCGCTTTGAAGTGACTGAGCGTGCTGCTCAGAACGAAGACCAACTGAATATCGATTTCGTTGGCAAGGTTGATGGTGAAGTATTCGCAGGCGGCTCCGCCAAGGGTACTCAGCTGGTACTGGGTTCGGGCCGCATGATTCCGGGCTTTGAAGATGGCCTGGTCGGCGCCAAAGCAGGCGAAGAGCGCGTTCTGACCCTGACATTCCCTGAGGACTACCAGAACCTGGACCTGGCAGGTAAAACTGCTGAGTTCACGGTGACTGTGAATACTGTTTCGGAGCCAAAACTGCCTGAGTTGAACGAAGAATTCTTCGCTCAGTTCGGTATTAAAGAGACAGGTATTGAAGGCTTCCGCGCCGAAGTTCGTAAGAACATGGAGCGTGAGCTGCGTCAGGCCATCAAGTCCAAGGTCAAAAATCAGGTAATGGAAGGCCTGCTGGCTGCCAACCCGATTGAGGTGCCAAAGGCTCTGATGTCGAGCGAAGTAGACCGCCTGCGCGTTCAGGCAGTCCAGCAGTTCGGCGGTAACATCAAGCCGGATCAACTGCCTGCTGAGCTGTTTGAAGAGCAAGCCAAGCGTCGCGTAGTGCTGGGCCTGATCGTGGCTGAAGTGGTTAAGCAGTTCGACCTCAAGCCCGATGAAGATCGCGTTCGCGAAATGATCCAGGAAATGGCTTCCGCCTATCAGGAGCCAGAGCAGGTTGTAGCTTGGTACTACAAAAACGACCAGCAATTGAACGAAGTTCGTTCGGTTGTGCTGGAAGAGCAAGTTGTGGATACTGTTCTGCAGAAGGCTAAGGTGACCGACAAGTCGGTCTCTTACGAAGAAGCTGTCAAGCCGGTGGAAGCTCCACAAGCCGACTGATTTCGGACTCGTTGGAAAACACTACCATAAGCCAGCCTCGCGCTGGCTTATGCGTATTCAAGACAGAACTATTTGGGAGTGACTGCAGGACATGTCCCGCAATTCTTATATGCAGCAGAACTCTGACATTCAAGCCGCTGGCGGCTTGGTCCCGATGGTTGTTGAGCAGTCCGCCCGTGGCGAGCGCGCCTATGACATCTATTCGCGCCTGTTGAAGGAGCGGATCATCTTCCTGGTAGGCCCTGTAGAAGATTACATGGCGAACCTGGTTGCGGCGCAGTTGCTCTTCCTTGAAGCCGAAAACCCGGACAAGGACATCCATCTTTACATCAACTCTCCTGGCGGCTCGGTAACTGCAGGTATGTCGATCTACGACACCATGCAGTTCATCAAGCCAGACGTGTCGACCATCTGTATTGGTCAAGCGTGCAGCATGGGTGCATTCCTGTTGGCTGGCGGCGCACCAGGCAAGCGTCACTGCTTGCCTAACTCGCGCATGATGATTCACCAGCCATTGGGCGGTTTCCAGGGCCAGGCGTCGGATATCGACATTCACGCCAAGGAAATCCTCAATATCCGTCATCGTTTGAACTCGCTGTTGGCGCATCACACGGGTCAAACACTCGAGACCATCGAGCGTGATACTGAGCGTGACAACTTCATGAGTGCCGAGCGTGCAGCCGAGTATGGCCTGATCGACTCAGTATTCAGCAAGCGTCAAATGCCCGCTTAAGCAGCGCAAATGTGGGTGGTTGGATTAACCGACCACCTGCGGACTTGAAAAAGCCCGCAGTTGCCTTCATCTTGTGTTGCAAGCCTATCGGATTTGGATCGATCGAATGACTGACACCCGCAACGGCGAGGACAACGGCAAATTGCTCTATTGCTCCTTCTGTGGCAAAAGCCAGCATGAAGTGCGCAAATTGATTGCCGGCCCCTCGGTCTTTATCTGCGACGAATGCGTCGACCTGTGCAATGACATCATCCGTGAGGAGGTGCAGGAAGCCCAGGCCGAGAGCAGCGCGCATAAATTACCATCGCCAAAAGAAATCAGCGGCATCCTTGATCAATACGTTATTGGTCAGGAACGTGCCAAAAAGGTTTTGGCTGTAGCGGTATACAACCACTACAAACGCCTCAACCAGCGTGACAAAAAGAACGACGATGTCGAGCTTGGCAAGAGCAACATCCTGCTTATTGGTCCTACCGGTTCGGGTAAAACCCTGCTGGCGGAAACCTTGGCTCGTCTGCTGAATGTGCCTTTCACAATCGCTGACGCAACCACGCTTACTGAAGCGGGTTATGTGGGTGAGGATGTCGAAAACATCATTCAGAAGCTGCTGCAGAAGTGCGATTACGATGTAGAGAAGGCCCAGATGGGCATCGTTTACATCGATGAAATCGACAAGATTTCGCGCAAGTCTGATAACCCTTCAATCACCCGTGACGTTTCCGGTGAAGGTGTACAGCAAGCCTTGTTGAAATTGATTGAAGGCACTGTTGCTTCCGTTCCGCCTCAGGGTGGCCGTAAGCACCCGCAGCAAGAGTTTTTGCAGGTTGATACCCGCAATATTCTCTTTATCTGTGGCGGTGCGTTCTCGGGTCTGGAGAAGGTTGTACAGGCTCGATCGACGCGTGGCGGTATCGGCTTCAGCGCCGAAGTACGCAGCAAGGAAGAGGGCAAGAAGGTTGGCGAATCCCTGCGTGAAGTCGAACCTGACGATTTGGTCAAGTTCGGTCTGATCCCTGAGTTTGTCGGCCGTCTTCCTGTTTTGGCGACGTTGGACGAACTGGATGAGGCTGCGTTGATGCAGATCCTCACTGAGCCGAAGAACGCCTTGACCAAGCAATACGCCAAGCTGTTCGAGATGGAAGGTGTTGATCTCGAGTTCCGGGCTGATGCTTTGAAAGCTGTGGCCAAGCGTGCGCTTGAGCGCAAGACAGGCGCTCGTGGTTTGCGTTCGATTCTTGAAGGCGTCTTGCTCGACACTATGTATGAAATCCCCTCGCAGTCCGAGGTGAGTAAAGTGGTGATCGACGAAAGCGTTATAGAAGGCAAGTCCAAGCCGTTGTTGATTTATGAAAACAACGAAGCGACTGCCAAGGCTGCACCCGACGCGTAATTGTGTAGCTGTTTGTTACATCGTGCGTGTTAACAAAGGGGCCTTAGGGCCCCTTTGTTTTTCCTGCTCTTCAGCGCTTGTTTTTTTTAGAGACAGCCCCCATCTTGGCTTCAAGCTTACTTCCATCTGATTACGGCCTTATGGCCGCCGTAGAGGCGAAATCATGAAGACAACCATCGAATTGCCTCTCCTGCCGTTGCGTGATGTCGTTGTGTATCCGCACATGGTGATCCCACTGTTCGTGGGACGCGAGAAATCGATCGAGGCCCTTGAGGCAGCGATGACGGGCGACAAGCAGATCTTGCTGTTAGCTCAAAAAAACCCTGCTGACGACGACCCGAGTGCTGAATCACTCTATGGTGTGGGTACCATTGCCACCGTTTTGCAACTGCTTAAGCTGCCAGATGGCACCGTCAAGGTGTTGGTTGAAGGCGAGCAGCGCGGTGCAGTCGAGAAATTTGGTCAGGCTGAAGGTTATCTGAGTGCTGAAGTCTCTTTGATTGATGAGACCGCAGCGCCAGAGCGTGAGTCTGAAGTGTTTGTACGCAGCCTGCTTTCTCAATTTGAGCAGTATGTGCAATTGGGCAAAAAGGTCCCGGCTGAGGTGCTGTCCTCGCTTAACAGCATTGATGAGCCAAGCCGCTTGGTCGACACGATGGCGGCCCACATGGCCCTCAAGATCGAGCAGAAGCAAGAAATTCTCGAAATCATCGATTTGCAAACCCGGGTTGAACACGTCCTGGCCCTGCTGGATGCCGAGATTGACCTGCTGCAAGTTGAAAAGCGTATTCGCGGTCGTGTCAAAAAGCAGATGGAGCGCAGCCAGCGTGAGTACTACCTGAATGAGCAGATGAAGGCTATTCAGAAAGAGCTGGGTGATGGTGACGAAGGTCACAATGAAATTGAAGAACTGAAAAAGCGCATTGACGCGGCAGGCCTACCTAAAGATGCAATGACCAAGGCGCTGGCTGAGCTGAACAAGCTCAAGCAAATGTCTCCGATGTCGGCTGAAGCCACGGTTGTGCGGTCTTATATCGACTGGTTGGTTCAGGTGCCGTGGAAGGCGCAGAGCAAGGTTCGCCTTGACCTCAAGCGTGCTGAAGACATCCTGGATGCAGACCATTATGGTCTGGAGGAAGTCAAAGAGCGGATCCTTGAATACCTCGCCGTGCAAAAGCGCGTGAAGAAGATTCGTGGTCCGGTCTTGTGCCTGGTAGGGCCTCCAGGTGTGGGCAAAACGTCTCTTGCTGAGTCGATTGCTCACGCTACAAACCGAAAGTTCGTGCGTATGGCCCTTGGCGGCGTGCGTGACGAAGCAGAAATTCGCGGTCACCGCCGTACTTACATCGGTTCGATGCCCGGTAGATTGATTCAAAAAATGACTAAGGTGGGTGTTCGCAACCCATTGTTCTTGCTCGACGAGATCGACAAGATGGGCAGTGACATGCGTGGCGACCCTGCGTCTGCACTGCTTGAAGTGCTCGACCCTGAGCAGAATCACAGCTTCAACGACCATTACCTGGAGGTCGACTACGACCTTTCCGACGTCATGTTCTTGTGCACCTCCAACTCGATGAATATTCCGCCCGCATTGTTGGACCGGATGGAGGTCATTCGTTTGCCGGGTTACACGGAAGACGAAAAAATCAACATTGCCGTCAAGTACCTCGCGCCCAAGCAAATTGAGGCCAACGGCCTGAAAAAAGGTGAGCTGGCATTTGATAACGAAGCTATTCGCGACATCATTCGTTACTACACACGTGAAGCGGGCGTTAGAGGCCTTGAGCGTCAAATTGCCAAGATCTGCCGCAAGGCAGTGAAAGAGCATGTGATGGAGAAACGCTTCTGCGTTACGGTCACCGCTGACCTTCTTGAGCACTTTTTGGGTGTAAGAAAATTCAGTTATGGACTGGCCGAGCAGCATGACCAGATTGGTCAAGTGACGGGTTTGGCCTGGACTCAGGTCGGTGGCGAATTGCTGACGATTGAAGCGGCGGTTGTGCCGGGTAAAGGGCAATTGATCAAGACGGGTTCGCTCGGTGACGTGATGGTCGAATCGATCACGGCGGCGCTGACGGTCGTTCGCAGTCGTGCCAAAAGCCTTGGTATCCCATTGGATTTCAACGAAAAACGTGACGTTCACATCCATATGCCGGAAGGGGCTACACCCAAGGATGGCCCGAGCGCGGGTGTTGGTATGTGCACGGCGTTGGTCTCCGCACTGACACTGATTCCGGTGCGTGCGGATGTCGCCATGACGGGTGAGATCACCCTGCGTGGTCAGGTATTGGCGATCGGTGGCCTGAAGGAAAAATTATTGGCTGCTCATCGGGGCGGAATTAAGACAGTCATTATTCCAGAAGAAAATGTCCGCGATCTGAAGGAAATTCCTGACAACATCAAACAGGATCTTCAAATCAAACCGGTTAAATGGATTGACGAGGTCCTGCAAATTGCGCTGCAATACGCGCCGGAGCCCTTGCCGGATGTGGCTCCCGAGATTGTTGCCAAGGACGACAAGCGCGAGTCTGACTCTAAGGAAAGAATTAGCACGCATTAATACGGATTCGCCTGATGGGCTTTCTTGACGCTGTTTAGAGCCCTTGTTATAAAGCGGCTCAATAAGTGTCCGTAAGTGCTTCAGCAGTCGTTTTGCTTTTACCAAAAAAACTTTAGAAACATTCTCAGATAGATATAAGGGGACTTAGAGTGAACAAGTCGGAACTGATTGATGCTATCGCTGCATCTGCTGATATCCCGAAAGCTGCTGCTGGCCGTGCGCTGGACGCAGTGATCGAATCCGTCACTGGCGCTCTTAAGGCTGGCGACTCTGTGGTACTGGTTGGCTTTGGTACTTTCTCTGTGACCGATCGTCCTGCTCGTACGGGTCGTAACCCACAGACCGGTAAAACGCTGGAAATTCCTGCTGCTAAAAAACCTGGCTTCAAAGCCGGTAAAGCACTGAAAGAAGCGGTTAACTAAGTTTCTGTAATACCTTTTACCCAACCGGGTCAGGCGCACGCCAGGCTTGGCAGCGGAGCGGTAGTGCAGTTGATGTCAACATCGATCTGTTACGCCGGGGGTCGCGGGTTCGAGCCCGGTCCGCTCCGCCAGTTACGAGAAGGCGCATCCTCGGATGCGCCTTTCTTCTATCCGGACTCTACCCACGCTCCACGGTTGTTCATTAAGTAAGACCGTTTCTGGGGGAAGCATGCTGCAAAATATCAGGGACAATTCACAAGGCTGGATTGCCAAGACCATCATCGGTGTCATCGTCGCGTTAATGGCGTTGACCGGTTTCGATGCCATTTTTCAAGCCACCTCTACCAGCAAGGATGCCGCCAAGGTAAACGGTGAAGAGATCACTCAAACCGAGCTCAGCCAAGCTGTCGACATGCAACGTCGCCAGTTGATGCAGCAGCTAGGCAAAGATTTTGATGCCTCTTTGCTGGACGAGAAGATGCTGCGTGAAGCGGCCCTCAAAGGGTTGATTGATCGCAAGCTGTTGCTCCAGGGTGCTAACCAGGCCAAGTTCTCTTTCTCGGAAGCAGCCTTGGATCAGGTTATTTTGCAAACGCCTGAATTCCAGGTGGATGGCAAATTCAGCCCTGAGCGATTCGATCAAGTGATTCGTCAGCTTGGTTACGGCCGCCTGCAATTTCGCGACATGCTGGCTGAGGAAATGTTGATCGGTCAGGTACGTGCCGGCTTGGCAGGTAGCGGTTTTGTAACCGATGAACAGGTCAACGCGTTCGCCCGTCTTGAAAAACAAACCCGTGATTTCGCTTCGTTGAACATCAAGGCCGATCCGGCTGCGGTGAAATTGACCGATGACGAAGTTAAGGCTTACTACGACGAGCACGCAAAAGAGTTCATGACCCCTGATCAGGTCGTTATCGACTACATCGAATTGAAGAAGTCAGCCTTTTTCGATCAGGTGGCGGTTAAGGACGAAGAGCTGCAAGCGTTGTATCAGAAAGAGATCGCCAATCTGGCCGAGCAGCGTCGTGCTGCGCACATCCTGATTGAGGTCAACGACAAAGTCAGCGATGAGCAAGCCAAGGCCAAGATTGCTGAAATCCAGCAGCGCCTGGATAAAGGCGAAAGCTTCGAGGCGTTAGCCAAAGAGTTCTCTCAAGACCCGGGTTCGGCCGCCAGTGGTGGTGATCTGGGCTTCGCCGGGCCGGGTGTCTACGATCCTGTCTTTGAAACAGCACTGTATGCGCTCAACAAAGATCAAGTATCGCAGCCTGTGCGCACCAGCTTTGGTTATCACCTGATCAAGCTGTTGGACGTTGAAGCGCCCGAGGTTCCAAGCTTTGCCAGTCTCAAAGACAAATTGACGCGTGATCTGAAGACTCAACAGGTTGAGCAGCGTTTTGTCGATGCCAGCAAGCAGCTTGAAGATTCGGCTTTCGAAGCGTCTGATCTTGCCCAGCCTGCTCAAGAGCTGAAGCTTACAGTTCATACGTCTGCGCCATTTGGCCGTGAAGGGGGCGAGGGCGTTGCCGCCAATCGCGCTGTCGTTCAAGCCGCCTTCAGCACCGAAGTCATGGATGAAGGTGCCAACAGCACCGCCATCGAACTCGATCCTGAGACAGTTGTTGTGCTGCGTGTCAAAGAGCATCGCAAGCCAGAGCAGTTGCCGCTGGACGCCGTTGCTTCAAGCATCCGTGCTCAGTTGGTTAAAGAACACGCCAGTGCGGCGGCCAAAACCAAAGCTGAAGACATCATTAAAGGTCTGCGTGATGGCAAGTTGCCGTTGAATGAGCCAATTGATGGTCAGTCTTGGACGGTTGAGGAGGCGGTGGCGCGTAGTCAGGACGGGATTGACCCGGCCGTGCTGCAAGCCGTGTTCCGTATGCCTAAGCCTGCCGCCAAGGACAAGCCGGCGTTTGGCAGTGTGACCTTGGCCGATGGCAGTGTGGTTGTGTTGCGTTTGAACGGTGTCAACGATGCCGCCAAGCCGACTGAAGAGGAAAAAGCGTCTTATCGTCGCTTCCTCGCTTCGCGTGCAGGCCAGCAAGACTTTGCTGCGTATCGCAAGCAGTTGGAAAACGAAGCGAAGGTCGAGCGCTACTAAGCGTTGGATCACGCGCTTCACTAAAAATGGCCGCTCAATGAGCGGCCATTTTTTATGGCAGCGAAGGCATGTCGGTGCTACGTCCACAGGCGTAGCGGTCGTAAAATCATTCAGGTTGGTGTGTCAAGCGCACCGCCGTCATCGGGTTTACGACTGCTTCGCAATCGAACTACCCATGCGGCAACGCCAACACCAACACCGATAATCAAATGGCCTGTGATCAATACCATTTAATACCGCGTGTCATACGCGCCGTTGTGATCGGTGCAAAAAACCACTTGTCCCCTGCAACGAAAAACGCCCGGCGCATCACTGCGTCGGGCGTTTTTAATGGAGCGCCAGCGAAGGTTTATTCCTCGAGGCTGCCCATTGCGGTGGTGTTGAAGCCGCCGTCTACGTACATGATTTCGCCGCTGATGCCCGACGCCAGGTCGGAGCACAAGAAGGCGCCAGCATTGCCGACTTCGTCGATGGTGACGTTACGACGCAGCGGCGTTTGCGCTTCGTTAGCCGCCAGCATTTTACGGAAGTTCTTGATGCCCGAAGCAGCCAAGGTGCGGATCGGACCGGCTGACACGCAGTTAACACGGGTGCCTTCCGGGCCCAGGCTACCCGCCAGGTAACGTACGCCCGCTTCAAGGCTGGCCTTTGCCATACCCATCACGTTGTAGTTAGGCATAGTGCGCTCAGCGCCCAGGTAGGACAGGGTCAGCAGGCTGCCATTGCGGCCTTTCATCATCGGGCGACCGGCTTTGGCCAGGGCCACGAAGCTGTAGGCGCTGATGTCGTGAGCAATGCGGAAGCCCTCACGGGTGGTGGCGTCGGTGAAGTCGCCATCCAGTTGGTCGCCCGGTGCGAAACCTACGGAGTGAACGATGCAGTCCAGGCCGTCCCACTTCTTGCTCAAGTCTTCGAAGACCTTGGCGATTTCTTCATCGCTGGCAACGTCACAAGGGAAGCACAACTCAGGGTTGGAACCCCAACCTGCTGCGAACTCTTCAACGCGGCCTTTAAGCTTTTCGTTCTGATAAGTGAAAGCAAGTTCAGCGCCTTCACGGTGCATGGCGGCAGCAATGCCAGAAGCGATGGACAATTTGCTAGCGACACCGACGATCAGGACGCGCTTACCGGCGAGAAAACCCATGTGTTGTTCCTCTATCAGATTAATCGACAGCCACTGGTGCCAAAAAGGCAGCTTCCAGTAGCTGTTGTGTATATGCATGTTGCGGTGAGGCAAAAATACGTTGCGCATCACCTTGTTCGACCACTTGGCCTTGCTTGACCACCATCAATTGGTGGCTCAGCGCTTTGACTACCGCCAGATCATGGCTGATAAACAAATACGTCAGGTTGTACTTGGCTTGCAGCGAGCGCAAGAGCTCGACGACCTGGCGTTGTACGGTTCTGTCCAACGCAGAGGTTGGCTCGTCCAGCAGAATCAACGCTGGCTTTAACACTAATGCGCGGGCAATGGCGATTCTCTGCCGTTGACCACCTGAAAACTCGTGAGGGTAACGGTGCCGGGTTTCCGGATCCAGACCTACTTCACGCAATGCTTCAATAATTGCTGATTCCTGCTCTTGCGCGGTGCCCATTTGGTGAATACGCAATCCCTCACCCACAATCTCGCTGACGCTCATGCGTGGGCTGAGGCTGCCAAACGGGTCTTGAAACACCACCTGCATTTGCCGTCGTAACGGCCTGACTTCTTTTTGCGACAAGCAGTTTAGCTGTTTGTCTTCGAAACGAATCGCGCCCTGGCTTGCAATCAGTCGCAAGATGGCCAGACCCAAGGTCGATTTGCCTGATCCGCTTTCCCCCACAATGCCCAGCGTTTGACCGCGGGGCAGGCTGAAGTTAATGCCGTCGACCGCTTTTACGTAATCAACGGTTTTGCGCAACAGTCCTTTCTTGATCGGGAACCACACTTTCAGGTTCTCGACTTCCAGCAATGGCGGGCCCGCAACGGTATCGGCCGGGCCGCCACGGGGTTCTGCACTGAGCAGTTCCCGGGTATAGGGATGCTGTGGCGAACGGAACAGCTGTTCACACGATGCTTGTTCGACGATGCAACCGCGCTGCATGACACATACTCTGTGCGCAATTCGTCGAACCAGGTTCAAATCGTGACTGATCAGTAACAGCGACATGCCCAGCCGTGCCTGCAAATCCTTGAGCAAATCAAGAATTTTGAGCTGCACGGTGACGTCCAGCGCCGTGGTGGGTTCGTCCGCAATCAACAGCTCGGGTTCATTCGCCAGGGCCATGGCAATCATTACACGTTGTCTCTGGCCGCCGGAGAGCTCGTGTGGCAAGGCTTTGAGGCGTTTGCGCGGCTCAGGGATGCCCACCAGCTCCAACAGCTCCAGCGTGCGCTCAGTGGCGGCCTTGCCTGACAGCCCTTTGTGGATGCCGAGCACTTCGTTGATTTGTTTTTCAATGCTGTGCAGGGGGTTGAGCGAGGTCATGGGTTCTTGAAAAATCATGGCAATTCGATTGCCGCGAATATGGCGCAGTTTTTTTTCGTCCAGGCTCAATAAGTCCTGCCCGGCATACTGAATGCTACCGCCGGGATGGCGAGCGATGGGGTAGGGCAGCAGTCTCAGGATGGAGTGGGCAGTGACTGACTTGCCTGATCCGCTTTCGCCTACAAGCGCCAGTGTTTCGCCACGCTTGATATCAAAGCTGATGTTTTGCACCACGCGTTGTGGCTGCTCACCGGCTACAAACTCCACGGAAAGATCGCGCACTTCTATCAGATTGTCCTGCGTCATCTCATTTCCTCGGGTCGAAAGCATCGCGAGCGGACTCACCGATAAACACCAACAAACTGAGCATGATTGCCAGCACCGCAAAGGCGCTGATACCCAGCCACGGCGCTTGCAAGTTGGATTTGCCCTGTGCGACCAGTTCGCCCAGAGACGGCGCGCCCGGCGGAAGGCCGAAGCCTAAAAAGTCCAGTGCGGTCAGAGTGCCAATGGCACCGGTCAAAATGAACGGCATGAACGTCATGGTCGATACCATCGCGTTGGGCAAAATATGCCGATACATGATGGCCATGTCTTGCATGCCCAAGGCACGGGCGGCGCGTACGTATTCCAGGTTACGCCCGCGCAGGAATTCGGCCCGCACCACGTCAACCAGGCTCATCCACGAAAACAACAGCATGATGCCCAGCAGCCACCAGAAGTTGGGTTGCACAAAACTGGCAAGAATAATCAGCAGGTACAAGACAGGTAAGCCCGACCAGATTTCCAGAAATCGCTGACCTGCCAGGTCTACCCAGCCGCCATAGAACCCCTGAAGCGCCCCGGCAATCACGCCGATAATCGAACTCAAAATAGTCAGGGTCAGTGCAAACAGTACGGAGATGCGAAAACCATAAATCACACGGGCCAACACATCCCGACCCTGATCGTCGGTGCCGAGCCAGTTTTCAGCGGATGGCGGTGCGGGGGCAGGGACTTTCAAGTCGTAGTTGATGCTCTGATAGCTATAGGGGATTGGTGGCCACAGCACCCAGGCATCTTTCTTGGCCAGCAGTTCGCGGATGTAGGGGCTTTTGTAGTTCGCTTCCAGTGGGAACTCGCCGCCAAAGTCAGTCTCTGGGTAGCGTTTGAGAGCCGGGAAATACAGTTCGCCGTCGTAGCTGATCACCAGCGGTTTGTCGTTGGCAATTAACTCGGCCCCCAGGCTCAGCCCGAAGAGCACCAAAAAGATCCACAGTGACCACCAGCCGCGTTTATTGGCTTTAAAGCGGGCGAAGCGTCGTCGATTGAGGGGCGATAACTTCATCTCAATGCTCCCTGCTTTCAAAGTCGATGCGCGGATCCACCAGGGTGTATGACAAGTCGCCAATCAGTTTCACCAGCAGGCCGACCAGGGTGAAGATGAACAAGGTCCCAAAAACAACGGGGTAATCGCGGTTGATCGCCGCCTCAAAGCTCATAAGCCCCAACCCATCCAGCGAGAAAATCACCTCAACCAATAGCGAACCGGTGAAGAAGATGCCGATAAAGGCTGATGGAAATCCGGCAATGACCAGCAACATCGCGTTGCGAAACACGTGGCCATACAGCACGCGATGATGGGTCAGTCCTTTGGCTTTGGCGGTCACCACGTATTGCTTGTTGATCTCGTCCAAAAAACTGTTTTTGGTGAGTAAGGTCATCGTGGCGAAGTTGCCGATGACCAATGCCGTCACGGGTAAGGCCAGATGCCAGAAATAGTCGAGGATTTTGCCGCCCAGGCTCAATTCGTCGAAGTTGTTGGAGGTCAGCCCGCGTAGCGGGAACCAGTCCAGATAGCTGCCGCCGGCAAAGACCACGATCAATAAGATGGCAAACAGGAACGCCGGGATGGCATAGCCGATAATGATCGCCGAACTGGTCCACACGTCGAAATGACTGCCGTGTCGCGTAGCTTTGGCGATACCCAGCGGGATCGACACCAGGTACATGATCAAGGTGCTCCAGAGTCCAAGCGAGATGGAGACAGGCATTTTCTCCTTGATCAGGTCGATGACTTTGGCATCCCTGAAAAAACTCTCGCCGAAGTCCAGGTGGGCGTAATTTTTGATCATGATCCACAAGCGCTCGGGAGCGGGCTTGTCGAAGCCGTACATTTTTTCGATTTCCTGGATCAGCGCCGGGTCCAGTCCTTGGGCGCCACGGTAGTTGGAACCTGCCACCGAAACCTCAGAGCCGCCGCCTGCGATACGGCTGGTCGCCCCGTCGAAGCCTTCGAGTTTGGCAATCATTTGCTCCACCGGACCACCCGGCGCAGCCTGGATGATGATGAAGTTAATCAGCAAGATCCCGAACAGGGTCGGGATGATCAACAGCAGTCGCCTGAATATATACGCCAGCATCTAAGGCTCCAGGCTTTCGCTTGTGGATTGGGTGGAGGTCACCGGTTCGACATCGGGCTTGACCCACCAGGTGTCTATTCCGATGTCATACAACGGGGTCACGGTGGGGTGGCCGATATGGTTGGAATACGCCACGCGCCAGGTTTTTATGTGCCAGTTAGGGATGACGTAAAAGCCCCATTGCAGCACACGGTCCAGGGCGCGGGCATGAGTGATCAGGTTCTGGCGCGAATCGGCATGGATGAGACCTTCGGTGAGTTGGTCAATGGCAGGGTCTTTTAGCCCCATGAAGTTGCGGCTGCCGGGTTTTTCGGCGCTTTGCGACTCCCAGTATTCGCGCTGCTCGCTGCCGGGAGAACTGGACTGCGGAAAACTGCCGATAATCATGTCGAAGTCCCGTGAGCGCAGACGGTTCAAGTATTGCGAAACATCGACCCGGCGAATCTGCATGTCGATGCCCAAGTCGCGGAGGTTGCGCTTGAAGGGCAGCAGAATGCGCTCGAATTCGGTTTGCGCCACTAGAAACTCAATGCGCACCGGCTTGCCCTGAGCATCGACCATCTTGTCGTCAACGATGCGCCAGCCGGCGTCCTGCAGTAATTGATAAGCGCGACGCTGTTGGTCGCGAATCATGCCCGTGGCATTGGTGACGTCGGGTTTGAATACCTCGGTAAATGCCTTATCGGGAATTTGCCCGCGCAAAGGCTCCAGAATTGCCAGCTCTTCTTCAGTCGGCGGAGCGCTGGCGGCCATTTCCGAGTTTTCGAAATAACTGCTGGTGCGGGTATATGAACCGTTGAATAACTGCTTGTTGGTCCATTCGAAGTCGAATAACAGGCTCAGCGCCTCGCGCACACGAATGTCCTGGAACATGGGTCGGCGCAGATTAAAAATGAAGCCTTGCATGCCAGTGGGGTTGGCATTGCGAATTTCCTCTTTAATTAAACGGCCCTGTTTGACCGCCGGTACGTGATAAGCGCTGGCCCAATTTTTGGCGCTGATCTCAAACCAGTAGTCAAATTGGCCTGCCTTGAGCGCTTCGAATGCCACGTTGTTGTCGCGGAAATAATCGATGGTGATGGCGTCAAAGTTATACAGCCCCTTGTTGATGGGCAGGTCTTTGCCCCAGTAGTCCTTGTTGCGTTCGTAACGAATCGAGCGCCCCGGCTTGATCTCAGTGATGGTGTACGGACCGCTGCCGACAGGTATTTCGAGGTTGCCCTTGCTGAAATCTCGGGTTTCCCACCAATGTTTTGGTAACACCGGCAATTGGCCGAGGATCAATGGCAGCTCGCGGTTCTTGTTGTGTTTGAAGACGAACGTCACTTGCAACGGGTTTTCTTCGACCGCTTTTTCGACGTCGCTGTAATACCCCTTGAACAAGGGCGAGCCGTTTTTCATCAACGTATCGAAACTGAACACGACGTCTTCAGCGCGAATGGGATGGCCATCATTGAACTTGGCTTCGGGCCGCAGATAAAAACGCACCCAGCTGTTATCGGGCGCCTTTTCAATTTTCTGCGCAATCAAGCCATATGCGGTGAAGGGTTCATCGAGGCTCTGGCGGGCCAGGGTGTCGTACGTCAGGTCGATGCTGTCGGCCGGTACGCCTTTGTTGATAAACGGGTTCAGGCTGTCGAAAGTCCCCAAGGCGGATTTGCGAAATGTCCCGCCCTTTGGCGCATTCGGGTTCACATAATCAACGTGCTTGAAGTTGGCCGGATATTTGGGTGGTTCGTCGTACAGGGTTAGCGCGTGCTGTGGCGCCGCGAGCGCCAGGCAACTGAGGCCGGCCAATAGCAGGCCACTGAGGGGCTTGAGCAATGTACGCAAAGGCATCATTGGGATTTCTCCGTAGGCTTTAGCCACCACGCACTCAGGCCCAAGTTGTAGGGCGGCGTAGTCACGAAGGCGAACCGGTTGCGGTACGCCAGGCGGTGATAGTTCAGATACCAGTTAGGAATGCTGTAGTACTGCCATAACAAGACGCGGTCCAGTGCCCGGCCAGCGGCCAGTTGTTCTTCGCGGGTTTGTGCCGCCAGCAGTTTTTCAAGTAATTGATCGACAACCGGGTTGGCCACCCCCGCATAGTTTTTACTGCCCTTGACGTTGGCCTGGCTGGAGTGGAAGTACTGCCACTGCTCAAGACCGGGGCTCAAGGTTTGGTCCAGGGTCATGAGGATCATGTCGAAATCGAACTGGTCCAGGCGCTGCTTGTACTGTGCCCGGTCGACGGTACGCAGGCGTGCAGCAATGCCGATGCTCGCCAGGTTTTCCACGTACGGTTGCAGAATGCGCTCAAGGTTGGGGTTTACCAGCAATATTTCGAAGGTTAACGGCTTGCCGTCTGCATTGAGCAAGCGCTGGCCTGAGAGTTTCCAGCCGCTCTCAGCGAATAGACCCAGCGCACGGCGCAGGGTTTGGCGAGGGATGCCACGCCCCTCGGTCTGTGGCAGGCGAAAAGCCTGGGTAAACAATTCGGGCGGCAGTTGTGTGCGCCAGGGTGAAAGCATTAACCATTCGTGGCCCTGCGGGATGCCGCTGGCCGAGAAATCACTGTTGGGGTAGAAGCTCGTTGCACGCTGGTAGGCCCCATTGAACAGCGCCCTGTTCGCCCATTCAAAATCAAACATCAAACCCATCGCTTCACGCACTTTGGTTTGATTGAAGGTGCTGCGGCGGCTGTTCATGAACAGCCCCTGGGTTTGAGTCGGGATGTGATGAGGGATTTGAGCTTTGATTACATCCCCCCGGCGCACGGCCGGGAAGTTATAGCCGTTGGCCCAGTTCTTGGCCTGATGCTCGATGTAGATGTCGAACTCTGCGGCCTTGAAGGCTTCGAACGCGACATCGCTGTCGCGATAAAACTCGACCTCAACCCGGTCGAAATTGTATTTGCCACGATTGACCGGCAGGTTGGCGCCCCACCAGTTCTTGACGTGTTCGAAGACCACGTGGCGGCCCGGTGTGACTTTGCTGATCCGATAAGGGCCACTGCCCAGCGGTGGTTCAAAGGTCGTGGCTTTGAAGTCGCGTTTGGCCCAGTAGTGCTCAGGCAGAACGGGCAGTTCGCCGAGTCGCAGAATCAGCAGCGGGTTGCCAGAGCGTTTGAACACAAAACGTATGCGCTTGGGGCCCAAAATGTCCACCCGCTGCACTTCTTGCAAATGAGTGCGGTACTGCGGGTGGCCTTCTTTGCGTAAGAGGTTGTAGGAGAACGCAACGTCGGAGGCCGTGATCGGAGTGCCATCGTGAAAGCGCGCCTCAGGCCGCAGGTTGAACACCACCCAACTGCGTGTCTCGTTGTACTCCACGGATTGCGCGATCAACCCGTAACTGGAGGTCGGCTCGTCGCCTGATGGCGCGTACTGGCCAGTGCCTGCCATCAGTGTTTCATTCAGCTCGTTGACCCCATATTGCAGAAAGTTGGGGGTAGATACCGGGCTTGTGCCTTTGAAGGTATAGGGGTTGAGCGTGTCAAAGGTGCCAAAGGCCATGACCTTGAGCGTCCCGCCTTTGGGCGCATCAGGGTTGACCCAATCGAAATGGGTGAACGTGGCCGGGTACTTGAGTGTGCCGAACTGCGCATAACCGTGGCTTTCGCTGAGGGTTGCGCGGGCAGGAAAGCTCAAGGCCAGGTAGATAAGTAGCGAAAGGAGGGGACGCATCACGTCAGAGATCCGATCCAGGCGTTGGGCTTAGGTTTGGTTACAGTAACAGCTTGTATCTGCGGGAAAAAGGCTGCGCTAGAAAGCACCGCGGGCAAGTGGCTTCCTGGTTTTATGTAGGAGTCAACTTGCCCGCAGTGTTGTTATGCAATCGCTTAGCGTGGGTTTGAAACCGTCAACATTTGCCCAGGCTTGAGTGCCTTGGCGCTGTTAGGGTTCCAGCGCTTGAGGTGTTGCATCTCGACGTTAAAGCGTTTGGCGACGATGTACAGCGAGTCACCCTTTTTCACTTTGTATTGGGTGGCTTTCTTGCTGGCTGCGGGTTTGCGCGTGTCCTGCATCACCAGCATCTGGCCGCTCTTGAGGTTTTTGCCGGTCAGTTTGTTCCAGCGCTGCAAGTCACGGACATTGACCTTGTTGGCCTTGGCAATGGTGGTCAGGTTGTCGCCACTTTTGACCTTGTACTTACGGTTAAGGCGCACGGCCGTGTTGCTGGCCACATTGTCGAATACCGCTTTTTTGGGGCGCAGGCTGATCAGTTCATCAGGTCTGAGGTTGGACAGGCTGGTGGTCAGTAACTGAGCTTTGGAGGTCGGCACCAGCAGATGCTGCGGGCCATCCGTGGTGGCTCGTTGCTTGTAAGCCGGATTGAGCTGAAACATTTCGTCTTCGTCGATCTCGGCCAGCGCAGCAACGCGGGACAAGTCCATGGATTGTTTGATTTCAACCATTTCGAAGTACGGTTCGTTGGCAATCGGGTTCAGGTTGATGCCATAGGCTTCAGGGGCCATCACCACTTGGGACAGAGCCAACAATTTCGGAACGTAGTCTTTGGTTTCCTGCGGCAGGGGCAGGTTCCAGTAATCCGTCGGCAAACCGAGCTTTTCGTTGCGTTCGATGGCCCGACTTACGGTGCCTTCGCCTGCGTTGTAAGCCGCCAGCGCCAGCAACCAGTCGCCATTGAACATGTCATGCAGACGGGTCAGATAATTCATGGCCGCCAGGGTTGAGGCGGTGATGTCTTTACGCCCGTCATAGGCACGGGTTTGGCGCAGGTTGAAGTAGCGGCCGGTCGATGGAATGAACTGCCACAGACCCACGGCATTGGCGTGAGAATACGCCATCGGGTTGTAAGCGCTTTCAATGACGGGCAGCAGAGCCAGTTCCAGCGGCATGTTGCGTTCTTCGAGGCGCTCTACGATGTAGTGAATATAAAGGCTGCCACGCTCACCTGCGTTTTCGAGAAACGAAGGGTTGCTGGCGAACCACAGGCGCTGTTGTTCGATTCGCGGGTTAACTTCTACGCCTTCCTGCAACTTGAAACCCTGACGCATCCGCTCCCACACATCTTGTGGGGCTACAGGGCTGGGTTTTTCGCTGAGCCAGATCGGCTCCTGAGGAATGCGTTTGGTCAGTTTCAACGTGGGTCTTTCGGCCGTTTTGGCTGATTGATCCATGCTTTGACAACCCGCGAGTACAGCGGACACGGCCAGCGCGATGGCTTGCGCAAGACGCGTCAATGTGTCTGTTTTGATGAAGTTACGTATAGATGACGACATTGGCTGGAAGTAAGTTCCGGGCAAAAATGTCGGGCGATTCTAGAAAGCAGGGGGGGCGCGGTCAACTGTTCAGAATTTTTGTGCCAACCGCGACCCTGATTAGAACTTATCTTTCCAGCTGCGCAAGCTGGCAAAGACGGCGCAGGGCGAGGCATTGTCCTGCTCGTTCCACTCGTCAGCTTTTTGTTTAACGGATGTTTCACTGACCCGTAAAAAGGGATTGGTGCGTAATTCCAGCGCCATCGTGGACGGCAAACTGATGCGACCTTCTGCGCGCCATCGGGTCACTTCATCGAGTCGCGCCTGGATGTCGGCGTTGTTTGGCTCGACCGCTTGTGCAAAGCGCAAATTGCTTAACGTGTACTCATGGGCGCAAAACACCGAGGTATTGGCAGGCAGCGCGGCCAGTCGGCTTAACGAGTGATGCATTTGTTCGGGGGAACCCTCGAACAGTCGGCCACAACCGGCGGCAAACAGCGTATCGCCACAAAACAGCAAGGGGGCGGCGGGCGCTGCCTGATAGTAGGCAATGTGACCGAGGGTATGGCCGGGTAGCAGGAAAACCTCGAACGTCAGGCCCAATACCTCGATGCAGTCGTGGTCGTTGAGCGCCTGCTGTCTCGCGGGGATGTTTTCGAGTGCAGGGCCCCAAACTTTGGCGCCTGTCAGGTTATGCAGGTGCTCAACGCCGCCGACATGATCAAAATGGTGGTGAGTGACCAGGATGTCGCTCAACGTCCAGTCCGGATGTCCATCAAGCCACGCCTGGACCGGTGCGGCATCACCCGGGTCGACCACGGCGCAGCGCTTGCTGGCATTGTCTTGTAACAACCAGATGTAGTTGTCGTTGAAGGCGGGCAGGGCGTCGATCTGTAGCATTGTGCAATTCCCAAGTGCGAAACAATGGCGCATCTTAGGGCCTGTAATGGGTGTAAGGCGAGTTGGAGGAGCAATGACCGATAAAGCATTGGCTCAGGCTGACCCTGAGTGGCTGGCGCTGATCCGTTCCGCGCGCGAATGGCTGTCCGGTCCTCACGGGCAGTTGTTGCTTGAGGATGAACAGCGAGTACTGGAAGAGGAGCTCGGTCGATTTTTTGGCGGTTACCTGGTGCATTACGGCCCAGGCGCCGACGCACCGCCCAGTGCCCCACAGGTGCAACGCAATGTGCGCTTGGGTGCGCCCTTGCCGGGTGTCGAGATTTTTTGTGAAGAGCAAGCATGGCCTTTATGTGAGCACGCCGCCGATGTGGTGGTGCTGCAACACGGTCTGGATTTTTGCCTGTCGCCTCATGGCTTGCTACGCGAAGCCGCCAGCAGTGTGCGCCCCGGCGGGCACCTGTTGATCGTGGGAATCAACCCCTGGAGCACGTGGGGGCTTCGGCACGTTTTCGCCAAGGACGCGTTAAGCAAGGCGCGCTGCATTTCTGCCTCGCGCGTGGCGGACTGGCTGAATTTGCTGGGCTTTGCGCTGGAGAAACGCCGCTTCGGGTGCTATCGTCCGCCGCTCGATTCACCTGCCTGGCAACGCCGTTTGTCGGGCTGGGAGCGCAAGGCGGGTAGCTGGCAACTGGCCGGTGGCGGCTTCTACATATTAGTTGCACGCAAAATGGTGGTGGGTTTGCGGCCCGTCAATCCATTGCGCCGTGAACCCATGGGCAAACTGATTCCTTTGCCGATGGCCAAGGTCAATCGGCGTCACAGTGAACCCTAGTCCCTCTTGATTAACGAAAGGCTGGCGTGATCCGGTCTCTGGTGCTGTCCATCCATGATGGGCAGGCCACAACACCCTTTTCTGGATAGGTTGTAATGAGCGATAGCGTTGAAATGTTCACCGATGGTGCCTGCAAGGGCAATCCTGGCCCTGGCGGCTGGGGTGCCTTGCTGGTATGCCAGGGCGTCGAGAAAGAACTCTGGGGCGGCGAACCCAACACCACCAATAACCGCATGGAACTGATGGCTGCCATTCGTGGCCTTGAAGAGCTCAAGCGCCCGTGCGAAGTACTGTTGGTGACCGACTCCCAGTACGTGATGAAAGGCATCACCGAATGGATGGTCAACTGGAAAAAACGCGGGTGGAAAACCGCCGCCAAGGAGCCGGTCAAAAATGCCGATCTGTGGAAATTGCTGGATGAACAAGTCAATCGGCATACCGTGAAATGGCAGTGGGTACGTGGGCACATTGGCCATTACGGCAACGAGCGCGCTGACCAGTTGGCCAATCGTGGCGTGGATGAAATGAGAGGTATCAAGCATGCGTAGTGTCGTACTCGATACCGAAACCACAGGTATGCCGGTCACCGATGGCCATCGGGTGATCGAGATCGGTTGTGTTGAGCTGATGGGCCGCCGTCTGACCGGACGGCATTTTCACGTGTACCTGCAACCGGATCGCGAAAGTGACGAGGGCGCGATCGGCGTTCACGGCATCACTAACGAATTTTTGGTGGGCAAGCCGCGTTTTGCTGAAGTGGCCGATGAGTTTTTTGAGTTCATCAAAGGCGCTCAGCTCATCATTCACAACGCTGCGTTCGACATCGGCTTTCTGAACAATGAGTTTGCCTTGATCGGGCAAACCAATCGCACTGACCTCACGCAGCACTGCACCATCCTCGATACGTTGATGATGGCCCGTGCGCGCCACCCTGGTCAGCGCAACAGCCTCGATGCCTTGTGCAAGCGTTATGGGGTCGATAACTCGGGACGTGAACTGCACGGCGCCTTGCTCGACTCCGAGATTCTGGCAGACGTTTACCTGACCATGACCGGCGGGCAGACCAGTCTGTCGTTGGCCGGCAACGCTTCAGATGGCAATGGTTCGGGTGAGGGTTCGGGTCAACAGGCGACGCAAATTCGTCGTTTGGCAGCGGACCGCCAGCCGGGTCGGATTATTCGCGCCAGTGAAAGCGATATGGCTGAGCATGCTGCCCGGCTTGAAGCCATTGCCAAGTCAGCCGGAGCGCCATCGCTATGGACGCAACTGCTCGAAGCCAAAAGCCAGACCGTGCAATAACCCGAACCCTTGTGCGTTTGAATAAGGGCTCAAGGCCCTTCGCGCAGCATGCGGCAGCGTGGGCAGGCGGGTGTGCCAGAAACAAGGACTCTTTGATCTATGCATCTGGTTATTAATCCTCAAAATCCTGAAGTCTCGGTCCGGTTGGCTGATGAAGGTTTTGCACCGTATGTATGGTGTAACGATTTCAGCTTTGAAGTGCGTGCCTATGCGCAAGTAGAAGCGCAGCTGAACGTAGAGCACTGGCCATTGGCAATGGTCACGCCGTACCGCAAGTGTTATGGCATCGACCCGGATGAGTTCGCCAGCTATCGCGGTGCGCCGGACAGCGCAGTTTTCATGGCGTACCTGGACAACCAGCCGGTGGGGCATGTGGTCGTCAGTACCAATTGGAACGGCTTCGCGCATGTGGATGAGCTAGCAGTGATCGCGGGCGCTCGTCGTCATGGCGTGGCCAAATCATTGTTAGACGTGGTGAAGTTTTGGAGCCACAAAAAAAAATTGCCGGGCATCATGCTTGAAACCCAAAACAACAATATCGGCGCCTGCCGCTTGTACGAACGTTGCGGTTATCAGGTAGGTGGGATTGATCATTTGCGCTATCGCGGGATTGACCCGCAGACCGCTGAAGTGGCGATCTTTTGGTACCTGCTGTTCGAAAACCGGACATAAATCCCAGCGCCGGTTCTTGCAGTAGCCACCGCTGGAGCGAGCGTGCCACGCTCGCTCCTACAGTTTTTTCTTACGCTGGCACGACGGATTCAGGCTCGCGAATCAGGATCACGCCTGATTGCACCAGCTCGAACTCGGTATCAGAGTTTTTCTTAACGCGATCGCCAATAGCCAGCTTATAGGTGATGACTGGCTGACCGTCTGTCCCAGGTGTGGAATCTTGAAACTCATGCACCGAATAGACACGGCCTTCCGCGTCTCTTGCATGAAATTGTCCAACGAGAACTGCAGCCATTTGTAGAGAACCTCTGGAGATAAACACCCAATTTGCGGTTCTTGTAGACCGTTGATCAGCAGGGGAAGTTTAGCGCGGTGGAAAAAATAGTCTCGCTACTTTACAGGCTTGTTGGCCGATAGGGTGAATGGCGCTGCAAGAAAGGCGTCCGATCATCTATAACTAATCTTCCTACAGCTTGAGCCGCGGGGGTTTTCCATGAGTAAGGTCTACAGCGTTGCAGTGTTGGTCGGCAGTCTGAGAAAGGACTCTCTCAATCGAAAAGTGGCCCATGCCTTGGCGCAGTTGGCCCCCCCTCACTTGAAGCTGAACATTGTCGAGATCGGTGAGCTGGCGTTGTATAACGAAGACATTGACGTTACGCCACCTCCGGCGTCCTACACTGCGTTTCGTGATCAGGTTCGCCAGGCTGATGCGGTGCTGTTTGTCACGCCGGAGTACAACCGCTCGGTCCCAGGTGCGCTGAAAAATGCCATCGACGTAGGCTCACGCCCTTACGGTCAAAGTGTGTTCAGTGGCAAACCGGGCGCTGTGATCAGTGTTTCGCCGGGTGCGATTGGCGGGTTTGGCGCTAATCATCATTTGCGCCAATCCCTGGTGTTTCTCAATGTGCCATGTATGCAACAACCTGAAGCTTACTTGGGTGGCGCAGGCAGTGCCTTCGATGAGGCTGGCCAGTTATCTGAGAAAACCCGACCGTTCTTGCAAGCGTTTATTGATGCTTACAGTCAGTGGGTGGAGACAGTTAAAGGTGTTTGATCGCGTCAGTGCTGTTCTTTAAAAACACCGCTTAGGCGGTGTTTTTTATATCGGTCAAAACAATGTCTATAAGGTTGGGCGACGGAGATGCATAAGTTACATGTATCTTGTTACGTATTGGGAGAGTGCACGGCGTGCACAAGCAGGGGGGTGAACTAATGTTGAGTGTTCAAGACGTTTGATTTCGAGAAAGGAAGCTCATGATTATGGCGAATCTACGCAGTACGTCATCCGTAATTAACGTAAGCACTCATGTACAAGACCCCATTGCCGAGTTAGAAGAACTGTTTATTGAAAAAACCCAAATGAGGCGAATACGAGCCGGACAATGCCCTGTCAGGCGCCCCGTTTTTTTACGTTTGAACGGGGTGGCGCATGGCCGTTTTGAAGTGGTTGAAGATCTGCCCGATGAATTAAAAGTGGGCCTGTTTGCACAGGCTAAAACCTACCCTGCATGGGTGCGTTACTCGTGTGACATTCCAGACGGTGCACCTGAGCGGGGTGAAACGGTTGGCTTGGGCATCAAGCTCTTCGGCGTTGAGGGTGAAAAATGCCTGGAGCCAGACGAATCGTCTCCTACCGTCGACTTCCTGCTTCAGAATCATCCGGTTTTTTTCGTTAATGATGCGCAGGACATGGCCTTGGCCTTCAGGGATTTCGCGGCCTGGATTGAGGCGCATGAAGACACCAAGGCAATCCTGGCCGCGATGCGCAAGGATGTGAAAAGCGTTTTGGAGAGTGAGTTGTGGAGCGTTATTCCTTTTCATTTTGGGTTGCAAAAATTTTGTAAATATAAAATTGAGCCTGAAGTGATCGCGTTAGGCCCTGAACCTGATTTTGATGCGCCCGGTTATTTGAAGGCCGATCTACATCAACGCCTGATGACGGCAGAGGTGCGTCTACGTTTTATGGTGCAACTGCAAGAAGATGATGACTGTATGCCGTTGGACACGGCGACTCATGAGTGGGATGAAGTAACGTCTGCGCCCGTTCATGTGGCCACTTTAATATTGCCGATACAGGACATCGATTCACGTAACCAGTCGGTGTATGGCGAAACCCTGGCATTCAATCCCTGGCGAACATTGAAAGAACATCAGCCGGTCGGCAGTCTTGCCGATGCCCGCAAAGTTATCTATCAAGCGTCTGCCACTGTGCGTCGTCATTACAATGGCAATGTGTTGGGTGAACCTCAAGTTGAACGCCCGGCGCAACTTAAGCCTTAAATAGATGAGCGAATGCATTTGCTTGTTTGTACACAGTCATCCCACATGGACGTGATGCTATGCACAGTAAAACACTCACACGGCAACAACTTAAAACAGTTGTGCGGGCCTCGATACATCCTGGTATTGGCATCGCACGCTTAGGTAACAGTCGCGACGAATACGTCATCAGCCCTGAAACCATAGCCCCGCAATGGGTCAGCGCTGGAAGTCGCCACGATGCAAACGGTGCCATTAAACGTCAGGCCGCGCGTTTTCGTATTTACGGCTACAACCTCGAGAACGAGGTGGTCGGTGAGCTGACGCTGGACGACGCTGACATTGAATGGCGCGCCCATGTGGTCAATCGAAAGGCTGAGTGGTTTGAGTTTGAAAAGGCGATGGACATAGAGGATGCCGCCCACACTCAACTTCGTTTACGCAATGCCGACAGGGTGGGCGCTGAGCGCGAAGCGCTGGTCATCGACGCGGGTGCCAGAGCCGTCTCGGGCAGAACGGTCAGCGGCCCTGCCCATGAGTTTACAGGCGGTACATTTTTGGGCATGCCGGTTTCGCTCGGTGAGTTGCGCACCGATGAGTCGGGGCGGCTGCTGGTGTTGGGCGGCTATGGCCACTCCGGATCTCCCACGGGTATGCCGATTTATGATCCCAATGTGAGTAATCACTTCGCCAATGCGGCCGGCTGGTTTGACGACACCTCTGACGGCCCGGTCTCGGCGTCGGTAAAAATCAATGGGGTTGTGATCCCCGTCGAATCCGCTTGGGTGGTGGTGGCCCAGCCGGACTTTTCACCCAACACAGTCGGCTGGCGCACGCTTTATGACTTGATGACAGACACTTACCACGCCAATGGCTGGTTGGCACCGCCCGAGCGGCCTTCCTTCAGTCGCGATGTGCTACCGATTTTTCAGCGCCTGAGCGGCCTGCAATGGGTTAACAAAGGTTTCGCAACCCTGTTCGGGCAGGGCGCGCCCTTCGATTTTAATAACCCACTGTTATTGGCCAAACTGTCGCGCACCGACGAGACCTTCAGCCATCTGCGCCAAGCGGTGTTCAATGCGTTTCGTGGGGCAAACAACGCGGTACATGAACCCAGAACCTGGCCCTGGTTGTACGGCGACACTTTTGGCGCTGATCAAGAGAGTGCGCACGATCACCTGGCCCCATCGCCTTATCGCAGCCAGTTGTTAAAACGATGGGTCAAAGGTGAATTCCATGCGGACTGGACACCGGACCATAAACCGCCCGCGCATCTGGATGATGTCAATTTGGCCGATCAACCCGCCATGCTGGATCAGGCCGCGCTGCACTTTTGCCTGGCGGATGCTTTCCATCCAGGAATTGAGCTGTCATGGCCCATGCGCCACATCTCCCTGTACCGCGCGCCTTTTCGTATTAAAGCCCTGCCTGAAGACCAGCCATTGCCGGACTTCGGTCCCGTATTGGATCAACGCCTGGCATTGGCCGTCGACGGACCTTTGTATGCCCAACCTCCGGGTGGGCTGAGCCGGTGGATGGCATTGCCCTGGCAGGTGGATGCGGTGGGTTGTCGCTCAGGGTATGACGCCGATTACGATCCCTATCTGCCCACGTTTTGGCCAGCCGGTGTGCCTGATCAGGTGCTCAGTGAGGCGGACTATCACGTCTCAACCGACATGGCGCTACCCCGAGAGCAGCGCGTAGCTGCGTTTAACCGCCGGGTTTACTGGGGGCGTAAATTGCGCGGGAGCTTTATCGACCAGGCCACACAACTCGTCGGCGATATGGCGCGCGTGGGAGTGATTGAAGCACGGCCAGGCGTTGAGAATGACCCGGACTTGCCCGCGATCATGATGGTCGAAAGCGTGTCGGGTGGCCAAAGCCCTGTTGCGCCCCCCGCGCCGGACCTGCGTAGGGGGGCAAAACGGTCCTTGTCCGATATCGAGCGGGCAGGGTGGGAGAGCCAGGAGCAATGCGAGGAGTTTCGCCGGATAGTCAGACGTGAAAACATTTGATGTCGCGATAGTCGGGGCGGGCCCCGCAGGTGCTGTCGCGGCCAGGTGCCTGGCGTTATCGGGCCATCAGGTATTGCTGATTGATGACACCTCTCATGTGCTTAAAGTGGGTGAGAGTTTACCGGGGTCAGCCTATCCGCTGCTGTTTGAGCTGGGATTGTTACCTTGGCTGCACGCCAGTCAACCGCTGCCCTGCGTGGGCAATGTAGTGTCATGGGGCCAAGAGGCGCTCTATTGCCGGGACTTTATGCGCGAACCGTATGGAGCGGGTTGGCATCTCTGCCGCCAAGCGTTTGATGCAGCGTTGCGCAACGCCGCGGGTGATGCCGGTGTTACCGGGTGTACGCAGCGATTTGAGCAGGTGCAGCGCGCAGGGAACCGTTGGTTGCTGACGTTGCGCGAGGAGCAGGTGGGCGCGCGCTGGGTGATAGATGCCAGTGGCCGCAGCGCGTGTGTGGCCCGGCGCCTGGGGGTCAAGCGCGAGCGAGATCAACGGCTGATTGCGCTTTACTCACGTACGCAACACGTTGCTGGTGATCAACGCACCTGTATCGAGGCGGTGAAAAACGGCTGGTGGTACAGCGCGGCGTTGCCCGGCGACCAACGGATTGCAGCCTTGCACCTCACACCGTGTGACGCACAAAAAGTACTTAAAGACCGTCATGGGTGGTTGGCGCAATGGGATAAAACGCGTTACATCCGGCGGCACAGCGGTTCAGGCGAGTGGTCGCCCCCTCACGCGTGCGAAGCAGGCGGTAGTTATTTACAGCAAGTAGCAGGTGAGCAGTGGCTGGCCGTCGGGGACGCAGCGCTGGCCTTTGACCCGTTGTCGTCCCAAGGCATTTTCAATGCGCTGTACAGCGCCATGCGTGGAGCGCAGACGGTTCAGGCGGCGTTGTCAGGCCAGCATGAATCGACGCAGCAATACACTGCGCAACTGTTGAGTATCAGGCGGGCGTATGTGCGCATGCTGGATATTCAGTACCGGCGTGAGCAACGCTGGGCGGATCAAGCGTTCTGGCAAGTTCGTCAACAATAAACAGAACCCGGCTGGCGACTGCGATGGGGTTGGCCGCAGCCGTCAGCCGTCAGCTGATAGCGCCTTAGCTGCTTTGCGGCATTTCACCTCGGGCCAGGCGGGTATTGATATCCGCAATGACCGCAGGCAGCTCGCGGAGGGTGTCGATCAGATAATGCGGGCGCGAGCCTTCGAACAAGGTGTGAATCCGGGTGCGTTCAGCGGCCAGGGTCACAGCGTCCAGAGCGGTGTATTGCTCGTAGGTCAGGCCCAGTGCGTTGCCGGAACACACCAGTGCTACCGTCCACATGCCCGCGCGGCGGCCTTCGAGAATGCCCGGCACCGTGTCGTCAATTTTGACGCAGGCGCCCACATCATCGATGCCCAGGGCAATGACGTTGGCCAGTGCCTGAGCGGGCCACGGACGGCCGTTGGGGACGTCATCGGTGGCGACCACATGGTCGGCAACGTAACCATTGGTGGCTGCCAGCGCCACAACCTTGGCCATGACCTGCGCCGGATACCCCGAGCAGGAACCGATTTTCATGCCTTGGGCACGCAGTGTTGCAATGGCCTCAAGCGCGCCCGGAATCAACGCGGAATGTTCGGCGATTTTCTCGATTTGCAACGGCATGAAGCGCTTGTAAATGGCCGTGACGTCATCGTCAGACGGGGTGCGGCCGAATACCTTCTTATAGCGTTCGGCAATCTGCGGTTGGTCGCACAGGGTACGGATGTGATCCCACTTGCCCATCCCCATCGGGCCGCGTGCCTCCTCGATAGACACCTGCACATCAAATTCAGCGAAGGCTTCGACAAAGATTTGCGTGGGGGCAAAAGAGCCAAAATCGACCACAGTACCGGCCCAATCGAGGATGGCTGCTTGAAGCTTGCTTGGTTGGGTGTAGTTCATGTCTTTTGATCCTGTGTGAGCGGCCCGTGCCGCACGGCGAAATTTGGGTTTGTGACAGCCGTCCGGCTGTCAGATGTCCAGCACTTGCATTTCCTCCAGTACCTGCGCCACGGCATTAACCGCGGCCTGCATGTCGGCGTGATTAACATGACCGATACAGCCCACACGAAAGGTATCGACTTGAGTCAATTTGCCGGGGTACAGAATGAAACCCTTGGCCTTGACCCGCTCATAGAAATCCTTGAACTGATAACGCGGGTCTTTTGGGGCATGGAAGGTGACGATAATCGGCGCTTGAATGGCCGCTGGCACAAAGCTGCGAATGCCCAGGGTGGCCATGCCGTCGAGCAGGGTCTGGCAGTTCTTGCTGTAGCGCTGATGACGGGCTGGCAAACCACCTTGTTCGTTGTATTGCGCCAGCGCCTCGTGCAGCGCTGCGACCACGTGAGTTGGCGGGGTAAAGCGCCATTGCCCGGTGTTGGCCATATAGGTGTGCTGGTCGTGCAGGTCCATGGCCAAGGAATGAGAGTTGCCCGCCGCGTGGGCCAATGCGTCTTTGCGCGCAAAGACAAAGCCCATACCCGGTACGCCTTCCAGGCATTTGCCGGACGCTGCAATCAAGGCATCGAAGGGTGTTTTTTGTGCATCGATGGGCAGGGCACCGAATGAACTCATGGCGTCGATGATCAGGCGTTTGCCTTGTTTGGCTACAACTTCGGCAATTTCTGACAAGGGATTGAGAATCCCGGTGCTGGTTTCACAGTGAATCAGCGCCACATGGGTAATGCCCGGGTCGGCGTTGAGCAGGCGCTCCACGTCTGCGGCGGTCGTGGGCTGATCCTCGGCGGTTTCAAAGGTGCTGAAACGACGGCCCAGCACGTCGCAGATGTTGGCCAGGCGTTTGCCGTATGCGCCATTAATCAGCACCAACACATTGCCATCGCGTGGAACCAGAGTGCCGATTGCCGCTTCCACGGCGAACGTGCCGCTGCCTTGCAAAGGAACACAATGGTGACTGCTGGCGCCGTTGATAATGGCCAGCAGTTGTTCGCACAGGCTGGCCGTCAATCTGTTGAAGCTGTCATCCCATGAACCCCAATCCTGCAGCATGGCCTGGCGGGTGCGCAGCGAGGTGGTCAGTGGGCCTGGGGTCAGCAGGGTCGGCGCGGCAGAACTCATTCTGGTTTCCTCACAAGCTTTGGGATGGCTACTGAATACACGGCATAAATTGCAGTTTGAGTTGTTATCAATCAAATTGTTTGTTGTTATGCCGGCCATCAGTGAGGCTTATACATATGAATCTTTTCCAACTGCGTGCGTTTGATGCGGTGGCGCGCGAAGGCAGCTTCACCCGCGCCGCCGCACGGTTGTTTATCAGTCAGCCAGCGGTCACCGGCCATATCAAAGCGCTCGAAGATCACTACCAGATCACCCTGTTGCGGCGCACGGCGCGGCGTGTGGAGCTGACTGAAGAGGGCATTAAACTCGCCGCCATCACCCGCGCCATGTTCGGTTTGGTGGATGAAGCGCAGGTCATGTTGGAGGCCAATCGCCAGTTGCTCACCGGGCGCCTCGAAGTCGCCGCCGATGGCCCGCATCTGGTCATGCCAATGCTGGCGAACCTGCGCGAGCGTTACCCCGGCATTACCGTGAATCTGCGTCTGGGCAATGCGCAGGAAACCCTCGCCGCTTTGCTCTCGGAGCACGTGGACGTGGCCGTGCTGACCGACGTTGAGCCGCGTAAGGGGTTAACGTTACGGCCGCTCAATCAATCGCGGGTATGCGCGTTGGTGCCGGCCGCCCATCCGTGGCAGGCGTTGACGGATGGCATCGAGATTGCGCAGTTGGACCAAGTGATCATGGTTTTGCGCGAGCCCACGTCCACCACTCGGCGTACGTTCGATCAGGCGTGCGCCAAGGCGGGGGTAAGCCCGCGTGTGCTGCTGGAGCTGGACAGCCGCGAAGCGGTGACCGAGGCCGTGGCTGCGCAGCTTGGCGTGGGAGTTGTGTCCTCAGTTGAAGTCAGCCAGGACCCGCGGGTTTGCGCCGTGCCCATCAACGGCACGGGGTTGACCAATCGGCACATGATTGGCTGCATGGAACGCCGTGCCGAGTTGCGACTGATCAAGGCGTTTATGGCGCTGGCGCCACAGTCCAATGGGTAGACGCGAATTTTTTTGGTCGATTGAGACCTTCTTGCCGTATAAACTTGCGCCCATTCGATGGCCTTTGAGCCGCGACACACACGATTGAGAGAGTAAGAAATGGGCGCACAGTGGAAGGTTAAACACAAAGCGGACGCCGCCAATAGCCGCGGCAAGATTTTCGGCAAACTGGCGAAAGAACTGACCGTTGCTGCACGTAACGGCGCCGATCCGGACATGAACTCGCATTTGCGCCTAGTGTATGAACAAGCGAAAAAGGCCTCCATGCCAGCCGACACCATCAAGCGTGCCATTAACAAAGGTGCGGGTATCGGCACTGAGGCGGTGCAATATCACCGCGTCACGTACGAAGGTTTTGCCCCGCATCAGGTGGCGTTGATTGTTGAATGTCTGACCGACAATGTGAACCGTACCGTGGCTGAAATCCGCGTGGCATTTCGCAAGGGTCAACTGGGCACTTCCGGCTCGGTAACATGGGACTTTGACCATGTCGGCCTGATCGAAGCCAAGGCTGACACTCCGGACGCTGATCCTGAAATGGCGGCCATTGAAGCAGGCGCTCAGGATTTTGAAGAAGGCGACGAAGAAGGCACCACCTTGTTCATCACCGAACCTACCGACCTGGATGCCGTGCACAAAGCGCTGCCAGAACAGGGTTTCACCGTGCTGTCCGCCAAGCTGGGTTATATCCCCAAAAACCCGGTCTCGGGCCTGACTGACGAGCAGATGGCTGAGGTGCAGGAATTTTTGGCCAAGCTCGAAGAGCAGGACGACGTACAAGACATGTTTGTGGCATTGGCCTAATCGGTATCTGTTGGCGATCAAGCCACGCGCATCTCAATCCTGTGGCCGCTGAGGCGTAACGCGAGGCGGCGACCGGGCGCGTAGCGGTCGTCGCCTTCGGCAACGGCAACGTGGATCGCGACAGGCTCAGCCCAGCGCGCGGCTGATGGCTGCAAAATCTGGCCGGGCCAGTACGTTCGGCTGGATGCAACGTTCGTGCAGTTGATGCCAGTCGCCGCGTTGGGCATCGCTCAAGCCTGAGTCGATGCGCGCCAGCAACTCCCCCAGCAAAATCCCGAACGCGCGCACTTCAATACGTTGCAGGGCGCGGGTGTGTGGGCTGTCGTCTGTGGCGTGAAAGCACGCGGCACCGAAGTCGCCCAGCAAACATTCGCCCTGTGCGTTGAACAAAATGTTGTGCGCGTACAAATCGCCATGACAGATGCCCTGCGCGTGTAAATGAGCCGCGGCCGAGGCAATGCCACGAGCAATACGTCGCGCGCTGTCAGCGGTGAAGCGGGTGCTGTCGGCATACACGTCGCGGCTGCAACTGTCAAAACTGGGCAGGGCCGCCAGGTTGGTGAACGAGGGATCGATCAGTTCCATCACCAGTGCCGCTTGCGCCTCAGGGTGACCGACTACCCGGCCCAGCACCTTGATCAGGTTCGGGTGCTGGCCTGCGGCGATGCAGGCGTTCATTTCGTGCAGCGGTGAGCCGTCGCTGGTGATGCTGCCTTTGTAGAGTTTGATCGCGACCGCCCGCACCGGTTGCCCCGGTTCACGCCATTGCGCTTGATAAATTACCCCGGAGGCGCCTTCACCCAGTGGCTGCTCAAGGGTCAATTGCGACCAGTCAATGTTCGGTGTGTGGTCGTCTGCCTGCTGAGTGCGGGTTTCGTCGGCCAGCGGATTGCCCGAATAGGCCAGCCAGCTCAGGCGGGGCATGGCCAGTAGCCCGTCGGGCAGTTCAGCGAGCTGATTGGAGGCCAGGCGGATCAGTTCAAGGCGTTCGCACCCGGCCAGGCTGCGCGGCAATTGTTGCAGGCGGTTACCGGCCAGCATCAGTTTTTGCAGCAAAGGACGCTGCCCCAGTTCGTCAGGCAATTGGCTGATGTGGTTATCCGTGAGGATCAGCCAGCGCAACAACGGTGGCAGCGCCGTACCCGGTACGTTCACGATCTGGTTGGCTTTGAAGCCGATCATGCTCAGGTTGGCACAACGCCCCAGGCACTCGGGCAGCGCGGTGAAGTGGTTGTCCGAGCAAAACAAAATGCGCAACCGGGTTAACCGATGCAAATCGTCAGGCAGGCGGCTCAAGGCATTGCCGCTCAAGTTGAGGATTTCCAGCGAATCGGCCAGTTGGAAGATTTCGTCCGGGAACTCGGTCAGCCCGCAGGCCAGGTCCAGACGTTTGAGGCCTTTCAATTGACCGGCGCGCAGTTTAGCGAGGGTATCCATAAGCAGGCGGTGTGCACTCGTGTAAATCGATGAAAAGTGCCGCGCATGATAGCGATTAATCGTTTACAGGTTTCAGGCAATTTGCGCACACCCCGCGCCACGCAGTGCGTTGACCCTTCGGCTGAGTACGAAGTCCAGGTGCGGGTGACCGTGGAACGCGGTTGCCAGTTGATTGGCTCAACCCGCAACGCCGGGATCGAGCCTTTGGGTGTGCTTGATTTTGGGCGTATCTCACGTCTGGACAGTGGCTCCGGGCCATTGAATGCGGCGCTGCTCAATCAGCGTGTGCCGCGGGGGGGGGTGGGCCCGCACGACTGTGCTGGCGGGCGAATTGCCCCCGCCGCCTGCCAGCATGGAGGCCGTCGCCGATGCACTGTTGTATCTGGAACTGGTGGTTAATCAGATGAACACCCCGCGCGTGGTGCCGGTTGTACAACGCCAAGGGCAGCTGTTTGTGAGCGCCAGTGAATTGCAGGCGGTCGGCATTCGCTTGCCTGCCTCAGGCCCCTCAGAGGTGGGGCTGGACAGCGTGCCCGGTTTACACAGCGAGTACGACAGCCAGGCCCAGCGTCTATTGCTGCAAGTACCGCCCGACTGGCTGCCGGAACAACGGATCGGGGCGCGTTCGACCTACCCGCGCACTGAGGCCTTGAGCAGCGCGGTGCTCAATGAACAAAACGGCGCGCGGGCCGTGGTGGGCTGGGACGGCCTGGTGTACCTGGAAGACCTGACGGCGCAGAACACGTTGCAGGTGATAGTGCCCGACGGCGCGCAGTGCAGAGCTTCATTCGCGTTACCGCCCCAAGGCGATCAAGTGCCCTTGATCGGGCCGGTGGTGTGCCAGTGAAACGCCTTGCGATGTGGCTCGCGCTGGGCGGCCTGTGCGGGTTGTCAGTCAGTGCACAGGCGGCGTGTAGTGTGGGCACCACGACCCCCCGCAGCGTTTGGTTTGGTGGGGTCGATGGCGGTGAAAAACACGCGGCAATCCACCTCCACGCTCAATTCGGGGCTAAGTTGCGTGGGCACCGGCATTACGCTGTTCGGCACCTCGATGTTCAAGGCCACCATCACCTCGGCCACCAGCGGCATGGTCGGGCCGACCGGTGATGTGATCGGGTATACGATTTACGCCACCCATGCCACCACCTACCCGATCAGCCGCGGGGCACCCGGCTTTGACTTCGCAAGTAACGGTTTGCTGTCGTTGTTGGGGCTGATTGGCAGTGCGTCGCCCAAATACATCCCGTTGTACATCAGCACCATTACGGGGAGCAATGTGGCGGCGGGGGTGTACACCGAAACGCTGAATATTCAATGGGACTGGTACTACTGCCCCGGTATCGGCATTGGTGGCATTTGCATCGGGGCCAACGCTGGCAGCAAGTCGACGCCCTTGACCGTCACCCTGACGGTGGCCAATGACTGCACCATCTCCGCGCTCAACATCAGCTTTGGCAGCGCGCCGGTGATCAGCGCATTCACCCCGGTCACCAGCCAGACCATCAGCCTGTCTTGCACCAAGGGCAGCGCCTATACCGTGGGTTTGAGTGACGGTGCCCAGGCGGTAAGTGTGGGTGGGCGACGGCAGATGATCTCGGGGAGCAATTTTTTGGCGTATGACATTTTCAAAAGTGCCGGCACCACCCGTTAGGGCCGTGTCGGCAGCGCCCGACGGGCAAGCTCGGATGCTGAGATCAACCCTGGCAACGGGTTGGGCGTCGGCAGTCAGGTATTTAACTTCAACGCCAAAATCTACACCGATCAGGCCACCCCGCCCGCCGGGACTTATATCGACAACGTGGTCCTGGATGTCGGGTTTTAGCGCAGCTCCTTGACCATTGCCGAGAGGGTGCTCAACACGTCGTTGCCCAATTGCATCGAGCGTTGGCCATCCCAGCCGGTCCGCGGGTTTGGCGCGTCGTTGTTGTCCTTGAACGGCATCTCCAGGGTCAGCGACAAACAGTCGAAAAGCTCGCCGACACTGTTGCAGGCCAAGGTCATGTTGGCTTGGCCGGGTTCGTCGCGGGTATAGCCGTGGGTGGTCTGAAAGTCCTGAGTGCGAGCCTTCAGGTCGTCGCGAAAGCGTGCTTCCAGTGCGGCCAGGCGCGGCGTATAGCCAGGGTTGCCTTCACAACCCGCGGTGAACACATAAGGGATTTCTTCGTCGCCGTGGATATCCAGAAACAGGTCGACGCGGTGTTTTTTCATCTGCTCCAAGGCAAAGAACACCTCAGGGCTGACCTGCGAGCAGGGGGTTTGCCAGGCGCGGTTCAGGTCTTGACCGTTGGCATTGGTGCGCAAGTGGCCATGTAAGGCACCGTCCGGGTTCATGTTGGGGATCAGGTATAAGTCGGCGTAGTCCAACAACTTGCGCAACTGCGGGTCACTGCCTTGTTCCAGACGTTTGAAAATCCCTTCCATGAACCACTCGGCCATGTGCTCACCGGGATGTTGCTGCGCGATGATCCAGATCTTGTGTTTATTCGCAGCGCCAGTGCCCTTGCGCAACAGCTCAATATCGCGACCTTCGGCACTTTTGCCGACGGCCAGCACCTCGCAGCCCGACCACTGCTGCGCGTCCTTGATCAACCGGTCGTGCCGTTCGCGGCTGTAAGGTTCGAAATAGGCAAACCACACCTCGCGGTGCTCGGCGTCCAGGGTGATGTTGAGCGAAGCACCGTCAAAGGTGGTGGGCACTCTGAACCAATGCTCGTGATCGTAGGACGCCACGGCGTTGTAGCCATCCCACGCCTTGTTGTAGGAAGACTGGCTGGCGTTGGTCAGGCAAAAGGTGTGGCTTTGCCCTGGGGTCAGACCGCTGGCCTTGAAATGAAACCACTGAAAGTGCTGACTTTTGGAATCGGGCTTGATGGCCAGTTTTACGTTCAGCGGGTCGCTGGCCTCCAGCACCTGAATATTGCCGCTGTCGAAGTCACTGCTGATGTGAAGTGAAGAGGGCGCCACAGTCATCGTCCAGATCCCTGAGTCTAAGAATTGTGGGCGTTACTGTACCGCGTCATGGCGTCGGGCCAATACGAAAATGTAGGTAAAAGCAGGCGAAAAAAGAGGAGAAAAATACGAGGGGGGCGTCATCCTTGACGCGGCGCAATTCTAGTGTTTTTGCGATTGATTCTCAAGTGCTAAATTGCCATTACGGCTATAGTCTTGGACTTCAGGCTTTCTTCGGTCGATGTTCTTTTGCTATCATCGCCGGCATCGTAGCGGTCACCGAAAAAAACCGGCCGCACACCAGACTTCATTAGCCTGAAGCAAGCTGAGCCAGATAACTGGCCACAAAAAAAAGACCCGGCCAGAAGCCGGGTCAAATAACCGTGATTAGCCTGATGAGGAGATTATTCAAAGAACCGACCTAAGGTCCCTTGAATGATCGGCTGATCTCGCGACCAGCTGCATGCAATAGTAATCATTATCATTTGCAAAGCAAGTGTTTTTCCGCGCATTTCGGAAATTTTTTTTCCATTCCTCGCTCCAAGGCTCTGTCCCGCTAGTCCAACAACAGCTCAGTGGTGCGCTTGACTTCGCTCATGGCGATATTTGAGTGGGCTTCCTGTACGTGTGGCTTTTGCAGCAGGTGATCGCGCAAAAAACGCTCGTAGCTGTCGATGTCATGGGTCACGACCTTAAGCAGGTAATCCATATCGCCTGCCATGGTGTAGCACTCGATGACTTCCGGATAACCGGTGATCGCTTCTTCAAACTCGGTCAGATGGCGCCTGCCGTGGCCAGAAAGCCGCACATTGACGAACACCACCACGTTGAGTCCCAGTTTTTTCGGGTTGAGCAGGGCGACTTTGCGCTCGATCAAGCCTTCTTCCTGTAAGCGATGAATGCGCCGCCAGCAGGGCGATTGCGACAACTCAACGTGTTCGGCTACTTCAGCGGCAGACAGGTCAGCGTTGTGTTGCAGCAAGCGCAGGATCTTGCGGTCGATGGTGCTTAATTTAATCGGCATGAATTAATCTGATTTCTTATTTTTGTTGAATGTTTCATGCAGCCTAGCACTGCATTTCCTAAAAATAAGAAAGAAAAATCCTCTGGCAAACCTTCACTCTCTTACGACGGGTTACGCACCCGCAGGCCGGGTCGCGCAGTGACCCTCAGGTCTGGCGTCGCTCACTGACTAACAACAAGAGAGAAATGAAATGCCGATTTTTGCTCATCCCGAATTTGATCAGCATGAACAGGTCATGTTCTGCCACGACAAGGCCACGGGTCTCAAAGCCATCATTGCGGTGCACAACACACGTCTGGGCCCAGCCTTGGGCGGGTGTCGCATGTGGCCCTACGCCGATGAACAGCAGGCGTTGAATGATGTTTTGCGCTTGTCGCGCGGCATGACCTATAAATCTGCCTTGGCCGGGCTGCCCTTGGGCGGTGGCAAGGCGGTGATCATCGGCGACCCGCACAAAGGCAAGAGCGAGGCGTTGTTCCAGGCCATGGGCGGGTTTGTCGACAGCTTGGGCGGGCGTTATATCACGGCCGCAGACTCGGGCACTGGCGTGGCCGAAATGGCGCTGATGGGCCAGCGCACACGGCATGTGGTGGGTGCCGGTACGCGCGAGCAGTTGGGTGGCGGCACGCGCAGCGGCGATCCCTCGCCGGCAACGGCCCTTGGCGTCTTTATCGGCCTGCGCGAAGCGGTCGCGCAGCGTCTGGGTCGCTCAGACCTTAACGGCTTGCGTGTCGCCATTCAGGGGCTTGGGCAGGTGGGGTTTGATCTTGCCCGGCAACTCAAGGCCGCCGGTGCGCAGTTATGGGTACACGATATTCAGGACGCGAATGTACGCCGGGCCGTCGATGAATTGGGTGCCCATGCTGTGAGTGCGCAAGACATTTACGGGCTGGAGGTGGATGTGTTCTCGCCGTGTGCCATGGGGGCGGTGATCAACGATCACACCCTGCAACTGTTGCGTGCGCCGGTGATTGCCGGTGCAGCCAACAACCAGCTGGCCACCGCCGCCCATGCCGATGAATTGTGGCGCAGGGGGGTGTTGCACGCCCCCGACTATGCGATCAATGCGGGCGGCATCATTGACGTGTCTTACGAGTACCACGGCGGTACACCCGAGCAGGTCCGTCGGCACGTTGAAGGCATAGGCGAAACTTTGCGTCAGATCTTTGTGCGAGCCAAAGCTGAGGATCGCAATACCACCGCCGTTGCCGACAGCCTTGCTCAAGAGCGCCTTAACGGCTGATACGTGAGCAGGTCAGGCAAGGGCTGCTTGACCTGCAACGGCGGCACTCTCAATCAGGTCGCCGGGTGTCAGCCCCCGGCGACCTTGTGTGTGTCCACCGTGTTGTCGACCAGGTCTTTGGCCATCTCGATGAAATGCACCGCGCCAAGTGTGAGATCCCGTTGCGCGCCTTGTAGGCTTCCAGCGCACTCATGGGCGTAGGCCAGTGCATAGCGCAGCAACTCTGAGGCATGGACCATCGCCTCTTCCAAACTCAAACCTTCGCGCACAGTGAACACTTTGTGCTCAGTACTGCGCTGAGTTACAGATGGTTTCAAATAATAATCGAGTGCACGCTGCCTTGCGGCACTGTCTTTGAGCGCTTCTAGCTCTGCATCGGGTTCAGTCTTGAGCGGAATTTTTGTTATGGGAGTCATGATTTTCCTGCGTCTCTGAGATTAATCGAATCAGCCAATGCAGATTAGTACAATGAGTATTTATATCTAAAAGTTAAATAATACAATATGTGTATTGTTGCGGCTCAGGCATTCCGTATTGTTCGCCAGATGGATAAATGGATCGCTTTAGTCAGAACGAAATTGCGCGAGCTGAAACTCACGCAAGAAAAACTCGCCGAACGCGTCGGGGCTTCCCAGGGCGGTGTTGGTCATTGGCTTAACAAACGTCGTCAGCCCGACCTCGAAACGATGAACAAAGTGCTGCATGCCCTTGGGCTGGGGCACCTTGAAGTCGCGATCGTGGTACGTGAACGCAAGGCCAGTAACGATGACGTAAACACCGCCGAGCCGGTCTACGACATCACCTCGGCGTATCGCTACCCCGTCACGGACTGGGAAAGTGCCGGGCACATCAACGAGAAAGCCCGGCAGGGTTATCAGCCGTCCACGGTGTTTGAGATGAGCGATCACTACGCCAAAGGTGATGCCTATTGGCTGCAAGTGACAGGCGATGCGATGACGGCCCCGGTGGGCATCAGCATCCCCCAAGGCATGATGATCCTGATCGACCCGGACCTGGAAGCCGAACCCGGCAAGATGGTGGTTGTGCGCACGCCGGACAGTGAAGCCGCGACGTTTCGCCAGTTGATCGAAGAGAGTGGTCGGCGCTATCTCAAGCCGCTAAACCCGACGTATCCCAAAACCCTGCTCGATGAGCGCAGCCGTATTCTGGGTGTGGTGGTGCAGGCAACGACCAAGTTCTGATTGCCAGCCCTCCATGCATCCAGCTCAAAGGCGGACACCGGTGTCCGCCTTTTTAATGCCCGACATTCAGGCCAGTTCGACCAACACCGCGCCTTCGACCACCATGTCCCCTTCCTGGCAGTAAAGGGCGTTGACGGTACCGCTGCGGGGCGCACGCACGCTGTGCTCCATTTTCATTGCTTCGAGCACCACCAGTTGCGTACCGGCTTCAATGCTTTGCCCAACCTCGACCAGTACCCGCACGATGCTGCCATTCATGGGGGCTGTCAGACCGCCTTGTTGCGTATGACTGGCCCCTGTAGCCGCCAGCGGGTCATAGGCGTTCACCGTCTGTAGTTCGCCGCCCCAGCGCAGATACAACGTGTTTGCGCGCCGAATGGCCAGGTGTTTGCTGCGCACCCCATCGTGCTCGCTCAACAACTGATCGCCGCGCAACGGGCTGCCAACACCGCTGAGGCTGACGGTGCGTTGTTCGCCGTTGCTGCTCAGTGCCAGCAACGTGTGCGCCGCTAATCCGTTGCGAAACCCGGTGCTGACCGCCCACGGTGAGGCGCGATCCTCTTCGTGAACAACGGGTGTAAGGCTTTGCGCATACGCCTGCGCGGCCGCAGTCCAAAATGCGTCAGGCAAAGGCTCAGCAGGCGGCAGTAATTGCGCCTGATAGCGCGGGATGAAGTCGGTGTCGAGTTCAGCCGCCGCGAAGGCTGGATGCCCGATAATCCGGCGCAAAAAGCTCAGGTTGGTTTTCAACCCGCCAATGCAAAACTCATCCAGCATCGCCAGCAGGCGCAACCGAGCCTGTTCGCGGTCTTCGCCCCAGGCAATCAACTTGCCGAGCATGGGATCGTAAAACGGTGAAATCTCATCCCCTTCACTCACGCCGCTGTCCACCCGGCGTCCCGCACCTGCGGCCGATTCGCGGTACACGGCCAGGCGGCCGGTTTGCGGCAGGAAATCATGGCTGGGGTCTTCAGCGTACAAGCGCACTTCGATGGCATGACCGCGCAAGGGCACTTCATTCTGGGTGATGGGCAGTGCTTCGCCGCGTGCGACTTTGATCTGCCATGCCACCAGATCGAGACCGGTGATGGCTTCTGTCACCGGGTGCTCAACCTGCAAACGCGTGTTCATCTCCATAAAGAAGAATTCACCGCGGGCGTCCAGCAAAAACTCCACCGTACCGGCGCCCACATAGCCAATGGCTTGCGCGGCGCGCACTGCGGACTCGCCCATCGCGCGCCGTAGCGCAACGCTCAAGCCCGGTGCCGGCGCCTCTTCAACGACCTTTTGATGACGGCGCTGAATCGAGCAGTCCCGCTCGTTGAGGTACAGGCAGTTGCCCTGTTGATCGGCAAATACCTGGATCTCGACGTGCCGGGGTTTAAGCACGTACTTCTCTACCAGCATCCGGGCATCGCCGAATGACGACAACGCTTCGCGCTGCGCCGACGCCAGCGCTTCAGCCAGTTGGCTGTCGTTTTCGACCACTTTCATGCCTTTGCCACCGCCCCCTGCCGTGGCCTTGAGCAATACGGGGTAGCCGATGTTGTCTGCTGCGGTGCGAAAAGTGTCCACGTCTTGGGCTTCGCCGTGATAACCCGGCACCAACGGCACGCCTGCCACTTCCATCAAGGCTTTGGCTGCGGATTTGCTGCCCATCGCATCAATAGCCGAAGCGGGCGGGCCCAGAAAGATCAGGCCCGCGGCTTCAATCGCCCGCGCAAAGCCTGCGTTCTCGGACAAAAAACCGTAGCCGGGGTGAATCGCCTGAGCGCCACTGGCTTTGGCGGCGGCAATGATCTTGTCGATTTTCAAGTAGCTGTCAGCGGCTTTGCTGCCGCCCAGGTTCACGCAGATATCCGCCTCGCGACAGTGCCGGGCATCACGGTCGGTGTCGCTGTGAACCGCCACGGTGGTCAGCCCCAACGCTTTGGCCGTGCGCATCACGCGGCAGGCGATTTCGCCGCGGTTGGCCACCAGCACGCAGGTAATTGTCGATGGGTTCATGGGCGCGGCTCCTGACTGGATGAGTCGAGCTGCCAACTCGGGGTGCGCTTTTGGAGAAAGGCACGCAGACCTTCCTGGCCTTCAGGGCTGACACGAATGCGCGCAATGGCGTTTTCGCAGTAGCGGCGAATGGCTGGCGTCGGTGCGCCGTGGCTGACTTCGCGCAGCAAATCTTTGCAGGCGCGCATGGCATGTGGGCTGTTGAGCAGCAGGGTGTCGGTCCAGCGCGCCACCTGTTGTTCGAGTTCGGCCACGGGGTAACTTTCTGACAACAATCCCAATTGGCGGGCACGTTCGCCACTAAAGCGTTCGGCGGTGAGGGCAAACCGTCGTGCGGCACGCTCGCCGATGGCTTGCACCACAAAGGGACTGATCACGGCGGGGGCAATGCCGATGCGCACTTCAGACAGGCAGAACTGGGCGTCATCGGCGCCGATGGCCATGTCACACGCGCTGATCAAGCCCAAGGCCCCGCCATAGGCCGCGCCTTGCACCACGGCCAGGGTCGGTATTTTCAACTTGGCGAGGTTGTACATCAGCTCGGCCAAGTGCCGGGCGTCGTCCAGGTTGGTGTTGTAATCAAGCTCGGCCGACTGCTGCATCCAGGCCAGATCGGCCCCGGCGCTGAAATGCCTGCCGCGCCCGCGCAGTATGAGAAAACGCAGGCTGGCATCACTTTGCACGGCGTCCAGCGCCAGGATCAGCTCACGGATCATTTCAGCGTTAAACGCATTGTTTTTCTGCTCGCGACTCAGCCACAAGGTGGCAAAACCCCGGGGGTCGGTGTGCAGTTCAAGGGTGTTGAAATCAATCATGTCCGTCAGTCCTTGGATGGCTGTACGTGTAAAAGATTGTGCCTGCTGTGCAGGTGCTTGCGGTGGAGTGCGGCCATCGCAAGCAAGCTCGCGCCTACCGTGAGGCTGGGGTTACATACGGAATACGCCAAAGCGCGTGCTGTCGATGGGCGCGTTCAGCGCTGCGGACAAGCCCAACGCCAGCACTTCGCGGGTTTGTGCCGGGTCAATTACGCCGTCATCCCATAAGCGGGCGCTGGAGTAGTAGGGGTGGCCCTGATGTTCGTATTGATCAAGGATGGGCTGTTTGATCTGCGCTTGCTCTTGATCGCTGAACGTTGTGCCGTTGCGTTCGGCTTGTTCGCGCTTGACCTGCACCAGTACCCCGGCTGCCTGTTCGGCGCCCATCACGCCGATGCGAGCGTTGGGCCACATCCACAAGAAGCGCGGGTCATAGGCGCGACCGCACATGCCGTAGTTGCCGGCACCAAAACTGCCGCCGATGATCACGGTGAATTTAGGCACTTTGGCGCATGCCACAGCGGTCACCAACTTGGCGCCGTGTTTGGCGATGCCGCCGGCTTCGTATTTTTGGCCGACCATAAATCCGGTGATGTTTTGCAGGAACACCAACGGGATGCCGCGCTGGCAGGCCAGTTCGATAAAGTGCGCACCTTTTTGTGCCGCCTCGGCAAACAAGATGCCGTTATTGGCCAGGATCGCCACCGGATACCCGTGCAAATGGGCAAACCCGCACACCAGCGTGGTGCCGAACAAGGCTTTGAATTCATCGAACACCGAGCCGTCGACCAACCGTGCAATCACTTCACGTACGTCATAGGGTTGCTTGGCCTCGGCGGGCACCACGCCATACAACTCGTCGCTGGCATACAGCGGCGCCGACGGGGTGCGTTGTTGCAGCTGGCCCAGTTTTCGCCAATTAAGGTTGGCCACACTGCGTCGCGCCAATGCCAGCGCGTGTTCATCACTCTGGGCGTAATGGTCGGCGACGCCGCTGATTTTGCAGTGCACATCGGCTCCGCCCAAGTCTTCGGCGCTGACCACTTCACCCGTTGCCGCTTTGACCAAGGGCGGCCCGGCGAGAAAGATCGTGGCTTGCTGGCGCACCATGATCGCTTCGTCAGCCATCGCCGGCACATACGCGCCGCCCGCGGTGCACGAGCCCATCACCACGGCAATTTGCGGGATGCCCGCAGCACTCATGTTGGCCTGATTGAAAAAGATGCGGCCGAAGTGTTCGCGGTCCGGGAATACCTCGTCCTGGCGCGGCAAGTTGGCGCCGCCGGAGTCCACCAGGTAGATGCAGGGCAAACGGTTCTGCTCGGCAATGGCTTGCGCCCGCAGGTGTTTTTTGACGGTCAGCGGGTAGTACGAGCCGCCTTTGACGGTGGCGTCATTGGCCACAATCATGCACTCCACGCCTTCGACCCGACCAATGCCTGCGATGATTCCGGCCGCTGGCACGTCTTCGCCGTACACCTCGTAGGCAGCGAGCTGACTGAGTTCAAGGAATGGCGAGCCGGGGTCCAGCAGCCGGTCGATACGCTCGCGGGGTAACAGTTTGCCCCGTGAAGTATGCCGTTCTTGTGCTTTAGTGCCGCCGCCCTGTTGCACGTGGGCGAGCAGGCGGTGCAGGGCGTCGACCTGCTTGAGCATGGCCTCGCGGTTGACCGCGAATTCGGCCGAACGCGGGTTGATCGTCGTGTTCAAGATGGACATGCGCGTCCTCCTTAGCGGGTTTCGTTAAAGAGTTCGCGGCCAATCAGCATTCGGCGGATTTCGCTGGTGCCCGCGCCGATTTCGTACAGCTTGGCGTCGCGCAGAAGGCGACCCGCCGGGAATTCATTGATGTAACCATTGCCGCCCAGAATCTGGATCGCGTCGAGGGCCATTTGGGTCGCGCGTTCGGCGCTGTATAAAATCACCCCGGCGGCGTCTTTGCGCGTGGTTTCCCCACGTTCGCACGCAGCGGCCACGGCATACAGGTAGGCGCGGCTGGCATTGAGTTGGGTGTACATGTCAGCGACTTTGCCTTGGATCAGCTGGAATTCACCGATGCTTTGACCGAACTGTTTACGGTCGTGGATGTAAGGCACCACCAGATCCATGCACGCTTGCATGATGCCGGTCGGGCCACCCGAGAGCACCACACGCTCGTAATCAAGGCCGCTCATCAGCACTTTGACCCCACCGTTGAGCGGGCCGAGCAGGTTTTCTTCGGGCACTTCTACGTTGTCGAAAAACAGTTCGCTGGTGTTCGAGCCGCGCATGCCCAGCTTGTCGAAATGTTTGCTGCGGCTGAAGCCTTTCCAGTCGCGCTCCACGATAAATGCGCTGATGCCGTGGGCGTTTTTCTCGATGTCGGTCTTGGCGTAAATCACGTAGGTACTGGCATCTGGCCCGTTGGTAATCCAGGTTTTGCTGCCGTTGAGCACAAAATGATCACCACGCTTGTCGGCGCGCAGTTTCATCGACACCACGTCAGAACCCGCGTTCGGTTCGCTCATGGCCAGTGCGCCGACATGTTCGCCGCTGATCAGCTTGGGCAGGTAGTTGAGTTTTTGTGCGTGGGTGCCGTTGCGGTTGATCTGGTTTACACACAGGTTGGAATGTGCGCCATACGACAGAGCGACCGAGGCTGAGCCGCGGCTGATTTCTTCCATGGCCACCACGTGTGCCAGGTAGCTCAGGCCCGTGCCGCCGTATTCTTCCGGGACGGTGATGCCCAGCAGGCCCATGTCGCCGAATTTGCGCCACATGTCGGCGGGGAACAGGTTGTCTTTATCAATTTGCGCAGCCCGCGGCGCCAATTCAGCGGCCACGAAGGCCTGAACCTGATCGCGCAGCATGTCGATGGTTTCGCCCAGGGCGAAGTTCAAAGTCGGGTAGCTCATGGGGCACCTTGATCGTTGTTCTTATAAGAGGCGGTAACTGCGTCGCCATGGGTATGCTTTACGTTAACGTAAACTTGGCGTCAGGGGCTGTCAATGACCTTTACGTTAACGTCAACTTAAGCCAGAGTGATTGTCTATTCTTCACCTTGAGACGGCGCTTGCGCGCACCGTGCTCATGCTCCCGACAATAATCACAAGAGGAGTTGCCATGAAGTTGCCATCTGTCCCCAGTTACAGCCAGGGCGCACAGGACAAAGCCCTGCTGAGCCTGACCCTTGGCCAGGCGTTCGATCAAACGTGCATGCGTTACCCTGACGGCGAGGCGCTGATTGTGCGTCATCAACAGCAACGATTGACCTGGCAGCAATTGGCGCACGCGGTCGATCTGCATGCCAGGGCCTTTATGGCGCTGGGCATGCAAGCGGGTGACCGGCTGGGCGTGTGGGCACCTAACTGCCTGGAATGGTTTATTTGCCAGTTTGCCAGCGCTCACATCGGCGTGATTCTGGTCAATATCAATCCTGCGTACCGGCTCTCTGAACTGGAGTACGTGCTCAAACAATCGGCGTGTCAGTGGTTGGTGTGCGCGCAGGCGTTCAAAACCTCGGACTACCACGCCATGGTGCAGACGCTGGTGCCTGAGCTGGCACAGCGCCCCCTCAACAGCGAACGTTTTGGTGACTTGCGCGCGGTGATCAGTCTGGGTGCGCAGCCCCCCGCCGGGTTTATCCCCTGGGCACAGCTGGCCGTGCTGGGGGCGGGGGTCAGCACCGCACACTTGCATGCCCGCCAGGCCGCTGTGCAGCCTCAACACCCGGTCAATATTCAATACACTTCGGGCACCACCGGCTTCCCCAAGGGGGCGACCCTCAGTCATCGCAACATCTTGAATAACGGCTACATGGTGGGTGAAAGCCTTGGATTGACGGCTCAAGACCGGCTGGTGATTCCGGTGCCGCTCTACCATTGTTTTGGCATGGTGATGGGCAATCTGGGCTGCGTCACCCACGGCACCACCATGATTTACCCCTCTGACGCCTTCGACTCTGGCCTGACCCTGCAAGCGGTTGCTCAAGAGCGCGCCACCGCGTTATACGGCGTGCCCACCATGTTTATCGCCATGCTCGATCATCCTCAACGGGCCGATTTTGACCTGTCGAGCTTGCGCACCGGCATCATGGCTGGGGCCACCTGCCCGATTGAAGTGATGCGCCGGGTGATCAGCGACATGCACATGGGTGAGGTACAAATTGCCTATGGCATGACTGAAACCAGCCCGGTGTCGATACAGACCGGTCCTGCGGATGGCTTGGAATTGCGTGTGACCACCGTGGGCCGCACCCAGCCACACTTGGAAAACAAGCTGATTGACGCGCAGGGCGAAGTGGTTGCCCGTGGTGAGATTGGCGAGTTGTGCACGCGCGGGTACAGCGTAATGCTCGGTTACTGGAACAACCCGCAGGCGACGGATCAAGCCATTGATAGCGAGGGCTGGCTGCACACAGGTGATTTGGCGCACATGGATGAAAACGGCTATGTCTGCATCGTCGGGCGTAACAAAGACATGATTATTCGCGGCGGAGAAAACATTTACCCGCGTGAGCTGGAGGAGTTTTTCTTCACCCATCCGGCCGTTGCAGATGTGCAGATAGTGGGCATTCCGGACGCCAAATACGGTGAGCAAGTGGTGGCCTGGATCAAATTTCACCCCGGTCATACGGCTAACGAACTGGAGCTGCAAACCTGGTGCAAATCGCGCATCGCACACTTCAAAACGCCGCGTCACTTCAAGTTTGTAGAAGCATTTCCCATGACCGTGACAGGCAAAATACAGAAATTCAAGATGCGTGAAATCAGCATTCAAGAGCTTGGGGAGGGGTAAAGGGTCATTGCAGATAACACAAAGGGGAGCCGAAGCTCCCCTTTAACGTGTCGTTGCGTGCTCTTTTTTTATTATTGAGGGGCGGTCTGTTGTTGTTTTTGGAACCGTGGCCCTTTGTTGCTGTTTTTGCGATCCCCATCCGGGATCAAGAGCAAACGTATTTTTTTGAGCGCTGATCCACTTTTATCACCGGCTATCACACCTGTGATCCAACCTGAACGGGTGCTACCTGAAGGTAGTTTTATTATTCTCAGCCCGGTTGCGAGGTGGCTTATGGCTCCTCGGAAAAGTAAATCTTCTCCAAAAAAATCTGTTAGCTGCGTCTCTGCCGTGTTGTTTTTGTTATGTCAGAGTCGTTTCGTATTGTTTTTATTATGTTGCTGCACTTTTTATTTTTGTTATGCCATAGAGATAGCAGAAGCCGTGCCAACTTTTAAAAAGCGTTATAAATCAATAGTTTATTTTTTTTTGATGAAAAAAACCGGTCCCTTGAGGGGCCGGTTTGTTTCCTTGTTACTCGTGTGGGTTACCGCTCGGTAACACTGCGGCACACTTTTCAGCCCTGGCGCGCTTTCGCGACGCGCGAGCCGGTAACACGGCCCAACACACGGCAGATGTGCTCACCGGCCAGCAGCAGCCTGTCCATGTCGACACCGGTTTCAATGCCCATGCCGTTGAGCATGTACAGCACATCTTCAGTGGCGACGTTACCGCTGGCGCCCTTGGCATAGGGGCAGCCACCAAGGCCTGCGATCGAGCTGTCAAACACGGCAATGCCTTCGTGCAGGCTGGCGTAAATATTCACCAGTGCCTGGCCGTAAGTGTCATGGAAATGCCCGGCGAGCATTTCGCGCGGCACGTAGGCAGTCACAGCTTCAAACAGTGCGCGCGTGGCCGTGGGCGTGCCCGTGCCAATGGTGTCGCCCAGCGAAACCTCGTAACAGCCCATGGCATACAACTCATTAGCCACGGCGGCGACTTGCTGCGCCGGCACGTTGCCTTCATAGGGGCAGCCGAGCACGCAGGACACATAGCCGCGCACGGTAATCCCATGCTGGTGTGCGGCTTCAATCAGCGGGACAAAACGCGCCAGGCTGTCACTGATCGAGCAATTGATATTGCGTTGTGAAAACGCTTCGGAGGCGGCGGCAAACACGGCGACCTCCTTGACCCCGGCGGCTACGGCGTCTTCAAAACCGCGCATGTTGGGCGCCAGTGCGCCATACACCACGCCGGGTTTGCGCTGGATATGGGCAAAGACCTCGGCCGAACCCGCCATTTGCGGCACCCATTTGGGCGAGACAAAACTGCCGACCTCGATGTAATCGAGCCCTGCATCAGTCAGCGCGTCAACCAACTGCACCTTGTCGGCCACGCTGATGGGCTGGGCTTCGTTTTGCAGGCCGTCACGCGGACCGACTTCTATCAGGCGCACATGGGTAGGAAGTGTCATGGGGTCACCGGTTTGTGTAGGAGCGAGCGTGCTCGCGAAGGGCAGATGTCAGGCCGTCTGACTTTTGATGGTGTGCTCCAGCGCCTGCGTGCAACGTTCTTCCGCCGTGTCCAGCTCCAACTGCATCTGCTGAATATCCAGCAACTGTTGCTCCAGTTGTTCACGGCGTTCGGCGATTTTGGCCAGCATGCTGGTCAGCTGCTTTTGATTGCCGCTGGTCGGGTCGTACAGCTCAATCAACTCGCGGCATTCGGCCAACGAAAAGCCAATGCGCTTGCCGCGCAGAATCAATTTAAGGCTGACTTTGTCACGCGCTGAATACACCCGCTCCTGGCCCCGGCGCTCAGGCGCGAGCAGCCCTTGTTCTTCATAAAAACGAATGGCACGGGTGGTGATGTCCAGTTCGCGGGCAAGGTCGGAAATACTGTATGTCTGGCTGCTCATGGGCGCGCTCTGGAGAAATCGTGTGATTAAGCTAATGGTTGGTTGACGTATACGTCAAGCAAGCTCGCCGCCAGCACTTTCTTTTCCTGAGCCACTTGCTGCTGACACACCTCAATCAACAATTCGCGCATCCAGCGGTTGGCCGGGTCTTGCTCGGTGCTTTCGTGCCAATACAAATGGGTTTCCACGTTGGGCATCTCGTTGAGTGGCAACGCCACAAAATGCAACGCATTGCGCCGTGCGAACCGTTCGGGCACGGTCATGACCATGTCGGTGTGATGCAACACATTGGAGGCCATCAAGTAATGCTGCGAGCGCAGGGTGATTTTGCGTTGCAGGCCCATTTTGCCCAGCGCCAGATCGACCTGGCCCAGCCCGTTACGGCGCGTAGAAATATGAATGTGGGTCAGCGCCAAATACGCGTCCAGGCTGAGGCTGGCTTGACTGGCCAACGGATGCCCGGCGCGCATGGCGCACACATAGCGGTCCTCCATCAACTTGACGTGACGCACTTGCGGGTCAGTGTTGAGCGGCGCGTCGATGGCAAAGTCCAGACGTCCTGCCGCCAGGTCGCTGGTGGTCTCACGTCGATGAGCTAAAAAGCTTTCAATGACCACCGACGGAGCCTGCTTGCGCAAGCGCTGGAACAGCGGTGGCAAAACCACGGCTTCTGTCAGGTCGGTCATGCTGATGCGAAAGGTTTTGTTGGCTTGTAAGGGGTTGAAGGTGCGGCTTTCCTGCACTGATACGCGCAATAACGCCAACGCGCTGCGCACAGGGCTGATGATGTTTTGTGCCATGGGCGTGGGCACCATCCCTTGGGCGGTGCGCACAAACAGCGGGTCGTTGAAGCTCTCGCGCAGACGGGCCAATGCATTGGACACCGCAGGCTGAGTGATGCCGATGATCTGCCCGGCGCGGGTCAGGTTGGCCTCGGTGTAGATCGCATCGAAGACGACAAACAGATTGAGATCGACCTTGTTCAAGTTCATGCGGGGCAACTCTTGTTATTGAGGGGGGCTGGCAGCACTGAATCATATATTGCTTATGAATGGTAATACACGCTGTCAATAGGCTGGGTAAATGATGGGGCGCTGAATTAGCATCGGGTGATACTTCCCACATTCCCGGTAAAGGCAGCCAGTCATGGATTTCGCTTATTCCCCTAAAGTTCAGGCTCTTCGTGAGCGTGTTACGGCGTTTATGGACGCTTATGTGTACCCGGCAGAGGCGATTTTCGATCAACAGGTGGCTGAAGGTGATCGCTGGCAGCCAACCGCCATCATGGAAACCTTGAAGCTCAAAGCCAAAGCCGAGGGGCTGTGGAACCTGTTTTTGCCGGATTCAGAACAGGGCGCGGGGTTGACCAACCTTGAGTACGCGCCGCTGGCCGAAATCATGGGGCGTTCCATGCTCGGCTCCGAGCCGTTCAACTGCTCGGCGCCCGACACTGGCAACATGGAGGTGCTGGTGCGCTATGCCAATGCGCAACAGAAACAACAGTGGCTGGAGCCTTTACTGCGCGGTGAGATTCGTTCGGCGTTCGCCATGACCGAGCCGGAGGTGGCGTCGTCGGATGCCACCAATATGCAGGCGAGTGCCGTGCGTGAGGGCGACGAGTGGGTGATTAACGGGCGCAAGTGGTGGACCTCCGGCGTCTGCGACCCGCGTTGCAAAATCATGATTTTCATGGGGCTGAGTAACCCGCACAACCCGCGCCATCAGCAGCACTCCATGATCCTGGTGCCGGTCGACACACCGGGGGTAAAAATCGTACGTCCCTTGCCAGTGTTCGGCTACGACGATGCGCCTCACGGTCATGGCGAAGTGCTGTTCGACAACGTGCGGGTGCCTTACGAAAACGTGCTGCTGGGTGAAGGCCGCGGGTTTGAAATTGCCCAAGGGCGGCTTGGACCTGGGCGGATTCACCACTGCATGCGTTCAATCGGCATGGCCGAGCGAGCGCTCGAGTTAATGTGCCAGCGTTCGCTGGCGCGTAGCGCCTTTGGCAAACCCCTGGCCCGCTTGGGCGGCAATATCGACAAGATCGCCAATTCGCGCATGGAGATCGACATGGCGCGCCTGCTGACCTTGAAAGCGGCGTACATGATGGACACCGTGGGCAACAAAGTGGCCAAAAGCGAGATTGCGCAAATCAAGGTCGTGGCACCGAACGTGGCGTTGAAAGTGATTGACCGGGCGATCCAGTTGCATGGCGGGGCGGGGGTCAGTGCGGATTTCCCGCTGGCGTATATGTATGCCATGCAGCGCACGCTGCGCTTGGCCGACGGCCCGGATGAAGTACACCGCGCGGCCGTGGGCAAGTGTGAGCTGGACAAGTACGCCCCGTTATCGAAGTAACGGCTAGGAGGCTGGTGCTAATACACCCACACCTCAACGCGACGATTCTTCAGGCGGCCTTCATCTTCGGTGTTGGTCGCGACGGGCATTTGTGCGCCATAACCGCGTATTTCGCGCAGGATCACGCCGTTTTTCACCAGCTCACGGCGCACCGCCATTGCCCGCAGTTTTGACAGCAATTGCGCACGCTCGGGGTTGTCCTTGGCATCGCCAAAGCCTACCAGCGTCACCTGCTTGGTGAGTTTTGCGTGACGTTGCAGATAGTCCACAACACGCAGTAAGTCTTGACGCGCCTTGTTGTCCAGCGACGCACTGCCTTCCTCAAAACGGAAGTTGACTGACAAACGCTGTGCCTGTTGGGTCAGCGCCTGATAGTCCTGCGGCATGTGTGGGCCGGGCAGCACGCTGTCGGCCACCACGCTTTGCGCCACAAAACCGTTTTGCGCGACGATGGCTTGGCCCTGCGCACTTTGGGTGAAGGTAATCAGCGCTTTAGCCCAAGGATTATTCGCTGCAGGTGGCAGGTAAAAGTACAAGCGTCGCGACAGCGGGTAATCTTCGCTGGCGATCAGGCTGTTAAGCGGCAGCATCGGTTGCGAAGCCCCATCGACAATGGCGACAGCCCTGGCTTCGCGGATGTAGGGCAAACCGATGAAACCAATGGCTTGCGGGTCCTGGCTGACAGCATCGGACAACTGCTCGCTGGACTCGAAGCGCTTGGCGGCTGCGCTCAACCGTAGCCCCGCGCGGCTGATCACCAATTCCTTGAAGGTCTCCCACGTGCCGGACTGATCGTCCCGCGCATATAAATGAATGCTCCCGCCGACGCCGCCTAACGCTTCCCACGTCTGTATGTTGCCGCTGAAGACCTGCGCCAGTTGTTCGGTGTTCAAGGTCGTGAGCGGGTTGCGCGGGTGCACGATGATGGCCAAACCGTCGATGGCAATCACCTGTTCAGCCTCTGGGCTTTTCAGGTCGCCGAGGCGTTCGAGTTCCACCAGTTCGTGGTCCTTGATCGGGCGCGACGAGGCCACCACATCGGCGTGCTCGTCGTTTAACGCGGTAAATCCGGTGCCTGAGCCGTGGGCGGCAACGTCCACCCGCACGGGTTGGCCTTGGGCATCAGTGCCCATCAGCGTGTGCTCGTTGGGAGTGGGGGCTGGCACGCTATGAATGTCGCGCACGCCGTGCGCAGCGAGCATGGCAGCCACCAGCGCCGGGCCGAGATTGGCACCCATGGTGTTGGAGCCTTGAATCCTCAAGTCAGCGACTGGCGCGGCGAGGGCCATCCCCGACAAGGCGCACAGCATGATCCATGACATAAAACGCAGCATCAGCGGCGACCTTCCTGGGGCCATAAACGTGCCAGCAATTTAAGTCAGAAAGATTGCAGCGCGATGACAGCCCGCCTGAACCCGGCGCGTCGTATCTGACGCTGTGGGTTGAAGGGGTTTACGACGACTTTGCCGCCGATCACAGCCTCGCCTTACTCGTCAGTTCCTACGGGTTATGCGCCAACGTTTTGTAGGCACTGACGAGGCACGAGGCTGCGAGCGGTTTAGCTCAGTTCCAGCCAGATCGGTGCGTGGTCCGAGGGTTTTTCCATGGCGCGCAGTTCGTAGTCGACGCCCGCGTCTTTGATGCGTGGCACCAGGCCCTTAGAGGCCAGAATCACGTCGATGCGCAAACCGCGTTTGGGTTCGTCTTCAAAGCCGCGGCTGCGGTAGTCAAACCAGCTGAAACGGTCTGTCACGTCCGGGTTGAGGTAGCGAAAGCTGTCGACCAGCCCCCAGCCCTTGAGGCGTTCCATCCACTCGCGTTCTTCAGGCAAGAAGCTGCACTTGCCGGTTTTCAGCCAGCGTTTGGCGTTAACGTCGCCGATGCCGATGTCGCAATCTTGCGGTGAGATGTTGATGTCGCCCATCACCACCAGCGGCTGTTCGTTGCTGAATTGGCTTTCGAGCAACTGCTGCAAGTCACGGTAGAACCGCTGCTTGGCAGGGAATTTGGTCGGGTGATCGCGGCTTTCACCTTGTGGGAAATAACCATTCATGACAGTCACTGCCTGGCCATTTTCATCCGCGAATTCGCCCCAGATAAAACGCCGCTGAGCGTCGTCTTCATCGCTCGCAAAGCCTTTATGGATGCTCAGGGGCGCCTGACGCGACAGCAGGGCAACGCCGTAATGGCCTTTCTGGCCGTGGAAATGCACGTGATAACCCAGGGCTTCAATGTCGGCGAAGGGGAACTGCTCATCGCTGACTTTGGTTTCTTGCAGGCCGATCACGTCGGGCTGGTGTTTTTCAATCAGCGCTGCCAGCTGATGGGGCCGAGCGCGCAGGCCGTTGATGTTGAATGACACAATTTTCATGGGCGGGCAGTCCAGAGCAAAACTGCGATGCTAGCGGACTGGCGCGCAAGCGGCCAGCGTGCAGTAGGGCAAATGCGCTGCTAACGTAGGTTGCATGTAGCCATGATTGAACTGTTGTGGCTCTCGGGGGCTCGTACTCACTAGAAGCGCCGCCATCCAAGCGCCGCCAGGGAGATTGAACGTCATGACGCAAACGTCGAATGCCATAGGCCAGATTCAACTGCTCGATGGGGGTTATTCACGCGAAGCGCGTTCGTTGCTGTATCAGGCTTATCGGCATGAGCCGACATTTCGCTATCTGTTCGATGCTGATCGCAGGGGCTATGAGCAGCGGGTGCGGGCAACCGTTCGCGAGTTGGTCAAGCAGCATTTTTTGCAGGATCGGCCAGGGCTTGGGCTGCTGGTCAATGATCGGCTGGTCGGCATTGCCCTGATCGCACCGCCGCTGCGGCGTCTGGACATCACCGAAAGCTGGGCCTGGCAATTGCGCATGGTGCTGAGCACAGGGCTGCGCTGTACCCGGCGTTATCTGGAATACCATCAGGCGGTATTGGCGTGCGTGCCAGGTGATGCGGTGCATATGCTGCCGTTGTTGGGGATTCACCCGGAGTTTCAAGGCCAGCATTATGGCGAGCAGTTGCTTGAGGCGGTGCACAACTGGTGTGCCGAGGATGAGCACTCCGAAGGCGTGGTGCTCGACACGGGCAATCCGCGTTACCTGGCGTTTTACAAAAAACAGGGTTACGTCGAGATTGGCGAAGTGGCCGTCGGGCCGGTGCGCGAGCACGTGTTTTTCCACGCCAACCCGCAGGTGTTACATACAGCAACGGCTTAAGGGCGAACTTCTCACCTTAGGCAGGCTCTATGACGTTCCTTGCCCGTGTTAGCATCCGCGCCTATGACGTTTCCAGGAAGATTTACCAGTGGTGTGGTCCTGCTGCTCAGCAGCTTTGCAGCCTTTGCGCAAAGCGAGCTGGTGGTTAAGGTCAAACCCGCCAATAGCGCCCTCAAGGCCAACGTGGAAGGCTATATAGGCAGCCTCGGCGATCGTGACGAGGCGGCCTTGTTGCGCTTCAAACGCGGTGCGCAAGAGCAAGCCCTCAAAGCCTCCCAAGCCTTGGGTTATTACAACCCCACCATTGACAGCGAAGTTAAACCCGGTGATCCGCCGCGTTTGGTGTTGAGCATTGATCCCGGCGAGCCGGTGCATCTGCGTAACGTCAACGTGCGCGTCGAAGGTGAGGCCGCTTCGCTCAAGGCCTTTCAGATCCCCGCCAGTGACGACCTCAAACCGGGGGCGGTGCTCAATCAGGGCGATTACGAAAGCGCCAAGCAAATGATCCAGAACCGGGCGCTACGTTACGGTTTTTTCAATGGCCAATTTATCAAGCACGAACTGCTGGTCGACCCCAAGGGCGGCTACGCCGATATCAATCTGGTTTACCGCAGCGGGCCGCGTTTTTTGCTCGGCAAGGTCAGTTTTGGTGGCGACACGCCGTTTGATGAGGTGCTGTTGCAACGCATGGTGCCTTTCAAGCCGGATACGCCCTATGACTCGCAGCTGGTGAACGAGCTTAATCAAAACCTGCAATCGAGCGGTTATTTTGAAGTGGTGCGCGTTGATGCCGCGCCCAGCACGGCAGTGGGGCAAGTGATTCCGGTCGACGTTGAGTTGCACACTCGCAAGCCACGCACCATGACGCTGGGCCTGGGTTACTCGACCGATACCGGGCCGCGCGGCAAGGCCAGCTGGATGCGCCACTGGGACAACGCCCGTGGCGACAGTTACGGTTTTGAGTCGGAAATTTCCCAGCCCAAGCAAAACGTCGGCGCCTGGTATGACATCCCGCTTGATCCGCCGCTCACCGACAAACTGCGTTTTGCAGCCGGTTATCAGTACGAAGAAATCGCCAATACCGACACCTTGAGCAAGTTGCTGACAGTGGGGCCGGAGTGGCACAGCAAACTGGACAACGGCTGGACGCGCATTGTCTCGCTCAAGTGGCAGCACGAAGAATACCGTTTGGGCGATGACTCGGGCCTGAGCACCTTATTAATGCCCGGTGTCAGCTATTCGGTACTGCGCAGCGATAACCGCATTGATCCTACCCACGGCTACAGCGTGTCGCTGGATGCGCAAGTGGCCAAGGAAGGGCTGATGTCGGACACCAACTTGTTGCACGGCAATGCGCAATTTAAAGCGCTGACCACGGTGTGGGACAAACACCGCTTCTTGGGTCGGGTTCAGTTTGGCGGCAGCGCCACCAACGGTTACAAGTCGATCCCGCCGTCCCTGCGTTTTTTTGCCGGTGGCGACCAAAGCGTGCGCGGCTATGACTACCAGAGCCTGTCGCCGAAGAACTCTGATGGCGACCGTATCGGTGGCCGCTACATGGTGGCGGGCAGCGTCGAGTATCAATATCAGTTCGCCGAAAAATGGCGCTGGGCGACCTTTGTCGACAAAGGCAACGCGTTCAACAGCCTCGACTTCCCCAGTTTAAAAACCGGGGTGGGCATGGGTATTCGCTGGATTTCGCCGGTTGGCCCGATCCGTCTCGATCTGGCTCATGCGCTGGATGACGATGGCGGCGTTCGTTTGCACTTTTCCATGGGGCCAGAACTGTGATTCGTGGTGTGAAAATAGCGGGTCTGGTGTTGCTGACAGTGCTGCTGGCGCTGGGCCTCGTGCTGGGTACACAAGCGGGCAGCCGCTGGGTGCTGGGCCAGGTGCCGGGTTTACAGATCGACAACTTTGCCGGTCGTTTGGGTGGCCAGTGGAGTGCCGATCATCTGTTGTGGGAGCAAGGCAGCAGCCGTGTGGAAGTGGAGCGGCCGATTTTTGCCTGGTCGCCCGCGTGCCTGACGCGCCTGACCTTGTGTGTCGATCAATTGCAGGCAGAGCGCGTGAGCCTGCAATTTCCGCCCGGCGAAGACAGCAGCAGCGGGCCGGTCAGCCTGCCGGAGCTGAAACTGCCGCTGTCCATCGAGGTGGGCGTGATCAAGGTCGGCAACGTGTTGTTCAACGGTATCGAGCAGCTCAAGGGCTTGCAGATGGCGGCGCAGTGGACGCCCAAGGGCTTGCAGATCGACTCGGTGCACGTAGACCGCGAGGATATGAGCGTCGAGTTGTCTGGCCTGTTGCAACCCAATGGCGATTGGCCTTTGACCTTGCAGGGCGCTATCAACCTGCCATCTCCCGATAAAGACAAACCCTGGGCGCTGGCGCTGAAGGTCGACGGTGATGTGCGTACTTCACTGAACCTGACCGCCGATAGCACGGGGTATCTCAACGCACAGTTAAAGGGCCAATTGCAGCCACTGGCCGAGAACTTGCCCGCGCAGATCAGCCTCACGTCTGAGGCGTTCAAAGCCAGCCCGCAGTTGCCCGATACCCTGCAAGTCAACCAGCTCGTATTGAGCGCCAAAGGTGATCTCAAGGCCGGTTATGTGCTGAACGGCAGCGCCAGCCTGCCTGCTGAAAAAGCCCCGGTCAGTCTGGTGCTCAAAGGCCGGGTGGATGCCAAGGGGGCGCAAATCTCGGCGCTGGATTTAACCGTTAGCCCCGAGCAACGTTTGAAACTGTCCGGGCAAGTGGATTGGCAAGAAGGCTTGAAGGCCGACGCCACTATCGACTGGCTTAAGTTTCCGTGGCACACCCTGTACCCGCTGATTGCCAAGCCCGATGTAGACCTGCGCACTTTCAAGGGCGAAGTGTCTTACACCGATGGCAACTATTTGGGCCATTTCAAAGCCGATCTGGATGGCCCGGCCGGGGCGTTCAGTCTGGCCAGCCCGTTCAGTGGTGATCTGGGCAAAATATTTTTGCCGCAACTGCAACTGGTCGCCGGGCAAGGCAAGGCGCAGGGCCACGTCAACGTGCAGTTCGCCGAGGGCGTGGCGTGGGACACCGCACTGGACTTGAGCGCCATCAACCCGGCGTATTGGGTCGCCGAGCTGCCGGGTAACCTGGGTGGCCCGTTGCGCAGCACCGGTTCGTTCAAAAATGAGCGCCTTGAACTCAATGCCGACCTTGATTTAAAAGGCCGTTTGCGCGGCTTGCCCGCCGTCTTGCAAGCCAAGGCTCAAGGCGCTGGCGAAGATTTCACCCTGAGCGCTCTGGACATTCGCCTGGGCGATAACCGCATCAACGGCAGCGCCAGTGTGCAGCAGCAACTCAAGGCGCAACTGGATCTGAACTTGCCGCGTTTGGGTCAGCTGTGGCCGGATCTGCGCGGTCAGCTCAAAGGTCGGGTTGATGTAGGCGGTACGCTCAAGGCACCGCAAGGCAAGGTGGCACTTACAGGTCAGCAATTGGCCTTTGCCGACAATCACCTGCAAAACCTGACGCTAGATGCCTCGCTGGATCGCAATCAAAACGGGCGAATTGACCTCAAAGGCAGTGGGATTCAGACCGGCGACACACAACTGGGCGTACTGACAGCCAATGGCAGCGGTGACCTCAAGCGCCAACAACTGAAACTGGCGTTGCAAGGGCCGATGCTGCAACTGGGGCTGGCGCTGGAGGGGGGGCTGGACAAAGACAACTGGCGCGGGCGTTTGCTCAGCGGGGACGTCAAGGCGGGCGGCCAGAGCTGGGTGCTGCAAAACCCGGCGCGTCTGGAGCGGCTGGCCGATGGTCGTATCACCTTGGGTGCGCAGTGCTGGATGTCCGGGCCTGCCAGCCTGTGCGCGGAAGATCAGCGCTTGATGCCCGACCCCAAATTGCGTTTGCACCTGAAGCAATTCCCCCTCGACAGCCTGGCGCAGTGGTTGCCCAACGACTTTCAGTGGCAAGGCCAACTCAACGCCGACGTGCTGATGGACGTGCCGGCCAGCGGTCCTAAAGGTCAGGTGGTGGTGGACGCCAGCGGCGGCACCTTGCGTATCAAAGACAAAGGTCAGTGGCTGGCCTTCCCGTACCAGACCTTCAAGTTGACCAGTCACCTGACGCCCAGCCGGGTCGACACACAGTTTGAATTCAATGGCGGCAAGCTCGGGCAATTGATGCTCAACGCACGCATCAATCCGTTGCCCAAAAGCAAACCGGTGAGCGGCGAGTTCCGCCTCTCGGGGCTGGATGTGTCGGTGATCCGTCCGTTTGTGCCGATGGTGGAAAAGCTCACCGGGCAGTTGAATGGTGCGGGGAGCATTTCGGGCGGTTTGCTCGCGCCCTCGATCAACGGCAAGGTGTCGCTGACTGGCGGTGAAATCTCCGGCCCGCAGTTACCGACCAACTTTGAAAACCTGCAACTGACGGCCAACATCGTCGGCGAAACCGCGCAACTCAACGGCGGCTGGACCAGCGGCCCGCAAGGGCAGGGCAGCATCAGTGGTGACGTGGCATGGGGCAAGACGGTGGCCGTCAACGTGCTGGTCAAGGGCAATCATTTGCCGGTGACGGTGGAGCCGTACGCCAAGCTGGACGTGGCGCCCGATCTGAACATCACGCTGAACGCAAACAACACCCTGTTGATTGCCGGTACGGTCAACGTGCCAAAAGGTGAAATCACCGTTCGCGAACTGCCGCCGTCCACGGTCAAGGTTTCGGATGACACCGTGATCGTCGGTCAGCAGGTGGCTGAGGGCGAAGTGCCGATGGTGGTCGACATGGACATCAACGTGGTGGTGGGGCAAGAACGGCTGACGTTCTCCGGGTTTGGTCTGAACGCCGATTTGGCGGGCCAGGTGCATATTGGCAATAACCTCGATACACGCGGCGAACTGCGCCTGAACAATGGCCGTTACCGTGCGTATGGCCAGCGCCTGACCATTCGCCGTGCGCGGCTATTGTTTGCCGGGCCGATTGCCCAGCCGTATCTGGACATTGAAGCGATTCGCCAGACAGATGATGTGATCGCGGGCATCCGCTTGAGCGGTAGCGCTGAACAGCCGACCACGCAAATCTTCTCGGAACCGGCGATGAGCCAAGAGCAAGCGTTGTCTTACTTGATCCTGGGGCGTCCGTTGTCGGGCACCGGGGAAGACAACAACATGCTGGCCCAGGCAGCCTTGGGGCTGGGGTTGATGGGCAGTGCAGGCATTACCTCCGGCCTCGCTAACCATTTGGGTATCAAGGACTTTGAACTGGACACGGAGGGCAGCGGCGACAACACCGCCGTGGTTGCAAGCGGCAAGATCAACGAACGTTTGAGTGTGCGGTATGGCGTGGGCGTGTTTGAACCAGCGAGCACCATTGCGTTGCGCTACAAACTGAGCAAGCGGGTGTACGTGGAAGTGGCCAGCGGCTTTGCCAGCTCGCTGGATATCTTCTATAAACGCGATTTTTAAAACGCCAGACTCAGCGACGCCGCCGATCACAGCCTCGCTTGACGCGTCAGTTCCTGCAGGTTGGTAGGAACTGGCCCAGCCAGCGCGAATGTGAAGCCCGCAAGAATGATGCGTCACTGTCTGGATGAGCCCACTCATCCATGCCAGCCAAGCGAGGGGATATGGACCGATTCAACGCGATGCGCGTCTTTACCCGTATCGTCGAGCTGGGCGGTTTTGCCAAAGCCGCCGACAGCCTGCAAATGCCCCGTGCTTCAGTGACGGTGCTGATCAAACAACTGGAAGCGCACTTGGGCGTGCAACTGTTGCATCGCACCACGCGTCAGGTCAGCCCGACGCTGGACGGCGCCGCGTATTACCAGCGTTGCGTCAGCGTGTTGTCAGACCTTGAAGAGGCCGAAGGGGTGTTCAGCGCAAGCCAACCCAAGGGCACGCTGCGGGTCGAGATGCCCGCAGCGGTGGGGCGTCTGGTGCTGCCTGCGCTGCCTGAGTTCACCCGGCGTTATCCGCAGATAGCGCTGGAAATCGGGCTTAACGACCGCCCGGTGGATTTGATTCGTGAAGGTGTGGACTGCGCGATTCGCGCCGGTTTGACCGTGGATGATTCGCTGGTGGCCCGGCCCTTGGTGCTGATGGACCAAGTGACTGTCGCCAGTCCCGACTATTTGCGTGCTCGCGGTATACCGCACACGGTGGCCGATTTGAGTGGGCATCTGATGGTGGAGTATTTCTCTGGCGTGTCGGGCAAACGTTACGGGCTGGAGTTTCAGCAAGGGCCAGACGTGCAGTTGATCAACTTGGCCAAACAGGTGTCGGTTAACAGTGCTGAAGGGTATTTGGCAGCGTGTGTGGCCGGTTATGGTTTGGTGCAGGCGCCGCATTATCATGTGGCCCAATGGGTGCGTGAGGGGCGCTTGCAAGAAGTGCTCAGTGAATGCTTGCCGCCGCCTTTGGCGCTGACCGCTTTATACCCGCCACATCGCCAGTTATCCCCACGGGTGCGCGTCTTTGTTGACTGGTTGGTGGCTGTGTGTGCTCGACCGGGTAGCGGATTTTGTCGCCAGATGACGAGCTAAAACCCATGTGCGGTTGTAACATGGCCCACCGTTGAGGGTGGGCTTACCCGTAGACCCTACGCATGTGCACCTTTTGGCTTTGATTCAAGTCCCATTTTTTCAGGAACAGGCAATGACTCCTTCGCAGCGCTTGAAATACTCGATTTTGATCTCCCTGGTTGTACTGGGGATCATGTTTGGTCTTTCGTACATGCAGAACGCCGGCATGATCTCCGAGAAGATGTTTCAGTACGTCGCCATTGGCGTGGCAGTGATTGTGGTAGTCATCAACGGCGTCATGCGCCGCAAAACCAAAATCTAAGCGTCGATCTGCCCCGTCAAAACAGCTTCGGCCTGCGGATGCAGGCTGTAGCTCTTGTCGCTGTTGAGCACCACCACCCCCTCGCTGCACAGGCGCTTGAGCACTTCGCGCACACTGAGAAAAGACAGCGGGATATCCAGCGCTTGTAAATGGCTGTGCATGCCGCGCACCCCGAGTCGACGATCATTGCCGGCGGCGGTTAACAGCGCGTCGATGACCTTGAGCCGCACCAGGCTGGTGCGCAGCCCAAAACATTTAAGTAAATGACGAATACGTTCATTGCCGTGTAACTGCACCTGTGCCTCCAGCAACCCGTTGTCGGGCTGAAAAGCTGATTTGCGTTGTTGATGACCGTCCGCTGGCATTTGCGAGTTGTGCATGCAAATAACTCCTTATCAGAGCCTGATCAGGAAAATAAAAACGGCTCTTAAGGTACTAGACGAATGAGCCGCCGAAATCATGAACATTTGGATGTAGAAAATTTGTCGTCAAATACGTTTGATTGGACCCAAGCCGCTTTGTAGTCAGGTTTTTAACGGTGATTAATTTTTTTTAATGTGCTTCGTCTTTAGTGCAGGCACATGCCCGGTGGCGGCGTCCCCATGGTGCGCAACGGGCATTTATATTGAACGAGCAGGAGTGCGCGTGATTATTTTCAGGTCATTGAGCAAAGCGTGTGTTGCAGGGCTGTGTCTGGGGCTGAGTGTTTCTGCTCTGGCTCAGACCCCGGCCAAAGACGTGAGTGCCGACATTCGCCGCACCACCTTTGGTGTACCGCATATTCAGGCCGCCGATGAGCGTGGCCTGGGATATGGCATTGGTTATGCCTATGCCCAGGACAACCTGTGTTTACTGGCCAATGAGGTGGTCACGGTGAACGGTGAGCGCTCTAAATACTACGGGCCTGACGCGTTGACCCTGGAGGAGCGCGACAACCTGTCCAGCGACATTTTTTTCAAGTGGCTCAATACCCCGCAGGCGGTCGATGCCTTTTGGCTGGCGCAAACGCCGCAGGTGCGAGATTTGATTGAGGGGTATGTGGCCGGTTACAACCGTCAGCTCAGCGAGCGCAACGGTCTGCCAGCGCAATGTGACAATGCCTCGGTGCGGCCCCTCACGAGCCGGGATCTGGTCAAGTTGACCCGTCGCCTGTTGGTCGAGGGGGGCGTGGGTCAGTTTGCGCAAGCGCTGGTGGGCGCAACGCCGCCACGCGCCACGGCGCAATGGGCTCAGCACAGCAGGGGCTTTGCAGTGGCTGAGCAACGCATGCAGCGTTTTGCGCTGGAGCGTGGCAGCAACGCAGTGGCTATCGGCAGTGAGCGTTCCAAGACCGGGCGGGCGATGTTGCTGGCCAATCCGCATTTTCCGTGGGTAGGCGGCATGCGCTTTTATGAGATGCAATTGACCATCCCCGGCAAGCTTGACGTGATGGGCGCCGCGCTGCCCGGTCTGCCGTTGATCAACATCGGTTTCAACCAGCACGTGGCTTGGACCCACACGGTCGACACCTCAAAGCACTTCACCCTGTACCGGCTTGCCCTCGACCCGCATGACCCGACCCGTTATCTGCTGGACGGCAATTCTTACCCGCTGCAAGAGCACACCGTCAGCGTTGAGGTCAAACAGGCCGATGGCAGCCTCAAGCCTCAGTCGCGGGTTATTTACAGTTCAGTGTTCGGGCCGATTGTGCAATGGCCGGGCAAGCTGGACTGGGACGATAATGTGGCCTTTAGCCTGCGTGATGCGAACCTCGGCAACGATCGCGTATTGCAGCAGTGGTACGCGATGAATCAGGCGGAGAGCGTCGCTGCCTTGCAAGCGTCGGTGAACAAGATTCAAGGCATCCCGTGGGTCAACACCCTGGCCGTGGATGACAAAGGGCAGGCGCTGTACATGAACCTGTCCGTGGTGCCGTATGTCGATCAGGCCAAATTGGCCGCGTGCAGCGACCCACGGGTGGGGCTGGAGATGATCGTGCTCGACGGTAGTCGCAGTGCCTGTGCGTGGACGGTTGACGCCAGCGCGGCACAACAAGGCATTTATCCGGCGAGCCAGTTACCGCAACTGCGTCGCAAAGACTACGTGCAGCATTCCAACGACTCCGCCTGGATGGCCAACCCTCTGGCACCGTTGAGCGGTTTTTCGCCGCTGATCAGTCAAGAGGGCCAGCCACTGGGGCCGCGAGCACGCTTTGCTCTTCAGCGGTTAAGCCAGCCCGGTGCCCTCGGTGTATCGGACTTGCAAGGCATGGTGATGGACAACCGGGTGTACCTGGCCGGGCAAGTCATGCCGGACATCCTTGAGGTGTGTGAAGGTGAGCGTGAGGCCACGCCGGCAGCGGTGTGCGCCAGCCTCAAGGCATGGGATCAGCAGGCGAATCTGGACAGCGGCATGGGGCTGGTGCATTTCCAGCACCTTATGGCGCAGTTGTTTGAAGTGCCTGACGTGTGGCGCGTGTCGTTCAACCCCGCAGACCCGCAACATACACCGCGAGGTTTGAACATCGATCATCCGGCGGTACGTCAGGCGGTGCATGACGCGCTCAAAGCGTCGGCGACGCAGGTGGCGCAAGCAGGGTTGAGTGCCGACACGACGTGGGGTGAGATTCAGGGCGTCAACAGTGGCGGCCAGCGTACGCCGATTCACGGTGGCCCTGCGGTACTGGGTGTCTACAACGCCATGCAAAGCGTGCCGGGTGAAGGCGGACAGCAAGAGGTCGTCAGCGGCACCAGCTACCTGCAAACGGTCACGTTTGACGAGCAGGGGCCACAGGCGCAAGGGATGCTGGCGTTTTCGATTTCCAGCGACCCGGCGTCAAAACATGTACGGGATCAAACCCGGGCGTTCTCGAAGAAACAATGGCAAACGCTGCCTTTCACTGAGGCGCAGATCAAGGCCGACCCTAACTATGAGCTGACGCACATTCGTCAATAAATACTCTGCACACGCCCGACGCAGGCTGCCGCAGCCTGTGTCAACGGCGCGGGGGAACGGTGTTCAATCAGCCCCGCGGCAGGGCGTTGAGCACGGGGTTACCGTCCTGATTCACGCTCAGGTACACCGGCAACACTTTGGGCAGGGAGGTCACGAGGTTGTTGATTTCTTGGGTGTTGAATACGCCACCGATGCGCAATTGGCGGGTGGCAGAGTCTGCCAGTACCAATGGCGTGCCCAGGTAACGGTTGATCATGGGCAAGGCGTCAGCCAGTGTCAGGTTATCGAGCACCAATTTGCCATTGCGCCACGCCAGATCCGGTGCGTTGGCATAGGTCTGGCTGATTTGCGGGGTATAGTCGCCAGCCTTGTATCGCGCTTGCATGCCCGGTTCCAGGCGCAAGCCGTCACCGCTAAGTTGTTTGTTGCTGGTGACCAGCACTGAGCCTTCCAGCAGCGTGACTTTGACCTGATCTTCGTACATCCACACATTGAACTGGGTGCCGGTCACGCGCACCCGGCCTTCAGCAGCCTGCACCATGAACGGGTGTGCGACATCGTGACTCACCTTGAAAAAGGCTTCGCCTTTGCTCAGGGTGACGCGACGTTGGTCTTTGTAGTTGGCATACGTCAGTTGTGTGCCCAGGTTCAGCTCCACCTGGCTGCCGTCTGGCAGGGTCACGGTTTGCAATTGGGCATCGGCCTGATGGCGCTCATAGGCATTGGGCACCCAGCCCAGTTCCCAGCCGCTGTACGCTGCCACAGGCACCGCGAGCAGGGTGATGGCCGCTGCCGTGGCGTATTTTTGCCAGGTGCTGCGCCGCGCCACGTGGGGCAGTTGCACCACGTGTGCCCCTATAGGCTCGGGGCTTGGCAGGTGCTCGCTGACATCCCAGATGTCGAGCATGGCCTCATATTCAAACGCATGCAGTGGGTCAGCGTTCAGCCACACAGCGAAAGCTTCACGTTCCCGGTCAGTGCAATCAGGCTCATGCAAACGCATACACCACTGGGCAGCCGCTTCAGTGATGGCATCGTATTGGGCTTCGGTGAGGCGTGTTTCGCTCATTGGCTCTTCCTGGTTTTGTGCATTCTAACCCTGTGCTAGAGCGAACGAGAACATGAGGTATGTCAAAAGCATGTCATTTACCCATCATGGAGGTTTTTTTCTCTGCTACGTTTACTGCGGCAACCTACGTAACAGACGCAACATCAATTAATGGAGTTAAGACAATGTTGAAGAAAACCTTTGCTGCTGCAATCACTGCTGCTGTTGTGTTGAGCGCTGGCGCTGCGATGGCTGCTACACCCGATGCGAACTGGGCGTTCTCCAAAGAAGCGGTTGAAGTCCTCAAAACCAAGAATGGCTACGTCACCATTAAAAAAATTGAACTGGAGAATCCGGCTACCGGTATCTGGAAAGCGGAAGGCGTGAAGAAAATCGATGGAGTGGAAGTCGAAGTCGAAACCACGTTTGATCACACGGGCAAAGTGATTTCCGAGAAGAAAGACTGATTCTCGCTACCTGAATCGCTTGCGAGCGCTTTTCGCCCGGTCTTGCCATTGCAGGGCCGGGCATCACTTGGTCACCACGGCTGCATAAAAAAGCCCGCGTTCAACGCAGGCCTGGTGTGCAGCATTATCGTTGTTGACTAGCTCAGCCGTTGGAACAGCCGTTACCCATGACCCGGTACTCAAGAATGTGACGCTGACCCTGGTGGTCTTCATAGATCATTTGCGCCGGCACCACTTCACATACATCGGCAGTCGGGGTCACGCTGATCACGTGGGCCACGTCCAGGTCAGTGGCGTAAGTGTACTGTTCAACCACCGGTTGGGCCTGTGCAACTTGAACGTCGTCAGCGGCGGCCACTGTCGCAATACCCATCAAAGCAAGTGCGATAAAACCTTTCATTTTTTTCAGACCTTAAAACAATCACGTATCACTGACTTCCATTGCCATGCTGGCGGGAGAAGTTGTTGCGCCTTTTAAGACGTGTGGCGCAACACGAAGTACCGTGCCCTGTTTCAATGTTTCAGCGAGGGATGAACATAGGATACCGAATCAATACATTGATTAAAGTCAAAAGAATGCCAAGAAGTATTGTTGGAATGGTAACAATGCTGTTTTTATTTTGTGCAAAAGAAAGCCCCCTCGAAAGAGGGGGCTTGGGGTCGCATCCGTGCGTGCAACCTTGGGCACGGCCTGTGTTTAGTGAGTGCTGCAACCGTCACCCATGACCTGGTATTCGACGGTGTGGCGTTGGCCTTGATGGTCTTCATAGGTCATTTGCGCCGGTACCACTTCGCACACTTTCGGGATGCTGGACATACTGATGACATTGGCAATGTCCAGCGTTGTTCCGTAGGAATAGTGTTCAACTGTCGGTTGCGAAGTGGGGGTTGTTTCACCGGCCAGGGCGGTGGTCGCTATGCCGGCCAGTAATAAAGCGATCAGATGTTTCATGTGAGTGGCCTCTAAAGTAATCAAATAGGAACAGTGACTGACTTCATGTGCCGTGCAGGCGGGTAGAAGTTACGCGCCCGAATAAGTAGTCAATGAATGCGTACGAAGTTCCGTGTTTAAGTTTCAAGTGCGGTTCAGTGCATGTCGCCAAGTTTACGCCGTTTGAATGATTGAAAAAGACTTGATGGCAAAACGCTCTGTTACCGCTTGAGTAACAATGTAGTGACGTCGATCAGCGTTTCAAGGGCCTCGGCCTGATGCCGTGCTGGCATACTGGCCCGTCAGATTCAGGAGCCGGTCATCGTATGAATGTTGAATCCCCCATCACTGCCTGGGAACGGGCCATTGCACAGCACGGATTTGTCCAGGACCCTGCTCAGTGGCGTGCGGTGCAAGCGTTGCAGCATTGTCACGAACAACTAAGCCAAGGCATTGAGCCGGTCAGGGGCGTGTATTTATGGGGACCGGTGGGGCGCGGTAAAACCTGGCTGATGGATCAGTTCTACCAGAGTGTGTCGGTGCCAGCGCGACGCCAGCACTTTCACCATTTCATGCAATGGGTGCATCAGCGACTGTTTCAGCTCATTGGCACTCAGGACCCGCTCAAGGCACTGGCGCAAGGTTTGGCCCAAGAGGTGCGAGTGCTGTGTTTTGACGAGTTGTTTGTCAATGACATTGGTGACGCGATCATCCTGGGGCGCCTGTTTCAGGTGATGTTTGAGGAAGGTGTGGTGTTGGTGTGCACCTCCAATCAGCCACCGGAGCAGCTGTATGGCGAGGGTTTCAATCGCGACCGGTTTGCGCCGGCGATCACCGCGATTGTCAAACATATGGCCGTGGTGTCGGTAGACGGTGCTCAGGATCACCGATTGCATCCGGGGATTGCCGAGCAGCGTTATTGGCTGACGGCAGCGGGGCAACCGAGCGTAATGGGGCCGCTGTTCCAGCGTCTGACCCAAGGGCAGGTGGTGTCTGAGCAACCGATTGCTGTGGGGCATCGGGTATTGAAAACCCTGTCTGCCAGCGACACCGTGCTGTGGTGTACGTTTCACGAACTGTGCGAGCAGCCCCTGGCCGCCACTGAATTTATGCAGATGTGTGACCGGTACAGCGTCATCTTGCTCAGCGAGGTGCCATGCCTGAGTGCCGAACAGCGTGAAGGTAAAATCGCGCGGGGTACGGAAGATGGGGCCGTAAAAGTTGAGGCGGGCGACCGTGAACTGCCGCAACTGTCCAAATATGACGACAGCGTGCGGCGTTTCATTGCGCTGATCGATGAGTGTTACGACCGCAAGGTGGCGGTGTGCATTGAGGCGCAGGTGTCCATGGACCAGTTGTACACGCAGGGCTATCTGGCCTTTGCGTTCCGCCGTACCTTGAGTCGCTTGCAAGAGATGCAGTTGCAGAGGTTTGGCGTGCAGTAGGTGCTCTGTGTAGGTGCTGGCGAGGCACGAGGCTGCGACCGGGCGCTAAGCGGTCGTGAAGGTGATCATGGCGGCGTATCTGAAACACCGTGATCGTATGGTTTTACGACGGCGCTGGCGCCGATCACAGCCTCGCATTACTCGTCAGTGACTACCGGTCTGTTTAATCCCATGCAGGCGCAACGCTTTGCGGATCGGTCAGGCGATGCCCGCGGTCCAGGGCTGCAATCTGCTGCATGTCTTGCTCAGTCAAGCGCAGTTCGCACGCCTTGAGGTTGCTTTCAAGGTTTGCCCGCTGGGTAGAGGACGGAATCACCGAGTAGCCCAGTTGCATGGCCCACGCCAGTGTGACCTGTGCTGGCGTTGCGTTGTGACGCTTGGCAATGGCATTGATGACCGGATCTTTGAGCACTTCGCCGTAGGCCAAAGTCATGTACGAGGTGATATGAATGCCCTGGCTTTTGGCAAACTCGGCCACCTTGCGGTTTTGCAGGTACGGGTGCAACTCAATCTGGTTGGTGGCAATGTTTTCGGCACCCACCGCGCCAATGGCTTCTTTCATCAGCGCGATGGTGAAGTTGGACACACCGATTGCTTGGGTCAGGCCCTGTTGTTTGGCTTCCAGCAATGCCCCCATAAACTCGGCAACGGGCACTGCGTTGTTGGGCGATGGCCAGTGAATCAAGGTCAGGTCCAAATGGTCCGTGCGCAGTTTTTTCAGGCTTTCCTTGAGGCTGGGGATCAACGCGTCCTTGCTGAAGTGGCTGACCCAAATCTTGCTGGTGATGTACAGCTGATCACGGGCCACGCCGCTCTCGGCAATGGCCTGGCCCACGTCGGCTTCGTTCTCATAAATCTGTGCGGTATCCACGGCGCGGTAACCCAGTTCAAGGGCGTTTTTTACCGAGTCGATCACCACTTGGCCTTTTAGTCGAAATGTACCGAGGCCGAATGCTGGAACTGTCATGGATAACTCCTTGGGTGTCGTAAGAATGAGGCTGAGTATCCTCGGCCTGATACGTGGGAAAAACCCGGCATCAGACAAAGCACTCTTGACCACAGGTCATGAATCACTGAGTTCAGCTGGAGGGGAGAGTTCCTGAAATCTGGCTGTGGCTGCGGGGCTAAATTTGAGCGCGCAACAAACGTTCTAGCTTGGATACGCCTGCATTCAGGCTGGGACAGGTAGGACAATGACGATTTCTCGACGAGGGTTCATCGCGGGTTTAGCGATCACCGGCGCAGTGGCGCCAGCAGCGTTCTATGGGCATCGCGAGTTGACGCGGGTGGATGACCCGATCACGCCCGGCGAGGCGACGGTCGACCTGGCGGACACCGCCGGGCAGCAACTGGCGGATCAACTGCGGGGTGTGTGGACAATCCGTTTCGATGGCCGCGACGCAGGGCTTGAAGGCTTGCCTGCGGATGACCTGCAAGTGTGGCTGGATATTGCACCGCGTGGCCGTGGGGTGCGTGGCTTTCTGGACACCGCGCAGGTCTTGCACAGCGCGCAGACGCCGCGTTACCGCATCTTGGGTGATCTGGTCGAACCCGACGCCAAGCGGATGCATTGGCGTCTTACGCGCAGTGACGCGCCTCAGGGCCAGCCGGATTACGAATTCAGTTTCAGTCTTGATGAAGTGTGGGGCCTGTATGGCAACGCGGGCAGTGGCACGTTGAGTGGTCGGGTGCAGCGCCTGGATCGTGCGCTGGCATGGCCCGAGCTGGATAACCGTTTTGTCGCCGTCAAGCATACGTTTCCCGAAGCGCGTGAGCGCACTGGCCTGAATCCTGCGTTGTTGGCCTGGCTGGTGTCGCCCGAGCACCGCCTGTTTCACCAGCTCTGGCATGCTTCGCGCGATACCTGGCATGAACTGACGGAGGACAAGCGCAATGCCCTGCGCGGTATCGGCTGGCAACCCGGTCAGCGTGACAAGGAGCGGGACGCCCGGGGGCCGCGTAAAGACCGCAATGGTTCGGGGGTGGACTTCTTTTTTATGCACCGGCACATGCTGCGCACGGCGCGTTCCATGCAAGACCTGCCTTCGTGGCTGGCCTTTCCGTTGCCGCAACCAGAGCTTGTACGCGACCGGGCGGGTTTCGCCCGTTATTTTGATAACCATGACGGCAGTGCCTTGCCGCCGACCTGGCTGGCGGAAGGTGACGCGGTCTATACCCAATGGCTGAGTGATATCAAACAGCCCGAAACCTTTCACAGCAACTTCGAGGTGTGGGAATCGCGCTATCGCGACCCGCGTTACCTGTCGACATTGACCCTGGGCCAGTTTGGGTCAGAGGTGGAGTTGGGTTTGCACGACTGGCTGCACATGCGCTGGGCCTCGGTGCCACGCGATCCATCCAATGGCGCCCCGGTGCCTTTTGCGCGAGATCCGGCCGATTTCTCGGCGCGTTGGTATGTGCCTGAAAATGACTTTCTTGGCGACCCGTTTTCGTCGCATGTGAACCCGGTGTTCTGGAGTTTCCACGGCTGGATCGATGACCGCCTTGAAGACTGGTTTGCTGCTCACCAGCGCTTTCATCCCGGCGAGTTGACGCGTCAGGAGGTCAACGGCGTGCCCTGGTTTGCACCGGGGCGCTGGGTGGAAGTGGAGGATCCCTGGCTTGGACCGATAACGCATGGGTGCAGCACGACGCCGGGGCTGGCGATGGGCAAAACGGTTGAAATGGACCCCGAAACCATGAAGCTGGCATTGCGTATTACCTTTGGCGATGAAAAGACCCTTGGCAATTTGTTGCGCAAAGTCCCGCGACGTCCTTGGTATGCGCGGCATTTGTCGGTCAAGGCGTAAGCGGTCTGACGGGGCCTATGTGTTGTTGGCGCGGCCTACCTGAGTGCGTGTCGATGTGGGCGGCGTGCGCTGAACGTCAGCAGAGAAAAACTACAGGCACTCAGGGTTAAACAAAGAGACCCCTATGTCGTTACATGGACGTTGGCCGATCAAATAAAAGTCGCCCTTGTAAACGCTCAGGCAGGGTGGCGAGAGATAAGCACCTATTGTCTTGCTGTAATACGGCGAAGTGCCTGCACTGTGTACCGCCTCAGTGACATAGCGCTTACTGACGTGCTTTTGCAAACCGTAAATAAGCAAACCGTTCCACACATTAAGCGCAGGAGAGCCAAAGGTGCCGGGTAACGAAGATTTGTAAGTTCTTTGCCACGTATTGTCACTGAATTCAAATATGTGCAATAAACCGTCCAGTCCTTCGATCGCGGCAGTGGGCTTGTCATTAAAGAGGCACAGAGCAGGACTTCCTGTTATTCGGAGGGTGGGACTCTGGATATTCTTTCCCCATGTGAAGTTTTCAAAGACTTTTTGAAAAAACTGCCCCTCTACTGTCCCTTGCAGTGCCAAATACAATGCTTGTTCATGGCTGACAACCGCGGGGGCATCGGCGGTTAAAAGATGGGGCACCAAAATAGTGGGTGACCATTGCACGCCGGAATAGGCGAGGTAACGTATGCGCTGATCAGTGCCGGTGTAAAAACAGAACAAGTGATTGTCATAGACCGTCACTGCGGGTCGAAAGCGGCCAACCGCAGCGACGGTCAACTCATGCCTACTCTCTACCACGAGTTTGCTGTGCGCATTCTTGATCATCACCAAGTAACCCAGGCTTAAGACGTCGGGTTGTTTCTCTTTGATAAAGAAGACGTACAGTTTGTCGTGGAACTCAACCGTTGCAACGCCACTGGCAATCTGGGTGCCTTCAATTGGAAGAATCAGTTCCCAGGGCTCGCAGGGTATGTCCTCAACGGAAGTGCCTGTCTGCTTGTCATGAGGGACCGTTTGACCGGTGTGATGCGTTTGAGTGCTCATTTAAATCTCCATGCTGCATATTTTTAGGCGGGCGGTGTGTTGAGATGGAGTAAAAATACAACGCTGCATACGCAATGAAGATGTACATATCTATAAGGGTTCTGAAAGTAAGCATCGTCGGTCTGTATTCAATCGCGCCAACGGAAACGGGGGGTGTTAAATCACATCGCTTGCCAACCGCCGCCTAGCGCTTTGTACAGTGCGATGCTGGCCTGCAACCGGGCCATGCGCAGTTGCACCTGTTGGTCCTGGGCCTGATACAGCGTGTTTTGTGTTTGCAGAACGGTCAGCAGCATTTCAGCCCCTGCCTTGTAGCGATTTTCGGCAATGTCGAAGGCTTGCTGTGCCTGTTTCAGCTCTTCGTCTTGCCACTGACGCTGCTGGTCCAGACCGTTGGCGCTGTTGAGGGCTTTTTCAACGTCGGCGAAGGCGTTGATGATGCTTGCCCGGTAGGTTTGCAGCAGCTCCTGTTGGCGAGCACTGGCTTTGTCGCGCTCGGCACTCAGGCGCCCGTTGTTGAAGAGGGGGGCGGTCAGCCCTGCCGTCAGGTTGTAAAACGGGCTGCGCAGCACATCGCTCAAACGGTCGGCACCCGAGCCGAGGCTGGCTCCCAGTGTCAAGCTCGGCAACATGGCGGCGCGGGCCACAATGACATCCGCGTGGGCGGCCGCCAGTTTGGCTTCGGCGCTGGCGATGTCCGGGCGCCGGGTTAGCAGTTCACTGGGTACCCCGCTGCCGATGCTCGGCCAGTGCAGTTGGGCGAACGCGGTGTCGCCGAGAGTGAGTTGTTGCACAGGCTTACCCATTAGCACCGCGAGGGTGATGCGGGCCTCTTGCGCCTGTTGCTCAATGAGCGGCAGTTGGCGTTGCTGGCGGGCGACCAGGCTTTTTTGCTGGGCCAGCTCCAGCGCTGTCGCGGAGCCAGCGTCATAGCGCGTTTGCACCACGCCAAGCACACGTTGTGCATTGCTCAGGTTAAATCGGGCAATGCGCGACTGCTCGTCGAGCGCCAGGGTTTGCACGTAACTGTTGGCAACGCCGCTGAGCAAGGTCAGCTCAACCGTCGCGCGATCAAATTCGGAGGCTTGGAGTGCCTGTAGCGCGCTGTCACGCGCAGCCGCTTTGCCTCCCCAAAAATCGACTTCATAGCTGGCAGTCAAGCGGGCGTCAAAGTAATCGACGGCCTTTTTGTTGTCCGTGGCGTCCAGTTGGCTGTAGCCCTTGCCGCGTAACAGTTTTTCGCGATTGCCGCTGCCGCCCAGTTTTATTTCGGGCAGCAAGGGGGCCCCGGCGATCACGGCGCTGGCTTGAGCTTGTCGTACCCGTGCGACGGCGCCCGCCAGGTCATAACTGCCCACCTGAGCCTGGGCAATCAGGCGATCCAGTTCGGGGCTGCCAAATTGTTGCCACCACTGTTGCTGGGTCAGCGGGTTGGCGAGCGTGTGGGCTGACTGCCAGGTGGCGGGTAAAAGGACGTCGTGATCGTCGTGGGGGGTATTTTGGCTGCAAGCACCCAGCAACAGGCAGGCGGACAACAGGCTCAAAGACGGCTTCATCAATCGTTTATTCACTGGTAAGGGCCGTGACCGGGTCGAGCCGGGCAGCTTTGCGGGCCGGCATAAAGCCGAAAATGACGCCAGTCACCAGTGCGCAACCGAAGGCGCCCAGGACGGCTACCAACGAAAACGCCACGGCAACGTCGCACAGGTAAAGTACGGCTCCCACGATGAATGCCAGGCCGATGCCCGCTGCACCGCCCACGACCGATAGCATCAGGGCTTCAGTGAGGAATTGACGCAGAATGTCGCGCTGGCGCGCGCCAGTGGCCATGCGAATACCGATTTCACGCGTACGTTCGCGTACCGTCATGAGCATGATGTTCATCACCCCGATACCGCCCACCAACAATGAGATGGCGGCAATTGAGCCGAGCATCAGCGAGAGGGTGTTGCGGGTTTTGGCTTCGGCCTGGATCATCGCGGCGTTGTTGGTGATTTCGAAATCGCGTGTGCCGTGGTGCAGTTTGAGCATCAGTTGCTCAATGGCTTTTTCGGTTTGATTCACCTTGCTGGCATCGGCCGCGGCAATCACCACGTATTCCGGGTTATGGGTGCCAAACAGGCGCACGCTCGCCGAGGAGTAGGGCACCACGATGCGCGTGTCACTGTCGGAGTCGCCGGAGCTGGCGCCTTTCTCGGCCAGCACGCCGACTACGCGAAAGGGCACGTTCTCCAGCAGGATGTATTGGCCAATCGGGTTGGGTACGTTTTTGAGCACTTTCTCGCGCACTTTTTTACCGATCACCGCGACAGCGGCGGCAGCGTCTTCATCGGCCTGGGAGAAGAAACTGCCTTGCACCACGGGCCAGTTGAAGATCGCCGAGAAGTCGATGCCGTTACCGCCGGTGTACAGGGTGTGGTCTTCGTTGCCGAAGCGCACGCCGATCTCGGCGCCATTGATCGGCATGATCATTTTCACTTGCGGCAGGGTCGACAGCGCCGCCACGTCGCTGAGGGTGACAATGCCCAGCGGTGCTCTGGGGCGGGGCGACATGCCGCTGAGGTAAATGATGTTGGAGCCAAAGGCGCCCATTTCGGCCATCACCTGGCGTTTGCTGCCTTCGCCCACGGCCAGCATCACCACCACCGAGGCCACGCCAATGACAATACCGAGCAAGGTCAGGGCGGTGCGAAAGCGATTGATCCACATCACCCGCCAGGCCGCGTGCACGGCGTCTACCAGCTCGCCTTTCCAGGCGCCCCTGGCCTCGCTGCCTTCGCTCAGGCGTTGGCGCAAATCGATGGCCTGTAACGCTTTGGGGTTGTCGCTGGATGCTGGTGCGTCGCTGGCAGTGTCACTGATGACCTCGCCGTCGCGCACTTCGATGATGCGCTTGGCCCGTGCCGCCACTTCGCGATCGTGGGTAATCAGGATCACCACATGGCCCTGGCTGGCCAGTTCATCGAGCAGCGTCATGACTTCGGCGCCGCTGTGGCTGTCCAGGGCGCCGGTGGGTTCGTCGGCCAGGATGATGTGCCCGCCGTTCATCAAGGCGCGCGCAATGGACACGCGTTGTTGTTGGCCGCCAGACAGTTGGTGCGGGCGATTGGCCGTGCGCTCGGCCAGGCCCAGTCGGTCGAGCAGGGTGGCCGCGCGCGCGTGCCGCTCGGCGGCGGGCATACCGGCATAAATGGCCGGCATTTCGACGTTTTCCTGGGCTGAGGCCGACGGGATCAGGTGGTAGCCCTGAAACACAAAACCAAAGGCTTCGCGGCGCAGCCAGGCCAGTTCGTCGCAGTCCAGCCGGGCCACGTCTTCACCGGCAAACAGATAGCGTCCGGACGTGGGTCGGTCGAGGCAGCCGAGGATGTTCATCAGCGTCGATTTGCCCGAACCCGAGGCGCCGACGATGGCCACGAACTCGCCCGCGTGAATCGACAGGCTGACACCTTTGAGTACGTGGACTTCGGGGGTGTCGATGCCGCCGTAGACCTTGCGGATGTCGTGCAGGTCAATCAGGGGAGTGGCCATTTAGCCTCCGTTGCCGGTGGCTGGGCCGATCAGCAGGTGATCACCTTCGTTCAGCCCTTCGAGGATTTGCACGCGCAGGCGATCACTGATACCGGTGCGAATGTCGCGGGGTTCGACTTTGCCGTTTTTGGCGACAATGTGCGCCGTCTGACGATCGCTGTCGGTACTGCCTTGCAGGGCCACAATAGGTGCCAGCAGTACGTCTTTGGCCTGATCGGCCACGAAGAAGACCTGGGTGGTCATCTCGGGCATCAGCGCCTGATCGGTGTTGTCGACGTCTAGCAATACGGTGTACAGCACCACGCGCGCGCTGCCGCTCTTGCCTGAGCTGGCGGGGCTGCCGCCGCCCTGGCTGGCCTCGTTTAGCGGCTTGGGGGGCACCGGCAGAATTTGCCGCACGGTGCTGTTCCAGCGCCGGTTGCCACCACTCAAGGTGGTGAAGTAAGCCTGCATGCCGGGTTTGACGTGGCCGATGTCGGCTTCCGAGACCTCGGCCCAGACTGTCATCGGAGACAGTTTGGCAATGCGCAAAATCAACGGTGTTTGTTGTTGCGCGTTGAGGGTTTGGCCTTCGCGAGCGTCAATCGCCACCACGGTGCCGGCCATCGGCGCAAAAATGCGCGTGTAACCCAGCTCCGCTTCATCGCTGCGCAAGCTGGCCTGTGCCTGGCGAATCTGGGCCTGGAACATCTGGGTGCGGGCCTGAGTGGTGCGGACCTCGGCCTGTGCGCTTTGCACGTCTTCCTCGCGGGTGGCGCCGCCTTGGACCAGATGTTGCTGGCGCCGGTATTTCTGTTCGGCCAGGTCGTGCAGGGCGCGCTGTTCTTGCAGTTGGGCCTTGAGGTTTTCAATGGCGAACCGGCTGGCATCGAGCTTGGCCGTCTGCGTGGAGGGGTCTATCTCGACCAGCAATTGGCCTTCTTTGACCTCGTTACCGACCTCGACATGGATCTTGTGAATTTGCCCCGAAGCCTGTGCTCCCACATCGACATATTGGCGCGGTTGTAATGTGCCGAGGGCCGTGACGCTGTTTTCGATGTCGCCACGTGTGACGGGGACGGTGTCATACGCGTCCCGACTGGGCGTGAGAAAAGGCCACGCAACGAGCGCGGCAACCAGCAGTAACGAGAGAGTAATCAGCAGTGCGCGGAGGGTCTGTCGGGGGCGTTTCATGCAGGGTTCCGGCCAATGAGATTCGGCCCGTCGTCATGTCATTGAGCCGAAATGCCCAACAGCTAACGCTGTCGGCGAGGCGACAGACACGGGGAGCTGTTGAGTAAACGAACGCTCAGGCGCGCAATTTAAGGCTGTGCAGGGCGGGCTGTTACTGAATATTTCCTGAGAGTTTGAACGGTCGGGCTTTAAATCTATATGAGAATTACTATAAATTACGTCTGCAAAAGTGCCATCATCATGCCGCTATGTCATACGGCCATGTTCTGCGCTCATGGAAAGTTACCGCGCCCCGCTGCGGTCAGGAGTCATGTTGGAAAACTACTATCGTGAATTGGTGAGCTTTTTGAGTGCCCGCATGGGCAATGCTCAGGCCGCTGAAGATGTGGTGCATGACGCGTATGTGCGGGTGCTGGAACGTTCCAGTGATGAGCCGATTGAGCAGCCGCGGGCGTTCTTGTACCGCACGGCGCTCAATCTGGTGATCGACGGTCATCGGCGCAATACCTTGCGTCAGGTTGAACCGTTGGAGGTGCTGGACACCGATGAGCGTTTTTTCTGCCCCTCTCCTCAAGCCACCATGGACCACGGTCAGCGCCTGGAGATGGTGCAGCGTGCGTTGAGCGAGTTACCTGAAGCCTGCCGTGACAGTTTTTTGTTGCGCAAGCTTGAGGGCCTGTCTCACCCCGAGATTGCCGAACGCCTCGGTGTGTCACGCAGTGTGGTGGAGAAGCACATCGTGAATGCCATGAAGCATTGCCGGTTTCGTATTCGGCAGTGGGATAACGCCTAAATTTTATTTCTGTAGCCTCGTTCCTACTCAACAGACGACCTGCTGTTCTGCCACAGAGCAATCAGGTCATGGGCTTTTTCTTCCCTCTGTTGAGGGGTAATCCAGAGGACACTGGAAATGACACAGGCAATCGCTTCGGCCGTCGTTCATGATCTGATCGGCATCGGTTTCGGGCCTTCCAATCTGGCCTTGGCCATCGCCCTGGAAGAGCGCGGACAGGTGCAAGGCCCGCTGGACGTGCTGTTTCTGGACAAACAGGCCGACTACCGTTGGCACGGCAACACGCTGGTGACCCAGAGCGAACTGCAAATCTCGTTCCTCAAAGACCTGGTGACGTTGCGCAATCCGACCAGCCCGTATTCTTTCGTCAATTACCTCAAGGCGCACGGGCGTCTGGTGGACTTCATCAACCTGGGTACTTTTTACCCGTGCCGCATGGAGTTCAACGATTACCTGCGCTGGGTGGCGTCGCACTTCGAAGCGCAAAGCCGTTACGGCGAAGAAGTGCTGGCCATCGAGCCGGTATTGCATCAGCAACAGGTTGAAGCGCTGCGCGTGATCTCGCGCGATGCTCTGGGCCAACAACACGTGCGCACGACCCGCTCGGTGGTGGTGAGTGCAGGCGGCACACCGCGAATCCCAGAGGCCTTCAACGCGCTCAAAGATGACAGCCGGGTATTCCACCACTCGCAGTACCTGGAACGTATGGCCAAACAGCCGTGTGTGAACGGTAAGCCAATGCGCATCGCGATCATTGGCGGCGGTCAGAGTGCCGCCGAAGCCTTCATTGACTTGAATGACAGCTTTCCGTCGGCGCAAGTGGACTTGATCCTGCGCGGCTCGGCGCTCAAACCGGCCGATGACAGTCCCTTCGTCAACGAAGTGTTTTCGCCGGAGTTCACTGACCTGGTGTACCAGCAAAACACCGCCGAGCGCGAACGGCTGATCAATGAGTACCAGAGCACCAACTATTCAGTGGTCGACATTGACCTGATCGAACGTATTTACGGGATTTTCTATCGTCAGAAAGTCTCGGGCATTGCCCGTCACGCGTTCCGCAGCCTGACCAGCATTGAAAACGCAGTGGTTGACGCGCAGGGCATCAAGCTGGCGCTGCGCAACACCGCCAGCGGTGAGCTTAGCGAGCAGCATTACGATGCGGTGATTCTGGCCACAGGCTATGAGCGCCAGATGCATCGTCATTTGCTGGCACCTTTGGCCGAGTACTTGGGCGACTTTGAAGTGGGCCGCGATTACCGCATCGCCACCGACGCGCGCTGCAAGGCGGGCATCTATATGCAGGGCTTTTGCCAGGCCAGCCACGGCCTGAGCGACACGTTGCTGTCGGTGCTGCCGATCCGTGCCGAGGAAATTTGCGGGTCGCTGTACACCCACGATAAACACCGCACCAAGGGCCCCATCAACGCGGAGCAATTGCTGGCCACCGCCGTCTAAGGCTGAACCTGTCGCGAACCCACAATGGCCGCATGTTTGCCTGCGACCCACGGCATCCCCAAAGCGCTTGCTTGATATTCAGGTAAGCGCTTTTTGGTTTCTGAACCCTTCCTGAAGAACCTTCTGATTCATCAAACGTAAGCCTTCCTACGGTTTACTCTCTAAAACGTCGGGCGTAAGCTGCCGGCGTTTTCATCAATAGCGGAGTCCCTCAGTGGGTACCAGTTCGAGTGACAGTAGTCGGCCGGTGTTAAAGACCGGCATCACCTCGGCAAGCTAACGCGCAGATTCCCCTGCCGTTTCTTGCTGATCAGCGAGAAACGGTGTCTTGATCGGGTCAGTGGTGACCTGAACCTCGAAACCTTCTCTTCGACACTGAAACCTGTGTGATCACAGCCTCTACGGCCGCGGATCGCATCAGGGCGCAGGTTCATGCCCCGCCTTTATGGCGCACGGCTTGCGCTCGTCTGTACCTGCTGCGCAACACCGCTGACACCACGTGTTAGGGGAATCACCATGGGCAACATTTTCAGACTCATCCACCGTCGTCATCATCGGCCTGCCTTGCCGGGCTGCGTACGACTGCCTCACTAAAATCACAGGCATTTGGCCTGTATCCGGGTTGTAACACCATGAATGACGGTTCGAGATTAAGGCCGTCTGGGTAAGCCCCCGCTGGGGGTGAGCGCAGGCGGCGCAGGAGTAGCACCATGAAACTCACCCTGAAAGAATTCTTCGCAGGTTTTCTGCGCACGCGTCACATCGGGCGGCACTTTCGTCGTCTGGCCGTTCTGGATGGCCTGAGCCATACCACGGTCAGCCGCGAAGTTCCCGCGACATTGGCGCAAACCCTGGTCGCTGCGGCCAACAGCGACAGTGCGGTACTGATCGACACGCTGGGCACCCACACCGATGGCCTGAGTGAAGTTGAAGCGCAAGCGCTGCGTCAGCAGCATGGGCTTAACGAGGTCGAGCACGAACAGCCCCTGAGCCGCTGGGTGCACCTGTGGCACTGCTACAAAAACCCCTTCAACTTGCTGTTGACCTTACTGGCGGCCGTGTCGTTGGCCACCGATGACATTCAGGCCGCGGTGGTGATTGGCACCATGGTGGTGTTGTCCACCGTGCTGCGATTTTGGCAGGAAGCCAAGTCGAATAAAGCAGCAGATGCGCTTAAGGCGATGGTCAGCAACACGGCCACGGTGATGCGTCGCGATTTCAGTGCCGATGCCGCGCCAATGTTTGGCAAGTTCTATGGCGCGTCGCTGAACATCAAAGGCGCGCAGCGCATCGAGCTGGCGATCAAGCAATTGGTGCCGGGTGATCTGATTGTGCTGTCTGCCGGTGACATGATTCCTGCCGATTGCCGGGTACTCAGCGCCAAGGACCTGTTTGTCAGCCAGGCCGCAATGACGGGCGAATCGATGCCCGTGGAAAAATTTGCGCACCAGACTGACCGCGACACCCGCAACCCGCTGGAGCTGGACAATATTGTGTTCATGGGCACCAACGTGGTGTCCGGGGCAGCCACGGCAGTGGTACTCACCACGGGTAACAACACCTACTTCGGGGCCTTGGCGCAACGAGTCGGGGCGACCGACCGCGGGCCGACTTCGTTCCAGACCGGGGTTAACAAAGTCAGCTGGTTGTTGATCCGTTTTATGTTTGTGATGGCGCCGCTGGTGCTGTTCATCAATGGTTTTACCAAGGGCGACTGGACAGAAGCACTGCTGTTCGCGCTGTCGGTGGCAGTGGGCCTGACGCCCGAAATGCTGCCTATGATCGTGACCTCGACCCTGGCCAAAGGCGCCGTATTTCTGTCGCGTAAAAAAGTCATCGTCAAACGGCTGGACGCGATCCAGAACTTTGGCGCGATGGATGTGCTGTGCACCGATAAAACCGGCACGCTGACCCAGGATAAAATCTTCCTTGCCCGGCACGTGGATGTGTGGGGGCAAGAGTCTGACGACGTGCTGGAAATGGCTTACCTCAATAGCTACTACCAGACCGGGTTGAAAAACCTGCTGGACGTGGCCGTGCTGGAGCACGTTGAGGTTCACCGTGAATTGAACGTGGGCACGGCGTTCAACAAGGTTGACGAAATTCCTTTCGACTTCACGCGCCGCAGGATGTCAGTGGTGGTGGCCGAGCAAGACCAGCCTCACGTATTGATTTGCAAAGGCGCTGTCGAAGAAGTGTTGTCGGTGTGCAACAGCGTGCGTCATGGCGAGTCTGAAGAGGCGCTGACGGATGAACTGTTGGCGCGGATTCGTAGCGTTACCGCGGCATTCAACGAAGAAGGCTTGCGCGTTGTGGGTGTCGCGGCGCGTTCCATGGCGCCAGGCCGTGACACTTACAGCCTGGCGGATGAACAGCAACTGACGCTGATCGGTTACGTGGCGTTTCTTGATCCGCCCAAAGAAAGCACGGCGCCCGCACTCAAGGCGTTGGCTGAGCACGGGATCGCGGTCAAAGTGCTGACGGGTGATAACGAGTTGGTAACGGCGAAAATTTGCCGCGAAGTGGGCCTGGATCAGCAGGGGCTGCTGATGGGCAATGACATTGAACGCATGAGCGATGCTGAGCTGGCGGTGGCAGTGGAAACCACCAATGTGTTCGCCAAGCTCACACCCACCCACAAAGAACGCATCGTGCGCTTGCTCAAAGCCAATGGCCATGTGGTTGGCTTCATGGGCGACGGGATCAACGATGCGCCCGCCTTGCGCACAGCGGACATTGGTATTTCGGTGGACAGTGCAGTGGACATCGCCAAGGAAGCGGCGGACATCATCTTGCTGGAAAAAAGCCTGATGGTGCTGGAGGAGGGCGTGCTTGAAGGGCGTCGTACCTTCGCCAATATGCTCAAGTACATCAAAATGACCGCCAGTTCCAACTTCGGCAACGTGTTCTCGGTGTTGGTGGCCAGTGCGTTTATTCCGTTTTTGCCAATGCTGCCGATGCACCTGCTGGTGCAAAACCTGCTCTACGATGTGTCGCAGATCGCCATCCCGTTCGATAACGTCGATGAAGACATGCTGAAAAAACCACAGCGCTGGCAGCCTGCTGAAGTGGGGCGCTTCATGTTGTTCTTTGGCCCGATCAGCTCGATTTTCGATATTTTGACGTTTGGCCTGATGTGGTACGTGTTCCAGGCCAATACGCCTGAGCATCAAACCCTGTTCCAATCCGGGTGGTTCGTGGTCGGCCTGCTGACGCAAACCCTGATTGTGCACATGATCCGTACGCCTAAAATTCCCTTCCTGCAAAGCCGCGCGGCGATGCCATTGATGGTGATGACGGGCGTGATCATGGCAGTAGGTATTTTTCTGCCGATGGGGCCATTGGCCAGCTACTTTAAACTGGAGGCGTTGCCACCGCTGTACTTCGTGTTTTTGCCGATGATCTTGCTGGCGTACATGGCCCTGACCCAAGCGGTGAAAGGCTTCTACATTCGTAAGTTTGGCTGGCAGTAAAGCAGGCGTCTGGCGTCGCTGGCGCCAAGGGCGTCAGCGACTGCGCATAGTGATCGAGTCAAGGATGAAATCATGCAAGCACTCAACAATATCAACCTCACCTCGCTGGTGGACACGCTGGTCAGCCTCAGTGCGGCCTTTATCCTTGGCGGCTTGATCGGTTTCGAGCGCCAGTATCGCCAACGTACCGCCGGGTTACGCACCAATGTGCTGGTGGCGGTGGGCGCGGCGATTTTTGTCGACATGGCCAACCGGCTGGGCGGCGCTGAAGGTGCGGTGCGGGTGGTGGCGTATGTGGTCTCAGGTATAGGTTTTTTAGGGGCCGGGGTGATCATGCGCGAAGAAGGCAATGTGCGCGGTCTCAACACGGCAGCCACGTTATGGGCGTCAGCGGCCGTTGGCGCCTGTGCAGGTGCAGACCTGATTCTGGAGGCGTTGCTGGGTACGTTATTCGTGTTGGCGGCCAACACCTTGCTGCGTCCCATCGTCAACAATATTAACCGTCAGCCACTGGACGTGATTTCGTCCGAAGTGACCTACATGGTGTACGTGATTGCGCGACGTCATCAGCAAAAGGCCGTGCTGGCCTTGCTCGAAGCAGAGTTGGAGCGCAGCAATTACCCGGCCCGGGATTTGGATGTGCATGCCTTTGGTCAGGATGAAGTCGAAATTGAAGGCACGCTGGTTGCAACCTCTGTGGACGGGGATGAGCTGGATGCGTTGATTGCCCGGATCTCGACCTCAACGTTGGTGGTTCAAGCCTTTTGGAGCCCGAGTACCACGGAATAATGCCGGTGTCGGCGTGGCCAGCTTAAGAAATACCCTACAAGCGTAGTCGAAATCACCCTTCATGCTCCTAGTGCTTAATTGGCGATTATCCTCGGCTGAATTTCACGCGGCCTTCAGAGGGGAGTTTTATTTGTTTCGGATATTTGAAAGAAATTTGTGGGAAATTTCCTATACTTCACTCGAGTGTCAATAAATCTGTCTTTTTGGGTTTCTGAAAAATCGTATCTATTCAAAACGGTGTTTAGCACGAAGTTTGCACCGGCGTTGATGCAATGGACTGAGGTACCTATGTATAAAGTTTTGATTGTCGATGATCATCCTTTGATCCGCTCTGTGATGAAGCTCGAGCTGGCAGCACAAAACTATGAGGTGGTAGGAGACGTCGGCACGGGCAGCGAAGCCATTCAATTTATTCGCAATCACCCGGTTGACCTCGTGATTCTGGACATTGGCCTGCCTGGCATTGATGGGCTGGATGTCCTTAATCGAATAAAAACCTACAAGCCCGAAGTTCGGGTTCTGGTGCTGACTTCTTACCAGGATTCGCATTTCTCGGCGCAATGTATGCGTGCCGGTGCCAATGGTTTTATTAACAAAACCAAGGGGATGGACGACGTTTTGCGGGGTGTCAAAGTCGTGATGGGGGGTTATAGCTTTTTTCCGAGTGTGGCGAGCAGTTCTGTTCGTAACAGTGATGGGAGTTTGAGTGAGCAGGTGTTGATTGAAGGTTTGTCCCCGCGTGAACTCACTATTTTGCTGCATCTGGCGCAGGGGGTAAGTAATAAAAAGATTGCCGAAGACATGGCTTTGAGCAGTAAAACCATCAGTACGTATAAGACCCGCTTGAAGGTAAAGCTAAAGATTGAATCTGTGGTGCACTTGGCCGAGTTTGCCAAGCGTAACGGCCTGCTCTAAATGAAGGTATTTGTACGCCAATGTGTGATGGGGCTGTGCTTGATGAGCGTGTGCTGGTCAAGCGTGGCGGCGCAGGCATCGGTTCAGACCCTGCAATTGCTAGGCCGCTCCAACGTTGAAGATTACAGCGTGGTGCTTGAACCAGCGGACAAACAATGGCTGAGCCAAAAAGGTACGTTGCGCTTAGGCGTCTCTGCGCCCGATTACGCCCCCTTCGATGTAACGGCGGACGGGCAGTATTTTGAAGGTTTGACGGCGGACTATGCCGAGCTTGTTTCGGAGTTACTGAACGTTAGCGTCGAGGTCAAACGCTATCCTTCAAGGCCCGTGGCCATGGCGGCGCTCAAACAGGGCGAAGTGGATTTACTGGGCAGCGCCAACGACTTTGAAACGCAGGACCCAGCGCTGAAGTTAACCCGGGCCTACGCCGAAGACTCCCCGACGCTGGTTACCCGCACCAGTAACCGCAACAACTTGCCCTTTGACCTGGCGGGCAAGCGTGTGGCGTTACTGGATCACTATTTGCCGCCAGACAAAGTCAGGGCGTTTTACCCCCGAGCCACGTTGCAACTGTATCCCTCCACCCTGACGGCGATCGGTGCCGTGGCGTTTGGCCAAGCCGATGTGTATTTGGGTGATTTCATCAGCGCCAATTACCTGATCAACAAAAACTACTTGAACAATGTGCAGGTGGCGGATTTTTCACGTCTGGAGGTCACGCCCTTTTCCTTTGCTTTACGGCGCACCGACACTCGGTTACTGCGTGTGGTGAATGCGGCGATGGCGGCGATTCCTGCCAGTGAACGCATGACCATCCTGCGCCGCTGGAGTTCGGAAGGGCCCCAAATAACCAGCCATTGGCGGCTGAACCTCAGCGACAGTGAGCAGCATTGGCTCAACCAACATCCGCGCATTAAAGTGGCGATCAACGATCAATACCTGCCGCTGTCGTTCATTGATGAGCAAGGCGCATTTAAAGGCATCAGTGCCGATGTGCTGGCCCATATCAGCGCCCGAACCGGACTTGTATTCGAGGCGGTCAAAGCCCAGTCAGTCGAGGATCTGGCAGTGCTGGTGGCCAGTGGTAAAGCTGACATGATGGGGGCCTTTACACCCAGCGTCTCGCGTGAAAACCAATTGCGTTTCACCCGACCCTATCTCACCACCCCCTTTGTGTTGGTAACGCCATTGAAAACGCAAAGCCCTGTCACGCTGGACCAGATGGCGGGGCAGCGGGTGGTGTTGGTGCGGGGTAATGTGCTGCGCGACTATGTGCAGCAACACTACCCGCAGGTTCAACTGCTGGAGGCCGAAAACGCATGGGATGCCATGAGTTGGGTGGCCCAGGGCAAGGCGGATGCGGCAATTAATGCGTTGGTCAGTGCCCGCTACATGATCTCGCTCCATTTCAGTGATCAATTGCATATCACCAGCACCGTGGGGACACAGCCGGGGCAGATTGGTTTTGCAACCTCGCACAACGCCCCACAATTAAGCGCCATTCTGGATAAAGCTCTGCTCAGCATCACCCCTGAGGAAATGGGCACTTTGACCAATCGCTGGCGAACCGCCACGCAAGCGGGCAACAGTTACTGGTTGCGTAACCGTGCCGCGATTGTGCAAGGCTTTGCGATTGCAGCGGCTTTGCTGTTGGTGGCGCTGGTGTGGATCGCTTATTTGCGCCGTGCGATCAGTAAACGCCAGCAGCTGTTAGACCAACTACAGGCAGCCAAGCAACGTGCAGACGAAGCCAATCGGGCTAAAACCACGTTTCTGGCCACGATGAGTCATGAAATTCGCACCCCCATGAATGCCGTGATCGGCATGCTTGAGCTGGCGATGAAAAAAGCCGACCAAGGGATACTGGACCGTTTTGCTATTGAGGTGGCATCAGGTTCGGCCCGTGAACTGCTGGAGCTAATCGGCGATATTCTGGACATCGCACGCATCGAGTCCGGGCATCTTTCATTAAGCCCCGAACGCGCCAACTTGCAGGCACTGGTTGAATCGGTAGTGCGTATGTTTGATGGGCTGGCGCGGCAAAAACACCTGAGTTTGGTGAGTACATTGACCTTTGAGGTGCCTGACTCAGATGTGCTGATTGATCCTTTGCGCTTTAAACAGATTATTTCCAATTTAGTGGGCAATGCGATCAAGTTTACTGATCGGGGTGAAGTACGCATTGAGTTGCACGTGGGAGCAGGTCACGCGCCCACTCATCGTTCGGTGCGCGTGCGTGTGCAGGACACCGGCATGGGGATTTCACAGGAGGATCAGGCGCGTTTGTTCAGCCCGTTTATTCAGGCCAGCAATAACACCCAATCGGCACGCAGTGGCTCTGGCCTGGGGTTGGTCATTTGTCGAACGCTCTGCGAGATGATGGGAGGCACCTTGCGGCTGGACAGCGTGGAGGGTGTGGGTACACAGGTTGAGATGGCAGTGCAGGTGCCTGTTCTTGAGCCTGAGAGCATCAAAGTGGCGCCAGAACCTGAGGCTGAGCAACAACACAGCGCGCTAAACGTACTGGTGGTGGACGACTACCCCGCGAACCGCATGCTGCTGGTACAGCAAATGAGCTATCTGGGGCACAGCGTAGTGGATGTTGAAAATGGTGCGCTTGGACTTCAAGTCTGGCACGCCAGGTCTTTTGATGTGGTGATCACCGATTGCAATATGCCGGTTATGAATGGCTACGAATTAACGCGCTCGATACGCGAGCAAGAGCGCTTGCTCGGCTCAGAACCCTGCCTGATTCTTGGCTTTACGGCTAACGCTCAACCCGAAGAAGTTGATCGCTGCCTGGCTGCCGGGATGGACAGCTGCCTGTTTAAACCCATCAGTCTCAAGGACCTGGATGATTGCCTGGCTGGAGTAGTACCAGCCGGGCCGATTTATGAGCCTGTACAGGGGGCTAAAGAGCTGGATCTGAGTTATCTCAAGCAGATGAGCCAAGGTGATGAAAGCCTGGTTAGAAAAATGCTGGACGAACTGGCCATTAGTAATCGCAAGGATATTGGGCGTCTGCTGGCTTTTTTTGTCAGCGATGATCGTCAAGGCCTCATGGAACTGGCACATGGGATCAAAGGCGGCGCCATGCTCATTGATGCCCAGGTGTTGGTTGAATCTTGTGAACAATTGGAAGTTGCGTGTGCATCGACCCCGGCGTTAGCGCTGACCGACTATGTCAATAAACTCCACCAGAGTATGGAGCGCCTTGAGGCGTTGCTTGAAGCCTACGCCGACAGCGATGAATTGCGGGCCTGAGGCGGTGAGCGGCCTCTTGAAATCCATACGTTTGTACTTATCTAGCTGTGACGTGTGGCTGTCCACAGAGGTGGATTGTTTGAATTTTCGATGAAACATAATTTGAAGACGGTTCAACGCAAATGCCGACTAAATCATTACGAATCTTGATCGCCGATGCCGAGCGAACAGAGGCTTTAAAGATAGAGAAGGCGCTTAACGGCTTGGGCTATTACCGCATTGCACCCTTGGAGCGTGTTGAAGCGTTATTGGGGTTGTGCGATGCAGAGGTGGATGCTTTTGACGTATTGCTCATCAGTCAAGACTTGGCAAATGCAGCGGGGTTGGATCAGGCGCAGTTGCGCACAGACCACTCACAGTTCAGGCATGTGCACATCTACACCCATGCGGCCCTGCTGGCAGGTGAGATCGAGACGCTGATGAAGTCCGTCGATGTATCTGCTCAGGCACCTGATTGAGACTTGAATACGCGCCCTGGGCCACGTTAATGTCCGGGGCTGTTATCAGCAGTCTCAATGAGGAGAAGTGGTATGTCGGACATCGTTGTGGTGCAGGCAGACTATTCAAACCCCGTTCATGCACAGGCCCTCAGGGATGTGCTGAATCATTACGCCAAGGATCCTATGGGTGGCGGTGAAGCACTCTCGGCGCAGGTGCTGGACGCTTTGCCGGCTGAACTGGCCAAGCGTGCGCATGCCTTTAGCGTGCTCGCGTTTGTCGATGATGTGGCGGCAGGGTTGGTCAACTGTTTTGAAGGGTTTTCTACGTTTGCTGGCAAGCCATTGGTTAACGTTCACGACGTGTCGGTGGTGGATACGTTTCGGGGTTTGGGCTTGAGCCACAAAATGTTGGAAAAGGTTGAAGACATCGCCCGTGAGCGCGGTTGCTGCAAAATCACCCTTGAAGTGCTAGAAGGCAACCCGGTGGCGCAGGGTGCCTATCGCAAGTTTGGTTTCAGTGATGGCCAGCTGGACCCGGCCTACGGACACATGCTGTTCTGGAATAAATACCTGTAAGGCGCGTCGTGGTGGCAGCGGTTACAGGTGATAAATGCAGGCCCGTAGGCGTTGACGAGTAACGCGAGGCTACGCGCGGCGACAGCGTCGTCGTAAAGCCTTCAACCTGGGTGTGCCAGACACGGCGTGGTGATCGGGTTTACGACCGCTTCGCGGCCGATCGCAGCCTCGTGCCTCGGCAGCGACTACAGGTGATGAATGCAGTTCTTGTAGGCGTTGACGAGTAACGCGAGGCTACGCGCGGCGACAGCGTCGTCGTAAAGCCTTCAACCTGGGTGTGCCAGACACGGCGCGGTGATTGGTTTTACGACCGCTTCGCGGCCGATCGCAGCCTCGTCCCTCGGCAGCGACTACAGGTGATAAATGCAGTTTTTGTAGGCGTTGACGAGTAACGCGAGGCTACGCGCGGCGACAGCGTCGTCGTAAAGCCTTCAACCTGGGTGTGCCAGACACGGCGCGGTGATTGGTTTTACGACCGCTTCGCGGCCAATCGCAGCCTCGTGCCTCGGCAGCGACTACAGGTGATGAATGCAGTTTTTGTAGGCGTTGACGAGTAACGCGAGGCTACGCGCGGCGACAGCGTCGTCGTAACGCCTTCAACCTGGGTGTGCCAGACACGGCGCGGTGATTGGTTTTACGACCGCTTCGCGGCCGATCGCAGCCTCGTCCCTCGGCAGCGACTACAGGAGCTTCCATTCAAGGCCCAGGCTGACGGTGCGTGGATCTCCCCAGAACACGCCGTTATAGAAACCAACGTTGTCGTAGTATTTCTGATCCAGCAGGTTTTTAACGTTCAACGTAGCCGATACATGGGGGTCGAATTCGTAGCGGGCCATCAGGTCGACGAGGGTGTAGGACTTCTGAGTAATATTTTCCTTCACGGTGATGTGTTCGCCATCGGCGTCTTTTTCGCCTGTCGGGCGCCAGGCACCGCGGAATATGTCGCTCTGCCAGTTCACGGCGGCGCCCACGGTCATGGCCTTCCAGTTGCCTGGCAGGCGATAGCTGCTGGCAAGCTTGACCATGTTCAAGGGTGATGTGCTGTTCATGCGGTTGCCGTCACCGTCCCGTGAGTGGGTGTAGGTGTAACCCGCCATCATGTTCCAGTCGCGCATGATTTCACCGGCCAGCTCTACTTCAAAGCCATTGACCTTGTTGCCTTTGCCAGCGGATTTGTAATATTCCTCACCGTTAGGGCCTCGGGGTCCGGAGTCGTCAATGACGGGCACGTTGTCTTGTTTGCTCCAAAACACGGCACTGGAGAGGTTCAGGCGCTCATCCATAAAGCTGCCTTTAATGCCCACTTCATAGTTACTGCCGACCACCGGTTCCAGGTAGGTCTTGTTGACCGTTTTCTCGTCAGAGGGATTGAAAATATCGGTGTAGCTCACGTAAGCCGTGAAGTGTTCGGTGAAGTCATACAGCAGCCCCGCATAAGGGGTGAGCATGTCGTTGTGTTGTTGGGTAACCTTAGTGGCTTGAGTCAGTTGGTAGGTATTTTCGTCATATTCCTTGCTGCTGTTCGAGCTTTTCCAACTGCCATAGCGTGTTCCCAGTACGGCATGCCAGTCATCCGTCAGGTTAAAGCGCGTGGCCAGGTAACCCGCTTTTTGCTTGATGATGTCTCGGCTGCCCTCACGCCCGGTGTCGATGTCATTGAACTTGGGCACGCTGCCCAAATCGCTCCAGTCAGGGATCACCCCATAGTTATCGGGATTACGCTCGATTAACCAGGGTGAGGTGTTGTCGTTTTTGGCTTGCCCATAACCGAGCATCAGATCGTGGTCGCGCCCGAACAGCGGGTATGTACCTGAGACATTGATGTCGACGGCCGTCATGTATTCGTCGCCGGTCATATGCTTGCTGTTGGCGAGCATTCCGCTGCGGTCAGCGTTGGGGAAGCCCGCACTGGCGTTGTACACAGAACCGTCTGAATCGCTGGTGCGATAGGTGTAGGCCGCTTTAAGTCGCCAGTCATAGAACAACCGCTGGTCGAGGGTGGCAAACGCGGTTTTATCCTTCATGGGCCATGAACTCCACGGAGCAACCCAGTTGGTGGAGCGGCCCAGATGGGCTTTTTCGCCTGTGCCCGTCCAATACGGAAGCGTACCCCATGTGGTGCCTTTTACTTGCTTGTCTTGATAGTCATAACCCACGGCGACGGTGGTGTCGTCTGTCAGGTCGGCTTCCAGAATTCCGTAAGCCACTTCGCGCTTGAGGGCGTAGTTGTCGCGAAAGGATTTGCTGTCGCGGTAAGCCAAAACGGTACGCCCGCGCAAGCGACCGTCAAATGCCAGCGGGCCACCCACATCCACGAAGCTGTAATAGTCGTCGTAACTGCCGCCGCTAACGCCGACCTTGGCTTCAAGTTCGTGGGTGGGGCGTTTGCGGATCATGTTGATGGTGCCCGAAGGATCGCCAGCGCCGGTAGTCAGTCCGGTGGCGCCACGGATGACTTCGATGCGGTCGTAGATGATGGTGTCGGCGTCAGATTTCATGAAGCTGAAGGTGTTGAGCATTCCGTCAATCTGGAAGTTACGGAGGGTGTAACCGCGCGATGAATAGCTGACCCGGTCCGAGTCGTTGTGCTGCACCACCACGCCGGTGGTGTGGCGCATGGCTTCGGTCAGGGTATTGAGGTTGAAATCGTCCATTTCCTGGCGGGTGACCACCGAAATAGACTGAGGTGTTTCGCGAATACTCAGGTTGAGTTTGGTCGCAGTACTTGTTGAGCCGGTGGTGTAGGCGCCGGTGTTCTCAGTCGTTGCGCCCAGTCCTTGGGCCGTGATGCGGGTGCTGTCGAGCTCCAGTGAACGGGCGCTTTTTTGGCTTTCATCCTTGATCTCGGTGTCTGCCCACAGGTGCGGGCTGAGTGTACTGCTGAGCAGGCCGAGGGTTAACGTCATCGAACGGGTAGTGGGCGCGTACATCGCTGCCGGCTCCTTGTCATTGTTGTGAAGTTGCTTAGTGCTTCAAACGAATGGCAAGGCTGGGAATTAGATAATCGAGAACGATTCTTGTTTCCGGGTGTTTCTTTGGGGAACTTAAAAGCGGCGGAGCGGTGGGCACTCCGCCGTTTAATTAGTGCTTGGCGATTTCGCTGGGCGTTGGATGCTTGGGTTTTAGCAAGCTGAAATCGATCAACGCTTTTTGCGGTCGAGAGTAGGGGTCGCCAATCAACTGAGGTCGGGCGACGAATTGATCACTCACCACGCTCTTTTTGTCGTCCAGCTCATTGGCCGTGAGCCCGGCCAAATCGGTCCAGGTGTGGATGAACTGTGAGCTGCTGTAGGGGCGGCTCAAGTCGCTGGCAAAATTCCAGGCATGTGTTTCACGCCATTTTGGCGAGGCCCATACCATGAACGGGATGGTGTACATCGGCGCTGTCGGTTTGGCTTCATTGCGGCCCAGTGTGTCATGACCCACTGAGTCAAAGACGTCTTCGCCATGGTCTGACAGGTACAGCAAGAAACCATTAGGGTCGGTCTTGGCGAAGTCTTTGATCAGGCTCGACACCACAAAATCGTTGTACAGCACGGCATTGTCGTAGCTGTTGTAGGTCGGCACCTGATCGTCGCTCAAGCCGCTTGGCACGCCGGTACGGTCGGTGAACGTGTCGAACGTAGGCGGGTAGCGGTACTGGTAGCTCATGTGCGTACCGAGCAGGTGAATCACGATCAACTTGCGCGGTGCACTGTCGGCCAGGATCTTGGAGAACGGCGCCAGCACGTCGCCATCGTATTGGCGGGCGTTCTGGTTACGGTTGTTGTTGAGGTAGACCTGTTCGTCGGCTTGTTCGGAGAACGTGGTGAGCATGGTGTTGCGCTTGGTCATGGTCTGTTGATTGGTCACCCAGAAGGTTTTATACCCCGCCTGTTTCATCACGCTCACCAGCGAAGGCGTACTCAGGTAGAGGTCCGGGTTCTCTTCGTCAGCAAAGGTCAGCACTTGTTGCAGCGCTTCGATGGTGTAGGGGCGCGGGGTCACCACGTTGTCGAAAATGGCCAGTTGGTCGCGTAATTTGTCGAGATTGGGTGTCGTCTCGCGTTGATAACCATAGAGGCTCATGCGCTGGCGGTTGGTTGATTCACCGATGACGAGCACCAATGTGGTCGGTTTGCCGGCTTCATTGTCTTTGAGGTGGGTCAGTGGCGGGATCTTGCTGGCGCTGGCGAGCATGCCTTGCATGTTGTCCAGTTGCTCTAGGTAGCGGCGATAAGCCACCACCATCTGCCACGGCACCGCCGGCTCCACGCGGCTTTCGAAGCTTTCCATCGCTGCGGCCATGGTGTCGTGCTTGAGGGTTTGTTTGATCAGCGGGTATCCGATGACGGCCACCAGGATGCCGACGGCTGCGGCCCATGCCTGAACGCGGGGCAAGTACACCGGTCGCAGGCGGCTCCACAGGAATACGGCAATGGCGGTGTGGGCCAAAAAGGCCAGCACCATCCACCAGGCAAAATATTGGGTCAGGTATTCGCCCGCTTCGGAGATGTTCGACTCGAACATGATGAAGATGACGCTCTGGGAAAACTCCTGCTGATAGATGAAGAAGTAGCCGAGGCTGGCCATGGAACAAGCCCACAACACTACGCCGATAATCGCTGCCAATGCGCGGGTGCGGGCGGGGAAGAGCAGCATCGGCGCCAACCAGATGGCGCTCATCACAAAGGCTTGTCGAAACCCGGAAAAGCCCGAGGTGCCTGTGAGCTGGATCAGTAACTGCGTGATGCCGGAAAAGTACCAGAAAAACAGGAACAGCCAACCCAGACCTGCCCAATCGAAACCTTTTGCAGAGGTGTTACTGCGTTTGAACATCCCCATACCGCGCTCCAGCTGATAACCACTTGGATGGTTGGCACTGCAATGCGCGGCCAACGCGTCAGTGCTGCTTCAAGGCTGAGCAGCAACAAAGTGTTTAAGTATCAACAAGGGCATGTGAAAACTTTGTTGCGGGGGGGAGCGGCGAGCCAGGCTCGCCGTGGCGGGCCTGTGTCAGGCGATGCGCGGGGTGTTGTGGGAAACAGAAAGCGGGGATTGAACGAGGGCCAACTGTTGACGCAACTGTTCGACCTGTTGCAGCAACTGTGCGTGTTCGTCCTTGAGTTGACGCAACTCATCACGACGGATCGTGACATAGAGGGTTTGTGCAGGGCGCGCGGACAGTACTGTGTTCATGGTTCACCTCGTAGCGGACATCGTTCAATCGAGTACCCGAACGGCCCGCTGCGGGTCGTGGGTCACTGTCGGGGCCGATTGTGATTTCTTTTGCCTGCCAAGTGAACTTTTATATTTTTTGCGGTCTGCGTGCCTTCATCCGTCGCCAGAACGTATTGAATAGGGAATCTGACACCCTGCTTGTGCGAAACTATGCGCCATGCGCTAGGACTAATCCTCAGCGAGGCACTTGAAGCATCGCTGCACTAGAGTGTTGTAACCCTTTTTTATTTTGTCGTTTGGAGCATCAGTACATGCAGTTGGGAATTATTGGATTGGGCCGTATGGGCGGTAACATCGCGCGGCGTCTGATGCTCAATGGGCATACCACCGTGGTGTTTGACCGCAATACCGACTTCGTCAGCGCGCTGCAAAAGGACGGCGCCACGGGCGTTGCCGACCTTAAAGCGCTGGTCGACGGCCTGTCCAAACCTCGTGCGGTGTGGGTGATGCTGCCTTCCGGTGCACCGACCGAAGACACCATTGAAACCTTGAGCCAACTGCTCGACGCCGATGACATCATCATCGACGGGGGTAACACCTTCTATAAAGACGACATCCGTCGCGCCAAGTCGCTGTCGGAAAAAGGCATTCGTTATGTCGATGTCGGCACCTCGGGTGGGGTGTGGGGGCTGGAACGCGGCTACTGCATGATGATCGGTGGTGACACTGAGGTGGTTAAGCACCTGGACCCGCTGTTCGCTACATTGGCGCCAGGCATGGGCGATATCCCGCGCACCAAAGACCGTACTTCTGACGATGATCGCGCCGAGCGTGGCTACATTCACGCCGGTCCTGCCGGTTCTGGGCACTTCGTGAAAATGGTGCACAACGGCATTGAGTACGGGTTGATGCAAGCCTACGCCGAAGGCTTCAACGTGATGAAGATGAAGGCTTCTGAAAACCTGCCTGAAGATCAGCGCTTTGACCTCAACCTGGGTGATATTGCCGAAGTGTGGCGTCGCGGCAGCGTGGTGTCCTCCTGGTTGCTCGATCTGACAGCCGATGCACTGGCAACCGACGAACAGCTGGACGGTTACTCGGGCGCGGTGGCGGACAGCGGCGAAGGTCGCTGGACGATTGAAGCGGCCATGGAGCAGTCGACGCCGGTGCCGGTATTGTCGAGCGCCTTGTTTGCCCGTTACAGCTCGCGCCAACAAAGCCTGTATGGCGACAAAATGTTGTCGGCCATGCGCTTTGGTTTCGGCGGCCACGTGGAGACAGCTAAGAAATGACCGACCTGTCCAGCAAATCCACCGCCAAACCAGCACCGCCCACCACGCTGTTTCTGTTTGGTGCCCACGGTGATCTGGTCAAGCGCTTGCTGATGCCCGCGCTTTATAACTTGAGCCGTGACGGTTTGCTGGACGATGGCTTGCGTATTGTGGGGGTTGACCACAATGCGATCAGCGATGAGGGTTTTGCCAAGAAGCTGGAGGACTTCATTCGCACCGAAGCCGCCGGCAAAGTGGATCATCCTGAGGGTCATGGCTTAAACGCCGAGTTGTGGGCCTCGCTGGCCAAAAACATCAGTTACGTGCAAGGCGACTTTCTGGAGGACAGCACCTATGCGGCGCTGGAACAGAAAATCATCGCCAGTGGCACGGGCAATGCGGTGTTTTACCTGGCCACTGCGCCGCGCTTTTTCAGCGAAGTGGTGCAGCGTCTGGGGGCCAGCGGGCTGCTCAATGAAACCCCGGAAGCTTTTCGCCGGGTGGTGATTGAAAAACCTTTTGGCTCGGACCTGCAAACAGCCCAGGCGTTGAACGCTTGCCTGTTGAGTGTCATGAGCGAAAAGCAGATCTACCGGATTGACCACTATCTGGGCAAAGAAACCGTCCAGAACATTTTGGTCAGCCGCTTTTCCAATGGGCTTTTTGAAGCTTTCTGGAACAATCATTACATTGACCATGTGCAAATCACTGCGGCCGAAACCGTGGGGGTAGAGACACGTGGCAGTTTTTACGAACACACTGGCGCATTGCGCGACATGTTGCCCAATCACTTATTCCAGCTATTGGCGATGGTGGCGATGGAGCCGCCCGCCGCTTTCGGCGCGGATGCCGTGCGCGGGGAGAAGGCCAAAGTGATCGGTGCCATTCGCCCTTGGTCAGTTGAAGATGCACGCAAAAACTCGGTGCGGGGGCAATACACCCAAGGCGAGTCGGGTGGCAAGACGGTACCGGGTTACCGCGAAGAGAACAACGTGGCGCCCGACAGCACGACCGAAACCTATGTTGCACTCAAGGTGATGATCGACAACTGGCGTTGGGTGGGTGTGCCGTTCTATTTGCGCACCGGCAAACGCATGAGTGCGCGTGATACCGAAATTGCCATCTGCTTCAAACCTGCGCCGTATGCGCAGTTCCGTGACACGGACGTTGAGCGTTTGCAGCCCAACTACCTGCGTATTCAGATCCAGCCCAATGAAGGCATGTGGTTTGACTTGCAGGCCAAACGTCCGGGACCGGGCCTGAAAATGGCCAATATCGAATTGGGTTTTGCGTACAAGGATTTCTTCGAAATGCAGCCTTCCACGGGCTATGAAACCTTGATTTATGACTGCCTGACCGGCGATCAAACGCTGTTTCAGCGAGCGGACAATATTGAAAACGGCTGGCGAGGTGTTCAGCCTTTTCTCGATGCCTGGCGTGAGCATGCTGAGGTTCAATCCTACAAGGCGGGCGAAGATGGCCCTGAAGCGGCCAAAAACCTGCTGGCACGCGATGGCCGTGTATGGCTGAACATAGGATGAGCAGCGTGAAGCACGAGTCGATTCAATTGGTGCTGTGTGACATGGATGGCACCTTGTTGTTGCCTGATCACAGCATCAGTGCGGCAACTGTCAGAGCGGTCAAACAGTTGCAAGACGCAGGCGTCCATTTCACCCTCGCCACGGGCCGACCGCCGCGAGCGATGCGTGAGCAGATCGCGCAGTTGGGTATTAAATTGCCGACCGCTGCATTCAATGGCGGGGTGCTGGTTGACGCGCAGGGCCAATACTTGCTGTCACATCATGTGCCGATTGCGGCCGTGCGGCACACGCTGGATTTGCTGTCTGACTATCCGGTAGACGTTTGGGTATTTGCCAGTGATCAGTGGTATTTGAAAAGCACCGAGGGCCCGATGGTTGCTCATGAGCAAAGCGCATTGGGTTACGCGCCGGTGGTGGTTGACAGTTTTGAGCCTCATCTGCACCGGGTCGACAAAATCGTGGGCGCCAGTCGTGACGCTGAATTGTTGATCGAACTTGAACAACAACTGCATGGCTTGCTTGAAGGCGAGGCACTGGCCAGCCGCTCGCAGGCCTTTTATCTGGACGTCACAGCGCTCAAGGCGAACAAAGGTGAAGCCTTGGTCGCGCTGGCGCACATGCTGAATGTGCCACTGGCATGCACTATGGCCCTTGGCGATGGCGGTAATGACCCGGCGATGTTTGCCAAGGCAGGGCTCTCGGTTGCTATGGGGCAGGCCGATGAGTCGATTCGCAAGCAGGCCGACCACGTGACTGGCAGTAATGTTGAAGACGGTGTAGCGCAAGCGATCGAGCGTTTTATTCTGACCATTGGGCCTCAATAGCAGGTCATTTTGTCCGGTTTTTGGCGTTATCGCGGCCTGCTTCGTGCCTGTTCAGCTTGTTATAGTCCTCGGCTTATTCGACCGGCAACGGCACCCTCCAAAGGATTCAGGTTATGTCCGAGTACCAGGCTTTTAAGGTTGACTTAGCGGGCAGCATTGCCCATGTGCAGATCAATCGGCCGGAAAAAGTCAATGCGATGAATGCCGCGTTCTGGACGGAAATCATCGAGATTTTCCAATGGATTGATGAAACCGACGCCGTGCGCGTGGTGGTAATCAGTGGCGCGGGTAAGCATTTTTCGGCGGGCATCGACCTGATGTTATTGGCCTCGGTCGCCAATGAGATGGGCAAGGATGTGGGGCGCAATGCGCGCCTTCTGCGGCGTAAAATTCTGCAAATGCAAGCCTCGTTCACGGCTGTCGATCAATGTCGCAAGCCAGTATTGGCCGCCATTCAAGGCTATTGCCTGGGCGGTGCGATTGACCTGATCGCTGCGTGCGACATGCGTTACGCCGCTGAGGACGCACAATTTTCGATCAAGGAAATTGACATGGGCATGGCGGCGGACGTAGGCACCTTGCAGCGCCTGCCACGCATCATTGGTGATGGCATGCTGCGCGAAATGGCCTACACCGGGCGTATGGTGGATGCCGAAGAGGCGCGTGCCATTGGGTTGGTTAACCGCGTCTATTCTGATCAAGCGGCGTTGCTCGATGGTGTGATGCGTATCGCCGAGGACATCGCGGGCAAGTCGCCGATTGCCATTGGCGGTACCAAACAAATGATTGGTTACATGCGCGATCACCGCGTGGACGACGGCCTGGAGTATGTCGCCACCTGGAACGCTGCGATGCTGCAATCCACGGACATGCGCGTGGCCATGACGGCGCACATGACCAAGCAAAAGCCAGAATTCCTCGACTGACGCCTGCGCGGCGTCTGCGTTTAACCCTGACAAGGACCTTGTATGACACCGCGTTGGACCACGGCAGTACTGGACACAAATCTTTCGGGCGGTTGGGCTGTAGCACGTAGCCCGGAAGGTTTTCTGGTGGACGATAATGGCCCGCTGTTCGCGCGTGAATGGCTCAAGTCACAAGATTTACCCGTGCTGGCAGAGCACGGCATTGGTCATTTGGATGGCGAGCCGGTGTATCTGCTGGAACTTGAGAGTTCGGTCGAGCTTGAGCGTTGTCATTGGCAGGGCTTGCGCACGTTCATGCTGGAAGGTGATCACACGCTCTATAAAGTGTTGGGGTATGCCGCGCAAATTGGCACTTGGGCGCGTGAGCATCGTTTTTGCGGCAATTGCGGGCAGGCGATGACGCAGGTGCCCAGAGAGCGTGCCATGCACTGCGCGCTTTGCGAGTTACGCAGTTATCCGCGAATTTCTCCGAGCATGATTGTGTTGATCACTCGGGGCGATGAGGTTTTGCTGGCGCGTTCGCCGCGTTTTGTGCCCGGCGTTTACAGTACCTTGGCAGGGTTTGCCGAGCCGGGTGAGTCTGCCGAAGACTGCTTGATCCGCGAGGTGCGTGAAGAGGTGCAGCTTGAAGTGAAGAACATTGAGTACGTGGGCAGTCAGTGCTGGCCGTTTCCGCATTCAATGATGCTCGGTTTTCATGCGCAATATGCCAGCGGCGATATCGTGCCGCAGGCCGATGAGATCGAAGATGCGCAGTGGTTCAATGTGCATGATTTGCCACCCTTGCCGGCTTCGCGCTCCATTGCGCGTTATCTCATCGACCTGTATGTGGCTCGCCGCTTAGGCTTGCCCGAACCAGTGCTGCCAGGCTAGGCGCACGGTCAGTCCAAGTACCACGGTAATGAACACGGGGCGAATGAACTTGGCCCCGCCGCTGATCGCACTGCGGGCGCCAAAGAAGGCGCCGACCATCACGGCAAAGCCCATGGTCAAGCCGATGACCCAGTCCACATGGCCCGAGAAGATAAACACCGACAGCGCTGCAATGTTGCTGACGAAGTTCATGCTGCGCGCCACGCCGCTGGCCTTCACCAGGTCGATGGGGTACAGCAGCATGCTGCTGACGGTCCAGAAGGCGCCCGTACCCGGCCCGGCGACGCCGTCGTAAAACCCCAGGCTGAAACCTTGAGGTAACTGCCATTTCTTTTTGATCGGAGCATCGTTGTCGATCGGGGTTTTGGGTGTGCCGCCAAATAACAGATACACGCCGCACGCAAATACGATCACCGGCAGCATTTTGTTCAGCCATTCGGCAGGCATGTAGTGGGCCACGATGGCGCCAATCAATGCGCCTGCCAAGGTGCCGAATATGGCCAGTTTCCATTCGCGTGGATGGAACAGCTTTCGCCGATAAAAAGTGAAGCTGGCAGTGGCTGCGCCAAAGGTCGAACTGAGTTTGTTGGTGCCCAGCACCAGATGTGGCGCCAAGCCCGCCGTGAGCAATGCAGGGGTGGTGAGCAGGCCGCCACCGCCAGCAATGGCGTCGATGAAACCGGCAACAAAGGCAACGGCAGCCAGAATGGCGAGGGTGGTCAAATCTACGCTGAGTTCAAAAGGCATGGGATCGACTTAATTCGGCGGGACGTACAGCGCAGGTGCGCCACAAGGGCGTCATCTTACCCATAACCCGGTAGGGCGGCGACAAGCACTTTACGGCTGTGCAACGTATGCCTCATTCGATATTTGAGATGTTGGGGTGTGACGCAGGTTGATTCAAAATCCTGCTGGCGGGTACTGGCCCGGCAAGTAGCGCGGATTACGGCGTATAGAGCGCTGAGGGTCGGATACGATCTTCAGCAGTTGTCACAGAGCAACTGCTGAAGATTTCAGACGGCGGTGCCGGTTTCGAGGCGACGGGTAGTCACTGTCAGTGCGCCCAGCTTGATCAGGCGCGTACGGGTGACATTGCGACTCAGGCCTAACAGTTTTGCAGTGTGCACCTGGTTGTGATGACAGAACTCATAAGCGGCGCGGAGCAAGGCATCTTCAACCGTTTCATGCAGCCCATCATTGTGTTCTTCGAACAGGGTGCGAAAGGCGCGCTGCAGTAAATCGTTGGCTGTGTCTTGAGGGGCATGCGCGGTGGTTGTTTTGCGCGTTGCGCGGGGTTGTGGCAAACGCAGGTCCTCGACTGTGATGGTTTGATTGCGGCACAGCAGCAGGCTGTGGTGGATGACGTTTTCCAGTTCGCGGATGTTGCCTGGCCACGGGTGGTGCTTAAGGGTGTTTTCTGCGCACCCGCTGAGGGCGGTTGGGCCATGGGGTAATCGTTGTCGATAGGTGTGCAGGAAATGTCGCGCCAACGGCAGAATGTCCCCCACACGCTCGCGCAAGGGGCGCAGTGCAAGGCTGACGACGTTCAGGCGGTAGTACAGATCTTCACGAAAATGTCCCGCTTCAATGGCGTGTTCCAGATTGACATTGGTGGCCGCCAGGACGCGCACGTTGATGGGCGTACTTTTACGTGAGCCAAGGCGCACTACCTCTTGCTCCTGGAGTACGCGCAACAGTTTCACCTGGATGGGCAGCGGCAGATCGCCGATTTCGTCCAGAAATAATGTCCCGCCATCCGCTTCTTCAAACCAGCCGGCTTTTGCGCTGAGCGCACCGGTAAACGCGCCTTTTTCATGGCCAAACAACTCGGACTCTACTAAGGACTCGGAAAACGCGCCGCAATTAACTGCGATAAAGGGTTGTTGATGGCGAGCGCTGAGTTGATGGATATGGCGTGCGACTAACTCCTTACCGGTCCCCGTTTCACCCATGATCAACACGCTGGCATTACTGGGTGCAATTTGCTGGAGGTGGGCCAATAGCGCCTTGGACGTGGGGTCTTCGAACACCTGAGCAGTGGCTCGGATGGAAGTCGCCAGGGAGGGGGTCGCAGGTAACGTCAAAAGCTGCATTGTCAGCTCCTTCTAACGAGGGCTCTGCCCACAAAAGGTAAGCCGAAGGCGACTTTATAAGGGGGTTTTTATATTCCGTAAACTAACCTAATTCCATATTTATATATCCTTATTGCATATAAGACTTGCGCTTCCCCGTGTTTCTGGCGCTTTATAAGGTCATAGTCGCTCAGTGCATAAATTTGGGAAGGCTCCTACGGCCTTTCCTATTGGCACCTCTTTTTTCACTGGGCTCGATAGGGTAGTTTGAGCGATCCCTTTCAGCGTGGCCTTAATCTTCTGCTATCACGCATTGCCTGATGTCGGAACTTGTTTTGTGGGTTTGCACGATGGACAAACGACCTCTTTATTTCGATTACGCTGCCACCACACCTGTGGATCCTCGTGTCATTCAGGTGATGGTTGATTGCCTGGGGTTTGAGGGTAATTTTGGTAACCCGGCCTCCGGCTCACACGCTTACGGTCAGCAGGCCCGCTCTGCTGTTGAGTTGGCCAGGGAGCAAGTGGCGCAACTTATAAATGCCAAGGCAGAACATATTGTCTGGACCTCAGGTGCCACCGAGTCCAACAACCTGGCACTTAAAGGTGTCGCCCTTGGGAGTGGTCAATCACGCGGGCACATCATTACCAGCCAGATCGAGCACAAGGCAGTTCTGGATACGGCGCGTTTTTTGCAGCAGTCAGGCTTTGAAGTCACGTATCTGGCTCCCGATGCAGATGGCCTTATCAGTGCCGATAAAGTCCGGTCTGCACTCCGTGCAGACACGCTGCTGGTGTCGTTGATGCTGGTAAACAATGAGTTGGGCACCGTTAATGACATACCTGCCATTGGCCAATATGTGCGTGAACACGGTGCGCTGTTCCATGTGGATGCTGCTCAAGGGGCGGGGAAACTCGCTATCGATGTCGCTCAGTGGGCAGTCGATTTAATGTCCTTTTCAGGTCATAAAATTTACGGTCCCAAGGGGATTGGCGCGTTGTATGTCGGGCCAAGGGCGCAAGACCGGTTGCAGGCCCAGATGCATGGCGGCGGGCATGAGTTCGGTCTGCGCTCAGGCACGTTGGCGACTCACCAGATTGCGGGCATGGGGCATGCGTTTGCTGTGGCGAAACAGTCTTTGAGTGATGAGCTGGCCCATGTATCAAGTTTGCGTGAGCGCCTGTTGGGCCATCTGGCGGGCATTGCCGGGCTGCAATGTAATGGCAGTCAGAAAAGCCGGGTACCTCATACCTTAAGTCTTACGTTCAGTGAGGGGCACTTCAGCAGCGCAGCGTTGAGTGCAGCCGTCGCCTATTCCGCGACCTCAGCCTGTAATTCGGCCAGTAATGCGCCGTCCCATGTGCTGCTGGCATTAGGTCTGGATGCTGAAAAGGCGCGCAGAACCATCCGTTTAAGTTTCGGACGTTTTACGTCGAATCAGGATGTTGATGCATTGGCCAAAGCGATACAGGTCGCCACAACGGTACCGGCTCCTTTTTGGGCGGTTGCTCAACCTTAGACGCTGATACAACATGAGCGAATCATAATAATGACCCGTGACCAGCAGGAGAAAGGATGAGTACTCAGTCGTTGAATCAGGGGGGAGTGGTACAGCGTTTGGCGCGTGCCCGAGCGGTGATGAGCCAGAACGGTATATATGCGTTGCTGGTGCCGTCAGCCGACCCCCATCTATCGGAGTACTTGCCGGAGTATTGGCAGGGGCGGCAATGGTTGTCAGGTTTTCACGGGTCCGTCGGCACCTTGATTATTACGCCGACGTTTGCAGGTGTGTGGGCTGATAGCCGTTATTGGGAGCAGGCGTCCAAAGAGCTGGCTGGCAGCACTATTGAGCTGGTCAAGCTGGTGCCGGGTCAGCCAGGGCCGCTGGAGTGGTTGGCGGAGCAGACCCCTAAGGGCGAGACCGTATCCGTTGACGGCGCTGTCTTTGCGCTGGCATCCGCCCGAACATTGGAAAGTCGGCTTAAAGAGCGCGGTGCGTTTTTACGCACGGATATCGACCTGCTGAACCTGGTTTGGGAGGGGCGTCCATCCTTGCCCGTCAAGCCTTTGTACGAGCACTTGGCGCCTCAGGCAACGGTTGGCCGGGTTGAAAAGCTGGCTCAACTGCGCGAAACACTCACGCAGCGCAAAGCCAATGCGCATTTCATTGCCACTCTCGACGATATCGCATGGTTATTTAATCTGCGGGGAGCGGATGTACCCTTCAACCCGGTTTTCGTTTCATTTGCGTTGATTCAAGAGAGGCAAGCGACGTTGTTCGTGGACCTGACGAAAGTCAGTTCTGAGCTGCGGGACTCTTTATTGAAGGAGGGTGTGACACTTCGTGATTACAACGAAATCGCGTCGGCGTTGCTCGCGCTACCTGAGTCGACCCGTTTGCTGGTGGATCCTGCACGTGTAACGTGCGGGCTGCTCGGCAATCTTAAAGCGGGCGTAAAGCTGATTGAAGGTTTGAATCCGACCACGTTGGCTAAATCACAAAAGAGCCTTGATGACGCTTTTTATATCCGTCAGGCGATGGAGCAGGACGGTGCTGCGCTTTGTGAGTTCTTTGCCTGGCTGGAATCCGCTTGGGGGCGTGAACGTATTACCGAACTGACCATCGATGAGCGCCTAACGGCTGCGCGAGCTAGCCGCCCCGATTTTGTTTCGCTGAGTTTCAATACCATCGCAGCTTTCAATGCGAATGGGGCAATGCCTCATTACCATGCCACCGAGCAGGCGCATGCGCTGATTGAGGGCGATGGCCTCTTGCTGGTTGACTCCGGTGGACAGTATTTGGGGGGGACAACTGACATCACGCGCATGGTGCCGGTGGGTAAGGTCAGCGATGAGCAAAAGCGGGATTGCACGCGCGTGCTTAAAGGTGTGATTGCTCTCTCTAAAGCTCATTTCCCTCGAGGCATTTTGTCTCCATTGCTGGACTCGATTGCTCGGGCACCACTCTGGGCTGACGGGGTCGATTACGGGCACGGAACGGGGCATGGCGTGGGTTACTTTCTAAATGTGCACGAAGGGCCGCAGGTCATTGCTTATCAGGCCGCCCCCGCGCCGCAGACAGCTATGCAGCCAGGGATGATTACTTCGATTGAGCCTGGCACATATAAGCCTGGCCGCTGGGGAGTCCGGATTGAAAACCTGGTACTTAACAGGGAGGCGGGGAGTTCGGAGTTCGGAACATTCTTGAAGTTTGAAACGCTGACGATGTGTCCTATTGATACACGCTGTCTGGAGCCATCGTTACTCACACGCGACGAGGTTGAGTGGCTGGATGCTTATCATGCAGAGGTGCGTGAGCGTCTTGGTCCGTTGCTTGACGGGTATGCACTCGAATGGCTGAAAGCACGAACTGAACCTGTTGGCGCAACAGGGTAGGGAGAGGGGGCCACGCAGTCGACTTGAGCGGTTGCGTGGCTGAGAGTGTCGACAATGATTATTTACAGAGGACGATCATGCTACGGCTCGTGTAGCCGGCAGGGTTCAAACCAAATGGGTAATCCCCGGGCTCTTCGGCAGAATCACCTGACTTGGCGATCGTGCGATACCCTTTGTCCCCGCAGGACCTTGCTGCTTCTGCATAACATTTGTCCCACGACGAAGACAGTCCGGAGCAGTTGATGTGTAAACCTCGTTTACCATGTTTTACAGAGGTTTCAGAGGTTGCTGCGCAGCCTGCTAAAGCCAGTGCTGCTAAAGCTATCAAAAAGCGTTTCATTCCTGTCCTTAAGCGTTAGCGTCGGATTTGCGGGATGTGGGTACCAAACTGCCGTTGGCTGTGGCTATTTATAGATATCCCTATCCGGAATTGCCCCCCCCCCCCTGTGACTTTCACCGGGAGTAAACATCTCCTAAATGAGAGTCAATTACTAGAGCTTGTATCAATTGTGATGCTAGTCGGCCTTGGCTGAAGGCGTTATATGGCCGCGCATTGTTAATGTAGCGCCCACTGAAGCCATGATGATGCACAAGATGGCCATCCATTGTGCAAGCGACAGCACCTCATTGAGGAACAGCAACCCCGAAAGGGCGCCAAAGGCCGGTTCGATGCTCATGAGCGTACCGAACGTACGGGTTGGCATGCGAGTGAGAGCAATCATCTCCAGCGTGTAGGGCAGGGCGGTAGATAACACGGCAACGCCAATGGCTAGCGGGATCAGGCTGGGGGTTAGGAGTGTTGCGCCGGCATGAACAATGCCAATAGGTGCAATGAACAACGCAGCAATCATTACGCCTAGGGCGGCGGTCTGGACGCCGTTGTCCGCGCCTGCTTTCTGTCCGAATAGAATGTACAGCGCCCAACAAACGCCGGCACCAAGAGCATATCCTGCGCCCACCAAATCAATCCCTTCGCTGCTGCCCCCGGTAGGGATAAGTAGCAATAGTCCGGTGATGGCCAGGCCGATCCAGACAAAGTCGATTGCTCTTCGCGACGCGTAAATGGCAACTGCTAGAGGGCCGGTGAATTCAAGCGCGACCGCAATTCCTAGTGGAACGCTGCGCAGTGACATATAGAAGAGAAAATTCATCCCTCCCAACGCAATGCCGTAAATGACCACGGTGCGTAGGGACTTTGCGGACAGCTTGGCCCTCCAGGGGCGCAATATAAGCAGCATGATCACGCTGGCAAATATGAGGCGCAGCGTGGTTGTCCCTTGGGCGCCCACAATGGGAAACATACTCTTGGCGAGGGACGCACCGGATTGTATGGATGCCATTGCAATAAGAAGTAACCCGACAGGGAATAGAGTCGTAGCAAGGCTAGAAGATTGCTTTGTCATTTCTGAGTGAGCCTGGGTGCGTAGAGAGGGCGGTAGCCGAGTATCATGCTGAACTACCAATGGGTGTGCAATATAGTGCGCAGATTCTGTGGGGTGGATGCGTTAAAACGTACGTATTTCGTCCTGGCTATTACTAGTCCTTGACTCAGATTTAAAACGCCCTATAATTCGCCCCACTTCCGGGGTAGTCGAAGCGGAAAACTCCTTGATTATCAATGAGTTGGACGGTTTTCGGCGGTGCTAGCTTCAAATCATCGAAGCAGGAAATGAGGTGTTGACAGCAGCGTGTAACGCTGTAGAATTCGCCTCCCGCTAACGAGAGATCGAAAGCGCAAGTGGTTGAAGTTACAAGGGAAACTTTGAAATCTTCTGAAATAACCGCTTGACAGCAACAGAGGCTGCTGTAGAATGCGCGCCTCGGTTGAGCGAAAGCTTAACCAACCGCTCTTTAACAACTGAATCAAGCAATTCGTGTGGGTGCTTGTGGGGTCAGACTGATAGTCAAAAAGATTATCAGCATCACAAGTTACTCCGCGAGAAATCAAAGATGTAACCAACGATTGCTGAGCCAAGTTTAGGGTTTTCTCAAAACCCAAAGATGTTTGAACTGAAGAG
>NZ_JYLF01000028.1 GCF_001043055.1 Pseudomonas weihenstephanensis
GCCACCGACGCACTGGGCAACACCACCACCGGCACGATCAAAATCAGCATCGTCGATGATGTGCCGCAGGCCACCAACGACACCGGCACCCTGATCGAAGGCGGCACCTCGACCCTCAACGTACTGACCAACGACATTCTTGGTGCAGACGGCGGAGCAGTTGGCGGTGCAGTGGTCGCCATCAAAGCAGGCAGCAACGCAGCAGTCACCGTCACCAGCGGCGGTAGCACGGTGATCAACGGCACCTACGGCACGCTGACCATCTCGGCGGATGGCACGGCGGTGTACAAAGGCACACCGAATCTGGTGACGACGCCGACCGCCACTGACACCTTTACCTACACCATCCGCGACGGCGACGGTGACCAAAGCACCGCCACGGTGACCTTCACCCTGACTGACAGCGGTTTGAAAGTGGTCAGCGATGCGCAGGCCACCGTGTTCGAAAATGCACTGGATTTGGTCAAGGATGGCGCCGATCTGGCGCAGGGCACGGTGACGGGCAGTACGCCAGCGTCAACCGCTGAAACCGTCACTGGCAACCTGACCGCCAACACCTCGGGCGGTTCGGGTGCTGTGACGTTTGCCTTGCTCGGCAGCACCACGGGTGCCTACGGCCAAATTCATCTGGACGCCAACGGCCAATACACTTACACCCTGACCTCGGCGCCAAAAACCACACCGGGTGCCGATAACGGCGCCAATGTGATTGATGGCCAAGAAAGTTTCACCTACCAAGCCACCGACGCACTGGGCAACACCACCACCGGCACGATCAAAATCAGCATCGTCGA
>NZ_JYLF01000029.1 GCF_001043055.1 Pseudomonas weihenstephanensis
TCGCCGTGGCGAACGTAGGTTTCCCTGCGTTCGAAGCCTCGGCAGAGGAGTAAGGAGTTGTCAGTGACGCGGACCAGCGTCAGGTTTTCGATGGCGTCGTAGTGCGCTTCGCCGACGGGTTTCAGGGTGTACTTGTGGTCGCGCCCATCCGCGTCGTGAAACACCAGACCCTTGTCGTGCAGGTCAAAACGGGTGGTGAATTCGTTGATCCAGCGGGCGCCCAGACTTCCATGATCGTATGACGCCAGCCGTGAGTAGTAAGTGCGCGTCCAGTTGATGGGAAAGGGGCCGGGCAAGCTGAAATCGGTATGACTGAATGTCTCTGATCCCACAGCAAAGCTAATACTGTTGCCTGTGATCGGACAGACAACGTTTTTCTTACAGTTCGGAGTGCCTTCGGCAACAGCCTGTTTCTCTATAGATTCAACCTCACCCTCAGCCGCCGTTTTCTTAGCCTGGTTGGTCTCCTTGGGTTTAACACTTGTGCCTTGCCCGGAGGGATTGCGTTTACGCCACAAAGCACTCGCGCTGGACAATATAAGCAGCAGCCAGCCAATCGAGTATTCAACGTCTTCGGCGGTGAGTTTGTTCAGTTGCGTGCGCAGCTCTGGCCCCATGGCCCGCAGTTGAGCGGTGTGGGTCAGGACCGACTGCTTGATGTCGTCGGGCAGCAGGTGCTGCGTGGCGCTGTTGGCCATGCCTT
>NZ_JYLF01000030.1 GCF_001043055.1 Pseudomonas weihenstephanensis
TCGCCGTGGCGAACGTAGGTTTCCCTGCGTTCGAAGCCTCGGCAGAGGAGTAAGGAGTTGTCAGTGACGCGGACCAGCGTCAGGTTTTCGATGGCGTCGTAGTGCGCTTCGCCGACGGGTTTCAGGGGGTACTTGTGGTCGCGCCCATCCGCGTCGTGGAACACCAGACCCTTGTCGTGCAGGTCAAAACGGGTGGTGAATTCGTTGATCCAACGGGCGCCGAGCACGCCGTTGTCGTAGGCACTCAGGCGTGAACAGTAGGTGCGTGTCCAGTCAATCGCGAAGGCGCCCGGCAAGTTGAAGTCGGTATGACTGAGGGATTCGGCGCCCAGCGCGAAATTGATGCTGTGAGGTGTATGGGCGCAAGCACAGTTCTTTTGTGGGTTAGCTGCCTGGGTCGCAGGCACTTGTTTTTGGCTGGCTTCAACCTCACCCTCAGCCGCCGTTTTTTTGGCTTGGTTGGTCTCCTTAGGTTTAACACTTGTGCCTTGACCGGGAGCATTGCGTTTGCGCCACAAAGCACTCGCGCTGGACAGGATCAGCAGCAGCCAGCCAATCGAGTATTCAACGTCTTGAGCGGTGAGTTTGTTCAGTTGCGTGCGCAGCTCTGGCCCCATGGCCCGCAGTTGAGCGGTGTGGGTCAGGACCGACTGCTTGATGTCGTCGGGCAGCAGGTGCTGCGTGGCGCTGTTGGCCATGCCTT
>NZ_JYLF01000031.1 GCF_001043055.1 Pseudomonas weihenstephanensis
CGGTTTTGCCCACCATCCACGGCGGCACGCCAAACCAGCGGCAAATCTCTTCGATGCTGAAGGTGCGTGATTCCAGCAGTTGCGCATCCACGGGGTCGATGCCGATGGACTCAGGGGTAATGCCCTGCTCCAGCACCGGCGACTTACCCGCATTCAGCGCGCCTGCCACCTCTTTGATGTATTCGCGAAATTCGGCTCGTTGGTCAGGGCGCAGTATCCGGTCGACCTTGAAAGCAACCGAAGGCAGCAGACCGTTTTTGAATGTGCTGTTCGCGGCATCATCGGCCGACATCGCGGAGCCGAATACATTGGCACCGTAGCGAATGGCCGACATGCCGACCCGTCCATCGAGGGAAAAGGCCGGAATATGCAGCATGTCCTGACGTGCAATCTCTCGCCGTGGCCCTTTGCGCGGGGTGTACCAGTATTGCAGGCGGCCATCGTCGTCGAGTTCCAGCTTGACCCGACTGGGCAGCAGAAAGTCCAGAGCGATCACCCGCCCGCGCACCCGGTGAATCTCGCAGTAGGCATTGCCCTGCAACAGCATTGAGGCCACGACCGCCTGCCAGAACTGGAACGCCGTCATGTCTTCATTGGGGCTGTTATGAATTACGTCGTACAGCGCGAAGTCCCG
>NZ_JYLF01000032.1 GCF_001043055.1 Pseudomonas weihenstephanensis
CGGTTTTGCCCACCATCCACGGCGGCACGCCAAACCAGCGGCAAATCTCTTCGATGCTGAAGGTGCGTGATTCCAGCAGTTGCGCATCCACGGGGTCGATGCCGATGGACTCAGGGGTAATGCCCTGTTCCAGCACCGGCGACTTACCCGCATTCAGTGCGCCTGCCACCTCTTTGATGTATTCGCGGAATTCGGCTCGTTGGTCAGGGCGCAGTATCCGGTCGACCTTGAAAGCAACCGAAGGCAGCAGACCGTTTTTGAACGTGCTGTTCGCGGCATCATCCGCCGACATCGCGGAGCCGAAGACATTGGCACCGTAGCGAATGGCCGACATGCCGACCCGTCCATCGAGGGAAAAGGCCGGGATATGCAGCATGTCCTGGCGTGCAATCTCTCGCCGTGGCCCTTTGCGCGGGGTGTACCAGTATTGCAGGCGGCCATCGTCGTCGAGTTCCAGTTTGACCCGACTGGGCAGCAGAAAGTCCAGAGCGATCACCCGCCCGCGCGCCCGGTGAATCTCGCAGTAGGCATTGCCCTGCAACAGCATTGAGGCCACGACCGCCTGCCAGAACTGGAACGCCGTCATGTCTTCATTGGGGCTGTTATGAATTACGTCGTACAGCGCGAAGTCCCG